>NZ_JABFDM010000001.1 GCF_013178945.1 Bradyrhizobium aeschynomenes
TGGGCCTCGTCGTCGACGAGATCATCGACATCGTCGAAGAGCGGCTCAACATCCAGGTCTCCGGCGCGCGGGACGGCATCCTCGGCTCGGCCGTGATCAAGGGCCAGGCCACCGAGGTCATCGACGTCGGTCACTTCCTGCCGATGGCCTTCGCGGACTGGTTCATCCGCAAGGAGATGGCCACCGAGTCGCAGACGCAGTCGGTGCTCTTGGTCGACGACTCGCCGTTCTTCCGCAACATGCTGGCGCCGGTGTTGAAGTCGGCCGGCTACAAGGTGCGCACCGCGGCATCCGCCATCGAGGGCCTCGCCACGCTGCGCTCCGGGCACACCTTCGACATCGTCGTCACCGACATCGAGATGCCGGAGATGAACGGCTTCGAGTTCGCCGAGGCGATCCGCTCCGACCAGAACCTGAACCAGCTGCCGGTCATCGCGGTGTCGTCGCTGGTCTCGCCGGCTGCGATCGAGCGCGGCCGCCAGGCCGGCCTGTACGACTACATCGCCAAGTTCGACCGGCCTGGCCTGATCGCGGCGCTGAAGGAACAGATCGAGGAACGGGCGCGCGCCGAAGCCAATCGGCGGGCCGCGTGACAGGAACGGGCAGGAGTAGCGTGCGATGAGCAGCAAGATTGAGACCACCGAGGGCGCAGCCGTCGAATACGTCACCGCGATGATCGGTGGACAATTGTTCGGCCTGCCGATCTCGCGGGTGCAGGACGTGTTCATGCCGGAGCGGGTGACGCGGGTGCCGCTGTCGTCGGCCGAGATCGCCGGTGTGCTGAACCTGCGCGGCCGCATCGTGACCGTCGTCGACATGCGGGCGCGGCTGGGCCTTGCCAGGGCCGAGGACGGCAAGCCGCCGATGGCGGTCGGCGTCGACCTGCGCGGCGAGTCCTACGGCCTCTTGATCGACCAGATCGGCGAGGTGCTGCGGCTGCCGGAGGAGAGCCGGGAGGAGAACCCGGTGAACCTCGATCCGCGCATGGCGAAGCTCGCCGGCGGCGTGCACCGCCTCGATGGCCAGCTGATGGTCATCCTCGATGTCGATCGCGTGCTCGAGCTCGCTGCCGACAAGATGGCGGCCTGAGGCCGCAGCTTTGAGCGCAGCGACGCAAATGGCTTCGTTGCATTGGACCCCGATTCCGAGAGGCTGATATGAGAACCTGTTTGGTAGTTGACGATTCCAGCGTCATTCGAAAAGTGGCGCGGCGCATTCTCGAAGGTCTGGATTTCCAGATCGTCGAGGCGGAGGACGGCGAGCAGGCGCTGGAGATCTGCAAGCGCGGGCTGCCCGACGCCGTCCTGCTCGACTGGAACATGCCCGTCATGGACGGCTATGAGTTCCTCGGCAATCTCCGCCGCATGCCCGGCGGCGATGCGCCCAAGGTGGTGTTCTGCACGACCGAGAACGACGTCGCACACATCGCGCGCGCGCTGCATGCCGGCGCCAACGAGTACATCATGAAGCCCTTCGACAAGGACATCGTGACAGCCAAATTCCAGGAAGTCGGCCTGATCTGATCTCCGTCGGGTCGAGTAGCCCGTGCTCGTCCGGGCTTGCCGTCGCCCTCTGCCTCTGTCCTGTTGGTGAACTATGAGCGTCGCGTTGGCCAGTTCTTCGATTCCAAGTTCGACCAGGCAGGAACCTCTCCGGGTGATGGTCGTGGACGATTCCGTCGTCATCCGCGGCATGATCTCGCGCTGGATCAGCTCCGAGCCGGACATGGTCGTGGCGGCGTCGCTCCGCACCGGCCTCGAGGCCGTCAACCAGATCGATCGCGTGAATCCCGACGTCGCCGTGCTCGACATCGAGATGCCCGAGCTCGACGGCATCGCGGCGCTGCCGAAGTTGCTTGCCAAGAAGAAGAACCTTGCCGTCATCATGGCCTCGACGTTGACCCGCCGCAACGCGGAGATCAGCTTCAAGGCGCTGTCGCTCGGCGCGGCCGACTACATCCCCAAGCCCGAGAGCACGCGCGAGGCCTCGGCTGCGGACAATTTCCACTACGATCTGATTCAGAAGATCCGCAATCTCGGCGCCAAGGCGCGCCGCGCCGCTCCCGTGCATCACGCCCCCGCGGCGACTCCGCACGTTCACGAGCTCAGGCCGGCCGCGGTGCCGCGCCCGCTCGCCGCACCCGTTCCCGCGCATGCCGCACCCCATGTCCCGGCGCAGATCGCGCGGCGCGCCTTCAGCTCGCAGATGCCGAAGGTGCTGCTGATCGGATCGTCGACCGGCGGACCGCAGGCGCTGATGTCCGTCGTCACCGAGCTCGGTGCGGTGATCGATCGTTTCCCGGTGCTGATCACCCAGCACATGCCGCCGACCTTCACCACCATCCTGGCCGAGCATCTGGCGCGCTCGAGCCGCCGGCCGGCGCATGAGGCCATCGACGGCGAGGTCATCAAGCCGGGCCAAATCTATCTTGCGCCGGGCGGACGCCACATGCGCGTCGCACGCCATGGCGCCGACGCGGTCATCGCGCTCGACAACGGGCCGCCGGTGAATTTCTGCAAGCCGGCGGTGGATCCCCTGTTCACCTCGGCCGTCGACATCTGGCAAGGCGCGACGCTGGCCGTGATCCTGACCGGAATGGGCTCCGACGGCATGCGCGGCGGCAAGGACATCGTCGCGGCCGGTGGCAGCGTCATCGCGCAGGACGAGGCGACCAGCGTGGTCTGGGGCATGCCGGGCGCGGCCGCCAATGCCGGCATCTGCGCGGCCATCCTTCCCTTGAATCAGATTGCACCGAAGCTGGTCCGTCTGTTTGCTGGAGACCGTTCGTGACCCCCCTGGACTATGAGTTCCTGCGTAAGCTCCTGAAGGACAGGTCCGGTCTCGACCTGTCGGCGGACAAGCAATATCTGGTCGAGAGCCGGCTGTTGCCGCTGGCCCGTCGCGCCAATCTTCCGGGCATCCCGGAGCTGGTGCAGAAGATGAAGAGCGGCGGCGAGCAGCTCACGACGCAGGTGGTCGAGGCCATGACCACCAACGAGACGTTCTTCTTCCGCGACAAGATTCCGTTCGATCATCTGCGTGAAGGCATCCTGCCGGCGCTGATCCAGTCGCGCGCCAGCCGTCGTTCGCTGCGCATCTGGTCGGCCGCCTGCTCGACCGGACAGGAGCCGTATTCGATCGCGATGTGCCTGCGGGAGCATGGCGCGGCGCTCGCCGGCTGGCGTATCGAGATCATCGCCACCGACCTGTCGCAGGAGGTGCTGGAGAAGTCGAAGGCCGGCCTCTACAGCCAGTTCGAAGTGCAGCGCGGCCTGCCGATCCAGCTGCTGGTGAAATACTTCACCCAGCTCGGCGAACTCTGGCAGCTCAGCGCCGACATCCGCGGCATGGTCCAGCATCGCCAGCTGAATTTGCTGCAGGACTTCTCGCATCTCGGCAAGTTCGACGTGATCTTCTGCCGCAACGTGCTGATCTATTTCGACCAGGAGACCAAGGCCTCGATCTTCGAGCGGATGGCCAAGGTGATGGAGCCCGACGGCACGCTGCTGCTGGGTGCCGCCGAGTCGGTGGTTGGCATCACGGATGCGTTCAAGCCCAACCAGGAGCGGCGGGGTCTGTACCAGATCAATCCGGTCCGCAGTCCGCGCGGCGGCGCCGCGCTGCTGCCTGGCCTGAAGGTGGTCGCGGCGCGCTGATCGCGCGCCGTTCGCAAGGACGATCCCGATCCCCCGGGCCAGGGCTTTTCCCAAGCAGGGCTTTCCCAAGCCTTCGTCTTCAGCCGCCGACATACGCCGGCCGGCCATCGGCGGATCATTCGCAGACGCAAATCTTTCTCCCGGGGCTGGAACTTTTTTCGTCCTGGCGCGTCGATTCACGCCTTGGTGTGGCCGAAGCGTGTTGCCTTGATGGCAGGGGGAATGAATGAAAACGAGCGTGCGTCCTCGAATCGTGACGCGGGATCTCCCTGTCATTGCGAAGTCACCGACCGGGATCGACGGCCTCGACGAGGTCACCTTCGGCGGTCTGCCGCAAGGCCGGCCGACGCTGCTGTGCGGCGCCGCCGGATGCGGCAAGACGTTGTTCGCAATGACGTTTCTCTACAACGGCGCGGTCGCCTATGACGAGCCGGGCGTGTTCATCGCGTTCGAGGAGCAGCCCGAGGATCTGATCAAGAATGTCGGCTCGCTGAGCTACGACATCGAGCGGCTGATCGAGCAGAGGAAGATCGTCGTCGACCACATCCATCTCGACCGCAACGAGATCGAGGAGGCCGGCGATTATGATCTCGACGGCCTGTTCATCCGCATCGGGTTCGCAATCGATTCCGTCGGCGCCAAGCGCGTCGTGATCGACACGATCGAGACGCTGTTCGGCGGTCTCGACAACCAGGCCGTGCTGCGCTCCGAGCTGCGCCGCCTGTTCGAATGGCTGAAGAGCAAGGGCGTGACCGCCATCATCACCGGCGAGCGCGGCGACGGCACGCTCACCCGCTATGGTCTCGAGGAATATGTCGCCGACTGCGTGATCCTGCTCGACAACCGCGTGCACGACCAGCTGTCGACGCGCCGGCTGCGCGTCGTGAAGTATCGCGGCACGGCGCACGGCACCAACGAATATCCCTTCATCATCGACCAGGAAGGCATCACCGTGATGCCGATCACCTCGTCGGGCCTGTCGCATGATGCCTCGACGGAGCGGGTCTCGACCGGCATCGCCGATCTCGACGAGATGCTTGAGGGCCGTGGCTACTACAAGGGCTCGAGCATCCTGATCTCGGGCATGGCCGGTGCCGGCAAGTCGACGGTCTCGGCGCATTTTGCCAACTCGATCTGTGCCGCCGGACAGCGCTGCATCTACTTCGCGCTCGAGGAATCGCCGCAGCAGATCGTGCGCAACATGCGATCGGTCGGACTCGACCTGCAGCAATGGGTCGATCGCGGCCTGCTGCGCTTCTCGGCGCGCCGTCCGAACCTCTACGGGCTGGAGACTCACCTCGCGGCCATGCACCGTGAGGTGAAGGAGTTTGATCCCGCCGCCGTGGTGGTCGACCCGATCTCGTCATTGATGGGCGCCGGACTTGCCGGCGACGTGCATTCGATGACGCTGCGGCTGATCGACTTCCTGAAGTCGCGTGGGGTGACCGCACTCTTCACCAATCTCGGCGCCGGCAGCGCGGAGACGGCGCCCACCGAGATGCAGATCTCCTCGCTCACCGACACCTGGCTGCTGCTCTACAATCGCGAGAGCAACGGCGAGCACAATCGCCAGCTCTATCTGTTGAAGTCGCGCGGCATGGCCCACTCCAACCAGGTGCGCGAGTTCCTGATGAGCGGCGACGGCATCGCGTTGCGCGAGGTCTATTTGGGTCCCGAGGGCGTGCTCACGGGATCGGCCCGGGTGGCCCAGGAGGTCAGGGATCGTGCCGACCGCCTGCTGCGCACGCAGGACTTGGAACGCCGCACGCGGGAGATCGAGCGCCGCCGGCGCGAGATCGCGGCGCAGATCGAAACGCTGAAGGCGCAGCTTGCCAGCGAGGAGGGGGAGATGGAGCTTCTGAACCTGGAAGGCGCCGCCCGCGAGGATCAGCGCTCCGCCGATCGCATCGCAATGGTGCAGAGCCGCTCGTCGAAGCGAGCGGTGAGCTCGCCGTCGAATCCGATGGCATCAGGCAAATGACGGCGACAGCAATGGAACAGGATGGCTATAATCTGCGGCTCTACGTTGCGGGCCAGACG
Organism: Bradyrhizobium aeschynomenes; assembly: GCF_013178945.1. GTDB lineage: Bacteria > Pseudomonadota > Alphaproteobacteria > Rhizobiales > Xanthobacteraceae > Bradyrhizobium > Bradyrhizobium aeschynomenes. The sequence goes on from NZ_JABFDM010000001.1 coordinate 5,697, forward strand.
CCAAAATCGCTGGCCGCGCTCGCCAACCTCAAGAAGCTGTGCGAGACGCATCTGCCCGGCCGCTACACGATCGAGGTGATTGATCTGATGAAGGATCCTGCGCTGGCGCAGCGCGATCAGATCGTCGCCATTCCGACGCTGATCCGGCAACTGCCCGAGCCGCTCAAGCGCATCATCGGCGACCTCTCCAATGCGGAGAAGGTGCTGGTCGGTCTGGACATTGCTCCGAGCTGAACGGAGGACGCGTGGCGGCTAAAGATGTGATGCAGGCGGCCCGGCCGCGCAACGAGGCGGAGGAGACCGTCGAGGCGATCCATCGCGGCAATGTCGATGCCGTGGTGGTGCAGGGCCCGAGTGGACCCCAGATCATCATGCTGCAGGGTGCCGACGCGCCCTATCATGTCCTGGTCGAGCGCATGAGCGACGGCGCGCTGACGCTCGATGCAGACGGCAGTATCGTCTACGTCAACTCGCGGCTGTGTGCGCTGACGGGGCTTAGTGCGCAGCAATTGGTGGGGCGCAGCTTCGCCTCGTTGTTCGCCGGCCCGGTGCCGCAGCAGCGCGCCGACGACGCGGTGAGCGATGCGCAGTTGCGCCGCTCCGACAGCGACGGCCTGCCGGTGTCGGTGTGGATGCGGCAGATGGCGATGGGGGGCGTCGCCGCCACCCTGGTGACGCTGACCGACATGTCGATCCAGCGCCGTGCCGAGGAGGTTGCCACCGCCGAGCGCTTCGCGCGCTCGATCCTGGAGCAGGCCACCGATGCCGTGGTCGTGCTGGCGCTGGACGGACGGATAACCCATGCGAGCTGGGTCGCCGAGCAGCTCGCGGAGCGCTCACCGGTCGGGCAGCTGTTCTCGGAGGCCTTTCCGCTCGATGCCCAGAGTGCGAGCCAGCAGGGCACCCTGACCCGCTTCTCACGCGAGAGTCTCGATCGGGCGCTGGCCACCAAGCCCTTCCACGGCGTCGAGGTCGCCCTGCGCAACGAGCGCATGTCCGGTCGCTCGTTTCTGCTGTCCGGCGGGCCGCTGGTCAACGACGCCAAGGACACCGTGGGCTCGATCATCACCCTGACCGACATCACCGAGCGCAAGCGGGCTGAAGAGCAGCAGACCATGCTGGTCGCGGAGCTGAACCATCGCGTCAAGAACATCCTGGCCATCGTGCAGTCCGTGGCCGGCCAGACGCTGCGCACCTCGCCGTCGCTGCCGGCCTTCAACAAGGCGTTCTCCGGGCGGATCCAGGCGGTGTCGATCGCGCACGACATCCTGACCCAGACGCGCTGGATCGGCATCGGCTTCAACGAGCTGCTCACCACCGTGCTGGCGCCCTACGGCGTCGGCGAAGGCCGCATTGCGATCGAAGGGCCTCCGGTGCTGCTGGAGGCGCGGCTGGTGCTGCCGCTGTCGATGGTGCTGCACGAACTCGCGACCAATGCCTCGAAATATGGTGCGCTGTCCGCGCCCCTGGGGCAGGTCACGATCTCCTGGCGACGGTGCGACGACCGCAACAGGCTGGAGCTGGTCTGGATCGAACGCGGCGGCCCGCGCGTGGAACGCAGCGGAACGCGCGGCTTCGGCACCACCCTGATCGACCGCGTCGTCCGCTTCGATCTCGACGGTGAAGCCGCGCTGGATTTCGAGCCCGAAGGGATCCACTGCAGGCTCACTTTCGCGCTGACGGCCGAGACGTCCCCCGAACATCCGCCCGCCTCGGCCGTGCAGCCGGATTAGAGCATGATGTGTTTCTTCGGAATCGCATCATGACGGCATGACGCACCTTTTCGATCCCGCAGCTTCGAGGTCAGCCCCGCTCTCACCCTCCCCTGGAGGGCAGGGCTATCGCATATGGTCAATCTGAGTGTGTCGCGAAACCGTTTCCACATCGTCATGCCCGGGCTCGGTCCCGGGCATCCACGTCGTTCTCAGCTGCTGGACGACGTGGATGGCCGGGACAAGCCCGGCCATGACGGCGCGGAGGGAGATGGGTGCAAAACATCGATCGCCATATGCGATAGCCCTGCCCTGGAGGGGGGAGGGTCGGCTCACATGGAGCGCAGCGTAATGTGAGCCGGGGTGGGGTGATCCCTCCACTTGCACCGGTTTCGCGGAGAGATCACCCCACCCCGCTCGCCCGCTTCGCGTGCGATCGACCCTCCCCCTCCAGGGGAGGGTAAGACAGAATTCGCGGGCCTTCCGTCGCCCCTATCAGCACGTTGGCGATCAGAGCATGATGCGTTTCCACATCATCGCATCATCCTCCAGAGGCTGGTGCGGGAACCCGCATGCTTCCGGAGGGAACATGCGGGCCGTCGAAGGGGACGATGATGGACGAAGGTTCGCTAACCTTCGATGCGTTCGACCGAGTCGACCGATGAATTGACGCGCAAATGAGCCATGATCGCGCTCAGATGCCTCAGGTCGTAGACATCCAGGTCGACGATGAGCTCGTTGAAGCCCAGAGAACGACGCGTGGAGATGTTATCAATGTTGCCGTCCTGCTCGTTGATCACCGAGGCTATGGCGGCCAGGTTTCCCGGCTCGTCGACATATCTAACGAGAATGCGCGCCGGAAAGCGGCAGGGGCCGGCGTCGCTTTCCTCCCAGTGGGCGTCGACCCAGCGTTCAGGCTCGCCCTCGAACTTCTCCAGCGATCTGGATTGAATCGGATAGATGGTGAGCCCCTCGTTCCGAGTGACGATTCCGACGATGCGCTCGCCCGGCAGCGCACCGCCCTGAGGCGCGAACTTGACGGGCAAGCCGGATTTGAGGTCTCCGATCGAGGTAGATCTCCAGCCGCTTGTCCGATTTTCCTGCGTCGTGAAGAACTGTACTCTGATCGCAACGCCCTTCTTTCCGCCGGGACGGAGACCTTGATCTTCCTGGTAATCGGGATAGATCGCTCGTGCGACATTGGACGCCTTGATCTCTCCGCGCCCCACGGCTGCCATCACCTCGTCGACCGAGCCGCGGCGCAGTCGGGGGAGCGCTCCCTTCAGCTTGTAGTCGACAAAATCGAGCTTGATCCGCTCGAAAAATCTCTCGACGATACGCCGGCCCAGGTCGGCGTATTGCTCATCGACCGCTTTGCGGGTCGCTCTCCGGATCGCTGCCCGCGCCTTGCGTGTCCGCGCAAGCGTCTCCCATGCAGCTGGCGGCGCAGTCTGCGCGTCGGATATCAGCACCTCGACGGCGTTCTCATTTTCGAGCTCCGTCGACAGCGCCGCGAACTCTCCGTTGATCTTGCAGCCCACAGCACTGTTGCCCACGTTCGTGTGAACTGCGTAGGCGAAGTCGATGGCTGACGCGCCCCGCGGCAGTGCGATCAGCTTGCCTTTCGGAGTGAAGCAGAAGACCTGATCGCGAAAGAGCTCGAGCTTGGTATGCTTGCGGAAGTCTTCGGTGTCCGCGTGCTGCGAGAGAGCACCGATCGTCTGACGCAACGAAGCGAATGCATCCGATTCCTGCTTCGACGGCCTGCCGAACGAGTCCGCATCGCTCTCAAAGGAAGACGCTGTCGTCCCGAGTTCGGCTATGAAATCCCCCTCGTCGGTTCGGATCTGCAGCTCGATGCGTTGCTTGCCTGGGCCGATCACCGTGGTGTGAATGGCGCGATAGTCCATCTCCGTCGGTGTGGAGATGGTGTCCACGAAATTGCCGGGGACGACCGGCCAGACGGTGTGAACGATGCCGAGCGCCCGGTAGCACGACGCGTGATCCTGCGTAATGATGCGGAACGCATAGTGGGTGAGCTGCTCGAAACCGAGCGATCGGCGCTGCATTTCGAGCCAGATCGCGAATGGCTTCTTGCGTCGTCCGATGACCCGGGCCGCCAGTCCGCGCTCCCGGAACTTCGTTGCCAGCTGGCTTTCGACCTCGGTGATCAGGTCGGGATTTCGCGCTGTGATCGCGTCGAGCCGCTGGAGCAGCAGACCATATGCGCTTGGATCGATCGCGCGAAAGGACAGGTCTTCGAGCTCCTCGCGCATTTCCTGCATGCCGACGCGGCCGGCGAGCGGTGCGTAGATTTCGAGCGTCTCTTGTGCAAGACGAAACTGGGCCGCCTCCGGCATCCGCTCCAGACCTCGCATCTCGTGAAGTCGAGCAGCCAGCTTGACCAGGAGGACCCTCACGTCGCCGGCGATTGCGACGAGGAGCTTCCGCAGGTTCTCCGATTGCTCGGACGCCTGCGGAACAAGCTCCAGCTTCCGCATTCGCTTGAGGCCGTCCACCAGCTGACCCACCTCACGCCCGAACAACTCCTCAATCTCGCCTACCTCGATGCGCGCGGCTTCCGTCTCGGCGCTGCCGCCGTGAATGAGCGCGGCGACGATCGTCGCATCGTCCAGCCGCTGGTCGCAGACGAGCTTTGCGATCGCTGCCGGTGACGATTGCCTGCCCTCCGGCGCAGTCCGATGAGTTCTTCCATTGAGCGTGCCGTAGCGATACGCGCGTCGGATCAAGTTCTCGTCCGTCCTTGGATTATAGGTTCGTATCTGCTCGACGAGCTGGTCGATTTCGGCGGTGTCTTCCTGATCTCCTTCGCTCGTGTCGTCAAATGCGGGCTGTTCATCGATTGGAGCGCTCTGGCTCGCCGTTTCGATCGAGATCCTGCGCGCCGGAGTGCCCGGCGGGCTATCGATGGCCTCGATATCGTGAAGAGCGCTTCCAAGCCGGGCAAGGGCTTCGCTCGCTCGGCGAGCGAGCTCCTCCGATCGACCCCTTCCGGTGAACGCCCTGATGACGTCGAAGGGAAGCAGGACCTTGATCCGCGATGAGCCGAGATGCTCGACTTCGATGGCTCCGAGCGCAGACGCCACATCGTCTCCCAGGCCGGCGTCTCGTGCCAGGCGCCTGAAGGCGATCATGAGCTGTTGCCGCGTGAGGGTGCCGTAACGCCAAGCGTCCGCATCCTCCGGGCCAAATCTGCGGCGCATGAACGCGAACGCGTCACCGACGAGTGCGAACACGTCTTGATCCGGTATTCCCAGAGCCAGATCGAGACCGGTGAGCGGCATCACGCCGAGCATCTCATCCCGCTCCGGTCCGAGCTTGATCCAGATGTCGGCCGGTGTGCCGATCAGAGCCGAGTTCTTCCAGATGAAGACATCGGTCCACGGCTCATGGAGCGCGACGATCCGGTGCTGCTCCGGGGGCAGGCGAAGGATGCCGCCGGACTCGAACACATCGAAGCCGACGATCTCTCCCGAATGGTCGGCTTCCACCGAACAAATCGCCGTGTACCACGCGTTCGACTGCGGGCTGGCGACAAAGCAGGGGAGAGCAAACCCCCTCGAGGACAGCGGGGCATATCCGGCCAGGATCAGTTCGGAGGGGCCGGTGTCGATCACCGGATCAAACCCTGCGACTTGAAGAACCTGATCGCAACTCGATTGATCTCCTGCTGGAACTCGTTGGGCGTCTTGTTGGGCTGCCAGTCGTAATGGTCCCAGGGAACGTTGCGTTGTTGCAGGAGTGAAATGAAGTCGTCGTTGGCAGGCTGGCCATCCTCCTCGAGATACTGCTTGGGGAGAATCGCGAGCAAGACGTTGTCCTTCAACGGGACGCCGTGATTGACGGCGATCTCTACGGCCGAGGCTCGCTTGTCCGGCTTGTTGCTGCCGGTCCTTGCCTGGCGCGCAATGTCGACATATCCGCGGGTCACCGTCTCGTGCATGGGGACGTCGTCGAGGATGTCCGGCCGCAGATTTCCTTCGAGGTAGTCTTCGAGTGAACCGAAGGCCCATTTGATGTGCCGCGCAGCAGCCTCGAGGGTCGGCTCCAGCTCGTAATCGTCAAGGGGGATGTAAGGGTCCGCTTGACTGTCGAAAACGCCCTTGATCGCGGCTCCGGTATCGAACGGATAGACGTGATAGGGCGTCTTGAGCGCGTCCGGCCGGACGATGAAGACGAATGGGAAGCGGTTGATCTGGTGCGACTTCTCATCGCCATCCTTGAGCCGGTAGGCAAGTCTCACGGCAAAGAAATAGAGCAGCTCTTTCTGGAAAGCCCTGCACTTGCGTATCTCCAGATCGCCGCTGCTGACGATCTCACGCGCATTCCCGACCGCCGTGATGTGGACGAGCGGCAAGTCCTGCCGCACCGCCATTGTACTGGTGCGCTTTTGCAGCTGACGATCGGCGGAGCCGCTTTTACGCCGTTTGATGCCTCGCATCTGATATCCGAAACAGGAATGGCCGTTCAAAAGAGCGGATCGTAAAGTCCGATCATTCCGTTCAACTGCAGGTTTGGCAATATGGAATCATCGCTCTCGCGAAGGATGCAGGAGCGCCCTCGGACGGATGCCAGCGATCCTTCCGGCAAACCGTTTGCTCCGGCCGGTCGATCCGTCATGATACCGCTTGGCATCTTGTTGATGGGATATGAGAACCTGATACGTCGTCGCGGTCGCGGCCCTCTGGCGCTGTCAGTCCCGTGCGGGTGATCAGCCTGACTGCGAGGCTAGCGCGGCAAGAACGTCGCCTCGCACATCGCACGCAGAGCGCGCTCGTCGAATGGTTTGGCGAGCCGGGGCAGGCTGCGAAACTCGGGCGGAAACAGGGTCGCATCGTCATAGCCGGAGGTGATGACGATCTTCAGTCCGAGCGCGATGAGCTGGGGGAGGACGGCGAAGATCTGCTCGCCGCGCAGGTTGACGTCGAGCAGTGCGCCATCGAGTCTGCCGCGCTCGGCCTCGCGCAACACGTCGGCGACGCGCGACACCGGGCCGATCACGTCGCAACCGAAATCCCTCAGCACGGTCTCGAGCTCGAGCGCAATCAGCCCTTCGTCCTCCGCGACCAGGATACGCAAGCCGTCGAGCTGAGAATTGTCCGTCGCCATGCCTCACATCCGGTCGTGCGTGGTCGCCGCGTCGAGGAGTTCCGTCCCCTCGCTCTATCTAACCATCCCGGATCGGGAGTCGAGCCGTTTTCGCAGCCACTCGTTAACAACCTATAGGATCGCGTGCGGCAAAAAGCGCGAGCGGTTGCCCGTGATCGGGGTTGCGTCCTCGCGGATCGAAAGACCGCATGGCTGGTGGTCGACGAGCCAGCTGCCGATGACGGGGAACACGCCGCCGAAATCCGGCAGCGGCGCCAGCGCCTGCCGGATGAATCCTTCGGCGCCGTAGGGGCCTTCCTGTGCAGACACGGCGACGCCGTCGGACACCAGGCTGACATTGGCGCCCTCGCGCGAGTAGATCGGCTTGCGCACGAAGCTCGAGCCGAGACCGGCCGCTTTCGGATCGTCCTCGAAATACGCCGGCAGCAGGTTCGGATGACCTTCGTTCATCTGCCACAGCAGCGGCAGGATGCCCTTGTTGGAGAGGATCGCCTTCCACGGCGGCTCCACCCACTGCGTCGCTGCACTTCCGAGCCTCGCCCCGAAAGCATCGTGGAACATCCACTCCCAGGGATACAACTTGAAGGCGAGCGCGATGTCATTGTCGTCGAGATCGACGAAGCCGCCGCCCTTGTCGCGCCAGCCGATGTCGGTGACGTCAAGGATGCTTGTCAACAAGCCGGCCTGCGCGGCCGTGTCGGCGAGATAGGCCAGGGTGGCGGCATCCTCGGCTTCGGCGGTCATTCCCGCCAGATGCAGCCGGCGTCCCTTGCCGAGCGAACGCCAGCGCGCGATCAGCCGCTCATGGATGGAGTTGTACTGGTCGGCGCGTCCCGGCACGATGCGCCGCTCGGTCGCCTGCTCGAGCCAGGTCCATTGGAAGACGGCGGCTTCGAAGATCGAGGTCGGCGTGTCGGCATTGTATTCGAGCAGCTTCGCCGGCACGCGGTCGCCGCCGCGGAAGCCTGGAAAGCTGAGGTCGAGGCGGCCATAGAGACTGTCGTCCCGGCGCTTCCAGCTCTCGCTCAGCAGCGGCCAGAACGCTTGCGGGATCTTCAGCCGGCGCAGCAGCGCCTCGTCGGCGACGACGCGCCCCACGAGCTCCAGGCACATCTGCTCGATCTCGCCGGTCGGCTCCTCGATGCCGAGCTCGATCTCGGCGATCGAGAACGCATAGTAGGCGCGCTCGTCCCAGTAGCGCTCGCCGTCGAGCTCATAGAAATCGAAGCCGCATTGCGCCGCCGTCTCGCGCCAGTCGTCACGCTCGGGGCAGGGGATCCGCTGCATCTTGCCTACCTGCAGGCGCAGCCGCGCGCGCCGTGCCCGTGAAGACGGTGCACGGCGTCACGCACGCTGCCCTGGGCAGCGCGACAACGATGTTCGCCGTGCGGTCCGGACGACGGACCGCGCGACCGATGGCTTGGAGCTGCGATCGAGACCGCAACGATCGCTGCGGCCTCCATCATCGCCGGCGCCTTCAGGCGCGGACGCCGCATCGGGTCAATTCCGATCAGTCGGAAGGCCAGTTTTTTATGATTATGAGTCTGTGTCAAAGATCCGAATCCAACAAACAGCACAAAGGCGGTGTTTTCGCGGCGAGGGCGCGACGGAAATCAGCCGCCACCAAAGCCGAAGCCATGGCCAAATCCGCCGAAGCCGCCGCGCGAGACGTGGGCCGAGGACGCGTCGACGACATGCGTCGAACTGGTGCCGCTGCTGCTGCGCGAGGACGAGTCGCTGCTCGAATAGCCCCAGCGTCCGGAGCCGCTACCGCCGCTGCCGCTGCTTCCCGAGCGCTGCGAGGTGCAGTTGCTCGGTTGCGGCTGGCCTGCCACCGCGGGCGTCGTCGCGTCCGGCTGCGGGCAGCTCTGCTGCCGCGGCATTAGCGCATAGGCGGTGCCGCCGACCGCGAGCGTGCCCATCAACAGCAGCGCGACCTGGCCGGAGCGCTTCACCGGCGGGGTCGTCGGCGGTGGGGGCAGCGGCCGGCGCTTGCCGAATTCGGGAGGCTGCTTGGCCATGGTCAGTAGATCATCGAGGCGGCGTTGAGCGCGCCGGCGGACAACGATGCCAATCCGAGCCAGATCGCGGAGGCCATCTCGCCCGCGACGATGCGGTTGGCGAGGTCCGGCACCGGAATGCGGACGAGATAGTAGACGATCACCTGGACGATCAGTGCCACCAGTGCCCAGATCAGGCAGTCCAGCACGTTGGCGGAATGCGCGATGGCGCTGACCAGGGGCAGGGTGAAGCCGAGCAGGCTCAGGCCGAGCGAGATGGCCGCGGAGGGATGGTTGTCGCGGATCAGCTGGAACTCATTGTAGGGCGTGACGCGCGTGTAGATGAAGAGGTACGCCGTCACCGCGACCAGCGCGGTGCAGAAATAGACCAGGAAGGCCGGCAGGCCGGCGAGCGATTGCAGGATCATGATCGGGTCCGACGCGTGGAACTCTCATCTGTCGCAGCGCCAGCATGACCGGTTCGACACTAAGAAAGTCTATCCGCGGCCCGGGACCTGCCCGGCCTGCTCCAGCATCTGCAGTACGGAATCGCCGGTCTTGCGGGTGTGGTCGCCGAGCGCCGCCGCGAAGCCCTGGGCGTCGCGGGTGCGCAGCAGCGTCATGAAGGCCTCGTGCTCCTCGAGCGACTCGTTCCAGCGCCGCGCGTCGTAATTGGCCACCGCACGGGCGCGAAACACGCTCGCATGCAGGGTGCTCCACATGCCGAGCAGCACGGCGTTGCCGGCGAGCCTGGTGATCTCCGTGTGGATCTGCTGATTGAGCCGGAAATAGGCGGCGCGCTCGGCGGCACGATGCAGCGCCGTCAGCTCGGCATGCATTGCGTCGAGCCTTGCGATGTCTTCGGCCGTTGCGCGCGCCGCGGCGGCGCGCCCGGCGGCGACGTCGAGCGCCACCATCACGTCGAAGATCTCGGCGATCTCGCGGCTGTCGATCGGCGCCACCACCGGCGTGCGATGCGGGCGCAGCTCGATCAGCCCTTCGGCTGCGAGGATCTTGAACGCCTCGCGCAGCGGCGTGCGCGACACGCCGAAGGTCTCGCACAGCATGCGCTCGGGCAGGGCGGCGCCGGCCGCCAACTCGCCGTCGATGATCATCTCGCGGACCTTGGCGAGGAGCTGATCGTGCAGCGACAGCCGCGCCAGCGGCCGGGTCGACTGATCGGACGACAGCTTCAGCCGCGCCGGCTTGAAGCGCGTCTTGAGCTTGGGCCGTGGTGCGGGAGAGGTCATGCGCGTGGCCGCTGCTCCGCTGTGAGTTGCCCGAGATTCGAGCGGAGCGCCCGCGGATCGGGCAATCCGCCTGAGAGATATGAATATCTAACTATTGATTTTACGAGGAAAAGGCAAGATTGCATATCGCATCCAACTGGCATGTCGCTTGCTGATGGAGGCAGAGACCTCTTGATCGGACCTGCCCTGGAGATGGACGTGACACGCATTCTGCTCCCCCTTCTCGCCCTGCTCGCGCTCGCTTTGCCCGGGGCGAGCTTCGCTGACGATGCCGCCAAGATCAAACTCGGCTATGCCAAATGCGCGCATTGCACGCCGATGTCGCTGACGCCGCAATTCGCCGAGGGCGTGGCGATCGATGCCGTCGGCTTCAACACCGGCACCGATGCGCTGACCGCCTTGGTGTCGAAGAACATCGACGTCGCGCAGGTGACCTATCTGCACTACGCCATCGCGCTCGACAAAGGCTTCGACGTCGTCGCCATCTCCGGTCAGGTCAATGGCGGCTCGGCGATGCTGCTCGGCAATGATCTCGAGGTCGCGCCGGGCGACTGGAGCGCGCTGAAGGCGCTGATCGCGAAGTACAAGGCCGACGGCAAGCCGTTCCGCGTCGCCGCCTCGCGCGGCAATGCGCAGGACATCCACATGCGCGGGGCCTTCGCCAAGCAGGGCATCGACATCAACAAGGACGTGCAGTTCGTCAACATCCCAAATCCCTCCGACCATCTGCAGGCGCTGCGTCGCGGCGAGGTCGAGCTGATCTGCACCGTCGAGCCGTTCGCGACCCAGATCATGCAGGCAAAGGCGGCAAAGTTCTTCGGCTTCCCCTACGACCAGGCCGCCGGCAAGCTGACCAATTTGATCCTGACCCGCTCCGACGTGATCGCCTCCAACCCCAAGGCGCTGGAGGGCGTGGTGCGCGCGGTGGTGAAGGTCGACGCCCACATCGCCGCCGACAAGCCGGCGCTGATCGAGGTCATCTCCAAGATCACCGGTCTCGACAAGGCGATCGCCACCGGCGCGGTCGAGAACCTCGATCCCGATCCGAAGATGTATCGCCCTTCCGCGCTCGCCATCGCCGCGATGATGCGCGACCTGAAATACATCAACTCCGATGTCACCGCCGCCGTCGAAAAGAACCTCGACTACCGCTTTCTGGAGGCGGCCACCGGCAAGCCGAAGACCGAGTTGGGATACTGATGAAGCGGTGAATGCGACCGATGAGGCGAGATCGAGCCGCACGGGCAGTGCACCCTCTCCCCTTGTGGGAGAGGGTGGTTTCTCACGGAGTGAGAAACCGGGTGAGGGGTCTCTCTCCGCGATCTCGCCTGCCGAGATAGACCCCTCACCCAACCGAGTTCGCTGCGCAGCCCTGCATGCCCTCTCCCACAAGGGGAGAGGGCGCGGTCACGCGCAGCTCGCTCGCGGCTACTTCTTATGCGGTGGGACGAGCAGTTTCAGGACGACGCGAACGATCAGTCGATGATGTTTGAACACGTGATGGCTATCCCATGACCCCCGCACTGCTCCAGCTCCGCAAGCTCGATCGCACTATTGTCCCGGTGCTCGTGCTCGCCGGCTGGGAAATCTTCTCGCGCTCGGGGACGCTGCCGGCAGCGCTGCTGCCGGCCCCGTCGACGGTCGTGTGGGCGTGGGCGGACTGGCTGGTCGGCACCGACGGCAACACCCAGACCTATAGCGGGCATTGGTTCGCCGACATGCTGGCGAGCCTGTCGCGCGTCGCGGCGGGCTTCGCCATTGCGACCGTTCTCGGCGTGGCGCTCGGCGTCGCCATCGGCTGGTCGCGCAAGACCGAGATCGTGATCGAGCCGACCTTGCAGATGCTGCGCCCGATCCCGCCGGTGTCGTGGATCCCGCTCGCCATCATCTGGTTCGGCATCGCCAACAAGCCGGCAATCTTCCTGGTGTTTCTCGGCGCCTTCTTCCCGATCCTGCTCAACACCATCCACGGCGTGAAGACCTGCGACCGCAACCTGATCCGCGCCGGCGCCATGGTCGGCGGCAGCGAGCGCAAGCTGTTGCGCTACATCGTGTTGCCGGCGGCGATGCCCAGCATCTTTGCGGGCCTGCGCATCGGCATCGGCTCGGCCTGGATGCTCACGGTCACCGCCGAGATGGTCGCGGTGAAGAGCGGGCTCGGCTACGTGCTGTGGGACAGCTACTATTTCCTGCGCTACGATCTGGTGCTGGCGGCGATGGCGAGCATCGGCCTGCTCGGCTTCTGCAGCGACCTCGTCATCCGCACCGTGATGGCGCGTGTGCTGCATTGGCAGCGCAACACGACGCTGCGCGGCGGAGAGTGACAATGGCGGCCATCGACATCTCCGGCGTCTCCAAGATCTTCACCGACCGGAAGCGCAACGCCGACGTCACCGCGCTCAGCGAGATCAACCTGTCCATCGCGCGCAACGAGTTCGTCTGCCTGCTTGGCCCGTCCGGCTGCGGCAAGTCGACGCTGCTGAACATGATCGCCGGCTTCGAGCAGCCGAGCGCCGGCAGCATCACCGTCGACGGCCGGCCGGTCACCGCGCCCGGCGCCGATCGCGGCGTCGTGTTCCAGCATGCCAATCTGATGCCCTGGCTGCCGGTGTGGGAGAACGTCGCCTTCCATCTTCTGCTCGGCGGCGGCCAGAAGGCCGAGCGCCGCGCGCGGGCGCAGGTCTATATCGACATGGTCGGCCTGACCGGCTTCGAGAACCACTATCCGTCCGAGTTGTCCGGCGGCATGAACCAGCGTGTCGGCATCGCCCGCGCGCTGCTGATGAATCCTCAAGTGATTCTGATGGACGAGCCGTTCGGCGCGCTCGACGAGCAGACCCGCATGGACATGCAGACCGAGCTCGTGCGGATCTGGCAGCAGCACCAGGGCACGATCGTGTTCGTCACCCATGGCATCGACGAGGCGCTGACCTTGGGCACCCACGTCGCCGTCATGAGCGCGCGCCCCGGGCGGATCGTCGAGATCATCCCGATCGATCTGGCCCGCCCGCGCGATATCACGAGCCCGCAATTCAACGCGCTGAAGCGGCATATCCTGGCGCTGCTGCGCGGGGAGAAGGCGGAGCAGGAGAGGGCTTCGGCATGACGCGCGGCCTTGTTGATCTCGAGCAGCTTCGCGCCGCACCAGCATACTGGAGCCGAAGCGGTGGTCCATTCATTGCGCATGCTGTCTCGACGACGGCGGTGCACCCTCTCCCCTTGTGGGAGAGGGTGGTTTCTCACGGAGTGAGAAACCGGGTGAGGGTTCTCTCTCCGCGAACTCATTTGTCGAGGCAGACCCCTCACCCGACCGAGTTCGCTGCGCGTGCGTGCATGCCCTCTCCCACAAGGGGAGAGGGCGCATCAATGCGCGGCTCGCCCGCTGCTGCTGCTGTGGAATTGCCGTTAGTCACGCCGGCTCTAGTCATGCCAAGAGGGCATAATCACCCATGACCAAACGCACCCTTCTCGGCATGCTCACGCCGTCGTCGAACACCGCGCTGGAGCCGATCACGTCGGCGATGGTCGCCGGCCTGCCCAACGTCTCGGCCCATTTCTCGCGCTTCAAGGTCACCGAGATCGCGCTGTCCACCGACGCGCTGGCGCAGTTCGACATTTCCAACATCCTGCGCGCCGCCGAACTGCTCGCCCATGCCAAGGTCGACGTCATCGGCTGGAACGGCACGTCCTCCGGCTGGCTCGGCTTCGAGGCCGACGTCAGGCTCTGCGAGCAGATCACCGCTGCGACCGGCATCCCCGCGACCACCTCGATGCTGGCGCTGAACGAGATCCTGGCGGTATCGAAGGCCACCTCGCTCGGCCTCGTCACGCCCTATCGCGACGACGTACAGGCGCGCATCATCGCGAACTATGCCAAGCTCGGCATCGCCTGCCGCGGCGACCGGCATCTCAATTTGCAGGACAATTTCTCCTTCGCCGAGGTGACGCCTTCGGAAATCGAGACCATGATCCGCGAGGTCGCGCGCGAGAAGCCGGATGCGATCGCGGTGGTCTGCACCAACATGCGCGCCGCGCCGCTGGTCGCGCGGCTCGAGCTGGAGACCGGCATTCCCATCCTCGACACCATCGCGACCGTGGTATGGAAGTCGCTGAAGCTCGCCGGCGTCGATGTCAGTGGCGTCAGCGGGTGGGGATCGCTGTTTCACAAATTCGCCTGAGCCTATCTGCCCTAAGGAGAGCGCGTCACATGGTTGCCTTCGACACCGTCATCCGCAACGGCACCGTCGCCACCGCGAGCGACACCTTCAAAGCCGATGTCGCCATCAAGGGCGGCCGCATCGTGGCGATCGGCGAGGCCATCACCGACGCCGACGAGATCGTCGATGCCTCCGGCCTGCTGGTGCTGCCGGGCGGCATCGACAGCCACGTCCATATCAGCCAGCCCTCGGGCCCCGGCATCGTCATGGCCGACGATTTCGAGAGCGCGACGCGTGCCGCGGCGTTCGGCGGCAACACGTTTGTCATGCCCTATTGCCTGCAGGAGAAGGGCCAGCCCCTGCGCGCCGCGCTGAAGGACTATCACGCGCTGGCCGACAAGGCCTGCTACGTCGATCATTCCTTCCATCTGATCATCGCCGATCCCACCGACGCCGTGCTCGGCCAGGAGCTGCCGGCGCTGGTCGCCGACGGCTATTCGTCGCTGAAGATCTTCATGACCTATGAGGGTCTCGCGCTGAACGACTACGAGATCCTCGGCGTGCTGCAGGTCGCGCGCGAGACCGGCGCCCTGGTCCAGATCCACGCCGAGAACTACGACGCCATCCGCTTTCTCACCGACCGGCTGGAGCGGGCCGGAAAGATCGCGCCTTACTATCACGGCAAGTCGCGCCCGATCCCGGTCGAGCGCGAGGCCACCCATCGCGCGATCTCGCTGGCCGAGCTGATCGACGTGCCGATCGTGATCGTCCATGTCTCCAACCGCGAGGCGATGGAGGAGATCCGCCGCGCGCAGGCCCGCGGCCTGAAGATCCATGGCGAGACCTGCCCGCAATATCTGGTGCTGACGGAGGAGGACA
This sequence comes from Bradyrhizobium aeschynomenes, assembly GCF_013178945.1. Taxonomy (GTDB): domain Bacteria; phylum Pseudomonadota; class Alphaproteobacteria; order Rhizobiales; family Xanthobacteraceae; genus Bradyrhizobium; species Bradyrhizobium aeschynomenes. The sequence continues at coordinate 20,825 of NZ_JABFDM010000001.1, forward strand.
TGCAGGGCCTCAACATGGAAGGCGCCAAATATGTCTGCTCGCCGCCGCCGCGTGACAAGGCCAGCCAGGAGGCGTGCTGGGAGGGCCTGCAACGGGGCGTGTTCTCACTGTTCTCCAGCGATCACTGCCCGTTCCGCTACGACGACGAGGCTGGCAAGCTGACGCCAAAGGGCCGCACCAGCTTCCGCTGGGTGCCGAACGGCATCCCCGGCGTCGAGACCCGCCTACCGATTCTGTTCTCCGAGGGCGTCAGCAAGGGCCGCATCACCCTCAACCAGTTCGTCGCCTTCACCGCGACCAACCACGCCAAGACCTACGGCCTGAAGGGCAAGGGCTCGATCGCCATCGGCTACGACGCCGACATCGCGCTGTGGGATCCGGCCAAGACTGCCAAGATCAGCCAGACGGGTCTGCACCACGGCTCCGACTACACGCCCTACGAGGGCATCGAGATCACGGGCTGGCCGGTCGCGACGATGCTGCGTGGCAGGTTCGTGGTGCGTAACGGCCGGTTGGTCGGCACGAAAGGTGACGGCCGCTACGTGACGCGCAGCAAGCCGGGCGCCGTGGCCTGAGGCGCGCTCCATCCACGCGTCATCACGAGCGAAGCGACGCGATCCAGACGGGGCCACAGATGCGGGTGATCGACGCCCCCAGACAGACTCGTCATGCGCGGGCTTGACCCGCGCATCCATCAAATTGGTCAGAACGTTCTCGCGCAGGGATGGATTGCCGGGTCCAGCCCGGCAATGACGGCGGAGAGAGCGGGGGCTGCGTCGCCAACCCTTCTCCGCGAAAAGCGCGCGAACCGACGCGCCACGGGCCTCTCCTGCGCTGCACCATCACCCCGCGTCGCCGCCGCTCGCCCTTTCCTGTACCGGATGTGTCGAACCCCTGTTACAACTGCGCGACATAATCCTTGTCAGACAAGGAGTGCCGCCATGCCTGCCCTCGCATTTTCCAACAATGATATTGCCGTCGTCGCCTGGACATTCGATCGCCGTCTCGACGGCTGTCTCGGCTTCGCCATTCACCGCATCGATCTCGCCGATCACACCGACACCGTGCTGCCGGCGCTGGCGCGCTTTGCCGGGCAGACCGCGGACAAGCTCGCCACCGACCAGGCCCCGGTGCAGAAGTTCTGGTGGAAGGATCTCTTCGCCAAGCGCGGCGGATCCTACAAATATCGCATCGTGCCGATGGGCGGCACGCCGGGCCAGACCTTGACGCCGCTCCCAGGCATCGCGCCGCTGGAGAGCAATCCGGTGACGCTGACGCCGGAGCGGCCGCCGTTCCATGTCTATTTCAACCGCGGCATCACCGCGACCCAGGCCCTGACGCATGCGCTGAACGATCACCCGAGCGTGGCGGCGCTGGCGCCCCACATCCTCGATCCCGATGATCCCATTCGCCTCCGCCTGATGGGCCAGCTGCAGGACGGCCTGACCTCGCTGCTGAAACGCGCCGATGACCGCGGCGGCACCATCCATGCTGCGCTCTACGAGCTCAACGACCCCAGCGGGCTCGAGAAGCAGCTACACCAGAATCCGAACAGCCGCACGGTCATTCTCGGCAACGAGCAGGGCAAGGACACCGACGACGCCGACGCCGAGAACCGCGCCGACCTCAAGGCCGCCGGCGTTGCCGTGATCGACCGCATCCTCGGCAAGGGCTCTATCCCGCACAACAAGTTCATGGTGCTCTCGGAGAACGGCAAGCCGGCCGCGGTGCTCTCGGGCTCGACCAACTGGACGTCGACCGGCCTGTGCACCCAGACCAACAATGCGCTGGTGGTCGAGAGCCCCGAGCTGGCGGCGCGCTATCTGTCGTATTGGAACGCGCTGAAGGCCGACGTCGACGCGGCCGACGGCGACAAGTCGGCGCTGCAGTCGAAGACCCTGCGCGACTTCGCCCGCGCCAACAACGCGAGCGCGATTCAAAAGCCGGTCAGGCTCGACCATGGCGTCACCATCGAGCCGATGTTCTCGCCGAACACGCCGGGCAAGCTCGGCAAGACCCCGAAGGCGCCCGGCGACATGAGCCGCGTGTTCGAGCTGATGGACGGGGCCAAGCACGCCGTGCTGTTCCTCGCCTTCGATCCCGGCAACAACTCCATTCTCAACAAGGCCGGCGAGCTGCTGGCCAGGAAGCCCGATCTGTTCGTGCGGGGCGCGCTGACCAGCCCGGTGCGTGCGACCGAATTCTCCAAGTCGCTGCACGCCGGCGGCCATTCGGAAAGCGGCGCGGATGACGGGGCTGAGGACGCCGCGCCGGAGGTGAAGGTGGTCGGCGAGTCCGGCAAGCCGAAGAAGCCGGGCGAGAAGGGCAGCATCGATTTCCGCGGCGTGCCGGCCGGCGCGGTGCAGGACGCCTTCGGCAAGTGGGAGAAGGAGCTCGCCAAATACGGCTTCGCCATCATCCACAACAAGATCGTGGTGATCGATCCGTTCAGCGACGACTGCGTCGTCGTCACCGGCTCGCACAATCTCGGCTTCCGCGCCTCGCACAACAACGACGAGAACATGCTGATCATCCGCGGCCACCGCGGCCTCGCCGAAGCCTATGCCTGCCACGTCCTCGACCTCTACGACCACTACGCCTGGCGCTTCCTGCTGAAGGAGCATCCGGAGATCTTCGGCAAGCCGCTGCAATCAGACGACAGCTGGCAGGACCGCTACATCAAGGGCGCCGACGAGAAATCGCCGGAGCTGCGGTTCTGGCTGTCGGCGGCGGGCGGGGGGGCTGCCAGCGGCGGCGAGAGCAGCAGCGGCGGTGTCGCGCCGAAGAAGCCGGGCAAGCCCGGCGGAGCTGGCAGGCCGGCGAAGAAGCCGGCCGGGAAGACCAAGCCAGCGACGTCGTCGCGCAAGCCGGCCAAGAAGGCTCCGAAGAAGGCGGCTGCCGCCGCGAAGACGTCAGCTGGCCGCAAGACAACGACCAAGAAGAAGAACGTCAAGAAGGCGACGAAGACGGCGCAGAAGAAGACCGCGGCTGCGAAGAAGGCAAAAGCGAGCAAGAAGGCGGCGAAGAAGGTCGCGAAAAATGCGAAGCGAGCCAGGAAGAGCGTCACGAAAAGAGGACGCTGAGCGCTTCGCTCCTGCTGAACCGTCGCGCGGGACGCGACCCTTGGATCATGATGCGAGCCCGCCGAGCCGCATCTTGATCTCGTCTCCCAGGCCGAAGCGGATCGCGGACCCGCGATCGGCCCGGTCCTCAGCCGGCACGAAGCGGGCTCAATACGCCGTCCAGCCGCCATCCGTTGCGTAGAACGCGCCGGTCAGGTTCGACGCCTCGGGCGACAGCAGGAACAGCATCACCGCGACCTGCTCCCACACGGTGGCTGGGCGATGCTTGGGATCGGCGTAGCTCAGGATGGAGTTCGTCTTTAGCCGTCCCATGCCGCCGTCGGCCGGCGATCGCTGCATCTTGGCCGCGACGGCCTGCGCCGCCCGCGCGATCATCGGCGTATCCGTCGCCGCCATGTTGACGGAGTTGATGCGGATGCCATGGGGCGCATAATCGACGGCGGCATTGGCGGTCAATCCGTTGACGGCGTGCTTGCTGGCGACATAGGCGGGATTGCCCGCCAGCCCAGTCAGGCCGGCGATCGAGGCGACGTTGACGATCGCCCCGCCGCGCTTCTGCGCCACCATCTGCCGCAGCTCGGCGCGCATCGCGCGGAACACGCCGGTGGCGTTGGTGGCCAGCACATTGTCCCAATAGGCATCGGAGGCTTCGTGCAGCGGCGCGAACAGCAGATCCTTCTGCTTGTCGTAGTCGAAGGCCTCGCCGGAAAACACGCCGTCCATGACGCCGGCATTGTTGATGGCGAAATCCAGTCCGCCGAACGCCTCGACCGCGCGCTTGACCATCAGGTCGCAGGAGTCGCCCTTGGCGACGTCGCCGACGAGAAACTCGATGGCACCGCCCTCGCGCTTGATCGCGGCCGCGGTGTCGCGCGCCAGCTCCGGCAGCCAGTCGATGCCGACGATATTGGCGCCCTCGCGCGCGGCCCGCAGCGCCGCGGCGCGGCCCATGCCGCGGGCAAATCCGGTGATGGCGATCGTGCGCAACCTGAAGCGGTCCTTGATGAAGTAGTCCGGATCGACCGGGCTGATCGCCAGATTGGCCGGGCCCTGCGCCTCGGCGGCCTCGGCGGCTCCCGGCAGCAACTGCGCCAGCGGAATCGTCACGGCGCCCGAACCCAGGCTCTGCAACATGCTGCGGCGGTCCATCGACATCTCCCTCGTCAGAAGCTGACCCGGGCCAGCGACATCGCGCTGAACCAGGGGCGGGTGCTGCCGGCGACGGCCTGGCTGACGCCGGACAGCGGCACCGTCAGCGCGAGTCCCGACTGGAACATCACGTGGCGGCTCATGAAGTACTTCACCGTCAGATTGACCTCGTAGCCGAGCAGATGACCGGCGAGCGTCGAAGTGGTGCCGCCGATATTGTTGAGCTGCTGCGTCTGGAACAGCCAGGCCTGCGGCACCAGCTCCCATTGCGGCGCCGGCCGCAGGATCGCCTGCAGGCGGTGCGCGATCAGATTGGTATCCTGAAACAGCTTGTAGTGGTTCAGGCCCTGCACCCATTCCTCGCCGGTGCCGCCCGACAGCAGCGGGTCCCAGCGCTCATAGGTTCGCGTCGCCGGGTTGTCGCCGCTGAAGCCGGACAGCCGATAGCTCAGAGTGGGGCGCCAGAACGCCTCGTTGAACGTGTAGCCCGCCTCGACATAGCCGCCCCAGGCACGCATCGGAAATGTGTTGCGGTCGTTCCACTGCAACGCCAGCTCCGTCTTCGCGTACGGACCGGAGGCGCCGATGGCGGGCGTCCAGTAGTAGCGGATGTCGGCGACCTGCAGGCCTTGGCGCGTGCCCTGCGCCGACGTCGTGTACCAGCCGTAGTCCGAGCGCGGCACGCTCAGATAGGTCAGTCCGAGCTGATGCGGCGTTCCGAGGCCCGTCTCCAAATTAGCGCCGGCAACGACGGTGTGAGTATCGATCGCCGGCAGCTCGTCGGGGGCGAGACGGAAAGCCTCGAACTTGGTCGTGTTGTAGCGCGCCTGCGCCAGAAAAAGACTGTCCGCCGCCCAGCGCGGATTGAGCTGCAGCGCGGCGCGGTCGAATCCGTTGCTCGCCGTGATCCTGATCAGCATGCCGTCGGCGATCTGGAACGGCTGCCGGCCGCCGGAAAGGTTGACCACCAGCCGTGAGCCGTCCTCGCCGGTGAGCCCGGTGACGATGCCGGCATAGGCGTCCTCGACTGCGCCATGGCGGCGCGGGCCGGTGACGAACAGGTCGGTGCCGATCGAGCCGCTCGCCAGATAGGACAGGCTGCCATAGGCGTAGACATTGTTGCCGATCGGTCCGATGCCCTGCAGCCCGCCCTCCAGCGCGGCTTCGCCGAACGACGACCAGCCGGCCCCGGCCGGCCCGCTGGCGAGCGGGTTGGCGCCGACGAAGGCCCGCGGCCGGCCGTACCAGGCGTCGTGATTGGCGTAGCCGAGCGTCGCGGCCGTGAGCTTGAGCTTCAGCAGGCTGTCGTCGCCTTGAAGAAGGTAGGGGAAATCGACGCGGCCCGGATCCGCCTGCGGCCGGTCGCCGACGACGACGTTGAGCTCGACCGACACGCCGCCGGTGTTGCCGTCGACATAGTTGACCGACGCCGAGGCCACGCCGGGGATGCGCTTCACCTTGCCGAGCCCGAAATCGACCATCAGGTCATGGAGCTGCGACCCCGGATAGACATTGAGCGCCCGCCGGATGCGATCCTCGAACGCCACCCGCTGCGGTCCGCTCGGCACCGCGCCCGACAGCACCAGACGCACCGCCTCGATCGGTCGATTCTCGAACGTCGGCCCCAGCGCCTGCGCATGCGCCGCAAAGATGACGAGCAACGAGAGGAGCCAGGCTGCGAGGTTAAGGCACAGCCGTCCGTACAGGGAGATCGTCGTGCCACTTGGCATGGCAGGCCTGCTCAGCAAATGATCTAATGATCGACGACGCCAAGGTAGCGGAATTGATCTTAATCAACCAAAGCGAAATTTCGGGCAAGCTGCCAAACCGGCCGGTCCGCCGAAAGCGGCCGTTGGACGAGCAAAGAAAAGCGCTACGCGGAAATCGCGGTAGGCGCGGCTGGCGTCATGGCCGGGCTTCGTCCCGGCCATCCACGTCGTTCGACATCGTGGAAGATCGTGGACTCCGGGCCGTTGCCGGTGCCATTGCAAGCGATCTCCGTAACGATTCCTTTGGTACGGATCGATACTGTGGACCTCGAGTTTTCAACTGGTCTTGATGTCGTGACCGATCCAATAGGCCTACGATTTGATACTGAGGACGACCTGCTCGCTTTCGAGCGCGCAATGTCGGAGTTCTTCTGGACTGAGAACTTCGAAGGCGCCGAGCATGCGCTCGATTCCGCGATGGACGGGCATCCGTCAACATTCTCGGAGATCTGTCGGGCTACGCCCCAGACTGCTGTGTCGATCCGGGGGTGGGATGAGCTTTACGCGCAGATCGAGAGTCCCTCGCGAAAGAACTATCGGTGCAGCGCGATCGAGATTGATTTGTCTGGGCATGCCGATCGCGAAATTGCGCCCGGACTGATCGAGCCCGGCTTCGAGTGCTCCTATTTCGACGATTCGATGTACCCGTTCTCGATGGCCGAACATCACGAGATGCTGGCGAGATGCAAAGCGGGCTGCGTCCCTTGGCAGGGCGGGTTTTTCGACATCGATTACGCGCTGACCTGCGAAGGTCTCGGCAGACTCTATGCCGCCATTCTCGGCTACCCACACCGGCATTGGCACCCTCGCGTCTCGTCTGGCGAAGCTGTGCCGCGGGATTTTGTCTCCTACACGCTTGCTTGCTGGTTTCTCTATCTGCGCGCCCATCAGGCGATCTGGCTGAAAGTGAGTACGCGCGGCCTACCTCAGCAAGTTCCGGTGGTGGTCGGCCAGCACGACTTCGGACCGGATTTGCTTACTGTTTATATGCCGGAAAAAGTCCACGACAGCCGGGCAGCGACAGCGCGCATCGTGGCGCAAGGAGAGGCTGAGGCGCGGGCCTTCTATGACAAGATGACAGAAGACGAAATCCGAGGCCTTCGCGAGCGGCGTGATGGCATCCGCCGCTGGCCCTTCTTCTGGAATCGTAAGCAGCGCAAGCTCTTCGTCGACTACAGCATGGCGCATGAGAAGCTGATCCTTGGTGCCAACGGCCTGTCCCCCGGTCGGCCAACCTGGAAAATGTCGGATCAGGCATTCGAGTCCCTCATCGCGCGTTACCGAACCGCCCGTGCATCGCGTCAGTCGGAGGTTTGACTTGCGCGAAGCGCGTATCGCCTAGGGCCAATCCGGGGCGAGAGATCTCGATGAGGCTAGCCACCAACGCTTAGAGTGGAGATGGGACGAGGCGCGCGTGGACGCTGTCCGCGATCCGGATCGTCCCCTGCGCCGCGCGCGACGGACTCGCTGCGCGCCAAGAGGAAATTTCGTCTTATCAAAAATTCCGCTTTCGCTTTCGCAGAAATCATGCTTTACTTCGCCCGTCCCGCCCCAACGAGGGGACGCTTCGCGGTCGTCACGGACGTCGGGTGTGGGATGCGATGGGCGCTTCGGGTCGTAGCATGGTTCGCCGTGCCGACGAACGATCCGAGTGCACGGTGAAGTCGCGTGGTCCTGGCCTCCCGGTGCTGAGGCCAAGTCGGCGGGCGTTGCGGTGAACGCTGCCTGCGGGTGATGGGGGCAAGACAGCCGGTCCCCAGGGAGATCGCGTATAAATCGTAAAGCCATCGCGCAGGGAGGGCCGGGTGTTTCGGCCAGACCTGTGGTGACTGCCGCCTGCATTCTTTTTCTGCAGGCGGGCCACGGGCGCGGCCAGCGCCCGGCCTTCCCTGCGCCCTCGGTTCGGAAGAGGGCGGTGAGAATGGCACATCACTCGGGCGCTTTGCGCCGCGAGATCGCGAGGACGTGCAACGATGGTTTCTTGGGGATCTTGATGGCAGCTATCGCGCTCATGTGTGAGAGGCTGCTGCGCCGCGCGCGGTGGAAGGTGAGGGAGTGTCCGTCAGTTTGAGGCACGCTCATGCGGCGGCGGCGGTGAACTCCCCTCCCCCTTGCGGGGAGGGGTTGGGGGTGGGGGTTTCTTGCTCCGAATTGCGTTTGGGGCAGGCGCCGGTACGATCAGCGCGACCGCCGTATCGGTCAGCACTCGTGCAGTGGCTTCCATGCAGACCGTTTCCGGGGACCCCCACCCCCGACCCCTCCCCGCAAGGGGGAGGGGAGCGCAGCTGGCGCGTGGCGAGGTCTCGTGTCCAATTCTCATCAGCTGGCCCCACAAACAAAAACCCCGCCATTTGCGGCGGGGCCCAGTCTGGGAGGAGCGAGCGGTGAGGCTCGCCGGTAAACCCAGTGAAGGATCAGGCGGGGATGCGTTCGTCCATGTCGTGCGGCTCGCGCAGCACGTAGCCGCGGCCCCAGACGGTCTCGATGAAGTTGCGGCCTTCGGAGGCGTTGGCCAGCTTCTTGCGCAGCTTGCAGATGAAGACGTCGATGATCTTCAGCTCGGGCTCGTCCATGCCGCCGTAGAGATGGTTGAGGAACATCTCCTTGGTGAGGGTGGTGCCCTTGCGGAGCGAGAGCAGCTCCAGCATCTGGTATTCCTTGCCGGTCAGGTGCACGCGCTGGCCGCCGACTTCGACCGTCTTGGTGTCGAGGTTGACGACGAGGTCGCCGGTCTGGATGACCGACTGGGCGTGGCCCTTGGAACGGCGGACGATCGCGTGGATGCGGGCGATCAGCTCGTCCTTGTGGAACGGCTTGGTCATGTAGTCGTCGGCGCCGAAGCCGAGGCCCTTGACCTTGTCCTCGATGCCGGCGAGGCCGGACAAAATGAGGATCGGCGTCTTGATCTTCGAGACGCGCAGCTGCTTGAGCACGTCGTAACCGGACATGTCGGGCAGATTGAGGTCGAGAAGGATAATGTCGTAATCGTACAACTTGCCGAGGTCGACGCCTTCCTCGCCGAGGTCAGTCGTGTAGACGTTGAAGCTTTCGGACTTCAACATCAGCTCGATCGACTGCGCGACGGCGCTGTCATCCTCAATCAGCAAAACGCGCATGCCAGTTCCCCATAGTCGCCGCTCCGGGCGTCAGGTCGGCCGCCACCGCGGCACTCAAAACGCCTTTGAACAACTGATTCGGATCCTGACGAGAGATGGTTAACAAATCCTGATTCCGCTGCGCAAGCTCTATCCGTGCAATTTTTGTCGAATCGCCGTAAGGTGTTGCGAAGAAGCAGTTTTTCTCAGCCGTCCTCGTTCAAGCTCCATGTGAAGAGATGGAACTAACCGACTCTCGTTCCTCACCGCTTTTGGGGGGCGGCAAGGCGCACTACGTCAGTCACTCCAGACCATGACGCAATGATTAATGATGCGAGTAAACACAGAGTTAAACCGGCGAGGCGAATCTGTCCCTACTTAAGGTTTTCGCAATGAAGGATCCCTTTTGTCATCAGGGCGGTCTCGTCATGAAGGCGGTTTGGTCATGAAGGCTGGTTGGTCATGAAGGCTCTTGCCGAGCAGATCAGCGACATCGACGCCGTGAACACCTATGGGCGTGTCGTCGGCGTGAAGGGACTCATGGTGGAGATCGCCGGGCCGATTCACGCGATGTCGGTCGGCGCGCGCCTCGTGATCGAGACCGGCAACAATTACATCCCTGCCGAAGTGATCGGCTTCTCCGGCAAGAACGCCGTGGTGATGCCCTTCGCGGGGCTGGAGGGCGTGCGCCGCGGCTGCCGCGCCGTGATCGCGAACTCGGCGAACCAGGTGCGGCCCTCGCCCGCCTGGCTCGGTCGCGTCATCAATGCGATGGGCGAGCCGATCGACGGCAAGGGGCCGCTGCCGCAAGGGGCCTCGCCGGTTCCCTATCGGAACAATCCGCCGCCGGCGCATTCGCGCAAGCGCGTCGGCGCGCCGCTCGATCTCGGCGTTCGCTCGCTGAACACGTTTCTCACCTGCTGCCGTGGCCAGCGGCTCGGCATTTTCGCCGGTTCCGGCGTCGGCAAATCGGTGCTGCTGTCGATGCTGGCACGCAACGTCGATGCGGACATCTCCGTCATCGGGCTGATCGGCGAACGCGGCCGCGAGGTGCAGGAGTTCCTGCAGGACGATCTCGGCGAGGAGGGTCTGGCGCGCTCCGTCGTCGTCGTCGCGACCTCCGACGAGCCGGCCCTGATGCGCCGGCAGGCGGCCTATCTGACGCTGGCGACCTCGGAATATTTTCGCGACGAGGGCAAGGACGTCCTGTGCCTGATGGATTCGGTGACGCGCTTTGCGATGGCGCAGCGTGAGATCGGCTTGTCGGCCGGCGAGCCGCCGACGGCGAAAGGCTATACGCCGACCGTGTTCACCGAACTGCCGAAGCTGCTCGAACGTGCCGGGCCCGGCAGCGGCGAGGGCACCATCACCGGGATCTTTACGGTGCTGGTCGACGGCGACGACCACAACGAGCCGGTGGCCGACGCCGTGCGCGGCATTCTCGACGGCCACGTCGTGATGCAGCGTTCGATCGCCGAACGTGGCCGCTATCCGGCGATCAACATCCTCAAATCGGTGTCGCGGACGATGCCGAAATCGGCCGACCCCGTATTCCTGCCGACCATCATGCGGGCGCGCCAGGTGATGGCGACCTACGCCGACATGGAAGAGCTGATCCGGCTCGGTGCCTATCGCGCGGGCTCCAGTCCGGAGGTCGACGAGGCGATCCGGCTGCACGAGCCGTTGGAGGCCTTCCTGCGCCAGCGCAAGGATGAGGTGTGCGGGCTGGCCCAGGGGTATCGGGAGCTGGAACAGATCTTGGGGCGCTTGGAAACGGAAAGCTAACTTTGTCGGGACATCATCCCCTCCATGTAACGAGCCTAGTCGGCGGGCCCAGTAAGGGCGGCCGGCCCTGTCCCGCGCCGTCTACGGGACTTCTGGGGAGTATGAGTCGATGAAGTCGCGCGAAACGCTGATCCGCCTGAAAAAGTTTCAGGTGGATGAGAAACGCCGCCGGGTGACGCAGATCGAAGGCATGATTGCTGATTTCCAGCGCATGTCGGCCGAGCTCGAGCGGGAGATCCAGACCGAGCAGGAGCGGGCCGGCATCAACGACCCGACCCATTTTGCCTACCCGACCTACGCCAAGGCGGCGATCCAGCGCCGCGAGAACCTGACGCGCTCGGCCGACGAGCTGCGCGCCCAGCTCGAGGACGCCAAGGCCGCCTTGTCCGAGGCGTTCGAGGAGATGAAGAAGGTGGAGCTGCTCGACGAGCGCGACCAGGCCCGCGAAAAGGCCGAGGAGAGCGCCCGCGAGCAGGCCGACATGGACAGTATCGGCCTGATGCGCGCCCGGCTCGGCGTCATCGCCTGAGCCTGACGCCGTCCCGGCTGTCGCTCATCGAAAACCCGGGCCGCAAGGTCCGGGTTTTTCGTCACGCCCGCCCCGCTGGAGCGCAGCGCGCGACCTGTGCTACGGGAGGACGCAAGGGTCGAACGAGGGAGTGGGCCGATTTTCGGGGACGCTGAATGTTGACGCCGGCAGAGCTGGTCTGGCTGCTTGCCGCGGTCGCCAAGGGGGACGAGGCCGCCTTCGAGCGCCTCTACGCAGCGACGCGCGCGAAACTCTACGGCGTCGTGCTGCGTATCTTGCACCGACAGGACCTCGCGGAGGAGGTCGTGCAGGAGACCTATGTGAAGGTCTGGAACAACGCGGCCCAGTTCGATCCCGCAGTGTCCTCGCCTATCACCTGGATGGCCGCCATCGCCCGCAATCGCGCCATCGACCTGGTGCGCAAGCGCGGCGAGCTGTCTCTGGAGGATGAGCCTTCCGCGCTCGAGGTCGCGGCCGAGACGCCCGATCCGCTGGCGCGGCGCGAGATGTCGGAGGAGCTCAAGCGTCTTTTGGAATGCGTCGGCCGGCTCGAGCCGGACCGCCAGAAGCTCGTGCTGCTTGCCTACTATAACGGCTGGAGCCGCGAGCAATTGGCGACCAAGTTCGAGGCGCCGGTGAATACGGTGAAGACCTGGCTGCGGCGAAGCATGATGGACATCCGCCAATGCCTCGGGATCGGATGAGAGGCCGAAGGCGTAGCCAAGGGATTCTCGTGGGTGACGTGACCTGGACCTGTGATGGCGTATAGCGAAGACCATATCGCGCTGGCGGCGGAATATGCGCTGGGGACGCTCGACGCCGCCGAGCGCGCGCAGGTCGAGGCCATGATGGCGGTCGACACGGATTTCGCGGCGCTGGTCCAGGCGTGGGAGTTTCGTCTCGGGCCGCTCAACCAGATGGTCGGCCTCGTCGAGCCGCGCCCGGAACTGTGGGAGCGGATTAAGGCCGAGATCGCAAGGTCGGGCGCGAGGGCCGAAGCTCCGCCGCCGCCTGACTCTGTGACCGTCGCGGAGGCTCCGGACGTGGTAACCCTGTCCGAACCACCCGCTCAGGAGGTTGCGCACGTTGTAGCCGAAGCTCCGGCGCCTGAAGTCCGGACGGAGGCCTCCGAGCAGGACGTCCCGGCCGCGGCGCCGCCGGTGATCGAGCCGGTGCGTCGCGATCAGGCGACTGGCCCCGCCGCGAACGACAACGCCATCGTCGCTCGGCTCTCGTCCAAGGTTCGGCAGTTGCGCACCGTGGCCAATGTGATGACGGCGATCGCCGCCGTGCTGCTCGCGCTGATCGGGGTCCAGCTCTACCGGCCGGATCTGCTGCCGCCGCCGTTGCAGCCCAAGCCGCGGATCCAGACCGTCGAGGTCAAGGTGCCCGCCGCGCCGCAGCCGTCGGCTCAGTTCGTCGCCTTGTTGCAGAAGGACGCGGCGTCGCCGGCTTTCATCCTCACCGTCGATGCCGGCAGCAAGAGCTACACGGTGCGCCGGGTCGGCGCCGCGCCAGAGCCCGGCAAGAGCTTCGAGCTGTGGCTCGTCTCCGACAAGCTGCAGCGTCCGCGCTCGCTCGGCGTGATCGGCGGCAGCGATTTCACCAGCCGTCCCGTTCTCTCCGCCTACGACGCCGACACGGTCAACCGCGCCACTTACGCCGTCACGGTCGAGCCGGAGGGCGGGTCGCCGACGGGGCAGGCGACGGGGCCGATCGTCTTTACCGGCAAGCTGATCGAGACGGTGCCGCCGACGCGCTGATCCAAATGGCAAAAAAGAAAACGCCCGTGGGGAGCGGGCGTTTTCGGTAGTCGACTTGGGGTTGGGTCTACTACATATCCACGCGGCCAGTTGGGGGGCTGTGAGAACCGCGTGAATTCCGGAAATTCCAATTAGCGAACCAGCGACGCTCCCGAACTCGTCACCGCAATGGGCTTGCCGGCCTTGATGACCTTCGCCGTCTGCGTGTAGTTCGGCTCTGCGTTGAGACGTGCCGAGATGCCGAGGCCGGCCACTGCGATGCCAGCCACGAGCGCCACCACCACGATCTTGAGGTGGGTCGTCCGATCCGCGCTGTAAATCGAGTGGTTCATGGAACCCTCCTGCCGCCTTACGTCCTTCGCTGATTCGTGTGAGCCGGGAGCGTTCCGGTTCATCGTCTCGCCTGTAAGAACGTAGGAAACCCCGATTCCGTTTCGTAGATGGCATCACAAGCGTGTGATAAGGCGTGATGCATCGCGATCTCGAGCCAATAAAATCAACAATTCTCATTTGAAATCAAATTATTAAAGGGAAGTTCGGTCTGCGGCGGAAAATCCAGCCACCTAACGCAAAATTAAGAAATCAGTTGCCTGTGGCGGTAAAGCACAGGTTGGTTGCTCTCAAAAGCAGCAAAACCGGCGCGTGGCGCCGGCCTGCCTTCAAGAACTTCGGACTGACTCGCAGGTTCCCGCACTCCTTTTCTCACACGCTCCCGACCGTCTTCAGCCGTGCCCGCGGATGGATCTCGGCCTGCGACAGCACCGTGGTCTGGGCGCGGAACCGTTCGACCAGCGAGCGCACGAACGGCCGGATCGCCGCCGAGGTCACAAGCACCGGCGACTCGCCCTCGCGTGCGGCGCGCTCGAAGGCATCGCGGGTGGCGGTCATGAACTCCGACAGCCGCGACGGCTGCATCGCCAGGCTGCGCTCCTCGCCCTGGCCGATCAGCGACTCGGCAAATGCCTGCTCCCACTTCGCCGACAGCGCGATCAGCGGCAGATAGCCCATCGGCGAGGTGTTCTGGGCGCAGATCTGGCGGGCGAGCCTGGCGCGGACATGCTCGACGATGGTGGCCGGATTGCGCGAGAAGGCGAGCGCGTCGGCAATGCCTTCCAGGATGGTCGAGAGGTCGCGGATCGAGATTCGCTCCGACAACAGCAATTGCAGCACGCGCTGGATGCCGGAGATCGTGATCTGCGTCGGCACGATGTCCTTGACCAGCTCGCTCTGTTCCTTCGGCAGCTCCTTCAGGAGCTTCTGCACCTCGCCGTAGGAGAGCAGGTCGCTCATATTGGCCTTGAGCAGCTCGGTGAGGTGGGTCGACAGCACCGTTGCCGCGTCCACCACCGTGTAGCCCTTCAGCGTCGCCTCTTCCTTCAGCCCGGCGTCGACCCAGGTGGCGGGCAGGCCGAAGGTCGGCTCCGTCGTGTGGATGCCGGGCACCGCGACCTGGTTGCCGCCGGGATCCATGACCATGAACTGGCTCGGCCAGATCTTGCCGGAGCCCGCGTCGACCTCCTTGATCTTGATGATGTAGGTATTGGCCTCGAGCTGGACGTTGTCGAGGATGCGCACCGACGGCATCACGAAACCCATCTCGATCGCCAGCGAGCGCCTGAGCGCCTTGATCTGGTCCGTCAGCCGGTCGGTGCCGTCGGGCGCGTTGACCAGCGGCAGCAGCGCGTAGCCGAGCTCGATCTTGAGGTCGTCGATCTTGAGCGCGGCGGAGATCGGCTCCTCGGCGGCTGCCGCCGTCGCGGCTGCGGCAGGTGCTGCTGCGGCGGCGGCTTCCTCCGCCTTGATGACCTCCTTCTGCTTGCGGGCCTTGAGCGCGAGCGCAGCGGCACCGCCGCCGAGCGCCAGGAAGGGCAGGGTCGGGATGCCTGGCAGCAGCGCCAGCACCAGCATCACGGCGGCCGACAGGCCGAGCGCCTGCGGGTAGCCGGAGAACTGCTTCATCAGCGCCTTGTCGGCGGCCCCCGTGACGCCTGCCTTGGAGACCAACAGGCCGGCGGCGGTCGAGACGATCAGCGCCGGCACCTGGGTCACGAGGCCGTCGCCGACGGTCAGCGTGGTGTAGGTGCGGGCGGCCTCGGCAAAACCCAGGCCCTGCTGGGCCACGCCGATGATGATGCCGCCGATGATGTTGATGAAGACGACGAGCAGACCCGCGACGGCGTCGCCGCGGACGAACTTCGAGGCACCGTCCATGGCGCCGAAGAAGCCGCTTTCGTCCTCGAGCTCCTTGCGCCTGACCTTGGCGACCTTCTCGTCGATCAGGCCGGCGGAGAGATCGGCGTCGATCGCCATCTGCTTGCCGGGCATCGAGTCCAGATGGAAGCGGGCCGCGACCTCGGCGATGCGGCCCGAACCCTTGGTGATGACGACGAAGTTCACCGTCACCAGGATCGCGAACACGATGATGCCGATGACGAAATTGCCGCCCATCACGAAGTTGCCGAACGCCTCGATGACATGGCCGGCCGCATCCGTGCCCTCGTGGCCGCGCGACAGGATCAGCCGGGTCGAGGCTAGGTTCAGCGACAGCCGCAGCATCGTCGAGATCAAGAGGATGGTCGGGAACGACGAGAATTCCAGCGGTGCCTGGATGAACAAGGCGGTCATCAGGATCAGGATCGACAGGGTGATCGAGATCGCCAGGAACAGATCGAGCACCAGCGATGGCAGCGGCAGGATCAGCACCACCAGGATGGTGAGGATGCCGAGCGCCAGCGCGATGTCGCCGCGCAGGACTGCTGTCTTGAGGTCAGTAAAAGAAAAACCGGCCGGAGACCCGGCCCCCTGACCCGCCGTGACGTCGACCATGGCTTTCGCCCCTTCCCGCGGGCCGCGTTTGCCGGCCCCAAACGACTGCGCGGCGGCCACGGGGCCGCCGTTCCGAAACTGAGGTACCGCGCTGGCGTCCACGGAAGCTCTCCCCCGTCAACCGCACCCAATCACGACACGCATAGTCTCACTCGGCAATTTTTGCCCGGTGTATGGTTAGCGTTCGGTTAACGGCGGTTAACGAAAGGTTGCGGTAAGAGGGGATGTGCGCTCCTGCCGCACCGTTCGGATGAAAACCGTCCGGGCCTCGCCCTTCGAGACGACCGCCTCCGGCGGTCTCCTCAGGGTGAGGGGAGGGGCTGCGTTGTACGGCTCGAAGCATGTCGCCTGCTGCGCGCCCTCCGCCATGAGCCTGCCGCGCGTGGACGAAGTGCAGCACCGGTCTCCGAACCAAATCCTCATGGTGAGGAGCCGCGTAGCGGCGTCTCGAACCATGAGGCCCGTGCCGCCGCTCCGCACCGGGACTGCACAAAGGCATGCGTCTCGCAGACATGCGCCATCGTCTCCCGCGGCGCATCGCGCCCGAGTCGTGCATCAGGTCCGCCCCCACACAGAGGAGGGCGCAGGGAAGGCCGGTCGTCGACAATGCTGCAAAGATGCGCAAGCTTCAGTTCGAAGGCTTTCGCGACTATCCTGATGGCTTTCTCGTCAGCGAATACGAAGTAGACAGGGATGCGTGGAGCGAAGGCTTCACGTTACGGTAGGCTCAGACTATTCGCGCAAGACCGGCCCGTAGTTTCCCGGGCGTCATCGTTCGTGACATTTTGTAACAACGCCGCGTACGGCCTCCTTTAAGCAACACGTGCTGCTATCGTCTCACGACGATGGAGCTCTCGATATTGCGTTCGACACCTGCCGTTTTGTTAGCTGCTGGCCTGTTGCTGCTGCAGCCGACATTCCTGTCACCTGTATTCGCCGGCCCGTTCCTGGAGCGGCTGCAGGCGCGAATGGCGGCTCGCGAGGCCGAGCGCCAAAACGCGCCGGCCACCGAATATACTTATGGCGCCGATTCGCTGCAAAAACTCGACTTCTGGCAGGCGAGGGGAGGCGCGGCCGCGCCGCTGGTCGTCTTCGTCCATGGTGGCGGATGGAAGCGGGGCGACAAGCGCAACGCGACGGGGGCGGCCAAGGTCGAACACCTGCTCGCGCAGGGCTATGCTTTTGCCTCAATCGACTATCGGCTGGTGCCGGCCGTGACCGTCGAGCAGCAGGCGGCTGACGTCGCCGCGGCGCTGGCGTGGTTGCGCAACAATGCCGGGCGTCTGGGCATCGCCCCCTCGCGCATCGTGCTGATGGGGCACAGCGCTGGCGCGCATCTGGTGTCGTTGGTCGGGACTGATTCGAGGTACTTCACGGCAGCTGGGCTGTCGTTGCGCGATATCAGCGGCATCATCGCGCTGGATGGCGCCTGCTACGACGTGGCGCGCCAACTCGCCGACAGCGGCCGTTTCATGCTCGACACCTACATCCAGGCGTTCGGCACCGACCCAGTGCGTCAGCGGGCGCTGTCGCCGACTCTCCAGGCCGCCAAGCCGAACGCGCCGGCATTCCTGATCCTCCATGTCGACCGCGCCGACGGCAAGGCGCAGTCCGAGGCGCTGGGAGCAGCGCTGATGCAGGCGGGCACGCCAGCCGAGGTCCAGGGCGTCGGCGGCACCGGACTGCGCGGCCACATGGAGATCAATCGCGAACTCGGCGATCCCAGCCATCCGGCCACTGGGATCGTCGACGCCTGGCTGCGCAGGATGATCGGCACGAAATGACTTTCATCGACCCGTCGCCGCACGGCACGACGGTAACGCTGCCCCCAGCTCGGCGCGGCGCTCCCGTCGATCCGCCCATGGCCCTACAGCCTCACGACAATCTTGCCAAAATGCGATCCGGACCGGAGATGGACATACGCCTCGGGAGCGTCGTCGAAGTCGTAGACGCGATCGACGATCGGATGGATCGCGTGTTCGCCCAGGAAGCGGTTCATGGCTGTGAAATGCTCGACCGAGCCCACCGTGACGCCGATGATGTCTGCGTTCTCCCATTGCAGGCGGGCGAGGTCGGGCTTTGGGCCGAACCCCGTCAAGACGCCGATCTGAACGATCTTGCCGCTCGATGCGACCGAGCGCAGCGAGCGGTCGTAGGTGCCGGGTCCGCCGAGCTCGAGGACATGGCTGGCGCCTGCGCCGTCCGTCGCTTTCATCACGGCGACGTCCCAATCGGGCGTGTCGCGGTAGTTGATCAGGATCGAGGCGCCGAGCGCCTTCGCGCGGGCGAGCTTTTCATCCGAGGACGAGATGACGATGGCGCGGGCGCCCAGCGCGGCGGCGAACTGAAGGCCGAACAGCGCGACGCCGCCGGTGCCCTGGACCAGCAGCGTGGCGTCCTTGCCCATTCCGCCACGGGTGACGAGGCCGTGCCAGGCCGTCACGGCGGCACAGGGCAGGGTCGCGGCTTCGATCGACGTCAGGTGCTCCGGCACAGAGACCAGCGCCGTCGCCGGGAGCACCACATACTCCGCCAGCATGCCATCCATCGCGCTGCTGCCGAGGGCTGACGGAACATAGCTCGACTTGAACGGCCCGGAGATCCAATCGCGAAAGTACGAGGCGGCAACGCGGTCGCCCGCCCGCCATTGGACGACATCGGCGCCGACGGCATCGACGATGCCTGCGCCATCGCAGAGCGGAACGCGGCCGTCGAACCCGCCTTGGCCCGCTCGATCAAAAATCAGGAGGTCGCGGTAGTTGAGGCTTGCCGCCTCGACCCGAATACGAACCTCACCGCTGGCGGGTTCGGGTTTGATGAGGTCGGTGCGCACGAGGCGCGCTGCACCTGCGTGCCCGTTCAAATGATAGGCTTTCATCGTTGCTCCCGGCACAAGGGGGACTCCACTTGGGCGAGCACGATCTGTAAGGTCTGACAGCACTGTCAGGGTCAAGGGGTTTACGGATGAAGATCGGCGAACTCTCCCGAAGGACGGGGGTCAGCATAAGGATGCTGCGCTACTACGAGGGCGAAGGCTTGCTTGCGCCGCAACGAACGTCCTCCGGTTATCGCGACTACGGTCCCGCGGACGAGGAAGCCGTACGCCGGATCAAGGTGCTTGGCTCCGCAGGGATGACGCTGGAGACGATCAAGCAGTTGCTCCCGTGCGTACGGAACAACCGTCCAGATTTCAGACCTTGCGACAATCTACGAAGAATACTGGCGCAGCAGGTCGGCCTCATCGATCAACGCATCGAGGCCCTCAGCCAGAGCCGGACGATTCTCGCAGGCTTCATATCGAGCGTGAACTGATTGCCGGCTATCGAAAGGCGGACCGGGGCGACCGGTCGATGGCGTCGACCTTCGCTGGCCTGCCCCGAAGGATCCCCATCAAGCTCTATTCGTTCTGGCGGTCGCTGGCGAGCTTTCGGGTGCGGATCGCGCTCAACCTGAAAGGCGTCGCCTACGAGCAGGTCGCGGTCGATGTCGACCGGCAGCAGCAACGCGACGAGAGGTATGCCGCGCTCAATCCGCAGATGGCGCTGACGGGACGGTGCTGACGCAGTCGCTGGCGATCCTCGATTATCTCGACGAGGCCCGCATCACCAGGGAGCAGCGCCGCGGGCCAAGGAGCGCGCGCGGGTGAGGGCGCTGGCGGCGATGATCGCCTGCGATGCGCACCCGCTGACCACGCCGCAGGTGCAGCGCTATCTCACCGAGGTGCTGCATGTCGACGCCCCGGCGCGCACGGCCTGGCTCAGGCACTGGGCGACGGAGATGCTGGTCGCGGTCGAGGCCCAGCTCGCCGGCCATGCCGCGACCGGCCGGTTTTGCCACGGGCGATGCGCCGATGAGGCCGACATCTGCCTCGCCGGCCACGTCGTAGCGCGTCTTCGAAGCCGGGATGGCGCTGCCCGCGTTTGTCGCGGCCCATCCGCTGGCGCAGCCGGATGCGCCGCAGGCGCTGCGACGCAAGCCCGTCGTGACGTAGCCACGCCCGCTATCGCGGCGGCTGATCGCCCTCGCGCTTCATCCAGCCCTGGAACTGCTCGAACAGCGCCTTGGCTTCGGCGTCGCTGAGGCGGCGGCCGCCGGTCGTGGCTCTCGCACTCATCCACTGCTCGAACTGCTGCTTGGTCGCGCTGGCGTCGGTCTCGGGCGCGCGCGTGCTGACCAGCAGCTCCTCCGCCGCGCGGAAGCGGGTCCAGCCGGGCAGCGACGAGGCGAGGTTGATCTCGTTCCATTTCGGGTGGAACGGCGGCTGCTTGAACTGGTCGAAGCGCTTGAACAGATACTCCACGAAGCGCGAGACGCGGCGGTAGCGCTCGGTCTCCGGCGACCAGTTGTAGACCGCCAGCACCTGCGGCACGCCGATCGTCTCGACCGTCTCGCCGGGCTTGAGCAGATTGGGGTAGTCCTGCGACGTCAGCTTGGTCGGCACATAATAGTCCTGCAGGCTGCGCGCGAACGGGACCGGGAGGAAGTGGAAGCCGGGTTCGGGCTTGAACTTGGCGAACAGGTCGGTCGGCTTGCCGGTGACGTGCACGACGCCGGCGATCTCGCCGGTGCGCATCTTCTCCAGCGCCACCGAATTGTTGATGAACACCTTCTCGGCGCCGATCTTGAGCCGGTCGAAGACGATGCCGCCGGTGAGGTTGGCGGCGCTGCCGACCGTGTTGAACGAGACCTTCTTGCCCTGGAGATCCTCGAGCGTCCTGATCTCGGGGCGGACGTAGACATGCATCTCGTTGATGTAGAACGAGCAGATGTAGCGGATGCGGTTCTTGATGTTGGCGAGCGTGCCGTTGCGCACGAACTCGTCGAGCACGTCGGCCGATGTGATGGTGACGTCGACGCCGCGCAGATAGAGCAGGTCCTCGATATTGCCGAGCGCGCCGTAGGTGACCATCGGCAGCACGCGCAGGTTCGGCCGGTCGTCGAGCACCTTGGCCATCTCGGCGGCGAAGCGGATGTTGGTGCCTTCGAGCAGGCCGCCGGCGACGCCGACGGTCCACTCGTTGGATTCCTGCAGCTTGCCGCCTTCGCCGGCGGCGGCCGCCGTTGCCGATCTCGGCGCCCGCGCGGTCTGGGCCTCGGCCGGCAGGAGCGATCCCAGCACACTCAATCCTGTCGCAACGACGCAACTCAACAACGCGACCCGCATGCCCCAATTCCTCCGTGGCCGGCGGCCCAGCGATGGTGAGGCCGGCAATTTTTTTCGCGCGCATTATCGTCTTGCTCGACGAGCGCGGTCTACTACTCGCCGGTTGGTAGTAGCAGCGCCGCTGCGGAGACGGCGTGTCGCCACCAAAAAGCCATATCCTTGATTTCGCCCTACCCGTGGCGGCGCAAGCGGGATCGCGGCGTGGCCGTGCCGCGCAAGGCCGAAATGGCACAGCCGGAACTCTTGCAGCCGCTGGTTGCAGAGGTCCGTGGCAGCTGCCGTGATGGATCAGCGGCCCGTGCTCTCCTTCGCGCAATAGGCCTGCCAGAATTGCCGATAGCCGGCCTCGACGCAGCGCGTGTAGTTGGCGACGTCGCCGGCGGGCGAGTGCGCGACCTTGTGCGGCAGCTCGGCGCGCAGCTTCGCCAGCAGCTCGGGTTGTGCCGCGAAGGTTTTGGCGATCCGGATATAGCCGTCATCGTCATCGGCGACCCAATCGGCGAGCCCCGCTGCGGTCAGGATGCCCCCTGCCGCGCGCGAGGCCGCGCCGGCGCCGAGCTTGGCGACGACGGGAACGCCCATGTACAGCGATTCGAAGGTCGAGATGCCGCCGTTCTGCGGGAACGGATCGAGCGAGATGTCGATGCGCTCGTAGGAGCGCAGATGCTCGCTGCGCTCGCTGGCCCCGAGGCAGATCAGGCGCGCTTCCGGGACACCCTGCGTGACGAAGCGGCCGATCAGCCCGTCGCGCACCAGGGGATCGTTGAGCGCGAGATGCTTGATCACGAGCGTGGCGTCCGGCACCTCGCCGAGCAGCCGCGCCCACAGCGCGATCGCCGCGTCGGAGATCTTGTCGATGCGGTTGTAGACGCCGAAGCTGACATGGCCGTTCTGCAGCATCGGCAGCGGCGACGGCGCGATGTCGAGCAGCGGATCGATCGTGATCACCGACGGCAGATCGTGGACGTGCTCGGCAAACAGCGGCCGGACGTTCTCGGGCACCGTCACCGGGTCGGCGAAGAAGTAGTCCATCGTGGCAAGGCCGGTGCCGGTGCCGCTGCCCCAGGCCGTGACCTGGATCGGCGCCGGCTTGCGCGCGAACACCGGCATCCGGGTGCCCGTGGTGTAGCCGGAGAGATCGACCAGGATGTCGACGCCGTCCGCCTGGATGCGGTCGGCCAGCTCGTCGTCCGAAAGGTTCGAGGCCTCGACCCAGACGTCGGCGATGGCCTGGAATTTCGCCGTGAAGTCGTCGTGCCGCGGCGACGCCGAATAGCAGTTGACCTGCACCTGCGTCTTGTCGTGCCCACGCAGCACCGGCAGGAAGGCGAAGGCGGCCGAGTGCGTGCGGAAGTCGGCCGAGACGTAGCCGACGACGATGCGCCTGTTCGGATCGAGCGTGCGCGGCGCAAGCTTGCGGCGCGGGAATTTCGAGCCGACCGCCATCCACCAATACTGTCGCGCCATCTGCTGGACCGCGAAGTCGGCGCCGGGCAGGAAGTCGAGGTAGAAGATCTTCTTGGTGATCGCCTCGTCATAGTCCGGCTGCACCGCGAGCGCCTGGTCGAACTGGGCGATGGCGCCGGCGACGTCGCCGAGCCGGCCGCGGCAGGCGCCGAGCAGGGTGAGCGCGACCTGCGCCTTCGGATTGGTGTCGAGCACGCGCTTGCAGGCGGCCATCGCCTGCGCGACGTTGCCGTTGAGGATGCAGATCTGCGCCTTGCCCTGCCATCCCAGTTGCAGATTGGGATCGAGCGTCACGGCGGCGTCGAAATCGGCTTCGGCTTCCGCCGTGCGTCCGGAGATCATGTAGAGCCGGCCGCGATGCGCCCGCAGCTCGGCATGGGACGGGCGTGCGGCCAGCGCCGCATTGAAGGTCGCTTCCGCCAGCTCAAAATGGTGCAGCTCGAGATGCGCGAGGCCCTTGTTGACCGTGGCCTCGAAATGGGTCGGGTTGAAGGCCAGCGCGCGCTCGGCGCTGGCGGCAGCGGCGTCCCAGCGCCGCAGCATCAACTCGGCGACGCTGCGATTGCACCAGGCATCGACGTCATCGGGCTTGAGCTCGAGGGCGCGCGTCGCGGCCGCGAGCGAGGCCTCGCCCTGGCCGAGCCGCAGCAGCGTGATCGCGAGGTTGCGCAGGGTGATCGGCGCATTCGGCCGCAGCGCCAGCGAGCGCTCCAGCGCGGCGCGCGCCTCCTCGTAGCGCTCGCAATTGACCAGCGCCCAGCCGAGATTGGACTGCGCGTCGGCGGAATTCGGCTCTATTGCCACGGCCTGCGCCAGGAAGGCGGTGGCCTCGGCGAAGCGCGCCGATGACACCAGCGACACGCCGAGCAGATGCATGGCATCGAAGCAGCCGGGGACCTCCTGTAGCAGCTTCGCACACAGCGCCTGCGTCTCCGCCTGGCGTCCGGCCTGAAAGGCCTTGAAGGCCGCGGCCAACTGCGTCTCGACGAGCTTCTTCTGCTTCTTTTCCTGCCGCGCCTTCTGAAAGGCGCGCGAACCGACGGTGCTCAAGGACTTGGGTCTCCGGACAGACAGGACGGCATGGCGTCGGACGCCGCAGCGACGCGCTGCGGCCGGCAACCGGGCCGCCGCCATGCCCGGCGGCAGCAAAGCCCAGGATGTCCTGTGGTCGTCCGGTCGCCGGCCACGCGCAGCGCGACGCGGCAAAGCTTGCCCGCGGCATGGTTAGCAAATGGTTAACGGCGGCGGCCGGAGCGCCGCCGGGCTCTTGTCGTGACGGGGGGTGCCGAGCGCGCGTCTGCATCGATCGCCTTTCTGTGTCGACGGACGACGACTTGCCTTCCCGCGGCGCATGGCGCCCGGGCTGTGCATCAGGTCCGCCCTCGAATCACGGGAGGGCGCAGGGAAGGCCGGGCGCTGGCCGCGCCCGTGGCCCGCCTGCGAAAAGAATGCAGGCGGCAGGTACCACAGGTCTGGCCGAACACGCCCGGCCTTCCCTGCGCAACGGTTGGAACGGCTTATACGTGGTCTCCCTGGTGCACCGGGCTTGTTGGCCACCATGCGCGACAATGCGCTTGCGCGCGCTCGCCGCGGGACACCAGCGTCGGGGTGTCAGGACCGCACGATTTCGCCGTGCGCAACGAACCGTTCGTCCGCGCGGCACGAAGCCACGCTACGAGTCGCTGCGCCCATCGCATCCCACCTCCCACGTCTCGTGACGGTCGCGACACGCCCCTCCGGCGGAAGCAGGACGGGAGAGAGATATACAGGATTTCCGAAAAAATGAAAGAGTAATCTGATTTGTCGAATCGTTTTTCTCAATACCAGCGCGTCTTCCGGCAGTGTCACGTTGACACGGACCGCTTTCGGCTGATCGACCGTTGCGGCAATGAGAACGGCAACGCCGGGGCGGTTGTCGACATCGGCCATGATCCACTCCAGCGATGATGGCCCGGGAATGGCCTTGCCGTCCGCGATGACGCCTTCGATGTGCAGAGCCAGGGCCTCCTCGGCCATGATGCGCGCATCATCCAGGCTGGTGGCCGCGGTCACGACGCCCGGAAGATCGGGAAAGGACATGCCAAAATGGCTGTCGGCGTCCTTGTGAATCATACCGATGTAGGGCCGCGTCAGGGTCGCCTCAGATTCAGTAAGGACTGTTTCTCGATCTAGACTAGAGCAGCTTTTTTAACTCGTCTCGTCTTTCAGCGGCTGCCTGGTGCTCCGCTCGCGGAGGCCGGGGTCTGTTGTGACGTCGTTGGCGGGGCCACTGCCGCCGCCGCTCCCATGCTGATCTCGCCATTCGGACGCCTGAGCTGCCAGCCCTGCGCCGTGCGCGTCAGGTCCGTCGGCACTTCCTTGCCGATTTCACCCGAGGCCTGCAGCCGAATGCGCGTGTCGCCGATCCAGGTGTCTACCTGGTACTGCTCGAGCCCCTCCGGCTTGTAGCTCCATTCCAGTTTCGGGTTTTCGCCGGTGGCAAACATCCCGATCCGATAGTCGATGCCGCAATTGCCGTCGTCTCGCGGATCGATGGTGACGAAGCGCTTGCCGTTTGGCGCCAGGAAAGGCCCGCTGCCGATGTTGGTCTCGACGCCGGTGCGGCGGTTGACCAGCATCACGTAAGGGCACTCATAAGGCGTCACCAACAGCATGTAATGCCGGTCGCCGAGGCGGCCGATCAGCCGGTAGCTGATGCAGCTGGCCTCCGGCCCTTCCGGCTCGCACTCCTTCGCGTCGGTGATGACCTTGGTCTTGCCGTTGGCGAGGCCCAGCGTCAGCTTGCGTCCGTCACGCCTGACCGAACCCGCCATCTCCTTGAGGCAGGCGCTTTCCTCGGGCGATCCATCGTGGATCTCGAGCGGCTGACAGAGTGTGCGCAGGTCATAAAAGCCGGCGCCTGCCCAGGCCGGGCGCGGCGTCAGCGCGGCTGCGAAGGCGCAGCCGCTCAGCGTGAGCACCGCTGCGCGGTGGAATGGTGTGAATTGCATCTGAGATCTTCGGTCGATGTGCAGGTTGCTCTCGCCCAGCCGGAGCTGAGACATCCGTTGCACGTGCCTTCATGTGGATCAAGCGCCGCGCGGAGCAGGCTGATCGCGTTCACTCCGCGCACCCGTCGACCAGCACCAGGCGGCTCGTCGTGGCGCGGTGCCGGATTGCGAACAGGTCCTGGATGGTGGGATCGGCGAGGAAGTCCGTCGCGTTGCGGCGCGATGGAAATTCCAGGATCACCAACCGCTCCGGCATCCAGTCGCCTTCCACCGGCGTGGGCACCGCGCCCTGGACGATGTAGCGGCCGCCGTGCTTCGCGATGAAGGCAGGGATCCGTTCGATGTAGACTTTGAAGGATGCGAAGTCGTGAACGGCGAGATCGAGGACGAGATAGGCCTTCATGACGTGCTCCGCGCAGGGCGCTGCGATCCTACAGTCAAACTCGAAATGCAAACATGTCCGGCCGCCGGTTCACGGACCCATTCGTCCGTACGTCATTCCTTAGCCAAGAGTGGTCGTTGTTGGGGCAGATCCGCGTGGCTTGATATTCGGCCTCTCGCTGACCGGTGCAGGCATGGATTCTCCGATGCGCAATTGCGCATCGGAGCTCGCGCTGCCGCGCGCCCCGGAATGACGGCGGGGAGAGAAGCGCGGCTCGCGGCGTGCCCTGCTACTTGCCCTTCTCGATCTTCGTCACCGTGTAGCCCGACGAATCTTCCTGCGCCTCGAACTTCACTTTGTCGCCGGGCTTGAGGCCCTTGAGCAAGGCGGCGTCCTTGACGCGGTAGACCATGGTCATCGCCTCGTCCATGCCCAGGCTCTTGGCCGGGCCGTGGTGCAGCGTGATCTTGGCATTGGCCTCGTCGACCTTCTTGACGTCGCCGCTGATCGCGTCGGCGGCGATCACGGGAGTCACGAGAGCAAGAACGAGCGCGGCAGCGGTCGTGAGCGGATGGGGCATTCTCATGGTGTGTCTCCTTGTGATGGAATCGTATGAGCGCGTAGCCCGGATGAGCGAGGCGACATCCGGGTTCTCGCACGCGATCGAGGCGAACCCGGATATCGCTTCCGCCTTCGCCTTCCAGGCTTCGGCGGACAAGTCGCTCATCCCGGCTACGTTCACTCCGTAGTTACTTGACGCTGACATGTCCGGTCATGCCGAACTCGCGGTGGTCGGGGATCAGGCAGGAATATTCGAAAATGCCTCGTTTGCTGAACCGCCACAGCAGCTCGGTGGTCTTGCCGGGCGCGAGCCGCGTGCCGTTGGGCTCGTCGTGCTCCATGTGCGGATGCTTCTTCATCACGGCGGCGTGCTTCAGGTTCTCCTTCTTGGTGGCGAGCAGGAATTCGTGGTCCTCCTTCCCGGTGTTGCGCAGCACGAAGCGGATCTGCTCGCCGCGCTTGACGTCGATGCGCGCGGGCGTGAACTCCATCTCGCTGAGCAGCACCTCGATGGTGCGTGACGGCTGCTTGGGATCGCCGGGCTCGCCGGCGGAATAGCCGTGCGGCCCAGGTTGCTCGTGGCCCCGCGCCGCCGCGATGACGATCAGAGCGGCAGCCAGGGCGGCGCTCATCGCAAATCCAGTCTTCATCGACATCTCCTGATCATCGTCGTCATCCGTCAGCGTCGCGTGCGGCTTGGCGTCGTCGCGCTCTCGCTCCGGCGGACCGGTTCCGGTGCGCTCGCGACCTCGTAGGCGACCGTGCCTTGCGGAAACCGGTAAGGGCCGGGATCGCGGTAGTCGTCGCGGGCGAGGCCCTCGCGCACCTTCACGGTCGTGAACATGCCACCCATCTCGATCGGCCCGAACTGGCCGCTGCCGGTCATCATCGGCAGCGTGTTGTCCGGCGCGGGCATCTCCATGTTGCCCATCGCCATGCCGGTGTGGCCCATCACCATGCCGTCGGGCGCGAGCTTGCCCACGGCGGCCGCCAGCTCCTTGCGCGACACGCCGATCAGGTTGCGCATGTCGTGGCCCATCGCATTCATCGTGTGGTGCGACTTGTGGCAGTGGAACGCCCAGTCGCCGGGATTGTCGGCGATGAAGTCGAGCACGCGCACCGCGCCGACCGGCACGTCGGTGGTGGTCTCCGGGAATTGCGCGGCTTCAGGAAGCCAGCCGCCGTCGGTGCCGGTCACCTTGAACTTGTGGCCGTGCAGATGGATCGGATGGTTGGTCATGGTGAGATTGCCGATGCGGATGCGCACCTTGTCGCCAAGCCGGACCGGCAGCGGATCGATGCCGGGGAACACGCGGGCGTTCCAGGTCCACATGTTGAAGTCGGTCATCTCGTTGACCTTGGGCAGATAGCCGCCGGGTTCGATGCGATAGGTCGACATCACGAACACGAAGTCACGGTCGACCGGTGGCGGCGTCCGGTCGCGCGGATGGACAACGATCATGCCCATCATGCCCATGGCCATCTGCACCATCTCGTCGGCGTGCGGGTGATACATGAAGGTCCCTGCGTGCTTCATCTCGAACTCGTAGACGAAGGTCTTGCCGGGCTTGATGTGCGGCTGCGTCAGGCCGCCGACGCCGTCCATGCCGCAGGGCAGGATCACGCCGTGCCAGTGCACGGTGGTGTATTCCGGCAGTCTGTTGGTGACGAAGATCCGGAGCTTATCGCCTTCAACGGCCTCGATGGTCGGTCCAGGCGACTGGCCGTTGTAGCCCCAGAGATGCGTCGTCATGCCCGGCGCGAACTCGCGCGTGACAGGCTCGGCGACGAGATGGAATTCCTTCCAGTCGCCGTTTATGCGGAACGGCAGCGACCAGCCGTTGAGCGTCACCACCGGCTGATAGTCCGGGCCGGCGGAGGGACGCAGCGGCGGCTGCATCACGGCCTTGTCCATGGTGGCGGCTTCCGGAATTGCGGCGGCCTGGGCGCGACCGGACACCGCGGAGGCGCCGGCCAGCGCCGCGGAGCCGAGCAAGGTTCGGCGTGACAACATCCGTGCTCTCCTGTCAGTGATCACCGGGCGCCACAGCGCTCGCGGTCTGTTGTGCGGTGGTCTCGGCCGCTGCCCCGCCGCCGCCGTTGACGGCGGCCGACAGCTCGGCCTCGGCAAGGAAGAAGTCTCTGACCGCATCGATCGCGGCGCGCCGCGAGGCGAGGCGCTGCCGCGCCTCCAGCAGCAGCGCGAAGATGTCGACCTGCATGCTCGAATAGCGCAGCTGCATCTCCTCGCTGATGATCTGGCGCAGCGGCAGCACCTCGCGGGCGTAGTGGCCGGCGATGTCATAGGCGGCGCGATAGCTGCGATAGGCGTCGCGCGCCTCGGAGCGCACCGTGACGGCGCGCTCGGTGAGGCGGTTGAAGGCGATGTTGTAGGTTTCCGCCGCCTGCCGCACCCGCACCTCGCCGCCGTCGAAGATCGGGATCTGGAATTGCAGATCGTAGCCACGCTCGCGAATGACGCGGCCGTCGGGCTCTCCCGTCTTGCGTTCGAGGCCGGCAAGGTCGAGCAGCGTCACGAAGCGCGTCGCTTCACTGAGCTGCAGCGAGGTCGCGAGCGCCGTGAGATCGAGCCGCGCGATCTGCAGGTCGATGCGATGCGCCACCGCGTCGCGCTCGACGAACGGCTCGGTCAGCGGCCGGCGCGGCAGCGCGGGCAGCTTGCCGGGCAGGCGGAAGTCGAGGTCGTCGCCCCACAACCCCATCAGCCGGATCAGACGCTCGCGCGCGCTGCCCGCGGCGCGGCGGGCGGTCGCGAGCTCGGCCGTGGTCTCCGCGTAGAACACCTGCTCGCGCGCCTGGTCGAGCCGGTTGAGTGCACCGGTCTCGCCGAGCTTGGCGGCGAGCTTGGCGGTGGCTTCCGCGGCGGATTGCGCCTCGACCAGCAGTGCCACCAGCTCGTTGGCGGCGACGACGCGCACATGCGCGCGGCGGACCTCCGCGGCGAGCCGCAGCGTCGCCAGCGCTGCCCGCAGCTGCGCCTGATGGAAGCGCTCGCGCGCGATCTCCGAGCGCAGCGGAAGGGTCGCGAGCGCCAGGATGTCGCCGGCGACCTGGCGCTCGGCCTCGAACGCACCGTCGCCGCTGATCCGCATCAACGAGAACGTCGGGTTGGGCGGCAGGCTGGCCTCGACGGCATCGGCCTCGCTCAGCGCCAGCTGATGGAAGGCGGCCTGAAGGCCCTTGTTGTTGAACAGCGCGACCTGCACGGCGGCATCGGCCGACAGCGGCCGCGCCAGCAGTTTTCGCGTGGCGTCGCGCATCCGTGCGGCGTCGTCGTCGGTTCTGATTGAGGCGACCTCCTTGGCCGTGGTGCGCCCGGTGATGTCGGCGACGACGCTCATGCCGCCGTCGGGCGAGAACGAGGCGCAGCCGGCGAGCGCGGTCGCGGCCACCAATGGCGCAAGTCTTCCGATCCCCTGCATCGCGCGCTCCTAGCGGCTCGGTTCGGAGCGCGGGGCGCTGGACCGGCCCCAACCCGTGGGGGCGGCGGGCCGCAGCGAGGTGTAGGGCGCGATCACGGCCGAGGTCCGCACCGGCGCCACGCGCGCTGAGGGATCGGCGGGGTCGGCCCCCGACAGCGCCACCATGCGCGGCTGGCAGGCGGCGAGCGCCGTCGCGGCGACCAGTGTCGCGGCGATCGAGAGACATGAGAATGGCAGGCTGCGCCGCGCCGGACGTGCGGCTGCGGGCGTCGCCTTGAGGTGCGACAACATGATGTGTCCTTCGGTCTGTCGATGACTCGCAAGCGGCCGCGCGCGCGAGGCGCGACGAGCCGGCGTCGTTCGCTCTCAGGCCAGGACGATGGGGGGGCGGTACAGCAGCGGCGGCGTGCGTCCGGGCAGGCCGGCTTCGCCGCTGGCCTCGCTGGCGGTGGTGACCGGCGAGGGCAGGGTGACCGCCGGCAAGGTGGAAGTGAGGCCGACCGCGCACATCATCGCGCAGCAGGGGCCGGGCAGCTTGCCGTGGTCGTGGTGCGCCGGGAAGGGAGCCGGGTCAGGCTGCGTCTGCAGACCGGCATCCGCGACCCGGTCATCATGGTGATGATGCGCATGTGCCGCATGTCTCTGCGGCATCATCGCGCCGTCGCTGCTCTCATGAGGCGCGGCGTGATGATGCGAGACCCGGACAGCAACGAAGGCTTCGTCGAGACAGGGCGCAGCGCCATGGGCGAAGGCCAGCGTGACACCCGGGCTGAGCACGCAGACGAGGTAGGCGAGCAAGAGCAACCGCCCCGCCACCATCAGCATGTTCCGAGTAAGCCCCAACGACATTCGCGCGCAAATCGCTCCGTTCGGGGTGCAGTGTAGCGCAGGCGGCGCTGGACCGCAAAGAGGGGAGGGCACCTGATCCGCTCTTCATATTGCTGGCGCCGCTTTGGCCACAATTCGCGCCACTTGCCCGTTTTGGTACGCTGGCGCCGAGCGCTCGGTGTACCTCGCCCCGCCAGGGCGAAGCGCAGCTTCGCTAAGGCGGGGAGAGGTCGGATTGCATCGTCAGATGCAATCCGGGTGAGGGGGCTCTCCGCGCGGTCGGTGCCCGCGTGTGTGCCCAACTCACACTTCCCGTGTGGCTGCCCCTCACCCCAACCCTCTCCCCGTAAGAACCGGGAGAGGGAGCGCACCGCGCGTGACGCGCTAGCTTGCCCACATTCAAGACGATTGCTCCCTCATCACCTCGTGCGGAACGGCAGTTCGCAAATGCGCGCACACGCGCACCTCAAGGCCCCGTTTGTTGCGCTGCTTCTGCATGGGCCAACCTGCAGCAATGTGGCTTGACCCCGCGGCATGCGGCGACGAAGTTGCGGCCATCGTGCACGGACCCCAGACAAGATTCGAGGAAGCGCCTCACTTCACACCGGACTCGCGCCAGGCCTGGGCGCGGCTGGCGCTCGCGCTCGTCATTGGTTCCATCGGCGGCGCCGGCATGTGGACCGTCGTTGTCGTTCTGCCGACGGTGCAGGCCGAATATGCCGCGAGCCGCGGCGCGGTCTCGCTGGCCTATACGCTGACGATGTTCGGCTTCGGCCTCGGCGGCGTGATCGTCGGCCGCATCACCGACCGCTTCGGCATTGTCACCGCGATGGCGCTGAGCATCGCCACCACCGCCGCGGCCTATCTGCTCGCCGGCGCCTCGGTGACCTTGTGGCAGTTCCAGGCGGTGTATTTCCTGATCGGGCTCGGCTCGTCCGTGACCTTCGCGCCGCTGATGGCCGAGGCCTCGCATTGGTTCGAGCGCTATCGCGGCCTGGCCGTCACCATCGTCGCCTCCGGCAATTACGTCGCCGGCACGGTGTGGCCGCCGCTGGTGAATTATGGCGTGCAGCAGATCGGCTGGCGCGCCACCCATGTCGCGCTCGGCATCTTCTGCGCGGTGACGATGTCAGCGCTGCTGCTGGTGCTGCGCGCCCGCATGGGCGGCGCTGGCGCGCATGACCACAGCCAGGCTGCGCCGCCTCAATTGACCTTGCCGATCTCCACCAATGCGCTGACCGTGCTGCTCAGCGTCGCAGCGATCGCCTGCTGCGTGGCGATGGCGATGCCGCAGGTGCATATCGTCGCCTATTGCGGCGATCTCGGCTATGGCGTCGCCGTCGGCGCGCAGATGCTGTCCTTGATGATGGCGCTCGGCATCGTCAGCCGGATCGGCTCGGGCTTCCTCGCCGACCGCGTCGGCGGCATGCGCACCCTGCTGATCGGCTCGCTGGCGCAGGGCTTCGCGCTGCTGTTCTACCTGTTCTTCGACGGCCTGACCTCGCTCTACCTGATTTCCGGCATGTTCGGCCTGTTCCAGGGCGGCATCGTGCCGAGCTACGCGATCATCGTGCGCGAGGCGATGCCGGCGCGCGAGGCCGCCACTCGGGTCGGCATCGTCATCTTCGCCTCGGTGTTCGGCATGTCGTTCGGCGGCTGGGTCTCGGGCGTGATCTTCGACGCCACCGGCTCCTATGCGGCGGCCTTCGCCAACGGCATTGCCTGGAATGGCCTCAACCTCGCGATCGTGGTCACACTGCTGATCCTGGCACGAAGGCAACACCGGCTGGCAGCCTGATCTGACCGGCGTTGCGCTTCGGCCACAGTCGGACCCGGATCGCCGGGTTATATGCACCTCGTCATACAAAATCCTGCCGGGCGCCGCAAAACCATCGAATCCGATCACGCAACTATGATCTCGATCGAAGCCGATCGGGACCATTTGGCCCGCGTGCTTCGCATCGCGAAGTGAATTTGTCGCGAGGTCTCAGCCGAGGCCGCGGTCGCCCGTCGCATGCCCAGAGCAAGGCAGCGTCGAGGTGAAAGCTCCGGACCGGTCGAGATCGCTGCGGCGGCATCGCGATGGTGCAGGAGGCCGTTGCGCTATGTCCATCGTTTCACGTGCTGCTTCGCTTCCATTGCTCGCCGCGCTCGCAGTCGGGCTGATGATGGGCCATGCCTCGGGGCAGGCGTGGCCCCAGCTGCAATCCCAGCCACAGCCGCCACCACAGCGCCCGGCGGCGACCCGCTCCGTCATCGTGCCGGTCTCGCCCGCTCCCGCCCGGCCCAACGCCGCGGCCGCTGTGCCGGCGCCGCCCCGTCCCGCCGGACTGCCGGCGTCGCTGTCGCCGGCTCCCGGCAGCGGGCCCGATGTGTGGCGTCTGCCCAACCCGACCGATGTCAACGACGGCACCGTCACCATCATCACCGCACCGGCCGGCGGCGCGACCTCGGTATTCGGCTCGGACATGGCGCGCGTGCTCGACGACCACACCAATGTCCGCGTGCTGCCCGTGCTCGGCAAGGGGCCGGTGCGCAATGTCTCCGACATCCTGTTCCTGAAGAGCATCGACATGGGCGCGGTCGCCGCCGACGTGCCCGAATTCTATCGCCTGCAATACGGCATCCCGGACATCACCTCGCAGCTGCGCTACATCGCGCGGCTGTATCACAACGAGATCCACGTCATCGCGCGTTCCTCGATCCGCTCGATCTTCGATCTCAACGGCAAGCGCATCATCGCGCCGACCGATGTGGGGTTCTATTCCGCGCGCGTGATCTTCAACCGGCTCGGCATGACGGCCTCGTTCGACTACGCGACCGACGATGCGAAATCGATCCAGAAGCTGATCGACGGCGAAGCCGATGCCTACATCGTCTCGACCGGCAAGGTGTTCCAGCTGGCCCGCAACATCCGGAACGAGAACCGCGCGCTGCACCTGGTGACGATTCCCTATGACCGCCGGTTGCAGGATCTCTATTTGCCGACGACGCTGGCGTCGGAGGAATATCCGAACCTGCTCAATCCCGGCGAGACGATCGAGACGGTGGCGATCGGCATGCTGCTCGTCAGCTACAACTGGCCCGAGAATACCGAGCGCTACCGCAAGGTGGCGCGCTTCGTCGAGGCGTTCTTCGCCAACTTCGACGAGTTCATGAAGCCGCCGCGCCATCCGAAATGGCGGGAGTCGAGCATCGTCGCCACGATTCCCGGCTGGAAGCGCTTCAAGGCCGCCGACGACTGGCTGGTCGCGCGCAACATGACGCCGCGGCCGCAGGTCGCCGACGTCCAGCAGCAGCAGTTCGAAACCTTCGTGCGCCAGAGCGGCGGACAATTGTCGAGCGACCCGGCCGAGCGCAGCGCATTGTTCCGGCAATTCCTGCAATGGCGCCAGCAGCATGGCGGCCCACCGACGCCGACGCGCTGAAGGCACCCATCGCATTCAGATCCGCAGTCAGACCGATTGGCCGGTCTTCAACAGTGAGCAGCCGGTGATCTTGAGGCTGCCGTCGGGCTGGTTCTGCAAGGTGTAGAGCGCTTCCCAGGCCTCGCCATTGGCATCGACGATGTGGACGCGCTGCGCGATGGTGCCATCCTCCGCTTGCGAAGCTCCGAATTCGAAGCTGCGGTGCCGGTAGACCGGCGCATAGCCCTCGCGCACCATCGCCATGAAGATCTCGATGCTGGGAAACAGCGCCTGGATCTCGGGGGCGGCCTGCGCATAGGCCGTGGCCCCGTCGTCGCGGGCCAGCGCCTGCTCCTGCGCACGAATGACGCTCTGGGCGGCGGTGACGTCGTTGCCGGCGAAAGCCGGCGTCCCCAGCAGGCAGAGACAGACAAGCCAGGCTGAAACGCGCATCGCTCTTGCTCCGTGACCGCGGTCGTGACAGAGGCAGATCAGGCGAGCGGCACGGCCCGTCGGTCGATCTGGTCTCTCTCTCTCTCGGCCCGAATCATGCATTCAGGATGGCGAACAGAGCAAGGCAGCATGGCGGATTTTTCTCAGACACGATCGCTCTTCAAAATTCCTGACGGCGTCATCTATCTCGACGGCAACTCGCTGGGGGCGCTGCCCCTGGCGGTGCCCGCGCGCGTCACCGGCATGATCGAGGCGGAGTGGGGGCATGAGCTCATCCGCGGCTGGAACAGCGCCGGGTGGATGGTGCAGCCGCGCCGGGTCGGCGACCGCATCGCGCGGCTGATCGGGGCCGCGCCCGGCACGGTCGTGATGGGCGATACGCTGTCGATCAAGGTGTATCAGGCGCTCGCCGCGGCGCTGTCGCTCAATCCCGGCCGCCGCGTGATCCTGTCCGACAGCGGCAACTTCCCGTCCGACCTCTATATGGCGCAGGGCCTGGTCCGCATGCTCGGCGACCGCGCCACGCTGAAGGTGGTCGAGCCCGAGGCGGTCGAGGCCGCGATCGACGACAGCGTCGCCGTGCTGATGCTGACCGAGGTGGACTACCGCACCGGCCGCATGCACGACATGAAGGCGCTGACGAAGAAAGCGCACGACGCCGGTGCGCTCGCGGTCTGGGACCTCGCGCATTCCGCCGGCGCCGTGCCCGTCGATCTTGCCGGCGCGGACGCGGACTTCGCGGTCGGCTGCACCTACAAATATCTCAATGGCGGGCCCGGCGCGCCGGCCTTCATCTATGTCGCGCCCCGCCATGCCGATGTCGCGCCGCCGGTGCTGTCGGGCTGGATGGGGCACGAGGCGCCGTTCGCCTTCGATCTCGATTATCGCCCCGGCGGCGGCATCGAGCGGATGCGCATCGGCACGCCGCCGATCATCGCGCTCGCCGCGCTGGATGCGGCGCTCGATGCCTGGGACGGCGTTTCGATGCAGGAGGTGCGCAAGGCCTCGATCGCGCTCTCCGAGCTGTTCATCGCGGAGGTCGAGAAACGCTGCCCCTCGCTGACCCTGGCGTCACCGCGCGATGCGTCGCGCCGCGGCAGCCAGGTCTCGTTCCGCCATCCCGACGGCTATGCCATCATGCGCGCGCTGATCGCGCGCGGCGTGATCGGCGACTTCCGCGCGCCGGACGCGCTGCGCTTCGGCTTCACGCCGCTCTACATCGGCGAAGCCGAGGTGCGCGGCGCCGTCGACATCCTCGAAGAGGTGCTCGCCAACAGGCTGTGGGACAAGCCCGAATATCGCCAGAAGGAGCTCGTGACGTGAGCAGCGGCCCTTACGATCCCGCCACCGAAGGTGCGCGGATGAACTTCAAGGGACGGATGTCCTATGGCGACTATCTGATGCTGGATCGCCTGCTCGATGCGCAGGCGCCGCTGTCGTCGGCGCATGACGAGTTGCTGTTCATCATCCAGCACCAGACCTCCGAACTATGGATGAAGCTCGCCATCCACGAGATCAAGGCGGCGATGGGCGCGATCGCCAACGACGACGTGCAGCCCGCGTTCAAGATGCTGGCGCGGGTGTCACGCATCTTCGAGCAGCTCAACGGCGCCTGGGACGTGCTGCGCACGATGACGCCGAGCGAGTACACGCTGTTCCGTGACAAGCTCGGCGAGTCCTCCGGCTTTCAGTCGTTCCAGTACCGCTCGATCGAATTCCTGCTCGGCAACCGCAATCTCGCGATGCTGCGTCCGCATGCGCATCACCCTGAGCTGACGGCGGAGCTCGAGGCGATCCTGGCCAGGCCGAGCCTCTATGACGAGGCGTTGCGCCTGCTGGCTCGGCGCGGCTTCTTCATCGGCGCCGATGGTCAGCGCGCCGACTGGCGCGGCACGCGACCTGAGAGCCCGGAAGTCGCGGCGGCCTGGACCAGCGTCTATCGCGATCCGCAGCGACATTGGGAGCTATATGAGCTCGCCGAGAAGCTGGTCGATTTCGAGGATTATTTCCGCCGCTGGCGCTTCAACCACGTCACCACGGTGGAGCGCATTATCGGCTTCAAGACCGGCACCGGCGGCACGTCAGGCGTCAACTACCTGCGCAAGATGCTGGAGATCGTACTGTTTCCCGAGCTCTGGAAGCTTCGCACCGGGCTGTGAGCCCGCGGGCTCTGATCATTCGATGAGGAGATCTTCATGCTCTACGCCGTCAAGGACTGGGATAACGCCTATGCCAACGGTCCGAACATCCCCGGCGGCGAGCGCTGGCCCGGTCTGTGGGTCCCGCCGGCAGAAGCGTACCGTGCCGACATGGCGGGGCAGGGCCGTGCCAAGCTCGACATCGCCTATGGTGCACACGACCGTCAGCGGCTCGATTTGTTTCTCCCTGAGGGCACGCCGAAGGGCCTCGTCGTGTTCGTGCATGGCGGCTACTGGATGCGGCTCGACAAGAGCTTCTGGTCGCATCTGGCGCAAGGCGCCATTGCGCGCGGTCATGCGGTGGCGATGCCGTCCTATCGGCTGTGTCCCGAGGTCGGGATTGCCGACATCTCGACCGATGTCGCGCAGGCGATCGCAAAGGCGATGGACGAAGTTGACGGCCCGGTGGCGCTGACCGGCCATTCCGCCGGCGGGCATCTCGTCAGCCGCATGATCTGCCGTGGCGCGCCGCTGCCCGCGGACCGGCAGGCCCGCATCGGCAGCGTGGTGTCGATCTCCGGCCTGCACGATCTGCGCCCGCTGCAGCGGACCGCGATGAACGACACGCTGCACATCGATGACGCCACGGCCTTGAAGGAAAGTCCGGCGCTGCTCGCACCGGTTGCCGGCGCCCGTGTCACCGCCTGGGTCGGCGGCGCCGAGCGCAACGAATTCCGCCGCCAGGCGCAGCTGCTCGCGAATATCTGGACGGGACTCGGCGCATCAACGGCCTATGTCGAGGCGCAGGACCGG
This sequence comes from Bradyrhizobium aeschynomenes, assembly GCF_013178945.1. Taxonomy (GTDB): domain Bacteria; phylum Pseudomonadota; class Alphaproteobacteria; order Rhizobiales; family Xanthobacteraceae; genus Bradyrhizobium; species Bradyrhizobium aeschynomenes. The sequence continues at coordinate 58,470 of NZ_JABFDM010000001.1, forward strand.
CACCATTTCGACGTGATCGATGATCTGGCGGACGCGGACAGCGCGTTGATGGCGACGCTGGTCGGATAGGATCCTTGCGGCAGGCTTCGCGATCGCAGACCTCGGCGGAGCACAGATGTCGAGGTCGATTCGGTGTGAGCGCCGCCAGGCGATACCGACATCACGTTCGCTGAACACAATCGTCAAAACCAATGACGGCTATCGACATAACTCATTATGGAACGCCGCGGCGGCTCGCTAATCTCTCCGCGAATTGAGTGCTGATACGTCCACTTGCGTTGTCGCAGGTGGGCGGCTCGCACCTTGATCGAGAGGCATCGATGCCCGTCCGACGTCCCAGTGCTACCGAGCTGCAGCAGGCCGCGCGCGAGATCGGTCTCGATCTCGGGGACGCCGATGCGGCGTCGTTTCTTGCGTTGATGCAGGGCCAACTCGACGCTTACGACGTCGTCGACGGCATGGTCGCGCCGCTGCCCGAGGTCAGATATCCGAGATCCTCTGGCGTGCGCCCGTCTCCGGCGGAGAACCCGTTCGGCGCCTGGGCCGTGACCGCGCACATCAGGGGTGCCGCAGAGGGCAAGCTGAAGGGCAAGCGCGTTGCCATCAAGGACAATGTGTGCGTCGCGGGTCTCCCGATGATGAATGGCGCCACCATCCTCGAAGACTATGTCCCGGAGATCGATGCGACCATCGTCACGCGGCTTCTGGACGCCGGAGCCGAGATTCTGGGCAAGGCGGTCTGCGAATATTACTGCGCATCCGGCGGCAGTCATACCTCCGCCAATGGCGTCGTCGAGAACCCGGTCATGCCCGGCTATAACGCCGGCGGATCGTCATCGGGATCCACCGCTCTGGTCATGGCCGACATCGTCGACATGGCCACCGGAGGCGATCAGGGCGGCTCGATCCGCATTCCCGCGTCCTATTGTGGCGCTGTCGGTCTCAAGCCGACACACGGCCTCGTGCCCTATACGGGCATCTTCGCCGTCGAGCTGACGGTGGATCACGCCGGACCGATCACCCGCACGGTGGCCGACAACGCATTGATGCTCGAGGTGATGGCAGGGCCGGACGGGCTCGATCCGCGACAGCGCGGGGCCCTCGGGCAGCCCTATACGCAAGCGCTGTCGCAGGGTGTCGCGGGTCTGCGGGTCGGCGTGGTGCCCGAAGGGTTCGCCACAGCGGGCGCCGAGACGGAGGTCGATGATCGCGTGCGCGAGGCAGCCGGTCGCCTCGCCGCGCGAGGGGCCGACATTCGCGAGACATCCGTACCGCTTCATGCGGCCGGCGCCGCGATCTGGACCCCGATCTTTCTCGAAGGCGCCACCGACCTGATGATGCGCGGTAACGCCTATGGCACCAACATGAAGGGCGTGTTCCTGGAGAGTCTGCTCGATGCCCATGCACGCTGGCGGGATCGGGCCGGCGAGCTGTCGGACACGCTGAAGCTCGGTATCTTGACCGGCCACTACATGTCATCGCGCAACCGCGGCCGCTACTACGGCAAGGCGCAGAACCTCAACCGCCTGCTCACGGCGGACTATGATCGCGCCCTCAGTCAAGCCGATGTGCTGCTGATGCCGACGACGCCGATGGCAACGACGCGGCTGCCCTCGGCCGGGGCGTCGCGAGAGGAGATCATCGGCCGCGCCTTCGAAATGGTGGGCAACACGGCGCCGACCTGCCTCACCGGCCATCCCGCCATCTCCATCCCGGTCGGCAAGACGTCGGATGGCCGGCCGATCGGCGCGATGTTGATCGCGCGTCACCTCGACGAGATGACGCTGTACCGGGCTGCGGCGGCGCTCGAGGCGTGCTATCGACAAGAATGACGCTGCTGATAGCAGAGTGCTGTCCGGGCTCGGCGGAGGAGCTACGCGCTTGCGATGGGGGGCAGCAGACCGGCAAGATCGCACAGGCCCTGGATTCGATGGTCGGGGGCTGGTCCAAGCTCGTCCATCTGCATCCGCAACGCCTTGAACATCGTCAGCGGCGCCACGAGGCGGCTGCTCTCGCAAGCCGCGGCCATCGCCTCGGGCGTCACCCGCTCGATCCACGCCACGTTCAGCCCCGCCGCCTTTGCGCCGATCGCGTCCCAGGGGTTCGAGCTCACGAACAGGACTTGACTGGGCGCGGCGCTGAGCTCCGTTTCGATCAGAGAATAGGCCTCGGGACTTGGCTTGAACGTCTTTCGGCAATCGACGCTGATGGTCTTGTCGAGAAGGCGATCGAGTCCGGTATTCCTGACCAGCGCGGTCAACATCGCCGGGGCGCCGTTGGAGAGGATCGCGAGCTTGCGTCCCTGGAGATCCGTCAAGGCCGGCAGCGCATCGGGATAGAGGTCGAGGTGGACGTATTTGTCCATGATCTGTTCGAGCAGCGCGTCTTCGTAGCGAAGTCCGAGGATGCGGAGCGTGTAGATCAGGGATTGGCGGGTCACGACCTCGAAATCCTCGTAGCGCCGCATCAGCGAGCGGAGCCAGGTGTATTCGAGCTGCTTCATGCGCCAGATCTGCGTGATCATGTCGCCATGGCCCGGGAAGGCCTGGTCGGTGACCGACGCCACCGATTGAATGTCGTAGAGGGTGCCGTAAGCGTCGAACACGACGGTATTGATCGCCACGGGAAGGTCCTTGTGTCGGAGCGGATGGGGCGGCCGGGTTTGGCGAGCGGCGTCCTGCGGTGACGCGACTCCTGGCACCGGCTGCCGCAAGTCTGGTCTTTACGGAGCGCGACGCGGTCGACAAAGTGAATTATGACGATGCTGGTATCGTCTTTTTCGATAGCGGGGGGTTGTCGTGAACTTCGACATCGACTGCCTGAGATCGTTTCTCGTCATTGCCGATACGATGAGCTTCTCGCGCGCTGCTGAGGCCGTCGGGCGGTCGCAGTCGACGATCAGCCAGCAGATGGCGAAGCTGGAAATGCAGGTCGGCAAGCCCCTGTTGACCCGGCGGAAGGGCCGGGTTCTGGAGCTGACCGTCGAAGGTGATCGCTTCGCCCAATACGCCAGGCGCATTCTTCAGCTCAATGACGAAGCCTATGCGTCGATGTGCGACGACGTCCTGGTTGGCTTCGTGCGGCTCGGGGTTCCGCTCGACTTCTTCGGCCGCGACTTCACGACCTGGCTGGCGCGCTTCAAGACCAAGAATCCGATGGTCGGCATCGAGGTCGAGGCGAACCAATCGGAGAGCCTGATGAAGCGGAGCGCGCGCGGCGAATTTGACCTCGCCTTCTTCAAGCAGGAAGTCGGCGCCCGCGCCGGCACGTCGATGCTGACGGAGCAACTGGTCTGGGTCAGCGGCCCGAACTACAGCCCGGACGATGCATCGATCCCGCTGGTTCTGTTCCCGGAGGGGTGTGCCTATCGGCGTCTGGCGCTGTCGGCGTTGAAGCAGCATGATCGCCGCTGGCACCTCAGCTTCGTCAGTCCGAGCTTCGAGTGTCTGAAGGCCGCAACGCTCGAGGGATTGGGAATTACCGTCCTGGCGCGCGCGCTGGTACAGCCGCCGCTTCGCATCATCCGGCAGGACATCGGTCTTCCCCGCCTGCCGGCCGTCGAGCTTGCCTACGCACGTGGCCGCACCAATTCCCGCACGGTCGGCGAGCTGACCAGTTTTCTCGCCGACAGGCTGACGGCGGCGGGCGTGCCGGCTTAGTCGGTTCAGCTGTGACCGATCGAGCTTGAACGTAGGTCGCAAAGCGGGCCGCGGATGCCGCAGGGGCGAAGGCGGAGATCAGCTCTCCGCCACCGCATCTCCCCAAGCGTGGGCGATCTCCGTCGCGCCGCTGTTCACATCGCCGTTGCGCATCACGATGCTCGGGCAAGCGAACTTCATCGGCATGGTTTGCACCGGCGCGGGCACGGTCTCGAACTTCGCAGTGAGCGCGTCCATCACGTCAGCGGATAGCCGCGTGTCGGCGCCGACCACGTTGCCTTCGCTGGCGTCGATGCGGGGGTGATGAATCGCGGCGTCCAGGTCCATCCCGTAATCCATCACGAAGGACAGCATCTGCGCCACGGCCGGCAGGATGCGGCGGCCGCCGGAGGCGCCCAGCGCAAGGCGGCTGCCGTCGGCGGTCTGCGCCACGACGGGCGTGTAGTTGGTGAGGCAGCGCTTGCCCGGGGCGAGCGAGTTGGTCGTGCCCGGGGTCGGATCGAACCACATGATGCCGTTGTTCATCATGATGCCGCTCTGCGGTGCCTGGAACTTCGAGCCGAAGCCCGACAGCAGGGTCTGGGTCACCGCGGCCATGTTGCCGTCGCGGTCGACTACCGAATAATGCGTGGTGCAGGCGGGCGCGAGATATTCGGCGCCGAGTGCGCGCTTTCCGGCGGCGTCGCCCATGTCGTTGAGCCGCTCGCGATAGGCCGATTGCACCGCCTCGGCATAGGCGATGAATGCACTCGCATCCGGGGTCTTCCCGGAGGCCGTCACGCTGGCCTGCATCAGCCGCAAGGCATGTGCCAGCGTCGGGCCGGCGGTCAGCTCCGGCGTGGCGAACACGGTGCCGCCGCGATATGGGATAGCGAGCGGCTCACGAAGATGGGCCTCGAAGGCGGCGAGATCCTCCACCGAAAGCGCGCCGCCGGCGGCCTGGATGTCCCGGGTGAGCGAACGGGCGATGTCGCCCTGATAGAAGTCGCGCGCGCCGGCGTGCGCGAGATGCGCCAAAGTCGCCTTCAGTTGCTCCTGCGGCAGCCGCGTCACCGCCTTGGCGCCCCATTGCGGATTCGGTGGCAGGCCATCCTTCAGATAGGCCGCAGCGCTGCCGGGATAGCGGCGGAGGTCGGCCGCGCAACTGGAGATCATCACGGTCGTCCACCAGTCCACCAGCAGGCCTTCGGCTGCGAGCTTCACGCTCGGCGTGACCAGGTCCTGCCATGGCAGCCTTGCGTAGCGGCGATGCGCCGCCTCCATGCCGGCGACGATACCCGGCACGGCGATCGCGCCGGGGCCGTGCAGGTTGCGGTCGTCCTTGACGCGGGGCCAGGGGAAGATGTCGGCGGCGACGCTGCCGTCATTCGCCAGCGGATAGTCTTCGACGCGCAGACTGTCCGGCGCGCGCATGCCGTAGTCGATCACCTCGACGCTGTTCTGCCTGGCGCGATACAGCACCATGGCGCCGCCGCCGCCGAGCCCGCTCATCCACGGCTCGAGCACGCCGAGCGCGAAGCCGGTCGCGACCACCGCATCGATGCAGTCGCCGCCGGCCGCCAGCACCTCGGCGCCGATTTCGGCCGCACGGCGTGACTGCGCGGCGACGATGCCCCCCTTGCTGCTGACCGCCGGCTTGCGGATCTCCTGGCGATTGGAAAAATGGTTCGGCATGGCACTCCCTCGATCCGCCTCATTCGTCGGCGAATTGACACCGGCCGGCGCCGCCGCACAATCGGCAACAGCGTCTGCCTCCTCAGCTCAGATCGAATGACCGGCGTTGAGGAGAAATTTACCTTTCGAAACTACGGTCGTCGACAGACCAGATCGATCTCGATCAGCGCGTCATAGGCCAAGCCGGTGACGCCGACGCAGGTGCGGGCCGGCAGCCGGTCCGGCGGGAAGAATGAACGGTAGGTTTCATTCATTGCCGCGTAATCCCGCTTGAATTCGGTCAGGTAAATCCGAGACATCACAATATGTTCGAGGCCGAGGTTGAGGCTTCGGATGATGTACTTCAAGTTCTGCATCACCGCCTTCGTCTGCTCCACGATGCCCTCCGGTAGCACGCCCGGCGCCTCCGGCGAATCCGGCATCTGGCCGGTGACGAACACGAAGCCGTCGGTCTCCACCGCGTGACTGAACGGCGCCACGGGCCGCGTGGCGCCGGAGATCATGTGGAACTGCATGGTGAGGGGTCCTTCTTGTGCGGGGCTAGCTAGAAATCACAATTCCGGTCGTCATTGCGAGGAGCCAACGGGTCCGCGCAAAGCGCGGCCCGATGACAGGCTCCGCGACGAAGCAATCCTGAGTCGCGCGTGACGCCCTGGATTGCTTCGCTTCGCTCGCAATAACGGAGATCTGGGACAAAGTTGAAGCGCAATGAACCTCAGCGTTCAGTCTCGAACAGCCGCTTGCTCAGGATCGCATGCACGCCCCAATTGCCGTCGACCACTTGCGTGACGCCGAAATCGACCGCGGCGGACATCAGCGCGATCGCCTCGTCCTCGCTGAGGCCTTTGACGTGCATCAGGAAACGCCGCATCTTGCGGAACGCGTCCTTCATCGCGAGGTCGAGCGAGGATGTGTTGTAGACTTCGCTCTGGCCCTGTGCGCCGAACTCGGCGAGATAGTTCGGATGGCTGAAGCCGGTCAGCACCCAGTCGGTTTCAGTCTCGATCAGCGGATAGCTGAGATCCGCAAAGGGTTGTCCCGCGAGCCGGCTCTTCTTGTGCAGGATGACCTGGAAGGTGCCGGTCATCGAGCTCTCGATTGCGGTGCCGCCGAGCTCGCCGTCGCCTTGCGTGGCGTGGGGATCGCCGACGGACAGCAGCGCGCCGGGGACGGCAACCGGCAGGTACACGGTCGCACCCTTGCCGAGCCGCCAATTGTCGAGATTGCCCCCGAAATAGGACGGCGGAATCGAATCGACGAAGTCGACTTCGCGCGGCGCCACGGCGATGACGCCAAAATGCGGCCGCAGGGGAATGCGGATGTTGTCGAGCACACCATGGCGGCGCTTGACGCTGCCGGGCGCCACCGGCACGCCGGGATAGTCGTAGGTGGCGTGGACGATGCCGGCCGGATCGGTCTGCGGCTCCCAGCGATAGGAATACAGCGCACGCGCATGCGGCTCGGGATCGTCGGCGAAGATCTCATAGATCGTCACGGCCTCGCGCGGCGCGGGCGGCGCGATCAGCTCATTGTAGTGATAGCCCCACCATGCGGCCACGCTGGAGCCGAACACGCGGCCTTCATGCCCGTGGCTGCGGCTTCGCCGCGGCACGATGTCGAGGATGCGCACCTCGAGCACGTCGCCGGGCTGGGCGTCCTTGATCGTTACGGGGCCGGTGCAGATGTGCACGCCGAAGCCCTCGCCGGCGCCACGGCCGAACACGCTGGCGTCCATCGGTCCGGCGCCGCGGCGGTCGACGTTCTTCTTCGCATGCGTCCAGCCGAATACGCTCTGCGCGCCGGCATCGCCCGATATCATCAGCTCCGGATCGTCCGAGGCGTGCTGCGTCAGCGTTTCGATGGTGATCGTGTCGCCGGAGGCGATCTCCAGTTGCGGCGGCAGCGAGCGGCTGAAATAGCCCCAATGCACCCGCTCGGCCGAAACCGCGAGATGATGGTGATGCCGTTGTGCGTCTTGGTCGTTGGCCGGCGCCGGCAGCGCGATCTCGCTCCTGGACGAGGCGGGTGACGGCGAGGCCCGCTGCTGAGCCAGCGCGTCCTGCGGCCAGCCGCGCTGGCCGCGCGGCGCCGCCGAGGTCACCGCCTGCTCGGCCTTCTGTTGCCGGAACTCGCGCGGCGACAGGCCGAAGCGGGCGCGGAAGCTGCGGCTGAAATGCGCTGAATCGCCAAAACCGTAGCGATAGGCGATCTCGGAGATCGAGTGATGGGCCTCGGCCGGATTGGAGAGATCAGCCCAGGCGCGCTGCAGCCGCCGTTCCCTCACATAGTGACTGAAATTGTCGCCGGCACTCTCGAACAGTTTCTGCAGGTAACGCTCTGAGATGCCTTCCGCCTGGGCGACGCGAGCCGGCGTCAGCTCGGCATCCTCCAGCCGGCGCTCGATGGTCTGGCAGATTCGGTGCAGGATCGCCGCCTGCGTCGCGCTGCTGCCAGCCTCGGAAGTAGGCGCGGCCTGCTGATGCGCGAGCGTCAGCACGAGATCGGCGAGGCTCTGCACCACCGTGCTCCATTCCGCATCGCTCAGGGTCTCGAGCGCGCGCGCGGTTGCCTCGATGGTGCGGCAGACCACGTCGGCGAGTCCGCTCGGTGCGATCACCTCAGGTCTTGCAAGCTTCAGTCTGCCGCTGATCCGGCCGTGCAGGGCGTCCGAGGTGACCGACAGCACGATCGCGCGCAGATCGCGCTGGAACGCGATGCTCCAGTCGCCGCCGCGCGGCAGCAGCATCAGATGTCCCGATGGCACGATGCGATGGCTGTCGCCGCTGCGGAGCACGGCGCCATCCTCGATCGCCAGCAGCGCGATCGGGAGGTCTTCCTGCGCCTGCGGCACCGCCGCCACGATCTGTGCGCCCGCCGCCAGCCGTGACAGCGCGATGCCCGGCGCATGGCGGTGCGACGCCGTCGCGTGACCGTCGTAGAACGGAGCCGTTGCAGCCGGCTGCAGCCCGACCGCGTTCAGGACATCGCGCCACGCCTCGGGACGCTCGTCCCTCGCATAGGATTCGCTGGTGAACGGACGGAAACTCATGGCACGCCCCGGGTCCGGGAATTCGAAGCAACCCCCGTGCCAGACGGCTTTGACGGTCCGTGGTGGAATAATGCTGCTCAGGGCGCTGCTCCGAAGCTTGCGATCAGCGATGCCGCTGCAACACGAATGGTGGGTTCCCCTTCACCTTGCGGGGAGGGGGCCCGCAGCGACATCAATCACACCGGAACACGTTCTTCCTGATCGTGCCGTGCACGCCCCAATTGGCGTCGACGACCTGGGTGACACCGAAATCGGCGCCGACGGACAGCAGCGAGATCGCCTCGTCCTCACTGAGATGATGCACCGTCATCAGGAATCGACGCAGCTTGCGGAAGGCGTCGCGCATGGCGCGGTCGAGGCTGGAGTGGTTGGCGATCTCGGTCTGCGCGTTGGCGCCGAGCTCGGCGAGGTAGTTCGGATAGGTGAAGCCGTAGACCGACCAGGCCTCGCTGGTCTCCAGCAGCGGATGCGTCAGGCCTTCGAGCGAGGTTCCGGCGAGATCGTTCTTCTTGTGCAGAATGAACTCGAAGTCGCCGGTCAGCGAGGTCTCGATCGCGGTGCCGCCGAGCTCGCTGTCGCCCTGCGCGGCATGGGGATCGCCGACCGAGAAATAGGCGCCGGGCACGGCGACGGGATAATACATCCGCGCGCCCTTGCCGATCCGCCAGTCGTCGATGTTGCCGCCGGTGTAGCTCGGCGGAATCGAGGAGACGTAGTCGGCCTCGGACGGCGCCAGGCCCATGGTGCCGAAATGCAGCCGGGCCGGCACCTTGATGCCGGGCAGGATGTTCTCGCGCTTCTTGATCGTGGCGTGGTCGACCGGCACGCCGGGATAGTCGATGGTCGGATGCACGATGCCGTCCGGGTCGGTCTGCGGCGTCCAGACGTAGTTGTAGACTGCCTTGGCGAACGGCTCGCCCGAGGTGTCCAGCTCGAAGATGGTGACGACCTCGCGTGGCTTCGGCTCCTCGATCAGGTCGTGGTAGTGGAAGCCCCAATTGGCGGCGGCGTTGGAGCCGAAGCATTTGCCGGCGTGGCAGCCGCACTGGCTCGGCCGCGGCCGGATGTCGAGGATGCGCACCTCCAGCACGTCGCCGGGCTCGGCGCCCTCGATCGCGACGGGGCCGGTGAGCAGATGCACGCCGATGCCCTCGCCCGAGCCGCGGATGAACGGCCCTTCGGTCGGTCCGGAGCCGCGCCGCGCCACCGCCTTGTGTTCTTTCGTCCACTTGAACACGCTCTCGGCGCCGGGATCGTCCTTGATCATTCGCTCATAGTCGTCATTGGCGTGGTGCGTCAGCGTCTCGATCGTGGCGCGGTCGCCGGAGCGCAAGGTGAGGGCGGGCGTCACCACCTTGGAGAAATAGCCCCAGTGGACGGTCTTGTTGGACACCGGCAGCAGATGGTGCTTCATGCGAGGGCCTCTTTGCTCAGAGATCGAGGATGTTGAGAGTTCGGCACGTGCCGTGAACGGCGCAGGTCGGGCCTCATGGTTCGAGACGGCGCTGCGCGCCCCCTCACCATGAGGGGATAGAGCTCTGTCGAGTCGGAGAGCTTCACCGCACCCACAGGCCTCATCCTGAGGAGCCCGCGGCAGGCGGGCGTCTCGAAGGATGGCCGCGGGCCGGCTGCGAACCACACGCTCATGCGACCGCGTCCTTCGGCCGCTCGGCCTCCATCACCGAGAGGAAGCGCGCGGTCAGCGGATGGCGCGGGTTGGTCAGCACCTCGTGTGCAGGCCCCTGTTCGAGGATGACGCCACCGTTGAGGAAGGCGACGCGGTCTGCGACCTCGTCAGCGAAGCGGATCTGATGCGTCGAGATGATCATGGTCAGCCCGTCGTCGATGGCGAGCCGGCGGATCACCTCCAACACCTCGCCGACCAGCTCGGGATCGAGCGCCGATGTCGGCTCGTCCAGCAGCAGCACGCTCGGGTTCGGCGCCAGCGCGCGGGCGATCGCCACGCGCTGCTGCTGGCCGCCGGACAGATGCCGTGGCAACGCATCGGCGCGATGCGACAGGCCGACGCGGTCGAGCAGTTCGGCCGCGCGGCGCTCGGCCTCGAAGCGGCCCATGCCGTGCACCCAGCGCAAGGGACCTGCGACGTTCTCCTTGGCGGTGAGATGGCCGAACAGGTTGAACTGCTGGAACACCATGCCGACGCCGACATTGGCGCGCTCATTGGCGATCGCCCGCGGCGTCAGCTTGCGGCCGGCCTCGTCGAAGCCGAGCTTGCGGCCGCCGACGCGAATCTCGCCGGAATCCCAGTTCTCCAGATGATTGATGCAGCGGAGCAGGGTGCTCTTGCCGGAGCCGGAGGGACCGAGCAGCGCGATCACCTCGCCGATGCGCACGGTGAGATCGAGGCCGTCGAGGACCTTGTTGCCGTCATAGGCCTTGCGCAGGTGTTTCACCTCGACCGCGATATTGTTGCGGGCAATGGTGGCGGCGCGCCGGGCGCGGTCTTCGATCGACAGCGCCAGTGGCGGCGTCTCTTTCAATTCGGCGGGTTCGGGCGGAGCGGCCTCGATGGCGGGAGAGGTCTTCGCCGCAAGCTCCAGCTTGGTCGCGAGATCGACGCGGCGCCACGGCAGATAGTCGGCGAGCTTGCGCTGCTTCGTCGTGCGGTCGAGATCGAGCAGCCACTCCAGCGCCAGCTGGATGACGCTGATGGCGCCGGTGAGCACGAGATAGAGCAGGCCGGAGGCGAAGAAGATCGAGAAGAAGTCGAAGGTGGAGGATGCGAGCTGCGTCGAGCGCAGCGTGAGCTCCTGTACGGCGATCACGGAGGCGAGCGAGGAGTTCTTCAGCGCGCTCACCGCCTCGTTGCCGAAGGCCGGGATCATGGTGCGGATCGCCTGCGGCGCGATGATCCGGCGCATCAAAATGGCCGGCGTCATGCCGAGCGCCTGGCCCGCCAGCAATTGGCCGCGATCGACGCCGAGCACACCGGAGCGCAGCATCTCGGCAATGAACGGCGCCTCGTTGCAGGCCAGCGCAAGACCGGCGGCCAGCACTGCCGGCAGCTTGATGCCGATGTGGGGCAGCGCGTCGTAGGCAAACACCATCTGCAGGATCAGCGGCGTGCCGCGAAAGATCACGGTGTAGCCGCGCGCGATCGCCGCCAGCAGCCAGAACCGGCTGAGCTGCATCGCCGCGAGGATGAGACCGAGGATCAGTCCGCCGACCAGTCCGAGCGCGGTGACCTGCAGGGTCAGCTCGATGCCCTGCAGCAGATACGGCATGCTGAGATAGTGCAGGAAGAGGGACATGTGTCGACCCGGGAGGTGCGTAGGGTGGGCAAAGGCGCGGAGCGCCGTGCCCACCGCGATCATCGTGTGGAAGCAATGGTGGGCACGCTGCGCTTTGCCCACCCTACGAAGTTGTTCAGAGTCGGCTCACGCATGTGTCGCCCAGGAAACGCTGCGCTCCCTCCCCCCTTGTGGGGGAGGGCTGGGGAGGGGGGGACTCAGCAAAGACTTTTCGTGTGGACCCCCACCCCCGACCCCTCCCCGCAAGGGGGAGGGGAGCGCACCGTCACCGCCGCGACAGGTTCGTCTCAAACTCAATGCGCTATTAGTCCGCCGTCAGGATGTCCGGTTCCTTGAAGTTGGCCGGATCGAGCTGCCACTTCTTCAGCAGCTCCTGGTGGATGCCTTCCTTCTGCACCTCGATCAGCGCGGCCATCACGGCGTCGCGGAACTTGGGCTTGTCTTTTGGCACGGCGATGCCGACCGAATAGGGGATCGTCACGGCGATCGCCTTCTCCAGCTTGTCCGGATAGGCCTTCACCGCCTGGTCCACCGTGTTGACGTCGTTGATGTAGGTATCGGCGCGGCCGGCGAGGATGGCCTGGATGCAGTTGGCGTTGTTGTCATAGAGCTGGATCGTCGGCTCAGGCTTTCCGGCTTCCTTGCATTTCGGCGCGAGATCCTGGATCAGCGGCACCTCGACATAGCCGGTGTTCTCGGCCGCCGCGGCGCCACACAGGGACAGGTTGATGCCGTTGATGCCCTTCGGGTTGCCCTTGGCGACCAGGACGCCGTCGAACACCTTGGAATAGGTGATGAAGTCGGCGGCCTTGGCGCGCTCCTTGGTGGCGTAGATGTCGGAGATCACGATGTCGGCCTGGCCGCTCGCCAGAGTGGTCAGCAGCGCGGCGAACGTCACCGCCTTGTAAGTCAGCTTGAAGCCCAGGCAGTCGCCGATCGCCTCGCCGAGGTCGATGTCGAAGCCGACATATTTGCTCGGGTCCTTCGGGTCGATCGACTCGTAGCCCGGGGTGTGCGGATTGATGGCGTTGACGAGCGTCTTGCCCTTCCAGTCCGGATATTTCTCCTTCAGCGCCGCGCAGCCCGCCGGCGTCGCCGCGCTCGCATCGACGGGTGCGAGCAGTGTTGCCGCGATGATGGCGCCGAGCGCGGCAAGCCACGCGCGCCGCGCTCCAGTGAATAGCCTCGTCTGCATGTTGCCAGCTCCTTCGAACGATGGTGTCGCGCTGGTCCGGCGGTGCATTGGTGCCGTCGCCCCGGTCCAAGCTCGGGACGAAGCTTAGGTGCGCGCCCGCGCGGATGACTTGTCCCTGGGCGCACAAAAAATTGGATCACGCCGGTGCAAGAATTGAGCAGCCATTGCCCAAAACGACGCCTCTGCGGAATGGGCTGCTGCTCGGGGGGCGATCTCCCGTGTCGTGGTGAAAATTATGATAATCAGAATTATTTGCCGCGTGAGACGCCCATTTCCGATGTCCTGGCACATTGATGATCGTACCCCCGGCTGTCGTCGTCCGCGAAAGCGGACGATCCAGTACGCCGTGACGCCGCGGTGAATCTCTTCTGCCGCGGAGTACTGGATGCCCCGCTTTCGCGGAGCATGACGGCGGTGGGGATGACGAGACACAGCCGGTCACCAGGAAGCGCTCGTCTCGCGCCGAGATGGAGCGGCCAGAGTTTCACGCGTCTGGATCGTGGCACCGCAGGCCGACTCGTCCATGCACATGTGCATTGCGATAAGCCGTCTCGCGGGCTTGGCGGCTGCGGAGCTGCCGACTACGATGCCGCCGCACAATCTGCCCTTTGTTTGTTGAGGTGTCTGCAATGCTGTTCCGTTTTACGGGACAACTGTCTTTCGGCCAATTCGCAGTGCGGACACTGATCGTCGTCGCTTATGCCGTGATCTTCGCGCCGGTCGTCATGATCGTCGTGACCAGCTTCTTCGCGCAGGAAATCGTGAGCTTCCCGCCGCCGGGCCTGTCGCTGAAATGGTACGCGAACGCGCTGAGCAAGCCGGAATTTTTGCGCGGCCTCGTCACCAGCTTCCAGGTGGCGCTGCTCGCAACCGCGATCGGCGTGCCGCTCGGCACCGCCGCGGCGCTTGCGATCGTGCGCGGCGAGTTCCGCGGCCGTCAGGCGCTGTCATCGTTCCTGCTGGCGCCGCTCGCCGTGCCAGGCGTCGTTGCTGGCTCCGGCCTCTACATGTTCTACGTGCTCGCCGAGGACCTGCTCGACCGCGACATCAAGGCGACGACCGAAGGCCTCGTGGCCGCGCATACGCTGCTCGCGATTCCCTGGACGGTGCGTCTCGTCGTCGCCAGCCTGCAGGGGCTCGATCGCGCCGCCGAGGAGGCCGCCGCCAATCTCGGCGCCAGCCCGTTCACGGTGTTCCGCCGCATCACTTTGCCGATGATGCGTTCCGGCATCGTCGCGGCCGCGATGTTCTCCTTCATCCAGAGCTTTGAAAATCTCGATCTGTCGATGCTGCTGGTCGGCCCTGGTCGGATCACTTTGCCGGTCGCGATGCTGAACTATCTCGAATTCCGTATCGATCCGACGCTCGCCGCTGTCGCCACCGTGCAGATCATGCTGGTCGGGCTGCTGATGGTGGTCACCGACCGCTTCGTCAAACTGTCGCGGGTGGTGTGATGGCGCAGCTGATCATCGAGAAGCTGACCAAGCGCTTCGGCACGTCCATCGGCGTTGAAGGCCTCGATCTCTCGGTCAACGAGGGCGAATTGGTCGCACTGCTCGGGCCGTCCGGCTGCGGCAAGACGACGACGTTGCGGATGGTCGCCGGCTTCCTGCCGCCGACCAGCGGCCGCGTGCTGTTCGACCGCGAGGACGTGACGCAGCTGCCGGCCTACAAGCGCGCCACCGGCATGGTGTTCCAGTCCTACGCGCTGTTTCCGCACATGAGCGCGGCCGACAATGTCGGCTTCGGCCTGGAGATGCGCGGCCTCAACGCGGCGGAGCGCAAGACGAAGATCGAAGAGGCGCTCAAGCTGGTGCGGCTGTCGCATCTCGCCGACCGGCTGCCGCGGCAATTGTCCGGCGGCCAGCAGCAGCGCGTGGCGCTGGCGCGCGCGCTGGTGATCAATCCGCGGATCTTCCTGCTCGACGAGCCCCTGTCCAATCTCGACGCCAAGCTGCGCGCCGAGGTGCGGCTCGAGATTCGCGCGCTGCAGCAGCGGCTCGGCCTGACGACGTTGATGGTGACGCACGACCGCGAGGAGGCGCTGACCATGGCCGACCGTCTCGTCGTCATGGAGGGCGGCCGCGTCCGCCAGATCGGCACGCCGCAGGAGCTCTACGATTCGCCGGTCGATGCGTTCGTTGCCGACTTCGTCGGCCGCTGCAACATCCTTCCCGGCCGTCGCGCGGATGAGAGGCAGTTCCGCACCAGTGGCGGCCTGCTGCTTCCGGTCGATGTCATCGGCGGCGAGCGCGATGATGCCAATGCCTTCGCGCTGCGCCCGGAACGGATTGACATCGTGCCGGGCGACGCCGGCGAGGTGCGTGGCCGCGTGCAGGCGATCACTTATATGGGCGCGCAGACCGAATACGTGGTTGCGTTCGGCGACGAAACGCTGGTGGCTGTGAGGCCGACGCCCGATGCCGGCGAGCCGCTGGCCGCGCTCAAGCCCAATGATTCGGTTTCACTGCAATGGGACCGCAAGGTCCCGCGTCTCGTGCCTCAGACATCTTCCTAACGCATCCCATCCCAAGCGAGAGGTTCTCCCATGATTTCGCGACGTCATTTTCTCTCTGCCAGCGCCGGCGTCGCCGCGCTGGCCTCCGGCATGCCGACGGCCCGCGCCGAGGGCGGGCAGGTCGTGGTCGGCACCTGGGGCGGCGACTACGGCCAGCTGCTGTCCGACATCATCGACAAGCCGATCATGACGCCGAAGGGGTTCGAGATCGTGCAGGACGTCGGTAACGCCGATCCGCGCAAGACCAAGCTGCTCGCCGAACGTCAGAGCCGGCGCGGCTCGATGGACGTCGCTTGCCTGTCCGACAATGACGCCTACATCGTGTCGCAGTCGGACGTGTTCGAGAGGGTCGACGCGGCGCAGGTGAAGCGGCTCGACAAGGTCTTCCCCGAGCTGAGAAGCGACATCGCGATCCCGCACATCTATTCGGCGCAGGTGATCCTCTACAACACAAACCAGGTGAAGACGCCGCCGCAATCCTTCGCCGATCTCTGGGATCCGAAATGGCGCGGCAAGATCGGCCTCGCCGACATCCTCTATCCCAACAACACGCTGGCCGCGGCGCTCGCCGGCGGCGGCGGTGTCAGCAATCTCGATCCGGCCGAGAAGAAGCTGATGGAATGGCGCTCGCTCGACGTGAAGATCTATCCGTCGAACGAGGCGTTGGCGGCCGCACTGAAGTCGGAGGAGGTGTGGCTGACCACGATGTGGCTCGCCCGCGGCTTCATGTGGAAGAAGTCCGGCATTCCGCTCGCCCATGTCGTGCCGAAGGAAGGTACGCCGGCGATCGTGTTCCAGGCCTCTGTGCCGAAGAACGCCAAGAACAAGGCCGGCGGCTTCGCCTATCTCGACGCGATGTTGGACGCCAAGGCGCAGGGCGGCTTCGCCGACAAGATGGGCTATGTCCCGACCGTCACCGACGCGCCGCTGCCGGAGGATCTCGCCAAGCAGGTCAGCCTCACCGAGGCCGAGCGCGCGCGGCTGTTGAAGCCGGATTACGCCTATGCTGCAGGGCGTTCGCAGCGCACGCTCGACTTCTGGAACAAGGAGTTCAAGGCCTGAGCCTTGGATAATGCGCTCCTGCGGCTTCGCCGCAGGAGCCGCGGCTGAACAGCCGATACTTTCGCAATCGGAGCTTGCGCGATGGCGCTGCTGGTCGTCCCTGCCTGTCTCTTGGTCCTGGCGCTGCTGATCGGGCCGATGATCCTGATGTTCCGGATCTCGCTGAACCAGTTCAGCCCGACCCAGCTGATGATGCAGGCGCTGTCGCCGGACAATTACATCAAGGCCGCGACCGATCCGTACTACCAACAGATCATCCTGGCCACGCTCGGCATCGCGCTGCTGTGCACGCTGCTGACCCTGATCCTGGCGTTTCCGGCGGCCTATTGGCTCGGCCGCATGGAGAGCCGCTGGAAGAGCCTCGTCGTGATCGCCACCCTGTTCCCGCTGCTGGTCGGCAACGTCGTGCGCTCCGCCGGCTGGATGGCGCTGTTCGCGCGTGACGGGCTGCTCAACACGGTGCTGATGAAGCTCGGCGTGGTTTCAGCGCCGCTCGAGATCATGTACACGACCAAGGCGGTCATCATCGGAATCATCGCCGTCGTGCTACCCTACATGATCCTGACGCTGTCGGCGGTCATCGAGAGCATTCCGCGCGATCTCGAATATGCCGCCGCCAATCTCGGCGCATCAGGCGCGCGCGTATTCTGGCGGGTGATCCTGCCGCTGTCCGGCCCGGGCGTCGCCGCGGGCTCGATCCTGGTGTTCGTTTTGTGCATGAACACCTATGCAACGGCGGTGCTTCTCGGCGGCCCGCGATTCAAGATGATGGCGCCTGCGGTGTACGACCAGTTCGTGCGCGGCAACAACTGGCCGATGGGCGCCGCGCTGGCCTTCATGCTGCTGGCGGTGACCATGGCGTTCACCGTGTTCGGCAGCGTGGCGTTCGCGCGGAAGTACAGGGCGGGGTAGGGCTAAGAATGTGGTGCGAGAATTTTGCCGCGCGGCCGGTGTAACCTCTCCCCGCCTGCGGGGAGAGGTCGGATTGCATCGCCAGATGCAATCCGGGTGAGGGGGGACAGGTCTCACTACATACACTCCCCGCGCGGCTGCCCCTCACCCCAACCCTCTCCCCGTGAAGAACGGGGAGAGGGAGCGCACCGCCGCTCTGGCTCGTAGTTCGGGATAAGAAGGACAAGAATGCATGACCGACCAAGCCACACTGCCCGGCGATGAGCTCGCCGTCATCCGGAACAAGGGCGCGGCGCCGATCGTGCCGAAGGCGACGACCAGGGATCGCGGTATCGGGCCATTCAAGCGGCTGGCGCTGCGTAGCGCGGTCGTGATCGACGGCACCGGGGCGCCGCCGATCGGGCCGGTTGACATCATCGTCGAGCAGGGGCGCATCGTCAGCATCAAGAAGGTGGTCGGCTACGGCTATGCCGGCAACGCCGGCGAGCCGGCCGATCACGAGATCGACTGCCGCGGCAAATGGGTTACGCCGGGCTTCGTCGACTGCCACGCCCATGCGGGCGTCGCCTATCACTCCGCCAATGGCTGGGTGCCGCCGGTCGACTATGTCTACAAGCTCTGGCTGGCGCACGGCGTCACCACGGTGCGCGAGATGGGCTCGATGAACGGCCTGTCCTGGATGCTCGACCAGAAAGAGCGCGCCGAGAATAATACGATCGCCGCGCCGCGGCTGCTCGCCTACGCCTATTTCCCGGCCGTCAACGACATGGTCAAGACGATCTACACGCCAGAGCAGGGCCGCAGCTGGCTGCGTCAAGTCAAGGAGCGCGGCGCCGACGGCATCAAGTTCTTCGGCGCGCCGCCCGCGATCATGGAGGCGGCACTCGACGAGTGCAAACAGATCGGCCTGCGCACCGGCTGCCACCATGCCCAGATGGCGGTGTCGCGCATGAATGCGCTGACCACGGCGAAATGGGGCCTCACCAGCGCCGAGCACTATTACGGCCTGCCGGAGGCGCTGTTCGAGGATCGCGTGATCCAGAACTTCCCGCTCGACTACAACTACACCGATGAGTATTTCCGCTTCTCGGTGTCGGGCCAGATGTTCCGGCAGGGCGCCGAGCCGGGCTCCGCGAAGTGGAACGAGGTGCTGGAGCAGTTCCTGGAGATCGGCTTCACCTTCGTGCCGACATTCACGATCTACGACGCCAACCGCGACCTGATGCGGGCGCGCCAGGCCTATTGGCACAAGGATTACACCTGGAAGTCGATGTGGGACTACTTCACGCCGCAGCGCGGCGGCCACGGCTCGTACTGGTATCGCTGGTCGACCCAGAACGAGATCGAGTGGAAGGAGAACTACCGGCTCTGGATGGCCTTCATCAACGAGTACAAGAACCGCGGCGGCCGGGTCTGCACCGGTTCCGATTCCGGCTTCATCTACCAGATCTTCGGCTTCGGCTATGTGCGCGAGCTCGAGCTGTTGCAGGAGGCCGGCTTCCATCCGCTGGAGGTGATCCGCTCTGCGACGTCGCAGGGCGCCGCACTCTGCGGCCTCGAGGGCGAGATCGGCACCATCGACGTGGGCATGCGCGCCGACATGCTGGTGCACGACCACAATCCGCTGACCGACTTCAAGCTGCTCTACGGCACCGGAGCGATGCGCTTCAACGATGCGACCAACGCGGTCGAGTGGCACCGCGGCCTGAGATACACCATCAAGGACGGCATCATCTACGACACCGAGCAACTGCTCGCCGACGTGCGTGAGCTGGTGAAGGCCAGCTGGGAGAGCGACGTGCCGGAGAAGTACGTGACCAAGGATGCCGCGGCGCCATGAGCGCTGGTATCATCGACTTCTTCGTCCTCACCGGCTTCCTCGGCTCGGGCAAGACCTCGCTGCTGCGTGATGTCCTGACCGCGGAGACCGCGTCCGACACCGCCGTGATCGTCAACGAGGCCGGCGAGGTCGGGCTCGACGGCGTGCTCTTACGCGAGAGCGGCGACGACGTGCCGATGGCGATGCTGTCGAACGGCTGCGTCTGCTGCCAGGTCGGCAGCGATCTTGCCTTTACCATCGATCGCCTGATCATGGCGCCGCGTCCCGACGGCCTTCCGTCCTTACGCCGGATCATCCTGGAAACATCGGGCCTCTCAATGCCGGGTCCGGTGCTGCGCCAGCTCGCGACCCTCGCCGAGCACCGCATGCGCGTCGCCGTCGTGGCGACCTACGATCTTACGCGCGGCCTGGACGTCGCGACCTTCGAGGAAGCCGCCGCGCAATGGGCCGCGGCGCATCGTATCGTGGCGACCAAAGCGGATCTCGTGCCCGACGCCCTGGCAGCAGCGCCCGCTGCGATCGCGCAACTCAATCCGGTGGCCGAGGCCATCGTCGATGCGGATCGTGCATTGGCCGTGTCGGCCGCCTTCGCGCCGTTGTCATCGGCGCCGCCGCTGCGCGAGATCGCGCCCGCTTTGGCCGCCGCGCATCCGCGCCTCGCGCTCTGCCTCGTCCGCCCGCTCGCCGACATCGCCTATGCCAATCTGGCCAGCTGGCTCGACAATGTCGCCGGCTGCCTCGGCGAGCGGCTGCTGCGCATCAAGGGGCTCGTGAAGGTGCCCGAGGCGCCGCGGCCGCTGATCGTCGAAAGCGTCGGCACGGTGTTCTCGCCGCCGCGGCAATTGACGGCCGAGAAGCCGCCAGCGCCCTTCATCGTCGTGATCGCGCGCGACATCGTCCGCACCGAGCTGGAGCAGGTCGAGCCATCCGGCTTGTTCACGTTCTCCTGGCGCGAGCCCGAGAGCGGCGCAACGCCGCGCGGCATGCGCGCGGAGTGGGTGACCTGAACGGCTCGTCAAAGCTTCAGGAGGCCAAGCTACTCGCCGTCATTCCGGGGCAATCGTCCACACGCTGTTGCGTGTGGGCGATTGAACCCGGAATCTCGAGATGGCTGCACACGGTGCAAGCCAACATCGAGATTCCGGGTTCAAGGCCTGCGGCCTTGCCCCGGAATGACGGTGCTCTTGGTGCAGATTAACTGCCGCCGATCGTGCTCAGGCTGCGCGAGGGATAGCGCAGCGCTACGTCGAACGGGTTGAGCTTCCCCGCCAGCGCCTGCGCCTCGCTCTGCAGGATCTTCACGACATGCGGCAGGCGATCCGCGTTCAGCCGCTCCGCCAGTGTGCCGACGCTCAGCGCGGCGACCGCGCGCCCCTGCGCGTCGAGCACCGGCACGCCAACGCCGGCCATGCCTGGAATGAGTCCCGTGCTGGTGTTGACCCAGCCTTGTGCGCGCGCCTGCGCCAGCGCGCTGCGCAGCGAGGCTTCGTCGAGGAAGCCGCGGTCGAGCAGGCGCGGGATGTTGAAGCGGATCACCGCCTCCTGCTCGTCGTCGGGGAGATTGGCGAGGATGGCGAGGCTGCCCTGGCCGAGTCCGAGCGGCACCTTGCCGCCGATGTCGCCCGTGAAGGAGCGGATCGGGAACGGGCCCTCGACCCGGTCGAGGCACACGGCATCGAAGCCGTTGCGCACCAGCAGGAAGATCGTGTCGCTCAAGGTGGCCGACAGCCGGAGCAGCGCCGGACGCGCGGCGTCGCGCAGACCGCTGGCCTGGCCGGCGCGCGCGGCGAGCACGTAGAAGTCGAGCGCGAGGCGATAGCGCTTGCCCGCGGCCTGCTCGGCAAAACCTTCTGCGGCGAGGTCCTGCAGCATGCGGTGCGCGGTCGGCTGGCTGCAGCCGGCGGCCTCGGCGATGTCCTTCAGCCGCAGCCCCTCGGGATCGCCTTCGGCGAGCACGCGCAGCAGTTTCAAAGCCCGTCGCAGGCTTGATGTGGAGTCGGAATCGGCGATCGTCATCTGCCTCAGCGAAAAGTGGAAGGGAGGAAACGATTTAAGATTTCATATATCAGAATTCAGGCAAGATAAATTCAGGATACCGGAATTCATGATTGACGGTTGGTCGCCGCTCGACGTGAAATCCGTCCAGGGCGGCCACTCCCGGGCAATGGCAGGGAGCCTCCCGCGCGAGGATGCATGGGTTTCCTGACGCTGGACGGTCTGACGAAGCGCTATGGCGAGGCCGCTGCGGTCAGCGACGTCACTCTCAGTGTCGCCAAGGGCGAGTTCATCTCGCTGCTCGGTCCGTCCGGCTGCGGCAAGACCACGACCCTCCAGATGATCGCCGGGCTCGTCGAACCGAGCGCGGGGCGCATCACGCTCGACGGCCGCGACATCACCCACGAGAAGCCCGATCGTCGCGGCCTCGGCATCGTCTTCCAGAGCTATGCGCTGTTCCCGCACATGACTGTGGCGCAGAACGTGTCCTTCGGACTCGAGATGCGCAAGGTTGCGCGGCCTGAGCGCGAGACGCGCGTCAAGCAGGCGCTCGCGCTGGTGCAGCTCGCCGCCCTTGCCGACCGCTATCCGCGCCAGCTCTCCGGCGGCCAGCGCCAGCGCGTCGCGGTCGCACGAGCGCTCGTCATCGATCCGCCAGTGTTGCTGCTCGACGAGCCCCTGTCCAACCTCGATGCCAAGCTGCGCGAGGAGATGCAGTTCGAGCTGCGGGGCATCCAGCAGCGGGTCGGCGCCACCACGATCATGGTCACGCACGACCAAAGCGAGGCGCTGTCGATGAGCGACCGCGTCGTGGTGATGGAGCAGGGCCGCATCATGCAGGTCGACGCGCCGTACCGGCTGTATGAGAGCCCAGCGACGCCGTTCATCTCGTCCTTCGTCGGCAAGATGAACCGGCTTCACGGCGTCTGGCGTAACAGCGGTTTCGAAAGCGCCGGCCGCGTGCTGCCGTGCGACGGCGCGGATCTCACCGAGGGCGCGGCGGCCGTGCTGGCGATCCGGCCGGAGAAGATCACGCTGACCTCGCCGGGTGCGGGCGTGCTCGACGGCCGCGTCACCGCGCGCTTCTTTCTCGGCAGCGCGTGGTTCTTCACCATCGAGACGGATGCCGGACTGATCGGCGTCTCCCTGCCCAATGCCGGCGAGGAGCCGGCGCGAGAGGGCGATCCGGTCGGACTCGACTGGAGCAAATCGAGCGCGAAGGCCGCCAAGCCCGAGGGAGCACAGCCTGCATGAGCAGCGCGCGCGCCGGCACGACACCCTGGCTGCTCGCCGCGCCCGGCGCGCTGCTGTTCACCGCGCTCGTGGTCGTGCCGCTCGTCCTCACGCTCGTGCTGTCGTTCCACGTCTACGACACGGCGAGCGGCGTGAAGGACGAGACGACGCTCTCGCACTACGCGATCATTCTCTCCGACAGCTACTTCCTCAACATTTTCTGGCGCACGCTGCGGCTCGCCGCGCTGACCACCTTGATCTGCGCCATGATCGGCGCGCCCGAGGCCTACATTCTGTCGCGCATGCGCGAGCCCTGGCGCTCGATCTTCCTGCTCGCGATCATCGGTCCGCTGCTGGTCTCGGTCGTGGTGCGCGCCTTCGGCTGGAGCATGCTGCTCGGGCCCACCGGCCTGGTCAACGAGGCGTTCCGTGCGCTCGGCCTGGGCACCGTGAAGATCCTCTACACCGAGACCGCCATCGTGATCGCGCTGGTCCACGTCATGCTGCCGTTCATGGTGATCCCGGTCTGGACCTCGCTGCAGAAGCTCGATCCGATGGTGGAAGCTGCCGCCTGGACGCTCGGCGCCTCGCGCTTGACCGCGCTGGGCCGCGTTGTGCTGCCGCAGGTCACCATGGGTCTGTTGTCCGGCAGCCTCGTCGTGTTCGGCCTCTCGGCGTCGGCCTTTGCGATCCCCGCGCTGCTCGGCGGCCGCCGGCTGAAGATGGCGGCGACCCTGGTCTATGACGAATACATGCACGAGCTGAACTGGCCGCTCGGCGCGGCGATCGCGATCCTGGTGCTGGTCATCAATCTCGTCATCATGCTGGCCTATCAGCGCGTGGTCGAGGCCCGCGCCCGGCGGACGTTGGGGTGATCAGCATGCACCGCAACGGTCCGATCGCATTGCTGTTTCACACGCTCGTCGTCGGCTTCGTACTGGCGCCGCTCGTCGTGATCTGCCTCGTCGCATTGACCCCGGCCAATACGCTGACCCTGCCGACGACTCAATTTTCGCTGCGCTGGTTCACGGCGGTGTTCGCGCATCCCGACTTCGTCGCCTCCTTCCTCAACAGCCTGTGGGTCGCGGCGATAGCGGCGACGATCGCGGTGGTGCTCGCGGTGGCCGCCGGCCTCGCGCTCGACCGCTTCGACTTCCGCGGCCGTGCGGCGCTGAACGCGCTGTTCCTGTCGCCGCTGATGATCCCGCATCTCGTCCTCGGCGTTGCGCTGCTGCGGCTGTTCGCGCTGCTCGGAGCCACCGGCAGCCTCGTCTGGCTGACCGCAGGCCACATCGTCGTGATCACGCCCTATGTGCTCCGGCTGGTGCTGGCCGCACTCTCCGGTCTCGACCGCAGCGCCGAGCAGGCGGCGGTGACGCTCGGCGCCTCCGGCTGGGTCGTGTTCCGCCGCATCACCGTGCCGATGATCCTGCCCGGCATCACCGGCGGCTGGCTGCTCGCCTTCATCAACTCCTTCGACGAGCTTACGATGTCGATCTTCATCACCTCGCCTGCGACGGTCACCTTGCCGGTGCGCATGTACATGTATGCGACCGAGTCGATCGATCCGATGATGGCGGCGGTCTCGGCCTTGATGATCGCGATCACCGCGGCGGCGATGCTGCTGCTCGACCGCATCTTCGGCCTCGACAAGATCCTGGTCGGGCAGGGTTGACGCCATGCCGCTGCTGCATCGCATCGTCCGCACCGACAGCCCCGTGATCTGCTTCACGATCGATGGCGCGCCCTGCGAGGGCCGCGCCGGCGATACCGTGCTGACGGCGGTGCTGTGCCACGGCGATCGGCTGCGCCACAGCGAGTTCTCCGGCGCGCCGCGCGCCGGCTTCTGCCAGATGGGCGCGTGCCAGGATTGCTGGGTCCAGCTCGAAGGCGGCGAGCGGCTGCGCGCCTGCACGACTGAACTCACCGAAGGCATGCAAATCGTCACGCAGCGGGGGCGCAGCCATGGCTGAGCGCGCATCGCCCCTGATCGTCGGCGCCGGCCCCGCGGGCATCCGCGCCGCGATCACGCTGGCAGCAGCCGGGCTGCGACCCTCCGTGATCGACGAGGCCCACGCCTGCGGCGGTCAGATCTATCGCCAGCCGCTCGCCCTCGACGGCCGCGATGACCGTGCACGCTACGGCTCCGACGCCGCCAAGGCATCGCGGCTGCATCGCGACTTCGCGGCGCTAGGCACCGGGGTGGATTATCGACCTCGCTCGCTGCTGTGGAATTTGGGCGACGGAGTTGCCGACGTTCTCCGCGACGGCGTCAGCCAGCGCCTGAGTTATGACGGGCTGATCCTCGCCACCGGTGCGACCGATCGCGTGCTGCCGATTCCCGGCTGGACCTTGCCCGGCGTGTTCACGCTGGGCGGCGCGCAGGTCGCGCTGAAGGCGCAGGGCTGTGCGATCGGTCGGCGCGTGGTGTTCGCCGGCTCCGGTCCGCTGCTCTATCTCGTCGCTTGGCAATACGTGAAGGCCGGCGTCGATGTCGCAGCCGTGCTCGACAGCGCGCCGCTCTCGGCGAAATTCAATCTCCTGCGCGCCCTGCCGCTGGCGCCGGGCATCGTGTTGCGCGGGCTGCGAATGGCCGCGGAGCTGGCGCTGCGCGGCACGCGGGTGCAGCTCGGCGTGTCCGGCCTGCGCATCGAGGGCGAGGGCAGGGTTGCACGCATCGTCTATCGGTCCGCCAGTTGCGAGCATGCAATCGCCTGCGACGGCGTCGGCTACGGCCTGAACCTTCGTTCGGAGACTCAGGCTGCCGATCTGGCCGGCTGCGCCTTCCGTTTCGATCCGCGCGACCGCGCTCATTTGCCTGTGCGGGATGTCAGCGGCCGCAGCAACGTTGCGGGCGTCTACCTCGCCGGCGACGGCGCCGGGATCGCCGGCGCCGATGCCGCGGAAGCCGCTGGCGAGCGCGCCGCGCTTGCGCTGCTGGAGGATCGCGGTCTGCCGCATGATCCCCCGCGAGCCGACGTGCTCGAACGTGCGCTCGCGACAATCGATCGCCTGCGTGATGCGCTCGAAGCCGCATTTCCTTTTCCGTCGCATTGGGCCGCGGGCCTCGCCGATGACGCGCTGCTCTGCCGCTGCGAGGACATCAGCGCGGGCGAAGCACGGCGCGCGATCGGCGATTTCGCGCTCACCGAAATGAACCGGCTCAAGGCTGTCACGCGCATCGGCATGGGCCGCTGCCAGGGGCGCATGTGCGGCGCAGCTGCCGCGGAGCTGCTGGCGGCACAGACACGCCGTGAGGTCGGCGCGGTCGGGCGGCTGCGTGCGCAGGCGCCGATCAAGCCAATTCCGTTGGCTGCGGGCCTGTCCGTCGACGAGAGGCAGCATGACCCGGCGCATTGACTGCGATGTCGCGATCGTCGGTGGCGGACTGGTCGGCAGCTCTGCCGCGCTGGCGCTGCGCAGCATGGGCTTCTCCGTCGTGCTGCTCGACAAAGGCTTTTGCGGCGCGCAGGCGAGCGGCGTGAATTATGGCGGCGTGCGGCGGCAGGGTCGCCCGCCGGAGCAACTGCCGCTGTCGCAGCGGTCGCACGCGATCTGGCCGCGACTGCAACAGCTGATCGGCATCGACGGTGAGTTCCTGCGCTCGGGCCATCTCAAGCTGGCGCGCAGTGCGGCTGACATGGCGAGTCTCGAGCACTATGCCGCCGACGTCGCGCCGTTCGAACTCGACCTCGAGCTGGTCGGCCACAATCAGCTGCGCGAGCGCTTCGGCATCGCAGGCGATATCGTCGGCGGCTCGTTCTGCCCGGGCGACGGTCATGCCAATCCTCGTCTCGTTGCGACGGCCTTTGCCGCAGCGGCCGGCCGGGCCGGCGCAGAGGTGTTGGAGCGGACGAAGGTCACCGGCGCCAGCAGGACGTTCGAAGGCTTTGCGCTGGAGGCCGGCGACGTCGCCATCAAGGCGCGCGCGGTCATCAACAGCGCCGGCGCCTGGGCCGACAGTTTTGCGGCAGCGTTCGGCGAGCCGGTGCCGCTGGAGCGCACCTATCCGTCGATGATCGTGACCGAGCCGCTCGATCCGTTTCTGTCCGTCAACATCGGCATCGAAGGCGGCGGCATCTATGCACGGCAGGTGACCCGCGGCAACGTCGTGGTCGGCGGCGAGCGCGCTGCGCCGCTGGCCGATTCCGACTTCTCGCGCCCGCGCAGTGATGGCGTTCTGACGATCATGCAGCGCGCGAGCGAGCTGTTCGGTCCGCTGCGCCACGCCCAGGCCATCCGGTTCTGGAGCGGCACCGAAGCGACGATGCCCGACCGCAATCCGGTGATCGGGCCGAGTGCGACGACTCCGGGCCTGATTCACGCCTTCGGCTTCTCCGGCGCCGGCTTCCAGATCGCGCCGGGAGTGGGCGAGGTCCTCGCCGAGCTGGTGCGCGACGGCCGGACCTCGACGCCGATCGATGCATTTTCGATCACCCGTTTCTCACCCGCATCGCAGCCGGGCGATGCCTCTCAAGCAGCAATGACGACAGGATCGAAGGAGACCTCGCCATGATCGATGCTCGCGCCGCGCTCGGCTCAGCCCTCGCGCTGATGCTCGCTACTGCCTCCGCGCATGCCGAAACCAAGACGCTCTATGTCGGCATGAACGGCGGCAATTTCGAGCGCACCTATACGCAGGCCGTGTTTCCCGAATTCGAGAAGACGAACGACGTCAAGATCGTCGTCGTTCCCGGCACCTCCTCGGAGATCCTCGCCAAGGCGATCGCCGCGAAGGACAAGCCGCAGATGCACGTGATGTTTCTCGACGACGGCGTGATGATCCGCGCCGCCGGCCTCGGCCTGTGCGAGAAGCTTAAGCCGAGCGAGGCGCTCGGCCAGCTCGAGCCGTTCGCGCGGCTCAAGGACGACATCGCCGCCGGCATCGACATCGGCATGACCGGGCTTGCCTACAACAAGAAGATGTTCGACGAGAAGGGCTGGGCGGCGCCGACCTCCTGGCTCGATCTCGCGGATCCCAAATACAAGGACAAGGTCGTGTTCCAGTCGGCCTCGGTCTCGACGTTCGGCCTGCACGCGTTTCTGATGGTCAACCGCATCAAGGGCGGCAGCGAGGCCAATGTCGAGCCGGGTTTCAAGGCGTTCCCCGATACGATCGGGAAGAACGTGCTCGAATACATTCCGAACTCGGCCAAGATCTCCGAGATGGTGCAGACCGGCGAGGCCGCGATCTTTCCGCTGACGCCGACCGCGGTGTCGACCTTGAAGGAGAAGGGCATCGCGGTCGAGTATGCGCAGCCGAAGGAGGGCTCGGTCGTGCTGATGGTCGCCGAATGCGTGATCGCCAACAATTCGGAGGCCGAGCTGTCGCAGAAGCTCGCCGCCTATCTGCTGTCGCCGGAAGCACAGGCGAAAGCTCTGGCCGCCGGCAACATCGTCCCGTCGAACACGGTCGCCAAGGCGACCACTCCGGCGGCCGAGCATAAGCTCGCCACCTTCCACACCTACATGAAGAGCGCGATCACGCTGGACTGGGACGTCATCAACGCGAAGCGCCCTGAGTGGAACACGCGCTGGAACAGGATGATCGAGCGGTAAGATGCGTTGAAGCGCAGCACCACTAACGCCTCACATGCGGGGCTCGTGACTGCGCCCTCTCCCTTGCTGCGGGAAAGGGCACTGCATTGGGCAGCGTAGCCCGCGGCGCGCTTTGCCCCCCTGCATTTGCTTTGCCTCAACTACCCCGCCAGATAGCTCATCGCATAAGTCTCCGTCAGCGCCTCATCCAGCCGCCGTCCCGTCCTGAATGCTGAAAGTGTCGCCGGGCGGGTGACGCCGGCGAGCAGGCGGTCATCCGGCTCCGGCGGCTCGATCACGGTCCGCACCGGAATCCGCTCGGCATAGATCGGCAGCGCATAGTCATCCTCGTCATCGATGACGCCGGCGGCGCGGATCTTGGCGGAGGCTTTTTCGATCTCCATGGTCACCACCGACGTGGCCTTGAGCTCCTGCTCTGTGGTCGGGCGCAACGTCGCGGTGCGGCCCGGAAACAGACGGTCGACCATCATGGTCAATGCCCGCGCCTTCTCGGTCTGATCCTCGATCAGCCTGCTATGGCCGAACGCCATCACCGATCGATAGTCGGCGGAGTGATGGAAGGCGCTGCGCGCCAGCACCAGGCTGTCGAGATGCGTCACGGTCAGGCAGGCCGGCTGTCCCTCGGACAGATTGCGCAGCATCCGGCTCGCGCTCGAGCCATGCCAGTATAGCGTCGTCCCCTCGCGCCAATAAAGTGTCGGCGTGCAGTAGGGTTGGCCGTCGATGACGTACGACACGTGGCAGAGGGTGCCTGAGTCGAGCAAAGCGTGCACCGTAGCGTGGTCGTAGTGCGCACGTTGGTGCCTCCGCTTGACGCGGTTGGTGTCGTCGACGGGGTAGCTCCCCATTTGTTGCTCGGTCATCTCGGTCTCCTGTTTGCGGGCCGCGTCATGCCATGGCAAAGTGGTTGCGGGGAGTTCCACTTCGATGCCAAATCCAGCAACCACTTCTCGGCGTCGGGACGATGTTCTGGCGCTGCCGATCCGGCTCGATCGCGCCATTCGGGGGCAGTCGCAGCAGGTGCACGCGGCCCTGCGCAGCGGAATCGTCGACGGGCTGCTCGCGCCCGGTCTGCGGCTGCCGTCGTCGCGCGCGCTTGCCGAGCAGCTTGGCGTTCGTCGTAACGCGATCGTCGCCGCCTATGAGGCGCTGCTGTCCGACGGCCTGGTGGAGGCGCGGCATGGCGCCGGCACCTACGTCGCCGCTCAGCTGCCTGCGCCGCAAGCGGCCGCGCCGGCGGCCGAGTTGGAGATCCGCATTCCGCCGCGACGGCCGTTCGCGCTCGGCTGTACGCTGGTCGATCCAGGGCTCCTGAAGCGGCTCGCCGCGGCCAGCCGTCGACGGATAGCGCAGGCCGCCCCTGACGAACTCGGCTATGGCGATCCGCGCGGCAGCCTGCATCTGCGCACCCGGATTGCGCACTATCTCGCCGCCAATCGCGGTGTCCGCTGCGATCCGAGCTGCATCCTGATCGTGAGCGGCACGCAGCACGGGCTGCGCCTGTGCATCGATGCGCTGCTTGCGCCGGGAGACGCCGTCTGGTTCGAGGATCCCGGCTATGTCGCCTCGCGCCATACCCTGAGCGCGACCGGCGCGAAGCTGGTGCCGGTGCCGGTCGACGGCGAAGGCGTCGCCGTGAGCGCGGGAGAAAAGGCTTGGGCAAGGGCCAAAGCCGCCTATGTCACGCCTTCGCACCAATTTCCGACCGGCGTGGCGATGAGCATGGCGCGGCGCATCGCGCTGCTGGAATGGGCGCGCAAGGCTGGCGCCTACATCTTCGAGGACGACTATGACAGCGAGTATCGCTTCGCCGGGCCGCCGTTGACGGCGCTTGCCGGGATCGGTGCCGAACGGGTGATCTATCTCGGCACCTTCGCCAAGACGTTGTTTGCCGGGCTGCGGCTCGGCTATCTCGTGGTGCCGCCCACGCTCGTGGCCCGCGTCGTCGGCGCGCGCGCCGCGCAGGACCGCTTTCCGCCCGCGTTCATGCAGGAGGCGCTGGCAGATCTGATGGCCGACGGCGTGATCGCCGCCCACATGCGGCGGATGCGGCCGCGCTATCGCCAGGCGCGCGATGTGATCGCGGAGGCGCTCGGCAAGCACGCGAAGGGATCACTGGAATTGTCCGCGCCCGCGCAAGGGCTGCATCTGCTGGCGACGCTGCCACCGGGAGCGCCGAGAGGCGTGGCGCGGCTGATCCGCGAACGCGCCGATATCGAATGTCGTCTTCTGTCCGATGCGCGGATCGTGCAGCGTGGGCCGGACGGCTTCATTCTCGGCTACGCCGGCTTTCCACCGAAGGATCTCGCCGATGCCGCGAGGCGGCTTGGCCGCGCGACTCAGGAGGTCATGCGTGACCTTGGATCTCGGCGAGCTCAGAAATCATAGTCGATGAAGAGCTGCTGTCCCGGCGTGCTGAAAGCCGGGGGCAGCGGGCCGGCATCGGGGTTTGCAGGCTTGTCCGGGGCGGCTGCGACCTGGTCGCTGCGCGCCAGCTGATCGTTCATGCGCTGGCGGAGCGCGTCGAGAAGCGGTGCGCGCGGCACCTCGTTATAGGCGTGCTCCTGGGTCGAGCACATCCCGACGCAGCCGATGCGCATCGCCTTGACGGCATCCTTCGGGGTCGCATTCGCGCTGCCGTGATGACCGACCTTGTAGAAATCGATCTTGCCCAGAATGTCCCGGGCCCTGGCGGTGAGCTGGGTATGGCCCGGCGTGCCATAGGCGCCGCCATAGAGAAAGTTCTCCCAATTGCCCCATTGCGCGTCGCCTGCAAACAACAGGTTCTTGCCGGCGAACGAGAACAGGATGACGAGGCTCTGATTGTTCAGCGTCTTGTCTGCGGCTTTTGCCTGCGCGGCCAGCACATCCGGCTGCGCGCCATCGAGCATGCTCTTGACCCGATCGTAGCCGTAGGGTGCGAAGGCCTTGTCGTCGTAGTCCTCGCGCCTGCCGCGGAAGGCGTTCCCGAACGGCTTCAATCGCGCCAGCTGGTCGCTGATCTCGGTAGCGCCCGCCAGATATTGCTGGTTCTTGTTGGTCATCTGGCGGATCAGGGCGTCGTCGATCGGTGGTCCGAGGATCTCGGCGGTGAGGCCCGCCGCGGCGAGAGCCGCAGGAAGCGTCGGCACGTCGCCAGCCTTGTAGTAATCAGGCTTTGGCTGGCTGTTCCTGAAGCCGCCATGCAGCACGTTCAGCGCCTTCTGGTTCGCGGCGATGCCCGCAACACCGAGGCCTCCGGTGATGTTCTCGGCCATGCTCAGCAACTGCTCCACCGCGGGATCCGGCTTTGCAGCCAGCCGCGCCTGGAACTGCCGTCCGAGTTGGCCGGCCATCGCGACCAGGCTTGCCTGAAATGCAACGGCCTTCTGATCGTCCGGGTTCTCGAACCAGGGCATCCACACCCGCTCTACCTCGATCTCGGCGAAGATGTCGGCACAGCTGCCGAAGCCCGAGATGTGATCGGCATGACGGTGCGTCATGATCACCAGCGCAAGGCGGTTGCCGCAATCCTTCGCCATCTGCGTGACGGCCGCGCGCATGCTGCCGAGATCCTTGGCGTGAACGCCGCAATCGATCAGGATATGGCTGGCGCCGCCACCGGTCGGCACGCTGAGCAGGAAGAAGTCGCCGAAGCCGATGCGGTACATGCGCACGCGCAGGCCGCGAGCGGCCTTTGGCGCCGCGGCTGTTGGCGAGGGCGCAGCCTTCGCCGCAGGCGTCGTCCGCTTGCGGACCGATCCGCCGCTGCCGGCAGGCTTCCGCGTGCGCGGGGGGCTGGATGGTTCAGACCTCTGGCGACCAGGCATGTCAGACTCCCGCATGGAGCAGCGCGAAGTCCAGCCGGAAGCGCTTGTCCTCGTCATGTTCGGATGGCGTCGTGGTGGCGCGTCCGCTGCCGACGTAGAAATTGCGCACGCGTTCCTCGCGGTCGGGATGGTAGAGCTTGGGAATGACGAAGCGCACGCGCGGATTGGGACGCTTGTCATGCTCGGGTGGATCCTGCGCAATCAGCAGCGTGACGCCGTTGCGCATCGGGAACGTGCCGGGGATGCCGTGGCCGAACGGGACGCGCATGGTCTGCACCAGCTCCACGATCATGCTGACATAGAGCTTGCCGTCCTTTCCGGTCGAGAACATCGGATGAAAGGAAGGGGCCTCGATCTTGGCGGCCTTCGGATCGAAGCCGAGCTTGTCCGCTTTCTCGACGGCAAAGGCGCGCAGCACGTCGCCATTGTGGTCCTTCTCCGCCTTGGTGAGGCCGTTGGGATCACCGAAGATAAGGTCTTCTACCTCCAGTTTTCCGCGCACCACCTTTGGCCAGAACAGCGCCTCCTCCGAAAAGGCGCTTGCGTTCTCGGCGACGATGCCGCGCAGACGAAAAGCCTGCATCAAGGCATCACGAATGTGGTCCGGATCATCGGGTGTGTAGTCCAGATGCGCCGTGAGCAGCGCACGCAGGAAGTCGCCGAAGGTGATGTCGACGGGCGGGCAGTAGTCCAGCGCGCGAGCGCAGATGGTGAAGAACTCCTCGGCCGTCCGGCTTGCCTCCATCGCCAGCCGGTTCGCGAGCGGCACCGGCAGATCGGCCTTGTCGATGTTTCCGCCGCCGGCTCGAAAGATCCGGAACAGGTCGAAGGTTCTGCGGCCATAGACGGTGAAGTAGGCGTCGAAGACCGCGGCGACCAGAATCGAGCCGCGCTCATGCGGTTCGATCTTGGTTGCGATCTCCTTGGCCCCTTCGGGAGTCGCCGGCGTCATCAGGGCGCTGCGCAGGCAGGACTGTCGCCCCGCGGCTTCGCCGAACTGAGTGGCCAGCGCGATCAGCGGGTTTTCAGCGCCGAGCTGCGACTGGATCGCCGGCGTGGCCCCCGGCGCCAGCTCGGCGTCTCCCTTCAGCTTGAACTCGAACAGCTTGCCGCCGGTCTTCTGCAGCGTATCGACCAGCACCTCCTTATGCGAGAAATGCAGGAATAGCGCCGCGAGATCGGCGAATGCCTCGTGAAAGGCCGCCACGTCGACATTGGTCGGCTCCATGAAATGCTCGCGGATGCCGTCGACGATCGCGTGCGTGGTCTCGTGCACGATGATGTCGTGCGACAGGCAGGTGAACACGGTCTGGCCCGGCAGGTTGCGGCCAGGATTGGTGCGGCTGGCTGTGAAGTAGCCGAACAGGATGCCGTGTGCGTCCGGACTGTAGAAGGCATTCGCCTCGCACATGGCGTGCGGAAACAGGTTCAGTCGCCGGGAGGCGCCTCTGGGCGCGGGCGGTTGACTGCGGTCGAGCCGGGTCCGCCAGCGCACCCGGCGACCAAGGGCGTATTCGAAGCGCTGCAGGGTCTCGCTCGCGACGGCATACACCATCTGCTGATGAAAACGCGGGTCCGCCTCCGAGGGAAGCAGCCCGTGCGTCATCAGCAGCCTCGGATCGTCGAGATCGACCGGCTTGTAAAAGGTCTTCTGGCTGCCGTCGTAGTCGATCACCGCGAAGCGCTCGCCGACTGGGCCGGCTGCGAGGTTCTCGTAGCGGACACGCGTGACCATCTGATTGCTGACGAAGTTGCCGAGGCTCGGATCGAACGCATAGACGTTGAGCGGACGCTCCGACGGAAATGGTATTTCCGCCGTCGAGAAGATGTCCTCCGGCATCTCCGCCTGTGCGGCAGTTGCTTCGCTCCTGGGCGTGACGTCGTCGCATTTGAACCGCGATGGATACGTCATCCTCACCTCTGCGGGACGCCCGCTAATGTTGGTTGTGCACGAGGTCGCTCGCTCAGTAGGCACCCGGGAACGGGAAGCCGGTTGGATCGGCGACCTGAATTCCGAGCTTCTGTTGCAGCGCTGTGTCGATATGAGCGCGCAGCGCTGCGTCGCAGACCGCGTAGCCCCAGTTCATCAGCCGGTTCTGTATGTCGTGCGGCATCTTCTCGAGCCGGGTCGGAATGGCCGCCAGCGCCGCGGGGTCCCGATGCAGGCAGTCCAGCGGATCCGCGGCCAGCCTGTAGTCCGCGAAGTTGGTGCGGATCCCCCAGTAGGTTCCGGTGTGATCGCCACGCCGATAGGCGTCGATCAACTGACGCTTGCGCAGGCTCCGGACCTGATTGTCGATGACGCCGAGGATGCGAACCGCATGGCGGGCCCAATCGTGATGCGGATCGTCCTCCGCAGCGATCTGCTGCCCGGCATCGCTGACGAGCAGCGTCGAGAAGCGCTTCACGGTCTCGAGGCCCAGATTGTCGTAGACGCCGCCGTCGCTGAGCACGGCGCTCGTCGTATAAGGTGGATGATTGAGATCGGCGCCATCCACCTTCCGAACGGGCTGTCGGATCGGCAGCGTCAGCGGCGAAAGGATGGGAGGAAACGCCGAGGAGGCGGCGACCGCAGTGGCAAGCGTCACGTCGGGTGCATCGACCAGCCCGACGCGATAATCGCCCATATAGCGACGCGAGAACCGCCACAGCACGGCGGACTGGACGTTGGTCGCGTTGATGACGAAGCGCGGCGCCTTGCCGCCGCCATCGTCTGGAAGGTCGGCGAGCTTCTTGCCGCCGAACAGAACGCCGTCATACGCGGCCGCCACACGATCGCTGATCGTGCCGGGCAGCAGGATCCCGCCGATCACTGCGCCGACATCGACCGATGTGTCCGCCATCCTGCGAAGACCATCGACGATGATGGTGAGGTTGTCCGCCTTGCCCGCAGCGTTGAAATGAAGGTCCTTCCATCGCAGGCCGAGATAGGCGGCGGTGATCGAACCGCCCGACACGCTGGAGATGCGCTTGAGCCGGCTCAGCAGTCCGACTTCGTTGAGCCGCCACAGCGCGCCGATGTGAAACAGCATGGCACGGTAGCCGCCGCCGGACAGAGACAGCGTCACGCCGTCTTCGTGCTGCGCGCTTGCGGCTTCGAGGTCGGTCGGCTCGGTCGGCATGACGGTCCTCCCCTTTGCCGATAGGTCGGGGGGGACGGGCACACGTTCAACGGGATGACGAATTTTTTTGCATCCAGCACAAGCAACGGCGCCGGACTGCCGAGCCGGCAGGCTTACTGGTAGGGATTGTGCTCCGCGTTGGTCATGGTCTGGCGTACGCGGCGCAGGATGATGGGCGTGCCGTCGGAGACGAATTGCAGCTCGTAGGCGCGGCCGGAGTCGTCCTTGGCGGAGCAGGTTACGCTCGACACCTTGAGCATGGCGAAATTGCCGATCTGCCGGCATACGCCCGACGAGATCTGCGCTGCGGGCACCGGAATGCCGTCCACCTTCGGGCGGTGCTTCGAGTTCAACAGCATGCGATCGATCGGGAGCTCGTAGACGTTCTGGATCGATCGACGGCCGTTGATGCCGGAGAAGGCGATGATGTGGCTCTCGTCGGAGGGATCGTCGAGCGCGACGGTAAAATGCGCGCGGCCCTTTTCGCTGTGAAAGAATGCCACGGTCTTGCACGGGAATTCGCGGCCGTCGACCTTCACGGTGCGACAGGTGCCGGACATCAGCGCGTAGAGATCGATATCGGGCTTGTCCTCGAGCGAGCCGGCGGCCGGAAGCGGCGGTTCGGCCAGGCACGGCGGCGTGCCGAGGCACAGACCGAACGCAACGGCGAGGAGACGGGAAAAATGCAGGGGCATCCGCGGGGTGAGCCTCGTGGGAATCATGTCTGCGCGGGAATTAGCGTTGTGTCAGCTTTGCGGCGAAAAGAGGCCCGACCAGCGCCGGCACGACCCATCCGCTGCAGCGCGGGAATGGCCGTGCGCCGATCGATACCGCAAAAGCAATGGAAAGTTCCGTGCGCACCTTCTATGGGAAGAACATGGCCGGTCCCTGGCCCAACACAAGAACGATACGGAGGAGACTGATGATATTGTCGCGTCGCGGCATGCTTTCGGCCGCGCTCAGCGGAGCGGCGCTGGCGATCTCGGGGCAGGCGAAGGCGCAATCCTTCGCCTTCAAGCCGAACCAGCGCTATCCCGATCCCGCGGTCGAGATCCTCGATCCGAGCTTCGCCAAGTATCGCCTCTACAGCTCGACCGTCGAGCAGGTCGCCAGCGGCATGCGCTGGGCGGAAGGGCCGGTCTATTTTCCCGAAGAACGCTGTGTTCTGGTCAGCGACATCCCCAACAACCGGATCATGAAGTACAGCGAGGACGACGGCAGCTTCACCGTCGTCCGCAGCCCTTCGAACTACGCCAACGGCAACACGCGCGACCGCCAGGGGCGGCTCGTCAGCTGCGAACATTCGGTGACGCGCCGCATCACCCGGACGGAGAAGAACGGCACCGTGACCGTGCTCGCCGACAGCTTCGAAGGCAAGCGGCTGAACGCGCCGAACGACATCGTGGTGAAGTCGGACGACACGATCTGGTTCACCGATCCTCTGTTCGGCATCAATGGCAATTGGGAAGGCTTCAAGGCCAAGTCCGAGCAGGCCAGCACCAATGTGTTCCGCATCGGCACCGACGGCAAGCTGACCGCTGTGATCACCGACCTCGTCAACCCGAACGGGCTCGCCTTTTCGCCGGACGAGAAGAAGCTCTACGTCGTGGAGTGGAAGGGCACGCCGAACCGCAGCATCTGGAGCTACGACGTCAATGCCGACGGCACGGTCGGCAACAAGACCAAGCTGATCGACGCCGCCGACCAGGGCTCGCTCGACGGTTTCCGCGTCGACCGTGACGGCAATCTCTGGTGCGGCTGGGGCTCGAACGGCGCGCTGGCGTCGGAGCCGGTGGACGTCAACGGCCGCAAGGTGTTTCCGCTCAAGGGCAAGCCGGAGGATCTCGATGGCGTCATGGTGTTCAACCCGCAGGGCAAGCCGATCGGCTTCATCCGGCTGCCCGAGCGTTGCGCCAACCTGACGTTCGGCGGGCCGAAGAACAACCGGCTCTACATGGCGGCGTCGCATTCGCTGTACGCGCTGTATGTCGAGACGGAAGGCGCGGTGTAGAACGGCGTCGGCGCTGCAGAGAATTCCGGAGCGAACCCCGTCGGGGCGCTCCGGAACGATCTTCGATGGTGTCGCCTGCAGCGCCATTGGTCCCGACTATTTCCCCGCCTGCACCTTCTGCTTCCACAGCACCCAGGCGCGGTCCATGATCACCATGTTGACGCCGTCGGCCTTGGCGGCTTCCTCGGCGCTGAGATAGGTCACGTCGGAGCCGAGCCCGAGCGCCTGCGCTTGCAGTCGGGCATTGACGTCGGTGTAGTAGGCGCGGAACACGGCGGCCTGCACCGCAGGGCCGACGGTGACGTCGCCATGGCCGCGCATCAGCACGACCGATTTGTCGCCGAGCGCGGCCGCGAGCGATTTGCCGATCGCGTTGTTGCGCACCAGCATGTCGGTGGCGCCGAACTCCTTGCCGATGTCCCACACCGGCGCGCCCTCGCCGAGGAACGCGGCGTTGTGATAGAGCGGCTTCAGCGGCGTGCGGCTGACGCTGAAAGGAACGACGCCCGGTGAATGCGTGTGCACCACCGCGTTGACGTCCGGGCGCGCCTTGTAGATCTCGGCATGGATGAAGCGTTCGAGGAAGACGGCGCGGTTCTTCGCGTCGACCGGCTCGCCGTTCTCGCCGAACTCCATGATGTCGGCGGCGGTGACCTGCGCCGGCGCAATCGAGCGCGCCATCAGGAAGTGACGCGGATTGGCGGGACTGCGTGCGCTGACATGGCCGAAGGCATCGACGACACCGAGATCGGCGAGCACCCGGCTGCCGGTGGCGATGTCCTCGAGCAGCTCGCGCGGGACGCCGGGGATGGCGTCGTCGGCGCGGGAGGGGGCGGTCGAGAGGAGGAGGGCTGCTGCGGCGATTGCGGCGAAGCGGCTGAACTTGAACATCTGGCTCTTCCTCCCGGCCATTTGTTATCTAGGCTCGCCGCCTCAGCATACGCGTCATTGCGAGCGAAGCGAAGCAATCCAGGATGGTGGGCGGGACCCTGGATTGCTTCGCTTCGCTCGCAATGACGGGGAGGGGTTCGAGCTTAGCAACTATCATGGCCGGGTCAGCGAGCGCCTCCTCAAGTCACTGGCGCCGGATTGAACAGAGTGAGATCATTATGGATGCCCCAGCGGTCCGACCACGGCTTGGTGCGGCCGGAGGCGACGTCGAGGATCAGCTTGAACAGCTCCCAGCCGGTCTCCTCGATGGTCATCTCGCCGGTGGCGATGCGGCCGGCGTCGAAATCGATCAGGTCCTTCCAGCGCCGCGCCAGCTCGGTGCGGGTGGCGACCTTGATGACGGGCGCGGCCGCGAGGCCATAGGGCGTGCCGCGGCCGGTGGTGAAGACCTGGAGCGTCATGCCGGAGGCGAGCTGCAAGGTGCCGCAGATGAAGTCGGAGGCCGGCGTCGCCGCGAACAGCATGCCCTTCTGCTTGGCCTTCTCGCCCGGCGCCAGCACGCCGTGGATCGGTCCGGAGCCGGACTTGACGATCGAGCCGAGCGACTTCTCGACGATGTTGGCGAGGCCGCCCTTCTTGTTGCCCGGCGTCGTGTTGGCGCTGCGATCGGCACCGCCGCGCTTGAGATAGGCGTCATACCAGTCCATCTCGCGGATCAGCGCGCGGCCGACATCCTCGTTGATGGCGCGCCGCGTCAACAGCTGGATGGCGTCGCGAACTTCGGTGACTTCGGAGAACATCACCGTGGCGCCGGCGCGGACCAGCAGGTCGGCGGCGAAGCCGACGGCGGGATTGGCGGTGACGCCGGAGAACGCATCGCTGCCGCCGCATTGCAGGCCGATGACGAGGTCGGAGGCCGGGCAGGTCTGGCGCGTGCGCTTGTTGAGCTCGGCGAGGCGGCGATCGGCCTGCGTCAGGATGGCGTCGACGATCGCGCCGAAGCCGTCGAAGGCCTCGTCCTGCATGCGCACGATCGAGTCCTCGGTGCCTTCCGGTAGCAGCCGCTCCGGCGCGAGCTTCTCGCAGCCGAGGCCGACGACCAGGATCTCGCCGCCGAAATTCGGGTTCAGCGCGAGGTTCTGCAAGGTGCGGATCGGCACTACCGCATCGGGCGCCGAGATCGCGACGCCGCAGCCATAGGCATGGGTGAGCGCGACGACGTCGTCGACATTCGGGTACTTCGGCAGCAGCTCGGACTTGATGCGCTTTATCGCGAATTCCAGCGTGCCCTTCACGCATTGCACCGAGGTCGAGATGCCCAGCACGTTGCGGGTGCCGACCGAGCCGTCGGCATTGCGATAGCCCTCGAACGTGTAGCCCTCCAGCGGCGGCAGCGGCGCCGGGACGGCGGTGGAGATTTCCAGCTGGTCGAGGGCAGGGGCCTCGGGCATGTCGATGCGGGCTTCGTCGACCCACTCGCCGGCGGCGATCGGTGACGACGCGGTGCCGATGATCTCGCCGTAACGGACGATCGGCGCGCCCTGGGGAATGTCGACCAGCGCGGTCTTGTGGCCCTGCGGCACGAAGCTCTTTAGGATCAAGCCATCGGGAAGTTTGGTGCCGGCAGGCAGGCCGAAATCGTTGACCACGATCGCGACGTTGTCGCGCGCGTTGAGCTTGATGACCCGCGGCTCCTGGTTCACGACCTGCTGGTTCATGCTGGCTCCGTTGTGCTCCGTAGGGTGGGCAAAGGCGCGGAGCGCCGTGCCCACCTATTAGTTCTGTCGCTCGTCGGTGGGCATGCTTCGCTTTGCCCACTCCGCAGATCTCAGTTTTCGTCATTGCGAGGAGCGAAGCGACGAAGCAATCCAGACTCTTGTCCTGGCCCTGGATTGCTTCGCTTCGCTCGCAATGACGACCCGCTCACACCGGGAAGGTGTAGGCCGTCTTCACCGTCGTGTAGAACTCGCGCGCGTAGGAGCCCTGCTCGCGGGCGCCGTAGCTCGAGCCTTTCCGGCCGCCGAACGGGACGTGGTAGTCGACACCGGCGGTCGGCAAATTGACCATCACCATGCCGGCCTCGCTGTTGCGCTTGAAGTGCGAGGCGTATTTCAGGCTGGTGGTGCAGACGCCGGCGGCGAGACCGAACTCGGTATCGTTGGAGATCGCCAGCGCCTCGTCGTAGTTCTTGGCGCGGATGACGCAGGCCACCGGGCCAAAAATCTCCTCGCGCGCGATGCGCATGTTGTTGTTGGCCTCGGTGAACAGCGCCGGCTGCATGTAGAAGCCGGGGGACTCGCGGTTGAGCAGCTCGCCGCCCCAGGCCAGCTTGGCGCCTTCGTCCTGGCCGATCTTGAGATAGCGCTGGTCCTGCTCGAGCTGATTGCCGTCGACCACCGGGCCGATATGCGTGCCCTGCTTGACGGCGTCGTCGACGACGAGGCCCTTCAGGCGCTCGGTCAGCGCCTCGACGAACTTGTCGTGGATGCCTTCGGTGACGATCAGGCGCGACGACGCTGTGCAGCGCTGGCCGGTCGAGAAGTAGGCGCCGTTGGCGGCGGCTTCGACCGCGACCTTGACGTCGGCGTCATCGAGCACGACCAGCGGATTCTTGCCGCCCATCTCCAACTGGAACTTCTTCATCGGGTTCGACAGCACGCAGGCCTGCGCGATCTTGCGCCCCGTGCCGACCGATCCGGTGAAGGAGATCGCAGCGACGTCGGGATGTTCGAGCAGGGTCTGGCCGACCACCGAGCCGGAGCCGACGACCAGGTTGAACACGCCGGCCGGAATGCCGGAGCGCGCGATGATCTCGCTCAAAGCATGCGCCGAGCCCGGCACCAGCTCAGCCGGCTTGAACACGACAGTGTTGCCGTAACAGAGCGCGGGCGCGATCTTCCAGGCGGGAATGGCGATCGGGAAATTCCAGGGCGTGATCATGCCGACGACGCCGACAGCCTCGCGGGTGATCTCGACGTCGAGGCCCGGACGCACCGAGGCACCCTTCTCGCCGGTCAGACGCAGCGCCTCGCCTGCGAAGAACGCGAAGATCTGGCCGGCACGGGCGACCTCGCCGATGCCCTCGGGCAGAGTCTTGCCTTCCTCGCGGGCGAGCA
The DNA here is from genome assembly GCF_013178945.1 of Bradyrhizobium aeschynomenes. Classification (GTDB taxonomy): domain Bacteria; phylum Pseudomonadota; class Alphaproteobacteria; order Rhizobiales; family Xanthobacteraceae; genus Bradyrhizobium; species Bradyrhizobium aeschynomenes. The sequence continues at coordinate 99,387 of NZ_JABFDM010000001.1, forward strand.
GGCGGCCGAGCTCTTCCTTGCGCGACAGGATCTCCGCCGAGATCTTGTTCAGCGCATCGTAGCGCTCCTGCGGGGTCGAGCGCGACCAGGCGGGGAAGGCGGCCTTGGCGGCGGCGATCGCCTTCTCGGTCTGCGCCTTGTCGGCCTTGGCGTATTCGCCGACGACGTCGTTGGTGTTCGAGGGATTGATGTTGCGGGTCACCCCGCTGCCGTCGACCCACTCGCCGGCAATGAAATTCTTGAGGATCGCGTTCATGTTGTTCTCCAGACTTTGCGCGATTGCTCGGACAATCTAACCGATCGCCCCCGTCATCGCACGAGACAGGGGCGCTTGTCGTCGAAGGTCCAGCCGGGGATCAGATACTGCATTGCGACAGCGTCGTCGCGTGCGCCGAGCCCGTGGCTCTTGTAAAGTTCATGAGCCTTTTCGATGGCGCTGCGGTCAATCTCGATGCCGAGTCCGGCTTGCTCGGGCACCGCGATCTTGCCGCCCTTGATCTGCAGCGGCTGCTTGGTCAGCGACTGGCCGTCCTGCCAGATCCAGTGGGTGTCGATCGCGGTGACCTTGCCGGGAGCGGCGGCGGCGACATGGGTGAACATCGCCAGCGAAATGTCGAAATGGTTGTTGGAGTGTGAACCCCAGGTCAGGCCGTTGTCCTTGCAGGTCTGGGCGACGCGCACCGAGCCCTGCATGGTCCAGAAATGGGGATCGGCCAGCGGGATGTCGACCGCGCCGAGCCGCAGCGCATGGCTGAGCTGTCGCCAGTCGGTGGCAATCATGTTGGTCGCGGTCGGCAGGCCCGTGGCGCGGCGGAACTCGGCCATGATTTCGCGCCCGGAGAAGCCGGCCTCGGCGCCGCAGGGGTCCTCGGCATAGGCGAGGATGCCGTGCATGTCCTTGCACAGCCGGATCGCCTCATCGAGCGACCAGGCGCCATTCGGATCGAGCGTGACGCGCGCCTGTGGAAAGCGCTTGGCGATGGCGGTCACCGCCTCGATCTCGGCCTCGCCCTTGAGCACGCCGCCCTTGAGCTTGAAGTCGGCAAAGCCGTAGGCGTCGTGGGTGGCCTCGGCGAGCCGCACCACAGCTTCGGGCGTCATCGCCTCCTGATGTCGCAGCGTATACCAGCCCTCACGCTCCCCCTCGCCGGTGGCGTAGGGCAGGTCGGTCTTCCTGCGGTCGCCGACGAAGAACAGATAGCCGAGCGCCTCCACCGACGTGCGCTGCTGGCCCTCGCCGAGCAGCGCCGCGACGGGCAGGCCGAGATGCTGGCCGAGCAGGTCGAGCAGAGCGGATTCGACCGCCGTGACCGCGTGGATCATGACGCGCAGGTCGAAGGTCTGCTTGCCGCGTCCCCCGGCATCACGGTCCGCGAACGTGGTGCGCATGGTGGCGAGGATGGTGTTGCAGGCGCCGATGCTCTGGCCAACGATCAGGCTCTTCGCATCCTCTAAGGTCTGCCGGATCTTCTCGCCGCCCGGCACCTCGCCGACGCCGGTATGGCCGGAATTGTCGGTCAGGATGACGAGGTTGCGGGTGAAGAACGGTCCATGCGCGCCTGAGAGATTGAGCAGCATGCTGTCACGGCCCGCGACCGGAATGACCTCCATGCCGGTGACGACCGGCGCGCCGGAAATTCTGGTGCTGGTGGCGTCGTGACTCATCATGCTCCTCCGTTGTCGTCTCGTTTTTTCGCTGTCATTCCGGGGCAGCCCGTCAGGGCTGAACCCGGAATCTCGAGATTGGCTTGCGCCGCATCTTGTCCTTCACTTCGAGATTCCGGGTTCAAGGCCTTGCGGCCTTGCCCCGGAATGACGGTAGATCACTCCGCTGCCTGGCTCACCGCCGCTTTTGGCAGCGCCTTCACCAGCGCGGTCAACTCGGTCATCTCGGCCTCGGTGAGGTCGGTCAGCGGCAGGCGGACCGGGCCGGAATCGCGGCCGATCACCTTCATGCCGGCCTTGATGATCGAGACCGCGTAGCCCTTCTTGCGGTTGCGTATCGCGATCAGCGGCAAAATGAAATCCTTCAATCCGGCATGGATGGCGGCGTGGTCGCGCTTGCGCACTGCGGCATAGAAGTTGGTGGCGAACTCCGGCACGAAGTTGAACACCGCCGAGGAGTAGGTGGTCACGCCCATGTCGAGATAGGGCAGGGCGAAGGTCTCGGCGGTCGGCAGGCCGCCGATATAGGTCAGGCGGTCGCCCATCTTGCTGTAGACGCGGGTCATCAGCTCGATGTCGCCGATGCCGTCCTTGTAGCCGACCAGGTTCGGGCAGCGCTCGCACAGCCGCGCCAAGGTGTCCGGCTGCAGGATGGCGTTGTCGCGATTGTAGACGATGACGCCGATCTTGACCGATTTGCAGATCGCCTCGACATGGGCGGCGAGGCCCTCCTGCTCGGCATGCATCAGATAGGGCGGCAGCAGCAGCAGGCCGTCGGCGCCGGCTTGCTCCGCGCCAACCGCGATCTCGCGGGCGATTGCGGTGCCGTACCCGGTGCCGGCCAGCACGGGCACGCGGCCGCGGGTCTCCTCGACGGCGACCTTGACCACCTGGGGCACTTCGGCTGCTGTCAGCGAGAAGAACTCGCCGGTGCCGCCGGCGGCGAACAGGCCCGCGACCTCGTAGCCGCACAGCCAGTCCATGTTGGTGCGATAGGTGGCCTCGTCGAACGAATAGTCGGCCTTGAACGGCGTCACGGGAAAGGAGAGCAGGCCGCTGCCGATTTTCGCGGCCATTTCCTGTGGGGTCATCTTGCTCATCGTGCGTGTCCTCAGCGCTTGTTCCGGGGTGTGACGTCGCGTGGCGCGGCCCGCGCGCGTCGTCCTGGGGCGTGTCGTAGGACCAAGTTCAATGCCGGTCCAAGCCAATCACGGTATCGATTGATGCAGGCCGGGCATCAATCTTCGGTCTGTTGAACGGCAAGCTTGCCGGCGAGATCGACCAGCGCTGGCAGCAGCGGATTGTCGTGATCGCGCCGCCAGACCAGGAACAGCTCGGCCGGCGTCGGATTGCGCAGCTTCAGCGGCCGCAGCCGGACGTCGGCGATCTTCAGGCTGGAGGCGGCTTCCGGCACGATGGCCAGGCCGAGGCCGGCGCGCACCATGGCGAGGATGGAGTGAATCTGGCTGAGGTGTTGAACGTAGCGCGGGAGCACTTCGGCGCGCATGAATTGCGACACCAGCAAGTCGTGAAAGTAGCGCGCCTCGGTCTGCGAATACATGATGAACGGCTGGCCGTCGAAATCGCGGATCGACACGCTCTCGGCGGAGGCGAGGCGGTGCCGTCGCGGCAGCGCGGCACAGAGCGGCTCGGCGACGACGCGGCGGGTGGCGAATTCGGGGCGCGCGATCGGCGGCCGCAGCAGGCCGGCGTCGATCTGGCCGGAGGCCAGCGCCTCGATCTGGTCGCCCGACACCATCTCCTTCAGCGACAGATCGGCCTCGGGCAGCTCGCTGCGGCAGGCGGCGACGAGGTCGGGCAGGAAACTGTAGGCGGCCGCTGCCGTGAAGCCGATCTTGAGCGAGCCGCTCTTGCCGCTGGCGATGCGCTGCGCCACCTGCGCCGCGCTCTCGGCCATCTTCAGGATGCGCCGCGCCTCCGGGAGGAAGCTGCGCCCGGCCGGCGTCAGCTTCACCGAGCGGCTGGTGCGCTCGAGCAGCACCGCGTCGATGATGTGCTCCAGCACCTGGATCTGCCGCGACAGCGGCGGCTGCGTCATGTTCAGCCGGACGGCGGCGCGGCCGAAATGCAGCTCCTCGGCCACGGTGACGAAGCAGCGCAGCTGGTTGAGGTCGAACATCAATGCTTCCGAGGTATGGATGGGGTGGGTGATGTGGGTGTAGTAGCATCGATCGGGTAGGGTGGGAACGGCTTCAACGGCTCTCTGGATGGTGCCGGGCTGTATCAGCAACCTCGGTCGTCGTCCCGGCGAACGCCGGGACCCATAATCACAGGGAGAACTTTGAGGCACCCTGGTCATAATCAGCTCGCGCCTCACGCCTGCTGCGGCGTATGGATCCCGGATCGGCGCATCGCCGCGCTGGCGCGCGTCGATGCTTGTCCGGGACGACGGCGGAGAGCGTGACGGATTCACGTTTCGCACAGCAGATGGCTGGTGGGGCCACGCCGTCGCGTCCTCGCGGCACGTGATGCCCGAGTTCTGCAATCAATTGTCCCTCGCAGACAGTGCAGAGGGCGCAGGGAATGCCGGGTGAAGGCCTCACCCATGGCCCGCCTGCGAAAAAATGCAGGCGGCAGGTACCACAGGTAAAGCCGAACACGCCGGCATTCCCTGCGCGATGGGTTTCACGCTTATACGCAGTCTCCCTGGTGCGCCGGCTTGTTGGCCACCATCCCCAGCGCCATGCGCTCGCATCGCGCCAAGTTAATACCAGCGTCGGGGTATCAGGACCCTGCGACTTCACGTCCGCGGCAAAGCCGTTCGTCCGCGTGCCCGAAGACACGCTGCGGCTTCATCGCGGCCATCGCATCCCCGCCTCGCGTGTCGTGACGATCGCGCGCTACGCCCCTACTGCATTGAGGCGGGATGCGGGGAGTTGATCATGAATTCTGGAAAATAGCAATGGAATTATTTTTGTCGGAATTCGCGCGGTGGCGTTGCTGCGCAAGAAGCGATCGTCGAGATCTCTCCCCCGTCATTCCGGGGCGCGCGGAGCGCGAGCCCGGAATCCATCGTGCGGCAGAGCATGCGGGGAAATGGATTCCGGGCTCGCCGCGCCTTCGCGCGTCGCCCCGGAAGGACGGCTGAGTTCGAGGCCACGGCCGTTCGCGCAAAAAAAACGGCGGCCCGAGGCCGCCGTTCAAGTCGAGACCACGCAAGGGGGCGTGGTGCTCAGGAGGCTCGGAGTTCGACGCGCTGGATGCGGCCGACGATGAAGAGATAGGCGAAGGCTGCCACCAGCGCGTTGAGGCCGACGAACACCAGCGCGCCGTTGAACGAGCCGGTGGCCGACAGGATGTAGCCGATCACGATCGGCGTGGTGATGCTGGAGAGGTTGCCGAAGGTGTTGAACAGCCCGCCGGAGACGCCGCCGGCCTCCTTTGGCGAGGTGTCGGAGACCACCGCCCAGCCGAGCGCGCCGATGCCCTTGCCGAAGAAGGCGAGCGCCATCAGGCCGACGACGAGCGCCTGGCCGTCGACATAGTTGCAGCCGATGATCGCCATCGACAGCAGCATGCCGCCGACGATCGGGATCTTGCGCGCCAGGGTCAGCGATCCCGTCTTGCGCAGGATGGCGTCGGAGATGAAGCCGCCGAGCACGCCGCCGATGAAGCCGCACAGCGCGGGCAAGGTCGCGACGAAGCCCGCCTGCAGGATCGACAGGCCGCGCTCCTTGACGAGATAGACCGGAAACCAGGTCAGGAAGAAATAGGTCAGCGTGTTGATGCAGTACTGGCCGATATAGACGCCGAGCATCATGCGGTTGGAGAGCAACTGACCGATATGCGACCAGGTCGGGCCGCCGGCTGAGGCCTTGCCGTCGCGCGCGCCCTCCATGTCGATCAATGCGCCGCCCTGCTTGATGTAGTCGAGCTCGGCCTCGTTGACATCAGGATGATCCTTGGGCCCGTACATGGTCTTGATCCAGATGAGGCCCATGATGATGCCGAGCGCGCCCATGACCGTAAAGACGTGGCGCCAGCCGAATTGATGCGCGATCCAGCCCATCAGCGGCGCGAAGATCACGGTCGCGAAATATTGCCCGGAGTTGAAGAACGCCGAGGCGGTGCCGCGCTCGTTGCTCGGAAACCAGGCGGCGACGATGCGGGCATTGGCGGGAAAGCTCGGCGCCTCGGCGAGGCCGACCAGGAAGCGCAGCGCGAACAGCGCGGTGACGGCGGCGGCGCCGGAGAAGAAGCCGATCCAGCCCTGCATCATCGTGAAGATCGACCAGATGACGATGCTGCAGGCATAGACCCAGCGCGAGCCGAAGCGGTCGAGCAGCCAGCCGCCCGGCACCTGCGCGAGCACATAGGACCAGCCGAAGGCGGAAAACACAAAGCCCATCGCGACGGGATCGAGATGCAGCTCCTTGGAGAGCGCGGGGCCGGCGATCGAGAGCGTGGCGCGATCGGCGTAGTTCACGGTGGTGACCAGGAACAGCATGGTCACGATGAACAGCCGCACGCGCGATCGGCGCAATTCGGCCGCAGTTACGATTGCGCTCATGCGCATCACCTCTCTTGTACGTTCCTCGCGGACTGTCCTAGAGGAGATGGAGGGCCGCGGTCCAAACCGAAGCCTGTATCGATCGATGCGAATTTTGGATCGATGCTGGGCTCTGCATGCGGCTGTCGACAAATCGCGGTTGCGACGTCCGGCCGTTCTCTGCCGCGCCATGCATGAGCTGATCAGGCTTGCACGTTCAGGTTTTGCCGAGGTCTCGGCGCATTTGCGATGATCGCTGCCGCATCCGGCCGAATGGCAGGTGGAGCTCTCCTCACATCCACCGCGCCTCACGCGCCGGATCGCCTTGATCCCGGCGAACTCGCTGCTGACAAGATACCAAGCGCAGCGATCCGTTCCGCCCGCTGGGAATTGCGCGCCCGGAACGATGGAGATGCAAACCATCTGTGCTTGTATCCACCGCTGCTGCATGCACAATCGCTTGCGAAAAGCGAACAGGAGCCACGACGCGTGAAGGCCGTCTACACCGAGCTGCACCGCAGCCACGATCCGCAATTCTATCTGGTCCGCGGCGTGGTCAAGCGCACCACCGAGCAGCCCGAGCGGGCGGATCGTCTGCTTGCGGGAGTCAAGGCCGGCAATCACGAATTGGTGGCGCCGACGCTGTTCGGCCAGGAGGCCCGCGCGCGCGTGCACAGCCCGGAATATCTCAACTTCCTGGAGGAGGCCTGGGACGCCTGGGCCGCGCTCGGCGACGCCGGCGCTGAGATGATTCCGAACATTCACCCGGTGCGCAACGCGGCGACCTATCCCAGTCACATCGTCGGACGGCTGGGTTGGCACACCACCGACACGTCGGCGCCGATCGGGCCGGGGACATGGGCGGGTGCCTGCGCCGCCACGGACGTCGCCGCGACCGCGGCCCAGCTGCTGCTCGATGGCGAGGATGCGGCATATGCCTTGTGCCGGCCCCCCGGGCACCATGCCTATCGCGACATCGCGTCGGGCTTCTGCTTCATGAACAATTCCGCCATCGCGGCGGCGCATCTGCGTCAGCGCCACGAGCGCGTCGCGATCCTCGATGTCGACGTCCATCACGGCAACGGCACGCAGGGCATCTTCTACGATCGCTCCGACGTGCTCACCATTTCGATCCATGCCGATCCGACGCACTATTATCCGTTCGTGTGGGGCTATGCGCATGAGCGCGGCGCCGGCGCAGGCCTGGGCGCGAACCTCAACATTCCCTTAGCCCTGAAGAGCGGCGACGACACCTACCTCAAGGCCTTCGAGACCGCGGCGAAGACCATCCATGCCTTCGCACCCGGCGCGCTCGTCGTGGCGCTCGGCCTCGATGCTTCCGAGCACGATCCGCTCAAGGGCCTCTCGGTGACGACGCCGGGCTTCCGCCGCATCGGCGGCGCCATCGCGCGGCTCGGCCTGCCCACGGTGTTCGTGCAGGAAGGCGGCTATCTCTCCGATATTCTCGGCCAGAACCTGACCGCGGTGCTCGGCGGGTTCGAAGCGGCGCGGTGAGCGCCGTGCTTACCAGCTCACCGCCATGAGCCCGCGAAGCTACGGGGGGATCGGGACGTCGGCAGCCGCCCGGAGTTCCACGGATGGCGAAAATACAGACTTCCTTAAGGTGGTCCATCGCGACAATGCGGCGCGTTCTGGCCGTGGGGCCGCTTCAACGGAGGATGCGGACATGCAGATGCCGATGGCGGTCGGGCTGCGACGGATGGGCGGCGGCGCCGCCGGCACTGAACGGTGAATCGTGGCCGACATCATCAAATTCCCGACGGTGCTGCGCGCCGCGCAGGCGGACATCGCGCTCGCTGCGTCGGTCGGGATCCAGCTGGTGCAGCTCAAGCGCACGCTGGAATCGTGGCGGCAGATTCTGCACCGGCTGGATCAGCTGGCGCAGCCTGACGACGCCGGCCAGCTGAGCGAGCAGTCGCGGCATATCCGCGAGCTGATGGCCGACGCCGAGCGCGCCATCGCCCATTTCCAGGATCGTCAGGGTGGCTCTGACGAGAACGGCGCTCCTGACTAGCTTGCCAGCGCCTGCGGCGCCGGCGATGCCAGCTCCCGCTCTGCCGTGCGGACGATATCCATCGTGCGCACGACGCTGGCCGGATTGACGCTGATGGAGTCGATGCCGAGCCCGGCGAGATAGCGCGCGACCTCCGGATAATTGGCCGGCGCCTCGCCGCAGATGCCGACATGGCGATGGTTGCGATGCGCGCCTTCGACCGCGAGCTTCAGCATCGCCAGCATGCCGGGATCGCGCTCGTCGAAGTCGAACGCGACGATGTCGGAATCGCGATCGACGCCGAGCGTGAGCTGGGTGAGATCGTTGGAGCCGATCGAGAAACCGTCGAAGTGCTTCGCGAATTCGTCGATCAGGATCACGTTGTTCGGGATCTCGCACATCATGTAGATCTCGAGCCCGTTTTCGCCGCGGACGAGGCCGTGTCCGGCCATCGCCGCGATCACCTTGCGCGCCTCCTCGACGCGACGGCAGAACGGGATCATGATTTTCAGGTTGGACAGACCCATCCCGTCGCGCACGCGCTTCAAGGCCGCGCATTCCAACGCGAAGCCGGCGGCATAGGCCGGATGTGCGTAGCGCGAGGCGCCGCGGAAGCCGAGCATGGGGTTCTCTTCCTTGGGCTCGAAGTCGCGACCGCCGATCAGGCTGGCATATTCGTTGGTCTTGAAATCGGACAGGCGCACGATCACCGGACGCGGGTAGAATGCGGCGGCGATGGTGCCGACGCCTTCCGACAGCCGCTCGACGAAGAAGTCGGCGGGCTTCCTGTAGCGCGCGGTCAGGCGCTTGATGGTCGCGCGATCCTTTGCCGAATTCACCTTGTCAGGCGCGGCCAACGCCATCGGATGGATGCCGATCGACTGGTTGATGATGAACTCCATGCGGGCGAGGCCGACGCCGTCGTTCGGCAGCAGCGCGGTCTTGAAGGCAAGCTCGGGATTGCCGAGATTGACCATGATCTCGGTCCGCGGCTTGTCGAGCTCGTCGATCGCGAGGCGCTCGACCTCGAAGGGCAGGGCGCCGTCATAGACGTGGCCGGCGTCACCTTCGGCGCAACAGACGGTGACGGTCGTTCCGGTCTTGGCGCGCTTGCTGAAATCCTCCGTGCCGACCACCGCGGGCACGCCGAGCTCGCGGGCGATGATCGCGGCATGACAGGTGCGTCCGCCATGATCGGTGACGATCGCGGCTGCCGTCTTCATGACAGGCTCCCAGTCTGGGCTGGTCGAGGCCGCCACCAGCACCTCGCCGGGCCGGAAGGCGCTCAGGTCCTTGGCCGTGCGGATCAGGCGGATCTTGCCGGCGGCGATCTTTTCGCCGACGGCGCGGCCGGTCGCCAACACCTTGCCGGTCTTCTTCAGCGCGAAGGTCTCGATCGCATCCGGCCGCCGCTGCGACGCCACCGTCTCGGGGCGCGCCTGGATGATGTAGAGCGCGCCGTCGCGGCCGTCCTTGGCCCATTCGATATCCATCGGCGTCGGTCGTCCGGCCTTCTGCGAGTAGTGCTGCTCGACCGTGATGGTGGCCTGCGCCAGCTCGAGCACGTCGGAATCACCGATGCAGAATTTCGCCCGGTCGGCCGGCGGCGTCGCCTCTGTGCGCGTCGGCGCGCCGCGCGCACCCGCTTTGGCGTAGACCATGCGCTTGGTCTTGGCGCCGAGCCGGCGCGACAGCACGCTTCGGAAGCCGGCTGCAAAGGTCGGCTTGTGGACGTAGAACTCGTCCGGGTCGACCGTGCCCTGCACGATGGTCTCGCCGAGGCCATAGACGCCGGTGATGAAGGCGACGTCGCGAAAGCCGCTTTCGGTGTCGAGCGAGAACATCACGCCGCTGGCCGCGAGATCCGAACGCACCATCTTCATGACCGCGACCGACAGCGCGACCTTCTCGTGCGCAAAGCCATTGTCGATGCGGTAGGAGATCGCGCGATCCGTGTAGAGCGAGGCGAAGCAGCGGCGACAGGTCTCGAACAGATCCTTCGGCCCGCGGATGTTGAGGAAGCTCTCGTGCTGACCCGCGAAGCTGGCATTCGGCAGGTCCTCGGCCGTGGCCGAGCTGCGCACCGCGACGGCGACGCCGCGGCCATATTCCTGCTCCAGCTGCTTGTAGGCCTTGGTGACCTCGCGCCGCAGGTCGTCGCGGTCGGTCGCCGCGAACACGATCGCGCGGGCTTTCGCCGCGCGCCTGGCGAGATCGGCGATGCGGCGCTTGTCGAGGCCGTCGAGCAGCTTGCGCAGTTCGTCGTCGGCGCCGGTTGCGCGCAGCGCGTCGCGATAGCTCGCGGCCGTCAGCGCGAAGCCGTTGGGCACCCGCACGCCCTGCGGTGCCAGCGCCGAATAGAGCTCGCCGAGCGAGGCGGTCTTGCCGCCGACCTCCGGCACGTCCTCGATGCGAAGGTCCTTGAACCAGCGGATGTAGCCGGATGCCGTCATGACGTGTCTCCCGCACTGCAAAGCTCAGTTTGTCCTGCCGCGCGGCGCCGGCCTTGCGCAAGATCAAGCGGGATGGGGCCGCGGCTCCTTAGATGATTCCATGACAGAAGTTCCCCAGCGGCAACCGTTCGCTGCCGATGAACCCGACGATCTCCGACCCGCTGACATGGCCGACGACGAGAACGAGGACGGCGATCGGCAGTGGTCGCGCTTCTGGCTGACCGCGCGGAACTTCTGGCGCGGATGGGCGGCCTGGCGCGTGTGGCTGCTGTGCGCGGTGCTGGTCGGCATCGTCGTGCTGCAGCTCTATGTCCAGTTTCGCTTCAACTATTGGAACAGGGATTTCTTCGACGCGCTGGAGAGCCGCGATCCGGCGCGGCTGCGTCACCAGGCGATTCTGCTCGTCCCGTTGTGTGCCGCGAGCGTCGTGCTGGCGGTCGCCTCGGTGTGGGGCCGCATGGCGATGCAGCGCAACTGGCGGCAATGGATGGCGGCCAAGGTGATCGACTATTGGGTCGAGAACGACCGCTACGCGCGGCTCGCCACGGTGCAGGGCGGGCAGAAGATTCCCGAATACCGGATCGCCGAGGACGTCCGCATCGCCACCGACGCGCCGGTCGATTTCGCCGTCAACCTGATCTCGTCGGTGCTGACCGCGATCATCTTCGTGCAGGTGCTGTGGCAGGTCGGCGGCCCCATCGGCTTTGCGGTCGCGGGAATCCAGCTGTGGATTCCCGGCTATCTGGTCGTCAGCGTCGCCGTCTATTCCGGGCTCGTCACCGGCGCGATGCTGTGGGTCGGCCGGCCGCTGACGCACGTCATCCAGGTCAAGAATCAGGCCGAGTCGGAGCTGATCACGGCGGCGCATCTGCTGCGCGACATCGGCGAAGGCGTCACGCCGAAGCGGGAGGAGCGCAGCGTCATCGCCGGGCTGTGGCTGGCGCTCGATCGCGCCATCCGGCAGTGGAAGCGGCTATGCTGGCAGCTCATGCGCACGACCCTGGTCTCGCACACCAACAGCCTGCTCGCGCCGATCATCGGGCTGGTGCTGTGCGCGCCGAAATTCCTCGGCGGCGAGATGACGCTCGGCGAGCTGACGCAGGCTGCGGCCGCGTTCACGCTGGTGCAGGGCTCGTTCAACTGGCTGGTCGACAATTACAGCCGGGTCGCCGACTGGATGTCGTCGCTGGAGCGCGTCGGCGGCCTGCTGCTGTCGCTCGACCGGCTCAACGGGGATGTGGGGACGGAGGTCACGCCGTCTCGAGCCGCACGTCAGCCAGCAGACGGCTGACATCGGCGGGGTCGCACAGCGCAGTCCCGGTGCGCAGCAGCGCGGCGGCCCCGGCGGCGACGGCGAAGCGAAACGCGTCCTCGAGCGGCTCGCTCGCGGCAAGCTTCGCCACCAGCGCGCCGAGAAAGCTGTCGCCGGCGCCGACGGCATTGACCGGCACCATCGTCAGCGGCTGGGCACGCAGCACGCGCTCGGGCGTGACCAGCAGCGCCCCGAGATGACCCATGGTCAGGGCGATCATTCCGACCTTGCCGTTCATGATCAGGACGCGGGCCGCCTGCTCCCACGCGGTTGCGTCCGACGGCTCGCCGCCGACGAGGTCGCGCATCTCGTGCAGCGACGGCTTGATCAGGTCGACCCCGCCGGCAACGGCCGCGGCCAGCGCCGGGCCGGACGTATCCAGGATGAATTGCGCGCCGCGCGCTCGTGCGACCGCGGCCAAGCGGGCGTAGTAGTCGGTCGGCACGCCGCGCGGCAGGCTGCCGCTGCCGACAACGAAGCGCGGAAACGGATCGAGCCCGCCGAGCAGCGCGAGACCCGCCTGCCACTCGGGCTCGGTCAGCGCAGGCCCGGGCAGGATGAAGCGATAGGGCTGGCCGGTCGCGCGCTCCTGGACGAAGAAGTCCTCGCGCGTGTCCTCGGCCGTGGTCCAGGTCAGGCTGCTGACGCCTTCCGTGTCGACGAGCTGCCTCAGCAGCACGCCGGTCGGTCCGCCCACCGGATAGAGCGCGGCGACATCGCCGCCGAGACGGGTGATGACGCGGGCGACGTTGATGCCGCCGCCGCCGGGATCACGCTGCTGCGTCGTCCCGCGCAGCTTGGCCACGGGCACGATCCGCTCGACGGTCGTCGAGACGTCGACGGCCGGGTTCGGCGTGATCGTGACAATGTCGCTCATGGGATGTCAGTGCGCGGACGCGCCGCCGCTCGCGGTGATGCCGGACTCATGGAACGATTTGAGGCCGAGGAAGCTGATGTCGGGCTTGGTGACGAGATGCACGGGGATCGGCCGCAGATAGCTGTCATAGCGCCCCTTGCTCTCGAACTGCCTGCGGAAATCGGACTTTGCAAAATAGTCCGGAAAACGCGGCGGGATGCCGCCGGCGATGTACACGCCGCCACGGGCGCAGAAGGTCAGCGCGAGATTGCCGGCGACGGCACCGAGCCAGGCGCAGAACATGTCGAGCGTGGCGCGGCAGGTGGCGCAGCTGCCGTCGAGCGCGGCGTGGGTGATGGCGGCAGCATCGCGCGATGGCACCGTGACGCCGTCGACGGCGGCGACCGCCCGGTAGACGTTCTCCAGTCCCATGCCGGACAAGGCGCGCTCGATCGAGACATGGCCGAAGCGCTCGCGCATCTTCGCCAGCACCAGAGCCTCGCGCGCCGTCGTGGCCGGAAGGGTCGCATGGCCGGCCTCGGTGACGGCCACCGTCGGACGGCCGTCGCCCGGCAGATAGCAGGCCGCGCCGAACCCGGTGCCAGGGCCGATCACCAGCATCGGCGCGCCATCGACCGCTGCGCTGCCGCCGAGCGGAAACAGATCGTCCGGATGCAGCGCGGGCAGGGACCAGCCCACCGCCTCGAAATCGTTGAGGAGCTTTGCCGAGCGCAGATTGAACCGGGCGGCCAGCTCGGCGCCGTCGATGACCCAGGTCGAGTTGGTCAGCATGCCGCGATTGCGCTCGATCGGGCCGGCGATGTCGAGCACGGCCGTGGACGGCGCGCCGCCGGCCGCGTGGCGCGCCAGGAAATCGGCGATCGCGTCGGTGATGGTCGGGAAGTCCGCGACCTTCAGGTGCGCGACGTCGCCGATCGTGCTGCCGTCGAGCAGCGCGAAGCGCGCATTGGTGCCGCCGATGTCTCCCAGAAGAACGCGATCGCTCATTCCTTTAGCCGCTTTCCGTCCATTTGTGCGGCTCGGCAGCGTGCGCCAGGGCCCGCCGAGCCGCAATCATCTCCGCATACCATCGCGCCGATGCCTTGGGAATGCGGCGCTGCGTGGCGTGGTCGACATAGACAATGCCGAAACGCTGCGAATAGCCTGCCCCCCATTCAAAATTATCCAAGAGCGACCACACGAAATAGCCGCGCACGTCGGCGCCCGCTCGGATCGCCTGTTCCATGGCCGCCGTATAGGCCTTGAGGTAGCTGGTCCGGTCGTCGTCCTGGATGTGGCCGGAGGCATCGATCACGTCGTTCGCCGCGGTGCCGTTCTCCAGCACGTAGATCGGCAGGTGGAACCGCTGGTGGATGTCCAGCAGCGTGTCGCGGAACGCCTCGGGCACCACCGGCCAGCCGATCGCGCTGCGCGGCACGGTCTCCGGCGCCGGGCCGAAGCTGGCGCCGATCAGGTTGGTGCCGTCCCTGACGTAATGCGGCGAGTAGTGATTGAGCCCGAACCAGTCGACCGGCCGGGCGATCTGCGCCATGTCGCCGGGCGCGATATAAGGCGAAATCGCGTCGAGCAGCTCCGGCGGGTAGCTGGCAAAGGCTTGCGGGACCGGAAAGGCGTCGTTCCAATAGGCCGCGAGCCGCAGGGCCGCCGCAGCGTCGGCGGGACTGCTCGTGCAGGGATAGCAGGGCTGGCGGTTGTGAATCGCGCCGATGGAGGCGCCGGCCACGTCTCTGCGCAGCACGTCGACGGCGCGACCATGGCTGAGATTGACGTGGTGGATCGCCTTGTGCAGCGCCGCCTTGTCGGCGATCCCCGGCGCATGCCATCCGAGGCCGTAGCCGAACAGCGTGAACACGCAGGGTTCGTTGAAGGTTGCAAAGCGCTTGACACGGTCGCCATAGCGCCGCGCCACCAGCGCGGCGTAGTCGGCGAACCAGCCGGCGATGTCGCGGTTCTGCCAGCCGCCGAGCGCCTCCAGCGCCTGCGGCAGGTCCCAATGATAGAGGCAGAGCCACGGCTCTATTTCCGCGGCCAGCAGCGTGTCGATCAGGCGGTCGTAGAAGGCAAGACCGGCTTCGTTGGCAGCGCCTCGTCCCTGCGGCAGCAGCCGCGGCCACGCGGTCGAAAACCGGTACGCGTTCAGGCCGAGGTTGCGCATCAGCGCAACGTCCTCAGCGAAGCGGTGGTAGTGATCGCAGGCGGTCTCCGCGGTGTCGTTGGTCTTGATCCGGCCGGGGACGTGCAAATAGACATCCCAGATGCTGTCGGCGCGACCGTCGAGATGGGCGGCGCCCTCGATCTGAAAGGCCGAGGTCGACGCGCCCCAGAGGAAGCTCGGACGGTTGGTCATGACGTGAGGCGTCCTGCTCGGTTGCGCTGGATCGCATGATGCAGGTTGCCGGCCGCCGGCCGTTGACCGGGATCAAGCCGGCACTGCCATGGCCGTCGGGGCGGTGCCCTGCACCGGCGAGGGACGATCATGCAGGCAACGGGCTTGCATCAGAACCGAAAGCTGTGGAACGTGCGGCCGCCGAAAACCGGAGTCCCGGCGCGAATGAGCGTGTTTCTGCTGCGGCGATGCCTGACCTTGCTCGCGACCCTGGTCGGCGCGTCGTTGATCATTTTCCTGGTGCTCGACGCCCTGCCGGGCAACGCCGCCCAGATGCTGATGGGCGCGGATGCCTCGCCCGACGCGGTCAGGGCGCTCACGGTCAAGCTCGGGCTCGATCAGCCGCTGGCGCTGCGCTATCTGCACTGGCTGGGCGGCCTGGTGAGCGGGAATCTCGGCAACAGCTATGCCTATGGCACGCCGGTGGCCGAGCTGATCGGTGAGCGGCTGACGATGACCATTCCGCTCGCGATCCTGGCGATGGGGCTGACCACGGTGCTGGCGCTGGCGGCCGGCATCTACACCGCCGCCAATCACAACCGGATCGGCGACGTCGGTGTGATGTCGCTGACCCAGATCGGCATCGCCTTGCCGAACTTCTGGTTCGCGATCCTGCTGATCCTGCTGTTCGCGGTGAAGCTGCAATGGCTGTCGGCCGGCGGCTTCCCCGGCTGGGAGGACGGCATCTGGCCCGGCTTGCGCTCGCTGCTGCTGCCGGCGGTGGCGCTCGCGGTGGTGCAGGCGGCGATCCTGGCGCGGGTGACGCGCTCGGCCGTGCTCGACGTGCTGCGCGAGGATTTCGTCCGCACCGCGCGCGCCAAGGGCCTGACCAAACGCGAGGTGCTGTGGCAGCACGTGCTGCGCAACGCGATGATCCCGGTGCTGACGGTGATGGGCCTGCAATTCGCCAATCTGCTGGCCGGCACGATCGTCATCGAGAACGTGTTCTATCTGCCGGGACTTGGGCGTCTCATCTTCCAGTCGATCGCCAATCGCGATCTCATCGTGGTCCGCAACTGCGTGATGCTGCTGGCGGCGATGGTCATCGTCGTCAATTTCGTGGTCGACGTGCTGTATGCGGTGATCGATCCGCGCATCAAGGTGCACGAGCTGTGAGGCCGTCGGTGATCGCTCAAGCCGGCACAGCGCCTGCACCAAATGCCTTCTGGCGCCGCGCGCTGCGTCATCGCAGCTTTGTCGTCGGCGCGCTCCTGTGTCTGCTCGTGCTCGGCGCCGCGCTGTTGTCGCTGGTCTGGACGCCGTGGTCGGCCTATGAGATCGACGTCGCATCGAAGCTGCGGCCGCCGTCATCGGCGCATTGGCTCGGCACCGACGTGCTCGGCCGCGACATCGTCTCGCTGCTGCTGGTCGGCGCGCGCGCGACCATTCTCGTCGGCATCATCGCGGTCGGCATCGGCCTCACCTGCGGCGTCTGTCTCGGGCTGATCGCCGCCGCGCAGCGCGGCTGGACCGAGGAGGTGATCATGCGCTTCAGCGACTTCACCTTCGCCTTTCCCGCGGTGCTGTCGGCGATCATGCTGGCGGCGGTGATCGGGCCGGGCATGGTGACCTCGATCACCGCCATCGGCATCTTCCAGATCCCGGTGTTCGTGCGCGTCACCCGCGGCTCGGCCGGCGCGATCTGGGCGCGCGAGTTCATCCTGGCGGCCCGCGCCGCCGGCAAGGGCCGCGTCCGCATCACCATCGAGCACGTGCTGCCGAACATCCTGTCGATCCTGATCGTGCAGGCGACGATCCAGTTCGCGCTCGCGATCCTGGCGGAAGCCGCGCTGTCCTATCTCGGCCTGGGCACGCAGCCGCCGCAGCCGTCCTGGGGGCGCATGCTGAACGACGCGCAGACCCTGCTGTTCCAGTCGCCGAGCCTTGCGGTGTATCCGGGCGCCGCGATTGCGCTGGCCGTGCTCGGCCTCAATCTGCTCGGCGACGGTCTGCGCGACCTGCTCGATCCCCGGCTGGCGAGGCAGCGATGATGGCCGCCGATGCGCCTCTGCTCGATGTCGCCGATCTCGGCATTCAGCTCACCACCAGCCGCGGCCCGGCCAAGGCGGTGCGCGAGGTCTCCTTCACGCTCCGGCGCGGCGAGACGCTCGGCATCGTCGGCGAATCCGGCTGCGGCAAGTCGATCACGGCGCTGGCGCTGCTGGGTTTGCTGCCCGACAGCGCCGACGTCAGCGGCAGCATCAGGCTCGATGGCCGCGAGCTGGTCGGTCTCGCTGATGCCGACTATTGCAAGCTGCGCGGCAACCGCATCAGCATGATCTTCCAGGAGCCGATGACCGCGCTCAACCCGATGCACACGATCGGGCATCAGGTGGCGGAGCCGCTGTTGCGGCACACCGGCTGCTCGGCGACGGAGGCAAAGCGGCAGGCGATCGCGCTGCTCGACCGCGTCGGCCTGCCGGATCCTGCGCGACGCTACGACGCCTATCCGCACCAGTTCTCCGGCGGCCAGCGCCAGCGCGTCACCATCGCGATGGCGCTCGCCTGCAGTCCCGACGTGCTGATTGCCGACGAGCCGACCACCGCGCTCGATGTCACCATCCAGCGCCAGATCCTCGATCTCATCGCCGATCTCGTCGCCGAGCGTGGCATGGCGATGATCCTGATCTCGCACGATCTCGGCGTCATCGCCGAGAACGTCCAGCGCATGATCGTGATGTATGGCGGCACGGTGGTGGAGAGCGGCACGACCGATGCCGTGTTCTCGCGTATGGGCCATCCCTACACCCAGGGCCTGTTCCGGGCGCGGCCGCGGCTCGGCGCCCGCAGGGGCACGCGGCTCGCGACCATCGCGGGGACCGTGCCGGAACTCGCCGATCTGCCGGCCGGCTGTCCGTTCGCCGATCGCTGCACGCTGGTCGTCGATGCCTGCCGCGCGGCGCTGCCGTCGCTGAGCGAGATCGGCGCCGGGCACGGCGTCCGCTGCATCCGCACCGATGCCGCTCTCTCGCGTGACCCGGCGGGAGTGATCGCTTGAGCACCGCAGCGAAGATGTCGGCGACGACGCCGCTGCTCGAGGTCAGGGATCTCGTGCAGCGCTACACGCTGCCGCGCGAGAGCCTGCTGCGGTCGCCCGGCGAGGTGCTCGCGCTGAACGGCGTGTCGCTGTCGTTGATGGCGGGTCAGAGCCTCGGCATCGTCGGCGAGTCCGGCTCCGGCAAGTCGACCTTGGCGCGGCTGATCATGGCGCTGGAGAAGCCGTCATCGGGATCGGTGCTGATGGCTGGACGCGATCTCCATTGTGTTTCGGCGGATGAGTTGCGGCGCGCCCGCCGCGAATTCCAGATGGTGTTCCAGGACCCCTACGGATCGC
Source organism: Bradyrhizobium aeschynomenes (assembly GCF_013178945.1). Taxonomy (GTDB): domain Bacteria; phylum Pseudomonadota; class Alphaproteobacteria; order Rhizobiales; family Xanthobacteraceae; genus Bradyrhizobium; species Bradyrhizobium aeschynomenes. The sequence goes on from NZ_JABFDM010000001.1 coordinate 117,938, forward strand.
TCGATCCGCGCCAGACCGTCGCCCGCATCGTCGCGGAGCCGCTGACAGCCCTGGAAAACCCAGACCGCGAAACCCTGCGCGTCCGGGTCGCCAGCGTGCTGCGTCAGGTCGGGTTGCGCGACGCCGACATCGACAAATATCCGCACGAATTCTCCGGCGGCCAGCGCCAACGCATCGCGATCGCGCGCGCGCTGATCACCCAGCCGAAACTGATCGTCGCCGACGAGCCGGTCTCCGCGCTCGACGTCTCGGTCCAGGCGCAGGTGCTCAATCTGATGCAGGATCTGCAGGAGCAGTTCGGCCTCAGCTACGTCCTGATCAGCCACGATCTCGCGGTCGTCGACTATCTCTGCGACGAGGTGGCGGTGATGTATCTCGGCCGCATCGTCGAGCGGGGGCGGCCGGAGGATCTGTTCGGGCAATGCGCGCATCCGTATACGCGGGCGTTGCTGGACGCGGTGCCGCAGGCGCAGGCGGGCGCGGTCAGGCGCCGACGCCAGAGCGTCGCGATCGCCTCGCAGTCCTTCGGCTCGGCAGGATGCGCCTATGCGCCGCGCTGTCCGCTCGCCGATGCGCATTGCCGGGAGGTCGCTCCCGCCCTGCGGGCGCTCACGGCACATCATTCTGCGGCCTGCCACAAGGCGGAGAGCGTGATGGCGCTGCCTCCGCTCGTTTCAGAACCGCACCAGCCCCTTGTCTCGAAGCCGCTTTGACGCGTATTTTGTTCCGCCCCGGGAGAAACAAAACAATGTTGAAAAGACTAACGATCATCGCTTTGGCCGCGCTCGTCGCGGCGGTTGCGCCCGCCTCGGCGCAGAGCAAGAAGGACAGCGTCGTCGTCGGCATGACGCTGGAGCCGCCGGGGCTGGATCCGACCAGCGCCGCCGCGGCGGCGATCGCCGAGGTCACGCTCTACAACGTCTACGAGACGCTGACCAAGATCAACGAGGACGGCTCGGTGTCACCGCTGCTGGCCTCGAGCTGGAAGGCGTCCTCCGACCTCAAGAGCTACACCTTCAAGCTCGTTAAGGGCGTGAAATTCCAGAACGGCGAGGCGTTCGATTCCGCCGCGGTGAAGTTTTCCTTCGAGCGCGCCGGCGCCGCCAACAGCACCAACAAGGACAAGGCGCTGTTCCAGGCGATGGAGCAGGTGGCGGCCCCCGATGCCGAGACGATCGAGATCAAGCTGAAACATTCCGAGCCCAATCTGCCGTTCCTGCTCGGACAGGCCACCGCATCGATCGTCGAGCCGAAGAGCGCGCCGACCAATGCGACGCAGCCGGTTGGCACCGGTCCCTATACGCTGGGCGCCTGGGCCAAGGGCTCCTCGCTGACCCTGAACAAATGGCCCGACTATCGCAACGCTGCGGCCGTCAAGCTGTCCAAGGTCACCATCCGCTTCATCTCCGATCCGGCGGCGCAGGTCGCGGCCTTGCTGTCCGGCGACGTCGATGCGTTTCCCCGCGGCACCTCGGCCCGCACGCTCGCGCAGTTCAAGGCGGACCCGCGCTTCACGGTGCTGATCGGCGGCTCCAAAGCGAAGACCATCGTCACCATCAACAACAAGAAGAAGCCGCTCGACGACGTCCGCGTCCGCCGCGCCATCCTCGCCGCGATCGACCGCAAGGCGATGATCGAAGGCGCCGTCGACGGGCTGGGCACGCCGATCGGCAGCTTCTACGTGCCGGGCTCGCTCGGCTATGTCGACACCACCGACATCAATCCCTACGACCCGGAGAAGGCCAAGAAGCTGCTCGCCGAGGCCGGCGTGACCACGCCGCTGCAACTCTCGCTGCGGCTGCCCCCGCCGGCCTATGCGCGGCAGGGCGGCGAGGTGCTCGCGGCGCAACTGGCCAAGGTCGGCATCGTCGCCAAGATCGAGAACCTCGAATGGGCGGCGTGGCTGTCGCAGGTCTTCAACGGCCCGCACGATTTCGACCTGACGATCGTCTCGCACGTCGAGCCGTTCGATCTCGTGAAGTTCACCGAGAAGAACTACTATTTCGGCTATCAGTCGGAGGCCTTCGACAAGCTCTATCAGTCGATCGTCGACACGCCTGACGAGGCCGGGCGCGCCAAGCTGCTCGGCGACGCGCAGCGCATGCTGGCGACCGATGCTGCCGCCGGCTTCCTGTTCCAGCCGCAATGGATCACGATCATCAACAAGAAGCTCAAGGGCGTCTGGAAGGACGTGCCGCAGTTCGAGAACGATTTTGCGAGCTGGAGTTGGGAGTGAGCGGCGCTACGCGTCCAATTGGGTCCGCACTGACCCTGCCCGATACAGCGCCCTCTCCCCTTGTGGGAGAGGGCAGCGCCGGCCTATTCCCGAACGCGGTTGGGTGAGGGGTTTCTCTCCAAAAATGCGCTCGTTGTGAGAGACCCCTCACCCAACCGAGTTTGCCGAGCGGTCCTACATGCCCTCTCCCACAAGGGGAGAGGGCGCAATAACTAACACCGGCGTATCAGCGCGTTTCGAAGGCGTGCATCGATGTGATGCATGCTCCGGTTTAAATCATTCAGTTAATTCGGCCACTCGATCGGCGTGAAGCGCAATTGCCGGCGCCGCATCTCGGCCTGGAGCTCCTGGGCATATTGCTTGGCGCGCTCGCCAATCAGTCGATAGGGACCGCCGATCCGGCTATCGGCGGCGACCTGCTTGCGGACGCTTTCGTAGTACGCCATCAAGCTCTCGTCAGTCGAATTCACAAATCGCATCCACGCGCCCTCGCAGAAAATCCCCCTCGCTGCCAAGTTTGCACGGCTTTTCCGCCGCAGCAGCGACATAAGTTAACGTCGGATCGCCGTAAACGGTTCCATCTGCGTTCCGCGCTCGTGCGAGTTCCCGTAGCGGATCGACGCTCTGCAGGAACCTTACTGCTCGAAACCTTTTGCCGCGGGGACCACGTCGGATCTGACAAACACGAGTACGGCGATGCATGCGGAGATTCTGATTGTCGGCGGGGGGCCGGCGGGGTTGATGGCCGCAATCTATCTGGCACGGTTCCGGCGTCGTGCCGTCGTGGTGGACAGCGGCGCATCGCGCGCAGCGTTGATCCCGCGCAGTCATAACCTGCCGGGGTTCCCGAACGGTCTTCCGGGAGGCGAACTGCTGAAACGGATGCAGCAGCAGGTGGAGGAGCTCGACGTGCCCATTATCAGGAGCACGGTAAACGTACTCGAGAAGTGCGACGGCGGCATCATCGCTGCGCATGAACGGGGAACACTCACGGCGCAGCGGGTGATCCTCGCGACCGGGATCGTCGACAGGCAGACGCCGCTGGCTGACTGGACCGGGGCTGTCCGCGCGGGGGAGCTGCGCTATTGCCCGGTCTGCGACGGGTTCGAGACGATCGGCCGCAAGATTGCGATCGTCGGCGAGATCGGCCACGCTGCCGGCAAAGCGCTGTTCATGCGCGTCTATAGTTCCGACGTCGCCTTGATCCCGGTCGGCGACGCGCGTGATGACGTCAGGAGACGAGAGCTGGCCGCAGCCGGCGTCCGGGTGACGCCGCCGCTTCATGCGCTGCAACGCCGCGACGGTGAGATCGAGGCGTCATTCGTCGACGGCGGCAGCGAACGGTTCGAGATCGTTTACCCTGCAATGGGCGCCGATGTTCGCTCGGAGCTCGCGATCGCGCTCGGCGCGCGCCACACCGCCGATGGATTTCTGGAGGTCGACGCCAAGCAGCGCTGCGGTGTGGACGCGCTTTACGGGATCGGAGACGTCGTCACCGACCTGCACCAGATTGCGGTTGCGTTCGGTCACGCTGCGGTGGCCGCCTGTCACGCGCATCATTCCTTGCCGATGCGCTATGCCGACGCGTCCGATGCCGGCCGGCGTTGATCACAACCTCAGGGCGCGTTATCCTGTGTTAGTGCCGGGGGCGTTGATCTGTCGGACGCTGACGCATGGATAGGAAATCGGCATGTTTGGCGGCAGCGTCCAGCTGTCGCGAGGAAGCTGAGCGCGATCCGGCGCGCCGCCATCTCTGGTTGCAGGAAGCCTCGAAATGGGCCGCGCTTGCGTGCGAGCAGACCGGGCGTACGCTGATCGTCTGCGAGCACGGCGCCGCTGCGAGCGAGGATGCCCGCCACTGAGGCGCGCTATTGCAGCGTCGGATCCAGCTTGTCACGCAGCCAGTCGCCGATCACGGACACCGCGAGCGTGGTCACTACGATGGTGATCGCCGGCGCCAGCATGATCCACGGCGCGCGCGTGAGGTACTCGCGGCCATAGCCGACCATGTTGCCGAGGCTCGTCATCGGCGGCTGCACGCCGAGTCCGAGGAACGACAGGCCGGACTCCAGCAGGATGACCTCCGGGAACACCAGCGTCATCGACACGATCAGGGTCGAGGCGATGTTCGGCAGGATGTGCTTGAGGTAGACGCGCTGCGGCGTGGCGCCGAGCTGACGCACGGCGGCGGCATAGCCCTGCGCGTTGGCCGAGATCGCGAGACCCCGCGCGATGCGCGCATAGCGCTCCCAGCCGAACAGTCCCATCAGCCCGATCAACAGCGGCAGCGAGTTGCCGAGGAAGGCGAGCACGGCGAGCGCCAGGATCAGGAACGGCATGCTGGCCTGGAAGTCGGCCAGCATCAGCACCGCCTGCTCGACCAGGCCGCGAAAATGCGCGGCGAGGAAGCCGAGCGTGGTGCCGGCGATTGCGGAGATCGCCGTCGCGCCGAACGCGATCAGCAGCGAGATCCGGATCGAGACGATCAGGCGCGACAGCACGTCGCGACCGAGCTCGTCGGTGCCGAGCCAGTGCGCCGGATTGCCCGGGAGGGACAGGCGATTGCGCAGGTCGAATTTGGTGAAGCCGTAGGGCGCCAGCTGATCGGCGAACGCCGCAAGCACGAGCATCGCTGCGATCCAGCCCACGGCGATGATGACGGAGACGGGAACGTTCGGCCAGCGCAGCCGCCGCGCGGCCGGTGCCTTCATTGCGACGTCGGTCATGCCTCCGCTCCCTTGCTGCGCAGCCGCGGATCGAGCAGGCCGTAGAGAAAATCGACGATCAGGTTCGAGGTCACCATCGTCATCGCCACCAGCAGCAGGATGCATTGCACGACCGCGAGGTCGCGATTGGCGACGGCGACGACCAGCAGCCGGCCGACGCCGGGCCAGGAGAACACGCTCTCGACCACGACGGCGCCGGCAATCAGGCTACCGACCATGAAGCCGAGGATGGTGACCGTCGGGATGGCGGCGTTCGGCAGCGCGTGATCGGTGATGACACGGCGCCACGGCACGCCCTTGGCGGACGCGGTGCGGATATAGGGCTGGCCCAGGATCTCCAGCATCGCGCTGCGCGTGAAGCGGGCGAGCACCGCGGCGCCGCCGAAGCCGAGGGTCACGATCGGCAGGATGGCATGGCGCCATGAATCCTGTCCGCCTGAGGGCAGCCAGCCGAGCTGCACGGCGAAGATCAGCACCAGCAGCAGCGCCAGCACGAAGCTCGGCACGGTGAAGCCGGCGACCGCGGTGATCATCACCGCGCGGTCGATCGCGGAGCCGCGATGCAGCGCTGCATAGATGCCGGCAGGAATGCCGAGCAGCACCTTCATCAGGAACGCGGGAATCGTCAGCGCCAAGGTCGCCGGGATGCGCTCGAGCACGAGCTGTATCGCAGGGCGGCCGTCGCGCATCGAGCGGCCGAGCTCGCCCTGACCGATCGCCTTGAAGTAGTCGAGATATTGCACCCAGATCGGATGATCGAGGCCCCAGGCCTTGCGGAATGCGGCGATCACCTCGGGCGGCGCTTCCGGCCCCATGATCATCAGCGCCGGATCGCCCGACAGCCGGAGCACGATGAAGGCGAAGGTGACGACGAGCGCGATCGTCAGCAACGCGCGCGACAGGCGGATGGCGAAATAGCGCAGCATCAGGCGGCATCCTGGGTCTTCGGGCGCGCGCCGGTCGTGAGATGGCACGCCACCTGCCGCTGGTCGTCGAGCGCAACGAGCTGGGGCACCTCGGCTGCGCAGCGGGCTGTTGCATGGCGGCAGCGCGGGTGGAAGGCGCAGCCGGAGGGGCGCGCGGCCGGATTGGGCGGATCGCCCGTCAGCACGATCCGGTTCGTGCTGCGGCGGCCGGGAGCCGGCGAGGCCGACACCAGCGCCTGCGTGTAAGGATGCTGCGGGCGCGCGAACAGATCGTCCGCATCGCCATATTCGACGATCCGGCCGAGATACATCACCGCGACCTTGCGGCTGATCTGCCTGACGACGCGCAGATCGTGGCTGATGAACAGCATGGTCAGTCCGAGCCGCGCCTGGAGATCGATCAGTAGGTTGACGACCTGGGCCTGGATCGAGACATCGAGCGCGGAGACCGGCTCGTCGCAGACGAGGAAGTCCGGCCTGGTCGCCAGCGCCCGCGCCAGCACGATGCGCTGGCGCTGGCCGCCGGACAATGCGCCGGGATAGCGCCGGCCATGGCTGTCGTTGAGATCGACCGATTGCAGCAGCTCGTGCACGCGGTCGTCGCGCTCGGCGGCGGTCCCGATCTTGTGGATGTCGAGCGGCTCGCGGATCTGATCTGCGACGGAAAGACGGCGGTCGAGCGCGCCGAGCGGATCCTGGAAGATCATCTGCATGCGCGCGCGTTGCGCGCGCCAGGCGGACGATCCGAGCGTTGCAATCGGCGCGCCATCGAAGCGCACGCTGCCCTGGTCCGGGGACTCCAGCCCGAGCGCCATTCGCCCGGTGGTGGATTTGCCCGAGCCGGATTCGCCGACAATGCCGAGCGTTTCGCCTTTGGCGATGCCGAAGCTCAAGCCATCGACGGCGTGGACGGATGCGGCACGTCCGAACAGGCCCGACCGCATCCGATAGGTGCGCGAGATCCCGAGGACCTCGACGAGCGGGGCGGTCATTCGGCGGCGAGCCCCACCGGCACGCGCTGCGGCCGCAGGCAGGCCACCGCGCGGTCCGGCTCGAACGGCGCCAGCGGCGGCACGCCGGCATGACAGCCGTCGCCGGCGAAGCTGCAGCGCGGCGCGAAGGCGCAGCCGCTCGGCAGCGCGCGCGGATCCGGAACCGTGCCGGGAATGGCCTGCAGCCGACGTCTGACACCATCGAGCGGCGGCAGCGCGCCGATCAGACCCTGCGCGTAAGGGTGCCAGGGATCATCGAACAGCCGCGATGCGGGCGCGCGCTCGACGATGCGGCCCGCATACATGACGCAGACGCGGTCGCAATTCTCGGCGACGACGCCGAGATCGTGGCTGATCAGCACCATCGCCATGTTGAACTCGCGCCGGATGGCCGACAGCAGATCGAGGATCTGCGCCTGGATGGTGGCATCGAGCGCGGTGGTCGGCTCGTCGGCGATCAGGAGGTCCGGCTGGCCGGCGAGCGCCATCGCGATCATGATGCGCTGGACCTGGCCGCCGGAGAATTCGTGCGGGTAGGCCGACAGCCGCCTGGGCGCGTCGGGAATGCCGACCAGATCGAGCAGCCGGAGCGCCTCGATCCGCGCGGCTTCGCCGCGCAGTCCGCGATGCAATGCGAGGCTTTCACACAGCTGACGCCGGATGGTCAGAACCGGATTCAACGCGCTGGCGGGATCCTGGAAGATCATCGCGACGCGCCGGCCGCGCACGGAATCGAGCACCGCACCGGACGCGCCGAGCAGCTCGCGGCCTTCGAGCTGCACCGAGCCTGCCACCTTCGCTTTCGCGGGCAACAGGCCGAGCGCCGCGAGCCAGGTCACCGACTTGCCGGATCCGGACTCGCCGACGAGGCCGACGGCCTCGCCTTTGCTGATATCGAGATCGATGCCGTGCAGCACGTGCGTGCCGTCGAAGGCGACCTTGAGGTCGGAGATGCTGACCAGCGGCGTCACGGCATCACGCTCCGTAGTTGCCGGTGCGGAAGTCCATCGCGAAGGCCGGCGCGGCCTTCCACTTGATCGACTTCGGCTTGGCGGTGAAGGTCGCGTTCTGATGCAGCACCGTGTAGGCCGGGTCCTCGCGCTCGGCGATCTCCAGCATGCGGCGGAACGCCTTCTTGCGCGCGGCGCGATCGGTCGAGGTCTCCAGGAACTCCGACAGCTTGTTCAGCTCGGCGTTGGTCCATTCGCCGATCTGCTGCTGCTGACCGTTCGGGCCGTGCTGGGCGACGAGCGAGGAGACCGGATCGTTGAAGGCGGCCGAGTTGGACCAGTCGCGCACCGCGCGGGTCGGGCTGCGCTCCATGATCTGCGACCAGTTCTCCTTGGTCTCGATCTGCACGTTGAGCCCGACAGCCTGCCACATCTCGACCAGCACCTGCGCGGTCGCGACTTGGTTGGTGTAGTAGTTGTTGAGCAGGCGGTAGGGGATCGGATCGCCCTTGTAGCCGGCCTGCTTCAGCAGGTCCTGCGCCAGCTTCGGATCGAACGCCGGCACGCTCCAGTCGGCGATGAACATGTCGTCGTAGAACTCCCACTGCAGGCCCTTCGGCACGCGGGTGCGGCCGGCCCACAGGCTGTCGACGATCGCCTGGCGGTCGATCGCATGAGTGAAGGCGCGGCGTACCAGCGGATTGGCAAGCTGCGGATGGTTCTTGTCGAACACGGTCAGGCGATGGTTCAGGATGGTGCCACCCTGGACCTCGAACGCCGTGTTCTTCTCGATGCCCGCGATCTGGTCCGGCGGGATGTCGCAGGCGAACTGATACTCGCCCGACAGCAGCCCGTTGATGCGGCTCGCGACCTCCGGCACTTCCAGGAAGCGGATGCGCTTCAGCGGCGGACGGCCGCCCCAATATTCGTCGTGGGCTTCCAGGGTCAGCGACACGTCGGGCTTGAACTCGACGATCTTGTAGGGGCCGGTGGTGATCGGCTTGCGCGCCCAGTCGAGATAGCTCGCAGCCTCCTCCCAGCCGCGCCGGCTCATGATGTCCGAGCCGTAGCGCATCAGGCGGCCTTCGATGGTCACGTCCGGCGTCGCATTGACGAAGCGCACGGTGTATTTGTCGACCGCATCGACGCGAACGAGATCCGGCCAGATCCGGCGTGCGACGCCGATCACGTCCGGCGGCAACTCCTTGCCCGGGCGCGGCGCCGGGATCTTCTCGAACGCCTTGATGGTCGAGCGGCTCTTGGCCTCGCTGTCGCCGAACATGCGCTCGCGGCTGAACGAGAACACGACGTCCTCGGCCGTCATCTCGTCGCCGTTGTGGAACTTGACGCCCTGGCGCAGCTTCAGCTCGACGGTCTGGTCGTCGATCCGCTTCCATTCGGTGGCGAGGCCGGGGACGGCTTCGAGATTGCCGCGGAAGTTCTTCGAAATCAGGCCTTCCCACAGCGACGAGTAGAACACGCGCTCGCCGACATTGGACTGCTCGCGCAGCACGTCGAGCACGTTGGAGTTGGTCACCTTCTGCACGGCGATGGTCACGGAGGGACGGTTGTCGGCTTGCGCGATCGAGACGCGCGGCAGGATGAAGCTGCCGCCGATCGCGGCGCCGGCGCCGAGCAGGCCGCGGCGGGTGAGCTTGGTCATGGCAATCTCTCTATGGTGCGAGGTTGTCAGAAGCGAATGAGGTCGTGGACTTATTGCGCGAGGTCGAGCGAGGCGAGATACGCCGCGCCGGTCTTGACGTGATCGTGGTTGCGCAGTTCGAGGATCAGGCGCGGATTGGAGTTGAGTTTCGCCAGCGCGCGAAATACGGCGATCCAGCGGATGTTGCCTTCGCCCGGCGCCCAGTGGCGGTCGGCATAGCCGTCGGTGTCCTGCAGGTGGACGTGGGTCAGCATGTCACCGGCGGCATCGACATAGTAGTCGACCGGCGGCGCGCCGGTGGAATGATGCGCGTAGTTGGCATGGCCGGTGTCGAGCGACACCCGAACCTTGCTGCTGCCGAGCGCCCGGGCCAGACCGACGCGATCCAGCGGATTCTTGTCCTCGATGTTCTCGATCACCAGCTCGCAATTGGCCTGCTCGGCGGACGCGATGACATCCGACAGCGTCGCCCGGACGCGCTCGATCAGCGCCTCGCGATTGTCGGACAGCATGTCGATGTTGTTGTAGTCCCAGGTCGTATAGGGCGAGTGGATCACCATCTGCGTGGCGCCGAGAAATTCCGCGACTTCCAGGCCCTGCAACAGCCGCTTGGTGACGGCGCGGCGGATCATCGGGTCGTGGCTGGCGATGGTGAAGCCCCAGAACGGGCCGTGGATGCCGAGCCGGCCGGTATGGCCCGACAGCATCGACTTGATTTCCTTGGCGGTGCTGCGCCAGTCGCTATCGAGCAGATCGGCGCGGAAGAAATCCTGGATCTCGAGATCGCGCTGGCGCTCCAGCAGCCAGTCGGCGTGGGCCGGAATCGATTTGACGGAGAGGGCGGCGCCCAGGATGGGCAGCGTGGTGGTCATGGCGAGATCCCTTGGCTTGAAGACCTCGTGAGCGCTAGCGGAGTTCGATGACGCCCCCATGAAGGGCTGTGGACGGCTGCCGCGAGATGTCGTGGGCCTCGGCCGTCATCGACGCCATTTGTCGTATCCCTGAGGTCGCCGGTCGCCGCCGAGTTCTACTTGACGTAGCCGCGGGAATTGCAACAATGCGGCGAAAAAGGGGAATTGGGATGGCGGTACGGCGTGCGATGCTTGGGAGGATGTTGTCGGCTCCGATGTTGTCGATCCCGAAGTTGTTGATCTCTGCGTTCGCGATCTCTGCGCTGAGCCTGCTCCTGCAGAATGCTCCCGCGCAGGCGAAAGGGCCATTCGGGACCGTCTCCGTCGCGGGCTGGTCCGGCGGCGCCTATACCGACGACAGCACCGGCAAGTTCTCGAGCTGCATCGCATCGGCGAGCTACAAGAGCGGCATCAATTTCGGCGTTCTCGCGCTGCCGACCTACCACTGGGCTCTCGCCTTCATTCATCCGACGTGGTCGCTCTCGAAGGGACAGAAATTTCCGATCGTCCTGAGCTTCGACGGCCGCAACTCCTATAATGTCGAGGGCTCGGTCTGGTCGGCCAACATGGTCGTGGTGCCGATGCCGAACGACTCCACTCTGATCAAGTCGTTCCGGGCGGCGCGGACGATGTCGGCCTTCGCACAGGGCAACCTGTTCCAGTTCGATCTGAACGGCACGTCCGTGCTGTTGCCGTCGCTCGCCAATTGCGTGCGCATGATCAATGCCGGCGGCCTAGCGGCGGCGACGAATTTCACGGTGCAGCCGGGCGCCGCCTCGGCGCAGCGCCCGGCGGCGACGGCCCCGGCCTCGACCGCCAGCGTGCAGCCTTCGCGCGCGTCGGAGGACTCGCCCGAGCTGCAGCTGGAAGCGATGCAGATCGCCTCCAATTTCATTCTCAAGGCCGCGCTGTCGCACCCATCGATCCTGGGCAGCGGCGAGCGGCCGGTGTGGCTGACAGCGGGTGGGGTCGCCTGGAAGGCGGACGGTGCGACGGGCTTCGTACGGATCGTGCCGCCGCAGCGCAATCTCGACGGGCTGGAGGTCGCGGCCACCATCGTCGGCAACGACGCGCGCGACTGCAAGGGCAAGTTCATCTCGGCGCGCAACAGCGAGCTGGTCGACAGTGCGGTCGTGTTCCGCGGCATGTCCTCCTGCGAGGACAGCGAGAAGTCGGATATCTCCGAGTACTTCATCTTCCCGCGCAAGGCCGGCGGCTTCGTCCTGTTCTCGGTGATCACGCCGACCAAGCCCGTGGGTGGCGGCGGCCCGCAATTGCAGACGCGCGAGGAGGCCAACGCCAATTTCCGCAAGGCCGCCTATACGTCGCTCAGCAAGTAGGCGTCGGCGCGCAGGCGCGGACTCTCCACGGCATGAGCCTGCGCGCTAACCGCTCGCCCGCTTCGGGCGCCTGACGGCGCGCACCTTGCCGCTGCCACCGCCGCCGCAATACAGCGTGTCGCCGCCATCGGACTCCATGCCGGAGACGCCGGTGCCTGCGGGCATGTCGAGCTGATCGAGCACCTCGCCCGTCGCGGGATCGATGCGCCTGATGTCGCTGACGTCATCCTCCCAGGTGCCGTGCCAGAGCTCGCCGTCGACCCAGGTGACGCCGGTGACGAAGCGCGTACAGGGGATGCTGCGCAGGATCTGTCCCGTCGCCGGATCGATCTGGTGGATCTTGCGATCCTGATAGGCGCCGACCCAGAGCGATCCTTCCGCCCAGGCCAACCCGGAATCGCCACCGCCTGATGGCGCGGGAATCGTCGCCAGCACCCGCCCGCTGTCGGGATCGACCTTGTGGATGCGATCCTCGGCGATCTGATAGAGGTGCCGGCCGTCAAAGGCGGTGCCGGCATGCGAGGGCATGTCGAGTGATTTGCGCACCGTGCCATCGGTGGGATCGATCGCCTTGATGCTGGGGCCGGTCGCGATCCAGACCTGCTCGCCGTCATAGCTGACGCCATTGACGCGCTCGACATCCTCGAACGGTCCGTACTCGCGGATGATCTCTGCTACTGCTCGTGTCATGCTGGTCTTCCAATCGGTTGTGACGGGAGCACGCTAGTCGAGTGAGGACCAGGCCGGGAGTAACAACGCGGTCGCGAATTCGGTCACGACCGTGCAGGTCCAGCGTTGCGCGCGGCCGCGCCCGAACGACTGGACCTTGCCCGACGAAGCCAGCGTATCCAGCGCGCGCTGGACCGTGCGCTGGCTTTCACCCAGCGCCACCGCGAGGCCCGAGCTCGACCACGCCTCGCCGTCGGCGAGGCAGGCGAGAACCGGCGCGTTCTCGTCCTCGACCGGTGGCGCCAGCACCACGACGTCCCGATTTCCCCCGGGCCGCAGCGCGAAGCCGTCCTTGGTCGCATTGACCTCGGCCAGTCCCCGAAGCAGGTGTCGCAAGCGCCCGATCTCGACGCGCAGGCGCGCGCGGTGCGACTCGTCGGCATCCTTGCCGCGGAACGCATGCGCAATCAGCTCCGCGCGCGGTACGCCATCAGGCGACTTCTCGACCAGTCTGCGAGCCAGTGCAAACAGCACCGGTCGTCGCGCCAGCGGCACGATCTGGCCGCCCTGCCGGATCGACAGCCGGCATGCGTCGAGGATCAGCATGTCCGATCGAAACAGCGCCTCGACCTCGTCGAGCTGCAACAGATGGTCCTCGCCATCCCGGGTCAGGCGCGCAGCCGGCGCCGACAACGTCGTCGCGGCGCGCTCGATCTCGGCGTGCAGCTCAGGGCTGCGCGTGCGATGCGCCGTGCGCGACGCGCGTTCCAGGGCCGATCGCGCGGCCTTCGTCTGCAGACGGCGCAAGGCCAATCCTGCGACGATCAGCTCGTAGATCGTACGCGCCGCCGGATGCAGCGGCGAGGGATCGAGATCGGCCAGTCCGCGCTCGGCCTCGTCGAGCTGGCCGACGAGGACCATGCGCCGGATCTCGAGGCTGCGCGCGTAGGCGGCATTGGTGCGGTCGCCGTGCTGCTCCAGCGTCGTGCGCGCCTCTGCCAGCGTCTTTGTCGGCCACGACAGATCACGCGCCGCGAGCGCGATCTCGGCCTCGGCGACGGCGCAGCGGGCGCGCGCCATGGCCGCCTTGGGGCCGAAGCCCCGCGCCGCCTGCCGCAGCAGCTCCTTCGCCCTGATGACATCGCCGAGCCGCGCCATGGCGATGCCGCGCAGCGCCAGGGCGGGAGGATCATCGCGCAGCGCGACGCGGTTCAGCGCGCCGAGCGGATCACCGGCGGCAAGCGCCTGCGCTGCCGCCGAGATCAGCGAGTCCATGCAAATCCCGCCACACTTGTCACTCCCGGTGTCTCCCGCGCCGATCCTAGTCTGTCTCGCGGTCAACACGCAAAAGGGAACACAGACATGACCATGCATCTCACCGGAACTCGCGAAGACTGGCTCAAGGCTCGGCTCGACCTGCTTGCCGCCGAGAAGGACTTCACCCGCCGCGGCGACGAACTGGCGCAGCGGCGCCAGGCGCTGCCCTGGGTGCGCGTCGACAAGGCCTATCGTTTCGATACGGAGGATGGCCCCGTCACGCTGCCCGATCTGTTCAGGGGCCGCTCGCAACTGCTCGTCTATCATTTCATGTTCGGTCCGGACTTCCAGGCCGGGTGTCCGTCCTGCTCCATGATCGCCGACGGCTTCAACGGCTTCCAGGTCCACCTCGCCAACCACGACGTGATGCTGTGGGCGGTGTCGCGCGCGCCGCTGGCCAAGCTGAAGGCGTACAAGTCAAGGATGGGCTGGAGTTTCCCGTGGGCGTCCTCTTCCAGCAGCGACTTCAATTTCGACTTCAACGTCGCGATCACCGAGCAGCAGCAGCGTCAGGGCGGCACGGAGTACAACTACCGCACCAGTCCGCCGCTGGGCGCCGGCGATGTGCCGCCAATGGTCTCTGAGATCGCTGCGGCCGCCGGCACGGACGGTGCGACGTTCATGCGCGACCGCCCCGGCATGAGCGCGTTCATCGTCGAGGACGGCGTCGTCTATCACACCTATTCGGCTTACGCGCGCGGCCTCGACGGCCTGTGGGGCGCCTATCAATGGCTCGACCGCGCGCCCAAGGGCCGCAACGAGCAGGGCGTGTGGTGGCGCCGCCGCGACGAATACGCGGCGCGCTGAGAGCATGGAGCGGTGCCATGGCGTTTAACCTGTCCAAGCGGCGCGTGATGCCGGACCTCGCCGATGCCCTGCGCCTCGCCGCGGCGCCGACCTTCGCGCTGATGGCCGTGCTGAACGCCATGGCCCGCGACGGCCGGGCAGATGTGATCTGCTCGGCCATGCCGGCGGGCGCCCCGCTCGGCGATATGGCGGTGATGTATCTGCTGATGAGCGTGTTTCACCTGGTGCCGTGGGTGAGGCGGATGCGGCGGGGGGCTCCGAGGTCTTTGGCTGACGAGGCACGACTGCCGCAGCATGGCCGTTAGTTGTCGACTAGCCTAGCTCGCGGCAAGAGACCCCTCACCCGAGCGAGCCCGCGGAGAAGCTGGCGATGCCCTCTCCCACAAGGGGCGAGGGCGCTGTATCGCGCAGTTTTGTCGCGGCTAGCATGGGAAAGGGAAGGTCTCGGTTTGAGTCGACACAGTGCTCGCTACTGCGCCCTCGCCCCTTGTGGGAGAGGGCATGTAGGACAGTGCGGCTGGTTCGCTTGGGTGAGGGGTATGCTTCCGCGTGCGCCGCTGCCTGGAGAGCGCGCAGCCGAACCACCGCGTACCCAGCTCGTGACCTCACGCCTCCGCCGCCACCTTCAACGCTTCCGCGCGGATCTCCTCCACCAGCCGCTCCTTCAGCGCAACGAACTCCGGCGAGGTCTTGATCTTGTAGGATCTCGGATGCGGCAGGTCGATCTTGATATCCGCCTTGATCCGGCCGGGACGCGCGCTCATCACCAGCACGCGGCTGCCGAGGAAGATCGCCTCCTCGATGTCGTGGGTGACGAACAGCACCGTCTTCTGGTCGCGCTCCCAGATGCCGAGCAGCATCTCCTGCATCAGCACGCGGGTCTGGTTGTCGAGCGCGCCGAACGGCTCGTCGAGCAGCAGGATCTTCGGATCATTGGCGAGCGCGCGCGCGATCGCGCAGCGCTGCTGCATGCCGCCGGAGAGCTGCTTCGGCCAGTGGTTCTCGAACCCCTTCAGGCCGATCTGCTGGATGAAGCGGTCGGCGACGGCGTTGCGCTTGCCCTCTGGCACGCCGCGCTCGCGCAGGCCGAAGGCGATGTTCTCGCGCACGGTCAGCCAGGGAAACAGCGTGTAGGACTGGAACACCATGCCGCGATCGGCGCCGGGGCCTTTGACCTCGTGGCCATCGAGCAGCACCTTGCCGCTGGTCGGATGATCGAGGCCGGCGACGATGCGCAGCAGGGTCGATTTGCCGCAGCCGGAGGGGCCGAGAATGGTGACGAAGTCGTTGTTGCCGATGCTGAGATCGACCGGCTCCAGCGCGCGCGTCGGTGCGTGGCCCTGGCGGGCCGGGAACGTGCGCGTGACCTGATCGATGACGAGTGTGGTCATGCGAGCTTCCACGGGAACAGCCAGGCGTTGAACGCCTTGAACAGGAAATCCGAGATCAGGCCGATCAGGCCGATGACGATGATGCCGAAGATGATCTGCCCGGTGTTGAGCAGCGCCTGGCTGTCGGTGATCATGTGGCCGATGCCGGAGGATGAGCCGATCAGCTCGGCAACGATGACATAGGTCCAGGCCCAGCCGAGCACGAGCCGCAGGATCTCGGCGATATCAGGCGCAGCCGACGGCAGCAGCACCCGGCCGATGATGCCGCGGTCGCTGGCGCCGAGCGTGTAGGCGGCCTCGACCAGATCGCGCCTTGTGTTGCCGACGGTGACGGTGATCATCAGGATGATCTGGAACACCGAGCCGATGAAGATGATCAGGAGCTTCTGCAACTCGCCGATGCCGGCCCACAGGATCAGAAGCGGAATGAAGGCGGAGGCGGGCAGATACCGCGCGAACGAGACGAACGGCTCGAGGAACGCCTCGATCGGCTTGTAGGCGCCCATCAACAAACCGAGCGGAACGGCAATGGCAGCCGCGAGCACGAAGCCGCCGACCACGCGCCAGACGGTCATGCCGATGTCGTAGAGGAAGCCGAACTTGACCAGCAGGTCCCAGCCCTCACGCAGCATGGTCAGGGGGTCGGCCAGGAACGTCTTCGACACATAGCCGCCGAACGTCGCCAGCGACCACGCGGCGACGAACAGCACGAAGAAGGCGAGGCCGAGCGCTGTTCTTGATCGGGCGCTGACGGGATCGAGAGGTCGGATCACGGAGAAGGCTTTCGTGGGCTGGCGCGGGCAGCAGGCAGACGCGGCTTTTTGTTTGACGCATCAACGCCGTCATTGCGAGGAGCGAAGCGACGAAGCAATCCAGAGCCCCACCCTGCGGCCCTGGATTGCTTCGCTCCGCTCGCAATGACGGATCATTGAGAGCGGAGCATTAAGTTACTTGATGAAGCTCGCATCATACAGATCCTCGACCTTCGGGATCTGCTTGATGATGCCGACCTCGAGAAGCAGCTCCGCGGCCTCCTTGTTGAAGGTCTTGAACTCGGTCTCGAAGAACTTCTGGCTCGCGGCCTTGTCCTGCCAGCGGAGATACTTCGCCGAGTTGCCGAACTGCTCGCCGCTCTGCTTCACGTCGGCGCCCATGATCTCGTAGGCCTTGGCCTGGTCCTTGCCGATCATCTCCAGCGCCTCGAAATAGCTGTCGGCGAGCGCCTTGGCGGCCTTCGGGTTCTCGGTCAGGAATTTCGGCGTGCAGCCGAAGGTATCCATCACCATCGGATAATCGAGCGTGGTCGCGATGATCTTGCCCTTGTCCGGGGCGGCGCGCACGGTCGACAGATACGGCTCATAGGTCATGGCGGCATCGTTCTGGCCGGAAACGAAGGCCTGCGCGGCGGCAGCCGGCTCGAGGTTCACGATGGTGACGTCCTTCACCGTCAGCCCGTTCTTCTTCAGCATCCAGGCCAGCCCGAAATAGGGCGAGGTGCCCGGTGCGGACGCGGCGACGGTCTTGCCCTTCAGGTCCTTGATCGAGGCGATGTCGTTGCGCACGGCCATGCCGTCTGCGCCGTAGCTCTTGTCGAGCTGGAAGATCTGCTTGGTGGCGACGCCGTTGGCGTTCCAGGAGATCCAGGTCTCGACCGTGGTCGCCGCGCACTGCACGTCGCCGGCAGCGATCGCGAGGTGACGGTCCTTCTGCGGGATCTTCTTGATGGTGACGTCGAGGCCGTTCTTCTTGAAGATGCCGGCTTCCTTCGCCAGGGTCAGCGGCGCGAAGCCCGTCCAGCCGGAAATGCCGATGCCCACCTTGACGTCGTCGGCAAGAGCGGCGGTGGAGGCCAGGAGCGCGGCCGTTACTGCAAGCAGTCCAAGTTTGCGCATCGTCGTCATCCTTTGCTGTTGAAAGAAGGTGTTGGAGCGGTCCGCGGTCGCCCGCGGTGACCGCATGTCTCTGCAAGCGCTGTTCGCTTGCTTGCAAATCTCGTGCTCAGATCCGGCGCGATTGCCATGCTCATTCGCTGCCTCTGAAGCGCGCGACCAGCCGATGCTGTTCGCCGGGATAGACCAGCCTGACAGCGGTAAGTGGCTGGCCCTGGCGCCAGGTGTGGCGCTCGATGACGAGGCAGGGCGCGCCGACGGCGATGTCGAGGCCAGCTGCGATCGCATCGTCGGCAATGATGGCGCTGATGGCATGCTCCGCCTCGGTCCAAGGCACGTGATGCAGCAGCCACGAGCCCGGCGGATCGATCTTGAAATTGGCCTTCGCCGCGTCGGGAACGGCATCGAGATCGATCAGGCGGTCCTCGATCGCGAACGGCAGGCCGTCGGCGCTGTGACGGCAGCGGATCGCGATCACCTTGCACGGCGTCTTGACACCGAGGCGCTCGCGATCGGCGCTGTTGGCGGTCCGGCGCGCCGACGAGATCAACTCATAACCATAGGCGCGGCCGAGCGCGCCGATCTCGGCACGGATGTCCGGGATCTTCAGCACCGCCGACAGGAATTGCGGCCGCCGCACGAACGTGCCGGCACGACGACGCCGCTCGATCAGGTCGGCCTGCGCGAGTTCCGACAGCGCCTTGTTCACGGTCATGCGCGAGCAGCCATAGTGCTCCATGATCTCGTGCTCGAACGGGATGCGGTGGCCCGGCGGCCATTCGCCGGTGAGGATGCGGCGCTCGATGTCCTGTCGGATCGTCTTGTAGAGCGTGCCGGCGCCCGGCTTGGTGCTGGTCTCGGCGAGGCTCATGCGAGCAGCCTCCGCACGGCCCGATTGAAGCCGCGCCGGGCCGCCTCGCGCGACCGGTGATGGCCGCCCTGGACGACCTTGGCGCCGCCGGCCCAGACGCAGTCGACGGCCTCGGACGACGTCGCGAATATCCAGCCGTCGAGCAGCGCATCTTGCGTCCGCCCCACAAGCGACGGATGCGACAGATCCAGCGTGACGATATCGGCCCGGCCGCCGACCTGAAGCCCAGCGGTGGATTGCGCCAGCGCCTGCGCGCCACCAGAGAGAGCGGTGTCGAACAGCGTGCGGCCCGTCGACGCATTTGGACCTGACGTCAGCACGTTGCGTTCGCGATGCGTCAGCCGCTGGCCATATTCGAGCTGGCGCAGCTCGTCGCTGACGCCGACCAGCACGTTGGAGTCGGTGCCGATGCCGATGCGGCCACGCGCGCGCAAGAACTCGCGCGCCGGGAAGATGCCGTCGCCGAGGCTGGCTTCGGTGACCGGGCAGAGGCCGGCCGTCGCGCCGCTCTTCGCGAGCGCCGCTGTTTCGTCCGCCGTCATATGCGTCGCATGGATCAGGCACCAGCGGGCGTCGACGGCGTGATGATCGAGCAGCCATTGCACGGGACGCCGGCCTGACCAGGCGAGGCAGTCCTCGACCTCCTTGACCTGCTCGGCGGCGTGAATGTGGACCGGGCCGCCGTCGGCGAGCGGCAGCACGGCCGTCAACTCGTCCGGCGCCACCGCCCGCAGGCTGTGCGGCGCGATGCCGAGATTGGAGCCGGGAAGCGAGCCGATCGCCTTGCGGGCGGCCGCCAGCAGCTTGGCGAACTGATCGACATCGCAGATGAAGCGCCGCTGTCCGTCATGCGGCGCCGCGCCGCCGAAGCCGCCATGTGCGTAGAAGCTCGGCAGCAGGGTCAGGCCGATCCCGGAGGTCTGGGCCGCACCGGCGATGCGCACCGCCATCTCGGCGATATCAGCGTAAGGCGTGCCGTCGCGATCGTGATGCAGATAGTGAAATTCGCCGACCCGCGTGAAGCCGCGCTCCAGCATCTCGACATAGAGCAGCGTTGCGACCGCCTCGACGTCCTCCGGGCGCATCGATAACGCGAAGCGATACATCGTCTCGCGCCAGGTCCAGAACGTGTCGGTGGAATGGCCGCTGATCTCGGCAAGCCCTGCCATGCCACGCTGGAAGGCGTGGCTGTGCAGGCTGGCGATGCCGGGGATCGCGACCTCATGCTGCTCGTCGTCGGAGGTCGGAGGAACACCCGCGGAGACCTGGGTGATCGTGCCGTTGCTGATGACGATCTGCACGTCCTCGGCCCAACCTGCGGGCAGAAGCGCGGATGCGAAGTGCAGTGACGCCATGATCGATTGACCCGCTGGACAGGACGGCAGAAGCGAGTTTATGTATAGACATATCGCCCGTCAAGCTTTCGTGAAGGTGGGAGGCAGCATGGTCCAGCGTTTCGACCGGATCTGGCAGAATGCGCGGCTCGCGACCCTGCGCGAAGGGCAGCCGGGCCTTGGCGTCGTTGACGATGGGGTGATCGCGGCGCGCGACGGCCGTATCGTCTTCGCCGGTCCGCAATCGGACTTTGCCGCCGACGCCGATGCGCCGGAGCGGGTCGACTGCGAGGGACGCTGGATCACGCCGGGTCTCGTCGATTGCCACACCCATCTGGTCTACGGCGGCGACCGCGCCCATGAGTTCGAACTGCGCCTCGCTGGTGCGAGCTATGAGGAAATCGCGCGCGCCGGCGGCGGCATCGTGTCCACCGTGGCCGCTACGCGGGCCGCGAGCGAGTTGGAGCTCGTCGCCAGCGCGCTGCCGCGGCTCGATGCGCTGCTCGCAGAAGGCGTGACCACGATCGAGATCAAGTCCGGCTATGGCCTGGAAACCGCGACGGAGCTGCGGCAACTGTCCGCCGCCCGCGCGATCGGCAGCAAGCGACAGGTCGGCGTGCGCACCAGCTTCCTCGGCGCTCACGCGCTGCCGGCGGAGGCGGGCGGCGACAAGGATCGTTACATCGATCTCGTCTGCAACGAGATGCTGCCGGCGGTCGCGAAATCCGGCCTTGCCGATGCCGTTGACGCGTTCATGGAGAACATCGCTTTTTCCGCTGACCAGACGGCGCGCGTTTTTGCTGCTGCTCACGCGCTTGGCCTGCGCGTGAAGTTGCATGCGGATCAGCTCTCAAATCTCGGCGGCGCCGCGCTCGCAGCGGAGTTCGGTGCGCTTTCGGCTGATCACCTGGAGCACACCGACGAGGCCGGCGCTGCGGCCATGGCGCAGGCCGGCACGGTCGCCGTGCTGTTGCCCGGCGCGTACTACTTCATCCGCGAGACGCAGAAGCCTCCGGTCGAGCTCTTCCGCAAGCACGGTGTCAAGCTTGCGTTGGCGACCGACTGCAATCCCGGCTCGTCGCCACTGACCTCGCTGCTGCTGACCATGAACATGGCCGCGACCCTGTTCCGGATGACCGTCGATGAATGCATCGCCGGCGTCACGCGCGAAGGCGCGCGCGCCTTGGGCTTGTTGGCCGAGACCGGCACGCTCGAAGCCGGCAAGTGGTGCGATCTCGCGATCTGGGACATCGGCCGCCCGGCCGAGCTGGTCTATCGCATGGGCTTCAATCCGCTGCAGCAGCGTGTCTGGAGAGGGCAATGAGCACGATCATCGCAGAGCCGGGCCGCGTCAGCTTCGATGATCTCGCGCGCGTCTACACCGGCGCGTCGCTGACGCTCGATTCCGCGTATTGGCCGCGCGTCGAAGCGGCGGCGGCGATCGTGGCCAAGGCAGCGCAGGGCGCCGAGCCCGTCTATGGCATCAATACCGGCTTCGGCAAGCTCGCCTCGAAGCGCATCCCGCCCGACCAGACAGCGCAGCTCCAGCGCAACCTGATTCTCTCGCATTGCTGCGGCGTCGGCCCCGCAACGCCTGAGCCGGTCGTTCGCCTGATGATCGCGCTCAAGATCATCTCGCTCGGCCGCGGCGCCTCGGGCGTCCGGCGTGAGATCATCGCGCAGTTGCAGGCGATGCTGGCGCGCGGCGTCTGTCCGTTGGTGCCGCAGCAGGGCTCGGTCGGCGCATCCGGCGACCTCGCGCCGCTCGCGCATATGACGGCGGTGATGATCGGCGAGGGCCAGGCCTTCCTGGACGGCCGGCTGGTGCCGGGCCGCGAGGCGCTGGCGCGCGCGGGTCTCAGCCCGGTCACGCTCGGGCCGAAGGAAGGGCTGGCGCTGATCAACGGCACGCAGTTCTCGACGGCCTACGCGCTCGCCGGCCTGTTCCGCGCGCATGATCTGCTGAACGCCGCGCTGATCACCGGCGCGCTGTCGGTCGACGCGGCGATGGCCTCGACGGCGCCGTTCCGGCCGGAGATCCAGGCGCTGCGCGGGCAACCCGGACAGATCGCAGCCGGCTGCGTGCTGACCGAACTGCTCGACGGCAGCGCCATCCGGCTGTCGCATCTCGAAGGCGACGAGCGCGTGCAGGATCCGTATTGCCTGCGCTGCCAGCCGCAGGTCGCCGGCGCCGCGCTCGATCTGCTGACTCAGGCGGCACGTACACTCGTGACCGAAGCCAATGCCGTCACCGACAATCCGCTGGTGCTGGTCGAGACCGGCGAGATCATCTCCGGCGGCAATTTCCACGCCGAGCCGGTGGCCTTTGCCGCCGATCAGATCGCGCTCGCGCTATCCGAACTTGGCGCGATCAGCGAACGGCGCATCGCGACGCTGGTCGATCCCGCGCTGAATTTCGGCCTGCCGCCGTTCCTCACGCCGGAGCCCGGTCTGAACTCCGGCTTCATGATCGCCGAGGTGACGGCCGCGGCGTTGTTCGCCGAGAACAAGCAGCGCGCGCTGCCATGCTCGATCGATTCCACGCCGACCAGCGCCAATCAGGAAGACCACGTGTCGATGGCCGCGCATGCCGCGCGACGGCTGCACGACATGGCCGACAATCTCGCTCATATCATCGGCATCGAGCTGCTCGTTGCCGCGCAGGGCATCGAGCTGCGTGTGCCGCACGGCACCAGTGCGGCGCTCTCGGCGGTGATCGGCGCACTGCGCGTGCACGTGCCGGCGCTTCAGAATGATCGCTACATGGCTGACGATCTCGCAAAGGCTGCCGCGCTCGTGGCCGGCGGTGCGCTGGCCAGGGCGGCGGGTGCTGCACTTGGACGCGACGTGTTTCCCAAGCTTGGATGAGAGGGACCCATGAACCGACGCCTCGACAATGAACGGGTGATCCGCGCGCCCCATGGCAGCGACATCAGCGCCAAGAGCTGGCTCACGGAAGCGCCGTTGCGCATGCTGATGAACAATCTCGATCCCGATGTCGCCGAGAAGCCGAGCGAGCTGATCGTCTATGGCGGCATCGGCCGCGCTGCGCGCGACTGGGACAGCTTTGACCGTATCGTCGCCTCCCTGCGCAAGCTCGAAGCCGATCAGACGCTGGTCGTGCAGTCCGGCAAGCCGGTCGGAATCTTTCGCACCCATCCCGACGCGCCGCGTGTCCTGATCGCCAACTCCAACATCGTGCCGCATTGGGCGACGCTCGATCACTTCAATGCGCTCGATAAAATGGGCCTTATGATGTACGGCCAGATGACGGCCGGCTCCTGGATCTACATCGGCAGCCAGGGCATCGTGCAGGGCACCTACGAGACTTTTGTGGAGGTCGGCCGCCGCCACTACAATGGCGATCTCGCCGGCAAGTGGATCTTGACCGCCGGCCTCGGCGGCATGGGCGGCGCGCAGCCGCTGGCCGCGACCATGGCCGGCGCCTCGATGCTCGCCGTCGAATGCCAGCCGAGCCGCATCGAGATGCGGCTGCGCACCGGCTATCTCGATCGCCAGGCCGCGACGCTCGACGAGGCGCTGGCGTTGATGGCGGAGGCCGCGACGACGAAGAAGGCTGTGTCGGTTGGTCTGCTCGGCAACGCGGCAGAGATCTTCCCCGAGCTGGTGCGCCGCGGCGTGCGGCCGGACATCGTCACCGACCAGACCAGCGCGCATGATCCGATCAACGGCTATCTGCCGAAGGGCTGGACGCTCGCCGAATGGGAAGCCAAGCGCGCGTCCGACCCGAAAGCGGTGGAGCAGGCGTCCAAGACCTCGATGGTCGGCCATGTCCAGGCGATGCTGGATTTCCACGCCATGGGCATCCCGACGCTCGACTACGGCAACAACATCCGCCAGATGGCGAAGGACATGGGCCTCGCCAATGCGTTCGATTTCCCCGGCTTCGTGCCGGCCTATATTCGCCCGCTGTTCTGCCGAGGCATCGGCCCGTTCCGCTGGGCGGCTTTGTCGGGCGATCCCGATGATATCTACAAGACCGATGCCAAGGTGAAAGAGCTGCTGCCCGACAACAGGCATCTGCACAACTGGCTCGACATGGCCCGGCAGCGCATTAAGTTCCAGGGGCTGCCGGCGCGGATCTGCTGGGTCGGGCTCGGCGATCGGCATCGCCTCGGGCTTGCTTTCAACGAGATGGTGGCGCGCGGCGAATTGAAGGCGCCGATCGTGATCGGCCGCGATCATCTCGATTCCGGCTCGGTCGCGAGCCCCAACCGCGAAACCGAGGCGATGAGGGACGGCTCCGACGCGGTGTCGGACTGGCCGCTGCTGAACGCGCTGCTCAACTGCGCCAGCGGCGCGACCTGGGTGTCGCTGCATCATGGCGGCGGCGTCGGCATCGGCTATTCGCAGCATGCCGGCATGGTGATCGTCGCCGACGGCACGGCGGATGCGGCGCGGCGGCTGGAGCGCGTGCTGTGGAATGACCCGGCGACCGGCGTGATGCGCCACGCCGACGCCGGCTACGAGGACGCCATCGCCTGCGCCGAGGCCAACGGCCTCGATCTGCCGAGCCTCACTCGTTAAGTGCTGGTGGGTTGAAGAGCGGCCCCTGATTGTGGTCTCATGCCGCCAACGCGGCCGAGACGCCGCGATGCAGGGGACGCTCATGGGAATAGCCTTTCCGTTCTCGGCCATTGTAGGCCAGGACGAGATGAAGCTGGCGCTGGTGATCGCCGCCGTCGATCCCAAGGTCGGCGGTGTGCTGGCCTTCGGCGATCGCGGCGCCGGCAAGTCCACCGCGGTCCGCGCGCTGGCCGCGCTGTTGCCGCCGATGAGCGCCGTGGTCGGCTGTCCCTATCAATGCGATCCGGCCGATGCCGCCGCGCAATGCGCCGACTGCCGCGCACGCTCCAAGCCGGGCGGCAAGGGCAAGAAGCCGGCCGCGTTGAAGGCGCATGAGGTGCCGGTGCCGGTGATCGACCTTCCGCTCGGCGCCACCGAGGATCGCGTCGTCGGCGCGCTCGATCTCGAGCGCGCGCTGGCCCATGGCGAGAAGTCGTTCGAGCCGGGGCTGCTGGCGCGCGCCAACAGAGGCTTTCTCTATATCGACGAGGTCAACCTGCTGGAGGATCATCTCGTAGATCTCCTGCTCGACGTCGCGGCCTCCGGCGAGAACGTCGTCGAGCGCGATGGCCTCAGCATCCGCCATCCAGCGCGCGTGGTGCTGGTCGGTACTGGCAATCCGGAGGAGGGCGAGCTGCGGCCGCAGCTGCTGGATCGGTTCGGGCTCTCGGTCGAGGTCAAGACTCCCAGCGATCTGCCGACGCGCATCGAGGTGATCAAGCGCCGCGATGCGTTCGAGACGGATCCCGTCGCTTTCGTCGCGCATTGGGAGAAAGAGGAGGCGAAGCAGCGCAAGCGCATCCTGGCGGGCCGCGCGAACATCGGCTCAGTGAAAGTCTCCGACCGCGAGCTGGAGCAGGCGGCGCGTCTGTGCATGTCGCTCGGCACCGACGGTCTGCGCGGCGAGCTGACCTTGATGCGTGCGGCGCGCGCGGCAGCGGCGCTCGACGGCGCCAAGGCGGTCGATGACGGCCATCTCAAGACGGTCGCGCCGATGGCGCTGCGGCACCGTCTCAGGCGCAACCCGCTCGACGATTCCGGCTCCTCGGTGCGGGTCGAGCGCGCGCTCAACGAGCTGTTCGCATCGTGAGCGACGGCGCGGCGATCTGGGCCGATGCAATGATTGCCGCCGCGCTGGCTGCGATCGATCCGGGGGCTGCGTCTGTGCTGTTGCGTGCAGGCGCCGGGCCGGTGCGCGAACAGTGGCTCGATCTGTTGCGCGAACTGACTCCGAGCACGACGGCGGTTCGCAAGCTGCCGCCGTCGATCTCCGACGATCGCCTGCTTGGTGGCCTCGATCTGGCCGCGACCCTGCAGGCGGGACGCCCCGTGATGCAGCGCGGGCTGCTTGCCGAGGCCGATGGCGGCGTATTGATGGCGGTGATGGCCGAGCGCATCGCGCCGTCGACGATTGCTCATCTCACCGCCGCGCTCGATACTGGCTCGATCAGTATCGAGCGGGATGGCCTCTCGTTGCGCGCGCCAGCGCGGTTCGGCTTGATCGCGCTCGACGAGGGCATCGATGACGAACGCGTGTCGCCGGCGCTCGCCGATCGCCTTGCCTGTCATCTCGACTTCGGCGCGGTCGCGCGCGCCGATCTCGGCGAGAGCCTGTTCAAATCGACGGACATCGCGGCCGCGCGCGAATTGCTGCCGCAGGTTCGTCTGTCCGACGACGCGATCGCTGCGCTGACGACGACGGCCGTCGTGCTCGGCATCGACTCGCTACGGGCGCCGCTGCTCGCGTGTCGCGTGGCGCGCATCGCGGCGGCCCTTGATGGCGGGACTGATGTCGCCGAGTCGCACATCGCCTGCGCTGCGCGGCTGGTGCTGGCGCCGCGCGCCACGCGGCTGCCGGCGACGGAGGATGACGCTGGCAGCAACGACGCGCCGGAGCCGTGCGACGATCAGCCTGAGAGCGAGGAGGATCACAGCAACGACGGCCCGCTTGAAGACCGTGTGCTCGAGGCGGCACAAGCCGCTATTCCCGCCGATCTGTTGAAGCGCTTGCAGGACGAACGCGCGGCGCGTACGCGGGCGAGCAGCGCCGGCCGGCAGGGCACCGCGCAGAAGGCGCCGAAGCGCGGCCGCCCGATCGGCTCGCGCCGTGGCGAGTGGCGAGCCGGCGCGCGGCTCAACGTGCTCGAGACGCTGCGCGCGGCGGCGCCGTGGCAGCCGCTGCGGCGGCGGACACAACCCGCCGGCAAGAGCAGCCGGCTGATCGTGCACAAGGACGACATTCGCATCACCCGCTTCAAGCAGCGCTCGGGCACCACCACGATCTTCGTCGTCGATGCCTCCGGCTCCTCGGCGCTGCAGCGGCTCGCCGAGGTGAAGGGCGCCGTCGAGCTGCTGCTCGCAGAGTGCTACGTCCGCCGCGATGAGGTGGCGCTGATCGCGTTCCGCGGCAGGAGCGCGGAGCTGCTGTTGCCGCCGACGCGCTCGTTGACCCGCGCCAAGCGCAGCCTTGCGGGCTTGCCCGGCGGCGGCGGCACGCCGCTGTCGGCCGCGATCTTCGCTGCGACCGAGCTTGCGCTCGCCGTCAAAGCCAAAGGCCAAGCGCCGACCATCGTCCTGATGACCGACGGCCGCGCCAATGTCGCGCGCGACGGCGGCGGCCGCAGCGAGGCTGAGGCGGAGGCGCTGGTGGCGGCGAAGCAGCTGGCGCTGACGGGCATCCCTGTCGTGCTGGTCGATTCGTCGCCACGGCCGCAGGACAAGGCGGCGCAGCTCGCAGGCGCGATGCAGGCTCGCTACGTCGCGCTGCCCCATGCCGATGCCACCCGGTTGTCGCAGGCGATCATGGCCCAGGCTGGCCGCGGCTGAACGGCTGGAACCGACGACGTCAAGCGGCGTTCCCAACCGCGACTGACAAGCGGCGCCGTCAACGTTATGCTGTCCCATGTCGGATGCATCGGGCGCCCGCGCCACCGACGAGATCCCGAGAGAGGAGCACGCCATGCAGCTCGCGTCCGCCGCACAGCGCGACCATGCCACCGCCCTGCGCGAGCCGTCGATGCCGCCGCCGCTGGCCGCGCCGCGCTTCGAACTCGCGGATGCGCGCACCGGCCGCATCGCCTGCTATGGCGAAGATCCTGGCGCGGCGTCCGAGCACCGGCCGCTGCTCTTGATCCACAGCGTCAATGCCGCGGCGACGGCCTACGAGATGAAGCCGCTGTTCGAGCATTATCGCAACGTCCGTCCGGTCTATGCGCTCGATCTGCCCGGCTTCGGCCTGTCGGACCGCGCCGACCGCATCTACACGCCGCGCATCATGACCGATGCGATCCTGCTGGCCGCGAACGAGGTTCGCCGTCGCCACGGCGATACGCCAATCGACGCCATCGCGCTGTCGCTCAGCTGCGAATTCGCGGCGCGCGCCGGCACCGAGGCGCCGAACCTGTTTCGCACGCTCGGCCTGATCAGCCCGACCGGCTTCGATCGCCGCGCCGAAGCAGCGGTCAAGAAGGGCGGCGACAAGGATGCGACCCGCGCGATGCCGTGGCTGCGCAACATCTTCACCGTGCCGCTGTGGAAACACCGCTTCTTTTCGCTGCTGACCTCGCGCGCCAGCATCCGCTTCTTCCTGCGGAAGACTTTTGGGCGCAAGGACATCGACGAGGGCCTGCTCGAATATGACTACATCACCACCCACCAGCCCGGCGCCGAGAACGCGCCGTATTCCTTCGTCTCCGGCTACATGTTCAGCGTCCATGCGCTGAAGCTGTACCAGGCGCTGGCGATGCCGGTGTGGATGGTGCATGGCGTGCGCGGCGATTTCGTCGATTACCACGGCAAGCATGCGGTCGAAGGCCTGCCGAACTGGCAGATCGAGGTGATGCAGACCGGAGCGATGCCGCATTTCGAGCAGCTTGATAAAGTCATCGCGGGCTACGATGATTTCCTGGCGCGCGCCGCCGGCGCGTGAGCCGCTCCGGCGCGGGCTGAAGCGCCGCCTGCAATGGTCGTCGTCGGCATGAGCGACAAGCCGAGCTGGAGCATCGACGGGCGCACCTGGCCCAATCGCGAGGCGAGCCGTTTCGTCGACGCCGGCGGGATTCGCTGGCACGTCCAGGTCATGGGCGAGGGGCCGGTCGCGCTATTGGCCCATGGCACGGGAGCAGCAACCCATTCCTGGCGCGATCTCGCGCCGCTGCTCGCTAGGCATGTCACGGTCGTGGCGCCGGATCTCTCCGGCCACGGCTTCACCTCCACGCCGAACTGGCAGCGGCTGTCGCTCCCGGGCATGTCGCGTGATCTCGCCACGCTGTGCGAGCAGCTCGCGATCACGCCCGAGATCGCCATCGGCCATTCCGCGGGCGCGGCGATCCTCACGCGGATGACGCTCGACGGCTTGATCGCGCCAAAACTGATCGTTAGCCTCAATGGAGCCTATCTGCCATTCGGCGGTCTTGCGGCGCAGTTCCTGTCGCCACTCGCCAAGATGATGGCGCTGAATCCGCTGGTGCCGCGGCTGTTCGCCTGGCGCGGCCGCGATCCGGCGGCGGTGCATCGGTTGCTCAAGGCGACGGGATCGACGCTCGATGCCAATGGCGAGCGGCTGTATCGCCGCCTCGTCGGCAGTCCCGGTCATGTCGGTGCCGCGCTGGAGATGATGGCAAATTGGGACCTCAACCCTCTGGTGCGCGACCTGCCGCGACTGAACACCGCGCTGCTGCTCATCGCCGCGACCCACGACCACGCCATTACCCCTGACGTCGCCCGGCGCGTGCGCCAATTGGTGCCGCAGGCGCAGCTCGAACTGCTTGATGGGCTTGGCCATTTGGCTCATGAGGAGCAGCCGGCGCGGATCGCGGAGCTGATCGTCGCGGCCGCCGAGCGGCTCGGCGTCCCCGCAGTGCAGCAGGAAATGTCAAACTAAATTGACATTTTTGACTGGCGGAAGCGTCAATTTCAATTTACGCTTTTCGCCATGCTCGACGTCTCCACCATCAAGGCCGCTATTCCGGCTGCGCTCGGAGACCGGCCGCATGCGGTCGTGGTCGGCTCCGGCTTCGGCGGGCTCGCCGCGGCGGTCCGGCTCGGCGCGCGCGGCTATCGCGTCACCGTGTTCGAGCAGCTCGATGCGCCCGGCGGCCGCGCCTATGTGCATCGCCAAGACGGCTTCACCTTCGACGCCGGCCCGACCATCGTCACGGCGCCGTTCCTGTTCGAGGAGCTGTGGCAGCTGTGCGGGCGGAAGATGTCCGACGACGTCACGCTCAAGCCGATCTCGCCGTTCTATCGGATCCGGTTCGACGACGGCACCGTGTTCGACTGCTCGGCGGATCCGGTGGCGATGCGCGCCGAAGTCGCGCGAATTTCACCCGGCGATGTCGACGGCTACGAGCGCTTCATGAAGGCGAGCGAGGCGATCTTCAGAAAGGGGTTCGAGGAGCTCGGCGATGTGCCGTTCCTGTCGCTGCTCGACATGGCGAAGATCGCGCCGGCGATGATCAAGCTGCAGAGTTTTCGCTCGGTCTATGGCCTCGTCTCGCAGCATGTGCGCGATGAGCGGCTGCGTATCGTCCTGAGCTTCCATCCGCTGCTGATCGGCGGCAATCCGTTCACGACGACGTCGATCTATTGCCTGATCGCCTATCTCGAGCGCCGCTGGGGGGTGCATTTTGCGATGGGCGGCACTGGCGCACTGGTCACCGGTCTCGTCCGCTTGATCGAAGGGCAGGGCGGCCAGGTGCACTGCTCGGCGCCCGTCGCCGAGATCACTACGAAGAATGGCGTTGCCACCGGCGTGCGTCTGGCCTCCGGCGAGACCATCGCCGCCGACGTCGTCGTGTCCAATGGCTGCGCTGCCTGGACCTACAAGCACCTGCTGCCATCCGTGCCGCGCCGGCGCTGGACAGATGCCCGCATCGATCGCGCGCGCTACTCGATGAGCCTGTTCGTCTGGTACTTCGGCACGAGGCGCCGCTACGACGACGTCGAGCATCACACCATCCTGCTCGGCCCGCGCTATCGCGGGCTGCTCGACGACATCTTCCGCCGCAAGGTGCTGGCGGATGATTTCAGCCTCTATCTGCACCGGCCGACCGCGACCGATCGGTCGCTGGCGCCCGAGGGCTGCGATGCGTTCTACGTGCTGTCGCCGGTGCCGCATCAGCAGAGCGGCATTGACTGGGCAGCCACCGCCGAGCCGTTCCGCAGGCGGATCGAGCGGGCGCTGAGCGAATCGCTGTTGCCGGATCTCGCGAGGCAGATCGTCACGTCGCGGCTGCTGACGCCGGACGATTTCGAGCATCGCCTGTCCTCCTATCGCGGCGCGGCGTTCGGGCTCGAGCCGGTGCTAATGCAGAGCGCTTGGTTCAGGCCGCACAACAAGAGCGAAGAGGTCGACCGGCTGTATCTGGTCGGGGCCGGAACGCATCCCGGAGCCGGACTGCCGGGCGTGTTGTCGTCAGCGCGCGTGCTCGATGAGCTCGTGCCCGCGCCGCATGAGCTGGAGCGCCGATGAGCCGGGACGAGGACATCGCGATCTGTCGTCGGCTGTTGCGGGGCGGATCGAAGACGTTCTTCGCCGCCTCGAAGGTTCTGCCGCGGACGGTCGGCGATCCCGCCATTGCGCTCTATGCGTTCTGCCGCGAGGCAGATGACGCGATCGATGGTCCCGGTCGCCGCGTCGACGCCATCGAGGTGCTGCATGAGCGGCTCGACCGGATCTACGCCGATCGTCCCGAGGATCGTCCCGTCGATCGCGCCCTCGCCGGCGTGGTCGCGCAGTTCGCGATTCCGCGCGCGCTGCCGGAGGCGCTGCTCGAAGGCCTCGCCTGGGACGCCCAGGGCCGCCGCTACGAGACGCTGAGCGACGTGCTCGCCTATGCCGTGCGCGTCGCCGGCACCGTCGGCGTGATGATGTCGCTGTTGATGCACCGGCGCGCTCCGGAGACCATCGGGCGCGCCTGCGATCTCGGCATCGCCATGCAGCTCACCAATATTGCTCGCGACGTCGGCGAGGACGCGCGTGCCGGCCGGCTCTATCTGCCGCGGCAATGGCTGCGCGAGGCGGGACTCGACGTCGACACCTGGCTGGTCGCGCCCTATTTCGACGACCGCGTCGGCCGCGTCACCGCGCGGCTGCTCGCAATGGCCGACGTGTTCTACGCACGCGCCGCGGCCGGCATCGCCGATCTGCCCCTGACCTGCCGTCCAGGCATCAACGCTGCGCGGCTGATCTATGCCGAAATCGGGCGCGAGGTCGCGCGGGCAGAGTTCGATTCGCTGTCGCAGCGCGCCTTCGTCTCGATGCCGCGCAAGCTGCAACTGCTCGGCAAGGCCGCGGTGGTGTCGCTCACGCCGGTGCAGCCATCGCTGGCGCCGCTGCGGCCCGAGGCGCGCATCCTGATCGATGCCGTGATCGCTGCGGATGCGCAGCGCCCGCATGCGATCGCTCGGCCGCGCCGTACGCTGCAGGACCGCGCGCTGTGGGTGATCGATCTGTTCGAGCGGCTGGAGCGACGCGACCAGCTGTCGCGCTCGGGACGGGCGTCGTAGCGAAGCGCGATGAGTGAGACGCCATGAGTGAGACGCCATGAGCGAGATGGGCGGCCTGCTCGAATTCGTCGTCGTTGCGATGTGCGGGCTCGGCTGGCTCGTGCTCGAATGGCAAGGCCGCCGCCTCGACCGCCGGCGCGCCGAGCGTGAGGCGGGGGAGCGCGCGGAGGAGGAGCGGTAGCAGTAGGGCGGGCAAAGGCGCGCCTACGTCGTCGCGACGAGCAAAGATGACCGTGCGCGCCGTGCCCACCGCCCCGCGTGCGGGATGCGGATGGTGGGCCCGCGGCGTCCCGCCGCGTTCGCGCCTTTGCCCACCCTACGGCAGCGCGTTCGGAGCTGTCGATTGGATCGCAAACGCATCGACAAACACCGCTGTCGTCCCGGCCTTGAGCCGGGACCCATACCCCCAGGGAGCGGTTTGAGGCAGACAGGCGATTGGCATTTTGTCCGTCATGTCCGCCGCGGCGTATGGGTCCCGGATCGGCGCCCCGCCGCGCTCGCGCGCGTCGTGGCTTGTCCGGGACGACACCGTATGCTGTCGCGCGACTGCTGCAAATCCGCGCGTTCGCCCGCGACTGTGGCTAACGTCGCGCCTATCAATCCCTCACCACCGCGGCATCCGGAACGGCAGCATGGCCTGCACGATCGGCATCTGGAAACGGTCGAGCGACAGGCTCTCGTGCATGACGGCGGCGTCCTCGCCACGGATGCGCGCGGCGAGGTGGCTGCGGGCATAGAAGGGAGCGTCCTCCAGTGTGCTCACGACGCGCACGGATGTATCAGCGTCGGCGCGGGCGCTGCGGTCGACGCGCCACAGCGTCTTGCGCAACGGTGATTCGAGGAGTGGCGCGATCCGCTCGAGCTTGGCGTCGGGATCGACATGCAAGGCGATCGTCTTGTCCACGCCCCCGCGCGCGACGGTGTCGTAGGAGACCACGGTGCCGGTGCGGGTCGCGGCACGCGACCATTGCCAGCTCGTGAAATCGCGCTCCAGCGGTGCATCGCCGTGGTTGATGTCGAAATAGCCGTCGCCGCGCCAGTGCAGGTCGGGATGGTCGAAATCGACCGAGACGCGGCAGCAGGGCGCGATCGGCTGCCAGCGATGGCGCCCCTCGGCATCGAGCGTGAAGGCGATCTCGTTCAGCGCGGTCGGGACCACGCGTACCTTGCCGCGCAACGGCAGCGGCCAGGGCACGGTGACCTCGTTGACCTCGATCATGAGCTCGCGGCCGTTCCACTCCAAGTGGCTCGGTCCGACGGCAAAGCGCTGGTTATCGCGCGCGATCGCACGGCTGCTGCGCTCGGTCATCGACCAGCGCCGCGCGCGTGCGCCATACAGCGCCACGTTCAGTGCGCAGTGGTTCTCCGGATCGGCCGGGCCGCGCCGCCGCGCCCACGCATAGTACGGCGAGAACACGCTGCCGACGAAGGCGATGATGGTGAGGCCGAAGCGGCCGTCGTCGCTCAACGCGTCGACATACCACCACGCATAGCCGTCCTTCGGGACGGCGCGGTCGAAGCGAGGTCCAGAATCGCCCTGGCGGCTGCCATCCGTCCCGACAACGCCGCCATCGGCACGCCCGGTCCCGGATGCGCGCTGCCCCCCGCCACGTACAGGCCCGGCAGCTTCGTCTGCGCGCCCGGCCGCTGAAACGACGCCATCCAGCCGTGCGAGCTGCGGCCGTACAGCGCGCCCCCCGTGCCCGGAAACATCCGGTTGAAATCCGCCGGTGTCGTCACGCGCGTCAGTTCGGGCGTCGTCGCGACGCTGAGGCCGCAGCGCTGCAACAGGTCGAAGGTCTGGCGGGCACATTGGCTGATCTCCGAGGGCGGAAAGCGATGCTGGTCACCTGATGCGGGCGCGTTGATCAGCACGAACAGCGGCTCGTTGCCGCCGTTCTCGCGCGGCTGGTCGTCGCGGTCCTGCGCGCAGACATAGACTGTGGGCTCGGCCGGCATCGCGCGCCGCTCGATCAACTGATCGAACTCGGCACGGCTGTCGCGCGAGAAGAACACGTTGTGACGCAGCAGCGGAAAGCCGTCGGCGCGGGCCATGCAGCTCCAGGTCATCGCCGACAGCGAGCGAGCATTTTCCGGGGTGGCCGGCAGCGCGCGCGCGGCCTCCGCGCCGAACAACCCCTGCGCAAGCGCGGCGACATCGGCGGTCGCGATCACGGCGTCGGCGGCGATCTGCTCGCCATCGGCAAGGCGCACGCCCGCGGCGCGGCCGCTCGCCGTGACGATGCCGGCGACGTCGCTGTCGGTGCGGATGCTGACGCCGTGCCGCTGCGCCAGCGCCGCGAGACACGCCGCGAGCTCGTGCATGCCGCCGTCGATCGACCAGACGCCGGCCTGCTCGACATGGGCCACCAGCATCAGCGTCGCCGGCGCGTGGAACGGCGACGAGCCGCAATAGGTCGCGTAGCGTCCGAACAGCTGCTGCAGCCTCGGATCACGGAAATAGCCGCCGAGCGCCTTCCACATGGTCTGGAACGGTCGGATCGCGGTGAGGTCGCGGAAGCCGGCATTGCGCAGGAGATGCGTCATGCTCGGCGCCGGCGTCCGGATGAACGGATCCCTCAACGTCTCGAAGATGCGGCGCGCGTCGCGGCAGAAGGCGCGATAGCCCTCGGCCTCGCTGCGTCCGGCGAGCCGGCCGATCGCATCCGCCGATCTCTCTTCATCGGCAAACAGGTCGAGCGTGCGGCGATCGGTCCAGGCATGACGGGCGAGGATGTCGAGCGGCGTCAGGGTGAGATGATCGTCGAGCGAGCTGCCGATCGCGGCGAACAGCTCGTCGAACACCCAGCGCATGGTGAACACGGTCGGGCCCGAGTCGATGCGCGCAGTCCCGATCGCGATCTGGCGCATCTTGCCGCCCAGCGTGGGCGCGCGCTCCAGCACCGTCACCTCGGCTCCGCCGGCCGCAAGGGTGAGCGCGGCACTGAGGCCGGCGATCCCGGCGCCAACCACGATCACGCGGTGATCGGCCATCTCCCGCACTCCTGTCTGTCCGGTCTGACGTAGGAAATGTCTAGCATGATTTACACTATGGGTGTAAGTTGTAATTTACATAGGCGATGGCCCGTTGGCCGTCGCTGCAGGGGAGGCTGGCATGGACGTGATGGCCCGGATTGAAAAATCCCTCGTCGCAGCGGTGGCATTGGCCGACCGGCCGGGATGTCCGCCCCGCCTCTCCGCCGCCATGCAGGCCGCCGTGTTCCCCAAGGGGGCCCGCGTGCGTCCCCGTCTCTGTCATGCGGTGGCCGCGGCGTGCGGCGACGACGAGCCGGCGGCGACAGATGCGGCGGGATCGGCGATCGAGCTGCTGCACTGCGCCTCGCTGGTGCATGACGATCTGCCGTGTTTCGACAATGCCAAGCTGCGGCGCGGCCGGCCGTCGGTGCATGCCGCGTTCGGCGAGCCGCTCGCGGTGCTCGCCGGCGATGCGCTGATCGTGCTCGCGTTCCAATCGCTCGCCAAGTCGCGCTGCTCGCCGGTGCGACTGGCGCGACTGATCGAGACCATCGGCGACGCCGTCGGCGTGCCGCATGGCATCGCCGCCGGCCAGGCCTGGGAATGCGAGCCGGAGATCGATCTCTCGCACTATCATCGCTCCAAGACCGGCGCGCTGTTCGCGGCCGCGACCGTGTCCGGCGCGGCGGCGGCGGGGCATCCCGATCCCGGAGCCTGGCGCAGCCTGGGCGAGAAGATAGGAGAGGCCTATCAGGTCGCCGATGATATCCGCGATGCGGCCAGCGATGAGGAAGAGGCGGGCAAGCCGGTCGGCCAGGATGCCAAGCTCGGGCGGCCCAACGCCGTGCTGATTTATGGTCTCACCGGTGCCGTCAGCTATCTGCACGATCTCGTGTCCGACGGCATCCGCACCATGCCGCCCTGCGCCCATGCCCACGAGCTGCGCGTGCTGATGGAGCAGGAAGCCAAGCGCCTGGTGCCGCGCCGTCTCGCCGCGTCGGCGGCGTGATGGTTCGGCCGCGTTGAATGGCATCGCTCGCGCCGCGCGCACAGTGCCCACCCTCCCCTGGAGGGGGAGGGTGGCCGCGCCTGCGCGCAGCGGCAGGCGCGGCGGTGTGGGGTGACAGACTTTCCGCGGGTGCGGTGCTGATAGCACTGCAGGTGCCGATGCAGGCAATCCTGAGAGCAGCTAGACCCATCCGCACCTGTTTCCGGGCTCACCCCACCCCACCGCGCGCCTTGCGCGCGGTGACCCTCCCCCTCCAGGGGAGGGTGGGCAGCGCGGCGTGTCGATGCGCTTTTGCTCGGCCATTGGAGCGCTGACGGCGATGCCCGCCGCCATTCGCCGCGACGCGCCGCCCCCGATCAGCCTCAGCGATCGCTGGCGCGGCTGGCGCGACGCGTTGCTGGCGAGTGCTTCATTTCAGCGCTGGGCGGCGGCGTTTCCGTTAACGCGGCCGATCGCACGCAGGCGGGCGGCGGAGCTGTTCGATCTGTGCGCCGGCTTCGTCTACTCGCAGACCCTTGCGGCCTGTGTGCAGCTCGATTTGTTCGAGACCCTGCGCGCCGGGCCCTGCGAGGTAGCGGCGCTGGCATCGCATGCGGCGATGTCGCCTGACGCGATGCTCAGCCTGTGCGAAGCGGCGTCCGCCCTGCAACTGCTCGAGCACCGCGGCATGGCGCGCTTTGGGCTGGGGCCGCTCGGCGCGGCACTGCTCGGCAATCCCGGCATCGCTGCGATGGTCCGGCATCACGCCGCGCTTTATGCCGATCTCGGCGATCCCGTGGCGCTGCTGCGCGGCCAGGGCCGTGAGCGCCGCCTTGCACATTACTGGCCCTATGCGCTCGACCAGAGCGGCGCCACGCTGACGCGCGACAGCGTCGCGTCCTACACGGCGTTGATGGCGGCGTCGCAGCCGATGATCGCCGATATCGTGCTTGCGGCCTATCCGTTGAGCGGCCATCGCTGCCTCCTCGATGTCGGCGGCGGCGATGGCAGCTTCCTCGCGGCCGCCGCGCGGCAGGCGCCGCAGCTTGCGCTCGGGCTGTTCGATCTGCCCGAGGTCGCCGCGATTGCGCGAGAGCGACTCGCCACGGCCGGGCTCGCTGATCGCGTCACGATTGCCCCCGGAAGTTTCTACACCGATCCGCTGCCGACCGGGGCTGACGTGATCTCGCTGATTCGAGTCGTGCACGATCACGACGACGACGCGGTGACGCAACTGCTGACAAAGGTGCGCACGGTGCTGCCCGAGAACGGTGTGTTGTTGCTCGGCGAGCCGATGCGCGACACGGCCAAAGGCGCCGACGGGGTCAGCGCCTATTTCGAGATCTATTTGCGCGCAATGGGGCAGGGCCGGCCGCGCAGCGCGCAACGGCTGCGCGAGCTGCTCAATCTGGCAGGCTTTTCGCAAGTGCGAGTGCTTCGCACACGCATCCCGTTGATTGCGGGCGTGATTGTCGCGAAAAGCTGACACTCAGACTGTAAATAAATATTGACACTCTCCGCAGTCGGACTAACCTGACACCCGTAACTAAGCGGGCGTCGCCGGGGAGTTTGGGCTATGGACGCGATCGCCGTGGTGCTGGGGAGGCCGAGGGAGTTGTCGCTGCAGCACCTGCTGCTGGCGGATGCCCCGGACTGCCTGACCGTCGACATCGAATGGAGCGCGATCAGCACCGGCACCGAGCGGCTGCTGTACGAAGGCCGCATGCCGCAGTTTCCGGGCATGGGCTATCCGCTCGTGCCCGGCTACGAGGCCGTGGGCCGCGTGGCACAGGCCGCGCCGCATTCTGGTTTTCGGAAGGGCGAGCGCGTGTTCGTGCCGGGCGCGGCGCGCTGCTTCGGCGAGGTGAAGAGCCTGTTTGGGGCCGCGGCCTCGCGGCTCAGCGTTCCTCCGCAGCGTGTCGTGGCGATCGACGAAGTGACCGGCGAGCGCGGCGTGCTGCTGGCGCTGGCGGCGACCGCCTATCATGCGCTGTCGATCGGCGGCGACGGAAGGGCCGAATGCGTCGTCGGCCATGGCGTGCTCGGGCGCCTGCTGGCGCGGCTGATCATCGCGATGGGCGGCGATCCACCCGTCGTGTGGGAGAGCAATCCCGAGCGTGCCGATGGCGCGATCGGCTATCGCGTCATCGATCCCACTCAGGACGACAAGCGCGAATATCGCCTGATCTTCGATGCCAGCGGCGATGCCGGGCTACTCGACAGTTTGATCGCGCGCCTGGCGCCGCGCGGCGAAATCATCCTCGCCGGCTTCTACAGCGCGCCGCTGACCTTCTCCTATCCGCCGGCCTTCATGCGCGAGGCGGCGATCCGCGTCGCCGCCGAATGGAAGCACGAGGATCTGATCGCGGTGCGTAACCTGATCGATACCGGCCGGCTGTCGCTGGACGGGCTGATCACGCATCACGCCGACGCAACATCGGCAGAGAGCGCCTACCGGACCGCGTTCGACGATCCGTCATGTCTCAAGATGGTCCTGGACTGGAGAGCTGCACGATGAATGCCCCGACCAAGATCAGTGCGATGACGGATGCCCTGCGTGCCGAGGCCGCGATCGAGCCGGACGCCCCGGTGACGGCTGCGCCGAAGAAGACCACGCAGATCATCGCAATCTACGGCAAGGGCGGCATCGGCAAGAGCTTCACGCTCGCCAACCTGTCCTACATGATGGCGCAGCAGGGCAAGAAGGTGCTCTTGATCGGCTGCGATCCGAAGAGCGACACCACCTCGCTCTTGTTCGGCGGCCGTGCCTGCCCGACCATCCTCGAGACATCGTCGAAGAAGAAGCTCGCCGGCGAAGAGGTCAAGATCGGCGACGTCTGCTTCAAGCGCGACGGCGTGTTCGCGATGGAGCTTGGCGGTCCCGAAGTCGGCCGCGGCTGCGGCGGACGCGGCATCATCCACGGCTTCGAGCTGATCGAGAAGCTCGGCTTCCACGATTGGGGCTTCGACTACGTGCTGCTCGACTTCCTCGGCGACGTCGTCTGCGGCGGCTTCGGCCTGCCGATCGCGCGCGACATGTGCCAGAAGGTGATCATCGTCGGCTCAAACGACCTGCAGTCGCTCTACGTTGCCAACAATGTCTGCTCGGCGGTGGAGTATTTCCGCAAGCTCGGCGGCAATGTCGGCGTCGCCGGCATCGTGATCAACAAGGACGACGGGACCGGCGAGGCGCAGGCCTTTGCGGATGCGGTCGGCATCCCTGTGCTGGCCTCGATCCCGGCGGACGACGACATTCGGCGGAAGAGCGCGAGCTATCAGATCATCGGCAGGCCCGGAACGCCGTGGGCGCCGCTGTTCGAGCTGCTCGCCACCAATGTCGCCGAGGCGCCGCCGCAGCATCCGCATCCCCTGACCCAGGATGGCCTGCTCGGCCTGTTCAAGGCCTCGGAGGTCGGCCGCGACGTGGTGCTGGAGCAGGCGACGCTCGAGGACATGTGCGGCAGCACGGCGGTGAGCAAGCCGTCGCTCGAAGTGATCTACGACCATGTGTGATCGGCGCGTGCTGAGCAGCGGAATTGAGTCACGGAATCTCGTGCAATGAGCGATGCAGTGGTCCATCAGACGGTGAGCGCGCAAGGCGATGCGGTGGCAGGCATGCCGGCGCAGCCGGAGGCGCTGGGCTGTCATGCCGGCAAGGCCGAGCTCAGGAAGGCGGCCGATGCCGCAGGCAAGAGCGAGGTTCTGGCGCGCTACGCGGCCGACTATCCGGCCGGGCCGCATGACCAGCCGCAGAGCATGTGCCCGGCGTTCGGCTCGCTGCGCGTGGGCCTGCGCATGCGGCGCACCGCGACGGTGCTGTCCGGCTCGGCGTGCTGCGTCTATGGCCTGACTTTCACCTCGCACTTCTACGGCGCGCGGCGCAGTGTCGGCTATGTCCCGTTCAACTCGGAGACGCTGGTCACCGGAAAGCTGTTCGAGGACATCCGCGAGGCCGTGTTCAAGCTCGCGGACCCCGCGAACTACGACTGCGTCGTCATCATCAATCTCTGCGTTCCCACCGCCTCGGGCGTGCCGCTGCAGATTCTCCCGAAGGAGATCAACGGCGTCCGCATCATCGGCATCGACGTGCCCGGCTTCGGCGTGCCCACCCATGCCGAGGCCAAGGACGTGCTTGCCGGCGCGATGCTGAACTATGCGCGGCGCGAGGCGGAGCAGGGTCCGGTGCAGGCGCCCCGCGCGCCGCGCGGCGACAGGCCGACGATCACCTTGCTCGGCGAAATGTTCCCGGCCGATCCAGTCGGGATCGGCATGCTGTTGGCACCGCTCGGATTGGCGGCAGGACCCACCGTGCCGACGCGCGAATGGCGCGAGCTGTATGGCGCCCTCGACTGCGCGGCGGTCGCGGCGATCCATCCGTTCTATACGGCCTCGATCCGCGAGTTCGAGGCGGCAGGCCGGCCGATCATCGGCTCGGCGCCGGTCGGCTGCGACGGCACGGCCGATTGGCTCGAGGCCGTCGGCACGACCTGCGGCGTCGGCCGCGCGCAGATCGATGCGGCGAAGAATGCCGTGCTGCCGGCGATCCGCGGCGCGCTTGCGGCGGCGCCGATCCGCGGCCGCATCACGCTGTCGGGCTATGAAGGCTCGGAGCTGTTAGTTGGGCGTCTCCTGGTCGAGAGCGGCGCGGATCTGCGCTATGTCGGCACCGCGTGCCCGCGCACGCGCTGGTCGGAGGCCGATTGCGCCTGGCTGGAGAGCCGCGGCGTGCGCGTACAGTACCGCGCCTCGCTGGAGCATGATCTCGCGGCCGTCGATGAGTTTGCGCCCGATCTCGCCATCGGTACCACGCCGGTGGTCCAGAAGGCCAAGGCGCGCGCGATCCCGTCTTTGTACTTCACCAATCTCATTTCGGCGCGGCCGCTGTTCGGCGTCTCCGGTGCCGGCTCGCTGGCGCAGGTCGTCAACGCGGCTATCGGTGGCAAGGCCCGCTTCGACGAGATGCGCGACTTCTTCGAAGGTGTCGGTGAGGGCGACACCGCGGGCGTGTGGCAGGGCACCCCTGTCGCGCGTCCCGACTTCCGCGACAAGTACCGCAAGGCGGTCGCGGCACAGGCCAAGAAGCGCAAGTCCGAGGAGATGGTGTGATGCTGATCCTCGACCACGACCGCGCCGGCGGCTATTGGGGGGCAGTTTACGCGTTCACCGCGATCAAGGGCTTGCAGGTCATCATCGACGGCCCGGTCGGCTGCGAGAATCTGCCCGTCACCTCGGTGCTGCACTACACCGACGGCCTGCCCCCGCACGAACTGCCGATCGTCGTCACCGGCCTCGGCGAGGACGAACTCGGCCAGAAGGGCACCGAGCAGGCGATGAAGCGCGCCCGCGCCGCGCTCGATCCGGATCTGCCCGCCGTGGTCGTCACCGGCTCGATCGCCGAGATGATCGGCGGCGGCGTGACGCCCGAAGGCTCCAACATCAAGCGCTTCCTGCCGCGCACCATCGACGAGGACCAGTGGCAGAGCGCCAACCGCGCCTTGAGCTGGCTGTGGAGCGAATACGGCCTGCGCAAGATCCCCGAGCGCAAGCCGCGCGCCGAGGGCGAGAAGCCGCGCGTCAACATCATCGGACCGATCTACGGCACCTTCAACATGCCGTCGGATCTCGCCGAGATTCGCCGCCTGGTGGAGGGCATCGGCGCCGAGATCAACATGGTGTTTCCGCTCGGCAGCCACGTTGCCGACGTGCCGAAGCTGGTCAATGCCGACGTCAACATCTGCATGTACCGCGAGTTCGGCCGTCTGCTGTGCGAGACGCTGGAGCGGCCTTATCTGCAGGCGCCGATCGGGCTGCATTCGACCACGAAATTCCTGCGCATGCTGGGCGAGATGCTCGGGCTCGATCCCGAACCGTTCATCATCAGCGAGAAGCACACCACGATCAAGCCGGTGTGGGATCTCTGGCGCTCGGTGACACAGGATTTCTTCGGCACCGCGAGCTTCGGCATCGTCGCCTCCGAGACCTACGCGCGTGGCCTGCGCAACTTCCTGGAGACCGAGCTCGGGCTGCCCTGCAACTTTGCGATCTCCCGCTGCGCCGGCGCCAAGACCGACAATGACGCGATCCGCAAGCTGATCCACGAGCGGCCGCCGCTGGTGCTGTTCGGCAGCTACAACGAGCGCATGTATGCCGCGGAAGCCGGCAACCGCGCGATCTATATCCCCGCCTCGTTCCCGGGCACGGTGATCCGCCGCCACACCGGCACGCCGTTCATGGGCTATGCCGGCGCGACTTACGTCGTGCAGGAGGTCTGCAACGCGCTGTTCGATGCGCTGTTCAACATCCTGCCGCTCGCGACGCAGCTCGACCAGATCGCGGCGACGCCGGCGCGGCTCGAGCGCGAGCTGCCATGGGACGACGGCGCCAAGCTGGCGCTGGACCAGATCATCGAGACGCAGCCGGTGCTGGTGCGGATTTCCGCAGCCAAGCGGCTGCGTGATGCGGCCGAGCGCGGTGCGCGCCAAGCCGGGCTCGACAAGGTGACGGAGGACGTTCTCGCGCATGCGCGGTCGCAGCTCGCAACGGGCCAGGCCGCGTAGGCACGGGGATAGCGGAGAGGGAGAGGACGATGTCGTTATACGAGCGCATAGATCGTGACGTCGCGCCGAGATCGCGCGAGCGGATCGATTATCTCCTGGTCTACGCGGTGTGCTTCATCGTGCTGATGGTCGAGGGCGTGCTGCGCCGGATCGGCTCCATCATCACCGGCCACAGGCCCGCGCCGCTCGGCGCGATCTTAGGCGAGGCGAGGATCAAGGCCGCGAACTGCGCGACCTCGTCCTTCATGGGGCTGTGAGTTTCAGGGCTGTGAGTTGCAGCCCGGTGAGTTCTGAGGAATTCGTGCGGTTCGCCGCATGGATGTCATCCCGGCAACGGGATGGCGCTTCGACGCCGCTCATCTCGGTGAGCGGCTTCCGGCCGAAAGGCCAACACCAGGAGGTACTACTATGGTGGAACCAAACAAGGGAGGCTCTCTGTCGGGGCTGACCGAATCGGAGGCGAGGGAATTCCATAGCATCTTCATGACGAGCTTTGTGGTCTTCACGGCGGTCGCGATCGTCGCCCACATTCTCGCATGGATGTGGCGTCCCTGGCTGCCCGGGCCGACTGGCTACAAGGCGGCGGCGCTGGATGGGGCAACCCACTACGCCAGTCTCGTGCTCTCCTACCTGACCTGATCGAAAGGAGAAAACTATGTGGCGCTTGTGGTTGTTGTTCGATCCGCGCAGAGTTCTCGTGGCTCTCGGGGTTTTCCTGTTCGGACTGGCATTGGTGATTCACTTCATCCTGCTCAGCACGAACCGGTTCAACTGGCTGGAAGGACCTCGCGCGGCGAAGACGTCGTCGCTCTCCGATCCGGCAACGCCGGTGAAGCTCACCTAGAGCTTCGGCATCATCAATGGGAGGCGGGCGATCGCTCGGCGGCAGACCGTGTCTGCCCGCTTCCCAAATCTCTCGGGCGCCAGGATTCCTGGCGGTCACGACACGACCCACCGTACGACACGACACGTAGCATATCGAGCGACGGGCAGCGGAGGCAGGACCGATGGCAATGCTCAGCTTTGAACGAAAATACCGCGTCCGCGGCGGCACGTTGATCGGCGGCGATCTCTTCGATTTCTGGATCGGACCGTTCTACGTCGGCTTTTTCGGCGTGACGACGATCTTCTTCACCTTCGTCGGCGTGGCGCTGATCCTCTACGCGACAGCGCTCGGACCGACGTGGAATCTCTGGCAGATCAGCATCAATCCGCCGGACGCCAAATACGGACTTTCCTTCGCGCCACTGACGGAGGGCGGCTTCTGGCAGCTCATCACGGTGTGCGCGCATGGCGCGTTCGTCTCCTGGGCGCTGCGCGAGGTCGAGATCTGCCGCAAGCTCGCGATCGGCTATCACGTGCCGGTCGCCTTCGGCTTTGCGATCTTCGCCTATTTCACGCTGGAGGTGATCCGTCCGGTGCTGATGGGTTCGTGGAGCTATGCCTTTCCCTACG
This sequence comes from Bradyrhizobium aeschynomenes, assembly GCF_013178945.1. Classification (GTDB taxonomy): domain Bacteria; phylum Pseudomonadota; class Alphaproteobacteria; order Rhizobiales; family Xanthobacteraceae; genus Bradyrhizobium; species Bradyrhizobium aeschynomenes. The sequence goes on from NZ_JABFDM010000001.1 coordinate 162,032, forward strand.
GCATCATCACCCACCTCGATTGGGTGTCGAACACCGGCTATCAGTTCGGCAACTTCCACTACAATCCCGCGCACATGATCGCTATCACGTTCTTCTTCACGACGTGTCTCGCGCTCGCGCTGCACGGCTCGCTGATCCTGTCGGCCGCCAATCCCGGCCGCGGCCAGGAGATGAAGTCGCCGGAGCATGAGAACACCATGTTCCGCGACCTCCTGGGCTACTCCATCGGCACGCTCGGCATCCACCGACTCGGCCTGTTTCTGGCGCTGTCGGCCGTGTTCTTCAGCGCCGTCTGCATCGTCATCTCCGGCCCCGCCTGGCTGCTGCCGGAAGGCAATGCCTGGTCGGATTGGTGGGAATGGTGGCGCAGGGTCCCGATCTGGTCGCCGCAATGAGTTGAAGGAGAGGTCGTCATGGCCCAATACCAGAACATCTTCACGCAGATCCAAGTCCGTAGTGCGATCTATCCGGGCATTCCGATCGAGCCCGGCGTCTGGGAGCGGCTCGGCAAGGGCAGCTTCAACTACTGGTTCGGCAAGCTCGGCGACGCGCAGGTAGGCCCGGTCTATCTCGGCTTTCTCGGCCTCGCCTCGCTGATGTCGGGCTTCGTTGCGATCGAGATCATCGGTCTCAACATGCTGGCCTCGGTGAACTGGAGTCCGCTCGAGTTCATCCGTCAGTTCTTCTGGCTGTCCTTGCAGCCGCCGGCGCCCGAATACGGCCTGCAGATCTTCCCGCCGCTGCAGGAGGGCGGCTGGTGGCTGATGGCCGGCTTCTTCCTGACGACGTCGATCCTGTTGTGGTGGGCGCGCACCTATCGCCGTGCCCGTGCGCTCGGCCTCGGCACCCATGTGTCGTGGGCGTTCGCGTCGGCGATCTGGCTCTATCTGGTGCTCGGCTTCATCCGGCCGATCTTCATGGGCAGCTGGAGCGAGGCGGTGCCGTTCGGCATCTTCCCGCACCTCGACTGGACCAACAATTTCTCGATCACCCACGGCAACCTGTTCTACAACCCGTTCCACATGCTCTCGATCGCCTTCCTGTACGGATCGGCGCTGCTGTTCGCGATGCATGGCGCGACGGTGCTGGCGATCAGCCGCTACGGTGGCGAGCGTGAGCTCGAGCAGATCGTCGATCGCGGTACGGCATTCGAACGCGGTGCGCTGTTCTGGCGCTGGACCATGGGCTTCAACGCGACCGCGGAGTCGATCCATCGCTGGGCCTGGTGGTTCGCCGTGCTTTGCACCTTGACCGGCGGCATCGGTATCCTACTGTCGGGCACCGTTGTCGACAATTGGTTCGAGTGGGGCGTGAAACACGGGCTGGCGCCGGCGCGCTGAAGTCCCGCAGGTTGAGAGATGTTGGACCGAGTTGAAACTGATCACGTCGAGATGGCCGGGCGCAGCACGCGTCCGGCCTCTCTTTTGGAGGCGATGCGCGACCGTACCAAGGCGCTCCACGTCACCGCAGAGCGGACCGGCCTCGTCGCCGAGCTGCTGCGCGGGCGCGGGACGGTGCAGGCCTACGCGCTGCTGCTGCGCAATCTTCTGCCGGTCTACGAGGCGCTCGAGGCGGATCTGGTCGGACATCAGGGCACGCCCGTGGTCGGACTCATCGTGCGGCCTGAGCTGCATCGCAGTGCTGCGATCAGGGCTGATCTTGCCCAGCTCGATGCGACCGATCTGACCGTGTTGCCTGAAGCGATCGCCTATGTGCGCGCCATCCGGGAGGCGGGATCCGGCTCCGGCCATCCGCTGCTGGCGCACGCCTATACGCGCTATCTCGGCGACCTCAGCGGCGGCCAGATCATCAAGAAGATTCTCGCGCGTTCGCTCGGTTTGCAACAGCAGGCGCTGTCGTTCTACGAGTTTTCGGCGATCGGCGATATCCCGCTGTTCAAGGACGAGTACCGCGGCGCGCTGGAGCAGGCCGGCGCGGCCATGGCCGAGCACGAGGCGGTGGTCGAGGAGGCCGCCACAGCGTTCCAGCTGAACATCGCACTGTCGCAAGCGCTGCAGCAGGCGTCCGGGCTTGGCTCGCGAGAGCGGGAGTGAGGTCCGCGCTCGATTGCTGAGAGTTCTGCGCAGAGTGCTTGCAGGTGCAGGCTCTCCCCGTGCGGTCATTCCGGGGCATTCGCGCGCAGAATGGCGCGGCCATTTCGAAGCAGCGCGAATGAGCCCGGAATCCATAACCACAGGACGTCATTCGTTTGAAGATGAGCGTCGCGTGCGTCCGGTCTTCATGACCGGGATGCGGCTATGGATTCCGTCTCGCGCTTTGCGCGCCCCGGAATGACGCGTGGAGAGATCGATAGCCCGCGCGAACAGCCCGACGGTAGGAAGCCGGGCCGCGTAGGAGATCTGAGGTCCCGCCGTCACTCCTCACCCTGCGAGCGATACCACACGAGGTGCTCGAGGATGCCCAGTGTGCGCGCCGTCGAGCTGCGGATGCTCTCCAACATCTCCGGCATGCTGCCGGCCTGGGCGCCGTGCGTCACCTCGAGTGCTGCGAGTTGCGCATTCTCGACCGTGGATGCTGCGAGCTCCTTGTAGATCAGGCTGGCGCTCTGATCGAGCCGCAGGCTCGGCCGCCGCGCACCGTCGATCTCCTCCTGGAAGCGTGCGCGTGCCTCCTCGGCGGTCTTGCGCTCGGTCAGGTCGGAGAAGATCAGCACGAAGCCGAGCACGCGATCGTAAGGCGCGATCACCGGATCGGCGCGCACCATCAAGGGCCGCTGCGGCGACGTGCCGCCGGTCAGCGTCAGCTCGCCGCGCCAACTGCGCTTGTTGCGCATGAGGTCGTCGAGATTGGCGCGGAATTCGGCCGGCGCCGTGCAATAGGCGCCGAGGTCGCGCAGATGCGGGATGTGCGGATGCGAGGCGCGCAGCTGCTGCTCGAAGGCTTCGTTCATGAGCAGGATGCGACCCTCGACGTCGGCGATGATGACCGGCTGCTCGGAGCGCAGCACCTGGGCGCTGATCGTGGCGAGCTGGTCCTGCGCGATCACCATGCGTACCGAGCGCAGCTGCAGCGCCACGTCGGCGACGGTCTCGCTGACCGCCCGGGCCGAGGCAAGCTCGGCCGTCGACCAGGGCTCTGACTTGCCTTCGACGAGCTGGTGCCATTGCGCAAAGGAGCGGCGCGGCGACAGATCCGATGGATCATCGCCGATGATGACGGCCTTCAGCGGATCACCGCCCCAGGTCACGGTCCGGACCTGCTCCGGCCTGAACCACAGCAGATACTCGCCTTCGCTCGCCGACAGCGGAGCTGCGATCAGGCCGCTGGCGATCGGGCGGATGTCGGCAAAGGTCGGCTCGTCGAGGGTCAGCGACGCGGTCACCGTCAGCCCTGGCGCCATTGCGCCAGCCGCCTTGCGCCGGCGGTCGAGCCATGCGGCGAGATCGCGGATGCGTTGTGTCGACGGCACGTCGCCAGCGGTCATGACCTGGCCTTCGAACAGCAGCGCCGCGCCGCTGGCGCCCAGCGGCTGCAACAGGGATTGCGAGCCGTCGAACAGCGCAGCCTGCCAATCGCCATCCCGCGACACCGCTTCGACCAGCCGTTGCTCCAATCGGCGCACGACCAGCTCGGACTGGCTCTGGGCAAAGCTCTCCAGTGCTGCGATCCGGATCGCGCAGGTCTCGGCCAATGCCTCACCCGCGGCGCGGATGTCGAACGGCACGAAGCGCGGCTCATAGTGGTGGCAGGCGATCAGTCCCCACAGCCGGCCGCTGACCATCAGCGAGCAGACCAAGGTTGCGCCGACCCCCATGTTCTGCAGATATTTCTGATGGATCGGCGACATGCTGCGCAGGCAGCTCAAGGACATGTCGAGGTCGCGGCCGTTGAGCGGCGAGATGCGCGGCTGCAGCGGCACCGGCATGTAGTTGACGTCGACCAGCAGACGGACGCGGTTGCGCTCATACAGCCGGCGCGCGATCTGCGGAATGTCGGAGGCCGGGTAGCGGTTGCCGAGAAACGCCTCGAGATCCGGCCGCCGCCGCTCGGAGAGCACCTCGCCGTGACCTTCTTCGTCGAATCGGTAGACCATCACACGGTCGTAGCCGGTAATCTCCCGGAAGATCGTGGCCGTCTCGTCGCAAAGGCCGAGCAGGGAGGAAGCCGACGTGATGCGGTGAAAGGCGCCGTCCAGGGCCGGTGCGATGTTGGTGATCTTCGTCGCCGGCTCGAGCTCGATGATCAGGCCGCCATTCGACGGGCGATGCACCGTGCAGTCGACGCGGCGCGGCGGCGAGCCGGCGGTGCAGCGCAGGGTCATCGGTGACAGATGCAGCGGTCCGCTGAGATGGGGCAAGATCTGCAGCGCCACGTTGCCGCCGAGATCGCGCAACGGACGTCCGACCACGGAGCTGGTGTTGAGGAAGGCCGCGGCATTGGTGCTGGCCTGGATGACGATGTTGTCGGGCTCCTTGATCGCCAGCAGAACGCCATGCGGCTGGATCGAGCCTGCGAGATGAATTTGTTCACGCTCGCAATCCGCAAGAGTAGCGTGGCCGAAGGCCGGCGTTGTCAGCGGAACGGGCAACTATCTCCCCTTTTCGGTTTCCTCGTCGCTTTCTTCTAGTTGGCTCAGATTATACCGATCGAGCTTGGCGTAAAGACTTTGCCGGCTGAGGCCGAGAATTTCGGCGGCCGACGTCCGGTTCCCATTGGCGAGTTCGAGCGCGGCGCGGACGTAATGCTGCTCGACGACCTCGACCGTGCTCCTCACGAGGTCGCGTAGCGGTGTCTTGCCGACCGATTCGTTGAGGCCTGCGAGCGCCGCCCGCAGATTGTCATGCTCTGCGGTCGGGGACAACCGCCGGGCGATGTTCCGCAGCACGAGGCCGATCCGACGCTGGCCGTCGAGACCATGCGCTGCAGCCGAGATCTCCACCTCCGTCTCGGTTCCGAGTTCGCCCTGGATGGTGGTGGACAGCAGCCGGACGGCCCCGTGGCGCTCGACGTTCGAAATCAGTACCGACAGGTCGGCACCGGGGCGGGTCAACCAGCGGCTGAGCTTCTCGCCGATCAGGGCCTCCTTCGAGCCGATCTCGACCAGCTCCAGGAACGCCCGGTTGGCGCGCTTGATGGCGCCTGTGCCGTCGATGCTGATGACCGCATCGGGAAGATTGTCGATCAGCCCTTCGGCATCATCCGACGCCGGGCCCAATGGCGCGGCCTTGCCGATCGGCGCCATTTGCAGAAGAAACATCGGCGCGGTCTCGCTCGTCATCAGCGATCCCCGCAGCATCCATGGTGCAGCGTCCTCGCCAAGATGGATCACGATGCCGGGCGCCTTGCCCTGATCGCGGACCCGCCTCAGCATCAGTTCCACCGGCTCGCGGTCCTTTTGCGGAATCTCCTGCAGGAACTCGCGCCCCACCAGATTGTCCCGACGTCGGCTGGACACGCCGAGCGCCGCTGCCGCGGTCCGGTTGGCTTCCACGATGCGCAGGTCCGACACCTTGGTCAGCAGCACGGCCTCGTTCGAATCCTCGATCACCAGCCGGTAGCGCGTTTCGATCTCGCGCAGCTTCCAATAGTCGCGCTCGATGGTCTGCTGCGCCGAGATCAGCCGCGCCTGCAGCTCCGCCACTGCCTGCAGATTCTTGCCGATCGCCAGCATGCCGGCGCGGCCGCCGAGCAGGACGGTGGTGAATTCCATCGGCAACTCGAGGCCGCTCGGAAATCGCTGGGTGAGCTGGCGGAAGGCGGAAATGCCGGTCCGCTTGGTGTCCTGCATGATGCGTTCGACCTTCTCGGTCGCATCATCGACGATCTCGGACCAGGGACGGCCGAGCCATACGTCGACATTCTCCGCAGACATGTTGGGAGACAGCGTTGCCTCACGGATCACGCCGTCCATGTCGAGCAGCAATGTCACGTCGGGTCGTGGACCGTGAAACTCGGCCATGGTCTTGGCACCCGTTATCTTGGCACCCTCTTGCGACGCTCGGGGGATCGCGGCCAGTTCATTTGGCGCGCATCTTGAAGGTGTTGCGCCGCATCCCGCTAACGTATTGAGAGTCTTGAGAATGTCGTTAGTCCACGCAGCGCCTTCGGTGTCAAGGCTTATTTCCGAGCATCCGACTTTCGTTGGTATTCCTGCGGTGGATGCATGTTCGAACTGCGACTTATTCGCTCACTTTTGCCTGAACGAGGCATGACAAGGTCACATGACATTGTTACCTGTAAGGTGCCAATCACATGGGCTAACGAAACGACGTACCGGGAGGTCGCATATGGTCAGATCTGGTTTGGTTGCAGCGGTCATGATCGCAATGTCGGCAGGCGCCGCATTTGCGCTGGACGGTGGGGACGCTGCCAAGGGCGAACAGGTCTTCAAGCAATGCATGACCTGCCACCGTATCGGTCCCGAGGCGAAGAATGCAGTCGGTCCGGTGCTGACGGGGGTGGTCGGGCGTCCCACCGGGACCTATCCGGGCTTTTCCTATTCGGACCTGAACAAGCATGCCGGCGAGGCCGGGCTGGTATGGACCGACGACAACATCTTCGAATACCTCGCCGACCCCAGCGCGTTCCTCAAGAAATACCTCACCGGCAAGGGCAAGGCGGACCAAGCCACCGGCTCGACCAAGATGGTGTTCAAGCTCGCCAACGAGCAGCAACGCAAGGACGTCATCGCCTATCTGAAGACGTTCTCGGAGAAGAAGTGAGCTGAGGTCGGCGTAATCAACGCATCTCCGAGTGCTTGCCCGAGATCCGTCGGCACATATCACTGTCGTCCCGGCGAACGCCGGGACCCATATCGCGGACGGCCGGTTGGTGAAGACGGGTCTGGATCGTCCTTCTTCGCCGATCACACCGCCGGTTGTTATGGGTCCCCGCTTCGCGGGGACGACAGCTGTGGGTGTCGCGAGCAGGCGGGCAGACCTGAGAACAGTGAATGCCGGCGAGACCGTCCGAGGTAAGCGCCAGTGTTGGCAGGCCTAGCGCCACCGCTGCCTGATATCCGCGGCATTGGCGACACCGGACGCGGCGAGGCAGGCCGCCAGCCAGAACCATGGCGCGTCCGTCAGCGCGCAGCGCAGCGCCAGCAGCAGGAACACGCCGGCCAGCAGGTTGGGCAGCAGCGCCCGCGGGCTGATGCCGCGGCGATAGCGTCGCCAGATCAGCGTGACGGCGAGCAGCTCCACCACGACCACCGTCAGGATCAGGTCCACCACATGCAGGCTCTGAAACAGCTCATCCATCGCGTGAGCTGCTAGGCCGCCTTGGCGAGCCCGGTGAGGTGGGCGATGTTCTTGAAGAAGATGCGCACATGCGACAGCGGCTTGGCGCGTACCAGCTCCTTGTTCATGTAGGCGTCCCAGGTCAATTGCTGGACGTCCTTGTCACGGCAGATCGCGACGAAGCGCTCGCGGCGGGCGTCGTTCGTGTACCAGTAGCGCTGCATCATGCCGAGGATGAAGAACACGGCACCGTGCTTGCGCATGAAGGACTTGCGGGCGGCGGCGAGCGCCGCGACGTCACCGGTCTTCAGGAACAGGGCGACGGCATCAGCCGCGGCCCGGCCGCCCGCCATCGCATAATAGATGCCTTCGCCGGAGGCCGGGGCCACCACGCCCGATGCATCGCCGGCGAGCACGACGTCGCGGCCATTGTCCCAGCGCGACAGCGGCTTCAACGGAATCGGCGCGCCCTCGCGGCGGATCGTTTCGAGGTCATCGAGCGCGGCCACCCTGCGGAATTCGGCGACCGAGCCGCGCAGCGAAAAGCCCTTGTGCGCGCTGCCCGTGCCGATGCTGGTGGTCGGGCCGTGCGGAAACACCCAGCTGTAGAAGTCCGGCGACAGCTGGCCGCGATAGACGACATCGCAGCGGGTGGCATCGAACAGCGGATGGCCGCGATCCGGCGAGCGGATGATCTCGTGATAGGCGAAGACGTAGCGGATCTCGTTGGCTTCCGGGATGCATTGCCGCGCGACCGCGGAGACCGCTCCATCGGCGCCGATCACGGCCCGAGCTCGCACGCTGTAGTCTCGCATGCTGCCGTCGTCCATGCGCCAGCTGTATTGAACAATGGCCGTGCCGTCGCGATCACGTGTGATCTGGCTGAACGTTCCGGTGCGCCGGATCGCGCCGCCGTCCGCGGCACGCGCCCGCAGCCATTCATCATAATGCTCACGGTCGACCATGCCGACGAAGCCGCCATCGATCGGCATGTCGACGTCGCGGTTGCTCGGCGACACCATGCGGGCGGACGAGATCCGCGCCACCAGCAGATGGTCGGGGATCTCGAATTCGCTGATCAGCCGCGGCGGAATGGCGCCGCCGCACGGCTTGATGCGGCCGGCTCTGTCGAGCAGCAGCACGTGGTGACCCCGACGCGCGAGGTCATTGGCCGCGGTGGCGCCGGCGGGGCCGCCGCCGACGACCACGACATCGAACGTTTCGGAGGAGGTCGAGGTGCTCATCGCACTAGGCTCCCTGGTTGGCCGGTTGCACCTGCACTGTCGAGGCCTGTTCGCGCGGGCGCTTGATCCAGATCGCGAGCCAGGCGGAAAGGACGAACAACGCGGCCTCCGCGGCGAACACCGCCGCATACGCCGAGGCGGTCGACGGCATGAAGGCTCGCGCGGCGTCGGCAGCCGCAGTGCCGACGAAGCCGCCGATGCCGAACGAGATCGCCTGCGAGGCGCCCCACAGGCCCATGCGGGTGCCCTCGCGATTGTCGCGGCCTTCGCTGACCATGTTCATCATCGCGCCGATCGCGGCGATGGCGTAGACGCCGTTGGTGATGCCGAGCAGCAGCACGGATGCGCGCAGCGGCCAGGCCGGGCCGACGGTGGCGGCGGCCACGAGGCTGAGCAGCGCCAGCGCCGAGGCGAGGCAGCCGCCGATGATCCAGGGCTGCGGCCGTGTCCGCCAGTCGGCATGGAGGCTCGCCATCGCCGGCATCAGGATCATGCCGATCAGCGCGCCCATGTGCTGGACTGACGAGAGCTGCGTGGTCTGGCCCGGCGTCATGCCGAACACGCTGCCCGCGAATGGCTCCAGGATCAGGTCCTGGGCGCTGTAGGCCAGCATCGAGACGAAGATGAAGATCGCGAAGCGCCGTGCCTGCGGCTCCCGGCAGATCTCGCGAAAATCCTCCATGAAGCCGCCGCGCTCGGCTTTCGCCGAGGCACTCTCCGAGGAAATCTCCGGCTGCTCGATGCCCCAGACGCCGAGCAGTGTCAGCACCATCGCGATCGCCGAGACCGTGCCGGACACCAGCATCAGCCGCTCACCGGAGAACGGATCGAGCGCCTTGCCGGCGACCGCGGTCGTGACGATGAAGCCGGCGATCATCATGATCCAGGCGATCGAAGCCGCGGCGCTGCGCCGCCCCGGCGCGGTGCGCTTGGCGAGCAGCACCAAGAGCGAGGTGCCGGCAGCGCCGACGCCGATGCCGATCATGATGAAGGCGATCACGGCGATGGCGAGGCCCACAACGAGATGACTTGCCATCAGCGCAGTGGCGGCTGCGGCGAGCAGGCCGCCGACGGCGAGCACGGCCATGCCGCCGACGATCCAGGCGAAACGACGTCCTCCGACATCGGAGCCATGGCCGAGCCAGGGCCTGAGTACCTGCATCGCGTAGTGGATTGCGACCAGCAGGCCGGGGATCATGGCAGGCAAAGCGAGCTCTATCACCATCACGCGGTTCAAAGTCGACGTGGTCAGCACCACGACCGCGCCGAGCGCGGTCTGTACCAGGCCCAGCCTGACAATGCCGAACCAGGACAGGGGGGCGGGCGCAGCGTTGCTCATGCCGACATCCCCGCCAGCGCGAAGGCCGTGACGAGCATGCCCAGCACGTAGAGCAGCACGCCCGTGCCGTTGTACCAGGGCGCGAACTCGCGCGGGTTCGTCATCAAGCGTCGCATCAGCACCAGCTGGGCCGCGATCAGCGCAGCGACGATCGAGGCATGGGCCGGCCGGCTCCAGACGACCAGCAGCGCCAGCACAGCGACCTGCGCCAGCGCCATCGTGATGCAGGCAAGGCGGGCGGCGCGCTCGGGCCCGAGCAGCACCGGCAGCGAGTTGACGCCGCTGACGCGATCGCCGTTGATCGACTTGAAGTCGTTCAGGGTCATGATGCCGTGTGCGCCCGCGCTATAGAGCAGCGCGATCGACAGCACCGGCCAGGACGGTGCCTGCGCGCTCATGATCGCGGCCGCGGTGATCCAGGGCAAACCTTCGTAGCAGAGGCCGACGGCACTGTTGCCCAACCAGCCGTTCTGCTTCAGCCGGATCGGCGGCGCGCTGTAGGCCCAGGCCAGTGCGAGGCCGAGCGCGGCGGCGGCAAAGCCCCAGGTACCGAGCAGGGTGGCGACGGCGAGCGACAGCACGGTCCAGATCAGCGCGATGGTGAGACCCCATCGGCCGGGAATGCGGCCCGACGGAATCGGCCGGTCCGGCTCGTTGATCGCGTCGACATGGCGGTCGAACCAGTCGTTGACCGCCTGGCTGGTGGCGCACACCATCGGCCCGGCGAGTACGAGACCCGCGACGACGATCGGCCAGCGCGGCGCCGGCGGTGCGCCCGACGACACCACGCCGCAGCCGAACGCCCAGATCGGCGGAAACCAGGTGATCGGCTTCAGCAGCTCGAGAACGGCCGAGGGCTGAAGCCTTGAAGGAAGCCTCGAACGAAGCTTTGGGGCGAGCGGGACGGGCGCGATCTCGGTCATTGCAGAACTCTTCCCACTATTCCAACTGACTGTCTTCTTCGGTCGGCTCGGCCATGCCGTAGCGCCTGAGCTTGACGTAGAGGCTCTGACGGCTGAGGCCGAGCATTTCGGCGGCGGTGGCGCGATTGTCGCCGGTGAGCTTCAGCGCGGTCTCGATGCACATGCGCTCGATCACGTCGGTGGTCTCGCGCACCAGCTCCTTGAGCGGCACGCGGCCGATCAGCTCGGCGAGCTGCTCGCGCGAGCGTGGAATCAGCGCGTGATCGCTGCCATCGCCCGAGATGCGCGGGCCGACGTTGCGGATGGTGAAGCCGAGCCGCGCCTGGCCGGGTGCGCCGACGGTCGTGGCCGAAATCTCGACATCGACCGGCGAGCCGTGCTCGCCGCGGACGACGCTGGAGAACAGCTTCAAGGTGCCATGCTGGCGCAGATTGGTCAGCATCACCGAGAAGTCGATCGCCGACTTGCCGATCCAGCGGTCGATGGTCTCGCCCAGGATCTGATGCATGTTCTCGATCTGCGCGAGCTGCAGGAAGGTCGCGTTGGCGTGCAGCAGCCGGCCGTCCATGTCGGTGATGACGAAGCCGTCGGGCGCCGATTCGACAAACTGAACCAGCTGGGTGTTGACATCGGAGGATTTCGCGATCGCGGGCTGCGAGGAGGACTGCGGCGAGAACCGCAGCAGGAACAGCGACGAGGTGTCCTGCCGGAAGAAGGTGCCGTCGAGCAGATAGTCGCGGCCGCCGTCGAGCCGGATCTTGGCGCGTTCGATCTTGCCCTGGGAGCGAATCGCCAGCGACAGCGATTGCGACGTCGCCAGGTCGTCCAGCAGCAGCGCGTCCGGAAACAGCTTGCCGATCAGATTGGTGGCGCCGTTTTCGAGCAGATCGGCAGCGGCCGGATTGGCCTCGACGATGCGGTGGCTCACGGCGTCGATGATCAGCACCGGTTCGGAGGTGATCTGGAACAGGATCCGGTAGCGCGATTCGGCGTTGCGCATGCGCGAGTAATCGCGCTCGATCGTGACCTGGGCCTCGATCAGCTTCTGCTGGAGCGCCGCCGTGGCGCGGACGTCGCGGCCGACCGCGATGAAGCGTGCCGCGCCCTTGATCGCGACCACCGCGAACAGGATCGGGATGTCGGGCCCGCGCGCGGCCGGATAGCGCACCTCGCGCCAGCGCGACACCTTGCGCTCGGATGCTTCGGCGAGCAGCAGCTCTGGCTTGGTCTGGCTTTCCTCGGACACTGTTGCTTGCCAGGATCGGCCGATCCACTCGTCTGTGTTTCTCAATTCAAGCGGCAGCCCGGCTTGTTGAAAAGCCAGGTCCTGAATGTTGCCGTCGGCGTCGAGCGCGAGCGCAATGTCGGAGGCTGCGGCCACCAGCATGGCCGCAACATCCGCATTGAGATCGCCAAGCGACTCTTTCGGAGCTCTGAACGCCCTCACCAACGCCGTTGTCCTCCCAATCAAGGAGCCTTCGCGCGGCAAGTCTCGTTCCAGCATTCATCTTCACTGCACCCTCAGGGCTATCGCCGTTCGGTCAGAAGACTGACGACGTGCCGGGCTTGCGAAGCCTCTCTGCTCGGATCGGAGACGACACCGTCGCCGCCGACCAGGAGAACGAGTTCAGGCCGTTCAATAAAAGCAGGACCGCAGACCAGCACGCCGATGTCCTGGTTGGAGGACTCGCGCCGGACCATCCTTATGTTTGAGGCGAGATCGTCAAGCTTCTTGTCGCTGTTGGCGAAGAACTCGACGACGTTGAACCATTGGGTGCGGAGCGCATCGACGAAGCCGCGATCCGCAGTGTCGGGCTCGATCCAGGTCTCGAAGCCGTCGCGGCGGAAGAACTCGCCCGCCAGCACGAGCCCGAACATCATGTGGCCCATCTCGCGCCGATCACCCGGTGCGGTGGTCAAGAGCACGCGCAGGCCGCTCGGTGCGACGGCGACCTCGGCGCAGAATGCCGGGCTGAAATGGCGCAGCAGCTGCTGGAGCCGCCACAGCGCGAGCGTGACGTCGGCAAAGTCGCGCTCGTCATCGGCCCAGAGATGGCGCAGATGGTTTGCGGTCGGCACCAGCAGATCGAGATAGATCCGCTCCAGCGTCTCGCCATGATCGCGATGCGCCTGGATGCAGGCCACGGCGCGATCATCGTCCGCCTCCAGCACCAGCTCGGCGAAGTCGGCAGCCTCCTGCGCGGAGGCCGTGATGATCGCGGGCATGCGTTCGAGGGTGGCGGCATGCGCCATCACCAGTCGCGGAATGATCTCGGCTTCGATCGCTCCGTTGAGCTGGGGATGGCGGGTGCTGTGCAAAGGCACGTTGACGCGCGGCGATGCCGGCGGATGAAAGCCGGACCGTCCACGCTTCGTCCGAAAGCGTGCTCGCGGAAATCGGGCTGTCTCATTGAGCTCGGTCATCAGCGCCTCCCCTCCATATGAGCGCACGTCACTCGTTGCGTCAATATTATTTGACGTCAATTTTGATTGACACTCTTCCTGCCCAGGTCTAGCGTTTCCCCATCGGGCTCGCACTCGGGGATTTGCGATGCGCCACCTGCGAACTCTACAACGTCACGTTGACCAAACCGAGTGCGGTGCACCACAAATCCCCCTGTGGTTGTCGTCATCGCATCACTGGGCACCGGTGTTGTCAAATCATCTTTACACATCGTGTGACGCGCAGTTCACATCCGCGACTGATCCGTCGCTGTGGAGTCTGCTCTGCTTCACCCCTGAGAAGGCGCCGCGTGCAAAGCGGCAAGCGCTTTACACGCCTGAGGAAAAGCGCAGGCGCGACGCCACGCCGTGGACGCTGGTGCAGGGCATCCTGGCGCCGCTGCAATTTCTCGTCTTCCTGATCAGCCTCGGCCTCGTTGCGCGCTATCTCACGACCGGCGAGGGGCTCTGGCTCGCCACCGCCTCGGTCGTGCTGAAGACGGCGCTGCTCTACACCATCATGATCACCGGCTCGATCTGGGAGCGGGTCGTGTTCGGGCGTTACCTGTTCGCCGCGGCCTTCTTCTGGGAGGACGTGTTCTCGATGCTGGTGATCGCGCTGCATACGGCTTATCTGGCCGCGATCGTCGGCCACATCGGCAGCGCTCAGCAGCAGATGCTGCTGGTGCTTGCCGCCTACGCCGCCTACGCGATCAACGCCGCGCAATTCCTGCTGAAGCTGCGTGCGGCGCGGCTGCAGGACGAGGCGATGGCCGCAGCTACGACGGAGCGCGCGTCATGAGCCTGTCCGCGCAAGCCTGTACCGTGACATCAAGCACTTCGCCGGACGGTGTGCTGCGTGAGCGCGGCCAGCGTGAGGTGTTCTGCGGCCTCACCGGCATCGTCTGGCTGCACAGAAAAATTCAGGACGCGTTCTTCCTGGTCGTCGGCTCGCGCACCTGCGCGCATCTGATCCAGTCGGCCGCCGGCGTGATGATCTTCGCCGAGCCCCGTTTCGCCACTGCCATTATGGAGGAGCGCGATCTCGCCGGCCTCGTCGACGCCAATGACGAGCTCGACCGCATCGTCGCGCAACTGCTCGCGCGTCGGCCGGACATCAAGCTCTTGTTCCTGGTCGGCTCCTGCCCATCCGAGGTGATCAAGCTCGACCTGTCACGCGCCGCGCTGCGGCTGTCGCAGCGCTTCTCGCCCGGCGTCCGCGTGCTCAACTACTCCGGCAGCGGCATCGAGACGACGTTCACGCAAGGCGAGGATGCCTGCCTCGCATCACTGGTGCCGGTGTTGCCGCAAGCCGATCGGGCTGCGCGGCCGTCGCTGCTCGTCGTCGGCGCGCTCGCCGATGTGGTCGAGGACCAGTTCAAGCGAACGTTTGCCGCGCTGGGCATCGATCAGGTGTCCTTCCTGCCGCCGCGCCGCTCATCGGAGCTTCCGGCGATCGGGCCGGAGACGCGCGTGCTGCTGGCGCAGCCGTTCCTCGGCGACACCGCGCGCGCACTTGAAGAACGTGGCTGCCGCCGGATAGCGGCGCCGTTCCCGCTCGGCGGCGAAGGCACCGCGCTTTGGCTCGCCGCGGCCGCCGAGGCCTTCGGCGTGTCGCGCGCCCATGTCGAGCGCACCCTCGCGCCGCTCAAGGCGCGGGCGGAGAAGGCGCTGGCGCGTTATCGTGCGCAGCTCGCCGGCAAGCGCGTCTTCCTGTTTCCGGACTCGCAGATCGAGATTCCCTTGGCGCGCTTCCTCGCCCGCGAGATCGGCATGGAGCTGGTCGAGGTCGGCACGCCCTATCTGCATCGCGATCATCTCGCCGCTGAGCTGGCGATGCTGCCCGATGGCACGCAGCTCAGCGAAGGCCAGGACGTCGAGCGGCAGCTCGATCGCTGCCGCGAGGCGCGTCCCGATCTCGTCGTCTGCGGACTCGGCCTTGCCAATCCGCTGGAGGCCGAGGGGCTGACGACCAAATGGTCGATCGAGCTGATCTTCACGCCGATCCAGGGATTCGAGCAGGCCGGCGATCTCGCTGAGCTGTTCGCGCGGCCGCTGTTGCGGCAAACCAGACTGGCGGTGTGAGATGCAGCTGTCGGTCTGGACATATGAAGGCCCCCCGCACATCGGCGCGATGCGGATCGCGACCGCGATGCGCGACGTGCACTACGTGCTGCATGCGCCGCAGGGCGATACTTACGCCGATCTCCTGTTCACGATGATCGAGCGCCGCGACCGCCGGCCGCCGGTCACCTACACCACCTTCCAGGCCCGCGATCTCGGCGGCGACACTGCCGATCTGCTGCAGAGCGCGGCGCGCGCGGCCTATGAGCGCTTCCAGCCGCAGGCGATGCTGGTCGGCGCGTCCTGCACCGCCGAGCTGATCCAGGACGATCCCGGTGGGCTCGCGCTGGCGCTCAGGCTTCCGATTCCGGTGATCCCGCTCGAGCTGCCGGCCTATCAGCGCAAGGAGAATTGGGGCGCCTCGGAGACGTTCTACCGGATTGTACGGGCGTTGGCTGCGCCTTCCGCTGATGGCTCCCCCCGCCGTGAACGGGAGGCGGGCGCTCGTCCAGTCTGCAACCTGCTTGGTCCGACGGCTCTCGGCTTCCGTCACCGCGACGACCTCGCGGAAGTGACCAGGCAGGTTGTGGAGCTCGGCATCGAGATCAACGTCGTCGCGCCGTGGAACGCGACGCCATCGGATCTCGCCCGCCTGCCGCAGGCCGATTTCAACATCGTGCTCTATCCGGAAATCGCGCTGACGGCGGCGCAGTGGCTGCACCGCCAGTTCGGCCAGCCCTTTACCCGCACGATCCCGATCGGCGTCGGCGCGACGCGCGACTTCATCGCGGAGGTCGCAAGCCTGGCTGGCGTCGATGCGGAGCCCGTTCTGTCGCGTACCGAGAGCCGGCTGCCCTGGTATTCGCGCTCCGTCGACTCGACCTATCTGACCGGCAAGCGCGTCTTCATCTTCGGCGATGCGACCCACGCGGTGGCCGCGGCGCGCGTCGCGACGCAGGAGCTCGGCTTCGAGGTCGTCGGCCTCGGCACCTATGCCCGCGAATTCGCCCGCGAGATCCGCGAGGCCGCCGCGATCTATGGCGTCGAGCCGCTGATCACGGACGACTATCTCGAGGTCGAGGCCCGCGTCAGCGAGCTGCGTCCGGAGCTCGTGCTCGGCACGCAGATGGAGCGCCACATCGCCAAGCGGCTCGGCATTCCCTGCGCCGTGATCTCGGCGCCGTGTCATGTGCAGGATTTCCCGGCGCGCTACTCGCCGCAGATGGGGTTCGAAGGCGCCAACGTGCTGTTCGACACCTGGGTGCATCCGCTGATGATGGGCCTGGAGGAGCACCTGCTCGGCATGTTCCGCGAGGACCACGAATTCGGCGATCATGCGCCGTCGCATCTCGGCGCAGCGCCAGCGGCACCGCCCCAGCAGCCGCAACTGCGCGTCGTCGAAACCACCGTCACATCCACCGAACTCGCCTGGGCGTCCGACGCCGAACGCGAGCTGACCAAGATTCCGTTCTTCGTGCGCGGCAAGGCCCGCCGCAACACCGAACGCTTCGCGCGCGAGCGCAACGTCAACCTGATCACGCTCGAGACCTTGTACGATGCCAAAGCGCATTTCGGTCGCTGACGTCACACCCATCCGGGTGGTGATCGTGACGATGGACAGCCATCTCGCCTCGGCTGCCGTGCGCGCGCGCACGGCGTTGCAGGCGGAGCTGCCCGGCCTCGATCTGAAGGTGCACGCAGCCGACGAATGGGGCTGCAATCCGATCGCGCTCGAACACTGCCTCGCCGATATCGCGACCGGCGACATCGTCGTCGCCACCATGCTGTTCATGGAGGACCACATCCAGCCGGTGCTGCCGGCGCTGCAGGCCCGCCGTGATCATTGTGATGCGATGATCGGCTGCCTGTCGGCCGGCGAGGTCGTGCGCCTCACGCGCCTTGGCAAGCTGACGATGTCGGGCTCGGCGACCGGCGTGCTCGGCCTCTTGAAGCGGCTGCGCGGCAGCAACCGCTCGGGCAACTCCAGCGGCCAGGGCCAGATGAAGATGCTGCAGCGGATGCCGCGTCTCTTGCGCTACATCCCCGGCACGGCGCAGGACCTGCGCGCATATTTCCTGACGCTGCAATATTGGCTCGCCGGCTCCGAGCAGAACTTTGCGAATATGGTGCGTTTCCTGGTCGGTCGCTACGCCGACGGCCCGCGCGCTGCGTTGCGCGGCAAGCTCAAGGCGGCCGAGCCGGTGAGCTATCCGGATGTCGGCCTGTACCATCCAAGGCTGAAGCAGCGCATCGCCGAGCGGATCGAGGAGCTTCCGGCTCTGCCCGAGCCGGTTGGCCGCGTCGGCGTCATCCTGATGCGCTCCTATCTGCTGGCGGCCAACACGGCGCATTATGACGGTGTGATCTCCGCTCTGGAGGCCCGCGGCCTCGCTGCCGTGCCGGTGTTCGCCTGCGGGCTCGACTCGCGCCCGGCGATCGAGCGTTATTTCCAGAAGGACGGCGTCGCCGCCGTCGATGCCGTGCTGTCCCTGACGGGCTTCTCGCTCGTCGGCGGCCCCGCCTACAATGACGCTCGCGCCGCCGAGGAGGTGATGGCTGGCCTCGATGTGCCGCTGATCGCGGCGCATCCGCTCGAGTTTCAGACCGTCGAGCAGTGGCACGGCGACGCGCGCGGGCTGACGCCGGTCGAGGCGACCATGATGGTCGCGATCCCCGAGCTCGACGGCGCGGTTGGCCCGACCGTGTTCGGCGGCCGTTCGGCGATGGCCGATGCCGGCCGCGACATGGCAAGCCTGCCGGAACGGGCTGCGCAACTTGCCGCCCGCTTGGCCCGCCTGGTCGAACTGCGCCGTTCGGCCCGCGCGGAGCGCAAGATCGCGGCCGTGCTGTTCAACTTCCCGCCGAACGGCGGCAGCGCCGGCACCGCCGCCTATCTCTCGGTGTTCGAGTCGCTGCACAATGTGATGACCTCGCTGCGCGCCGCCGGCTACACGATCGATGTCCCCGCGAGTGTCGACGAATTGCGGTCACGGGTTCTGAAGGGCAATGCCGAGCGCTTCGGCACGGCTGCCAATGTCGCGGTTCGCATTCCCGTCGACCAGCACGTCCGCCGCGAGCGGCATCTGGCCGAAATCGAGAAGCAATGGGGACCGGCGCCTGGCCGTCACCAGACCGACGGGTCCAGCCTGATGGTGCTGGGCGAGCAGTTCGGCAATCTGTTCGTGGGCCTGCAGCCCGCCTTCGGCTATGAAGGCGATCCGATGCGGCTGCTGTTCGAGCACAGCTTCGCGCCCACCCATGCCTTTGCCGCGTTCTATCGCTGGCTGCGCGAGGAGTATCGCGCGCATGCCGTGCTGCATTTCGGCACCCATGGTGCGCTCGAGTTCATGCCGGGCAAGCAGGCCGGCCTCTCCGCCGAGTGCTGGCCGGAGCGGCTGATCGGCGACCTCCCGAACTTCTACATCTACGCCTCGAACAATCCGTCCGAGGGGGCGCTCGCCAAGCGCCGCGGTGGCGCCACGCTGATCAGCTATCTCACGCCGTCGATCACCAGCGCCGGCCTCTACAAGGGCCTTGCCGACCTGAAGTCCTCGCTCGATGCCTGGCGCAACCTGTCGCCGGATGCGACCGAGCAGGTGCGGACGGACAGCGCCGCGCTGATCCAGGCGCAGGCGGCCGCGGTCGATCTCGCCGTGGCCGAGCCGCTCTGGGGCGACGAGCGCAATGCGCAGATCGCCTCGCTCTCGGCCAGCCTCCTGGAGCTGGAATATTCGCTGATCCCGCACGGCCTGCACGTCGTCGGCACCCCGCCGCCCGAGGCGCAGCGCACCGAGCTGCTCGACCTCGCCGGGATCACCGATGCCACCAAGCGCGTCGAGCTGGACAAGCTGCTCGCGACCGACAGCGAGACGCCGGCCATCCTGCATGCGCTCGACGGCGGCTACATCCGCCCCGTGCCCGGCGGAGACCTGCTGCGCAACACCGACGTGCTGCCGACCGGACGCAATCTGCACGGCTTCGATCCGTTCCGTATCCCCAGCGCCTTCGCGATCAAGGATGCCGAGCGCCAGGTCGCGCGGCTGCTCGCCCGCCATGCCGGCGAGGGCCACAAGCTGCCGGAGACGATCGCGCTGGTGCTGTGGGGCACCGACAATCTCAAGACCGAAGGCGGGCCGATCGCGCAGGCGTTGTGGCTGATGGGTGCCGAGCCGCGCCATGACAGCTACGGCCGCCTCTGCGGCGCGAAGCTGATCCCGCTGGAGCGTCTCGGACGCCCGCGCATCGACGTCGTGATCACCCTCTCTGGCATCTTCCGTGACTTGATGCCGTTACAGACCAAGCTGCTCGCGGAAGCGGCGCTGCTCGCGGCATCGGCGGACGAATCGGCCGAGTTCAACTACGTCCGCAAGCACGCACTCGCCTTCCAGGCCGCGCATGGCGGTGAGATCGCGGACGCCGCGCTCCGCGTGTTTGGCAATGCCGAGGGCGCCTACGGCGCCAACGTCAACCACCTGATCGATTGCGGCGCCTGGACCGACGAGGACGAGCTCGCCGACGTCTATACGCGCCGCAAGGGCTTTGCCTACGGCACCGATGGCCGTCCCGTGCGCCGGGACGCGCTGCTCGGCCATGTGCTCGCGGGTGTCGATGCCGCCTATCAGAACGTCGACTCGGTCGAGCTCGGCGTCACCACGATCGATCATTATTTCGATACGCTCGGCGGCATCAGCCGGGCGGTGAAGCGCGCCAAGGGCGAGGCGGCGCCGGTCTATATCGGCGACCAGACCCGCGGCGAGGGCACCGTGCGGACCTTGTCCGAGCAGGTCGCGCTGGAGACGCGCACCCGCACCCTCAATCCGAAATGGTACGAGGCGCTGCTCGCCCATGGCTATGAGGGCGTGCGCCAGATCGAGTCGCATGTGACCAACACGGTCGGCTGGTCGGCCACCACGGGCCAGGTGGCGCCGTGGGTCTATCAGCAGATCACAACGACCTTCGTGCTCGACCCGGCGATGCGCGAGCGGCTCGCCTCGCTCAATCCTGCTGCGTCGGCGAAGATCGCCAACCGTCTGATCGAGGCGCATGAGCGCAAATACTGGACCCCGGATGCCGAGATGCTCGACGTCCTGCGCAAGGCCGGGGAAGAGCTCGAAGATCGCCTCGAAGGCGTGGGAGTTGCCGCATGAACGTGACCTTGAGACCGCCGCTCGCCTCGACGGCATTGCGTCGCCCCGATGGGGCCGGCAGCGTGCAGGTGCAGCTCGACCCGAACGTGGTCATCGACACCGCGAAAGTGTTCTCGGTGTATGGCAAGGGCGGCATCGGCAAGAGCACGACGTCGTCGAACCTCTCGGTCGCGCTGTCCAAGCTCGGCAAGCGCGTGCTGCAGATCGGCTGCGACCCCAAGCACGACTCCACCTTCACCCTGACCAAGCGGCTGGTACCGACGGTCATCGACATTCTCGAGCAGGTCAATTTCCACGCCGAGGAGCTGCGCCCCGAGGACTTCGTCTACCAGGGCTACAATGGCGTGATGTGTGTGGAGGCGGGCGGGCCGCCGGCCGGCACCGGCTGCGGCGGCTATGTCGTCGGCCAGACCGTGAAGCTGCTCAAAGAGCATCATCTCCTCGAGGACACCGACGTGGTGATCTTCGACGTGCTCGGCGACGTCGTCTGCGGCGGCTTCGCGGCCCCCTTGCAGCATGCCGACCGCGCGCTGATCGTGGCTGCGAACGATTTCGACTCGATCTTCGCGATGAACCGCATCGTCGCCGCGATCCAGGCCAAGTCGCGCAACTATCCGGTGCGGCTCGGCGGCGTCATCGCCAATCGCAGCGCGGCCACCGACCAGATCGACAAGTTCAACGAGCGCGCAGGATTGAAGACGGTCGCGCATTTCCCCGATCTCGACGTGATCCGGAAGAGCCGGCTCAAGAAGTGCACGCTGTTCGAGATGGAAGCCTCGCCCGACGTCGGGCGCGCACAGAACGAATATCTGCGCCTGGCCGCCTCGCTGCTCGCCGGCAGCGAGCCGATGCAGGCGGTGCCGCTCAAGGATCGCGACATCTTCGATCTCCTTGGTTTCGATTGAGTAGGGCTCTCTCCGATGACCTCAGCGCAATATCTCGCCCGCCGCAGTGAAGTGGAGACTTATTTCGACCGCACCGCGGTTGCCGCCTGGACGCGGCTGACCTCGGATGCGCCGGTGGGCCGTATCCGCGCGACCGTTCGCGCCGGTCGCGACGAGATGCGGCGGACGCTGCTGTCGTGGCTGCCGCTCGACCTGCGCGGCGCGCGGATCCTGGATGCAGGCTGCGGCACCGGCAGCTTCTCCATCGAGGCGGCGCGCCGCGGTGCCGACGTCGTCGCCGTCGACATCTCGCCGACGCTGATCGAGATCGCGCAGCGCCGGCTGCCCGACGACATCAGCCGCGATGCGATCCGCTTCGTCGCCGGCGACATGCTCGACCCCAGGCATGGCGGCTTCAACTTCGTCGTCGCGATGGATTCCTTCATCCACTACCGCGCGGAGGATGCCGTGCGCATCGTCGCCGGGCTTGCCGGGCGGACGTCCGATGCGATCCTGATGACTTACGCGCCGCGCACGCCGCTGCTGGCCGTCATGCACGCGGTCGGCGGCCTGTTCCCGCGCGGCAACCGCGCGCCGGCGATCGAGCCGGTCGCGGAGCAGAAGCTGTCTCGCCTGATCGCTGATCATCCCGATCTCGCCGACTGGCGTTGCGCGCGCAGCAGCCGCATCGCCAATGGCTTCTACATCTCGCAGGCGCTGGAGCTCCGCCCGTCATGAGCGCGCGCGCACCATCGGTCCTGCAACTGTGGACGCGGCTGTCGTCGCGCTATCTGCCGTTTGCGGATGCCGCCTCGACCGAGCTGCCGCTGTCACGCCTGATGCGGCTGTCGCTGTTCCAGGTCTCGATCGGCATTTCGGTGGTGCTGCTCAACGGTACGCTCAACCGAGTGATGATCGTCGAGCTCGGTGTTCCCTCCTGGCTGGTCGCGACCATGGTGGCGCTGCCGCTGGTGTTCGCACCCTTGCGCGTGCTGATCGGCTTCAAGTCGGACCATCACCGCTCCGTACTCGGCTGGCGCCGGGTGCCCTACATCTGGATGGGCACGCTTCTGCAGTTCGGCGGACTCGCGATCATGCCGTTCGCGCTGCTCCTGCTGTCGTCGGGCGACGCGCCTGCCCAGGTGATCGCCGGCCGCATTGGGGCCGCGCTCGCGTTCCTGCTGGTCGGCGCCGGGCTGCACACGACGCAGACCGCGGGCCTTTCGCTCGCGACCGACATCGCGCCGGAGCAGTCGCGCCCGCGCGTCGTCGCCTTCCTCTATGTGATGCTGATGTTCGGCATGATGGCGAGCGCGCTGACCTTCGGCGGCCTGCTGGCGGATTTCAGCGAGATGCGCCTGATCCAGGTGATCCAGGGCGCGGCGCTGACCGAGATGGTGCTCAACGTCATCGCGCTGTGGAAGCAGGAGGCGCGCGATCCGTCACGCACCTCGGCGAGCCGCGCGCGGCCGCGCTTCGGGGATTCCTGGCGGCACTTCCGCGAGGCCGGTGGCTCGGTGCGGGTGCTGGTCGCGGTCGGGCTCGGCACCGCCGGCTTCACGATGCAGGACATCCTGCTCGAACCGTATGGCGCGGAGATTCTGCATCTGACCGTCGGCGAGACCACCGCGCTCACGGCCCTGTTCGCGGCAGGCACGCTCGCAGGCTTCGGCCTGTCCGCGCGGCGCCTTGGTAAGGGTTCCGATCCCTATCGCGTGGCGGCGCTCGGCGGCTTCATCGGATTGTTTGCGTTCGTCGCGGTGATCTTCTCGGCGCCGCTCGCCTCGCCCTTGCTGTTCCGGATCGGTACGACGCTGATCGGATTCGGCGGCGGCCTGTTCGCAGTCGGCACGCTGACGGCGGCGATGGCGCTGGTGCAGAACGGCGAGAGCGGGCTCGCGCTCGGCGCCTGGGGCGCGGTGCAGGCGACGTCAGCGGGGATAGCGATCGCCGGCGGCGGCGCCATTCGCGATGTGATGTCGCAACTGGCACTGGACGGGCGCCTCGGCGTGGCGCTGGCGGGGCCGGCGACCGGCTACAGCATCGTCTACCACGTCGAGATCGCGCTGCTGTTTGCGACATTGGCCGTCATCGGACCTCTGGTCCGGCGGCGGGCGGCGGAGCCGCAGCAATTACAATTCGGAATCGCTGAATTTCCAGGTTAGCCCAGTCGGGGAGGAAGCCATGACGTCATTCACGAGCTA
The DNA here is from genome assembly GCF_013178945.1 of Bradyrhizobium aeschynomenes. Lineage (GTDB taxonomy): Bacteria > Pseudomonadota > Alphaproteobacteria > Rhizobiales > Xanthobacteraceae > Bradyrhizobium > Bradyrhizobium aeschynomenes. The sequence continues at coordinate 185,478 of NZ_JABFDM010000001.1, forward strand.
CATCGATGTCGCCCAGGTCGTGCTTTACGGCTTCTGGGTGTTCTTCGCAGGACTGATCTTCTACCTGCGCACCGAGGACAAGCGCGAAGGCTATCCGTTGCAGTTCGAGGGCCGGATCGGCCGGCAGGTCCCTGCGAGCGGCAAGGGCTTTCCGACGCCGCCGTCGCCGAAGACCTACCACATGCATGGCGGGCGCACTGCGACCCTGCCGAACTGGGACAACGACCGCGCCGACGCGCCGGTCACGCCGATGTATCCATGGCCGGGCACGCCGTATCTGCCGACCGGCAACCCGATGCTCGACGGCGTCGGCCCGGGCTCCTATGCCGCGCGCAAGGACGAGCCGGAGCTGACCATGGACAACATCCCGGCGATCGTGCCGCTGCGCGTCGATGGCAGCATCTTCATCGCCACGGAGGATCCGGATCCGCGCGGCATGCCGGTGTTCGGCTGCGACGGCAAGCTCGGCGGCAAAATTCGTGAAGTGTGGGTCGACCGCGCCGAAATGCTGATCCGCTATCTCGAAGTCGAGGTCGACGGCATCGTCGGTCGCCACGTGCTGCTGCCGATGACGATGTGCGTGGTCGACAAGTCGCGCAAGGCGGTGCTGGTCGATGCCATCCTCGGTTCGCAATTCGCCAATGTGCCCGGTCTCGCCAGCCCCGATCAGGTCACCAAGCTCGAGGAGGACAAGATCGTCGGCTACTACGGCGGCGGCCATCTTTATGCGACCGCTGCGCGCCAGGAGCCGCTGCTGTGAGCACGCGTCGCGACCAGGATCAGCTGATGCTGCCGGCAGGCGAGCGCCTGCTCTGGCAGGGACAGCCCACGGTGAAGGCGCTGCTGCTGCGCGTTTTCCACCTGCGCCTGGTGCTCGCCTACTTCGCGGCGCTGTTCGGCGCCCGCGTGGTGACGGGCACGCTGGATCACCAGCCGCTCGTAGCCTCGCTCGTCAGCGCGTCGTCGCTGGTGGTGCCGGTGGCGATCGCGACGGTGCTGCTCACCGGGCTTGCGGTGCTCTACAGACGCACCACGCGCTACACCATCACCTCTCGGCGCGTGCTGCTGCAGTTCGGCGCCGTATTGCCGATGACCTTGAACGTGCCGTTCAAGCAGGTCTCGCGCGCCGACGTGAAGCTCTTCTCCGACGGCTCCGGCGATCTGCCGCTCGGGGTGAAAGCGCAAGAACGGCTGTCCTGGCTGCTGCTATGGCCGCATGCCCGTCCGTGGCGGTTGAACGAGGTCGAGCCGATGCTGCGCGGCGTGGCTGATGCCCGCGAGGTGGCCGAGATCCTCGCCAAGGCGCTGGTCGCAGCATCGGATGGCGCGGTCGCTACGCAGCCGATCGCTGCCGGCAACGGGCAGCCGCAAGGCGCCTCGCCTGCCGGCGCGGTCGCCAGCGCGGCGTGATGAGGAGGGGGTCATGAGCCAAGCCGAGGGCCATGTCGAACATTATGTCGAGCATCACGCCGAACCCGAGATCGTCATTCCGAAGGGCGCATTGCGCGCGGCCTTCGCGCTGGTGATCTTCTCCCTGGTTGCGGCCGGCGTCGGCCGCTGGACGGGCATAGGCACCGTCCATACGGATCACGCCGCCGCCGTGCAGACGGTGGCGCTGCGGTTCGAGGACCGCCCTGATGGGGGCATCTCCGTCATGTCGCCGGACGGCGGCAAGGTCGTCGGCATCGTCGAGGTGGGCGGCGACGGATTCTTGCGCACGGTCCTGCGCAGCATGGCGTTCGACCGCCAGCGTCACGCGATCGGCTCGGGGCCTGCCTTCACGATCAACCGCTGGTCCGATGGCCGCATGAGCCTGGACGATCCGGCAACCGGGCGGCGCGTCGATCTCGGGCCGTTCGGCGACAACAACAAGCGCCGGTTCACGGAGCTGATGACCATGGGAGAAACGCGATGAAAGGACTATGGGCCAACGAGCCGCGCCGCTTCGACATCGGCTGCAGCATCGAGGTCGAGCAGACCTCGGAGACGCTGCACGCCCATGTCACGCTCGACCGTGACGTCAACATCCGCCCGGGCGACGAGGTCGTGATTCATGGCGAGCCGATCACGGTCAAGTTCGGCGAGCAGCTCAACCTGCGCCGCACGGCCACTGTGGTTCGTGCTGGTCCGGTGAAGCGCATGATGATGCATGTCGCGGGCTATCTCGAACTCACTGAATTGTACGACGTCAGCTTTTCGGACGGGAGGGTCAGATGATCGCAATGGAAGGCGGTTCCGGCAACATCTCCACCAAGATGGCGCTGGAGGACACGATCCTCACGCCACGCTTCTACACCACCGATTTCGCGGCGATGGACCGGCTCAACGTCGATCTCGTCCGTCGCGAATGGGATGCGGTCATGGCCGAGCTGCGCGCCGACCACAACCGCAAGCACTTCGTGCGCACGCCGGAGTTCGACAAGGATCTCAACGAGCTGCCGGAAGCGCTTCGTGCCGAGTTCAAGGACTTCCTGGTGTCGTCGCTGACGGCCGAGTTCTCCGGCTGCGTGCTCTATGCCGAGATCAAGAAGCGGATCAGCAATCCCGACATCCGCGAGCTGTTCCAGTTCATGAGCCGTGACGAGGCCCGCCATGCCGGCTTCATCAACGAGATCCTCAAGGATCACGGCATCGGCGTCGATCTCAGCTTCCTCACCAAGACGAAGAAATACACCTACTTCAAGCCGAAGTTCATCTTCTACGCCACCTATCTGTCGGAGAAGATCGGCTACGCCCGCTACATCACCATCTATCGCCAGATGGAGCGGCACCCGGAACGCCAGTTCCACCCGATCTTCAAGTGGTTCGAGAAGTGGTGCAACGACGAGTTCCGGCACGGCGAGGCGTTTGCGCTCTTGATGCGCGCCGATCCGAAGCTGTTGAGCGGATACAACAAGCTGTGGATCAAGTTCTTCCTGCTCGCGGTGTTCGCCACCATGCATGTCCGCGACCACATGCGCCCGGCGTTCTACGAGGCGCTGGGCATGCCCGTGGACGAGTACGACATGCGGGTGTTCCGCATCACCTCGGAGATTTCGCGCCAGGTCTTCCCGGTGATGCTCGACATCGACAATCCGCGGTTTTGGGAAGGCCTCAAGCGCCTGCGCGAGATTTCGGAGGCGATCGCCGACGCGAAGGCGCAGGGCGGAATCATGGGCACGCTGAAGCGTGCCGTGCTGCCGCTGAAGGCCGCACTGACCTTTGGCCGGCTGTATATGCTGCCGGCCAAGAGCAACGAGTTGCCACGGGAGATCAGGCTGCAACCCGCCTGGTGACAAGGAGCCGGCCATGGGCGCGACCGCGATTGCCATTCCCTATGTCGTGTTCGTCTGGTGGTTCTCGACCGGCGCCGTGCTGGCGCTGGTCGGGCTTGCCGCCCGCCATCCGGCCGCGTTCAAATGGGGCACGGCCGCGGCCTTCGTCGCGGCCCTGTCGGGCGTCGCGGTGTCCAGCCAGGCCGCCGAGGATGCCAACGCCTATTGCGCCTTCACCTGCGCGATCCTGCTGTGGGGCACGGTCGAGATGTCGCTGCTCGCCGGCTGGATCACCGGGCCGCGGCCCGAGCCGTGCCCGCGTGACTGCACGCCGACCTCGCGCGTCGGCTTCGCATTGCAGGCGATCGCCTATCACGAGCTGGCGCTGATCGCGACCGCGGGCCTCGTGTTCGCGGTGACCTCGGGCGCGCCGAACCGCCTGAGCTGGTGGACGTTCGCGGCGCTGCTGGTGCTGCGCCAGAGCGCCAAGATCAATTTGTTCCTTGGCGTGCGTACCCTGAACGACGAACTGCTGCCGCAGCAGGTCCGCTTCATGCGCAGCTATTTCGCCAAGAAATCCACCAACCTACTGTTCCCATTCTCGATTGCCGCGGCGACCGCCGCGACCGTGCTGGTCGCTGCTGCCGCGCTCGGCGCCAAATCCTCGTTCGACGGCGTCGCGCTGTCATTGCTCGCCTCGTTGATCGCGCTTGGCCTGCTCGAGCATGGCTTCATGGCGCTGCCGATGCCGGTCATCAATCTCTGGCGCTGGAGCGCGCCTGTCGAGCCGGCGATGGCAACCGTTGCTGCCATCCCGGCACCGGTGCCCGTGATGCCGATGGCGCGCCCGGTGCTGGCGGTCGTGCCGGCCACGCCCGAGGTGGAGCGCCCGATCCCTGCGCCCAAGACATCGATGTCGGCGCAGAAGACAGCCGCCGCCTTGGCGCGGCAGCGGCTCGAAGAGCAGTTCCGCCAGGCCTATCGGCAGGCCCGCGCCGATGCGCAGGCGCAAACCATCACCGGACTGGCCGCGGTGTCGGTCACGCCGCCGGTCGATCCGAACACGACAGCACAGGGGGGAGTACCATGAACTACGAAGACTATTTCCGCCGCCAGCTCGACGGCCTCAGGCGCGAAGGACGCTACCGCGTGTTCGCCGATCTCGAGCGCAAGGCCGGCGCCTTCCCGCGTGCGACCTATCGCGGTCCGCATGGCGAGCGCGAGGTGTCGGTGTGGTGCTCGAACGACTATCTCGGCATGGGCCAGCATCCGAAGGTGCTGGAAGTCATGCACGAGGCGCTCGACCGCTGCGGCGCCGGCGCCGGCGGCACCCGCAACATCAGCGGCACCAACCACTATCACATCCTGCTCGAGGACGAGCTCGCCGATCTCCATGGCAAGCAGGCCGCGCTCTTGTTCAACTCCGGCTACGTCTCGAACTGGACGTCGCTGTCGACGCTCGCGGGGCGCATGCCCGGCTGCGTGATCCTGTCCGACGAGCTCAATCACGCCTCGATGATCGAGGGCATCCGCCACAGCCGCTGCGAGACCCGGATCTGGCGCCACAACGACGTCGCCGATCTCCGCGACAAGCTGTCGGATCTCGACCCGAAGGTGCCGAAGCTGATCGCCTTCGAGAGCGTCTATTCGATGGACGGCGACATCTCGCCCATCTCCGACATCTGCGACGTCGCCGATGAGTTCAACGCCATGACCTATCTCGACGAGGTCCATGCCGTCGGCCTGTACGGCCCGCGCGGCGGCGGCATCTCCGAGCGCGACGGCGTTGCCGACCGCCTGACTGTCATCGAGGGGACGCTGGCCAAGGCGTTCGGCGTGATCGGCGGCTACATCACCGCCTCGAACACGGTCTGCGACTTCGTCCGCAGCTTCGCCTCCGGCTTCATCTTCTCCAGCTCGCTGCCGCCGGCGGTCGCCGCCGGTGCGCTCACGAGCATCCGGCATCTCAAGGCCAGCAACGCCGAGCGGGCGCGGCACCAGGACCGCGTCGCGCGGCTGCGTCGCCGGCTTGACGAAGCCGGCGTCAGCCATCTCGACAACCCCAGCCATATCGTGCCGGTGATGGTGCGCGACCCCGTGCTGTGCAAGCGCATCAGCGACATCCTGCTCGACCGCTACGGCATCTACGTGCAGCCGATCAACTATCCGACGGTGCCGCGCGGCACGGAGCGGCTGCGCATCACGCCGTCGCCCTTCCACTCCGACGAGGACATCGAGCATCTGGTGTCGGCGCTGTCGGAGATCTGGGCCGAGATGGGCTTGGCGCAGGCGGCATGAGGTTCGTCTAATCGCACGGCGTTTGAGCCAGATCAATTTGTCAATCTAACTTGACGTTAGGATCACTAGACAAATTGATAATCGGGGGAGAACGCCGTGCGGATTTTGTTGCTGCATCCGAATTATCACTCCGGCGGCGCCGAGATCGCCGGCAACTGGCCGCCCGCCTGGGCCGCCTACATTTCCGGCGCGCTCAAGGCCGCCGGCTTCACCGATCTCCGCTTCATCGACGCGATGACCAACGACCTCTCCGAGGAGCAGGTCCGCAGCCTCCTGCGAGCTGAGAAGCCCGATGTGATCGGCTGCACCGCGATCACGCCCTCGATCTACAAGGCCGAGCGGCTGCTGGAGATCGCCAAGGAAGAGCACCCCGACGCGCTCACCGTGCTCGGCGGCATCCACGCCACCTTCATGTATCAGCAGGTGCTGACGGAAGCGCCGTGGATCGACGCCATCGTGCGGGGCGAGGGCGAGGAGATCATCGTCGATTTGATGCGCGCCCGCGAGGACGGCCGCTGGGAGAGCGACCGCCGCAGCATCAAGGGCATCGCCTATCGCGTTGGCACCGAGGTGGTTGCCACAGTAGCGGCGCCGACGGTGAAGAACCTCGACGCGATCACGGCCGACTGGAGCGTGCTCGAATGGAGCAAGTACATCTACATCCCGATGAACAAGCGCGTCGCCATCCCCAACATGGCGCGCGGCTGTCCCTTTACCTGCAGCTTCTGCTCGCAGTGGAAATTCTGGCGCGACTATCGCATCCGTGACCCGAAGAAGGTGGTCGACGAGATCGAGACCTTGATGCGCGAGCACGATGTCGGCTTCTTCATCCTCGCCGACGAGGAGCCGACCATCAACAAGAAGAAGTTCGTCGCCTTCTGCGAGGAGCTGATCCGCCGCGACCTCAAGATCCTCTGGGGCATCAACACCCGAGTCACCGACATCCTGCGCGACGAGGCGCTATTGCCACTCTATCGCAAGGCCGGCCTGATCCACGTCTCGCTGGGCACCGAGGCCGCGGCGCAGATGAAGCTCGACCGCTTCAACAAGGAGACCACGGTCGCGCAGAACAAGAAGGCGATCCAGCTGCTGCGCGACGCCGGCATCGTCGTCGAGGCGCAGTTCATCGTCGGCCTCGAGAACGAGACCCGCGAGACCTTGGAAGAGACCTACCAGATGGCGCGCGACTGGAAGCCTGATCTCGCCAATTGGGCGATGTACACGCCGTGGCCGTTCTCCGACCTGTTCCGCGATCTCGGCGACAAGGTCGAGATCTTCGACTACGAGAAGTACAATTTCGTCACCCCGATCATGAAGCCCGACGCGATGGATCGCGGCGAGCTGCTCGACGGCGTCATGAACAACTACCGGCGCTTCTACATGCACAAGGCGCTGTTCTCGTATCCCTGGGCCGGCTCCGGCGAGCGCCGCCGCTATCTGCTCGGCTGCCTCAAGGCGTTCCTGAAGTCCGGGTTCGAGCGCAAGTTCTACGATCTCGGCCGCGTCAATTATTGGGGGCCGCAATCCAAGGGCAAGGTCGATTTCGGCTTCGACACCTCGCGCAAGCGCGCCGAGCCCGGCAAGGTCGAATGGAAAACGAGCCACAATCGCAAGCTGACCGGACCGCAGCAGGCGCAGGTGATGGCCTGCGGCGGCGGCACCGAGCAGATGAGCGACGAGGCCGAGACCAGGGTGCACTGACATGCACGGCACGCGCGCCCGGCATGTCACGCTGTCGCGCGCGGCCGCTGCCTCTGATCAGTCCGCCGGACGCATCGGACCCAATGCGATCATCCAGACCGCGGAGGCGTTACGTCTGCTGCGCGGCGAGGAAGATGCGCGTCGCGTGTTTGCGGCCGCACGGCTGGAGCCGTATCTCACGGCACCGCCGGCCGACATGGTGGATGAGACCGAGGTCATCCGCCTGCATCGCGCGCTCAGGGCCACTTTGGACGACGATGCCGCCCGTGTGGTCAGCGCAAAGGCGGGGCAGTTGACCGCGCTCTATCTGCTCACGCACCGCATTCCCGCGGTGGCCCAGCGCGTGCTTCGCCTGCTGCCGGCGCGCCTCGCTAGCCGTGCGCTGTCGCGCGCGATCTCGGCCCATGCCTGGACCTTCGCCGGCACCGGCATCTTCACCGCCCGTCCGGGGCGGCCGACGGTGTACGAGATCAGCCATTGTCCGTTGTGCCGCGGGCAGGGGACGGACCACCCGATCTGCGACTTCTACGCAGCCACCTTCGAGACGCTGTTTGCAAGGCTGGTGCATCGGAACGCCCGCGCCCGCGAGATCAGCTGCGAAGCGGCGGGCGCATCCGCCTGCCGCTTCGTGATCGACTGGTGAGATCGGCCCATGCGCGAGGCGACACCGTCACGGCTTCGGGTGTCGCGCTCAGCTCGGCAGAAACCGTGCGCCCTCCCTGCCGAGGAAATCCAGCATCGCCTGCGCCGGCGGCAGCAGCAGCTTGTCGGCGCGCCGGACCGCGTGCCACTGCCGGATGATCGGCAGGCCCGCCACCTTCAACGTCACCAGCCGACCTTCGCCGAGCTCATGGGCCACCGTGTGCTGCGAGATGAAGGCGATGCCGAGGCCGGCGATGACGGCCTGCTTGATGGTCTCGTTGCTGTCCATCTCCATGCTGGTCTTTGGCTTCAGACCATGCTTCTCGAAGAAGGTCTCCATCAGCAGCCGGGTGCCCGATCCCGGCTCTCGGGTGATGAACACCTCGCCGGCGAGATCCTCGGCCGCGATCCGCTTGCGACGGGCCAGCCGGTGATTGGCCGGCGCGATGATGATGTGCGGGTGCTTGCCGAACGGCCGCATGTCGACCGGAACGTCGGCGGGCGGCCGGCCCATGATGGCGATATCGAGATCATAGCCGCGCAACGCCTCGCGCAGGCTGTCGCGGTTGCCGATGCGCAGCGTCACATCGATCTTCGGGAACCGCCGCGAAAACTCAGCAATCGCAAACGGCACGAAATATTTCGCGGTGCTGACCGCGCCGATCGCGACGCGTCCGCCGCTGCGTCCCGCGAGAATGTCCAGCGCCTGCTCGCAATCCTGCAAGGCGGCCTCGACGCGCTCGGCGAGCGCCAGCACGCTGCGGCCCGCTTCCGTCAGGATCATGCCGTCCGTGGTGCGCTGGATCAGCGGCAGCCCGGCCAGTTCCTGAAGATTGCGAATCTGCAGGGTGACCGCAGGCTGCGTGAGGTTCAGGCGGCTGGCCGCGGAGGTCACCGATCCGGAATTCTGCACAGCCACCAGCGCGCGAAGCTGGCGGATGGTGAGGTCGCGAGAGAAGTGCCGGCTCATGGAACCCTCGATGAGATCGTTCGCATAAGGAAAACTTTGGTCAATCCAAAGATATTGAAATTTCCCTAATCACGCAAATCGAGTGTTGATAGCGGCGCGGCACGACGCTTTCGTGCAGCTTCATCAAGTTCCCGACAGAGGAGCTGATGGCGAGGGAGTGGCCCATGACTCAGCCGGATCATCATCAGACATTGCAGGCTCATCTTGCATCGCAAGGCGCGGACGCCGACTGCGCCGCGGTCATCGAGGCCCTTGCCGACGCTGCACGCGAGCTTGCCCGCCAGATCGCCATCGCCCCGCTGTCGGGCGTCGACGAAGGCGCCGCCACGGTCAACACCGACGGCGACGTCCAGAAGGCGCTCGATATCGTCGCCGACAATCTGATGCGCGATGCGCTGTGCCGGGCGCCCGTCGCCGGCATTCTGTCCGAAGAGGTCGATCGTCCGGAAACCGTCAATGAGGCTGCCCCACTTTGCGTCGCGATCGATCCGCTTGACGGCTCGTCGAACCTGCAGAACAACATCTCGGTCGGCACCATCTTCTCGATCCGGCCACGCGGTCGCGACGTGCTCTCCAGCTTCTTCGAGCCGGGCACCGCGCAGCTTGCCGCCGGCTTCTTCGTCTACGGACCGCAGACCTGTCTCGTGCTCGCGATCGACCGCCGCGTCGACCTCTATGTGCTGCATCCGACGTTGCACGAATTCATCCTCGCCAAGTCGGGGATCCGCATCCCGCAGGATACGCCGGAGTTCGCGATCAACGCCTCGAACCGTCGGCACTGGAGCGGCACGGTGCGCAACTATGTCGACGAGTGCCTGTCCGGCGCCGCGGGCCCGCGCGGCCGCGACTTCAACATGCGCTGGATCGCCTCGCTCGTGGCCGAGGCCTATCGCATCCTGATGCGCGGCGGCGTGTTCCTCTACCCGGCGGATTCCCGTCCAGGCTATCGCGAGGGCCGGCTGCGCCTGGTGTACGAAGCGCACCCGATGGCGCTGATCATGGAATGGGCCGGCGGCTCGGCATCGAGCGGCCGCGCCCGCATCCTCGAATTGTCGGCACGCTCGCCGCATCAGCGTGCGCCCCTCATCATGGGGGACGTCCGGCTCGTCCGCGATGTCGACCAGCTGCATGAGGGCGTCGAGCCGCTGTTCGAAACCAGCGATGCGCCGCTGTTCGCGCGGCGCGGTCTGTTTCGCTGAGCCAGCCCTGCTCAGCGCGCCTTCCGGAGAAAAGTCATGTCACGTCGTCATCCCATCATCTCGATCACGGGCTCGTCGGGCGCCGGCACCACGTCGGTCAAGAAGACCTTCGAGAACATCTTCCGCCGAGAGAACGTCAAGGCGGCCTATATCGAGGGCGATGCGTTCCATCGCTACAACCGCGAGGAGATGCGCCGCAAGATGGTCGAGGAGGCCGAGCGCGGCAACAAGCATTTCAGCCATTTCAGCCCCGAGACGAATCTGTTCGAAGAGCTCGAGAAGACGTTTCGAGACTATTCCGAAACCGGCACCGGGACCACGCGCCACTACGTTCACGACGAGGAGGAGGCGCGGCTCTACGACACGAGGCCCGGCAATTTCACCGAATGGAGCCGGCTGCCGGAAGATTCCGACCTGTTGTTCTACGAAGGCCTGCATGGCGCCGTCGTCACCGAGAAGGTCAACATCGCGCAGCATGCCGACCTGAAGATCGGCGTCGTGCCGGTGATGAATCTCGAATGGATCCAGAAGCTGCACCGCGACCGCGCCTCGCGCGGCTACACGACCGAGGCGGTCACGGACACCATCCTGCGGCGCATGCCGGACTATGTGAACTACATCATCCCGCAGTTCTCGGAGACCGACATCAACTTCCAGCGCGTGCCGACGGTCGACACGTCGAACCCGTTCATCGCGCGCTGGATCCCGACGCCCGACGAATCGATGGTCGTGATCCGCCTGAAGAACCCGCGCGGCATCGACTTCCCCTATCTGCTGTCGATGATCCAGGGCAGCTTCATGTCGCGCGCCAATTCGATCGTGATCCATGGCTCGAAGCTCGATCTCGCCATGCAGCTCATCCTCACCCCCATGATCATGCAACTGATGGACCGAAAGAGGCGCACGCTATGACCGCCACCGCCGTGCAGACGCTGGCCACCAAGACCGATCTCAAGGCCGATCCCAGCCATGCCGAGATGGCGAACGCCATCCGTTTCCTTGCGATCGACGCCGTCGAAAAGGCGAAGTCGGGTCATCCCGGCATGCCGATGGGCATGGCCGACGTCGCGACCGTGCTGTTTTCCCGCTTCATGAAGTTCGATCCCACCGATCCGGCCTGGCCCGACCGCGACCGCTTCGTGCTGTCGGCCGGCCATGGCTCGATGCTGCTCTATGCGCTGCTGCATCTCACCGGCTACGAGGCCGTCACTGTCGACGAACTGAAGAAGTTCCGGCAGTGGGGCGCCAAGACGCCAGGCCATCCCGAGTATGGCCATACGCCTGGTGTCGAGACCACGACCGGTCCGCTCGGGCAGGGCATCGCGACAGCGGTCGGCATGGCGCTCGCCGAACGCCTTATGCACGCGCGCTACGGCGATGATCTCGTCGATCACTACACCTATGTGATCGCCGGCGACGGCTGCCTGATGGAGGGCATCAGCCACGAGGCGATCTCCCTCGCCGGCCATCTCGGGCTCAACCGGCTGATCGTCCTCTTTGATGACAATGGCATCTCGATCGACGGCTCGACCGGGCTGGCCTGCTCCGATGACCAGCTCGCGCGGTTTGCGGCCTCGGGCTGGGCGACGACTCGCATCGACGGCCATGATCCCCAGGCCATCGAAGCGGCGATCGCCGCCGCACGGCAGAGCGACCGTCCCAGCATGATCGCGTGCCGCACCACGATCGGCTTCGGCTCGCCCGGACGGCAGGGCTCGGAGAAGGCACATGGCGCGCCGCTCGGCCCTGAGGAGGTCGAGAAGACCCGCGCCGCGCTGCATTGGCCGCACCGGCCGTTCGAAGTGCCTGCCGATGTGCTGGTCAGCTGGCGCGAGATCGGCGCACGTGGCCGCAGCGCGCGCCAGGCGTGGAAGGAGCGGGCGCGCAAGCTCTGCACGTCGGACCGCTCGCCCTGTCACGACGCACTCAACAAGAAGCTGCCGGCCGCCTACACCGAGCGGATGGCGCAGTTCATCGCGCAGCTCACCGCCGAGCGTCCGAAGATCGCGACCCGCCAGGCTTCGCAGAACGTCATCGACGTCATCGCGACGGTGCTGCCCAACCTGCTCGGCGGCTCGGCCGATCTGACCCATTCCAACCTGACCAAGGCGAAGACGCACAAGTCCGTGACGCCGGCCAGCATGGACGGCAACTACGTCCATTACGGCGTGCGCGAGCATGCGATGGCCGCAGCCATGAACGGCGTCGCGCTGCATGGCGGCTTCATTCCCTATGGCGGCACCTTCCTGGCATTCGCCGACTACAATCGCCCGGCGATTCGTCTCGCCGCGCTGATGGGCATTCGCGTCATCCATGTGATGACGCACGACTCCATCGGCCTCGGCGAGGACGGCCCGACGCATCAGCCTGTCGAGCATGTCCCGAGCCTGCGCGCCATTCCGAACCTGCTCGTGTTCCGTCCCGCCGATGCGGTCGAGACGGCTGAAGCCTGGGACTGCGCGTTGCGCGCCGAGACCTCGCCGTCGGTGCTGTGCCTGTCGCGCCAGGCGCTGCCGGCCTTCCGCACCGAAGCGTCCGACCACAACAAGGTTGCGCTCGGCGCTTACGTGGTGGTCGAGCCCGAAGCCGGCCGCGACGTCACCTTGATTGCGACCGGCTCGGAGGTGGCGATTGCGCTGGAGGCGGCCAAGCTGCTGGCCGCGGAGGGCGTGCAGGCCGCGGTCGTGTCGGCACCGTGCTTCGAGCTGTTCCGCAAGCAGACCGCGGATTATCGCGCCGAGGTGCTCGGCAACGCTCCGCGCATCGGGGTCGAAGCCGCGATCGAGGGCGAGTGGGCGCGCTGGCTCGGCGATGCCGGCGAGTTCGTCGGCATGCACAGCTTCGGCGCCTCGGCGCCGGCCGATGTGCTGTACCGCGAATTCGGCATCACGCCGGCGGCCGTGGCCGACGCGGCCATGCGCAACATCATCCGGGCGCGGGCGTCCTGACGCCCGGCATTCACAGAACAGAGCACACAGGGACGGAGACGAATTATGGCGCGGATCACGCTCAGACAATTGCTGGACCATGCCGCCGAGCGCGGCTACGGCGTGCCGGCGTTCAACATCAACAACATGGAGCAGGGGCTCGCGATCATGGAGGCGGCCGCCGCCGTCGACGCGCCCGTGATCATCCAGGCCTCGCGCGGCGCGCGCTCCTATGCCGGCGACATCATGCTGTCGAAGATGATCGACGCGCTGGAGGAGATGTATCCGCAGATCCCGCTGTGCCTGCATCAGGACCACGGCAACGACGAGGCGACCTGCGCCACCGCGATCAAGTACGGCTTCACCTCGGTGATGATGGACGGCTCGCTCAAGGCCGACGCCAAGACCGCCGCCGACTACGAGTACAATGTCGACATCACCCGCCGCGTCACCGACATGGCGCATTGGGTCGGTGCGTCCGTCGAGGGCGAGCTCGGCGTGCTCGGCTCACTCGAGCATGGCGGCGGCGAGCAGGAAGACGGCCACGGCCTCGAAGGCAAGGTCAGTCGCGAGCAGCTGCTGACCGATCCCGACCAGGCGGTCGATTTCGTCCGCGCCACCAAGGTCGACGCGCTGGCGATCGCGATGGGCACCTCGCACGGCGCCTACAAGTTCTCGCGCAAGCCGGATGGCGAGATCCTCGCCATGAACGTCATCGAGGAGATCCATCGCCGCCTGCCCAACACGCATCTGGTGATGCACGGCTCGTCCTCGGTGCCGCAGGGCCTGCAGGACATGTTCAACCAGTTCGGTGGCGAGATGCCGCAGACCTGGGGCGTCCCCGTCGAGGAGATCGTGCGCGGCATCCGCCACGGGGTGCGCAAGGTCAACATCGACACCGACTGCCGGCTGGCGATGACCGCGATCTTCCGCAAGGTCGGCGCGCAGTCGAAGGTCGAGTTCGATCCGCGCAAATTCCTGAAGCCGGCAATGGATTCGATGCGCGAGTTGTGCCGCGAGCGATTCGAGCAGTTCGGCGCCGCCGGCAATGCATCCAGGATCAAGGTCATTCCGCTGGCGGAGATGGCCAGGCGCTACCGCTCCGGTGCGCTCGATCCACGAGTTGGGGGAATGACTGAAGCTGCCTGACGTCCACGGCCATAACGAACATTCAGGAGGAACACATGAACGACCAGTCGATCACGGTGCGCGGCAAGGATCGCTACAAGTCCGGCGTCATGGAATACAAGAAGATGGGCTACTGGGAGCCGTCCTATCAGCCCAAGGACACCGACGTCATCGCGCTGTTCCGCGTGACGCCGCAGGACGGCGTCGATCCGACCGAGGCCTGCGCTGCGGTGGCCGGCGAATCCTCGACCGCGACCTGGACCGTGGTGTGGACCGACCGCCTGACCGCGGCCGAGAAGTATCGTGCCAAGTGCTACCGGGTCGAGCCGGTGCCGGGCTCGCCGGGCAGCTACTTCGCCTACATCGCCTATGACCTCGATCTGTTCGAGCCGGGCTCGATCGCCAACCTGACGGCGTCGATCATCGGCAACGTGTTCGGCTTCAAGCCGCTGAAGGCGCTGCGGCTCGAGGACATGCGGCTGCCGGTGGCCTATGTGAAGACGTTCCAGGGTCCGGCGACCGGCATCGTCGTCGAGCGCGAGCGGCTCGACAAGTTCGGCCGACCTTTGCTGGGTGCCACCGTCAAGCCGAAGCTCGGCCTGTCCGGCCGCAACTACGGCCGCGTCGTGTACGAGGCGCTCAAGGGCGGCCTCGACTTCACCAAGGACGACGAGAACATCAACTCGCAACCCTTCATGCATTGGCGCGAGCGTTTCCTGTACTGCATGGAAGCCGTCAACAAGGCGCAGGCGGGGACCGGTGAGATCAAGGGCACCTATCTCAACGTCACCGCGGCGACGATGGAGGACATGTACGAGCGCGCCGAGTTCGCCAAGGAGCTCGGCTCCAACATCATCATGATCGACCTCGTGATCGGTTACACCGCGATCCAGTCGATGGCGAAGTGGGCGCGCCGGAACGACATGATCCTGCATCTGCATCGCGCGGGACACTCGACCTACACGCGGCAACGCTCGCATGGCGTCTCGTTCCGCGTCATCGCCAAATGGATGCGGCTCGCCGGCGTCGACCACATCCATGCCGGCACCGTGGTCGGCAAGCTCGAAGGCGATCCGAACACCACGCGCGGCTACTACGACATCTGCCGCGAGGACTTCAATCCGATGCGGCTCGAGCATGGCGTGTTCTTCGACCAGCACTGGGCGAGCCTCAACAAGCTGATGCCGGTGGCGTCCGGCGGCATCCATGCCGGCCAGATGCACCAATTGCTCGACCTGCTCGGCGAGGACGTCGTGCTGCAGTTCGGCGGCGGCACCATCGGTCATCCTCGCGGCATCGCCGCCGGTGCGACCGCCAATCGCGTCGCGCTGGAGGCGATGATCCTCGCCCGCAACGAGGGCCGCGACTACGTGCATGAGGGCCCGGAGATCCTCGCCAAGGCGGCGCAGACCTGCACGCCGCTGCGCGAGGCGCTGGAGATCTGGAAGGACGTCACCTTCAACTACGAATCCACGGATACGCCGGACTTCGTGCCGACCGTCACCCCCGCCGCTTAACCTCGTTCGATGCGAAGCCGCGCTGCGGGCCGGACACCGGCCCGCCCGGCCGCACAACATCAGGAGTTTTCACCATGCGCGTGACTCAAGGCTGCTTTTCCTTCCTGCCCGATCTGACCGACGAGCAGATCACGGCCCAGATCCAGTACTGCCTCGAGAAGGGCTGGGCGGTGAACATCGAGTTCACCGACGATCCGCATCCCCGCAACACCTATTGGGAGATGTGGGGCCTGCCGATGTTCGACCTGCGCGACGCCGCCGGCATCATGCGGGAGCTCTCCGAATGCCGGAAGATCTATGGCGAGCGCTACATCCGCATCTCGGCGTTCGATTCTTCCCATGGCTGGGAGTCGATCCGGCTGTCGTTCATCGTCAACCGGCCGCAGAACGAGCCCGGCTTCCGGCTCGATCGCCAGGAGACCGTTGGACGCAATCAGCGGTATTCGACGCGGTCCTACGCCGCCGAGCGCCCCGAAGGGGAGCGCTACTCATAAGAGCGGCGGCGCTGAAGTCCCGGTCCCGGCGGGACTTCGGCGCCGGCTCTGCCGCATTGATCAAGTCCGATTCGACGGTGTCCCCTGCTTGCCGGAGTTCGCGGGGGACCTGCCGCCAGCATGTGCGAACTTCGGCGAAGCGGAGCACCAGCCCATGATGCAGGCCACGCAGGCGGATGCCGACAAGGCTACGCCGGTCGAAGCGATCGATCTGCGCCGCGAGTTCGAGAGCGTCGACATCGCGCCGGTGCTGGAGCAGCTCGACCGCGAACTGGTCGGGCTTGCGCCGGTCAAGACGCGAATCCGCGAGATCGCCTCGCTGCTGCTGATGGAGCGCATCCGTCAGAAAATGGGTCTGACGACCACGTTCCCGACCCTGCACATGTCGTTCACCGGCAATCCCGGCACCGGCAAGACCACGGTCGCGCTGCGCATGGCGGGCATCCTGCACCGGCTCGGCTTCGTCCGGCGCGGCCACGTCATCAGCGTCACCCGTGACGATCTCGTCGGCCAGTACATCGGCCACACCGCACCGAAGACCAAGGAGGTGCTGAAGAAGGCGATGGGTGGTGTCCTCTTCATCGACGAGGCTTACTATCTCTACCGGCCCGAGAACGAGCGCGACTACGGCCAGGAGTCGATCGAGATCCTGCTGCAGATCATGGAGTCGCAGCGCGAGGATCTGGTGGTGATCCTGGCCGGCTATGCCGATCGCATGGAGAAGTTCTTCCAGAGCAATCCCGGTTTCCGCTCGCGCATCGCCCATCACATCGATTTCCCGGACTACTCCGAAGGGGAGCTCTTGACGATCTCCGAGAGGATGCTGGAGGGGCAGAACTATCGCTTCACGCCGGAGGCGCGTGCAGCGTTCGAGAAGTACATCACGATCCGGCGCACCCAGCCATTGTTCTCGAACGCGCGCTCGATCCGCAATGCGCTGGATCGGATCCGTCTGCGGCAAGCCAACCGGCTGGTGTCGCGGCTCGACCGCGTGCTGACATCCGAGGACGTGATGTCGATCGAGGCCAGCGACGTGCTGGCGAGCCGCGTGTTTGCCAAAAGTAACAGCAAGGGCGACGTAAGGACGGAGTAGCAGCGATGAGCCTCGCCTTGGTGAAGAATTCACCTGTGGAAGATCTCAGGCGCCGTATTGCCGATGCCGGCGCATTGATTCTCGATGTCGACGGGACGCTCGCTGAAACCGAGGAGATCCATCGCGAGGCCTTCAACGAGGCCTTCGTCGCTGGCGGCATCGACTGGCATTGGGGCCGCCGGATCTACAAGGAGCTGCTGCGCGTCGCCGGCGGCAAGGAGCGCATCCGTGCCTTCGATCAGATGCGGCGCTCCGGACCACCCCTGAGCGATGCGGTGATCGCCAAGCTGCATCGGATCAAGACGGAGCGGTTTGCCGCCATCATGTCGGAGAAGGGCTGTCCGTTGCGTCCCGGCATCAGGGCGCTGCTCGACGCCGCCTGGGCGCGCGAGCAACGGATCGCCATCGCGACCACCACGACGCGGGTCAACATCGATGCGCTGCTGGCACCCGTGTTCGGCAAGGAGTGGGAGGCCAGATTTGCCGCGGTCGTCGCGGCCGATGACGTCGCGCGTAAGAAGCCCGCGCCCGACGTCTACCTGGAGGTGTTGTCGCAGCTGGATCTGCCCGCCGCGAGTTGCGTCGCCGTCGAGGATTCCGGTAACGGGCTGATGGCGGCGACGCGCGCCGGCGTTCCGGTGCTCATTACCCGCAGTCTCTATTTTCACGATGATGTATTTGATGGTGCATTAGCGGTGCTTGATGATCTCAGCGAGCTTGGTCCCTGAGGTGTTTTGATGGTCGAGCAAAGTTCTGCACGGCCAATTATGTACACCAGGATGCGCATGGCTGCCTCGCAACAGCCGTTCTATTGCCGTTCAGCCGAGAACGTGTAATCCCTTGACGACATGCTGACATGTCGAGTCGAGGTCGTAGAGTATGGCCCGCACGCAGGCCAAGGTGAAACGGAGTGACGCCGCGCGTACGGTCGCGCTGCGCGGGCGGGTCGGACGGCCGCCGAAGGCGTTGGCCGGCAATATCGAAGAGCGGATCCTGGACGCGGCGCGCGAGGTGTTTCTCGAGCGCGGATTCGACGGCACCAGCATCGATGAGATCGCCGAGCGCGCGCCGGCCAGCAAGCCGACCATCTATGCGCGCTACGCCGGCAAGCCGGCCTTGTTTGCCGCCATCGTCGAGCGCTCGATCGGCGAACTGGTGAGTTTGCGCTCGTCCTATACGCCTCCGGTCGGCACCGTTCAGGAGCAACTGGTGGGGCTCGCGATGGCGATCGTCGACCGCGCCTTCAAGGAGTCGATCGGATTGTTGCGGGTCACGATCGGCGAAGCCTATCGCTTTCCCGATCTCAGCTGCCAATTTCACGAGGTCTCGCGCAAGCGGACGGTCCAGGTGGTGGAGGTGCTGCTTGCCGACACGCTCGGCTCGGCCGGTCTGCCGGCCAGGCGCGGGCCCTCGAAGGCGCCGGAGGCGTCGGCCGAGATCTTCATCGACCTGATCGTGCTGCCGCTGCTGATGCGCGCGCTGATGGGAATGAAGGAAAGGACCATCCGCAAGGAGATGCCCGGCTTCGTCCGCGAGCGGGTCAAGATCTTCCTTGCTCTCCACGCCAAGGCATAAGGCTGCAGCTTTGGGTCTGAGGCTACGATGAGTCGGCGCCTCAGCGCCGTCGCATCGATGTCGGCTCAAGCGTGACCTGCTTCAGGTCCTTGCCGCTGACCACGACGACGATAAAGGCGAGCTTGCCGTCCTTGCTGATGAGGCCGCCGCTGATCGCCTTGCCGGCCGCGGAGCGTTCCGCGATCCGGATCGCATCCGACATCTTCAGCGACACGGTGGTGAGCGCAGCCAGGCTCGATCGGTCGCTTTCGCTCAGGCCCTGCACGGTCGAGAACAGGACGGTGTTCAAGACCTTGGCGGTCGAGCCGTCGATATCGGATTCCCAGATCTGGCCACTCTGCAGGGTGCGGACCTTGTAGACGGGCGCGTCGAGCCCGCCCTCGAAGCTGATGTCGGCGGTTCTCGAGCCCGGATGAATCTTCTCCGCGATCCGCAGCGCCTGGTGCAGCGACACCTCCGTCCGACGGAACCGCTCGAGCTCGCGGTCAATGGCCACCTGGCTGAGGGCCGGATCGCTGGGGGCTTGCGAGCTGCTGGCCTCCGGCGTGTCGGTCGCCGAGGCGCCGGCCACGGCGTGCGCCAGCGAGGTCCATGACAACAGGATGAGGGTAAGGAGAATGCTGCGTCTCATGAGCGTCCTGGTGCCTCAGATTCGGACCGTACTTCTAGAGCATTCCTGATTAAAAGGTCGTAAAAAACGAAACTGTATCGTTCTATAATCGCGCCGGCGGTGGCCGTCAAGCCTCAGGGGAACGGGAGGTGTCTGGGCCCAGAAGCGACCAGAGCGGGCGCTGTCATGGCCGAGGGCGTAGAGCGCGCGCATGTCGTCGGTGTCGAAGCCCCCCTGGCCTTCAGGACGGATTGGTCGATCGCCGTCATGTTGAACGCCAGCCTGTTGTGCCGGGCAAACTGGTAGGTCGCCGAAAGATAGCTCTGAATCTCGCGCTCGCTCTTCAGCGCCCTCGATCGGCTTGCCATCGGAGGCGGCTGCGATGAGCAAGGCGGCAGATGATCACGATTGCGGGAGCCGTGGCGTAGGAACCCGTGGCGCATGTCGCGGGCGGCGCGACTCGCGCCAGCGGACCGGGGCGGCCAATCCTGCCGGCCGCCGCGACCGGCTATGATTTTTTCTCATTTCCGATAGGTTGGCGACGTTTCAACCATAGCGGCCAATATTGCCGCGCCGAGCGTCCCAACTCACGCCAGTGCAGCCGTGCAAGCCGCAGGTGCGGGACGCGATCAAAGGAGCATCGATGACCAAGCGCCGGGCCATGACTACCTTCACCTTCACCGTGGCTGCGCTGTTTGCAGCCTTCGGCAGCGGTGCGCAGGCGGCGCAGTGCGGCAGCTCCCCCGCGGGCTTCGAGACCTGGAAGCGCGAGTTCAGCGAGGAGGCGCGGGCCAAGGGCGTCGGCGGCACCGCGATCGCGGCGCTGATGCAGACCAACTACGCGTCCGCCACGATCGCCGCCGATCGCGGCCAGCGCAGTTTCCAGCTGTCGCTCGATCAGTTCCTGGCCAAGCGCGGAGCGCCTGCGATCGTCGCGCGCGGCCGGCAGCTGAAGCAGTCGCAGGCGGCGATGTTCGCCTCGATCGAGCAGCGCTATGGCGTGCCCCCCGGGCCGTTGATTGCGATCTGGGGAATGGAAAGCGCGTTCGGCAGCCAGCGCGGCAACCAGCACATGCTGTCGTCGATCGCCACGCTCGCCTACGACTGCCGTCGGCCGGAGTTCTTCACCGAGCAGCTCTACGCCGCGCTGAAGCTGATCGATCGCGGCGTGCTCTCGGGCAACACCCGCGGCTCGATGCATGGCGAGGTCGGGCAGACGCAGTTCATGCCGAAGAACATCCTGGCCTACGGCGTCGGCAATCTCGACGTCGCGGCGAACGCGCTGGCCTCGACCGCGAACTTCCTGCGCGCCAATGGCTGGAAGGCGGGCGCCGGCTATCAGCCGGGCGAGCCGAACTTCGTTGCGATCGAAGCCTGGAACGCCGCCGGCGTCTATCAGAAGGCTATCGCGCTGATGGGCCGCCAGATCGACGGCGGCGGCTCGGCCGCGGCGCGGTGAGGCGCTGCTCTGGAGCAGGGAGGCTTGCAGTTGCAGCGCGCTCGCCAGCGTCCTTCGAGACGCCCGCCTGCGGCGGGCTCCTCAGGACGAGGCTGAGTTTGCAGCGAAATGTCAGACCCTCATGGTGAGGAGCGCCGCTTGCGGCGCGTCTCGAACCATGAGGCCCCTGTCCAAATGAAAAAGCGGCGCTTCATCGCTGAAGCGCCGCTTCTCTTTGATGCCGGTCAGTCGGCTTGTCGCCTCAGGCCTTCAGGTCGAACCGGTCGAGGTTCATCACCTTGGTCCAGGCGGCGACGAAGTCCTTGACGAACTTCTGCTTGGCATCCGAGCTCGCATAGACCTCGGCCAGCGCGCGCAGCTGCGAGTGCGAGCCGAAGATGAGGTCGGCGCGGGTGGCCGTCCACTTGATCGCGCCGGTCTTGCGGTCGCGACCCTCGAAGGTGTGCTCGCCCTGATCGACCGGACGCCAGACCACGCCCATGTCGAGCAGGTTGGCGAAGAAGTCGTTCGAGAGCGTCTCCGGCTGCGCCGTGAACACGCCATGCTTGGAGCCATTGGCATTGGCGCCGAGCACGCGCAGGCCACCGACCAGCACGGTCATCTCCGGCGCGGTCAGGGTGAGCAGCTGGGCCTTGTCGACCAGCAGCTCCTCGCCCGACAGCCACTGCTTGCCGGCAAGGTAGTTGCGGAAGCCGTCATAGGTCGGCTCGAGCACGGAGAACGACTCGACGTCGGTCTGCTCCTGCGAAGCATCGGTGCGGCCCGGTGCGAACGGCACCGTCACCTCGACGCCAGCCTTCTTGGCGGCAGCCTCGACGCCGGCGTTGCCGGCCAGCACGATCAGGTCGGCGAGCGAGACCTTCTTGCCGCCGCTGGCCGATGCGTTGAACTCCTTCTGGATGCCCTCGAGCGTCGAGAGCACTTTCGACAGTTCGGCCGGGTTGTTGACCGCCCAGTCCTTCTGCGGAGCCAGGCGAATGCGCGCGCCGTTGGCGCCGCCGCGCTTGTCCGAGCCGCGGAAGGTCGAGGCCGAGGCCCAGGCGGTCGAGACCAGCTGCGACACCGAGAGCCCAGCGGCGAGAATCTTCGCCTTGAGCGCTGCGACGTCCTTGTCATCCACGACCGGATGATCGAGTGCCGGCACCGGATCCTGCCAGATCAGGTCCTCCTTCGGCACCAGCGGGCCGAGGTAGCGCACCTTCGGGCCCATGTCGCGATGGGTCAGCTTGAACCAGGCGCGGGCGAAGGCGTCGGCGAACTGATCCGGGTTCTCGAGGAAGCGCCGCGAGATCTTTTCGTATTCCGGATCGAAGCGCAGCGCGAGGTCGGTGGTCAGCATCGACGGTGCGTGGCGCTTGGACTTGTCATGCGCGTCCGGCACGGTGCCGGCCCCGGCGCCGCCCTTCGGCGTCCACTGATGCGCGCCGGCGGGGCTCTTGGTCAGCTCCCACTCGTAGCCGAACAGATTCCAGAAGAAGTTGTTGCTCCATTTGGTCGGCGATGACGTCCAGATCACCTCGAGGCCGGAGGTGATGGTGTCGCCGCCCTTGCCCGAGCCGTACTTGCTGGCCCAGCCGAGACCCTGCTGCGCGATGTCGGCGCCTTCCGGCTCGGCACCGACCAGCGACGCATCACCCGCGCCATGGGTCTTGCCGAAGGTGTGACCGCCGGCGATCAGCGCCACCGTCTCCTCGTCGTTCATCGCCATGCGGGCGAAGGTCTCGCGGATGTCGCGCGCGGCGGCGACCGGGTCGGGGTTGCCGTTCGGGCCTTCCGGGTTGACGTAGATGAGGCCCATCTGCACGGCGGCCAGGGAGCCTGCGAGCTCGCGATCACCGCTGTAGCGCTCGTCGGCGAGCCACTTGCCCTCGGGACCCCAATAGATGTCCTGCTCGGGCTCCCAGGTGTCGGCGCGACCGCCGCCGAAGCCGAAGGTCTTGAAGCCCATCGATTCCAGCGCGACGTTGCCGGTCAGCACGAACAGGTCGGCCCAGGAGATCTTCTGGCCGTATTTCTGCTTGATCGGCCACAACAGGCGGCGGGCCTTGTCGAGGTTGGCGTTATCAGGCCAGCTGTTGAGCGGCGCGAAGCGCTGCTGACCGGTGCCGGCGCCGCCACGGCCGTCGCCGATGCGATAGGTGCCGGCGGCGTGCCAGGCCATGCGGATGAACAGCGGACCGTAGTGACCGAAATCGGCGGGCCACCAGTCCTGCGAATCGGTCATCAGCGCGGTCAGGTCCTTGACCAGCGCGTCGAGATCGAGGCTCTTGAATTCCTTGGAATAATCGAACGCTTCACCGAGCGGGTCGGACAGGTTCGAGTGCTGGTGCAGGACGGAGAGGTTGAGCTGGTTCGGCCACCAATCCTTGTTCGAAAATCCCTTCAAGCCGCCCGAAAACGGGCACTTGCTGACGTCATCCATGTTTCTCTCCTGACGTGATCGTCATGGTTCCCCCCTGGGGTGGGTGGCGGGACCGTACGCGGGTCCTCCGATCAGGGGAAATTGAGATTGATGATCATAACGATAAGATTATCTGATGAATGTCGTGTGACATCGCGCGAACGCAGAGCGGTGCCAGCCGTTGTCGATGCATCCGAAGATTGTGGTCAGTGAAAATTGACTTCGAGCTCGTGAACGATAAGATAATCTGATGATACATTTGACGATGCGGCAGCTTCGCTATTTCGATGCGCTGGCGCGTCTCGGTCATTTCGGCCGCGCCGCGGAGGCGTGCGCGATCTCGCAGCCGGCGCTGTCGATGCAGATCAAGGAGATGGAGGAGGCGCTCGGCGGCGTGCTGCTGGAGCGCAATGCGCGACAGGTGGTGCTGACGCGGTTCGGCGAGCAACTTGCTGAGCGGGTGCGGGACATCCTGCGCTCCGTCGATGAGCTCGGCGATTTCGCCCGCGCCTCGCGCGACAAGCTCACCGGCCGGCTGCGGCTGGGAATGATCCCGACGATCGCGCCGTATCTGCTGCCCAAACTCATCGGGAACCTGACGCGCAAGCACCCCGAGATCGATATTCATGTCCGTGAGTCCAAGACGCCGACGCTGATCGAGGAGCTGGTCGAGGGTCGGCTCGATGCCGCGATCGTCGCGCTGCCGGTGTCGGAGCCGTCGCTGACCGAGGTCGCGTTGTTCTCGGAGAGCTTCCTGCTGGTGCGCCCGCCCGAATATGAAGGTGCCGACGTGCCGAGCAGCGAGATGCTGCGCGAGATGCGATTGCTGCTGCTCGAGGAGGGGCACTGCTTCCGCGACCAGGCGCTGTCGTTCTGCAACATGCAGGCGCCGCGCGAGATGCTCGATGCGTCCTCGCTGTCGACCCTGGTGCAGATGGTCGGCGCCGGCATGGGCGTGACCTTGATCCCCGAGATGGCGGTCGGCGTCGAGACGCGCTCGGCCGCGGTGTCGCTGGCGCGCTTCGCCGAGCCACAGCCCCAGCGCAGCATCGGCATGGTCTGGCGCAAGACCAGCCCGCTCGCCAAGCAGCTTCTGGAGATCTCCGAGGTCGTGGCCGGCGCGGCCGAAGGCCTGCGCAAGCAGGTCGCAGCGGCGCAGGGCCGCAAGCGGCGCGGCTGATCCTTCCGGAAACGTCCCGTTCGAGGTTCTTCTCCGCCGATCGCGCTCTTGCAATGGAACGGTCGTGCCGACCGGTGGTTCGTAGCGTCGAGCAACTTGTTTGCTCGTCGTCGCGATCGCGACGGAGGACTGCGCCGGATGACCTTCGCGGGCAGTCATGCGTGATGACCTTGGTCGAGGAGTCCTTGTGATGCGAAGCTTGAGCTATGTGGGAGCGCTGGCCCTGTCCGGCGCGCTGCTGGCCGGAGCGAGCGCTCCGGCATTGTCTGCACCCGTCACTGCGCTGTCGGCCGCAGCGAAGGCCGACGTGGCGCCGCTCGGCACGGTGCAGGTCCGCTACGGCGGCTGGCACGGCGGCGGGTGGCATGGTGGCGGTTGGCGTGGTGGCGGTTGGCGCGGTGGCGGCTGGGGCGGCGGCGGCTGGGGCGGCGGCGCGCTCGTGGCCGGCGCGCTGCTCGGTGCGGGCATCGCGGCGGCGGCAACACCCTATTATTACTACGACGACCCCTATTATTACGGCGGCGGACCCTACGGCTATGTCGGCGTCGGCTACGCTCCGTATTACGGCCGTCCCTATTACGGCCGTCCGTACTGGCGCCATCGATACTACGGTGGCTGGGGTGGCGGCCCGTGGGGCGGTCCCCCGTGGTGAGCCGCATCTGATCGATCATGCAAACCCGCCCGCGCGAGCCATCGCGCGGGCGGGCTGGCATGTTCACCAGCGACACTCCGCTGAACTCCCGGCACAGCGACGTCCGGCGATGGCACGGGTCTTGTATCGATCTCCTCCAGCGGCGGAGCGTCCAAGACGCGCGCCCGGAGAGCGGTTATGCCCGAGGCTGTCGATACCGAGGCTGTCAATACCGAGGCGTTCTGGGTCGGAACGATCGTCGACTGGCTGGTCGAGAATGCCAGCCTGCGCAAGGAGCGCATCGACCTCAAGCGCAGGTTCACGCAGGAGCCTTATAATCTCAGTGCCGTCAGGGTTCTGACGATGATGGACGAGCTCGTCGCGCTCCACAATGCACGCAGCGGCGCCAAGCGGGTGTTGTCGCAGAACTGGCGGCTCGCGCATCGCAACGACACGGTCGGCGACTTCGTGGTGGCGTTTCTCACCCTGCTGTGTCCGGACGATCGCGGAGCCGCAACGGACAATGGCGCGTCGCCCGCCAGCCCAGTGTTGCAAAGCCGACAGGGCAGGTCACACAACCAGCGCGTCGAAGCGCTGCGCGCCGATCCCGGGGGCGACTGGAAACCCGTCGATCTCGAGATCATCGCCTCGCAATATGCGATGAAGTTTCGCAAGATCACCGGCACGCACGAGGTCCTCCTGCATCCGTCCGTCCCGCATTGCGTGACCATTCCGCTGAAGGCGAAGATCAGGCCGCCGCATATCCGGGCCTTCGTGGCGATGATCGACGACATGGATGAGGCCGCGCGATGAGCGATGTCGCCGCCTATCTCTATGACGTGACGGAACTGGGCGCCGAGGATGGTGGCGGCTTTCTCGTCACCTTTCCCGATCTCCCCGGGGTCATCGGCATCGCCGAGACGGCGCGGCAGGCCATCGCCGACGGACAGCAGGCACTGTTCGCAGCTCTCGATGCGCTCAAGGCCGTCGATCGCGACCCGCCGGTCCCCGGCGCGGCGCGCGCCGCCGCACAGCCGGCGTGAGCCGACGCGGCGCCGGAGAGTTCAGCAAGGAGGAGAGCATGCCACTGACTGAGGACGCCATCCAGGTCGGCAAGTGCTACAAGACCAGGATCGCCGAGAGCTACAAGGTGCTGTCGATCACCCGCGGCATCGTCACCTATCAGACGCTGACCTCGCCCCTGCGCATCAACACCGGCATCAAGGCGTTCGCGGATGCTGTCTACAAGGAGATCAAGTGTCCGGGGCAGGGATAGCGGCGCGATCCGCAAGGGTACCCAATCAAATCGGGACAGTTCTGATGTCACCTCGACCGTCATTGCGAGGAGCGAAGCGACGAAGCAATCCAGAGTCCCGTGGGAGCCCTGGATTGCTTCGCTGCGCTCGCAATGACGGGGAGAGAGGTGGTCGCCTCACGCGAGGTGGCGCGGATGAGAGTTGAGGAGCGTGACGACGGTGTCCTGGCGTTCATCGACGCCGATGGCCGCGTCTGGGCACAATGCGCGCGGCCCTCGCAGCTTGCCGCCGATACCGACTACGTGATCGAAGGCCCATTGAGTGGCTTCATCTATGAGGAGGGTACGTTTACGCCGGACAGCGAGCAGGCCTTTCGCGTCTGGCTCGACGACCGCCTGATCAGTGACGAGATATTCCACGTCAGGGACCGGGAGACTGCGCTCTCTCTGGGCCAGCGCATCGCGGGGGCCGCGCGCGACATCCTGAAGCATCGATCGGCCTCGTCCAATCCCTGATGCCAAATCGGTTCTTTTTGCCTTCTGATAAAAATAAATCGCTTGCGATATTTCGGAATTAGTGGTTATCTCCCCGCAACCCGCCTCGCAGCAGAGGGACGTACGCGTCGTCACGAACGTTGAGGTGGGTGGCGATGGACGTGACGGCCGTGCCAGACGAGCGCGAGCCGTTGCGGACGGCGAAGTCGTGTGGTCCTGGCCTCTCGACGCTGAGGTCAAGTTCGCGGTCGTTGCTGTGACGGCACGCGCGGGCGATGGGGGCAAGAGAGCCGATCCCCAGGGAGAGCACGAAGGACACCGTAAAACCGTCGCGCGGGGAAGGCCGGATCTGTCCGGCTGGACCTGTGGTACCTGCCGCCTGCATTCTTTTGAGCAGGCGGGCCACGGGCCTCAGCCGAGGTCCGGCCTTTCCCGCGCCCTCTCATGATTCAGGAGGGGCATGACCGATGCATCACCCGGGCACGCCGTGCCGCGGGAAGGCGATGACGTGTCTGATGACGTATCTGTTGTCTGCCTTGCGCAAGGTGCGAGCCCAACCTTCCACTGTCGTCCCGGCCTTGAGCCGGGACCCATAACCCCAGGGAGATGTGTTGGGCACGCTGGTGGACCGATCCCGCACAGCCACATCAGCCGATGACTATGGGTCCCGGCTCAAGGCCAGGACGACACCGAATGTGACGCAGGCGTCGGGGCAGACGGCCGTTGAACGCATGGCGGTTGGACGCATGTCATGGGGACTGTTACGTCGCCGTGATCAGCGGCAAACGCCGTATCATACCTTTCGGAAGCGGCGTGAGCACCGCTCTCTCAGTGCCGGTGTACAAGCGCTCGGAAGCCCGGCCAGATCGACCGTAAAAATTCGGGGTAGTTTCGAATTTTCAATACTTATCAATGCTTTGCGACTGTCATCCAGCTGTCATCGAACCTTTATAAAAGCGGCACCGAGGCCCCTTAAAGCGGCCGGGGAAGCGCAATCGGGTGCGTCATGCGCTTCGCTTCCCAAGCATGGAGACCAGCTATGAATTTCGTCAAAGCTATTGTCGCTGCCGGCTTGGTCGCCGCATCGACGTCGGCCTTCGCTGCCGACATCACCGGCGCGGGCGCGACGTTCCCGTTCCCGATCTATTCCAAGTGGGCCGACGCCTATAAGAAGGAGACGGGCAACGGTCTGAACTACCAGTCGATCGGTTCCGGCGGCGGCATCAAGCAGATCCAGGCCAAGACCGTGACCTTCGGTGCCACCGACGCGCCGCTCAAGGCCGAGCAGCTCGACAAGGACGGCCTGGTGCAGTGGCCGATGGTGATGGGCGGCATCGTGCCGGTCGTCAACCTCGAGGGCGTCAAGCCGGGCGAGATGGTGCTGGACGGCGAGACGCTCGCCAACATCTATCTCGGCAAGATCACCAAGTGGGATGACGCCGCGATCAAGAAGCTGAACCCCAGCGTCAAGCTGCCGTCCGACGCGATCGCCGTGGTCCGCCGCTCCGACGGTTCGGGCACGACCTTCAACTTCACCTATTATCTCTCCGAGGCGAGCGCCGACTGGAAGAGCAAGATCGGCTTCAACACCGCGGTCGAGTGGCCGGTCGGTGTCGGCGCCAAGGGCAACGAAGGCGTGTCCGGCAACATCAGCCAGACCAAGAACTCGATCGGCTATGTCGAGTACGCCTACGCCAAGCAGAACAAGCTGACCTACACCGGCATGATCAACAAGGCCGGCAAGACCGTGCAGCCGACCGTCGAGGCCTTCCAGGCCGCCGCCGCCAATGCCGACTGGTCCAAGGCCCCCGGCTACTACGTGATCCTCGCCAACCAGCCGGGCGACAAGTCCTGGCCGATGACGGCGGCGACCTTCATCCTGATGCACAAGGAGCCGACCGACAAGGCGGCCTCCGCCGAGGCGATCAAGTTCTTCAAGTGGTCGTTCGAGAAGGGCGACAAGATGGCCGAGGAGCTCGACTACATCCCGATGCCCGACAGCGTCGTGAAGCTGATCGAGAAGACCTGGTCGGCCGACATCAAGAGCTGATCTGAAAGCGTGCTGCCCTCTCCCGGAAACGGGAGAGGGTTCGTTCAAGGTGATGATGGTGTCAAAGAAGCAGGGGGCGGACTTGGCTGAGATGGCCGTTGAGAGCGAGGTCGGCGATATCGCCGCTGCCGCAGGGCCCTATGATCGCGCCCGCGCGCTGAGCGCGTTCAAGCTCGGCGATGTCACCTTCTACTGGATCACCCGCCTGTCGGCGATCTCGGTGCTGCTGATCCTCGGCGGCATCATCATCTCGCTCGTCATCGGCGCCTGGCCGGCGATGAAGGAGTATGGCTTCCAGTTCCTCTTCACCAAGCGCTGGGCGCCTTCTGCCGATCCGCCGGTGCTCGGCGCGCTCGGCCCGATCTACGGCACGCTGGTGACCTCGTTCATCGCGATGCTGATCGCCATTCCCGTGGGCCTGGGCATCGCGATCTTTCTGACCGAACTGTGCCCACAATGGCTGCGCCGCCCGATTGGGCTGGCCATCGAGCTGCTCGCCGGCATTCCCTCGATCATCTACGGCATGTGGGGCTTCTTCGTGCTGGGCCCGTTCCTGGCCACCACGTTCCAGCCCTTCATGATCAACCTCTGCGCCAACATCCCGGTGCTGCAGGACATCTTCGCCGGACCGCCGTCCTATCTCAGCCTGTTCAACGCCTCGCTGATCCTGGCGATCATGGTGCTGCCCTTCATCACCTCGATCTCGGTCGACGTCTTCAAGACGGTCCCGCCGGTGCTCAAGGAAGCCGCCTACGGCGTCGGTTGCACCACCTGGGAGGTCGTGCGCAGCGTCGTCATCCCTTACACCCGGGTGGGTGTCATCGGCGGCGTGATGCTGGCGCTGGGCCGTGCGCTCGGCGAGACCATGGCGGTGACCTTCATCATCGGCAACTCGTTCCGGATCTCGTCCTCGATTTTCGCGCCGGGCACCACGATCTCGGCCGCGATCGCCTCCGAATTCCAGGAGAGCGACGGCCTGCATCAGTCGAGCCTGATCCTGCTCGGCCTGCTTCTGTTCGTCCTCACCTTCTTCGTGCTGGCGAGCGCCCGGCTGATGCTGGCGCGGCTTGACGCCAAGGCAGGAAAGTAACCCATGACGAGCGTCGAGATGTCCACCGTCGATACGCCGGTCAATCCCGTCAACCCGATCTATGCGCGCCGCCGCCGTCGCGACCTCGTCGTCCGCGGCCTTTGCATCGCCGCCGCGGCGTTCGGCGTCACCTGGCTGGCGCTGATCCTGTTCACGCTGTTCTATAACGGCCTCGCCGGCCTCAGCCTGCAGGTCTTCACCGCCGACACGCCGCCGCCCGGCGCCAGTGAAGGCGGCCTGCGCAACGCCATCGTCGGCTCGATCATGATGACGGTGATCGGTGTCGGCATCGGCGCGCCGCTCGGCCTGTTCGCCGGCACCTACCTCGCCGAATACGGCCGCAACGACCGCCTGACCTCGGTGATCCGCTTCATCAACGACATCCTGCTGTCGGCGCCGTCGATCATCATCGGCCTGTTCATCTACGGCGCGGTCGTTGTGCCGATGGGCGGCTTCTCGGCGATCGCCGGTGCGCTGGCGCTGGCCGTCATCGTGATCCCCGTCGTGCTCAGAACCACCGAGGACATGCTGCTGCTGGTGCCGAATCCGCTGCGCGAGGCGGCGTCCGCGCTCGGCCTGCCGCGCTCGCTCGTGATCCGCCGCATCGCCTACCGCGCGGCGCGCTCGGGCCTCATCACCGGCGTGCTGCTGGCGACCGCCCGCGTCGCCGGCGAGACCGCGCCGCTGTTGTTCACCGCGCTGTCGAACCAGTTCTGGAGCCTCAACCTCTCCAAGACGATGGCGAACCTGCCCGTCACCATCAACAATTTCGTCCAGAGCCCGTATGCCTATTGGAAACAGCTGGCCTGGAGCGGAGCCCTTCTCATCACTCTGGCCGTGCTCGCCCTGAACGTCGGTGCACGCATTCTCGGCGCCGAGAGGAAAACGAAATGACCGAACTGTCCGTCTCCGTCAGTCAGCCCGCTCACGCGCTTCATGGCCAGCCGCTCCCCGAGGCGCCGGCCAAGGTGACCGCGCGCAACCTGAACTTCTATTACGGCGATCATCACGCGCTGAAGAACATCAACCTGACGCTGGGCACCAACCGGGTCACGGCGTTCATCGGCCCGTCCGGCTGCGGCAAGTCCACCTTGCTGCGCATCTTCAACCGGATGTACGACCTCTATCCGGGCCAGCGCGCCACCGGGCAGCTGATGCTGGACAACACCAACATCCTCGATCCCAAGCTCGATCTCAATCTGCTGCGCGCGCGGGTCGGCATGGTGTTCCAGAAGCCGACGCCGTTCCCGATGACGATCTACGAGAACATCGCGTTCGGCATCCGCCTCTACGAGAAGATCTCGAAGTCCGAGATGGACGACCGGGTCGAGAAGGCGCTGCGCGGCGGCGCACTGTGGAACGAGGTCAAGGACAAGCTCAACGCCTCCGGCCTGTCGCTGTCCGGCGGCCAGCAGCAGCGTCTGTGCATCGCCCGCACGGTTGCGGTGCGTCCCGAGGTGATCCTGTTCGACGAGCCGTGCTCGGCCCTCGACCCGATCTCGACCGCCAAGGTCGAGGAGCTGATCCAGGAGCTCTCGGAGAACTACACGATTGCGATCGTGACGCATAACATGCAGCAGGCGGCGCGAGTCTCCGACAAGACCGCCTTCATGTATCTCGGCGAGTTGATCGAGTTCGACGATACCAGCAAGATCTTCACCTCGCCGAGCGATCGGCGGACCCAGGATTACATCACCGGCCGGTTCGGCTGACGCCGACAGCAATGCCTTCAGGAGATCATCATGGCCAGTGAACATACCGCCAAGGCGTTCGACAGCGATCTGCAGGACCTCACCCGGCTGGTGTCGGAGATGGGGGGCCTCGCCGAGCGGCTGATCGTCGATTCCGTCGATGCGCTGGTGCGGCGCGACGTGGCGCTCGGCCAGAAGGTGGTCGCCGCCGATGCCGAAGTCGACAAGCTGCAGCGCATCATCGAGGAGCGCGCGGTGCTGACGATCGCGCGCCGCCAGCCGATGGCGGTCGATTTGCGCGAGATCGTCGGCGCGATGCGCGTCGCCACCGATCTGGAGCGGATCGGCGACCTCGCCAAGAACATCGGCAAGCGCGTCGCCGCGCTGGAGAGTGACTTCCATCCGCTCAAGCTGATCCGCGGCCTGGAACACATGACCGACCTGGTGCAGTCGCAGGTCAAGACGGTGCTGGATGCCTATGCCGCGCATGACCTGCCGGCGGCGATGACGGTCTGGAAGGGCGACGAGGAGGTCGATGCGATCTGCACCTCGCTGTTCCGTGAGCTCCTCACTTATATGATGGAGGACCCGCGCAACATCTCGTTCTGCATCCACCTGATGTTCTGCGCCAAGAATATCGAGCGGATCGGCGATCACGCGACCAACATCGCCGAGACGGTGTTCTATATGATCGAGGGCCAGCAGATCATGGACAAACGCCCGAAGGGCGACATGACGAGCTTCGCGGCCACGATCCCCGGCAACTGAGAAAGACGATTCCGACATGGGCGCGCGAATTCTGGTGGTTGAGGACGAGGAGGCGCTGACGACGCTGCTGCGCTACAATCTCGAAGCCGAAGGCTACGAAGTGGAGACCGTGGCGCGCGGCGACGAGGCGGATACGCGGCTCAAGGAGCGCGTGCCAGATCTCGTCGTGCTCGACTGGATGCTGCCGGGCCTCTCCGGCATCGAGCTGTGCCGGCGGCTGCGGGCGCGCTCCGAGACCAAGCAGTTGCCGATCATCATGCTCACCGCGCGCGGCGAGGAGAGCGAGCGCGTGCGTGGCCTCGCCACCGGCGCCGACGACTACATCGTCAAGCCGTTCTCGGTGCCGGAGCTGCTGGCGCGGGTGAAGGGCCTGCTGCGGCGGGCGAGCCCGGAGCGGCTGGCGACGGTGCTGTCCTATGGCGACATCGAGCTCGACCGCGAGAAGCGCCGCGTGGCGCGCTCGGGCCGGCCTATCGATCTCGGCCCGACCGAGTATCGCCTGCTCGAGTTCTTCCTCGAGCATCCCGGCCGCGTGTTCAGCCGCGAGCAGTTGCTCGACAGCGTCTGGGGCCGCGACATCTATATCGACGAGCGCACCGTCGACGTTCACATCGGCCGCCTGCGCAAGCTGCTCAATCCCGGTCGCGAGCAGGACCCGATCCGCACCGTGCGCGGCGCCGGCTACGCGCTGGACGATCGCTTTGCCAAGAGCGAGCAGGCATAAGAGGCGGACAGGCGTGAGGGGCACTTCGGCGTGATGGTGGAGCAGGGGTGATACGCGAGCGGGCCGGATTAAGGACACCGCCGTCCGCTTTCCGCCACGCCGCCGCCGTCTTGATCGTGCCTGCTGGGCGACCGATGTTTCGGTCTCAGCGGACGCCCTTGATCAAGACCATACTCATAAGTCTTGCCGTGCTGCTCGGCACCGTTGCTGGCGCCTCGGCCGCCGAGATCGAGGACGCCGTCGCCGCGGCAGGAAATGGACAGCACGCCGCGGCGATGCGCCGCCTGCTGCCGCTGGCCGCCAAGGGCGATGCGCGGGCGCAGTTCGACGTCGGCTTCATGCAGGCCTTCGGCTGGGGCCAGCCGCGCAACGCGGCCGAGGCGCTGGCATGGTATCGCAAGGCGGCGGACCAGGGCCTCGCCGTCGCCCAGCACTATCTCGGCATCGGCTACATCAACGGCGAGGGTGTCGCGAGCAACTACGGCGAAGCCGCCCGCTGGTTCAGCCGCGCCGCAGCCCAAGGCTTCGCCCAGTCGCAATACATGCTCGGCCTGATGATGCTCGACGGCCGCGGCGTCACCCAGGACGTCGTGCAGGGCTATGCCTGGCTGGTAATGGCCGGCCGCAATGGCGTGCGCTCGGCCGGCCGCGACGTGCAGCGGGTCAAGCTGACCGAGGCG
Source organism: Bradyrhizobium aeschynomenes (assembly GCF_013178945.1). Taxonomy (GTDB): domain Bacteria; phylum Pseudomonadota; class Alphaproteobacteria; order Rhizobiales; family Xanthobacteraceae; genus Bradyrhizobium; species Bradyrhizobium aeschynomenes. The sequence goes on from NZ_JABFDM010000001.1 coordinate 219,310, forward strand.
CAGCGCGTCCAGGCGCAGGCGATGATCGCGAGCTGGAAGCCGAGATTCGAATCGGCGGACGCCGGGGTGGCCAACCCGCGTCCCGAGCAGTTGCTCGGACTCGACCGGCACATCGGCGAGGTCGTGGACCCGACCTCCTGGCCGGCCTCGTCGATCGGCGTCGTCACCGTCGCGCAGTATTCGACGGGCGGCTGGTGTACCGGCACCCTGATCGCGCCGCGCGTGGTGCTCACTGCCGCGCATTGCGTGTTCAACGGGCTCGCGCAGGTCAATCCCGGCAACGTCCGCTTCCTGGCCGGCATGAACAGGGGCACGCCGGCCGCCTCATCGATCGCCGAACGGCTGATCGTCGCGCCCGAGTTCGTCCCGACCCAGCACGACCGATGGTCGCTCGACCGCTCCCCGGCCGATTGGGCGCTGATCATCCTGAAGGACGCGCTGCCGTCGAAGCCGGTGGCGGTGCGGGCGCTGAGCCGCGACGAGCTGGTCGCTGCAACCAGGGCCGGCACCATCTCCGAGATCGGCTATGGCCAGGAGCGGCGCTATTCGCCGACCGGCCAGCGCAATTGCAGGGCGGGGATGACCAAGGACGGCAAGCTGCTGACCGTGCATTGCCTGGCCAATTTCGGCTATTCGGGCTCGCCGATCATGGCCGAGATCGGCGGCGAGCCGGCCGTGGTTGGCATCTTCTCGGCGTTCCACGAGGAGACCCGGCTGATGTTCGCCGCGCCGGCAAGCCAGTTCGAGGCGACCGTGCGGCGCGAGATCGCCGCGCAGAGCGCCTCGGCACGGTGAGGGGAGAACGGCGGAGGCGGCAGCCACTGGTCAATGTTTGTGCGTGACCGGATAGCGGGTTGCCAAGGTAAGGGCTGGTCTGGGATGCACGGCCCCCGAACGACTGAATCCGCGCCGAGTTCGGCGTCGGCCATGGCTCTTGCCGAATGGCGCGGGTCTTGCTCTCCTGGTGAGTATGACAATTTTTCCGATTGATCATCCTCACCCCACCCGCCGGATCCCAGTCTGGTTCACGAGGGCGGGTGGCTCGACCGCCGCGCTGCTCGCCGGCCTCGTGCTGGCCAACGCGCTCGCCTGGGCGTGGGCCTTCGCGCTCTACGCTGACCGGCCCGCGATCGTCGGCACGGCGTTGCTGGCCTGGCTGCTCGGCCTCCGGCACGCGGTCGATGCGGACCACATTGCCGCCATCGACAACGTCGTGCGCAAGCTGGTTCAGGATGGCGACAAGCCGCGCGCTGCAGGACTCTACTTCGCGCTCGGCCATTCGAGCGTCGTGGTGATCGCGACCATCGTGGTGAGCCTCGTTGCCGGCTCTGACCTGTTGAGCGAGCAGAGTACGATCCGGGCGATCGGCGGAACGATCGGAACGTCGGTCTCGGCAGGCTTTCTGCTGCTCATCGCGGTCGTCAATCTGGTGCTGTTCGTGAAGCTCTGGCGCCGCGCGGCTCGGCCGGACGCCGGCGGCGCCGGGGTTTCCGGGGGCGGCATCCTGATTCGCTTGTTGCGACCCGTGCTTCGCATCGTCTCCCGCGCCTGGCACATGTACCCGCTCGGCTTCCTGTTCGGGCTTGGCTTCGACACTGCCAGCGAAATCGGCCTGTTGAGCCTGTCGGCGACCGAGGCGGCGCGCGGCGCGAGCCTCGCTCATGTGCTGGTGTTCCCGGTGTTGTTCGCGGCGGCGATGGCCACCGTCGATACCGCCGATAGCATGCTGATGACGGGTGCCTATCGCTGGGCGCTGACCGATCCGACCCGCAAGCGGCGTTACAATCTGGTGATCACGGGCGCATCCGTCGCAATCGCGCTGGTGATCGGCGGCGTGGAGACCGTCACGCTGTTGGCGCCGCGGCTCGGGCTGGGCGCGATCGAGGTTGGCGACAGCCTTGGCAATCTTGGGATCGTCGCCATCGGTCTGTTCGGACTGATCTGGGCGGGATCGGCGTTGGTCAGCCGCCACCGGCGCGGTTCCGGGCGCGCCCCGGGCGAAGCGCTTGCCACCGTTCGCGCCGCGGCGCTAAATCCGACGGTGATGCCAAGCGGAGCGCGCGGCGCAGGATAAAGCGGGACGTCACGATGGCCGGCTCAGAGGTAATGACCAGGATGCTGTGGCTGCAGGGCGCGAGCTGCGGCGGCTGCACGATGTCGATCCTGGAGAGCGGCGCGTCAGGCTGGTTCGACGAGTTGCGTCAGTCCGGTATCGATCTGATCTGGCATCCTTCCGTCAGCGAGCAGACCGGCGACGAAGTCGTCGAAATACTGGAGGCCATCCGGGACGGCCGTGAGCGGCTCGATCTGCTGGTCCTCGAGGGCTCGGTCGCACGCGGGCCTGATCTGACGGGCCGTTTCAACATGCTCGCCGGTACCAACCGCTCGATCTATCACTGGCTGCTCGATCTGGCGCCGCTGGCCGACTACGTCGTCGCCGTAGGCAGCTGTGCGGCCTATGGCGGCATTCCCGCCGCCGGCATCAATCCGACGGACGCTGTCGGACTGCAATTCGAGAGCAGCGACATCGGCGGCGCGCTGGGCGCGGGCTTCCGTTCCAGGCACGGGCTGCCCGTCATCAACGTTGCCGGGTGTGCGCCGCATCCGGGGTGGATCATGGAGAGCCTGCTGGCGCTTGCGTCGGGTGACCTGACTGCCGGCGGCCTCGACGCGGTCGGCCGGCCGACGTTCATCGCCAATCACCTCGCCCATCACGGCTGCTCGCGCAACGAGTTCTACGAGTTCAAGGCGAGCGCGGAAGTGATGTCGGAGCGCGGCTGCTTGATGGAGCATCTCGGCTGCCGTGCGACGCAGGCGGTCGGGGACTGCAATCAGCGCTCCTGGAACGGCGGCGGCTCCTGCACCAAGGGCGGCTATGCCTGCATCGCCTGCACGTCGCCCGGATTCGAGAGCGCGCAGAACTATCTGCAGACGGCCAAGCTCGCCGGCATCCCGGTCGGCCTTCCGACCGACATGCCGAAGGCCTGGTTCGTCGCGCTGGCGGCGCTGTCGAAATCGGCGACGCCACGCCGCGTGCGCGTCAACGCGACCGCCGATCACGTCGTGGTGCCGCCGAGCCGCTCGGGCGACAAGCGCCGCCCATGACGCGGATCACGGTCGGCCCGTTCAATCGCGTCGAGGGGGACCTCGAAGTCCGGCTCGACATCGAGCAAGGTCGAGTCGCGCGCGCCGAGGTGACCGCGCCGCTCTATCGCGGCTTCGAGCAGATCCTGGAGGGACGGCCGCCGCTTGACGCGCTGGTCATCGCGCCGCGCATCTGCGGCATCTGCTCGGTGTCGCAGTCGATCGCCGCCGCAAGCGCGCTGCGTCAGGCGATGGGCGTCACTGCTGCGCCCAACGGCATCCTTGCCACCAACATCGCGCACGCCGCCGAGAACGCCGCCGATCACCTCACGCACTTCTACATCTTCTTCATGCCCGACTTCGCCCGCGAGTCCTACGCCGCACAGGCTTGGCATGGCGCGGTGGCGGAGCGTTTCACGGCGACCAAGGGATCAGCTGCGCGCGACGCGCTGCCGGCGCGGGCGCGGCTCCTGGAGATCATGGGCGTCATCGCCGGCAAATGGCCGCACAGCCTCGCGTTCCAGCCGGGCGGGACGACGCGCGCGATCGAGCTCGGCGAGCGCATCCGTCTCAATGCGATCGCCGCGTCGTTTCGCGGCTTCCTCGAACGCGTGGTGTTTGCCGACAAGCTCGAACATTTGCTGGCGCTGTCGACGCCGGACGAGCTGGATCAGTGGCGCGATGGCCGCGACGGCGACTTCGCCCAATTCCTGCGGCTTGCCGACGCGCTGTCGCTCGCAGATCTCGGCAAGGGCCCGGGCGCGCTGATGAGCTTCGGCGCCTATCACGATTTGGATGGCGCGCGTTTTCGGGCCGGGCTTCGTCGCCGCGATGGCAAGACCGAAACGCTGCCATCGGACCGGATCACGGAAGACGTCTCCCACGCCTGGATGCGCGAGACGTCGCTCGATCCCGCCGAGAGTCGCACGATGCCGGATGCCGAAAAGGCGGACGCCTACAGCTGGTGCAAGGCGCCGCGGCTTGCCGGCCAGCCGGTCGAGGTCGGCGCTCTGGCCAGACAGGCGGTCGATGGTCAGAAGCTGATCACCGCGTTGTTGGCAGCCGACGGCAGCAACGTCCGCAACCGCGTGATCGCCCGGCTGATCGAGACGGCGCAGCTCGCGCTCTCGATCGAACGCTGGATCAAGGCGCTGCGCCTCAACGAGCCGTTCTGCGAGACTGGTGGCGAGGTGCTCGACGGCAGCTTCGTCGGGCTCGTGGAGGCCGCGCGCGGCAGCCTCGGCCACTGGCTCTCACTGCGCTCCGGCCGGATCGAGCGCTATCAGATCATCGCGCCGACCAGCTGGAATTTTTCGCCGCGTGATGCGGAGGGCGTCGCCGGCCCGCTCGAGCAGGCGCTGGTCGGAACCGAGGTCGGCGATGCCGGCGCGCGCGCGGTCAGCATCCAGCATGTCGTCCGGTCGTTCGATCCCTGCATGGTGTGCACCGCGCACTGACCGTGCTGAGCGGCATGCGGAAACAAGCTTGTCGGTGCAAAGCGCGTGCTTTCCGATTGTCGCCTGATATCCGCTGCTGATCTCCCGATCGCACTGATAGCAGAGCTTCAAGCATCTGGAATCATTATGATTCAAATCCAGCGCTGATGCTGGCCCGCATCTTGCTGTCCCCTTCCGCCAGATCGCGATCAGATGATCGCCAACGCGACAGCAGGGGGAGGACTCATGGGCGCGACGACTGAAACGTTTTACAGCGTCATCCGGCGGCAGGGCATCACGCGGCGCAGCTTCCACAAGTTCTGCAGTCTCACCGCGACGAGCCTCGGTCTCGGGCCGGTCGCAGCGAGTCGCATCGCCAATGCGCTGGAAACAAAGCCGCGCACGCCCGTCATCTGGATGCACGGGCTGGAATGCACGTGCTGCTCGGAGAGCTTCATCCGCTCGGCGCATCCGCTGGTGAAGGATGTCGTGCTGTCGATGATCTCGCTCGACTACGACGACACGATCATGGCGGCGGCCGGCCATCAGGCCGAGGAGATCCTCGAAGAGACGCGCGCCAAGTACAAGGGACAGTACATTCTCGCCGTCGAAGGCAATCCGCCGCTCAATGAAGGCGGCATGTTCTGCATCGACGGCGGCAAGCCGTTCGTCGAAAAGCTGAAGGTCATGGCCGAGGACGCCATGGCGATCATCGCCTGGGGCGCCTGCGCCTCATGGGGCTGCGTTCAGGCGGCGAAGCCGAATCCGACCCAGGCGACGCCGATCGACAAGGTCATCACCAACAAGCCGATCATCAAGGTGCCCGGCTGCCCGCCGATCGCGGAGGTCATGACCGGCGTCGTCACCTACATCACGACGTTCGGCAAGCTGCCCGAGCTCGACCGCCAGGGGCGGCCGAAAATGTTCTACTCGCAGCGGATCCACGACAAATGCTACCGCCGGCCGCATTTCGACGCCGGCCAGTTCGTCGAGGAGTGGGACGACGAGGCCGCGCGCAAGGGCTACTGCCTTTACAAGATGGGCTGCAAGGGCCCGACCACCTACAACGCCTGTTCGACGGTGCGCTGGAACGGTGGCGTGTCGTTCCCGATCCAGTCCGGTCACGGCTGCATCGGCTGCTCCGAGGACGGCTTCTGGGACAAGGGCTCGTTCTACGACCGGCTCACCAAGATCAAGCAGTTCGGCATCGAGCACAACGCCGACGAGGTCGGCATGGTCGCGGCGGGGACCGTCGGCGTGGCGGTCGCGGCGCATGCGGCGGTCACGGCGGTGAAGCGGCTCGCGACCACGCGCGACGACGCCAAAGACAGCGCCAAGCAAGATCATTGATCGACATTCAGGGCAGGCAATCATGGGCATCCAGACCCCCAACGGCTTCAATCTCGACAATTCCGGCAAACGCGTCGTGGTCGATCCGCTCACGCGCATCGAGGGACATCTGCGCGTCGAGGTGAACGTCGATTCCAACAACGTCATCCGCAACGCGGTCTCGACCGGCACGATGTGGCGCGGCATCGAGACCATCCTGCGCGGCCGCGATCCGCGCGACGCCTGGGCCTTCACCGAGCGGATCTGCGGCGTCTGCACGGGAACGCATGCGTTGACGTCGGTGCGCGCGGTCGAGAATGCCTTGGGGATCATGATCCCCGACAATGCCAACTCGATCCGCAACATCATGCAGCTCTGCCTGCAGGTGCACGACCATCTCGTGCACTTCTATCATCTGCATGCGCTGGATTGGGTCGACGTCGTCTCGGCACTCAAGGCCGATCCGAAGGCGACCTCGGCGCTGGCGCAGTCGATCTCGGACTGGCCGCTGTCGTCGCCTGGATACTTCAAGGACCTGCAGATCCGGCTGACGAAGTTCGTCGAGTCCGGCCAGCTCGGTCCATTCAAGAACGCTTATTGGGGGCACGCTGCGTACAAGCTGCCGCCGGAAGCGAACCTGATGGCGGTGGCGCACTATCTGGAAGCGCTCGACTTCCAGAAGGAGATCGTCAAGATCCACACCATCTATGGCGGCAAGAACCCGCACCCGAACTGGCTGGTCGGCGGCGTGCCTTGCGCAGTCAATGTCGATGGCACCGGCGCGGTCGGCGCCATCAATATGGAGCGGCTGAATCTGGTCTCCTCGATCATCGATCGCTCGATCGAGTTCGTGCAGAAGGTCTACCTTCCCGACGTGGTGGCCATCGGCTCGTTCTACAAGGACTGGCTCTATGGCGGCGGTCTCTCCGGCAAGAGCGTGATGTCCTATGGCGACATCCCGGAGAACGCCAACGACTATTCGGCCAAGAACCTCAAGCTGCCGCGCGGCGTCATCCTCAACGGCAACCTCAACGAGGTGTTGCCGATCGACCATGGCGATCCCGAGCAGATCCAGGAGTTCGTGACGCACTCCTGGTACAAATACCCGGACGAGAGCAAGGGTCTGCATCCCTGGGATGGCGTCACCGAGCCGAACTACCAGCTCGGCCCGAATGCCAAGGGCACCAAGACCGACATCAAGGAGCTCGACGAAGGCGGCAAATATTCCTGGATCAAGGCGCCGCGCTGGCGCGGCAACGCGGTCGAGGTCGGGCCGCTGGCGCGCTACATCATCGGCTATGCGCAGAACAAGCCGGAGTTCAAGGAGCCGACCGACAAGCTGCTGAAGGCGCTGAACCTGCCGGTGACGGCGCTGTTCTCGACGCTCGGCCGCACCGCAGCCCGCGCGCTCGAATGCGATTGGGCGGCGGGCCAGATGCGCTACTTCCAGGACAAGCTGGTGGCGCGCATCAAGGCCGGCGATTCCTCGACCGCCAATGTCGAGAAGTGGAAGCCGGAGAGCTGGCCCAAGGAAGCCAAGGGCTACGGCTTCACCGAGGCGCCGCGCGGCGCGCTCGCGCACTGGATCAAGATCAAGGACACCAAGATCGACAACTACCAGTGCGTGGTGCCGACCACCTGGAACGGCTCGCCCAGGGATCCCAAGGGCAATATCGGCGCCTTCGAGGCCTCGCTGATGGATACGCCGATGGCGGATCCGGAGAAGCCGCTGGAGATCCTGCGCACGATCCATTCGTTCGATCCGTGCCTCGCGTGCTCGACCCACGTGATGAGCCCGGACGGCCAGGAAATGGCGACGGTCAAGGTCAGGTAGCGGGGAGACGCACCATGATGGATGCCATTACGCGGCCCGCCGAGTCCGAGCCGAACCTCGCCGCGATTGCGGCCGACGCAGCCGGTGAGCGTGCGATCGGCCGTCCGACGGTCTATGTCTACGAAGCGCCGGTGCGCATCTGCCACTGGGTCAATGCGTTCGCAATCGTCGTCCTGATGATCACGGGGTATCTGATCGGCACGCCGCTGCCGACGGTGGAAGGCGAGGCGTCGGCGAGCTTCGTGATGGGCTACATCCGGTTCGCGCATTTCGCGGCCGGCCAGGTGCTGGCGGTGTTCTTCCTCGCCCGCATTCTCTGGGCGTTCGTCGGCAACCATCACTCCCGGCAGATCTTCTACATCCCGGTGCACCGCAAGCAGTTCTGGAAGGAGGTGCTGCACGAGATCCGCTGGTATGCGTTTCTGGAGCGCGAGCCGAAGATGTATGTCGGCCACAATCCGCTGGCGCAGACGGCGATGTTCACCGGCTTCACGCTGTTCGTCGCCTTCATGATCGTCACCGGCTTTGCGCTGTATTCGGAAGGCGAGGGCATCGACAGCTGGCAGTACAAATTGTTCGGCTGGGTGTTCTCGATCTGGCCGAACAGCCAGGACGTGCACACCTATCATCACCTCGGCATGTGGGCGCTGGTGATGTTCGTGACGGTGCACGTCTATGCCGCCATCCGCGAGGACATCATGTCGCGCCAGAGCATCATCTCCTCGATGATCTCCGGCGAGCGGCAGTTCCGCGAGTAGTTGGAGGAAGCGCGATGGCTGAGACGAAGCTGGAGCGGATCCTGGTGCTCGGGATCGGCAACATTCTGTGGGCCGACGAAGGTTTCGGCGTGCGCGTGGTGGAGGAATTCCACCGCCGCTATGCCGTGCCCGACAACGTCACGATCCTCGACGGCGGCACGCAGGGACTCTACCTCGTCAACTTTGTCGAGGAGGCCGACGGCCTGATCGTGTTCGACGCGATCGACTACGGCCTTGCGCCGGGCGAGCTCAAGCTCGTCCGCGACGACGAGGTGCCGCGTTTCACCGGCGCCAAGAAGATGAGCCTGCACCAGACCGGTTTCCAGGAGGTCTTGAGCGCGGCCGATCTGCTCGGCCGCTATCCGCAGCGGCTCGCGCTGATCGGCTGCCAGCCGCTCGACCTCGAGGATTGGGGCGGGCCGCTGACCGCGCCGGTGCGCGCACAGATTGCTCCGGCCATCGAACTGGCCTGTGCCGTGCTGGCGGAGTGGGGCGTCTCGGCGGTGTTGCGACCCGAGCCGCTCGCCGGCGACGCGCGCCTGCTCGCCAACGACATCGATCATCACAGCTACGAGATGCGGGCGGACCCGGCCGAATAGCCGGGCGCCGTAAGGGAGTTCGCCATGTGCCTGGGCCTGCCGATGACGATCGTGGAGACCGATGGCGTCTCGGCGCTGTGCCGTTGCGACGGCGAGGAGCGGCGTGTCTCGGTGCTGCTGCTGTCGAACCCGCCGGTCGGCGCGAAGGTGCTGGTCTATCTCGACAATGCGGTTCGCCTGCTCGACGACGAGGAGGCCCGGCTGATCAGCGAGGCGCTTCGCGGGCTGCAGGCGGCCATGAAGGGTGAGAACTGCGACGACTTCTTTGCCGACCTGATCGGACGGGAGCCGCAGTTGCCGGAGCATCTGCGGTAGTGCGATTGGCGCGCGTCGCATATCTGACAAGAAGCTTTTCAGAAGCAATGAAGTTTCCGGCACGTAGCTGGAAAGTAGCTTTGCAATTTCCTTATCGTGTCTTAACATCGGAAATAAGCCTAATTAATTCAATGCGCTGGCTTGCGTTCGGCCGCGGCGGTGTCTGGCACGTTGATTGCTAACCAGTCAGGTCACGCAACGATAACTGGCCAGGGAGACGTCGATGGAGATGCTGCAGCGCGATCCTGCACGCAGGCGAAGCGGGTTGCCGGAGGTCGATGCCGTCACGGTTGATGGTTTCCTCGACGACGCCCATCGTGCCGGGGCGGTTGGGGTGCTGCTCTCGGCCGGTGATCCCGCGCGATTTCCCGAAGCGCTCGACGTGGCCATCGTGCTGCCGGAGCTGGTCACGGCGTTTCAGGGCCGGCTGCGTGGCGCGGTCATTGCGCGCGATGCGGAGACGGAGCTCGGAACGCGGTTCGGCGTGCGCGTGCAGCCGAGCCTGATCCTGTGTCGTGGGGCGGATACGCTCGGCGTGATCGCAAAGATTCAGGACTGGTCGGTCTATGTCGATCGCATCTCTCACCTCATCGATCGTCCCGCCGGGACTGCGGCGACCGTCGTCGCCAGCATCGTCCCAGCCCATCAGCCGTCGAGGAGTTGACCAATGAAGCCCGGATTCTGGATTGCTCCCGAAGGCGCCGAGCAGCCCGTCAGCGTGTTTCCGATCGGCGAGGAGGCGCTCGACAGTCAATACAAGGGACTGACGGCGTCAGGCGCGCTCGCCAAGCTTGCGACACTGGACTCGGAGGCGCTGGCGCGGAGCTGTCCACGCGCCGTCGAGCTGCTGGCGACGATTGCGTCGGCGGTCGCAGCGCAGGCCGCCGATGCACCGACACGGCTGTTCCGCCTGGAAGGTCTCAACGATCTCGAGCGCCGATTGATCGACGACGTGCTGGGGGAGGGCGAGGTGTCCGGCGTCGTGGCGCTGCCAGACGGTCAGCTCGCGCAGATCCAGGAGTCGGTGCTGGCGGGCATCTGGCGGGTGCGGCTGGAGGCGGATGAGAGTCACGATTACATCGAGATCGGGGCTGTCCCCGAGATCGTCACGCGCGCGGCCGCCGATCTCACCGCTTCCGACGTCGTGATCGGGCCTGCGCCCGAGGGGACGATGAACGCGCTTCCGGTGCTCGCCGAGATTCGCGAGCGCGCGCTCTCCTGGCGGCCGGGGCAGCGCTCGCAGACCATCAACTTCACTTTGCTGCCGATGAGTCCGGCCGATATGGGCTTCCTGCAGGAGACGCTCGGAAACGGCCCGATCCAGCTGATGTCGCGCGGCTACGGCACCTGCCGTGTGCTGGCGACCGGTGTGCGCCATGTCTGGTCGGTGCAATTCTTCAACGCGATGGACACGATCATTCTCGACACGCTCGAGGTCGGCGGCGTGCCGGTGGTCGCGCTCGCCGCGCCCGAGGATTTCGAGGATTCCGCCGAGCGTCTGAAGCAGATCATCGAGGCCTATTTTACATGAGCGGCTTCGAGAATTTCGGCGTTCGCAGCGATCTCGCCGACGACGTGCTGCTGGAGTGCGGCATCTGCTGGACGCGCTACGATCCGGCCGAGGGCGATGGCGTCGCGCAGATTCCGCCGGGCACGCCGTTCGCGGCGCTGCCGGACGACTGGCATTGCCCGAATTGCGACGCGCCGAAGGGCAAGTTCATGGCGGTCGAGTCATGAGCGCCGGCGCGGCCGGGCAGGAACCATGCGAGCTCACGCCGGCGGCGTGGGGCGAGCGGCTTGCCGGCCTCTATCGTGAGATCGGCACGCGCACCATGCGCGAGCTGCCGATCTATCATGATGTGCTCGACGTCGAGGCCGTGGGCTTCACCAGCCTCAACGGGCTCACGATCGGCATCGTCGTCACGCCCTGGTTCATGAACGTGATCGTTCCCGTCGCAGAAGGCTCGGTCGGAGCCTCCGTCACGCTGGAGCTGCCGGCCGGATGCTTCGCGTTCACGATCGGCGACGTGGCCGGTGTTGGCCCAATCGCAAGCTGCTCGCTGTTCTCGCCGATGTTCGAGTTCGAGGACATGGCCGCGGCCCGTGCTGCGGCGAAGGCCGCCATGGCGGCGCTGATGACGGCGCACGATGAGGAGCCGGATACGGAACAGGCCGTGACCGCGTCGCGCGCGATCGATCGCCGCGCATTCCTGCGTGGCACGCTCTCGGAGAGGCGTGCATGACGCTGAGCTTCCGCAACCGGATCGATGTGGTGCTGTCGGTCGCCGATCAACGGATCACGGACGTCAACATCCAGCCTCGCACGCGGCCGCCATTGGGGCGGTTGTTCGCCGGCAAGCCAGCCGAGACGTTGCTGGCAGCGCTGCCCCGTCTGTTCTCGCTATGCGCCACGGCGCATCAGGTCGCGCTGCTCTCGGCGATCGAAGCGGCGCGAGGCCAGCCGGTCGCGCCGCTGACGCGCCATCGCCGTATCAGGGCGGTGGTGACCGAGCGTTTCGCCGAGTTGTTGCGCGGCCTGCTGCTCGGACCAATCGCGCGCGATCGTGGCGCGCTGCAGCAGGCGCACGGGCTGCTGCAGGCCGTCGCCTCGCTCCAAGGTGATGCCAAGCCAGGTGCAAGCGGGCCGTCTCGCGCCGACGTCTTGTCACAGATCAAGATGGGACTGGGGCAGCTCGGCGTAAGCTCGGCATCGGAGATCGTTGCTCCTGGAACTCCACTCGCAAAGCTGATGACGGCAGCCCGAATGGCCGCCGAGGACGGAGGATGGAGGCACATGCCGGCAGTGCACGGTGTCCTGTCGGCCGCCGACGATCGCGCCGTCGTCGCCGGGCTGATGGACCAGGGCTCCGCATTCGCGGAGACCCCCGAGCTCGACGGCCGCGTTCCCGAAACCGGCGTCTGGGCGCGGCGGAGGCCTGCGGCCCCGCTGCAGGCGGGCCCGGTCGAACGGCTCCTGGCCAGGATCGCAGAGGTGGCCGCGCTCGCCCGCTGGATCGAGACAGGCGAAGCCGAGGACGACTCTGACGAGGGCATCGTCACCGCTTACGCGCTGGGGCATCGCTGCGGCGCCGCTGCGGTCGAATGCACCCGCGGGCGTCTGCATCACGTGATCGAGCTGGATGCGCAAGGCGCGATCGCTCGGTTCGAATATCTGGCGCCGACCGAATGGAATTTTCATCCGCGCGGCCCGGTCGTGAGCAGTCTGACCGGCGCCGTACTGCGCGGCGCCGCCGATCGCGACGCGGTCGATGCGATGATCGGCGCGTTCGACCCCTGTGTCGGCTATCACCTCACGACGCGGGAGACGGCGCATGCATGAGATGGCGCTGTGCGAGGGCATCGTCGAGATCATCGAAAACGAGGCCCGCAAAGGCGCGTTCGCAAAGGTGAAGACCGTGTGGCTGGAGATCGGCGCGCTCAGCCACGTCGCGCCGGAGGCGCTGCACTTCTGTTTCGAGGCGGTCACCGCCAACACGATCGCGAAAGGCGCGGCGCTCGAGATCATCGAGCAGAAGGGCTCGGCCTGGTGCCTCGCCTGCTCGCGAAGCGTCGAGATCGCGCAACGCTATCAGCCGTGCCCGGCCTGCGGCAGCCATCAATTGCAGGTCACGGGCGGCGAGGACATGCGGGTCAAGGAGCTGGAGGTCGAGTGATGTGTACAGTTTGTGGCTGCGGTGACGCAAAGGCTTCGATCGAGTCGGCCGATCATCATCATGATCACGGCGACCATCATCACCATCACCATCATCATGCTCATGGGGATGATCACAGCCATGACCACGGCGGGCACCATCACCATGGTCACGGACACGATCATCCTCATCATCACGGCCACGATGATCATGATCACCGACACCCGCATGATCATCATCACGCGCATGGCGCTGCCGACATCGATTGCTCGGCGAACCCGGCGGGGCAGGAGGTTGCCGGCCTGTCCAGCGGCCGCATCATCCAGATCGAGCGCGACATTCTCGGCAAGAACGACCGGCTTGCGGCGGAGAACCGCGCGCGCTTCGCCGCGCAGGACGTGCTGGCGTTCAACTTCGTCTCCAGCCCCGGCGCGGGCAAGACCTCGCTGCTCGTTCGTGCCGTCACCGATCTCAAGCAGAGCCGCCCGGTCGCCGTGATCGAGGGCGACCAGCAGACCTCCAACGATGCCGAGCGCATCCGCGCGACAGGTGTGCCGGCGATCCAGATCAACACCGGCAAGGGCTGCCATCTCGATGCGGCCATGGTCGGCGAGGCCTATGGCCGGTTGCCGCCGCTGCGCGGCGGGCTGCTGTTCATCGAGAATGTCGGCAATCTCGTATGCCCGGCCGCCTTCGATCTCGGCGAGGCCTGCAAGATCGTGGTGTTCTCGACCACGGAAGGTGAGGACAAGCCGCTCAAATATCCAGACATGTTCGCGGCATCAGCGCTGATGCTGATCAACAAGATCGATCTCGCGCCGGTGCTCGACTTCGACCTGGCGCAGACGATCGAATATGCCCGTCGCGTCAATCCCAGAATCGAGGTGCTGACGATGTCCGCAAAGACGGGCGAGGGCTTCTCGGCCTTCTACGCCTGGATCAGGAAGCAGGCCGATCGGATGCGGGCGAGCGCGCTGGGCGCGGTGCAGGGATGAGCGTCCCAGGCCCGACATCGGCGGCGGAACCTGGGCGCCTCCGGCTCCGCGTGCGCGGCGCCGTGCAGGGCGTGGGCTTTCGTCCCTATGTCCATGGCCTGGCCACGCGCCACCGGCTCGGCGGCTTCGTCGCCAATGATGCGGACGGCGTCGTCATCGAGGTCGAGGGCGACGGAATCGCCGAGTTCGTCGAGGCTCTGCCGCAGCAGACGCCGCCGCTGGCGCGCATCGACGATATCGCCGTCGAGCGGGTCGCGGCGATGTCCAGCCGGGATTTTTGCATCGGCGCGAGCATCGGCGGCCGGGTGACGACGCGGATCGTGCCGGATGCCGCGACGTGCGAAGCTTGCCTTGCCGAGTTGTTCGATCCCGGCAGCCGCTTCCATCTCTATCCCTTCGTCAACTGCACCCATTGCGGCCCGCGCTTCACCATCGCCGAGCGTCTGCCTTACGACCGCGCGACGACCGCGATGAAGCGTTTTCCGTTGTGCGAGGCGTGCCGGCAGGACTACGAGAATCCCCTCGGTCGTCGCTTCCATGCCGAGGCGATCTCGTGCCCATGCTGCGGGCCTCGCCTCAGCCACGGGATCGACGAGATCGCTGCCACGCTCGCTGCGGGCGGGATCGTCGCCATCAAGGGACTCGGCGGCTATCAGCTGCTCTGTGACGCGCGGGACGAGCAGGCGGTGCAGCGGCTGCGCGCGCGCAAGCAGCGCGACGGCAAGCCGTTTGCCGTGATGCTGGCCTCGGTGGATGCCGCAAGCGAGGTGGCCGAGATTGACCTCACTGAGCGCGCGCTGCTGGAGCACGTCGCGCGCCCGATCGTGCTGTCGAAATCGCGCCATCATCTCGCGCCGTCGGTCGCGCCTGGGCTGGCCAGGATCGGCGTGATGCTGCCGGTCGCGCCGCTGCATCATTTGCTCTTCCATGCGCTCCGCGCGCATGTCTGCAAGACAGCTTGGGCGCTGGTCTGCACCAGCGCCAATCCGAGCGGCGAGCCGCTGCTGACCGACGATGACGAGGCTCAGGCTACTCTCCACGACATTGCGGACCTGATCGTCACGCATGATCGTGACATCGTCATGCGCGCCGACGATTCCGTCGTGGCGATCGTGGCCGGAGCTCCCAGCTTCATCAGGCGCGCCCGCGGCTATGTGCCCGAGCCGATCCGGCTTGCACGCGCAGTGCCACCGATGCTCGCGGTCGGCGCTCACCTGAAGGCGACGGTGACGGTAACCCGCGGCGACGAGGCGTTCGTGTCGCAGCATCTCGGGGATCTCGATACGACGCAAGCGATCCGCTTCTTCGAGGAAACCGTCCAGCATCTCACCTCCATCCTGGACGTTGCGCCCGTCGCCATCGCCCACGACATGCATCCCGACATGGCCTCGACCCGCTTCGCCCATGGCCGTGGTCTGCCCACGCTCTCGGTGCAGCATCACCATGCGCATGCCGCCTCCGTCATGGCCGAGCACGGGCTGACGGGACCCGCGCTCGCGCTGGTGCTCGATGGCTACGGCTATGGCAGCGATGGCGGCGCCTGGGGTGGCGAGTTGCTGTCATGCGACGGCGCCGGATTCCGGCGCCTCGGCCATCTCGCCCCGTTGAAGATGCCGGGCGGCGATCGTGCGGCGCGGGAGCCATGGCGGATGGCCGCGGCCGTGTTGCATGACCTCGACCGCGAAACCGAGATCGGGACGCGTTTCGACGACCAGTCGCAGGCGCGCCACATGCCCATGCTGCTCGATCGCGCCGACGGTCCAGTCACGACCAGCGCCGGCCGGCTGTTCGATGCGGTCGCGGGACTGCTCGGTGTCAGCGCGGTGCAGAGCTACGAAGGCGAGGCTGCGATGAAGCTGGAGGCGCTGGTGCGCGAGGCGACGACGCTGGACCACGGCTGGACCATCGCCGATGGCGTGCTGTCGCTGCGGCCGCTGCTTGCGCATCTGGCTTCAGATAGACTCGATGTCGCCGAAGCCGCCGGGCTGTTTCACGGCACGCTGGCCGCGGCCTGTGTCGATTGGATCACGATGGCATCGCGCGCGACCGGCATCGGCACGCTGGTGCTGAGCGGGGGCTGCTTTGTCAACGCGCATCTGTCGGCGCAGATCGTCCGCGGCTGTCGCGCGGCCGGATTCGATGCGCTGCTGCCGCGGCGGCTGCCGCCGAATGACGGTGGCCTGAGCCTTGGGCAGGCTTGGGCAGCCGGCCTGCAACTGGTCCGCAATGAAAATCTGTCTGGGGAGATCGTCTGATGTGCTTGGCCATTCCTGCCGAGGTGATCAAGCTGCTGCCTGACGACATGGCGATCGTGTCGATCGATGGCGTCAGCAAGGAGGTCTCGGTCGCGCTGATCGAGGAGATCGCGATCGGCGACTACGTCATTCTTCATGTCGGCCACGCGCTGACCAAGATCGATCCGGAGGAGGCGCGCGAGACGCTCGACCTGCTCCGGCAGATGGGCGCGGCGGTCGCGGAGGTGGCACCATGAAATATGCGGACGAATATCGCGACAAGGAGCTTGCCATTGGCCTCGCACGCGCCATCCACGCCAAGGCCGACCCGGCGCGCGCCTACCGCTTCATGGAGTTCTGCGGCGGCCACACCCATGCGATCGCGCGCTACGGCCTGGAAGACATGCTGCCCGCCAACGTCCGCATGATCCACGGCCCCGGTTGTCCGGTCTGCGTGCTGCCGGCGGGGCGCATCGACATGGCCATCGCGCTCGCAGAGCGTCCCGAGGTCACCCTCTGTGTCTATGGCGACCTGATGCGCGTGCCCGGCTCGCGCGGCGCTTCACTGCTCAAGGCGAAGGCGCGCGGCGCCGACATCCGCATGGTCTATTCGACGCTGGATGCCATTGCGCTCGCCGAGCAGAACCCGAGCCGCCAGATCGTGTTCTTCGCCATCGGCTTCGAGACCACGACGCCGCCGACGGCGGTGATGATCCGCGCCGCCGAAAAGAAGAGGCTTTCGAATTTCAGCGTGTTCTGCAACCACGTGCTGACGCCCCCGGCGATGCGCGCGATCCTCGACAGCGAGACGCCGATCGAGATCGACGGCTTCGTCGGCCCGGCCCATGTCTCGACCGTGATCGGCACTGCGCCCTATGAGCCGTTCGCGCGCGACGACGGCAAGCCGGTGGTGATCGCGGGCTTCGAGCCGCTCGACATGATGCAGGCGATCCTGATGCTGATCGAGCAGGTCAATGACGGCCGCCACGAGGTCGAGAACCAGTATCGCCGCGCCGTCACCGGCAGCGGCAATCAGCGGGCGATCAGGGAAGTGGCCGAGATCTTCGAACTGCGCGACCAGTTCGAATGGCGCGGCCTCGGCAGCATTCCGGCGAGCGCATTGAAGCTGCGGCCTGAATTTGCGCATCTCGATGCCGAGCAGCGCTTCGTCATGGCCGAACTGGTCGTCGCCGACAATCCGGCCTGCGAGTGCCCGGCGATCCTGCGCGGTCTCAAGAAGCCGGTGGACTGCAAGCTGTTCGGCACCGCCTGCACGCCGGAGACGCCGATCGGCTCCTGCATGGTGTCGTCGGAAGGCGCCTGTGCGGCGCATTGGACCTATGGCCGCTTCCGCGACCATCAGCGGAGGCTCGCATCATGAGCATGCATCAGCGCCGTCTCGACCTAAAGAACGGCTGTGTCGACCTCTCGCATGGCGCAGGAGGCCGCGCCATGGCGCAGCTGATCGCCGGCCTGTTCCATGAGGCGTTCGGCAACGAATGGCTGGCGCGCGGCAACGACCAGTCCGCGTTCGACGTGGCCGCCGGCCGCATGGTGATGACGACCGACGGCTATGTCGTCTCGCCGTTGTTCTTCCCCGGCGGCAACATCGGCTCGCTGGCGGTGCATGGCACCGTCAACGACATCGCGATGGCCGGCGCGCGGCCGCTCTATCTGTCGGCGAGCTTCATCATCGAGGAAGGATTTGCCTTCGCCGACCTGAAACGGATCGCGGATGCGATGGGCGAGGCGGCGCGGGCGGCGGGCATCGCCATCATCACCGGCGATACCAAGGTGGTCGAGCGCGGCAAGGCCGACGGCGTCTTCATCTCGACGGCCGGCGTCGGCGTGCTGCCCCAAGGGCTCGATCTGTCGGCTGACAGAGCGCGGCCGGGCGATCGCGTGCTGTTGTCGGGCAGCCTTGGCGACCATGGCGTCGCGATCATGTCGAAGCGGCAGAACCTGACCTTCGACACCGAGATCGTCTCCGACTCGGCCTCGCTCCATGATCTCGTCGCCGACATGGTGGCTGCCGGAGGCCAGGGCATCAGGCTGATGCGCGATCCGACGCGGGGCGGCCTTGCTGCGACGATGAACGAGATCGCTCAGCAGTCCAATCTCGGCTTCCGCCTGCTGGAGGAGGCGATTCCGGTGAAGCCGGCCGTGGCGGCGGCCTGCGAGTTGCTCGGGCTCGATCCGCTGCATGTCGCCAACGAGGGCAAGCTGGTCGCGGTCGTCGCGCCTGAGGTGGCAGATGCAGTGCTCGCTGCCATGACGAGGCATCCGCTCGGACGCGATGCCGCCGACATCGGTGAGGCCGTTGCGGACGATCACCGCTTCGTCCAGATGGCAACGAGTTTCGGCGGCGGCCGCATCGTCGACTGGCTGTCGGGCGAGCAGCTGCCGCGGATCTGCTGAGACGCGTGATGGGTATTCAGGGAACGATACTGGTCGTAGATGACGAGATCCGGTCGCAGGAGGCGCTGCGGCGTGTCCTCAACCAGGACTTCGAGGTGTTGTGCGCGGGCAATACGGCGGACGCCGAGAAGCTGCTCGAAGGCGAGATCGTGCATGCGGTGATCTGCGACCAGCGGATGCCGCAGGAATCCGGCGTCAGCTTCTTGAAGCGCGTGCGCGAGCTATGGCCCGATCCTGTCAGGATGATCATCTCCGGCTATTCGGACTCCGAGGACATCATCGCCGGGCTCAACGAGGCCGGCATCTATCAGTACATCACGAAGCCCTGGCAGCCGGACCGCCTGATCGACATCGTGCGCGAGGCCGTGCAGCTGTATCGGCTGCAGAAGGAAACCGAAACCGCGGGCGTCGACGTCAAGGCCACGCCTGAGCACATCAAGAAGGTCGTCTCGGTCAAGCGCGGCGCGGCCAAGAGGCTGTATGATTTCGACCGCATCGTGCACTCGGCGGCGAGCCCGATGCGCCATGTGATCGAGCTCGGCCGGCGCGCCGCCGACTACGACATCTCGGTGCTGATCACCGGCGAGTCGGGGACCGGCAAGGAGCTCCTCGCACGCGCGATTCACTACGGTTCCGCCCGCGCCAGCAAGGCGTTCGTCGTCGAGAACTGCGGTGCATTGCCGGACGAGCTGCTCGAAAGCGAGCTGTTCGGCTGCAAGAAGGGCGCCTTCACCGGCGCCTATCAGGATCGCATCGGCCTGTTCGAGGTGGCCGACGGCGGTACCATCTTTCTGGACGAGATCGGCGAGACGTCGCCGGCGTTTCAGGTCAAGCTCCTGCGCGTTCTGCAGGAGGGCGAGATCCGGCCGCTCGGCGCGCAGCGGGTGCGCAAGGTCGACGTCCGTGTGGTCGCGGCTACGAACCGAGATCTCGAAGCCGAGGTCGAGGCCGGACGGTTCCGCCGCGACCTCTACTACCGGCTCGCCGCGTTCCCGGTGCACATGCCGTCGCTGCGCGAGCGTCCGATGGACATTCCGCTGATCGCCGAAGGCGTGCTCGCTGCGGTGAAATCCTCGTTCAACCGGCCGCATCTGCGCTTCGCGCCGCCGGCGCTGGAGGAGTTCTCCCGCTATCATTGGCCGGGCAATGTCCGCGAGCTGCAGAACGAGATCCAGCGCATGGCGGTGCTGGCCGATGCCGACGAGCTGCGCTGCCCGCCTTTTGCCGGCCGGCGCAACGGCCGCCGTGCCGCGCCCGCGATGGCCAATGGCAAGCTCAACGGTTCGGGCAGCCTGAAGGACAGGGTCGAGGATCTGGAAAAGACCATCATCGTCCACTGTCTGGAGAAATATGATGGTAACATCAGTCGCGTCGCCAGCGAGCTCGGTCTGTCGAGGGTCGGCCTGCGCAACAAATTGTCGAGATACGATCTGAAGAAAAATGGCAAAGGCCACGCATTCTCCTGAGTCCGGCGCCGATACGCTGCTGAAGCTGATCGCGCGCAGCGGATCGCTCGAATTCGACAGCGAGCGCGAAGGCGTCTGGATCGAAGTCATCCGCAAGATGGATGAGGTCTATTCCGATCTGCTGCGCTACGAGGTCGATCTCGAGCACAAGAATGCCGAGCTCGAGGAGGCGCAGGCCTTCGTCACCAACGTCATCGAATCGGTTTCGGACATTCTGGTCGTCTGCGACGCCAGGGGCACGGTGCAGCAGGCCAATTCGGCGTTTCAGCGGACCTCGGGCCGCTTGTTGGCCGACATCGTCGGCCGCAACATTGCCGACATGATCGATTCCGAACATCGCGGCAAGCTCGCATTGCTGCTGACGCTCCGCAGCGGTGCCGAGGTGGTCGACGGAGAACTGCGGTTCGCGTCGGCCGCCGGCAGCTCCGACCTGTTTGCAATCAACAGCTCGCCGCGGCACGATCACCGAGGCCGCTTCATCGGCGTGGTGCTGACCGGCCGTCCGATCGGCGAGCTCCGCCGCGCCTATGAGGCCCTGCACAAGGCGCATCAGGAGCTGCAGCGCGCACAACGGCAACTGGTCGAGCAGGAGAAGATGGCGAGCCTCGGCCGGCTCGTCGCCGGGGTTGCCCACGAGCTGAACAATCCGATCAGCTTCGTGTACGGCAACATCCACACCCTGATGCGCTACCGGACCGCGCTGGTCGGCTATCTCGACGCGATCCACGAGCAGCCGGTTGCCGATGACGTCGCCGCGCTCCGCAACGATCTGCGGATCGATGCCATCCTGGAGGATTTCGGGCCGCTGATCGAAGGCACGCTGGAAGGCGCGGTGCGGATCAGCGAGATCGTCAAGAACCTGCGCCGGTTGTCGTTCTCCAAGCTCGGCGAGGTCGAGCGCGTCAACATCGAGCGGCTGATCAACACCGCCGTGCTGTGGGCCGGACGCACCAAACAGCATCGGGTGGACATCCAGATCGAGGTCGAGCCGGATCTGTGGATCTCCGGCAATGAAGGCCAGTTGCATCAGGTGATCGTCAATCTGGTGGAGAACGCGATCGATGCGATGCGATCGACCGAGCTGCCGCGGCTCGTGGTCACGGCGGCGCGCCAGGGCGGCGAGGTTCTCTTTCGGATCGCCGATAATGGTCCGGGCATCGACAAGGATCACCTGAGCCACATCTTCGAGCCGTTCTTCACGACCAAGCGTGTGGGCGAGGGGACAGGGCTCGGGCTGTGGATCAGCTACGGTATCGTTCGCGAGCATGGCGGCGAGCTGTCCGCGACCACCGAGCCGCAGGGCGGCGCCACGTTCTCTTTCGCGCTTCCGGCCGCTTGACCGTCCGCGCCTCGATCAGGTCTCCTGATCCAGCTCGGCAGCCACCTGACCATAGTTGAGCAGCGCCACGAGCGTGGTGCCGCCGACGACATTGCCGAGCAGGGTGGGAACGAAGAAGTCCCCGACATAGCCGCTCAATGAGACCTGCCCCTTGAGAACGAGGAAGGCGCATTCGACCGATCCGGCGATGATATGCGCGAACTGACCGAGCGCCACCAGATAGGTCATCACCATCACGATCTGGCCGCGCGCGCCGCGCACGGCCGGCAGCAGCCACGCCATCAGCGCGATCAGCCAGCCTGCGAAGACGGCGCGCATGAAGGTGGTCGAGAACGGGCCTTCGACCGTGTGGCGGCTCAGCTCGGTGAACGCCTGGACGACCCGCGGCTCGAACACATCAGTATACGCCAGCGCCGCCGCCGCCGCCCAGGTCCCTGCGATGTTGGCGATCAGCACGAGGCTCCAGAGCCGGGCCACCTGTCCCAGGGTCTTGAGGTCGCGGTGGTGCAGCAGCGGCAGGATCGGCGTCAGCGTGTTCTCGGTGAACAATTGCTGGCGGCCGAGCACCACCACGAGAAAGCCTGCGGTGTAGCCGAGCGGAGCGAGCAGCCGTCGCGCCGCCTCGTCGGAGAGGAAGGCAAGGAATTCGCCCTGCACGATCAGCGACAGACTCATCGACAGGCCGGCGGCGAGGCCCGACATCAGAATGGCCCACCAGCGCCGTTCAAGCTCGCTCTCGCCCTCGGCGCGGATCGTCTCGTGGATCAGTGCGGCGTTGGGCCGGCTCTGCGCCCGAATCTCCCGCCTCTGCTGCTCCGAGACGCCCTCGATGTCGGCGGCCGGGCTGAAGGTCGGAGCGGTTGCCTTGCTGCGCACGTCGCGGGATCCGTCGGCTGGCGTGGCTGCTGCCAACGCTGACATGGAGATGCGGGATCTCCCGTCGGCCTGAACGTGCGAGGAGGCGGCAAGGTTCCTGATGGATGGTGCGACGGATGTGGTCGCCGGCGCGGAGGCCGAGGTCAGGATACGGTGGCGACCGGCCCTCGCTCGCGCTGCTTGGACAGCCGTGCCAGCAGCACCGTGGCGGTGCGCGTGATGTGCTGCCGGGCTAGGTCCTCGGCCTTATGCGCGTCGCCCGCGATCACCGCGTTCAGGATCTCCTCATGCTGATCCCAGATCCGGCGCGGGGTCTCGTCGCGCATCAGCACCTCGCCCATCAGCCGGCGCAGGTGCAGCCAGTGCGGCTGGGTGGTGTCCTGGATCACGGAGTTGCCGGAGATCTCATAGAGGAATTCGTGAAACTTCACGTCGGCCTCGATCAGCTTCTCGACCGAATGCTCGCGCTCCGCGCGCCGGCCTTCCTCGATCAGCTTCGGGCCTTCCTCGGCGGCACGCTCGGCGCCGCGGCTGGCGGCGAGTGCACAGGCGAGGCCTTCGGCGACAGCGCGGATTTCATAGAGATTGCGGATGAAGTCGGTGTCGATCGGCGCGACCTCCAAACCCCGGCCCGGCGCATCGCGTACAAATCCCTGATTGCGCAGCAACAGCAGCGCCTGCTGCACCGGCTGTCGCGATACGCCGAGATCGCGCGCCAGATCGTCCTGGATCAGGCGCGCGGACTCCGGCAGATCGCCGCCGACAATGTCTGACAGAATGCGCTGGTAGACGCGTTCGGTCAGGCTCGGCTGGGTCTTCAGCGGCGGCACGCGGCCTCCTGCACCTGATCAGGTGTTACGTCTGCCGATCGATGCGAGGCGGGCGGGCGGCACGTTGGAGCCGAGCCCGCGAACGCCGTGCGATTCGTGGCGGTCATAGCGAGAACTTCCGCGCCGAGAGCGTGCGCCGCTGCTTCGGCCGGCTCTCCTGCTGGATTTCGAGATGGCGGATGAACACGCGGGCGGCGCGCGAGATGTGCTCGCGACTCAGCCGTTCGGCGTCCGTGCTGCGGCCCGCGATGATCGCGGCGAGAATATCCTCGTGCTCGTCCCAGACCGTCTGGGACATGCCTTCCTCCTTCTGCAGCACGTCGGACATCACGCGCTTCAGGCACGGCCAATGCGGCGCCATGGTCTCGCCGATCAGCGTATTGCCGGACAGCTCGCCGAGAAAATGGTGGAAGGCGATGTCGGTCTCGATCTTGCGGCTGACGAGACCGCTCCGGACCGCCTCATGGCCAGCCGCGATGTAGGCCGGGCCTTCAACCGCAGCGCGGTCGCTCGCGCGCTCGGCAGCGAGCCGCGCCGCAAGCCCTTCCAGCACGGCCCGCATCTCGTACAGATCGCGGACGAAGCCCGGATCGAGCGGCGCCACGATCAGGCCCCGGCCCGGTGCGCTCTGCACCAGCCCGCAGCCGCGCAACAGGATCAGGGCCTGCTGCACCGGCTGGCGCGATACGCCGTAGGCCTGCGCCAGATCGTCCTGGATCAGGCGGGAGCCGGAGGTGAGTACGCCGCTGACGATCTCGTCAGTGATCGCTTCGACGACCTGATCGACCAGGGAGGGGGCGGGGGGCACGATTCGCATGAGTCATCACATTTTGTCGGACATTAGCACGTCAAGCCTGAAATTCCATTTGCGAGGAATTCGAATTCAGAGTACGAATTCAAAAATAAGGAGCCAAGCTAAAACGGCTTTCATATGATCGGGGAGGGCGTCCGTGTCGGATCAACCGGCTCGTTCGAAGCGTGACCAGAGCTGCTCGGCGTCCTCGGGGGGCAGCGTGCGCGCCGGCTTGAGGCCGGCATCAGCGTACGGAAGGGTGGCGGCGTTTGCTGCCGCGTTCGTCGCGACGGCGCCTGCAGTTGCTGCAGCCGGAGAAGGTCTGACTCTCTCCGAAGCCTGGGTGCCCGCGACGCCCGAGGTCGGTCGCGACATTCCGCTGCTGCTGACGATCAAGAACGAAACCACGGCGCCCGAAGCCTTGATGCGCGTGCGTTGCCCGATCGCGAATTTTTCCGAACGTCACACCGTCGATCGCGGCGAAGGCGCGCCGGCGATGCGCGCTATCCCCAACATTCCGATTCCCGCGGGCAGCACGCTGGTGCTGCTGCCGACCGCCTATCACGTGATGCTGCTGCAGACGCGCGAGCCGCTCGAGCCCGGAAAGCGCTTCACCTGCACGATCGTGTTCCAGAAAGCTGGATCCATCGAAACGGAGGTCGAGGTCCGCAAGTCGCCCTGAAGCTTGCAAGTCTCTGAAGCTTGCTTGTCGCCTGCTGCCTCTCCGCTGCGCGCCGGCGGGGTGTCGTCCAAACAAAATGCAAAAATCATCTTGGGAGAAGGAAATGATGAGGAAACACGTCAGGTCCACGTTACGGGCGATGCTGCTCGCCAGCGCAGCTTTCGCCTGCTTCCAGCTCGCCTCTCCGGCGCAAGCCGCCGATGAGATGACGCCGGAGCGGCTGCTCAATGCCGACAAGGAAGCCGGCAACTGGCTGCATCATCACAAGAACTATTCGGGCACGCGCTTCTCGACGTTGAAGGAGATCAACAAGGACAACGTCAAGAATCTGAAGGTTGCCTGGACGATGCATCTCGGTGGCGTCGAGGGTGGCGGCATCTGGAGCCATGGCGGTCTCGAAGGCACGCCGATCGTCGAGAACGGCATGATGTATGTGACCGACGGTTGGGGCTCGGTCTACAAGATCGATGCCCGCGGCGGCAAAGGCCAGCTGGTCTGGAAGATGGATCCCAAGACCGATCATGACTGGGCCGGCGCCATCGCCTGCTGCGGCGTCGACAATCGCGGCGTCGCGCTGTGGGGCAATCTCGTCGTCTCGCACACGCTCGACGGGCGCCTGATCGCAACCAACAAGGAGACCGGGCAGGTGGCCTGGCAGCGTCAGGTCGCCGATCCCGACAAGGGCGAGGTCATCACCGGCGCGCCGCTGATCGTGAAGAACATGGCGATCACCGGCGTCGCCGGCGCCGAATACGGCATCCGCGGCTGGATCGCGGCGACCGATCTCGGCACCCAGAAGGAAGTCTGGCGCACCCACACCATTCCGGCAAAGGGCGAGCCCGGCAGCGAAACCTGGAAGGACAGCAACGACGCGGCCGCGGCCGGCGGCGGTTCGACCTGGGTGACCGGCACCTACGATCCGGCGACCGACACCATCATCTGGGGCGTCGGCAACCCCGGTCCGGACTGGGACAATGCCTATCGTCCCGGCGACAACCTCTACACCGACAGCTCGCTGGCGCTCGACGCCAACACCGGCAAGATCAAGTGGCATTATCAGCACACGCCGAATGATCCCTACGACTATGACAGCGTCGCCGAGAACGTCCTGGTCGACGTGCCCGCGCCGAACGGCCAGACGCTGAAGCTCGCTTTGGAAGCGGATCGCAACGGCTTCGCCTATGCGATCGATCGCACCAACGGCAAGTTCATCTGGGGACTGCCGTTCGTCAAGAAGGTGACCTGGACCAAGGGCCTCGATCCCGAGACCGGCAAGCCGATCGAGTACGATCCGAAGAATCCGGTGCAGCGCTACAACGCTGCGGTGACGCCGCATCGTGAGAACAAGGTCGCCGACATCTGCCCCGGCAACATGGGCGGCAAGAACTGGCCGCCGACGTCCTACAATCCGGATCTCAAGCTCTGGTACATCCCGGTGATCGAGAGCTGCAACCGGATCACCGTCGAAGAGGCGACCAAGGACAAGCTGAAGCCGCGCGAGTTCTGGACCGGCGGCGGACCGAGCCAGCCGTTCAAGATCACGGGCAGCGTGACCGCGATCGACGTCACCACCGGCAAGATCGCCGGCAAGATGGAGACGCCGTTCCCGAACCTCGGCGGCATGCTGTCGACACCCGATCTCGTCTTCACCGGCCAGCCCTCCGGCGAGGTGATGGCGCTCGATGCGAAGACGCTGCAGAAGCTGTGGGAGTTCAACACCGGCGGCGGCGTCAACGCGCCTCCCGTGACCTTCTCGGTCGACGGCAAGCAGTATGTCGCGATCCTGGTCGGTCTCGGCGGCGCCTGGGACAAGTGGTTCATCGAAGCCACGCCCGAGCTGAAGAAGATCCAGCCCGGCTCGATGCTCTACGTCTTCGCGCTGTGATGCCGGTTTCGGAGCGGAGGCCTTGCCTCCGCTCCGCCCCTATTCCCTGTTCGACAAGAAGATCAGATGAAAATCAGTGCGATCACGTCCGCCGTGGCGTTGGCTTTCGTTCTCGTCTCAGGACCGCTCGCCTCGGCGCAGTCAGCCGCACCTGCCGACCCGACCGAAGCGGGCAAAGCGGTGTTCAAGCGCGCGAACTGCGTCGGCTGCCACAAATGGCACGGCAATGGTGGTGGCGGCTATGGCGGCGACGCGCTGTCGCTGCGCAAGACCGAGCTCGACCGCCAGCACATCATCGAGACCGTGACCTGCGGCCGACCTGGAACGGGCATGCCGTATTTCGCGCGCGGCTCCTATGACACGGCAAAGTGCTATGACATGAGCCGCCAGGACGTCGGCGAGCGCATGCCGCCCGAGGGGGGCGTGTTCCTGCGCCCCAATGACATCGAGGCGGTTGCGGACTACGTGCTCGCGCACATCAAGGGGCGCGGTGAGCCCAACTACGACGAATGCACGGCCTTCTTCGGCAATACATCGCGCGTCTGCGACATCTACAAGGCCAACGCCACCAAGCCTGCAAGCGAGCCATCCAAATGAAACGGACATCACTTGCCGCCATCTTCGCGATGGTTCTGCTGCCTTTCGTCATGCATGCGGCCTCCGCCCAGGCGGTGCCGACCTACGATTTGCGCGACATCACCGTCGGCATGCCCGTCGGCGATTTGCCGAACGAAGGCTATGTCAACCTGACCTGCGTCAAGGATCCAAGCCGCAAGCTCAATGCATGGTCGGCTTGGCGCGACTGTCCGGCTGACGAGCAGTCACGTCATGCGGTGCGCTTCGACTTCGATCCGGAGACCAGCCAGGACGGCACCAAGGTTGCGGGGCATCCGGTGCTGCTGACCGTTCTGGTCGACGACAAGGGGACCGTCACCGGCCTCACCATCGAGACCGATCCAAAGGCGCGGCTCTACATTCGTAAGAAGGCGTTCCTGCTCGGCAACCAGGTGAAGTCGCGCTATGGCGCCGACGGCTGGGATTGCCAGGAGCGGCAGCCGACGGCTGGCGAGCAGCCGGTCGGCGGCGTGTTCCTGCGCGAGCTCTGCAAGAAGACGGTCCCCGGCCGCATGCTGACGGTCGAGCGCGAGCTGTTTCGAAAGCCTGATCAGGACATCAAGAGCTTCGTCGACCAGACGCTGATCCGGATCACGAAGCAGGCGAACTAATCGAAGAGATCCTTCGTCCTGACGGGCGAAGGCCGACATGATCACGCTTGCCTTCACCGGGTGCTGAGAGTTGCCGGTGATGCAGGTGGCCGCTTGCGCGGCGATGATCTGCCCCCCCGGGAGAAAGAGCATGAGCTGGACTGCGCCCAAGATCGTCGAAGTCTCCGTCGGCATGGAAATCAACATGTATGCCTGCGCCAGCGGGCAGTCTGCTCGGCGAAAGAGCTGATCCGACATCGGGTGACAGCGGCGGCATGCCGTTCACCGCTGCCACTCGCCGAGACCGCATGTCGCCGCTCGGGTCGGCATTGGTGAATGCGCCGCCCGCCCCGTCAGCCGGATTCAACCGGACTGGGGCATCCGGCTATACCCCGCGGCAACCGATTGGCACGGTCGTCATCGCGGGCGTGCCGCGGTCGTCGATCGGCCTGCCGGACACGATCCTTAGAGGTGAGGGGAACGACGATGAGGGAGCTCTTGAACTTCGGGCAGATGCTGTCGGCGCACGCCCGGACGTCGCCGGAGCGAACCGGGGCCCGCGACCTCGAACGATCGATGAGCTTTTCGCTGTGGAATGAGCGCGCCTGCCGGCTCGCCAACGCGCTGATCGGCCTCGGGCTCGCCAAGGGCGATCGCGTCGCGATCCTCGCCTATAACTGCGTCGAATGGTGCGAGATCTATGCCGCCACCGCCAAGGCCGGCCTCGTCGCACTGCCGATCAATTTCCGCCTCACCGCGCCCGAGGTGGAGTTCATCGTCCAGAACGCCGAAGCGGCTGCCGTCATCGTGCAGGACGAACTCGTGGGCCTCGTCGAGGAGGCACGCAAGGATCTCGGCATCGCCGCAGATCGCTTCATCCACTTCGGCACGCGGCCGCGCCCGGCCGGCTATCGTTGCTATGAGGACATCATCGCGGCGGCGTCATCCAGCGAGCCCGACCAGCACGTCGTGCTGTCCGACCCCTGGACCCTGATGTATACGTCCGGCACCACCGGCAAGCCGAAGGGCGTATTGCGCAGCCATCGCAGTGCCGTGCTGCTGTCGATGGTCACCGAGATCGAGCTGAAGCTCAGCCGCAATGACGGCGCGCTGCTGGTGATGCCGATGTGCCATGCCAATTCGCTGAACTTCTTCGGCGCGTTCGGCTACATCGGCGGCGTCAATTCGATCTATTCGCGCAAGAGCTTCGATCCCGAGCACGCGGTGACCACGCTCGCCGACGGCGGCTCCACCTTCACCTCGCTGGTGCCGACGCACTACATCATGATGCTCGACCTGCCGCGCGCGATCCGCGCGCAGCACGATTTCAGCGCGGTCACCAAGCTGATGATCTCCTCGGCACCGGCGCGCCCGGAGACCAAGCGCGAGGTCATGGAGATGTTCCCGAAGTCGGGCCTCTACGAGCTCTATGGCGCCACCGAGACCGGCTGGGTCACCATGCTCCATCCGCACGAGCAGTTCACCAAGCTCGGCTCGGTGGGCCGCGAATGCGTCGGCGCCGCGCCGATCCGCATTCTCGACGAGGCCGGCAACGAGGTGCCGGACGGCGGGGCGGGCGAGCTCTATTCCTCCAACGCGCACACCTTCGACTGCTATTGGCGCCTGCCGGAGAAGACGAAGGAGGCGTTTCGCGGCGATTATTGTTCGGTTGGCGACATGGCCCGCCGCGATGCCGACGGCTACATCCACCTCGCCGACCGCAAGAGCAACATGATCATCTCGGGCGGCGAGAACATCTATCCCTCCGAGGTCGAGGCGCTCGTCGGCGCGCATCCGAGTGTCAAGGACATCGCCGTGATCGGCCTGCCGGACGACAAATGGGGCGAGCGCGTCCATGCCGTGATCGTGCCGCGCGACGGCATGACGGTGAACGAGGGCGAACTGGTCGATTGGGCCAAGGAGCGTCTCGCCGGCTTCAAGCGGCCCCGAAGCTACGCCTTCATCACCGACGCGGAGATGCCGCGCAACGCCACCGGCAAGATCCTGCATCGCGAGCTGAAGAAGAGATTTTCGTGAGTTGGTCGCTGCAATGCGCCGCGCGTCTGATATGTAGCTGCGATGCAGGCCGTTCTCAATTCCGCTCTTCCCATCTTCGCACTGATCCTCACCGGGTTCCTGTGCGGCAGATTCGGTGTGTTCGACCGCACCGCGACCGACAATCTCAACCGCTTCGCGGTCTATCTCGCGCTGCCGGCGCTGATCTTCACGGCGATGTCCAAGATCGGCGTCGATCAGGTCAGCCAGTTCGGCTTCATCGGCGCCTTCTGCGGCGGCATCGCCGCGACCTTTGCGACCGGCTTCGTCATCAGCCGGCTGCGCGGACGACGGGTCGCGAATGCGAGCATCGAGGGGCTCGACGCCGGCTACAGCAATGTCGGCTTCATGGGCATTCCGATGTGCCTTTTGGTGTTCGGTCCAGACAGCGCGCCGGCCTCGATCATCGCAACCTTGTTCACGGCCTGCGTGCTGTTCCTGTTTGCGATCGTCGTGGTCGAAATGGATCTGCAGAAGGGCGCCACGCTCGGCGCCACCATCGCCAAGGTCGCGCGCTCGCTGCTGACCAGCCCGTTGTTCATCGCGCCCGTCGCGGGGCTCGCTGTGGGCCTGAGCGGCTTCGCGCTGCCGGCGCCGTTCATGAGCTTCACGACGTTGCTCGGTGGCGCGGCCTCGCCGGCGGCGCTGGTCTGCATTGGACTGTTCCTCGCGCAAGAGCGCGTCGTCACGCGCGACGCCACCTCGATCGCCATTCTCGTTTCGCTGAAGCTCGTGATGCAGCCGGCGGTGACGGCGCTGCTCGCCTTCCACGTGTTTTCGATGCCGCCGCTGTGGTCGCATTCGGCCGTGATCCTGAGCGCGCTGCCGATCGGCTCCGGGCCGTTCACCATCGCCAAGCTCTACGGCCTGGAGGCGGGCGTCACCTCGGGCTCGATCCTCGTCTCGCACATCTTCGCCGTCCTCACCGTCTCGCTGCTCGTGGCCTGGCTGGCGCCGGGCTGACCGCAACCTCGTTCGCCGGAGTGGTCCGATGAAAGTCTCTCCCGACAGTGCCGCCGACCTGATCGCCCGCCTGCTCAAGCGCCGCGGCGTTACTCGCGTCTTCGCGCTGTGCGGCGGTCACATCATGCCGATCTGGATGCGGCTCGATGCGGAGGGAATCCAGATCATCGACGTGCGCGACGAGCGCGCGGCTGTCCACATGGCCCAGGCGCATGCGGAGCTCACCGGCGAGCTCGGCGTCGCGCTGGTCACGGCAGGACCTGGCATGACCAACGCGATCACCGGCATCGCCAACGCCCACGTCTCGCGCGCGCCGGTGCTTGTGATGTCGGGCGGAAATCCGCGACCGCAGGAGAACCGCGGCGGCCTGCAGGACATGGATCACACCCAGCTGGTGCGCTCGATCACACGCTATGCCCGCACCGTACGCGAGCCGTCGCTGGTGCTGCAGGAGCTGGACGAGGCGATCGCGCGCGCCTTCGGCGATGGCGGCGAGCCGGGGCCGGTCTTCATCGACTTTCCGGTCGATACGCTGCGCGGGATTGTTCCGAAGCCGCTGCAATTGGACGAGCATCTCGCGCCGAAGCCGCGCGCGGCGACACGGCCGGATCCCGCTGAGGTCGAGAAGGCCGTCGAGCTGTTGTGGTCGGCGCGCCGCGTGCTCGTCATCTCCGGGCGTGGTGCGCGTGGTGCCGGTCCCGGGCTGATCGCGCTGCTCGACCGGCTCGGCGCGGTCTATCTCGACACTGGCGAGAGCAGGGGGCTCGTGCCCGACGACCATCCGTCCGTGGTCGGCGCGATGCGCGGCGCCGTGATGGGCGATGCCGATTTGGTGCTCACGGTCGGACGAAAGCTCGACTTCCAGCTGGCCTATGGCTCGCCGGCCGTGTTCAAGGACGCGAAGTTCGTCCGCATCAGCGACACCGCAAGCGAGTTGCGCGACAACCGTCGCGGCGCGGCCGAGATCCTTGCGTCACCGGCGGAGACGCTTGGTGCGATCGTCGCGCTGGCGGGCAATCGCGAATCGGCCGTCGATCGGCAATGGGCCGCGAGGCTGCGCGCCGCGCATCAGGAACGCGCCGCCAAGCTGAAGCAGAGCATGGCGACGGCAGCCCCCGGCTCGGACGGTCGGCTGCATCCCAATCGCGTGTTGTCAGCGTTGCAGGAGGCCATCGGCAATGATGCCGTGGTCATCACCGACGGCGGTGATTTCCTGTCCTTCGCGCGTGTGGGCCTGAGCGCGCCGCTCATGCTCGATCCCGGCCCGTTCGGCTGCATCGGCATCGGCGTGCCCTACGGTATCGCTGCAAGTCTCGCTTATCCCGACAAGCCCGTGGTGGTGGCGACCGGCGATGGCGCCTTCGGCTTCAACGCGATCGAGGTGGATACGGCCGTGCGCCACAAGGCGCCGGTGCTGATCATCGTCGCCAACAACGGCGCCTGGCAGATCGAGGTGCACGACCAGACCGTGACGCACGGCAAGATCGTCGGCACAAAACTGCAATTCGCCGATCACGCCGCCATGGCGCGGGCCTTCGGCATGCATGCCGAGCGCGTCGAAACCGAGGAGCAGCTCGGGCCGGCGATTGAGCGCGCGCTCGCCAATCGTCCGGCGCTGCTCGACATGGTGGTGACGCCGGAGGCGGTGTCGTCGGACGCCAAGACCGGGTTGGCCTGGGTGCCGGACCTGCAGCCGCTCGCGGCGTGGGACGAGGCGGAGCGGAAGTGGCGGGGCAGCTGATCTGTCGTTGGTCTCCAACGCTGAGTCTGATCCCGATCATCGACATGAGCGTGTAGCCCACGTGTCGCCGGTCTCTTAACCCCACCCTCATGGTGAGGAGCGCCGCGCCGCAATCTGCTTGACGCAAGCCGAGATGGTTCGGGCGCGGCGCGTCTCGAACCATGAGGCCCTAGCTGTGGCCTCGCCCTTCGAGACGCCCGCCTTCGGCGGGCTCCTCAGGGTGAGGGGTGGAAGTCTTTCCTAGCAGGGCGAAGCGCGCAAACTACGATCGAAGCTTTCGTCTCGATCAGCACGCTGTTCGCGGCCGGAAGCTCAATCTGTCAAAGAGGCCAATAGCAGCGAATTGTGTCGCCTCGCTTATTTCTGCTCCAACTGCCGCGGTGCGCTCAGCCACAGCGCGAGCAGCGTGCACACCGCGCCGGACAGCAGATAGCCGCCGGCTGACAGCAGGCCGAAATACGATGCCAGCAGCAGTGCCGCCAGCGGCGCGAAGCCGGCGCCGAACAGCCAGGCCAGGTCTGCCGTCAGCGCCGACGCCGTGTAGCGATAGGTGCGGGCGAAGTTGGCGGCGATCGCGCCGGAAGACTGGCCGAACGACAGGCCGAGCAGGATGAAGCCGAGCACCATGTAGACGGTCTCGCCGACCGGACCTGCATCGAGCAGCTGCGGCGCGAAGCCGGAGAAGACGGCGATCGCGATGGCCGAGCCGATCAAGAGCGACTTGCGGCCGATGCGGTCCGCGAGCATGCCGGAGGCGATGATCGCGACCACGCCGAACACCGCGCCGACGGCCTCGATGATCAGGAATCGCGCCGGCGTCTCCTTGGTGAACAGGAACACCCAGGACAGCGGAAACACGGTCACCATGTGGAACAGGGCGAAGCTCGCCAGCGGCGCGAAGGCGCCGATCACGATGTTGCGGCCCTCGTGGCGGATGGTGTTGCTGACGCTGGCAGGCTGCAGTTCGCGCGACTGGAACAGCTCGTCATATTCTGGCGTCACCACCATGCGCAGCCGCGCGAACAGCGCGACGACGTTGATGGCGAAGGCGACGAAGAACGGATAGCGCCAGCCCCAGTCGAAGAAATCGGCTGCCGAGAGATTGCCGACGAAGAAGGCGAACAGCACACTGGCGACGATCAGCCCGAGCGGGGCGCCGAGCTGCGGGATCATCGCGTACCAGCCGCGCTGATGCTCCGGCGCGTTCATCGCGAGCAGCGACGCGAGCCCATCCCAGGCGCCGCCCCAGGCGAGACCCTGGCCGATTCGCGCCAGCGCCAGCAGCCAGATCGCGCCCGCGCCGACGGTGTAATAGCTCGGCAGGAAGGCGATTGCGACGGTGGAGGTGCCCAGCAGGAACAGCGCGATGATCAGCTTGGCGCTCTTGCCGTAGCGGCGGTCGATCGCCATGAAGATCACGCTGCCGAACGGGCGGGCGATGAAGGCGAGCGCGAACAGCGCGAAGGAATACAGCGTCTGCGTGAGCTCGTCGGCGAACGGGAAAACGAGCCGCGGAAACACGATCACCGAGGCGATGGCGTAGACGAAGAAGTCGAAGAACTCCGACGTGCGGCCGATGATGACGCCGATCGCGATCTCGCCCGGATTCGCTTCGTGCCTGCGGGAGAGATTGGTCTCGCCGTCCATGGCCGCTGCCTGTGTCATCGCCGCTCGCAGTCCTCTCGCACTCTATCTCAGGCCCGTAGATGTCTGCCCCAGCGTCGCTCCGGTATTGGACAAATTGTCCAATGTTGGGCGTGACGTCCGGTCGCTACGTGAGGCCTCGTTCAGAGATCCGCGCTTCGACGAGGTTAATCGTGCGTTACTGGAAGATATTGGCCCTGCTACCGCTGGGGCTCGCGCTCGGCGGCTGCAATCTGGTGGTGCTCGCGCCCTCCGGTGACGTCGCCGCCCAGCAGCGCGATCTCGTGATCATCGCCACCGTTCTGATGCTGCTGATCGTGGTGCCGGTGATGGTGGCCACCGCCATGATCGCCTGGCGCTACCGCCAGTCGAACCAGTCCGCGACCTACACGCCGGACTGGGACCACTCGACCCAGCTCGAGCTTCTGATCTGGGCCGCGCCGCTTCTGATCATCATCTGCCTGGGCGCCGTCACCTGGATGGGCACGCATCTGCTCGATCCCTACCGCACCCTCGGCCGCATCTCGGCGGATCGCGCAGTGACGCCGCAGGACAAGCCGCTCGAGGTCAACGTCGTCGCGCTCGATTGGAAGTGGCTGTTCATCTATCCCGAATACGGCATCGCCAGCCTCAACGAGCTCGCCGCTCCCGTGAACCGGCCGCTCGATTTCCGGATCACCTCGTCCTCGGTGATGAACTCGTTCTATATTCCGGCACTCGCAGGCCAGATCTACGCGATGCCGGGCATGCAGAGCCGGCTGCACGCGGTCATCAACAAGCCCGGCGTCTATCGCGGCTTCTCGGCGAACTACAGCGGCGCCGGCTTCTCCGGCATGCGCTTCGCCTTCCACGGCCTGTCGGATGCGGAGTTTGCCAGCTGGGTCGAGAAGGCCAAGGCCAGCGGCACTCAGCTCGGCAAGTCGGAATATCTCACGCTGGAGCGTCCGAGCGCCAACGAGCCGGTGCGCTATTACGCCTCCGTCGATGGCGACCTGTTCCGCGCCATCCTCAACATGTGCGTCGAGACCGGTAAGATGTGCATGAGCGAGATGATGGCGATCGATGCCCGGGGCGGCATGGGGATGGCCGGCGTGCGCAACACGCTGCCGCTCGCCTACGACAAGTTCGCCGGCCGCGGCGCCGTGTTCGGCGCCGAGCCGAGCTTCGTGGCCGGCGGCGTCTGCCTGCCGGGCGACCAGGTCACGCGCATGGCCGAGGACTCCTCGCCCACCGTGCTGGCGCCGCTCGACTGGACGCCGCTGCAGGGCCGCGGGCTGGAACGGCCCGGCCTGATGCGGCCGTCCAAGGCGTCGTTCATCCCGTTGCCGACCTCCAAGTCGAATTCCTGACGTTCGGATTCGCGAGGATCACATCATGTTCGACACTGCCAATCTCACCAAGCTCATCTTCGGCCGGCTGACCCTGGAGTCGCTGCCGCTGCATGAGCCGATCATCGTCGGCACCTTCGCGATGGTCGCGCTCGGCGGCCTCGCGCTGTTGGGCGCGCTGACCTATTTCCGGCTCTGGGGTTATCTCTGGAAGGAGTGGTTCACCACCGTCGACCACAAGCGCATCGGCATCATGTACATGGTGCTCGGCATCGTCATGCTGCTGCGCGGCTTCGCCGACGCCCTGATGATGCGCCTGCAGCAGGCGATCGCCTTCAACGGCTCCGAGGGCTACCTCAACTCGCACCACTATGATCAGGTGTTCACGGCGCACGGCGTGATCATGATCTTCTTCGTGGCGATGCCGCTGGTCACCGGCCTGATGAACTATGTCGTTCCGCTGCAGATCGGCGCGCGCGACGTGTCGTTTCCGTTCCTCAACAATTTCAGCTTCTGGATGACCACGGCGGGCGCCGTGCTGGTGATGTGCTCGCTGTTCGTCGGCGAGTTCGCGCGCACCGGCTGGCTCGCCTATCCGCCGCTCTCGAACCTGTCCTACAGTCCGGATGTCGGCGTCGACTATTACATCTGGGCGCTGCAGGTGGCCGGCGTTGGCACGCTGTTATCCGGCGTCAACCTGATCTGCACCATCGTGAAGATGCGGGCGCCCGGCATGACCATGATGAAGATGCCGGTGTTTACCTGGACCTCGCTGTGCACCAACGTCCTGATCGTCGCCTCCTTCCCGGTGCTGACGGCGGTGCTCGCGCTGCTGTCGCTCGACCGCTATATCGGCACCAACTTCTTCACCAATGATTTCGGCGGCGATCCGATGATGTATGTCAACCTCATCTGGATCTGGGGCCATCCGGAGGTCTACATCCTGATCCTGCCGGCGTTCGGCATCTTTTCCGAGGTCACCTCGACCTTCTCGGGCAAGCGGCTGTTCGGCTACACCTCGATGGTCTACGCCACCGTCGTCATCACCATCCTGTCCTATCTGGTCTGGCTGCACCATTTCTTCACCATGGGCTCCGGCGCCAGCGTGAACTCGTTCTTTGGCATCACCACGATGATCATCTCGATCCCGACGGGCGCGAAGATGTTCAACTGGCTGTTCACGATGTATCGCGGCCGTATCCGCTTCGAATTGCCGATGATGTGGACGGTCGCCTTCATGTTGACCTTCGTGATCGGCGGCATGACCGGCGTGCTGCTCGCGGTGCCCCCGGCCGACTTCGTGCTGCACAACAGCCTGTTCCTGGTCGCGCATTTCCACAACGTGATCATCGGCGGCGTGCTGTTCGGCCTGTTCGCCGGCATCGCCTATTGGTTCCCGAAGGCGTTCGGCTTCAAGCTCGATCCGTTCTGGGGCAAGATGTCGTTCTGGTTCTGGACGGTCGGCTTCTACTTCGCCTTCATGCCGCTTTATGTGCTCGGCCTGATGGGCGTGACGCGCCGCCTGCGCACCTTCGATGATCCGAGCCTGCAGATCTGGTTCGTCATCGCCGGCATCGGCGCGTTCCTGATCCTCTTGGGCATCGCCAGCTTCCTGATCCAGATTGCCGTGAGCGTGCTGCGCCGGGAGCAGCTCGTCGACACCACCGGCGATCCCTGGGATGCGCGCACCTTGGAATGGGCGACGTCGTCGCCGCCGCCGGCCTACAACTTCGCCTTCACGCCCGTCATCCACGACAACGACGCGTGGTGGGACATGAAGCGCCGCGGCTACGCCCGTCCGCTCACCGGCTTCAAGGCGATCCACATGCCGAGCAACACCGGCACCGGCGTGATCCTGGCAGGGCTGAGCACCACCATGGCGTTCGGCCTGATCTGGTACATGTGGTGGATGGCGGCCGGCAGCTTCGTCGCGCTGCTGGCGGTCGCGATCGGCCACACCTTCAACTATCACCGCAGCTTCCACATTCCGGCTGACGAGGTCGTCAGCGTCGAGCGCGCCCGCACCGAGCTGCTCGTGGCAGGAGCCAAGTCATGACGATTGCAACGGGCACTATAAAGGCCGGCGAGCCGGTCTTCTACGTCGTCGACGAGCACGATCACCCGGAAGGCAGCAGCACGCAGCTCGGCTTCTGGATCTATTTGATGAGCGACTGCCTCATCTTCGCGATCCTGTTCGCCGTCTATGGCGTGCTCGGCGCCAAATACGCCGCGGGCCCGGCGCCGAAGGACCTGTTCGACCTGTCGCTGGTCGCGGTCAACACCTCGTTCCTGCTGCTGTCGTCGCTCACCTACGGCTTTGCGATGCTGTCGATGCAGCAGAACCGCGTTGGCGCGATGCAGGGCTGGCTCGTCGTCACCGGCCTGTTCGGCCTCGCCTTCCTCGGTATCGAGCTGACCGAATTCGCGCACATGATCCATGAGGGCGCGACGCCGCAGCGCAGCGCCTTCCTGTCGTCGTTCTTCACCCTGGTTGGAACCCATGGCCTGCACGTGACGTTCGGCCTGATCTGGCTGGTCACGCTGATGGTGCAGGTCAAGCGCTTCGGCCTGATCGAGGCCAACCGGCGTCGCCTCGTCTGCCTCAGCATGTTCTGGCACTTCCTCGACGTGATCTGGATCGGTGTCTTCACCTTCGTCTATCTGATGGGAATGCTGCGATGAGCTCGGATGTCCACGCCCACGCGGATGCGCACCAGTCGGCCGATGACCATGCCGGTACGCGGCAGGGGCAGCTGATCGGCTTCGGTCTCTCGGTCGTCCTGACGGCGATCCCGTTCCTGCTGGTCATGAGCGGCTCGCTCGACAAGCAGGTGACGGCGCTGATCATCATGGCGTTCGCGGCCGTGCAGGTCGTCGTCCACATGGTCTTCTTCCTGCACATGAACACCAAGGCCGAGGGCGGCTGGACCATGATGGCGCTGATCTTCACCATCATCATGGTGGTGATCGCGTTGTCAGGCTCGCTGTGGGTCATGCATCATCTGACCACCAACATGATGCCGGTCCACGAGATGGGCCAGACGCCGTGATGCCGGCTCCTGCCGAC
This sequence comes from Bradyrhizobium aeschynomenes, assembly GCF_013178945.1. Classification (GTDB taxonomy): domain Bacteria; phylum Pseudomonadota; class Alphaproteobacteria; order Rhizobiales; family Xanthobacteraceae; genus Bradyrhizobium; species Bradyrhizobium aeschynomenes. The sequence continues at coordinate 257,839 of NZ_JABFDM010000001.1, forward strand.
GGGGCAGGGGGACGGAGAACGCCGGGCGCGTGGCGGCCGGCGACGCTTGCGATCGGGGCGGCTTGGGTCGCGTGCGTCGCGATCCTGCTGGCGCTTGGCGTCTGGCAGGTCGAGCGCCGCGCCTGGAAGCTCGATCTGATCGACCGGGTCGAGCGCCGCGTTCATGCCGCGCCGGTGCCCGTGCCGCAGCGGGCCGCATGGCCGGCGGTCAACCGCAACGACGACGAATACAAGCGGGTGACCTTGAGCGGCCGCTTCCTCAACGACGGCGAGACGCTGGTCCAGGCGCTCACGATCGAGGGGCCCGGCTATTGGGTCGTGACGCCGCTGCAGACGACCGAGGGCGTCGTGCTGGTGAACCGCGGCTTCGTGCCGTCGGATCGGCGCGATCGCGCCAGCCGCGGCGCCGGGAACCCGGATGGTGCGGTCAGCGTGACCGGATTGCTGCGGCTCTCGGAGCCCGGCGGCGGCTTCCTGCGCCACAATGATCCCCAGGCCAATCGCTGGTATTCACGTGACGTCGCGGCGATCGCGGCCGCGCGCGGCCTGCAGGACGTCGCCCCTTACTTCGTCGATGCCGACGCGACGCCTAATCCGGGCGGCTTCCCGATCGGTGGCCTGACCGTGATCGCCTTTCCGAACAACCATCTGGTTTACGCGCTGACGTGGTTTACATTGGCCCTGATGCTGGCCGGCGCCGGCGTGCAGCGGCTGCACCGCGCGCGCGGCGAGGCCGGCGCGGCGGCAGCGCAGGATGCGGAATGGGATCATCGGCAGCAGGGCATGCGTGGACATGGGGCGTCGCCATTGTGAGCGGACTAGTCCCCTCGACGCTTACGCCAATTGCGGACGCCGCGTCATGAGGAACGAGGCGCCGAATCTGCCGATCGGAGCTGTCGCAGCGATCGCCACACCCGAGATCCACGCTCCGCTGCCGACCAAGGATGCGACCAACCGCAAGAACATGGTGCTGCTGATTCAGCTGCGCTGGATCGCCGTGGTCGGACAGATCGTCACCATCGCCTTCGTCACGTACTGGTTCGGCATCACCCTGCCACTGCTGCCCATGGCGGCGATCATCTGCGCGCTCGTGGCGCTGAACGTGGCCAGCCACATCTGGCTGCGGACGCGCGACGATGTCGCCAATCGCCATCTGCTGATCGCCTTGATGCTCGACGTCGTGGCGCTGACGTCCGAGCTCTATCTCACCGGCGGCGCGTCCAATCCATTCACCTGTCTCTATCTGCTTCAGGTGACGCTTGGCGCCGTGCTGCTCGATGCGCGCTCGTCCTGGTCGCTGGTCGCGCTCACCGTGCTCAGCTTCGTCTGGCTCACCATCGAGTACCGCCCGCTCGATCTCCCGCAGCATCACGTCAGCGACGCCTTCGCGCTGCACATCACCGGAATGTTCGTCGGCTTCGTGCTCGACGCCGTGCTGCTCGTCGTCTTCGTCACCCGCATCAACCGTAACCTGCGCGAGCGCGACGCCAAGCTCGCCGATCTGCGTCAGCATGCCGCCGAGCAGGATCACATCATTCGCATGGGCCTCCTGGCCTCGGGCGCCGCGCATGAACTGGGCACGCCGCTCGCCTCGATCTCGGTGATCCTGAACGACTGGCGGCGCATGACCGCGATCTCGGCCGATCCGGCATTGGCGGAGGATTTCACCGAAATGGAAGCCGCGGTGCAGCGCTGCAAGTCGATCGTCACAGACATCCTGGTGTCGGCCGGGCAGGCGCGCGGCGAAGGATCGGCGCCGACGACGTTGAGGGCGTTCCTGACCACGCTGGTGGCGGAATGGAGCGCGGCGCGTTCGGCGCGCAACCTGATGGTCCGCAACGAGTTCGGCGCGGACCCTGCAATCGTCTCCGACGTCGCGCTGAAGCAGGCCATCGTCAACGTGCTCGACAACGCATTCGAAGTGTCGCGCGAATGGGTGGAGCTCGTCGTCGAGCGCGATGGCGATCAGCTGCTGCTCAGCGTCAGCGATCGTGGACCCGGCTTCGATCCGGTCATGCTCGGGCAACTCGGGCGTCCCTACCAGTCTAGCAAGGGCCGCCCGGGCCGCGGCCTCGGCCTGTTCCTGGTGGTCAACGTGATCCGCAAGCTGGGCGGCAGCGTTTCTGCCTGGAACCATCGGGGACGCGGGGCGACCGTGCGGCTCTCGCTGCCGCTGTCGATGCTTGCGATTGGAGAGCCCAGTGGAGATTGAACGCTCTCTCCTCATCGTCGAGGACGACGACGGTTTCGCACGCACCCTGAAACGCTCATTCGAGCGCCGCGGCTATGAGGCCGTGATCGCGGCCTCGCTCGAGCAGGTCGACGACATCCTGAAAGAAAGGACGTTTACTTATGCCGTCGTCGACCTCAAGCTCGGCGGCGCCTCCGGCCTCGTCTGTGTCGAGAAGCTGCATGCGCATGATCCGGAGATGCTGATCGTGGTGCTCACGGGCTTCGCCAGCATCGCCACGGCCGTCGAGGCCATCAAGCTCGGCGCCTGCCACTATCTCGCCAAGCCATCGAACACCGACGACATCGAGGAAGCCTTCCGCAAGGCCCAGGGCAACGCCCAGGTGGCGCTCGCGGAGCGCGCTACGTCGATCAAGACGCTCGAGTGGGAGCGCATCCATCAGACCCTGATCGATACCGACTTCAACATCTCCGAAGCCGCACGACGCCTCGGCATGCATCGCAGGACCCTGGCCCGCAAGCTGGAGAAGCGGCCGGTGAAGTAGGCCTCAATTCGGATCGCAGCTTCGATGCAATCCGACTTTTGCCCGCAAGCAGGCAGCGCGACCTCTGCGGAAAGGGGAGCTGGCGAAGATCAACCCAGTCCCCACGCAGCCCATGGTGACAGATCGCGAAGCTCATCCTCGGATCCCCTGTTCCTCGGAAACGGAACCTTCGCGCCGTGTCGTGATTGCTGTGGTGTCACAGGGAGATCATCTTCAATGGCACGAACAGCACGCAAATACGCGAAGGGTGCGTCCAAGGACGTCGAGCGCGCGATGAAGAAGCGCAAGGCCGGAACGTTGAAGAGCGGTGGCTCGGGCCGCAAGGTCAAGAGCCGCAAGCAGGCGATCGCGATCGGCCTGTCGGAAGCGCGCCGCGAAGGCAAGAAGGTGCCGGCCAGGAAGAGCGCGAAGTCCTCGGCGAAGAAATCTGCCAAGAAATCCTCGAAGAGTGCGAGCAAGACGAGCACGAAGAAGACCACCAAGAAAACGACAAAGAAGAAGTCGTCGAAGAAGAACTGATAGCGCTGATCAGCGCAACGCGCGCCGTGACGCGCAGTCGTCGCCCGATCATCCGCTGTCGTCCCGGCGAACGCCGGGACCCAGAACCCCAGGGAGATGTGATGGGGCGGGATGTCCGACCAGTCTCGTCTCACCATACCCGCCGTGGAGTATGGATCCCGGCGTTCGTCGGGATGACGGCGGTGGGCGTGGGGGCTTGAGCTAGACGAGCCGTCTGTAGCCGGATGAGCGCAGCGACATCCAGGTTACGACTTCATCCGGCCTTGCGTTGCCGCGCCGCCGAGCGATGCGCCTTCTTTGCCGGACGGCGATGCGACGGCGCTCGCCGCGATGGTGAACGCGACGCCTTCTTGCCGCCCTTGCCCAGGCTCTGTTTCAACGCATCCATCAGGCTGACCACGTTGTCGGACCGTTCCTCCGGCTCCGGCAGCTTGATCGGCTTGCCAGAGGCCTTGCGCTTGACGAGCGCCTTCAGCGCCGTCTCGTACTGATCCTTGAACTCCGAGGGATCGAAATGCGCGGCCTTTGTCTCCAGAATGTGGCCGGCGAGCTCGACCATGTCCTTGGTGATCTTCGGCGTCTTGATGTCGTCGAAGAACTCAGCTTCGTCGCGCAGCTCGTAAGGGAAGCGCAGCGTCGTGCCGAGCATGCCCTTGCCCATCGGCTCGATCGCGATGACGTGCTCGCGATGCGTCAGCACGATGCGTGCCAGTGCGACGCGATCCTGGTCCTTCATGGCGTCGCGGATCACCGCGAATGCGTCGACCGCTGCCTTGCCGTCGGGAGCGATGTAATAGGGATGATTGAGGTAGCGCTGGTCGATCTCCTCACGCGGCACGAAGCTGTCGATGTCGATGGTGTGGTTGCTCTCGATCTGGACCGCCTCCAGCTCCTCCGGCTCGATCTCGACATACTGCCCCTTGGACAGCTCGTAGCCGCGGCCCTTCTGCTCGCTCTCGACGATGTCGCCGGTCTCGGCATCGACCATCTGCTGCTTGAGCCGATTGCCGGTCTCGCGGTTGATCAGGTGGAAGCGCGTCTTCTCCACCGAAGTGGATGCCGGATAGAGCACGACAGGGCAGCTGACGAGCGAGAGTTTGAGCGAGCCTTTCCAATAGGCGCGGGGGGCCATCGGGATCTCCGTGAACGGTGAGGACAGCGTTGCAACGGACAAGTCGTCGTTGCGGTTCCGTGTGCAGCGGCTTGGAGCAATTACCCCGGATGCGCCGCCTGTTTGTCACTCGTCATGCCCGGGCTTGTCCCGGGCATCCACGTCGACCCGCATCCGCCGAACGACGTGGATGGCCGGGACAAGCCCGGCCATGACGCCGTGAAACGAGCGGGTATGATCGGCTCTGCCTCGCGAAGAGTGGCGTTACGATGGAGCATGCCCGTCGGGTTACTATGTCGCAGTCATTATCCCTTGCGTTGTCGGGCAAATCAGACCGATCTTTCCGCGCATCCCGCCTCATGCAGAGGGCGTACGCGTCGTCACGATACGTGGAGTGTGGGAGGCGATGGACGAGACGGTAGCGTGCGCTTCATGCGCGGACGAGCGCTGGCTCTCGGACGTGAAGTCGCGTGGTCCTGGCGCCCCGATGCTGGCGTCAAGTCCGTGCTGCCGGCGAGGCACGCGGGCGACGGTGGCTAACAAGCCGGACACCGGGGAGATCGCGAAGTAAGCGTTAACACCATCGCGCAGGGAAGGCCGGTTGATGGCCGTACCTGTGGTGACTGCCGCCTGCTTTTTTGTTGCAGGCGGGCCATGGGCCGCGGTCAGCACCCGGCCTTCCCTGCACCCTCTCGTTTCGCAGAGGGCGAACGGCGGCAACACCCGGGCTCGACGAGCGCCGGGAACACGGAACTTTGCCCGGTGTTATCATGCGGTTCAGCCGGTTCCGCGACCCGGCCGGCTTTGCTACGCTAGCGCCCAACGCGAGGGATCACCGTGGCGATCAAGAAGCTTACCACCTATCGCAAGAAGCGCGATTTCGAGAAAACGGCAGAGCCGTCCGGGGATGCCAAGGTTGCCCCTGCGGACCGTCCCCGTTTCGTCATCCAGAAGCATGACGCGACCCGGCTGCACTATGATCTCAGGCTCGAATTCGGCGGAGTCTTCAAGTCGTGGGCGGTGACGAAAGGGCCGTCGCTCGATCCGCACGACAAGCGCCTCGCGGTCGAGGTCGAAGACCATCCGCTCGACTACGGCGACTTCGAAGGCACGATTCCCGAGGGCGAATATGGCGGCGGCACGGTCATGCTGTGGGACCGCGGCTATTGGGAGAGCGACGATGCCGAACGCGGCTTCAAGAAGGGCGACTTCAAATTCACCCTCGACGGCGAGAAGCTGCATGGTGGCTGGGTCCTGGTGCGAATGCGCCATGATCGCACCGGCGGCAAGCGCACCAATTGGCTGCTGATCAAGCATCGCGATGAGTTTGCCAGGGAAGGCGAAGCGAACGACATCCTGAGTGCCGACAAGTCGGTCGCGTCTGGGCGCACCATGGAGCAGATCGCGGCCGGCAAGGGCAAGGCGCCGAAGCCGTTCATGCTGGCCAAGAGCCAGCGCATGAACGCCGATGCGGTGTGGCACTCCAACCGCGGAGACAACGAACCGAAGATCAACAAGGGATTGACCAAGGCGCCGTCGCCGAAAGCCAAAGCCACAAGAGCTAAGGCCACGAAGGCCAGTGGTGCGAAGTCACAGCGTGCGACGAAGACGATCGAGCCCAAAAACGTCGCGTCGCTGCCCGACTTCGTGCCGCCCGAGCTGTGCACCTCCGTGGCCGCGCCGCCGAGCGGCGAGGGCTGGGCGCACGAGATCAAGTTCGACGGCTATCGCGTGCAGATCCGAGTCGAGGACGGCCAGGCGACCTTGAAGACGCGCAAGGGCCTCGACTGGACCGCCAAGTTCGGCGCGATCGCGGAAGCCGCGGCCAAGCTGCCGGATGCGATTATCGATGGCGAGATCGTCGCGCTCGACAAGGACGGCAACCCGAACTTCTCGGCGCTGCAGGCGGCGATCTCGTCCGGGCAGACGGATGAGCTGGTGTTCTTTGCCTTCGACCTGATGTTCGTCGACGAGTTCGACCTGCGCCGCCAGCCGCTGCACGAGCGGAAGGCACGCCTGGCGAAGCTGCTGAAGGCGAACATGAAGGGCAGGACGCCCGTTATCCGCTATGTCGAGCATTTCGAGAGCGACGGCGAGGCCGTGCTGGACTCGGCACGCAAGCTGAACCTCGAGGGCATCGTGTCGAAGAAGCTGGATTCGGCCTATCACTCCGGCCGCACCGAGAGCTGGACCAAGGCCAAGACGCGGCCCGGCCACGAGGTCGTCATCGGCGGCTGGAAGACCACCAACGGCAAATTCCGCTCGCTGATGGTCGGCGTCAACAAGGACGATCACCTCGCTTATGTCGGCATCGTCGGAACCGGCTTCGGCCAGGACACGGTGAAGGAGATCATGCCGGCGCTGAAGGCGGCCGCATCCGACAAGAACCCGTTCAGCGGCAAGAACGCTCCGCGCAAGGCGCGCGAGGTGCATTGGGTGAAGCCTGAACTGGTCGCCGAGATCGAGTTCGCCGGCTGGACCGCGGACAACAATGTTAGGCAGGCCTCGTTCAAGGGGCTGCGCCAGGACAAGCCGGCGCGCGAGGTCGTCGCCGAGGAGCCGGTCGTCGCGGCCAAGGTTGCCAAGCCCGTCGCGCGTGCCGCGGCGACGGTCGCGACCGGCGGCACCACGGTGCACAAGACGCCGGCGCGATCGAAGAGTTCGGCGACGGTGATGGGCGTTGCGATCTCGAAGCCGGACAAGGCGCTGTGGCCGGATGCCGGCGACGGCGAGCCCGTCACCAAGCTCGATCTCGCGACCTATCTGGAAGCCGTCGGCGACTGGATGATCGAACATCTGAAAGGGCGGCCATGTTCGATCGTGCGCGCGCCGGATGGCATCGGCGGCGAGCGGTTTTTCCAGCGGCATGGGATGCAGGGTATGTCCGATCTGCTGGAGCTGGTGAAAGTGTCCGGCGATCGCAAACCCTATCTGCAGATCGATCGGGTCGAAGGCCTGATCGCGGTGGCGCAGGTCGCAGCCGTCGAGCTGCATCCGTGGAATTGCGCGCCCGATGTCTACGACGTGCCGGGCCGGCTGGTATTCGATCTCGATCCGGCGCCGAACGTCGCATTCGAGGAGGTGATTGCCGCGGCCAAGGAGATGCGGCAGCGCCTGAAGACGCTAGGTCTGGAAAGCTTCTGCAAGACCACCGGCGGCAAGGGCCTGCACGTGGTGACGCCGTTGTTATACGGCGCGCGCGACAAGGTGACGTGGCCGGAGGCGAAGGCGTTCGCGCAGGACGTGTGCCAGTGGATGGCGAACGACACTCCCGAGCAGTATCTGCTCAACATGTCGAAGAAGCTGCGCAAGGGAAAGATCTTTCTGGACTATCTGCGCAATGATCGCATGTCGACTGCGGTCGCGGTGTTGTCACCGCGGGCGCGTGACGGCGCCACGGTGTCGATGCCGATCACGTGGGCGCAGGTGAAGAACGGGCTCGATCCCAAGCGCTATACGATCCGCACGGTTCCGGCGCTGCTGGCCAAGACCAAGGCGTGGGATGGTTATGACGACGCGGCTGGAGCGATCAAGCCGGCGATCAAGAAGCTGACGGACAAGCTGTGAAAGGCTGTTAGCTGCTTCGGGCAGACATGGTCTTTGCCACATCTGCCCGAAAAGTATCGCAGGTGAATCAGATCCGACCGAGCAGGACGAGGATCAGCACGATGACGATGATGAGGCCGAGACCGCCGCCGCCGTAATAGCCGGTGCCGTAGAACGGGCCGCCGCCGATGCCGGAGAAGCCGCCGAGCAGCGCGATGATGAGGATGATGAGGATGATCGTTCCGATGGACATGTACTTTCCTCCAGGGCCCGGCAGCGGGGCGACAAATGGCTCTGCCTTCGTCGAGGAAACTGGTCGGAACTTCGAAAGTTCCGCGAGGGAAACAGGTAAAATGGGGAGTGTATCTTTGCGGTCGCATCGACCGATGACTACATGAGGTCGGTTGTTAGTCAGGAGATCGCGATGTCAAGACCGCTTGTCGTTTCCATTCCGCATCGCCTCGGCAAGGACGAAGCCGTGCGGCGGCTGCAATCCGGCCTGAGCCGCGCCGCGGGTAGCCTGCCGGTCCTGAGCGTCGACGAGGAGCGGTGGGACGGCGACAAGATGATCTTTCGTGTCCGCGCGCTCGGCCAGGCGGCGTCGGGCCACGTCGATGTTGCCGACGACCATGTGCGTGTCGAGGTCACGCTGCCCTGGCTGTTGCAGCGCTTTGCAGAGGCGGCGCAGTCAGCCATTCGCAGTCGCGGTCAGCTGTTGTTGACGAAGAAGAGCTGATCAGCTCGGAGACGCGAGGGCAGGCGTTCGCCTGCCGCCGCGTTCGGGCGCACCGTCCACCCCGGCGGATATCAATGCGGCCGGCAGATGGGTGAAGAGCGCGGAGACAGGGAGCACGCTGTCTTGAACTTGGGGGGCTGCGTAGCCGGGAACCTGCACCTTCGCGTCAAATGCATCGGCGTGCGGCCAGACGCGGCCGCCGTCGGTGAACGGCGCAAAATTGCGGCCGACGACCACGATGGCAGCCTCGCGCCCGCGCCTGCGCGCGAAGGCGACGATGTGGTCGGCGTGCCGGCCCGTCACCTCGAGCGGCTCGTAGCTGCCGTCGGTGAACACGTGGGCAAGCTCGCTGCGCAGCTTCAGCAGATGCCGCGTCCATGCGAGCTTGATGCGGCCGTCAGGCCAATGCTCGACAAGATTGGTCCAGTTCGGGCTTTCATTCTCTCGCAATGCGCTCTCGCGCGCGGCAAAATCGACCGGGCGGCGGTTGTCGGGGTCGACCATCGAGAGATCCCAGAACTCGGTGCCCTGGTAGAAGTCGGGTACACCGGGCATTGTCGCCTTGAGCGTGAGCTGCGTCAGCGAGTTGAGCGCGCCGAGCAGGGCGATGCGCTTGGCGAACGTCTCCAGCGATTGCAGGAACTCGGACGAACGACCACGATCCAGACTGCCTTCGATGAAGCTGCGCAGACCGTTTTCATAGGCCTCGTTCGGATTGAGCCAGCTGGTCTCCTCCTTGCCCTCCCGCGCGGCCTTCACCGCATAGGCCTGCAGCCGCTCGACGAGGCCTTCATCGGTGCCGGCGGGCGGCCAGATGCCGACCAGGGTCTGGTACAGCATGTATTCGAAAGTCGCCGACGGCGCGCGCATGGTGCCGGCGGTGACGACGTTCGGCGCGTTCAGGGTCTTCCAGCGCGCCACCCCGGAGGTCCAGTCGTTGGGCAGCTCGGTGAGGGCCGCGAGCCGCATGCGGGCGTCCTCGCCGCGCTTGGTGTCGTGCGTGGCGGTTGCCGTCATGCCGTGCGGCCAATGCCTGGCGCGCTGTCGCATGAACGCGTGAAAGTCGCCGATCGCCAGCGCATGGGCCGACGGATCGCCACCGACCTCGTTGAGCGCGAGCAGGCGGTGGAAGCGGTAGAAGCTGGTGTCCTCGAGCGACTTCGCCATCATCGGCCCGGTGAACTGCTGCACCTTCAAGGCGAAGCGGCGCACGCGCGGGACGCTGTGGCTGGTGTTGCGGTCGCGCTTGATCAGATCCATCGTCAGCGCATCGCGCAGGAAGTCGAAGATCGAGCCGTCGGAGGCGAACCATTCGGCACGCGCCTGCGTGATGGCGTGATCGATCAGCTTGCGGTCGGCCTCGGTCGGGCCAGCCGTTGTGAGATAGGTCCGGTAGACCGGAAAGTGCAGCACGTACAGCTCGAGAGCTTGGCGCAGGCTGTCTTCCGAATAGTCGCGCGTGGAATAGTGACCATTGGCGATCCGCGCCAAGAGGCGCGTGAGCACGGTGAACTCGCTGGTCAGCAGCGTCTCCAGCACGCGACGCTTCGCCTCCTTGATCACAGGCGCGAGCTTCGGCGGCTTGTTACTGATCTGGCGCCAGATCTCGTCCAAGGGCTCCAGACCTTTGCCGTCGATCAGGAGCTGGGTGATGACGTTCATCCACTCGTAGCCGGTGGTGCCATGCACGCCGGCAAAACCAGGCAGCTTCTCATGCTCGCAGAGGATCTTCTCGATGACGACGTAGAAAGGCCCGGCTGCGGGCCCCCGGGCGTCACGGATCAGCCGCCGCAGCCGCTGGAAATATTGCGCGGGATCGCGCAGCCCGTCGATATGGTCGAGCCGCAGACCCTGCAGCTGACCATCCGCGATCAGCTTCTTCACCAGCCGGTGGATCGCCTCGAACGTCCCGGCGTCCTCGACGCGCAGGCCAGCCAGCGTGTTGACGTCGAAGAAGCGGCGGTAGTTGATGTCGCTGGAGGCGAGCCGCCAATGCCCGAGCTTGTAGTGCTGCCGCTCCAGCAGATGGTGCAGGGCCAATGTCTGCGCGGGGCGGTCTTCGCCCGCTTTGTACGCCGGGAGGCCGCGCGCGATGACGTCGGCGGCACCGGGGATGGCCTTGAGCATTGCCTTGAAGCTGGGCGCTTCCTTGCGGTTCGGACGGCGCAGGCCGGGGTAGCGCGAGGCGAGCTCCAGGATCGCCCTGCCGGCCTCGCTGCTTTCTTCACCGGCTTCCTTGACGATGATGCGCAGCATCTCGCCATAGCGCTCGGGTGCGACCGGCAGCCGGTGCTCGAAGTACCAGCACGAGAACGAGCCTTCCTCCGGATCGTAGCGCAGCTCGATATCGCCGTGCTCCAGCGCATGGCCGTAGGACGTGCCGATGATCGGCAGCAGCACGCCGCCGCGCGCGCGATACGGCAGTTGGTCCCAGTCGATGTCGAACGAGGCCGCGTGCGGCGAGGCCTGGCCCCATTCGAGGACGTCCAGCCACCAAGGATTGTCGTCGAAGTGCACGCCGACATGGTTCGGCACGAAATCGAGGATCAGCCCGAGGTCGTGAGCCTTCAGCGCGGCGCTGAGTTTGGCGAAGCCCTCCTCGCCGCCGAGTTCGGGATTGAGCTTGGTGTGATCCGTGATGTCGTAGCCATGCGTCGAGCCCTTGCGCGCCGTCATGAACGGCGAGGCGTAGACATGGCTGATGCCGAGCGCCTTCAGATAGGGCACGACCCGCGCCGCTGCCTCGAAATTGAAGTCGGCGGTGAGCTGCAGGCGGTAGGTCGCGAGCGGGATGGCTGGAGGCATGGTTATCCTCCGATGCTCCAGAACACCGACCAGGGCGGCAGGCGATCTCCGGGCGTGCCGCCCCAGATGGGGGTGCCCGCGACGTTCGATGCCGCCAAGATTTCCTTGTCGGAGACGTTGGCGAGCAGCCGGAGCGTGCTGCCGTCGCCCATCACCCAATGCGCGCTCATGAGGCCGTCGTCGGTGACGTCGGCTTTGCCGAAGTTGGCGCGCGGCAACCGGGGCGCGACGTGCTTGTGTCGTGCGGCAAGGAGATCGCGCACCAGCGCCAGCCGCTCGCGGCCGGGCGACACGTTGCGCGCGTTCCAATCGATGATCGCGGACTTGAAGGTTTCGATGTCGAGCGGGTCGGGCACCTCGTCGCCATATTTGGCATACGCCCACTCATATTCCTTGCGCCGGCCCCTGCGCACGGCGTTCGCGAGATCGCCCTGGAAATCGCAAAAGAACGGGAACGGCTGCTTCGAACCCCATTCCTCGCCCATGTACAACATCGGCACGGTCGGTGCGAGCAGGGTGACTGCCAGCGCAGCCGCGATCCCTTCCGGCGGCGCCAGCGCTTGCAGCCGGTCGCCGAACACGCGGTTGCCGATCTGGTCGTGGTTCTGCAGGAAGTTCACGAACGCGGCGGGGGCCAGATGACCGCTGGGCTCCCCCCGCGGGATGCCGCCCCAGAAGGCGGCCTGCTCGCCCTGATAGACGAAGCCGGACGCGAGCGCGCGAGCGAGGCCGCCGCGCGGCGATTGGTGGTAGTCGCCGTAATAGCCACCCGTCTCGCCGGTCAGCATCACGTGCCAAACGTGGTGGTAGTCGTCATTCCATTGTGCGCGGAACTTGCCGCGGGGCGGATCTTCCGCCGCATCGAGCATGCTGGCGCGATTGTCGCCGTTCTCAAGCACGAGATGGATGTGTCGTCCGGTCTGCTCGACGAGCTTGCCGACAGCGGCGCTGAGATCGTGCAGCATCGGAATCTCACCCTCGTTAGAGAGGATGTGATTGACGGCGTCGAAGCGCAGCCCGTCGAAGCGATAGTCGGTCAGCCAATGCAGCGCGTTCTCGATCGCGAAGGCGCGCACTTCCGGACGACGATAGTCGATCGCGCTGCCCCAAGGCGTATGCGCATCGGTGAAGAAAGTGGGCGCATAGCGGCCGATGTAGTTTCCTTCGGGACCGAAGTGATTGTAGACGACGTCGAGGAACACCATCAGCCCGCGCAGATGCGCCTCGTCGATCAGCGTGCGGAGATCGTCGGGGCGGCCATAGACGCTGTCGGGCGCGTAAAGCAGAACGCCGTCGTAGCCCCAGTTGCGGCTGCCGGCGAAGTCCGCCAGCGGCATCAGCTCGAGTGCGGTGATGCCGGTCTCGACCAGATGATCGAGCTTGTCGATCATCGCGCTGTAGGTGCCGTCCTGGGTGAAGGTGCCGACATGACTTTCGAGGAACACCGTGTCCTGCCACGGCCGTCCACGCCACTCCTTCGCGCGCCAGGCATAGGCGCCATGATCGATGACTTCGCTCGGACCGAAGACGTCCTCGGGCTGGAAGTCGGAGCCGGGATCGGGAACGTCGAGCTCGTCATCGATACGAAACTTGTAGCGCGCGCCGGCGCCGACGCCCGGGACGTGGAGCGTGTACCAGCCGCCGTCGCCGCGCTGCATGGCATGCTGGCCGTCGAGCACCAGATCGACGCGCTTGGCGGCAGGCGCCCACAGGCGGAACGTCGTGCCGTCCTTGGTGATGCGTGGTCCGAACTGCCGCGAGATCATGACAGGCCCGCATACGCCAGGACCGAGCGCGGCGGGGCCTTCAGATCGGTACCCGCCGAGAAGTCGGTCTGCTTCTGCTGGACTTGGGTGGTGTCGAGAACCTGTTGCCACGTCTTGGTTTCGGCGAGCTTGGGCAATTTGAATCCGATCTCTTCGGGGGCCGCGTTCAGAACGATAAAGATCGGAGCCTGCTCCTGTTCCACCGGGGCGAGCACATAGGCCAGAAAACGTCCGTCAGGGAAGGTCCAGTCGGTTTGCGTCATTTCCTCCGCCGAGGGCGTCAGCCACAACACGCCGAAACTGCCGTCGGAGCGGCGGCCATCGAGCCAGCGGCGCGCGCGGATCTGGCCGAAGCGGCGGCGCAATTCGGAGAGATGCGCGATGAAGTCGATGAGGTCGTCGCCCTCGCGCCCCATGCCGCTCCAGTCGACCCAGCCGACCTCGTTGTCCTGGCAATAGGCGTTGTTGTTGCCGGCTTGCGAGTTGCCGACCTCGTCCCCCGCGAGCAGCAGCGGCAGGCCCTGCGCGAGGAACAGACAGGCGAGCTGGTTCTTGCGCGACTGCCGCCGCAACGCGGTGATCGTCGCGTCGTCGGTCGGTCCTTCGTGGCCGAAATTGTTGCTGTGGTTGTCGTTGGAGCCGTCGCGATTGTCCTCGCCGTTCGCCTCATTGTGCTTGCTGTTGTAGCTGAACAGATCGGCCAGCGTGAAGCCGTCATGGACGGTGACATGATTGACGCTGGCGCGCTGCGTGCGGCCGTCATGGTTGAAGATATCGGACGAGCCGGTCATGCGGCTCGACACCTCGCCGATCAGGCTGCCTTCGCCGCTCCAGTAGCGACGCATGGCGCTGCGATAGCGGTCGTTCCATTCCGACCATTGCGACGGGAAGGCGCCGACCTGATAGCCGCCGAGACCGACGTCCCAGGGCTCGGCGACCAGCTTGACGCTCGCCAGCACCGGGTCCTGGCGGATCGCGGTGAGGAAGCCGCTGCGCCGGTCGAAGCCGTGCTTCTCACGCGCCAAGGTGGTGGCGAGGTCGAAGCGGAAGCCGTCGACATGACAGACCTCGACCCAGTAGCGCAGCGAGTCCATCACCATCTGCAGCACGCGCGGATGCGTCAGGTTCACCGACGAGCCGCAGCCGGTGAAGTCGTCATAGAAGCGCGGATTGTCGGGCTTGAGCCAGTAGTAGGAGGCGTTGTCGATGCCGCGATAGCAAAGCGTCGGGCCGAGATGATTGCCTTCGGCAGTGTGGTTGTAGACCACATCGAGCATGACCTCGATGCCGGCATCGTGCAGCCGTGCCACGGTGGTCCTGAAGGCGTCGAGCGGATTGTCCTGCGCGTAGCGCTGCTCCGGCGCGAAGAACGAGATCGTGTTGTAGCCCCAGTAGTTGACCAGCTTCTTCTCGACCAGCATGCGGTCATCGATGAAGGCGTGGATCGGCAGCAACTCGATCGTGGTGACACCGAGCCGCTTGAGGTGCTTGATCATCGCAGGCGACGACAGCCCGCCATAGGTGCCGCGGAGGTTCGGCGGGACATCGTCGCGCTTGTTGGTCAGACCCTTGACGTGGGCCTCGTAGATGATCGTGTCCTCCCACGGGATCTGCGGCCGCATCTCGCGCCGGCCCCAGTTGAAGGTCTCGTCGATGACGACGGCCTTTGGCATACCGCGGGCGTTGTCGCGGCGGTCGAACGACAAATCCTCGCGCGGCGAGCCGGCGCGGTAGGCAAAATGCGCATCGCTCCAGACCAGCCGTCCCGCCAGCCGCTTGGCGTAGGGGTCGAGCAGCAGCTTGTTGGCGTTGAAACGATGGCCGTGCTCCGGCTCGTAAGGGCCGTAGACGCGGTAGCCATAGAGCTGCCCCGGCGAGACGTCGTTGAGATAGCCGTGCCAGACGTCCTCGGTCCGCTCGGGCAACTCGATCCGCTCGATCTCGCGCCGGCCCTGGCTGTCGAACAGACAGAGTTCGACCTTCTCGGCATTGGCGGAAAACAACGCAAAATTGGTCCCTCGTCCGTCCCAGGTGGCGCCGAGACGGGCGTGGCTTCCTGCGGCCAGGCGCATGGAGTCAGGCTTCCGGGACGAGAAATACCGCTGCCATGGGCGGGAGGATGAGGTCGAGGTGTTGATCTTCAGAGGCATGGACCTGGCCGACATTGCCGACATTGCTGCCGCCATAATGGAGGGAGTCGGAGTTGAAAGCTTCCCTCCACGTGCCGCCGAGCGGCACGCGGACCCGGTAATTGTAATACACGTTGGGCGAAAAGTTCACGACCACGACGCATCGGGAGCGCTCATCGAAGCCTTTCCGCACCCAGGCGAAGACGTTGCGGTCGGCATCGTCGGTGATGAGCCATTCGAACCCGTCAGGCTCGCAGTCGCGCTCATGCAGCGCCGGCACGTTGCGATAGAGGTGGTTGAGGTCGCGGATCAGGGCCTGGATGCCGGCATAGCGCTTGTCGCCGAGCAGATGCCAGTCGAGCGAGGTGTCGTGATTCCACTCCCGCTCCTGGGCGAGCTCGCAGCCCATGAACAGGAGCTTCTTGCCGGGGTGGCCGAACATGAAGCTGTAATAGGCCCGCAGATTCGCGAAGCGCTGCCAGTCGTCGCCGGGCATCCGGCCGAGGATGGAGCGTTTGCCGTGCACGACCTCGTCATGCGACAGCGGCAGGATGAAATTTTCCGAAAAGGCGTAGTGCAGGCCGAACAGGATCTCGCCGTGGTGATATTTGCGATGGATCGGGTCCTTGCTGACGTAGCGCAAGGTGTCGTGCATCCAGCCCATGTTCCATTTGTAGCCGAAGCCGAGCCCGCCCATGTCGACCGGGCGCGACACCTGCGGCCAGGCGGTGGACTCCTCGGCGGCCGTGGTGGCCTGGGGGAAACGGCCGAACACGTCGATGTTCGTCCGGCGCAGAAACTCGACGGCTTCGAGATTCTCGCGCCCGCCGAACTTGTTCGGGATCCAGCCGCCGGAGGGACGGCTGTAATCGAGATAAAGCATCGAGGCGACGGCATCGACCCGCAGGCCGTCGATGCCGTAACGCTCCAGCCAGAACAGCGCATTGGAGCGCAGGAAATTCGCGACTTCGGTGCGGCCGTAGTTGTAGATCAGCGTGCCCCAGTCGAGATGCCGGCCCTGCATCGGGTTGGCGTGCTCATACAGTGCAGTCCCGTCGAAATGGCCGAGGCCGTGCGGATCATCCGGAAAATGTCCGGGCACCCAGTCGAGCCAGACCGCGAGCCCCTCGCGGTGGCATGCATCGACCAGCGCGCAGAAATCCTCCGGGCTGCCGAAGCGGCTGGTCGGCGCGTACAGGCCGGTCGGCTGATAACCCCAGGAGCCATCGAACGGATGCTCGCTGACGGGAAGGAATTCGATGTGCGTGAAGCCCATGTCGCGCGCATAGGCCGGCAGCTGCTCGGCGAGCTCGCGATAGGTCAGCCACTGGTTGTTGTCCTTGCGCCGCCAGGAGCCGAGATGCACCTCGTAGATCGAGACCGGCTTGTTCAGCTTGTTGATGTCGTGCGGGGCAGGCCGTGGCCGCGGCAGGCTGGTTTCGTCGACCACGATCGAAGCCGTCTTTGGACGCATCTCGGCCGCGAACGCCATCGGATCGGATTTCAGCGGCAGGTGCTCGCCCTGCGGGCCGATGATGTCGAACTTGTAGTGATCGCCGGCGCGGGCGCGGGGAATGAACAGCTCCCAATAGCCGTTGCCGCGCACGCGCATCGGATGCCGCCGCGCATTCCAGAAGTTGAAATCGCCGACGACGCTGACGCGCCGCGCGTTCGGCGCGAGCACGACGAAGCCGACGCCGTCGACGCCATCCAGCACCATCGGATGGGCACCGAGCTTGTCGTAGAGCCGCTCATGATTGCCTTCGCCGAGCAGATGCAGATCGAAATCGCTCAAGATCGGCAGGAAGCGGTAGGGGTCCTCGAGGTCGGTGACGGCATCGCCGAAGGTCGCCCGCAGCCGGTAGCGCTGCATCGACGACATCGTTCCGGTGAACAGGCCGGCATCGTGGATGCGCGCCAGCGGCGCCACTTCGCCATGCTCGCCGACCACCTCGACCCGGGAGGCCTCGGGCAAGAACGCGCGCACGACGGTCCTGCCGTCGACGGTGTGCTGACCGAGATAGCGAAAAGGGTCGGCATGCCGGCCCTCGATGATCGCAAACGCCTCGGGAGAAAGATGGGTCATGAGGACTCGCTGGCAGGTGCTGACTCGGACAGAACGCGAAGCAGATTGCCCAGCGCGACGCGCAACCAGTCCGGCCGGTGAGCCAGATCATATTCCAGCGCTCCGAGGGCTTTTTCCAGCATGAAAAAGTTAAGGAGCGCCTCTGCGCCGCGCGAATCGTCCGGCCAGAGCCGCTGATGAGCCTTGACTTCGCGATAGCCGGCCAGAAAAGCAGCGGTTGCCTGATCGCGCCACTCCGAGAGGGCGGCGGCGAGCCTGCCGTGATCATCCGGAGCGGCATTCAGGGCGCGGTCGAGCGCAACGCGAATCGAGCAGTCGATGGAGCGCAGAAAGCCTGCGATGTCCCGCGCCGGCGGCGCCTTGCGTCGCCGCTCTTCGAGCGGCTGCTCCTCGTCGCCATCAAAGTCGATGATGAAGATGTCGTCCTTGACGATCAGGATCTGCCCGAGATGGAAATCGCCATGGACGCGGATGTCCTGGCCGCCGATATGGCGGGCCAGTGCGCTCAGCCGCTCCGACAACTCGCCGCGGCGGGAGAGCACCTGGTCGGCCAGCCCACGTTCGGGATCCTTGAGCCGGTCGCGGCGCTCGCTCAGGCTGCCGAAGACCAGGCCGGCCTGGGCCCGCAGCCGATCGATCCAATGATCGAGGCTGTCGGCGGTGGTGGGCTCGGGGGCGAATTCGGCGATGTCGCTGCGCGAGGCCAGCGCGACATGAAGTTCTCCGAGCCGCCGCCCCGCCTGCATCACGTAGCGCAGATAAGGGGACAGCTCCTCGCTCTGGCGTACGTCTCCGCTCGCTGCGAAGACGCGCTGGTCGTCGATGTAGCGGTCGAGATAGGCGGCGCTGACGGTCCAGCCATCGCCCTGGTTCTCGACAAAACCGTGGACGCTGCCGACGGTACGCCGCTCGCCGTCCTGGATCACCTCGACGCTGCCGAGCAGTGGCGGCACGTTGGCGAAGCCGGCGGTCTCGGTCAGGAACCGACCGACGTCGGTCTCGGGATGGGAGCCGGCTTCGAGCTCACGGTAGATCTTGATGAAGAATTCGTTGTTGACGACCGCCTTGCTGCTGCACCGGTCGGTCTCGATGACGCGGATCTGCTCGGACTCGCGGATCGGCTTGTCGGGAAACTTCGAGGTCGGGCGGAATTCGAGGCGCAGTCCATTCTCCTCCACCGTCAGCGACTGCGCCAGATTGCGCAGCAGCAGCGACAGGAAAATGGGGTTGTTGGCGGCATCCAGCAGCGTGCCCTCGCGGGCGCCCTGGCGCACGGCGGCGAACGCCTGCGGGTTGTAGCGCTCGCGATCGAAGCGGACCCAGTCGATCTGCATCGGCAGCAGATAGCGCAGATCGTCCTTGCGCCCGGCAGCCTTGAAGAAGATCAACCAGGGCCGGTTGTCGCCGATGTCGCAGAACGGGATGGCCGATGTCAGCGTCGCCTCGATCGCCTCCGGTGCGCGCTCCGGATACCAGCGGGTCCGCGCGAGGTGGCCAGGCAGTACGTCGTGCTCGAACAGGCTGCGCGTGCGCGCCAGCGATACCCACGTCGATCCGAGCGGTACCACCAGCGTCTCGAACTCCGGCACCGCGCGCTGAACGACGGGCTCGGATTTCTCGCGCTCCTTGAGCTGGAACCAATAGAAGCCATAGGGCGCGAGCGTGATCATATAGGGCAGCTCGCCGATCGCGGGAAATCGCGAGCGGCCCAGCATCTCGATCGGCACGCGATCCTTGAATGCCGACAGATCGAGCTCGGTGGCCTGCGCCGAGCGCGACAGATTGGCGACGCAGAGGATAACCTCGTCCCTGTATTGCCGGACATAGGCCAGCACGGAGCGGTTGGCAGGACGGATGAAAGTCATCGTGCCACGGCCGAATGCCAGCGTCGACTTGCGCACCGAGATCAGCTTCTTGGTGGCGTTGAGCAGCGACGACAGGCTGCGCGATTGCGCCTCGACGTTGACCGCCTCGTAACCATAGACCGGGTCCATGATCATCGGCGCGTACAGCCGCGCCGGGTCGGCCCGCGAGAAGCCGCCGTTGCGGTCGGGCGTCCATTGCATCGGCGTGCGCACGCCGTTGCGGTCGCCGAGATAGATGTTGTCGCCCATGCCGATCTCGTCGCCGTAATAGATGATCGGCGTGCCCGGGAACGACATCAAGAGCGAATTCATCAGTTCGATCTTGCGCCGGTCGTTGTCCATCAGTGGCGCCAGCCGCCGGCGGATGCCGACATTGATGCGCGCGCGCGGATCGTTGGCATAGGTCGACCACAGATAATCGCGCTCGACGTCGGTTACCATCTCCAGGGTGAGCTCATCATGGTTGCGCAGGAACAGCGCCCATTGGCAGCTCGCGGGAATGTCCGGCGTCTGGCGCAGGATGTCGGTGATGGGAAAACGATCCTCCTGCGCGATCGCCATGTAGATGCGCGGCATCAGCGGGAAGTGGTAGGCCATGTGGCACTCGTCGCCCTGGCCGAAATATTCCTGCACGTCCTCCGGCCATTGATTGGCCTCGGCCAGCAGCAGCTTGTCCTTGGCGTAGTTGTCGAGCTCGACCCGCAGACGCTTGATGATCGCGTGCGTCTCGGGAAGGTTCTCGTTGTTGGTGCCGTCGCGCTCGCAGAGATAGGGAATGGCGTCGAGCCGGAAGCCGTCGACGCCGGCATCGAGCCAGCGCTTCATCACCTGGATGATGGCGTTGACGACGCGCGGATTGTCGAAGTTCAAATCCGGCTGGTGCGAGAAGAAGCGGTGCCAGTAGAACTGGCCGGCCTCGGGGTCCCAGGTCCAGTTCGACTTCTCGGTGTCGGTGAAGATGATGCGCGTGCCCGGATATTTCTGGTCGGTGTCGCTCCAGACATACCAGTTGCGCGCGCTGGAGCCGGGCGGGCTGCGCCGTGCGCGCTTGAACCAATGGTGCTGGTCGGAGGTGTGGTTGACGACAAGCTCGGTGATCACGCGCAGACCGCGCCGCTGCGCCTCCTGGATGAAGCGCTTGAACTCCTTCATCGTCCCGAAATCGGGATTGATGCTGCCGTAATCGGCGATGTCGTAGCCGTCGTCGCGGCCCGGCGAGGGATAGAACGGCAGCAGCCACAGCGCGGTGACGCCGAGATCCTGGAGATAGTCGAGCTTCTCGGTGAGGCCGGCGAAGTCGCCGATGCCGTCATGGTTGCTGTCGGCAAACGCCTTGACGTGCAACTGGTAGATGATCGCGTCCTTGTACCACAGGCCGTCGCCGTCGGTCTCGGTCTGAAGATTGGGGACATCCAGGGATGACATCAGGTTCATGAGGCCCTCACCTAGGAGAGAGGATGAAAGATCGGCTGCTGACGGGGGCGCGACGCGACGTGTCTCGGCTCCGACAGATGCGGCTCTCCTCAAAAGAGGGCAGAATAGGGGAGAAAGCGTCCTGGAGGGCGACGCTCTCGAACGTGTGCGTAAATTTGTTCACTGTGATGCCATTGACAAGAAATCGGTGTCCCGGTTCGCTAGGAATCGAGACGACCTCATACAAAGCTGCCGGGCCCGGATTTGTTCCCTGAGGAACGAGGGCAGGGGCGGCGCGTTAGAGGTCTATCCTCTTGCTGTCCCACAATAATTTACCGACGTACGACCCCCATACGTCCAGATCGCGTGCCGAATGGATCTCTACAGCGAAGCTCACAGTCTCGGAATCCTGACAGAATTCTATGATGGTCAGGGACAGCGCCGCGTTACCGACGAGGCGGCCCTCAAGATTATCGTCGAGGCCTTCCCCAGGCCGACGCCTCACCGGCTCCTGAGCGGCGCGATCGTGATTCGGTCTGCGCAGCCGGTCCGCAGCCGCCTCAGCGAGGACGCCAAGCTGCCGGTGGCCTGGGTCATCAAGCGCGGCGACGCCACAATTGCAAAGGGTGAGACGCACGACGCCTTGGTCGAATGGCCCCAGGATCTACCCGTGGGCAGCTATCGCCTGGAGCTCCTGGATGCGACGTCATGCCGAGAGGAACTGCCGCTGCTGGTTGCGCCCGACAAGGCGTTCCCGGGCGATTTCGACCGCGTCTGGCTGTTGGCGGTGCAGCTCTACGGCATCAGGTCACGCCGCAACTGGGGCATGGGGGATTTCACCGACCTCGCCCATCTCATTCAGCTATGTGCCAAGCTGGGCGCGGACGGCGTCGGCCTCAATCCGCTGCACGCGCTGTTCGACGACCGGCCCGGCGATTTCAGTCCCTACGCGCCGAACAGCCGGCTGTTTCTCAACGCCCTGTATATTGATGTCGAGCAGGCGCCCGGCTTTGCGAAGGGACCGGACGACAAGCAGCTCGAGGCGCTCCGGCAATCCGTGCTGGTCGACTACAACGGCGTCGCGGCGTTGAAATGGCCGGCCTTGCGCGCGGCGTTCGACGCCTTCGTGTCTGCGCCCGACAGCGCCGAAGCGGCGGAGTTCAAGACCTATCGCGCCGAGCGCGGCGATCTGCTGGCGCGCTTCACCTGTTTCGAGGTGCTGCGGCATCGTTTCCAAAAACCGTGGTGGGAATGGCCCGAGGAATGGCGGCAGCCCGACGCTGCGCGCTGCGCCGCGCTGCTGAGCGGTCCGGAGCGGCGCGAGGCCGACTTCGTGGCCTATGTGCAGTGGCTCGCCGAGCGCCAGTTGCGCCGTTGCAAGGATCTTGCCCATCGGTTGGGCATGAAGGTCGGCCTGTATCTCGATGTCGCCGTCGGCGTCCAGTCCGATGGGTTCGATGCCTGGAACGAGCAGGGCGCCATCTCGCGCACGCTGTCCGTTGGCGCGCCGCCTGATCCCTTGAACACGGTCGGACAGAACTGGGGACTGGCGGGCTTCAATGCTCCAGGGCTCGAATTGAAGAACTTCGAGCCGTTTCGCGAGATGATCAGGGCCTCGATGCGTCACGCCGGCGCGATCCGGCTCGACCACGTGCTCGGCCTGAAGCGGCTCTATCTGGTGCCGCATGGTTTTCCAGCCAAGCAGGGCGCCTATGTCCAGATGCCGTTCGATGCGCTGCTCGCCGCCACCGCGATGGAGAGCATCGCCAACGAATGCATCGTCATCGGTGAGGATCTCGGCACCGTGCCGGAAGGGTTTCGCGAGCAGATGGCCGATTGGGGGCTGTGGTCCTACAAGGTGATGATCTTCGAGCGCGACGACAACGGACGCTTCCGCGACGTCGACTCCTACCCGCCCAACGCCCTGGTCACTCTGAACACCCACGATCTCTCGACCTATGCCGGCTGGCGGTCGTTCGGCGACCTCAACACCAAGCGCGGTCTGGCCATCGATCCCGGCGAGAGCGATCAGGATCGCTGGCGTGCGCTCGGGCTCTGGGACGAGGTGCTGCGCCACAATGGGATCCACGGCAACAACGTTTATTCTGCGGTTGGATTCCTGTCGCGGACGCGGTCGCGGCTGCTGGCGATCTCGCTCGAGGATCTGCTCGGCGTGGTCGATCAGCCCAATATCCCCGGTACGATCGACGAGCATCCCAACTGGCGCCGCAAGATGCCGATCGACATCGAGGACATCTCCGGCGCCGCAAATGTCGCGGCGCTGAAGGCCGCAACCGCTGAACGGATCAGTCCGGCCGGCGTTTAAGCAGCGGGGTTCGGGCGGGGGCATTTTCACGCGGATGCCGGATGTCTTGCAGGATCGAAGATTATGCGCTGATCGGTGATTGCGAGACGGCGGCGCTGGTGAGCCGGAACGGATCGATCGACTGGCTGTGCTGGCCAGCGTTCGATTCCGACGCGTGCTTCGCGGCGCTGCTCGGCGATCACAACCATGGCCGCTGGCTCATCGCGCCCCAGGACAAAGTGACCGCCAGCTCGCGCCGCTATCGTGGCGACAGCCTGATCCTGGAGACCCGGTTCGAGACCGCGGCCGGAACGGTCGAGCTGGTCGATTTCATGCCGCCGCGTGGCAGCGCCTCCGACATCGTCCGGCTAGTTCGCGGCATCAGCGGCAAGGTGGCCCTGCGGATGGACCTGATCATCCGCTTCGGCTTCGGCGTCGAAATCCCCTGGGTGAGGCGCTCGGAGGACCGCACCGCGCTGCTCGCCGTGTGCGGCCCCGACATGACGGTGCTGCACACGCCGGTCGAGACGCGCGGCGAGAACATGACGACGGTGGCGGAGTTCGGGGTCGTGGCCGGCGAGACCGTGCCGTTCGTTCTGACCTATGGTCCATCGCATCTGGCGCCCCCGAAAGCGATCGATCCGGAGCAGGCGCTCCGCGACACCGAAGCGTTCTGGCGGGACTGGTCGCGCCGTTGCACCTATCAGGGAGACCATCGTGATCTCGTGATGCGTTCGCTCATCACGCTGAAGGCGCTGACCTACGGCCCGACCGGCGGCATCGTCGCGGCCCCCACTACATCGCTTCCGGAGAAGCTCGGCGGCTGGCGCAATTGGGACTATCGCTTCTGCTGGCTGCGCGACGCGACCTTCACGCTGCTGGCGCTGATGAACTCCGGCTATACCGAAGAGGCGCTGGCCTGGCATAATTGGCTGCTGCGGGCGGCGGCCGGCGCGCCGGCGCATATGCAGATCATGTACGGCATCATGGGGCAGCGCCGGTTGACCGAGTGGGAAGCGGAATGGCTCCCGGGCTATGAAGGCGCCCAGCCCGTCCGGATCGGCAACGCAGCCCATGCGCAGCTTCAGCTCGACGTCTATGGGGAGCTGATCGACGCCTTTCACCAGGCACGCATGAGCAGGCTCAAGCTCGATGACGGCACCTGGGCGCTCGAATGCGCGGTGCTCGATCATCTCACCGACGTCTGGAACCAGCCCGACCACGGAATCTGGGAGCGTCGCGGCGACGGCCGCCACTACGTGTTCTCCAAGGTCATGACCTGGGTTGCGTTCGACCGCGCCATCAAGAGCGCCGAGCGCTTCCATCTGGAGGCGCCGCTCGAGCGCTGGCGACGTCTGCGCGAGACCATTCATCGCGACGTCTGCGAGAAGGGCTTCGATGCGGGGCTCGGCAGTTTCGTCGAATCCTACGGGTCTGGGCTGCTCGATGCCAGCCTGCTGCTGTTGCCGGCCGTCGGCTTCCTGCCGTGCTCAGATGCGCGCATTCGCGGCACCATCGCGGCGATCGAGCGGCACCTGCTCCGCGATGGTTTCGTGCTGCGCCATGATCCGCGCGAGATGTCGTCGGAGGAGCAGCAGCCGATCGAAGGCGCCTTCCTGGCCTGCACGCTGTGGTTGGCCGATGCGCACGTGCTGACCGGCGAGCTCGAGAAGGCCGAGATCCTGTTCCAGCGCGTGGTCGAAATCGCCAATGACGTCGGGCTGATTGCCGAGGAATATGACATCGAAGCACGCCGGCAGACCGGCAATTTTCCTCAGGCATTGACACATATTGCGCTGATCAACACGGCGCAAAATCTCAGCGGTGCCAAGCGGGCGAGCGACAAGCCGGCCAAGCAGCGGTCGGAGTCATGAGCCCGGCGCCCGACTGCCGGGGCCGCTAACCTTGCGCGTTCTCGGCCAGGATCATCTCCATGGCGTTGGCGAAGCCTTCGTCCTGATTCGACGTGGTGATGCGCTTGGCTTTGTTCTTGACGTCGTCACTGGCATTGCCCATGGCGATCGAGAGGCCGCTGACATCGAACATCGCGACGTCGTTATGCATGTCGCCGATGGTCGCGACCTGGTCGAGAGGGATGCCGAGGCGCTGCGCCATCGCCGTCACGAACGTTCCCTTGTTGCGGCCGGGCGGGGTGATGTCGAGATAATAGCTCTGCGAGCGGACGGCAGTTGCCTCCGTCCCCAGCAGCTCGCGCATCTCGCTCTCGGAGCGGGCCAGCAGCTCGAAATCGCGGCTGGCGCCGACGATCTTGCAGGCGCTGGAGAGATAGGGGGTGAAATCATCGATGATGGTCGGGTCGGCGCGGATCGCGCGCTGTTCGTTGGGCACGTAGTCGCCGTCCGGATTGCGCGTCAGCCACGCATCGCTCGTGAACACCCAGATGTCGATGGCGCGCCGGTGCAGCAGATCGATGCACCGCTCGGCGGCCCCGGCCGGAATGAGGCTCTGCTCCAGCGGCCGCATGTCGGGACCGATGATCGAGCTGCCGTTGAACGGACCGACCGGCAGGTCGATCTGCAATGGCGCGATCAGAAAGCCCATGCCGATCGCCGGCCGGCTGGATGTGATGGTGAAGGCGATGCCCGCCTCGCGGAGCTGGCGCGCCGCCTTTGCGGCCCGCTCGGTCAGCACCTTGTCCTTGGTCAGGAGCGTGCCGTCGACATCGGAAACGACGAGAGCAATGTGGGTCATGAGACCTTCCATTCGCAGTCAGGCGCGGCCCTGACCGATGCGCAGCCGTTGCAGGATGCCGTCCACGATCGTCTCCACCGGAGCATCGACCGATACCGTGACGGGATGTTCGTCACCTCCCGGCGGCTCCAGCGTGGCAAACTGGCTGTCGAGCAGGCCGGTCGGCATGAAGTGACCCTTGCGGTGACGCATCCGGTCGGCGATCAGGTTCTGGCTCCCCTCGAGATAGACGATGCGGACGTCGTCTCGATTGCCGGCCAGGATATCGCGATAAACCTTCTTGAGGGCCGAGCAGGCGATGATGATGCGTTCGCCGTTCGCGCGGCAACGTGCAATCTCATCGGCGATCGCCTGAAGCCACGGCCAGCGATCCTCGTCGGTGAGCGGGTGGCCCGCACTCATCTTGGCGACGTTGGCTGGCGGATGGAAGCTGTCGCCGTCTTCGAAGCGCCACCCCAGGCGCTGAGCCAGGGTCTCGCCGATCGTGCTCTTGCCCGAGCCGGCCACGCCCATGATGATGAGCGCCTGCGGCAGCTCCGGCGGTGATCGATCCAATGAGGTCTCCGGCCACGCCGCCGCGTCGATCAGAAGTATCGTGTGATGGTTCGAGCGGGCGCGATGGGCGGGCAGGTTCTCGCCCGCCAGCACCCGCGTCAAGATCGCGCGCTTGTCCGGGCCGGCCACTTCGAACAGCATGGTTCGGCAGGAGCCGAGGGCAGGCAGGGTCAGGCTGACCCTGGGAACGAACGGCGTCACGTTGGCCTTGTCGACGCCGACGACCCAGCGATCACTGACATCGACGGCCGGGAAGCCTGGAAACAGCGAGGCGACGTGGCCATCGGGGCCGATGCCGAGCAGCACCAGATCGAACAGCGGCCGTGCCGGATCGAGCTTGTCGGCGCCGTAGAAGGCCATCAGCTCGCGTTCATAGGCGCGCGCTGCAGCCTCGGGCGCGGCCGTGTCGGTCGGGATCGGATGAATGTTCGCAGGTGGTGCGCAGGCATCGAGGAACGCGTGCCGAGCCACCGTCATGTTGTGCAGTGGGTCGCCAGGGGCCACGAAGCGCTCGTCGCCGATGAACCAGTGCACGCGTGCCCATGGGATGCGCGCACGGCAGGCGTCCGTCGCCAGCAGTTCGTAGAGCTGCTTCGGGCTGGATCCGCCGGTCAGGCAGATGGCGATTCGGCCGGGGTTGACCGCGATCTGTGCAATGAGGCGATCGGCTGCAGCCTGTGCCATCGCCGCCTTGTCGGCGACGCGCACCAACGCGGGAGAGGCGGTCGCCATGGCTCAGGTCAGCCTTCGCCAGCTGCGACCGTCGCGCGCGAGCAGATCGGCGGCCGCCGCAGGGCCGTCGCTGCCGGCTTCATACGAATGCAGGCCGTCGCGGCCGGCCTTCTTCCAGGCCTCGATGAACGGCTCCACCGCCTTCCACCCGGCCTCCACGCTGTCGGCACGCTGGAACAGGATGTTGTCGCCGATCATGCAGTCATAGATCAGCGTCTCGTAGCCGGTGGCCGGCTCGGCCTGGAAATAATCTTTGTAGTTGAACTTCATCTGCACGCCGTCGGTGCGGATGGTCGGCCCTGGAATCTTGGTGTTGAACTGCAAGGTGATGCTCTGGGTCGGCTCGATGCCGATCACGAGATAGTTCTCCGCCAGCGTATCGATCGGCGTGCAGCTGAACATCGCGAACGGCGCCTGGCGGAACTTGATCGCGACCTCGGTGCGCTTGGCGCCGAGGGCCTTGCCGGTGCGGAGGTAGAACGGCACGCCGGCCCAGCGCCAGTTGTCGATGGTGAGCTTCAGCGCCGCATAGGTTTCGGTGGGGCTATCGGGCCGAACATCCTTGGTCTTGCGGTAGTCGGACAGCTCGGTGTCGCCGACCTGGCCCGCCTTGTATTGGCCGCGGACGGAATTCAGCAGCGCTTCCTGTTCGGTGAGCGGCTGGATGGCCGAGAGCACCTCTGCCTTCTCGGAGCGGACGGTATGCGCATCGAAACGCGCAGGCGGCTCCATCGCCACCAGCGACAGCAGCTGAAACAGATGGTTCGGCACCATGTCGCGCAGCGCGCCGGTCGCGTCATAGAAGCTGCCGCGCGTTCCCACCCCGAGTTTCTCCTCGACCGTGATCTGGACGTGGTCGATGTGATGCCTGTTCCAGATCGGCTCGAACATGCCGTTCGCGAAGCGCAGCACCAGGATGTTCTGCACCGTCTCTTTGCCGAGGTAGTGATCGATGCGGTAGATCTGGTGCTCGGTGACGAGCTCCAGCAACTGGTCGTTCAGCTTCTTGGCCGAAGCGAGATCGGTGCCGAACGGCTTTTCGACCACGAGCCGGCGCCACGCCTTGCCGTCCTCCTTCAGCAACCCGACACGTCCGAGCTGCTGGGCGATCGGCGCAAAGGCAGTCGGCGGCGTCGCCAGATAGAACAGCCGGTTGCCATGGGTCTCACGCGCAGCCTCGAGCTTTTCGAGCCGCGCCTTCAGCTGATCGAAGCTGTCCGGCTCCCTCGGATCGGCCTCGATCGCGGTGACGCAGTGCAGCAGGCGCTGGGCGATCTCGTCCTCGACCGGACGGGTCGCGTATTTGCGCAAGCCTTCCATCAGATTGTCGCGCAGCTGCTCGCTCGACATGCCCTTGCGGGCGATGCCGACGATGCAGAACCGATCCGGGAGCAGATGATTGGCGGCGAGATTGTAGAGCGACGGCAGGACGAGGCGGTGCGTGAGATCGCCGGTCACTCCGAAGATAACGAAGGCGCAGGCGTCAGGCTTCTGATGTTGCGGCTGGCGGGGATGTGTCACGCGCGGTCGGCCCCATTGTTATCCTTGGGCTTGACGATCTCGGGCGCGCTCTGGCGCGCGGGATCAGGATGCTGCTCCGGCTCCTTGTGGCCGCCGAAGCCCTCGCGCATGGCCGACAGGATCTTTTCCGCGAAAGTGTGCTCCTGGCGCGAGCGGAAGCGCGCGAACAAAGCGGCCGTCAGCACTTCCGCCGGCACGGCCTCGTCGATCGCGGCATTGATGGTCCAGCGGCCCTCGCCAGAATCCTCGACATAGCCGGAGTACTTCTCGAGTCCCGGCTGACGCGCCAGTGCGCTCGCGGTGAGGTCGAGCAGCCAGGACGGAATGACACTGCCCCGGCGCCAGACCTCGGCGATGTCGGCGAGATCGAAATCGAACCGGTGCGCTTCTGGCAGCACCTCGCTGTTGGCATTGCGCAGGATGTCGAAGCCTTCGGCATAGGCCTGCATCAGGCCATACTCGATGCCGTTGTGGATCATCTTGACGAAATGTCCCGCGCCGGTGGGGCCGGCGTGGATGTAGCCCTGCTCGACGCGGGGGTCGCGGCTATCACGACCCGGCGTGCGCGGAATATCGCCGATCCCCGGTGCGAGCGTTGCGAAGATCGGATCAAGCCGGTTCACGACGGCCTTGTCGCCCCCGATCATCATGCAGTAGCCGCGGTCGAGGCCCCAGACTCCGCCGGAGGTGCCGACATCGACATAGTGCAGCCCGCGCTCTCGGAGTGCCTTGCCGCGGCGGACGTCGTCCTGCCAAAAACTGTTGCCACCATCGATGATGACGTCATCAGCCGACATCAGCTTGGTCAGTTGTTCAACGGTGGCTTCCGTAATCTTGCCGGCCGGCAGCATGATCCAGGCGTGCCGCGGCGTGGCAAGCTTGCTGACGAACTCCTCCAAGCTCGCGGCGCCAGTCGCGCCTTCCGAGACAAGGGCCGCGACGGCCTTCGTGTCGCGATCATAGACGACGCAAGAATGTCCCGCGCGCATCAGGCGGCGCACGATGTTGCCGCCCATCCGCCCGAGACCGATCATTCCCAATTGCATGACGAGCCCTTCCTAGCTCAGCGCTTCGGTGAGCGCGCCGTCGAGCATCTTCAGGCCCGATTTCAGATTGCCCTTGAGATGAACCCGCAGCGCCCGCCGGCCGCGCTCGGTGAGCACGTCGAAATCGCCGCGCGCCTGCGCCGCCTTGATGACTCCGAAGCTGGCCTTCTGACCGGGTATCGTCAGATCCTGCGCCTCGTCGGCGGTGATCTGGAGAAACACACCGCTGTCCGGCCCGCCTTTGTAGGCTTGGCCGGTCGAATGCAGAAAGCGCGGGCCGAACTCGGCACAGGTCGCGAGGTGCTTGGTGTCTCGCAGCTTCACGCGCATCCGCTGCAGCGCCTCGGTGTTCGCGCCATTGTGCTCGATATAGCCGAGCAGCGCGATGTAGTCGCCGTCGCCCGCGCGGCCGAGATGCGCCTTCAGCCAGGATGCGAGGGTGCCGTCGGCGCCATGCTCGCGCAGGCTCTCGGCATTGTGCGCGTCGGTGTAGAGTTCGCAGCCCTTGATGGCGACGACGGGCTCTTCCGCGGGAAGCGCTCCGCTCTGCTCGAAGGCGGCCGTCAGCTCCCGGGTCTTGATCTTGGCCGATTCGACGTCAGGCTGGTCGAACGGGTTGATGCCCAGCACGGCGCCTGCCACGGCAGTGGCGATCTCGAAGCGGAAGAACTCCTGCCCGAGCTGGTCGATCGATCCCATCACGATGCGCACGACGGGATGACCGGCGTCCTCCAGGGCGGCGAGATTCGCCGCGTGATCGGGATCATCATCGCCTTCGACCTTGATGTCGACGAAGAAGCGGTCGTTGCCATAGACCTCGGGCGAGGCGATCGGCTCGCCGTCGATCGGGATCAGGCCCTTGCCTTCCTTGCCGGTGGACTCCGCAATCAGCTGTTCGGCCCAGGCGCCGAAATCGGCGACCTTGGGTGAGGCGAAGATGGTCACCTTGTCACGGCCATCGAGACCGGCGAGACCCATGGCGAGCCCGAGCTGCACGCCCGGATTCTGCAACGGCGGCACGTCGGGGCCGCAGGAGCGCACCATCGACAGCGCCTGCGTGACCAGCTTGCGCACATCGATGCCGGCGGTTGCGGCCGGCACCAAGCCGAAGGGCGACAGCACCGAGTAACGGCCGCCGATGCTCGGCTCGCCGTGGAAGATGCGCGCAAATCCTTGCGCCTTGGCCGCCTTCTCCAGCGACGAACCGGGATCGGTGACGGCAATGAAACGATGGCCGGCCTTCTTGGCCCCGATCGCCTCGCTCACGCGGGCGAAGAAATAGTCCTTCATCGCGTTCGGCTCGGTGGTGCCGCCCGATTTCGAGGAGACGATGAACACCGTGTTCGCAACGTCGATCTTCTTCTCCATCGCGCGTACCTGCGCCGGGTCGGTGGAGTCGAGCACATGCAGCCTGGGGAAGCCGGCCTTGCGCGGGAAGGTCTTGGCGAACACCTCCGGGCCGAGGCTGGAGCCGCCCATGCCGAGCACGACGGCGTCGGAGAATTTCTGTCCCTTCACGCGCCGGGCGTAGTCCTCATAGTCGGCGAGGTCGGCCTTCTCGGCGCTGGTCAGCCAGCCCAGCCATTTGTGCTCGTCGCGGCCGGTCCAGACCGAAGCATCCTTGTGCCAGAGGCGGCGGATCTTGGCGGCCTTGCGCCAATCCTCGGTCGCGGCCTGCACTTTCTTCTCGAGATCAGCAGCAACAACGATCGACTGCTGCCCAAGTCCGGCGCCCAAGACCACCGCGCGCTTGTGTGCCACCGCGCCATACAGCTTGTCGGCGGCATCGGCGAACTGCTTGACGCCGTCGACCACGAGGTCGGCGGTGATCTCGTCGAGCGAGATGCCGGTTTTCGCCAGCTCCTCGAGCGCCGCCTTCGCGGCGTCGACGTCCTCCTCCAGGCTGTCGCGCACCTCGCCGTGGTCGCGGAATGCGTCGAGCGTCGCTGGCGGCACGGTGTTGACGGTGTTGGGGCCGATCAACTCCTCGACATAGAGGACGTCCCTGTAATCCTTGTTCTTGGTGCCGGTGGAGGCCCACAGCAGGCGCTGCGGTTTGGCGCCCTTGGCCGCCAACCGTTCCCAGCGCTCGCCCGAGAACAGCCGCTTGTAGTCCTGATAGGCCATCTTGGCGTTGGCGATGGCGATCTTGCCCTTCAGCGCGGCCAGCCGCTCCTTCTCGGTTGGGTCGTTGGCCTGGGCGATCTTCTCGTCGAGCTGCTTGTCGACGACGCTGTCGATGCGGCTGACGAAGAACGAGGCGACGCTCGCGACATGCGAGGGATCGCCACCGTGGGCGACATGAGCCTCCAAGCCGGCGAGATAGGCTTCGGCAACCTGCCGATAGACGTCTTGCGAGAACAGCAGCGTGATGTTGACGCTGATGCCCCTGGAGATCAGGTGCTGGATGGCCGGAAGGCAGGCGTTCGTCGCCGGCACTTTGATCATCAGATTTTCGCGGTCGACCGCCTTCCAGAGCTGCTCGGCTTCGGCAATCGTTCCCTCGGCGTCCATCGCCAGATAGGGCGAGACTTCGAGGCTGACGAATCCGTCATTGCCGTTGCAACTGTCATAGACCGATCGGAGCACGTCGGCGGCGTTCTGGATGTCCTCGACCGCCACGGCTTCGAACAACTGCGTCGGTGAGCGGTCGCCGCCCTTCAACGCTTTGGCGATGGGCGTGTCATATTCGTCCGAACTGCCGATCGCCTTCTCGAAGATGGCGGGATTGGAGGTGACGCCCTTGACGCCGTCCTCCTCGATCAGCCGCTTCAGGTCACCCTTGGCGACGAAGCCGCGAGCGAGGAAGTCGAGCCAGACCGCCTGGCCATGTCGTTCGAGTTTCTTGACCGGATTCATGATGCCTATCTATGTGCTCTGGCTTGCTTTTTTAGGTTCCGGGCAGAACCGGCCCGGCCCCGGACGAAACTATGCGTCAGCCGTTTGGATAACGCCATTCATATTGGATTGATCCTCGTTGAATCCCAAGCGCTTCCTGCGGGCTTCCAAAGCCTTCCAAGGGCACCGGATTCCCATATGAGCGCACGCCAAGATCGCCCCGGCGGCGGCGCGGCGATGTCTTGGCTGAGACGGCTCCTGACTGGCCGCGCGATCGCGTCACGTGATCCGAACGGCTGGCGCCAGCGTCATTGGACAGGCCGTTGCCAAACGACGCTCATTCGTTCCATTTCGCTCAAATGAGAGATGATCGCACGATGGCTCCACTCGCCGATGCTCGCGCGAGCAGAACCCGTCAATATGCGCGCGAATATGTTGGGCCGATGAAGGTGCGCGTCCTTGCAGAGCGAAAAGCAGCGCACATCTGTTTCGGTGAGATGCCTTCATCCTTGCCGGATAGCAGCGATTGCGCACTTCGATCACAGCATGACCACGCTGCCGGCGCTACTTGCGAATTTCTCCGGTCGCATGTGACGCGCACACCACGTCACGCCAGGAACGAATCGTTCCGGCGCCGCGGTCTTCGCGGGGAAGAGCTTCGTTCATTTGTGGTTCACCTGCGTCGCCGACACTGCTTCGGGCGTGTCGCAGCTCCGCTTCACGTGGCTTCACAACGGCTTGTGCGGCGCAGGGAGACTACGGTGCCGGGGTATTGCGGATGTTGCGAAGCAGAGACAATGGGGTACAAATGAAGGGAGTCGGCCTGCTTTTGCCGAACTATTGAGCGAAGTGCATGTTGATAGGGCATATGCTGCATGCGCTTTGCGTTGCGAAAGAGGACCAAGAGGGTGCCCAATGGGGGCTAGCGCGCTTCACTCTAAATCGGTTCGAGATCAGTAGGAACGTACTTTGATCTCGGCCCGTTGCAGCAGTGCGGCGGAACCTACGTGGAGAGGGATCATGTACAACGATTCGTTGTTCAACGCGTTCGCGAGGTCGTTCGAGGCACGCAGCCAGACCGACATGTCGATGCAGGAATATCTTGAATCGTGTCGAACCGACCCGATGCGATACGCGAACGCCGCTGAGCGACTACTAGCTGCGATCGGTGAGCCTCAGATGATAGACACGGCCAAGGACCCACGCCTTGGCCGTATTTTTTTGAACCGGACGGTTCGCCTGTATCCTGCCTTTGCGGGCTTCTACGGCATGGAAGATACGATCGAGCGCATCGTCGGCTTCTTCCGCCACGCCGCGCAGGGGCTCGAAGAGCGCAAGCAGATCCTCTATCTGCTCGGACCCGTCGGCGGCGGCAAGTCGTCGCTCGCCGAGCGACTGAAGCAGTTGATGGAAACGCATCCGATCTACGTGCTCAAAGCCGGCGATGAGCTGAGCCCCGTATTCGAATCGCCGCTCAGCCTGTTCGATCCCGACACGCTCGGTCCGATGCTCGAGGAGAAATACGGCATTCCCCGCCGCCGTCTGTCCGGTCTGATGAGCCCGTGGTGCTACAAGCGGCTGGAAGCCTTCGGCGGCGACATCTCGCAATTCCGCGTCGCCAAGATCCAGCCGTCGCGGCTTCGCCAGATCGGCATCGCCAAGACCGAGCCGGGTGACGAGAACAACCAGGACATCTCCTCGCTGGTCGGCAAGGTCGACATCCGCAAGCTGGAGACCTACGCGCAGAACGATCCGGATGCGTATAGCTATTCGGGCGGTCTCAACCGCGCCAACCAGGGCATTCTCGAATTCGTCGAGATGTTCAAGGCGCCGATCAAGATGCTGCACCCGCTGCTGACGGCGACGCAGGAAGGCAACTATATCGGTACCGAGAACATCGGTGCGATTCCCTATAATGGCGTGATCCTCGCCCACTCCAACGAGGCGGAGTGGCAGAGCTTCAAGACCAACAAGAACAACGAAGCCTTCATCGACCGCATCTGCGTGATCAAGGTGCCGTACTGTCTGCGCGTCACCGAGGAGCGAAAGATCTACGAGAAGCTGATCCAGGGCTCCGAGCTCGCCACCGCCCCCTGTGCGCCGGCGACGCTGGAGACATTGGCCCGTTTCTCGGTCATGTCGCGGCTCCGCAAGCACGAAAACTCGACGCTCTATGCCAAGATGCGGATCTATGATGGTGAGAGCCTGAAGGAATCCGATCCGAAGGCCCGCAGCGTCCAGGAATATCGCGATGCCGCCGGCGTCGACGAGGGCATGGACGGCATCTCGACCCGCTTTGCGTTCAAGGTGCTGGCCGCGACCTACAACCACGACACGTCGGAAGTCTCCGCCGACGCGGTTCACCTGATGTACGTGCTGGAGCAGTCGATCAAGCGCGAGCAGCTGCCGGAGGAGGTCGAGAAGCGCTATCTCGAATTCATCAAGGCCGACCTCGCGCCGCGCTATGCCGAGTTCATCGGGCACGAGATCCAGAAGGCCTATCTGGAATCCTACTCCGATTATGGCCAGAACCTGTTCGACCGCTACGTCGACTACGCCGACGCCTGGATCGAGGATCAGGACTTCAAGGATCCCGATACGGGACAGCTGCTCAATCGCGAGCTGTTGAACCAGGAGCTGACCAAGATCGAGAAGCCGGCAGGGATCGCCAACCCGAAGGACTTCCGCAACGAGGTTGTCAAGTTCTCGCTGCGGTCCCGGGCCCAGAACGGCGGAAAAAATCCGTCATGGACCTCCTACGAAAAGATCCGCGAGGTCATCGAAAAGAGGATATTCTCCCAGGTCGAGGATCTGCTTCCGGTCATCTCGTTCGGCAGCAAGAAGGACGGCGAGACCGAGAAGAAGCACGACGACTTCGTCGCGCGCATGGTCGAGCGCGGCTACACCGAGCGGCAGGTCCGCCGGCTGGTCGAGTGGTACATGCGCGTGAAGCAGGCGGGTTGATCGTGGTGCGGCGCCGGTGTTCACTGCATGAGCTGTAGGCCATCGGAGGAGCGTCGGCGCCTGGACTGCGGTCGATGCGGAACGGTCGACGCTGAGCTGCAAGGCGAAGCGTCGAGCAGGCGGATGATGCTGATGCGGTGCCGGATCCGACACCGTATTGCGCATCGCGGCGGGGGAGAGCAGGAGCAGAAGCCGCTGCAGCAGGAGGCGTATGGAACGTGGTCATGCACATTATTGATCGGCGCCTGAATCCGGGCGGCAAAAGTCTGGAAAACCGCCAACGATTTTTGCGCCGCGCCAAGGCCCTGGTTCAGGGAGCGGTCAAGAAGACCTCGCAGGACCGCGACATCAAGGACGTGCTGGAGGGCGGCGAGGTCTCGATCCCGCTCGACGGCATGGACGAGCCGCGCCTTCGCCGCGAGGGCGGCACCCGCGACATGGTGTTGCCGGGCAACAAGAAGTTCGTCGAGGGCGACATCCTGCCGCGTTCCGGCGACGGCAGCGGCCGCAAGTCGGGGCCGGGGCAGGGCGACAGCGAGGATGCGTTCCGCTTCGTGCTCAGCAAGGAGGAATTCGTCAACCTGTTCCTCGACGATCTTGAGCTGCCCGATCTCGCCAAGCGCAAGTTTGCCGAGGCCGAGAGCGAAGGGCTGGTGCGCGCGGGCTATTCGACATCGGGTTCACCGGCCAACATTTCGGTCAGCCGCACGGTGACCCGCGCGCTCGCCCGCCGCGTCGCGCTGCGCCGGCCGCGGCCCGAGGCGATTGCCGAGCTCGAAGCCCAGATGGAGCAGGAGACCGACGAGGAGAAGAAGGCCGCGCTCGCGGCCGAGCTCGAAGCGTTGAAGGCGAAGGCCAAGCGCATTCCCTTCATCGATCCGATCGACATTCGCTATCGCCGCTTCGAGGCGGTGCCGAAGCCGATTGCGCAGGCGGTGATGTTCTGCCTGATGGACGTCTCCGGCTCGATGTCCGAGCACATGAAGGACCTCGCCAAGCGGTTCTACATGCTGCTCTACGTCTTCCTGACGCGGCGCTACCGCCATGTCGAGATCGTGTTCATCCGTCACACCGACCGCGCCGAGGAGGTCGATGAGCAGACCTTCTTCTACGGCCCGGCGTCCGGAGGCACCTTGGTGTCGAGCGCCCTGCAATGCATGCACGACATCGTCCGCTCGCGCTTCCGCCCGTCGGACTGGAACATCTATGCGGCGCAGGCCTCGGACGGCGACAACGCAACCTCGGATTCGGAGAACGTCGCGCGGCTGCTGACCGACAACATCCTGCCGGTGTCGCAATTCTTCGCCTATCTCGAGGTCGGCGAATCCGGCACCTATTCGTTCGAGATGCCCGATTCGGCGCTGTGGTCGCTCTATGAACGGCTGCGCGCCAATGGCGAGCCGCTGTCGATGCGCAAGGTGCGCGACCGCAGCGAGATCTTCCCGGTCTTTCACGATCTGTTTCAGCGTCGCGGCACGACGCAGGAGAGGGCCGCGTCATGAGTGGGCTTCTGTTCGAAGGCGCAGACTGGAACTTCCTCACCTTGCAGCGCATCCACGATGCCTGCGAGACCGTGGCGCACAAGGAGCTCGGGCTCGACACCTATCCCAACCAGATCGAGGTGATCACCGCCGAGCAGATGCTCGACGCGTATTCCTCGGTCGGCATGCCCCTGTTCTACAAGCACTGGTCGTTCGGCAAGCACTTCGCGTATCACGAGGCCTCGTATCGCAAGGGCCTGATGGGCCTCGCCTATGAGATCGTGATCAACTCCTCGCCGTGCATCTCCTACCTGATGGAGGAGAACACGGCGACGATGCAGACGCTGGTGATCGCGCACGCGGCGTTTGGCCACAACCACTTCTTCAAGAACAACTACCTGTTCAAGCAGTGGACCGATGCCGACGGCATCCTGGACTATCTCGACTTTGCCCGCGGCTACATCGCGCAATGCGAGGATCGGTTCGGCCGGCTCGCGGTCGAGCACACGCTCGATGCCGCGCATGCGCTGATGTCGCACGGCGTCGACCGCTATCCCGGCAAGAAGAAGCTCGACTTCCGCGAGGAGGAGAAGCGCGCCGGCAAGCGAAGGCTCTACGAAGAGGAGCAGTTCAACGATCTCTGGCGCACGGTGCCGACAGGGCCGGCCAAGACCAGCGCGGTGCTGAATGTCGAGCGCCGCCGCGCGCTGCTGGGCCTGCCGCAGGAGAATCTGCTCTATTTCCTGGAGAAATCAGCGCCGCGACTGGCGCCCTGGCAGCGCGAATTGCTGCGCATCGTCCGCCACATCGCGCAGTATTTCTATCCGCAGGGCCAGACAAAGGTGATGAACGAGGGCACGGCGACCTACGTGCACTATCGCATCATGAGTCGCCTGCACCAGGAGGGTCGTCTCACCGACGGCAATTTCCTGGAATTCCTGCAGTCGCACACCAACGTCGTGTTCCAGCCGGAGTTCGACGATCCGCGCTTCTCCGGCTTCAATCCTTACGCGCTCGGCTTTGCGATCATGCAGGACATCGAGCGCATCGTGAAGGATCCGACCGAGGAGGATCGCGAGTGGTTTCCGGACATCGCCGGCACCGGCGACGAGATGGCGGTGCTGCGTGACGTCTGGGCCAATTATCGCGACGAAAGCTTCATCAGCCAGTTCCTGAGCCCGGCTCTGATCCGGCAGTTGCGCCTGTTCCATCTGCATGACGATCCGGCCGAGCGCGCTGGCATCCTGGTCGATGCCATCCATGACGAGCGCGGCTATCGCCGCATCCGCCGCGAACTGTCGAAGCAATATGACGTGGGCTACATCGATCCCAACATCGAGGTGGTCGACGTCGACCTCGCGGGCGACCGTCGTCTGATGCTGCGGCATACGGTGGTGAAGGGCGCGCAGCTCAGCGAGACCGACACCAAGCGCGTGCTGCAGCATCTCGCCGATCTCTGGAGCTACGACGTGTCGCTGGTCGAGGTCGACGCCGCCACCGACAAGGTGCTGAAGGAGTACGTGCTCAATCCCCGGATACAACCGGCGGCCGCGTAGCGCGGCCGCCATGCCCTGAGCGACGTCAGATTTCCGCGAAGATCTCCAGCAGATTGCCGTCGGGATCCCTGAAGAACAGCGTCCGATGGCCGAAGGGCTGGTCCCTCGGCGGCTCCATGAGCGCGACGCCCTTCGCGGTCAGCTCGGCTGCGCAGCGGTCGACGTCGTCGCGTCCGACCTTGAAGGCGAGCTGAAGCGCCGCGCTTCCCGGCGGGGTCGGCTGGTCCGATCTCAGCCGCTGCGGCCGAGCGAGCGCGAGCGTGTTGGAGCCGACCTGGAATTCGATCCACCCCTGCGACAATTCCCGGAGCAGCGGGAAGCCCAGGACCTCCTCGTAGAACGGCCGCATGACGTCCCAGTCGCGGGCGAGGATCACCGTGTAATCAATGGCGCGAATGGCGCGAAATGCTGACACCGTCTCTACATCATCGGTCATGATCTTTCCTTCCCGGTCGGCCTCCGCGAGCTTTTCCATCCCGCGTCGAGTGGCGCAAGGCTGACGAGCCCGCTATGGTGCCCGCCGTTGGCCGAGTGGTTACAGCCGGCCGTTGCGGACGATGATCAAGGCTCGGGCATAAGGCGTGGTTGGAGCAAAGGAGACGGCGGCAACGGATCGGCGGGACCGGTTCATTCCGATACGCAAGTCCGACGTCCTGGATGCCGTCATTGCGCATGGCGGCCTGGATGATGCCCAGGCGGCCGAGCTGCGCCGGTTGGCGCACATGCTCGGCGCCATCCTGCACCACGAATATTTCGACGAGCTCGATCGGCTGCGCGACGTCTATTTCGACTTCGATCCCGAGGTCCCCGCCGGCCGCCATCGCTCCGCCCAGGAGCTCGACACCGCCTATTGCAACCTCACCGACGAATTCGTCCGGGTGCTGGGCGAAGCCAATTTCATCGAGATCAGCCACGATGAGATCGAGCGCGCCTTCGCCGAGCACGCGCTTGTCAGGGTCAAGCTGAGGGCGCCGGTCTCCGACTTTCGCGCCGTCCGCATGTTCCGGCGGGGCACGCATCAAGAGACCATCGAGGTGCCCATGCTCTATGGCCTGCGGCGGCGCAAGCAGGACATCGAGGTCTATGACGACATCATCCTGATGGTCGCGACCAGGCCCGACGAGCCCACCAAGAAGAAGCGCAAGACCGCCGCCTGGCGCGGCCGCAACAAGATCCGCGGCGGGGCGGTGCTGTTCAAATATTTCCGCCACATCGCGCGCTTCGATCTCGAAGCGCTGCTGCCGAACGTCCGCGTCGTCATGGGCCTGCGCGAGCAGCTCACGCTCGGGGTGCCGGCGCTGGTCGGCGGCGTGCCGATCCTGCTCAAGCTGGCATCGACGCTTACGGTGCTGTTCATCGTCGCCGGCTTCTATCTCGGCCTCAGCGGCACCGTGCACGACAACGACACCGAGCAGGCGCTGGCGGCGCTGTCCGGCCTGTTCGCGCTCGGCGCCTTCATCCTGCGGCAATGGGGCAACTTCCATCGCCAGTCGCTGATTCATCAGAAGCAGGTCACGGACAACATCTACTTCCGCAACGTCAACAATAATTCCGGCATCTTCAACTATTTGATCGGCGAGGCCGAGGACCAGGACTGGAAGGAGGCGGTGCTGGCCTATGGTGGCCTGCTGCTGGCGGCGGTGCCGCTGAGCCGGGCGGCACTGGGGAGCCATGTCGAGGAATTATTGCAGCAGATGTTCGGACTGGGGCGGGCGTTCAATATCGATGAGGCGTTGATCAGGCTGCGCGAGTTCGGACTTGTCAGCGGTGATGACGAGTCGCTGTCGGCGCTGCCGCTGCCGGAAGCGATCGCGCAGCTCGACCGCGTGTGGGCGAATGCGCTGCGGGCGTAGTCTCGCTCATTATGCGCAGCCTGCTGGTGAAGAACTTCGGCGGCTTGCTTCTCTTGCCCCAGCAAATGCTCTTCACCCTCACCCTGAGGAGCCCGCCGCAGGCGGGCGTCTCGAAGGGCAAGGCCACAGCTCGGGCCTCGCGGTTCGAGACGCGTCGCAAGGGCGACGCTCCTCACCGTGAGGGGGCGCACCGAGGACGGCGCTGCACTTGCCCCCCGAGGATTGGGTTCACGCGGGGTGAGCAGCCAAGCGTGATGTGTCCAAGCAGGGCTTTCCTCTGCTAACGCAGGCTCGCATTGATCTTGTCGAGCACGCTCTGCCCCGGGCACAGATCCGCCGCCTCCAGCCGGTTCAACGGCCGCTCCACCGTGTTGAGGTGGCTGTGCAGGTCGTCCGCTTCGGGATCGACATACAACAATCCTGTCACGATCTGGCCCTGCGCCGCATGCTTCTGCAGGAAGGTCATGGCGCCCAGGCGGTCGTGCGGATCGTAGTCGGCGTCGAGCTTGCGCAGCGCCAGCCGCGAGCCGTCGTGCTGCTCGACGATCTGCACCGTGCCGGGATCCTGGTCGATCTCGATCGGGTCGCGCCCGGTCAGCACGTCGAGCCGGTTCACGGCGTCATTGTGCTCGCGGACATAGTCGAAACTCTTGGTCGAGCCCGCGTGATTGTTGAAGGCGATGCACGGGCTGATCACGTCGATGAAGGCGGCGCCCTTGTGCCGGATCGCGCCTTCGATGATCGGCACCAGCTGCTTCTTGTCGCCGGAGAACGAGCGCGCCACATAGGTGGCCCCGAGCTGCAGCGCGATGCCGACGAGGTCGATCGGGTTGTCCGTGTTGGTGACGCCCTTCTTCGACTTCGAGCCGCGGTCGGCGGTCGCTGAGAACTGGCCCTTGGTCAGGCCGTAGACGCCGTTGTTCTCGACGATATAGGTCATGTTCACGCCGCGCCGGATCGCATGCGCGAACTGGCCGAAGCCGATCGAGGCGGAATCGCCGTCACCGGACACGCCGAGATAGATCAGTTCGCGGTTGGCGAGGTTGGCGCCGGTCAGCACCGAGGGCATGCGGCCATGCACGGTGTTGAAGCCGTGCGAATTGCCGAGGAAATAATCCGGCGTCTTCGACGAGCAGCCGATGCCCGAGATCTTTGCCACCCGATGCGGCTCGATCGACAGCTCGAAGCAGGCCTCGATGATCGACGCCGTGATCGAGTCGTGGCCGCAGCCGGCACACAAGGTCGAGATCTTGCCTTCGTAGTCGCGATGGCTATAGCCGAGCTCGTTCTTCTTGATGCCCGGATGCTGGAATGTCGGCTTTGCGATGTAGGTCATGAGAGCACCGTGTCGCTCACGGCCGTCATGGCCGGGCTTGTGCCGGCCATCCACGTCGAGCCGGGAAGGAGATGGATGCCCGGGTCAAGCCCGGGCATGACGCGAGGAGAATGCGGGTAAACCATCACGACACCGCCTTGC
Organism: Bradyrhizobium aeschynomenes; assembly: GCF_013178945.1. Lineage (GTDB taxonomy): Bacteria > Pseudomonadota > Alphaproteobacteria > Rhizobiales > Xanthobacteraceae > Bradyrhizobium > Bradyrhizobium aeschynomenes. The sequence continues at coordinate 299,590 of NZ_JABFDM010000001.1, forward strand.
GCAGCGGGGTGACCTTGATCTGGTCCTGATGGGTGCCGATCGCATCCGCGATGAAGCGCGCGGTGATCGGGGTGCCGTCATAGTGCAGGATCGGCACCAGACGGACCGGATCGATGCCGTTCTCGGTGACGATCAGCTGACGCAACTGCGCATCGCGATTCTGCTCGACCACGTAGACGAAGTCGTGCTCGGCAATGAAGCTCGCCACGCTCGAATGGAACGGGAACGCGCGGATGCGCAGCCGATCGAGCTGGTGGCCGCGCGCCTCCAGGAGTTCGATGGCCTCGTCCATCGCCGGCGCGGTCGAGCCGAAATAGATCACGCCATACTTGGACGGCTTGGCCGCATTGGCCTGCAAGGGCCGCGGCACCATGTCCTGTGCCGTCTGGAACTTGCGCAGCAGGCGCTGCACGTTGTCGGCATAGACGGCGCCTTCCTCCGAATAGCGTGCGTAGCGGTCGCGCGAAGTGCCGCGGGTGAAATAGGAGCCCTTGGTCGGATGCGTGCCTGGAAGGGTGCGGAACGGGATGCCGTCGCCGTCGACGTCGAGGTAGCGGCCGAAATCGCGGCCTTCCTCGAGCATCTCGGCGGTCATCACCTTGCCGCGGTCATACTGCTTGGCGTCGTCCCATTTCAGCGGCCGGCACAGCCGCTGGTTCATGCCGATGTCGAGATCGAGCATCAGGAAAACGGTGGTCTGCAGCCGCTCGGCCAGATCGAACGATGCAGCCGCGAATTCGAACGCTTCCGCGGGATCCTCGGGGAACAACATCACATGCTTGGTATCACCGTGCGAGGCATAGCCGCAGGCGATCAGGTCGCATTGCTGTGTCCGCGTCGGCATGCCCGTCGAGGGGCCGGCGCGCTGCACGTTCATGATCACGGCCGGGATCTCGGCGAAGTAGGACAGGCCGATGAACTCGGTCATCAGCGAGACGCCCGGGCCCGATGTCGTGGTGAAGGCGCGAGCGCCGTTCCAGGAGGCGCCGACCACCATGCCGATCGAGGCGAGTTCGTCCTCGGCCTGCACGATGGCGTATTTGGCCTGGCCCGTCTCCGGATCATGCCGCAGCTTCTTGCAGTGATTGGTGAACGCCTCGGCCACCGACGATGACGGCGTGATCGGATACCATGCGCAGACGGTGGCGCCGCCATAGACGGCGCCGAGCGCGGCGGCATTGTTGCCCTCGATGAAGATGCGGTCGCCGACCTTGTCCGCCTTGCGGATGCGCAGGCCGATCGGGCATTTCAGGTTCTGCAGCGCCCAGTCGCGGCCGAGATGCAGCGCATGGACGTTGGAGGAGAGCAGCTTCTCCTTGCCCTTGTACTGCTCGCCGATCAATTGCTCGATCAGCTTCGGGTCCATCTCAAGCAGGGCGGAGAGCGCGCCGAGATAGATGATGTTCTTGAACAGCTGGCGCTGGCGCGGGTCCGAATAGGTCGAGTTGGTGATCGCGGTCAGCGGCACGCCGATCACGGTGACGTCGTCGCGGAACTTGGTCGACGGCATCGGCTTGGTCGAATCGTAGAACAGGTAGCCGCCCGGCACGATGCCGGCGACATCCTTGTCCCAGGTCTGCGGGTTCATCGCCACCATCAGATCGGTGCCGCCGCCGCGCGCGCCGAGATGGCCCGCTTCGGTGACGCGCACCTCGTACCAGGTCGGCAGGCCCTGGATGTTGGAGGGGAAGATGTTGCGGGGGCTGACCGGCACGCCGTGGCGGAGCACGGCGCGCGCGAACAGCTCGTTGGCGCTGGCCGAACCGGAGCCGTTGACGTTGGCGAAGCGGACGACGAAGTCGTTTACGCTGCTGAGCGGCGCTTGCTGGGACATGCGTTACCTGCGTGAGTCGTCTCGATGAAATATTTCTGCATGTCCCACGCACCGGTGGGGCAGCGTTCGGCGCACAGGCCGCAATGGAGGCAGACGTCCTCATCCTTCACCATCACGCGCCCGGTCTTCAGATCCGATGACACGTAGAGATCCTGGTCGGGATGCAGCGACGGCGCCCGCAGCCGCGCGCGCAGATCGGCCTCCTCGCCATTCTCGGTGAAGGTGATGCAGTCCATCGGACAGATGTCGGCGCAGGCGTCGCATTCGATGCACAGCGTGTTGGAGAACACCGTCTGCACGTCGCAGTTCAGGCAGCGATGCGCCTCACCGAGCGCGAGCTTGACGTCGTAGCCGAGCTCGACCTCCGCGCGGATGTCCTTCAGCGCAACGACCTTGTCGCGGTGCGGCACCTTGAAGCGCTTTTCCGGCGAAACGTCGTTGTCATAGCTCCATTCATGGATGCCCATCTTTTGCGACGAGACATGCACCTCGGGCAGCGGCCGCTCGGTGATGTCCTCGCCCGAGAGCAGGCGGTGGATCGACAGCGCCGCCTCATGGCCCTGCGCGACCGCCCAGATGATGTTCTTCGGGCCGAACGCGGCATCGCCACCGAAGAACACTTTTGGATTGGTCGAGACGAAGGTGGTCGGATCGACCTTGGGCATGTGCCATTTGTCGAACTCGATGCCGCAATCGGCTTCGATCCAGGGGAAGGCATTCTCCTGGCCGACGGCGACCAGCACGTCGTCGCATTCGAACGTCTGATCCGGTTCGCCCGACGGCACCAGCGAGCGGCGGCCCTTGTCGTCATACTCGGCCTTCACTTTCTGGAAGGTGACGCCGGTCAGCTTGCCATTGTCTTGCGTGAAGGCCACCGGCACGAGGTAGTTGAGGATCGGAATGTCCTCGTGCAGGGCGTCTTCCTTCTCCCAGGGTGACGCCTTCATCTCCTCGAAGCCGGAGCGCACGATGACCTTGACGTCCTCGCCGCCGAGCCGGCGCGCGGTGCGGCAGCAGTCCATCGCGGTGTTGCCGCCGCCGAGCACGATCACGCGCTTGCCGATCTTGTCGATGTGGCCGAACGACACGCTGGACAGCCAGTCGATGCCGAGATGAATGTTGGCGGCGGCTTCCTTGCGGCCGGGAATGTTCAGCTCGCGGCCCCGTGGCGCGCCGGAGCCGATGAAGATGGCGTCGTAATTCTCGGCGAGGAGCGCCTTCAGGCTGTCGATGCGATGGCCGGCCTTGTAGTCTACCCCGAGGCTGAGCACATAGCCCGTCTCCTCGTCGATCACGCTATCCGGCAGGCGGAACTTTGGAATCTGCGAGCGCATCATGCCGCCGGGCTTGGGATCGGCGTCGAACACGGTACAGTGATAGCCGAGCGGCGCGAGGTCGCGCGCGACGGTCAGCGACGCCGGTCCGCCGCCGACCAGCGCGATGCGCCGGCCGTTCTTCGGGGCAGGGCGCGGCATGCGCTCCTGCACGTCGTCCTTGAAGTCGGCGGCGACGCGTTTCAGCCGGCAGATCGCAACCGGGCTCTCCTCGACGCGTCCGCGTCGGCAGGCGGGCTCGCAGGGGCGATCGCAGGTGCGTCCGAGGATGCCGGGGAAGACGTTCGACTTCCAATTGATCATGTAGGCGTCGCTGTAGCGACCCTCGGCGATCAGGCGGATGTATTCGGGGACCGGCGTGTGTGCGGGACAAGCCCATTGGCAATCGACCACTTTGTGAAAGTAGTCGGGCGCCGAGATATCAGTCGCTCTCATTCCTACCCTGTCCGCGCGGCGAACCACGAGCGCACGGCCTTCCTGACGTGAGGACGACTGATGATCAGGATCAGCAGAGGATCGGTTGAGGTCCGGAGCAGGCCCTGATCGTCGCCCTTCTGTTTTTTGAATGGCTCAATTGAATAGTCTTATCAGACTAGAGCCATTCCAAGGCGCACACAAAGGCAAATTTGCAGGGCTGGTGGTCATGAACAGTGGTGCAATGCCGCATTGCAGGCGCGATGCGGCCACGTGTTGCGATGCGGGATGTGCGACCGTCATTTGTTTGCCGCGTGAATGTATCGCGAAATGTTGCGATGAGACGAGGTCGCCCTCAAACCCCCCGTGTTCCCGGACAAGCTTTCGCCGGCTCCACTGCTGTCATGATCCGCGAAGGCGGAGCATCCAGTACTCCGTGGCAGATGTAATCGAACCGAGGTGTCACGGCGTACTGGATCGTCCGCTTTCGCGGACGATGACAGCCGGGTCGATATGACCAATGTGCCAAGGACTCCGGAAGCACTCGTCAAACTGCTCGTCATGCCCAGGCTTGACCCGGGCATCCACGTCCCTCCCAGTTTGCCGAACGACGTGGATGGCCGGGACAAGCCCGGCCATGACGCGTGGAGAGAGAGCGGGACTGACTTAGTTGGTAGCGATATCAGCGCGGCTCAGGTCCCACATCAGGCGATAAATGCCGGCTGAAATCTGCGTCGCCAATGGCCCATCGATCGCCGCAAAGCGCGTCGTCATCAGCGTCGCGATGGCGTGGCTGTCGGTGCCGTCGATCAGGATGAACCAGTCGGCATCGCGCGAGGTTGCTGGGACGCCAGCCGCGGGACCCGAGAGATCAGCATCGCCTTCGAGCAGGTGCATCGAGATCACGCCCTTCAGTTCGCGCGGATCGAGCTCGATCTGCAGCGCATCTCGCAGCGCGTCGTCCTGTCCCGGTTTGGGTCGCAGCCGGATGAGGCCGAGCACCGCGCCGCGGCCGGCTCCTTTCGAGATCGTAATCCGCGCGACGCTGCGGATCATGTTCTTGAACCGCGCCATGACGGCCTTGGACCATTCCGTCGGCGCCTCGAGCCGCGCGCGATAGGGCGCGCTGTCGAGCACATCGATGGTTTCTGCCGAGTACAGGCAGAGATATTTCGGGCTACCCTGCTCGGCGACATAGCGTCGCGCCTCGATGAAGCCGGGGATCGCGACGCGCTCCTCGAGATGCTCGCTGTCATACCAGCGGTTGAAGTCGGCCTCGTGAGCGGCGTCGATGTTCATCGACGTCAACAGCATGCCTTTGCCGGCGATGGGCATCTCGAGGCTCCCTGAGCGTGTGGCTGATCCTCATCCTGAGGAGGCCGCCAAAGGCGGCCGTCTCGAAGCATGAGGCCCGAAGTGTCGCGGGCTTCATGCTTCGAGACGGCGCTGACGCGCCACCTCAGCATGAGGGGAATGAGTGATGTGTTTAAGGCGCAGTCGCGCGCGTCGCCAGATCGCAGATGGCTTTCATGACCGCATCGCGGATGCCGGGGTCATAAAGATTGTGACCTGCGGCTTCGACGACACGGATTTCGGCGTCGCGCCAGGCCTCGGCGAGCCGCGCGGAGGTTGAGGGCGGGCAGAGCAGGTCGTAACGCCCCTGCACGATGATGCCGGGAATGCCGGCGAGTTTGGTCGCATCGCGAAGCAACTGGTCGGGCGCCATGAAGCTGTCCTGAGAAAAATAGTGCGCCTCCATGAACGGCGTCGCCGGCAGCGCGCTGCCGGAGCGGATGGCGAGCCGATCGAGATGGGCGCGCGCCGGCTTGACCTCGGACAGCGCCCGCTCGGTGTCGTGCCAGGCGCGCGCGGCCGGGCCGTGGATGGCCGGATCAGGATCGAGGATGCGGCGGAAATAGGCCTCGCAGGGATTGGCGCGTTCGGTCTCCGGCAGCATCTCCAGGAAGTCGCGGTGGAGCGTGGGATGGAAGCGAGCCAAGGTCTCGCCGAACGCCATCTCCACCTCGGCGCGGGTGCCGAGAAAGGTCGCGCGCAGCACCAGCCCCGTTACGCGGTCCGGATGTGCCTGCGCATAGGCCAGCGCCAATGTCGCGCCCCACGAGCCGCCCGCGACGATCCACTTTTCGAAGCCGAACTTGGCGCGGATCGCCTCCATGTCGCCGATCAGATCGGGCAGGGTGTTGTTGTCGCGGCTGCGCGCGGGGCGCGAGCGGCCGGCGCCGCGCTGGTCGAACAGCACGGCATGGAAGCGCTCGGGGTCGAACAGGCGACGGTGATCCGGTTGGCAGCCGGAACCGGGGCCGCCGTGCAGATACACTGCGGGAATGCCACCGGCGCGGCCGCTGCTCTCGACATAGATCTGGTGCCCGCCGGAGACGTCAAGCCATTCCGAGGTCAGCGGCGCGAACGGATCGCTGCTGCGGCGCGCGGAAGCGCGGCCGGCTTCGGCGTCAGGCATCGTTGCTCTCGGGCGTGCCGCCGGCGAAGTTGCGATACAGGAAGCGGTCCTGGCCGGAGGCCGCATCGCGCTCGGCCTGCTTGAAGATGCTCTCGTGCAGCGGCGACAGGGTGCAGGCCGGGTCGGTATTGCCGGCGTCGCCGGTCAGCGCAAACGCCTGGCAGCGGCAGCCGCCGAAATCGATCTCGCGGAACTCGCAGCTCTTGCACGGCTCCTTCATCCAGCCGGTGCCGCGATAGCGGTTGAAGGCTTCCGAGTTCTGCCAGATCCAGGCGATCGAATTGTTCGACCGCACCGACATGAAGTCGAGCCCGGCGATGCTCTCGGCCGCATGACACGGCAGCACCTTGCCCGACGGTGAGATGTTGAAGAACTGTCGGCCCCAGCCGCCCATGCACTTCTTCGGCCGCAGCGCGTAGTAGTCCGGCACGACGTAGTCGATCGTCAGCGTGCCCTTCAGCCGCTCGCGCGCCTCTTCGACCAGACGATCGGTCTGTTCCAGCTGTTCGTAGGTCGGCATCAGGCTGGCGCGGTTCTTCAAGGCCCAGCCGTAGTACTGAACGTTGGCGACCTCGAGCCGGTCGGCGTCGAGATCGACCGCCATCTGGATGATGTCGGGCAACTGATGCAGGTTCTGCCGGTGCATCACGGCGTTGACCGTCAGCGGCAGATCGAGCTCCCTGGTCCAGCGCGCCACTTCGAGCTTCTTGGCGTGACCGCCCTTGTAGCCGCCGACGCGGTCGGCGACTCCCGGCTCGTTGCCCTGGAAGCTGATCTGCACGTGGCACAGCCCGGCGTCGGCCAGCTCCTTCAGCCGCTCGCGCGTCAGCAGCACCGCCGAAGTGATGAGGTTGGTGTAGAGCCCGACATCATTGGCGTGCTGCACCAGCTCGACGATGTCCTTGCGCGCGGTCGGTTCGCCGCCGGAGAAATGCACCTGCAGCACGCCGATCTCGGCGAGTTCGGACAGCACCTTCTTCCATTCGGCTGTCGTCAGCTCCTGTCCAGCGCGATCGAGCTCCAGCGGGTTGGAGCAATAGGGGCATTGCAGCGGGCAGCGATGCGTGAGTTCGAGCAGCACCGCGAGCGGAATGCCGTAGGTCTCGGCGACCGAGCCGCGGCGCTCCAGCACGGCGATGCCATCATTGCTGTCGATCTGCGGTGATGTGTCGGTCAGTTCGGTCATGATGTGGTCTCCCGAACCTCGGTGAGAAAGCCCTTGTCGGCGAGATCCTGCAGCATCGCCACGACGTCGGTCGCGATGACGTCGCGCGGCGCCGCGTATTTCGCCGCGAGCTCGTCGATGATGCCGGCGACGCTGCGCGCGCCGTCGCACAGCTTCAGCACCTCGACCGCGATCTCATCCGGCGCCAGCACCCGCTCCGGCGCCAGGATCACCCAGACCTGCCGCGTCTCGTCATACTTCAGCTTGGTATGCCGCGGCAGCACCACGCGGCTGGTTTCGGTGACCTGGATGTGACGCGGAGCCATGGCGGGGTCTCTAAATAGCGACGGGTGCGTTCGGTCCGATGCTCCGGCATCGGCGGTCCCCACCCTCCCCTGGAGGGGGAGGGTCGTTGCGCATCGCTTGCGATGCGCAACGGGGTGGGGTGATCTTTCCACGCGCACCACGGCTGGTGGCTTCACCCCACCCCGCCTCGCGCTTCGCGCGATGCGACCCTCCCCCTCCAGGGGAGGGTGGCACCGGTGTTGCTGAGAAAGCCGCGAACAACACGATCATCCCTCCTTCGGCACGAACGCGCCCGGCGGGATGTGGCCCTCGACATAGGCGTGATACAGCGCGTCGAGCTGCACCCACAGCACGTTGGTCTTGAAGATCAGCGCGTTGCAGACGGCGGCGCGCTGCTCCGGCGTGGTGGCGTGCTCCTTGACGTAGTGCAGGGCGAAGTTGGCGTCGCGCGGCGCCTGGGTGAGGCGGCGCTTGAAGTAGCTCATCGTGTCGTTGTTGACGAAATTGTAGTGCTCGAGCATGCCGGAGATGCGCTCCTCGTGAATGCTCGGCGCGAACAGCTCGGTCAGCGACGAGGCGATCGCCTCCAGCGGCGAGCGGTCACGGCAGAAATGCACATAGGCCTCCACCGCGAAGCGCGTCGCCGGCAGGATGCCTTCGGTGGATTCCACATAGGCCGTATCGAGGCCGAGGCCCTCGGTCAGCTTGATCCAGCGCTCGATGCCGCCCTCGCTGCCGACGTCGCCATCATGATCCTCGATGCGGTGCCGCCATTCCAGCCGCGTGGCGCGGTCGCGGAAGCGGGTCATCACCATCGCGTCCTTCAGCGGGATCGTCGACTGGTAGTAGTAGCGGTTCAGCGCCCAGGCCTGGACCTGGCCCTTGTTCAGCTTGCCGCCGTGCAGCAGCTTATGGAACGGGTGATGATTGTGATAGCGCGTCGCCCCGATGTGGCGCAGCGCGGCTTCCAGTTCGCTCGCATTGTTCAGCGTGACGCCGCGGCCGATCGACAGCGCCGTCATTCCGCTCAGATTGACCTCACTCACAGTACGATCTCCATCCCTTCAGCGGGGATTTCCCATCCCTCGCGTTCCAACGTTTGCCGCTCGGGTGAGGCGTGCAGCCACGCCGGATTGGAGTTGTTGATGTGCAGGAAGATCTTCCTGCCGATCCCGAGGTCCGCCAGTTGCTTGATCGCGCCGCTTTCTCCGGACATCGCGATATGTCCCATGCTCTGCCCGGTCTTGTTGCCGAGTCCGGCCTGGATCATCTCGTCATCGCGCCACACCGTGCCGTCGAACAGCACCAGCGGCGCGCCTTTCAATCTCGTTTTCAAGTCAAAGTCGACGTCGGCGCAGGCGGCGATGACGTAGGCATATTGCCCGCTGTCGACGTCCTCGATCCTCAAGCCGAGCGTGTCGCCGGTGGAGGAGCTGCCGCCGGGATGCTGCTTGTCGCGCAGATACCAGGCGCTGGTGCCGGACACGGCGAAGGCGGTGATCTCCAGTCCCGACGGCGTGCCGTCCTGCAGCAAGGGGCGGAACGGAACGTCGATCACGATCGGCACGCGCTTGACTGTCTCCTCCTTCAGCACATCGAAGATGTTGTTGGAGCGGAGGATCGCAAGCACCTTGGGGTGCGCATGGATCGAAAAAGGCGAGCTCTCGCGCATCGACAACAGCCCCGTGACCGCATCGATCTCGCCATTGGTGAGGATCACGCCCGCGATCGGGCTGTGGCGCAACGCACCCGGCTTCGGATGCAGCTGCGGCGTCTGGGTCACCTGCTGGCGCAGGTCCGGCGAGGCGTTGATCAGGAACCAGTTGGCGCCATCGGCGCTGACGGCGACCGAGGCTTGGCTGTTGCGGATCTCGGGATGTGAGGTGCGCGCGGCGCGGCACACGGCGCAGCCGCAATTCCACTGCGGGACTCCGCCGCCCGCGGCGGCGCCCAGGACGACGAGGCGAAGCATGAGCCGTCTCCTGGAATTCAGCTGTGGTGACGCACGCGATTACCAGCGGCAGCACGACCGGCAGTCAGGACGACTGGCAGGTCAAAGAAGGTGACGAGGGTGGGACATCGGATCTGCCGCAAGAGACCTGCGCATGGGCCGCGCGATCGCTGATCCCCACCCTCAAGCGTCGACGTCCTGATCGGCGAGACCGGGACGTCACACCCGCGAATTATTTGCGAGCGGCGCAGGCATACATGTTGATTTCCATGCCGACCGGCACTTCAACGATCTTCGGTGCTTTCCAGGCCATTGTCCTCTCCTTCAAGATGGGACGGTTATCGTCCTCAGCATTAAACTACCGTGCTACGAAAAGTTCGCCAGTGGAATCTTTTTGTTTGAGCCTCTCAGGCCTGCTTATTGCAGTGCGAAGTCGCAAGCGCGAATTGCTGTCGTTTTCGCCGGATTGAGCCGCGAAAACAACGAATTCGTGATCGATGGCTTCGCAACGCCGTCCTGTTCCGCCATTAGCCTTCGGTGGAATGGGCTGGATAAAGCAGTTGTGAGACGTTCGAGACTTCAAAATCCCAGCGTGTGACCCCATTGGAAGCTGACGATGCCTAGATATTTCTTCAACACACGGATCGGCGAGGAACTGGTCTCCGACACCGACGGCGAAGTGCTGCGCAACCCCGATCGCGCCTGGGAAGTGGCGCGCGACATGATCAAGGAATTGCTGCGCACCGAAGGTGGCAATGCAGCGTTGATGACCGCCGTCATCGAGGTCACCGACGAGGATGGCGAGATCGTGCTGGAGTTTCCGTTCTCCGAGGCGATCTTCAACATGCCCGCGCAATCGATGACGCGCCATTGAGCGCGCGTAGGCGCGGAGAGGCTGCTCAGTTCGGCGTTGCCGCGGATCGAACGGGCTGAGGTGGGGCGCCGCGCCCGCTGATGGCGCGTCGGGCTCAGACCGAATGCCGGGGACGCACGAGATCGCCGCGCGTGCTCGCGATCCCCATCTCGAAGCTGTCGGCGATGCGCCGCGCCCGGATGATGAAGAGTTCCGCGAGATCGGGCGCGAACAGGTCCCTGGCCGTCGCCTCGAACAACTCCAGCCAGCGGTCGAAATGCGTGCCCTGCAAGTCCAGCAACAGATGCGGCCGCATCGGTGCGCCGCTGTAGCGGCCGGTCTTCAGGAACATCGACGACCAGAAATCGCTGATCTTGTCGATATGCTCGTCCCAATCCTCGACCGTGCGGTTGAAGATCGGGCCGATCAACTCGTCCTCGCGCGCGCGGCCGTAGAAGGTCTGGACGAGAAGGTGGATCGAGGAATCGTCGAGTTCCGGATGTTGAACCGCAAGGGGATGGCGGTCGGGCCGGGCGGCGGGCATGCTCATGGCGCTGTATATAGGGAGAAAGAGCGCCGATGGAAAGGCCGCGCCGCAGCGGTCCTCGTGGTTCGAGACGCGCCGAAGACGGCGCTCCTCACCATCAGGGTAAACAGTGCGGTGTGCGGAGAGTAGTCCTCGCCGCACATTCCGCCCTCATCCTGAGGAGCGCGCCCTCGGGCGCGCGTCTCGAAGGATGGCCACAAGCTCGGTCTCTCCACCCGCCGCTCATGGGAGGCTGACGAATTCCACCCAGTTCGGCTTCTTGCCGACGGCGTAGGACTTCACCTTCTCCAGCGCGCCGCTCGTGGCATCGATCCGATACACCGTCATGCCGTTCGACACCTCGCCGACGGCGGCGAGATGACGCCCTGTGGGGTCGATGGCGAAGCCGCGCGGCTGGGTCTCGGTCGGCACGCTGCCAATCACGGTCACGCGCCCGCTCGCCGCATCGATCTTGAATGCGGCCAAGGTGTTGGAGCCGCGCTCGGAAGTGTAGAGGAATGTCCCGTCAGGCGTTGCATGAAGATCGGCCGCCCAAGGCTTGCCGGTGAAACCCGGGGGCAGGGTGGTGATGCGCTGCTGCTCGCGCCAAGTACCTTTGTCAGCGTCGTAGGCGTAGACTGCAAGATCCGCGTTGAGCTCGTGCAGCAGATAGATGAACTTGCCGTTCGGGTGGAAGATGAAGTGCCGCGGGCCTGACTTCTCCGGCGTCTTCACCGTCCGCGCGTCCTTGGCCGTCAGCGTGCCCGTTGCCGCATCGAAGGCGAAGCCGAGCACCTGGTCGGAGCCGAGATTGGTCGCGAACACGAAGCGGTTGTCGGGTGAGGGCAGGATGGCATGGGCGTTCAGTCCGGTCGGGATCACCTGGCTCGGTGCTCCGACCACGCCATTCGCCTGCAGCGGATTCACCGCCACCTTGTTGCCGCCATAGGAGGCGCTGAACAGCACCTTGCCGGTGCGGTCGAAGGCGATGTTGGCCATGCTGTCGGCGAGCGGTCCGTTGCCGATGTGGGTGAGCTGGCCCGTCTTGCCGTCGATCGCGAAGCTCTCCGCCTGGAAAGGCTGCGAGCGGACGCCGGCGACCAGCACGCGTCTGTCCGGGCTGATCGCGAGCGGGGTCGACGAGCCCGGCTTCTCGACGCCTGCGAACGCCGCCGTCTGCACCAGGGTCATCTCGCCGGTCGTTGCATCGAACTTGAACACGCTGATGTCGTTGCTGTCGGCATTGCCGACATAGGCGTAGGTCTCGGCAGAGACCGCGCGCGGCGCAAGCGTGGCCGCGGCGGCGAGGACGAATGTTGCGGCCATGATGGTGCCCGATCTGATCATGTGTTTCCCCCTTTGTGATGTTGTTGGTCGAGGTCTTAAAGTCGTTTGTCAGGCTTGACCAAGCCTGTTTCCGGATCGATCGATGCAGGACGGGTATTGATCGATCCGCGCTGTCGATCGGGCAGTCAGTCCGTCGTCGGCGACGGCTCCTCGCCACACTTCGCGAGGCCAGTTTGTTTCTCCGTCATGCCCGGGCGTGACCCGGCATCCACGTCCATCCACGGGCGCCGAACGACGTGGATGGCCGGGACAAGCCCGGCCATGACGAGGAAGAGAGGGCGGGGAGCAACAACACCCATGCACTTTGTTGCATAGGCCTATCAGGAGGGCCGCGCCCAGACCGCTTTCTCCGTTCTGTCCGCCGCGCTAAGAACGCCAGACCATTACGGAGCTCCTCATGACCGATCTCTGGCGCCTGCCGGCTGCCGACCTTGCCGCCCTCATCAAGTCGAAACAGGTTTCCGCGCGAGAAGCCGCGACATCGGCGCTGGCCCGGCTGGATGCGGTGAACCCCGCGATCAACGCCGTGATCGACCATCGGCCTACGGACGTGCTGCAGCAGGCCGACGCGATCGACGCCCGGCTGGCGCGCGGCGAGGATCCCGGGCCGCTCGCCGGCGTGCCGGTGACCATCAAGGTCAATGTCGACCAGCAGGGCTACGCCACCACCAACGGCCTCAACCTGCAGAAGGACGCGATCGCGACCGCGCATAACCCGGTGGTCAACAATTTCGTCAAGGCGGGCGCCGTGCTGCTCGGCCGCACCAATACGCCTGCGGTGTCCTATCGCTGGTTCACCAGCAATCTCATCCATGGCCACACCAAGAACCCGCGCGACCCCGGCATCACGCCCGGCGGCTCCTCCGGCGGCGCCGGCTCGGCCACTGCGGCCGGCATCGGCCATATCGGCCACGGCACTGATATTGCCGGCTCCGTGCGCTATCCGGCCTATGCCTGCGGCATCCACGGCCTGCGCCCGACCGTCGGCCGCATCCCCGCCTTCAACACCTGCCTGCCGGAGCGTCCGATCGGCCCGCAGATCAGCGCCGTCTCCGGCCCGCTCGCCCGGACGGTCAACGACGTCAGGATCGCGCTCTCAGTGATGTCGGCGCGCGACGTGCGGGATGTCTGGTGGATGCCGGTGCCGCTCGAAGGTCCGCCGCTGCCGAAGCGCGTCACGCTCTGCGTCAATCCCGACGGTCTCAATCCGGTGCCGGAGGTGGTCGCCGCGCTGCGCGACGCTGCCAAGCGCCTCGAGGCCGCCGGCTGGACCGTCGAGGAGGTCCAGGACACCCCGCCGATGCAGGAGGCCGCACTGCTGCAGACGCGTCTGTGGCTCGGCGACGGCTACGAGGCCCAGCTCGCCGCGGCGGAGAAGGAAGGCGACCCCGGCGCGCTCGCCTGCCTGCGCGGCAACCGCGACAAGGTGCATCCGTTCGATCTCTCCGCGACCTTGGCACGCCGCGCCGCGCTGACCCGGCAATGGCTCCTGTTCATGGAGCAGCATCCGCTGCTGCTGATGCCCGTCTCCGGCATGCTGCCGTTCGCCGACCAGCTCGACCGCAAGGACGAGGAGTCGTTCAAGCAGGTCTGGCACGCCCAGTTGACGCAGATCGCGATTCCCTTTTTCGGCCTGCCGGGCCTCGTCGTCTCCACCGGCATGGTCGGCCGCGTTCCCGTCGGCGTGCAGCTCGTCGGCCAGCGCTTTCGTGAGGACATGTGCCTCGCCGCGGGCGAGGCCATCGAGGCCGGCGGCACGCCGCCGTCGCCGATCGATCCGGTCACGGCCTGACCGATGGCGAGCATCTACGATTTCACCGCGACCTCGCTGTCGGGCGAGGAGGTGCCGCTGAAGCGGTTCGAAGGCCAGGTGCTGCTGATCGTCAACACCGCCAGCGCCTGCGGTTTCACGCCGCAATACCGCGGCCTGGAAGCGCTGCACCGCGCCTACGCCGACAGGGGCTTTGCCGTGCTCGGTTTTCCCTGTAACCAGTTCGGCGCCCAGGAGCCCGGCACGGCCGAGGAGATCGGCGCGTTCTGCGCGGCGAAGTACGATGTCACCTTCCCGCTGTTCGCGAAGATCGACGTCAACGGCGCGGAGGCGCACCCGCTGTACAAGTTCCTGAAAGGCGAGAAGACCGGCCTGCTGGGCTCGGCGATCAAATGGAATTTCACCAAATTCCTGGTCGATCGCGCTGGCCATGTGGTGTCGCGCCATGCGCCGACCACCACGCCCGAGGCGTTGAAGAAAGAGATCGAGGCACTGCTGTGAGCGACAACGAGACCTTCACCTTCCCCGACCGTCTCTCGGTCGATCCGAAGAGCCCCTATTACAACGCGGAGATCCTGTCGCGCGACGTCGGCATCCGCTTCAAGGGTGCCGAGAAGACCAATGTCGAGGAATACTGCATCAGCGAAGGCTGGATCCGCGTCGCCGCCGGCACCGCCAAGGACCGCCACGGCAACCCGCTGACGATCAAGGTGCACGGCCCGGTGGAGCCGTATTTCAAGGATTGACGGGCGGGGGCCTCGACAGCGTTAGCCGCAGATCTCGCGTCGCGGTTGGTCGTCATCGCGAGCGAAGCGACGCGATCCAGGGCCGGAGCAAGGACTCTGGATTGCTTCGCTTCGCTCGCAATGACGCGGAAAAAGCTCGTTCCACCCCATCTGTCATCGTCCGCGCAGGCGGACGATCCAGTATCCCAGAGGCGGCAGCAATTGATCGAGAGGCCGCGGCGTACTGGATTCCCCGCCTGCGCGGGGAATGACACTGAGGGTGACGTGCGGGCGTCGGGCCTACGGACAGGAACCGATGCGCGGGAGCGGGGACTGACCCTTGACCTGAGGAATATTTGAGCGTCGCTCAAAATATTTCTTGAACGTCGCTCACGTTCCGCTACACTCACCCTTATCCGCCACGCCGGCATCGGCCCGTGACGCGCAACGCGAGCAGCGTTGGCGCGACCGGACCCGCATGCCCTCCGGCGGACCACCTGAGGTAACGACGATGTCCTATTCCGAAACCGACCTCCGCGCCGCATCGAGCGCCGGCGCCATCAGCCCGGACGAGCTGCACCGCCTGCTCGCCTATCTCCACCAGCGCGCCTCCTCCACCAACACACCCCGCGCCAAATTCGATGCCGCGCACCTGCTCTGGTATGCCGGCGCGCTGATCGTGATCGGCGCCATGGGCCTGTTCTCGACGGTCGCCTTCTCGCAGATGGGGGGCCGCGCTTTGACCGCCTGCGCGCTCGCTTACGCCGCCGCGTTTGGCTTCGCCGGCGACCACCTCTGGCGCCGCAGCTTGCGCGTCCCCGGCGGCCTGCTGATTGCCATCGCTGTGTCGATGGCGCCGCTCGCCGTCTATGGCGTCCAGGCCGAGCTCGGCTGGTGGGGCAAGTTCGGCAAGCCCGGCACGGTCCACGACTTCTACGTCTGGATCAAAGGCAGCTGGCTGTTCATGGAGCTCGCCACCGTCGCAGCGGGGGTCATTGCGCTGCGCTTCTACCGCGTGCCCTTCATCCATGCGGTGATCTCCGTGGCGCTGTGGTTCATGTCGATGGACCTCACGCCCTGGATCTTCAATGTCGGCCACATCGATTGGGAGATGCGCCGCATCGTCTCGATCTGGTTCGGCTTGGGCATGCTCAGCCTGGCCTGGATCGTCGACTACACCAGCGACAGCCGCGACTTCGGCTTCTGGCTGCATCTGTTCGGCCTGATGGCCTTCTGGGGCGGCATCAGCGCCACCGAAGGCGCCACCGAGCTCGGCAAGGCGATCTACTGCCTGATGAATGTCGGCTTGCTTGCCGTGGCCGTCATCATCGTCCGCCGCGCCTACGCCGTGTTCGGCGCCATCGGCATCACGATGTATCTCGGCCATCTCGCCAACGTCGTCTTCAGGGACTCGCTGCTGTTTCCGTTCGCGCTGTCGCTGATCGGCGTTGCGGTGGTGGCGGCCGGTCTGGCGTATCATAGGAAGCAGCGTGTGATTGCGGAGTGGCTGGCCGCCAATCTGCCGCCCTCCGTGATGCGGCTGCGACCGCAGGGCGGGGTCGAGTAGGACGATGACCGGTTCGGTCGTCCTCGCGTGCTCCTCTTGATGACGTTCGCAGCCGCAGGCACTGCTGGGAGGCCTCACGAGGCGCGCGCCCGCTGCGCGCCTCGAACCATCGGGCGCAAGCAATATGACTTCGGCGATCGAGGATCGGGCACGCATCGCTCAGCCCGTCCGAGAGCTCCGCCGCAATCTTGTCATTCGCTCGTAGGCATTGCATGCTCGCTTGAGAGCTGCGTTCCCTTCGCGCGCGCAGGCTGACCGCAACACGTGATTGAACATGGGGTCAACGCCGGGTCATGCTCTATCAAACGCTGACACTGATCCACATCATCAGCTCTACGGTTCTGTTCGGTGGCGGCGTTTTCGCCGGCGTGCTCGGGACGATCGTCTATGGTTCTCACAAGACCAGATGGATCGCGGAATTCGGGCCTCCTATCGTCAAGGTCGAACTCTATTTGACCGTCCTCGCGGCGCTGACTCAGGTTGTCACGGGATCTTGGATGGCCTCGATCGCGGACTACCCGCTGTCGAGCGGCTGGCTCGGATGGGCCTTGATGCTGCTTGGCGTGGCGGGAGTCTGCTGGATCATCGGCGTGCGGCTGCAGCATCGCATGGTCGACCTCTCGAGCAAGGCTGTCGAGACGAATGCGGGATTGTCCGCCGAATATCACAAGCTGTTCAAGGTCTGGACCTTCCTTGGCCTTCCCTCGACGACGGCCATGCTCGGCATCTTCTATCTGATGGTGTTCAAGCCGGGCTGATCGCTTTCGGCGGTGGTTCTCGCGATTGCTTGGATCACGCACAGATCGAGAGTGGTACCGTTAATTCAATCGGTGACAGGGCAATTCGGTGACCGCTGCGGCGGCGACGAATGACGCGTATCGCTTTGCGCATCGCGAATCCTGCGGCCTCATCCCTGGAGGCAAGATTTGTCGTATCCGTCTGTCGGGATCTGCCAGTCTGTATCGTCCTTCGAGCACGACTCCTGCACGTCTGCAGCGAGCCGTCGAATCGAACCAGGAGCAATGGTCATGCGGATCACCGTCGAAACCACCGTCGCAGCCCCGATCGATCAGGTCTGGCGCGCCTATACGACGCCGGCCGACATCGTGGAGTGGAACGCTGCCTCGGACGATTGGCATACGACCAAGGCCACGGTCGACCTCCGGGAAGGTGGCGCGTTCTCGTCGCGGATGGAGGCCAAGGACGGCAGCATGGGTTTTGACTTCGCCGGCACCTACACGAAAATCGTCGAACATCAGCTGATCGCCTACGCCTTCGGGGACCGGAAAGCCGAGGTCCACTTCGAGCCCGGCCCGAACGGCGTTCTCGTTCGCGTTGTCTTCGATCCTGAAACGACGCACCCGGTCGAGATGCAGCAGCAAGGCTGGCAGGCCATTCTCGACAATTTCAAACGGCACGTGGAGGCGAAGGCGTCCTGAGTGTGCCGGGCGCACGGCGTCCCGATAGGGCGTCGTGAGCGGCCTGAATCTTCGCTCTTGACAAATTCCGAAAATCAGCAATACTGCGCGCGTCCTGCCTCATCGCAGAGGGGCGTACGCGTCGTCACGAACGTCGGGGCAGGGATGCGGTGGCCGTGAGGATGTCGGCAGACGACCGGCGTTCGTGCGGACGGAGAAGTCGTGTGGTCCTGGCCTCTCGACGCTGAGGTCAAGTCTGCGTTGTTGCTTGACGGCAAGCGCGGGCGATGGGGGCAAAAGAGCCCGATCCCCAGGGAGAGCACGAAGGACACCGTTCCAACCATCGCGCAGGGAAGGCCGGAATGCACCGGTCGTACCTGTGGTTCCTGCCCCGTGCACTTTTCTCACGCACGGGGGCCATGGGTTGCGGCCAGCACCCGGTCTTCCCTGCGCCCTCTGTCTTCGATGAGGGTGACGTGTTTCGCAACACTCGGGCGCGATGCGCCGCGAGACCACTGTCGCACGTCCCAGCTGTTTGAGATGTGAAACCGGTTTTCCCACGGCGTCGTCCCGGGCAAGCCGTGACGCGCGCAGCGCGGCACGGCGCCGACCCGGGACCCACGCCGCGGCGGACGTGGTTGTCCGAGCAGGTCATGACGAGCCTGCCTCATACGACTGCCTGTGGTTATGGATCCCGGCGTTCGCCGGGATGACGGCGGTGGTTGTGACGAAGGCACACCGCCGAGCCACCTTCAGCTACGAGGGCATCTGTTGATGAGCAACTCCGTCATGCCCGGGCTTGTCCCGGGCATCCACGTCGTTCCGAGGATGCCGGCCGACGTGGATGGCCGGGACGGAGCCCGGCCATGACGGGGAGAGCTGACCACAAGCGAAGGTCGGTGGCGGCTGAGATGAATGTTCGCGCCATCTTCGAGCTTACGGCCTTGACGTCGTGACGTCATCGGGGTGGACCGATCGCCGGCCTCCTGCTGCGCGCCCGCAAATCCTACGACGACAACCGCATATCCAGCAGCCGCCGGCCTTCGCCGCGCAGCAGCTTCTTCACCGCGCTGGAGGCCACCACCTCGCCGTCATTGGCGTACGCCTCGTGGTTCTTCTCGATGTCCTCGAGCCGGTACAAATAGTTCACCATCACCGTTGCCGACTCGCGCTGGCCCTTGGCGGAGAGGTCGCCGAGCCAGTTGATGCGCTCCAGCCTTGCGCCGTTGCCGAGGTGGAAGCGGGCGACGGGGTCGATCAGCTTGCCCTTCGACGTGCGCGCCTTGAGGAAGTAATGCGCGGCGAGCGGCTCGATCACGCTGCGCAGTTCGGCGGTGATGGATACGTCCTCGACCCAGCGCGGCTCGTTCAAGAGCTTGAGCACGTTGCGATCCTCTTCGGTCGCGTCCTCGGTCGATTTCAGCCAGCCCATGAAGCCCGGCACCGGCGACAAGGTCACGAAGGTGTCGAGCTTCGGCAGCTCGCGTCTCAACTCCTCGACCACCTGCTTGATCAGGAAGTTGCCGAACGAGATGCCGCCGAGGCCGCGCTGGGTGTTGGAGATCGAGTAGAACACCGCAGTGCGGGCGCGATCGGCGGGCACCGGGGCGCGATCCACCGCGAGGAGCGGCGCGATGGCGCCGGGGATGGTCTCGGTCAGCGCGATCTCGACGAAGATCAGCGGCGCGTCGGGCATCGCCGGATGGAAGAAGGCGTAGCAGCGCCGATCGACCGGATCGATGCGGCGGCGCAGGTCGTCCCAGTCGTGGATCTCGTGCACGGCCTCGTAGCGGATGATCTGCTCGAGGATGTTCGCCGGCGTCGACCAGTCGATCTTGCGCAGCACCAGAAACCCCCTGTTGAACCACGAACTCAAGAGATGCACGATGTCGCGATCGAGCGCGGCGAGTTCCGGATTTGCCTTCAGGAGATCCAGGAGATCGGTGCGCATCGCGACCAGCTCGGGCGTGCCGCCCGGCGCGCGGTTGAGGCGGCGGATCAGTTCCTGCCGTCGCGGCTCCGAGGCGAAATGCAGCGCGCTCGCGCCTTCGTCCGACGGCGCCGCGCGCCAGTCGTCGATCGCCTTGGCAAGCCGGGCGTTGTCGGGGCCGAAATCATGGACGAGGGCGGTGAAGAACGCCTTGCGGCCCTCCGCATCGAGGTCATGATAGCCATCGAGCACATCGCGGGCCATGGCCGTGCCCGAGGCTTCGCCGGCGCCGGACACCAGGGCCTCGCACAGTTCGGTCAGGCTTTTCGCGTCATGCTTGTCGACGGCGCTGCCTCCACCGCGCAGCAATGTCCGGCCGCGCTCGGAAATGGTGGTGATCAGGTCAGTGAAAAAGGCGTTGGCCATCTGGTCTCAGTCGAATCCCCGAAAAGCGACAGGCTGCGATGTTACATGGATTTATGGCAAAGGTGGCGACATTCAAACATAACAAATCGTCAACGCCGCCGCCCGCGCGCGCATGCGCGCCGGCGATGTCACCCCGTCTGGCCGGCGAATTCCGTCGGCGTGCGGCCGGTCACCTGCCGAAAGGCGTACGAAAAAGCCGGCACGCTGGCGTAGCCGAGATCGGCGGCGAGCTGCTTGACCGAGAGATGACGGTCGGTCGACAGCCGCTCGATCGCCGCGGCGATGCGGGCGCGCTGGCACCAGGCCTTGAAGCTCAGCCGGGTCTCCGCCGCGAACAGCCGCGACAGCGTGCGGGCGGAGCTGCCGACCTTGCCCGCAAGGGTCGCGAGATCGTGCTCGCTCGCGGGCGAGGCGAGGACGAGCAGGGCGGCACGGCGGGCACGCGGGTCCTGTGGCAGCGGGATGAAGGTCGAGGAATCCTCGGCGCGGCGCAATTCGAGCAACGCCAGGCGGACCAGCATGGCGGTGCGCTCGGGCCCGCCGTCGGGGGAGAACATTGCCAGGATCGCCTGGTGCAGCAGCGGCGACACCTGCACCACGAACTCGCGGTCGAGCCGCTGCCCGCGCGCCTCGCGCGCGAGCCAGTCGAGCTCGAAATACAGTGTCCGCATCTCGCTGTCCGCCAGCATGTCGATGGCATGCGCATGCCGCGCCGGCACCCATACCGCGCGGTCCGGCGGCACCAGCCAGCGCCCCTGCGGCGTCGTCACCTGCATCGTGCCGGCGGAGGCGTAGATCAGCTGCGACTCCCTGTGCATGTGCGGATCGAGCCGGGTGCCTTTGTGGTAGCTGCGCGCGATCAGGTGCACGCCGGGCTCGGTCGTCACCCGGTCGGCGCCGAGCGGCTTCAATGGCGTGTCCACGATGGTCATTGGCGGCTTCTCGTTGCGGCGAGCCAGTATAACCAAATTATTCGGGAATCGAGGATCCGCTCATGAACAGCCCAGGCCTGAACAGATCAAGCCTGAACAGACCAAGCCGCGTCATCGGCTTCGTCAACGCGGCCCATTTCATCGACCATTATGCGATGCTGATCTTCGCGGCCGCGGTCATCATCATGGGCCCCGCGCTCGGCATGGCCTATGCGGACCTCTTGCCCTATGCGACGCCGGGCTTCATCGCCTTCGGCGCCGGCGCGCTCGTGACCGGCTGGCTCGGCGACCGCTGGAGCCGGCGGCACATGATGCTGGTGTTCTATCTCGGCATCGGCCTGTCGATGATCTCGGTCGGTCTGGTGCAGACGCCGTGGCAGCTCGGCGCGGCGCTGTTCGCGATCGGCTTGTTCGCCTCGATCTATCATCCGGTGGGAACCGCGATGCTCGTCTCCTATGCCGACCGGCTCGGCCGCGACATGGGGCTGAACGGCGTGTTCGGCAATCTCGGCGTCGCCTCCTCTGCACTGGTGACGGGCGTCGTGGGGCAGTATCTCGGCTGGCGCTTCGCCTTCATCGTGCCCGGCGTGATCACGATCGGCATCGGCTTGGCCTTCGCGATGCTGGTCGCGCATGAAGACCGCCGCGGCTCGAAGCAGGCGGCGGCGCAGGCCCGCGTGGCGCGCGAGCAGATGTGGCGGGTGGTGCTGGCGCTGCTCTTGGTGGTGATCGCGATCTCCACCACCTTCAACGCGATCACGGTGGCGCTGCCAAAGCTGTTCGCGGAGCGGCTGGCTGGCCTGACGCAGAGCCCGGCGCTGCTCGGCGTGATCGCGGCCGGTGTCTACGTGTTCGGCGCGATGACGCAGTACACGATCGGCCGGCTGCTCGATCGTCACACGCTCAAGGCGGTCGCGCTGCCGTTGTCGCTGGTGCTGGCGCCGCTGCTCTACCTCGCCGCCGATGCGCGCGACTGGGCGCTGATCTTGGCCTCGATCGGCATCGTGATGGGGGCGTTCGGGCAGGTGACCGTCAACGACGCCATGGTCGGCAAATACACCGCCGAGGAGTGGCGCTCGCGCGCTTATGCCGTGCGTTACTTCGTCGGCTTCACGGCGGCCGGCGCCTCGGTCGGCCTGGTCGCCTGGCTGTACGAGCGCGGCGGCTTCGTCACCATGCTGCAGGCCTTCGCCGCGCTGGCGCTGGTCGCGATCATCGCCGCGCTGATCCTGCCGCCGGAGCTTCCAGCGGCGCGGCCCGCATTGCGGGAGGCGCCGGCCGAATGATGGCTCAGGCCGCGGGCTGCGCGATCACCGGTTTCGCCTTGCGCGCCGCGCGCCAGTTCTCGAAACGCTGCACCACGACGAAGAACGCCGGCACGAACAGTACGGCGAGGCAGGTCGAGGCCAGCATGCCGGAGAACACGGTGATGCCGATCGACTTGCGCGCGCTGGCGCCGGCCCCGGTCGCGAGCACCAGCGGCACGACACCGAGGATGAAGGCGAACGAGGTCATCAGGATCGGCCGGAACCGCGACCGCGCCGCCTCAACCGCGGCTTCCATGAGCGGCTTGCCGTCGCGGCCGTGCAGCTCCAGCCCGACCTCGACGATCAGGATCGCGTTCTTCGCCGACAGCGCGATCAGGAGGATGAGGCCGATCTGGACATACAGATTGTTGTCGATCTTCAGCGCGGTCAGGACCGCCATCGGCCCGAGCAGCGACAGCGGCACGGCGAGGATGACCGAGACCGGGGCGTACCAGCTTTCATATTGGCCGGCGAGCACGAGATAGACCAGGAGGAGGGCGAGCGCGAAGGCGAGATAGATCTGATTGGAGACGACCTTCTCCTGATACGACATCGCGGTCCATTCATACCCCGCGCCCGGCGGCAGGGTCTTCGCCGCGATCTCCTCCATCAGCTTGAGCGACTGGCCGGAGGAATAGCCCTGCGCAGGCAGGCCGACGATCGCCGCGGAGGGATAGAGATTGTACAGGCTGATGAGCGACGGTCCGACCGAAGGCTTGACCGTTGCGACCGTGCCGAGCGGGATCATGTCGCCCGACTGGTTGCGGACCATCAGGCTCTCGATCTGCCGCGGCGTCAGCCGCGCGGTGGAATCGGCCTGGACATAGACCTGGAACACGCGGCCGAACTTGTTGAACTGGTTGACGTAGGAGGCACCGAGATAGGACGACAAGGCCGAGAACACCTGGTCGGTCGTGACATGCAGGGTCTGGGTCTTGACCCGGTCGATCTCGACGTCGAACTGCGGCACCATGGCCCGGAACGGCGACTGCACGCGCTGCAGCGCGCTCTGGCTCTGGGCGCTGGCGACGATCGCCGAGGTCATCGCCTGCAGCTTGGCATAGTCGCTGTTGCCGTCGCGCAGCTCGACCTGCATGGCGAAGCCGGCGGCATTGCCGATGCCCTGGATCGGCGGCGGCGGCAGGACGAGACTACGCGCCTCGATGATGTCGGCGAGCTTGTCGTTGAGGCCGTAGACGAGGGAGCGCAGGTCCTCGCCCTTGCCGCGCGCCTCCCAGTCTTTGAGGATGATGTAGGCGACCCCTGCATTGGCGAGGCTGGCGCTGTTGTCCAGCGCGGAGATGCCGGCGATGGTGATGACCTGGGCGACGCCGGGCGTGGCCTTCGCAATGGCGCCGACCTTGTCGAGCGCCTTCTGCGTCCGCTCCAGCGAGGCGCCGTCGGGCAGCTGCACGGCGGCGATCAGATAGCCTTGGTCCTCGATCGGCAGGAAGCCCGTCGGCACCCGCGACAGCCCGTAGCCGCCGGCGGCGATCAGGACCAGCGCGACGATGACGGATGCGGTGCTGTGCCTGACGAGCCTGCCGATGAGCGCGGTGTAGCGCCGCTCCAGCCGCGCATAGAGATTGTTGAAGACGCGGTAGAGGATGTTGCGCTGCTCCAGCGGCACCGGCGGCCGCAGCCACAGCGCGCACTGCGTCGGCTTCAGGGTCGCGGCGTTGATCGCCGAGAGCAGGGCGGTCGCCGCGATCACCAGCGCGAACTGCGCGTAGATGCGGCCCGTCAGGCCGGGCAGGAAGGCGGCCGGGAGGAACACCGCGATCAGCACCAGCGTGATGCCGACGATCGGTCCGAACAATTGGTCCATGGCGCGGATCGCCGCGTCGTGGCCGTTCATGCCGCGCTCGATGTTGTGCGCCGCGCCCTCGACCACGACGATGGCATCGTCGACCACGATGCCGATCGCCAGCACGATCGCGAACAAGGTGGAGAGGTTGATGGTGAAGCCGAGCGCGGCCATCGCCGCGAAGGCGCCGATGATGGTGACCGGCACCGTCGTGGTCGGCACCAGCATGGCGCGCCAGTCCTGCAGGAAGATCAGGATCACGACCAGCACCAGCACTCCGGCTTCGATCAGCGTCTTGTAGACCTCGTGGATCGAGGCATTGACGAACTTCGTGGTGTCGAACGGCGTGTCGTACTGGATGCCCTTCGGGAACGTCCTCGCCAGCTGCGCCATCCTGGTCTCGACGGCCTTCTCGACCTCCAGCGCATTGGCGCCCGGCGACTGGAACACGCCGATGCCGACGGCGGGCTGGCCGTTGAGCGAGAACATCTGGCCGTAGGTCTGCGCGCCCAGCTCGACCGAGCCGACGTCGCGCAGGCGGGTGACGTCGCCATTGTTGCCGGTCTTGACGATGATGTCCTCGAACTCCCGGGCATCATCGAGCCGCCCGGCGACGTTCAGCGTGTACTGGAACGCTTGGCCGGATGGCGCCGGCGGTGCGCCGATCTGGCCGGCGGCGACCTGCTGGCTCTGCTGCTGGATCGCCTGGATCACATCCTGCGGCACCAGGTTGCGCACCTGCAGCTTGCTCGGGTCGAGCCAGATCCGCATCGAATATTGCCCGGCGCCGAATACCGTGACGCTGCCGACGCCCGGCAGGCGCGCGAGCTCGTCCTTGAGATTGATGGTCGCGTAGTTGCTCAGATACAGGCTGTCATACTTCGCGTCAGGCGACGTCAGGGTGACGAACAAGAGGATCGACGTCGAGCGCTTCTGCACCGTGACGCCCTGGTTCTGCACCGGCTGCGGCAGCTGCGCCAGCGCGCTGGAGACGCGGTTCTGCACAAGCACTTGCGCGAAGTTCAGATCGGTGCCGATCTTGAACGTGACCGTCAGCGAATAGCTGCCGTCGGCGCCGCTGTAGGACTGCATGTACAGCATTCCTTCGACACCGTTGACCTGCTGCTCGATCGGCAGCGCGACGGTGTCGGTCACGGTCTTGGCGCTGGCGCCGGGATAGCGCGTGCTGACCTGAACGGTCGGCGGCACCACGTCGGGATATTGCGCGATGGCGAGGTTGAACAGCGCCACGGCGCCGATCAGCATCATCAGGATCGCGATGACGTTGGAGAGGACCGGCCGCTCGATGAAGAATTTGGAGATCACGGGCCGCTCCTATCTGGTCACGGAGGCGGGCTGCTCGATGGCCTTCAACTGTGGATCTACCTTTTGCCCGGGAATGGCGCGCAGCAGGCCGGCGACGACGACGCGGTCGTTCGGCCTCAGGCCGTCGTCGATCACGCGCAGGCCGCCGTCGAGCGGGCCGACCTTGACCTTGCGCTGCTCGACGACGTTGTCGCCGTTCACGACGAGTACATAGCGGCCGCTCTGGTCGCTGCCGAGCGCGGTGTCAGGCACCAGCAGCGCGGCTTCCGTCCGATCGACCGGCACGCGGATGCGCACGAAATAGCCCGGCAGCAGCATGTGATCCGGATTCGGCACGAGTCCGCGCACCGCCAGCGTGCCCGTCGAGGCGTTGACGGTGGGAGCGGCGTAGTCGAGCTTGCCCTGATGCGGATAGCCGTTCTCGGTCTGCAAGCCCAACTCGATCGGGAACTGCTGGAGATCAGAGGACGTCATGCCGCGGCGCCGCGCCTCGGCGCGGATGCGCAGCACGTCCTGCTCGTTGACGGTGAAGTTCACATAGACCGGATCGAGCGCGACGATGGTCGCGAGCTGGGTCGGCGATGCGACCCCGACGAGCTCGCCGACCGAGACCTGATGCGCGCTGACGACGCCATCGAACGGCGCGGTCACCTTCGTATAGCCAAAGTTGACCTTGGCGATCTTGGTGTTGACCTGCGCCTGCTGCAGATTGGCCTGGGCGTTGTCGCGGGCCGATATCGAATTGTCGAGCGCGACCTGCGAGGCGGCCTGCCGCGCGACGAGATCGGCTTGCCGCTTGTAGTCGGCCTCGGCCTGCTTGAACGAGGCCTGAGCGCCAGCCTCGGCCGCCTGCGCCTGGTCGAGCTTGAGCTTGTAGGTCTCCGGCTCGATCGTGAACAGCGTCGTGCCCTCCTTGACGGTGTCGCCGTCCTTGTAGTCGATCGACTGCAGGAAGCCCTGGACGCGGGCGACGAGATCGACGCTCTTGACCGGCGCCGTGTTGCCGGTGGCCTCCAGATAGCGCGTCACGGCGCGCTGCACCGGTTGAGCCACCTCGACCTTTGGTGGAGGCGGCGGCTGGTAGCTGTTCTGCTCGCAGCCGACGAGCAGCAACGCCGCCGAACTGATGAGAAGCGCGATGGATCCGGTTCGTGGCACGGACGTCGCGGGCAGCTTCGGGGCTGCGGGTGCCGTGGGAGTTTGTCGAGACGACGTGGGTCGATCCGGGCAGGTCGGCGCCATTCCGCTTTCCATATGCAATGACTGCGAAAAATGTCGACGTCGAGCAACAACAAGAATGTTGGTCGCCTGAATAACAACAATCGTTCATCGGAGGAACTGCAATGCGCAGCCGCAGCACGAAGAAATCTGCGTGTCGTGCCGATCCACCCAATTTTTCCCACTTGCCAAGTGCCGATCGACGGCGCAGCGTTGGGTCATCATTTCTTCGGGCGCCGCTGGATGACGAGATGTCGGCCGGCGGTGCTGAATTTGTGCGCGAACGCATACTCACGAGCTCCAATCGAACGCCATGCACGCCGCCGCGCCGGCGACGACGGATTGACGCTCAAGACCATTGAGGATCGGCCCATGATCAATCGCTTCAGGTGGATGCTCGCTCTCGGCATGGCGGCCGCGACCGGGTTTGTTGCAACGCAGGCGCTGGCGCAGACCGACGCCCAGCGCAATGCGATCAAATCGGCCTGCCGGTCGGACTACATGTCGAAATGCTCCAGCGTGCCGCCCGGCGGCGCTGCGGCGTTCCAGTGTCTGCAGAAGAACATGGCGAGTCTGTCGTCGTCCTGTCAGACGGCGGTGAAGGCGCTCGAGCCGGCGGCCGAAGCGAAGCCCGCGGCGGATGTGAAGCCGGCCGCCGAGGCGAAGCCGGCACCGCAGCCTGCCGCGAGCAAACCGGCCGCAGCCGAGGCGAGCCAGCCGGCCGAGCCGCCGAAAACGGCCGCGCAGCCGGCGCCCGCGCAGCCTGCAACGGCGAAATCAGAGCCGGCCAAGCCGGTAGCGACCGCGAAGCCAAGCGAAGCCCAGGTGGCGGCGATCCGCAGCGCTTGCAGCGGGGACTATCGCAAGGTTTGCAGCAGCGTGCCTCCCGGCGGCTCGGCGGCGCTGCAATGTCTGGAGCAGAACAAGGCCAAGGTATCGGCATCCTGCGCCCAGGCGATCGCGGGCGCCGGCGGAACCCCGGCGGCGAAAGGCGTGGCCGTGGCGGCCGCTCCCACGGCCCCGGCTGCTGCGGCGCCTGCACCGGCGGCACCCGCCATGGTGCTGCGGCCGCTGCGGCCGCTGGAGGAGTTGCGCATCGTCCGGGCTGCCTGCGGTTCGGATGCGCGCGCCTATTGCAGCGGGATCGAACCCGGCGGTGGCCGGATCGCGCAGTGTCTCGCGGCCAATGCGGGATCGCTGTCGCCGAACTGCAAGGGCATGCTCGCGCAGTTTGCCGCTAACCGGTAACCGGATGGGTGCTGGGGCGAGTGCTGCACGGACGGGCACGAGCTCGCAGCTGTTTCGATCCACCCAAATTGTCACAGTTGTCAGGCGGCGGCGCCTCGGCAAAATTCTAACAGGGTGGATATTTTACTAACCAATGATCATCAGGAGTTCGACATGCGCGCCATTCTTTCACGTATCGTTCTTTCCACCCTGTGCGGCCTTTTCGTCCTGGCATTGATGCCATTCGTGTCGATGTCGGACGCCAATGCCGTTGTCTGCGCACGCGGCGTCGTCCGTGCCGGCTGTGCCGGTGCGGCCGGCGCCGTGGTCGTCCGTAAACCGCCGGTGGCTGCTGCGACGACGGCCTGCCGAACGGTGCTGGTCAACGGCGTCTGGGTGCGCCGCTGCGTTTAAGGCGCACTTAATAAGTATTTGGTATCGCGTTATTTGAATCGGCGATTGCGGCGCGCAAGTTTTACGCGCCGCATGTTGCTTTGCATAAGCAAGGTAAGCTGTATTTAACGGGCTCCCGGCAAGGTGCGGTCTGGATTCACTTGCATCGGATGGGAGAGGGCCATGGCGTTCTGGCGCTGGCTGCGTGATGCAGCCCTGGCAGCTGCGGTAGTCACGGTTATCGGCAACACTGCATTCGCAGCCGGCTTGAAAGAAGAAATCGCGTCGACCGGCAAGCTCCGGGTCGCCATCGCCGTCGGCCCTGCGGGCGGCGCATTCTGGTGTGTCAAGTCCGACAGCGGCTATGCCGGCGTGCCGGTCGAACTCGGAAAGGCCATGGCCGCGCAGATCGGTGTGCCCGTCGAGTTCGTCGAGCATCCGAACTCCAATGCCATCACGGATGACGCGGGGAAGGGCATCTGGGATGTGGCGTTCATGCCGAAGGATTCCGAGCGCGAGACCAAGGTCTCGTTCGGACCGGTCTACGACTCGGTCGAGACCACGTTCATCATCCGCGCCGGTCTCGATATCCCCAACATGGCGTCGCTCGACCAGGCCGGCCATGAGATCGCGGCCATCAACGATACCACGGTGCTGCGCGGGGCGAAGGCGTTCCTGAAGAAGGCGACCGTGACCGGCTTCAAATCCTACGAGGAGGTCTACGCCCTGCTGTCGGCCGGGGAGATCGATGCGCTGGCGCTCGCGCGTGATCAATTGACCCTCATTGCCAAGCAGGTCCCCGGCACCAAGGTGCTGGCCGAGACCTTCAAGAAGACGGACAGCGCCGTCGCGGTGCCGCAGAAGCGGCCGCAATCGCTGGCTTTCGTGACGAAGTTCATGACCGAAGCCAAGGCCAACGGTACGCTCAAGAAGGCCTACGGCGCCAACAATCTCAGCGAGTCGACGCTGCTCACGCAGTGAGGCCGTCCGCCGCCTTCAAGTTCCGCTGATCGAACTCTCCCTGCGCGTCATGCGAGGGAGAGTTTTTCGTTGTGCCGTCGATGCGATCGGATCAGTTCGGAGACCTTCTGACGATCGGATCGAGTCCGCTCTCGGCGATTGTCTTGCGTGCATCCGGTGATCCCAGGAAATGGATCAGCGCCTTGCCGGCCTCCGGCTCCTTCGCCGCCATGGCGATACCGGCCGAGAACACGGTGATCTTCTGCAGCCCGGCCGGCAGCGGTCCGACGATGTCGATGCCGTGCACCGGCTTGAGCTCGCTGATCTGCTGGAAGCCGATCTCGGCCTCGCCCGTGGCCACGATCTCGCCGACGGGGGTTGCCGGAATCATCCGCGCCTTGCCCTTCATCTCCTCCTTGATGCCGAGCTTGTCGAACATCTCGGTCGAGACGTAGACGCCGCTGGCGCTGTCCGAATAGGCGATCGTCTTGGCGGCGATCAGCATGCGCTTCACGGCGTCGGCGTTCGAGATGTCCGGATGCGGCGTGCCCGACTTCACCGCAACGCCGATCGGCGAGTTGGCGAGATCGGCACGGCTGTCGGGCATCACCTTGCCCTTGGTGGTGAGATCGCTCAGCGCATAGCCGACCATGATCAGCACATCGGCCGGCTCGCCACGCTCGAGGCGAACGGGAATCGCATTCGCCGTCGTTCCCATCGACGGGCCATAGGCGATCGTGACCTTGTGGCCGGAACGCCGCTCGAACTCCGGCACGAGCGACTTGAACGCAGCCGTCATGCCGCCGGAGATCATCACATGGATCTCTGCTGCGTGGACTGAGGTGGTCAGGAGGATGGCGGACGAGACCGCAAGACCGATGGTGCGCAGACGGGCGGTGATTGGCATGGCAGGCTCCGAGGCGGACCGCTGGAGGCGGAGGGCGCCCTGGATAGCGTGACCGTGCAGCGAAGGCCAGCCTTCGACCCCGCGACGCGTCTTCGAAACGATGGATGCGACCGCCATTGGAGCCCGCTTTTGCACCATCATCGGCCACGTTTGTGGCGCCGCGGTGTTTGCAGTGCGGCGCGCGCCCACGCCGCATTCGCAGGTCAATTCGCCTGGTAGGTCGGCGCGGACGCGAGGAAGCGGCCATATGCGTCCGCATCTGGCGGCGTGAACATCTCGGCCACTGGATGTCTCTTCCGTCTTGTCGCACCGATGTCAGCGAGCAGTTCGTCGAAATGCTTGAAGTGATAAGGTGCGACGCACAAGCCGCCATAGACGGCTGCGGCCGGGCGCTCGACCCGCTTGAAGTGCAGCATCAACTCGATATTGTCTTGCATTTCGCGCTCGCTCGGCTGGTGCGCGAGCTGCTTGTCGGCGTAGCGAACCAGCCAATGCGCTGCCATGTCGGCGCAGAGCACGGTGCAGAAGCTGGAGTTGAAGCCGACGAATCCCATGTCGGGAAGATCCGGATTGGCGATCAGCCGATACAGCCGGTATTGCCCGTCGGGATCGACCAGTTTGGCGCGATCAGCCTCGGAGAGGAAGGGAACGCCGAGCTTGTAGCCGATGGCGAGCACGGCGACGTCGGCTGGAATCCGCGCACCGCTGCTGGCGACGATCGTGTTCGACTCGTAGTGATCGAACGTGCCGATCACCGCCTTGATGCGGCCGTCGGCGACCATCGGGAAGAAGTCGGGCGTCGCGATCGGGACCGAGCAATTGACGCCGTCCTCGATCCGCTCCTTGGGCACCATCTTGCACTTGGCGAGCTTGAGCTGGGCCTTGAGCAGGCTCTCCAGCCCGCGCCAATTCGCCCAGACCAGCGGCTTGGCGAGCTGATGTGCGAGACGTGAGAGCGGTCCGATGCCCCAGCTCGCGAACATCTGCTCCTGCGCGCGGATGTAGAGGATGCGCTTGAAGTTGATGAGGCCGCCGATGAAATAGGGGATGCGCCACACCGGCTCGCGAAACACGATCGTCACCGAGCGCGCGCCGGAGCGGACCGCGTTGACGGCGATGTCGGTCGCCGATTTCGAACCGCCGAGCACGACGACGTTGCGGCCCTTGGCGATGCTGGGATCGTTATACTTCGACGAGTGCAGGATGGTGCCGCCAGCGGCCGCGAACTGATCCTCACCGGCAAGCGACAATGTCTGCGGCTCGTTGAACTGGCCGGTGCAGACGGCGACGAAATCAAAATCCTCTCGGCTCGATTGATCGCCGGTCTTGAGATCGAGCGTCCAGCCTGGCTTGCCGTCCGCACGCCGCTGCATCGACAGCACCGTGGTGTTCAGGCGCATGAGGCGAGTGAGGTCATGGCTTTGCGCGTAGTCGGCGAGATAAGCATAAACCTGCGGTCCCTTCGGCCACTCCGGATAGCTGTCCGGCATCGCCTTGTCGGTGTAGCGATAGAGCTCCTTCGGGCTCTGGGTCTGCACGTCCGGATAGGAGCGCGCCGGCTCCCAGACGCCGCCGAGATCGGCGCTGCGCTCGACGATGGTGACATTGTGGCCGTGTGCCGTGAATGCCTTCGCGGCAGCGAGGCCGGAGACGCCGGCGCCGATCACGCAGACGTTTTTTCGAGTGATCATGGGACCTCCTGTTGGCGAGCACGCAGTTGCATGCGGGCAGGCGTCACCGGCCGCGCTGCAGGAGCTCGCTGAAAGACGTGATGATGACGAAGGTCGCCCGGCGCGACCGCAGCAGACGACGCTGATAGCAGGCCAGCGCCGGCGAACTGGCGAGAATGCTCTCGCCGGTCAGACGTGGTTCAAGCGTCGCATCCGCTCATCCCGCGGGGCGCCAAGCCGATCGCGCCCGATGCACGCTCCATGATGAGCTCGAGCTCCCGGCGTCGCCGCGCCTAGTCGTTGGCCTCGGGCGGCAGGAAGTTGACCTCGTGCTCGGCGGAGATCCGCACGACCTCGGCAGGGTCGGCGAGGTTGTCCAGCATGTTGAACAGTGCCTCGAGCTTCTGCATCGGCGACACCCAGAACAGTGCCTTCGCCGGCTTGTCCGACTTGTTGAAATAGCCATGCGGAATGCCGCGCGGCATGCGCACGAGATCGCCGGCGTGGGCCTTCACCCACGCACCGTCGAGCTTGAGGTCGAGCACGCCCTCCTGCACCAGGATGAACTCGTCTTGTGTCGGATGGACGTGAACCGGCACGAACTGCCCGGGATCGCTGTTGGTCTCGAACGCGAAGGTCGAGTCGGTGACGGCTTTTGGGAAGTAGAGCTGACCCAGGATGTTCCAGGTCTTGCCGGCATAGCCGGTGCCGGCGCGCGTGATGCCTTTTTCCAGTGTGATCATGGCGGATCTCCTTGCTGCACACGAGGTGAGGATCGAGCAGGTCGCGGCGTGGTGTCTATCCAGAAAACGAATCCCTCGACGCCAGATGCTAATTATTATAGGTTTCAAATGATTTCGACGGACGATGTGAGCCATGACTGCCGATGCAGCCATCGATCGTAGTTGGAAGCTGCCCGCAGCGCCGCGGCTGGCAGCCTATGGTCGTGTTGCAACGCACGATGTCGATGAAGCCGCTGAACAAATAGGACGCATCTTCTGTCCGCACGGGTTGCAGCCGAAGGCCGAGACTGCGCGTGATTTCCTCGCGCTGCATAATTGCGCGGCATTCGATGGCTTCTCCATCAATTATGTCGCCTATGGCGGCGTCGTCACCATCGATCCCGGCTGCCTCGATCGCTTCTTCCTGGTTCAGCTCCCATTCGCAGGGGCAGCAAGCATCCGCACGGCCGCGCGCGAAATTGCGACCGGTCCGGATTGTGCAGCCTCCTTGTTGTCGCCGACATTGCCGACGCGCATGGTGTGGGACAATTGCGCGCAGCTGATCCTGCTGCTGGACCGCGATCTGGTGGAGCAGCGCGCTGCGGCGCTGTCCGGGCGTGCGGTGCAGCCGGTCGAGTTCGAGCCCGCGGTCGCGCTGACGACCCTTCACGGTGCGCGCCTGCGGGCCCACATGCTCGCGCTCACGGACCTCGCCGAGGGCCTGGTAGGTGAGCGCAGGCCGCCCGCCGCGATGGCCGCCAATTGGCGGGAGACGCTGCTGGACATCCTGTTCGCGCATCCGAGTAACGGGCTGTCGGAGGCGATCAGACGTCATTCCGGCCGGATCGAGACGCTGCCGGGCGCCGTGCGCAGGGCTCGCGATCTGCTCGATGCGCAGGCCGCGGAGCCGCTCGACCTGGCCCAGCTCGCCGCCGCGGCGGGCATCGGCATCCGTGCGCTGCAAGGCGGCTTCCGCCGTCATTTCGGCATGTCGATCTCAGACATGCTGCTCGACATCCGGCTGGCCCGGTTGAATGCGCAACTGATGACGGCGGCGCCGGAGGCACGGATCATCGATCTCGCCTTCGAGCTCGGCTTCACTCATCTCGGGCGGATGGCAGGCGCCTATCGCGACAAGTTCGGCGAGACACCGTCAGCGACGCTGCAACGCGTGCAGCGCCGTCGCGGTCGGCTCACGAATTGACGTGCACGAAATCCCGCAGCAGCGGGTAGATCTCGTTGTTCCACTTCTTGCCGCTGAACACGCCGTAATGGCCGACGCCGGCCTGCATGTGATGCACGCGGCGATAGGCCCTCACATTGGTGCAGATGTCCTGCGCAGCGAGCGTCTGGCCGATCGAGCAGATGTCGTCGCGCTCGCCTTCGACGGTCATCAGGCCGATCCGCCGCACGGCCTTCGGATCGACCGGCCGGCCCCGGTGCATCAGTTTGCCCTGCGGCAGCAGATGCTCCTGAAACACGTCGCGCACGGTCTCGATGTAGAACTCGGCCGGCAGGTCCATGACCGCGAAGTACTCGTCGTAGAACGTCTTGATGGTCTGGGCCTTCTCGACCTCGCCCTTGGCGAGATGGTTGGCGAGATCCATATGCTGCTTCACGTGGCGTTCGAGATTCATCGACACGAAGGCCGTCAGCTGCACGAAGCCCGGATACACTTTGCGGAAGGCGCCCGTGCACTGAAAGGGCACGTAATGGATCAGATTGTTCTCGAACCAATCGATCGGCTTGCTCTTGGCGAACTCGTTGACCTTGGTCGGCTGCAGCCTGGTGTCGATCGGTCCAGCCATCAGAGTCAAGGTCGCCGGCCGTGAGGGGTGGTTGCCCTCGCACATCACTGCGGTGGCCGCGAGGGCCGACACCGACGGCTGGCAGATCGCGACCATGTGCGGGCGCGGACCGAGCTGGCCGAGGAAGGTGATGAGATGATCGGTGTAATCCTCCAGTCCGAAGCGGCCGTGATCGCGCGGGATGTCGCGCGGATTGTGCCAGTCGGTGATGTAGACGTCATGATCCTGCAGCAGCGTCTTCACCGTGCCGCGCAACAGCGTTGCGAAATGGCCCGACATCGGCGCCACCAGCAGGACCTTGGGCTGGTCCGGCGCGCCGTCCTTCTTGAAGTGCAGCAATGAGCCGAACGGCGTCTTGAACGTCACCTCCTCGGTAACGCCAAGCTCGCGGTTGCCGACCATCACGCTGTCGATTCCGTACGCCGGCCGCGCATAGGTCAGGGCCGAGCGCGAGATCAGCTCGAGGGCAGCCGACAGCCGGCGCATGGCTCGGCTGGAGAGCCCCGACGGGATCAGGTTGAGATAGCGCAATGCGGCCGCGGCGCCCTGGCGCCAGGGCTCGGTCAGGTCCATGTGATTCTGGTAGGCTTGGTACAGCAGCGCCATGGGGTCCCGTCCGTCACTCCAACTTCATGCATGCAATATCGGAGCCAGAGGCGGGGAGTCTTGCCTCAAAAACTGGCATGTCGCTTGCTGCGTGAAATCATTGGAGTATCCGGCTCCGGACCCGATCCTGAGCCGGCGGGGGCAGCCGCGCATCGGACGGCGGCCGAACGACAAGCGACAAAGGGGGCAGGGCGATATGGCCAAAGCGACGTTGACCATCAGCAGCAAGAACTACTCGTCATGGTCGCTGCGCGGCTGGCTGCTCGCCAGGTTTGCCGGGCTCGATTTCGATGAGGTGATCGTCGGGCCGGACGATGCCTCCGCGCGGGCGGAGATCCTGCTGTTGTCGTCCTCGATCCTGGTGCCCTGCCTGCGGCACGACGGAGCGACGATCTGGGATACGCTCGCGATCGGGGAATATCTCAACGAGGCGTTCCCGGACGCCGGCCTGTTGCCCGCCGACCGGATCCAGCGAGCGCATTGCCGCTCGATTTCGGGCGAGATTCATTCCGGCTTCACCACCTTGCGGGCCTCGCTCCCGGTCAATCTCAAGGGTCATTTTCCCGGCTTCAAGGTGTGGACCCGAGCCCAGGCCGACATCGATCGCATCTGGGCGATCTGGCGCGACTGTCTGGACAAGTCGGGCGGCCCGTTCCTGTTTGGTCAACGCGGCATGGCCGATGCGATGTATGCGCCCGTTGTGACGCGCTTCGTCACCTATGACGTGAAGCTCGAGCCGCAGCTGAAGGCCTATGCCGATCTGGTCATGGCAATGCCGGAGATGCGCGAATGGATCGAGGCGGCCAAGGCCGAGCCGGAGGAGATCGAGGAGCTCGAGGTCGAATATTAGCAGCCGTGCGGGTTCGCGCGGCCGCGTGACCGCCTCGCAAAGGCTCAGGGGAGCGGCAGCCGCTGCCCAATTTGAAGCCGCATGGCAGCCTTTATCATGCTCGATCCCCGCGTGGCGTTGCGCGTCGTCACGCGCGCGGCCCGCGTCAAAAATCGGTTGTTAACAATCAGTTCGGATTGCAACGGCGGCTCTGGCGGCCTGATTCGTGCGCTGCCCGCAGGGCGTGGCGCGGTTTTCGCATAGCAAAACGAGCTTTCGAGCGTGGTGGCCGCTGTGGCCGATCGATGGGCCGCAACGGTTGCCGATGCCGCGATCAACCGGTGGAGGCCGTCATGAACCAGCATGCAGTGGTGACCAAGTTCTCGCACGTGAAGCCCGAAGACACCGACTACAAGGGCGGTGGATTGCGCGACTTCTTCCTCTATCGCGATCTCGGCATCGCGGACGCCACCGGTGGTCAGGTGATCTGCCATCTCGTCAAGGCCAATCCCGATTGTCCTCCTGTCGATGGCACCGGCTGGCACCGGCACGATTGCGACTTTCAGATCGTCATCATGATGAAAGGCTGGGCGCGCTTCATGTATGAGGACAAGCCGACCTTGGTGAAGGCCGGCGACGTGGTGCATCAGCGCCCGGGGATCACGCACTATCTCTACGATTATTCTCCTGACATGGAATATATGGAGATCGTCAGCCCGGCCGATTTCAAAACCGTCGAGATGCCGCCGGCGACCGACAAGGTCCCGCCCGTGACGCCCTGGAGCTGAGCAGGCTCACGCCCACAACCATTCCACCCAGCCGTTAACTCCCTGGCATCCGGTCGCCGTCCGCGGCCGGATGCACCGTCTCAGGATCTCGTGGGTGACCGGCCGCGAGGCCGATATGTAGCCGTGAACAGGCGGCGTACCTGGCGCGGCGGCCGATTCGGACGCGATTCGTTCAGGGCGCGTTCCAGAGATTAAGGCGGCAACCCAGCACCGTCACGTTTTGAAACAACGTCGGCTCTGATGCGGCGGCGGTCCGCTGTGAACCTCGCAGCACGCGACGCTAGGACGATTCATCCCGCGCCGGTACACAGGACGCGAGGGGGATCGATCATGACATTGACCACGTGGGCCTGGCTCGCATTGGCCGCCTATGGCGCGCATATTCTCGAGGAATACACCTTCGACTGGCGAAACTGGGCGCGGGCGGTGATGAAGCTGCCGGTCGAGTGGAGTGATTTCTACGTGACCAACGCCCTCGTCGTCGTGCTCGGCGCGGTGCAGGCAGAGCTCGCGGCGACATGGCCCCTCGCACCGCTCGCCTATGCCGCGCTGATGATGATCAACGCGGTGTTCTTTCACGTGCTGCCGTTCGTACGGAGCGGTGGCCGGTTCTCGCCGGGCCTGGCGACGGCGCTGGTGCTGTTCTTTCCCGTCGCGATCGCAATGTGGCGGCGGGCGTGGAGTGACGGATTGGTCGATGGCGCGACGGCGGTTGCTGCAATCGTGGCCGGCGCGCTGCTGATGGCCTATCCCGTCGTATTGCTCAATCTGCGTTCGAAATCATATTTTCGGCAAGACCGGCCCTGAGCGGAACTCAGGGCCCGGTGTGATCAATAAGACGAAGCGCGATCAGCAACGAAGCTCGCCTGCATGCGCCGCCCGTTGCGCTCGTCGAAACGCGCGCGCGGAAAGCGCCAGCCGATGACGGTGGCCTCGAGTGCGCCGCCGGATTCCTTGTTGTGCCATTTGCCATCAATGTAGAAACAGGGGAACGGAAGTTGGTAGGTGCCGCTGTGATCCTCGCACAGCACCTCGACCGTCTGCCCGGGTGGTGGCTCTCCGCTGCCGTCGAATTGCGCCAGCCGTTTTTCGCGCGTAGCCATTCTGTCCATCTCCCTAAAAACGGGTCCCGGCCCGAACTTCAATGCGCGATTGAGGTCTCAGTATGGTATCATTCTGGAAACAGCATCAGTTCCACGCAAAATCATGTGTTTGGCAAGCCAATGAGAAAATTGTGATGCGAATCGTCGTTGCCGCGCGAATCCTGTTTGCCGTGAATGTGCTCGCAATGTGCATGGGCTCTGCCGGACATGCGCAGGATATTCCCGGGATCGAAATCTGCACCGCAGAAAAGGCGATGGATCGGCGTACATCATGTCTGCAGAGCAACATCGACTTCCTGCAGAAGACGATGACCAAGCAGTCGCTCGATCAACAGCAGAAGCTCGATGCGGCCAATCGGCAGATCCAGGCGTTGAAGGCGGCCTTGATATCGCAGCAGGGTGCGATCGACGAACTGAAGGCATCGCAGGCGAAGCTCGTCGACGAGCTGAAGAAGAAGGCTGATTCGCCGGCAAAGCCCGCCGGCAAATAGCAGGCACCTGCCGGTTCGACAGCAACAATTGTCAAGCGACGTTGGCGCCGGTCGTGCACGATCGGCTGCTTCGTCCGGAGAGATGAGTGTCCAACAACCCGGCCCAGAAGGCGCTCTGGTACATCGAGAGTCATCTGTCGGCGCCGATGTCGCTCGACGACATCGCCGGCATTGCCGGCGTGTCGCGCTTCCACATCGTGCGCGCCTTCGCGGCCGCGACCGGCGTATCGGTGATGCGCTATGTCAGGCTGCGGCGTCTCAGCGAGGCGGCACGGGCCTTGGCAGGCGGCGCGCCCGACATTCTCCGTCTGGCGCTGGATGCGGACTACGGCTCCCACGAAGCATTCACGCGCGCGTTCCGCGATCAGTTCGGCGTCACGCCGGAAGCGGTCCGCGCCCATGCACGCCTCGATGGCCTCGCATTGCAGGAGCCGATCCTCATGGACCAGACACCGCTCGATGATCTCGCCGCGCCGCGCTTCGTCACTGCCGAGCCGCTGCTCGTCGCCGGTCTTGGCGACCGTTTCAGTTTCGATAACGGTGCCGGCATTCCAGCCTTATGGCGACGGTTCAACGAGATCATGCACGAGGTTCCGGGGCGTTGCGGCGCGGTGGCTTACGGTGTCTGCTGCAACGGCGACGATGCCGGCAATTTCGACTATGTCGCGGGCGTCGAGGTGGCCGATTTTTCCGACCTGCCGCGGACGTTCAGCCGCGTGCGGGTTCCGGCCGCGACGTTCGCCGTGTTCACCCATGCCGGCCACATCTCGTCGATCCGCCGCACCGTGCATACGATCTGGAATCGCTGGCTGCCGCAGTCGGGCTATGAGGTCGCCGACGCGCCGAACTTCGAGCGCTACGATCAGCGCTTCGACCCGCTCACCGGCGATGGCGGACTGGAAATCTGGCTGCCGGTGATCCGCTGACGCGTCGCGCGCGGCCCGAACTTGCGTCGACACGCTGCAAGCGCGCCGCTCCGCAGGGCTGCTCTGCGGTCGTGCGACCGGCGGTTTGCTTGGCAAGCCGTGCTGGCTTTGCGATAAACTCCTGCATAACAACAATGCGCCGCATCGCGGCAAACAAGCGGGAGGCCGTCAGATGTCCAACATGCGCGTGCTCGCCACCGATCTGGAATTTCCGGAAGGGCCCGTCGTGATGCCCGACGGCTCGGTGGTGCTGGTCGAGATCCGCGGCAAGCGCCTGACGCGGGTGTTTCCGGACGGCCGCAAGGAGATCGTCGCGCAGATTCCGGGCGGGCCGAATGGCGCGGCGCTCGGGCCCGACGGCAAGATCTATATCTGCAACAATGGCGGCTTCTCCTGGATTCCGACCGGCAAGATGATCATGCCGGGCCCGCAGCCCGCGGATTATCTCGGCGGCTCGATCCAGCGCATCGATCTGCAGAGCGGCAAGGTCGAGACCGTCGTGAGCCGTTGCGGCGAGCATGAGCTGCGCGGGCCGAACGACCTCGTATTCGACCGGCATGGCGGCCTGTGGTTCTCCGACCTCGGCAAGCGCCGAGCCCGCGACATGGATGTCGGCGCGTTCTATTATCTCAGGCCCGGCATGACCGAGATCGTCGAGGCCGTGCACGGCATCCTGCCGGCCAACGGCATCGGCCTGTCGCCCGACGAGAAGACCGTCTACATCGCGGAGACGCCGACGGCGCGGCTCTGGGCCTACGACCTGTCCGAGCCCGGCACGGTCAAGCCGCGCGAGGTGATCTATCGCGGCGAGCGCGGCCGGCCGATCGCAGGCCTCGGCGGCTACCAGATGTTCGATTCCCTGGCGGTGGAGGCCAACGGCAATGTCTGCGTGGCAACGCTGGTGTCGGGCTGCATCAGCGTGATCGCCCCCGACGGCACGCTGGTCGAGCAGGTGCCCACCGGCGACCGCGTCACCACCAACATCGCCTTCGGCGGTCCGGAATTGAAGACCGCCTACATCACGCTCTCCGGCAAGGGCGAGCTGGTGGCGATGGACTGGCCGCGGCCGGGCCTGCCGCTGAATTTTCTGAACAAGTGACGCGTCACGTGATAGTTCCGTCATTGCGAGCGTCAGCGAAGCAATCCAGGGCGGCACGCGCGGCTCTGGATTGCTTCGTCGCTTGCGCTCCTCGCAATGACGGAATCCGCTGATGCCCTTTCTCGAACCGGTCACCCTCCGTGGCGCGCACGCCAGCCTCGTGCCGCTCTCGCAAGACCACCACGACGCGCTGGTCGAAGCCGTCCGCGACGGCGAATTGTGGAACCTGTGGTACACCGCAGTTCCGAAACCTGAGACCATGGCCAAGGAGATCGAGCGCCGGCTCGGCCTGTTCGCCGCGGGCCACATGCAGCCGTTCACCGTGCTCGACGCCGATGGCAAGGTCGCCGGCATGACGACTTACATGAACGTCGACGCCGCCAACCGCCGCGTCGAGATCGGCTCGACCTGGTATGCGAAGCGGGTGCAGCGCAGCGCGCTCAATACGCAGTGCAAGCGGCTGTTGCTGGCGCACGCTTTCGAGACGATGGATTGCATCGCGGTCGAGTTTCGCACGCATTTCTTCAACCACCAGAGCCGCCGCGCCATCGAGCGGCTTGGCGCCAAGCAGGACGGCATCCTGCGCAGCCACCAGATCGCGCCGAACGGCACGCTGCGGGATACCGTCGTCTACAGCATCACTGCGGCCGAATGGCCGACGGTGCGGGCGCATCTCGACTACCAGTTGAATGACAAGCCGCGCTGATCGCGCTATGGCCGCTTGGCCGCGTCATGCGGCAGGCATGACGAGACCGGGACGACAGACGAGATGGATAATTTCGACTATGTGATCGTGGGCGCCGGCTCGGCCGGCTGCGTGATCGCCAACCGCCTCAGCGAGGACCCCTCGGTCAGCGTCTGCGTGCTGGAGGCGGGCCCGCGCGACTGGCACCCCTACATCCATCTGCCGGCCGGCTTCATCAAGACCTTCTACATGAAGAGCATCAATTGGGGCTACCAGCAGGAGCCGGGGCCCTACACAGCCGGCCGCAGCATCTATGCGCCGCGTGGCAAGACGCTCGGTGGCTCCTCGTCGATCAACGGCCACGTCTACAATCGCGGCCAGAGCCAGGACTTCGACACCTGGGCGCAGATGGGCAATCGCGGCTGGAGCTATTCCGACGTGCTGCCGCACTTCCGGCGGATGGAGAAGCGCATCGGCGCCGGCGACGAGCAGTATCGCGGCCGCGACGGCAGCCTGCATGTCACCACCATGGAGTGGAAGGACACCCTGTGCGAGGCCTTCATGGACGGCGCTGTCTCGCTCGGCATCCCCCGCAATCCCGACTACAACGGCGCCATCCAGGAGGGCGTGTCCTACGTCCAGCGCACCATCCAGAACGGCCGCCGCGTGTCGTCGGCGACCGCGTTCCTCAAGCCCGCCAGCAAGCGGCCGAACGTCGAGGTCCGCACCAATGCCCATGCCACCGGCATCATGCTCGAGGGCAAGCGTGCGGTCGGCGTGCGCTACAGCCGCGGCGGACGCGGCGGCGTGCCGGTCGAGGTGCGCGCGCGCAAAGAGGTGATCCTGTCCGGCGGCGCGTACAACTCGCCGCAGCTGCTGCAGCTCTCCGGCATCGGCGCGCCCGAGCTGTTGCAGGAGCACGGCATCGAGGTGCGCCATGCGCTGCGCAGCGTCGGCGAGGGCCTGCAGGATCATTACGCGCCGCGCACGGTGGCGCGCGTCAAGAACATCAAGACCATCAACGAGCTCGCGCGCGGCCTCAATCTGTGGGGCGAGGCGCTGAAATGGGCGGTGACACGCAAGGGCATCCTGTCGCTGTCGCCCACGATGGTCTACTGCTTCTGGCATTCCGGCGAGACTGCGGAGAGCTCCGACCTGCAGCTCACCTTCACGCCCGCGAGCTACAAGGAAGGTGTGCAGGGCCAGCTCGAGGACGAGCCCGGCATGACGGTCGCGTCCTGGCAGCAGCGTCCCGAGAGCCGCGGCTATGTCCGCATCCGCTCCGCCGATCCGTTCGCCCAGCCGATCATCCAGACCAACTACCTCACCGCCGAGCTCGATCGCCGCGTCATCGTCGCCGGCATGAAGCTGGCGCGCCGGCTGCTGGCGTCGGCTCCGCTCGCGCCGTACTACGCCTATGAGGATTTCCCTGGCCCGAAGGTGAACAGCGACGACGAATTCCTCGCCGCCGCCATCCAGCGCGCCACCACGACGTTCCACCCCGGCTGCACCTGCCGCATGGGCCCGGCCGATTCCACCTGGGCCACCGTCGACGACCAGCTCCGCGTCCACGGCCTGCAAGGCCTGCGCGTCGCCGACGCCTCGATCATGCCGCGCATGATCTCGGCCAACCTCAATGCGGCGACCTTGATGATCGGCGACAAGGCGGCGGATTTGATTTTGGGCAAGGGCGAGGCGGCGGAGAGGCTGTCGGCTTAAGAGCGCGTCACCTCACCCGTGGAGGTCGAGCACCCACCGCGCCAAAGGTCAGCTCCCCTCCCCCTTGCGGGGAGGGGGCGGGGGTGGGGGTCCCCGGGCGCTGAACGCAGTTTCAGGCTCACTTTCGGCAGCTGTGCTTCGCCGAGAGCACTGACTTCGTTCTCTCCGATGCAGTCTGTCTCGCGCGCACTCAATCGCGCATCATTGATAGTCGGACTCGTGGACCCCCACCCCCGACCCCTCCCCGCAAGGGGGAGGGGAGTGCACCGTCCGCGTCGGGGTAGTTGTGCCAAAAAACGCGAACATGAACTACTTCACCAGCCTGAACTTCCCGCCCTCGACCTTGATCAGGAACGCCGAGCGCTCGTCGTAGCCGTTGTGGTCGGTCGGGCTCATGGTGGAGAGGCCGTTGTTGAGATAGACGTCCTTGCCGCGCTCGAGCTCGTCGCGCAGCGCGGCGCGGAATTCCGGCGTGCCGGGCTTGGCGGCCTTGAGCGCGCCGGGAATGGCGCCCTTCAGCAGCGTGACCGTGTCCCACAGATGCGCCGCGAAAATGTTCGGCCGGTCGCCATGGACGGCTTGATAGGCCGACACGAAGGCATCGTTGGCGCGGCGGAACGGATCCTCGGGCGAAAGATCGTCGGCGATCGAGAACGCCTCGCCGGCGAAGATCGCGCCCTCGACATTCTCCTTGCCGAGCTTGATGAACTCCTGCGTCGCCACGCCATGGGTCTGGAAGATCTTGCCCTGATAGCCGCGCTCGCGCAGCGCCTGCTGCGGCAGCACCGCCGGCGTGCCGGCCGATGCAATGAACACCGCATCCGGATTGGTGGCGATCACCTTCAGCGCCTGGCCGGCCGCGCTGGTGTCGCCGCGCGCATAGACCTCGTGGGTCGTGACGGTGATGCCGAGCTTCGGCGCCAGCTTGCTCACCTCCTGGTAATAACCCTCGCCATAGCCGTCGGAGACGCCGATGAAGCCGAGCGTCTTGACGCCGCTCTTGGCGATGTATTTCAGCATCGCCGCGGCCATGATGTCGTCGTTGGGCACCACCTTGAACGCCCACTTCCGCTTGTCGTCCATCGGCTGCACGATCGCCGTCGAGGCCGCCAGCGACAGCAGCGGCGTGCGTGACTCCAGCGCGACGTCGAGCATCGGCATCGTGACCGGCGTCAACGACGAGCCGATGATGACGTCGACACCGTCCTGGATCACCAGGCGCCGCGCATTCTGCAGGCCCTTGACGCTGTCGGATTCGTCGTCGAGCGCGATGTAGACGATCTTCTCGCCGCCGATCTCCTTCGGCAGTGCGGCGACCGCCTTGATCTGCGGCTGCCCGAGCGCCGAGCCGGGCCCGGTCGCGGACACCACGATACCGACCTTGATGTCGGCCCGCGCCGGCGCGCCGAGCACCAGCATGGCTGCCATTCCGAGCGCAGTGAATGCGGCTCTCATCGCGACGTCCTCCCCGTTGAGCGTGCCCGGCACGTTGATCGGCCGAGACTTCGAGCCGCGAAACCTAGCCGCCCCGCCGCCTCGCGTCTGTCCCCGTGGTTGGTGACGCCGGCCGCCGCTTCCAGGCAATGGCCGTTGCTGCTAGGCTGAAGCAAACAAGAGGTC
This sequence comes from Bradyrhizobium aeschynomenes, assembly GCF_013178945.1. GTDB lineage: Bacteria > Pseudomonadota > Alphaproteobacteria > Rhizobiales > Xanthobacteraceae > Bradyrhizobium > Bradyrhizobium aeschynomenes. The sequence continues at coordinate 343,779 of NZ_JABFDM010000001.1, forward strand.
CGGGAGAAACACCATGGAGGCTATGACGCCGGGGAGCGATGCGACGGGCGCTGTCAGCGCCATGGTGCTCGCCATTGGCCAGCAATCGTTTCCAGAGGTCCTGATCGAGACGCTGCGTGCCGTCGCCGGTGTCGGCCATTGCATGGTGTTCACCTTCGAGAACCAGCACTCGGCGCGCTGCCTGCTCAGCACCGGCAACATCGCGATCGGCCCCGACCTCGGCGCCGCTTATTCGCAGCATTTCCACACCGCCGATCCGAACCGCGAGGCGATCTTCGGCCAGCGCGCGCAGGCCCGTCACATCCTGCTGCCCAACTTCGCACGCCGCATGTATCCGAGGGGCTATCGCAAGCTGTTCTTCGAGGATTCCGAGATCGTCGACAAGGCGGCGACCGCGATCTGGGTCGGCGATCACTGTACCTATGTGAATTTCTATCGCACGGCGGCGCAGGGCGGCTTCGCCCCCGACGAACGGCAGCGCATCGGGGCGGTCGCCCCGCTCGTCGCGGCGATCGTCGCGCGGCATTGCCAGGCGCATGCGGCCGCAGCGGACCCGGCCGACAAGCTCGCCTCACTCTTTGCGGCCGGCGGCCCGCTGTCGGTGTTGACCCCGCGCGAGAAAGACGTCTGCCGGCGCATTCTCTCCGGCTTCAGCTCCGAGGCGATCGCCGCTGATCTCGGCATCGCGTTGAACTCCGTCTTCACCTATCGCAAGCGCGCCTATGAGAAGCTCGGCATCGCCTCGCAGAACGAGCTGTTCGCGATCGCGCTGCGGTTGATGACCGCGCCAAAGCCGCTGAACTGAGGCGGCTGAACTGAGCGCGCCGCAGGTGTCACCCATCATCGGGACAGACGCCGCCCGCGCGTGCAGCTAGCATGCGGCGTCCGACCGGAGGCTGAATGTGAGCACCGCACCCCATTTCGACATCGATCCGGCCGCGTTCTGGGCCGATCCCTATCCGGCGCTGGCGCGGATGCGAAAGGAGGCGCCGATCGCGTTCGTGCCGCAGCTCGGCAGCACGCTGCTGTGCCGGCGCGACGACATCTTCGTCTCGGAGAAGCAGATCGAGGTGTTCAGCTCGCATCAGCCGCAGGGATTGATGAACCGGCTGATGGGCCACAACATGATGCGCAAGGACGGCGCCGCGCACATGGCCGAGCGCCAGGCGATCGCGCCGGCGGTCTCTCCGCGGGCGGTCCGGGTGCACTGGCTGGCGCAGTTCCAGGCTCATGCCGACCGGCTGATCGATGCGCTCGATCCGGCTGCCGACGTTGATCTCGTGCGCGACTTCGCGCTGCCGTTCTCGGCCGAGTGCCTGAAGCTGATCACCGGCCTCGTCAACATGCGTTTCGAGGACATGAATGCGTGGTCGCAGGCCATGATCGATGGCATCGCCAACTACACCGGTGACGCCGCGGTCGAGGCGCGCTGCAATGCCGCGACATCCGGTATCGATGCCGCGATCGACGACATGCTGCCGGTGCTGGAGAGGACTCCGAATCAGAGCCTGCTCGGCGTGATGCTGGCGTCGGGCATGCCGATGGAGAGTATCCGCGCCAACATCAAGCTCGCGATCTCCGGCGGCCAGAACGAGCCGCGCGACGCGATCGCCGGCACGGTGTGGGCCCTGCTGCTGCATCCCGAGCAACGCGCGTCGGCGGTGAACGGCGAGGTGCGCTGGCTCCAGGTATTCGAGGAATATGCCCGCTGGATTTCGCCGATCGGCATGTCACCGCGGCGCATCGCCAAGCCCTGGATGATCCGCGACGTCGCCTTCGAGCCGGAGGAGCGGGTGTTCCTGATGTTCGGCTCGGCCAACCGCGACGAGGCGCATTTTGCCGATCCCGACCGCTTCGACATCCGCCGCGACCTCACCAAGAGCATCGCCTTCGGCGCCGGCCCGCACTTCTGTGCGGGCGCCTGGGCCTCGCGCGCGATGATCGCCGACGTCGCGCTGCCGACGCTGTTCGCCCGCCTCGAGAACCTGCGGCTTCGCGACACCGAGCCGGTGCGCATCGGCGGCTGGGCCTTTCGCGGCCTGCTCAATCTGCCGGTGACCTGGGACGCGGCGCAGGGTTGATCCTCGCCGCCGTTCCGGTCGGGGCACGCTCGCTCAGGGTGATTACGCCCTGCCTGCTGCGATCGCCTGCGCCTCCGCGGCTGCGCGCTGCATGCTGGACGACATCTCGCCGGTGACCGTGCTCTGCTCCTCCACCGCGGCAGCGGTCGAGGTGACGTATTCGCTGACGTTCTGAATCTCGACCTTGATCGCGTTCAGCGCATTCACAACCTCGCTGGAGATCCCGTTCAGCCCGGCGATCTCGGCCCCGATCTTGTCGGTGGCGGCTTTGGCCTGCGTGGCGAGATTCTTGACCTCCGACGCGACCACGGCAAAGCCGCGGCCGGCATCGCCCGCGCGGGCTGATTCGATGGTGGCATTGAGGGCCAGCAGGTTGATCTGCCCGGTGATGTTGCCGATCAGTTCGACGATGCCGCTCATCGCCTGTGTCGCCTCGCTCAGGCGCTTGGCCTGCGAATCGGCGGAGGCGACCCGGTCAGCGGCCCCCATTGCCGTCTCGCGCGACTTCGTCATGGCCTCGGAAATCTCGCGCACCGAGGCGTTCAACTCCTCGGCACCCGCGGCGACGGACTCCATCATGCCGCGGACGCGCTCATTGCCCATTCGCGTGAGCACTTGCCTTGTGATGTCGGTGGCGTATTTCACGACCTTGAACGGCTTGCCGTTGAGACCGAGAATCGGATTGTAGGAGGCCTGAATCCAGACCTCGCGACCGCCCTTGCCGATCCGCTTGTATTCCGCGGCCTGATATTCGCCGCGGTTCAGGGCGGCCCAGAAGTTGCGATAGGCCGTACTGTCGCGCTCCGACGGATCGACGAACATCGAATGATGGCGGCCCTTGATCTCCGACAGCGTATAGCCGAGCGCCTGCAGGAAATTGTCGTTGGCGTTGATGACGGTGCCGTCCAGTTCGAACTCGATCACGGCCTGCGACTTGCTGATGGCGGCGATCTGTCCGGCGAGATCGGCATTCCGAAGCTTCTGGGCAGTCACGTCGGTGGCGAACTTGACGACCTTGAAGGGCTTTCCGTTCTGATCGATCACGGGATTATAGGACGCCTGGATCCATACCTCCTTGCCGCCCTTTCCGATCCGCTTGTATTCCGCGGCCTGGTATTCGCCGCGGTTCAGGGCGGCCCAGAACTCGCGATAGGCGGCACTGTCGCGCTCCTCTGGCGAAACGAACATGCTGTGATGCTTGCCCTGGATCTCCGACAGGCTGTAGCCCAGCGCATTCAGGAAATTGTCGTTGGCGGTGACGATGGTGCCGTCGAGGTTGAATTCGATCACGGCCTGTGATCGGCCGATGGCCGCGACCTGAGCGCTGTAGTCGAGGTTCTGCAGCCGCACGCTGGCGTCGGACCACTCGACGACCGTTCCTGCGCGTGATCCATCCGGATTTTTCAACGGCTGCGCGACCAGATCGAACGTCCACTTGCCGATCTTGATGGTGGCGCGGTGTTCGGAGGCGAGGGCCTGCAGCATGCGTCGCTGGTGGGTCGGATCCTTGTGGAAGACGTCGATGTTGGTGCCGATGAGTGCGTCGACACGGAAGTGCGGCAACTGCGTCTTGAGATCGGCCTCTGCCCCGCGCAACAGCTCCATCACTGCGTCGTTCATGTAGACGATGTTGAGCTTGTCGTCAGCGACCATCACCCTTGCGGTGATCGCGTTTGCAGCCAGGGCGGCCATGGCTGCGGCGTTGTTCTTGCGGCCAAACATGAAGGGTCTCCTGTCAAGCAATCACGTCAGCGATGAGCAGATGATCGAGATCATGCGGCGGTTGCCATGATCCGGAGACTGCGCCGACTGCGATCAGCCCTGAACGCGATGATCCCCGTAAAATCCCGGGGCTTCATTCAATCTAACAGGTCTTCAGTAAGGTTCGGTTAGGCAGAAATCTGCAGCGGTTGTTCTGATTGTGCAGGAATGGCGCCGTTGCATCTGCCAGGGGTGATCAAGTGTCGCAGGGCCCGCTTGCCTTGGATCAAGATCGAGTTCGTCTTGACCGCTAAGCTCGATGAAAATTGGATGCTATCGGCGTGGATATGCTATCGGCTTGGATATGCCAGGGAAGGAAATTGCCGAAATCATCACGTTGCCCAGGGTGTTTCTGGACAGCCTCGGCATCGGCATCTCGATCGTCGACAGTTCGACGGGACACATCCGGTTTGCGAATGCCGAATGCTGCCGGATCGTCGGATACCCGCTGGAGCGACTCAAGACCGGCGAACTGACCTTCGTCGATCTGACCCATCCTGAGGATCGGGAGCGCAACCGGCTGCAGCACGACAAGCTGGTCGCAGGCGAGGTCGCGAGCTACCAGCTCGACAAGCGCTACCTTCGTCAGGACGGAAGCGTCGTGTGGGCACGCGTGATCGTCACGCCGATCAGGGACGCCACAGGCTTCATGAGATGGTTCTGCGCCGTGGTCGAGGACATCACGGCGACCAAGATCCTGGAGGAACAGCTTGCAGCCGCGGAGAAGCTTGCGGGGCTGTCGACCTTCAACCTGATCGTCGACACGGACGATTCCGAGGGAGAGTTTCCGCCGGCGTCGTCATCGTCGGTGCGCGACATGTTGTGCCGCGTGCATCCAGAGGATCGAAACGGACTCGAGCAGGCCATCGGCCGAGCCATCATGAAACGAACCGGCTACACGCGCGACTACCGGCTGCTGAGTCAGGACGGTGCGCTGCGCTGGGTCCGTGGCATGGCGACCTCCGTCTACAGCCCGTCCGACGGACGAACCCGCCTCGTCGGCGCGACGATCGACGTCACCGCCGATCATCTCGGTGGCGAGAACCACATGCCCGAGTCCATTCGCAACATCCTGGATCACATCGAGACGCACTGGGATCAGAAGATCTCGATCGAGCAGCTTGCGGCGCGCTACGGCGTCAGCCCCCGCACGGTCTACCAGTACTTTGCGAAGAACGGCATGTCCCTGGCCGAGAAGATCAAGCTGACACGCATCCAACATGCGCGCCGCATGCTGTACGATGCGAAGGCAGGTGATACGGTGACCTCGATCGCCTTGCGATGCTGCTTCAGCAATCCGGGGCATTTCGCCAGGGAGTATCGAAAGATCTATGGTGAGACGCCGTCGGAAAGCCTGAGGCAGGCGTCATTGCGGCCGGCGGCGCACAACGATCCTGCCGTTACTCCATCCATCCGTTAGGCGCCAGCCGGCCTTCACGAGGCCGCGTCTGGAGGAGCACCGGCCAGATGTGCCCGACGGGCAATCTTCGCATGCGTGCCATGCGCCGATTGCCCGTCGTGTTAGTTTGTCGCGGACAGATCCCTTGCGTCGTCGGGCAAATCAGATTGATGGTCGTGCTCAACCCGCCTCGTGCAGAGGGACGTACGCGTCGTCACGAACGTTGAGGTGGGCTGCGATGGACGTGACGGCTGCGCCAGACGAGCGTAGTCGGCACGGACGGCGAAGTCGTGTGGTCCTGGCCTCTCGACGCTGAGGTCAAGTCTGCGTTGTTGCTTATGGGCACGCGCAGGCGATGGGGGCAAGAGAGCCGATCCCCAGGGAGAGCACGAAGGACACCGTTAAAACCAATCGCGCGGGGAAGGCCGGATCTGTCCGGCTGTACCTGTGGTACCTGCCGCCTGCATTCTTTTGAGCAGGCGGGCCACGGGCCTCAGCCGAGGTCCGGCCTTCTCCGCGCCCTCTCGTGTTTCAGAGGGACACGACGATGCATCACCCGGGCACGCCGTGCCGCGGGGGGCGATGATCTGTCCTGAGGCAGGCCATGTGATGGAAGGGGCCGGCCAAGACCTCCGCTGTCGTCCCGGCCTTGAGCCGGGACCCATAACCCCAGGGAGTTGTTTGAGGCACGCGAGTGGACAAACCCCACCTAGCCACGTCAGCGGGTGGCTATGGGTCCCGGCTCAAGGCCGGGACGACACTGAGAATGGGGCGTGCATCGTGGCAAATCACAGAGCGCCGCGACGCCCCTCACGCCTCCAGCGCCGTCCTGATCATGCGGGCGAGGTCGGCGCTGACATACGGCTTGGCGAGCAGCAGCACGTCGGCATCGAGGCGGCCGTGATGCACGATCGCATTCTCGGTGTAGCCCGACGTGTACAGCACCTTCAGGCCTGGACGTCGCCGCTCGGCCTCGATGGCGAGCTGACGGCCGTTCATGCCGCCGGGAATGATCACGTCGGTGAACAGCAGGTCGATGCGCTCCTTCGCGTCGATCAGCGCGAGGCCTTCCGCGGCGTTGCTCGCGGCGAGCGTGCGATAGCCGAGCCGGCGCACTTGGGCGACGACGTAGTCGCGAACCAGCGCGTCGTCCTCGACGATCAGGATGGTTTCGTCCCCGCGCGCCATCGCCGGCCGCGTCGTGTCCGCCACGACCGCCTCCGGCGCGCTGGTGGCACGCGGCAGATACAGCTTCACCGTGGTGCCGTGACCTTGCTCGCTGTAGATCTTGACGTGGCCGTTGGACTGCTTGACGAAGCCATAGACCATGCTCAGCCCGAGGCCCGAGCCCTTGCCGACGTCCTTGGTGGTGAAGAACGGCTCGAACACCTTGTCGATCAACTGGGCCGCAATGCCCTCGCCGGTGTCGCTGACCGCGATCAGGACATAGCTGCCGGGTTTGGCCTCGCGGTTCAATTGCGCATAGTCCTCGTCGAGCGTGACGTTCTTGGTCTCCAGCGTGAGCTTGCCGCCGTCGGGCATGGCGTCGCGCGCATTGAGCGCGAGGTTGAGGATCGCGGTCGAGAGCTGGCTCGGATCGATCAGCGCCGGCGCGCTGTCATGGCTGAGCATCGATTCGATCTCGATCTGCTCGCCCAGCGTCGGCCGCAGCAGGCGCGCCGCGTCGACCACGAGCGCGTTGACGTCGGTGGCGCGCGGCTGCAGCGGCTGGCGGCGCGAGAAGGCGAGGAGGTGCCGGGTCAGGTCGGCGCCGCGCTCGGCCGCGGCGCTGATCATGCCGGCGATGCCGGCGAGCTGCGGCTTGTCCTTGACCGCATCGGCGAGGATCTCGATCGTGCCGGTGATGACCGTCAGGATGTTGTTGAAGTCGTGCGCGACGCCGCCGGTGAGCTGGCCGATCGCCTCCATCTTCTGCGCCTGGCGGACCTGGGCCTCGTTCGCCTCGATCTCCTGGAACCGCTGCACCATCGCCTCGGCGGCGCGGCGCTGCCGGATCTCTTCTTCCAATCGTTCGTAGGCCTTCTGCAGCACGATGCGCGTCGGCAGCACCAGGATCTGGCGCAGCATCCTGACCATGGCCACGATGACCACGACCGAGATCAAGGCAAGAAGGGCATAGACGAGGCTCTCGACTCTCGGGTCCGACATCCAGAGATCGAGGATCGCGAGCAGACGCGTGAGGCCGAACAGCGCCACGAACACCCCGAGCGCGGCCAGAGCACCGCGGAACATGACCTCCTTCCAGCGCCGCCACAGGTACAGAGCGATGACGGCGGAGATCGTGAAGAAGGCGCAGGCGATGATCGCGTTGGACACGACATACAGCCAGAACCATCCCGGCGCCTCCGGCAGGCCGGCCGCTTGCACCGTCAATGTCGGCATTTGCAAACCATCCTCAACAATGCACCGCGTCGCCGCCGAGGCCAGCCCGGCCTCTCGTCGTCTCAAACCGAAAGGATCATTCAGCTTTTCACCTCCGGCGCAAGGGCAATGGCGCCTCGGCGGAATGCCGTTCTCAAGGCCGCTGTCAAACCCGTGCCACACATCCTTAACCGCCCGGTCACGCGGCTGTTAACGCCGCCACCTAAGCCGCTCGACACCGTCATCACCTGTGGAGTGAACGAGATGTCGAACACGATCGCGCACAACCGGCGCGAGTTCTTGCGCCTGCTCGGAGCCTCGGCTGCAACCGCGGCGCTCAGTCAGAGCATCGAGCGGGCGCATGCCATTCCCGCCTTCCATCGGCATGGCAGCATCAAGGACGTCGAGCACATCGTGGTGCTGATGCAGGAGAACCGCGCTTTCGATCATTACTTCGGCGCGATGCGGGGCGTGCGCGGCTTCAACGACCCGCGCGCCGTGAGGCTGCCGAACGGCAATCCGGTCTGGCAGCAGCCGAACGGCACCGGATCGGTGATGCCGTTCCGCGTCGACAATGCCGGCCAGGTCTATGTCGAGGACGTGGCGCACGGCTGGAACGACGGCCAGAAGGCCTGGAACAACGGCAATTACGACAAGTGGATCGCCAACAAGGGCACCACGACGATGACCTGCATGAACCGGCAGGATCTGCCCTGGCACTACGCGCTCGCCGATGCGTTCACGGTGTGCGACCAGTACTTCTGCTCGGTCATGGGGCCGACCGATCCCAACCGCTATTATCTGTGGACCGGCTGGGACGGCAATGACGGCAAGAATGGCGGCCCGGTCATCACCAATGCCGAGGCCGGCTACGACTGGACCACGTTCCCGGAGCGGCTGGAGAAGGCCGGCATCTCCTGGAAGGTCTATCAGGACATCGGCCTCGGCCTGACGGCGGAAGGCTTCTGGGGCTGGACCCAGAATCCGTGGATCGGCAATTACGGCGACAACTCGCTGTTGTACTTCCACCAGTACCAGAATTCACAGCCGGGCAGCCCGCTGTACGAGAAGGCGCTGCGCGGCAGCAACATTGCCAATGGCGGCACCTTCGACAATCTGTTCGACGGACTGCGCAACGACGTCCGCAACGGCACGCTGCCGCAGGTGTCGTGGATCGCAGCCCCCGAGGCGTTCAGCGAGCATCCGAACTGGCTGCCCGGACCGGGCGCCTGGTACATTTCCAAGGTGCTCGACATCCTGACGTCGAATCCGGAGCTGTGGAGCAAGACTGCGCTGATCATCAACTACGACGAGGGGGGCGGCTTCTTCGACCACGTCGTCGGTCCGTATCCGGCGATGTCGCAGGCCTGGGGACAGTCGACCGTCGACGTCGGCACGGACCTGTTCGCCGGCGATGCCAATCACCTTGCGGGCCCGTATGGTCTCGGCGTGCGCGTGCCGATGCTGGTCGTGTCGCCGTGGTCGCGCGGCGGCTTCGTGTGCTCCGAAGTGTTCGACCACACCTCGGTGATCCGCTTCATCGAGCGCCGCTTCCATCACAGGGCGCCGGATCTGTTCGAGACCAACATCCCTGCGTGGCGGCGCGCGGTGTGCGGCGATCTCACCTCGGCGTTCAACTTCACTTCGCCGAACGAAGGCATGGCGCCGCTGCCCAGCACGGCCGGCTACAAGCCGCCGGTCGCCGACATCACCTCGGGCGCGCGCTTCGACGACTATCATCCGGTGCCGCCGGCCAAGCAGGTGTTGCCGCAGCAGGAGCCCGGCATCCGCCCGGCACGCGCGCTGCCTTACGATCTCCGCGTCGACGGTGACGCCGACGCGGCGCGCAGGAAATTCGGCATCCGCTTCGTCAATCCCGGGCAGGCGGGCGTCTGCTTCCACGTCCGCTCCGGCAACACCGCGACCGGACCGTGGAGCTACACGGTCGAGGCCGGCAAGTCTCTGAACGGCGTGTGGGACCTCGCGGCCAGCGCCGGCCAATATGACCTGTCGGTGTACGGCCCGAACGGCTTTTACCGGCACTTCAAGGGCGGCGTCGTCTCGGCCTCGGCGCTGGTCGACGTCGACACCGTTCACATGTGTGACTGGGAGGAAGGCGACGACGCTCGAAGCCTTGCGGTGGCGTTCACCAACAAGGGCGCGAGCTGCGTGGTGACGCTGACCGACAACTACACGGGACGCGGCGATCGGCATCGCCTGCAGCGCGGCCAGCGCCTGGAGACCAAGGTGCGGCTGCGCCACACCCATGGCTGGTACGACCTGACGGTGACGACCGACAGCGACGCGAATTTCAACTGGCAGCTCGCGGGCCATGTCGAAAATGGCCGCCCCAGCATCAGCGATCCGGCGATGGGCAAGATCGCCGCGAGCTGATCGCTGACAACACCAACGCGATGCGCCCGGAGCGATCCGGGCGCATCGTCAAGACGAAGAGGTGGCGAGCGAGTGATCGGCGTCGTCGGCGTTGGGATCGCCGGGGGCGGTGGCCCACGCGAGCTCGACCAGGGTGACGATGCGGCGGCCGGCACCGTCGAGCTGGCAGACGATCAGGCCCTGGTCCTCGATATAGCTCAGCAGGCGCTGCGCCCGGCGCAGCGAATGCGAGCCGTAGGCGCGGGCGATCGCGGCATCGCTCGGGCAGGGACGGCCGTCCTTGGCGGCGCGGGCGAGCATCATGAACACGCCCTGCATGTCCTCGGGCAGCAGCGAGGCGCGCAGGGTGACGTCCTGCCAGCCGGCATCGTCGGAGGTCGCATCGCCGCCGAGGCCGGCGCGGGCGCGGGTCAGCATGCGGCGGAATTCGTTGAGGTCGGGCACCGCCGTGCCAAGCCCCTCGATGCGGCAGCGGACGACGAACTCCTGGTAGAGCACGCCGACGGCGCGGAAGCCGGCGTCGGGCTCGGCCAGCACGGCGCGCAGCACGCGCTCGACGCGGGCGCGGCGCTCGGCGAGCTCCTCCTCGCTGATCTCGGGCGGCGGCGGCTCGGGACGAAACTCCAGCGCGGCGGACTTCGCCGCCATCAGCTGGTCGAGCAGCTCGGGCTGCGGCTTGCGCTGCGGCCGCGGGTTGGCCTCGGGCGGCGGGGCGGCGAGGATGACGGCGCGGGCGTCCTCGAGCGAGGCCTCCGGCAGCGGCATCAGCCGCGGCGTCGCATTGCGCGGTTTGGTGTCGGTCGGGCCGATGCGCAGGCCCAGTGGCCGGCGCGACAAAGCGGGGCCGAGCGCCATGAACTGGCCGCGCTCGAGGTCGCGGAACGCCTCCGCCTGGCGCCGCTCCATGCCGAGCAGGTCGGCGGCGCGGGCCATGTCGATGTCGAGGAAGGTACGGCCCATGAGAAAGTTCGAGGCCTCGGCCGCGACGTTCTTGGCAAGCTTCGCCAGCCGCTGCGTCGCGATCACCCCCGCCAGCCCGCGCTTGCGGCCGCGGCACATCAGGTTGGTCATGGCGCCGAGCGAGGCCTTGCGCGCCTCGTCGGAGACTTCGCCGGCGACGGCCGGGGCGAACAGCTGGGCTTCGTCGACCACGACCAGCATCGGGTACCAATGGTCGCGCGAGATCTCGAACAGGCCGTTGAGAAAGGCAGCGGCACGGCGCATCTGATTCTCGGCGTCGAGACCTTCGAGATTGAGCACCGTGGAAACGCGGTGGATGCGGGCCCGCTCGCCGGCGACCTGCAGCGCGCGCTCGGTGTGGTCCTCGGCCTCGATGACGAGATGTCCGAATCGCTCCGCGAGCGTGACGAAGTCGCCCTCGGGATCGATGATCGTCTGCTGCACCCAGGGCGCGCTCTGCTCCAGGAGCCGCCGCAACAGATGCGACTTGCCGGAGCCGGAATTGCCCTGCACGAGGAGCCGCGTCGCCAGGAGTTCTTCGAGGTCGAGCGCCGCAGGCGATCCCGCCGCCGTCTGCCCCATCTCGATCGCAACCGTCATGTGCCCCGACTCAAACCCGCGTCCCGCAGAGGGTGGCGCTTAACAAGCCCGGACCGACGCGTCGAGCCTCCGTGCGGGCTTGTCCCAGGTTCAGCATCGGCTGTGGATGATTTCCTGATGGAACTTCGCGGCTGCGTGGGGCGGTCGAAGCCGCTATCGAAAAGAAACGTGCGGCGCTTGGCGCACGCTCAGGTTTCACGATACGATGCCAGAAAAGGGGCCGCAAGTGAACGAGCATTCGGACGCCGTGCGCGTGGACACACAGATGCTCGCGTCCCAAGCCGAGGTCCTGCAGGGCGCCGATGCGATGGCGCGGCTGCGTGCCAGCGAGGAACGTTTCCGCGCCTTCGTGACCGCGAGCTTCGACGTCGTCTATTGCATGAGCCCGGACTGGAGCGAGATGCGCTTTCTCCGGGGCAAGGATTTCATCGCCGATACGATGACTCCGAGCCGGCGCTGGCTCGCGAAGTACATCCCTTCCGAGGACCAGCCGCAGGTGCTGGACGCCGTCGGCAGGGCCATTGCGACGAAGAGCGTGTTCGAGCTGGAGCACCGTGTCATCAGGGTCGACGGTACGCTCGGCTGGGCGCATTCGCGTGCCGTTCCGATGATGAGTGGCGATGGCGCCGTCCTCGAGTGGTTCGGAGCGGCACGCGACGTCACCGAGCAGAAGCTGGCCGAGCACGAGCTGCGCAAGAGCGAGGAGAGGCTGCGGAGTGCGGTCGAGGTCGGAAGGCTCGGCCTGTGGGACTGGAACGTCGCAACCGGCGAGGTCTACTGGTCGGACGAGCACTTCCGCCTGGAAGGCTATGGTGTCGGAGAGGTGAACCCGAGCTACGAGGCCTGGACCGCGCGTCTTCATCCGGAGGATCGTGCCGCGACTGAGGCAGCGCTGCGCCGGGCGATGGAGGCCGGCGAGGAATATGTCCGCGAGTTTCGCGTCGTGCATCCGGACGGTTCAGTCCGCTATTTGTATGGACGCGGGCGCTTCTTTTACGACGCCGCCGGACAGCCGATCCGCATGACCGGCGCGATGCTCGATGTCACCGAGCGGCGGGAGTGGGAGGAGCGGCAGAAGGTGCTGGTGGCCGAGCTGCAGCATCGCACGCGCAACCTGTTGGGCGTGGTCCGCTCGATGGCCGACAAGACGGCGCGCGCCAGCACCGATCTATCCGATTTCCGCGCCCGCTACCGGGATCGGCTCGATACGCTGTCGCGCGTGCAGGGGCTCTTGTCGCGCCTGAAGGAGCAGGACCGGGTCACCTTCGACGATCTGATCCGCAGCGAGCTGTCCGCGGTTGCCGGCGTCTCCGAGCGCGTGGAGCTGGCTGGTCCCACGGGGGTGCGGCTGCGGTCGTCGACGGTGCAGACGCTCGCCATGGCGCTGCATGAGCTCGCCACCAACGCGCTCAAATACGGTGCTCTGGGGCAACCCTCCGGTCGCCTTGCGGTGACCTGGTCGCTCGAGCGTCATGGGGCGGAAGACAAGCCCTGGCTGCATATCGATTGGCGGGAGAGCGGCGTCGACATGCCGCCGTCCGGTGTGGAACCTGCCGGCACGGGGCAGGGGAGGGAGCTGATCGAGCAGGCTCTTCCGTATCAGCTGAGCGCCAAGACGTCGTACAATCTCGCGCCTGATGGCGTCTGCTGCACGATTTCGATTCCCGTCTCACTCACCACGCTGGAGCTCGATGAGCATGCCTGAACGCTCGCTGCGCGACCGCCATATCCTCGTCGTCGAGGACGAATACATGCTGGCCGACGAGTTGCGTTGCGCTCTCGGCGACGCCGGCGGCACGGTGCTCGGTCCGGTCGGAACCGTTCCCGACGCGCTCGCTTTGATCAGGCGCGAGGGACGGATCGAAGGCGCCGTCCTCGACGTCAATCTGCGCGGTGAGATGGCGTTTCCCGTGGCGGATCTGCTGGTCGAACGCGGCGTGCCCTTCGTGTTCACGACGGGCTATGACGAATCCATCATCCCGGAGCGCTTCTCGCACATCCTGCGTTGCGAGAAGCCGATTGCCGTCGATGGCATCGTCGGCGTGCTCGGGCGCATGGTCGTCGGGCGTTGAGGGCGGCCGCGGCATGTGGCTCATCCCGCCAAGCCGCGAGGTCTCACACCTCGCGGCGGCTGAGGAAGGCGAGCCGCTCGAACAGATGCACGTCCTGCTCGTTCTTGAGCAGCGCGCCGTGCAGCGGCGGGATCAGCTTGCGCGGATCGCGCTCACGGAGCTGCTCGGGGCCGATGTCCTCGTTCAGCAGCAGCTTGAGCCAGTCGAGCAGCTCGGATGTCGAGGGCTTCTTCTTCAGGCCGGGCACGTCGCGCACCTCGAAGAAGATCCGCAAGGCTTCCTCGACCAGCCGCTTCTTGATGTTCGGGAAGTGCACGTCGACGATGCGGCCCATCGTGTCGGCATCGGGGAACTTGATGTAGTGAAAGAAGCAGCGGCGCAGGAACGCGTCCGGCAGCTCCTTCTCGTTGTTCGAGGTGATGATGACGATCGGACGCAGCTTGGCCTTGATGGTCTCGTTGGTCTCGTAGACGTGGAATTCCATCCGGTCGAGCTCGAGCAGCAGGTCGTTCGGAAACTCGATGTCGGCCTTGTCGATCTCGTCGATCAGCAGCACTGGACGCTGCTCGGCGGTGAAGGCCTCCCACAGCTTGCCGCGCTTGATGTAGTTCTTGATGTCGGAGACTCTGGAATCGCCGAGCTGGCTATCGCGCAGGCGGGAGACGGCGTCGTATTCGTAGAGGCCCTGCTGCGCCTTGGTGGTGGACTTGATGTGCCAGGTCAGCAGCGGCGCGTTGACGGCTTTCGCGACCTCCTCGGCCAGCACGGTCTTGCCGGTCCCGGGCTCGCCCTTCACCAGGAGCGGGCGTTCGAGCACGATCGCCGCGTTGACGGCCACCTTCAGATCATCGGTGGCGACGTAGTCCTGGGTGCCGGTAAATTTCATCGCGCCTCGCTTGTCGATCGAACTTGTGTTGAGTGGCTACGCAGCGGCGACCGCCGCTGCGGCTTTGAGATGATGGCTGCCATTGGAAGGGGAAATAATCAAGCGCGCCGGATCACGGCCAGGATCACGAGCACGATGACGGCACCGATCGTGGCGTCCAGGATCGCGCCCAGCGTGCCACTGGCCAGCGCGATGTGCAGCGCCGGCAGGACGTAGCTTGCGACCAGCGCGCCGATGATGCCGACAACAATGTTGCCGATCAGGCCAAAACCGGCGCCGCGAACGATCAGGCCGGCCAGCCAGCCAGCAATGGCGCCAATGATGATGGCGACGATAAGACTCATAGGAAGCCCCCATTCAGAACTCTGTTCCATGGATTGTAGAGCAAAAAGGCGGCCGGTCCAGTACGCCCGGTTCCGACAGGCCTTGACGGGCGGAGAGGGGCGGGCAATCTAATGGGCATGTTCCTGCAATTCTTCACAGCACTGCGCGACGCGCAGGTCCCGGTCTCCTTGCGTGAATATCTCACGCTGATGGAGGCGATCGATGCCGATCTCGCCGAGCATTCGGTCGAGAACTTCTACTATCTGTCGCGCACGGCGCTGGTGAAGGACGAGCGCAATCTCGACAAGTTCGATCGCGTGTTCGGCACCGTGTTCAAGGGATTGGAAAATCTCCTGGATGCGATGGAGAAGGCCGAGATCCCCGAGGAATGGCTGCGGAAGCTCGCCGAGAAGTATCTGACCGAGGAAGAGAAGAAAGAGATCGAGGCCATGGGCTGGGACAAGCTCATGGAGACCTTGAAGAAGCGGCTGGAAGAGCAGAAGGGCCGGCACCAGGGCGGCAGCAAGTGGATCGGCACCGCCGGCACCTCGCCGTTCGGCGCCTATGGCTACAACCCCGAAGGCGTCCGCATCGGCCAGGAGAAGAACCGCAACAATCGCGCCGTGAAGGTGTGGGACCGTCGCGAGTTCAAGGATCTCGACGGCAATGTCGAACTCGGCATCCGCAACATCAAGGTCGCGCTGCGCCGCCTGCGCAAGTTCGCCCGCACCGGCGCGCCAGACGAGCTCGATCTGGACACCACGATCCGCGAGACCGCCAATCACGGCTATCTCGACGTGCACATGCGGCCCGAGCGGCGCAATGCGGTGAAGGTGCTGGTGTTCTTCGACATCGGCGGCTCGATGGACTCGCACGTCGCCCAGGTCGAGGAATTGTTCTCGGCCGCCAAGAGCGAATTCAAGCACATGGAATATTTCTACTTCCACAACTGCCTCTATGAAGGCGTGTGGAAGCAGAACAAGCGGCGCTTCACCGATCGCACGCCGACCTGGGACGTGCTTCACAAATATCCGCACGACTACAAGGTCGTGTTCGTCGGGGACGCGTCGATGTCGCCTTACGAGATCATGGTGCCCGGCGGCTCGGTCGAGCATGTCAACGAGGAGCCGGGCTCGGTCTGGCTCGACCGCGTGATCCGCACCTATCCGCATACGGTGTGGCTCAACCCGGTCGCGCAGAAGCACTGGGACTATTCCGAATCCACCACCATCATCCGCCGCCTCTTCTCCGAGCGCATGTATCCGATCACGATCGAGGGGCTGGAGTCGGCGATGAAGGAACTGGTGCGCTAGAACGGTCCGTCATTCCGGGGCGGTCGCGACAGCGACCGAACCCGGAATCCAGAGGTTGTCGTATCAGTTCTGGATTCCGGGTTCGGTCCTGCGGACCGCCCCGGAATGACGGCGAATGTGACGGCGTGCCAGATGCCAAGAGGACGCGCCAGAAGGAAACGAGAGAATGCCCCAGACCATCACCCGCGGCATCAAGGCGCTGCTCGACGAAGCCAATGCCGAGATCGAGACGCTCTCGGCGGCTGACGCGATCGAGGCGGCCAAGCGCGAGGATGTCGTGATCGTCGACATCCGCGATCCACGCGAGATCGAGCGCGAGGGCAGGATCCCCGGCGCATTCTCCTGCACCCGCGGCATGCTGGAGTTCTGGATCGATCCGCAGAGCCCCTACGCCAAGCCGATCTTTCAGGCGGACAAGAGGTTCATCTTCCACTGCGCTGGCGGCCTGCGCTCGGCGCTCGCCGCCAAGACCGCGCAGGACATGGGCCTGACACCGGTCGCCCATATCGGCGGCGGCTTCGCCGCCTGGCGCGAGGCCGGCGGACCGGTCGAAGCGTGGGCGCCGAAGAAGGATTGAAACCTGATCGTCACACGCAGGCTTGACCCGCGTGTCCATCGCTTGAAGAAGATGGATCGCCGGACCAAAGCCGGCGATGAGGCATTGAAGCGATCCTGGAGCCAGGCCATGACCACCCCAAACGACCCTCTCGTCTCGACGGACTGGCTCGCGGCGCATCTCGGCGACCCCAAGATCAAGGTGGTCGACGCGACCTTCAAGATGCCCGGCGTGCTGCCGCTGCCGAAGGATGACTACCTGAAGGCGCACATTCCCGGCGCCGTGTTCTTCGACGTCGACGAGGTCTCGGATCATTCCAACCCGCTGCCGCACATGTACCCGAGCGCCGAGCAGTTCGGCCAAGATGCCGCCCGGCTCGGCATCAGCAATGGCGATACGGTGGTGGTCTATGATTCAGGCGGCTGGGTCGCCGCGCCCCGCGCCTGGTGGATGTTCCTGTCGTTCGGCCACAAAGACATTCGCGTGCTCGATGGCGGCCTGAAGAAGTGGGCCGCCGAGGGGCGGCCGGTCGACGGCGGCCAGGTGACGCCGGCGCTCGGCAGCTACGACGCGAGCTTCGACGCCGCGCGCGTGCGCAGGATCGAGCAGATGGTAGCCAATCTCGCCGGCAATGCCGAGCAGGTGATCGACGCGCGGCAGGCGCCGCGATTCGCGGGCGAGGTGGCGGAGCCCAGGCCAGGCCTGCGGTCCGGTCACATCCCCGGCAGCCGCAACCTGCCTTATGCGGAGCTGTTCGACGCTGCGACCGGCGTGATGAAGCCGCTCGAGGAACTGCGCAAGGCGTTCGGCGCTGTCGGTGTCGATCTGGCAAAGCCGATCGTCACCTCCTGCGGCTCCGGCGTGTCGGCAGCCGTGCTGACGCTGGCGCTCTATCGCCTCGGCATCCGCGACACCGCGCTGTACGACGGCTCCTGGTCGGAATGGGGTGTCGAAAACGGCCCGCCGGTGGCGACGGGCCCCGCTTGAGCGGTTAGCGCGTGCGCGGCCCGGCCGCCTGCGGGCCAACGGCCTGGGGTTGACCGAACGGCTGCTGTCCGAACGGATCGGGGAAAGCCTGCTGCTGCTGTTGAGCGGCAGCAGCCTGTCGCGCCGAGCGGACCCGCTGCGCGATGCGGCGCTGCTTGGCCCGGCGCGCGGCGAACTGCTTCTCGCGGGCCAGACGCTTCTTGAGAATGCTCCGGCGCAACTGCACGCTCGCGATCTTCACCGAGGCACGGTGCTCGCCGGCGGCGGGCCGCTCCTGATGGGCCGGCTGTTCGGCGAGCGCAGCAAGCTTGGCCGCGATCGGATCGAGCACGGCGGCCGCCGGCGCGGACGGGATCGGAGCCGGGGTCGCCATCGCCGGATCGGCGCTGGCGAGAACCTGGGCGGCGGCTGCGACGGGAACGATCGCGGCGTCGCTCGAGACGGTCGCTGTTGATGCGGCGGCAGGTTGGGGAGTGTTGTCCATCCTGGGCCTGTCGGAGGCCTTGTCGATGGCAACGACGACCGAAGCAGTCAGCTCCGAAGCGGTGCGCTCCGGCTTACCGCTGTCGGTCCGCTCGTTCGGTTCAGCTGTCACACTCTTGATCGCAGCGGAGACCGAGGCGGTGTCGACCGTCTCCGCAGGGAGCGATGGCGTCGGCAATGCGGGCGGTTCGGCCGCGACCGCCGCCTCGATCTTCTCCGTGACCGGAGCTGCAGCCGCCGGCGGGCTCGGCGGCTCGGCCGCTGCCGCCGAAGGAACGTCGGTTGCGCTAAACGGCGGCGCGACCGGTTGCGCCGGACTCGGCTCGACCCGCAGCACGGCCAGAACCGGCGTTGGCTCGGCCGGCGGCAGGAAGGCCGTGAAGCCGGAGGCCTGAGTCGAGCGCCAGGACGAGTTGCTGGCGAACTGCTCATGGGCGGCGCGCAACAGGGCTGCAGCGCCCATGCCGAAGATGGTGAGAGAGATCGAACAGAGGATCGCGGCGACGAGGAAACGAAAGCCGGGAAGCATTGACGGGAACTCTCGTCACGGCAGCGGGACTGCCGAGACCTTCGAGCCAGTAGGGAACGCGGTGATCACAGGGAATGGCAGGGTTCACGACGGGGCCGGCTTCTGCCGTGCATCGCGAATCAGGCTGAGGTCAGAATACCGAAAGCGTTCCCGCTCGCTCGTCAAATCGCGGCGGAGATGCGGCTCGCGGCGGCTCTGCTGCACTTTTTCGGCGGCGTGAGACTTCCGTGCAACGACGGGGACATGATCACAAATTGCCGAAGTCGGACCGCTCCGGCCGGAATTGTCTTGAATGCGCCGCTATCTTCGGCCATTTGGCACAGCAAAGGTCCCAATCGGCGGCTTGGGGATATTGCAAGGGCAATGATGATCAGACACATCCTGACGGTTTGCGCGGTCGCGGCAGCGGGCGTGACGGCAACCTCGTTTGCCGAGGCACAGCAGGTCTATCAGACCGCGCCGGGCGAGTATTCACCGCAGCCCACGCCCTATCCGGCCGATGTGCGCGGACAGGCCCCTGATTTCGACGCGCTCGACGACGAGGATGCGCCGGGCAACTCGGCGGCTCTTCCGCCTCCTGGGCGGGTGATATCGCCCGATGATCCCCGTTACGGCCGTCCCGCCGGCGCCCCGGTCTATGGCGCGGCGCCGACCGGCCCCGTGATGTCACCGGATGATCCGCGATATGGCCGCCCGGCAAGTCCGCCGCCGGTGATTTACGCCGATCGGCCGGCCTCCGGTCAGCAGGCTTACGGCACTTATGGCAATGGTGCGCCCGGTGGCGACGCCGGTGCGCCGCGTCCGCCGGGCGTGGTGAGTGGCGCTACCAGCGTGCCGGGCACCGCGCAGGCGCCGGCCGGCGACCGCCCGATGACGGTCGCAGCGCTGCCGCCGGAAGAGCAGCCTGACGCCGCGCCGGCTCCGCTGCCGGCCAACCTGCGCCGCCAGGAGGTCGACTTCGTCACCAAGGAGCCGCCTGGAACAATCGTCGTCGATACGCCCAACACCTATCTCTATCTCGTGCTCGGGAACGGCCGGGCGATGCGCTACGGCGTCCGCGTCGGCCGCGAAGGCTTCACCTGGACCGGCGTGCAGAAGATCACCAAGAAGACCGAGTGGCCGGACTGGTATCCGCCGAGCGAGATGATCGAGCGCCAGCCCTATCTGCCGCGCTTCATGGCCGGTGGGCCGGGCAACCCGCTCGGTGCCCGCGCGATGTATCTCGGCTCGACCGTCTATCGTATCCACGGCACCAACCAGCCGTCGACGATCGGCAAGTTCGTCTCGTCGGGCTGCATCGGCATGCTGAACGACGACGTCGCCGACCTGTTCGAGCGCGTCAAGGTGGGCACCCGCGTCGTGGTCATGCCGGGCGGAGCGCCTCCCGGCTCGAGCAAGAACATGGCGGCGGCGGGCCCAGCCGTGCCGGCGCAGCAGCAGGTCCAGATTCCGGTCCAGGCCCAGGCGGCGGCCCCGGGTAGCCAGCCGACGACGGTGCAGCCGTTGCCGCCACCGGTCACGATCCGCTGAATCGGGCTTTGATCGATTGAAACACCCTCCTCGCGGAGGGTGTTTTGCTGTGGGCTGTTGCGTGGGTCAGGCCAGCCGTCGCGGAGGTTCCGCGCCGCCGAGCCAGGCTGCGATGCAATCGACCATCTGGCTGTAATGGGCGCGAAAGCTCTCCTCGGTGACGTAGCCGAGATGCGGCGTCAGCACGACGTTGTCGAGCCCGCGCAGCGGGTGGACGACCGGCAGCGGCTCGACCGTGAACACGTCGAGGCCGGCGCCGGCGATGCGCTTCCCGCGCAGGGCCTGCAGCAGCGCCACCTCATCCACGATGGGGGCCCGCGAGGTGTTGACGAGATAGGCCGAAGGCTTCATCCGCGCGATGTCGGCGGCGCCGACCAGCCCGCGCGAACGGTCGCTGAGCACGACATGGATGGTGATGATGTCCGCGGTCGCAAACAGCTCCTCCTTGGTCGCGTAGCCGACGCCGGCCTCCTTGCAGCGCTCCGGCGTCAGGTTGGGGCTCCAGGCGATCACGTCCATGCCGAACGCCTTGGCGAGCCCCGCAACCTTGCTGCCGAGCTTGCCGAGCCCGATCACGCCGAGCCTCCTGCCCTCGATCTCGATGCCGCCCAGCGCCTGCCAGGGCTGGCCTGCATGCATGCGGGCGTTCTCCTGGCCGATCCGGCGGGTCAGCTCCAGGATCAGGCCCATCGTGAGAGGTGCTGTCGGATCCCGACCATATTGCGTGCCGCAGACCACGATACCCCGGGCCTTCGCAGCCTCGGTATCGATCGCAGCGTTGCGCATGCCCGAGGTGATCAGGAGCTTCAGCTTCGGCAGCCGCTCGATCAGGGTGCGCGGCAACGGTGTCCGCTCACGCATCGCGCAGACGATGTCGACGTCGGCCAGTGCGGCGGCGGCCGCATCCTCGCCGGCGAACGGATGGGTGAAGGCGGTGACGTCCACCTTGTCGGCCAGACGCGGCCAATCGGCCAGTGACAGCGCCGTATCGTAATAGTCATCGAGGATTGCACAGCGCAGCCGCGTCATCGGCAAAGGTCCATTCGTCGGGAGAGGGCGTCATTCGAGGAACGCCGTCGGGAATGGAGCCATGCTTGCGCGCAAAGTGCCGGCGGCGCAAGGCGCCGTCTCGGTCACCAGCGCCAGGCGCCAGGGACGCGGGTGCAGGCGAGCGGTCAGTCGAGATCGGCCTTCAGACGGAATGCGGCGTCATTGCCGTATTTGGCGCGCCAGGCCGGTCCCGGGCCGCGCATGTAATGCAGTTCCGGCCGGTAGGGATGGAAGGCTCGCGCAACGAATTCGCGCCAGAAGCCTCGGATGTCCTCGACGAGGCCGGATCGGTTCGGGCGTTCTGCCGCTGCAGCGGACAGGGAGACTGACGAAAGGGTTGCCATGACGGGCTCTCGCTGTTGTCGGCTGGGCTTGTCGCCGCTTGGGCGCGCGGTTCTTGCGTGCCGAGACCGAGTGTCCCGCTGAATTAATTAAAAGACGGTTGCAATTGTCGTGACCGGCCGCACACATCGTGTCGGATCCGTAATCGTCCGTGAGGCGGCAGGCCCACGCCGACCACCATGCGTCGGGCTTCTCCCGGCATTTGTTCCGGCCGGGACCGGCTCGCCGGTTGCCCTTTGGGGACCGCGCGGTTACATCAGCGGCAACCATTTTCCGAAAATTCAGGCAGGTTCGAGGGACACGCGATGGCGCGCCAGTTCGTCTATTTCATGCAGGGTCTGTCCAAGACCTATCCGACCCGCAAGGTGCTCGATAACATCCATCTGTCGTTCTACCCGGATGCCAAGATCGGTGTGCTCGGCGTCAACGGCTCGGGCAAATCGACCCTGCTCAAGATCATGGCGGGGATCGACAAGGACTATACCGGCGAGGCCTGGGTCGCAGAGGGCGCCCGCGTCGGCTATCTCGAGCAGGAGCCGCAGCTCGATCCGAAGCTCACCGTGCGCGAGAACGTCATGCTCGGCGTCGCCAAGCAAAAGGCGATCCTCGATCGCTACAACGAACTGGCGATGAACTACTCCGAGGAGACCGCCGACGAGATGACCAAGCTGCAGGACGAGATCGAGGCGCAGGGCCTCTGGGATCTCGACAGCAAGGTCGACCAGGCGATGGATGCGCTGCGCTGCCCGCCCGACGATGCCGACGTCACCAAGCTGTCCGGCGGCGAGCGCCGCCGCGTCGCCTTGTGCAAGCTGCTGCTCGACCAGCCCGAACTGCTGCTGCTGGACGAGCCGACCAACCATCTCGACGCCGAATCGGTGTCCTGGCTCGAAGGTCATCTGCGCAATTATCCCGGCGCGATCCTGATCGTCACCCACGACCGCTACTTCCTCGACAACGTCACCAGCTGGATCCTGGAGCTCGATCGCGGCCGCGGCATTCCCTACGAGGGCAACTACTCGTCCTGGCTGCAGCAGAAGCAGAAGCGGCTGGAGCAGGAGGGCCGCGAGGACGCCGCGCATCAGCGCACGCTCGCCCGCGAGCAGGAGTGGATCGCGGCCTCGCCGAAGGCCCGCCAGGCCAAGTCCAAGGCGCGCTACCAGCGCTATGAGGAGCTGCTGAAGAAGGCCAGCGAGAAGCAGACCCAGACCGCGCAGATCATCATTCCCGTGGCCGAGCGGCTCGGCCAGAACGTCGTCGACTTCGAGGGGCTGTCCAAGAGCTTCGGCGACCGCCTCCTGATCGACAATCTCACCTTCAAGCTGCCGCCGGGCGGCATCGTCGGCGTGATCGGCCCGAACGGCGCCGGCAAGACCACGCTGTTCCGCATGATCACCGGGCAGGAGAAGCCGGACGCCGGAACCATCACCGTCGGCGAGACCGTGCATCTCGGCTATGTCGACCAGTCGCGCGATGCGCTCGACGGCAACAAGACGGTGTGGGAGGAGATCTCCGGCGGCAACGAGCTGATCCTGCTCGGCAAGAAGGAGGTGAACTCGCGCGGCTACTGCTCGGCGTTCAACTTCAAGGGCGCGGATCAGCAGAAGAAGGTCGGCGCGCTCTCGGGCGGTGAGCGGAACCGCGTGCATCTCGCCAAGATGCTGAAGTCGGGTGCCAACGTGCTGCTCCTCGACGAGCCCACCAACGATCTCGACGTCGACACGCTGCGCGCGCTCGAGGAGGCGCTGGAAGATTTCGCCGGCTGCGCCGTCATCATCAGCCACGATCGCTGGTTCCTCGATCGTATCGCGACCCACATGCTGGCCTTCGAGGGCGACAGCCACGTCGAATGGTTCGAGGGCAATTTCCAGGACTACGAGAAGGACAAGATGCGCCGGCTCGGTCAGGACAGCGTGATCCCGCACCGGGTCAAGTACAAGAAGCTGACGCGCTGACAGGCGGCATCACTCGGCGCGGCGCGGTCTCGCTTGCGGGACAATGCGCCGCGCCCGGCCTGCGGCCAGTTGTCGCTTCCCTGTGCGACATGATTGCGTAGATGGTAGGTTCCGCAATCGAATCTGGTCACGAGAAATCCCGACATGTCCTCTCCCGACGCCACCCTGTCCTCCAAGGGCGGAGCGCTGCGCCCCATTCCGATGCTGATTTTCGGCTCGCGCTGGCTGCAGTTGCCGCTCTACGTCGGATTGATCATCGCGCAGGGTGTCTATGTGGTGCTGTTCCTCAAGGAGCTCTGGCACCTTTTCGCGCACGCCTTCGACTTCTCCGAGCAGCAGATCATGCTCGCCGTGCTTGGCCTGATCGACGTCGTCATGATCTCGAACCTGCTCGTGATGGTGATCGTCGGCGGTTATGAGACCTTCGTGTCGCGGCTCAATCTGCAGGGCCATCCCGACGAGCCGGAATGGCTCAGCCACGTCAATGCCAGCGTGCTGAAGATCAAGCTGGCGATGGCCATCATCGGCATCTCCTCGATTCATCTGCTGCGGACCTTCATCGAGGCGGGCGCACTGTCGTCGGGCAAATCGACCTACACCGAGACCGGTGTGATGTGGCAGACCATCATCCACACGGTCTTCATCCTCTCGGCGATCGGCATCGCCATGGTCGACAAATTGTCGAATGCCGCGATCGAGGATGCGAAAAAGGCGGCGGGGCATTGAGGTGCGGGGGCATGGCCTGGCGTTCACAGGCGTTGCCGGCTGTGCTATCCTTCGCTCGTGCTGGAGCATCTGCGCCATATCCCCGACGCTGTTGATCATGTGCATGTCGATGTTCGCGAACTGAGGCCGCGGCTCGGGAACCTCGAAAGCCCGTGCGCCAGCATGTCCAATCGGCCGGATGGGATGGATCTCGGGATCGAGCATGTCGAGCGGCGACTTGGCTTTGAGGATGCCTAGAGTGGCGCGTGCGGCTCGCTGTCGTCTTTTCGTCTGTCTTCTGGCTCTGCTGTACCATCCCGGCCCATCGGTTGCCGCCGACGCCGCCTTCACGCAATTCATCGCTTCGCTGTGGCCCGAAGCCAAGGAGCAGGGAGTCTCCCGCGCGACGTTCGATGCCGAGACGCGCGGTCTCGAGCCCGACACCAAGCTCCCCGATCTGCTGCTGCCCGGCCGTCCCGCCACGGGGGCGCCGGCCCAGGCCGAGTTCGTGCAGGTGCCTGCCGACTACATCAAGGAAGCCTCGATCGCGCGGCTCGCGGCCCATGGCCAGACGCTGATCCGGCAATATCGTCCGGCGCTGGCCGAGATCGAGCGCCGCTTTGGCGTTCCCGGCCCGATCGTGCTCGCGATCTGGGGCCGCGAGACCGATTTCGGTCGCTACGCGCTGCCCTATGATGCCCTGCGCGTGCTGGCCACGCAGGCCTATGTCGGCAGGCGCAAGGAACAGTATCGCACCGAGTTCATCATGGCGCTGAAGATGCTCAGCGACGGCGTGGTCTCGCGCCGCGATCTCAGGGCATCATGGGGCGGCGCGGTCGGCCTGACGCAGTTCCTCCCCTCGGAATACTACAAGCACGGTGTCGATCTCGATGGCGACGGCAAGGTCGATCTCTGGCACTCGGTGCCGGACGCGCTGGGCTCGGCCGCGCAGCAGCTTGCCAACAAGGGTTGGCAGGGTGGCGTGCGCTGGGCCTACGAGGTCAAGCCACCGGCCAATGTCGATTGCGCGATGGGCGTGCCGGAGGTGAAGAAGCCGATCGGCGAATGGCTCCGCGCCGGCTTCGTGCCGGTGCGAGGCCAGCGGCTCAGCGCCGCCGAGCAGCAGCAGCCCGCCTCGCTACTGCAGCCCGAGGGCATCTATGGTCCGGCGTTCCTGACCACGGTGAACTACTTCGTCATCAAGGAATACAATTTCTCCGATCTCTACGTGCTGTTCGTCGGTCACCTGGCGGACCGCATGACGAGCCCGGCTGCGTTCGCGACACCGTGGGCGGCATCGAAGCAGCTTCGGAGCAAAGACGTCGAGGCGATGCAGAAGGGCCTGACGCGGCTTGGCCTCTACGGTGACAAGCTGGATGGCAAGGCCGGCATGCAGACCCGTGCTGCGCTCGGCGCATTCCAGAAGAGGGCGGGCCTGAAGGTGGACTGCTGGCCCAGCGAGGCTGTGCTCCAGGCGATCAACGCCGCGCGTTGACGCGCGGTGGTCGAGACGGCAACGACGACTCTGGAAACGGACGCCACGGGAAACGGCGGCGGCAAACAAAAAGCCCGGCCTTGAGGCCGGGCTTGATGCATTCTGACGGGAGTCAGATCAGTAGCAGACGCGTACCGGGCGGGACACCCAGCCATAGCCGTCCCAATAGCGCTCACGGCGCCACACGCACGGCGGCGGGCCCGGCGGGGGGGCTTCGACATAGACCGGTCCGCCATAGGCCGGACGGCTGGAGGCAATCGCGCCGCCGATCAGCGCGCCGCCGATCAGGCCGGCAGCCACGCCGGCGCCAACGTCGCCAGCCTTCGCAGCCGGTGCGGTGACGCTCAGCGAACCTGCGATTGTCGCAACCGCGAGAACAGCGGTCAGGATCTTCTTCATGTTCCGAGATCTCCTGGAGGAAGCGCCCAAGCTGGCGCCGGGTGGTGAATTCTACGCACGATCAAGGGCCGTTAGTGTCGCGAGAAAACACGACAATCCGTCAACCCTTCGTAAACTCTGTCTGGCCTCATGCGACCGAAAAACGGTTTTTTGTGGCCATAAGCGGCCGCCGTATTCGAAATTCCGGTGCAGGCTCAGAGAATTAATGAAGGTGAACGATCACTCGCACACCCGCACGCGGCGAATCCGCCAGCCGTAGCCGTCCCAGAAGCGCTGGCGCTGCCAGTAGCAGGCGTAACCCGGATCGGAGACGTAGGCCGGGCCACCATAATAGGAGTAGCCGGGTCCGTAGGAGTAACCGGGCGAATAGGAGTAGCCCGGCCCGTAATAATAGGGATTGCTGCCCGCGGCGATGGCACCACCAATGAGGGCGCCACCGAGCAGACCGGCAGCGACACCGGCGGCGACACGACCGTTGCGCGCTTCGGCAGGAGCGGGAGCCAGCGCTGCGGTCGACAGCGTTGCGACGGCGGCCAGGGCCGCAAGAGTCTTCTTCATGACCTTAACCTCTCTCACTCCAGGTCGGCGGATCGCGCATCAGGCGATACGGCAGGTTCACATATCCCGCTTGAATGATCAATGAACGGGCGCGTCCCATTGGACGACCTATGTCGAGGATATGTTCAATGCTGCATTGCACAAAATTCGTTGGACTGGAGCAGGCATGCCCAGCGCCCTGATCATCGCGGTCGCGATCTGCCTGGCCGCGGGCGCCTGCTACGTGCTGCTGGTCGTGGTGGATTGGAAGGGTCGGGGGAGGGGCGCCGATACGACAGGGGCGGACGCGGGTGGTTCATGGCCCTGGGAATCAGGCGCCCCTTCCAGCTGGTTCAACAATACCGCAACCGACGCCATGGGAAATCCGATCGATGGCGGCGGTAGCGACGGGGGTGGAGGCGACGGCGGCGGAGGCGATTGAGGTGTCTCGGCGCAGCGAGTTTGATCTGCGACAAGGTCGCATTCTTAGATCCGGTCTAGGTCTACTATCAGATTGGAATAGCTTCAAAAGCGCCGTTTTCCCTTTGCGCGGGTAGGTGCGGATGACTATCGATAGCTGACCGAAGACGATTGGCCGGTTTCTCATGATTGTTTGTTCCTGCAACGTCATCAGCGATCACGACATCCGCAAGGTGGTGACCTCCGCGGACGAATTGCCGCGCAGCCCGAAGCAGGTCTATGGCTGCCTCGGCTGCAGCGCGGAATGCGGTCGCTGTGCGCGCACCATCAAGACCATCATCGACGAGGCGTTGGGGCCCTGCGCGCGCAATTGCCAGGCCGGCTGCCAGCACGCCCATGCTCACGGTCATTCTTCCGTCCAGGTGGCAGAGGACGACCTCCAAAGCCGCTTTGCGCTGGCTGCCTGCTGAAGCGCTTCTGCCTTCAATCTCGCCTGTTTCGCCCCAAAAATGCACATGAACGGGGGTCGTCTCCGCACTTCGAACCTGTTATTGAGCGCCTGCGGCCTCTAACTTTTTCGGAGCTTATCCATGCAGGGCGACCCCAAGGTCATCGAATATCTCAACAAGGGATTGCGCAGCGAACTGACTGCCATCAACCAGTATTGGCTGCACTATCGCCTGCTGAACAACTGGGGCCTTCTGGAGATGGCCAAGGTCTGGCGCAAGGAATCCATCGAGGAGATGGAGCACGCCGACAAGTTCACCGATCGCATTCTGTTCCTCGACGGCTTCCCGAACATGCAGGTGCTCGATCCCTTGCGCATCGGCCAGAACGTCAAGGAGATCATCGAATGCGATCTCGCCGCCGAGATCGGCGCGCGGACGCTCTACCAGGAAGCCGCAACCTATTGCCACGGCGTCAAGGACTACGTGTCGCGCGACCTGTTCGAGCAACTGATGAAGGACGAGGAGCACCACATCGATTTCCTCGAGACCCAGCTCGATCTGATCGGCCGCATCGGTCTGGAACTCTACACGCAGAAGCACGTCGGCGGCCTCGAGAGCGAGCATTGACGCTCGCCGCCTTGCGGTATTTCCTTCCAGCAGGTCGGTTCAAGGCTGGTCTCGCAGGCCTTGAATCGACCCTGCAAGCCGATTCGAGAGTTACCCGGGCTCAGTCGATGATCCCGAAGGCCGTCACGGGCATGACCCAATAGACGAGCTTGGTTCCTCCGAAAGCGCTCCTGAGCCGCTCCAGCAGCCGCTCGCAGTCCGCTTCCTGCAGCACGATGCGCACGACGATCTCATCAGCATGACCCTTGACCCGCTCTGCGGCGCTGCGCAGCCGCACGCGCGCGCCGTGTCCGGCCGCGTCCGAAGCCGTGAAGCCCGTGACGAGGTCCGTCTGCTCGGTGATGTAGTCGAACAGCTCCTCGCGCAGCTCACACGGCGCGATCAGCGTCAGGCACGCCGCTTGGCCCGTCATGTCGCTTCCTTCGTTGCCGCGCCGTAGCGGCGGTACAGGATCGGCAGCAAGATCAGGGTCAGCAGCGTCGATGACAGCAGGCCGCCGATCACGACGATCGCGAGGGGGCGCTGAACCTCAGAACCTGGACCGGACGCAAACAGCAGGGGAATCAGTCCCAGTGCAGTGATGCTGGCCGTCATTAGCACCGGACGCAGCCTGCGCCGCGCGCCCTCGACGACGATGCGCTGCTCGGACAGTCCGTGACTTCGGAGCTGATTGAAATGCGACACCAACACGACACCGTTCAAGACGGCAATCCCGAGCAGGGCGATGAAGCCGACAGAAGCGGGGACAGAGAGGTATTCTCCTGTCGACACCAGCGCGAACACCCCGCCGATCAAGGCGAAGGGAATGTTGACCAGCACCAGCAGCGCCTGGCGAACGGAGCCGAAGGTCGTGAACAGGAGCACGAAGATCAGGCCGATCGCCACCGGCACCACGATCGAAAGCCGCGCGGCGGCGCGCTGCTGGTTCTCGAACTGTCCGCCCCAGGTCATCCGGTACCCGGCCGGGAGCTGCAGCTCGGCTGCGACCTTCTGCTGGGCGGCCTGAACGAAGCCGACCATGTCGCGGCCGCGGACGTTGCTGCGTACCACGCTCATGCGATTGCCGTCCTCGCGGTCGATCTTCACCGGACCGTCGACGCGCTGGATGCGCGCGACCTGCGACAAGGCCACGTGCTGTCCGGCCGCCAGCGTCAGCGGCAGCATCGCGAGCAGGGTCGGGGCCTCACGCGTCGTCTCGCTGCCGCGGACCAGGATCGGTGTCCGTCGTCCGGTCTCCAGCGCGGTGCCGATCGTACGTCCCTCGATCTGGGTCCGAAGCGACGTGGCGATGGAATCGACGGTGAGACCAAGGCGGCCTGCTTCCAGCCGGTTGACCGTGACCGTGTAGTACTGCGCGCCCTCGTTCAAGGTCGTGTAAACGTCCTCGGCGCCGTCGACGCTCGACAGGAGCGCTGAAAGCTTGGCCGCGATGTCGTTGAGCCGTGCGATATCGGGCCCGAAGATCTTGACGGCGACGTCGCCCCGGACGCCGCTGATCATCTCCTGGACGCGCATGTCGATGGGCTGGGTGAAGCTCAGCGAGATGCCGGGAAAGGCGGTCAGCACGTCGCGAAGTTGCTGCAGCAGGGCTTCGCGACTGGGGTTTTGCCGCTGGTCCGCCGGCTTGAGCACCAGGAACGTGTCGGTCTGGTTGGGACCCATGGGGTCGAGGCCGAGCTCGTCCGAGCCGGTGCGCGCGATGATGCCGGCGATGTCGGGCACCTTCATCAAGGCCGCCTGCAGCCGCGCATTGATGGCAACGGATTCATCGAGATTGACCGACGGCAGCGTTTCCACGCTCACGATGATGTCGCCCTCGTCCATCGTCGGCATGAAGGTCTTGCCGAGCTGGGTGTAGCCGTAGCCGGCGGCGACGAGGCTGAGCATGGCGGCGAGGATGACCTTGCGCTCGTTGCCCAGCGCCCAGTCGAGCGCGGGTGCGTAGACGCGCTGCGCGGCCCGGATCAGCAGCGGATCTTCGTGGGAGGCCGATTTGAGCACGAACGACGTCGCGACGGGTATCACGGTGAGCGCCAGCAGCAGCGACGCCGCCAGCGCGAAGATGATGGCCAGTGCGACGGGAATGAAGAGCTTGCCTTCGAGCCCCTGCAGCGTCAGCAGCGGCACGAATACGATGATGATGATCAGGACCCCAGAGGCCACCGGCTGCAGCACCTCGCATACCGAGCGATAGATGATGTGGATCAGTGGCGTCGTCCTGTCGGGATCGTGCTTGCCTAGATTACCGACGATGTTCTCGACCACGACCACCAGCGCATCGATCAGCATTCCGATCGCGATCGCGAGTCCGCCGAGGCTCATCAGGTTGGCGGACATGCCGACCGCGCGCATCACCAGCAGCGCGATCATGATCGCCAGCGGCAGGCTGAGCGCGATCACCAGCGAGGCGCGCCAATTGCCGAGGAAGAGCAACAGCAGCACCACGACCAGCACCGTCGCCTCGCCGAGCGCCCGCACCACCGTGCCGACGGCGCGGTTGACCAGCCGGCTGCGGTCGTAGAACACGTTGATCGTGACGCTGGCGGGCAATGACGGCTTCAGCTCGTCGAGCCTTGTACGGACGTCGCGCACCAGCTGGCCGGCATTGGCGCCGCGCAGCCCGAGCACCAGTCCTTCGACGGTCTCGCCCTTGCCGTCGGCGGTGACGGCGCCGTAGCGGGTCAGGGCCCCGATCTTCACCCGTGCGACATCGCTGACGCGGATCGGGATGCCGTCGCGAGTGTCGACGACGATCGCCCTGATGTCGTCGATCCCGCGGATGCTGCCTTCGATCCGAACCAGGGCGCTGTCCTCGCCCTGGTTCACGCGGCCGGCGCCATCGTTGCGGCTGTTGGCCTCGATCGCCTTGCGGAACAGATCGAAGGAGATGCCGCGGGCCGCCAGCGCATCGTTGCGCGGAACGATCTCGAACGCGCGGACGTGGCCGCCCAGCGCATTGACATCGGCGACGTCAGGCACGGTGCGCAGCGCCGGCCGGATCACCCAATCCAGCAAGCTGCGGCGCTCGGCGAGCGACAGCTCGGGGCTGTCGATCGTGAACATGAACATCTCGCCAAGCGGGCTCGTGATCGGCGCCAGGCCGCCGCTCACGCCTTCGGGCAAGTCGCGCGAGATATTCGACAGCCGCTCCGACACCTGGTTACGCGCCCAGTAGATGTCGGTGCCGTCCTCGAAATCGACGGTGATGTCGGCCAGGGCGTATTTGGTGGTGGAGCGCAGGATCTTCTTGTTCGGCAGCCCGAGCAGCTCGAGCTCGATCGGCACGGTGATGCGCTGCTCGACCTCCTCGGGCGTGAGACCCGGCGCCTTCATGATGACCTTGACCTGCACCGGCGAGACATCCGGGAAGGCGTCGATCGGCAGGCTCGGCAGGAAGACGGCCGCAGCACCGATCAACAGCATCACACTGAGAACGACGAACAGCCGCTGCGACAACGCGAATGCGACGAGTCGCTGCAGCATCATTGCCCAAGCCGCGAGAGAATGCCGCGCAACGCCGAGATGCCGCCGACCGCCACCTCGTCCTGCTCAGTGACGGGGCCGGACACGACGACGTGGTCCTGATCTTCGGCGAGCAGCGTGACCGGAACCTGGCGGAACCCGCCGGCGATCGCGACGAAGATCGAAGCCTGATCGCCGCGGCGGACCAGACCGCTATAGGGAATCTCCCAGGCGCTCTCGCCGGCGGAGATGAAGCCGATGCGTGCTGCGGCGGTCTGCCCGGAATGCAGCTCGCCATTGTTGGGAATCTCGGCGCGCACGAGGATCGTCTGGGTGGCTGCGTCGGTCGTTTCCGATACCAGGATGACGCGACCTGGTGTCGCGTAGCCGTCGATGTCGACACGTGCGCCGGCCTTGATGGCGCCGATGTTGGTGGCAGGAATGGCGATCTCGGCCCAGAGCGGCGACAGCCGTGCGAGCTTCACCAGCGGGGCGGCCTGCTCCATGCGCTGGCCTGGCGACACCACGATCTCGACCACCGATGCCGCTTGCGGCGCGTTGACCGTCAGCGTCGCGCTGATCGCGGCCTCATTGGTCAGGCGCGTGATGGCCTCGTCGGAGAGGCCGCTGAGATGAAGCATCTGCCGCCGCTCTGCGACCACGATGCTGGCCTGGCGCGCCTCCGTCTGGCTGGACTCCAGGACGCGCTGCGGGATCGCCTTGCCTTCGAACAGGTCGGCGTTGCGCTTCAGCTGCTGGACGGCGAGAACCTCCTGCGCGAGGGCATGCAGATAGTCACGCTGCAGCGACACGTAGCTCGGGCTCTCCAGTGTCAGCAGCGGCTGTCCGGCAGTGACGCGGTCGCCCCGCGCCACCGCCAGATTGGTGACCATGCCGGAGACTGGAGCGCTCACGACCCATAATTGCGGCGTCGGGATCACGATCTGGGCCGGATAGGGCAGGGTCCTGTCGGTCCGGCTCGAGATGGGGTGGGTGACGCGGATGCCGAGGTTCTGCGCCTGGGCCGGCGTGAGCTTCACATCCTCGGCGGACGCCGCGCACGGCAGCGCGCCGGAGCCGAGCAGCAGAAGCGTGCCGGTCCAGAGAGCAGCGAAGCTGTGACGTGCACTGCGAGCGGGCTCTGGCATGACCGAGATCGGTTCCAGCTTCGGAGAATGACGCATTCATACCTAGTTTCTGCCGCGTCGGTGGCCGTTGACCTGCATCAAACCCCGCGCTCACGACTTCCAGCGCGCATCCTACCCGGCTCCAGCTGACGCCTCGCTGACGCATTCAGGCGAAACAGTGGCTTTTTCAGAGCTGCTCGCGCCACCGGGCGTCAGTCACGTCCTGCGGTTCGGGTGCACCGAGGCTGGTCTGATCGTGGATGATCTCGCTGATGCTCGGCATCGCCGAGCGTGGCACCTGCGCCTCCTGCGACCATAGTTTGGAGCGCATGATCGCCTTGCCGCAATGGAAGTAGATCTCCCGGACGGTAATCACGAGCACGGAGCGCGGCGGCTTGCCGAACTCCTCGAGCCTCGCGAGCAGGTCGGGATCGGTCGACAGCGCTGCCGTGCCGCCGACGCGCAGCGTCTCGTTGATTCCGGGCACGAAGAAGATCAGTTGCACCTGGCCCGGGCCGTCCGCCACGTTGCGGAGGCTGTCGAGCCGGTTGTTGCCGGGGCGATCCGGCATCAGCAGGCGCTGATCGCCATCGATCTGGATGAATCCCGGCTGCCCGCCGCGTGGCGAGGCATCGACGCTGCCGTCGCTGCCCGAGGTCGCCATCACACAGAACGGCGACAGCATGATGAACTTGCGGCTGTGAGCATCGAGCCCCGGGCGCACCTTGGCGATCACCCGCTCGTTCGGTTTCGGATAGATCGCCGCAAGATCGGCATTGGCTGGGTCGCTCACGGCTCTTCTCCTGTTCGCATCATCTCGCCGTCACACATCGCGGCGCCAGGGCCAGTCGATCACCGCCGCGCCGTAGAGCGCCCACCAGACCAGCACCGGCTGAAATGCCAGGCGCGGACCATGATACAGCCAGCTGCTGCCGAGATAGGGCAGGTCGATGCCCTCGATCGCATGCTTGACGTTTGCCGGCCACACGCACACGGCATAGGCCGCAAGCCCGATCCCCGCCCAGCGCCGCAGCGGCCTCGTCACCAGTGCCGTCGCGCCGGCGAGCTCGCAAAGTCCGGTGAGCAGGATGACCTGCGGGGCAAACGGAACGACCGACGGCGTGATCCGCAGGAACGGCTCGGGGGTCACGAGATGCGCGACCCCCGCTGCGGTGTAGAACGCCGCCATCAACCAGCGCATGACCGCGCGGGTCCCGTCGTCACGCAACGGCTCCGTCATGGCCACATCCCCGCAACCGACCTCGCAGCGCCCAGCTCAGACGGCATCGGCGGGCACGAAGCAGCTGATGATGATGTCGCCGCGGTGATGAACATACCATACCACCGCCTCGCCGATCGGATTGCCGCGGTCGCGGATGATGGCGCGCTCCGGCACCGCCATCCAGCGCCCCTCGATCGGCACCCAATAGGTGCCGTCCCGCACGTCATAGATCGTGCGGTGGCCGTCGGAGACGTCGCAGCAGGGCACGCCGTTGGGGGCGATCACGCTCTTGAACCAGGCGCGAATGTCGGGCGGCACGTTCTCGAACTGGCCGTTGTCGATGGCGAGCGCGCGGCTCGCGCAGGCCAGGGAGCCCATCAGAACAGCGGCCAGCGTCGCCTTGCGCATTCGTCCGTCCCTTCCGAGCTCAGGTGCCCCGCTGCGGCGCCGTGGCGAGCAGCTCGCGCAGCGGCTCCACATAGAATTTCGCGTTGCCGGTGGTGAGGTGGCCGCGCGTTTCGGGCGATGTCGGGATCAGCAGGACCTTGCCGTTGGTCACGCGCTTCATCGCCTCGGTGGTGACGCCCGTCTCCGGCGGATTGCGCTCGTCGTCGGCCGAGTTGATCAGCATGACGGTGGCCTTGATCTTGTCGAGATCGGCGGCCGGATTGTAGTCGTGCGAGGACTCCCACTGATAGATGAAATCGTTGGCGTCGGTGGGGATCGGCGTGGCCAGCCGCTCATCGACCATCTTGTCGGCCTTGGCCGCGGTCGGCGCCGCCAGCTGATAGGCGATGGTGCCGCCGGCGGTGGCCGTGCCATACGCCGTGACGGCATATTTCATCATGCGCGGCTGCGCCGTGTAGTTGCCGCCATTGTAGTCCGGATCGTTGCGGATCGTCTCCAGCATGATCCGGCGCAGCATCCAGTTCCGGGCCGCCATCTCGGTCGGCTGCGAGGCCATCGGCACCGCGACATCCATGAAGTCCGGGTAGCGCGTCGCCCACACCCAGCTATGCATCCCGCCCATCGAATTGCCGATCACGAGGCGGACGTGCTTGATGCCGAGACCCTCGGTCAGCAGCCGGTGCTGCGCGTCG
The DNA here is from genome assembly GCF_013178945.1 of Bradyrhizobium aeschynomenes. Taxonomy (GTDB): domain Bacteria; phylum Pseudomonadota; class Alphaproteobacteria; order Rhizobiales; family Xanthobacteraceae; genus Bradyrhizobium; species Bradyrhizobium aeschynomenes. The sequence goes on from NZ_JABFDM010000001.1 coordinate 378,926, forward strand.
ACCATGTCGGCATAGTCATAGGCGGGAAACCTGGTCTTCAGCCCGTCCGACGGCTTCGACGATTTGCCGTGGCCGATGCTGTCGGGGATGATGATGTAGTACTTGGTCGCATCGAGCGGCTGGTCCTTGCCGAACAATTCGCCCGCAAACGTCGCACCCAGCATGCTGGCGCCCGAGCCGCCGGTGCCATGCAGCACCAGGACCGGCTGGCCGGTGGGCTCGCCGACGGTCGTGTAGTGCAGCTTCAGCTCGGGCAGCGTTTCGCCGGTGTGAAACTTGAAATCCTTGACGACGAAGTCGCCCTGCTTCGGGGCGGGATAATCGGCGGCGCGGGCCGGCGCGCAAAAAACCACGGCGGCGAAGACGGCGGCAAGCGGTCGGAGCATGTGTTTCCCCTGCAAATGCGCGGCTCTTTGCGGCCGCGTCGGAGGCATGATAGCACGGTCTTCGACCTGGTTCAGCACCGGATTGGTCCCGTCATGTGCCGCAACATCAAGACGCTGTTCAATTTCGAGCCACCGGCGACGGAGGCCGAGATTCAGGCCTCCGCGCTGCAATTCGTGCGCAAGCTCTCCGGCTTCAACACCCCGTCGCAGGCCAACGAGGCCGCCTTCGCACGTGCGGTCGAGGAGGTCGCCGAGGCGGCGCGGCGGCTCCTGACCTCGCTGCACACCCAGGCGCCGCCGAGGGATCGCGAGATCGAGGCGGCCAAGGCGCGCGAACGGTCCGCGATCAGATTCGGCAAGGGCTGAGACCACAGCTTTCGCGTGATGTCGCGGCAGCGCGGCGACGCTCAGAACCCGACGCTCAGAACCCGTCGTCGTCGCCGTGGTCTTCGCCCTGGTCGTCGCCGGCATGCTTGCCGTGCTTCTTCTTCTTTTTCTTGTGCTTCTTCTTTTTCTTCTTCTTCGGCACGTCGATCGCGTGCGGATCGTCGTCCTCGAAGGCCTCTTCCAGCGCCTCGTCATGCTCGGTCGATGCGAAGATGTCGCGCACCGCGATCAATTGCGCGTCGCGCTCCTGCGCCTCGCGATCCCTGTTGCGCTTGTAGTCGTCATAGGCGGCGAAGATCTGCTCCAGCCAGGGCATCAGCTGATCGATCGTCGGCAGCGTGCCGGGCTCGCCCTGTGGCCCCTGCGGTCCGGCCGGGCCCTGCGGCCCCGGCTTGCCGGGCGGTCCGGCATCGCCGCGCGGACCTTGCGGTCCCGGCTTGCCTTGCGCGCCGGGCTTGCCGTCGGGACCGGGCTTGCCGCGCTGCCCATCCGGTCCGCGCCGTCCGGGCTGGCCTTGCGGGCCACGTGGACCTACGGGGCCCTGCAGGCCGCGTCCGGCCGGATTCTTTGCCACTACCGCAACTCCGCTACACACCTCTGATTCGCGGCGAAGCCTAACAGAGCCGCGACGAGGCCAGCAATTGCAGCAGGGCTGCGAGGCCGATTGATCAACATCAATCGACGCCGCATCCTGATGAGTTCCACGCGATGGGATATCGCGTGGCCGCCATTGGTTCAGGCCGAATAGGCCGGCACCGCGATGCCGTCGGCCGTGTAGATGCGGATCTTGTTCCGCAAGGTGCGCACGGGCATGCCGAGCAGTCGTGCGGCATGGGTGCGGTTGCCGTTGCAGCGCGCCAGGGTCTGAACGATGAGCTCGCGCTCGATCTCGGACAAGGGCGTGCCGATCAACAGCGGCAGAACCTCCGCGGCGGAGCGCGACGGTGGCATGGCAAGGGGAACGAGTGAAGGACTTGCGGAATCGGCTGACAACTCTTGCGACATAACTCCTCCCGATCAACGCCCGCGCCTGAACTCGAGAGAGCGACGCGAAAACATCGAGACCAACTGAACACCCAGCCCGTAAATCACCGTGGTCGGACAAGGTTAATGGGGCCTTAACACCGGCCGCGGGCCATGGCGCTGCGGCCAAATACCCCGAAATCGCCTTGGTTTCGCTGATGTCTCGGCCCAATTCGCCGCCGACGCGCCGCACTGGCCCTGGCCTCGCTGCGCAGAGCGGCTCGACGAGGGCCCACTCCCGCATGTCGATCGCGCCGTGCCGGCCGGGCTCCATTGCCGTCCCGCGAGGGCGGCATTTCCGACACACTGACGGCGCGGCATGCGTGCCGCCGCGCAAAGGGCTAAATTCGGCCCGATCGATTCGCTTGGTGGGGCATCATCGGCATGCGTGGCCATCGGATGACCTCAAGTTCACGCAGTCCACATTCACTTCGCTGGAGACTTCATCCATGAAAATTGCATCCTTGCTTCGCGGTCTGTTGGTGGCGTTGACGGCCGCGACGGGCGCCATCCTGCCGGCCACGGCGCACGCGGATGGCGGCTTCATCACGCTGACCATCTACAAGGCAGGATGGATCATCGGCGGCTCCGGCGGCAGCGGCGTGCTGAACTTCCACGGCCGCGCCTATCCGCTGTCGACCGGCGGGCTCGACTGGGGTCTCGTCTTCGGCGGCTCGCGCACGGTGCTGCGCGGCCGCGTCAGCAACATCTGGCGTCCTTCGGACGTCGAGGGCGTCTACGGCGCTGCCGGCGCCGGCCTTGCGGTCGGCCGCGGCGTGCGCGGCATCGTGCTGACCAACCAGAAGGGTGCCGTGCTCGAGCTGTCGGGCGAGCAGATCGGCCTGCTGGCCAATGTCGATCTGTCGGGACTGGCGATCACGATCAGGTAGTCGCGGCATGGGTGAGGTGCCTGACATCAGCAACGGCGCCGCAACTAACAACCGGTGTCGTCGCCCGGTCAGGCCGGGCGATCGAGTACGCCGCGGCTCATCGGCTCGATCGCAGCTGCCTCTGGAAGACTGGATCGCCCGGTCAAGCCGGGCGATGACAGTTGTGATGGTCGCAAGCATCCACCCTTGTCGTGCATCTTGCTCTCCACCACTCCACCTTTCATGAAACCGCGTTCTCGCCGCACCTCGTGCGCGAGGGATGCATCGTGAGAGCCCCATCGAAATTCGAGAGGGGCAGGGAAGGCCGGGAGCTCGCCGCTCCCATGGTCCGCGTGCAACAAGAAGCACGCGGCAGAACCACAGGTTCGGCGGAGACATCCCGGCCTTCCCTGCGCGCATGGTCTGACGGCTTATACGTGGTCTCCCTGGTGCGCCGGCTTGTTGGCCACCATGGCACGCGCCAAGCTTTCGCATGAGCGCCTGCGTGATACCAGCGTCGGGGTATCAGGACATCACGACTTCGCCGTACGTGACGGCCGGCGCTCGTCCGGCGCAGCCCTCACGTCCACCGCGGCCCACCTCCACGTATCGTGACGACGCGTACGTCCCTCTGCATGAGGCGGGTTGCGCGAGAACATCGTCCTGATTTGCCCGACATGACAAGCGCTGATGGCTGCGACAAACCAACACGACGGGCAGTTCGTGCATGGGGTATATGCGACGATTGCCCGTCGGGCGGGGTGGGAAAGATGCAATCATCCGCATTGTTCTCGTCGGTTTCAGCTCATCCCTGTCGCAATGATCATGATGTTTGCTAGTCATCGCCCTCGGCATCAGGCGACACTCGCTCGCATCACCGCTGACCGACATGCACCGCCAGCTCCCGCCACGGCTGCAACGTCCACGCCCCCGATGCCGCCCCGGACGGTGACGCGAGCACGAACACCGTCGGGAAATCCGCATGCTCCGGTTGGCGCCCCAGCGTGATGGCGATCGTCGGTCTGCCGTAGAACAGGCTCGCAGCCTTCTTGCTGGTGAAGGCGATCGTCGCCGGCCGATAGTGCCGGATCTTCGCGATGAAGCCCGCGACGTCGACGCCCGCTTTCAGCGCGACATGGTCCATCCCCGCGCCCAGCTTGCACAGATCGGTGAAGCCGATGCCGAGCGACAGCAGCGCCGGAAACTCCGCCGGCTGATACAGCCGCGGCGTCAGGCCGACGTCATGCAGCGTGCGCCAGAAGCGGTTGCCGGGATGCGCATAATAGTGGCCGGTCGCGGCCGAGCGCTCGCTGGCGGCGGTGCCGACGAAGACGAGGCGCAGGCCGGGCTGGAGCTGGTCGGGCAGGCGGTCCATCGCGCGCTTGTCGCATTGTTGCACTGTCTGCAACAAGCCATTGATGCGGCGCGGCGTTGTTGATCGGGCGGCCTCGGCTTAGACCATGCGGCACAGCAACGGGAGCACCTGATGTCGCAACGCCGCCTCTACCACTTCGCCTTGTCGGGCCACGCGCATCGCGCGCGGCTGATGCTGAGCCTGCTCGCGCTGCCGTGCGAGCTCATCGACGTCGATCTCAAGGGCGGCGCGCACAAGCGGCCGGATTTCCTGGCGCTCAATCCGTTCGGCCAGGTGCCGGTGCTGGTCGACGGCGACGCCGTGATCCCCGATTCCAACGCGATCCTGGTCTATCTCGCCGGCCGCTACGACAGCTCCGGCCGCTGGTGGCCGCGCGATCCGCTGGGGCAGGCGCAGGTGCAGCGCTGGCTGTCGGCGGCCGCCGGTCCGCTGGCGTTCGGTCCGGCGGCGGCGCGGGTGGCGACATTGTTCGGGGCCCCGCTCGACATGGCCCGGGCGCACCAGATCGCCAACAATCTGTTCGCGGTGATGGAGCGCGAGCTCAGCGTTCGCCCGTTCCTCGCCGGCACGACGCCGACCATCGCCGACGTCGCGCTCTACAGCTACACCGCGCACGCGCCCGAGGGCGGCGTGTCATTGACGCCCTATCCCAACGTCAGGGCATGGCTGGCGCGGATCGCCGCTCTGCCCGGCTTCGTGCCAATGCAGCCGAGCGCGGTCACCGCGGCCTGACCGCCAGGGGCGAGCGCGTGCGGACGCCGCTTACAGGAAGCAGCGGCGCTCGTCGCGCAGCTTGAGCTGGATGTTGGTGGCCTCGACGAAGGTCGGCACCGGCTTGGAGACGATCTTGTACGTCGACGGCCATTCCACCGGCTTCGACTGCAAATCGGTGTTCCAGATCTGGCAGATGCCGGTGTTGTCCCAGCGGATCACGTAGTAGCCGCTCTTGGGGGCAGGCGCGGCGAGGGCCGGCGCAGCGATCGAGGCGGCCGCAACCGCAGCGGCAACGGCGAGAGAGGTCAAGCGACGCATCGTCAATCTCCTGGAACGAACCAACCCAAAGCATCATGGCTGCACGCCGCGGTCCTTGCGGCCGGCGGCGGCAACCAGAGCGAAGTGGTGCGACAAAAGCGCCATCAAGGCAAGGCGCCAGGATCAGCCGTTCACAGCCATGTCAGTGATCTCAGTGGGCGATATCGTGCCCAGGCGGCGGAGCGCAGCTTTGCCGGTCGTGTTTACAGCGTGCACCGTCCCTGTCGGCGCAGCTTGACCTGCAGCGTGACGGCGTCGTTGAAGGTCGGCACGGAACGGCTGATGACCTGGTAGCGGGACGGCCATTGGATCGGCCTGAATGTGAACGCCTCGCTCCAGACCTGGCAGACGCCGGTGTTGTCCCAGCGAAGGATGTAATAGCCGGCTTGTGCGGGGGCGGCGGCAACCAGCGCCGCAACTGCGCAAGCGCCCGCGAGAGCCATTGTGGTGAAACGAGACATCGTGAAAACTCCGGCAACAAACAGGCCCCAGCCGTCGGGCGCCTTGTCGCGGCGGTGTCGTTCGTTTTGAAGGCATTGACGGCCGCGTGATGCGGCAAATCCGCGCGCCGCGCTCAGCGCCCGGCCATCGAGCGATGGCGTGCGGGAGCGCTGGCCGTGTCGGGCTGCGAGGCCTGTCGCGAGGCGAAGCCGAGGTCCGGATTGCCGATGGGCTCAGGCCTGAACCGCGAAGCCCCGACCGGGACCGGAATGGCGGTCGTGTTCGGGGGGGCTGCTGGCTGGGCCGGCGAGGCTTGCGACTTGCGCCGCAGAAAGTGCCGCTCCAGCAGGGCGTAGGACAACGTCGCGGCGATGATCGACAGCGGCAGTCCGACCAGCAGCCGCAGCGGCCACCACAGCCCGTAGCTGTCGAGGAAGTTGAGGATCGGCAGGTGCCAGAGATAGATGCCGTAGAAGATCCGGCCGAGGAAGATCGCGACCGGCATCTCGAAGATGCGGTGGAGGATCGTGCCGTGGCTGCGCGCCAGCATGGTCAGCACGAGGATGCCGGGCAGCACGCCGCACACCATGCTGCCGAACAGATAGTAGTTCATGCTCGGCCCGTCCGCCGCCCAGAACACGAAGGTGACCGTGCCCCAATAGAGCAGCAGCGGCCAGGCCAGCTTCGGCCACAGCCGGTCGAGCGCGGGAAAGGCGCCCGGCGGCACCAGCCGCAGCACGACGGCCATCGCGCATCCCGCCATCAGCGCGTCGGCGCGGGTGTCGAACGCGGTGTAGAGCCGCCGCCACTCCGCGCCGCCGAGCACCAGCGATACGCGCCATGCCCAGATCGCCGCCGCAATGGCGCAGATCGCGCCGACCAGCCGCCAGGTCACGCCGAAGCGTTTCACCAGCAGGGCGAAGGTCAGCGGCCACAGCAGATAGAACTGCTCCTCGGTCGACAAGGTCCAGGTGTGACCGATGTCCTCGATCGTCTTGGGATCGAACACGTACCAGTAGTTGGCGATGTAGCCGAGCGCGATCGCGGCGCGCTCCAGCGCCGGCAGGAACGGCGGCCGCAGCAGCCAGGTGAACAGCAGATAGGCGCCGAGCATCAGCAGCAGCGGCGGCACGATCCGCGCGAAGCGCCGGGCGTAGAACTGGCGGAAGCGGATCTGGCCGTGCTTGTCGATGTCCCGCAGCAGCAGCCCGGTGATGTAATAGGCGCTGGCGACGAAGAACAGGTCGATATACAGCACCGCGCCCGGCACCAGCGTATGCGACACATGCGCCGTCACCACCCCCAGGGTCATCAGCCCGCGCATGCCGTCATGCGAGGGCACGTAGCCGAGCGGATAGACCTGCGCCCGGAAGGCATCGCGGATGGCGTCACGGAGCGACACGGCGGCATCGCGCAGGAGACCGGGCAGGGCGTGGATCGGCCAAAGATAAAACATTAATCGGGAGATTTTCGGATATAATGTTTCGGATTATTTTATAATATTTAAAAATTAAATGTGGCGCAAGAGGAGAAATAGAGCCGTGTGGGGCAGGACGACGCAGGGTTGCAGCGGGAATGGGCAGACGTGCGCAGTTTTGGGCGGCCCCAAGCCACGCAATGGTCCGCCACGGGACGCGCGCTGTCAGGCGGACAAAGCCGTAGGCCGCAGGCGGCAGCGTGCTCACCAGCAAGCCGCAAGCACAGCAGTCAGATAGAGGCCCAAAAAATGCTGCCGAGCGCAACGCTGCCCGATACAGCGCCCTCGCCCGTTGCGGGAGAGGGCATGTAGGGCCTCTCAGCACCCTCGGTTGGGTGAGGGGTCTCTCTCCGCGAGCGCGACTCGCCGAAGCATACCCCTCACCCAACCGAGCCCGCCGCGCTGTCCTACATGCCCTCTCCCGCAAGGGGCGAGGGCGCAGTCACGCGCACCGCGCAAGTAGCTAGAGGCAGCAGTTAGCCTGTGGCACTCCGCTACGCCTTCCCCACCGCCGCCACCCCCTCGATCTCGATCAGCATCTTCGGATCCGGCAACGCCACCACCACGCACGTCGTCCGCGCCGGATACGGCGCCGGCCCGAACGCCGCGGCATAGAGCCGGTTCGTCGCCGCCACATCGGCCGCGCGCGTCAGCAGCACGTTGACCTTGACGAGATCGCGAAGGCCGGCGCCGCCCTCGGTCAGCACGCGCGTGAAGTTGGTCACGACATTGGCGAACTGCGCCTCGAACTCATCGGGCAGGTTGCCGTCGGCATCGAAGCCGGGAATGCTGGAGATGAAGAGGAGGTCGCCGATCCGGGTGCCGAAGGAGAGCGGCGGGGCTTTGATGTGCGGTGGGGAGGGGATGTGGTGGATGGGCATGGAGCCTCGGGCTGCTAGTTGATCAATTCACACTGCGACTTCGTTGTGTCGCTGCTATCACTATATTCAGAGATTTAGGCTTCTCCAATTTGGATAGCCGCCGAGATCAATAACCTTGAGAATTGCCAAGCGACATAGCTGATCGAATTCCTCCAGTCGGGATTGTTGCGCGGCGTTTATCCTGCCAGTGTGAGCGGCGCTTGATCTGGCGTCGTACATGGCGCGAAACGCTTTGTATTTCTCTTTTCTGTCGGCGGGATCCGTAGCTATGAGATAAGCGCCACGTTCAGAATATCGCCGACTGATATGCTTCTTAACTGGAGGTCCGTGCAAAAGGACAATCTCGCCTGCGATACCCAGATCGAGCGCCGTATCTGCCGATGGAGTATGAACTCGCGATCGTCGGAGTCGATCTATAGCAAGTTCGGTTGGTGTTTTGATGTTTGAGGGTAGGGACAGTGCCGATCTGTAAACTTCGCTGGCCAAATGCGCATCGACGGGCGAGCAAGTTTCAACCCGAGGTTTGGGTGTTTCCTCAAACGTTCCGCCCGCTCCGTAGCCGCCCATGCCTTCATAAGGAATGGCGGGATGATCAAGCCAAGATATTTGCCATCCGCAGCTAAAGGGACAACCGCTAGACAAAGTTAGCGCGCGAAGGAGGGCGGTTATTTTTTCTCCGGCGTTTTGCGATGTCCGGATGTTACTTTCTATGGAGCCATCGAAGATTTCAACATTGTTAGAAAGAAGTGCGCACAAGTTGGGTTTTGGGGTCGGAAGTTCGCCCATCTTGACGATAGCTTGGCCCCAACGGTCGATTCCAAACACTATCTCTCGTGCCAAAGATGGTGGCGCCTCTACGGCGGGCATGATTGCAACGTCTTCGCTTATCGCTATTTTCTTCGTGACTCCCGCGCCAAAAATTCCTACGTATGTCAAACTGTTGCAGACAGAGGTCTTTGCCAGATCCAGAAAGTCCGCGATAATTGCATCGACAGGCCGTTTTGCAAGTAAGTGATGAATTGAAGCTGTGGCTAGTTGCCAGCTTGAAACTCTGCTGCTTGAAGTAGTTGTATTCAAGTTTCTATTAAACAGTGCTGTCAGTTGCGGGAGCTGATCCATTGCTATCGCGATAGGTTCCGTCAAAAAGCTCTCAAAGTAGGGCATCGGGAATCCGCCTTTTAACAGGCTGGGATAGTGCGGCTGGCCGGGCTGAATCAATCTCGACGCGTTTTCAAGTGCCGACTTGAGGATGTCCAGAGTCATAGGTGGAGCTCGTGTGGCTTGTATTGCCAGCTTCGCATGGCAGCGAATCGGTCCATTTTGATTGTACCGAAAGCCATTCTCTAGGTGAGAGACGGGAGTCGTGCTTCAGATTATGATTGAATTTTATCGGAACTTCATCAAACCAAAAAGCCGGGCTTGCGCCCGGCTTTGATGGATGGCCGGGTCAAGCCCGGCCATGACGATGGTGGGAGCGGAGCGGGCGTCGTCAGGACAACGCCTTGTTGCTCTCCTTCACCTTCTCCGCGTCGAGATACACGCTGCCGCCCATTTCCTTGAACTTGGCGCTCATCTGGGCCATGCCGTCCTCGATGGTGCCGCTGATCGTCATGCCGACCGTCGCGGGATCATTGAGCGTGGCGGCGTAGTCGCGGACGTCCTGGGTGATCTTCATCGAGCAGAATTTCGGGCCGCACATCGAGCAGAAATGCGCGACCTTGTGGGCTTCCTTCGGCAGGGTCTCGTCGTGGAAGCTCTTGGCGGTGTCCGGGTCGAGGCCGAGGTTGAATTGGTCGGTCCAGCGGAACTCGAAGCGGGCGCGGGAGAGGGCGTCGTCGCGGAGCTGGGCTGCGGGATGGCCCTTGGCGAGGTCGGCGGCGTGGGCGGCGATCTTGTAGGTGATGACGCCGGTCTTGACGTCGTTGCGATCCGGGAGGCCGAGATGTTCCTTCGGCGTCACGTAGCACAGCATCGCGCAGCCGAACCAGCCGATCATGGCAGCACCGATGCCCGAGGTGATGTGGTCGTAGCCCGGCGCGATGTCGGTGGTCAGCGGCCCGAGCGTATAGAACGGCGCCTCGCCGCACTCCTTGAGCTGCTTGTCCATGTTGATCTTGATCTTGTGCATCGGCACGTGGCCGGGGCCCTCGATCATGACCTGGCAGCCCTTGTCCCAGGCGATCTTGGTGAGCTCGCCCAGGGTCTCCAGCTCGGCGAACTGGGCGCGGTCGTTGGCGTCGGCGATGGAGCCGGGGCGCAGGCCGTCGCCCAGCGAGAACGAGACGTCATACTTGCGCATGATGTCGCAGATCTCGTCGAAATGGGTGTAGAGGAAGCTCTCCTTGTGATGCGCAAGGCACCACTTCGCCATGATCGAGCCGCCGCGGCTGACGATGCCGGTGACGCGCGACGCGGTGAGGTGGATGTATTGCAGCCGCACGCCGGCATGGATGGTGAAGTAGTCGACGCCCTGTTCGCACTGCTCGATCAGGGTGTCCTTGTAGAGCTCCCAGGTCAGCGCGACCGGATCGCCGTTGCACTTCTCCAGCGCCTGGTAGATCGGCACGGTGCCGATCGGCACCGGCGAGTTGCGCAGGATCCATTCCCGCGTCGTGTGGATGTTGCGGCCGGTGGAGAGATCCATCACGGTGTCGGCGCCCCAGCGGATCGCCCACACCATCTTGTCCACTTCCTCCTCGACCGACGACGTCACCGCCGAGTTGCCGATATTGGCGTTGATCTTGGTGAGGAAGTTGCGGCCGATGATCATCGGCTCCAGCTCGGCATGGTTGATGTTGCAGGGGATGATGGCGCGGCCGCGCGCGATCTCGTCGCGCACGAACTCCGGGGTGATGAAGGCGGGCACGGACGCGCCAAAGCTCTCGCCATCGGCGAGTGCGGCCTCGGCGCGTTCGAGCTGGACCTTGCGGCCGAGATTTTCGCGCTCGGCGACGTAGATCATCTCCTTGGTGACGATGCCGGCGCGGGCGAATTCGAGCTGGGTGATCTTGTGGCCGTCGAGGCCGCGCAGCGGCTTGTGATGCGCGGTGAACGCCTTCGCCGCCTTGTCGGCGCCGACATTGCCGTTGTCCTCCGGCTTGATGTCGCGGCCGACATATTCCTCGACGCCGCCGCGCTCCTTGACCCAGGCGGTGCGGTTGCGCGGCAGGCCGGCGTTGACGTCGATCGTCACGGACGGATCGGTGTAGGGGCCCGAGGTGTCGTAGACCGGCAGGTTCGGCTCACTGGCCGCTTCCGACAGGATGATCTCGCGCAGCGGCACGCGCAGATCGGGCGCGGCGTCGGGGGTCGCGTAGATCTTGCGCGAGGACGGCAGCGGGCCGGTGGTGACGGCGGGCAGGGTGGTGTCGGGATTGGAGCGGATGTTCATGGGATCCTCCTTCTCAATTGTTGTTGTCGGAGTGAATGGGGGACGTCATTGCGAGGAGCGTGAGCGACGAAGCAATCCAGGGCAGCACCCGCGGCCCTGGATTGCGTCGCTTCGCTCGCAATGACGGTGGAGAGAGTTGAGCTTCACGCCGGCTTGATGCCTGCACGGAGCTAAGAGCGGAGATGAGTTGCGATCGTGAGGGGCGCAGACTGTTCAGACTCCCTCCCCCCTTGTGGGGGAGGGTTGGGGAGGGGGGTAAGCCACACCCACCGACCCCGGAGCCACCCCCCTCCCTGGCCCTCCCCCACAAGGGGGGAGGGAACGACCTCGTTTGGGGAGGGAGCGGCGTCCAATCACTCTCGGACGCATTCGCAAAAGCGGTGCGCATCACGCAGGCTCCTTGGTGGCATCGAGCCAGGCGCGGACGCGGGCGTCGGGGTCGGGGTTCTGCGTAACGTCGCTGACGACCGCGATGGAATCAGCGCCGGCAGCAAAAATCTCCGCGGCCTGCTCCAGCTTGATGCCGCCGATGGCGACCAGCGGGATGGTGCCGACGCGCTGCTTCCATACGGTGATCTTCGGGATGCCCTGCGGCGCGAAGCGCATCGCCTTCAGGGTCGTCGGGAAGATCGGGCCGAGCGCGACGTAGTCGGGCTCGGCGGCGAGCGCGGTTTCCAGCTCGGCGTCGTCGTGTGTCGACAGCCCGAGCGTCAGGCCGGCGTCCTTGATCGCCTTGACGTCGGCCTCCGCCAGATCCTCCTGGCCGAGATGCACGTGCTCGGCGCCTGCGACGACAGCGGCGCGCCAGTAGTCGTTGACGATCAGCTTCGTCGCCGTGCCCTTGGTGATCGCCAACGCGTCGGTGACGATCTGCAGCGCCTGGCCGTCGTCGAGATTTTTCGCGCGCAGTTGCACGGTGCCGACGCCGAGTTTGGTCAGGCGCTCGACCCAGGCGAGGCTGTCGACGACGGGATAGAAACGATCAGGATACGGCATGCCAGAACGGGGTCCCAACGACAGGGGTGGAGGGCGAGGCGAAATCGCGGGCGTCCATCAGCCCGGCCTCGTAGGCGGTGCGGCCGGCCTCACAGCCCAGCCGGAAGGCGCGCGCCATCGCGATCGGGTCCGCGGCCTTGGCGATCGCCGTGTTGAGCAGCACGGCGTCGTAGCCGAGCTCCAGCGCCTCTGCGGCATGCGATGGCGCACCGAGGCCGGCGTCGACGACCAGTGTGATATCCGGCAGGCGGTCGCGCAGCAGCTTCAGCGCATCGCGGTTGATGATGCCTTTGGCGCTGCCGATCGGCGCGGCCCAGGGCATCACCACCTTGCAGCCGGCATCGACCAGGCGCGTCGCCACCGTGAGGTCCTCGGTGCAATAGGGGAAGACCTCGAAGCCGTCCTTGACCAGGATGGTGGCCGCCTCGACCAGACCGACCACGTCGGGCTGCAGGGTGTCGTTGTCGCCGATCACCTCAAGCTTGATCCAGCTCGTGCCGAACAACTCGCGTGCGAGCTTCGCGGTGGTGACCGCCTCGCGCACGCTGCGGCAGCCGGCGGTGTTCGGCAGCACCGTCACGTTCAGCTCGTTGATCAGCTTCCAGAACGCATCTCCGGTCTTGCCGCCGGCGGCCTCGCGCCGCAGCGACACCGTGACGATCTCGGCGCCGGAGGCGCGGATCGCGTCCTGCATGATCGCGGGCGAGGGATACAGCGCGGTGCCGATGAGGAGGCGGGAGGTGACGGTCTTGTCGTAGAATTTCAGCATGGGAAAGCTCTCTCCCCGAATGACACTGTCATCCCCGCGACAGCGGGGAGCCAGTATTCCAGAGGCAGTGCGGTTGAGCCGAGCGGCCGCGGCGTACTGGATCGCCCGGTCAAGCCGGGCGATGACAGCTTTGGGTGTGGCGAATACTGTCTCTCCACGTCGTCCCGGCGAACGCCGGGACCCACACCGCGTGATCTCACATTGAGGCACACGGGGAGATACCGAGTGCCATCACGGCCGACGGTGGCTATGGGTCCCGGCGTTCGCCGGGACGACAGCGGAGGGCGAGGTGAGAGCGCGTGCTCCATCAGCATCGTCACCCTCCCTGCCGGGGCGTGATGATCTCGATCTCGTCGCCGGCCTTGAGCACGGTCTCGGACCAGCGGCTCTTCGGCACGACGTCGTAGTTCAGCGCGATCGCGAAATGGGTGCCTTCGTAGTCGAGCTCGGACAGCAGCGCGGCCACGGATGTGGCGCTGATGTCGCGGGCTTCGCCATTGACGGTCACGCGCATCGCATCACCTCATTGTCGATCTGGCCGTGCGCGACGTAGTTCAAGGTCGCCTGCGCCAGCGCCGGCGCGATCAGGAAGCCGTGGCGGTAGAGGCCGTTGACGCGGATCTCGCGCTCGCCCCTGATCGTGATGCGCGGCAGGTTGTCGGGATAGGCCGGGCGCAGCCCCGAGCCGAATTCGAGGATGCGCGCCTCGCCGAATGCGGGATGCACGGAGTACGCGGCGCCCAGCAGCTCCAGCGCCGAGCGCAAGGAGACGCCGGTGTCCTCGGCCTCGAGCGAGGTCGCGCCGAGCATGAACAGATTATCCTCGCGCGGGATCAGATACAGCGGAAAGCGCGGATGCATCAGCCGCACGGGGCGTGCGAGGCTCACCTCGGACGTTTCGATCAGGATCATCTCGCCCTTGACGCCGCGCAGCTCCGGCTCGGCATCGCGTGCCTCGAGGCCGCGGCAGTCGATGACCAGGCCGTCGAGATCGCTGGCCTTGACGTCGCTGTTGAACAGCACTCGGCCGCCGGCCTCCATGATGCGCTGGTGCAGCTTCGGCAACACGCGGCGCGGCTCGACATGGCCCTCGGCCGGATAGAACAGGCCTTCGCGGAAGCGCCCCTCCAGCGACGGCTCCAGCTCCGCGAGAGCGGCCGCATCGAGGCGCTGATAGCCCGAGGTACGGCGGGCGAAGCGGTCGTAATCGGCGCGGTCGCGGGCATGCGCGATCACCAGCGAGCCGTTGAACGGGGTCTCCGGCAGCTCGCGCCGCCAGATGTCCAGCGAGGCCAGGCCGAGGCGGCTGATGACGGGCTCGGAGATCTCGCTCTCGCAATAGGGCGCGAGCATGCCGCCGGCCCAATGGCTGGTGGAGAGCATCAGATCGGCGTCGCTGCGCTCGTGCAGCGTGACGTCGCGGCCGGCGCGCGCCAGCAGCAAGGCTTGCCAGGCACCCGCGATGCCTGCACCGATGATGGATACGGGGAGATCCCCGCGCGTGGTGGTCTGCTGCATCCCTGTCCCTTCGCCGGCATGACCCGGATCAGGTTCAAAGGGTCACCGCATCACGTGCGGTATCTCAGCTCCCCCTCGGAGCTCCCCTCGGAACGCGCTTAAAATAGACCGATACGGCCCCGTGTCAACGGAGTGTCACGGAAAGACGGTCGGGACCGGGTAGGAACCAAATGCGATCAGTGCGCCCGGGCGTGGCGGCCGGTTGCAATCTTCGGCGTGATGTCGAGCGGGGCGCTGACGCGCTCGGAGCGGCCGGCGGGCCGGGCGTCGGCGACGCGCTGCCGCTTGGCCTCCTCATAATAGCCCTTGGCGAAATAGGCCACGGCACGATCGTGGTCGCCGCGGGCGGCGCGATAGGCGCCGGCGAGGTAGCGCACGCCATAGGTGAGGTTGGTGTTCGGATCGTGCAGGCCCTGCGCGTCGCCGGTGTAGCCGAGGCCGCGCGCGGTGCCGAGCTTGATCTGCATCAGGCCGATGCAGCCGCAGCGTCCGACCAGGTTCGGCTGGTACTTGCTCTCGCGCACGATCACGCGATGAATCAGGGCCTCGGGAACGTTGTTGGCGGCCGCGTGCACGGCGACCAGCGCATCGATATGCGGATGGCCGGTGTTCATGGGCTTGGGCTTGGCGTCTGCCGCCTTGCGCTCGGTGTCGCGCGGCTCGGCCGCGGGCGCTTCAGCCGGAACGGCATCGGCCTCTGCCGGCGCTGCGGCAATGGCATCCATGGGGCGGGAGCTGTCGGCTCCGCTCACGGCCTCGATCGCCTCGACCTCTCGGGCGGCCTTGGTCACGGCGCTGCGCGCCGCCAGCTGCTTGATTCCCTCGGAGCGGACATGCGCCAGCTTGATCTTGCCGGACCTCGCCTTGGCGTCCGACGCCGCGCTCGCATCCTCGGCCGCCATGACGGACGGCAGGTGACCAGCCATCGTGAAGCCCGCGATGCAGGCCGTCAGCACGAGTCGTTTCATGTGTCAGGATCCCCCGGGAACCATGCGCATGCCAAGCAGCCCCCCGGCACGCATTTACACTTTACGCACCGTAATTGGTGCGAACGCCGGGCGATAATGTGGCAAAATTGGGGCGAAGGGTCCGTGCAGTCCGGTGGAAATGCCGGCTTGCCTGTGCCCGCTGCCGCCCTCCGCGGCGACATTGCGGGACCCTAGCGGGCCTTGTCGACGAACGGAGCCGAAGCTCTCAGTCCGATGGAGATTCGTTGAGGATGAAGGCTTGGGCCGCGATCTGAATTTGGGTCGGTTCGCCGCTCGTCGCCGGCGGAATGTCCATCCCATCTCCGTGAGGTCGGATGTCGCGCGGCATCCGGGCGCGTGCAAATCGGTCGCCCCGCAGCTATGATAACGCTGTTAGTTCGACAGCATGCCTGACTCATTCACGACATGAACAGAGAGGGAGCGCGTCATGGCCTTGAAGGCAACCGACATTCATCCGCGCGACGTCGTTGCGATGCAATCCACCGTCCGCGTCGTGGACCTGCCGCGCAACAATCCCTGTGCCCAATGCGGCGAGCCGATCGCGCTGCCGTCCTGGGTCGAGAAGGATGGCCGTCGCACCGCCTATCTCTGGCACTGCCGCCTCTGCGACTACCGTTACGAGACGATCGCGTTTTACGCGGAGGCCGTCGATGAGGACGGCGCACTGGCGGCGTAGCCGGGGGACGTGAGGACGTCCGCAGCGATCCCGATGGATCGGATTCTATCGATCGACCCGACCTGTCCACCACCCCGACCTGTTCACCACGATGACGGTCTGCTCTCTCTTCCCGCGAGAACGGGAGGGAGCAGACCGTCGTCGTGGTAACGGGTTCGCATTGATCTCAATGTTACAAATGCGCACTGCCGTGTCGCACTGGGGCCGCTTGTCGCGCCGCGCGACGAAATCGTAGTTCCGTGGGAACGCCGACTGCCGGCTGCAGTTCTCTCGTCACCATTCACGAAGAGGAGACACCACATGGTGATGAAGACTGTTGCGGCCGGCCTTGCCGGTTCCCTGTTGCTCGCGACCGCCGCCTTTGCTGCGGAGAGCACCACCACGACCACCAGCACCACGACTTCGGCCAGCACGACTGCAGCGTCCTATCAGGGTGACTGGCGCAGCTCGAAGCTGGTCGGCGTCAAGGTGTACAACAACAACAACGAGAACGTCGGCTCGATCGATGATCTGCTCGTCGACA
This sequence comes from Bradyrhizobium aeschynomenes, assembly GCF_013178945.1. GTDB lineage: Bacteria > Pseudomonadota > Alphaproteobacteria > Rhizobiales > Xanthobacteraceae > Bradyrhizobium > Bradyrhizobium aeschynomenes. Next base: position 395,659 of record NZ_JABFDM010000001.1, read on the forward strand.
AGAGCGGCGCGGTCAAGGGTGTCGTGATCGGCGTCGGCGGCTTCCTCGGCATGGGCGAGCACCTCGTCGCCGTTTCGTTCGACCAGATCAAGTTCTCGGACCAGCCGGTTCAGTCGACCACTGCCGCCAACGCTCCGGCGTCCGGCACGACCTCGGCGACAACCCCGCCGGCCTCCACCACGACGACCGGCGCCGCCACCGGCACCTCGTCCTCTTCCTCGATGAGCTCGTCGAAGAGCCGCTGGTACCCCGACCACGCGATGATCAACTCGACCAAGGATCAGCTGAAGGCGATGCCCGAGTTCAAGTACTCGGAGTAACCCGCGTCATCGACGTAGAGCCGACCTTTCACGCGGCGCGCCCGGATCGTTCCGGGCGCGTTCGTGCGTCACGCCGCAGGACGCAGCGTGGTCTGGCTGAGCGGCAGCTCGATGCGCGCGATCAGCCCGCACGGCTTGCGGTCGTGCAGCGACAGCTCTCCGCCATGGGCCAGAGCGATCGCCTTCGCGATCGACAGCCCGAGCCCGAAGCCGGTGGCCTCGTCCATGTTGCGGGCGTCGTCGCCGCGCACGAACGGCTCCAGCATGTCGGACTTGCGGGCATCGGCGATGCCCGGTCCATCATCCTCGACATCGATCCTCAGGCGCTTGCCGGACACCGTCAGCCGGACGATGACTTCCTTGCCGTATTTGGCGGCGTTTTCGACCAGGTTGGTGACCGAGCGCATCACGTCGTCCGGCCGCACGGTCGCCATCGCACGCGTTGGCCCGACATAGCTGACGTTGTGGCCGACATCGGCGAACTGGTCGGTGACGAGCTGCAGGATGCTGGCGATATCGACCAGGGTCATCGGCTCGAGCTTGCGGCCGTTGCGCAGGAATGACAGCACCGAGCCCAGCATCGTATGCATCTGATCGAGATCCGCCAGCATGCGGCTGCGCTGCAACTCGTCCTCGACGAACTCGCAGCGTAGCCGCATGCGGGTCAGCGGCGTGCGCAGGTCGTGACTGATGGCCGCGAGCATCTTGGTGCGGTCGTTGATCAGCGCGGTGATGCGCTGGCGCATCCGGTTCAGCGCCCGCGCCAGAGCGCGGATCTCCTCCGGTCCGCGCTCAGGCAAGGCCGGCGCGTCGCCGTCGAGGCTGAAGGTTTCCGCGGCCTTGGCAAAGCCGGAGAGTGGCGCGGTCAGCGCGCGCGCCGCCCACAGGCCCAGCAGCGTGGTGCTGATCAGAGCGAACATGATCGTCGTCAGCCACGGCGCTCCCCAGAACGGCGGACGGCGCGGGGGGGCCGTCATCTTGGCCGAAACCATGGAACTGTCGGGCAGGGCGAAGATGATGCGATTGTCGCCGGATCGCTGTGGCATGAAGACGCGATAGCCCGGCCCGAGACCGCGAAAGCCGCCGACATTCGCCCGAGCGTCGAGATTGCTGCGGGGTGGCGGAGCCTGCTCCTCGGTACGCGGTCCGGCGTCCGGCGAGGGCCCGGAATGCGGCCTGATGTCGAATTCGGGATAGGCGCGGGAGATGTCCTCCATCAGTCGCGGTCGCTCGGCCGCCGGCGCGCGGCCGATGACGTGGACGACGGCCGCGAGCTGGAACGGTCCCGCTTCGACCCCGCCCTCGGGCTGGTCGGCACGATGGATCAGGAACGCGGCGGTGATGATGGCGTGCAGCGCCACGATCGAGATGGCCACCAGTGCGGTGATCTGGCCGCGGATTCCCTTCAGGCTGAAAAAGCCGAACGACATCATGACACCGCTATCCGCGCCCGGCCGATCAATGGCTCTGCGGCGCAGTCACCACTTCGACGACGGGCGTGAACATGTAGCCGCCGGAACGCACGGTCTTGATCATCGTCGCCTCCTGCGGATCCGGCTCGATCTTGCGACGGATGCGGCTGACCAGGACGTCGATCGAGCGCTCGAACGAGCCGGCGCTGCGGCCCTGCGTCAGGTCGAGCAGGCTGTCGCGCGACAGCACCCGGCCCGGCCGTTCGCAGAAGGTGCGGAGCAGATCGAACTCGGCGCTGGTCATGGCGACGCGGGCGCCCTCGGGATTGCGCAGCTCGCGCAGGCGGAAGTCGATCTTCCAGCCGAGGAAGCTCAGCGCGGTCGCGCCTTCGGTGGCGCTCGCGGTCATCGCCGCCGCCTGCCGGCGCAGCACCGCATTGATGCGGGCGAGCAGCTCGCGCGGATTGAACGGCTTCGGCAGATAGTCGTCGGCGCCCATTTCGAGGCCGAGGATGCGGTCGACGTCCTCGCCGCGCGCGGTCAGCATGATGATCGGCACCTGCGATTCCGCGCGCAGCTTGCGGCACAAGGTCAAGCCGTCCTCGCCGGGCAGCATCACATCGAGGATCAAAAGGTCGATGCGATGATCACCCATGATCCGGGTCATCTCGCGGCCGTCGGTCGCGGTCGTCACGTTGCAGGAATTGTTGCGCAGATATTTCGCGATCAGCGTTCGCGTCTCGCGGTCGTCCTCGACGACAAGGATGTGTGGTTGTGTCTGGGCCATACCGACAAGTGACCTAGAATCGCGGCGTTTTGCGAATTTTTTTGTTACGGAATGTTTCCTGGCGACAACGTCCGGCAAGGACTGGAAGCCGTCCAGACAGGTGTTACGGCTTCCGCGTGGGCGCGTCGAGCTTGGTGCTGCCGGAGCGGTGCTAAGGTAGTTCGGCTGCACCAGACTACCAAGCAATGCTGCAGTTTGCGCATGGATCGGATCAGCAACCTCAAAGTCCCGGCAGTGAATTGACGCGAACCGACAGCGTGCCTTCCGCCGTCGCGATCACGCGCAGCGTGCTGGCGTCGAAGGCGATGTCGGTCAGGGCCAGATTGTTGACGTCGGTATCGACGCGGATGCCGTTCTCGTTCTTTTGCAGCTCGGCGATCGCGTTTGCGATCTTCTCCCGGACATTGTCGGCGAACGGCTTGAGATCGACCACCGATCGTTCCAGCAGGGCGCGTTGCAGATGCGGAACTGCGGCACGCGCGGCGGCGCCGAGCAGGCCGAAGGCGGCATCCGATTCGACGGCGAGCTGCAGGTCGGAGAGGCGCAGGATCTGCTGCGCCTGATCCACCATCGGGCGGCCCCAGATGTGCACGGTCGCGTCGGCGCCGAAGCCGAAGAAGCTTTCCTTCTCCTTGCCCTTGACCTGCAGCGAGATCAGCAGCCGGTTCCCCGAGGGGACGACGGTTGCATGCTTGACCGTCACTGCGACCGGGCCGGAGCCATCCTCGGGGAAGGTGCGTCCGGCGAGCTGCGAATCGACGAGCTTGTTGAGCTCAGTGAAGGGCACGTCGATCGGAACTGCGACGTTGATGCCGCCGGCCGTCGGCGGAATGATCGTGATCTTCTCGGGGAACGGGCACACCGGCTTGGTCTCCGCCGCGGTCACCCTGGTTTCCGCCTCGATCCCCATCGTGATGCTGGCGGCATTGGCATCGATCACGGGCTGCGCGGCGAGCGCCCGCGTCGGCTTGACCTCCAGCCAGACGGCCGGCAATCCCGGAGCGGTGCCCTGAAGCGGCACCGAGCGGCAGGCGCGAGCCCATTGCGCCTGGGCGGTGCGCCTGATCGTCGGATCCTTGCGGATCCGCTCGCTGAGCACGTTGAGCTGGTCATTGACGGTCTTGTCGATCACCGGCTTCATCTGAGCGGGCACGTTGACCCGGGCGCCGGCGACCGTGAGTGCGGTGTCGCCGAGATTGACCTGGGCCGAGAAGTTCGGCTCGACGTACCAGGATGCGGCCAGGCGCGGCCGCATCGCGATCAGGACATTGCCCTTGATGTCGGCGGTGGCATTCAGGTTCTTGATGTTGATGCCGCCGATCTGCTTGGCCGCATCCGAGCCGAGCAGGCCGCCGATGGCGTCGCCGAGCGCGCCGGTCGCCTTCGCCGACAACGCGCCGGTGACGTTGAGCCGCCCCGACAGCGGCGTGGCCAGCGACAGCGTGTCCTGGCTGCCGGTCGCGGCGATGGCGCCGCGCGTGACGGTCCAGCCGATGTCGGCGTTCTGCAGCACTTGGGCCACGGGATTGTCGGCCTTGCCGGAGAAGTTGCGCGGCGTGGCCTTTTCGGCGGCGTCACGAATCGCGGCGAGCGAGATCGAGACCGGCGCCATGATGATCGAGTTGCGCGTCGCCGGCGGCAGTGGCGGCAACGCGGCGAGCTGTGGGGCCGGCGTGCTCCCCGAGAACAGAAACACTTCCGCGACGATGATGCCGATCAGCACGATGGCGGCGAGGCCCGCGGCGCCGATCAGGATCAACCGCAGCCGCGGCGGCGAGCGCCGCTGCCGCCGCTGCGTTTTCGGAGCGAGCGGATGAGGCCTGCTCTGCCAATCCGGTCGCGGCGTCGGAAGGTTCATGTCGGATCCACGGACTCCAGCTGCCACGACGCCGGCTGATGCCGGTAGCGGGCGAGATCGCGGTTAATGCGAGATTGCCGAGCTTACAGGGCCGGACGGAGGCGCGCCAGAGTGGCCAATGCAGCAGGCAGCCATCAATCGGCCGTGATGGTGAATGGAGCAGGGCGCGCAAAGAAGTGACCGCCGGGGCTCAGCGCCGCGGCGGTCCAGTCAGGGAGGATCGGGAAATGGGAAGGTGAGGGCTCAGCGCGTGACGCGGCCGAGATCCGCGCGGCGCTCCATCGGCAGCACGATCACCTTGGCCCCGACATTGACGCGCGAATACAGGTCGATGACGTCCTGATTGGTCAGGCGGATGCAGCCCGACGAAACATGCGTGCCGATCGTCTCGGGCGCGTTGGTGCCGTGGATGCGATAGACCGTGCCGCCGAGATACATCGCGCGGGCGCCGAGCGGATTGCCGGGTCCGCCGGCCATGTGGCGCGGCAGATAGGGCTGGCGGGCGATCATCTCCGGCGGCGGGGTCCAATCCGGCCATTCGGCCTTCTTCGTGACCGACTGCACGCCCGACCAGGTGAAGCCGTCGCGGCCGACACCGATGCCGTAGCGCATGGCCTGGCCGTTGCCGAGCACGTAGTACAAATACTTGTTGGGCGTGTCGATCACGACCGTGCCCGGCGCCTCACGGGTCGCGTAGCTCACGACCTGGCGGCGCAACCGCGCCGGCAACTCATAGGCGCTGGCCTCGTCCTCGCGCGGATTGATGGTCTGCGGCGCCAACCCGGGCGGCTCATAGCTCGCGACCGGCGGCAGCAGGAACGGGAACGGCAGCGGTGCCGGGGGCGCGGCCTTCGCCGGGGCTGCGGCCGCGAAGACGCAGGCGACGAGCGCGCCGAGAAGAAATTTGGATTGCGAACGGACTGTGCCTGACGCGAACATGGACGTCCCCTGTTTGAATGCTCTCGCCGCCATCGTCTCCGCCGGCGGATCTGAAATCGGTTGCCTGTCATCATGCTTGGCGCTTCGAGCGGCGCCTCGATCTGCAACTCATAGGGGAGAAAAGTTTCGGTGCGTTTGCGCGCCCGGTGCAAAACGGTTTCGTGGCTTTAACCGATTGTTTCATGACGGTTTCGCGACAGGCCCGTGCCGCGTCCCTCCGATGACTCGCTGGGAAAATGGCGGATGACGACAAAAACAGCCTTCGACAGTTCGATGACGTCACACGCCTGAAATAACAATGTCGGAATTTGCGGCCGTTCAGAATCGCTGCAACTTTCCGGATCGCCTTATGCGGATCTTAATCGCAACTGACGCCTGGCACCCGCAGGTCAATGGCGTGGTGCGCACGCTGACATCGTTGTCGCGCGCAGCCGCAGGCCTCGGCGCCGACATCACCTTCCTCACGCCGGAGGGCTTCTCATCGGTCGGTGTGCCGACCTATCCGGGCCTGCGGCTGGCGATCACCAGGGCGGGCGAGATCGCCCGCCGCATCGAGGCGGCGGCGCCCGACGCCATCCATATCGCGACGGAAGGCACGATCGGCTGGGCGGTGCGGCGCTACTGCCTGCGCCATGGCCTGCCGTTCACGACGTCCTACACGACGCGCTTTCCGGAGTACGTCTCCGTGCGCACCGGTATTCCCGATGCCGTCGGCTATTGGGTGATGCGTCGCTTCCACGACGCCGCCGCGATGACGATGGTCGCGACCAATTCGCTGCGGCAGGAGCTCGCGGGGCGCGGCTTCAAGAAGCTCGGCTTCTGGACGCGCGGCGTCGATACCAATCTGTTCAATCCCGACGAACCTGCTGTGCTCGATCTGCCGCGGCCGATCTTCCTGTCCGTCGGACGCGTCGCGGTCGAAAAGAACCTCGATGCGTTCCTGTCGCTGGATCTGCCGGGCTCGAAGGTCGTGGTCGGCGACGGCCCGGCGAAGGCGGAGCTGGAGCGCCGCTTCCCGACTGCGCATTTCCTCGGCGAGAAGAAGGGCAAGGACCTGACCGCGCACATGGCGGCGGCCGACGTCTTCGTGTTTCCGAGCCTGACCGATACGTTCGGCGTGGTTCAGCTCGAATCGCTCGCCTGCGGCACGCCGGTCGCGGCGTTTCCTGTCACCGGGCCGCTCGACGTCATCGCCGACCATCCGATCGGCGCGATCGATTGGGATCTGCGCGCGGCCTGCCTGAAGGCGCTGACGATGTCGCGCGAGACCTGCCGGGCGTTCGCGCTCGACCGCTCCTGGGAGAACAGCGCGCGCCAGTTCATCGGCAACCTCGCCGTGCTGCAGCCGTCGCGCGTCGTGCGTCCGACGCCGGTACTGGCCGGGCAGAGCGCGGTGCGCGGCTGAACCTTGCGTGACCCCCATCCATTCCAAACGTAGTGAGATGTTACGATGGCAGAAACCATGAAGCTCGACGGTGCGCGGGAGCTCGACTTCGACCGCGAGCAGGTCGAGCAGGCCTATGACCGCTGGGCGCCGGTCTACGACCTCGTGTTCGGCGGCGTGTTCGAGAAGGGCCGCAAGGCTGCGATATCAGCCACCAACAAGCTCGGCGGGCGCGTGCTCGAGGTCGGCGTCGGCACCGGCATCTCGCTGCCGCTCTATGCGCCGCATGTGCGCGTGTTCGGCACCGACATCTCAGAGGCGATGCTCGGCAAGGCGATGCGGCGCGTCGCCGAGCAGCGGCTGAAGAACGTCGAGGGGCTCGCGGTGATGGATGCCGAGAATCTCGACTTCCCGGATGATTCCTTCGACGTCGTGATGGCGCAATATGTCGTCACTGCCGTGCCGAACCCGGAGGTCGCGCTCGACGAGTTCGCCCGCGTGCTGCGTCCAGGCGGCGAGCTGATCATCCTGACCCGCGTGAGTGCCGATGACGGCATGCGCCGGGTGATCGAGCAGGCCTTGCAGCCGGTGGTGCGCCGGCTCGGCTTCCGTACCGCCGAATTCGGCTGGTCGCGCTACATGCGCTGGCTCGCGGGCGCGCAGCGCATGGAGCTGATCGAGCGCCGGCTGATCCCGCCGCTCGGCCATTTCTCGCTGGTCCGCTTCCGAAAGATGGAGCCCGCCGCCGCGGCCTGATGCCGCGGTGACGTTCCGGCAGTCTCTCAAGTCCCGCGTTCGTGTGTCCAGCGATGTGACAAGTCGATGTTGTCACATCGCCTACATCGAATCCCCGTACACGCCTTGCAACTCAGTCCTCGGAGCAACCATGATCAAGCATTTCCTGGAGCAGCTGCGCATCCAGCGCTGGGACGACCATCGCTACTATCACCACAGCCGCATCAATCAGAGCCTGCACTTCGTCAGCGCGGTCAGCTTCATGATCGCCTATGTGATGATGGTGTTCGATCCCTTGATCTCGGCGCTGATCGGCTGGCTGGTGTCGATGACCTCGCGCCAGGCGGGGCACTTCTTCTTCGAGCCGAAGGGCTACGACCACGTCAACCAGGCGACGCACGAGCACAAGGAGGAGATCAAGGTCGGCTACAATCTGCAGCGCAAGGTCGTGCTGATGTCGATCTGGGCCGCCGCGCCGGTCGTCCTCTATCTGCAGCCGTCGTTCTTCGGCTTCCTCACGCCCTGGACGTCGGCGATGGATTTCGCCCGCGAGACCGCCAAGCTCTGGCTCGTGATCGGCGTCGGCGGCCTGCTGTTCCGCACCATCCACCTGTTCTTCATCCGCGACGTCGAGACCGGCCTCGTCTGGATGACGAAGATCATCACCGACCCGTTCAACGATTTCATGCTGTACCGCAAGGCCCCGATCGCGCTGCTGCGCGGCGAGCTGATCGATCCGGGTCTGGATCTGATGGGCGAGGGCCTCGAAGAGCAGCACGCCTGAGCTGGTTCGACGCCCAAAGTGAAGCGATGCCCGGGCCAGTCCCGGGCATCGGTGTTTGTGGGGACATTCAAGTGAGATCAATCGCGCGCGAGGCCAAGGCGGCAGTGCCACCCTCCCCTGGAGGGGGAGGGTCGACGCGCGCCCAGCGGGCGTCGGGGTGGGGCGATCTCTCCACGGGCACTGAACTGCGTGAAGGGATCACCCCACCCCGCCTTACATGCGGCTGCGCGCCCCGTAAGGCGACCCTCCCCCTCCAGGGGAGGGTGGCAGCGCCGTCAGCGCCCGACCACGGCGCCGAGCATTTCCTTCAGGATCCGGCGCTTGATCGCCTTGTTGGTGAGGGTGCCGTCGTTCCACCACCAGCCGTCCTGCTTCATCTTCTCGGCAGCCGCGACGATACGCCTGGTCACCTCGGTGAAATCGGCGTCGGTGTAGTTAAGGCTGAAGATGAAGCGGCCGGTGCCGACCCAGCTCAGGGCGAGACCCTCGGCGCGCAGATAATATTGCAGCATCCAATTGTAGCGCGACGGCACGGTGTACTCGACCAGCCAGATCGACTGCATGTTGGACACCCGCACCGGCAGGTCCTTGGCGGTGAGTTCCGCGTTGAGCCTTGCGGCGCGGCCGTTCCAGCTGTCGTCGAGCCCGTCATAGATGGCGCGGAAGTTCGGGCTGTCGAGCCGGCTCAGGAACTCGTCCATCGCCGTCATCACGTAGGGGTGCGAATTGAAGGTGCCGCGCGCGAAGCAGATGTCGGCCGGGCGGTCGTCGCGGAAGCGGCGCATGAACTCGCGCTTGCCGCAGACCACGCCGATCGGCAGCCCGCCGCCGAGGCTCTTGCCGTAGGTCACCATGTCGGCTGTGATGCCGAAATACTCCTGCGCGCCGCCGGGCGCGAGCCGGAAGCCGAGGAACACCTCGTCGAACAAGAGCACGATGCCGCGCTCCGTGCAGACCTCGCGCAGCCGCTTCAGCCAGGCCGTGTAGGCCGCGCGGTCGTAACGGCCCTTGCGCGAGGAATCGACCAGCGCGGAATCCCCGGGCGCGTTGCCGTTCGGATGCAGCGCCTGCAGCGGGTTGACCAGCACGCAGGCGATGTCGCGCCGGGTGCGCAGCACGTGCAAGGTCCGCTCCGACATTTCGGCCAGGGTGTAGGTCTCGTGCGGCGCGATCGGATTGCCGACGCCGGGCTGCACGTCGCCCCACCAGCCGTGATAGGCGCCTGCGAAGCGCACCAGATGACTGCGGCCGGTATGATAGCGGGCGAGCCGCACCGCCTGCATCACCGCCTCGGTGCCGGACATGTGGAACGAGACCTCGTCCATGCCGGACAATTCCGTCAGCCGCCTCACATTGTCGGCCACGACCGGATGGTACAGCCCGAGCACCGGGCCGAGCGCCTGCGCGCGCCGCTCGGCGGCGGCGATGCACTCCTTGTAGAAGTCGTAGCCGAAGATGTTGACGCCGTAGGAGCCGGTCAGGTCGTAGAACTGGTTGCCGTCGAGATCGGTGACCGTCACACCCGACGAGGACTGCATGAACGAGCCGGCGCCGAGCTGCTCCTTGACCAGCTTGCTGTACTGGAACGGCACCCGGTAGGCCTGCGTGAACTGCAAATCGGAGATCCGGCTTGCGGCCTCCGCCGTCAGCGCGCGGCTCTTGGCGAACTTCTCCTGGAACAGCGCGCCGAGCCGGAAGAAGCCGTCCTGACGCCGGGTCGCGACGTCGGGCGGCGCGCCGTCGGAACGGAAGAACTCGTCGATGTCGAACTCATAGCGCGGGATCAGCTTGGAGATCCGGCGCGACATCTTGGAATGGCCGGCCAGCGAGCGGTGCTTGGCGCGCGACAGTTCGATGCGGGCCTTGACCTTCGGTGCGACGGCGGCCGTCACGGCAGCGCCAACGGCGAGCGATACATAAGGAATCGAGGTTTCCATCATGTCCAAAAGCGCTAACCCCACCTGCTGACAGATTCATGACAGTCAAAAGCCTGATCGCCGCCTTCACCCAACAGGAAGATCTCAACTTCCTGTTCACCAACCGCGTGCCGCGCGCCGCGCTGACCCGCTTCATGGGCTGGTTCTCCAGAATCGAGAATCCGCTGGTCAGGGATGCCTCGATCGCGCTGTGGAAGCTGTTCTCCGATCTCGACCTGTCCGAGGCGAAGGAGAGCCACTTCAAGAGCCTGCACGCCTGCTTCACCCGCGAGCTGAAGCCGGGCCTAAGGCCGTTCGATCCCGATCCCGCCATCGTGACTACGCCGTCCGACGGCATCATCGGCGCGCACGGTACGATCAGGGACGGCGAGCTCTATCAGATCAAGGGTGCGCCTTATTCTCTGAAGGAGCTGGTCGCCGATCCCGCCGTGGTCGAGACCCATCGCAACGGCAGCTTCGTCACGATCCGGCTGACGTCGAGCATGTATCACCGCTTCCATGCGCCGGCGGACATGACGCTCGAGCATGTCAGCCTGATCCATGGCGACGTCTGGAACGTCAATCCGATCGCGCTGAAGCGCGTCGAGCGGCTGTTCTGCAAGAACGAGCGCGCCGTGATCCGCACCCGTCTCGCAACCGGCGAGCCGCTCACCATCGTCCCGGTCGCCGCGATCCTTGTCGCGAGCATCCGCCTGCATGCGCTCGACCGCGTATTGAACGCGCAGACCGAGCGGCCGCTCGCCTACAGCTGTAACGAGAGCGTGCGCAAGGGCGACGAGCTCGGCTGGTTCGAGCACGGCTCGACCATCATCCTGCTCGCGCCCGGCGACTTCACGTTCTGCCCTGACGTCGCGGAGGGCGCACGCATCCGCGCCGGCCAGCCACTGTGGCGCAGGCGCGTCGCCGCCGGTTGAATGTGACATCGGCACCACCGACATCTCGATTTCGCCGTTGCGCGCCGCCATATCCTGGCGTTGAACTGGCGAATCAACGGGCTGCAACCCCGTGGTGTGGGAGAGGTGATGGCGAGAGCGCCGATCATGGCGGCAGGTGGCATCGTGCTGCGGCGGGAGCAACCGCCGCGGATCGCGGTCGTGCGCCTGCGCAAGCGCGACGAATGGGTGCTGCCGAAGGGCAAGCTCGACGACGGCGAGACGCCGCGCGATGCTGCCAAGCGCGAGGTGCTGGAGGAGACCGGTCACAAGGTGACGGTGCATGAATTCCTCGGCACCCTGGTCCATGACACCGGCACCCGCTCCAAGGTCGTGCACTATTGGCGGATGGAAGCGATCGGCACGCAGACGCAGCCGCTGATGGACGACGTCCGCGCCGTCGACTGGCTGACGCTCGATGCCGCGGTCGAGCGGCTGTCGCGCGATCACGAGAGGACGTTCCTGGAAACGGTCGGCCCCTACGCGCTTGCCGGACTGATCCGCAAGGCCAAGGCCAAGCCGGCGCTGGAGCCCAAGGCAGCCGTTGAAAAGCCCGCGATCGAGCAGGCCGCAGACGACAAGCCGGTGATCGAAAGAGCGACGGTGGAAAAGGCACCGGCCGAAAAGCCCGCGACGGCCAAGCGGCGCCGCGGCCGCGTGGCGCAGCCCGCCCCGTCGGAGCTGCCGGCAGTGCGGCCTGCTGCGGCCGAGCCGGAGGCGATCCCGGAGATCGCACGCGAGCCCGCGCTCGATGCAACGTCCCAGCTGGATCGCCCGGAGTCCGGTGCTTCCGAGATGGTCGCGCCGCTGTCGGACGCGGAGCCCGTGGTCGCGCCGCCAACGGAGCGCGTGCCGGCTGATCTCGAACGCATCGAGGCCGTGGCGGCCGCGATCAAATCCCTGGTGCCCGCACCCTCGGAGCCGGCCGCCGAGGGCAACCGTCAGAGCGAGGCCACGCCGCATCCCGACACGCCGCGTCCCGACTTGGAGGCTGAGTTGCAGGACGGCGCCACAACCGCCACGGACGCGCCGGATGGCGGTGGCCGGCGCAGTCTGGCGCAGAAGATGCGGGCCTGGCTCGGCCGCGCCGCCTGAGCCTTATTCGACGTCGATGGATACGGGCAGGCGGCGGGCCCTCCCGCGCGACTTTTGGCGGTTGCCGCTGTCCGCCGCCCGAAAATTGCTGAGAACCAATCGCGCCATTGCGGGTTGATGCGGGTCCGTCAACGGAGACCCCGCATGAGCCCGTCGCGCGAGAGTGCCGCACCTCTCACCAAGCCTGCCCCGCTGTCCGTCACCTTGCGGATCAATGGGGAAAGCCGCACGCTGTCGGTGGCGCCCTGGACCACGCTGCTCGACCTCCTGCGCAATCATCTCGATCTCACCGGCACCAAGAAGGGCTGCGACCACGGTCAATGCGGCGCCTGCACGGTGCTGATCGATGGCCGCCGCGCACTGTCATGTCTGACGCTTGCGGTGATGAAGGACGGCGCGGAGATCACCACCATCGAGGGCCTCGCCAAGGGCGACGAGCTGCATCCGCTGCAGCAGGCCTTCATCGATCACGATGCCTTCCAATGCGGATATTGCACGCCGGGCCAGATCTGCTCGGCCGCCGGCCTGATCGCCGAGGGCAAGGCGAAGACGAGGGAGGAGATCCGCGAGCTGATGAGCGGCAACATCTGCCGTTGCGGTGCCTATCCGAACATCGTCGGCGCGATCGAGCAGGCCATGGGAGGCGGCCGATGAACAATTTCGATTACGTCCGCGCCTGCGACGTCGCTGAGGCTGTGAAGATGAAGGCGGCGACGCCCCACGCGAAATTCATCGCCGGCGGCACCAACCTGATCGACCTGATGAAGTATCACGTCGAGCAGCCGCGCCGGCTGATCGACATCAGTCGCCTGCCGCTGACCGCCGTGGAAGAAACCAGCGCAGGTGGCGTGAGGATCGGCGCGCTCGTGCCGAACAGCACGCTGGCCTATCACTCGCTCATCGAGAGTCGCTACCCGTTGCTGGCGAGCGCGATCCTCGCCGGCGCCTCGGCGCAGCTGCGCAACATGGCCTCGACCGGCGGCAACCTGCTGCAGCGGACGCGCTGCGCCTATTTCTACGATGTCGCGACGCCCTGCAACAAGCGGACGCCCGGAGCGGGCTGCTCTGCGACCGGCGGCCTCAACCGCAATCATGCGATTCTGGGCGCCAGCGCCGATTGCATCGCGACGCATCCCTCCGACATGTGCGTGGCGCTGGCCGCGCTGAATGCCACCGTGCAGGTGACGGGTGCGCAGGGCGAGCGCGCGATTCCGTTCGCCGATTTCCATCGCCTGCCCGGCGACCGTCCCGACCTCGACAACACGCTGCGGGCCGACGAGATCATCCTTGCCGTCGTGCTGCCGCCGCAAGGCTTCGCCGCCAACCACAGCTATCTCAAGCTTCGCGATCGTCTCTCCTACGCGTTTGCCCTGGTCTCCGTCGCGGCCGCGCTGGAGCTCGACGGCGGACGCATCGGCGAGGCGCGTCTGGCGCTCGGCGGCGTCGCGCACAAGCCGTGGCGCAACGAGGCCGCAGAAAACGCGCTGCGCGGGCAGGCCCCCGGGCACGAGGCGTTCGGCCGGGCCGCCGACATCCTGCTCAAGGATGCCAAGCACGTCGCCCACAACGCCTTCAAGGTCCCGCTCGCCCGCCGCGCCATCATCCGCACGCTGACGCAGGCCGCGAGCGGCACGCCGCAGATTCAATCCATCAAGACGATCCGGTGACCTCATGACCGCCCATATCGGCACTGCCACCTCCCGCGTCGACGGTCGCGCCAAGGTCACCGGCGCCGCCAAATATGCCGCCGAGTTCACCGCGCCGGATCTTGCCTTCGGCGTCGTGGTCAGCGCGACCATTCCGAAAGGCCGGATCGTCAGCATCGACGCCGGTCGCGCGTGCGCGGTCGAGGGCGTCATCGACGTGCTCACTCACGCCAACCGGATCCGGATGGCGGACAAGGATGAGGCCTATCGCGACGAGGTCGCGCCCGAGGACGGCGCCCCGTATCGCCCGCTTTACGACGACAGGGTGCATTTCAATTTCCAGCCGGTTGCGCTCGTCGTCGCCGAGGACGAGGACACGGCACGTTTCGCCGCGACGCTCGTCGACATCAGGTATCACACGGAGGAGTTCGCGACGGATCTCCATGCCCGGCGCGAGCAGGCCTTCAAGGTCGACAAGCCGGTGAAGCCGCGCGGCGACGCGACGAAGGCGCTCTCCGGAGCGTCCGTGCGCCACGATGCCGACTATGGCGTGCCGATCGAGTACCACAATCCGATGGAGCTCTACGGCTCCACCGTGCTGTGGCGCGAGGGCGGCAAGCTCGTGGTCTATGACAAGACCCAGGGCGTGCAGAACGTGCAGCGTTATGTCTGCGGCGTGTTCGAGCTGAAGGAGGGCGATGTCCAGGTCATGTCGCCGTTCGTCGGCGGCGCCTTCGGCTCCGGCCTGCGCCCGCAATATCAGGTGGTGCTGGCCGCGATGGCGGCGCTCAAGCTGAAGCGGGCGGTGCGCGTGGTGCTCAGCCGCGCCCAGATGTACGGCTTGTGCTATCGCCCGGCGACGATCGAGCGCCTGGCGCTCGGGGCCCGTGAGGACGGTACGCTGGCCGCGCTGACGCATGAGGCGATCGCGATGACCTCGCAGCACGAGGCGTTCTCGCGCAACGACATCGGCTGGGGCGAGGTGCTCTACGCCTCGGCCAATTCGCGCGCGACGCACCGGCTGGCCAAGCTCGACGTGCCGACGCCCGGCGACATGCGCGCGCCCGGTGCGGCCAGCGGTGTCTATGGGCTGGAATGCGCGATGGACGAGCTGGCGGTGGCGCTGAAGATGGATCCGCTGGCGCTGCGGCTGCGCTGCTATTCGGATCGCGATCAGGACAAGGACCTGCCGTTCTCGAGCAAGCGGCTGAAGGAGTGCTATCAGCAGGGCGCCGATGCGTTCGGCTGGTCGAAGCGCAGTCCCAAGCCCCGCTCGATGCGGGACGGTCGCGAGCTCGTCGGCTGGGGCATGGCGAGCGGCGCCTGGGAAGCGATGCAGATGCCGTTCGCCACCCGCATCGTGATGACGGCCAACGGTCACGTGGAGGTCGCGAGCGCGACCTCCGACATCGGCACCGGCACCTACACCATCATGGCGCAGGTCGCCGCCGAGATGCTCGGCGTGCCGCTCGACAGCATCACCGTGAAGCTCGGCGATTCGACCTTGCCGAAGGCGCCGGTCGAGGGCGGCTCGTGGACGGCCGCCTCGATCTCGCACGCCATCGTCAATGCGGCGGACGACATTCGCGCCGAGTTGTTGAAGATCGCCTTTACGATGCAGGACTCGCCACTGCAGGGACTGAGTGCGGAGGAGGTGACGCTGGCAGACGGCGCGGTCATGGCCATTGCCGACCGCAGCCGCTCGGTGCCGATGGCCGACATCATGCGCCATGGCGGCATGGACCGGATCGAAAAGGAGCGCGGCTCGGAGTTCGAGAACGACGACCAGCACGCGCACAACACGCACTCGGCCATCTTTGCCGAGGTAAAGGTGGATGAGGAGCTCGGCGTCATCAGGGTGACACGCATCGTCAGCGCCGTCGCGGCCGGACGCATCCTCAACACCAAGACCGCGGCGAGCCAGATCATGGGCGGCGTCGTCATGGGCGTCGGCATGGCGCTGCACGAGGAGGCCACCATCGATCACCGCTTTGGCCGCATCATGAATGCCAACGTCGCCGAGTATCACATGCCGGTGAACGCCGACATTCACGATATCCGGGTGATCTTCGTCGACGAGGAGGATCGCATTATCAACAAGATGGGCATCAAGGGCGTCGGCGAGATCGGCATCGTCGGCGTGCCCGCCGCGATCGCCAACGCGGTGTATCACGCCACCGGCAAGCGCGTGCGCGACCTGCCGATCACGCTGGACAAACTGCTGGGGTGAGGAGTTGCGCGTGAGAACGCTGCATCTGCAGGGCACGTCTGTTTCGACGTCGCCGTGGCCTGGCCTGTCCCGGCGATCGACGTCGTCCCGCGCGTTCGGAACGACGTGGATGCCCGAGACGAGCCCGGGCGTGACGGAGCAGCAAATCGGAGTATTCTCAGACGAATTTCATCGCCCGACTGGCGTTCTGTAAAGGACCGGTCTCCGGCCGTCGGCTGCGGCTCGGCGCGGTCTTTGCCGTCGCCGCAATCACCAGGAAATTTTGAAACCCGCGACCGTAACCCGACCAATCTTGCCGCACTCTCTCCTTGGTTCGCGGCGTGGAGTGACATCTCTCCACCGTTCCGCCCCATGCTGTCCGGATTGTAGGGAGACAAGCATGCGGGCGCCCAAGCCGGCGCACATCGGTCAGCGTGAGGCGATCCCGGGCATGGTCGAAATCGAGCGTTTGGTCAGGTCGCGCAAGTCTCTGTTGCTCTCGCATCTTGCTGGACTGTGCGCGGCGCTCGGTCTCGCCGGGTGCGCGTCGGCGCCGATCACCCAAAGCGGCGCGCTGAAGTCCTATCAGTCTTTGGCGGAGTCGAACGGCGTGCTCGCCAAGTCGGTGCTCAACGTCAACAAGGACAACGTGCTGGCGGCCTCGACGGTGCGCATCATGCCGACGACGTTCGCGGGCGATGTCGGCTCGGTGCTCAGCGAGCCGCAGCAGAGATTGGTGACGAATGCCGTCGATCGCGCACTGTGCCTGAACTTGAGTGAGCGCTTCATCGTGGTGGCGCCGAACGAGCGCGCCGATCTCGCGACGCGCACCTTCATCACGCAGGCGGCTGCGACCGACCCGGTCGCGGCCGGCGCCTCGAAGGTCGTCTCCGCCGTGCCCGGCGCACTCGGCGTTCCCGTGCCGGTGCCGCGTCTGCCGATCGGGCTCGGCAGTCTCACCATCGAAGCCGAGGCCGTCGACCGCAGGGGGCGACAGCAGGCCGCGATGGTGTGGGCGCGCGGCGCCAACTCGTTCACCAACTCGCCGGTGATCTCGCAGGCCGGCGACGCCTATGACCTCGCCGGCTCGTTCAGCGCCGATTTCGGTCAGCTGCTGGTGACCGGCGAAACGCCGTTCGGCAAGCCGCCCAAGATCCCTTCGATCGAGCGCATCGGCGCCGCGCTCGGCGGCAAGCCGAAGAACCCAGTCTGCGAGGCCTACGGCCGCGACCCCGGACTGATCGGCATGGTCGCCAACCGCCTCGGCGCCCCGCCGGAGTGGGTCGACAAGGGCGCGGTGACGCAGGACGCGCAGGCGAGCACGCAGATGGCGGCGAAGCGGTAGGGGTGGGAAAGCGATTGTTTGAAAGCTAAGAGGATTGAGAGTCTCGTACTCGCCCCGTGCACGCGGCACTCCCTCCCCCCGTGAAGAACGGGGAGAGGGAGCGCGCTGCCGTTGTGGTGAATGCTCGGCTCTCTCTTCCAATGGCTCGCTCAAAGAGCAATGACGCCTCCCGCTACTACTCCCTTGCCAGCGCCGTGGCCGGATCCAGCCGGGAGGCGCTGCGGGCGGGCATGTAGCCGAAGCCGATGCCGATGGCCATCGAGATCACGGCGGAGCCGACCATCGCGAGCGGCGAGTAGATCAGCTGGAAACCGAGATCGAGCGCGTTGAAGACGGTGCCGAAGCCGACGGCGAGCGAGAGGCCGAGAGCGCCGCCGAGCATGCAGACCAGCACGGCCTCGATCAGGAACTGCATCAG
Source organism: Bradyrhizobium aeschynomenes (assembly GCF_013178945.1). GTDB lineage: Bacteria > Pseudomonadota > Alphaproteobacteria > Rhizobiales > Xanthobacteraceae > Bradyrhizobium > Bradyrhizobium aeschynomenes. The sequence goes on from NZ_JABFDM010000001.1 coordinate 413,460, forward strand.
GATGTCGCTGCGGCGGGCGCCCACCGCCATGCGCACGCCGATCTCGCCGACGCGCTCGGACACCGACACCAGCATGATGTTCATGACGCCGATGCCGCCGACCAGGAGCGAGATCACGGCGATGGCCGCGACCAGCAGGGTCAGCACCCACGTCGTGCTCTCGACGGTCTTGCGGATGTCGTCGGTGTTGAGGACGAAGAAGTCCTTGGTGTTGTGCCGCGCCGTCAGCAATGCCGTCGCGGCGCGCTCGGCGTCCGCCATCGGCGTTGCCTCGTCGACGCGAACGCTGATGCTGCGCAGGACCTGGTTGCCGATGAAGCGGGCCTGCACGGTGGTGTAGGGCAGATAGACGATCGGCGTCGAGCTGGAGCCGAACCCGGCCTGCTGCTGCTTGGTAACACCGACGATCCGGCACGGCACCTTGCCGATAAGGATCACGCTGCCGAGCGGGCTGATGTCGGCGTCGGGGAACAGCGCCTTGCGCGCATTGTCGTCGATCACGGCATCCTGGGCATAGGACCTGACGGTGTCGGCATCGAGATAGCTGCCCTCGGCGAGCTCGGTGTTCTTGACGCGGAAATACTGCTCGCCGACGCCGGAGACCTGGGCGCTGACCTCGATGGCGCCATAGCGCAGCGTGCTGGTGGTCGAGACCGTCGGCGAGATTGCGTCGACATAGGGCTGCTGCGCCATCACCCTGGCGTCCGCCAGCACCAGCGTCCTGATCTTGCTCGACTTGGTGTCGCCGAAATCCTTGCCGGGAAAGAACTCCAGCGTGTTGGTGCCGAGCCGGTTGATGTCCTTGAGCACCCGCGCCTGCGAGCCGCTGCCGAGCGCCAGCACCAGAACGACCGAGGCCACGCCGATGATGATGCCGAGCATCGTGAGGAAGGCGCGCAGCCGATGCGCATTCATCGCCAGCAGCGCCATCCGGGCCGCCTCGCGGAAGCGGTCGAGATGACTGTGCCACCATGCGCGGGCCTGTTGCTGCGGCATCACGGGCGCGTCCCTGCGCGCACCACCGGGCGCTCGCGCATTGAGCCGGTCGGACAGCACGCGCCCGTCCTCGATCTCGATGATCCGCCGGGCGCGCTGCGCCACGCCTGCATCATGGGTGACGATGATCACGGTGCGGCCCGACGCGCTGATCTCCTCGAGGATGCGGAGCACCTCCTCGCCGCTGGCGCGGTCGAGCGCGCCGGTCGGCTCGTCCGCGAGGATCACGTCCGGATCGTTGACGAGTGCGCGCGCGATCGACACCCGCTGCTGCTGGCCGCCGGACAACTGTCCGGGCCGGTGATCGGTGCGGCTGCCCATGCCGAGACGCTGCAGCAGCGCCGCGGCCTTGCTGCGGCGTGCGGCCGGGCCGAGGCCGGCATAGACGGCTGGAACTTCGGCGTTCTCGGCCGCCGTCAGCTCGCCGAGCAGATGATAGCGCTGGAAGATGAAGCCGAAATGCTCGCGCCTGAGCGCTGCGAGCTCGTCCGGATCGAGCGAGCCCATCTCGCGGCCCGCAATCCGGTAGCTGCCGGACGTCGGACGGTCGAGGCAGCCGAGAATGTTCATCAGCGTCGATTTCCCGGACCCCGACTGGCCGATGATCGCAACCATCTCGCCGCGGGCGATCTGAAGGTCGACGCCGCGCAGCGCATGAACGGTGCCCTCGCCGGATGCATAGCGCCGGCCGACGTTCTGCAGGTCGATCAGCACCTCGGCCATCACATGGCTCCCGCCGAGGGCGGCGGCATCACGGCCTGCTTCGGTGCCTGGTCGGGGGCGTTGATGACCACGCGCTCGCCGGCGCGCAGGCCGGACGTCACCTCGGCCCTGATCTTGTTGTTCAGGCCGATGCGCACCGTCCGCCGGTCGAGCGCGCCCGCGCCGTCGAGCACGCGGATCGTATAGCTGCCGTCGACGTTGGCGCTGCTGAGCGCCGACGCGGGGATCGTCAGCACGTTGCGCGCCTCGCCGAGCAGGATGTGGACCTCGGCGGTCATGTAGGTCATCAGCCGTCCGTCGGGATTGGCGACGTTGAAGACGCCATTGTAGTAGATCGCCGAGGAGGTGGAGCTCGACGACGAGCTGCTGCTGCTCGATGTCGTGGTCGAGGTCGAGGAGAAGCTCGAATCGCTCTTGATCGATTCCGGCGCCGGCTCGATGGTTGCGAGCTTGGCCTCGTAGCGATGATCGGGATCGCCGAGAATGGTGAAGTAGATGTTCTGACCCGGCTTCACCCTGACGACGTCGGCCTCGGAGATCTCGACTCGCACGGTCATCGTATGGACCTGGCCGAGCACGACGATGGTTGGCGCCGATTGCACCGCGTTCACGGTCTGGCCCTGCTGGGTGGCGATCGACAGCACGGTGCCGTCGATCGGCGCGGTGATCCTTGTGTAGCCAAGGTTCACGCGCGCCGTCTCGATCGCGACCTCGGCCTCGACGATCTGTGCGTCGAGCTGCGCAATCTGCGCCTGGGTCTGCTTCACGGTGGCTTCGGCGCTGTCGTAGTCGGCGCGCGACGAGGCCTTCTGCGCCAGCGTCGTCTGTTGTCTGGCGAGATTGGCTTCCGCGAGCGCCAGGGTGGCGAGCTTCTCCTCGCGCTGGGCGCGCACATTGCGCAAGGACGCCTCGTTGGTGCGCAGCGTATTCTGCTGCGTGAGCGAGTCGATCTCTCCGATCAGGTCTCCCGCTTTGACCTCCTGGCCGAGCCGGACGTTGAGGGCGACGAGACGGCCCGAGGCCTGGGCGCCGACGGCTACCAGCTTGACCGGCTTCAACGTGCCGGTCGCGAGCACGGTCTGCTCGATGTCGCCGATCGTGACCGGCGCGGTGACGAGATCGGCGTTCGGGTTGCGCTTGAGCTTCATCACTGCGGTGCCGCCGGCGGCCAGCGCAACCAGCAGTCCGATGATGAGCGGCGTCCGGCGGCGATGTCGCTTGGGCGGCTGCGGCGGGACCGGGGTGTCGGTCTCGATCGAATGGCGAATCGGGGAGAGCGGCGCATTCATGGCATCACTTCGGGTTAACGCAAGGAGTCACTTCGGCGCGATGGCTTGCGCCAGATGCGGACCGGTGTTGTCGTCGACGACGATGGGCATCGAGCTGTCCAAGGCGCCGGTCCAGCCGCCGCCGAGCGCCTTGGCCAGCGCCACGTAGTTCTTCGCCAGCGTGGCGCGGCTGGCGAGCAGGCTGTCCTCGGCGGTGAATTGCGAACGTTCGGCGTCGAGCACGTCGAGGAAGGTGCTGGATCCAGTCTGGTACAGCGAGCGCGACAGCTTGGCGGCCTCGCCATAGCGGCGCGCCGATTCCGTCAGGCTGCGGATGCGGGTGCGCTCCTGGGCGAGACTGACGATGGCATTCTCGACATCCTCCAGGGCGGTCAGCACCGCGCTCTGCCAGGCGACGTGATACTCGTCGCGCTGGGCCTGCGCGATCTCGACCGCCGCCTGCAGCTTGCCGCCGTTGAAGATCGGCAGCGACACGCTCGGGCCGATCGACCAGCCGATGGTCGAGCTCTTGCCGAGATCGCCGAGTTTGAGCGCCGTGGTCGAGACCGAGCCCGTGAGGCTGACGTCCGGATAGAGCGCAGCCGTGGCTTGTCCGATCTTGGCGGTATATTGCGCGAGCTGCCGCTCGGCCTTGCGCACATCGGGCCGCATCACCAGCACGTCGGCCGGGATGCCCTTCGGCAGCGGCAGTCGCGGCGACGGGATCGCCGTGGCGCGCGCCAACCTCAGGCTGAGCGCGGTCGGGTCGCGGCCGAGCAGCACGCCGAGCCGGTGCACCGCCTGCTGATAGCTGCTCTCATAGGTCGGGATGGTCGCTTCCGTGCTGGCGGCGAGCGCGCTCGCCTTGGCGGTATCGACGGCCGAGGCCGAGCCGGCGTTCTGCTTGCGCTCGGTCAGCGCGGCGGTCTCGCGCTGCGAGGCGGCGGTGCGCTTGGCCAGCGCCACCCGGGCCTGATAGGCCCGCGCATCGATGTAGTTGGAGGCGACATCGCCGATCAAGGTGAGCAAGGTCGCGCGCAGATCGTCCTCGGCGGCGTCGATGCCGTAGCCGGCGGCTTCGACGGCGCGGCGATTGGCGCCGAACAAATCGAGCTCCCAGCTGGAGTCGAAGCCGGCCTGGAACTGGCTGTATGTCGTCGGGGCGATCGCGATGCCGCTCGCGGAGGTGCCCGCGCTGCGGGTCTCGGTCGCCGAGCCCGTGCCGCTCACGCTCGGAAACAGCGCGCCTATCGCCTGGCGCTGCGTGGCGCGCGCCTCGCGGATGCGCGCCTTGGCGGCCGCGACGTCGAGATTGCCGCCGACGGCTTCGCCGATCAGCTGATCGAGCAGGGCGTCGCCGAAGCCGCGCCACCAATGCGCGAGCCGCAGCGTCTGCGCCGGCTGGCGGCGGTCGCTGCTCCAGGTCTGCGGCGTGCCGAAATCCGGCTTGACGTAGTCCGGGCCGACGGCGCAACCGGCGAGCAGCGGGGTGGCGAGGCAGAAGGCAAGCAGGATGGGCTTCACGGGATTGATGCGATCGCGGTTCGGAAGCGGGCCGTGCCGGCCGGTTGGCCACGCCGCAGGACTTCCCTGTTGATGTCGTCTGATGGCAGGGACGGTAGGCGGGATGCCGATTGCGCAGGATTAAGTCGCGTGAAGAAATGTTTCCGCCTTAACAATACAGCTTGATTTCGCCACGATCCGACGCCGCTTCGGGCTGTTCATTTGGGCTAAAATCGACCATGTTCCGCGCATGATGTCGTCACACAATACCGTCGTGGCAGCAGACGCGAACATGCCGGCAGCCGCGCGCATCCTCTGCGTCGAGGACGATCGCGAGATCGCGGCACTGCTCACCGAGCTGCTGCAGGAGCACGGCTTCGCGCCGCGCTTCGTCGCCTCGGCGGCGGCGATGAACGATGTCCTGCAGCGCGAGCAGGTCGATCTCATCATGCTCGACCTGATGCTGCCGGACGAGGACGGCATGAGCATCTGCCGCCGCCTGCGCCAGATCTCGACCGTGCCGATCATCATGGTGACGGCGAAGGGCGAGGACATCGATCGCATCCTCGGCCTCGAGCTCGGCGCCGACGACTACGTCGTCAAGCCGTTCAATCCGCGCGAGCTGGTGGCGCGCATCCGCGCGCTGCTGCGCCGCTCGCAGCTGCATCCCGCTGTGATCGCAGCGCGGCAGGCGGCGATGAGCTTCGACGGCTGGCGCATCGAGCCGGCGACGCGCACGCTGTTCGATCCCGACCGCGTCAAGATCACCCTGACCAGCGCCGAGTTCGACATCCTGCTGACGTTCTGCCGCAATGCCGGTCGCGTGCTGTCGCGCGAGCAACTGATCGAGCAGGCGCATGGCGGCCAGGCCGGACCGGTCGAGCGCAGCATCGACGTCCACATCAGCCGCATCCGCCAGAAGATCGAGCCGGGCGCCAGGAGCTGGAGCATGATCAAGACCGTGCGCCTCGGCGGCTATGTCTTCACGCCAAAGGTCGAGACCATCGATGAAGCCTGACAGCAAGACGTGCCCGCGGCTCGGCCTCACCACCCAGATCGTGACCTTGGCGTCGCTGTCGTTGCTGTTCGGCATGGTCGTGATGATCGCCGCAGCGCTGCTGTTTCTCGATCCGCCGGACGAGCAGGAATCCCCGGCCTACGGTATCGCCCGCGTCGCCGAGGCCGTGCATTTCGTGCGCGCCGCGAACGACCCCGTGGCGGTCGAGAGCAGCCTGTCGAGCCTGCGCAGCTCCGGCATCCAGGTCGAGCTGGTGCCGCTGACCGCGCTCACGCTGCTGGCCAAGCCGGTGCGCAACGTGCCCTTGACCTCGAAGCTCGCCCGCCGTCAGCTCGCCGTGTTGCGCGACATCACCATGCTGCACGGCGTCGGCTACGGCGCGGCGCCGCCGACCCAGATCATTGTCCAGGTCGACGGCGAGCGCGCGCTGGTGTTCGACGACGTGCCCCGGCTGGACTTCTGGCCGATGGTGGTCAAGCCGACGATGGTGTTCCTGTTCCTGATCCTGATCCTCGGCGTGCTGCTGTCGATCTATGCAGCGCGGGCGATCATCCGGCCCTTGTCGGAGATGGCGCGCGCAGCGGCCGCGTTCGGCCGCTCGCCGGGCGCGCAGGAGCCGCTCAGCGGACGGGGTCCGCGGGAGATCGCCCAGGTCGCCGAGGCGCTCAACGACATGCAGGCGCGCATCCGCGCGCTGCTCGACGACCGCACGCGGATGCTGGCCGCGATCAGCCACGACCTGCGCACGCCGCTGACGCGGCTGCGGCTGCGCTCGGAGCGCATCGGCCAGGCCGACATGCGCAGCGCGATGCTGCGCGACATCGACCAGGTCAGCCGCATGCTCGACGAGACGCTCGATTACCTGCGCGACGACACCAAGGCCGAGCAGCCGGCGCGGATCGAGCTGTCGAGTCTGCTCGAGACCATCTGCTGCGACTTCGCTGATGTCGGCCACGCGGTCACCTATCATGGGCCGCAGCGCCTGGTCTGCGAGGGCCGGCCACGGGCACTGTCGCGCGCCGTCACCAACGTGGTCGAGAACGCCGTCAAGCACGGCAACGAGGTCATCGTCAGCCTGTCGGCGGTGGTCGACGGCATGATCGCCATCGAGGTCGCCGATGACGGCCCGGGCATTCCCCAGGCGCTGCAGGCGCGCGCGCTGGAGCCGTTCGTCAAGCTCGACCAGGCCCGCTCCGCCGGCGGCTTCGGCTTGGGCCTGTCGATCGCGCAGGAGATCATGAAGAAGCACGACGGCGGCATCGCCTTGATGCCGAACACGCCGTGCGGCCTGCGGGTCCGCCTGTCGCTGCCGCTGCGGGCGGTGATGCCGGCAGCCGCGGCAATCCCGGCCAAGGTGGCGTGAGCCGTGCGCCGAGCGAGAAGCGCCCCGCCGGTGCTTGATCCCGGCAGGGCTCCGGCGTCGCTGACGTCGAGGGACGGCGTCAGCTCACGCGTTTCCAGGTCTGGCCGCCGCAGAACAGGCCGCCGAAGGCGCAACCCTGGACCCGCAGCGTGTTCGGGTTCTTGAGCACCACGGTCGAGTCGTAGTTGCCGCCGCCGTCGGGATCATGGATGCGGCCGACCCATTTGCTGTCCTTCGGCTTCATGTTGATCAGGATCTTCTCGCGCGTCTTCTCGGCGTAGCCGCAGATGTTGGGACCGCACGGCTCGATCACGACATTGCCTTTGCCGCCCTCCGTGGCCCACAGGCCGAGCGGCGAGTTCGGGTCTGCGGCCGGTGCGGGCTGAGCGGCCGGCGCGGCGGCAACGGTCGTCGGCACGGGCGCAGGGGCCGGCGCCGCAGCGACCGGTGGCGGCGCTGCCACCGTCGCGGTCGAGGTGACGGGCGCCGGCGGCACCGGCATCTGCACCGTTGCGGGGGGGGCGACCGGAGCAGGGGCGGCCGGCGCCGCGACGGCGGGCGCGGCTGCGACGGCCGCGGGCGTGTTGACGACGGGAGAAGGTGCGACGGGAGCTGCCGCCGCAGGCGCGGCGGCTGCCGGTGCCGCCGCGCTCGTCGCCGGCGCATCGTCATCGTCGAGCTTGGATTTCAGCCCGCTGAGATCGATGCCGGACACCTGCAGGCAGGACAGCGACTGGCAATTGCGCGGTACGGTGACGCGGATCTTGCGGCCGTCGAAATCGAACGCGATCGAGCTGCCGGCCTGCGCGGCGCTGCTGGCGATCAGAATGGCGGCTGCGGCCAGAAACACGGACTTCATGGATGGAGCTCCCTCGGGCGGCGTCGTGAACCTGAGGGAACTCTTAAGGGGGCTGGAACCCACCGGTCTGTGATGCAGGTCACCGTCGCGTCTGCGCCGATCGGGCGACGCGGCCGGTCACGCGCGCGTCAAGCGCAGCGGCTTCTAGACCAGCCCGATCACGATTGCGCCAACGAAGGCAAACGCAGCATACGCGACCATCGTGCTCAACCGACCAGCAGGGGTCATGACACGGCTCCCGTTCTCAGCGTTTTTCGGACTGCGGCGAAGATTAACATGTCCGCATCGGCAGAAAAGACAGCGCCGCTGCCGCTTGCGCGGGTTTCGATCAGCTCGCGAGCCGCGATGGTTTCCGCACCGTCAACGGACGGCATTGACAGCTCCTTAAGCAAATTGCCGCAAACCTCTGCAGATGACGCGCGGAGTTCGTTTGTATCTCGTCGGCTCCATCGTCCTTGTCTCGCTTGCGGGTTGCGGCCGTGGATTCTTCCAGGAGCGCGAGCCGTGGCGGGCCGAGGCCGAGATCGCCTGCCTGAAATCAGGGGCCGTGAAGGAGAGTGCGGACATCGTCCGTATCGATCCGATCTCCGGCCCGGGCATGTGCGGCGCCGACTATCCACTCAAGGTCGCGGCGCTCGGCGAAGCCACCGCGACCTACGGCTTTGCCGACGAGAGCCTGCGTCCTCCGGCAACGATCGGCGGCCAGCCGCGCTGGCCGATCAACCGGTCGGCGCCGGGCTATTCACCGCCCACCACCTATCAGCCGCCAGCAGCGCCACCGCCGAGCTATCCGTCGTCGACCTATTCGTCGTCCAGCGTGGCGCCGCGCGCGCCATCCTATGGCGCACCCGCCGGTGCGCCGCTGCAGCTCGAGCCGCCGGCCGGCGAGGACGACGTCAACCTGCCGCCCGACGGCTCCTATCCCGCTTCGCCCTACCGCACGCAGCCTGCCACTCCGCGATCGGCCTATCCGCAGCAGCCGGAGGCGCCGCCGCGGCTCGGCCCGTCGCGCGATCCGGTCGGCACGGTCGGCCCCGTCGCGGTCAAGCCGACGGCGACGCTCGCCTGTCCGATCGTCTCGGCGCTGGACCGCTGGATCGCGGAGTCGGTGCAGCCGGCGGCGCAGCGCTGGTTCGGCACCAAGGTCGTCGAGATCAAGCAGATCTCGGCCTATTCCTGCCGGGGCATGAACGGCAATCCCAGCGCGCATATTTCCGAGCACGCGTTCGGCAACGCGCTCGACATCTCCGCCTTCATGCTCGCCGACGGCCGCCGCATCACCGTCAAGGACGGCTGGATTGGATTGCCGGAGGAGCAGGGCTTTCTGCGCGACATCCAGGGCGGGGCGTGCCAGCAGTTCACCACGGTGCTGGCGCCGGGTTCGAACGTCTATCACTACGACCACATCCATGTGGACCTGATGCGCCGCGCCAGCCGGCGGCTGATCTGCCAGCCTGCCGCGCAATCCGGCGAGACGGTCGCCGCCCGCGCCCAGCAGCGCCGCTACGGCTACGGCCAGCGCGAGCCGGATGTCACCAGCTCCATCGCGCCGCGCAAGCAGGCCAAGTCGATCGGCCAGCTGATCAACGAGGAAGACGAGTTCCGGGATTATTGAGAACGAGGCGAATGGCGAGCGGTGAATCGGGAACGTTCACCTCGCTGCTCGCTATTCGCCACTCGCTCGCGCGGCTGTGTGCGGCTGTGGATTTCTCGCCCCGGTAAGCGCCCTTGCGCGCCATCTGTCCCGCTGCGGAACGCAAATGCAGTCGGAGCGCGCGGCGCGTTAGGATTCCCTTCACCAGCTTCGTCGTCCGCCATTGGCCGACACTAGACCTGCCACAGTCGCCAGGAACAAGGCGCGCGGGGTCCTGGTTGCAGGCGGGATTGGGAGTGGCGGAGATGGCATTGTATCGCATCAGGGCGATTGGCTCAGGCTTCGAGGTCGGCACCGAAGAGCAGCCGGTTCTGGTGTGCCGCTCGCTGAAGATCGCGCGCCGCGCCGTCGCCGACGCGCAGCGGCTGGAGCGGATGCCGCCGAGGCCAATCCCGTGGCGGGTGTCGCCGGGTGCGCCGGCGGCCGCAGCGGACGATGTCGCGGATCATGAGATCGCGATCGTGGCGGATGGTCCGCCTTTGTGCTGCTGACTAACAGGCTTGGAACCGGCAGAACTGGAATTTCTGCACCGAGCCCCACGGCGTGCGATGCGCCTCGGTGCAGTTGTCTTGCAGCACGAAGCCGGTGCCGAGCGTTCCGGCGAGACTCTGGGCATCGTAGCGCACGACCGGCAGCCCGCTGCATTTCTCCGGACCATCGAGGGCAAAGGTGCCGATGATCACGGCGCCGCCGGGCACGACGGCGCTGCGCAGCTGCACGACATAGGCTTCACGATCGACAGCGTCGGTGAGGAAGTGGAACGCGGCGCGATCGTGCCAGACGTCATAGCTCGCTTGCGGCCTCCAGCGCGTGACATCCGCCGCGATCCAGCCGACGGTTGCCGCAGGCGCACCGAGCCGGGCGCGCGCCGCCGCCAGCGCTGCTTCGGAAATGTCGAGCACAGTCAGCGCGCCATAGCCCGCCGTCAGCAGCGCATCGACCAGCCGCGAGGCGCCGCCGCCAACGTCGATGATGCGCGATGAAGGCCCGGCGCCGGCCTCGCGGATCAGCCGCAGCGACGTCGCCGGCTCGTCCTGATGCCAGCTGACCTCGGTCTCGGTCTTGGTGGTGTAGACGGTCTGCCAATGGGCGGTGCGGTCGGTCACGGTGGGCTCTGGATGTCTCGGCGCAGCGTGCGAGGATAGCACGAGCCGAGCCGCGGCGTGCGATGGCGGCCGGGCGGGGAGCGGAACAGCCGCCACTCGTCGTCATCCGGGTTCAAGGCCCGCGGCCTTGCCGCGGAATGACGGTGGGGGCACCGCGTTGGATTAGAACGTCCCCGCCACCGTCACCCGGAATGTCAGCGGCTCGATCGGGTGCAGCACGCGGTCCATCACGCCGGTCTGGCAGACCTGCGCCGGCACGCCTGTCGGCGCGCTGCCGTAGCAGTCCTTGTAGAGCTGGTCGGTCGGCAGCAGCGAGCCGTAGCCGTAGGAGATCTGGCTGGCCTTGGTGTTGAGCAGGTTCAGCACGTCGAGCTGGATGCGCCAGCCATTGGCGTCGCGGAAGCCGATGCGGCCGTTGAACACGCTGGTCGCGGTCGAGCGGAAGTAGTTGTCCTCGGTCAGCGGCGTCGATCCGAGATAGCGCCAGCGCAAGGACCCGAACCAGCCGGTCTTCTCGCCCAGTGTGATGCCGGCCGAGGCGATCATCGACGGCGCGTTGGGGATGTAATTGCCGGGCGCGTTGCCGCGCAGCACCTCGGCCGTCGCGCCGGCTGCGACGGCCGCGACGAGCTGGTTATAGGTGTCGGCCTGGCCGTCGTCGGAGCCGACGAAGCGGGCATGCGTCATCGCCAGATCGGCATCGATGTCGATCCACGACGCCGGGCGGTAATGGTTGGTCAGCTCGAAGCCATAGCGCCGGCTCGGCCGGCTCGCCTCGGTGTTGCCGGCATCGCCGGAGAACAGGATCTCGGAGTCCTGGTTGAGCATGAACAGGCTGAGCGACGAGTCGAGCCCCGGGATGATGCGCGTGCGAACGCCGACCTCGGCGCCCTTGGTGCGCACCAGAAGGGGCGAGGAGTCGATCCTGGTGCTCGGCGCAGTCGGATCGTCCGTGGTGGTGGCGCCGCGGGCGTCGTTGCTGTGCATGCCATAGCCGGCGCCGACGAAGAACTCGGTCTTGTTGAACGGCCCGATCACCATCCTGAATTTCGGACTGCCGAGGCTGGCTGCAGCATCGCCGGTGTTGTTGCCGTTGGTCAGCGAATACACGTGGGTCTGATAATAGTCGCCGCGATAGCCGACCGTGGTGCGCAGCCAGTCGGTCCAGCGCACGGTGTTCTCGACATAGAGCCCGACGCTGCCTTCACCGACCTTGTCGGCGCGAACGATGCCGGTTTCATTTTGATCGATGTCGGAGAGCAGCACCCGCTGACGGGTGTTGGTCAGCGCCAGCGCGATGTCGTCATAGCGCGTCTGGATCCCGATCGTCGTCTCCATCGGCCGCCCCGCGAAGCTGCCGTTGATTGTCCGCGACGCGTTGGCGCCGAGCATCAGCCGGTCGTCGTGCTGGTGAAACTGATCGCCGTAGGTCGGGTTGCTGAGCGCATAGGTGAAGTTGTTGTAGAGATCGAGCTGGCTCTTGACCACATAGGCGTTGGCCTTCCAGGAGCCGGCGTCGTCGGTGCCGGCAATGCGGCCTGACAGCGCGAAGCGGTTGGTCTTGCCGCCGTCGGTCGGATCGTACGCGTCGTAGCGGCCGAGATCGCCCAAGGTGATCGCACGCTCCGGCACCTGGTCGGTCGAGGTCCAGCGGTTTGCATAGGCCATGCCGGTGATGGAGAAGCCGTCGGTCGCGGTGCCCTGCGAGTAGCGCATCAGGCCGTTGATCTTCTTGGCATCGTCGGGCGTGGTCCAGGGACCGTCATAGCGGCCGGCTTCGCCGGCAATCAGGAGGTGGCCGTCGCCGACATGCACCGAGTCCATGCCGAAGAAACGGCGATAGCCGAAGCTGCCGGCCGTCATCTGCGCGATCGCCTTGGGTACGCTGTCGATCAGGCCGATATGGACACTTCCCACCGAGGCGAAGTCGCCTTCGTCGGCGAAGTAGGGGCCCTTGCGGACGTCGACCCGGCCGATCGTCTCCGGCATCAGCCAGTTCAGATCGGCGTAGCCCTGGCCGTGCGCATGGGTGCGCATGTTGACCGGCACGCCGTCGACGAACAGCGCGAGGTCGGTGCCGTGATCGAGATTGTAGCCGCGCAGGAAATACTGGTTGGCTTTGCCTTCGCCGGAATGCTGCGTGACGATCAGGCCGGGCACCGCCTCCAGCACCTCGCCGGGACGCGTCGCCGGGCGCGCGTTGATCTCCTCGCCGGTAATCACTGTCTCGCTCGCCATGTCCCGCGGGCGTGCCGCGCCTGAGCCGACACTGGGCGCTCCGGAAGGCGCCGAGGCCGCTGCGGCTGTCGCTGCTGGCGTTGCGCCGGCGCGCGGGCGTGCTGCGCCGGGTTTCGGCTGTTGCGCCGCGCGTCGTGCCTGCGGCTTGGCGGTTCGCTTGGGCGCATCGACATCGACGGTTGGCAATTCGGCGGGGGCACGCTCCGGATGGGCCTCCGCCTGCTGCGCCAATGCCGCCATCAGCACCCCAACACTCGCTCCACGCCACCGCATCGTCGCCACGCGCCTCGATCTCACCATCGGGCGTGCACCGTCGTTGGCCGCGAGCCCTCATTGGCCGGCGGCACGCGCGCTTGGATCGCCCCACTGTCGAGTGTTAAAGAACGCTAAGGTGACACCGGTATGATGTCAACGTGGAAACATCATACTTCGACGACACTGTTGCCGCCGGGAGACGATGCATGCAGCGCCTGACGATCACCATCGACGACGATCTGCTCGCGGAGGTTGACGCCTTCATGGCGACGCGCGGCTACGACAATCGCTCGGAGGCGTTTCGCGACCTGCTTCGCAGCGGGCTCGAGAGCGCCGACAATGTCGGCACCGACAGCCGTGCCTGCATTGCGACGCTGAGCTACGTCTACGACCATGCTGCGCGCGAACTACCGAAGCGGCTGACGCAGGAGGCGCACGATCATTCCGGCCTCGCCCAGGCCACCCTGCACGTTCACATCGACCAGGAGAGCTGCCTCGAAGTCACCGTGCTCAAGGGCGAGAGGGGCGAGGTCAAGGCCTTCGCCGACCACGTCATCGCCGAACGCGGCGTCCGCCACGGTCACGTCGCGATGATGCCGATCGAGGCGGCGGTCGGGCATGGGCACGCGCAGAGTCATTCGCACAGCCATAGCAGCAGCCACAGCCATTCACACTCCCACACGACCAAGAGTGCGAAGAAGTAGACGCCTCCTGGCCGCCACACACTCGGCCGTCATGCCCGCGGAGGCGGGCATCCAGCACGCCGCGGCCTGTCGGCGCTATCGCAACCGACTCGGCGTACTGGATCGCCCGGTCAAGCCGGGCGATGACCGTTGAGGTCGACGCGCAGACCTTGCCCACTCACGTCATTGCGAGGCGCCTTGCGCCAACGCAGGGTACTTTGGGCAAAGGCGCGTCTGCGATGCTCATGAGGTACGTATCGCGCCGTGCCCGCCGCAACGCGGCTAGCATTCAGATTTGGCAGGGACGTACGTCAACCTGATCACGTCCTCTCCAATGCGATCGCTGGCCACCAGTCGGAGCCGCGGCTGTGGGCCAACGAAGAATGGCCGGCCGTGACCAAGCACGACGGGATGAAGGAAGAGTTGGTACTCATCGATCAGCCCAAGCCTGGTCAGGCTCGCCGCCAGCTTCGGCCCGCCGACCTCGATCTCGCCGACGAGATCGGCCTTCAGCTTTCGTACGGCATCGACATCGTCGCCGATCAACGTCGCATTCGGCCCCACCGATTCAAGCGAACGCGACACCACCCATTTCGGCATGGTCCGCCACGCTTCCGCGAACGCCTGCAGATCGCCGCCCATCGCCGAGTCACCCTGCTCCCAATCGTTCCCATCCCAATAGCGCATCACCTCGTAGAGGCCGCGCCCATAGATGCTGCCGGCGGTTCTGCGCGTCTGCTCGATGAAGTATTTGAACATCACCGGATCGGGCGCGAACGCCTCGTGGTCGTGGTCGACGTAGCCGTCCAACGACATGTTCATTCCAAAGACGAGCTTGGCCATGGCGAAACGATATCACAGGGCCTCACAGGTACAAGCAATTGCCGCCACTCGCGCAGATGCAGCTGTTGGCCATCGCGGACCATCGGTTGGCTGCATCTGAGCAAGGAGTCTGCCCATACGCCCGCCGTGCGCCGACGCCGGCCGAGACGGTGGAACTGATGCTTCCCGCGAGACACCGCCTGAACCTGATTGCGCGCCACTCCGACTACGGGTGCAAGAAGCCGATAGCGTTGGCAGCGAAAAGACGCTCCGCGACCACAGCGTCACACAGGAGGACAGCTATGCGTATCATGACCGTGCTGATTCTGGCCCTAGCCCTTGCAGTGACGACCCTGCATTCCGAGCCGGCAGCTGCCCAGCCCGGCCCGCCGAAGAGAGCGGCTTCGACACGCCCGCCGGTTCCTTGCGATTGCAGCAATTGCAGCGCCCAGCACTGTGTTGGTGGTGGCGGCGGTATATTGATTTTAGGGGGCATGATGGGCGTTTCTCGCAGCCGCCCGGCAGGTCCGCATCAACAGTATCGCCGGCGCTGAGCTAAGTCGAGGTGAATGGAAACGGCAGTCGTGATGTCAGGAAGAGGCCTGTTCGGGCCTCTATGCTCCGGCCGTGGGCATGGCGCCGCTGCATCGTCACCTGCGGCTGCAGCGGAGCGAGGCGCCTTTGCCTCCTCCACGCCTTGCATCGTCCACCTCGTTGCGAGCGCACTTGCGCTGAGGCAACTCAGATTCGTGGTGCTGCCGCGGGATCGCATCGCTTTGCTCGCGCGACACCGCGCTGCGGCGGTCGCGCGCCAAAAACCGCGTGCGCGCAAAATCCAATTTCGTTCGTCCGATCAGACTGATTTGCCCTGTCCAGTCTTCCGGCGAAAAAGATTCTTGTTTCTTTTTTTCGGAAATCGTGTTTGTCTGTCGCCATCCTGTCTCGATCGGCAAGGGGCGTTTCGCGATCGTCACGAACGTGGGAGGCGGGGAGCGGTGGCCTGTCGGGAGCGCAGCGCGCTTATCGCGAGCGGACGAACGTTTCCGGCAGGACGATGAAGTCGTATGGTCCTGGCGCCCCGACGCTGGCGCTAAGTCGTTCGGTGATGATCCGGACGGCGACGGTGGCTACAAGCCCGGACACCGGGGAGAGTACGTATAAGTCGTAAGCCCATCGCGCAGGGAAGGCCGGGTGTTCTCGGCCAGACCTGTGGTACCTGCCGCCTGCATTTTTTTGAGCAGGCGGGCCACGGGCGCGGCCAGCGCCCGGCCTTCCCTGCACCCTCTGATCAAGACGAGGGTGATCCGATTGCAGAGCTCGGGCGTCATCCGCCGCGAGAAGGTGAGCGCATGTCCGATCGTGACGAGATCGTTGCCGCGCCGGCGGGCGTGCGGATCAGTCCGTCAGTTCTTCACGCCGTAGTGGGCCAGGAACATGCCCACGGCGCTGCCGATGACCTTGTGAACACGGTCGGGCGAGGGGGCCGGCTCGGCCTGGAAGATGAAGGGCAGGAAGAGCGTGGCCTGGCACATCTGTTGAAACTGCGAGGCCGCCAGATGACAGTCGTCGATGGCGAGTTCGCCGGCTTCGACGCGGGCCTGCAGATAGGCCGCCAGCCGGCTGATCGTGCCATTGAGCACGCATTCGTAGTAGCGGCGGCCGACGTCCGGCATGCGTTCGGCGATCGCCATCACGGTGCGGATCGCCGATCCGCCGCCCGGCCGGCACACCACCGCGATCCAGGCCTTGCCGAACTCGCCGAGAACCGTCGCAGCATCGCGATCCGGATCGAAGCTGAAATTCGAGGCGCCGCGATGCACGCTCTCCTCTTCGACGATGGCCTCGAACAGGCGGAATTTGTCGGCGAAGTAGACGTAGAGCGTGCCCTTCGAGACGCCGGCGACACGCGCGATCTCGCCCATGCTGGCGCCATCGAAACCCATGTCCATGAAGACCTTGCGAGCGCCTTCGAGGATCTGACGCCGTTTCGAGGAATCCTCGTCCTGCGTCACCTGGGTAGTGTTGTCGGCAGCATCAATCATTGGTTTAGGCTGTTCCCGAAGATTTGGCCGGCGCCAACGTCACACAAGCATCTGCGCGGATATGTTGCGGTAGCGAAGATATATATTGACCGAACGGTTCGGTCAATGATAGAAGTGGATTGACCGAACGGTTCGGTCGGATTTTTTGCGGGGCCGGGGCGGCTCCGTTGTCATGGGTGGGAGTGGCTGATGGCTGCTGCGAGAGAACAGGCTGTGCGGGCACGCCGTCCGGAATCGGAGGATGCGCTGGGCCAGGGGACACGCGAGGCGATCCGCACGCATGACGCTGCTCCGCGCAAGCCGGCCGATGCAAAGGCCGTCGAGCCGAAGGCCGACGTGACCACCGAAGCTCCGCTCGAGCTGCCGGCGGCGGCCCCGGCCGGAGAGAAGCCGCAGGCCGCGCCGGCTGCCCCGCCCAAATCCGGCAAGCGCAAGCGTGTGCTCGCCGGCATCGGCCTGCTGCTGGCGCTCGCCGTCGCTGGCTACGCCACGCATTATTTCTTGGTCGGCCGCTTCATGGTCTCGACCGACGACTCCTATGTCCGCGCCAACAACACCATGCTCGGCGCGCGCGTCTCCGGCCACATCCAGGAGATCGTGCCGCGCGACAATTCGGCGGTGCGCAAGGGCGACGTGATCTTCCGCATCGACGACGGCGACTACAAGATCGCGGTCGACGCCGCGCGCAGCAAGATCGCCACCCAGGAGGCGACCATCGCGCGCATCGGCCGTCAGGTCGCCGCGCAGCAGAGCGCGGTGGAGCAGGCGCAGGCCAATCTGACCTCCTCCGAGGCGGCGATGAAGCGCGCCGGGCTCGACTATGAGCGCCAGCAGGCGCTGAGCAGCAAGGGCTTCGCCTCGCACGCCACCTTCGAGCAGTCGGAAGCCGCGCGCGACCAGGGCATGGCCGCGGTCCGCGCCGCGCGCGCCGCCTTCGACGCTGCACGCGACAATGTCGAGGTGACCAAGGCGCAGCAGGCCGAGGCCCAGGCGCAACTCGCCGAGCTGAGGACCTCGCTCGCCAAGGCCGAGCGCGATCTCGAATTCGCCACCGTGCGCGCGCCTGTCGACGGCACGTTTTCCAACCGCCTTGTCAACACCGGCGATTTCGTCGCGGTCGGCCAGCGGCTCGGCAACGTCGTGCCGCTCGACGACGTCTTCATCGATGCGAACTTCAAGGAAACCCAGCTCAAGCGCATCCGTCCCGGCCAGCCCGTGACGATCAAGGTCGATGCCTATGGCGCTCGCGGCTTCAAGGGCGTGGTCGACAGCATCTCGCCAGCATCAGGCTCGGTGTTCACGCTGCTGCCGCCCGACAACGCCACCGGCAATTTCACCAAGATCGTGCAGCGCCTGCCGGTCCGCATCCGCGTGCCGAAGGAAGTGGCTCGGCAAAACCTGCTGCGCGCCGGCATGTCGGTCTACGTGACAGTCGACACCACCGACGGCGCCAAGGATGCCGACAACGACGCCGACCTCGACGCACCGGCGACGGTGCAGGGGAAGTAGTCAGCTGATTGGACGTTAAGGCTGCAGATATATCGATTCTGCAGTCGACGTTGAACGAAGATGCGTCGGCATCGACAGTGAGCTCCCTCCCCCCTTGTGGGGGAGGGTTGGGGAGGGGGGTACTCCGGGCGAGACCGCCGTTGGGGACCCCCACCCCCGACCCCTCCCCGCAAGGGGGAGGGGAGCGCACCATTTTTCGCGGCGCGGTCCTTGACCCAAGCGGACTAATTAGACCATGGCCACCGCAACCACAGCCAATCCCACCATGAGCGCGCCCGCGGCGCCGTCGGATCGCATTGCGCCGCGGCGGCTGTTTGCGTTCCTGATCATGGTGTTCGGCATGTTCATGGCGATCCTGGATATCCAGATCGTCTCGGCCTCGCTGAGCGAGATCCAGGCCGGGCTGTCGGCCAGCTCCAGCGAAGTCTCGTGGGTGCAGACCGCCTATCTGATCGCCGAGGTCATCGCGATTCCCCTGTCCGGCTTCCTGTCGCGCGCGCTCGGCACGCGGCTGCTGTTCGCGATCTCGGCGGCCGGCTTCACGATCTCGAGCTTCCTGTGCGGCTTCGCCTCCTCGATCGAGCAGATGATCGTGTGGCGCGCGCTGCAGGGCTTCCTCGGCGCCGGCATGATCCCGACCGTGTTCGCCTCGGCCTACACGGTGTTCCCGCGCTCCAAGTTCCACATCGTCGGCCCGATCATCGGCCTGGTCGCAACGCTGGCGCCGACGGTCGGCCCGACGGTCGGCGGCTACATCACCGATGCGATGTCGTGGCACTGGCTGTTCTTCGTCAACATCGTGCCGGGCGTCATCATCACGGCAGGCGTGCTGGCGCTGGTCGATTTCGACCAGCCGAACTTCGCGCTGCTCGACCGCTTCGACTGGTGGGGCCTGTTGTTCATGGCCGGCTTCCTCGGCTCGCTCGAATACGTGCTGGAGGAGGGGCCGCTGCATGAGTGGCTGCAGGATACGTCGGTCGCGGTCTGCGCCGCGGTCTGCGTGGTCTCGGCGGTCTGCTTCTTCTGGCGCGTGCTGACGGCGGACGAGCCGATCGTCGATCTAAGAACGTTCGGCGACCGCAATTTCGCGGTCGGCTGCCTGCTGCAGTTCTGCATCGGCATCGGCCTCTACGGCCTGACCTACATCTATCCGCGCTATCTCGCCGAGGTCCGCGGGTACAGCGCGCTGATGATCGGCGAGACGATGTTCGTCTCCGGCGTCACCATGTTCCTGATGGCGCCGGTGGTCGGCCGCCTGATGGTGAAGATCGACATGCGCCTGATCATCGCCTTCGGCCTCGTCATCTTTGCGATCGGCTCCTATCAGATGACCGGCATCACCCGCGACTATGATTTCTGGGAGCTGTTCCTGCCGCAGGTGCTGCGCGGCGTTGGCATGATGTGCGCGATGGTTCCGACCAACAACATCGCGCTCGGCACGCTGGCGCCGGAGCGCGTCAAGAATGCGTCGGGCCTGTTCAACCTGATGCGCAATCTCGGCGGCGCCGTCGGCCTCGCCGTGATCAACCAGGTGCTGAATGACCGCACCGACCTGCATATCTCCCGCCTGCACGAGCGGGTGACCTGGGGCAATGCGACCGCGGTCGAGACGCTGAACATGCTGCAGCAGAAGCTGCAGGGCATGGGCGACTCGGTGCTGATGGCGATGAAGCAGCTGACGCAGATCGTGCATCGCCAGGCCGTGGTGATGGGCTATGGCGACGCGTTCTTCATGCTGACCTGCTTCTACATCGCGCTCAGCTTCATGGTGATGCTGCTCAACAAGCCGAGCTCGCCGATGGCCGGCGGCGGCGACGCACATTGACGTGAGCGGCCCGCGCGGGGAGCGCGGGTTGCCAAATCATACCAGCGATGGTATGGAACACGAATTGTCGCTCGAACCGGGGAGATCTGCATGACCACATCGCATCTGCAGACCGCATGCACCCGGTCGATGCTCGCGTTGTCGACGCCTGTGCTTGTCACGCCCACGCGCTCGATGCCGGTCCTGGTGTTCCGCCGCTCGCATTGAGCGCCACCGCTTCACTTCCCAACGCCTGATCGTTCATTCGCAGACCGCGCGCCGCGTCGCCTCTGCTTCATTTGGAGCCGGCCTGTCGCCCGCGAGCGCGGCCGGATGATGCCATGACCCTCAACGTCTCCGGCCTGAAGGCCGACAAGCGTCCCGCCGCCATCCGCGTCGTGATCCCGTTCGTCACCCGTCACTGGCTGAAGCAGCCGCGCATGACCCTCGGCATCGCCGTGTGCTTGCTGGGCGCCACCGCCGCCGACCTGTTCATGCCGCTATTCTCCGGCAAACTCGTCGACGCGCTGACACTAGGCCCGGCAAATGCCGACGCGCGGCATAGCGCGCTGGTGGCGTTCGGCGCCATCGTGGCGCTCGGCTTCGCCTCGATCGTGCTGCGGCTGTCGGGACTGCAACTGATCGTGCCGTTCACCCTGCGCATCATGTCGGACGTGGCGCGCGAGGCCTTCGTGCGCGTGCAGCGCTTCTCGACCGACTGGCACGCCAACAGCTTCGCCGGCTCCACGGTGCGCAAGATCACAAGGGGCATGTGGGCGCTCGACCTCTACAACGACACCATCCTGCTGGCCCTGCTGCCGTCGCTCTCGGTGCTGCTCGGCTCGATGGTGCTGCTCGGCCTGCATTGGGGCGCGCTGGGCGCGGTGATCGCTGTCGGCGCCGTGCTGTACGTGGCGATGACGGTCGTGTTCTCGACCCGCTACATCGCGCCGGCCGCGCGCATCTCCAACGCCTGGGACACCAAGGTCGGTGGCACGCTGGCGGATGCCTTGAGCTGCAACGCCGTGGTGAAGTCGTTCGGCGCGGAAGCCCGCGAGGACGGCCGGCTGATGCGCGTCGTCAACCGCTGGTCCCGGCGCGTCAGCCGCACATGGCTGCGCTATAACACGACCGCCGCTGTGCAGCTCGGCGTGCTGCTGTGCCTGCGTTCGTCGGTCATCGGCGGCGCCGTGCTGCTGTGGATGGAGGGCCGGGCCTCGCCGGGCGACGTCACCTATGTGCTGACCAGCTACTACGTCATCCACGCCTATCTGCGTGATGTCGGCATGCACATCAACAACCTCCAGCGCGCGGTCAACGACATGGACGAGCTGGTGGCGATCCACGGCGAGCCGATCGGTATCGTCGATGCCGCCGATGCCAAGGCGATCGCGGTGACGGGCGGGCATATCGTGTTCGACGGCGTCACGTTCCACTATGGCGGCCATCGCGCCCCGCTGTACGACCGGCTGTCGGTGGACATCCGGCCGGGCGAGCGGATCGGGCTGGTTGGGCGCTCGGGCTCCGGCAAGACGACCTTCGTCAAGCTGGTGCAGCGGCTCTACGACGTCAGCGGCGGCCGGATCCTGATCGACGGGCAGGACATCGCCCATGCGAAGCAGGATTCGCTGCGCAGCCAGATCGCGATCGTGCAGCAGGAGCCGATCCTGTTCCACCGCTCGCTCGCCGAGAACATCGCCTATGGCCGGCCCGGCGCCAGCCAGGCGGAGATCGAGCAGGCGGCGCGGCTTGCCAATGCGCATGAGTTCATCATGCGCCTGCCCAAGGGCTATGGCACCCTGGTCGGCGAGCGCGGCGTCAAGTTGTCGGGCGGCGAACGGCAGCGGGTGGCGCTGGCGCGCGCCTTCCTGGCGGATGCGCGCGTGCTGATCCTGGACGAGGCGACCTCGAGCCTGGACTCGGAATCGGAGGCGCTGATCCAGGAGGCGATGGAGCGGCTGATGAAGGGCAGGACGGCGATCGTGATCGCACATCGTCTCGCGACGGTGCGCAGCCTCGACCGCATCCTGGTGTTCGACCGCGGCCGCATTGTCGAGCAGGGCAGCCACGCCACGCTGGTCGGCAAGCCGGGTGGGCTCTATCGCAGCCTGTTCGAGCGCCAGGCCATCGAGTTCAGCCAGCTCTCCGCCGCGGGGTGAGAAATGGTGAGGGGCCCGGCGCTATTGCGCCGAGCCCCTCATGAACATATCAGCCGGCCTGTAAGCCGGGTTCTGTAGGGCACCGCCAAGCTTGCGCATGACGATACGTGACGGCCATTCCTCTGGGATCGCGCTTGCGCGAGACCTCGGGCAACCTACCCGGACGGCGAGCCTGACATCGCTCCCGCGGACGTCATCGCCTGACACAAAGTGCCTTGGCGATTGTCTCCGCGTGGCCGTCCCTATTCGGTTTTGCTCCCGGTGGGGTTTACCATGCCGGTTCCGTTGCCGGTCCCGCGGTGCGCTCTTACCGCACCTTTTCACCCTTACTGCCTCCCTTGCGGGAAGAAGCGGTTCGTTCTCTGTGGCACTGTCCCTGGGGTCGCCCCCGCCGGACGTTATCCGGCACCGCATGTCGATGGAGCCCGGACTTTCCTCCCCGGCGGCCTTTCGGCACCTGCCGGAGCGGCCGTCCGGCCGACTGATGCGCTGTGAATGGGGCTTCGCAGCCGGCGCGTCAAGCCGTCGCCGGGCGGTCAAAAAATATTATCCTGCGCGTGTCGTTCCGCGTCGATGCCATTCGACTGGATGTCGGCGATCCAGCCGAAGAGAGGAGCAAGTCCGATGCAGTACCTGTTGATGATCTACCTGAACGAGGTCGAATACGCGAAGATGGAGAAGGAAGCCGAAGGCAAGATGCTCGCGGAGTATCAGGCCTTCACCCAATCGATCATCTCGAGCGGCAATTACAAGGGCGGTGACCGGCTGCAGCCGACCTCGACCTCCACGACCGTCCGGGTGCGCGACGGCAAGATCCTCACCACCGACGGACCCTTCGCCGAGACGCGCGAGCAGCTCGGCGGCTACTACATGATCGAGGCCAAGAACATCGACGAGGCGATCGGCATTGCCGCGCGCATTCCCGGCGCCCGACTCGGCTCGATCGAGGTCAGGCCCGTCTGGCAGTACAATCATTGAGGCCAGTTCGGCGGCGCGAGAACATGACGCCCGATGCCATCGAAAAACTGTTCCGCGACGAATCGGGCCGCGCGCTTGCGACCTTGATCAGGCTCGTCGGCGATTTCGATCTCGCTGAGGATGCGTTGCAGGATGCGTTCGCGGCGGCGCTGGTCACATGGCGGGGGTCCGAGATCCCCGCCAATCCGCGGGCGTGGCTGGTGCATGTCGCGCGCAACAAGGTGATCGATCGCATCCGGCGGCAGCGCAGCTTTCGTGCCAAGGAGCAGGAAATCGTCGACGCGATCGAGCGCGACGCCGCCAGCGATGAGACCACCGCCCCCGCCGATCTCGTTGACGACATGCTGCGGCTGATCTTCACCTGTTGCCATCCGGCCTTCGCGCCGGAGGTGCAGGTGGCGCTGACGCTGCGCACGGTGTGCGGCCTCACCACGGCGGAAGTCGCCCGCGCCTTCCTCACCAGCGAGGACGCGATGGCGCAGCGCCTGGTGCGCGCCAAGCAGAAGATCCGCCTCGCCGGCATCCCTTATGAGGTGCCCGGTCGCGACGCCCTCGATGAGCGCATGCGCGGCGTGTTGACGGTCATCTATCTCGTATTCACCGAAGGCTATCTCGCGACCTCCGGCTCCGCGTTGATCCGACACGATCTGGCGCGCGAGGCGATCCGGCTCGGCCGTCTCGTGCGGGACCTGATGCCGGAGGCCGCCGACATCTCGGGTCTGCTCGCTTTGATGCTGCTGCACGACGCGCGGCGCGCCGGGCGCATGGATGCCTCGGGCGACATCGTCCTGCTCGAGGACCAGGATCGCTCCACGTGGAATCGCGCGCAGATTGACGAAGGGTTGGCCCTGGTCGAATGCGCCCTGGCCGTGAAAGGACGACCGCAGCCCTATACGGTGCAAGCGGCGATCGCTGCGCTCCATGCGCAGGCGTCGAGCTACGAGCACACGGACTGGCGGCAGATCGTCGGTCTCTACGAGGTGCTTTTGCGAATTGCGCCATCGCCGGTGATCGAGCTCAATCATGCAGCGGCAGTCTCGATGGTCGACGGCCCGGCGCGCGCGCTTGCGCTGGTCGACTCGCTGGCGGCGCGCGGCGGCCTGAAGCAGTATGATCTGCTTCCGGCCGTGCGCGCCGATCTGTTGCGGCGGCTCGGACAGCACGACGAGGCGCGCGCGGCCTATCATGAGGCGAGCGATGCGACGCAGCTCGTACCGCTGAAGCGTCTCTACGCGCGCCGGCTCGCCGAGCTCGACGCTGAGACGTGATCGCTCACGCTCGCGGCGGCGGCTCGTCCGCCGGCAGACTCGTCAGCAGGGCATGCAGCGTCCACAAGGTTGAGCGGTCGGCGATGCCGTCGACCTTCTCGGGACGGAAGTGCCGTTGGAACGCGGTCACGACCTCCATCGTGAGACCATCGAACTTGCCGGTGATCGGCACGCCATAGCCGTACTTGGCGAGCGCCTTCTGCAAGCCCTTGACGTCATCGCCGATGCTGCCGAGCTTCAGCGTCTCGCCCTTGGTGATCGCCGCCGGCTGCACCCAATGGCCGACTCCGGAATTGGCGAGGGAGTGCCAGGGGAACTTCTCGCCCGGATCCTTCTTGCGCGACGGGGCGACGTCGGAATGGCCGAGCACGCGATGCGCGGGCACGTTGCGGCGGAGCATGATGCCGCGGCACAATGCGATCACGGCGGCGATCTGCCGTGGCGGAAAGTCCGGGTAGCCCCAGTCATGGCCGCGATTGACGATCTCGATGCCGATCGAGCAGGAGTTGATGTCCTCCTCGCCGCCCCAGGACGACAGCCCCGCGTGCCAGGCACGCAGCGCCTCGGGCACGCATTGGACGATGCGGCCGTCCTCGAGCACGATGTAGTGCGCTGACACCTCGGTGCCGGCGGTGCACAGTTTGGTGATCGCGCCCTCGACGTCCGGCATGCCGGTGTAGTGGAGGATGACCATGTCCGGCTGGCGGCCGCCCTTGCGCTCGCCGAAGTTCGCCGACGGGATCACGTCGGATGCGATCGACGAATCCGGCGTGAACATCGGCAGGTCTGAAACGCCCTTGGGGATCGGCAGCGCACGGGGACGCTTCGATTCCGGCTTGTCGGTGGAATTTGGCATGAACGACTCGAAGCGGGCGGCAAGGGCAATGGCTCAAATCGAATATGGGCAGGCACTACTCTTTTACATGTCCCAGCCGCAATCGAAATCGCATGCCGGCCCATCATATTGATCCGACCGTTGCGCAAACGCGCCGAGAACCATCGAGGTTTCGTCGAGCGAGCTCGGCTCGCAGGGCAATCGGTTCTTCCGCGCTCGCGCTGCCCGCCCCAAGTGCCTCATATCCGCCACAGACCGTCAACGGTTTGTTAACGCTAAACGCCGTTACTAAGTGGTGAAGAGCCGAGCCGGCTTTCGAGACGGCAAGCCGCCATATGCAAGGTCCTGCACGGGATATTACCGTACCGAGTGCTGCCGGGGGCATCCGGCAGCGCTTGGTCGCTGATCAACGGGGGAATGCCCCGGCACGGAGTTCGCGTGCTGGGGGCCGGGCATTTGTGGGGCTGACCGTCGGCCGTTCTGGGCGATGGTTGGGCGAATTGACGGGGCGCGAGGATCGAAGGCGCGATGGGCTCGCAGCCAAGCATAGTCAGTCCGGATCGGCGGATTTCCTGTGGGGAAGCCGCGTGAGCACGGCTGACCAGCGCCACGTCCCGGTGCTCGGCCCTGAAGCGGTCGAGATGCTTTCACCGCGCGCCGGCGGAACCTATGTCGATGCGACCTTCGGCGCAGGCGGCTACACGCGTTTGATCCTGGCTACGCCGGGAACACGGGTGATCGGGATCGACCGCGACAGCACCGCGATTGCCGGCGGAGCCGATCTCGCCACCGAGGCAGGCGGCCGTCTTACGCTGGTGGAGAACCGTTTCTCTGCACTGGCCGACATCTGCTCTGCGCAAGGTCTCGGCCATGTCGATGGCATCGTGATGGACGTCGGCGTGTCATCGATGCAGCTCGATTCCGCCGCGCGCGGCTTTTCGTTTCGGTTCGATGGCCCGCTCGACATGCGCATGGGAGGGCAGGGGCCGACCGCCGCCGATATCGTGGCGCAGGCCTCCGAGCGCGATCTGGCCGACGTCATCTACATCTTCGGCGAAGAACGCCACTCCCGTGCGGTGGCCCGCGCCATCGTCGCCGCGCGGAAAGAGCAGCCAATCACCACGACGCGGCAACTCGCCGATCTCGTCGCGCGGGTCGTCAGGTCGAAGCCGGGCGACATCCATCCGGCGACCCGGACGTTCCAGGCGTTGCGTATCCTCGTCAATGAGGAGCTCGACGAACTCGAACAGGCGCTGTCGGCCGCGGAGCGCATCCTTGCGCCGGGCGGCCGTCTCGCGGTCGTCTCGTTCCATTCGCTCGAGGACCGCATCGTCAAGACCTTCCTCGCCGAGCGCAGCAAGACCGGCGGCGGCTCGCGCCATCTGCCGGAGATCGCGCAGGAGGCGCCGAGCTTCCAGTTGCTCAACCGAAAGCCGGTCGTGGCGGACGAGGCCGAGACCGAGGCCAATCCGCGCGCGCGCTCCGCCAAGCTGCGCGGCGCCGAGCGCACGGCTGCGCCGACACATGTCGCAGCGAAGTCCTCTCCATGGCCGCGTCTGGCCGCTGTCCTGCGGGGAGGCTGACCGATGCGCCTCCTCCATCTGGTCGTGATCTGCTCGCTGATCTTCGCGGCCGCTTATGTCTACCGCATCAAGATGGAATCGACCGCGCGCGTCGAGCGCGTGCTGCAACTCCGCGCCGAGATTCGCGAGCAGCGCGAGGCCATCGCTCTCCTGCGTTCGGAATGGGCCAAACTCGATGCGCCGCTCCGGCTGCAGGGTCTCGTCGAGCGGCATCTGCCGCTGAAGCCGCTCAACGCCACGCAGTACGACAGCCTCAAGAATCTCCCGGAGCGGCCGCCGCGGTTTACGCGCCCGGACAATCCGGATCCGATCGGATCGATGATCGATGCGATCGACGCGATCAATGAAGAGCCCCCCGTGACCGGATCGGTGCGTCGCCCGGAGGATCAGCAATGACCGATCAGCTTCGGCCCCAGGTCAAGCCACAGGAGCCCTGGCGCCAGCGCTTGGTGCGCACGCTGCTGTACGGGCGCGACGTCGATCGCACCGCCAAGGCCCGCGCCCGCATCGGGCTTGCGATCATTGCCTTCGCCGCGGTTTACGCGATCATCGGCGGCCGGCTCGTGATGTTTGCGGTCGGCTCCGACGGGCCGAGCGCGCGTCGGGCCGCGCAGCAGGACGCCATCGCGACCGCGCGGCCCGACATCGTCGACCGCAACGGGGCCGTGCTTGCCACCGACGTCAAGACGCCGAGCCTGTTTGCCGAGCCGCGCCGCCTGATCGACAAGGACGAGGCGATCGAGCTGCTCACCGCGACCTTGCCGGATCTCGATACGAGCGAGGTGCGCGACCGCCTGATGTCGCGCAAGGGTTTCGTCTGGCTCAAGCGCGAGATGACGCCGAAGCAGCAGCAGGACATCCATCGCCTCGGTCTGCCTGGGATTGGGTTCCTGCGCGAGAACAAGCGTGTCTATCCGACCGGCAACGAGGTGGCCCATCTGATCGGCCTGGTGAACATCGACAACCAGGGCATCGCCGGCATGGAGAAGTGGCTCGACAATCAGGGTCTGGCCGACCTGCATCGCGCCGGCTTCGCTACCGACCGCCTGCAGCGCCCTGTAGAGCTGTCGGTCGATCTGCGCGTCGAGCACGCACTGCGCGACGAATTGCTGAAGGCGAAGGAAAAGTTCAAGACCAAGGCGGCCTCCGGCCTGGTCGTCAATGTCAGGACCGGCGAGATCATTGCGATGGTGTCGCTGCCGGATTTCGATCCCAACAATCCGAAAGAAGCGCACGATCCCGACCGCATCAACCGCCTCACCACCGGGGTCTACGAGATGGGCTCGACCTTCAAGGCCTTCACCCTGGCCATGGCGCTCGACACCGGAAAATATGATCTCAACTCGTTGTGGGACGCGCGCGGGCCGCTGCATTACGGCAAATTCGCGATCCATGACGACGAGCCGAAGGGGCGCTTCCTCAACATGAAGGAAGTGTTCTACTTCTCCTCCAATGTCGGCGCAGCAAGGATCGCGCTGACGCAGGGCGTCGAGGGCCACAAGGCGTTCCTGCGCAAGATGGGCCAGTTCGACCGGCTGCGCACCGAGCTTCCCGAAAGCGCCTCGCCGATCCTGCCCAAGCGCTGGAGCGAGTTGAACACGGTCACGATCGCGTTCGGTCACGGCATGGCGGTGGCGCCATTGCAGGGCGTGATGGGCGTCAGCGCGCTGGTCAATGGCGGCTATCTGATCCCGCCGACCTTCATGAAGCGCACCGAGGCCGAGGCGATGGCGATCGCCAAGCGTGTGATCAAGCCGGAGACCTCGGAGAAAATGCGGTACTTGATGCGTCTGAACGCCGAGGTCGGCACCGCGCGCAAGGCCGACGTGAAGGGCTACTACATCGGCGGCAAGACCGGCACAGCGGAGAAGGTGATCAACGGCCGCTACGCCAAGAAGAAGGTGCTGACCCTCTTCACCGCCGTGATCCCGGCCGACAAGCCGAAATACCAGCTCCTGATCATGCTGGACGAGCCGCAGCCGCTGAAGGAAACCTACGGCTTCATCACCTCGGGCTGGAATGCAGTGCCGACCGCCGGCAACGTGATCTCCCGGATCGGGCCGCTGCTCGGCATCGAGCCCCGTTTCGACCTGCCGCCGTCCGACCGCCAAATTCTTGCGGCATCGCGGCTGACACAGTAAGCCGTCCGCGAATCGTCGGCTTTGCAGGTTCCGCCACCCGGGCGGGCCAGAATCGGTACGGGACCAGGATGAAACTTCACGACCTCTTCGGGGATCAGGCGGAGCTCGCCCCGCAGATCGCCGCCGTCGAAGTCTCCGGCCTTGCCGTGGACAGCCGCGCCGTCCGGCCCGGCGATCTGTTCTTCGCACTCCCGGGAACCAAAGCCGACGGCGCCAGCTTCATCACCGCTGCGATCGCAGCCGGTGCGGTCGCGGTAGCGGGCGCCGCAGCGCCTGGATCAGTGCTGTCCGTTCCCTTCGTCACGCTGGCGAACCCTCGGCGGGCACTGGCGCTCGCCGCCTCGCGCTTCTTCCCGCGCCAGCCTTCCACCATCGCCGCCGTCACCGGTACGAGCGGAAAGACCTCGGTGGCCGCCTTCACGCGGCAGATCTGGCAGATGCTGGGCCACAGCTCGGCCAGCATCGGCACCGTCGGCCTCGTGTCGGACAGGCGCACCGTCTACGGCTCGCTGACCACGCCCGATCCCATCGCGCTGCATCGGCAGATCGACGAGATCACCCGGGACGGCGTCACGCACCTGGCGTTCGAGGCCTCCTCGCATGGTCTCGATCAATTCAGGCTCGATGGCGTGAAGGTCTCGGCCGGCGGGTTCACCAACCTGTCGCGCGACCACATGGATTACCACCCGGACCTCGCGCACTATCTGAATGCCAAGCTCAGGCTGTTCCGCGATCTCGTTGCGCCCGGCGGTGCCGCCGTGATCTCGGCCGATCATGAGTGCTCTCCGGAGGTCATCGCGGCGGCGCAAGCGCGGGGGCTTCGCCTGATGACCGTTGGGACGAGCGGCGACGGGACCGGGGAGGGCATCCGGCTCGTGGCCGCCGCGGTGGATGGCTTCACGCAACAGCTCGAGCTGCAGCATTGCGGCCGCATGTCCACGGTCCGGCTGCCGCTGGTCGGCGCGTTCCAGGTCGAGAATGCTCTGGTAGCGGCGGGCCTTGCCATCGGCACCGGCAGTGATCCGCAGGCCGTGTTTGAATCGCTCGAGAGGCTCGAGGGCGCCAAGGGGCGGCTCGAACTGGTTGGCGAGTACAACGGCGCGCCCGTCTTCATCGACTACGCCCACAAGCCGGACGCCCTCGCCAAGGCGTTGCAGGCCGTGCGGCCCTATGCCTCAGGAAAGCTTGTGGTGGTGTTCGGCGCCGGCGGTGACCGCGACACCGGTAAGCGGCCGCTGATGGGCGCGATTGCCGCTGAAGAAGCTGACAGCGTCATCGTCACCGACGACAATCCGCGCAGCGAGGATCCCTCGGCGATCCGCGCCGCGATCTTGGCCGCGGCCCCAGGCGCCCGAGAGATCGGCGATCGCGCCGAGGCGATCCGGATCGCGATCGGCGAGCTGAAGCCGGGCGATGCGCTGGTGATCGCCGGCAAGGGCCATGAGACCGGACAAATCATCGGCAGCACGGTGCTGCATTTCAGCGATCATGAAGCGGTCGCGGACGCATTGGCAGCGAGGGCATCATGACGAAGGCGCTGTGGACGGTGGCCGAGGCGGCACGCGCGCTCGGCCTCACCGGCGATTATCCGGAGACGCCGATCGACTTCGTCACGCAGGACAGCCGCGCCGTCAAGCCCGGCAGCCTCTTCGTTGCGCTGAGCGGGACCCCGAGCGGCGGCTTCGTCTCGAGCTTCGCCTCAAGCCGTGACGGCTGGGAGTTTGCCGCGAATGCCGAACTGGCCGGCGCCGTCGCAATGATCGTGCCGCGTCGGATCGAGGGCGTCACGGTGCCGCAGCTCGTGGTGGCGGATACGCTGATCGATGGCTTGTGGGCGCTCGCGCGTGCGGCACGGGCGCGTTTTCATGGGCCGGTGATCGGATTGACCGGGAGCGCCGGCAAGACCTCAACCAAGGAATTCATCGCTGCCTATCCCGGCGCGTCAGCCAGCCCGTCGAGCTTCAACAATTTCTGGGGCGTGCCGCTGACGCTGTGCAATGCCGATCCCTCCGCCTCGGTCTGGGTGGTGGAGATGGGCATGAACCAGAAGGGCGAGATCGCGCGGCTGACCGAGCTGTCGCAGCCATCGGTGGCGCTGGTGGTCAATGTCCAGCCCGTGCATCTGGAAAAGCTCGGCAGTCTCGAGGCGATCCGGCAGGAGAAGATCTCGATCGCGCGTGGCTTGCCGGCCGACGGCATCCTGGTGCTTCCCGCCGATCTTGCCGCGCCCGAATGGAGCGGCAAGGTGATCCGCTTCGGCGGCGACGCTGAGGTTCGCGAGCTGTCGCATAGCTCGCGCGGCGAAAGCTGGGACGTGACCGCCGACATCGCTGGCCGCCGCGTCGCCTTCGCGCTGACGCCCGGTGCGCCGCATCGCCTGCACAACGCGCTGGCGGCGCTGGCCTCGGTCGCCGCGGCCGGCCTTGATCCGACGCAGCTGGCGCCGGCGCTCGGCCACGTCGGCATCATGACCGGGCGCGGCGTTGAGCAGAGCGTCGGCGACATCGTCCTGATCGACGACAGCTTCAATGGCAATCCGGCCAGCATGGCCGCGGCGCTCGACAGCCTGCAGGCGCGGCCGGTCCTGGGGCGGCGGATCGCCCTCATCGGCGACATGCTGGAACTAGGCGAGGAGGCGCCGGCCTATCATCAAGGAATGATCAGCCATCTCGCCGGCATCGACGGTGTCTACTGCGTCGGCCCGCTGATGCGCCACCTGTTCGACGAGCTGCCACAGCAGAAGCGGCTGGGCTGGCACGAGGACCCGGTGACGCTGGACCCCGGCCATGTCGCGGCGCTGCTTGCACCCGGCGACGTCGTCGTCATCAAAGGCAGCAAGAAGATCTTCTGGGTCAACAAGTTCGTGTCGAAGCTCGCGGCGGCCCTGCGCCCTGCGACGTGAATTCGGCGATATCGCGGCGCTGCAGAATATCTTCCACTGGTGGCCGGGCTGCCGTGCCGGACGGGTCCCTCGTCGCAGGCAACGATTCGCACCCGGCCCCGATCATGGTTAAAAGAGATTGGACTGGATTCGCGACAGAATCCGTGTTCGCGGTCTCGGTGAGGCGGCATAGGCGGGTTGAATGTTCTACTGGTTGATCGAGCTCACGAATACCTTTCCAAGCCTGTCCGTCTTTCGCGGGCTGCTCAACGTGTTCCGCTACATCACGTTCCGGACCGGCGGCGCCGTCGTCACCGGGGCGCTGTTCGTGTTCCTGTTCGGGCCCTGGATCATCGACCATCTGAGGCTGCGCCAGGGCAAGGGCCAGCCGATCCGCACCGACGGGCCGCAATCGCATATCATCAGCAAGAAGGGCACGCCCACCATGGGCGGGCTGATGATCCTGTCCGGTCTCGTCGTGTCCACCGTGCTGTGGGCCAATCCGCTCAATCCCTATGTCTGGATCGTGCTGGCGGTGACGCTCGGCTTCGGCTTCGTCGGCTTCTATGACGACTATCTGAAGGTCACAAAGCAATCGCATTCAGGCTTCGCCGGCCGCCTCCGCCTGCTGATCGAAGCGGCGATCGCGCTGGTCGCCTGCTATGCGCTGGTTCGCCTGGGACGCGATCCGTCCTCGACCGGGCTGGCGATTCCGTTCTTCAAGGATCTCGTCTTCAAGTTCGGCTGGATGTACGTGATCTTCGGCGCCTTCGTCATCGTCGGTGCCGGCAACGCCGTCAACCTGACCGATGGGCTCGATGGCCTCGCCATCGTGCCGGTCATGATCGCATCCGCAAGCTTCGGCTTGATCGCCTACCTCGCCGGCAATGCCGTATTCGCGGATTATCTGCAGATCCACTATGTCGCAGGCACCGGCGAGCTCGCCGTGCTCTGTGGTGCCGTGCTCGGCGCCGGCCTCGGCTTTCTCTGGTTCAACGCGCCGCCGGCCTCCATCTTCATGGGGGACACCGGCTCGCTGGCGCTCGGCGGCATGCTCGGCTCGATCGCGGTTGCCGTGAAGCACGAGATCGTGCTGGCAGTGATCGGCGGCCTGTTCGTGCTCGAAGCCGTGTCGGTGATCGTGCAGGTGGCCTCGTTCAAGCTGACGGGAAAACGCATCTTCAAGATGGCGCCGATTCACCATCATTTCGAGCAGCTCGGCTGGACCGAGCCGCAGATCGTGATCCGGTTCTGGATCATCTCGGTGATGCTGGCGCTGGTCGGCCTGTCCACGCTGAAGCTGCGCTGATGATGTCGTTTCAAGTACACCGTCATTTCATTCCGGGGCGCGCGCGGCGCGAACCCGGAATCTCCAGACTCCGGATCACCGCGGCGCGGTGTCCGGAATGACGGAGTTCTCCACATGATCCCCGTCACCTCATTCGCCGGCAAGACCGTTGCCGTGTTCGGGCTCGGCGGCTCGGGGCTGGCGTCGTGTCACGCGTTGCGGGCCGGCGGCGCAGAAGTCATCGCGGCTGATGATGGTGCCGAGCGTATGACGGAAGCCGCACAGGCCGGGTTCATTACCGCCGATCTGCGCACCGTCTCCTGGGCGAACTTCGCCGCCCTGGTGCTGGCGCCCGGCGTGCCGCTGACCCATCCCGTGCCGCATTGGAGTGTGCTGAAGGCGCGCGATGCAGGCGTCGAGGTGATCGGCGACATCGAGCTGTTCTGCCGCGAGCGCCGGCGCCACGCGCCTGATGCTCCGTTCATCGCGATCACCGGCACCAACGGCAAGTCGACCACAACGGCGCTGCTCGCGCATCTGATGCGCGTGGCCGGCTACGACACTCAGATGGGCGGCAATATCGGCACCGCGATCCTGTCGCTGGAGCCGCCGCGCATGGGCCGCGTCCATGTCATCGAGATGTCGTCCTACCAGATCGACCTGACGCCGTCGCTCGATCCGAGCGTCGGCATCCTGATCAATGTCAGCGAGGACCACATCGACCGCCACGGCACGATCGAGAACTACGCGGCGGTGAAGGAGCGGCTGGTTGCGGGCGTCCAAGCCAGGGGCACCGCGGTCGTCGGCGTCGACGATGGTTTTTCGCGCGCGACCGCCGACCGGCTGGACCAGGCCGGCAAGCGCGTCGTGCGCATCTCGGTGCGGAACCCGCTGGCCGACGGGATGTATGTCGAGCATGAAACGATCGTGCGCAGCGCGGGCGGGGCGCGCAGCGAGATCGCGCGGCTCGGCGGCATCGGCTCGCTGCGCGGCCAGCACAACGCCCAGAACGCGGCCTGCGCCGCGGCCGCCGCGCTTGCGATCGGCGTCAAGGAAGACGTGCTGCAGCAGGGGCTGCGCAGCTTTCCCGGCCTCGCCCATCGCATGGAGCAGGTCGGCCGCCGCGGTAGCGTCCTGTTCGTCAACGATTCCAAGGGCACCAATGCGGACGCAACGGCGCATGCGCTGTCGTCCTTCGCCGACATCTTCTGGATCGCCGGTGGCAAGCCCAAGGCCGGCGGCATCACCAGCCTGTCCGGTTTCTTCCCGCGCATCCGCAAGGCCTATTTGATTGGCGAAGCGGCGACGGAGTTCGCCGGCACGCTGGGGGACAGAGTGCCCCACACCATGTCAGGCACGCTTGAGGTTGCGGTGGCCCAGGCGGCCGCCGATGCCGAAGCTTCGGGACTGAAGGATGCGGTCGTCCTGCTATCTCCCGCCTGCGCCTCGTTCGACCAATTCCGCAACTTCGAGATCCGCGGCAGCCGCTTTCGCGATCTGGTGCAGGCGCTGCCGGGCGTGAAGCCGGTGGTGTAATCGCTCTCATACCAACCTCCGCTGTCGTCACCCGCGAAGGCGGGTGACCCAGTATTCCAGAGGCCTATGTGCTTTCACCGCGCTATCTCGGCGTACTGGATCCCCCGCTTTCGCGGGGGATCCAGCCTTTGTTGGATCACATGACTGCTCCAATTGATGGGATTGACTTAACCCTTCGATAACCATCCTGGGCGCCAATGGGCTGATTCCTCGGCTCAGGTGGTGGTCCGATGCTCTCCCGTGAAGAACGCAATCCGCTGTCCGATTGGTGGTGGACGGTCGACAAGCCGCTGCTCGGCTCGATCCTGGCGCTGATGCTGTGCGGGGTGATCCTGTCGCTGGCGGCGAGCCCGCCGGTGGCGACCCGGATCGGGCTCGATCCGTTCCACTTCTTCAACCGCCACGTCCTGTTCCTGCTGCCGTCCTTCATCGTGCTGATCGGCGTCTCCTTCCTGTCGCCGCGGCAGATCCGGCGCAGCGCGCTGGTGGTGTTCACGATCGCTATCGTGCTGATCGTGCTGACGCTGGCGATCGGCCCCGAGGTGAAGGGCTCGCGCCGCTGGATCACGCTGGTCGGCGTCAACATCCAGGCGTCCGAGGCGGCGAAGCCGGCCTTCGTCGTTGTCTCCGCCTGGCTGTTCTCGGAGTCCGCGCGGCGGCCCGACATGCCGGCGACGACGATGGCGCTGGTGCTGCTGTTGATGCTGGTGTCGCTTCTGGTGATGGAGCCGGATTTCGGCCAGACGATGCTGATCCTGATGGTCTGGGGCTCGCTGTTCTTCATCGCCGGCATGCGCATGATCTGGGTCGCAGGCCTCGCCGGTGCCGCGGCCGCGGGCCTGTTCGGCGCCTATCTGCTGGTGCCGCACGTGGCGGGGCGCATCAAGCGCTTCATGAACCCGGCGTCGGGCGACACCTTCCAGGTCGACACCGCGATGGAGGCGTTCTCCAATGGCGGCTGGTTCGGGCTCGGGCCCGGCGAGGGCATCGCCAAGCGGAGTCTCCCGGACAGCCACACCGACTTCGTCTTTGCCGTCGCGGCCGAGGAGTTCGGCATCATCCTGTGCCTGGCGCTGGTCGCGCTGTTCGGCTTCATCGTGATCCGCACGCTGTCGCGCGCCTATGCCAGCGAGGACGGCTTCTCGCGCTTCGCAGCGTCGGGACTCGCGATCCTGTTCGGCATCCAGGCGGCCATCAACATCTCGGTCAATCTGCAGCTGATCCCGGCCAAGGGCATGACCTTGCCGTTCATCTCCTATGGCGGCTCCTCGATCGTGTCGCTGGCCTACGGCGTGGGCATGATGCTGGCGCTGACACGGCAGCGGCCGCGGATCGAGATGGAGGCGACCGACGCGGCCGGCTCGCTGCGCAACTATGCGTGAGCCGCCTCGCTCGCAATGACGACACATTGGCTGTAAACAAGCGCGCATGACCTCAACTGCGCCCCTCATCCTGCTCGCGGCCGGCGGCACCGGCGGACATCTATTTCCTGCCGAAGCGCTTGGTGTCGAGCTGATCAGACGCGGCTACCGCGTTCGTCTCGTCACCGATGCGCGCGCGCTGCGCTACGGTGGGCTGTTCACCAAGGACATGATCGACGTGGTGCCGAGCGAGACCGTGCGCAGCCGCTCTCCGGTGGCGCTCGCGCGCACCGCGCTGCTGCTCGGCACCGGCACTGTCGCCGCCTTCAGCCTGATGCGGCGGCTGAAGCCTGCGGCCGTGATCGGCTTCGGCGGATATCCCACCGTGCCGCCGCTGCTGGCCGCGCGGCTCGCCGGGGTGCCCAGCCTGATCCACGACGCCAATGCCGTGCTCGGCCGCGCCAACCGGTTCCTGTCCTCGCATGTGAAGGCGATTGCCACCTCGCTGCCCGGTGTGCTCGACCGCGATCCGGCGCTTGCCGCAAAGACCACCACCGTCGGCACGCCGATGCGACCAGCGATCCTCGAAGCTGCGGCCGTGCCCTATGTTGCGCCGGAGACGGCAGGTCCGCTGCGGCTGCTCGTGGTCGGTGGCAGCCAGGGCGCCCGCGTGATGAGCGACGTCGTTCCTGGCGCGATCGAGCGGCTCGAGCCCGCCCTTTGGGGCCGCCTGGTGTTGACCCAGCAGGTGCGCCAGGAGGACATGGCGCGGGTGCGCGCAGTCTATGACCGGCTGAAGATCAATGCCGACCTGCAACCCTTCTTCGCCGACCTGCCGGCGCGGCTTGCCGCCAATCATCTCGTGATCTCGCGCTCCGGCGCCGGCACCGTGGCCGAACTCGCCGCGATCGGCCGGCCCTCGATCCTGGTGCCGCTGCCGGGCGCCATCGACCAGGACCAGTTCGCCAATGCCGGTGTGCTGTCGGACGCGAGCGCCGCGATCCGGATCGTGCAGAGCGAATTCACCTCCGACAGGCTGGCCTCCGAGATCTCGGCGCTCGCCGCCGAGCCCACGCGTCTCGCCGCGATGGCCCAGGCCGCGCGCACTGCCGGGCGGCTCGATGCCGCGGAACGGCTGGCCGATCTCGTGATCAGGACGGCGGCGCTCTAGTCGCGCAAGCGCACGGTGATCCCATGATGAACCGGAGCTCCGACGATGGCCCTGTCCTGCTTGACGATCATCCGATGCACTTGCGGCGCCATCCGTCCTTTGTGCCTGTGCTCGTCGGATTTTGCGACCAGCTGATTGCGCCGCTGCGCGGTCAACGCCTGATGATCAAGCTGTTCGGTCAGCGCGCTCCGACGGAAATCGCTGCGCACATCGTGATGATGCACATGTCGGCGCGCAAGCCGGTCGAGCGGCCGACCCTGACACGCCTGCAGAGGCGGCTGCCGGGTCCGCGGCAGACGGCGGCGTTCGTCGCGGTGTTGCGCGGTCTGTCGCTGGTGACCGTCGAGCGTGATCCCGAGGATGCCCGTATCCGCTACCTGGTGCCCGGCCCCGTCATCCTCGAGGGGCTGCGAGGCTGGCTTGCCATGCATCTGGATTGCCACGCCCGATTGACGCAGTCCGACGGACCGAGCTTTCGTCTGCAGGACGACGCCACGTTCTATGCGGAGACGATCCGGCAATGTGCGAGCTGGCTGTGCCGCGACAATCGGCCCCTGACGGGATTTCCCGATCTCGCCTGGACCGACGAGCACGACAGCGGCATCCATCTGGCGCTGACGCTCGTCGCCCGGTCCGCCGCTGGGCGCGAGGCCGTCGAGATTTCGACGGCGGAGCTTGCGACCTCGCTCGGCGTCTCGCGCTCCCATATCCGCAATCTGCTGGCGACCATGGAGGGGCGCGGTCTGCTGCGCTTCAGCGACGGGCGCCGGCATCTGATGCTGACGCCGGGTTTCGTGGCCTCCGTGGAGGCCTGGTTCTGCCACCAGGTGTGTTGGCTCGCGGCCGCAGCCGCGCGTGCGGATCGCGTGCTGCGGCCGGCTTGAGGCGTCAGATCATCGTGACCCGGCCGGTGCCGATGTCATAGATGCCGCCCACGATCTTCACCTTGCCCTCGGCGACCATGCGGCCGACGATCGGCTTGGCGGTCGACAGGCGTCGGACGTTGTTGCGCACGTTCTCCGCGGTGGCTTCGGCCAGCAGATCCTGCGGCTTCTTCGCGATCGCAGCCTCGACGCCGGGTTTCAGCGCATTGATCAGGGCGGGCAGGTGGCCTGGCAGCTTGGTGCCGTCCTTGAGGACCTTGATCGTCGCATCGATGGCGCCGCAGCCGCTGTGACCGAGCACCAGCACGAGAGGCGTGCCGAGGAACTTGACGCCATATTCGAGGCTGGCGAGACCGTCGTCGTTGACGAAATTGCCGGCGACCCGGACCACGAACAGCTCACCGGGCGCTTGATCGAACACCAGCTCGGGCGCGACCCGGGAATCGGCGCAGCTCACGATCGCGGCGATCGGGTATTGGGCCGCGGCGCGCGCTGCCCGGCCGGCCGAGAAATCCTTGTTGTCGAGGTTGCCGGCGACATAGCGGGCGTTGCCATCGACGATGCGCTTCATCGCGTCGTCCGGAGAGATGGCGTTGGGGGGCATTGCGCTGTCGCTCGCCTGCTTGGCTTCCTTGGCAAACGCCGGAAGTGCGCCGACCGCCGCGGCAGCCAGCACTGCGCCGCCGCCGAGCAGCCGGCGGCGGGACAATACGGGAGGGTGCGTTTCACACAGCGAGCACATCGGCGAGGGTTCTCCATCAAAGATTGAAATATGCGTGCCCGGCACGCCGGCCGCCCGCTACTCATGCCACGCGAACTGACGCGGTGATCGCGCAAAAATTGCAGGTATCCTGTTGGGAGGGGGCAGCGTGTAATCGCGCTTAACAATTTGTAAAGGTGGGGATCGAGCGGGAACTCCTGGCCGACCGCGCCGGCCGGGCTGCCAAATTCGGCCAAAATCGGGCGAACGCCAGCGAATTTGGCAGTTCTTACGGCCCGGCCGGACTTGTCCAGGTCGGTCATGTCTTGCAAGAAGGGCTGATGATTCGCGGCCGCTCCCCTCCCGCCGGGCGCCCGGAACCCTTGAGACGAGATGCCCCCATGAGACTGCCGCGCGAGATCGGACCCATCCACTTCGTCGGGATCGGCGGCATCGGCATGAGCGGCATCGCCGAGGTGCTGTGCAATCTCGGTTACACGGTGCAGGGCTCGGACGCGTCCGACAACGCGAACGTCGCGCGTTTGCGCGAGAAGGGCATCAATGTCAGCGTCGGCCATAAGGCCGAG
The DNA here is from genome assembly GCF_013178945.1 of Bradyrhizobium aeschynomenes. Taxonomy (GTDB): domain Bacteria; phylum Pseudomonadota; class Alphaproteobacteria; order Rhizobiales; family Xanthobacteraceae; genus Bradyrhizobium; species Bradyrhizobium aeschynomenes. The sequence goes on from NZ_JABFDM010000001.1 coordinate 452,675, forward strand.
AACGTCGCGGGCGCTGATGTGGTCGTGGTCTCGACCGCGATCAAGCGCGACAATCCCGAGCTGATGGCCGCGCGTGCGCAGCGCATCCCCGTCGTGCGCCGTGCCGAGATGCTGGCCGAGCTGATGCGGCTGAAGAGCTGCGTCGCGATCGCCGGAACCCATGGCAAGACCACGACCACCTCGATGGTCGCGGCGCTGCTTGATGCCGGCGGGCTCGATCCCACCGTCATCAATGGCGGCATCATCAATGCCTATGGCACCAATGCGCGGCTCGGCGGGGGCGAGTGGATGGTGGTCGAGGCCGACGAGAGCGACGGCACGTTCTTGAAGCTGCCGGCTGACGTCGCGATCGTCACCAATGTCGATCCCGAGCATCTCGATCATTTCAAGACCTTCGACGCCGTGCAGGACGCGTTCCGTGCCTTCGTCGAGAACGTCCCGTTCTACGGCTTCGCCGTGATGTGCATCGATCATCCGGTGGTGCAGGCTTTGGTCGGCAAGATCGAGGACCGCCGCATCATCACCTATGGCGTGAACCCGCAGGCCGACGTCCGCCTGGTCGATCTCACGCCGATGGGCGGCGGCTCGTCGTTCAAGGTCGTGTTCCGCGACCGCAAGAGCGGCGTGACGCATGAGATCTCCGACATCGCGCTGCCGATGCCGGGCCGGCACAATGCCTCGAACGCGACAGCGGCGATCGCGGTGGCCCGCGAACTCGGCCTGTCCGACGACGCCATCCGCAAGGCGATCGCCGGCTTCGGCGGCGTCAAGCGCCGCTTCACCCGTACCGGAGAGTGGAATGGCGTCACCGTCATCGATGACTACGGCCACCATCCCGTCGAGATCGCCGCCGTGCTGAAGGCGGCGCGGGAATCCACCAACGGCAAGGTCGTCGCCGTGGTGCAGCCGCATCGCTACACCCGGCTGCAGTCGCTGTTCGAGGAGTTCTGCACCTGCTTCAACGATGCGGACGCCGTTATCGTCGCCGATGTCTATGCGGCGGGCGAGGCGCCGATCGAGGGCATCGACCGCGATCATTTCGTGCTCGGCCTGCGCGCGCACGGCCATCGTGACGTGGTGCCGCTGCCGAAGGCCGCCGATCTCGCCGGCATCGTCAAGGACCTCGCCAAGCCGGGCGACCTCGTCGTCTGCCTCGGCGCCGGCAACATCACGCAATGGGCCTACGCGCTGCCGAACGAGCTCAAGGCTCTGGGGTAGGGCGGTGAGCTTCCCCGACATCACGCCCGCCCTCAAAGCCGCCATGCCCGAGCTGCGCGGACGGCTGCTCGCCAATGAGAGCCTCGCGCCGCTCACCTGGTTTCGCGTTGGCGGACCGGCGCAGGTGCTGTTCACGCCGGCCGACGCCGACGACCTCGCCTACTTCCTGAAGCACCTCTCCGCCGATCTGCCGGTCTACGTCATCGGTGTCGGCTCGAACATGATCGTGCGCGATGGCGGCGTCCCGGGCGTGGTGATCCGGCTGGCGCCGCGCGCGTTCGGCGAGGTCAAGGCGGAGGGTGAAATCGTTGCGGCCGGCACCGCGGCGCTCGACAAGCGGGTCGCCGAGGTTGCCGCTTCAGCCAATCTCGCCGGTCTGGAATTCCTGTTCGGCATTCCCGGCACCGTCGGTGGCGCGCTCCGCATGAATGCCGGCGCAAATGGCGGCGAGACCAGGGATATCCTGGTCGAGGCGACCGCGATCGACCGCCAGGGCGAGACGCATCGCTTCACCAATCCGGAGATGAAGTTCACCTATCGCGCGAGCGGCGCCGATCCCTCGCTGATCTTCACCGGGGCGCGCTTTCGCGGAACGCCATCCGCGCCTGAGGCGATCCGCGCGCGCATGGCCGAGGTGCAGGCGCATCGCGAGACGGCGCAGCCGATCCGCGAGAAGACCGGCGGTTCGACCTTCAAGAATCCGCCGGGCCATTCGGCCTGGAAGCTCGTCGATGCCGCCGGCTGCCGCGGCCTCAAGGTCGGCGGCGCGCAGGTCTCGGAGATGCACTGCAACTTCCTGATCAACACCGGCAGCGCCAGCGCCGACGACATCGAGACGCTCGGCGAGACCGTGCGCGAGCGCGTCAAGGCGACTTCGGGCATCGAGCTGCAGTGGGAAATCAAGCGGATTGGACTCAAGGCGAGCTGAACGGCCCGCCTGTTGACGCAACTTCCGTATCGTCGCGACCGCGTTTTGAGATCAACCGAGAAGCCATTGATGCGCACCACGATTTTATTCGGCGGCTCCAACAAGGAACGCCTCGTCTCGGTCGCCAGCGCCAAGGCGCTGCATGCGGCGCTGCCGGAGGCGGACCTGTGGTTCTGGGAGGCCGACGACACGGTGCATCAGGCGAGCGGCGAGGCGCTGACCGCTCATGCCAAGCCGTTCGAGGAGCCGTTCACGGCCGATGGCGCGAGGATCGGCACGCTGGCCGAGGCGCTCGATCGTGCTCGCACGGAGGATAGGGTCCTGGTGCTCGGCCTGCATGGTGGCCGGGCGGAGAATGGCGAGCTTCAACTGATGTGCGAGCTTCGCGGCGTGCCGTTCACCGGCTCGAGCTCCGCTGCCTCGCACCTCGCCTTCGATAAGGTGGCGGCCAAGCGCTTTGCCGTGCTCGGAGGGGTGACGGCGGCTGAGGGCGTCGCGCTGGATGATGCCGAAGCGGCGCTCGCCCGCTACGGCCGACTGATCGCCAAGCCTGTGAAGGACGGCTCGAGCTTCGGGCTGATCTTCGTGAACGCCAAGCAGGACCTCGTCGCCGTCAAGGCGGCGGCTGCAACCGAGGAGTATCTGATCGAGCCCTTCGTCACCGGGACCGAGGCGACCTGTGGCGTGCTCGAACAGGCCGATGGCGCGCTGATCGCGCTGCCGCCGATCGAGATCCTTCCCGCCGATGGCGCCTTCAACTATTTCGCGAAGTACCTCGCCACGGCGACGAAGGAGATCTGTCCCGGGCGGTTCAGCCCGGAGGTGACGGCCGCGCTGCAGAGCGAAGCCATCAAGGCGCATCGTGCGCTGTCCTGCGGCGGCTATTCGCGCACCGATTTCATCGTCTCGGCCAATGGCCCCGTTTATCTCGAGACGAACACCCTGCCGGGGCTGACCGCCGCCTCCCTGTATCCGAAGGCCTTGAAGGCGGAAGGCATCGCCTTCGTCGATTTTCTGCAGCAGCAGCTCGCCTTGGCCGAACGCCGCGTCCGCAGATAAGACGTTCGATACGCGCACCGGAGGAACCCGGCCCGGCGTCCCCCGGTGGTTCCTGTAATCGGTAAAATGCTTAAGAATCCTGGGCAAGGTCCTCATAAATCGGAGAAAAAAATCGTCTCTCCGGACCGATTTTACTTTTTGTTTACCAGGACGTCCGAAGGTTAACGCTGGCGCTTCAGTGGTGCTCGGCTGCCGGGTCGAGCTGTCGTGACGATGCGCATCGCCATCGTCACCAGTATCGGCCGGCCGGGATCGTGGGCGTGGGTCCGCGAGTATTGCGGGCGCAACAGTTGATGAGCTCGTGCAATGGATGGTGCAGGACGCCTCGCTCGATCGCAGAGGCCTCAAGCTGACCTCAAGGCCGCTGCCCTTGGCGCGGTGATCCTGCTGCGCGAGTATGTCTCAGCCCGTCTTACGCGCGTCAGGCTGCCGCGGCGACAGACGAAGCCGCAGCACGGCAGGCGGCCGCCGCGCGGGGATCGTGCGCAGGTGCCGGTCGCGCTGGCGCCGATGGTCGAGCGCGAGGCGCCGCCGCGCATCGTGGCTTTCGTCGAGCGCTATCTGCCGCGCCGGCTCGGCACCATTGCCACGGTGGCCCTGCTGTTCGGCAGCGTCTGGCTCGGCATCGTCAAGGGCGGCCACGCGCAGGATGTCAGCGCGGCGCTGTCCGACACCCGCAATTCCCTCGCCAATGCCGCCGGCTTCCGCATCACGGCGGTTGCGATCAACGGCCGCAAGCAGCTCACCCAGGACGAGATCCTGGCGATCGGCGGCGTCACCGGCCGCTCCTCGCTGCTGTTCCTCGATGCCGCCGCGGTTCGCGACAGGCTGAAGGCCAATCCCTGGATTGCGGAAGCGACCGTGCAGAAGTTCTTTCCGAACCAGCTGCAGATCGACATCGTCGAGCGCAAGGCTTTCGCGCTGTGGCAGCAGGACGGCCGGCTCTCGGTGATCGCCGACGATGGTGCCGTGCTCGAACAATATGTGTCGCGCCGCTTCCTGACCCTGCCGCTCGTGGTCGGCAAGGGCGCCGAGAGCCGTGCGCGTGATTTCCTGGCGCTGCTCGCGCGCTATCCGCAGGTCCGCGCCGTGACCAAGGCGGCCGTGTTCGTCGGCGAGCGCCGCTGGAACCTGCGCACCAAGGACGGCCTCGACATTCGCCTGCCCGAATACGACGTCGGCAACGCGCTCGCCACCCTGAGTCAGCTCGACCAGGAGGACAAGCTGTTCTCGCGCGACATCGTCGCCATCGACATGCGTCTTGCGGACCGGTTGACGGTGCAGCTCTCCGAAGATGCGGGCAAGGCGCGCGACGAACTGTTCAAGGATAAGAAGTCCAAGAAGAAGGCCGGTGACGCATGACCGGCTTCGATCGCCAGACTCCGAAGACGCGCCCGATGGGCCAGAAGCGCACGGCGCTCGTCGCCTCGCTCGATGTCGGCACCAGCAAGATCGCCTGCATGATCGCGCGATTGAAGCCGGCGCCACCGAGCGACGCGCTGCGTGGCCGCACCCATGCCGTCGAGCTGATCGGCTACAGCCAGATCCAGTCGCGCGGTGTCAAGGCCGGCGCCGTGGTCGATCCGGTCGAATGCGAGCAGGCCGTCCGGCAGGCGGTCGCGCTGGCCGAGCGCATGGCCAAGGTGCGGGTCGAGTCCGTGCTGTTGCCGGTCGCCGGCGGCCGCGTGATGGGTCATCTGATCGAGGCCACGTCGGACATCCGCGGCGCTGCCGTGACCCAGGCCGATGTCAGCCGCGTGACCTCGACCGGGATGCATCATGCGACGGGGGAGGGCCGGGCGGTGCTGCATGCCCTGCCGGTCGGCTACACCCTCGACGGCGTGAAGGGCATCCGCGACCCCCGCGGCATGCTGGCGCGGCAGTTCGGCGTCGACATGAACGTCGTCACGACCGACGCCACCGTGGCCAAGAACCTGATGCTCGTGGTCGAGCGCTGCCATCTCAACGTCGAGGCGATGGCGGCGAGCCCGTATGTTGCCGGGTTGTCGGTGCTGACCGACGACGAGGCGGATCTCGGTGCGGCCGTGGTCGAGATGGGCGCGGGCACCACGACGATCGCGTTCTATTCCGGCGGCCGCTTCGTCCATGCCTCCGGATTTGCGCTCGGCGGGCATCACGTGACCATGGATCTTGCGCGCGGACTATCAGCGTGCATTGCAGATGCCGAGCGAATCAAGACGTTATATGGCACGGTGCTGACTGGCGGGTCCGACGCGCGTGAGTTGATGTCTGTTCCGACGGCGGGTGACAACGAGCGGGATGTTCCGCAGATCGTGTCCCGCGCCACCATCGCGAACATCGTCAGGCACCGCGCAGAGGAGATTTTTGAAATGGTCCGCGACCGGCTGAAGGATTCGCCCTTTGCGGCAGAACCCAAGGCGCGCGTCGTCCTCAGCGGAGGCGCCTCCCAGCTGACGGGGCTGGTCGAGCTTGCGACGCGGATCCTGGACCGGCCGGTCCGGGTCGGGCGTCCGCTCGGCTTTGGCCGCCTTCCCAACGAGGCCAAGAACGCCGCCTTCGCGGTCCCCACCGGGCTCCTGGTCTATCCGCAATACGCGCATCTCGAACATGTCGAACCGCGGCATACGCGGCAGGTCGGGACAGGAACCGACGGCTATTTCGGAAAGGTCGGACGATGGCTTCGCGAGGGCTTCTGATGACCGACGTCCGCACCCTGCGATTTTCACCAACACCACCCACGGCCGGCGGCCGGGGCGAACCCACGCGCGCGTGATCGAGAGGCACCCCATGGCACTCACTATTACCCCTCCTGATATCCACGAGCTGAAGCCCCGGATCACCGTGTTCGGCGTCGGCGGCGCGGGCGGCAACGCCGTCAACAACATGATCACGGCCGGACTGCAGGGCGTGGACTTCGTCGTCGCCAACACCGACGCGCAGGCGCTGACGATGTCCAAGGCGCAGCGCATCATCCAGATGGGCACGCAGGTGACGCAGGGTCTCGGCGCCGGCTCGCAGCCGGACGTCGGAGCTGCCGCCGCGCAGGAGGTGATCGACGAGATCCGCGATCATCTCTCGGGTGCCAACATGGTGTTCGTGACCGCCGGCATGGGCGGCGGAACCGGCACGGGTGCGGCTCCCGTCATCGCCAAGACGGCGCGCGAGATGAACATCCTCACGGTCGGTGTCGTCACCAAGCCGTTCCACTTCGAGGGCGCGCGCCGGATGCGCACCGCGGAGTCGGGTATCTCCGAGCTGCACAAGGTCGTCGATACGCTGCTGATCATCCCCAACCAGAACCTGTTCCGGGTCGCCAACGAGAAGACCACCTTCGCCGACGCCTTCGCGATGGCCGACCAGGTGCTGTATTCGGGTGTCGCCTGCATCACCGACCTCATGGTCAAGGAAGGCCTGATCAACCTCGACTTCGCCGACGTGAGAGCGGTGATGAGAGAAATGGGCAAGGCGATGATGGGCACCGGCGAAGCGTCGGGCGAGAAGCGCGCGCTGACCGCGGCGGAAGCCGCGATCGCCAACCCGCTGATCGACGATTCCTCGATGAAGGGCGCCCGTGGCCTGCTGATCTCGATCACCGGCGGCAAGGACCTGACTCTGTTCGAGGTCGACGAAGCCGCGACCCGCATCCGTGAGGAGGTCGACCAGGACGCCAACATCATCGTCGGCGCCACCTTCGATGAATCGCTCGATGGCCTGATCCGCGTCTCCGTTGTTGCCACCGGCATCGAGCAGGCGCAGTTCAACCGAGGCGTCACGACGACTGCACAGCCGGCGGCGGCTGTCGCTCCGATTGCCGCCGCCCCGACCGCTCATGCGGGTCTCCCTGAAAGCCGCCTCGCCGACCTGACGGCGCGCCTGCGCGCCGACAATCAGCGGCTGGCGGAACGCGCCGCCAAGCTCGAGCAGCAGGCCTCGCAGGCTCCGGCCGTCGCCGCTTCGGCGCCCGCGCCGATGGCCCCGGCGCCGCGGCCGGCTCCGAATCTCGAGCGCGACACGCTGGCCGCCGTCGCCGCCGCGATGGCGAGCGAGCCGGCGCCGGTCGCTGCCCCCGTGCAGCCGGCCTCCTACGGCGACGTGACCGTTCGCCCGATCGCGCAGAAGCCGTCGCTGTTCCCCGAGCCGGAGGCGCAGCGCGCTGCGCCGGTGGAACCGGCGGCCCCGCCGGAGACCTTCATTCCGCAGGCGGCCGAGCGGGTTCCGGTCCGCACCCAGCGCATGCCGAAGTTCGAAGATCTGCCGATGCCGGCTCAGGCCGAGATCCGGCAGGCGAGGGGAGACGAGGGCGAGGAGCATCCGCAGAAGACCCGGATGTCGCTGCTGCAGCGTCTCGCCAATGTCGGCCTCGGCCGGCGCGAAGAGGATGGCGAGCAGCCGGTCTCGGCGCGCAACGTCGCTCCGGCCATGCCGCAGATGCCGCCCCTGCCGGAACGCAAGCCGCAGCGGAGCGTTAGCCAGCAGGTCGCGAGTCACGAATCGCCGGTCTCGGAATATGCGCGCCGTCCCGCTCCGCAGGGTTTGGACGTCCATGGCCGTCCCGCGCCTGTGGCCCCTGCGCCACAGGGCGACGACCATTTGGATATCCCGGCCTTCCTGCGCCGGCAGGCAACCTGAGAATTGTTACAGCCCCGATGGCGCTGAACAGGCCCGGCTCGCGAGAGCCGGGCCTTTTTGATGGGCTGCCGGGAGGCTCGAGTGGTGCTTCAACTAACTGATTTTAAATGATTAATTATTCTTTCGGTGCTTGGATGCGGAACGAGGAGGGTTAAAGCCACGTTCCAGTTTGGTTAAGGGTTGGCGCGAATACGGCAGAGATGGGGTAACAATCCGTAAAGAAGCGTGAGTTGGCGCTCTTTGGGGGGCTCGTTAAGTTCTGCCGTGACTTGGGGATGCCTGAAAATGAGTCGGTTCGCGAGGGGCGGCCGATACGGGTTCAGGCGGGGTCTTGGGCGATCGTCGATGAAATTCAGCCGGCAAACAACGCTTCGTTCGCAAGCCACCGTCACCGGTGTAGGCGTCCACTCCGGCGCGCCTGCCAGCCTGACGATCGGGCCGGCGCCGATTGATACCGGAATCGTGTTCCTTCGGACCGGCCTCGATGGTGCCGACCGTGAGGTCCAGGCTGCTTTCGGTTCGGTGATCGCCACCGAGCTCGCGACCGTCCTGGGTGACCGCCAGGGGCCGCTGGTCTCCACCGCCGAGCATATTCTGGCCGCGCTGCGCGGCATGGGCGTCGATAACGCTTTGATTGAGGTCGATGGTCCCGAAGTTCCGATCATGGACGGCAGCGCAGCTCCGTTCGTGGCGGCGATCGACCAGGCCGGCATCATCAACCAGTCCGCTCCCCGCCGTTACATCCAGGTCCTCAAGCCCGTTCAGGTGACCATGGGGTCCTCGATGGGCGAGCTGCGCCCCTACAATGCGGGCTTCCGTGTCGAGGTCGAGGTCGACTTCTCGAACGCCGTGATCGGCCGTCAGGCCTACCATTTCGAGCTCAATCCTGAGCGCTTCCGTCGCGAGATTGCACGCGCCCGCACGTTCGGCTTCATGAGCGACGTGTCGCGGTTGTGGAATGCCGGCTTTGCGCTCGGCTCGTCGTTCGACAACACGCTGGTGTTCGACGAGGAGCGCCTGCTCAATCCGGAAGGTCTCCGCTACGCCGATGAATGCGCCCGCCACAAGGTGCTGGATGCGATCGGCGATCTGGCCCTGGCCGGCCTGCCGATGCTCGGCACCTACCGGTCGGTCCGTGGCGGCCACAAGCTGAACCACGCCGTCCTCACCGCCCTGATGGCCGATCGGACCGCGTGGCGGCTGGTCGAGGGCGAGACGGTGCGTCGTCCGCGCGTGGCGACCGAGGCTGTTGGCGGCATGGTCGGTGGCATGATCGCCCCGGCCTTCGGCCCGGACGTGTCCTGAGCTCGTTTGGACTCAACCAGCCGCGAGCCTGCGAGGCCGTCGGCTGATCGCGCCGCAGCGAGACGGGACCGCTTCCGGGTTCTGCGCGACGTCCCTTTCTCAACGAATATTTCGTTAAGGAATGTTGCCGGTGGCCTGCGCACGGCCAGCAGCCGGTCGTTTTTGGCTGGTTTCCACCGCCTTTTCCGGCGGTAACCACGATGCGAGGCCGCAGCCTCGGTCTTGCCTTAATCCGGACGGATTGGCTGCCTATGCGGTTGGTTGACGAAGTGTTTTCGGTTAGAGAGGCGGTGGCAGCGTGATGCGCGCCACGAGCGGGGCTCTTCCTTCGCGGTCATGAGACGATGGTCATGGTCCGCGGCGTAGATCAGATCACAGGCATCGGGTTCCAAAGAAGCATGTCGATACAGCGTCTCACGCGCGAACTCCGTCCCCACGCAAGTCCTGCCGGCCGCCATTTGCGGCTTGCAGTGTCGCTGGCCCTGCTGGCGCTTCCGCTGGCCGGCTGCGGCACCGGCGGTCTCTGGGACAAGTTCATGGCCAAGGACGACACCTTCGTCGATGAGCCTGCTGACAAGCTCTATAATGAGGGCTTGTTCCTGATGAACGAGAAGAAGGACGTCAAAGGCGCGACCAAGAAGTTCGAGGAGGTCGACCGCCAGCATCCTTATTCCGACTGGGCCCGTAAATCGCTCCTGATGTCGGCCTATGCGTCGTATCAGGCCGGCGACTACGATGGCTGCATTGGCGCGGCGACGCGCTACGTCACCTTGCATCCCGGCAGCCCTGATGCGGCCTATGCGCAGTATTTGATCGCAGCCTCGCATTACGACCAGATCCCGGACATCAGCCGTGATCAAGGGCGGACCGAGAAGGCCATCGCCGCCCTCGAAGAGGTGGTGCGCAAATATCCGACCTCCGAATACGCCACCAACGCCAAGACCAAGATGGAGGGCGCCCGCGATCAGCTCGCCGGCAAGGAGATGGACGTTGGCCGCTACTACATGCAGAAGCGCGACTACACTGCCGCCATCAACCGGTTCAAGACGGTGGTCACTCAGTACCAGACCACCCGCCATGTCGAGGAAGCCCTGTTCCGCCTGACCGAGGCCTACATGACGATCGGCATCATCGGTGAGGCGCAGACCGCCGCCGCCGTGCTCGGGCACAATTTTCCGGACAGCAAGTGGTACAAGGACGCCTATAATCTGGTGAAGTCGGGCGGCGTCGAGCCCGAGGAGAACAAGGGCTCCTACATCTCCCGGGCCTTCAAGAAACTCGGACTGGGCTGAGCGGCGCCTGACCGCTCGATCTGATCCGGCTTTGTTCTCAATTCTTGTTTTGTTCTCTTTTTCCTGCTAGTGTCGAGTCGTTCGCTCAGGGGCTTCCCGCCCCCTTACGAAGGACTCTGGCTCCATGCTGGCGCGACTGTCGATCCGTGACATCGTCCTGATCGAACGACTCGATCTCGAGTTTTCCCATGGGCTTGCGGTGCTGACCGGCGAGACCGGCGCCGGCAAGTCGATCCTCCTCGATGCATTCGCGCTCGCCCTCGGCGGCCGCGGCGACGCCAGCCTGGTGCGGCACGGTGCGGAGCAGGGCCAGGTGACGGCGGTGTTCGAGATCGGCAAGGACCATCCGGCGGCCAGGATCCTCGCCGCGAATGGTCTCGATGCCGATGGCGAGATGATCCTGCGCCGCGTTCAATATGGCGATGGCCGCACCCGGGCGTTCATCAACGACCAGTCGGTGAGCGTCCAGACCCTCAAGGCTATCGGTGCGACGCTGGTCGAGATCCATGGTCAGCATGATGAGCGCGCGCTGGTCGATGCCGCCACCCATCGCCGCTTGCTGGATGCCTTCGCGGGCCTGGAGAAGGATGTCGCCGGGGTCGAGTCGCTCTGGGCAGCCCGCCGCACCGCGGTCACGGCGCTCGATCAGCATCGCGCGGGGATGGAGCGCGCGGCTCGCGAGGCTGACTATCTGCGGCACGCCTCCGACGAATTGAAGAAGCTCGCGCCGAAGGATGGTGAGGAGACGCAGCTAGCTGCCCGGCGCACCGCAATGATGCAGGGCGAGAAGATCGCCGGGGATCTGCGTGACGCCCAGGATGCGGTCAGCGGCAACCAGTCGCCGATCGCAGCGCTCGCGGCTGCCGTTCGCCGGCTGGAGCGGCGCGCCGTCAGCTCCCCGGCGCTGGTCGACCCGGCGGTGAGGGCAATGGATGCGGCAATCAATGCGCTCGAGGAAGCTGACCAGCATCTGACGGCCGCGCTCGCGGCGACCGATTTCGATCCGTTGGAGCTGGAACGCATCGAGGAGCGGCTGTTTGCGCTGCGGGCCGCCGCGCGCAAATATTCGACGCCCGTCGACGGTCTGGCCGCGCTGGCGGCCAAATATGCCGCGGACGTCGTGCTGATCGATGCCGGCGCCGAGCAGCTCAAGAAGCTGGAGGCGGCGGCGACCGCCGCCGATGCGCGCTACGCTGCGGCGGCGGCCAAGCTCTCCGCCGCGCGCACCAAGGCCGCGGAGAAGCTGAACCGCGCGGTCCATGCCGAGCTCGGCCCGCTGAAGCTCGAGCGCGCCAAGTTCATGACCCAGGTCGACAGCGATGCCGACGCGCCGGGACCGGAGGGCATCGACCGCGTCGAGTTCTGGGTGCAGACCAATCCGGGCACGCGGCCGGGGCCGATGATGAAGGTCGCCTCGGGCGGCGAGCTGTCGCGGTTCCTGCTGGCGCTCAAGGTCGTGCTGTCCGATCGCGGCTCGGCACCCACGCTGGTGTTCGACGAGATCGACACCGGCGTCGGTGGTGCGGTCGCCGACGCCATCGGTGCCCGGCTGGCGCGGCTCGCACATAGAGTCCAGGTGATGGCGGTCACCCATGCGCCGCAGGTCGCAGCGCGGGCGGACCAGCATCTTTTGATCTCCAAGGACGCGCTCGACCGTGGAAAGCGCGTGGTCACCCGGGTCAACACGCTCGCCACCCTGCACCGCCGCGAGGAGATTGCCCGCATGCTGGCCGGCGCCGAGGTCACCGCCGAAGCCCGCGCCGCCGCCGACCGGCTGCTTGAGGCAGCGGCGGCATAAGTTGAGGGTTCGGGCCGAAGGCTTTTGGCTCCGGCGCCCGCATTGTGTACACCGTCGTCTCGGCGCGGCCTCCGGACCGCTCCCGTTTTGACGAGCAGACAGTACGCAGCAGCATGCCCAAGACAGCCAAATCCAAGCAGCCCGTCGACGTCGCCGACCTCACCAAGGCGCAGGCCAAGGTGGAGTGGAAGCGACTGGCGCTGGAGCTGGAGACCCACGACAGACTCTATTACCAGGACGACGCGCCGAAGATCTCGGACGCTGCCTATGACGAGCTGCGCCGCCGCTTCAACGCCATCGAGGCACGCTTCCCCGAGTTGGTCAGCAGCGAATCTCCATCGCAGAAGGTCGGTGCTGCGCCGTCCGGCCGCTTCAGGAAGGTGCGGCACGCCGTGCCGATGCTGTCGCTCGACAACGCCTTTGCCGAGGAAGACGTACGCGACTTCGCGGGCCGCATCGCACGGTTCCTCAAGCTCGCGGACGATCGCATTGATTTCTCTGCGGAGCCCAAGATCGACGGGCTGTCGATGTCGCTGCGCTACGAAGGCGGCGAGCTGGTCACGGCGGCCACGCGCGGCGACGGCGCCGAAGGCGAGGACGTCACCGCCAACATCCGCACCCTGAAGGACGTGCCGCTGAAGCTGCACGGACGCAATCTGCCCGATGTCTGCGAGGTGCGCGGCGAGGTCTACATGACCAAGCAGGCGTTCCTTGCGCTGAACGAGCGCCAGAAGGAAGCGGGCGACACGATCTTTGCCAACCCGCGCAACTCGGCCGCCGGCTCGCTGCGGCAGAAGGATCCGACCATCACCGCCTCGCGCCCCCTCGGCTTCTTCGCCTATGCCTGGGGCGAGATGAGTGCGATGCCGGCGGAGACGCAGAGCGGCATGATCAAATGGTTCGAGCACTGCGGCTTCACCACCAACCCGCTGACGAAGCTCTGCCACTCGGTCGAGGAGCTGATCGCATTTCATCGCTCTATCGAGGAACAGCGCGCCGAACTCGACTACGATATCGATGGCGTCGTCTACAAGGTCGACCGTATCGATTGGCAAGAGCGGCTCGGCTTCGTGTCGCGCACACCGCGCTGGGGCATCGCGCACAAATTCCCGGCCGAGCGCGCGATGACCGTGCTCAAGGACATCGAGATCCAGGTCGGCCGCACCGGCTCGTTCACGCCGGTCGGAAAGCTGGAGCCGATCGGCGTCGGCGGCGTCATCGTGCAGAATGTCACCCTGCACAACGAGGACTACATCAAGGGCATCGGCAACAAGGGCGAGGTTCTGCGCGAGGGCCGCGACATCCGCATCGGTGACACCGTCGTGATCCAGCGTGCCGGCGACGTCATCCCGCAGGTGGTCGACGTGCTCATCGACAAGCGGCCTGCCGACGCCGAGGAATTCCACTTCCCGAAGACGTGCCCGTGCCCGCTGCACACCGATGTCGTGCGCGAGGAGATTGCGACCGGCGAGGAAGGCTCGCGGGCGCGCTGCACCGGCGAGTTCGCCTGTCCCTACCAGAAGATCGAGCATCTCAAGCTGTTCGCCTCGCGCCGCGCCTTCGACATCGACGGCCTCGGCGAGAAGCAGATCCAGTTCTTCTTCGACCAGGATTGGGTGAAGGAGCCGGCGGACATCTTCACGCTGCAGAAGCGCAACGCCAAGCTCAAGCTGGAGGAGGTCGAGGGCTACGGCGAGACGTCCGTGCGCAACCTGTTCAACGCCATCGATGCGCGGCGCGAGATCGCGCTGGAGCGCTTCATCTTTGCGCTGGGCATGCGCCATGTCGGCGAGACCACGGCGCTGGCGCTGGCGCGCGGCTATGGCTCCTGGGAGGCCTTTCACGAGGCGTGCCTCAAGGTGGCCGCAGGCGATGAGGAGGCGATCGCCGAGATGGATGCGCTCGACCAGATCGGCGATACCGTGATCAAGAGCGTCGCCGCTTATTTCGCTGAGGACCACAACCGCGGCATCGTCGAGCGGCTGACGAAAGAGGTGAAGATCCTCGATGCCGAGAAGCCCAAGCGCAACTCGCCGATCGCGACCAAGACGGTGGTGTTCACAGGCACGTTGGAGAAGATGACGCGCGACGAGGCCAAGGCGACCGCCGAGCGGCTCGGAGCGAAAGTGTCGGGCTCGGTGTCGAAGAAGACAGACTACGTGGTCGCCGGTCCAGGCGCTGGCTCGAAGCTGAAGGATGCACAGAAGCACGGCGTGCAGGTGCTCACCGAGGACGAGTGGCTGCAACTGATCGGGGAGTAGCTGCTTCGCGCTGCCAATCGCCGCAGATGATGTCCGCGACACTCACAACTGTCATCATCCGCGAAGGCGGATGATCCAGTATTCCAGAGGCCGCAGCGGTCCGATCGAGGTCTCTCGGCGTACTGGATGCCCCGCCTGCGCGGGGCATGACAATCTTGGTTGGTGATGCTGCAGGAACGCCACGACGACCTGCCGTCACATCACCCCGGCCTCATCCTCCTCCGCCTGCTCGATCAGCTCCTTTGTCACCGTCAGCGGCGAGCGGGGGACGAGGAAGATCATGCTGCTGGCGCAGGCCAGCGACAACGCCAGCATCGCCGTTGTCAGCGGCAGCGTGGTCGCGTAGTGGCCGCCAAGAAACGCGCCGAGCTGCGAGGTGAGAGCGCCCACGCCCATCTGCAGGAAGCCCATGGCGCCGGAGGCGGTCCCGGCGGCGCCCGGCCGCACGCTGATGGCGCCGGCTGCGGAGTTCGCCATGACGGCGGCATTGGCGAACATCAACAGCATCTGCGTGCCGAACAGCACCGAAGGCACCTGATTGATGCCGAAGATGCTCCAAGCGAAGTTCAGCGCGGCGCTGGTGAGCTGCAGCGCCAGTCCGAACCAGATCAGCCGGTCGAGCGAATGCCGGGGGGCATAGCGCACGCAGAACAGATTGCCGACGAAATACGCGAAGCCGGTGGTCGCGAACCATGCGCCATATTCGGCCGAGGAGCGGCCCATCTGCATCTCGACGACGTAGGGGCCGCCGCCGGCGAAGGCGAAGATGATCTGCGACGCCAGCACCTGGCACAGCATGTAGCCGAGGAAGGCGCGGCTCTTGACGAGAACGGCAACGTCGCGGCGGAAGCTCGCGCCTTCGACACGGGCAGGGCGGGTCTCGGGAAGCCCGAGGGTCACTGCGATCGCGATCATGATCGACAGGGCCGCGACCACGTAGAAGATGGCATGCCAGCCAAACGCGATTTCGATCAGGCCGCCGGTCAGCGGCGACAGCATCTGCGCGATCATCATCACGGCGACGACGAGGCTGATCATCGCGCCGATGCGCTCGCGCGGATAGAGATCGCGAATGATGGCGCGGCTGATCACCATGCCGCTTGCGCCGCCGAGCGCCTGGAAGAAGCGCGCCGCGATCAGCTGCGGCAAGGTGTCGGCGAAGATGCAGCCGAAGCTGGCGACGATCGAGAGCGCGAGGCCCGCGAGCATCACCGGGCGGCGGCCGAAGCGGTCGGACAACGGACCGAGCAGCAGTTGCGAGATGGCGATGCCGATCATGTAGAACGACACCGTCATCTGCACCACGGAGGCGTCGCGCCCAAACGTGGTTGCAAGCAGCGGCAGCGCCGGCACCAGCAGATACAAGGAGATCGGCGCCAGCCCGGTCATGACGACGAGCAGGATCAGCACGGTGCGGGACGGGGCGGCGCGCGGTGGCGCAGCCACGGGCGGTCCGCTGATCATTCCATGCATCGAGAGCGCCGCTCGGATCGTTTCAGACCCGACCGACTGTAGCGACGTCCCGCGTCACGGAAACGCCTGTTTCCGCATATGCCCATGCGGCGAGCGATGGCGCGCCGCCGGGATCAGAGCGGCGCGGTGGCCTGATCCAGCCAGAGCTGGTCGGGTTCGTCGAGCGCGGCGCGCACGGCCTCCCTGACGCGGGCATGATAGGCATCGAGCCAGGCGCGCTCGTCGGCGGTCAGCATGTTCACGTCGATCAGGCGCCGATCGATCGGCGCGAGCGTCAGTGCCTCGAAGCCGTTCATCGGCTTCTCGGCGCCCGCGATGTCCTTCGCTACGACGAGCTCGAGGTTCTCGATGCGGATGCCGAAGGCGTCGGTCTTGTAGTAGCCGGGCTCGTTGGACAGGATCATGCCGCGCTTCAATGGCGTCGTGCCGAGCTTCGAGATCCGGGCCGGTCCCTCGTGCACCGACAGATAGCTGCCGACGCCGTGGCCGGTGCCGTGCTCGAAATCGATCCCGGCCTGCCACAGGAACTGCCGCGCCAGGGTGTCGAGCTGGGCGCCGGTGGTGCCGTCGGGGAACAGCGCGCGCGCGATCGCCAGATGTCCCCTCAGCACGCGGGTGAAGCGGTCGCGCATCTCGTCGGTCGCGGCGCCCACGGCGATCGTTCGGGTGACGTCGGTGGTGCCGTCCTGATATTGCGCGCCGGAATCGATCAGCAGCAGGTCGCCGGGCATGATGCGGCGGTTGCTCTTGCGGGTGACGCGATAGTGTACGATGGCCCCGTTGGGACCTGTGCCCGAGATGGTCGGGAACGAGACGTCCTTCAGCGCGCCGGTGTCGCGGCGGAAGCTTTCCAGCGCCTCGACGGCGTCGATCTCGGTCAAGCTGCCCTTCGGCGCCTCGCGATCGATGTAGGCGAGGAAGCGCGCCAGCGCGACGGCGTCGCGCCGGTGCGCGCGGCGGGTGCCTTCGATCTCGACACCGTTCTTGGCCGCCTTCAGCAGGCTGACCGGATCGGCGCCGCGCACCGGTTTGCCGCCGGCGCCCTGAATCAGCCGCGTCAGCGCGTCTGCCGCCGTCGCGCTGTCGAGCGCGATCGCAGCGCCGGATTGCGCGAGCTCGGTCAGCCGGATCGCCAGCCCGTCCGGCTCGGCCACCTCCGCGCTCTGCTCGAGATGATCGCGCGTCAGGTTCGAGAGCTTGCGAGAATCGATGAAGATCGTCGGCCGTCCGCTCCTGGGGACGACCGCATAGGAGAGCGGCAGCGGTGTATGCGACACGTCGGCGCCGCGGATGTTGAACGTCCAGGCGACGTTGTGGGAATCGGATAGAACCAGCGCCTCGACGCCAAGCCGTTCGATCTCCTTGCGAATGCGGTCGAGCTTCTCAGCCTCGGCCTCGCCCGACAATTCCGCGCCGTGGATTGACACCGCGCCGAGCGGCGGCAGCGGTCGCTCGGTCCAGACGCTGTCGAGCGGATTTGTCTCGACCGGGACCAGCTCTGCGCCCGCCTTGGCACAGGCGGCGGCGAAGCGCTCGGCCGCCGCGGTCGTATGCAGCCACGGATCGAACCCGACGCGGTCGCCGCTCTGCAGATGGCCGGTCAGCCAGTTCTCCGGCGGCGGCTCGATCAGCGATTCGACGGTCCAGGCCTTGCCGTCGACCTGCTTGCCCGCCTGCAGGGTGTAGCGGCCATCGACGAAGATGGCGGCCTGTTGCGGCAGCACGATCGCCAGACCAGCTGAACCGGTGAAGCCGGTCAGCCACGCCAGCCGTTCTTCCGAAGGCGGCACATATTCGTTCTGCTGCTGGTCGGCGCGCGGCACGATGAAGCCGGTGAGCCGGCGCCGGGCCAACTCCTCGCGCAACGCAGCGAGTCGCGCCGTCAGCGCTACACCGGTTTCAGGTTCTTCGAACGTCTGGAACAGGGCTTCGAACATCATTCTCATACTTTAGAATTGGGTGTCGTCTGCGACGAATACTCTCCCAGGGAAAGGTGCAGTGCACGAAGAATCTCCTTGCATTCGCCAGTGCAAAAAGATTTGCTGTCGCATGCCGGTCATCCGAAAGAGATGCGGCGAGGAAACGTGATGGATGTGCCGACCACGATCGTAAAGATCATCCACGGTCGCACAATCCGGGGAGTGCCTCAACTCAATGGCGAGGGGATGCACAATGCCTGCTTTTACCTTCGAGAAACTGTCGGCGCCGACGCCACGCGCACCGGCCTCACCACCTGTCGAGAAGCCGCGCAGCGCGCTGGCCGGTCTCGTCAATCGTCTGGTCGAACCGCGTCTTCGACGTGCGCCTCGTGACCAGTCCGACTCCGGCGCTCAGCCGAACCAGCCGAAGACGTAGCGATCCTCCAAGCCGTCTTCCCTGCCTCGCCTTGTTTCGCCGCCTCGAGGCGATCTGCTCCGTTACTGCCGCTTCTGCAGCAGCAGGCTGCTCCAACCCTCGATTCTCAGATGCCGGACGGGAATCAGACCGCGTGCGCGATAGGCGGCAACGACCGCGCGCGCCTGCGGCGTCAGTAGGCCCGACAGGATCACGAAGGCGCCTCGTGCCAGATGACGCTGCATCGGCGCGGCCAGCTGCCGGAGCGGGTTGGCGAGAATGTTGGCCAGCACCAGGTCGAACGGGCCCCGTTCGGCAAAATCGTCGGCCGCGAAACCGGTGGCGCGGATGACTTGGACCAGGGGGCCTGCGCCGTTGAGCCGGGCATTGTCGCGGGCGACTGCGACCGAGGGGGCATCGATGTCGCTGGCCAGCACCGGCTGGTGAAGCGCCTTCGCGGCGGCGATGGCGAGGACGCCGGTTCCGGTGCCGAGGTCGAGCACACGCCGGGGCGCGCCCCTCTTCAAGACGTGGTCGAGCAGCAGCAGGCAGCCGCGGGTGGTGCCGTGATGGCCCGTGCCGAAGGCGAGCGCCGCCTCGATTTCGATGCCGAGCTTGTTGCCGGGCACGCGCCGGCGATCGTGAGCGCCGTGGACCAGGAAGCGGCCGGCCGGGACCGGAACGAGGTCGTCGAGGCTGGCCTTGACCCAGTCCTTGGCCTCGACAACGTCGAACGTCAGGCTCTGGGCCGTCTCGGCCCCCGCCGCTCCGCCGACGAGCTCGCGCACCAGGGCCTGGTCGGGCGGGTCGGCGAAATGGACCGTGACGTCCCAATGTCCGTCCGGACGCTCGAACGCCGCGACAGCCGCGTCGCCCTCGAAGAACACTTCGGTCAGCACGTCCACCGCCGGCCGCGCCGTCGCTTCGTCCGGAACCGTGAAGGTGGCTTTGTAGGTCGCAGGCGTCGTGGCTGATGTCATTTGGCTCGTCCGGGAACAAATCAACGGTGTGGTTAAGCAATCTCACCGCCGGCGCAAGCTCTTTGGCCGAACCTCGCGGTTTTTGGGCAGCTTCCGGCTGTCGTCGAGGGGCATCTTCCGTGCCTAAAAGTTGCATCGTAATTGGCGTGAAATATCGCAACGAGTTGAGCGAGCCTTGTTAGACCAACCTTAGGTTCTCTCGGCGTAAGGTTCCCGTCATGGGAACCGGAAAAGCCTCGGTTCCTGGGTTGGGAAACGAGGTGAAGATGACGACCATTCTCTTGAAGTTCTTGCGCGATGAGTCCGGTGCAACCGCGATCGAATACGGCTTGATTGCGGCCGGCATTTCCCTCGCGATCATCGCGGCCGTCAACGGCCTGGGCAGCTCCATGAGCAGCAAGTTCGACTCGATCAATTCGTCCTTGAAGTGATCTGCGAAGCGGCGTTCTCGGAGGACCGGGCCTCAGCGCCCGGTTTTTCGTTCGGGGCGCCGAATTCGACAGCTCAGCCACGATCGCTCCACAGCGTTGTGCACAGTCGTCGCGGCGATCCGTCCACCGGCTCACACGCGTCGCTTGCACAGCCTGTCCACGGGGTTACGGGCAAAGCCTTCCACAGTCTGTGCCCGGCTTGTCCTCAGCCGAACAACGCGCGATGATCGGCCAGAATAGCCTGCGCCGCATTATGGCCGGGCGCGCCGGTCACGCCTCCGCCGGGGTGGCTGCCCGAGCCGCAATGGTAGAGGCCCTTCAGCGGCGAGCGATAATCGGCGTGGCCGAGCATCGGGCGGGCCGAGAACAGCTGGTTCAGGGTCAGGGCGCCGTGAAAAATGTCGCCGCCGAGCAGGCCGAATTGACGCTCCAGATCCAGCGGTGACAGCACCTGCCGGCCGATCACGCTGCCGGCGAAGCCGGGCGCGTAGCGGTCGACGGTTGCGATCATGAGATCGGCGACTTCCTCGCGATGATCGTCCCAGGAGCGTCCGTCCGGCAGGTCGGGCGCGACATGCTGGCAGAACAGGCTGGCAACATGCTGCCCCGGCGGGGCGAGCGTCGGATCGAGCGTGGAGGGGATCAGCAGCTCGACCACGGGATCGCAGCTCCAGCCCTGCGCGCGAGCGTCGAGATAGGCCCGGTCCATGTAGCCCAGGCTGGGGGCCAGGATGATGCCGGCGGAGAGATGATCGCCATCGCCCGGCAGCGCGCTGAACGAGGGCAGGCCGCTCAGTGCCACGTTCATGCGGAACGTGCCAGAGCCGTTGCGCCAGGTCCGGATGCGGCTCAGGAACGCCTCCGGCAAGGCGCCTGACGGCACCATCCGCGTATACAACAGCTTGGGATTGACGTTGGCTGCGACATAGCGGGCGCGGAGAGCGCGGCCGTCCTCCAGCACGACGCCTGTGGCGCGGTCGCGTTCGACGATCACCTCGCGCACGCCGCAGTCGACCTCGACGAGTGTTCCCAGCTCCTTCAGGCTGCGCGCCATCGCCTGGGTGATCGCGCCCATGCCGCCGATCGCATGGCCCCAGACGCCCTTCTTGCCGTTCACCTCGCCGAAGGCGTGATGCAGCATCACATAGGCGGAGCCGGCCGCGTAGGGGCTCGCATAATTGCCGACGATGGCGTCGAAGCCGAACAGCGCTTTCACCAGGTCGGCCTCGAAGATCTCCTCGAGCATCTCGCCGGCCGAGCGCGTGAACAGGTCGAGCAGATCGCGCTGCTGCTCCAGCGACAGGGCCCGCAGAGTATTGGCTGTGCCGAGTGCGTTGAAGGCCTCGCGGATCGCCGGCAGCCCGAACTGGGCCACGAGATTCGGCGGCGCCCGCAGCACCAGGCTGCGCAGCACGTCCGCGATCGCTTCCAGCCGGGCTGAGAATGGCCCGATCGCTTCGGCGTCGCGGCTGCTGAGGCGGGCGATCGAGGCCTGCGTGCGGCCCTCGCCGGTCAGCAGATAGCGGCCATCGGGCGACGGCAGAAAATTCTGCGCCCGCCGCTCGACGATCTCGAGGCCATGCTGATGCAGTTTCAGGTCGGCGATGACGCGCGGATTGAGCAGGCTCACCGTGTAGGAGGCGACGGAGTTGCGGAAGCCGGGATGAAATTCCTCGGTCACGGCCGCACCGCCGACCACCTTGCGACGCTCGACCACATGCACGCGCAGTCCCGCCATGGCAAGATAGGCCGCACAGGTCAGGCCGTTATGGCCCGCGCCGATGATGATCACGTCGGTTTCGTTCATGTGCGCTTCAAAAAGCCCTGATTAATGACCGACAGGAGTCCGTCCTTTCGGGAACCGTCGAGACGTGCTGTCGCCCCGGATCGGCGCCGCGTCAAGGGGAACTCGGTTTTGCCCCAGCTGCTCGCCATACCGCCTCTCGATCCGCTATGTCTCGTCTGCGCGTCGTGGTCTGGCCCCGCACCTGATTGACGGCCGCGCTGCTGGAGTTGCCATGACCTCAATCGCCTCGTCCGCCGCCGTCGCTCATCCCTCCGCTGCGCGCAACCGGCTGGTCCTCGTCGTCTATACCGCCGCGATCTTCGTCAGCGCGCTGTTGCTGTTCTCGGTGCAGCCGCTGTTCACCAAGATGGTGCTGCCGCGGCTCGGCGGCTCGCCGGCGGTCTGGTCGGTGGCGATGGTGTTCTTCCAGGCGCTGCTGCTCGCCGGCTACGCCTATGCGCATTTCCTCACGCAATTGCGCAGCCGCGTGCTCCCGGTAGCCATCCATCT
The DNA here is from genome assembly GCF_013178945.1 of Bradyrhizobium aeschynomenes. GTDB lineage: Bacteria > Pseudomonadota > Alphaproteobacteria > Rhizobiales > Xanthobacteraceae > Bradyrhizobium > Bradyrhizobium aeschynomenes. The sequence goes on from NZ_JABFDM010000001.1 coordinate 474,661, forward strand.
GCTGCTGCTCGGCTTCGCGCTTTTGAGTTTGCCGCTGTCGATCGCGGGGCATTGGGGCGATCCGCCGACCTCGGGCTATGCGCTCTGGCTGCTCGGCCTGTTCGCGGCCTCGATCGGCCTGCCGTTCTTCGCGCTCGCCGCCAACAATCCGCTGTTGCAGGCCTGGTTCGTGCGAACGGGCCATCCGGCGGGGCCCGATCCATACTTCCTCTATGCTTCGTCGAACATCGGCAGCTTTCTCGCGCTGCTGTCCTATCCTTTGCTGATCGAGCCCATCTTCAGCCTGCGCATGCAGAACCTGATCTGGACCGGCGGCTATGGCGTGCTGATCGCGCTGATCGCAGGCTGCGGCGTGCTGCTGTTGCGCTCGCCCGTCACGGTGGCGAGCCTGCTGCAGAGCGACGTGAGCGACGCGCCTGCGCCCCGCTGGCTGCTGCGCCTGCGTTGGATCTTCCTCGCAGCCGTGCCCTCGGGCCTGCTGATCGCCGTGACCGCGCACATCTCCACGGACGTCGCGGCCGCGCCGCTGCTTTGGGTGCTGCCGCTGTCGCTCTATCTGCTCACCTGGGTGCTGGTGTTTCAGTCGCGGCCGCTGCTGCCGCACAAATGGATGCTGGCGCTGCAACCGCTCGCGATCGCCGGTGTCGTCGTGCTCCTGGCCTTCGGCGGCGAGCAGAACCTCGCGCTCACTTTGGGTGGTCACCAGCTCTGCTTCTTCGTGATCGCGATGGCCTGTCATGGCGAACTGGCCCGCACGCGGCCGGCCGCGAAATATCTCACCGGCTTCTACGTCGCGCTGTCGTTCGGCGGCATGGTCGGCGGCCTGTTCGCGGGCCTGATCGCGCCCTACGCCTTTTCATGGGTCGCCGAATATCCGATCCTGCTGGCGACGGCGGCGCTGTGCCGCCCGGCGGCCACCGAGCGTTTGCCGAAGATCACGCGCTGGTACTGGATCGCGCTGGCCGCGATCGCGATCGCGCTGCTGGTGCCGGCCGGCTTGACCGGCAAGGTCACGACCTATCTCGAGGACCATCGCGTCTACGTCGCCGGCGCAGTCGGCGCGCTCGCGGCACTGCTCGCGCTGCTGCTCAACGGCGGCCGCTGGAAGGTGTTTGCGACCGCCGCGCTCGCGCTGGTCCTGATCCGCGCCTATCCGGCCGATGACGGCCGCGTCGAGACGGTGCGCAGCTTCTTCGGCGTGCACAAGATCGTCGTGACCTCGGATGGCCACTACCACGTGCTGATGCACGGCACGACGATCCATGGTGCTCAGAAATATCTCAACGCCGACGGCTCCAAAGTCACCGGACGTCCCGAGCCGATCACCTACTACCACAAGGACGGCGGCATCGGCCGCGCCATCACCGCGATCCGCGAGCGCAAGGGCGCGCCACTGAAGGTCGCCGTGATCGGCGTCGGTGCGGGCACGCTGACTTGTGCTGCCGAGCCGGGCGAAGATTGGAAATACTTCGAGATCGACCAGACCATGGTCGATACCGCCAGTGACCCGAAATACTTCAGCTACATCAGGAATTGCGCGCCAGACATCAAGCCAGTCATCGGCGACGCCCGGCTGACCTTCGCTAAGGAGCCCGACGGCGTCTACGACCTCATCATCGTCGACGCCTATTCGTCCGATGCGATCCCGATCCATCTCGCCACCGAGGAGGCGATGGCGATCTACAAGGCCAAGCTGGCGCCGCAGGGCGCGGTCGTTATGCACGTCTCCAACCGCCACCTCGAACTCGAGAGCGTCGTCGTCGGCATCGCCGACGCCAACGACCTGAAGAGCTGGGTCTACAACGAGGACTCCGGGCGCGACGACGAGTACATCTTCTCCACCGACGTCGTCATCAGCGCCCGCGACGACGCCGACGTCGGCAAGATCGCGTCGTCGAACAAATGGACCGAGACCGACCCGACCGAGGGCGAGCGGGTATGGACGGACGATTATTCCAATATTCTCGGCGCCGTGTATCGGCGGCTGCGCGACGGTGAATAGCGTAAGCGCGACGGCTGCTCGCCCGCGAGGCCCTTCCCGTCGACGAGGCGCCGGCGTCACGCGCGATGATAAGAGGTGCGCACCTCGCAGCGCCCCTTCGTTTCGGTTGCATTGCAGTGGCAGTTCGCCATGCCGATCGCTGGGCGTGTGCACGTATTGCGCCGCAAAACGCTTAAATATTCGTCTTCCTTCCGGCTTTGTTGCGTGGCGGCCCTGATCATGCTACCTGAGGTGCGTGCCTCATATGTTGCCCCCGATTGCGATGCTTTTCGAAGGGCCAGCAGCTGGCATGCACGGGCGATCTTAGATTCAAATCTCCACGACCCCATGGGCTGATGCCGCTGTGCCAGCGGGAATGAGCACGTCGGGCTGCCGAGATCGAGCTGAGCTCTCTGCCCGACCGAGGGAAGCTTTCCTCTCGGCCCTATGAGTTCTTGTGGCGACTACAAAGCGCCGGCCGCATCAAGCAGGTCGGCTTCACATGGGAGGGGTTCGATGAAGCGTCTTTGGATGGCTGGTGCGTCTGCGTTGTTGGCGATGGCGCTTGGTGTGGGCTCGGCCGGAGCGGCAGACAAGAAGGTGCTGGCCTTCGTGGTCAACGGCGCGTCCGACTTCTGGAAGATCGCCGAGGCCGGCGTGAAGAAGGCGCAGGGCGAGCTGCCCGATTACAGCCTGCAGCTCAAATATCCGGAGCAGGCGGCCGCCGCCGTGCAACAGCGGATGCTGGATGACCTCGTCGCGGCGGGGGCAGCCGGAATCATGGTGAGCGCGGTCGATCCGAAGAACCAGACGGAGCACCTCAACAAGATCGCCGGGCAGACGGTGCTCTTCACCACCGACAGCGACGCTCCGCAATCGAAGCGCATCGCCTATATCGGCTCCTCCAACACCGAGCTTGGCAAGGACGCCGGCAAGCTGATGCTGAAGGCGCTGCCGAATGGCGGCAAATGCGTCGGCTTCGTCGGCCTGCTCGGCGCCGACAACGCGCGCGAGCGCATCGAGGGCGTGAAGGAGACGATCAAGGGCTCGAAGGTCGAACTGGTCGACGTCCGCGGCGACGAGATCGATCAGACCCGCGCCAAGCGCAACGTCGAGGATATTCTCGCGGCGATGCCCGATGTGAGCTGCCTGGTCGGCTTCTACTCCTACAACACCCCGCGCATCTACGAAGTGCTGAAGGAGGCCGGCAAGCTCGGCAAGATCAAGATCATCGGCTTCGACGAGGATCCGATCACCCTCGGCGGCGTCAAGGACGGCGCGATCGAGGGCACGGTCGTGCAGCAGCCGTTCGAATGGGGCTATCAGGGCATGAAGCTGATGGCGAAGGTCGTACAGGGCGACAAGTCCGGCGTTCCGGCGGGCGGCATCATCATCGTGCCCGGCAAGGTGATCGAGAAATCGAACGTCGACGACTTCATGTCGCAGATGAAGACGATGCTGAAGAAGTGATGCGACGGCTGGCGTGCGCGAGCCCTTCCTCGAGCTGATCGACATCGGCAAGACCTATCCTGGCGTGGTCGCGCTCGACCACGTCAGCCTGTCGGTCGCGCCCGGCGAGGTGATCGCCCTGCTCGGTGAGAACGGCGCCGGCAAGTCGACCCTGATGCGCGTGCTCGGCGGCGTGGTCGCGCCGAGCAGCGGCACGGTCCGGATCGATGGCGCCGATCGGACCGGCTATACCGTGACGGATGCGATTGCGGCCGGCATCGCCTTCGTGCACCAGGAACTGAACCTGTTCGACAATCTCGATGTCGCCGGCAACGTGTTCATCGGCCGCGAGCCGGTCTTTGGCGGCCCGTTGCGGCTGATCGACCGCGCTACGCTGCGCGCCAAGGTGCGGCCGCTGATCGCGCGGCTCGCGGCCGATTTCGCGCCGGACACGCCGCTCGCGGAGCTGTCGCTCGCGCAGCGCCAACTGGTCGAGATCATCAAGGCGCTGTCGCTCAACGCGCGCTGCGTCATCATGGACGAGCCGACCTCGAGCCTGACCCTGTCGGAGACCGAGCGGCTGATGCAGGTGATCGCCGGGCTGAAGGCCGACGGCGTCAGCGTCATCTTCATCACCCACCGCCTGAACGAGGTGGTGCAATGTGCGGATCGTGCCGTCGTGCTGCGCGACGGCCGCACCGTGGGCACGCTGACGCGCGGCGAGCTCAATCCGGCAGCGATGATCCGGCTGATGATCGGCCGGGATCTGCGGTCGCTCTATGTGCCGCCGGCCGCGCCGCCCGGCAACATAGTCCTCGACGTCGTCGATGCCATCACATCCACCTATCCCAGCCGTGCGGTGAGCCTGCAGCTGCGGCGCGGCGAGATCCTCGGTCTCGCCGGGCTCGTCGGCTCCGGACGGACCGAGCTTGCCCGCGCCATCTTCGGCGTCGAACCCTTGCTGGCCGGCGGCATCAGTCTCGATGGCGAGCCCGTCCGCATCTCGACGCCGCGCGCGGCGATCGACCGGGGGATCTACCTCATTCCGGAAGACCGCAAAGGCTGCGGCCTGCTGCTCGACTTTCCAATCGCCGAGAATATCTCCCTGCCGGATCTCGCATCCTATGCAAGCCTTGGATTGGTGGACAGGTCTCGCGAGACCGACAACGCCGACCGCCAGCGCGAACGCCTCAAGATCCGGGCCACCGACGTCAAGATGCAGGTCGGAACACTATCCGGCGGCAACCAGCAGAAGGTCGTGCTGGCCAAATGGCTGTCGATGCGCCCGAAGGTCCTGATCTTCGACGAACCGACCCGCGGCATCGATGTCGGCGCCAAGCAGGAGATCTACGATATGCTGCGGCGGCTGGCCGACGCGGGCGTCGCGATATTGATGATATCGAGCGACATGGAAGAGGTGATCGGGGTCAGCGACCGCATCGCGGTGATGCACGAGGGCCGGATCTCCGGTTTCCTGGCGCGCAGCGAGTTTAGCGAGCACAACGTGCTCCAGCTTGCCGTCGGCCATAGCATCTGAGAGGGGCGAACGTGCAAAAGAAAGATCTCAGCCTGCTGATCCTGATCCTGGTGGTCGGCGCGGTCGTGGCCTTCATCAATCCGCGCTTCCTGCTGGTCGGCAATCTCTCCAACACCGCCAACCAGGTCGGCATGTTCGGCATCTTCTCGATCGCGGAGGCCTTCGTCATCATCGTGGGCGGCATCGAGCTCGCGGTCGGATCGGTGATCGCGCTGCTCGGCGTGCTGTTCATCGACCTGATCGTCAATCGCGACGTCGACTGGATCCTGGCCTTCTTCCTCATCATCGCCGGCGGCGTCGCCATCGGCACGATGCACGGCGTGCTCACCACCAAGATGCGCATCCAGCCTTTCGTGGTGACGTTGTGCGGGCTTCTGATCTACCGCGGCGCTGCGCGCTACTATACCGAGGATGCGACCGCCGGCTTCGGCTATGGCGCGAGCTTTCCGATGCTGGAATGGCTCGCGGCGGGCCGCACCAACGTGCTTGGCTTTCCGCTGCCGCACAGTGTCGTCGCGCTGGTGATCGTGGCCGGCATCGCCTGGTTGGTGCTGCACCGTTCGGTGTATGGCCGCTACTTCTACGCCGTCGGCAAGAACGAGGAAGCGGCGCGCTATTCCGGCATCCGCTCCGATCGCGTCACGATATCAGCCTATGTGATCTGCGGCGGATTGACCGCGCTATCCGCGGTGCTGATCGCGATGTACACCCGCTCGATTTCGCCGGCGGTGCACGGCTCGTTCTATGAGCTCTACGCGATCGCCGCGGCGGTGCTCGGCGGCTGCTCGCTGCGCGGCGGCGAGGGCTCGATCATCGGCGTCGTGCTCGGCACGATTCTGCTGCAGGTGCTGCAGAATCTGGTCAACCTGCTGGGGATCCCGAGCTCGCTGAATTTCGCCGTGATGGGCACCGTGATCCTGATCGGCGTGCTGGCGGACCAGTACTTCGTGCAGCGCCGCAAGCGAGCGCCGTCCGCTCGCGGGCAGGCTGCCGCCGAGCCCGCGCCCGCGTCGCTGGAGCGCGTCAACGCGGAATAGGGGACCAACGGAGCCGGGCGCTGAAGCGGCCGGCTCCGCCGATCGGCCGGATCAGTCCTGATAGGTGTAGTAGCCGCCGCGCGGCTGATAATACGAGCGCGGCTGGTAGTAGCGCGGCTGCGCATAGCTTGGATTGCCGTTGTCGTAATAATACGACCGGTCCTGCTGCTGCGGATAGGCTTGCGCGTCGTAGACGCGGCGGCTGGTGCCGCGCGGGGCAGGATAGCGGACGCCGTTGTCGCTGCCGTCGGCCGGATAGATGTAGCCATCATCCGGGCGCTGCTGCGGAACGACCTGGCGACCCGGCAGCAATTGTGGCTGCGGAGTGAGCACCACCGGTTCGCCGCTGTCGTCATATTGCGGCTGGACGTCGCGCCGGGCGACGGCGGTGCCGCGGCGCGGATTGCGCGCCATCGCCACTTCGGCCGATCCCGTCAGGGTCACCGTGGTGTTGAGGACGCCATCCTTTTGCACGAGCGCGTAGAGCGTTGCGGCATTGGCCTTCGACAGCCGGACGCAGCCATGCGAGGCGGGAGTGCCGAGCCGGCCTTCCGAATCCGTGCCGTGAATGGCATGTCCGGCCTTGGTGAAGAAGATCGAGTTCGGCATCGGCGCGTCGTCGAATTCCTTCGAATAGTGGTCGGCCTCCATGCGGAATGCGCGGAAGGTGCCGTTCGGCGTCTCGCGCGAGGGAATGCCGCTCGACACCGGCCAGCGGTAGCGTTCGACGCCATCGACCGCCACGGTCATGATCTGGTTGTTCTTGTCGACGGTGATGTCGATCTTGGCGAGCGCCGGCGTGGCAAACAACAAGGCGAAGCCGGCAACCGCAAAAAGAATGGTACGCATGTAACCTCTGGCCTCCAGGCCCTCGACTTTGCCGAGACCTTCGAACGGGATTTCAGTGAACGCCGCGGATCATCGTCTCGGCCTGCAATATGTCGGAAATCCGGGCTTTGTTCCAGCTGAGGGCGACCTCAACCTTAATAGGCGGAGCGCGCCGGGCAAAGGCTCGGGCGCGTTCTCCGGCGCTGACATTTCCGCGACCGGCTGCGGCCATTGTTTAGGAAGCCCTCTAATCCGGCCATTTCGTCACGCGCGCGCAACTTTTCGGCCGCATCCGCGTTTCAAGCATTCCTCCATGCGGTTCCCAGGATTCAAAATGCTCACGATGAAGGCCAAGACGGCGGTGCTCGACGACCGGGCTCCGCAGAAGCTGACCTATCTGCTCGCCGCACTCGCGCTGTTCATCTTGGCGCTCGCCTGGCTGGCGCTCCCGCAGTTTGCCCATGCCCAAGGCATCATCCGTGGCGCGCACGAGGGTGCGCACGAAGGTAACCGCATCGCCGGGCCGGTGGGGGGCGTCGTCGGAGGCGCTGTCGGCGCGGGCGTCGGCGGCGCGGTTGGAGCCGTCGAGGGCGTGCTCGGCATCCCGCATCGCTCCTACTACCACCGCCATTATCACTGCCGCGGCTATCGCGACGGCTATGGCCGCTTCCACTGCTACCGCTGATGAACGCCGGCTGAAGCGGCACCGGCTCAGCGCTTGAGCCGGTAGCCCGTCTTGAAGATCCACCAGATGATGGTCATGCAGATCGCGAGAAACGCCAGCGTCATGGCGACACTGATCTCGACCCTGACGTCGGCGATCTCGTAGAAGCTCCAGCGAAAGCCCGAGATCAGGTACACGACCGGATTGAGCAGCGCGATCGAGTGCCACGCCGGCGGCAGCATGTTGACCGAGTAGAAGCTGCCGCCGAGGAAGGTCAGCGGCGTCACCACCAGCATCGGGATCATCTGCAGCTTCTCGAAGCCGTCGGCCCAGATGCCGATGATGAAGCCGAACAGGCTGAAGGTCACCGCCGTCAGCACCAGGAACGACAGCATCCACACCGGGTGCTGGATGTGCAGCGGCACGAACAGGCCGGCGGTGGCGAGGATGATCAGCCCGAGGATGATCGATTTCGTCGCGGCTGCCCCGACATAGCCGAGCACGATCTCGACATGCGAGATCGGCGCCGAGAGGATCTCGTAGATCGTGCCGATGAATTTCGGAAAATAGATCCCGAACGAGGCGTTGGCGATGCTCTGCGTCAGCACCGACAGCATGACGAGGCCGGGCACGATGAAGGTGCCGTAGCTCACGCCCTGCACCTCGCTGATGCGCGAGCCGATCGCGGCGCCGAAAACGACGAAATAGAGCGAGGTCGACACCACGGGCGACACGATGCTTTGCAGCAGCGTGCGCCAGGTGCGCGCCATCTCGAATTTGTAGATTGCGGCGACTGCGCGAAAATTCATTGCCGCACCAGGCTCACGAAGATGTCTTCCAGGGATGATTGCTTGGTCTCGAGATCGACGAAGCGGATGCCGGCCGTCCTGAGGTCGCCGAGCAGGCTTGTGATGCCGGTGCGCTCGCCCTTGGTGTCGTAATCATAAGCGAGCTTCCAGCCGTCGTCCGACAGAGCGAGCTGATACGGCGCGAGCGCCTCCGGAACGGCGTCGATCCGCTGCTGCAGGTGCAGGCTGAGCCGCTTGCGGCCGAGCTTCTGCATCAGCTGGGCCTTGTGCTCCACCAGCACGATCTCGCCCTTGTTGATCACGCCGACGCGGTCGGCCATCTCCTCGGCCTCCTCGATGTAGTGCGTGGTGAGAATGATCGTGACGCCGGCGGCCTTGAGCTCGCGCACGACGTCCCACATGCCCTTGCGCAGCTCGACGTCGACGCCGGCGGTCGGCTCGTCCAGGAACAGCACCTGCGGCTCGTGCGACAGCGCTTTCGCAATCATCACGCGGCGCTTCATGCCGCCGGACAGCGTGATGATCTTGGCGTCCTTCTTGTCCCAGAGCGAGAGATCCTTGAGGATCTTCTCGATGAGGGCGGGGTTCTTCGGCTTGCCGAACAATCCGCGGCTGAAGCTGACGGTCGCCCAGACGCTCTCGAACGAATCGGTGTGCAGCTCCTGCGGAACGAGGCCGATCATGGCCCGTGCGGCGCGATAGTCGCCGTCGATGTCATGACCGCCGACCGCGACCTTGCCCGAGGACGCGTTGACGATGCCGCAGATGATGCTGATCAGCGTGGTCTTGCCGGCGCCGTTCGGGCCGAGCAGCGCAAAGATCTCGCCGCGCTCGATCGAAAGGTCGATGTTGTTCAGCGATGTGAAGCCCGACGCATAGGTCTTCGACAGGCCGGAAACGGAAATGACGGGAGCCATCACGAGGGGATTCGATCAGAGGAGGATGGGATGCGATTCGAAAGCTGCGCGTTCAACAGGCACAGCAGCCGGAGAGAGGGCTCAGATAGGAACGGCCCGATGCTCCTGCAATCGCACGACCCCTCCCGATCGTGTCGCTTGTTGGGCTTTTTCGTGGCTCGTTTGGCCAAGTGTTGCCGCGTGGCAACGTCCCGGGCATGAACGCATCTCGGACTGTCCGGCGATGTTGCGTCCGCGAGCATCTTGGGTACGGTTCGCGCCGTCTCGACGTTTCCGCCGCGGAGAAGGACCGATGACGCCATCGACCAGCACCATTCGAACCCTCACAACGCGCATCGTCTCGGCGCGTCGGTTGAGCATGGTCGCACTGGCCTTGGCGCTCGTTCTGCCGCTCGGGACCGGATCGGTCCGCGCGGCGCCGAGCCCGGCGGCCGCCAGCGCCGCCAGCACCACGCATGTGTATCTCCTGCGCGGGGTGCTCAACATCTTCTCGCTCGGCCTCGACGACATCGCCGCCAAGCTGGATTCGCAGGGCATCCCGAACACGGTCGCCAATTTCGTGTCGTGGTCGTCGCTGGCGGACGAGGCCGCGGCCGCCTATCGCGCCGGCCGCATCAAGACCATCATCCTGGTTGGCCATTCCTCCGGCGCGACCGCGCTGCCCGACATGATCAACAAGCTCGGCCAGCTCGGCGTCCCCGTGAAGCTCGCGATCGGTCTCGACTCGGTGTTCAAGACCAAGCTCGTGGGCGGCAATGCCGAGCGCTACATCAACTTCTACATTGCCAGCGGCAACGGCGAGCCGGTCCGCCGCGCCGACGGCTTCCGCGGCAAGCTCGAGAATGTCGACGTGGCAGCGGTGCCGGGCGTCGGCCACATCACCATCGAGAAGAACCAGATCATGCAGCAGAAGGTGATCGGGGCGATCGACTCGGTCGTGTTCGGCGGCAAGGGCCGGCCGGCTGCACCGCCGACCCGCATGGCGGCTCCGCAGCGCGCCGCCAACGTCACCGGCTACCGGTAATCGGCGGCCGCGCCATCGCGCGCGCGCCCCAAAATGCTCCCATTCGGCGCCGACAAGCGGTATGGCAGGGCCACATGACCCTGTCCGATTTCAGCTTTGAGCTTTCCCGGGAGCACGAATGACCGGCGTGGCGCAGATCGCGAGGCGGCGGCTCGATGCAGCCAACCCGGCGGCCGGCAGGAGGCTGCCCGCGCTCCTGTTGACCGCAACCTTTCTCCTTGCCGGACTTGCCGCCTCGAGCAATTCGCTGGCCGCGCAGTCCGGCGCCGCTTCGGCCTCCGCGCCCACCCGATCCGCCAAAGCATCCCCGGCGTCCACTCCCGCCGCGATCCGCGCCGTGCCGCCCCCGCCGCCGGAGGCGACCCAGCCGCTGCCGCCGCCGCGGGTCTACCTGTTCCGCGGCGCGCTCGGGCCGCTGTTCTCCACCGGCATGGACCGGCTTGCGGAGAAGATCGAGAAGGCCGGGTTCTGGGCGAGCGTCTATGAATTCACGCTGTGCGACCTGATCGCGCTGCAGGTCGCCAAGAACTACCGCCAGGATGGGGGGCCGATCGTGCTGATCGGCCACTCGATGGGCGGGCTGTGCAGCGTCCGGATCGCGATCACCCTCCAGGAGCAGAACATCCCGGTCGCCCTCGTGGTCACCGTCGATCCGGCACATGCCACCAAGAGCGTGCCGCCGAACGTGCAGCGCTTCATCAATCTGTTCCTGTCGGACAACATTCTCGGCGGCGGCGACGTGAAGCCCGAGCCGGGCTTCCGCGGCCACTACGCCAGCTTCGACATGAAGGATCATGACGAGGTCACGCACATCAACATCGACAAGATGGAGGATGTGCACGCCCAGCTGGTGACGATGATCAGCCAGCTCTCGCAGACCTCCGCGACGGCGGATGTCGACCCGGTGCAGCTGCGCTATCTGGTCCCGCCCAAGACATCTGTGGAGCTGTGGGACAGCGGCACCTCCGTGGCGGTGCGGCCGGGCGAGACCCTCGACCAGATCGCCGCCAATTATCGCGTTCCGCTCTGGGCGCTGCAGCAGTCCAATCGCGGCCTCGCGGCCCAGCCTCTGATCCCCGGGCAGCGCATCATCCTGCCGCGCCATTTGCTGCCGCAGGCTGCCAACCAGCCGGCTTCGCCGCAGCCCGAAGCCGTCGTCAGGCGCTGAGCAGCCTTGCGCGTCAGCCCGCCGGCATGAACGGGATGATCATCGGCACCCGCTGGCTGTAGGCAACGTAGTCTGGTCCCAGCTCCTGGGCCAGGAACACCTCTTCCATCTTGGCCTTCCAGGCCATGCCGAGCGAGATCAGGACGGCGCCGAGCACCGCGCTGACCGTCCCCACGGCAATGCCGGTCGCGATCATGCCGAGGATGAGGCCGGTATAGATCGGATGCCGGACCATGCCATAGGGGCCGGTATCGATGACCTTGTGGCCTTCCTTGTGGGTGATGGCGTTCGACCAGAACCGGCCGAGATGGATGCGTGCCCACCAGGTAAAGGCGATGCCGGCCAGGGTCACCACGATCAGCAGGTAGACCCCGGTCTCGCCGGGGTGCCAGAACGGCTTCTCGCCGAGCAGACGCGAGGTCCAGGGCGTGAACAGGATGCCGCCGAGCACGATCAGCGCGTGATAGCGGCTGGTCTTGATCACGGTCACATGTTTGCGGGTCTGCCCGGACCAGAACGAGGCCCCGACCCAGCTGGCGAGCCAGATCAGCCAGATGACAGCGAGCAGGGAGGTGGGCCAGGTGGTGGTCCATCCGCTGAACGCAAACGACGAGATGGGGCTGGCATCGCCGGACATGTCTTGGAACCGTTATGAGACGTTGGACCGGCCGCTCTTAGCTATTCGGCCGCGGTGCGAAAAGGGTGTTGTTTGTCGTCGAGCCGTTTTCCCGGCTCGGAATCGAGCAGGAAGGCGATGGTCTCGCGCAAGGTGGGCTCGATCGGGCGGGGCGCGTAGCCGAGTTCCCGCTTGGCCCTGTCGATCGACAGATCGGACGCGGATCGGGCGATCCGCACCCCCTCGGCGGTGCCGGAGGGGCAGCGCTTGGTGAGGTGATCGGAGACGAACTCCAGCATGCCCGCCGACAGCTCGGCCAGCCGGCCGGGTACCGGCAGCGCCACGTGCTTGCGGCCGCTGATCACCGCCATCAGCTCCAGGATGCGGCTGAGGCGCAGGCTCTCGCCGCCGAACACGTAGCGCTCGCCGACCTTGCCGCGCTCCATGGCCAGGATCAGGCCTGCGGCGACGTCGCGGACATCGACCAGGTTGACGATGAAATCGAGATAGAGCTGAACACGGCTGTCCAGGAAATGGCGCAGCATCTGTGACGGCGGTGTCAGGTTGCTGTCATGCGGTCCGATCGGCATCGTCGGGGTGCCGACCACGAGCGGAAAGCCGTCTGCGGCGGCGGCCATGGCGCGGGCTTCGGCCAGGGCCTTCGACCGCGTATAGGCCCCCGGCATGGCCTCGGCTGGCGGCGCCGTGGGGGCCGAGGCGGCGCCCGTCGATCCCGGATAGTCGAACAGGATGGACTCGGTCGAGCAATGCAGGAAGCGGCGCACCCGGTTGGCGCGCGCCGCCGCCAGCACCGTTTCCGTGCCGACGCAATTGACGCGGTAGAAGTCCTCGCGGTCCGGCATCCACATGCCGGGCAGCCCGGCGAGATGATAGACCTGATCGACGCCGGCCACGGCCTGTCGCACCAGGCCTGCATCGAGCACCGAGCCCTCGATATATTCCACCTCGGCCATCATGTGCGTCGGGCAGCGGATATCGAGCACCCGCACCTCCGCGCCCCGCGCGACCAGCGCAGAGACGAGGTGATGTCCGATAAAACCACTGCCGCCGGTGACGAGGACTTTCATTAGGGACGTGAGCGTTGATCGCCTTGAAGAGGACGGGATGTGAGCTGGTCGGACGCGACGAGATCGGCCACCGAAGGCTTGAATCCCAACGCCACGTACAACTTCGCCATCACGAACATCGGCCCGAGAAACAGATGCGCCGGATGATCCAGCAGTGACGGATTGTTGCGCTCGAACAGCTTGTGACCCACCGCCTGCGACACGAGGCCGAGGATCACGAGTGCGGCAAACAAGGCCCATAGGGCCAATCCGTGGACGTGATCGGCAATCATCATGGCCACAGCAAGGAACAGCACGGCAAAGGCAAGAATGCCGGCGCCGAGCGCTGCATCGAGCAGCAGCCAATACAACAGCACCGGCAGCGCGAGCACGGCGCCCAGGCTGATGCGGATGCCGAACGCGTCGAAATGCCACAAGCTCAGCGGCAGCACCGCGCCGAGGAACAGCAGGACGATCCCGAGCACATGCATCAGGCCGTTGCGCGGATCGCGATGATATTCGACGTAGTCGATCATCTGGCGTCGGAACATGGCGTTCATGGCTATCTCGCTCGTCAATGCGATCGACCACCGCTCAATCGACGGCCGTAAAGACCGGGCTATACCATCAAGCGGCTGCATCGACAAACCGGCAATCGGTACGCCCCGGCCTCAGCGCAGCCGGGCTGCGTCGATCTGAGAACGGGTTCCAATTGCGCCGATCGTCGCAGCGCGCCGATGCCCCATCCAAGACAGTCGCGCCCGGACGCCCCCGGGTTCACGGCATTCGCGCAGGGCTCATTTGCGTCAATTGCGGTGCTTGCGCGGAGCCTGCTTGCCGGATGCAGCCGGAGCGGGGGCTGGCGGCGGCGGTGCGGCCTCTTCGGCAGCCTTGGCGACCGTGATGATCTGGATCTGCTGATTGACAGGGGCGGTCGGCTTGCTCGGATCGAGCAGTTGCTCTTCGCCCAGGCCGATCGACTGCAGCCGCTTGACCGAGATCTTGAAGGTGTTCGCCAGGATGTCGCGGATCGCGTCGGCGCGGCGCTGGCTCAGGATGACGTTGGACTCGCGCTTGCCGTTGGCTTCGACGTGCCCGACGATCAGGAAGCTGTAGGGAAGCAGCTCGGAATAGACCATCGCGTCGGCGATCCGGCCGACGGCCTGGTAGGATTCCGGCCGCACGATCGGCGTGTCCACGTCGAACTGGATGTCGATGTTGAAGGCCGGCAGGGTCATGAGCTCCGGCGCGATCGGCGTCCGCTTCTGCGGCGGCGGTTCGTTGCGGCTGCGGATCTTCGAACGTTCCTGGGTCTGTTGCTTGAGCGCCGGCAGATCCAGCGTCGGCGCCGTCTCGAACCGGCTGAGCTGGCGCACGATGTCCTCGCGCGTCACCTCCTGCGACCACGCCGGCGCGCTCGCGACCAGCAACGAAGCCGTGATCAGCCCGAGCAGTGCTGTCGCTGTCCGTTGCATCAGCGATACCCCGCCTCGCCCAGCGACTGCTGGCAGCGCGCGCCGACGCCGCTCGCGGTCATCAGGCAGGGAATCGATTTGCTGGTCTCCTTGGTCGAGCCGCCGCACAGCTTCACGATCTCGCGCTGGCAGGCATTGGCCACCGTGACCCGGGCCGCGATGCGCTTCTGGATCGCCTCGAACGCCTTGAAATAGGTGGCCTTGCACTGTGCAGAGACGACATCCTGGTTGCGCGACAGGCATTCCTTGAGGCGGTTGGAGTCGAGATTGACGCCGCGGCAATTGGCGGTGATGTCCGCGCCGCAGCTCGAGGCAATCAGCCCCGCCGAGTCGGCAAAGCTCATCGTCTGCGCCGCCGCAAGCGACGGCGCGCTCAGCGCGATCGCAACACTCAACAGGATGTATCGCCGGACCATGGTTGCATCTCATACGATGCGCGCTGCCATGGTCAAGGCCTAACCAAGGCGACGTGTGAAGTTCGGTTGCCGCGATCCGCGCCGGTCCCGCGGCGGCCGGCGCACCGTGGCCGTGGGGTCACGCCCTCTGCACGAAGCTGTCGACCACGTGCTTCTCGCCGGCCTTGTCGAAGGCGATGGTCAGCTTGTTGCCGTCGATCTTGATGACGCGGCCATAGCCGAACTTCTGGTGAAAGACGCGGTCGCCGACGGTGAATTCCGAGACGGTGCCGGTTGATTTGGCCACCAGTTCGCCCTCGATGGTCATCGGTCCGCGCTTGTTGCGTCCGAAATTACCGCCGAACGGATCACGCCCTGCGAACGGCGATTGTTGCTCGCTGAAGCCGCCCTCGGACGACCCGCGTGCTGCGCCGGGGCGGCGCGCCTGGGCGCGCTGCCAGCCCGGCGTGGAATAGCTCGATCCGAACGACTCGACATTGTCGAAGCGCGACGGACCATAGCCGCCGGCGCCGCCCCAGCCGGAGCCGCCCTTGGATTCGGTGATCTCGACGCTGGCGGCCGGCAATTCGTCGAGGAAGCGCGACGGGATGGTCGTGGTCCAGGTGCCGTGGATGCGGCGGTTGGTCGCGAAATAGATTTTCGCGCGGCGCCGCGCGCGCGTCAGGCCGACATGGGCGAGGCGGCGCTCCTCTTCCAGGCCGGCGCGCCCCTGTTCGTCGAGGGTGCGCTGGCTCGGAAACAGGCCTTCCTCCCAGCCCGGCAGGAAGACGTTGTCGAATTCCAGCCCCTTGGCCGAATGCAAGGTCATCAGCGACACAGCTTCCTCGTCGGCGGCGCCCTCGCGGTCCATCACCAGCGAGATGTGCTCGAGGAAGCCGTGCAGGTTCTCGAACTCCTCCATCGAGCGGATCAGCTCCTTGAGGTTGTCGAGACGTCCGGCCGCGTCGGCCGAGCGGTCCTTCTGCCACATCTCGGTATAGCCGCTCTCGTCGAGCACGATCTCGGCGAGCTCGGTGTGCGGCGTCACCTCGCGCTGGGCGCGCCAGCGCTCGAATTGCAGCAGAAGTCCGCGCAGCGAACCGCGCGCCTTCGGCTTCAACTCGTCGGTCTCGACCACCGCGCGCGCAGCCTCGAACAGCGGGATGCGGCGCTTGCGGGCGTGGTCGTGCAGCAGCTGCACGGTGGCGTCACCGAGCCCGCGCTTGGGCACGTTGACGATGCGCTCGAAGGCGAGATCGTCGGCCGGCGAGTTGATGACGCGCAAGTACGCCAGCGCATCGCGGATCTCGGCGCGCTCGTAGAATCGAGGGCCGCCGATGACGCGGTAGGGCAGGCCGAGCGTGACGAAGCGGTCCTCGAACTCGCGCATCTGGTAGGACGCGCGCACCAGGATCGCGACGTCGTTGAGATGCTCGCCCTTGCGCTGCAGCTCCTCGATCTCCTCGCCGATGCCGCGCGCTTCCTCTTCCGAATCCCACGCCCCGGTGACGGTGACCTTCTCGCCCTCGACATCCTCGGTGTGCAGCGTCTTGCCGAGCCGGCCTTCGTTGTGCGTGATCAGATGCGAGGCGGCGGCGAGAATGTGCCCGGTCGAACGATAGTTGCGCTCCAGGCGAATGACCCTGGCTCCGGGGAAATCGTGCTCGAAGCGCAGGATGTTGTCGACCTCGGCACCGCGCCAGCCATAGATCGACTGGTCGTCGTCACCGACGCAGCAGATGTTCTTGGGGGGAGCGCCGGAAGCGGCAATGCTCCTGTCGTCATCACCGGGCCGCCGCGCAGGGTCGAGACCCGGTGATCCATCTTCTTCGGAAGTGATGGATTGCCGGGGCGAGCCCTGCAATGACGCGCCGGCGGACGACGGCGCCTGCGACAGCAGCCGCAGCCAAAGATATTGCGCGACGTTGGTGTCCTGATACTCGTCGACCAGGATGAACTTGAAGCGGCTCTGATACTGCCGCAACACGTCCGGGTTCTCGCGGAACAGCCGGATGCTCTCGAGCAGCAGGTCGCCGAAATCGGCGGCGTTGAGGATCTTCAGCCGCTCCTGATAGCTCGCATAGAGCTTGCCGCCCTTGCCATTGGCGAACACGGCGGCTTCGCCCGAGGGCACCTGCGACGGCGCCAGGCCGCGGTTCTTCCAGCCGTCGATCAGCCCGGCCAGCATGCGCGCCGGCCAGCGCTTGTCGTCGACGTTCTCGGCCTGCAGCAACTGCTTGAGCAGGCGGATCTGGTCGTCGACGTCGAGCACGGTGAAATTGGATTTGAGCTGCACCAGCTCGGCATGGCTGCGCAGGATGCGCCCGGAGATCGAGTGGAAGGTGCCGAGCCACGGCATGCCTTCGACGGCTTGTCCCAACATCTCGGCGAGGCGCGTCTTCATCTCGCGCGCGGCCTTGTTGGTGAACGTCACCGACAGGATTTCGCTCGGCCGCGCGCGGCCCTGGCTCAAAATATGCGCGATGCGCGTGGTCAGCACGCGGGTCTTGCCGGTGCCGGCGCCTGCAAGCACCAACACTGGGCCATCGAGTGTCTCGACAGCCTCGCGCTGCTCTGGATTGAGGCCCGCAAGATAGCGCGCACCCCCGCTCGCAGCCGCGCGTGCGCGCGCGGCGATGCCGCCGGCAACAGGCTGGTGGTCGGGCGCAGGAAAAGGGCTCACGCGGTTGGGCTCGGTCATCAGCGAATCAGTCTCGTCCCTCTGACCGCATCATACGACGGCATCGAGAGGTCTGCAGGAAGGAGCCCTCATAGCAGGGATTGTCGGTGATATGGGGCCGGCCGGTGCGTTTTACAGCCCTAAATCGGGGCAGTCCCTCGGAATGCGCGCCTGTTTCCGCCGACTTTGTTCCGCCGAAACGCGAATTTTTACCGCGCCGCTGGCCCGGAACCTTTGTTCCCGACCCTGATTGTCATGCCAACGGCGCAAGCTCCGCGTCGCCTTGAACCGCAATCGAGAGACAGAGGTCGTGTCATGTTAGGCTGGGTCGTCACCTTCCTGGTTATCGCATTGATCGCCGGCATCCTCGGCTTCGGCGGCATCGCCGGCGCCTCCATCGAGATCGCCAAGATCATCTTCTTCATCGCCATCGTGCTGTTCCTGGTGTCGGCCGTCGTGGGTCTCGCCCGCGGCCGATCCCGCGTGTAGTCGGCCTCATCCCTGACAATGAGGTCGGCGAAGGGCGCAGTGCCTCGCAAGAGGTGCTGCGCCCTTTGCGTCGTGGGGGGCGCCTCAGGCCGGCGCCGTCAGCGCGACCTGCACCTTGGCCAGCGCGGGATCCAGCGCCACGGACGTGAGCCGCGGATCGTTGGACAGTGCCGTCAGCGTCACGGTCTGATCCTGCACCCGGAAGATGCGACACAGCGTCGTCGCCTCCGACACATCGCGCAGCATGACCGACAGCGGCGCGACGCCGTGCTCGCCACTGACCTTCTCGGCGACCAGCGCCAGCCGCGTCGCCGCCGCCGCCAGCCGCTCGGTGTGACGGCCGGCCGTGTTGGCCGCGAGCGGCAGGCCTTCCTCGTTCGTCAGCAGCACGGTTTCAAACCGCCCGACCTCGGCGATCCTGTCGAGCAGCGGCACCAGCTCGCGGCGCCGGCCCGGCCGGCTCGCGAGCTGAGCCAGATCGAGCGAGATGCGCTCGCGTTCGACCAGCGGCGCCAGCACGTCCTGGATCGCGCTGCGCAGACTGGTCTCGCGCTCGATCGCGTCGTGGCTGCTCTGCTCCTGCAACTGATCCAGGCTCGCGGCCTGCAATTGCACCTGTCGCCGCAACTGATCGCGAGCCAGCGTACCCTGGCGCGCGCCGAACAGATAGCCTGCGGTCAGCAGGAGAATGGCGGCGCCGAAGCCGCTCACGATGGCATAGATGGTCATGGTCGCTTCACCGCCGTGAGTTGATCGCAATCGTCGACGCCGGCAATGTGCAGCAGCGCCTTGCGGTCCGCGGCCACAGCCTCGGCATCGCCATGCGCCGCGCCGGCGCCGGCGGCGCGCACCGCGATCTGCTTGGCGGGGATGCCGTCCTTGCGCAACAGATCTGCGACGGCCTTGGCGCGCGAATAGCTCAGGAGCACGTTGAGATCCTCGCTGCCGCTGGCATCGGCATGTCCCTCGATGACGAGGGTCGCGTCGGCGTGCCGTGACAGCGCCTTCTGCAGGATCGCCCGCGAACGCTTCATGTCGGCAGGATTCGGTCGCGTGCTGCCGCGCTCGAACGCGACCGCCAGCGGCGCAAAACATTCGGTGCTCGCCTTGGCGGCGCCCAGCGGCTCGGCGCGAGCCGTCGGTGCGGCGGGGGCCGCCGGTGGTTCGATCGGGGCGGCGGAGGGCAAGGGCAGCGGCGGCGCGACGATCAGAGCGGGGAGAGGCGCCGGGGGCTCGGGCGGTCTCCATGCCGGCTCGGCGACGATCGGCTGGGGTGCCGGGATCGCGGCCACCACTTGGGGCGCAGCCGGCGCCTGTTGCCACAGCGAGGCCGACATGATGGCGACCAGCGTGCCCGCGACGGCAAAGGCGGTTGCGAGCCAGATCGGCGCGTCCTCGCCGGCTACGACAGACGCATCGGCGCGCGCGGCTGGCGTGGAGAACGCGGCATTGGGGGAGGGCGCCAGCATGTCAACCTGCTGGCACCTTGAACATCGGCGTGATCAGGTCGATGCCGCATTCCAGGCCGGCACACCATTCGATGAACTGGCGCGACATCGCCGCATCCGGAAACAGCGCGCCGTGTTGCGGGGCGATGATCTCGATGTCGAGCGGACGTACCATCTGCGCCCACGCCTTCATCACGCGGTTCGAGACCATGTAGCGGCGGTGAAAGCCTTCCATGAAGCGGATATGCGCCTTGAAGTCGCGCGTGACGATGTAGTCGACGCCGATCGAAGCGCCGAGATCGCCGCTGTAGAGGATCTTGGAAACCGGATCGTAGAGCTGGAAATTGCCCTCGCTGTGCAGGAAATGCGCTGGCAACGCACAGAGCTTGCAGCCGGCGAGATCGAACACCATGCCTTCGTCGGGGATCGGCTTCAGCCGGTCGGCGACGATGTGGTCGAAGCCGAAATGCGGCACGAAGCGGGTCCAGAGCTCCGAGATGTAGGCGTCGGCGTCGGTCGTCATCAGCCAGCCGTTGATCGCCGCGACGATGTCGGGGTCCTGGTGCGACAGGAATAGGTACTTGAGACGCCCGCCGGAGAGCTCGGTGAAGGTCTCGCCCAGCACCTTGGAGTAGACCTTGTGGCCGCCGGGATCGAGCAGCATGCCGACGCGGTCGTGGATGATGAGGTGCTGGTTCGCCTGCACGGCGAGATCGCCGGCGCTGAAATCCTCCAGCAGAATGTTCTTGTGAACGCCGTCATCATAGAGGACGGTATTGGCCATGAAGCTACTCCTGCCGGCGCAGCGCGCCGGCTTACTTGGATGACGACTGCGCTACAGCACCTTCTGCAGCGACCGGACGGCTTCGCGCATGTCGAAGAAGGTCAAGCCCAGCTTGCTGTTCTCGTTGGTCAGCGCGAGCAGCAGCGCGCCGCGGCCGGCGCTGACCAGCACCGCATAGCCGGACTCGCCGCGGATGATCACCTCCTGCAGATGGCTGCGGCCGAGCTCCATCGCGGCGCGGCCGCCGAGCGACAGCAAGGTCGCGGTCATGCCGGCGACCCGCGTCTCCTCCATGTCCGCGGCGAGCACGCTCGCGATCATCAGCCCGTCCTCGGAGATCAGCGCGCAGGCCTCGACGCCGAACGAGTCGCTCTGCAGCTTGCGCAGCACGCGGTTGATCTCATCGAGACGTGACATCGGCTTCTCCTCGACGGCGCGCGGTGAAAATCTGGAATTAAACTGACTTTGAGCCATGGTGGGATCCTGGGCGTCATCGGGGGCTGATGAAACTGAAGCAGTCGGAATGTCGGTATTGGCAGCAAAAAAGATGGAAAGCTCGTCGGGAACCAGCGGCGTTGGCGGTGTCCCAGCCTCATCCGGTGCCGTCACGGCGCGCGTCTCGATCGTGTCGACCGCGTCGTCGAGCGCGCGCTGCTCGGCCTTGATCCGTGATCGCGAGACCGGGGGATGCATGGCTTCGAGCTGGGTCACCAGCGCCTGGCGCGCCGACTGATAGACCTCGGCGCGACGTTCGGGACTGGAATCCGGCAGGTTCTCCATCGCGCGCGACAGCAGGATGAAGTAGTCGGCTGTCGTCACCGGCGCGGCCGCCGCATCCTCGTGCGGACCATGCGCCCTGCTCAGCAGGCTTGCGAGGCGTCCCATCGCTCTCTCGTCCACTCTTACGCAACTAACGATGCGTAAGGTTAGGTCGGCACAAGGGACGCCACGAATGATCTGAATCAAATTAACTAAATTCGAGACGAGTGCGCGTAGTACGGCCATCATATCCGCCGATCTTCGCCATCATGTCGCCATGCTCATGGCCTTTGCGGCGCGATTTTGCCTTGATCAGTGCGACTGCGCCGCTGTTGCAGCCAGAATCAGCTACCATGACGGCCAGTGGCAGTCGCCGCGGGGAGGGGATTGTGAACGTTCAGGACTATCTGCAGCGTGATGCGGTCGCGCTGGCTGAGGCCGTCCGCTCCGGCGAGACGACTGCCTCCGAGCTGCTGCAGCTCGCCTTGAAGCAGAGCGAGCGTGCGCAGTCCAAGACCAACGCCCTTTGCAAGCTGATGGAGCGCGAGGCGCGGGCGCAACTGGCCAAGCTCGCGGATGGCCCTTTCACTGGTGTGCCGTTCCTGATCAAGGACTGCGCGCAGGACTATGCAGGTCTTCCGACGGCCTATGGCAGCAAGGCGCTGTCGGGCATCGTGGCGAGCGAGCATGCCCATGTGGTGCGGCGCTATCTCGACGCCGGCTTCGTCATCTTCGGCAAGACCAACCTTCCGGAGCTCGCGCTCAAGGGCGTGTCGGACTCGCTTGCCTTCGGCCGCGTCAGCAATCCCTGGAATGCGGCGCATACGCCGGGCGGCTCCAGCGGCGGCGCCGCCGCGGCTGTTGCCTCCGGCGTCGTGCCGATGGCCGCCGGCAATGACGGCGGCGGCTCGATCCGTATTCCCGCCGCCTGCTGCGGCCTGTTCGGGCTGAAGCCCTCGCGCGGCCTGGTGTCGTCGGGACCGGGCTTCGGAGAGTACTGGTTCGGGGCCTCCAGCGAGGGCGTGCTGTCGCGCAGCGTACGCGACACGGCGTCGGCGCTGGACGTCATCACGGGCAGCGAGCCCGGCGATCCGTTCCTGGTGGCCGAGCCCGGCGTGGTCTATGCGAACGCGGTCGCGCGCGATCCCGGCCGCCTCCGCATCGGCTACATGGCGGCCTCTCCGATCGGTACGGAGGTGCATGCCGAAGCGAGGCTTGCGGTCGAGAACGCCGTGAAGCTGTTGCAGGGCCTCGGTCACGAGGTCGAGGAGGCCACGCCCGACATCGATGGCGCCGCGCTCGCGACGTCGTTCCTGCACATCTATTTCGGCCAGGTCGCGGCGCTGGTGGCCGACGCGCGCGGCAAGGGCGCCCGGCGCGAGGAGTTCGAGCTGCTGACGCGGGTGCTGTCGACGCTCGGCGGCGCGATCTCGGCCGGCGCGCTGACGACGCAGCTGCTCAAATGGAACGGGTTCGCCCGCGCGCTCGCCCGTTTCCACGCCCGCTACGATCTGCTGTTGACGCCGACGCTCGCGCACCCTCCGATCCGGCACGGCGAGGGCGATCCGAGCACCGCCGAGCAGACGCTGCTCGACATGCTCGATCGCATCGGCCTGCTCGGGCTGTTGACGCGCTGGGGCGCGCTCGACGGCATGATCGACAAGATCGCCCGCGACAGCCTGCAATATGTCCCGTTCACGCAGCTAGCCAATCTCACGGGCACGCCGGCAATGAGCGTGCCGCTGCATTGGACGCGCGATGGCCTGCCGCTCGGCGTGCAGTTCGTCGGCCGCCTCGGCGACGAGGCCCGGCTGCTGCAGCTCGCCCGCCAGCTCGAGCAGGCGCAGCCCTGGTTCGACCGGCTGCCGGATTGGGTGCGCGACACCGCTGCGGCCGACTAGATCGCGTTGCGTCTTTTTGAAGTTTGCTTCCCTCGCTATACTGCCTCTGGTTGCGAGGGAGATTTCAATGACGATCATCTATATTCACGGTGTGAACGTCCGCTCGCCCGAGCATGGCGTCGAACTCCAGAAGCCCTTCCTGCGCTGGCTCGGCGCCAAGGTGTCCGAGCCCAATGCCGCGCAATACGAGCCGGTCTATTGGGGCGATCTGGCCTCCGACTTTCGCTGGAAGCTCGCCTCGCGGCCGCGCACGGCGCTGCTGGGCCAGGGTGGCACTGCAGGCTTCGAGTCGCTCGGCCAGCTGCGCGAGGCCGGGACGGGCGCGTTCGAGCCGGCGCCTGCCGTCGATGACGGTCCTGTGCTGGGTGGGCCCGCCGTGGCCGGCGGCGCGTCTGTGACGCCGCCACTGTCGTCGGTTCCGACCGACAAGCGCGCCGACTTCCTCGCCGATTTCTATCTCGCGGTGCGAACGCGCGCGCGGCGCAGCCAGCAGCCGGCGGGCTATGTCGATCCGATCGCCGACGAGCCGCGCGCTGCAGGACTTGCCGCTGCTGCAGCCGACGTCGCGGCGCGGTGGGATGCGATCGTGGCCCAGGAGCAGAGCGAAGATGCGCGCGCGCAGGCGCTGCTCGCCGCGGTCGACAACGAGCTCGCCGGCGACGCCCTGGTCGGCATGGGCGGCTGGTCCGACTGGACCGAATGGGCCGGCGAGGTGCTGCGCCGCGCGGCCGCGCTCCCCGGCGATGCGCTGTCCACCGTGGCGGCGGAGCTGCGCCCCACGATCAATGCCTTCGTCGCCAATTTCGTCGGCGACGTCTTCTCCTATCTGGACCGGCGCGAGCAGGGCGGCCAGCCCGGCGAGATTCCGCGCCGCGTGCTGGCGGCGCTGAAGCGCGCGCATCAGCGCAAGCAGCAGACCGGCGAGAAGATCGTCGTCCTGACCCATTCGATGGGCGGCCAGCTGCTGTACGACGCCGTCACTTATTTTGCCCGGCAGGACCCGGCGCTCGCGGGCCTCGAGATCGACCATTGGTTCAGCTGCGGCTCGCAGGTGTCGCTGTTTGCCGAGCTCGGGCTGTTCAAGGGACAGCCCGATCTGCGCGCGCCCGACCAATTGTCGCGGCCGGCTGCAGTGCGCGGCTGGACCAACTACTACGATGGCAACGATCTGTTCGGCTTCGTCATGGCGCCGGTGTTCAAGGGCGTCGTCGATCGCGACTATTCGACCGGCTACGGCCTCGCGTTCGCCCATACCGGCTATTTGGCACGGCCGAGCTTCTTCCAGGAGCTCGCAACCCGTCTCTGACCTGCCTCGAGGAGTCCGTGCCGTGACGCTGATCGCCGACACCGATACCAAAGGACTGTGGACCGCCGCCGACAAGCCCAGATCCGGGAGTCACGCGTTGATCGTCGGGGTCAGCGACTATCCCTATCTGTCCGGCGGCAGCGCCAGGGAGCGCGCGCCCAATTCCGGCGGCCTCGGCCAGCTGGCGCTGAGCGCGGTGACGGCGGCACGGATGTTCGACTGGTTCAGCAAGGCCGGCCGGGTCGCCGGCGCGCCGGTGGCCTCGTGCCGCCTGCTGCTGGCGCCCTCGGCCGGCGAGATGGCCGAGATCAACCGTCTCACCAATGGTCATTTCGCGCGGCCGGATTTCGCCGTGCTGCGCGGCGCGATCGAGGCGTGGCGCGACGCCATCTACAAGGGCCGTACCGGCGACGAGAATACCGCGTTCTTCTTCTTCTCCGGCCACGGCGTCGAGCATCTCGCCTCGCCCGCACTGCTTGCCGCCGACATCCTCGACCCCAACGCCGCCGGCAGCGAAGCCCGCGCGGTCGCGATCGAGGCGGTGGCGCGCGCGGTGAAGACGTCGGGGATCGACCGCGCGCTGTTCTTCGTCGACGCCTGCCGCAACGCGCCGGCGCTGGCGATGACGCTCAACATCATCGGCGACGAGATCCTGAAGCCGCAGCCCTATCTGTCGAAGAGCCCGGACGCCGTCATCAGCCTGCAATCGACGCGCTCGGGGCTGCAATCATTCCAGGTGCCGGGAGAGGATGCCACCATCTTCGGCCGCGCGCTGCTCGAGGCCCTGCAGGGCGCGCCGCCCGAATTCGTTCCCTACGACACGCATGGCACGCCGTGGCGGCTGGTGTTCGCGAGCCTGGAGAGCCACGTCAAGAACCGCGTCCGCGAGCTGCTCGCGGCCCACACCGCGGCGAAGATCCAGCCGGTGGAGCCGTCCGGCATTCCCTATGACGGCGCAATGATCGTGGCCGAGCGCGCGCCCGCCGTCGTCATGGTGGGGCTGGCGCCGGAGCCGCCGGAAGCGGCCCCGCCGGATTCGGCACCGCCCGACTCCGAGGGACCAGGCTCGTCCGGCGGCGGCCCGGCGCCGGAGATCGCATGGACGCCCGAGATCAAGCTCGACGAGCTCGCGCTCGACAGCATCGTCAGCAAGCGCGCCGATACAATGCTGCGCCGCTTCAAGACGTTCAGGGCCGGCATCGACGCGGCGCCCGGCGGTGGCGGAGGTGACCTGCTCGACTTTCGCACCATGCACGACATTCTCGGCCATGAGAGCGTGACCGGACCGTTCCTGAATGCGCTGTCGATCCGCGACGCCTGGAGCGGCGCGCGGCTGAGTGCGCAGGAGTTCAAGCTGACCCAGGGGCGCAGCAACGAGGTCGGCGACAGCCTGACCTCGTGGATCGACGTCGAGATCCCGCCCGGGAAAGGGCAGGTCGTGTGGTTCGGCGTCGCCGGCATGGGCGATGTGTCGTTCGGCGTCGCGATCCCGCGCGATGCTGCGCTGGCGATGCCCGTGCGCCTCGATGTCGGCTTCAGCCGCAGTGGCCGGGACTGGGCGGTCGAGCAGTTCAGCGCCCGCCTCGGCGAGCCCAGGGGCGACGATACCGCCAGCAAGATGTTCTGGCGTCCGCTCTGGGAGCTGCAGCGCATCGAGGCCTTCTCCGATCTGGCGGCCGCCGGCCTCAAGATCCGCGGGCTCGATGATCTTCTTGATATCGTGGTCCGCAAGGTGGAGTCGCCGGTGGCCGCCGCCATTGCCATGAGTCTGCTGCTCCGCTCCGGCAATCTCGACGTCCTCAAGGACTGGCCACGCAATCTGGCGAGCTGGTTTCCGTGGCTGCCCGACGGCAGCATCCTGTGGGCGGAGACGCTGTTGCGGCGCGCCGAGGGCCGTCCCATCGATCCGAAGGCTCAAGAGGAGGCCTTCTCGTATTTCGTGAAGAGCGCGACGCAGGGCCCGCCGCTGCTGACGCCGAGCCTGCGCATGGCGATCACCCAGATGCAGATGTGGCGCAGCCGGTCGAAGCCGGACGCCCCCAAGCCGGACGATCCCAAGCCGGCTGACCCCCAGCCGGATCCAAAGGCCGCCGCGCTCGCCGGCGCCTCCCGCGTGATCGAGACCGCCGCGCGCCATCTCGTCTCCGGCAGCCTGTTCGCGAGCTTCGCGCGCATCGTCAGCGCCGATCCGCCGATGTCTGCGCTGACCGCTGCCGACGTGCTGTCGCGCGCCCGCTGATCGATGTGCCGTCAGCGCCGCGGCATGCCGATCGCGCGGCCAAGGCCATCGGGGCGCGGCAGCGCGGCATGGGCCTGCAGCACGCGGCCGATATTGTCTTGGATATCCGGCGGGAACGGCGCGACCTTGCGCTTGGTCATGTCGATGTGCACCGACATGTTCTCGGACGTCGCGGAGATCCAGCCTTCGTCGGCGTGGCGCAGCTCCTCGAACGTATGCAGCCGCTTCTCGTCGGCGGCGATCAGCCAGACCGCGACCACAACGGGATCGCCCAGATGGATCTCGCGCAGATACCTCACATGGCATTCCGCCGTGAAGGTCGAGCCGTGGCGCTCCTTCATATAGGCCGGGCCGATGCCGAGCTCGGCCCAGATCTGGTCGATCGCACGGTCGAACATCACGTTGTAATAGGCCATGTTGAGATGGCCGTTGTAATCGATCCATTGCGGCTCGATCTGCATGATCGATGAGAGGAACGGCCCGCTCGCGGCGGACCTTGTGGGCGTTGCTTGTGTGGGCACTGCATTATCGCTCATCGGCTCTTCCGTTTGCTCCCTTGACCCTTGTTGCGTCCTTTGCCACGGTCCGCCCAACTTCCGGAGGACTAAAGTGGCGACGACGATCCCTCATCACGACCTGAAGCGGCCCGCGCCGGAGGCGCTCAAGAGCGCGCTCGACGCGCTCGCCGCCCGCTTCGGCAACAAGCTCATCACCTCGCAGGCCGTGCGCGAGCAGCATGGCCATACCACGACCTGGCTGCCGACGCAGCCGCCGGATGGCGTGGTGCTGGCGCAGGAGACCGCCGACATCCAGGACGTCGTCCGCATCTGTGCGCCTCTGGGCGTGCCGATCATTCCGTTCGGCACCGGCACCTCGCTGGAGGGCCAGGTCAACGCGCCCGCGGGCGGCATCTGCATCGACATGCGCGACATGAACAAGGTGCTGGAGGTGCATGCCGAGGATCTCGACTGCGTGATCCAGCCCGGCATCACCCGCAAGACCCTCAACGAATATCTGCGCGACCAGGGCCTGTTCTTCCCGATCGATCCCGGCGCCGACGCCTCGCTCGGCGGCATGGCCTCGACGCGTGCCTCCGGCACCAATGCGGTGCGCTACGGCACCATCCGCGAGAACGTGCTGGCGCTGAAGGTCGTGCGCGGCGACGGCGAGATCATCAAGACCGGCACCCGCGCCAAGAAGTCCGCCGCCGGCTACGACCTGACGCATCTGTTCATCGGCGCCGAAGGCACGCTCGGCATCATCTGCGAGATGACCATCCGCCTGCGCGGCATTCCCGAGACCATCGCTGCGGCGTCATGCTCGTTCGAGACGGTGCGCGGCGCCTGCCAGGCGACGATCCTCGCCATCCAGACCGGCATTCCCGTCGCCCGCATCGAGCTGCTCAATGCCGCGCAGGTGAAGGCCTGCAACGCCTATTCGAAGCTGACCCTGCCGGAGACGCCGCTGCTGCTGCTGGAGTTTCATGGCAGCGAGGCCGAGGTGGCCGAGCAGTCGAAGAACTTCGCCGAGATCGCCGCGGAGTGCGGCGGCGGCGACTTCGCCTGGACCACCAAGCCGGAGGATCGCACCAAGCTGTGGCAGGCGCGTCATGATGCCTATTGGTCGGTGAAGGCGATCCGGCCCGGCGTCGGCGTCGTCGCCACCGACGTCTGCGTGCCGATCTCGCGTCTCGCCGATTGCGTCGGCGAGACCGAGGAGGATCTCGCGCGCCTCCGCCTGACGTCGCCGATCGTCGGCCATGTCGGCGACGGCAATTTCCACTGCTCGCTGATGTGCGATGTCGACGATGCCGACGAGATGGCACGCGGCGAGGAGTTCATGCATCTGCTGGTGGAGCGCGCCCAGGCGATGGGCGGCACCTGCACCGGCGAGCACGGCATCGGCCAGGGCAAGCAGAAATACCTGAAGTCTGAGCTCGGCCAGGAGGCGCTGGACGCGATGCGCGCCGTGAAGCAGGCGCTCGATCCGCAGAACATCTTCAACCCCGGCAAGATCATTCCGGCGAGTTGATCCGGCCTGAGCTGATCCGGGCCGCTGCCGCGCCTTGCGGGCTCGCGGTGATGGCTCGGATCTCACACCGACCTGACAAGGCTCCAAATGGAAAGCGCCGCCGCGTTCGGAACGCGGCGGCGCTGTTCTGTTCCGTTTTGAACGCTCAGCGGCAGACGCGGCGCGGTCCCCACGGGGTCGGACGCACGAAGCACGTGCGCGGGGCGTAGACATAGCCCGGGCCGTAACCGTAACCGGGGGCGTACACGCGCGGGGCCGGGCGGCATCGGCCGAACCGGTCACGGAACCAGCCGGGTCCGCAGCCGCCGGCAACGCTCTCGACGTTGATCTCCGGAGCCGAAGGCTGGCCCGGCAGAGT
Organism: Bradyrhizobium aeschynomenes; assembly: GCF_013178945.1. Classification (GTDB taxonomy): domain Bacteria; phylum Pseudomonadota; class Alphaproteobacteria; order Rhizobiales; family Xanthobacteraceae; genus Bradyrhizobium; species Bradyrhizobium aeschynomenes. Next base: position 503,623 of record NZ_JABFDM010000001.1, read on the forward strand.
GAAGGCCTGGGCGGCCGATCCGCCAAGCATGACGGTCGCGGCGAGCAGGGCGGAGGTGAACAGATTGCGCATTGCAGTGCGGTCCTCTCGGTTGGTTTCGAATCAGTCCAGTCGTTAGACGTCGTCGGACGCGTTTTGGTTTCGCAATTTTTTCGACGTCGCGAAACCTCTTCCCGATACCATAGTGGCGGGTGCGGAGCTGATCAGGCGGTGCAAGCCTGCTGATCAGTCGACGCATTGCGGCGATCCTAATCGCTGCCGTGCGTCGGCGACAGTGTATTTGCCTCAAGGAACATGAACGGTGGCTGACATCCTTTGAAGTGCGTCCGCCGGACGCGGCATCATTTGCCGCTCTTCTGCGCCTTCGCGTCCTTCACCGCGCTCCTGCAGGCATCGGACAGCTGGTCGAATTTCTCGATCATGCACTGCTTGATGCGCCCGCCGCCGGGCATGATGCCGGCGCAGAGCGTGCGCACCTCGTCACCGCAGGCCTGACGGACGGCCGTCGTGTCCTGTGCCTGTGCGGTGGCAATCGACCCGACGATGAACAGCAATGGCAGCAGCTTGCGCATGAATGATGATCCTTCTCGTGTGCCGCGGCCGACGGGCCGGGCGTCATGAAGGGAGGACTTGTCGCCGCTGAACTTTGCCGGGATGTGTCGTGCCGAGTTGCGCTTCGTAACGATTTGTATCACGCGCTGCCGATCCCGCTCGGCTCATGCCCCCTGCAGCTTCTGCAGTGCGTGATCCACGCTGTGGAACACGCGATCCCGCGGCAGCACGTCGTAGAGGCCGAAGCGCTCGAACGCCGCCTGGGCCCGCAGCGATTCCAGTCGCGCCACGGCGAAGACGATGCCGCTTTCGTTGCACATCCTGATCACCTCCCGCAGCGCCTGCGCCGCCGTGAAGTCGATCTCGACGATCGCGCTGGCCTCGAACACCACGATCCGGGGCTTCCGGCTCTGCAGCAGGTGCTGCAGGTCGGCGCGGAACGTTGCGGCATTGAGGAAGCTGAGCGGGGCCTGGAAGCCGACCACGGCGACGTCGGACAGCTCCTCGCCCTTGATCTGCGGATGCGCCGGCCACCAGATCGTCGTCTCCGGCACGCGCTCGAAGCTGATGAGGTGCGCGCGCGTCGTGCTCCAGATGCCGTGCAGCAGCGACAGCGAAATGCCGAGCGTGACGCCCTGCTCGATCGGCAGGGCGATGATCGCGAAGGCGGTGGCGACGATCAGCAGGAACTCGCCCTTGGAGGCACGGTAGACGCTGGCGATCTGCGTCACGCGGATGATGCGCAGCGCGACGAACAGCAGGATGCCGGCGAGCGCAGCCTCCGGCACATGCGCCAGCAGCCGCGCCCCGAACAGCACCAGCAGGAGCACGATCGCGGCCGCGAGCAGGCCTGCGACCTGCGAGCGTCCGCCGGTCTCGACCACGATGCCGGTGCGCGGCGGGCTGGCGTTGACCGGAAACGCACCGAACAATCCGGCGAGCAGGCTGCCGACGCCAGCGCCCAGAAAGTCGCGATCGACCTCGGCAGGATGATCCGGCCCGGAGGGGAACGAGCGCGTGGTGGCCGCCGTCTGCATCATCACGACGACGGCGATCAGGAAGGCCAGCGGCACCAGCTTGGCCCATTGCTCGGGTCCGATCAGCGGCACCGACGGCATCGGAATCTTGCCGGAAAGGGGGCCGATGACCGGTACGCCGCGCGCGTCCAGACCGGCCGCGATCACGAAGGAGGTCGAGGCCGTGAGCGCAATCAGGGCGCCGGGAATGCGGGCGCTGATCCGCTCGCAGAGCATCACCGTCGCGAGCACGCCGAAGCCGATCAGGACCGTGGAGGGATTGGCCTTGCCGAGCTCTTCCACCAGCGTCGCGATCCGAACCAGCGTCGGTCCGCTCGGCGACGGCAACCCCAGCACGCCCGGCAATTGCGAGACGATGATGTGCACGGCGATGCCGGCGAGAAATCCGACCGTGACCGGCACCGACAGCAAATTGGCGATGCCGCCGAGCCTGAAGCCGCCAGCCAGCACCAGCATCACGCCGACCAGCAGCGCCAATGCTGCGGCCAGGCCGCCATATTCCGGGGTACCGCTCGCCGCGAGCAGCGCGAGGCCGCCGGCGAAGATCGGCGTGATCGTGGAATCTGCGCCGCAGGACAGGAAACGGTTCGCGCCGAACAATGCGAAGCCCAGCGAGCCCGCGATGAACGCGAAGAACCCGGTCTCCGGCGTGAAGCCGCCGAGCTTGGCGGTCGCCATCTGTTCGGGGATCGCGATCGCGGCGAGCGTCAGGCCCGCGGCGAGATCGGAGGGCAGCGCGCTGATTCGCCAGCTTTGCAGGGAGCGCAACATCGGCCAATGATGCTCGTCGTCGTGGCGTGGTTGCTCGGTCATGTCGAAGTCTCCGTACGCACCGCGCGGAAGCTGGCTGTCGGCTCAGGCAATGTCGCGGTCCCAGGGCGGCTCCGGCGCGAAGGCTGCGGCGAGGTAGTCGATGAAGGCGCGTACCTTGGCCGAGGGCGTGCGGTCCGGCAGATAGACCGCGTGCACTGCCAGCAGATCGGAAGGCGGCACATCGAGATGGATCGCCACCAGCCGTCCTGCACGCAACTCGTCACCGACGATGAAGGTCGGCTGATAGATCACGCCTTGCCCGGCCAGCGCCGCGGCGAGCAGCGCATCGCCATTGTTGGCGCGCAGATTGCCGCCGACGGTCACATCGACCGCCGCCTTGCCGCCCATCCGCCAGCGCGACGGACCCGCAGCCGCCAGCGTATAGCCGAGGCAGTTGTGCTCGGCGAGATCAGCCGTGGTGCGAGGCGTGCCGCGTGTGGCGAGGTAGGACGGCGCGGCGCAAACCATCATCCGGCATGGTGCGAGCCGTCGCGCCACCAGCGTCGAATCCTTCAACGTGCCGATCCGGATCGCAAGATCCCAGCCTTCTTCGATCAGGTCGACCAGCCGATCGTTGAGGCCGAGCTCGACCGTGACGCCGGGATAGAGCTTTGAAAACCGGGCCAGCAGCGGGGCGATCTGCCGGGTGCCGAAGGCCAGCGGAACGTTGAGACGCAGCAAGCCGCGCGGCTCGACCCGGTCGGCCGCGATCGCACTCTCGGCCGCCTCGAAATCGCCGAGCACGCGCTCGGCAAGATCGAGATAGCGCCGGCCGGCCTCGGTGATGGTCAGCCGCCGGGTCGTGCGATGGAAGAGCTTGGTGCCGAGCCGGGCCTCGAGGGCCGCGAGATGCTTCGTGACCATCGTCTGCGACATGCCCAGCGCGCGTGCGGCTGCGGACAGGCTGCCGGAGCTCGCGATCCGCGACATCACTTCCAGCCCGGTCAGACGGTCAAGCATTCAGCCTCACTCGCACGGTGTGAGGTGTTTCGCTAGCAGACTCTCGCCAGGCAGGGAATCGTCACTCTGCAGGCGGGAGCGGAGGCGGGGCCTCTCGCCAATCTGGTGCGGCAGTCCGTCATGAAGATGGTCGAATCAGTCACGCTGCCTTCGCGTCATCGCACTGCAAGTGAAAAGATGTCGCAGCAAGTCCGGGTTCTCGCCGGTATCGGCTTCCGCGCCACGCTCCGGTCCCGAACAATACCGCATTTGATCACGCCTCGACCCAAAGCGGGTCAATTTGGTGCCCGACTTCGCTTTCAGTTTCCGCCGCACGCCAGCGCCTTCTGGGGACGCGCTCGCTTCCATGTGTCATGAGTTAGTAAGGATGGGTTGATGAAAGCAGTGTACAATCTCGCCGTTGCCGCCTGTGGCGTTCTGCTTGCCGGCACGGCAGCGCAGGCAGGAGATTTCAGAGCCCAGCGGCCCGTCGCGGTCTACAATGCTCCGTACTACAATTGGACCGGCTTCTATGCCGGTGCATTCGCCGGCGGCGCGCATGGCGTCTGGACCGTCGACTTCTACCGCAACAACAATCACGGCCATTCGGAGCAGGGCGCCGACGGCTTGGCCTTCGGTCTGTATGGCGGATACAACTATCAGTTCGCCAGGAACTTCGTGATCGGCGCGGAGGTCGATCTCGGCAGGTCCACCGCCTCGCAGAGCAACGACATCTTCGACAACGATACCTCCTACGCCAAATACGGCATGTTCGGCTCGGCACGCGCGCGCGCCGGCTATGCGTTCGACCGCCTGCTGGTGTTCGGCACGCTCGGCGTCGGCATCGCCGACCTGACCAACACCATTCAGAAGGGCCGCAATGCCGGCGAGCAGGTGGTGTGGGAGAATCAGGTGAAGGCCGGTCTGACGACAGGCGTCGGCGTGGAATACGCCTTCACCAACAACTGGGTCGGACGCGGTGAATATGTCTACACCGACTACGGCAGCGTGACGCTGTTCAACCGCGACGGCAATCGCGCCGACTTCAAGAACGAACTGCATTTGATCCGCGCCGGCGCGAGCTACCGGTTCTGATCTGGCGGCGCCGACACCCGCGTCCGGTTTCCGGAGCTGTGTCGGCGCCGTGTCTCTAAGGTTGAATGCCGGCCTCGACATGCCTGCACTCAGCCTCTCTGCCGGTTATTTGATACCTAATTTCACATTGCTGGTTTGAGCTGTCTTTCCTGGTGACGAGATTGTCGTCTCCGGGGGAATGATCTATGTCTCGGCGAAATCCATCCGGAGCCCGACATGATCGATTCCCGCACCGCGCCCTATGCCGCCCTTCTGCTCCGCCTCACGCTCGGCGGCCTGTTCCTGGCCCATGCCGGTCTGAAGCTGTTCGTATTCAGCCCGGCCGGCACCGCGAAGTTCTTCGGCAGCATCGGCCTGCCGCCCGAGCTCGCCTATTTCACCATCACGGCCGAGATCCTTGCCGCCATCGCCCTGATCCTCGGCGTCTACACCCGCTGGGTGGCCTTGGCCGCGGTGCCGATCCTGCTCGGCGCCATCTTCACCGTTCACGGCTCGGCCGGCTTCTTCTTCAGCAACCCGAAGGGCGGCTGGGAGTATCCGGCGTTCTGGGCCGTCACCCTAGTGATCCAGGCCCTGCTCGGCGACGGCGCCTATGCGCTGGGCGCGCTGCGCGGCACTCTTGCCGGCGGCCAGTTGCGTAGCGCGCACTGATCGTCAGCCGCGGTTCACTGCCGCTACAATCTCGGTGTCATCCCGGCGAACGCCGGGATCCATAACCACTGGCCGGACTGAGTTGAGCACGCTGGTCGACATCCAGCCTGCCTCAAGCTGAGATCACGCGGTATGGGTCCCGGCTCGAGGCCGGGACGACGGTTGTGGGTGAGGCACGACCTGAGATACCAACCGAACGAGGAGCGATCACATGACCCTGCCCAGCATTTTCCTGTCGCACGGTTCGCCGATGCTACCGCTGACGGCGTCGGCGGCGCGTGACTTCCTCTCCGGCCTCGGCAACAGCCTGCCGCGGCCAAAGGCCATCCTCGTGATCTCGGCGCATTGGGAGACCGACATCCCCGCCGTCAACGTCGTCGCCGAGAACGAGACGATCTACGATTTCTACGGCTTCCCGCGCGAACTCTATCAGCTACGCTATCCCGCGCCGGGCGCGCCCGACCTTGCGCTCGCCGTGGCCGCGCGCCTGCAGGCCGCCGGCCTTTCCGTCGGCGTCGATCGCGAGCGCGGGCTCGATCACGGCGCCTGGGTGCCGCTGCTGCTGATGTATCCGCAGGCCGACATTCCCGTCGTGCAGCTGTCGATCCAGACCGAGCAGGGGCCGGCGCATCACCTCGCGCTCGGCCGCGCGCTGGCGCCGCTGCGCGACGAGGGCGTGCTGATCATCGGCAGCGGCAGCTTCACCCACAATCTCGGCGAGTTCCGCAAGCGCCGTCCCGACATCGACGATCCCGCGCCGTCCTGGGTGATCGATTTCGCCGACTGGGTGCACAGCGCCGCGATCGAAGGCCGCATCGACGACCTCGTCAACTACCGTGCCCTCGCGCCGCATGCCCGCGACAACCACCCGACCGACGAGCACTTCCTGCCGCTGTTCGCCGCGCTGGGCGCCGCCGGAGAGAACGCCCGCGTCGAGCGCCTGCACAACAGCGCGAACTACGGCGTGCTGCGTATGGACGTGTATGCGTTCCATGGCGCAGATCAGGCGAAGGCCGCGGCTTAGGCTGCGCTATCCGAATTCCTCGTCCATGTGAGACGGACAATGGACAATCAAACACAGGTGTCATCGTCCGCGAAGGCGGACGATCCAGTACGCCGTGACGTCACGATTCAATGTCGTCTGCTGCGGAGTACTGGATGCTCCGCCTTCGCGGAGCATGACAGCGGTGGAGATGGAAAAAATTCGACCACAGTTGCCGCCGCTCCTAAGTGAACGCCTGTGTAGTTCATGATCGTGTTGCCCGTCGGGTTACTATGTCGCAGCTGATTTCCCTTGCGTCGTCGGGCAAATCACCACGATCCTCTCGCGCATCCCGCCTCATCATGAAGGGGCGTTGCGCGCGATCGTCACGACACGCGAGGCGGGGAGCGGTGGCCGCGAGAGCTCGCAGCATGTCCTTACGGATGTGCGGACGAACGAGTCTCTTGCGGACGTGAAGTCGCAGCGTGCTGACACCCCGACGCTGGTGTCCCGCGCAATGCGTAAGCATTGTCGCGAATGGTGGCCAACAAGCCCGGCGCACCAGGCAGACTGCGTATAAGCGTGAAGACCATCGCGCAGGGAGGGCCGGGCGTTCTCGGCCAGACCTGTGGTACCTGCCGCCAGCATTTTCTTTCGCTGGCGGGCCACGGGCGCGGCCAGCGCCCGGCCTTCCCTGCGCCCTTCTACTTTCGAGGGCGATCCATTGGCAGAGCTCGGACGCCGCCGGCGCCGCGAGGAGCGTGCAGCCATGACCCACGCAGCGCGCCACACATTCGGTGTCGTCCCGGCCTTGAGCCAGGACCACAGGGTGGTGTTTGGGGCACGCGGGACGATCAGTCTTTTCTCACCGCGAGATCACGCGGTATGGGTCCCGGCGCGGAGGCCGGGACGACACCGATCATGAGGACGGTGCACCGCACACATGACGTCGGAGGTAACTGACACCGTCGCGGCCTGCGCAGAAAATCCTTGACCCGTTCGCAGGCAAATGATGCGAAGGTTGCACCAGGGAGTGAAAACAACAACAATGCGCCTGCCGTTCTATTATGGCTGGGTCATCGTCGCCGTGACCTTCGTGACGATGGCCATCGGGGTCAATGCGCGCACCGCGTTCTCGCTGTTCTATCCGCCCATCCTCGCCGAATTCGGCTGGGACCGCGGCGTCACCGCCGGCGCCTTCTCCTTCGGCTTCGTGGCGTCGGGCATCGTCAGTCCGCTGATCGGACGGCTGATGGACCGCACCGGGCCGCGTGCGGTGATGGAACTCGGCGTAGCGCTGATGGCCGGCGGCCTGCTGTTGGCGCCGCTGACCTCGCAGCCTTGGCATCTCTACCTCACCATCGGCGTGATGGTCGGCGCCGGCAGCGTCTGCCTCGGCTATTCCGGCCAGTCGTTGTTCCTGCCGAACTGGTTCATCCGCCGCCGCGGGCTGGCCATCGGCATTGCGTTCGCCGGCGTCGGCATCGGCTCGATGACCCTGCTGCCCTGGGTGCAGCACATGATCGCGCAGACCAATTGGCGCACCGCCTGTACCGCGATGGGCATCGTCGTGCTGGTCGTGCTTGCGCCGATCAATCTGCTGCTGCGCAAGAAGCCGGAGGAAATGGGCTTGCGTCCCGATGGTGACGCCGCGCCGCTCGCCAGCGCCGCCAAACCCGTTTCGAACATCGTCGACGCCGCCTGGGCCGGCATCGACTGGACGTTGTCGCGCGCGCTGCATACGACGCGATTCTGGTGGCTCGCGCTCGGCTACTTCTTCGGGCTCTACGTCTGGTACGCCGTCCAGGTGCATCAGACGAAATACCTGCTCGAGATCGGTTTCAGCTCGAGCGTCGCGGTGTGGGCGCTCGGCGCGGTCAGCCTGCTCGGCATTCCCGGCCAGATCGCGCTCGGACATCTCTCGGACCGGCTCGGTCGCGAGGCGGTGTGGGGGCTCGGCTGTCTCGGCTTCGCGATCTGCTTCGCCGCCCTGATCGCGCTCAAGGCGTCGCCGTCGCTGCTGCTGATCTACGTGATGGTGGCAACCCAAGGTGCGCTCGGCTACGGCCTGACCTCGGTGATGGGCGCGGTCGCGCTGGAGATCTTCCAGGGCGCACATTTCGGCAGCATTTTTGGAACGCTGATGCTGATCGGGCTGTGCGGCGGTGCCGCGGGCCCCTGGGTCACCGGCGTGCTGTATGATGTCACGGGCAGCTATACGCCGGGCTTTGCGATCGCCTTCGCCGGCGCGTTTGTTTCGGCGGCCGCGATCTGGATCGCGGCGCCGCGCCGGGTGCGCGTCGTCGCCGGACAGTTACATAGGTTGAAGACGCCGGCGGAAGCTGCGGCATGATGTGTGAACTGGCTGACTTGCCATGATGCTGCGGCCGTGAACCAATAGGCAAACTTCTGGGAAAGGGACCCCATGAACGAGCATGTCCAGGCTGCCACGGCCGCGCCGCTGTTCAACCCGCTGTCGCCGGAGTTCATCCGCAATCCCTATCCGTTCTATCAGCAGCTCCGTGACAATGATCCGGTGCATGTGACGCCGTTCGGCTCGTTCCTGGCCAGCCGGCACGCGGAGTCGAGCCTCGTGCTGCGCGACAAGCGCTTCGGCAAGGACTTCGTCGCGCGCTCGATCCGCCGCTACGGCCCTGACATCATGAACGAGCCGATCTTCCGCAGCATGAGTCATTGGATGCTGCAGCAGGATCCGCCGGATCACACACGGTTGCGCGGCCTCGTGGTGAAGGCCTTCACGGCGCGCCGCGTCGAGGACATGCGGCCGCGCATCCAGGCGATCGTCGATTCCACGCTCGACGAGATCATCCCGCACGGCCGGATGGACCTGATCGAGGACTTCGCCTTCAAGCTGCCGGTGACGGTGATCTGCGACATGCTCGGCATTCCCGAGGAGCATCGCGAGGCGTTCTACAAGAGCTCGCGCGAGGGCGGGCGGCTGCTCGAGCCGGTGCCGCTGTCGAAGGCGGAGATCGCCGAGGGCAATGCCGGCAATGCGGTCTCCCGGGCGTATTTCCAGCATCTGTTCGAGCTGCGCCGCAAGCAGCCCGGCGACGACCTGACGACGCAGCTGCTGCAGGCGGAGGAGGACGGCGCCAAGCTCTCGCACGAGGAACTCACCGCCAACATCATCCTGCTGTTCGGCGCGGGGCATGAGACCACGGTCAATCTGATCGGCAATGGCCTGCTGGCGCTGTATCGCAATCCCGATCAGCTGGCGCTGTTGAAGGCCCGCCCCGAGCTGATGACCAACGCGATCGAGGAGTTCCTGCGCTACGATTCTTCGGTGCAGCTGACCGGGCGGGTCGCGCTCGAGGATATCGAGGATCTCGGCGGCCGCCGGATCCCGGCGGGCGAGACCGTGCTGTGTCTGCTCGGCTCGGCCAATCGCGATCCAGCCGTTTATCCGGACCATCCGGAGCAGCTCGATATCACCAGGGCGAATGTGAAGCCACTGTCGTTCGGCGGCGGCATCCACCATTGCCTGGGGGCGCAGCTCGCCCGTATCGAGGCCGAGGTCGCGATCGGAACCCTGCTGCGGCGGCTGCCGGAGTTGAAGCTGGACGATCCCGACAATCCTGAGTGGCGGCCGACCTTCGTGCTGCGCGGCCTCAAGCGGCTGCCTGCACATTGGTAACCATCTCTGTTAACGGAGTTGTGCAACGCCCCCGGAAAGCACGACAGCGCTGTGACTTCGCCATACTTAATCCTATATGATGCAGAGCTCCGGTCTCGATGCCTGTGGGGCTGCGGTCGCACGGGATGACGCGTTTGGGACGCCGGAGCGTTGTCCTTTGAGGGAGACCCCGTGCAGACGACCCTGCTCGGTTTGGCGATTGCCTTCATCCTTGCGCTCCTTGCTGCGCTGATCGGCCCGTACTTCGTCGACTGGAACCAGTTCCGGCCGCAGTTCGAGGCCGAGGCGGGCAAGATCATTGGCGTGCCCGTGCGGGTCGCCGGTGCGCTGGACGCACGGCTGTTGCCGACGCCGACCCTGCGGCTGCGCCAGGTCACCTTCGGCGGCGCCAACCATCTGGGCAAGCTGCGCGCCGACAAGCTCGATGTCGAATTCAGCCTCGGCGACCTCATGCGCGGCGAGTGGCGGGCGAACGAGCTGACCATCGGCGGCATGGCCGCCGATCTCGGCCTCGACGCCAAGGGCCAGCTCGATCTTCCGGCCGCCTCGGGCCGGTTTAATCTCGCCGCGCTCGCGATCGACCGCTTCAACCTGACCGGCCGCGTCGCTCTGCATGACGCGACCAGCCGCTCGACGCTGGAGCTCACCGATATCGTCTTCTCCGGCGACGTCCGCTCGCTCGCCGGCTCGCTGCGCGGCGACGGCGCGGTGTCGATCCGCGGCGGCCGCTATCCATTCCGGGTGTCGTCGAGCCAGGACAAGGATTCCAACGGCCTGCGCGTCCATCTCAACATCGATCCCGGCGAGCGCCCGGTCGTGGCCGATATCGAAGGGCTGATCAGCTTCCCGAACCGCTCGCCCAGGTTCGAGGGCGCGCTGACCTTGTCGTCGCCGCCGAAGGAGCAGGGTGAGGGCAAGGACAAGCCGGCCAGGGATCAGGCCGCGAAAGAGCCGTCCGCCAAGCCGTCCGGAACCGCGAGCCAAGCCGTCGCCACGCCGTGGCGCATCGCCACCAAGATCGTCGGCGACCAGGCAGCGGCCAAGCTCGACCAGATCGAGGTCAGCTTCGGCCAGGAGGATCGCTCGTTGAAATTCGCCGGCAATGGCGACATCCGTTTCGGCGCCACCCCGACGCTGAAGGCATCGCTCTCCGCACGTCAGCTCGACGCGGACAAGCTTCTCGCCGGCGGTGACGAGGTCAAGGACAGGCGAGCCATCGCGCCAGCGCTGGTGCTGCCGGCGCTGCGCAATTGGATCGCCCAGCTGCCGACCCTGCCGATGCCGGCCAACGTGCAGTTCTCGACCGAGCAGATCATGCTCTCGGGGCGTCCGGTGCAGAATTTCACCGCCGACCTGCACAACGAGCCGACAGCCTGGAGCCTCGAGAAGGTCGATCTGCGTGCGCCGGGCTCGACACGCCTGACCTTCCGAACCATCGGCATTTCGACCGCCGTGACGGCGGGCTTCACCGGCGCGCTCGATCTCGACTCCTCGGAGCCCGATACGCTGGTGGCCTGGTTGCAGGGCCGTAGCGACGGCAGCTACCGCACCCAGCGCCCGCTGCGCCTGCGCGGCGACCTCAACGTGGCGCCGGACCGGGTCGCGATCACCAGCCTCAAGGCGGACATCGATGGCGGCTCCGTCGATGGCCGCGTTGCGCTGCTCAACCGCTCGACCGGCGCCGGCTCGCGTTTCGAGGCGGTGCTGAAAGGCGACAGGCTCGATCTCGATGCAGCCATGGCGGTGACGCGTTCGCTGGTCGGCGTCACCGGCGAGTGGCCCGCCGAGGCCAGCGTCGCGCTGGATGTCGGCCGCGCCAAGCTCAGCGGCCAGGAACTGCGTCCGCTGACGGCACGCTTCTCCTACGATCCGAAGACGATTGCGGTCGACCAGCTCAAGTTCGGCCAGAGCGGCGGCGTGACGAGCGAAGGCTCCGGCCGCTTCGATCGCGCCGACGCCACCGGGCGGCTTGCCGTGACCTCAATGGCCGGATCGCTCAAGGAGATCACGGCACTGGTGCAGCCCTTCGCGCCGCAGATCGCCGCGCGATTCGATGCGCTGGGCACGCCTGCCGGCGCGGCGCGGCTGAAGCTGACGCTGGACCTCGCCAAGGATCCCGCCAATGCCGACCGCAGCCAGGCCAAGGCTGTGCTCGATCTCGATGCGCCGCAGCTGAAGGGCTCGGCCACGTTGACGGCCAAGCCGTCGGCAGCCGCGCTGCGCAGCTTCGAGGTCGACGCCATCGACCGCACCGAGCTCGGCATCGAGAGCAGGGTCTCTGCCGAGCAGGGCAATGTCGTGCTGGCGCTGCTCGGCCTGGATCGCGTTGCAGCCGTTGGCAATGGTCCCGCCGAGTTTCAATCCAGCGTGGCCGGCAGCTGGCGGACGCCGCTGCGGGTGACGGCCAAGCTCTCCGGTGCGGGACTCGATGGCGATGCGCAGGGCACTGTCGATCCCTGGGGCGATGCCACCAAGGCCAATGTCAATCTCCGCCTGCGTGCCGCCAATCTGGCTCCGCTGCTTGGACTGAAGCCGCAGGATACGGCCGCGCAGAACATCCGCCTGTTCGGGCGGCTTGGACTCTCCGGCAGCCGGGCGACGCTCGACGATATCGACAGCACGGTCGGCGGCTCGCGGGTGCGCGGCCGGGTGGCGGTGAATCTCGACGACGACAAGCAGATCGAAGGCGAGCTCGGGCTGGACGCGCTCGATGTTCCCCAGGTCTTTTCGGTGCTGATCGGCGCGGCCGGGCGCGAGCAGGCTGAGCCGCTGGGAGCCGGCCTCTCGAAAGGGTGGCGCGGCCGCGTCTCGTTCCAGTCGCTGAGTGGCGCGGTCATGAGTGGGATCGATCTGCGTCCGCTCGGCGGCGCGATCAAGAGCGACGGCCAGTCGCTCACCATCGAGAACCTCAAGGGCAAGCTCGGCGGCGGCGAACTGACGGCGACCGTCGAGGCGCGGCCGAATGCCAACGGCCTCGTCCTGAACGGCCGTGTCGAACTCGCCGGCGTTGATGGCGGCGCACTGCGCTATCGCAGCCTCAAGATGCCGGCGGGCAAGGTTTCAGCGCAGATGACGCTTGCCGCCGAAGGGCGCAGCGTACAGGGGCTGGTGAACGCGCTCTCGGGCAATGGCACCGTGACGCTGGACAATGCGTCGATTCCGAATCTCGATCCGCGCGTGTTCGACGTCGCCTTGCGCGCGGCCGACGCCGGACAGGTAAGCGATGACGGCAAGCTTCGGCAGGTGGTCGAGCCGGTGCTGACATCCGGCAGCCTGCCGGTCGCATCGGCGCAGATCCCCTTCATCATTCGCGATGGCCGCGTGCGTGTCGGCGCCACGACGCTGGAAGCACAGGGCGCGCGCGCGATCGTCTCGGGAGGCTTCGACATTCCAGCCGACCAGGCCGACATTCGCGCCAGCCTGAGCTCGAACACTGTCGGCAACGCTAACAGCCGCCCGGAGCTGCAGTTGTTCGTGGTCGGCACGCCCGACGCGCTGACGCGGGCCGTTGACGTGACGTCGCTGTCGTCCTGGCTTGCGGTCCGCGCCATCGATCGCGAGACGCGACGCCTCGATGCGATCGCGCGCGGCGAGGTGCCGCCGGCCTATCCGTCGTCGACGGCGTCGCTGCCGGGCGGTCCCGATGCCAATGCGGCCGTGCCCGGCACAGCTGACGTGCCGCTGCCCGGGCGTGATCCGCGCCGCGATCCGCGCGCCAAGCTCGGTGGTCCGCGTGCGGCCGTGCCGCCGCTCAATGCGCCGCTGTCGGCTCCCGCCGCTGCGCCGCCGCCACCGGCTGCGCCGGTGGCGGCGAGCCAGCCACAGGTCGCGCCCTTGCCGCCGCCGGTCGAAATCAAGCCTGCGCCGGGCGCGCTGCCGCCGCGCCCACGGCCCGTGCCCCGTCCCCCGGTCGTGCTGACGCCGCCGGGCAGCCCATGACGTTCGGGCGCGTCGGGGAAGGACCGCGCCGATGATGACGTTGCGCCAGGTCGAGGTCATCCGCGCGGTCATGGTGACGGGCACCATCAACGGCGCGGCGCGGCTGCTGAAGGTCTCGGCGCCCGGCGTCAGCCGTCTCGTGAAGTACACCGAGCGCTCGCTCGGCATCCGCTTCTTCCAGCGCCAGAACGGCCGCTACTTCCCAACGCCTGAAGCCCAGAACATCTTCGAGCAGATCAACAGCGTCTACGAGAAGGTCGACGACCTCAGCTACATCATTTCCAACATCGGCCGCGGCGCGCTGTCGGAGTTGCGCATCGGCTCGGTGCCCAGCATTTCCCAGGTGATGGTGCCGCGCGCGATCGAGCGCGTCCGCCGCCGGTATCCCGACCTCGGCATCGACATCAACATCCTCAAGATCGAGGAGGCGATCGACTATCTGATGCTGGGCAAGGGCGAGTGCGTTGCGATGAGCTATCGTCTCGATCATTCCGCGCTCGAATTCCTGCCTCTCGCGTCGGGCGAATTGTTCTGCATCGTCCCGCCCGGCCATGAACTCGCCGGTCGCAAGCAGGTCTCGGCTGCGGAGATGACGCGCTATCCGCTGATCGGCATCGATCCGAACGACCCTTACGGCCGCATCATGGCGGAGATCTTCGCGCGCAACAAACTCAGCTACAACATCTCGATCAAGGCGCGCTTCGGCACCACTGTCTGCGCACTGGTGAAGGCAGGGCTGGGCATCGCCGTCATCGATCAGTTTACGGTGGCCCATGGCGGCTATCCCGGCATCGAGCTGATCAAGATCGCCGAGCCGACGCGCTTCGACACCTACATCGCCGTCAAGCGCGGCACGCCGCTGTCGCTCTCAGCCGAGCACTTCATCGATTGCCTGCGCGCCGAGATGCGCGCTCTGGAGCCGGGCCGCCCGCCGGCGGCGAAGTCCGTGAAGGTCGCCGGCAAAAGATAACATGATGTTAGGTTCGGCGGATATTTGGGTAATTGTGTTAGCGGACAGACGCGCTATCGTCCGCAGCGACATTCATCGCTCGTGCGGCGATCGCGCGAGGCGGCAGCAGAGATTGAAGCGAACGTGGCTGATCTTTCCGCGCTCAAATCCCGCAAATTCCTGACCGGCTTGATCGGCGCGCCCATCGCGCATTCGGCGTCTCCCGCCATGCACGAACACGCAGCGGCGGTTCTCGGCGTGCGCTGCCACTATCAGTTGATCGAGGTTGCCGGCGCCGACCGCGCGGGACTGGCGTCGCTGCTCGAGGGCGTGCGCCGGCTCGGCTTTGCCGGCGTCAACGTGACCTATCCCTACAAGGAAGCCGTGGTCGAACTGCTCGACGAGCTCGCGCCGAAGGCGGCGGCGATGGGGGCCGTCAATACCGTCGTCGTCCGCGACGGCCGGCTGATCGGCCACAACACCGATACAACCGGCTTCGAGCGCGCTGTCGCGCCGTTCGTCGGCCAGAGCGGACGCGGCGTCGTCGCACTGATCGGGGCGGGTGGTGTCGGCAAGGCGATCGCCTTCGCACTTGCGAACCTGAACGTTGCTGGCTTGCGGATTTTCGACACCGAGCGGGTGCGTACCGAGAGGCTGGCGAGTCTGCTGCCGGCCGGTACGAAGGTGACGGTTGTCGACAGCGTTGATGAGGCCTTGCAGGGTGCGGTCGGCGTCGTCAACGGCACGCCGATCGGGATGCTGCCGAACCGCGGTACGCCGGTGCCGGAGCATCTGCTGCGCGCCGACCTCTGGGTCGCCGACGCCGTCTATTCGCCGTTGTGGACGCCGCTTCTCAAAGCCGCCAGGGCGAGGGGCGCTCAGGTTCTGCTCGGGCGCGAGCTCGCGATCTACCAGGCCGCCGACGCGTTCGAGCTGTTCACCGGGCTGTCCCCCTCGACCGAGGCGATGGGTGCGGCGTTCGACAATCACATGGTGGAGAGATATCCGGCGGTTGACGCCGCCTGAGCCGACGGCCAATACGCGTCGGAACATCAGTTCAAGCAAGAAACGCAAACAAGCGTTTAAGACAGAGGAGGAAACAACGTGAGATCGATCGTCCTGGCCGGCCTGTGCTCGGCCGTGCTGCTGTCCGGAGCCGCCTACGCGCAATCCGGCGCCCCCATCAAAATCGCCAATGTCGCCGAGCTCTCGGGCGGCGGCGCCACCGTCGGCAACAATTGGAAGAACGGCATCGACCTCGCCGTCGAGGAGATCAACGCCAAGGGCGGCATTCTCGGCCGCAAGATCGAGGTCAGCCACGCCGACTCCCAGTCCAACCCCGGCGTCGCGCGTGCCCAGGTACAGAAGGCGCTCGACGGCGAGCCCTACGTGCTGCTCGGGCCGGGCTATTCCGGTTCGGTCAAGGTGACGGCGCCGCTGGCGGCCGAGGCCGGCATCACCCAGATCATGGGCGGCGAGGCCGCTGAGCTGACGCAGGCCGGCAACAAGTTCTTGTTCCGCACCTCGTTCGGCCAGCAGTCCTCGATGCCGAAGGTCGCCAAGTATATCAATGACGAGCTGAAGGCGAAGTCGGTCGCGGTGGTCTGGGTCAACAACGACTTCGGCCGCGGCGGACGCGACGTCATCACCAAGGAGTTCAACCGCCTCGGCATCAAGGTCGCAGCGGACCTGTCGACCGAAGCCGGCCAGGCGGACTTCGCCGCCGACGTCAGCAAGATCAAGGCGGCGGCACCCGACGCGGTCTTCATCTACGTCAACGAGGAAGAGAGCGCGCGCATCCTGAAGGAGATCAAGCGCCAGGGCGTGACCGCGCCGCTGATCGGCGAGACCACGCTGGTCGGCCAGAAGGTGATCGAGCTCGCCGGCGATGCCGCCAACGGCGCCCGCGGCCATGTCGGCCTCACCACCGACGCGCCGGTGGAAGCCGTCAAGGCGTTCCGCGACCGCTTCGTCAAGAAGTACAACTACGTGCCCGACCACAACGGTCTCAAGGGCTATCTAGCGATCTACATGGTCAAGGCCACGACCGAGAAGATGGGCAAGGTCGACTCCAAGGCCTTCGCGGACACGCTTCACGGTCTGACCATCAAGACCTCGACCGAGCCGAACATCCTGATGGACGTCACCTTCGACCAGAACGGCGACATCGACCGCCAGGGCTTCCTGGTCGAGGTGGTCGAAGGCAAGCAGGTCGTTAAGCAGGTGCTGCCGAAGCTCAACTAACGGGACCGGTCGATCGGCGGCGCTGGAGGGGTGATGTCCGGTGCCGCCGTCGCCCAAGGGCTCACGGGGAAACCATGTCCAATCTGCTCGACCTGATCGTGGCGGGTCTCGCCACCGGCGCCATCTACGCGCTCGTTGCCGTCGGCTTCACCTTGTTGTGGCAGACCTCGCAGACCATCAACTTCGCCCAGGGCGAGTTCGTGATGCTGCCGGCCTTCCTTATGCTTGCAGTGATGCATCTCGGCGCGCCGTTCTGGCTCGCGGTCCTCGTTGGCGTGCTGCTGTCGGCGCTGCTGCTCGGCCTCGCCTTCAAGATGCTGCTGGTCGATCCGATGTTGCGGCATGGCGTGTTGCCGCTGGCGATCGCCACCATGGCGCTGGCGATCGGCATCAAGGAGGCCGTGAAGCAGTTCTTCAGCGCCGAGGCCTCGCCGTTTCCATCGATCGTTCCCGCCGGCGATATCAGTGTTCTCGGCCGTGCGATCTCGCTGCAGAGCCTCGGCGTGCTCGCCGTCGCGATCCTGGCCGTCGTGGGCCTGACCATGCTGCTCAACCGCACCTCGCTCGGCCACCAGATGCAGGCGGCGGCGCAGAACCCGACGGTGGCGCGGATCATCGGCGTACCCGTCGAGCGCATGATCCTGCTGACCTTCTTGATCAACGCCGTGCTGGTGGCGCTGGCCTCGCTGCTGATCACGCCGATCTATCTCGCCAAATTCTCCAGCGGCGAGGTGCTGGGGCAGGCGGCCTTCATCGCCGCCATCGTGGGCGGTTTCAACCAGGTGCGCGGCGCCATCGCCGGCGGCCTCCTGATCGGCGTCGTCGACAACCTCGCCGCAGCCTATATCTCCACTCAGTATCGCGCCGCCGTGCCGATGCTGCTGTTGATCCTGATGATCCTGTTCCGGCCGCAGGGCCTGCTCGGTCGAGCCGAGGAGCGCACGGTATGAGCAAGCACAACCGACTGCTTCTCGTTGCGCTGTCGATCATCGTCGTCGCCGGCCTGATCATCATCCCGATGAACTTCAACCGCTACGGCCTCTATATCCTGAGCCAGTGGGCGGTGATGACCATCGCCGCCATGGGCCTGAACCTGACGCTCGGCTATGCCGGGCAGGTGTCGCTGGCGCAGGGCGCTTTCGTCGGCATCGGGGCCTATGGCGCGGCGATCCTGACCACCCATGGCTGGCCGCTGATCGCGGCGCTCGGGCTCGTGATCGTGATCTGCTTCGTCGTCGGCTGGCTGCTCGGCTATCCGGCGCTGCGGGTGCAGCATCACTATCTCGCTTTCGTCACGCTGGCGTTCTCGACCCTGATGTTCCTTGTGTTCCGCAACGAGAGCTGGCTGACCAACGGCATCTACGGCATCAGCAACATTCCGCGTCCCGAGGTCTTCGGCTTTCCCACCCGCAAGCCGCTGCCATTTTACTATCTCTGCATCGGATCGCTCGGCCTCGTGACGCTCGCGATGTGGTGGCTGATCCGCTCGCCGTGGGGCCGCGCCTTCATGGCGCTGCGCGAGAATCCGATCCGGGCGCAATCGCTCGGCATCGACACCCGCCGCTACACCTTGATGGCGTTTGCGATCGGCTCCGTGCTCGGCGGCATTGCCGGCGTGCTCTATGCGCCGCTGACGCAATATGTCGACCCCGTGCCATTCAACCTGCAGCTCTCGCTCGATCTCCTGATGATGGTGATCGTCGGCGGCTCTGGCTTCATGTTGGGTCCGTTCCTCGGCGCGATGATTGCCGTGCTGCTGCCGGAATGGCTCCGGTTTGCCGAAGGCTATTATTTGATGCTCTATGCGGCCGCCGTGATCGTGCTGCTGATCTATTCGCCCTCCGGCATTCTCGGCATCCTCGATCGCTATCTCAGCTCAAGGCGGACCCAGGCCGCGTCCGCGCTGCGCGCCGCCGCTCAGTCCAAGCTGGAGGCCGCGCAATGACCGCAGTCCTCGACGTTCGCGACGTCAAGAAGAGCTTCGGCGGCATCACTGCCGTGAACGGCGTCAGCTTCGATGTGCAGGAGGGCGAGATTCTCGGCCTGATCGGGCCCAATGGCTGCGGCAAGTCGACCTTGTTCAATTGCATTCTCGGACAGTTGGTCCCGAGCGCGGGTGAGGTCAGGGTCGATGGCAAGCTCGTCACCGGGCAGCGGCCGTCGGAGCTCAATCGTCTCGGTGTCAGCCGGACCTTTCAGCTGCTGCAGGTGTTCCCGAAACTTTCGGTGCGCGACAATCTGATCCTCGCCGGGCAGGAGCATCGCGGTAGCATGCTGTCGCGCCTGCTCGGGCCGTCGGACGCCGGTCTCACCACCACTGCCGATCAGATGATCGGCTTCTTCAAGCTGGAGCATCTCGCCAACGAGCCGGCCGGCGGCCTGTCGTACGGCCAGCAGAAGCTGCTCGATGCCGCCATGGCCTTCATGGGCGGTCCGCGCCTCGTGCTGCTTGACGAGCCCGCGGGCGGCGTCAACCCGACCATGCTCGGCGATCTCAAGGAGCGGCTGATCGCGATCAATCGTGAGCGCCGCGCCACCTTCGTCGTCATCGAGCACAATATGGAGTTCGTGATGTCGCTGTGCTCGCGGGTGATGGTGATGGCGGAAGGCAAGGTGCTGGCGATCGGCAAGCCCGACGAGATCAGGGCCAATCCGGCCGTGATCGAAGCCTATCTCGGACATTGAGGGAGCCGACATGAGCGATCCCATTCTCGACGTCCAGAACCTCGTCGGCGGCTACGGCAAGATGACGATCCTCAACGGCACGACCTTCTCGGTGCCGGCGGGATCGATCACCACGGTGATCGGCCCGAACGGCGCCGGCAAGTCGACCGTGTTCAAGGCGATCTTCGGTCTCCTGAAGCTGCGCGAAGGCAAGGTGATCTTCAAGGGCCGCGATGTCACGGGCTTGAGCCAGCGTGCGCTGCTCGGCGCCGGCATCTGCTACATCCCGCAAGGCCGCAACATCTTCGGCGAGTTGTCGGTGCGTCACAATATCGAGCTCGGCGGCGTGGCCGCGCCGGCGAATATCGATCTCCCTGCCCGCGTCGAGGCGGCGCTGGACGTGTTCCCGGTGCTGCGCAAGAAGGCGGACCGTCAGGCATCGACTCTCTCGGGCGGCGAACAGAAGCAGCTCGAGATCGCGCGCGGGCTGCTGCTCGAGCCGCAACTGGTGCTGATCGATGAGCCCTCGATCGGCCTGTCGCCTTTGATGGTGCAGCAGACGTTCGACATGCTGAAGCAGCTGCGCGAGCGCGGCGTCTCGGTGCTGTTGATCGAGCAGAATGCACGCTCGGCGCTCGAGATTTCCGACTACGGCATCGTGCTCGAGCTCGGTCGTACAAGGATCATCGACAAGGCCGATCGCGTGCTGGCCGATCCCCGCGTCGGCCAGCTGTTCCTGGGCGGCGCGATGGAGGAGACGGTCGCATGAACCAGCGCTCGATCGCAACGGTTTCCATCTCAGGCGCGCTCGACGAGAAGCTCAGGGCGATTGCGGCCGCCGGCTTCGAGCAGGTCGAGATCTTCGAGAATGATCTCGTCGCGTTCGGGATGCGTCCCCGCGAGATCGGGCAGATGTGCCGCGACCTCGGGCTGTCGATCTGCGCTTATCAGCCGTTCCGCGACTTCGAGGGCATGCCGGAGCCGCAGCGCGCGCGCAACTTCGTCCGCGCCGAGCGCAAGTTCGACCTGATGCAGGATCTCGGCACGGATCTGCTGCTGATCTGCAGCACCGTGTCGCCCGCTTCGCTCGGCGGCATCGACCGCGCTGCCGCCGACTTCCACGAGCTCGGTGAGCGCGCGGCCAAACGCGGCCTGCGCGTCGGCTACGAGGCGCTGGCCTGGGGCCGTCACGTCCATGACTATCGCGATGCCTGGGAGATCGTGCGTCGCGCCGATCACAAGGCGATTGGCGTCATCCTCGACAGCTTCCATGCGCTGGCGCCGGCGCTGCCGACCAATGCGATCCGCGCGATTCCCGCCGACAAGATCTTCCTGGTGCAACTGGCCGACGCGCCCAAGCTCGAACTGGACGTGCTGTCCTGGAGCCGGCATTTCCGCAGCTTTCCGGGGCAGGGCGATCTGCCGGTCGGCGAGTTCATGGAGGCGGTGGCCGCGACCGGCTATACGGGGCCGCTGTCGCTCGAAATCTTCAACGACCAGTTTCGAGCGGGCTCGGCGCCGCGCACCGCGCTCGACGGCATGCGCTCGCTATTGCTGCTGCAGGATGATCTTGCCGGCAACGTGCCTGCCGCTTCGGAATCGCGGTTCGAGCCCCGTGTGAAGAGCCATGGCATCGGCTTCGTCGAGTTCGCCGTCAGCGAGGACAAGGCGGAGTTGCTCGCCGCGTTGTTCGCGCAGCTCGGCTTTCGCAACACCGGGCGGCATCGCAGCAAGGCGGTGCAGCGCTGGTCGCAGGGCGCGATCGAGCTCGTGATCAATTGCGAGCCGGCGAGCTTCGCGCATTCGCACTATGTGACGCATGGTCCGGGCGTCTGCGCGCTGGCGCTCGACGTCGACAGCGCCGATCGGGCCATGGCCCGCGCGCAGTCCTTGAAGACGCGCACCTTCACCCAGCCGGTCGGGCCGGGGGAATTGGAGATTCCGGCGATTCACGGCGTCGGCGGCAGCCTGCTGTATTTTCTCGACACGCATGGCCGGCATTGGGATGTGGACTTCGAGCCCGTCGTCAGCGACAAGGCCGCCGATCGGCTCGTTGCGGTCGATCACATCGCTCAGTCGATGCCGCACGAAGAAATGCTGTCGTGGCTACTTTTCTATGCCGGGATCATCGATTTCTCGCGGCTGCCGCAGATGGAGATCGCCGACCCCAGAGGCCTCGTGCAGAGCCAGGCGATCGTCAACGGTGATCGCAGCCTGCGCTTCATCCTCAACGGCTCCACGGCGACGCGCACGCTGTCATCGCGCTTCATCTCCGAATTCTTCGGCTCTGGCGTCCAGCACATCGCGTTCTCCTGCGACGACATCTTTGCTGCGGTGGCCGAGATGCGCGCCAGAGGCGCAGGATTCCTCGACATCCCCGACAATTATTACGACGATCTCGAAGCCAAATACGATCTTGCGCCCGAGACGATCGCCGCACTGCGCGCCAACGAGATCCTGTACGACCGTGACGGTGACGCCGAGTTCTTCCAGGTCTACACCCACATCTTCGAGGAACGCTTCTTCTTCGAGATCGTGCAGCGGCGCAACTACCAAGGCTTCGGTGCGGTCAATGCGCCAATCCGCCTGGCCGCGCAGGCACGCGAGGTTCGGCCGGATACGATGCCGCGACTTTGAGTCAGGGCTCCGGCCGGATGCCCGGCAGGCGGACGATCTCCTCGGCGAGATAGTCGATCAGCAGCCGCACGCGTGCGATGCCCGCGCGCTCCGGCACGATCAGCATGTTGAGAGGCGTCGATGACAGACGGTGATCGGGCAGGATGACCGCCAGTCTGCCCGCGGCAATGAGGTCGTCCACCAGCCAGGCATGGCTCCCGCCGATTCCGCGCCCGGCCACCACGGCCTCCCGAACCCCGAGTCCGTGATTGGTGCGGAAGCGGCTTCTGAACGGCACCTCGTGGCGCTCTCCGTCCGGTCCCATGAGGACGAGTATCTCGCTGCCCGCAACATTGGTCATGCGGATGCCGTCATGCCCGATCAGGTCCTGCGGCGTGCGCGGCGTGCCGCGTTTCTCCAGATAGCCCGGCGAGGCGACAAGAAGCCGGTGCGAGTAGCCGAGCGGCCGCAGCTTCAGCGAGCTGTCGATGAGTGGGGCGAGGCGCAGCGCGATGTCGACACCCTCGCGCACGAGGTCGATGCGTTCGTCGGTCAAATTGAGATCGATGGCGATATCCGGGTAGCGATCCTGGAAAGCGAAGACGAGCCGCGTGATGTGCAGGATTCCGAAGGCCGCCGTACAGGAGATCCGGATGGTGCCTGCGGCGGCGCCCCGCGCCCCGCGTGCCTCGTCGCCGGCCTGGTCGATCAGGCGGAGAATCTGGACGCAGTTCGCGTAATAGCGGCTGCCCTCGTCGGTCAGGGTCACGCGCCGGGTGGTGCGGCTGAGCAGCGGCACGCCGATCGTGTGTTCCAGCTCTTGCAGGTGTCGCGAGACGGTGGATTGGCCAATCCCGAGCTCGCGAGCGACCGCGGACAGGCTGCCTCGCTCGGCCACCCGGACGAAGCTGCGCATGTTGACGATGCTGACGTCGGACTTATCCATAAAGCGGCATAATATTATCGATATAGGCCGTATAGTGGATGAGTGAGGTGGCGTCTATGTCTTGGCGAGTTCCAGCAGAGGATCCAGCCATGAACGTCCTGCTCGTCTTTGCCCATCCCGAACCCCGCTCGCTCAACGGTGCCCTGCGCGATGTCGCCGTCGCCGAACTCCAGGCCCAGGGCCATCAGGTGAAGGTCTCAGACCTCTATGCAATGGGCTGGAAGCCGGCCGCCGACCGTACCGACTTCCCGCAGTTGCCGGCGGAAGCGCGTCTGAACGTCGCCACCGCATCGGGCGAAGCCTTCAAGACCCACACGCTCACCGACGACGTTCGGGCCGAGCAGGACAAGCTGCTCTGGGCCGACGCGGTCATCCTGCAGTTTCCGCTGTGGTGGTTCACGATGCCGGCGATCCTGAAGGGCTGGGTCGACCGGGTCTATTCCTACGGCTTCACCTATGGCGTCGGCGAGCACAGCGACAAGCGCTGGGGCAATCGCTATGGGGAAGGCGTGTTCGCCGGCAAGCGCGCGATGCTGGTGGTCACCACGGGCGGCTGGGAAGAGCATTATTCCGAGCGCGGCATCAACGGGCCGATCGACGACCTCCTGTTTCCCATCAACCACGGCATCCTGTTCTATCCCGGCTTCGACGTGCTGCCGGCGTTCGTGGCGCACAAGGCTAGCCGCGTCGATGAGGCCGGTTTTGAGGGGATCGCTGACCGACTGCGTGCACGGATGCGGACGCTGTTTACAGATCAGACCATTCCATACCGGCGGCAGAACCACGGCGACTATCTGATTCCCTCGATGCAGCTGCGGCCAGAGCTCGGCGATGCGGATGCGCGCGGCTTCGCGCTGCATGTGGAGGCATCGCGGTGACGCGTCCGGGCGCGGGGATGACTCAGCCCGCGCCCATCGCGACGGCGATGTGGTAGGTCGCAAACGCAGCCGCGTAGGCGAGCGCGAACATGTAGACGAAGGTCACGGCCATCCAGCGCCAGCTGCCGGTCTCGCGGCGGATGACCGCAAGAGTCGAGGCGCATTGCGGGGCGAAGATGTACCAGGCGAGCAGCGCCAGCGCCGTGGCGAGGCTCCATTTGCTGGCCAGCACCTGGCCGATCTGTTCGGCCGCTTCCTTGCCGCCTTCGATGGCGTAGACGGTGCCGAGCGCAGCGACGGCAACCTCACGGGCGGCCATGCCGGGCACCAGCGCCACTGCGATCTGCCAGTTGAAGCCGACGGGCGTGAGCAGGGGCGCGATCGCCTGGCCGATCATCGCGGCCAGGCTGTAATTGATCGCGGGCTCGGTGGCGGCCTCCGGCGGCTGCGGGAACGAGGCCAGGAACCAGATCAACACCATCATCGCGAAGATCGTGGTGCCCGCGCGCTGCAGGAACATCTTGGCGCGGGTGTAGACGCCGATCGCGATGCCGCGCAGCCGCGGCAGCTTGTAGTCCGGCAGCTCCAGCATGAACGGCGCCGGCTGGTAGTCGCGCATCAGGAAGAACTTGACCAGGAACGACACCAGCAGCGCGCTGACGATGCCCGCCGCATAAAGCCCGAACATCACGAGGCCCTGCAGGTTGATCAGGCCCCAGACTTTGGTCGGCGGGATGAAGGCCGAGATGATCAGCGTATAGACCGGGATGCGCGCCGAGCAGGTCATCAGCGGTGCGATCAGGATCGTCGTCAGACGGTCGCGGCGGTTGTCGATGACGCGCGTCGCCATGATGCCGGGGATGGCGCAGGCGAAGCTGGAGAGCAGCGGGATGAACGCACGGCCATGCAGCCCGGCGCCGCCCATGATGCGGTCCATCAGGAACGCGGCCCGCGCCATGTAGCCGAAATCTTCCAGCAGCAGGATGAACAGGAAGATGATGATGATCTGCGGCAGGAAGACGATGACGCTGCCGACGCCCGAGATCACCCCGTTCTGCAGGAAGCTCTGCAGAAGGCCTTCGGGAAGCTGGTCGTGGACCAGTTGGCCGAGTGCATCGAACGCCGCCGACAGCAGCTGCATCAGCGGCTGCGCCCAGGCGAACACGCCCTGGAACATGACGAACAGGATCGCCAGCAGGATGAGGAGGCCGCCGACCGGATGCAGTGCGACGGAATCGATGCGGGCCGTCCAGGTGTCGGGCCGCTCCGGCAGGCTGACCGTGGCCGCGATGATGCGATCGGCTTCGCGCTGGGTCGCGCGCAACTCCGGAACGGTGAGGGGGCGCCAGGTGTTGGCGCGGTCACCGGTGGCCGCCTCGGCCCGGGCCAGCAAGTGATCGGTAAGCTGCAGGAGATCGTCGGTGCCGCCCTTGCGGACGGCGATCGAGGTCACGACAGGGACGCCCAGCGCCTGCGACAGGCCCGCGACGTCCACGGTCACGCCACGCCGCTTGGCGATGTCGAACATGTTGAGTACGAGCGCCAGCGGCCGGCCCGTGCTCTTGAGTTCGAGCAGAAGCCGGATCGTCAACCGCAGGTTGGTTGAATCGGCAACGCAGAGCACCAGGTCGGGCAGGACCTCGCCGGTGGCGCGTCCAAGCACGAAATCGCGGGTGATCTCCTCGTCCGGGCTGCGGCCGCGCAGGGAATAGGTGCCCGGCAGGTCGACCAGCGAGATCTGGCGGCCCTGCGGGGTGACGAAGCCGCCCTCTTTCCGCTCGACGGTGACCCCGGGATAGTTCGCGACCTTCTGACGGCTTCCCGTCAGGGCATTGAACAGCGAGGTCTTGCCGCTGTTGGGCGTACCCACCAGGGCCAGATGCAGCAGAGGGCTTTCCATGAGCGAGGCTTTCCGCGCGGCCTACGCCACGATCACGGCCATGGCTTCGCGCCGCCGGACCGCGACGGTGATGTTGTCCACGCGGACGGCGATCGGGTCGCGCCCGACGATCCCCTCATGCAGGATTTCGACCCGAGCGCCCTCGACGAAGCCGAGTTCGATCAGTCTGCTCTCCAGCTCGACGTCCGGGAGGGACGACGTCGCGCCGCCAGCGGCAAGATGCTGGATCGTTCCGGTGTAGCCACGCCGGGCCAGACCGAGCGGCAGAGGCGGCCGTGTATCGCAGATTTCGCTCATAGCCTGTATTTTCAATCGCGTGCCAAGAGGTCAAGCGCGGCATGATCAATGCCGCGGCATCTTAGAGCGATTTTAAACAGACCGGGCGAACCGCCGTCTGATCTGCCTCAAGGAGCCGCGGCGGATGCCGTGTGCCGGCTGTCCACCGTCGCCTTCGGCTCGAGGCCGGAGGAGGCCGCGGCGCGGCTCTTGAAGTGGTCGAGCACGAACAGCCGGATCGCCGAGGACAGGTTGCCCTGCTGGCGATTGTTGTCGATCTCTCCGACCAGCTCGGACAGGGTCATGTTCCGGAGACCCGAAATCTCCTTCATTCCGTTCCAGAACGCCTCTTCGAGGCTGACGCTGGTCTTGTGACCTGCGACCACGATTGAACGTTTTACGACGGGCGACTTCATCACGCGTCCTCGCCATTGATACGATGTTGATCGAGTAAATCATTCGCGCGCTTGTCGCGTTGTGCGTCAGTTGCGCGTTCGGACTTCGTCCTGCCATGGCGAGCACGGTTGCTTTCGGCGACCTTCGCTGCCTGATCGCGCTCTACGCGCTTTCTAAAACGCTTCAAGTTGATGACGTCCCCCATGCTTGCTCCAATCATCTAAGGCATCGAACGTTGCGAAGAGAGCATGCGCGTTGCGCAGATGAGCCTTGGCGTTATCCAGACAATCACGTCATCGCTCCCTGATAGTTCGATAGCCGTTCGCGACTGTGCGAGCGGGTTTTGTATTCACTGAACGCAGCAGAACTTGTAGTCGAGAGTATCCTTTAGGGGTTAACAGCGAGAATTGCATCACCCCCCGTAGTACTACGGGACTACCGTCACGACCTTCCCGGTCTCGTCATCATCTCTGGCTGTACGAGGCGGTCGAATTCATCCTCAGATACGAAGCCGAGCCGCACGGCTTCCTCTTTCAGTGTCGTGCCGCGCTGATGTGCGGCCTTCGCGACCTTTGCCGCGTTGTCGTAACCGATCTGCGGCGCGAGCGCCGTGACCAGCATCAGAGAACGCTCCATCAGCTCGCGAATCCGCTTTTCGTCGGCCCGAATGCCGCTTACGCAATGTTCGCTGAATGAACGGGCGGCGTCACCCAGTAATTGTATGGACTGCATCATGCAATGTGTGAGTAATGGTTTGTAGACGTTCAATTCGAAATGGCCCTGGCTGCCGGCCAGAGTAATTGCGGTGTGATTGCCGAACACCTGGCAGCATACCATGGTCAGCGCTTCGCACTGAGTCGGATTTACCTTGCCCGGCATGATCGAGGAGCCTGGCTCGTTCTCGGGCAGAATCAGCTCGCCAAGCCCCGAGCGCGGACCTGAGCCCAGCAGGCGGATGTCGTTGGCGATCTTGAACAGGCCGGTGGCGGCGGCGTTGATCGCGCCGTGCGCATAGACATAGGCGTCGTTCGAAGCCAGAGCTTCGAACTTGTTCGGCGCGCTGGTGAACGGAAGTCCGGTGATCGCGGCGACGTGCTTGGCGAACAGCTCTGCAAATCTCGGATCCGCGTTGAGGCCGGTGCCGACGGCGGTGCCCCCTTGGGCGAGCGGCAACAGGTCGCGTGCGGCCGTCTCGATCCTGGAAATCGCGCCGTGGATCTGCGCGGCATAGCCCGAGAATTCCTGGCCCAGCGTGAGCGGCGTGGCATCCTGCGTATGAGTCCGGCCGATCTTGACGATGCCCGCGAACGCTTCCTGCTTGGCGCGGAGCGCCGCCAGCAACTCGGACAAGGTCGGCACCAGATGACCGGAAATCGCCCGTGCCGCGGCGATATGCATGGCGGTGGGGAACGAGTCGTTGGACGACTGGCTCATGTTGACGTGATCGTTCGGATGCACGGGCTTCTTGGTGCCGCGCTCGCCGCCGAGCAACTCGCTGGCGCGATTGGCGATCACCTCGTTGAGGTTCATGTTGGTCTGCGTGCCGGAGCCGGTCTGCCAGACCACCAGCGGAAAATGGTCGTCGAGCTTGCCGGCGATGATCTCCTGCGCAGCTTGGATGATCGCATCCGCCATCCGTGGCTCCAGCAGCCCGAGCTCCCGGTTGGTCTGGGCCGCCGCGAGCTTGACGAGCGCTAGCGAATGCACGAGGCCCATCGGCATGCGATCATGCCCGATGCGGAAATTATGCCGGCTGCGCTCGGTCTGCGCACCCCAATAGCGATCGGCCGCGACCTCGATCGGACCGAAGCTGTCGGTCTCGGTCCGCGTCGGTCCGGAGGATGATGAACTCGCTGATTTTGTCATGACGCATGCCCATGATTGGTCGCGAACCGACATCCGCCGGTTCAAGCATGCGTCAATCTATGGGCTCGCGGGCCGTTCCGCGCGCGACGAATCGCCTACTTCTTGCGGAAGCGGTCGAGACGGACGACCTCAGCGCCTTCGCCTGGACTGGGAGCGGCCGGCTTGTCCTCGCCTGCGTCGGCTGCCGGACCAGGCAGCGGCGCCGCGACGGCCACCGGGGCAGGAGCAGCCGGAAGCTTCGGGCTGGGCGGCGTTTCGGCGATCGCCTCCGACGGTTCGAATTGCAGGCCGAACTGGACCGACGGGTCGAAGAAGCTCTTGATGGCGTGGAAGGGCACCACCAGCCGCTCCGGGATGCCGCCGAACGACAGCCCAACCTCGAAACGATCTTCCGACACGACCAGATCCCAGAACTGGTGTTGCAGGATGATCGTCATCTCCTCCGGATATTGCGCGAGCAGCCGCGGCGACAATTTCACGCCCTCGGCCTTGGACAAGAAGGTGATGAAGAAATGGTGCTCGCCCGGGAGGCCATGCACGGCGGCATCGCTCAGCACCCGGCGCAGCACCCCGCGCAGCGCGTCGCGCGCCAGCACATCGTATCGAATATGATCGGTCGCCATGATCGGTCCTGTATCGTGATGGGCGGCGCCCCGCCTTGCCGCAACACCGCGCCCGTGAGGGCAGCAGCATTCCCGACTCGCGTTTCGTCCATCGTACCCCGGCTGGGCGCCGAGGTCAGCAGCCAAGCCGGTTCGAGCGAACATATGGGAACGCGCAGAAGCCGGCGGAAGTCCGGAAGAGGAAGGAATGAAAGCGAAGGGATACCAACGCAAGGGGTGCAAAGGAAGGCGTGCCAAACGAAGGACCCGGCAAAGGATCTCCCAAGCGTCGTCCAAGCGTCGTGCACGTGAAAGTGGAGGCTTCTGTTGCCAGGTGCCTCCGAACCCCGCCTAACGGAGCTTAACCCGTTAGGACTTTAAGGTGGTCTTTCAAACTGCGTTACGCAGCCTGAGCAACCGGAGCAAAGTTGTCGTTGGCAACTATTGCAGTAGCCCGATAACGGCGGAACAATACCGGGAAAAAGCTCGCCCTTTACGCCCTCGTCGATCCTATTTCGCCCCCGCCAAAACCCATGGTTCCGTGGGCTTTGGTGGAGGCGCCGGGTACCGCCCCCGGGTCCGAATGGTTTATTTCGACGGCGATTTATTTCCATAGCCGGCAAGCCGGCACCCCCTATATAGGCCGTCGGCCGCCGGCTGCACAGGGCCCACGGGCCCCGACCTTCGACAAAAATGTGGGCCGTTGGACGGAACTTTCCGTCCTGCCTTGGCAGACCGGATTTTGTCCTCCTAGAGTGCATCATGCCTCCCGAGATTGCGCCGGCTGTCCATCCCGCGGCCGACATCGCGAAAATTCCGCCCAGCCTGCGCACGCTCTTCTTCGCATTCGCGAAAATGTCGCTGTCGGGCTTCGGGGGCGTGCTGGTGTTCGCCCGCCGCGCGATCGTCGACGAGCACCGCTGGATGACGGCGGAGGAATTCAACGAGACTTTTGCGCTCTGCCACTTTCTTCCCGGGCCGAACATCGTGAATCTTGCCATGGTGTTCGGCGCGCGACTGCGAGGGATCGCCGGCGGAATCGCAGCCTTCACCGGTCTGCTCGGGCCGCCGATGCTGCTGATCACCGCGCTCGGCGCCCTCTACGGGCATTATGGGCAGGCCGAAGCGTTGCGGCGGGCGCTCGAAGGCGTGTCCTGCGTCGCCGTGGGCCTGCTGGCCTCGGTGGTGCTTCGCATGATCTCGCCGCTCCTGAAGAAGAGCGACGTGGTCGGCCTCGTCGTCATGGCCGCCGTCTTCGTCGCGATCGGGCTGGCGCGTCTGCCGCTCCAGGAGGTTCTGCTGGTGGCCGTGCCGCTCAGTCTTGCGATCACCTATGCCAAGGCGCGGTGGGCCCGATGAGCGGGGACGATCATCCGCTGTCGCAGCTGTTCTGGACTTTCGCGCTGATCTCGCTGTTTGCGGTAGGTGGCGCTGTGGCCGCGATTCCCGAACTGCACCGCATTGCGGTCGATGTCCGGCACTGGATGACCGACAAGCAGTTCGCCGATGCGTTCGCGCTGTCGCAATTGTCGCCCGGGCCCAACGTCATGATCGTCGCCCTGATCGGCTATTCGGTCGCAGGCGTCGCGGGTGCCGCGGTTGCAACGCTTGCGATGTGCGGTCCGACGGCCGTGCTCGCTTATGTCGTCAGCCGCTGGCTGTCGAACGCGAAAGGCGCGCGCTGGCCCGCGATGGTGCAGGCCGCGCTGGTGCCGCTGTCGATCGGCCTGATGGCCGCGAGTGCATGGATTCTCGGGCAGGCCTCGGATCAGAACTGGCGGGCATTCGCGCTGACCATCATCGCGGCCGTCGTTGCATCCTTGACGCGACTCAATCCGCTCTGGCTGCTCGCCGCGGGAGGATGTCTTGGTTTTGCTGGCCTTCTCTAGGGAAAGCCGCTAGGCAAAAACTGAAGCGGGGTCCGGATTGCTTCGGGCCCCCGAACGAGAACAGTGCCGGCCGTCAAGGCCGATCGGGGAGGGCGAGGACATGGCCGAGACCACGGGCCAATTGTCAGGTGGGACAGCGAGCGCGCCTGGTGCACGCAGCATGACTGGCGCATCGATCATTCTGGTCCTTGCCTTCGCGCCGCAACTGATCGAGCTGATGATCGCCTTGGCCGGTGTCGTCGCCCCGATGTCCGGCCGCGGTCCGCTGCAGGTCATCTCGGCACATGCGTCGGCCTTGTCGATCGCCATCCCGAGCCTGGCGCAGCAATATGCCGCAGGCGGCAAGACGTCGTTGTCCTCCGACGTTCTGCTGGCCCTCATCTACACCTATCCGCTGATCGCCGTCGCCGTGTTCACGTTCATGGTGCGGCCGCGCGCGCCGCAGGACTATTTCGGCGGCGTTGTGCTGATGGCGATCGCGCTGTTCGCGCTGTGGGCCTCCAGCGATCTGCAGGGCATGCGCGGATTCTCGTTCGGGGCTGGAACCGCGCCGCGCATGTTCGGCCTGCTGCTGCTCGGGCTCGGCGCTGCCGTGGCCGTGATCGGCGTCGTCACTCCGGGGGCGCAGCTTGCGACCTATCACTGGCGCGGGCCGCTGTTCGTCTCCCTTGCGATCCTCACCTTCGCCGTCGCCATTCGGCCCCTCGGCCTCCTGGTCGTGGGGCTCGCGAGCTTCCTGATCGCGGCGATCGGCAGTCAAGAGACGCGCTGGCGTGAGGCGCTGATCGTCGGGGTCTGCCTGACCGGCGGCTGTGCGCTCCTGTTCCCCTACGTGCTGGGGCTGCCGATGCCGCTCCTGCCGCGTTTCCTTCTGCAATGAGGGCGTGATGGACCTGTTTGCAAATCTCGCCCACGGTTTTGCGGTCGCGCTGTCGCCGATCAATCTTCTGATGTGCCTGATCGGGGCGCTGGTCGGCACGCTGGTCGGCGTGCTCCCGGGCATCGGGACGATCGCCACCGTCGCGATGCTGCTGCCGATCACCTTCGGCCTGCCGCCGGTCGGCGCGCTGATCATGCTGGCCGGCATCTACTATGGCGCCCAGTATGGCGGCTCGACCACGTCGATCCTGGTCAACATACCAGGCGAGGCGACGTCGGTGGTGACCGCCCTCGACGGTTTCCAGATGGCGAAGCAGGGGCGGGCCGGCCCGGCGCTGGCGATCGCCGCGATCGGCTCGTTCTTCGCCGGCTGCGTCGCGACCGTTCTGATCGCGATCCTCGGCGCGCCCTTGACCAAGCTCGCACTGGCGTTCGGCCCGGCCGAATACTTCTCGCTGATGGTGCTCGGCCTGATCTTCGCGGTCGTGCTCGCGAAGGGCTCGGTGCTGAAGGCGATCGCGATGATCGTGCTCGGCCTGTTGCTGTCGATGGTCGGTTCCGACATCGAGACCGGCGTCTCGCGCATGGCCTTCAACATCCCCGAGCTCGCCGATGGCCTGGGCTTCGCCACCGTCGCGATGGGCGTGTTCGGCTTCGCCGAGATCATCCGCAACCTCGATGCCGGGGCTGGGATGGACCGCGACCTCGTGCAGAAGAAGATCACCGGCCTGATGCCGACGCGGAAGGATATGAAGGATTCCACGCCGGCGATCCTGCGCGGCACCGTGCTCGGCTCGATCCTCGGCATCCTGCCGGGCGGCGGCGCGGTCATCGCGTCGTTCGCGGCCTATACGCTGGAGAAGAAGCTCGCCAAGGATCCGTCGCGGTTCGGCCGCGGTGCGATCGAGGGTGTCGCGGCACCGGAGAGCGCCAACAACGCCGCGGCGCAGACGTCCTTCATTCCCCTCCTGACGCTCGGCATCCCGCCGAATGCCGTCATGGCGCTGATGGTCGGCGCCATGACCATTCACGGCATCGTGCCGGGCCCGCAGGTGATGCAGAAGCAGCCCGATCTGGTCTGGGGCATGATCGCCTCGATGTGGATCGGCAATTTGATGCTGATCATCATCAACCTGCCGCTGGTCGGCATCTGGGTGCGGCTGCTGCGCGTGCCCTATCGGCTGATGTTCCCCTCGATCGTGATCTTCTGCGCGATCGGCATCTATTCGGTCAACAATGCGCCGGTCGATGTCGTGCTCGCAGGCGCGTTCGGCCTGGTCGGCTACTGGCTGATCAAGCATGATTTCGAGCCGGCGCCGCTGCTGCTCGGCATGGTGCTGGGACCGCTGATGGAGGAGAACCTGCGCCGGGCGCTGCTGATCTCGCGCGGCGACTGGTCGGTGTTCCTGACCCGGCCTGTGTCCGCCATTCTGCTCGCGATCGCGATGGGACTGCTGGTGCTCGCCGTGCTGCCGACGCTGCGCCGCAAGCGCGACGAGGTCTTCGTGGAGAGCGAGGGCTGACCTGCGGCCGCACGCCGCAGCTGCAAGTCGAATCGACCTCTGACAAGGCGCTGTGATGCCGCTATCACCAGCGCAGGCTCGCAGCGGAGCGGGCGACGAGGGAGGTAATTTCGATGAGCTGGTGCGGTCGTGCACTTTCGGTCGGTTGGCTGCCGGTGATCGCCGGCCTTCTTGCCGGGGTCGGCGTGGCGACGACGCCGGCCAAGGCGCAGAACTATCCGACGCGAAGCATCACGATGATCGTACCGTTCGCCGCCGGCGGCCCGACGGACGTCATCGCGCGCATCGTCACCGGGCACATGGCGCAGACGCTCGGCCAGAGCATCATCATCGAGAACGTCGTGGGCGCCGGCGGCACCACCGCCACCGCGCGCGCCGCCCGGGCCACGAACGACGGCTATACGCTGATCACAGGCCACATGGGCACTCACGCCGCCGCGGTGCCGCTCTATCCCAATCTCGCCTACCATCCGGAGCGGGATTTCGAGCCGGTCGCGCTGCTCGCCGGCACGCCGATTCTGATCCTGGCGCGCAAGGATTTTGCGCCGAAGGACACCAAGGAGTTCGTCGATTACGTCAAGGCCAACACCGAGAAGGTCAATGCCGCCCATGCCGGAGTCGGATCGGTCTCGCACGTGTCGTGCCAGCTCCTGAACTCGATCCTCGACGTCAAGCCGGTCGGCGTCCCCTTTAATGGCACGGGGCCGGCGATGAACGCACTGGTCGGCGGTCAGGTCGACTACATGTGCGACCAGATCGTCAACGCGGTGCCGCAGATCAACGCCGGCACGATCAAGGCCTATGCGATCGCGACGCCCGAGCGCAATCCGGCGCTGCCCAACGTTCCCACCACGACGGAAGCCGGCCTGCCGAAGTTCCAGGCCCAGGCCTGGAATGCGATTTTCGCACCGAAAGGCACCCCGGCACCGATCATCGCCAAACTCAATGCCGCCGCCGCCAAGGCGCTCGACGATGAGGGCGTGCGCAAGCGCCTGCTCGAGCTTGGCAGCGTCATTCCCGGCGCTGCGGACCGCACGCCGGAGGCGCTGGCGGCGCTCGTGAAGGCGGAAGTCGCCAAGTGGACCGCGGTGCTCAAGCCCGCGAGCTAGCGCCAGACAACCACGATGCGCGGGGCAGGGCGGAACGCATCGGTTCCGCCCTTGTCGTTTGGGACGGCACCCCGACATTTTTCAGGGTATAATTGACCGACCGGGCCGACTCGAAGCTAGGGCTGGGCCGTCCCCGCCGTTAAATTCGGCGCCTTCTGCGAAAAGGCCGCCAGCGCGAACCATGCATCAGTATCACGATCTGCTCGAACGCATCCTGTCCGACGGCGCGGAGAAGCACGACCGCACCGGCACCGGCACGCTGTCGGTGTTCGGCCACCAGATGCGCTTCAATCTCGCCGCCGGCTTTCCGCTTCTGACCACCAAGCGGCTGCCGCTGAAGGCGATCGTGCACGAGCTGCTGTGGTTCCTGAAGGGCGACACCAACATCAAATATCTGCACGACCACGGCGTGACGATCTGGGACGAGTGGGCCGACGCCAACGGCGATCTCGGCCCGGTCTACGGCTACCAGTGGCGCTCCTGGCCGACGCCCGACGGCGGCCATATCGACCAGATCACGAACGTCGTCGACATGATCCGCCGTAATCCGGATTCGCGCCGTCTGGTCGTCACGGCCTGGAATCCGGCCGATGTCGAGAAGATGGCGCTGCCGCCTTGCCACTGCCTGTTCCAGTTCTACGTGGCGAACGGCAAGCTGTCGTGCCAGCTCTATCAGCGCTCGGCCGACGTCTTCCTCGGCGTGCCCTTCAACATCGCCTCCTACGCGCTGCTGACGATGATGGTGGCGCAGGTCACGGGCCTGAAGCTCGGGGAGTTCGTGCATTCGTTCGGCGACGTGCACCTCTATTCCAACCACATCGAGCAGGCCCGCCTGCAACTGACCCGCGCGCCCCGTCCGCTGCCGACCATGACGCTCAACCCTGATGTCACGGACATCTTCGGCTTCCGCTACGAGGATTTTGCGCTGGCCGGCTACGATCCGCATCCGCACATCAAGGCCGCGGTCGCGGTGTAACGCATGTCGCTGTCCATCCGCCGCGCCCGGCCCGACGACATCGGCGTCGTATTTGCGCTGATCAAGGAACTCGCCGACTACGAGAAGCTCGCCCACGAGATCGTGGCCACCGAGGTCGACATCGCCGGCGCATTGTTCTGCGAGCATCCGACGCTGTTCTGCGACATTGCCGAATGGAACGGCGAGGTCGCGGGCTTCGCGGTCTGGTTCGTCAACTTCTCCACCTTTGCCGGTAAGCCCGGCCTCTATCTCGAGGACCTGTTCGTCCGCCCTGCATTCCGCCGCAACGGCATCGGCCAGGCGCTGCTCGGCCATCTCGCCGCGACCTGCGTGCAGCGCGACTGGGCAAGGCTGCAATGGTCGGTGCTCGACTGGAACGCGCCGTCGATCACCTTCTACAAATCGCTCGGGGCGGAGCTGATGGACGAGTGGACGCTGTGCAAGGTGACGGGCCAAGCACTGGCTCGGCTCGCGGAGAAGGCGCCATGATCGAGATCGTTCTCGTCGTCGCGATCGCCGACAACCGCGTGATTGGTGCCGCCGGTGGCATTCCGTGGCGGCAGAAGAGCGACATGCAACGTCTCAAGGCCATGACGATGGGGCGGCCGATCGTGATGGGGCGCAAGACATTCATCTCGTTTCCGCGCCGGCCGCTGCCCGGCCGTACCAACATCGTCATCACCCGCGATTCTCAGTTTCGCGCGCCCGGGGCGGTCGTGACCCACACCGTCGACGAGGCGCTCGCCATTGCGCGGGGCGATGCGCTGCGGCGTTCAGCCGCGGAGATCGCGATCCTCGGCGGCGCCGAGATCTATGCGGCGACGATGCCACTGGCCGACCGGCTGGAGATCACCGAGGTCCATGCGAGCCCGCCAGGCGATACGCTGTTTCCCGTGGTCGACCCTGCGCAATGGGATGAGACGGCGCGCGAGCGTCATACCTCGGGTCCCGATGATCAGGCCGAATATTCCTACGTGACCTATCGCCGGCGGCGGTGAGCGTTTCTCTCCGCGGACCGATCCGGCCGCCACTCCAAGACCATCCGTTAATGATGAAGTCGCGTTGTTTGGCCGCGCCGGGCCTGTCCAGCCGCGGCAAACGGGCGCTTGCCGCCCTGTTTACATTGACAAAACCCGGTTCGGGCTTAGCTGGAGCGCTACGTTGTAAGGGGCGGGGCCGTCCCTTATAACCCGGCCACCGTCGGGGCCGGCGTTGTGCACTATCAGCCTCTCGGAGGAGATCGATCGATGGCGTGGAAGAATCAGGGCGGAGGCCCGTGGGGTCCGGGTCCGAAGGGACCCTGGGGCTCGGGACCGCAACCGGTCGGTCCAAGGCCCCCCGACCTGGAAGATCTTCTGCGGCGTGGCCAGGACCGGCTGCAGCAGTTCATCCCCGGTGGCGGCTTCGGCGCCGTCGGCATCCTCCTGATCGTGGTCGGCGCGATCGCCATCTGGCTGCTGTCCGGCTTCTACCGGGTGCAGTCCGAGGAACTCGGCGTGGTGCTGCGCTTCGGCAAATATGTCCGCGATGAGCAGCCGGGCCTGCGCTATCACCTGCCTTATCCGATCGAGACCGTGATGCTGCCCAAGGCGCTGCGCGTCAATTCGATCTCGATCGGCATCACCGCCAATGACGATCCCGGCCGGCGCGGCCGCGGCGGTCGCGACGTGCCGGAGGAGAGCCTGATGCTGACCGGCGACGAGAACATCGTCGACGTCGACGTCACCGTTCTCTGGCGCATCAAGCCGAAGGGCGCCGCCGACTTCCTGTTCAACATCCAGAATCCCGAGGGCACCGTGAAGGCGGTCGCCGAGAGCGCGATGCGCGAGGTGATCGGCCGTTCGAACATCCAGCCGATCCTGACCGGCGCCCGCACCGTCATCGAGCAGAATGTGCAGGAGCTGATGCAGAAGACCCTCGACACTTACGGCTCCGGCATCCAGATCACCCAGGTGCAGATGCAGAAGGTCGATCCGCCGGCCCAGGTGATCGAGGCGTTCCGCGACGTCCAGGCGGCGCGTGCCGACCTCGAGCGTCTGCAGAACGAAGCCCAGACCTACGCCAACAAGGTGGTGCCGGATGCGCGCGGTCGTGCCGCGCAGATCCTGCAGGTCGCCGAGGGCTACAAGGAGCAGGCGATCGCCGAGGCCAAGGGCCAGAGCGCGCGCTTCCTGAAGGTCTATGACGAGTACAAGAAGGCGCCCGACGTGACCCGCGAACGGATCTATCTCGAGACCATGGAGCGCGTGCTCGGCGGTTCGGAGAAGCTGGTGCTCGACAGCGGTGCATCCGGCGGCCCCGTGCCGCTGTTGCCGCTCGGCGATCTCCTGACGCGCCGTCCGGCGCCTGCCGCTCAGCAGGGAGGCGTCCGATGAGGTCCCCCGTTGCAGGCATCGTCGCGCTGGTCACCGTGCTCGTGCTCGTCGTCATCGGCTACAGCTCGCTGTTCACCGTGCAGCAGACCGAACAGGCGCTGGTCGTGCGGTTCGGCAAGCCGGTCGACGTCGTCACCCAGCCCGGCCTGAACTTCAAGGCGCCGTTCATCGACAACGTGATCTCGATCGACAAGCGCATCCTCGACCTCGAGAACCCCTCGCAGGAGGTGATCGCCTTCGACCAGAAGCGGCTCGTCGTCGATGCCTTCGCGCGCTACAAGATCAAGAACGCGCTGCAATTCTACCAGAGCGTCGGCTCGATCCAGACCGCCAACGTCCAGCTCGGGACACTGCTCAACGCTTCGCTGCGCCGCGTGCTCGGCGAGGTCACCTTCACGCAAGTCGTGCGCGACGAGCGCGAGGCGCTGATGCGCAAGATCCGCGATCAGCTCGACAAGGAGGCCGACGCCTATGGCATCCAGGTGGTGGACGTCCGCATCCGCCGCGCCGACCTGCCGGAGGCCAACAGCCAGGCGGTGTACAACCGGATGAAGACCGAGCGGCAGCGCGAGGCCGAGGAGTTCCGGGCGCTCGGTGGCCAGAAGGCCCAGGAGATCAGGTCCAAGGCCGATCGCGAGGCCACCGTGATCGTCGCCGAGGCCAACTCGCAGGCGGAGCAGACCCGCGGCGCCGGCGATGCCGAGCGCAACCGCCTGTTCGCCGAGGCCTACAGCAAGGACCCGGGCTTCTTCGCCTTCTACCGCTCGATGTCGGCGTATGAGAACGGGCTGAAGTCCGGCGACACCCGCTTCCTGCTGCGGCCCGATTCGGAGTTCTTCCGCTACTTCGCCAACCCCTCGGGGAAGCCGGCTGCGGAGACGCCGTCCACCGCCAGCTCGACCGCGGCCGCAGCGGTGCCGGCGCCCAAGCCCTGATGGCATCTGCCTCGATGCCCAGCGCGGTTGATCGGGCGAATATGAGTTGACATGGACGGGGCGAAGCCGTTGCTTCGCCCCGTTACATATCAAGAAGGTCGAACGGGAGGTCCGGGTCCGATGAGGTCCATTGCGTTTTCCGATTTCCTCATCGGATTAGGTATCCTGTTCGTGCTCGAAGGCCTGATGTTCGCGGCAAGTCCGGAGTGGATGCGCCGGGCCATGAAGACCGCGATGACCACGCCCGACAACGTGCTGCGGGCCGTCGGCATCGGCTCGGCGGTGGCCGGCCTGATCTTGATCTGGGTCATCCGGCGCCCGATCTGACGGGCCTCGTCCGGCCTCGCCACGCCGCGGCTGCTTCCGGCGTTCATCCGATCGGGTTTGCCGCCCGGCCAACGCCATTGTGAGGCGATGGCTGCGCCATTTTGACGTATTAGGTCGCCTTCAATGATGAATCGGGCGGTCCGATCGGGCGTGCTTGCGTCCCCGCCCGGTTCCGGCGCACTGTACCGATTGAATTTGCCGACTTTTCTGGAGATCCGCCCGATGACCGCAACCCTTGCTTTCAGCCGTCGCCTGCGTCCCGTCCTGACTGCGGCTATCCTGGCCGCGGGCTGGGCGCTCGCGCCGGTCCCGGCCTCGGCGCGCGGACCCGAGGGGATCGCCGACGTCGCCGAGCGGGTCATCGACGCCGTCGTCAACATTTCGACCTCGCAGACCGTCGAGGCCAAGGGCGGCTCCTCGGAGAACCGCAACGCCAATCCGCAGGTGCCGCCGGGCTCGCCGTTCGAGGAGTTCTTCGACGACTTCTTCAAGAACCGCCGTGGCGGTCCGGGCGGCCGGGGCGGCGCCGACAACTCGCCGCGCCGCACCAACTCGCTGGGCTCCGGCTTCATCGTTGACGACTCGGGCGTGGTCGTCACCAACAACCACGTCATCGCCGACGCCGACGAGATCAACGTGATCCTCAACGACGGCACCAAGATCAAGGCCGAGCTGGTCGGCGTCGACAAGAAGACCGACCTCGCGGTGCTCAAGTTCAAGCCGCCGCGGCCGCTGACGGTCGTCAAGTTCGGCGACTCGGACAAGCTCCGCCTGGGCGAATGGGTGGTCGCCATCGGCAACCCGTTCAGCCTCGGCGGCACGGTCACGGCCGGCATCGTCTCGGCCAAGAACCGCGACATCTCGTCGGGTCCCTATGACAGCTACATCCAGACCGACGCCTCGATCAATCGCGGCAATTCCGGCGGCCCGCTGTTCAATCTCGATGGCGAGGTCATCGGCGTCAACACGCTGATCATCTCGCCGTCCGGCGGCTCGATCGGCATCGGCTTCGCGGTGCCGTCGAAGACGGTCGCCGGCGTGGTCGACCAGCTGCGCCAGTTCGGCGAGCTGCGCCGCGGCTGGCTCGGGGTGCGCATCCAGGGCGTGACCGACGAGATTGCCGAGAGCCTCAACATCAAGCCGGCGCGCGGCGCGCTGGTGGCCGGCGTCGACGACAAGGGGCCGGCCAAGCCGGCCGGCATCGAGCCCGGCGACGTCGTCGTCAAGTTCGACGGCCGCGACATCAAGGAGCCGAAGGACCTGTCGCGCATCGTCGCCGACTCCGCCGTCGGCAAGGAGGTCGACGTCGTCATCATCCGCAAGGGCCAGGAGCAGACCCTCAAGGTCAAGCTCGGTCGGCTCGAGGACAATGAGAAGGTCCAGCAGGCGGCGATCAAGAAGGACGAGCCGGCCGAGAAGCCAGCCACCCAGAAGGCGCTCGGGCTCGATCTCGCCGCTTTGTCGAAGGATCTGCGCACGCGCTACAAGATCAAGGACAGCGTCAAGGGCGTCGTCGTCACCGGCGTCGACCAGGCGTCCGACGCCGCCGAGAAGCGGCTGTCGGCCGGTGACGTCATCGTCGAGGTTGCCCAGGAGGCGGTGACCTCGGGTCTCGACATCAAGAAGCGCGTCGACCAGCTCAAGAAGGATGGCAAGAAGTCGGTTCTGCTGCTGGTGTCGAACGCCGACGGTGAGCTTCGCTTCGTGGCGTTGAGCCTGCAGTAGGCTCGGCGTTCGTCCTGCGGGGCAACCCTGGGCCGGCACACTCGCTGTCGTCCCGGCCTTGAGCCGGGACCCATACCCCCAAGGGAGCGGTTCGGGCCGGGCTGGTCGGTGGCATTTTGCCCATCACGTCTGCTGCGGCGTATGGATCCCGGATCGGCGCCATGCCGCGCTTCGCGCGTCACGGCTTGTCCGGGATGACGACGGTGGATGGATTCACGGCTCAAACAGCTGGGCAGGTGACGGACATGGCACCGCGTTCTCGCGGCACATCATGCCCGAGGTCTGCGATCGCTCGTCCCTCGCAAACATGCAGAGGGCGCAGGGAATGCCGGGTGAAGGCCTCACCCATGGCCCGCCTGCGGAAAAAAATGCAGGCGGCAGGTACCACAGGCAAAGCCGTTTCAACCGGCATTCCCTGCGCGACGGTCTTCACGCTTATACGCAGTCTCCCTGGTGCGCCGGGCTTGTTGGCCACCATCACCACGCGGCACGTCAGCGCCATCGCGGCTTGATACCAGCGTCGGGGTATCAGGACGCTGCGACTTCACGTCCGCAGCAAAGCCGTTCGTCGGCGTGCCCGAAGACACGCTGCGGCTTCATCGCGGCCATCGCATCCCCGCCTCGCGTGTCGTGACGATCGCGCGCAACGCCCCTCCGCAGTGAGGCGGGATGCGCGGAGATAATCATGACTTCAGATAAAGCGCAAGAAGATTATTTTTTTCAGAAATAACTGCCGCGCTCCCCGCTGGCCGGCGACGACGTTCCGGGCAGGGTGGAGCGCGCGGCCGGAGCCTCACAGCGATCGCTGATTGACCCGCTTCGACAGCTCCTCGGCATTCTCCTTGCGCTCGGAATAGCGGTCGACCAGGTACTCCGTCCGGTCGCGCGTCAGCAGCGTGAACTTGACGAGCTCTTCCATCACGTCGACGACGCGATCGTAATAGGGCGACGGCTTCATGCGGTCAGCGTCGTCGAACTCCGCGAAGGCCTTCGGCACCGAGGACTGGTTTGGAATGGTGATCAGGCGCATCCAGCGGCCGAGGACTCGCAGCTGATTGACGGCGTTGAACGACTGCGAGCCGCCGCTGACCTGCATCACGGCCAACGTCTTGCCCTGCGTCGGCCGGACGGCCCCGAGCGACAGCGGGATCCAGTCGATCTGGGTCTTCATCACCCCGGTCATCGCCCCGTGCCGCTCCGGCGAGCACCACACCATGCCCTCGCACCAGGTCACGAGCTCGTGCAGCTCTCCGACCTTGGGATGGTCGGGCCACGCGTCGTCGACCAGCGGCAGCCCGTGCGGATCGAAGCTGCGCGTCTCCGCGCCGAAGCGGGCGAGAATGCGTGCGGCTTCCTCGGTGAGAAGCCGGCTGAACGAGCGCTGTCGCAGCGATCCGTAGAGCAGCAGGATTCGCGGAGGGTGGGAGGAGAGCGCCGGCTCCAGCAGCTTCGCGCGGTCGATGGGATGGAAGGCGGTTTCGTCCAATTGAGGCATCGTGTCAGACAACGCGGTATCCTCCGGCAAAATGATCGGCGTTGGCCGTCCTCGTTCGAGATCCGCCGGCACAAGCGCTCAGCATGCCAAGCGCTTGGAACGCCAAGAGCTTAGAACGCCAAGAGCTTAGAACGCCAAGAGATTAGAACGCCAAGAGATTAGAACGCGATGTCCGCAGCGACGGCTTCGATGCCGGCCTTCGCGCAGATGTCGTCGTTGTCGCCTCCGGGCGCGCCGGATACGCCGATCGCTCCGACCTGCTGGCCAGCGGCCTCTATTGGCATGCCGCCGCCGACCATGACAACGCCGGGAACGTTGACGATGGCCCGCTCCGCGGCGTCCGGTCGTGCCAGCCGGGCGGCGAGCGTGCTCGTCGCCTCGCGCCAGCTCGCGGCCGTCCGCGCCTTGCCCGTCGCGGCCTCGAGGGTATGCCAGCCGGCGAAACGGTCGCGCAGGGTGACCAGCACGAGCCCCGACGGATCGCTCACGGTCACGGCAGCCTGCCAGCCGCGTTTGCGGCACTCCGCGAGCGCCGCCTGTGCTGCCTTGAGCGCCGTGTCCGGCGCGATGATCCGCCGCGTCCATGTGGGCTCGTCGGCGCGCGCAACTAAGGCCGGGCCGAAAAGGAGGACGGCTGCGAGCAGCGGACGCAACACCATCATGCCGACAGCCATTTCGCCATGTCCTCGGCCTTCGGCAGCCCGCCCGCGTGAACGACCTTGCCGTCGATCACCACGCCCGGCGTCGAGGCGATGCCGAACCGAGCGATGTCGGCGAAGTCCGTGATCTTTTCCAGCTCGATCTCGATGCCGAGCCTGCTTGCTTCCGAGGAGGCCATTGCTGCGGTCTGAACACAGCGCTTGCAGCCGGAGCCGAGAATCTTGACGTTCTTCATGGGGCTTGTCCTTTCATCAGAACAGGGCG
Source organism: Bradyrhizobium aeschynomenes (assembly GCF_013178945.1). Taxonomy (GTDB): domain Bacteria; phylum Pseudomonadota; class Alphaproteobacteria; order Rhizobiales; family Xanthobacteraceae; genus Bradyrhizobium; species Bradyrhizobium aeschynomenes. Next base: position 546,783 of record NZ_JABFDM010000001.1, read on the forward strand.
TTGAACAGATAGCCGACGGCGACGATGCCGGCGGCGACGACGCCCGCGAAGACGGCGATCAGCCGGAGCGTCAGCACCTTGCGCAGAATGAGCATCTCGGGAAACGAAAGCGCGATGACGCTCATCATGAAGGCGAGCACCGTTCCCAGCGCCGCACCCTTGCCGAGCAGCGCCTCGACGACCGGAATGATGCCCGCAGCGTTGGCGTACATCGGCACGCCGATCAGCACCACGGCCGGCACGGACCACCATTGGTCCTTGCCCATGATCGAGGCGAGCAGGTCGTTCGGGACATAGCCGTGAATGAATGCGCCCGCCGCAATGCCGATGATGATCCAGGCCCAGACGCGGCCGACGATGTCGCGCACCGCGTCGATCCCGGCCCGGATCCGATCGGCGACGGTCTGTGAATCCGGCTGCAGCTCCGCCTGTCCTGCGCGCACGTTGCGAACCCATTCCTCGAGCCAGCCTTCGAGATGCAGTCGTCCGATGATCCATCCCGCCACGATCGCAACCGCCAGGCCGAAGGCCAGATAGATCGCGGCGATCCTCCAGCCGACCAGCGCGAACAGAAGACCGAGCGCGACCTCGTTTACCATCGGCGCCGCGATCAGGAACGAGAAGGTCACCCCGAGCGGGACGCCGGCCGAGACGAAGCCGACGAAGAGCGGCACCGCCGAGCACGAGCAGAAGGGAGTGAATACGCCGAGGATCGCAGCCGCGACATTGCCGAGGCCCTCGCGCTTGCCGGCGAGCAATGCGCGAGTTCGCTCGGCCGAAAAAAAGCTGCGTACGACGCCCATGCCGAACACGACCAGCGTCATCAGCATCAGGACCTTCGGCGCGTCGAACACGAAGAACCGCGCGGCTTGTTCCAGATGGCTGTCGCGGGACACCGGCAGCGACGATACCAGCCATGCCGAGAACGCTTCCAGCTGCCAGTAGACCGCAAACCACAACGCGACCGCAGCTGCCGTCGCAATGATCCAGATCACAGCCGATGCCGATCCGTCAGGGTAGGTTGAAGCTTCGTTTTTCATGCTGCGCTCCTGTTCGGCTCAGGCATGGCCGCCATCACGGCATCGAGGATGGCGCGGCGATCGGGCGTCAGGTCAGGACTCAGCCGATACCGGACCCACTGGGCGTCACGCCGGTCGATGACGAGACCGGCGGCCTTGAGGGCGGACATGTGCCGGCTCATGCGCGATGCGCTGGCTTGGAGCTGCCGCATGAGCTCGCAGACGCAGTGCTCGCCGCCGTCCCAAAGGATGCGCAGGGCGGCGAGGCGGGTCGGCTCGGCCAGAGCGATGAGCAGCGGGACGGGATCGGACATGATCTTAACATATGCGTATTTTCGTATTTGCGCAATAGCGCAAATAATGGTCGCGGATCTGCGGTTCGACCGGGCAATCGGCGCGGCGCGCGGCGGCGGGCCGGCAATGGCGGGTGATGCGTGGCCCGCGCAGCGACGTCCCGCGAGCTCCCGGTCGGGAAATCAGGCGAGCTGATTGGCGTCAGGTCAATTGATGCACGGGATGGCCTCGCCGCCGCGCGCCGGAATGTGTTCGCGCGGCTGTCTCGACGATGCGGCCCGCCGAGCCGGGTACGAAGACCCAAAAGGTGCAGCGGACTGGTCGTCTGGGCTGCCAGCGGCGCGGATGTCCGTGATCTTCACCACGCGCGACGCCATTCGTTGTCCCGAACAGGGAGCGCGGCCTCGCTTGGCGAGACGCGCGCTGCCTATTGGACGATGATTTGCTTGCGTCGCTTAGTTGCGAACGCTGCCGACGGTGATCGGAGCGACGAGCGCCGCGCTGCGGCGGTGATGAGCGAGCACGGCAAGCTGATGCGGCGAGGCGGTGCTGTCGACATTGATCGCGACGGTCTGCTGAGCAGCGGACGATGCGCCGACGACGGAGAGTTGATGCGGCGTCGCCGGCAGCGCGCCGACGTCGTAGCTCGGCAGTTCGCCGGCAGTGGCCGCGCCGGTCAACAGCGCGAATGCGACGAGAGAGCCGGGAATGATGTGCTTGATGGTCATCGGGAGGTCCTTCTGTGACGATGATCGATTGCATCTCGTGCAACCGTTTTCGTTTTCCTTGGACGCTCCCTAGCGCTGACGGGAATATATGCGCTGCAGCATGATTTGACAATTCATCGATTGGTGATGCGGTTAAAGGGCCGTGCCCGACCTGCAATGATGCGGGATGCGAATGGTGTGATCGGCGATCTGAAATGAGATTGGAAGGGAGTTACGCGGCAGGGTGCTGGATTGAAACAAATCTTCAGCGGCGCACGCGAAACGCGTGAGCGCGTGTCGGCTCGCGGCGGATCTCGCTTGCAGTGGCGACAACGGCACGAGGTACGGGTGCGGTCGTTCAGCAATCGCAATTTTCAGCTCATTGTCACAATCGGCTGAGATGGACGATCTGTGTCATCACGGGACGACGATGACTTTCCCCGCCGTCATTCCGGGGCATCGCGCAGCGATGAGCCCGGAATCCATAGCCACGAGCGGTCATATTTTGGAAGATCAGCGCCACATCCTTCTCGCGCCTCATGGCCGGCCGTGGCTATGGATTCCGGGCTCGCGCTCCGCGCGCCCCGGAATGACGGAGAGGTCGGTGTCGGCAAAGGCGTGGCAACGCTGCTGTTGTTTCCGTCCCCCGAGCGTGCGCCGTGCCCACCATGGCTTCCGAACGCGCGGATGCGCCGCGGGCATGCGACGACCCTGAGCGGCCGCGTTGCCCACCTGCGATATCAGGGCTGCAGGCTGATTAGTCCACGAATTGGTCGCGCGTGTAGCCCTGGGCGTAGAGCAAAGCGGTGAGGTCGCCGTGGTCGATGCGGGCGGACGCAGCGGCGGAGACGGCGGGCTTGGCGTGGTAGGCGACACCGAGGCCGGCGGCCTCGATCATGCCGAGGTCATTGGCGCCGTCGCCGACGGCCAGGGTGTCGATCTCGTCGAGATCGAACGATTCGCGCAGCTCGACCAGGGTCGCGAGCTTGGCGTCGCGACCGATGATCGGCTCGCGCACCTCGCCGGTCAGCCTGCCGGCGTCGATGACCAGCTCGTTGGCGCGGTTCTCCTGGAAGCCGATCTTGGCCGCAATGGCGCTGGTGAACAGCGTGAAGCCGCCGGAGATCAGGCAGGTATAGGCGCCGTGAGCGCGCATGGTCATCACCAGTTGCCGCCCGCCCGGCGTCAGCTTGATGCGCTTGGCCAGCACCTCGTCGACGACGCTGACCGGCAGGTCCTTCAGCAGCGCGACCCGTTCGCGCAGCGCCGGCTCGAAGGCGATCTCGCCGCGCATCGCGCGCTCGGTGATGGCAGCGACGTGCGGCTTCAGCCCGGCAAAATCGGCCAGCTCGTCGATGCATTCCTGGCCGATCATGGTCGAGTCCATGTCGGCGAGAAAAAGCTTCTTGCGCCTGACGGCCTCAGGCTGCACGACGATGTCGATCGGCATGTCGCCGCGCAGGTCGCGCAGGCGTGCCTCGAGCTTGTGGACCTCGCCGTCATGCGAGAACGGGATGTCGATGGCGACCTCGTCGAACAGCCAGCGCGGCGTGCCCGGCTGTGGCAGCACGGCCAGGAAGGCCTCCACGATCGTGGTATCAAGCGCGGGATCGGCGGGATTGCAGATGAAGGTGGCGACGAGAGACATCAGGTGACTTCGCTAAGCGACAACAAAGCGGTGCTTATCGCAGGGCCGACCGCCAGCGGCAAGTCGGCGCTGGCCCTGGAACTTGCGCAAAAAGCGGGCGGGGTGGTCGTCAATACCGATTCGATGCAGGTGTACCGCGATCTCCGGGTGCTGACGGCACGGCCGACAGCCGAGGAAGAAGCTGCCGTGCCGCATCGGCTCTATGGCCATGTCGATGCCGCCGTGAACTACTCGGCCGGCCATTTTGTCCGTGATGCTGCCGAGGTGCTCGCGGATGTCAGGCGCGACGGGCGGCTGCCGATCTTCATCGGCGGCACCGGGCTGTACTTCAAGGCGCTGACGCGGGGGCTCTCTGCGGTGCCACCGGTGCCGGACGAGGTGCGGGAGGCGGTGCGCGAGAGGCTCGAACGCGACGGTGTCGAGGCGCTGCATGCCGAGCTCGGGCGGCGCGATCCGGCGGCGGCCGCGCGGCTGAACGTCCGCGACCGGACCCGTGTGGCCCGCGCACTGGAGGTGATCGATGCGACCGGTCGGCCATTGGCCGACTGGCACGCCGAGACCTCGCTGCCGCTGCTGCCGACGGGCAGCACTCGGGCGCTGTTCATCGCGCCGGACCGCGAGGCGCTGTATGCGCGGATCGACGCGCGGTTCGATCTGATGCTGGAGCGCGGCGCGTTGGAAGAGGTCGAGCGGCTCGCCGCGCGCGGCCTGGACCCGCTGCTGCCGGCCATGAAGGCCCACGGCGTGCCGGCGCTGATCCGCTATCTCAAGGGCGAGATCGCGCGGGAGGAGGCGGCCACCATCGGCAAGGCCGATACCCGGCATTACGCCAAGCGGCAGTTCACCTGGTTTCGGCATCAGCTGCCGGAGTTCGAATGGATGACGTCGGAGGCGGCGCGGGCGTGGGTGGCCAATCTCTAGCCGCGTCGTCATTCTGGGACATCGCGAAGCGATGGGTCCGGAATCCATATCCACCATCGTGAGTATGGATTCCGGGCTCGCCCTCCGGGCGCCCCGGAATGACGACCTCGTTTGGAGATGGAGCCCGTACTCTCATCCGGCCTATTGCCTTGTATCGGAGACCAACGGCCAAATTACCGCTCGCCGAACATCAAAATCCGCGCTACCTTGACAAAATCGCGCTGACCAGCCTGCTTTGCCTTGACATCAAGGCGACCATGGTTATGTTCGCGCAACCTTTGGGAAGCCAACTCGCCGTCATGCGCAATTTTATTGCCATTCTCCTTATCGTAGTCGTACCCAGGCGCATCGCCGGGGATGGCTAGCGGCCATCCAAAATCCGAGCGGTGCGCAGGGCCTTCCAGGGCCCTTTTTTATTGCCCGGACGTCACCGCCAACCCCGAACCAAGCGACCCAAGACGAACCGACCCAAGACGAACCGACCAAGCCAAACCGACCGACCAAACGACCACCCGCTTTCGAGAAGCGATCCGGAGCCTGCCATGACCGACAAGAGCCACGATCCGAACCAGATGACCGGCGCCGCGATGATCGTGCGCGCGCTCATCGACCACGGCGTGCAGCACCTCTTCGGCTATCCCGGCGGCGCGGTGCTTCCGATCTATGACGAGATTTTCCAGCAGAGCGAGGTCGAGCACATCCTGGTCCGCCACGAGCAGGGCGCCGGCCATGCCGCCGAGGGCTATGCGCGCTCGACCGGCAAGCCGGGTGTGGTGCTGGTGACCTCGGGCCCCGGCGCCACCAACATGGTGACGCCGCTGGCGGACGCGCTGATGGACTCGATCCCGCTGGTGTGCATCACCGGCCAGGTGCCGACGCATCTGATCGGCAACGATGCCTTCCAGGAATGCGACACCGTCGGCATCACCCGGCCCTGCACCAAGCACAACTGGCTGGTCCGCAACGTCAACGACCTCGCAAAGGTGCTGCACGAGGCGTTCTACGTCGCCACGACGGGCCGTCCCGGCCCTGTCGTCGTCGACGTGCCCAAGGACGTGCAGTTCGCCACCGGCACCTATCATCCGCCGCGCAAGTCCGACGTCCACGTCTCCTACGCGCCGCGCGTCAAGGGCGATGCGATGCAGATCCGGAAAGCCGTCGCGCTGCTCGCCTCGGCCAAGCGGCCGGTGATCTATTCCGGCGGCGGCGTCGTCAATTCGGGTCCCGAGGCCTCGCGGCTGCTGCGCGAGCTGGTCGAGGTGACGGGCTTTCCGATCACCTCGACCCTGATGGGGCTGGGCGCCTATCCGGCGTCGGGCCCCAATTGGCTGGGCATGCTGGGCATGCACGGCACCTACGAGGCCAACATGACGATGCATGATTGCGACGTCATGCTGTGCGTCGGCGCGCGCTTCGACGACCGCATCACCGGCCGCACCGACGCGTTCTCGCCGAACTCCAAGAAGATCCACATCGACATCGATCCGTCCTCGATCAACAAGAACATCCGCGTCGACGTGCCGATCATCGGCGATTGCGGCGACGTGCTCGCCGACATCCTGCAGGTGTTCAAGGCGGAGGCGAAGAAGCCCGACATCAAGTCGTGGTGGCAGGAGATCGCCGTCTGGCGCGCGCGCAACTCGCTCGCCTACAAGCCGAACCGCGACGTGATCATGCCGCAATATGCGATCCAGCGGCTGTTCGAGCTGACGCGCGGCCGTGACACCTACATCACCACCGAGGTCGGCCAGCACCAGATGTGGGCGGCGCAGTTCTACGGCTTCGAGGAGCCGCACCGCTGGATGACCTCGGGCGGCCTCGGCACCATGGGCTATGGCCTGCCGGCGGCGATCGGCGTCCAGGTTGCGCATCCCGACAGCCTGGTGATCGACATCGGCGGCGACGCCTCGGTGCAGATGACGATGCAGGAGATGTCGACGGCCGTGCAGTACGAGCTGCCGGTCAAGATCTTCATCCTGAACAACCAGTACATGGGCATGGTGCGGCAGTGGCAGCAGCTGCTGCACGGCAACCGCTTGTCGCATTCCTACTCGGAGGCGCTGCCGGACTTCGTTAAGCTGGCCGAGGCCTATGGCGGCGTCGGATTGCAGGTCAGCAAGCCCGGCGATCTCGACGGCGCGATCAAGGAGATGATCTCGGTCAAGAAGCCGGTGCTGTTCGACTGCCGCGTCGCGGCGCTGGAAAACTGCTTCCCGATGATCCCGTCGGGCAAGGCGCATAACGAGATGATCCTGCCGGCCGAGGCGAGCGATCCCGCCGCGGCGTTCGCCGGCGGCAAGGCGCTGGTGTGAGTTGAATCCGGCGGCACTGAAGAGCTGATGTGAGATCGATCGTGAGCGAGAAGCGCCCCACAAATTCCACTGTCATCGCCCGGCTTGACCGGGCGATCCAGTACGCCGCGGCCGTCGCGAGTCCCACGACCGCCGCGGCGTACTGGATGCCCGCCTTCGCGGGCATGACAGCTCGTATGAGGAGGCGGCTGTGTTCACATTAGCTGAGTTGGAGCAGGCCCATACCATCGTCGGCGCCGCCGTGCCGGCGACGCCGGCGCATGCGTGGCCGCTGCTGGCGCAGCGATTGGGGACACACGTCGTCGTCAAGCACGAGAACCACACGCCGGCCGGCGCGTTCAAGGTGCGCGGCGGTCTCGTTTACGTCGACAATCTCAAGCGCACGCAGCCGGATGTCCGCGGCCTGATCACCGCGACGCGCGGCAATCACGGCCAGAGCGTCGCCTTCGCCGGCCGCCGCAACGGCCTGCCGGTGACGATCTACGTGCCCAGGGGCAACTCGGTCGAGAAGAACCGCGCGATGGCCGCGTTCGGCGCCGAGCTGATCGAGCATGGCAGCGACTTCCAGGAATCGCGCGAGGAGGCGGGACGCCACGCCGCGCGCGATGGCCTGCACATGGTGCCGTCGTTCCACCCCGATCTCGTGCGCGGTGTCGCCACCTATGCGCTGGAGCTGTTGCGCAGCGCTCCCGATCTCGACGTGCTCTACGTCTCGGTCGGGCAGGGCTCCGGCATCTGCGGCTGCATCCTGGCGCGCGACCTGCTCGGGCTGAAGACCGAGATCGTCGGCGTGCAGTCGACGGGCGCGCCGTCCTATGCGCTGTCGTTCGCGGCCCGCACGGTCGTGTCCACCAACAGCGCCGATACCAACGCCGACGGACTGGCGACGCGCAGCCCCGACGCGGACGCGCTCGCGATCATCCTGAAGGGCGCCTCCCGCATCGTTCAGGTCAGCGATGCCGAGATCGCCGAGGCCGTGCGCATCTTCTGGACCGACACCCACAATCTCGCCGAGGGCGCCGGAGCGGCCTCGCTCGCGGCCGCCTTGCAGGAGAAGCCCAAGCTGGCCGGCAAGCGCGTCGGACTGGTGCTGACCGGCGGCAACATCGATCTCGACCTGTTCAGGCGCTGGGTGATGCCGGCGGCCGCTCATGCCGAAGCGGGTGCTGCATGAGGTGCACTCCGCTCACCACCTACACCGCCGTCATGCCCGGGCTTGACCCGGGCATCCACGAGCCGCGGGCGCGCCGCTCAACGTGGATGGCCGGGACAAGCCCGGCCATGACGACTGAGATTTAACGGGGACACCAATGAACCAGCCAGCGTCAGCCTATTTCATCGAAGACCGCCACGATCCGAACGAGACCCACACGCTGTCGGTCCTCGTGCAGAACGAGCCCGGCGTGCTCGCGCGCGTCATCGGCCTGTTCTCGGGCCGCGGCTACAACATCGAGAGCCTCACCGTCTCCGAGACCGAGAGCCAGAAGCACCTGTCGCGCATCACCATCGTCACGACCGGCACGCCGATGGTGATCCAGCAGATCAAGCACCAGCTCGACCGCATGATTCCGGTCTACCGCGTCGTCGACATGACCCTCACGAAGCGCGCTATCGAGCGCGAGCTCGCGATGGTCAAGGTGCGCGGCATCGGCGAGCCCAGGGTCGAGGCGTTGCGGCTGGCGGATGCATTTCGCGCCCGCGTGATCGACGCCACCACCGAGAGTTTTGTGTTCGAGATCACAGGCAACACCGACAAGATCAGTCAATTCATCGATCTGATGCGTCCGCTCGGCCTGGTGGAAGTCGCCAGGACGGGCGTTGCGGCGATCGGGCGGGGATCGGAAGGGATGTGAGCCATGCTGGCGCGCGACTGGTACTACAACGAACGCAACCGGATTGGGCTCGATCATGCCGTGGCCTCGATCTACGGCTCGGGGGATGATGCCGACGAGCGTGCGCGCGCCGCATTGAAGATGCTCGGCGTCAAGCCGGGTTGGCGGGTGGCCGACATCGGCTGCGGCAACGGCGTGCTGGCGACGGAAGCGGCGCTGATGGGCGCGGTGGTCGACGCCATCGACATTTCGCCGGCGATGTTGGCGCTGACCAGGATCTACACCCGCGACCGCCGCACGGCGGTACGGATGCATTCGGCGGGGCTGCTGTCGTTCGCCTATGAGCCGAATTCCTATGACCTGATCGCCAGCGAGTTCACGCTGCATCATCTGCCGGACTTCTGGAAGGCGGTGGCGCTGGCGCGGATCCATGCGGCGCTGAAGCCGGGCGCGCAGTTCTTCCTGCGCGACATCGTCTATGTCAGCATGCCCGACGGCGTCGAGCGCTCGGTCGAGCAGTGGGCGGATTTCAACATCAAGAACCACGACCTCGCCCGCGACAGCGTCATCACCCACATGCGCGACGAGAACTCGACCTTCGCCTGGGTGATGGAGCGCATGCTGAGCGAGGTCGGCTTCGTGACGGTCTCGGCCGACTACCACGCCCCGATGCACGCGACCTATGTACTGCAGAAGCCGGCGGGGCAGGGCTAGAAATGAACTACAGACGGGTGAGTCTTGCTCTCGCGCAGCCGACGGTGCGCCCCCTCTCCCCGTTCTTACGGGGAGAGGGGTGGGGTGAGGGGCAGCCGGACGCGGAGTGTTCGCGGAGAGACCTGTACCCCCTCACCCGGATCGCATCTGACGATGCGATCCGACCTCTCCCCGCAAGCGGGGCGAGGTTGCACTGCCCGCGCCGCGAGGAGCGCGGCCGACGTCAGCAGATGACTCAGAGTCCGTGTATGCCTGCAGTGGGAGCTCACTAGATGTCCCAGCAGCTCCTCATTGCCTTCGTCACCTTCGCCTTCGTGATGGCGTTCACGCCCGGGCCGAACAACATCATGCTGCTGTCGTCGGGCGTGACCTACGGCTTCCGGCGGACAGTGCCGCACATGATGGGCGTCAGCTTCGGCTTCGCCTTCATGGTCGGTGCGGTCGGCTTCGGCCTCGCGACGGTGTTCATCCGCTACCCCGTCTTGCAGGACCTGCTGAAATATCTCGGCGCCGCCTACCTGATCTATCTGGCGGTCGCGATCGCCTTCTCCGGATCGACGAAGCCCGAGGACACGACGCTGCGCGGGCCGATGTCGTTCTGGGGCGCGGCGCTGTTTCAGTGGGTCAACGCCAAGGGCTGGGTGATGGTGATCAGCACCATCACCGCCTATGCCGCGATCGCGCGCTTTCCCGCCAATGTTGCACTGCAGGTCGCGATCAGCTTCGTCATGGCGATCGGCTCGACCATCACCTGGACCTTGTTCGGGACCGCGTTGCGGCCGCTGCTCAGCTCAGAACGTGCCGTCCGCGCCTTCAACATCGTGATGGCGGTGCTGCTGCTGGCCTCGCTCTATCCCGTCTTCATGGACGCATGAAGGACGCCGCCGCCATGCGAGATCGGGGTTTCCATCGGGGCCCAAAATGCTCTAGACACGGGCCGGATTTCGTGCCGGCCCGGTCGTCCGTGCCTCACCCAAGTTTCTGACCTTTCAGCCAATTCCGGCCATCTCAAAGAGGAAACGACAATGCGTGTCTACTACGATCGCGACGCCGATCTGAACCTGATCAAGGGCAAGAAGGTCGTCATCGTCGGCTATGGCAGCCAGGGCCACGCCCATGCGCTGAACCTGAAGGATTCCGGCGTCAAGGACGTCGCGATCGCGCTGCGCAAGGGCTCGGCCTCCGCCAAGAAGGCTGAAGGCGCCGGCTTCAAGGTGATGGAAGTCGCCGAGGCCGCGAAGTGGGCCGACCTCGTGATGATGCTGACCCCGGACGAGCTGCAGGGCGACATCTACCGCGAGCACCTGCACGACAACATGAAGCAGGGCGCCGCGCTGGTGTTCGCGCACGGCCTCAACGTCCACTTCAACCTGCTCGATCCGCGCGCCGATCTCGACGTGCTGATGATCGCGCCGAAGGGCCCCGGCCATACCGTCCGCTCGGAGTACCAGCGCGGCGGCGGCGTGCCCTGCCTGATCGCGATCGCCAAGGATTCCTCGGGCAATGCCCATGACCTCGGCCTGTCCTACGCCTCGGCGATCGGTGGCGGCCGCGCCGGCATCATCGAGACCACGTTCAAGGAAGAGTGCGAGACCGACCTGTTCGGCGAGCAGGCGGTGCTGTGCGGCGGCCTGGTCGAGCTGATCAAGGCCGGCTACGAGACGCTGACCGAGGCCGGCTACGCGCCGGAGATGGCCTATTTCGAGTGCCTGCACGAGGTCAAGCTGATCGTCGACCTGATCTATGAAGGCGGCATCGCCAACATGAACTACTCGATCTCCAACACCGCCGAATACGGCGAGTACGTCACCGGCCCGCGCATCATCACTTCCGAGACCAAGGCGGAGATGAAGCGCGTGCTCGACGACATCCAGTCCGGCCGCTTCGCGCGCGACTGGATGCTGGAGAACAAGGTCAACCAGTCCTCGTTCAAGGCCACCCGCGCCCGCCTGTCGCAGCACCCGATCGAAGAGGTCGGCGCCCGCCTGCGCGACATGATGCCCTGGATCAAGAAGGGCGCGCTGGTCGACAAGACCAAGAACTGAGATCTTGCCACGATCCAGAATTGAAAACGGCGGGCCGAGGCCCGCCGTTTTTGTTTGATCGGTGACCGCAGGCTCGCTCAGGCCGCCGTGCGGCGCGAGGCCAGCGGGGTCAGCAGGCGGACGATCTCGCAGACGGCAACCAGGCCGACCAGCCAGGCGGCGCTGGTCAGGCCGAGGCGGGCGACGATCGGCAGCGTGAAGCTCGCGGCGCCGCCGAGCACGGGCGTGGCCGCGAACAGCACCAGCTCATAGGCCGCATAGGCGCCGAGCATGGCGGCGGCGAGCGCGAGCGGGGCCTGGCTTGCGCGCAAGGCCTGCAGAACGCCGCGGGCCGCGATCGTGGCGCTCAACGCAGCCGCGCCGATCACCGCACCCCAGGCCAGCGTGCTGGCATCGTCCGGGTAGTGCAGGACGCCGAAGCCGATGCCCTGGTTGACCAGCCAGGCGCCGAGCACGGCCGGCAGCGCCGATCGCAGCGGCAGCATGGCGGCGGCGATCACCGCGAAGGCCGCGAACGGCGTCGCGCAGGCGAACACGAAGCTCGCCAGCGCGCAGGCCGTGGTCAGCAGCGCGAAGCAGAACGCGGCCGCATGCCGGGGTGCGACGGGTGCGAGGCGAGCCTCGGAACGGGCGGGAGCGAGAGCGTCGAGAGCCATGGAACATCTCCTGTTGGTGGAATTGTAGTCGAGTTTCGACGCGGCTGACAGCCGCCTCGATATGACGTCACTGCAAGCCCGACGTCGCCACGCGGATGCCGGCGAACACGCCGAGGCCGGGCGCCAGGAACCCGGTCGGGTTCTGGTAGTGTCGGTTGAACAGATTATCGACCCGGCCGAACAGCTTGACCTGGTCCGACAGCGCGTAGTCGCCGCGCAGGTTGACGATGGTGTAGCCGGGCGCGACCAGGCCGGTGGTCATGCCGTCGCGGCTGACGTCGATCCAATTGCCGATCCGCAGCAGCGTCGCCGACAGTGTCAACGCATCGAGCGGCGTCCACACCGCGGTCGCGCTCCACTTCTCCTTCGGCCGCCGCAGCAGCTGCTGGCCGGTGGCCGCATCGATTGCGCGGGTGAAGGTGTAGTCTGCGCGCAGCGAGATCCGGTCGGTCAGATCAGCCGCCACGAAACTCTCGGTGCCCTCTGTCGTGGCGAGGCCGACATTGGCGTAGGAGGTGAAGGTCGTGTTGAAGTTGATCAGATTGGTGATGCTGTTGTGGAAGTAGGTCGTACCGAAGCGGACGCGATTGGCAAACAGCGGCTGCTCGAAGCCGGCATCCCATCCTGTGCTCTCTTCCGGCTTCAGGTCCGGATTGGCGAAGAAGTTGAACGCCGGAAAATCCTGGTGCAGCTGGCTCAAGGTCGGCGCCTTGAAGCCGGTGCCGTAGCTCGCCTTCAGCTTGGTCTCGGTAACCGGCAGGATCACCGCCGGCGCGATACGGTAGGTGCCGTGGCCGCCGAACTGGTCGTTGACGTCGTTGCGCAGGCTCGCGACCACGAACCAGCGCCTGGCAAACTCCGTCTGCAACGCGATGAAGCCGGCCTTGTTGCCGTTCTCGGCCGCAAGGTCCGTGGTCTTCAGCCGCTCCGTCTGCTGCTCCAGGCCGACGACAAGATTGTTATGTGGTGCGAGCTCGGTCACCGCATGCCAGTCATATTTGATGCGCTCGCCGGTGGCGACCGCGGCCACGGGATTGCCGGCCGTGAGATCGGACGACCGATTGTTCACATAGTTGACGCCAAAGTAGTTGCGGATGCGGCCGCCCAGCAGCGACCAGACCGCTTCCTCGCGGGCCGCAAGCTGGTGAACGGTGTGGTTGCTCTGGGCTGCGTCGGGCGTGCTGGGAAAGCCGCTGTCGCCGGTGAACAGCAGCGTCGCGTCGGTGGTGCGGACCACCGAATTCAGCGTCCAGGCGTCGTTGAGGTCGATGCCGAGCTTGGTCGAGGCGGTGACGTTGTCATAGGCGTTGCCGATCGCCTTCCGTCCGGCGGGCAGCAGCTGCCATGGCGTCACCGGCACATCGCCGGCATGCAGATGCGCGACATTGACCGCGTAGTTGACATTGTCCTGCGAGCCGCTCAGTCCCGCGGTCTGGTTGAAGGTCCGGTACGAGCCGGTCTCGATCGAGCCTGTGGCCCGCGCCGGCCCGTCGCCCTTGCGGGTGATCACCGAGATCACGCCGCCGATCGCATCGGAGCCGTAGAGGCCGCTCTGCGGCCCGCGCAGCACCTCGAATTGCTGGATGTCGGCGGCCAAGAGATGCGCAAAGTCGAACGCGCCATTGCCGTTGGTGACGTCGCCGACGTCGATGCCGTCGATGATCAGCTTGGTGTGATTGGCATTGGTGCCGCGCACGAAGACGTTGGTCTGGCCGCCCGGGCCGCCGGCCTGCACGACGTTCAGTCCGGGGACCGTGCTCAGGATGTCCGGCACGGTGCGGGCCTGCTGGGTGGCAATGTCCCTGTCGGTCACGACCGTGATCGCATTCGCGACGTTGGCGACCGGCGTCACGATCCCGGTCGGACTGACCGCGACCGGCGTGCCGGCAGGTGGTTCCAGCTTTGCCGCCGGCATCTGCCGATGCGCGGCGTTGCCGGTTCTGCGGGACATGGCCGGTTTCGCAGCGCTCGGCTTGCGGGGCGGGTCGACCTCGACCGGGGGCAGCAGATCGGGCGAGGCGGATTGCTGCGCGGCGGCTTGGAAAGCCCCGAGCATGGCGAATGACGAGAGGACGCAGAACGACGACAGAAGGGCGCGACGGCGCCTGGCATGGGGAACGGGAGACACGAGTGACCTCGGCATGACGTCAGTGGCACGTCACCGCGAACGAGGTCTCATGCAGGCCTTGGCGGGCCTCCCTGAAAACGATGCCAATAACGCCCCGACCGGCATCTTCGCGTGTGACCACGGCTGACGGCAGGTCTCCTGGCTCGCGGGTCGTCACCTTCACGTCGCCTTCCCGGGACCGAGATTTCCCAGTGGCCTCTGACGCGAGATTCGCCGCTTACAGTTGCGGGGGCAGCTGCGGCCTTCGATTACGTCGCTTGCGAGACGCGTTCGGCACCGCATTCCCTTTTGAGCCCCGGTCGAGGGGCACCGTCACGATCACCGTAGAAGCGCGCCTGTGGCGGAGTCAATCACCGGCGGGAGCAAGCCCTGATCGATCCACTCCATTGCCGACCGCGCGATCGACGAGACATCCACTCGAATTTCCACAATGGAAAACCACCTGAGATTGTGATCGGTTTCATATGTCTCCCGTGGCTGCATGGGAGAGAAGGCGTCGTCGCCGGGTGTCCTCCCGGAGATCATCGATAGGAGCCCGTCATGAGCCGCCCGAACATCCTGCTCGTCACCTGTGATCAGTATCGCTTCCCGCGTTTCTCCTATGGTGCCGATCACGGCTTCGCCGAGCCCTTGAAGCGCATCCTTGGCTTCAGCGAGGACATCGGTGCCGACAACCCTTACGCCAAATTCTTTCCGGGCCTGCTGCGGCTGCGGCGCAATGCGGTGCTACTGCGCAATCACACCATCGCCGCCAGTGCCTGCACGCCGAGCCGCGCCACCATCTACACCGGGCAATACGGCACCAAGACCGGCGTCACCCAGACCGACGGCCTGTTCAAGAACGGCGATTCGCCGAACTTTCCCTGGCTCGCCGCCGACGGCATTCCCACCCTCGGCAACTGGATGCGCGAGGCAGGCTACGCCACGCATTATTTCGGCAAGTGGCACGTCAGCAATCCGCCGGACCATTCGCTGCAGCGCTACGGCTTCGACAATTGGGAGCAGTCCTATCCCGAGCCGCATGGCGCGCAGACCAATAATCTCGGGCTCTATCGCGACGCCGGCTTCACCGATTCCGTCTGCGCCTTCATCCGCCGCCAGGCGCTCGCGCTCAACTACAACCGCGTCGTGGCCGAAGCCGATGCGCGCGATCCGGATGCGGCGGCCCCGGATCCCTCCAACATCAAGCCATGGTTTGCGGTGGCCTCGTTCGTCAACCCGCACGATATCGCGACCTATCCGGCCGTGATCAGCCAGGCGCTGCCGTCGCCGGATCAATCCGGTAAGCAGCAATCGGTGTTCGGGCCGCTGACCGTGCCGCTGGAAGGGCAGGGCACGCCTCCGCCGACCGCCGGCACGGCCGTGGTCCCGCTCAATCCGCTGGATTTCCCGCAGGACAGCGCCCATGCGCCGCCGACCATGAACGAGACGCTCGATGGCAAGCCGTCCTGCCAGCACGACTACGCCTACAAGATGGGTTTGGCGCTGGCGGCCAAGACCGGCTACAACGCGCTCTCCGGCAAGGACAAGGGCGACTCCAATGCCGCCGTCGATCTCGCGCTGCGCAGCTCGATCCCGTTCCAGCTCACCGATCATCCCGACGAGGCCTGCCGCAAGTTCATCCAGCTCTATGCTTGGCTGCATGCGGTGGTCGATGCCCATATCGACCAGGTGCTGCAGACGCTGGAGGAGACGGGGCAGGCGTCCAACACCATCGTCGTCTTCTTCAGCGACCACGGCGAATACGCCGCCGCCCACGGCATGATGATGGAGAAGTGGCACGCCGCCTATCAGGAGGCGCTGCACGTGCCGGTCGTGGTGCAGTTTCCGCCCGGCCGCCACGACAAGCCATTGCGGGCAAGCGATGCGCTGACCAGCCACATCGACATGCTGCCGACGGTGCTTGGCCTTGCAGGAGTCAAAGCGAAGGAGCGCAAGGACATCGCGCGAAAGCTTTCCGAGAGCCGGCCGGTGCCGGCGCTGCGCGGCGTCGATCTCAGCCCGCTGCTGCGCGGCGAGACCGATACCGTGGTCGAGCCTGACGGCAAGCCGCGCCAGGGCGTGCTGTTCATCACCGATGACGAGATCACCGAGCCGCTTCCGCCGGAGAACAACGCCCATAATCGGCAGTCGCTGGCCGAGTTCGCGCTCTACGACAAGGTCGTCGCCGCGGTGCGCGAAGGCCATCACGGCAAGGGTCCGGTGAGGACGATCACGCCGGGTCCGGTGCGGCAGCCCAATCACGTGCGCTGCGTCAGGACCAGGGAGTACAAGCTGTCGCGCTATTTCGATCCCTCGGGCAAGGCGGCGCAGCAATGGGAGATGTACGACCTGACGCGCGATCCGAACGAGGTCGAGAACCTCGTCCAGGTCGATGGCACGCCACCCAAGGCACGCGAGACGCTGCCGGCCTGGACCAGCCGGCCGGCGGTGCAGAAGGCGGCGGATGAGCTGGCCGTGCTGCTGGCGGCGCTGGAGCGGCGGGATTTGTAGCTTTGATGGATGCGGTGTTGCTCTTCAGCGCGCGATCGTCCGAGCCATGGCCGCATTGACGGTCTGCTCCCTCTCCCCGTTCTTACGGGGAGAGGGCTGGGGTGAGGGGCAGCGGTACGGGCGGTGCAGCTACGAGGCGCCGACTCATGAGTCCGATAGAGCTCCGATCGGGCTCCGTCAGTGCCATGCCCCTCACCCGGATTGCTGCGCAATCCGACCTCTCCCCGCAAAGAGCGGGGAGAGGTTTGCACCGCCCGCGCCCGAAGAGATTGCCTCAATCAGCCAAAACGCTGCGCTCTCTCTCCCCGCAAGCGGGGAAAGGTTTGAAGCGAGCGAGAGGCATTCGTGGCCGGCAGCGAGGCGGAAGCGACTCCCGCTCATTTCTCCACCTTATTGTGCACCATCCAGAACCGAAGGGTGCGCTGGGCGGTGTCGAGCGACAGCTTCGCATAGTCGCGCTCGGCGAGCTTCAGGGTGTCGGTGTCGATGGCGTGCTTGATCGGGCGGTGGGTCAGGATCTTGGACACCACCGACCAGGCCAGGCCCGCGGCGCGGCACGGGATCAGGACGATGTCGGTGCGCGGGCCTTCCAGCACCTTTGCCATCATCTCGGTCGGCACGTTGTTGAGCAGGCCGAGCGCGGCCGCGACCTCGCCGAAGCGGCGGGTCTCGGCGAAGAAGGCGATGGCGGGATCGTTCAGCTCGTTCAGCCCCTTCATGCGCTTGACGGCCTCTTCGGCCAGCGTGAAGTCGCGCCCGACGAGGCCGCCGTCGCTGCGCGCAACGTCCGCGATCGCCTTGATGACCTTCTTGATCTCCTGTTGCAGCGCCGGCGGCGCCGAGGCCATCAGCTTGGCGCGCACCGAGTCGGTGGCGCGGCGGAGCAGGTCGCGCAGATGCTTGGTGGGCAGGTCGACGCGCAGCCCGATGATCTCGGACAGTTCGTCATCGTCCTCGGCATGCGCCATCATCCCGGAATAGCCGGTCTCGGAGAAGCGCGCGGTCTGGTTGTTGGCGAGCTTGCGAATGACCCGGCGTTCGCCGCGATCGACGATGATGTCGGTCACCGCCTCGGTCAAATGCGGACGGCTCGAGATCGCCATCAGGTGATCCTGGCCCTTGGTCGTCGCGACCTCGACCAGGGTGTGCTCGGTCAGCCGGGTCGAGTGCATCAGCACGTTCTCGGCGACCGAAATTTCGTCGTCGCGCGCGAGCTGCTGGATCAGCTCCACGGGCGCATAGTCGACCGGCGCGAGGTGCTTGCTGAGCTCGGCCCGGGCACGGGTCTCGACGCGCGCGACCAGCATGCACAGGACGTTGTCGAACACCTTGATCTGGTCCTCGCTGAGGCGTTCGCCGTCGTGCAGGAACAGGTTGGTGACCTGGCGCAGGGTATTGACGCGCTTCTCCGAGGAGCCGCCGCGAACGGCCGCCTCGAGTTCGGTGATGATCGAGTGTTCTGAAGGCGGAAGCTGTTCTGGCTGATGCACTGTGGCGCTCGTCTGGTCCGGATGTCCGGAGCGGCAGCGAAGCGCGTCTGGTCCGCTGCAGGGCTCTCGGCGGCCCCAGTTTTCGGCATGGGCGATAACAATGTGTTAGGGGAGCGGGACGTAGTACTCCGGGGAAACACGGATACGGAAAATTAAGACGAAGCGTGTATCGCTCGACGCAGAGCGGAACCAGGCCAATGCGCCTGCCGCCGCAAAGGTTCGGGTGACCGCGCCGTCGCTTTCGCCCCGAGGATCTGTCCGCGCCGCGACATCAGGCCAAAAGGTTAATGATCCCATAAGGTCATCGGCCTTGCTTCATCCAGTTTGCGCGCGACCCTCGATCTGACGTCAGCTCTCATCCTGCCAAGAATTGAAACTTAAATCATATTCTTGACGTGGCCTGTCGCGCGCCCGCCATACGGAGTCCGCTGTCCTCGCGGCCCTCACGATGGAGGCGAGCGGGTACGGCCTTCGCGCAGGAAAACAGCGCCAGCATGATGCCCGATCTCGTGCGATAATCGGTTCGCAACACGCTGAGGTCGCCATGAAATCCGTCGTCGTCACCGGGGCATCCACCGGGATTGGTTACGCCTGTTCGAAGCTCCTGCTCGCACGCGGCTTCCGCGTGTTCGGGAGCGTTCGCAAGCCTGAAGACGCGGAGCGGTTGCGCGGAGAACTCGGTGCCGATTTCACGCCGCTGCTGTTCGACGTGACCGACGAGGCGGCGGTGAAGGCTGCCGCACAACAGGTGCGAGCGGCGCTCGAGGGCGAGGCGCTCGCCGGGCTGGTCAACAATGCCGGCATTGCGGTCGCGGGGCCCGTGACGGAGCTGCCGATCGACCAGTTCCGTCATCAGATGGAGGTGAACGTCATCGGCCCGGTCATCGCCACCCAGGCGTTTGCACCGCTGCTCGGGGCTGATCCTGCCATGACCGGTGCACCCGGGCGGATCGTGATGATCAGCTCGGTCGCGGGCCGCAACGGCAATCCGCTGATGGCGCCGTATTCGACCTCCAAGCATGCGGTCGAGGGTCTTTCGGAGAGCCTGCGCCGCGAGCTGATGCTGTTCGGCATCGACGTCATCATCGTCGCGCCCGGCGCGGTGAAGACGCCGATCTGGGCCAAGGCCGAGGAGGTCGATCTGTCGCCGTTCCAGGCTTCGCCGTTCTTCCCGGCGCTGCAGAAGGTGCGCGGCTTCATGCTGCAACTCGGCAAGACCGGGCTTCCGGCCGAGACCATCGGCGAACGGGTGTTCGAGGCACTGACGTTGCCGGCGCCCAAAGTGCGCTACGAGATCGCGCCCGACCCGTTGCGGCAATGGATCGTGCGCTTGCTTCCCAAGCGAGCCGTCGACCGCATCGTGGCCAAGCGGCTCGGCCTGATGCCCCCGACCAAGGCCTGATGGCCGCGATGACCACGACGGGCAAGACCCGGGCGGAGTTGACCCGCCTGGTCGAGGAGGCCATCCGGGAGCAGCCGGGGTGCGAGACGGCGCGGGTGCCGGCCCTCCAGCGGCTCGACGTCCGCAACGGCCGCAACTGGGAGATCCCTCACGTCATCCTCGGCGACAGTCTGATCAGCGACATCGACCGCGCCGTCATGAGCGTGCAGCGCCGGTTGGGGCGGGAGTTCCACCTGATCGACGATGATGCCACTGCGGCGCCGGAAGCGGCGGGAGCACCGCGCATCGTCTCCGACCGATCCTGACGCGTCTCGGGATCTTGGCGATCCGCCGCGTCAGCTCAGCAGGCCCTGGCGCAGCGCCAGCCGCACCAGCTCGATGTCGCTGGCGACGTCGAGCTTGTCCTTGATCAGCGAGTGCAGGTTGGCGATCGTCTTGGGACTGAGATGGAGCGCCGACGCGATCTCGTCGGTGGTGCGCTCGGCCAGCAGCATCTGCATCACTTCGAACTCGCGCGCCGTCAGCACGTCGGCGGCCGCCTTCTCGCCGGACAGCCGGCTGAGCGCGAGCTCGTGATCGATGTCGGGGCTGATCGCGATGGCGCCTGCGAGCACGTCCTTGACGGCGCGCAGAAGCGTCTCCGGCGGACTGCTCTTGGTGACGTAGCCGCGCGCGCCGGCGCGGATCGCCTGCACGGCAAATCCCGCATTCTCATGCATCGTGAACACCAGGATCCGCGCGCTGCGGTCCCATTGCCGGATGCGGCGGATGCCTTCGATGCCGCCGACGCCGGGCATGGTCAGGTCCATGATGACGAGATCGGGCCTGACCTCCTTGAACAGCCGGTACGCTTCGGCGCCGTCAGCGGCTTCCGCGACCACGCGCAGTCCCGGCTGCTTCTGCAGCATCGAGCGGTAGCCTTCGCGCACCACGGCATGGTCATCGACCAGCATGATGGTGCCGGCGGCCGCCGTCATGCCGCACACGGCAGGTCGGACGCGGGCGCGACCGGAATTTCGACCCGGAGGCGCGCGCCGCCGCCGGCGGCGGCCGCGAAGCTCATCCGCCCCTCCATGGAGGCGACGCGCTCGCGCATGCCGAGCAGGCCCAGGCCTGATTTTCCGGGAGCTTCGCCGGCGGCCCCGTCGTTGTCGACGGTGAGGACGGCCGCGCTGGCCGGCGCGCCTTGCTCCGGTCCGTCGTGAAGCCTCAATTGCAGCCGCACCCGCGTGGCGTCGGCGTGCTTGACGGCATTGGTGAGCGCCTCCTGGGCGATCCGGTAGATATTGGTGGCGACGATGCCGGGCAGGCGATCCACCTCGGGCGTCAGGCTGATCTCGAATTGGACCAGTCCGTGCTGGCGCCTGTTCCAGCCGGCAACGAGGCCTTCGAGGCTGGCAGCCAGGCCGAGCTCGTCGATGTCGGGCGGACGCAGCCGCACCAAGGTGCCGCGCAAGCAGTCCATCATGCCGGTCGCGGTGCGCGCAATGCCGTCGCATTCCGCGAGGAGGCTGGGGCAATCCTGTGCGGCCGTCTGCCGGATCGAGGCGGCGAGCGCACGGACCGCCGCGAGCGATTGCCCGAACTCGTCGTGCAGCTCACGCGCGAGATGACGCCGCTCGTCGTCTTCCAGGGCAATGAGACGCCGGGTCAGTTCGCTGCGTTGGGCGAGCGCCGTTTCCAGTCCCTCGGCGAGCTGATTGAAGGCGTCGCGGATCGCGGAGAGCTCGGCGAGGTCGAAGGGCGGCAGCCGGGCCGACAGATCGCCGGCGGCGATCCGCTGCAGCCCGGCGCGGATCAGGCGGGTCGGGCGCAGCGCGCGGGCGAGCGCCGCATGCGACAAGGCGCACAACAGCACCAGCGCCGTTCCGAGCACGGGCAGCAGCCGGCGGAGCTCACGCCAGGCCTCCGTCGTCATGACGCCGGCATCGATCCAGACCACCGCATCGCCGGTCCGGCTGTCGCGGTACGTGACCGGCCGCGTCGCCTCGCGACCAGGATCGAACAATGGCTGATACAGCGTTGCGAAGGCGCGGGGCGGGGCGTCGATCTCAGCTGCGGCGCCGCCGCAGATGCGCTGCACGACATTGCCGTCGATGCCGCGATAGGCGATGCACAGGCCGGGGGCCATCGCTGCGGCCGCGACTGCATCGAGGTCGGGGAAGCCGGATGGCGGGCTGTTGACCCAGTGCATCTTGCTCTGCTGCAGCTGTAGGGTTCGCGCCGTGATCTCGGCGATCCGTGCGTTGCGCGCATGCAACGATCGGTCGATGTCGAACAGGACATAGCCGCAGATCGATGCAAAGCACAACGTCGCCACCACGGCGATGCGCAAGGTCAGCCGGTATTTGAGATCGTAGCGGCTCCACATCTTCAGTGCGCCCATGGCAGCCCAACCCCCCCTTTGGCATTTAACGGCAGAACCGTCGCGGCAGAAAGCGCGGTGGCCCGCTCATCGTCACGTCGTGAAATTTTCCCGTGTCCCGTCGGGACCGTGACCGGTTCTGCGGTGAGCGCGCGCGTCTAGCCTCGCGGCCATGCAACCCGTACTCGAGAGGCTTCGATGTCAAACACCCGCCTCGTCCGCTGCCTCGGCGTCGCGCTCGTCCTCGCGGCAGGCCCGGTCCGCGCCGCTTCCGACCAGGTTCCGGCCGTGCTGGTCGACGATTTCAGCTATCTCGACACCTCCGGCGAGCCCGTGGACCAGACCGCGGCGCATCAACGCCGATTGCAGGATTTCGTCGCCGGGCTTCGCCGCGACGTCGCCGCCGACGCGCGCCTGCGGCCGGTCAGCCCGCGCTGCGCGCCGTCCTGTCCGAGCGAGGCGTCATCGGATACGCGATTGCGGATGGCCGCCGAGGCCGGCGCCACCGTGGTGATCACCGGCGGCGTCCAGAAGCTCTCCACCCTGGTGCAATGGGCGCGCGCGGCGGCCATCGACGTCGCTACCCGGCGGGTCGTGTTCGACAAGGTCTTCACCTTCCGCGGCGACTCCGACGAGGCCTGGGAGCGCGCCGAGATCTTCGTCTCGCGCCAGGTCCGCGATGCACTGTCCGCGCCCGAGCCGATCCGGCTGGCCCTGCTGCCGTTCGAGCTCGACGACACCAGCGCGGGTGCTGCGCTTGGCGAGAGCCAGGCCGACCGCAAGGAGCTGCAGGAGGCGACCCAGGCGGTGCGCCGGGTGCTGGCGCAGTCCGGCCGCTATCGCCTCGTGGAGTCTGCTGGCGAGCCCGGGCAGGCCCTGCGCGCGTGCGATGGTTGCGAAGCTCGCGCTGCTCGCGCGCTCGGCGCCCAGCAGTCGCTGCTTGGGATCGTGAGGCGGATCGGCCGCACCGAGTATGTCATCGGCTTCCGCGTCCGCCGGGCAGATACCGGCGCGCTGGTGGCTTCGGGCGACAGCGGGCTGCGCCTCGGCGCCAATGATTCGTGGAGCCGGGGCGCTGCGCGGTTGGTGCGAGAGCGTCTGCTCGGCAGCGGCGACTCCGAACGCTGACCAGGCCCGTCGTCGTGGTGTCGGGGCCGTATTTACGAATCATCCTTTGGCAGAGGCGTCCGTCGGTGTGGGAATATGGCGACATCGGCCGGGCAAGCCATGAGCGCGCGCAATTTTGCGCGTGACGCTGAATGACGGCTAAGCCGCGGAATTGACTCGCCTATCGGATCGGCTGCACGCGCCATCCGCTGGTCGTGCCGGTTTCGCGTGTCGTATTTTACCCATGATTGGTTTTTTCGATGCAGCTTTCCGCGGGGGCATTGGAATGTTCGATCATCAATTCCTGGGCGTGCCTGCTCAGATTGCTCTGCTGTTCATGGCGGCCGCAGCCAAGGCGCCTCACCGGCGGGCCAAGCGGGCGCCGGCACCGTCACCGGTTGCCGGCATCGGTGCGGCCATTCTCCTCGCCGCGACGATCGTCATCGCGGGCTACATCGCCCATCTGGAATTGACGGGGCTGCGCGCGGAGGGCCGGGTCGTCGTGGTCAGACCCGATGCCAATGGTCTCGATCGAGAGCCGACATATTATCCGGTGATCGAGTTCGCGACCGCGTCGGGTGCGCTGGCGCGCTTCGAAGATTTCGGCGGCAGCTCGCCCCGCTATCGCGTCGGCGACCGGGTCGCGGTGCTCTACCGCGGCAACGAGACCTCGCGCTTTGCCATCGTGGATCGCGATCGAAGCTCGAATCTGCTGCTGCCTCTGTTGCCGTTCGGCGGAGCGGTGTTGCTCGGCTGGCCCTTCCTTCGCCATTTCGGGGCGCGTGTCCGCGCCAGGACGGCGGGCCGTCCGGCGTCCCGGACGATGCGAAGCGCGCCGCATCCGCAACGCCGGATGATGAACGTTTGACAACGACGGCAGAAGCTCCGCGCGCATCGCCCGGCGGCTGCGACCAGAGGACACGCCCTCACTCCGGGCAAATCCGGGCTGTTGTTATTTGTGACGATTTCATTACGGTCACATGACAGGATGAGGTTGCCTCGATCTGCCGGCATTCGCCGGCGAGGGGCGCTGCTGTCGACCGCCCGCTTTCAACCGCCCGATGTCACTGACCCCGAACCACGAACCGATCACGACGCTGACTGCGGCCAGTGCGACGCGTTCAAACGTCGCGCGGCTGTCGGCTGTCGCCGCCCCCCATGTGGCCGCATTGGCCCTGATGCTGCACACCGAGACCGATTTCGGCGCGCGGCTTGGCTTCCTGCTGGCCTGGGGCATCCTGAACGGCTTCTGGCTGGTGCTGCTGCGGCGCCCTGCGGTATCGGGTGCGCTGGCCCTCACCATGGTGGTGGTGCTGGTGCTGCTGTCGCAGCTCAAGCACGCCGTGGTTCAGATGACCGCGAACTTCGTCGACGTGATGCTGATCGACCACGACAGCGCGGCGTTCCTGTTCACGATCTTTCCGAACCTGAAGCTGTCGGTGCTGGTGGCGGCGGCCGTGGTGGTGCCGCTGATGGGATTGCTGTGGTGGGCCGATCCGTTCCGGATCGCGCGGCTGCCGGCGCTCGCCGGCAAGCTCGCCTGCCTCGCGGCGCTGACGCTGTATTCGCTCAATTGGCGCGACGAGGCTTGGCGCGGCTATTACGACGACGGCTACCTCTCGAAGTTCGCGCGCTCCGGCGTCACCGCGGTGTCGGACTTCCTCGCCAACGGCTTCATGGAATCCGATGCCACGGCCGACCGCAAGCTGGCCGCCTTCGTTCCGGACTCCTGCCATCCGGCCGGGCGGCGGCCGAACATCGTGCTGATCCACGACGAGTCGAGCTTCGACATCCGCTCGGCTGAGGGCATCAAGGTGCCCGCGGGCTATGGCAGCCACTTCAAGTCGTTCGACGGCAAGGCGCGCCAGTTCATGGCCGAGAGCAATGGCGGCCCGAGCTGGTTCACCGAATACAATGTGCTCGCCGGGCTGTCGTCGCGCTCGTTCGGCCGCTTCGCCTATTTCGTGACCCGGATCGCGTCCGGCCGGGTGGAGCGCGGATTGCCGTTGGCGCTGCGCAATTGCGGTTACGACACGGTGTCGCTGTACCCCGCGCATGGCGCCTTCATGAACGCGCGCAGCTTCCAGACCACCGTCGGCGTCGACCGCTTCCTCGATGCGCGCGATCTCGGCGCCAAGGGCGTCGAGCCCGACGGCTTCTTCTACGACGCCGCGCTCGACCTGATGCAGCAGCGGAAGCCGGGCAAGCCGCTGTTCATGTTCGTCTATCTCGCGGCCAACCATTTCCCCTGGGAGACCACATTCCGGCCCGACCTGACGCCGTCCTGGCGTGCGCCCGGCAATCTGCCGGCGATCGACGAATATCTGCGTCGGCAGGCGATGAGCGCGGCGGACTATCAACGTTTTCTCGCCAATCTGAAGAAGCGGTTCGGCGACCAGCCGTTCCTGATCGTGCGCTACGGCGACCACCAGCCGGAGTTCTCGCCGCACATCCTCGATCCCAAGCTCGACGAGGCCGGCATCGGCCAGAAGCTGGAGAGCTACGATCCGCGTTATTACGCGACCTACTATGCTGTCGATGCCGTCAATTTCGCGCCGCGGCAGAGCGAGGTCGTGATGGACAGGATCGACGCCGCCTATCTGCCGCTGGTCACCTTGGAGGCCGCCGGCATTCCGCTCGATCCGTCCTTCGCCGAGCAGAAGGACATCATGCTACGCTGCAAGGGCGTGTTCTATGCCTGCGGCGACGGCGCCGAAGCCCGCCGCTTCAACCGCATGCTGATCGACGCCGAGCTGATCCGGGGGCTGTGACCGGCCGACGTGGACGTCGGCCGGGGCAGGGTGGGTCTCTGCGCCACGGCTACTCCGCAGCCGCATCGGTGACGATGCCGCCGATGTTCTGCCAGTGCGCGCCATCGAACTGGATCATCTGCAACTGCTTGTTGACGCGATAATCCGTCGGCGAGGTCGTGATGCTGATGCCCGGCAGCAGCATGCCGAGTTCGACATGATCGAGATGGGTGGCCTGCTTCAGCACGTTGTCGCGCGTCAGCTCGTCGCCGCATTGCTTCAACACCTGAACCAGCAGCTCGGCGGTGATGTAGCCATAGACGTTGAAGTTCGAGCCCTTGTCGCCGTCGGGATAATACTTCTCCATGAAGGCGAGATAGCGCTGCACGCCGGGGTCGTTTTTGAAGCCCTCCTCGAGCGGATCCTTGACGTAGCCGACGCTGATCAGCCCCTTGGCATTCTCGAGCCCGGCAGGCTTCAGGGTCGCGCCCAGCGAATTGGCGTTGATGTCGACGATGTGGACCGGCTTCCAGCCGAGCTCGGCGACCTTCTTGATGGCCTGCGCCGCCTGCTTCGGCGTGGAGGCACTGAACAGCAGGTCTGCGCCGGCGTCCTTCAGCTTGAGGATGTGCGAGTCGATCGTTGGCTCGGTGATCTCGTACGAGGATTCAGCCACGATCATCTTGGCCGCCTTGTCGCCGCCGAGCCCGGCCTTGAGGCCGGCGAGATAGTCGCGGCCGAGATCGTCGTTCTGGTAGAGCACGCCGATCTTGGCGTTGGGATGGGTCTTGAGAATGTATTGGCCGTAGATGCGGCCCTCGACGACGTAGCTCGGATTGAAGCCCATCGTCCAAGGAAAGTTCTTGGGATCGGTGAAGCGCGCGGCGCCGGTGGCCGCGAACAGCTGCGGCACCTTCTTCGAGTTGAGATATTTCTGCACGGCGACGTTCGGCGCGGTGCCGATGATCTGGAACGTCAGCAGCACCTCGTCGCTCTCGACCAGCTTGCGCACCTGCTCGACCGTCTTCGGCGGCGAATAGGCGTCGTCATATTGGATCAGGTTGATCTTGCGCCCGTTCACGCCGCCCTGGTCGTTGATCATCTTCATATAGGCGGCCTGCGCCTTGCCGATCGTGGCATAGGCCGAGGCCGGACCGCTCAGCGGCACGGTCTGGCCGACCTTGATCTCGCTGTCGCTGGCGCCGGTGTCGTACTTCTTGTCGGCGGCAAGTCCCGGCGCAGACGATGCAAGCAGCAGCGCGAGCGCAGCCAGCGCCGAAAATCCATTCCTCATGACGTTCACTCCCTGACTATTTTTTATGAAACTCATTCGGCCTTGATGGCGGCGTCGCGGATGACCGCGCTCCATTTGCTGGTTTCGTCGGCGATGAATTGGCCGAACGCCATGGGATCGCGCGGCTGCACGTCGAGCCCTTGCGCGAGCAGCTTCTGCTTCACCTCGGGGGCGGCGAGATCGGCGAGGATCTCGCGCGACAGCCGGTCGACGATGGGTTGCGGCGTCGCGCCCGGCGCCATGAAGCCGTACCAGCCCGACGCGACCACGCTCGGCAGGCCCTGCTCGCGCAGCGTCGGCGCCTGCGGATAGATCTTGCTCGGCTCCGTGGCGGCGACGCCGAGCACGCGGAACTGGCCGGCCTGGATATAGGGCAGGGCGGTGCTGATCGCGGTCAGCGTCGCATCGACGCGGCCGGCAAGCAGCTCGGTGTAGGCCATCGAGTCGCCGCGGAAGGGAATGTTGAGGCCGGTGACCTTGGCGTCACGAAACAGCAGCTCGGCCGCGAGATGCGGCTGCGAGCCGGCACCCGGCGAAGCGAAGGTCAGGCCTTCCGGCTTGGACTTGCCGTAGGCGATCAGCTCGGCCAGCGTCTTGAACGGCGCTGTCGCGCTGATCATCAGAAAGATCGGCGCCACGATGGTGCCCGCGACGGGACGAAGATCCTTGGCGGGATCATAGGTCAGCTTGCCGAACAGCGCTTCGGCGGTGACGTAGGGCGCGGCGGCGTAGAGCAGGGTGTAGCCGTCGGGCGCGGCGCGGGCGACGGCGTCGTTGGCGATGCGGCTGCCGGCGCCCGGCTTGTTCTCGACGATGAACTGCTGGCCGAGATGGTGCTCGAACTCGGTGGCCAGGATGCGCAGCGAGATGTCGCTGGCGCCGCCGGCGCCATAGGGGCAGATCAGCCGCACCATGCGGGTCGGCCAGTCGGCCTGGGCGCGTGCGCGATGGCCGGAGCCGATCGCCAGCGCGGCTCCCGCGCCGAGCAGGCCACGGCGCGTCATTCTCGGTTGTCTCATCGCGCGTCTCCCTGTCTTTTGCATCCCTTGCCGGGCTGCTTCGGCGCGTTTGTCGCTGCGCCTTGTCGTCGTTATCGGCCTCAGATCACCTTCCGTCGCGCGAGATCGTCCATTTCCTGGTCTGATAGTCCGAGCCAGCCCTGGTAGACCTCGCGATTGTCTTGGCCGACGTCGCCGGCGGCATGGCGCAGCGTCGCGGGATCGTTGCCGAAGCGTGGCACGACGTTCGACATCGCCACCGAGCCGAAATCGCGATCGGGCACGCGCGTGATCATCTCGCGCGCGACGGCCTGAGGATCATGAGCGATCTGATCGATCGCGTAGATCGGCGCGATCGTGCCCTTGGCCGCGGTGAAACGGGCGAGGACTTCATCCAGGTCGTGCGCGGCGCACCAAGCGGCGAAGATCGCGTTGAGTTCGTCGGCGTGCCTCACGCGCGAGGCGTTGTCGGCGAAGCGCGGATCGTCGATCAGGTCGTGGCGATCGATGGCGCGGCAGTTGGCCGCGTAGAGCGCGTTGGTGGAGCCGGCCAAGGTCACCCAGCGGTCGTCGCGGGTGCGGTAGACCGCGGCCGGTGCCGAATAGCCGTTGGCATTGCCGATGCGGCTGCGGCTGAAGCCGAGCTGGTCGTGCTCGACCGGCAGCACGTCGAGCAGGCGGAACACTGCTTCCGTCAGCGCGAGATCGATTTCCTCGCCCGGCGCATCGGGATCAGCAGCGCGTTTCCACAATGCGGCCAGCACGCCGATCGCGCCGAACGCGCCGCCGATGGCATCACCGATCGGATAGCCGGGATGGGTCGGCTCGCCATCAGCCTCGCCGGTGATGTAGGTGAGCCCGCCCATCGCCTCGAAGATGCGGGCGAAGCCGGGGCGGTCCTTGTACGGCCCGTCCTGACCGAAGGCGGTGGCGCGCAGGATGACGAGGCGCGGCTGGATCGACCACAACACCTCTTTCGACAATCCCCACCTGTCGAGCGTGCCGGGTCGGAAGTTCTCGATCAGCACATCGAAGCGCGGCAGCAGCCGCTTGAGCAGCGCGAGGCCGTCGGGCGTGCGCAGGTCGAGCGTCGCGAAACTCTTGTTGCGGTTGGCGGTCTTCCACCACAACGGCTTGCCGTCCTTGAACGGCGGGAAGGTGCGGACGCCGTCGCCATGGCCCGGCATCTCGATCTTCAGAACGTCCGCGCCGTAGTCGGCGAGCAGCGTCGCCGCGAACGGCGCAGCGATGATCGTCGCGATGTCGAGAACCTTCAAACCTGCGAGCGGTCCGGCCATGGCGTTCCGTGCCTCTCAGCCTGCGTGCGCCGGCAGTGGCGTACGCCTGCTGATCCCGGGTTCGGCCTCGTTGATGAGCGCGCGGATGCTGGCGGCGAGCGCATTGATGCGCGGGCCGATCTCGGCCTCGAGCTGGCCCGGCTGCAGGCGGAAGGCCGGGATGCCGCAATTGATCGCGAAAGCGCGGCCCGAGTTCGCCGCATAATGCAGCGGCGCCGCCACCGCGTGAATCGCGGGCATGTATTCGCCGACGCAGGTGCAGAACCCGCGCTCGGCGCATTGTGCGATGCCGTCGAAATAGAGCGCGGAAAAGTCGCTCCATTGCGCGGCATTGCCGGCGGCGAGCTGCGCGTCGAAACGCGCGGCCTCCTCGCGCGGCAGGATCGACGCCGCTGCGCGGCCCATCGCGGTTGCGAGCACGGTGATCGGCATGCCGATGTCGGGAACATGCGGTCCGACGTCGCCGGAGCGCGCGGTCTCGACATAGACGATGGCGCTGCCGTCGAGCAGGCCGATCGACACAGTGCCGCGGACGCTCGCGGCGAGATCCTGCATCAGCGGCCGTGCGACCTGTCGGAACGGCATGTCGGCGAGCAGCGGATGCGCCATCCGCAGCGCGCGAATGCCGAGGCGATATTTCGCGAGGGCCTGGTCGAAGGCGAGGTAGCCGAGCTCGGTGAGCGTGTGGGTCAGCCGGGCGACCGTCGGCCGCGGGATGCCGGTGCGGATCGAGATGTCCATGTTGCCGAGCACGGCGGACCCCATCCCGAACGCCTCCAGCACGAACAGCCCCTTGGCCAGCGTGGTGGCAAACGCAGCATCGCTGGCGCTGTCGGCCAGCATCGTCTCGACGGCGCGATCGCGGCTGGGAAGAGAGGATCTTGAAGCGGCGGTCATGGAGCCAGCATGACCGATCGTGAGAAATGAGTCCATATGTTTGTAAAATTCGCCATATAACGTCCACTATGTGGACATAAGGCCGGTGTCGACACTCCTTGGCAGCTCTCCCGATCGTGGGTTGTGGGACAGCGGCAGGCCCGCTACCGCTGTCCCTTCAACGTCCGGGAGGGAAATCGATGTCGACGTCAGTCAAGCAGATGCTGGAAGCCGCCAACGCCGCGGTGCCGAAGATCACGCCGGCCGAGGCGCAGGCCATGATCGCCAAGGGCAACACGCTGGTGCTCGACGTGCGCGATGCGCCGGAGGTCGAAAAGAGCGGCAAGATCGAGGGCGCTCACCACGTCTCGCGCGGCATGCTCGAATTCCGAGCCGATCCGGACTCGCCCTATCACGACAAGAACTTCAGCAAGGACAAGAGCGTCATTCTGTACTGCGCCTCCGGCGGCCGCGCCGCGCTGTCCGGCAAGACGCTGAAGGAACTCGGCTACGACAAGGTGTTCAACGTCGGCGGCTTCAAGGACTGGGCCGACAATGGCGGCGCGGTCGAGAAGCCGATCGAGCCGGGGATGTAGCTTGAGTGCATGGGGCAGGCGCAAGCCGCTTCAATCACCGCCGTCATTGCGAGCGAAGCGAAGCAATCCAGAGTCGTTTCCACAGCCCTGGATTGCTTCGCTTCGCTCGCGATGACGAAAGAGAGGCCAGCGAGCCTCACTTCGAGATCTTGCTCCATAGCCAGCGCGCCACGGCCCGTGGCGAGGACTCCGCGTCGCTGCCCGATGCGCGCAGGTTGGCCTGCTGCATGGTGGCGATGTCGATGCGGCCGAGCAGCGGGCGCAGCGCATCCTGCAGCGCGCGATCATCGGCGCGCCGCGGCGACAGCAGCAGGATCGCGTCATAGGGCGGGATGGCCTGCTTGGGATCGCCAAGCACGACGAGATCGTACTTGGCGGTCAGCCCGTCGCTGGTGTAGCCGGCGATGACGTCGACCTCGCCCGAGGCCACCGCGGCATACATGAAGTCAGGCTGCATCTGGCGCTGGGCGCGGAAGGTGAGCCCATAGGCATCGCGCAGGGCGGCCCATTCGGGGCGCGAGAAGAACTCGTAGTCGCCGGCGATCGACATCTGCGCGGTGTGGCGCGCGAGATCTTCGATCGAGCGGATGCCGAGCGCCTCGGCCTTCTTGCGCGGCATCACCAGCGCGTAGGCGTTCTCGAAGCCGAGCTCGCCGAGCAGCGTGACCTTGTCTTTCGCAAGATCCTGCTTCAACGCTTCGAGCAGTGCGGCGCGCGGCAGTTGCTCGTTGTGGTGAAACTGGTTGGCCCATAGCGTGCCGGAGTACTCGACATAGAGGTCGATGTCGCCATTCCTGAGCGCACCATAGATCACGCTGGAGCCAAGCCCGGCGCGTGTCGCCGCCGATAGTCCCGCGGCCTGAAGCCGGTCGCTGATCAGGGCCGAGAGCACATATTGTTCGGTGAAGGTTTTTGCACCGATGACGTAGCGCGCGGAGCCGCCGGCGAGCGAGGGCAGAAGACTCGCGACGACCATCAGTGCAATGGTGGCGGTTCCCAGCGCTACGCGGGCG
Organism: Bradyrhizobium aeschynomenes; assembly: GCF_013178945.1. Classification (GTDB taxonomy): domain Bacteria; phylum Pseudomonadota; class Alphaproteobacteria; order Rhizobiales; family Xanthobacteraceae; genus Bradyrhizobium; species Bradyrhizobium aeschynomenes. Next base: position 578,741 of record NZ_JABFDM010000001.1, read on the forward strand.
CGGCTGCGCCTGCGCAAGCCGTGCTCGATCAGCGCCAGCAACTGGTCGACGACGAGCGCCAGCACGGCTGCGGCGACGCAGCCGAAGACGACCAGCACCCAGTTCTGCGTCTGCAGTCCGGCAAAGATGTAGTTGCCGAGCGAGGTCTGACCGATCGGCGTCGACAACGTCGCGGTGCCGATCACCCACACGGCCGCGGTGCGGATGCCGGCCATGATGACCGGCAGCGCCAGCGGCAGCTCGACCATCCTCAGCGCCTGGTGCTCGGTCATGCCGACGCCCTTGGCGGCCTCGATCAGACCCGCATCGACGCCGTTGAGCCCGGTGATGGTGTTGCGCAGCACCGGCAGCATCGAATACAGCGCCAGCGCCAGCACCGCCGGCAGGAAGCCGAAAGCCGAGAACGACAGCCCGAACCAGCGCGAGGTCAGCGCGGCGAGCGCCAGCAGCAGCGGATAGAACAGCGCGAGCAGCGCCAGCCCCGGCACCGTCTGCACCACGCTGGCGAGCCCGAGCAGCAGGCTGCGCAGCGCGGGGCGATTGCGGGCGACGAGCGCCAGTGGAAAGCTGACGATCAGGCCCAGCGCCAGCGCAGCGACGCTGACACGCAGATGGCTGCCGAGATAGTCGGCGAGATGCGACAGCGCCTCGGCAAAGCGTGGATCGGAGAGCACGCTCATGCCGCGCCGCTCTCGGGCAGCAGCGCCGCGAGCCGCGCGGCCTGCCGGCGCGGTGTCGTCATCAGCTCCGCCACATAAGGCTCGCGGCTCGCCGCGAGCTCCGCCGGTGTGCCGACCTCGACCAGGCGTCCGCCGCGCATCACGGCGACGCGGTCGGCCAGCAGCAGCGCCTCGGTGATGTCGTGCGTGATCATCACGGTGGTCAGTCCGAGCTTGTCATGCAGCGCGCGATAGTCTTGACCGAGCGTATCGCGCGTCAGTGGATCGAGCGCGCCAAACGGCTCGTCCATCAGCACGATGCGCGGCCGCGCGGCGAGCGCGCGGGCAACCCCGACGCGCTGGCGCTGACCTCCGGAGAGCTCGTCCGGCAGGCGGTCGCGATGCGCCGTGCGGTCGAGCTGGACGAGGTCGAGCAGCTCGTCGACCCGCGCGGCGATCTCGTGGGTCGGCGTGCCCAGCAGCCTGGGGGTGATGCCGATGTTGGCGGCAACCGTCATGTGTGGAAACAGCGCGGCGTTCTGAAACACGTTGCCGATACGGCGCCGCAAGGCGACCGGTTCGAGATGGCCGATATCCTCGCCAGCGATGCGGATCGTGCCGCTGTCCGGCGCGATCAGCCGGTTGGTCAGCCGCAGCAGAGTGGTCTTGCCGGAGCCGGAGCCGCCGACGATGGCCAGGAACTCGCCCTCGGCGATATCGAGCGAGACGTCGTCCACCGCCGTCACGGCGCCCGTGGTGCCGGGGAAGCTCTTGCGGACGTTGCCATAGGTGATGAGGGGCGTGCGCGGCATGCGGCCTTTCGGGGCGGGGGGCCTCGGCTCGGACTGACCTAGCACATCCGGGCGGTGCGTTGAACTTCACCGCGCAAGCGGCTAAGCCGTCCCGGCCATTTTCGGGGAGGAACTTGGACGTGACGCAGTCAACGGCCGCCGCGGTTTCGCTGGACGGGACCACGGTCGCATTCCGTCTCGCCGGCGGGCGCACCTATACCGCCGTGGAGACGGCCGATCTCGCCGTCGCCGACGGTGAGTTCGTCGCCATCGTCGGGCCAACCGGCTGCGGCAAGTCCACGCTTCTCAACGTCGCCGCCGGGCTGCTGAAGCCGGCCGCAGGCCACGTCCGCATCTTCGGCCAGCCGCTGGCCGGCCTCAATCGCGATGCCGGCTACCTGTTCCAGGCCGATGCGCTGTTCCCGTGGAAGACGGCGCTGGAGAACGTCGCCATCGGGCTCGAGGTCGCCGGCACGCCGTCGGCCGAGGCCACAGCCAAGGCACAGCAATGGCTGACCTCGGTCGGCCTTGGCGCCTTCGGCAACCGTTATCCGCACATGCTGTCGGGCGGCCAGCGCAAGCGCGTCGGCCTCGCCCAGGTCCTGATCCGCAATCCCCGCATCATCCTGATGGACGAGCCGTTCGGTCCGCTCGACGCGCAGACGCGGCAGATCATGGGCAATCTGCTGCTCGATCTCTGGAACGCCGACCGCAAGGCGGTGCTGTTCGTCACTCACGACCTGGAGGAGGCGATCGCGCTCGCCGATCGCGTCGTCATCATGTCCGCCGGGCCTGCCTCGCGCATCATCGGCGACTGGCGCGTCACCCTGCCGCGCCCGCGCGACATCTTCGAGGTGCGCATGAAGCACGAGTTCCACGAACTGCATCGCGAGATCTGGCAGACGCTGAAGGCCGAGGTCGAGAAGACCTACAAGCAGGCGGAGGCGGTGTGATGTCGCGTCTCGGTCTGCTCGCGCTGCAATTGCTCGTCGCCGTGGTCGCGATCGCGCTGTGGCAGTTCTTTGCCACCGTGCCGGTGTTCGGCCGCATCCTGCTGCCGCCGTTCTTCTTCTCCAATCCCGCCGACGTATCGGCGCAGGTCGTGAAATGGTTCACGACCGGCTCGATCTGGAAGCATCTCGCCATCACCTTGTGGGAGTCGATCCTGGCCTTCACGATCGGCTCGTTCGGCGGCGTGCTGGTCGGCTTCTGGTTCGCGCGCAAGCCGCTGGTCGCTGCGGTGTTCGATCCCTACGTCAAGATGGCCAACGCCCTGCCGCGCGTGGTGCTGGCGCCGATCTTCACGCTGTGGCTGGGCTTGGGCATCTGGTCCAAGGTCGCGCTCGGTGTGACGCTGGTGTTCTTCATCGTCTTCTTCAACGTCTATCAGGGCGTGAAGGAGGTCTCGCCGGTGGTGCGCGACAACGCGCGCATGCTGGGGATGAGCGAGCGGCAGCTGATGCGCCACGTCTACTGGCCCAGCGCGCTGTCCTGGATGTTCTCGTCGCTGCACACGTCGGTGGGCTTCGCCGTGGTCGGTGCCGTCGTCGGCGAGTATCTCGGCTCGGCAGCCGGCCTCGGCTATCTCATCCAGCAGGCCGAAGGCATCTTCGACGTCGCCGGCGTGTTCGCTGGCATGTTCGTGCTGTCGGCGTTCGTGATCCTGATCGACATCTGCGTGACGCTGGTGGAGCGCAGGCTGCTGGTGTGGCGGCCCGATGCGGCGGATGGAAGATGAGGGGCGCGGTGCTCCCACATCCTCCGCCGTCGTCCCGGCGAACGCCGGGACCCATACCGCGTGATATCGCGGTTGGAAAAGACGGGTCGTCCGGTGTGCCCCAAACCACTCCCTGGGGTTATGGGTCCCGGCGTTCGCCGGGACGACGGCGGTGGGTGGCGCGGCCTTCTAAAGCCACATCAACACGCCTAATCTGACCAACGACAGAACGGAGGAAACATATGAACAAGTTCATCAACAGCGTGACCGGCGCGCTGCTGGCGTTGACGCTGAGCACCGGGGTTGCCAGCGCCGCAACCAAGGTCACGATCGCGGTCGGCGGCGGCGCCTGCCTGTGCTATCTGCCGACGGTGCTGGCCAAGCAGCTCGGCGAATATGAGAAGGCCGGGCTCGACGTCGAGCTGGTCGACCTCAAGGGCGGCTCGGACGCGCTGAAGGCCGTGCTCGGCGGCAGCGCCGACGTCGTCTCCGGCTATTTCGATCACTGCGTCAATCTCGCGGCCAAGAAGCAGGAGATGCAGTCCTTCGTCGTGTACGACCGCTATCCCGGTCTCGTGCTCGTCGTGGCACCGTCGCATAACAAGGAGATCAGCTCGATCAAGGATCTCGCCGGCAAGAAGGTCGGCGTCAGCGCGCCGGGCTCCTCGACCGACTTCTTCCTGAAGTACATGCTGAAGAAGAACGGCGTCGATCCCACCTCGACCGCCGTGATCGGCGTCGGCCTCGGCGCCACCGCGGTGGCGGCGATGGAGCAGGGCCAGATCGACGCGGCCGTGATGCTCGACCCTTCGGTCACCGTGCTGCAGGGCAAGCATCCGGACCTCAAGATCCTCAGCGACACCCGCACGCAGCACGACACGCTGGAGGTGTTCGGCGGCGAATATCCCGGCGGTGCGCTGTATTCGACGGTGGCCTGGATCTCCGGCCACGAGAAGGAGGCGCAGGCGCTGACCAACGCCATCGTGGCGACGCTCAACTGGATCCATTCGCATACGCCGGAGGAGATCATGGCGAAGATGCCGGAGGAACTGGTCGGCAAGGACAAGGCGCTCTATCTCGCCGCGCTGAAGAACACGATTCCGATGTACTCGCAGACCGGCAAGATGGATCCGAAGGGCGCCGACGCCGTGCTCGCGGTGTTCTCGACCGGCTCGCCCGACGTCGCCAAGGCCAACATCGACGTCAGCAAGACCTTCACCAACAAGTTCGTCGAGCAGGCCAAGGGCGCGAAATAAGCGGATGCCCGACGTCATCATCCACCGCGTCACCGCGCTCGACCTCAAGGTCGAGCCGTGGGACTGGCCGTTCGCGCAAGCGCGCCGCGACGACATCGCGGCGCATTTCGCCGAACGGCAGCGCGAGAAGCCCGGCCTGTGGAATGGACGCATCCTGCTCGGGCGTGATGCTCGCTTCGAGAACGGCCAGTTCTCGGCGAGCTATTTCGAGACCGATTTCGCCAGCCTGCTGGCCTGGCGCGACTGGGGCTTTCCCGACCGCACAGCCTTCAACGGCTTCGGCATGGGCGCGCTGCGCGCGGCCGACGGCGCCTTCGTGCTCGGCGAGATGGGCGCGCACACGGCCAATGCCGGGCGGCTGTATTTTCCGGCCGGCACGCCGGATCTCGCCGATGTCGATGGCGGCACGCTCGATCTCGCCGCCAACGTCGCGCGCGAGGTCGAGGAGGAGACCGGACTGAGGCCCGCGGACTATCGCGCGTCGCCACATTGGGACTGCGTCATGACCGGCGCCACGATCGCCATGATGCGCGTGCTCGATGCGCCCGAGACCGGCGATGTCCTGCAGCGCCGGATCGAAGCCAACCTCGCTGCACAGCACGAGCCGGAACTCTCGGCGATCCAGCTCGTTCGAAGCCGGGACGATCTGACGGCGGCGATGCCGCGCTTCGTCACCGCCTTCCTCGAAACGCAGTTCGACGCAGGAGAGACGTCCTGATGAGCAAGACAGCGCGCTCACTTGCCCGTGAGCTTGATCCGTTCATCTCGCCGTTCCGGATCGATGGCGGCCACAAGTTTCACCTCAAGTCGCACAAGACCAAGGTGAAGGGCGGTCTCGACAAGGAGGAGGGCGAGGCGATCATCGAGGAGAACCGCAAGCGGCTCGCCGACTTCCAGGAGAAGCTCTATGCCCAGGACCGTTGGTCGGTGCTGGTGCTGCTGCAGGGCATGGACGCCTCGGGCAAGGACAGCGCCATCAAGAGCATCTTCGAGGGCGTCAATCCGCAGGGCTGCGAGGTGACCTCGTTCAAGCAGCCGACCTCGAAGGAGCTCGATCACGACTTCATGTGGCGCAGCGCCATCGCGCTGCCGGAGCGCGGCCGCATCGGCATCTTCAACCGCTCCTATTACGAGGAATGCCTGGTCACGCGCGTTCATCCCGAGATCCTCAAGGCCGAGAAGCTGCCGCCCAGGCTCGTCACCAAGACCATCTGGCGCGAGCGCTTCGAGGACATCTCCGCCTTCGAGCGCTACCTCACGCGCAACGGCACCGTGATCCTGAAGTTCTTCCTCAACATCTCCAAGGAGGAGCAGCGCGAGCGCTTCCTCGACCGGCTGGAGCAGCCTGCCAAGAACTGGAAGTTCTCGATGGGCGACGTCACCGAGCGCGCCCGCTGGGAGCGTTACCAGGCGGTCTATCAGGACATCGTGCGTCACACCTCGACGCCGTTTGCGCCTTGGTACGTCGTGCCCGCCGATCACAAATGGTTCGCCCGCGTCGTGATCGGCTCGACCATCGTCGCCGCGCTCGAAAGCCTCGATCTGCATTTCCCGCGCGTCGATCCCGCCTCCCTCGACGAGTTCAAGGCGGTGCGCAAGGCGCTGGAGAACGAGGGCAAAGGCGGGAAGAAGGGCTGACGGGAAGCGCGGGCTGAAGCGAGAAGCGCACTCGTTCGTCATTCCGGGCTCGCGCTACGCGCGCCCCGGAATGACGGAGGAGAGGGCGGCTCATATCAGTTTGAGGCGAGCATGAGGGATCATGCTCGGCCGCTCGCTCCCGCAACCTCATCTCACGCCGCGCCCGCCCGTCGCGTGTCATCCACCTGCAGGAATCGCTGGGTGAAATCCGCCGCCGGCATCGGCTTGCCGAAGTGATAGCCCTGGCCGTGCTCGCAACCGAGGCGCAGCAGGAATTCCGCCGTCGCCGCATTCTCGATGCCTTCGGCGATCACCGAGAGCCCGAGCTGCTTGCTGAGGCTCACCGTCGAGCCGACGATGGCGGCGTCGTCGGCCCGGGTCAGCACGTCGCGCACGAAGGAGCGGTCGATCTTCAGGCCGTCGAGCGGGAACTTCTTGAGATAGCTGAGGCTCGCATAGCCGGTGCCGAAATCGTCGAACACCAGGCTGACGCCGAGCGCCCGCATCCGGTTGAACGTCTGCAAGACACCTGGCTCGTCGTGCAGCAGGATGTCCTCGGTGACCTCGAGCTCCAGCAGACGTGGCGACAGGCCGGTCACGGTGAGCAGCTTGCTGACGAAGGCCGCGAGGTCGCCGGACTGGAACTGCGACGGCGACAGGTTGACGCCGACGCGGATTTCATGGCCGTCGAGCTGCCATGCGCGCGCCTGCCGGACGGCGGTCGTCATGACCCAGGTCGCGACGGCCTCGGAGAGGGGCGAGGTGTTGACGACCGGAATGAAATCGCCTGGCGGCACGAGGCCGCGCGTCGGATGGCGCCACCGGATCAGCGCCTCGGCGCCGATGACGCGGCCGCTCAGCAGGTCGACTTGCGGCTGGTAGAACAGCTCGAATTCGTTTCGCTCGACCGCCAGCGCAAGCTCGGCTTCGAGCGTCAGCCGCTGCTCGATCTCGCGGCGGATCGCGCTCTCGAAGATCACGTGGCTGCCACGCGCGTCGGTCTTGGCCCGGCACAAAGCGAGGTGGGCGTTGCTGAGCAGCTCGTCTGCCGTGTGCCCGCCCTCGGGATGCACCGCGACGCCGAGGCTGATCTTGACGCGCTGCTGGCGCGCGCCGGCTTCCAGCGGTGCCTCGAACAGGTGTGACAGATGCTCGGCCAGCTCGGCCACGGTGCCGCCGATGGCGGAGCATGGAATGGCCACGGCGAACTCGTCGCCGCTGAGCCGCGCGACCCGGCCCATGCTGCCGATCTCGCGGTGAAGCCGCTCGGCCGCCGCACGCAGGACACGGTCGCCGAAGCTGTGGCCGAGCATGTCGTTGATGTGCTGGAAGGCATCGAGCCCGATCACCAGCAGCACCACGCGGTCGGACACGGCATCCGCGGTTGCGATCATGCCGGCAAGTTCGGCCTGCAGCGTGTTGCGGTTGATCAGGGCGGTGAGCGTGTCGTACTCGGCGAGATAGCGGATGCGCGCAGCCTCACGCTTGCGCACCGAGATGTCGCGCAGGATCACGCCATATTGCAGGCCCTCGGCGCCCTGCCAGGCGGAGAAGCTGGCTTCCACCGGAAACACCTCGCCATCCTTGCGGCGGCCTTCGAACTCGACGGTCGCGCCGCCGGGCAGCAAGGTTGCAGGCAGCGCGGCCTCCTGCTGCGGGAACAGCTCGCCGGTCTCGCTGCCGTCGGCGCGCAGGCGTGCGAAAGGCTGGCCGATGATCTCGTCGGGGCCGTAGCCGAAGATCGCGACCGCGCCCGGATTCCAAACCGTGATTCGCTTGTCCTGGTCGGTGCACACCAGCCCGTCGCCGATCGACATCGCGATGCGCTCGAAGCGGCTCTCCGCGACGTGCCGCAGCAGCCCGCGAAAGTCGATCTCGTCGAGGGCCGTCGCGGCGAGATAGGCGACCAGCGCGATCTGCAAAAGCGAGGTGTCGAACGTCAGCGCGTAGCGCACGTGCAGCAGCACGGCGACGGCCTCGATGCCGATGCTGATCATTGCGATCAGCAGGGCGCGCCGCGCCGCCGAGAGAGAACGCCAGCTCAACAGCATGGTCATCACGATCAGCAGCAGGCCAGCCACGGTCGCCGTCATCGATGTCGAGAGCAGGGTGCGATGCTGAATGATGGATTCGGCCGCCAACGCCTGCAGCACGACGCCTGGCAGCACGCGGCCGTTGGGTACGCTATAATAGTCGCCGAGCTCGATCGCGGTCGCGCCGACGATCACCCGCTTGTCCTTGAGTTTCGCCAGCGCCGTGGCGTCGCCGCGGAGAATATCGACATAGGAGACCTTCGGCAGGGACGACGGATCGATGCCGTAGTCGACCAGGAAGGACATATCCGTGGTCGCATTGCTGCCGGCGAGAAAAGCGCCCATCGACTGCAGGAAGGTTTTGTCGTCGCGATCGCCGAAGGCGTAGCTTCGGACGCGGCCGTCGCGCGCGACCTCGATGTTGACGAGCGCCGTCCATGCCAGCTGCTCGAACGGCGTCAACGGCCGGTTGACGTGAATGCCTGCCTCTTTTCCCGTCGTATTGAGCTGCTTGAAGATCGGCAGCACGACCGAGCCCTTGGCGTTCTGCAGCGCCGCTGCGAAAGCCTGGTCGGACGCCGCGTCGGACGGCGCGCTGAAATCCACGTCGAAGGCGACGTCGCGCACGCCGGCGCGCTGCAGCTGTTCCAGCAGGCGGGCGTGGGCGGTGCGCGGCCACGGCCAGACGCCGATGGCCTCGAGCGAGCGCGGATCGATCGCGACCACCGCGATCTCGCCGCTGGCGGGACGGCTGTCGAGGCGGAAACGCAGGTCGATGAGTGCATGGCTCAGCAGCTCGTAGCAGCCGGACAGGCCGACCGTCAGCAGCGTGACCACCACCAGAATATGCGGCATGAACCGCCTGAGCATGCCCCCTCCCGAATGTCCGCGCGCCAGGCCTATGCCCGCTTTCGCGATCCCAAACTTAATCTGCCCTCGTCTGCAGTGTCGTCAGCCGCCCCGCAGTCGCGTCGTGGACCGAGGCGTGACGTCGCGCTCGAAGCGGTCACATCAATCCTTGCCGTGGCCATAAGCATAGGCGTTGCCGCGGCCGCTGTTGCCATGGCCGCTATTGCCGCTATTGCCGCTATTGCCGTTGTTGCCGCTATTGCCGTTGTTCCCGTGACCGCTGTTCCCGTTACCGCTGTTGCCATTCCCGCTGTTGTTGCTGCTGCCGTTCCCGTTGTTGCCGTTCCCGTTGCCGCCGTTGCCATTGCTGGCGGCATTGGCGCTGGCGGAGCCGCTCGGCGAGCCGACTGCCGCAGTCACAGCGGCTGCCACCGAGGAATCTCCCGACGTGCCGCTCGCCGCTGCGCTGCTCGTCGAATTGCCGCTACCGCCTCTGGCATCGCTCCAGGCGGTGCTGCGTCCGCCGCCGCCGGCGGAATGCGTGCCGTGGGCGAGGCCGCGTGTGGCCTTCTGGATGTTGAGATTGACCTCCCCGATCGAGCTCGAGATCCGCACCACGTTCGGACGCGCGCCGACGGCGGCGGTGGCGGAGCGCTGCGGCGACGGCGTCGATGGGCCTGGACGGATCGCGGGGCCGTTGCTGTTCAGCGCGTGGATCACGCTGCCCCTGGCTTCGCGCGGCGCATGCAGGCCATCGCGCGGCACCGGAACCCGATCGATCGTCGGCGCGCGGGGGCGTCCCTGCTCGATCGGGCTGAAGCTGCCGGCGCCGGACAGGCTGAGACCGGATCGACCGGTGTTGAAGGTTGTGGCGGCCTGGCCGGGCATGACCTGCGCAATCTGACCGGTCTTGAAGTCGGACACCTGCACCTGGCCGCGGCTGACCTCGACCTTGGTGCTGCGGCCGGAGATGGTGACGCTGAACTGCGTCCCCTTCACCACGGCGGCCAGATAGGGTGTTTCAACCTCGAAATGCTGCACGTTGCGCTTCTCGACATCGAGCAGGATCGAGCCGGCGCGCTGCAGGATCGTCGTCGCCATGCCGTCCTTGGCCGAAGTCGGCAGGCCGACCTCCGAGTTCGGTGCGATCACCATCGTCTCGGCGCCGCGCGTCAGGCGCACGCGCCCGGTCGGACCGGTGCGGATCGTATCGCCGGGCTTCAGCGCGTCGTCCCGACCGAGGGACACCTGTGATGCGCCAGGGCTCGTGACCCAGACATCGCCCGACGACTTGTTCACCAGCCATGGATCGCCGTCGGCTCCGCTTGCAGCAGACGTTGCGCCGATGAGGCACGCGATCAGTCCTGGTATCAGGAAGCGCTTGGATGACATGGCGGCGAACTCGCGTCGTTGATAGCCCTTGAAACTAATCAAAATGTTTCAAGAGACCCTTAGGAGTTGCGGCCCGGTTTTCTTCACGCATTTACGCTTCATTGACCTTAACAAACTAAGAACGAGGCATGCGTGCTCGTCGTGTCGAGGGAGAGGAAAGTCCTGCGGACCGGCGTGCCGGTATGCCCGCACGGCACGCTCTGCTCGGGTTCCGCGGAACCGCGCTCGTCACGTCGCTCTGTTTGTCTGCCGTCTGGGCTGCCGGTGCCGCTCAGGCACAGCAGGTCAGCCAGCCGAGCTTCGATCCGCGCCAGACCGAGCGGGTTTTCGACGAGCAGTCGCGCTCCGCGCAGCCGGCACCGCCACGGCCGCGCGCGCCGCTATTCGAGACGCAGAAGAGCGTGGGGGATCGCAAGCCTTTGTTCACCCTGCGCGGCGTGACGCTGACGGGGGCCTCGGCGCTGCCGGCCGATCAGCTCGCGGCGGCCTATCAACCCTATCTTGGCAAGCCGGTGTCCCAGGCCGACCTCGCCGACATCGCGACCGCGATCGGCGACCAGTATCGCGCGGCCGGATTTCATCTCAGCCGTGCGATCGTCCCCGCGCAGGACATCAGCGGCGGCAGGGTGCGGATCCAGGTCATCGAGGGCAGCATCACCGACGTCAGCCTGAAAGGCGAGGGGGCGGAGGAGTTCGGCATCCGCCCGATGCTCGCGCCCGTGCTGGCCGAGCATCCGTCGCGCCTCGCGACGCTCGAACGGCAGCTGCTGCTGATCAACAGCCGCGGCGGCGTCCGCCTCGCCGATTCTGCGCTGGAGGAGATCGGCGGCACCACCGGCCGCTTCCGCCTCGTGCTCGATCTCAAGACCTGGCACGTCTATGGCTTTGCCGGTGTCGACAATCTCGGCTCATCCACCGTCGGCCCGTGGCAGAGCTACGCCACCGCCGCGTTCAACTCCTATTTGTTGCCGGGCGATACGCTCACTGCCAACCTGTCGACGACCCCCGGCGATCCGCGCCAGCTCGCGTTCGGGCGGCTGTCCTATGACGTGCCGGTCGGCATCGATGGCGCTCACATCGGCGCGTCCGCGCTGTACAGCGAGGTGCGGCCGGGCGACAGGAGGCGGCTCTTCAACGACAACACGGTGACGGAGACGTTCGAGCTGCGCGGCGGCATCGCACCGGTCCAGTCGCAGCGCGCGACGTTGAACCTGACGCTCGCGGCGGCGTTCAGCGACGTCACCGAGCGCGACGTGTTCGGCATCTGGTATCGCGACCGGATCCGGACGCTGACCCTCACGGCGGACTATCGCTGGAAGGATGACGTCGGTGGCGACAACTACCTGACGCTGGCCTACCGGCAGGGTCTCAACGCCTTCGGCGCGACCACGGCCGGCGATCCCCTGGCGTCGCGCAACGGAGCGTCGCCGAGCTTCTCGGTCGTCAACGGCTGGTTTGCGCGCTACCAGACGCTGTCGGAGACATGGTCGCTGAAGATTGCCGGCGCCGGCCAGCTCGCCTCCGGGCCGCTGTACAATGCGCAGCAATTCTATCTCGGCGGCCTGTCCTACGGCCGCGGCTATGGCAGCGCCGAGATCAGCGGCGACAATGGCGTCGCCGGCACCTTCGAGGTTCGCTTCGAGCAGAAGCCGGACTGGGCCTATCTCAAGAGCTATCAGCTCTACAGCTTCTTCGACGCCGGGCTCGCCTGGAATGACGGCTTCCGTCCGTCGGATGGCGTCGCGCTGACCTCGGCGGGGGCCGGCGTGCGCTTCACCTTCCCGAACGACTGGCGCGCCGATCTCGGCGTCGCCGTCCCGCTCGGCCACCGTGCGCCGGACAATTCGACGCGCAGCGCGCGCCTGCTGCTGACGCTGTCGAGCGTGCTGAAGCTGTGCCCGCAGCGCGGCCAGGGGCCCTGCATCTGAAATTTCGTGCCGGTTGGGTCTGGGAAGCGGACGGTCCCGCAGCCCGGCCGTGAGGGCCGGCATGGGCCAATAGGCGTCATCAGCTCACCACACTTCAGAACGCTCCACATCAGGCCTCAGAACCTCCTTTGGGATGGATGCGGCGATCATCCAACCCTCCCCTCCAACGCGCCATGACTTTCTCCTCGTAGCGCGGCTTATCAAATCTGACTAGGCCGTTGTCCTCGATAAGAAAGATATCATCTCGCTTCGCGACAGCTTCCAGGAAGCGGCTCGATCGAATGCTGAGCTTGACTTCGCCGCGATGTTCAAAATGGCTGTGCAGCATTTCGAATGAGAACATCGCGATGCAATAATTGTCAAAGGTCTCAAATTTGGAGAAGTCGGTGTCTGCACATTCTTCCAAAGTCATTACAGGGTAAAAATAGGGTCCGAACACGAGCGGCCTCGGTTGGAGAGCCTTGAGAATACCAATTTCCTGCAACGTACCGGCGGGCCACTCCCAGCAGCTCAAATGTCCATGATCAAAGGCCTCGCGTAGCGAGCCGTCTTCATCAGGAAGCGATTGTATCCACCCTTGCGCGCGGTCGAGATCCATCTTCCGATAAACCTCGAACAAAAACTCGTACACGAGCGCGGCTACTGTCGCGTTTCTCATTCCCAACCTCTATGACGCCAGCCATCAAGGATAATTTGGCAATTGCCAATGAATATTACGGTGTTCTTTCGTATTAAATGGCCGCACAGGGACAAACTCGGAACATCTAGCTTCCTGCTAGAAGCGTTTGTGGTCCGGCGCCCGAACCCCGTGCAGCTTCTCGCGCTGTTCCTCGAGCCAAGTCAATTGCCTTAAGGCGGACTTGCGCAGCGATGAAGATCCGACGCTATTGGCGCGGTATTCCATCCAAGCGATCTGCTGATTGAGCTGAGACAATGACAGGGCGCGAACCTCGGCTTCAGTCATCGCCATCACCGCGCGTTTACCCATGGAGCCGATCCCTTCGCCGAGAAACCGATCAATAACAGGCAGTGGCTACCACCTCCGACGACATTTCGTCAAAATGGGAGCCTTGGTCAGCTTCGGGTCATAGGCGGACGTGGGCCGGCAGCGGCGCGCCAGGGTTAGCTCCTAGAACCGGACCTGCTCGATTCGATCGTCGGGCTTCGCGGGCCAGCTGGCAACAAAGTCCAGCACTTCCGCGAGCGGTTCGTCAGGATGCAATGTGGTCATAAGCTTTCCGATCCGACCAGGATCCGAGCCATCCCCGACGACAATCTCGTCGATCAAATCGTGCACCAAGCTCGCATCCGGCCCCACAGCCGCAACCAACACGACGCCATCGGCGAGGCAGGCCTCGACAAAGGAGTCGAGTTTCGCAGGATCAACGAGAGGTGTGTGCAGAATGATCTTTCGAGCGTAGGGCATGCGTGAACGTAGGACAGAAGTCGGATCGCGACAATCAATTGGAGAACTTGATGCGGCATCTGTCCGTTTCGAGTCAAAAGCCGCCTTTTGGGGTCCGGCGGCTTAGTTCTGGTTGAGCCTGAGAGGCGGACGTGCGCAGCGCTGACCGGATGGTCGGGGATGATGGGCCAGGAGGAGACATTCAGGTGCAGGGGCCGGATATTGCGGCCTTCATTCGTGTCGCCAGACCTTCACGGCTGAGATCACCAAGATGGCGGCGAGACCCGGCAGCAGAACTGCATTTGGTACGATACCGAGGAGCAAGCCGCCAGCGAACGTGCCAATCACTGATCCTGCGGCCATAGCAAGCATGAACGGCCAATTGGCGTGCAGCACTGCAAAACTCTGGTCGCGGCTGTAGCGTGCAAAGCCCACCAGGATTGTCGGAAGGCTCACTGCGAGCGAAAGACTGCCGGCCAGCTTCACGTCGGCAGCGAACATCAGGATGAGCGTCGGGATAAGAAACTCGCCTCCGGCCACGCCGAGTAGTGACGCCACGACGCCAATAACGAAGCCTGCGACGACGCCCGCGACAACCAAGTACACGCCGGTCAGAGGCGGTACGCTTCCTGCTTCGGTATCGTGCGCGAGCAGCAGCACGCCAGCTATCACGACAAGCAATGCGGCAATGATCTTGTAGAGCGTCTCTGATTTGAGGCGCGTCGCCCAAGCAGCGCCCGCATATGCGCCAACAAGGCTACCCGCAAGCAAGTTGACGATGATGGGCCAGTGCGCGCCAATTTCGTCAAAAGGCACGGTGCGAGCCCGGAATGGCAGTGCGGTCGCCACCACGACCAAGCTCGTCGCCTTGTTCAGGATCACGGCTTCAAGACCGCGAAATTTGAACAGGCTGATGAGCAGAGGCAGCCGAAATTCTGCGCCACCAAGGCCGATAAGACCGCCCAATGTACCAATGGCGACGCCGGTGCCGAAAGCGGCAGGGTTGCTTCTCATAGGATCACGATAGATGAGGCGCAAAACTGCGCCAACGATACTTGCCCGTGATCCGTCACGGCGGAGAGTTTCACACCTGCTTACGGCAGGGCGTGGGGCCAGCACAAATCCTAGCCCAGGATTTCGGCCAATCACAAGCCGCGAATGTCAGCTTCGGGTCGGGAGCGGCCGATCGGTCCCGCGACCGCTTGCGTCCGGCCGAGGCCCAGAAGCCGGCATTGCCCCGCAGGCCAGAAGGTCCACTTCGGATCACGAGCCGCCGCGCCGAAGAGGTTGGCATCGCGGCGGCGGCGTCCCAGAGAGCTGCCGATTTGTGCATGGTGCGAGTCGATGCAGTCGGACAAAAGCGCGCTGCGCGCTCCACCAGTTTCATTTTCGGCCGACGGCAGATGCGATGCAGCCTGCCCGTGCGGCCGATCAAAAATCTCCGTGCCGAAAGGCTGGATCCCTCGGCCGGCGCGATGCGCCGACCTTCTCCCAACGAGGCGAGCTGAAACGAGACTGCGGATCTAGGCCGGCTTGCCCTGACCGTGGAACAGCCGGCCCTTCTCGGTGATCAGCACGATCACCAGCGCGGTCGCCGTGCACGCAAGGAAGCCGGTCGCGAACGGCAGCGGCGTGCCGTCGAAGGCCTGGCCGACGACGGCGCCGGCGGCCATGCCGAGCAGGGTCGTGATCGAGCCGTACAGCGAGGAGGCGGTGCCGGCATTGGCGCGTTGCGGCTCCATCGCGAGCGCAGTGAAGTTCGCGAACATCAGGCCGAACGAGAACATCATGCCCGCCGACAGGGTCATGAACAGCCAGAGCGGCAGCAGGCCCAGCATCGCAGCGCTGAAACAGACCAGCGCGATGACGACGGCGCCGACCAACGCGCCATGCGAGATCATGCGCATGCCGAGCCGGCCGACCAGACGAGCGTTGAGAAAGCCGGCGATCGCGATGGTCACCGCGATGGCCGCAAAGGCCAGCGGGAAATAGTGACCGAGCCCGTAGAATCCGGTGAACAGCTGCTGCGACGACAGCACGTAGCCGAGCACGGCGCCGAAAATGCCGCTGGCGGCGAGCGCATAGCCGAGCGTCTGCCGGTTGGTCAGCGTGGCACGGAAGGCGTCGCTGATCGCGGCGACCGAGAACGGCTTGCGTTCGTTCTCCGGCAGCGTCTCAGGCAGCCGGAAGATGGTCCACAGCAGCGCGACGATGCCGTACACGGTCAGCACGACGAAGATTCCGCGCCACTGCGTCAGCAGCATCACCGCCTGGCCGAAGGCCGGCGCAACCACGGGAATGGCGATGAACACCATCATGGCCAGCGACACCACGCTCGCCATGCGGCGGCCGGCGTAGCAGTCGCGCACGATCGAGGTCGCGATCACGCGCGTCGCAGCCGTGCCGAGCCCTTCCAGCGCGCGCGCCAGCAGCAGCGTCTCGAACGAAGGCGCGGCGATCGCC
Organism: Bradyrhizobium aeschynomenes; assembly: GCF_013178945.1. Taxonomy (GTDB): domain Bacteria; phylum Pseudomonadota; class Alphaproteobacteria; order Rhizobiales; family Xanthobacteraceae; genus Bradyrhizobium; species Bradyrhizobium aeschynomenes. Next base: position 594,872 of record NZ_JABFDM010000001.1, read on the forward strand.
AGCAGGCTGGCGATCACGTACAGCACCATGCCGCCGACCAGCACCGGGCGGCGGCCGAAGCTGTCCGACAGCGGCCCGATCGCGAACTGGCCGAAGCCGAAGCCGATCACGAACGCCGACAGCACCATCTGCACGCGGTTGGCGCTGCCGATATGGAAGGCCGAGCCGATGTCCGGCAGCGCCGGCAGCATCATGTCCATGGCGAGCGGGTTGAGCGCCATGATCGCCGCGATCACGATCACGAACTCGGTGAAGGCCATCGGCTGGTGGCGGACGATTTCGATGGTGTCGGCACTGGTATCAGCCAAGGCGCGGGCCTTCCATGATGTCGGTCGAGCGGGGGAATAGCGTCGAGCATAGGTATCGGATTTGCTGCGACGCACAAGGCGCGTTTCGGAATGGCTGGTCAACGGCCCGGCTGGCGCGATTGTGACCGCGCGTGAGCTGGTGAAAATTGCGCCATTCCCACGGCGATGGTAACGCGCGTGTGATCGACTGGCGGATCGCACGCGCATGAAGACCTACAAGATCGTCGTCTATGTCCCAGCAGCGAATGGAGAGGCCGTGCGCCGCGCCATGGGCGAGGCCGGTGCCGGGCGCATCGGCAACTACGATTACTGTTCGTTTACCATGACCGGCACCGGCCGCTTCCGGCCGCTCGCCGGCGCCAATCCGACCATCGGTGCAGTCGGCCGGCTCGAGACCGTCGCGGAGGAGCGCATCGAGACCGTGTGTGCCGAGGACCGGCTGCGGCCGGCACTCGCGGCGATCCGTGCCGCGCACCCGTACGAGGAGCCGGCGATCGACGTCTATCCGATCGAGCCGGTGGAATAGCATGCCCGCCCTTCGCCTCGTTGCTGCGACGCTGGTCGCCTCGCTGATGGCCCTGTCGCCTCCTGCGGCGGTGGCCCAGGACAGCGCGCCCGCCGAGCAGATCTCGGCCTTCCGCCTGAAGCACGGCGAGGGCCGGGTCACCCGCGATGCCACGCTCGACCGCATCGCGATGGAGCAGGCGCGGGCGATGGCCGACAAGGACGACCTCAGCCATGAGGTGCTCGGTCCCTTCACCCGGCGCGTCGCATCGTCCAAGGCCGGCCGCGCCGCCGAGAACATCGCCTATGGCTACGACAATTTCGACAAGACGCTCGGGCAGTGGATCAACTCGGCCGGCCATCGCAAGAACCTCTTGCTGCCCAAGGCGACCAAGGTCGGCATTGGCAGCGCGAAGAACGCCAGCGGCAAGCGCACCTATTGGGCGATGGTGATCGCCGGCGACTACGATGCCGACAAGCCGAAGGGCAATCCGAAGAGCAAGGGCAAGCCGGTCGTGGCGCAGGCCAAATCCGAAACGAAAGCTGCGACGCGCTGGGGCGCCAAGCCGCCGGCGTCCCCGTCAAAGCAGTGTCATCTCAACATCAAGGTGATCGGCCTTTGCATCTGACGCTCTGGTCTCAGCGCAGCTGCCTATTCAGGTGCAGAAAGCCGGGATCGAACTCGCCGATTGCGCAGAGACCCTGCCAGTTTGAGATCGTCAGCATGCCGCTGCGGAAATCGACGGCGCGGCTGGCGCGCAGCTCGACCAGCGTGCGGTTGACGGTGGCGATCGCCATGCCCAGCGCTTCGCCGAGCTGGACCAGGCTGACCGGCAGCCGCAGCTGCTCGTCACGGACGAGCCCCAGCGCGCGGGCGCGATAGAACAGCTCGCAGAACAGATGCGCCATGCGCGCCGGCTTGCTGCGCGCGCTGTTGTTGGTGATCGCCTCGCGGAAGATCGCCGCATCGATCAGGGTCTCGCGCCAGATCGCAAAGCCCAGGGCCGGGCGCCTAGTGATGGCCCGCGTCAGCTCCTTGTGCGCAACGCCGGCGACGACGGCCGGGCCGATCGCGCAGACGGCGTGGTCCATGCGGTCCAGGAACAGCGCCTGCGCGTCCGGCCAGTCGCCCGGCATGTGGAAGGAGAGATATTGCCGCTGGCCCCCTGACAGCAGATGATAGCGCGCCACCCAGCCGGACATCACCACGACCGATAGATTCGGCTCGTCACCTTGCCGGATGAGGTCCTCATGGTCCGCCAGCTCGCGCTGGGCAAAGCTGAAATTCCTCACCTCGGCGATGTCGTCGGCCGACAGGCGGGAATGCTCCTTGAGCTTGTTGACGACGATCTTGTCGGCTTCCATGGAAAATCGGGCCCGTTGATCCTCTCGCGTATCAAATGAGATGGTGCGGCTCGCAGTTCCTACTAAAGTAGATATTGGGTATCAGGAGATGCGGAAGCGAGTTGCCGGTCGCCGCATCGGGAGAACTGCCGTGCCCCACATCGCGTTCCTCTACCGGCTCCGCCGCCTGTTCGGCGGTTCGGGTCCACATATCGAGACCATCGCGGCGGCGCTGACCGAGGGACGCCTCAAGCAGCCCGCGCATCCGATGTCGGATCAGGAGCTGTCGCGCGCGATCCGCGAATTCCAGAGCCTGCCGCCGACCGAGGACAGCCTGAAGAAGCTCGCGCGGCGGCTCGGCGACGTCGGCCACGACTAGACCGGCTTCCGATCCGGTGTTTCCCCGGAGGAACCCGGCTTGGCAACGCCGTTCGACTCGCGCATCAATGGGGGATGCTCGAGCTTCTCACCCGCCACTGGGTTGCCGCTGCCGGTTTCATGGCCGCAGCGTTGCTGGTGCTGGTGCCGCTCCTGGCGGCCGATTGGCCGCTCGCGCTGTTGCTGATCTTCCTGCATTCGCCGGGCTATATGATCCACCAGGTCGAGGAGCACACCGGAGATCGCTTCCGCAGCTTCGTCAACACCGTGATGTTCGGCGGCCGCGAGGCGCTGACCACGGTCGACGTGCTCTGGGTCAATTGCGGCGCGGTCTGGGGCATCGATCTGATCGCGCTTTACGTGGCGTGGATCGCCGGCCCCGCCTGGGCGCTGGTTGCACCCTATCTGATGCTGGTCAACGCGCTCGGCCATATCGGCCCGGCGCTGCGCTTCCGCAGCTACAATCCCGGCCTCGTCACCGGCATCGTCCTGTTCATTCCGCTCGGCCTCGTCACCGTGCTGACGATTCCCGCGACAGCGGCGCAGCATGCGCTCGGCTTCGGCCTGTCGCTGCTGCTGCACATCATCATCGCGGCCAACGCCATCCGGCGTGCGTCGCATGCGCCCGCTGCGGCCTGAGCGACGGATCTATTCGCCGGGCACGAGCTGGACGGTCGGCTGCGGCGCCCGCCGCCGCAGCCTGCGCCGCGACAGGTAGAGCAGCACGCCCGTCACGGCGAACAGCGGCATCAGCGCGGCGGCGAGCATGAAGAGAAGCTGGCCCGGCCAGCCGAGGATGCTGCCGCGATGGATGTCGAGAATGCGTGCGAGCACGCGTTCGCCGAATGTCCCGTCGGCGTAGCGCTCGGCCGTGGTCAACCGCCCCGTCGTCCCATCGATGCGGAATTCGTCGCGGCGTCCGTCGTGACCCTCGCTCGGCCAGGTGCGTACGCGCACCATCGTGCCGGCGCCGGCGGGCAGGGTGAGCTGCATCACGGCGAAGCGATCTCCGACCTGGTCGCGCAGCGTGGCCCACACCAGATCGAGCGCCAACGGCTTGGCTTGGGTGTCCGCCTCGCTCCGGCCGCGCGCCGCTTTGCCCGGCATCGGCGTTGCCGCCGGCGCGAGCAGCCATGTCAGCCCGTCCTTGTACCACGCATAGGAATAGGACAGGCCGGTCAGCGCCATGATCAGATAGACCGGCAGCACCCACGTGCCGACGACGCTGTGCAGCGAGCGATGCAGGCCGCGGCCGCCGAGGCCGAACTGCGGCTTCAGCCACGCCTTCGCGCTTGTGGCGCGGCGGGGCCAGCGCAGCACGACGCCGGTGATCAGCAGCACCACGAGCCCAAGCGCCGCCGCGCCGGTGATTTGGCGGCCCGCGCCATTGCCGTCGCCGGGCAGCAGCAGCCAGCGATGAAGGCGGCGCACGGTTGCGAAGAACTCTTCGCCGCGGGGCTCACCGAGCACGCGGCCATCATAGGGATCGACCAGCAGAGAGGAGGGGCGGCCGCCGTCGGTGTTGCGCGCGAAGCGGACGCGGACCGCCGCCGCCGGATCGCGCGACAGCGTGATCGCCGAGACCTTGCCGATGTCCGGATCCGCCTGCAGCCGCGCGATGAGCGCGGCGGGGGCGAGCGGTGCCTCTGCGCGCGGCGCGACATGGGCCAGCGCGGCGTTGAGGCCGGCCTGGATCTCGTCCTCGAAGCTCATGATGGCGCCCGTGAGGCCGATCAGGCTGAGGATCAACGCCGCCGTCAGTCCCACGATGGAGTGGAGTTGCAGCAGCGCCGGCTTGATGCGCAATGCCGTCATGCGGCGCCTCTCGTCTAGAACTTCACCGTCGCTGACAGCGACACCCGCCGTGCATCGCCGAGTGCGACGTTCAGCGCGCTCACCGCCGAGGGATAGTAGACGTTGTCGAACAGGTTCTTGACGTTGAGCTGGTAGATCACCGGCAGGTTCTGATGCCTGGTCTCGTAGGTCGCAAAGATGTCGGCGACGACGTAGGACGGCAGCACGAAGCTGTTGGCGGCGTCACCGGCGCGGTCGCCGACATAACGCGCGCCGCCGCCGAGCCGGAGCTTGCCAGGCACCGCAGTGCCGAAATCGTAGACCAGATACAGCGAGGCGGTGTTGAGCGCGACGTTCTGCAGACGCTTGCCGCGATAGGTCGGATCATCGGTGACCCGTGCGTCGGTGTAGCCGTAGCTGCCGATCATGCTCCAGGCGTCCGAGAGCTTGCCGGTGATGTCGACCTCGGCGCCGCGCGAGCGTACCTTGCCGGCGGTGGTGTATTCCACGACGTTGCTGGCGTTGGTCTGCGACACCAGCACGTTGCTCTTGTCGATGTCGTAGATCGCGACGGTGCCGGACAGCCGCTTGTCGAGATCGAACTTGAAGCCGGTCTCCCAGGCCTTGCCTTGCTCCGGCGCGATGTTGGAGCCGAGCACGACGCCGCCGGTGAGCGGGGCGATGGTCGAGTTCGGCTTCAGCGACTGCGTGTAGCTGGCATAGAGCGAGAATTGCTCGTTCAGCTTGAGGATGGCGCCGCCGAGCGGCAGCACCTTGTCGGCGGCGACGTCGGTGTTGGCCTTGAACGGCCGGCCGCGGCCGGCGATCTGCTCGTAGTCCATGTAGCGGACGCCGCCGACCAGCGCGAATCTGTCGGTGAGATGCAGCGTGTCCTGCAGGAACAGCGAGTAGGTGCCGAGCTTGTCGGTCTGGTCGCTGTCGGTCGCCGAGATCGTCGTGCCCGGCTGGATCAGGCCGTAGACCGGATTGTAGACGTTGAAAGCAAGCGAGGCCGGGACCGTCTGGCGGATCAGGTCCTGGCGATAGATCGTGCGATATTGCGCGTCGCCGCCGAACAGCACCTCGTTGCGCATCCCGCCGATCCAGAAGCCGCCCTGCACGTAGGAGGTGCCGTAGCTCACCCGGCTGAGCGAGCCCCAGGTGCCGTCATTGCTGCGGGTCTCCATGCCGTTCGCATCGATCTTGGTGATGCGCAGCTGGTTGGCGCTGAAGCTTTCGGTGTTGTAGCTGTAGGCCGCGTTGAGCTTCCAGTCCTCGTTGAGCTTCTGCTCGACCGAGGCCTGCACCAGGTCGGATTGTCCCCACATGTTGTTGAACGGCTCGTCGAGCCGCCGCGTCGCTGGGATCGCCAGCGGCGCACCGTTGACGAAGGCGGTGCCGCGGTCGAACGGGGTGATGAACTCGCGGTGCTCGTAGTTGAGCTGGACGGTCGTCGTGTCGCCGTACCAGGCGAGCGACGGCGCCACCAGCATCTCGCGATGGCGGCCGAAATTGCGCCAGTAGTCCTCGCTGACGCCGTAGCCGATGAAGCGATAGGCGAGGCCGCCATCGCCGATCGGGCCGGTGATGTCGAGCATGCCGTCGGCGCCGGTCCTGTTGTTGGCATAGGCCGAGCCGAGCAGCGTCACCGAGCCGTGCTGATACAGCTCCGGCCGCTTGCCGATGGTGTTGACGATGCCGCCGGGGTCCATGATGCCGTACAGCAGCGAGGCCGGCCCCTTCAGCACCTCGACGCTCTCCACTGCCGCATTGAGGCTGCGGCCCTGCACCAGCGGCATGCCGTTGCGCATGATCGAGCCGTCGCGGTTGTCGCCGAAGCCGCGACGCATCACGGCGTCCTGGGTGCCGGCCAGCGTGTTGGCCTGGGTGACGCCGCTGATATTGGCGAGCGCATCGTCGATGTTGCGCGGCAGCTGATCCTTGATCACCTGCTCGGGCACGATGTTGACGGATTGTGCGCTGTCGAGCGGCGAGGCGCCGGAGCGCAGGGTCGTCGCGCTCGGCATTGCGCGATAATTGAGCTTGGCGGCATTCAGCGCCGCGGCTTCCGCGGCGACGCGCTCCGCGCGTGTCGGCATCGCCGGTGGCTGCACGGCGCGACGTTGCGGCGTGGCCCGTGCCTGGCGCTGCGGCCCGCTGACAGCGGTCGCAGGCTTGCGCTTCGCTGCCGGCGCGTCGACCGTCACCGGCGGCAGCGTGGCCTGGGCATTTGCGGGAGAGGCGCAGACGAGGTCTGCGGTCAGGGCACTCACGAGCGCGATCGCGCCATACATGCCGGTTCGCGCGCGATCCGCGCGCGGGCCGTTATCGTCCGTCATCGTTCACTGCACTTCCAACGTCGTGCCGTCCGAGGTGGCGGCGCTTGACGTGAGGTCTAGCAACGCGATGCAGCAATGAACACGGCGCACGTACTTGAATCGCTCTAAGTCATTGGGTGTTTCGTTGTTGGAATTGAATCGAACCTGCGCACTACGCGGCGTCTTTGCGGCATCGTGCGCCTCGTGATCATCGCACGCTGCATGATCGTGCAACTGCCCGGCCGACGCACAAGCGACGGCGCTCCATCCGTTCGCCGGATGGAGCGGCCCGTTTCATTTTTCGGAACTACGCGCGCGATCTCAACGCTTCGGAGCCATCGTTCCCGAATGCGGGCTCATCGTGCCCGTGGTGCCGTTGCTCATCCCGTCGCTCATGCCGGTGGCGCTGCCGCTTCGGCCGCCCGTCGCAGAGGTGTCGGTGCCGGTCGTCGAGCGGCCCGTGTTGGCACCGGTGGTGCCGGTCTCGGTCGAATGGCCCATGCCGGGGCTGGTCGCGGTGCCCGAGCCGCCGGTGCCGGTGTTGGCGCCGGCACCGCTGCTGCTCTGAGCGAGGGCGAGTGAGCTCGTCAGCGCGAATGCGGCGGCGAGAGCGAGCGTGGTCGTTGTCTTCATGATGAAATCCTCTGTCTGCGTGTATCAAGAGCCAACGGGCCGGCGTCGCCGCCGTTCCCGCCTTCGTCGTGCGCGCTGCGCCGTGTCGGCTGGCCGCCGTGACGCTCAGCCGCGGCCCCGGTTGTCGTTGTGATCCTGGAACTGCTCGGTCTCGACCCAGCGTCCGTCCTGGCCGCGCTCGCGTGAGCTCTCGGTCTTGTCGCGGTTCGACAGCACCATGTTCTCGCCGACCAGATCCTCCTGCAGATCGGTCATCGCGCCGGAGCCGTCGCCCTTGGCCTTGATGCGTGCCGCCGGCGCGCCCTCGGCGTTGCTCGGCTTGGCATCGAACACGCGTGTGCGTTCCTGATCGCGTTCGATCTCGCGCGCGAGCTGATCGGAGTCCGGATTGTCCGGCTTCCGCTCCAACATGCGCAACTGCCGCTCATGGGTCTTGCGGCCCTGCAGCTCCTTGTGCCGTGGCGGCTGGTCGCGATCGTGCTGCGGCGGCCCGCGGCGCCGGTCCATCACCTCGGCCTTGTCGATGCCGCCCTGCGCGTTGGTGTCGTTCTCGACATCGCCTTGAAACGTGTTGGTGCCTTCGAGTTCCTCGAGATCATCGAGACTCGCCTGCGCCATCGTGAGCCCCTTGGAGCCGCCGATCAGCGGGTTGCGCACGAGGTCGGCATTGGTGGGACGCGGCATCTTCGGATGCTTGTTGCTCATCGTCAGCCCTTCTTATGCGCCGGGTGCGTGTTGCCGCCCTTGGAGTCCGGCTCGTGCGTATGATGCGAATCCCGCTCGCCGCCGCCCGACGAGACGCGGCTGTGCCGGCGCTGCGGGTCCTCGGCCTGCGGCTTGTCGATGTGCAGCGGCTCCTTGGCATTCTCATGCGAGGCGCCGGGGCCGCCCTGGCGGATGCTTGCTTCGGTCTTGGTTGAGGTCGACATCGGATCCTCCGCTCAGCGGTCCTGCTGATAACCCTGGTTGGTGGTGTTCTGCTTGATGTTGCCGGTGCGGCCCTGCTGATCGGGATTGCCGGTCACGGCGTTGTGCGGCTTCGACGTCGCGTGAGCGTCGCCGGATTTCGCGTCGCCGGTGCCCATCGGGCTCTGGTTCTCGGGAGGAACGGGGGGCGGCTTCGTCATGGCCTGCTCCTTGTTATGACAGGAGCCGGACCAACGTGCCGGATGCGGCCAGGTTCTAATCAGGCTGCGCGATCGCTCGTTCGTGAGAACGGCATCGTCCGCGCGAGTTCCGGCGCCAGCAGTTCCCCATTGCGAACTATCAATGTCGCAACGACCGCAGCGCGACTACGGCGCCGCCGCGAGCTCCAGCTCAGCCGGCTTGCTCGGTCCGGTCAGGGGAATCTCGAGCGCGATGCGCGTGCCCTGCTGCACGTCGCTGTCGAGCTCGATGCGGCCGCCGAGCGTGGAGACGACGAGGTTGAAGGCGATGTGCAGGCCGAGGCCGGCATTGCCCTTCTCGCGGCGCGTGGTGAAGAACGGATCGAACACCCGGCCGCGCACGTGATCGGGCATGCCGACGCCTTTGTCGGCGCAGGTGATGCACACGGAGCGGTCCAGCGGCTGCGTGACCGCCACCGTGAAAACGCCGCTCATGTCGCCGGGATAGGCATGCGTGGCCGCATTGAAGGCGAGAATGCTGATGACTTGTCCGAGCGCGCCGGGATAGCTGGTGAGGACGACGCCTTCGGGACAGGACAGCGCGACCGTGAGGCCTTGGCGCGCCAGCAGCGGACGGAGCTTGGCGATGTGATCGGCCAGCCAGCTGTGCAGTTCGAACGTCTGCCGCGTTTCATTGGCCTGGTCGACGGCAACCTGCTTGAAGCTGTGGACCATCTCGGAGGCGCGGTGCAGGCTCTGCGTGGTCAGGTTGAGACCCTGCTGCAGCCGCGCGACGCCGCGCGCCAGATCCGAGCGCCGCACCGGACCGCCGCCGAGCATCTGGGCGATCGCCTCGACGTCATCTTCCATCGCGGTCGACGTCGTCAGCGCCAGCCCGAGCGGCGTCGAGACCTCGTGTCCGACACCGGCGACGAGCTGGCCGAGCGAAGCGAGCTTCTCGGCCTGCACGAGATGCGCCTGCGTCGCATGCAGGTCGCGCAGCGACGCCTCGGAGCGTTCCTTCTCGCGCTGCAGCGCCTCGGCGGTGCGGAACTGCTTGCGCGCCTGAACCTCGCGCGCGCCGACGGCATAGAGCGAGAGCAGGCAGGCATTGCCGACCAGCGAATGATCGATGAAGCGCAGGCCCGGCGGCAGCGGCTCCGGCGCGAGGCTTTCGGCGAGCGCCAGCGCGCTCCAGCTCGTCGTACAGAAGATCGCATGGGAGCCGGTGCGCAGCGGCAGCATGGTCGACACGAACAGGATGACGATGATCATGCCGGCGGCGGAGTACGTGAAGCCGGAGGGCAGCACCCAATAGATCGTCGGCAGCACGCAGCCGGGAATGACGCAAAAGACGAGTTGAATCGGTTCGGCCCATTTGCGCGCCGGGGTCGACAGCAGCGCCGTCAGCGGCAGCAGCACGAACAGCGCGGTGCCGCCGCGAATCCTGAGCGTCGTCGGCACGATCTCGGGATAGAGCACGAAGTCCCACAGCGTGTAGCCGGCAAAGGTGAAGGCGCCGAGCAGCATCGCGATCTGCGTCCAGGCGATGTTGCCATGGACGAAATGGTCCACGAACCGCCGCTCCTCGACGGCATCCTCGAAACGCAGCCCCAGGCGCTCCAGCAATCTCAACATTATGCCACCGCAATCGAAAACCGATCCCCCGCGGCGCGCAGGGCGCGGCGGGACGGCAGACATACACGAGATGAGCTGTTCGAGAAAACGACGGGAGATCGCATTCGCGGCTTGGAGCACGTAGAGCGTTACTAGAACGGTTCCAAATCTCGTTGCGCAGCATGGCGACGACGGCGCGGCGGCAGACACCGCTCGCGCCAAGTCCGAGCGCTCCTACTCGATCAGTGCCTGGTAGATCAGATTGCGCAATAGCGAGCGATAATGCGGTGCCTGCGGCGGCGGCAGCTGCATCATCAGCACGACGATGAGCTTCTCCTCCGGGTCGACCCAGAACGCAGTGCCGTAGAGCCCGGTCCAATAGAATTCGCTGACTGATCCCGGCAGCGGGTTGCGCCCCGCATGTGTCCTGACGGCAAAGCCGAGACCGAAGCTCTGGCCGTCCTCCGGCGTCGGCGCGGTCGCCTGCGGGTGGAAGCCCAGCAAGGTGACTTGGCTGAACGCGATGCCCGGCGGCAGATGATCTGATGTCATGAAGGTGACGGTCTTTGCCGCGAGCAGGTGCCTGCCGCTCCATTCGCCGCGATTGAGCAGCATCTGCGCGAACTCGGCGTAGTCGGCGGCCGTCGACACCATGCCGCCGCCGCCGGACATCCAATTCGGCTGCCTGGTCATGTCGGGCATTGGCGGCCGCTTGCCGGTGGTGGGATCGGCTTGCGGCTCGGCGATGCGTGCGGTCTTGTTCCCGCCGACGGAGAAGCCGGTGTCGGTCAGCGCCAGCGGCTTGCTGATGCGCTCGGCAATGAACTGATCGAGCCGCTGGCCCGAGACGACCTCGACGATGCGGCCGAGCACGTCGGTCGACATGCTGTAGTCCCATGTCGTGCCCGGCTGCGCCGCAAGCGGCAGCTTCGCCAGCTTCGTGATCAGGTCGGCCGATGTCTGGCTCGGATCGAACAGATTGGCATTGTTGTAGGCCTGCTTGACCAGTGACTTGCCGAAGATGCCGTAGGTCAGGCCCGACGTGTGCCGCATCAGGTCCTGCACGGTCATCTCGCGCCGAGCCGGCTCCAAGGTCAGCTCCGGCTGGCCGGTGCCTTGATTGATCTTCTCGACGCCGACCTGCAGGCCCTTGAACTCCGGCAGATAGACCGAGACCGGGTCGAGCAGTTGCAGCCGGCCTTCCTCGACCAGCATCATGGCCGCGACCGAGGTGAACGGCTTGGTCATCGAGGCGACGCGGAAGATCGCGTCCAGCTTCATCGGCACCTGCTTCTCGCGGTCCTGGAAGCCGAAGGCCTTGGCATAGGCCACCTTGCCCTTGCGCGCGACCAGCACCACGGCGCCGGGGATCAGCTCCTTGTCGACGTCGGCCTGGAACGCATGGGTCAGGCGTTGCAGCCGCTCGGACGACAGCCCGACGTTTTCGGGCCGATCGACCTTGGGCAGGCCTTCGGCGAAGGCCGGGATCGTGAGGCTGGCGGCCAGCAGCAACGATGACAGCGTGGCGCGCCACGGCCCTTGCATCTGCAGAGACGGTCGCATGTCTCCTCCCTCTGGTGTTGTTGGGCAGTCAGAACAGCCTGCGCGTGCGGAAGCCGTCCGTGATTGATTTGGGTCAATGGCGACGTCCGCGCCGGCGAGGCCGGGCGCTTCGTGAGCTTCAGGAACCGGCTCAGGCGGCTTTCCAATGCGCCCGCAGCGCCGCTGCGATGCTGTCTGGCCGCTCGACGATGCTCCAGTGGCCGGCGTCCGGCTCGAGATGCAGCGTAGCGTCGTGACGCCTAGCGAAGCGGCCGAGGACATCGAAGGACATGTAGGGATCGTGCGCGGCTGAGATCACGAGCCCGCGTCGCGACAGGTGCGCGAGGCGCGCGATCCAGTCGCCCTTGAAGCGCAGCCCATCGGCGGAGCGATACAGCGCGAGGATCGCCCGGCGCATCGGCGCCCGCCATGCCGCGGCTTCACGCGCCGCCAGCTCCGATGGCAATCCGCTCTGCCGGAACATGCGCGCCATGGCCCGCTGCGACGACACCGCCATGAAGATCTCGCCGAGCACGGGCGTGTTCCAGATCCGCGCGATCCGATGTCCGCGATAGTCGGGATCGAGTGCGCCGCCCGCCACCGCCCAGGAACGCACAAGTTCAGGCCGCAGCGATGCCGCGCGTAGCACCAGCAGCGCACCCCAATCATGCCCAACGAGGTCGAGCGGCCCGAACGCCGCATGCTGCGCTTCCATCAGGGCGACAAGCCAGTCGGCGTAGGCGTCCTTGGTGCAGGCGAAGCCCGGAGGTCCATCGCCGTCGAAGCCGGGCAGGGCAGGCACTGCCACGGTCTCGCTGAGCGCAGCGATCAGCGGGCCCCAGATTGCGGGCGTATCCGGCACGCCGTGGACGAAGATGCGGTTTGTCATGAGCTCATGCTACCACACGCGCGATCTTCGTATTCGGCGAAATTTTCTCTTTCCATTTTTCAGAAAACGTGCTTCTCTACGTCATCCCGCCTCATCGAAGAGGGGCGTACGCGTCGTCACGATACGTGGAGTGCGGGGAGCGATGGCCGTGAGGCGCCGGTGGACGACTGGCGCCTTGCGGACGGCGAAGTCGTATGGTCCTGGCCTCCCGGTGCCGAGGTCAAATCGAAGTGGCGTTGACGCGCTGCTGAGATGACGGGGTCAATCAGCCGGTCCCCGGGGAGAGTACGAAGTAAGCCGTAAAGCCGTTGCGCAGGGAAGGCCGGGATGTCCTGGCCGAGCCTGTGGTTCCTGCCCCGTGCATTTTCTATCGCACGGGGGCCGCGGGTGTCGGCAGACGCCCGGTCTTCCCTGCACCCTCGATTGTCGAGGGGCGATGCTGATGATCAGCCTGGGCACGATGGTGCCGCGGGAATGATGAGGTGCGTGCTGATGCAGATGTTGACGCTGCCAACCACACCCTCACCGTCATCCCGGACAAGCGCGCGGTCACGCGCGCGCAGATCCGGGATCCATAACCCCAGGGAGACCTGTGAGGTACAATGGCCATTCCATCCCGCCCAGCAAGATCCGCCGCTGCGTATGGATCCCGGGTCAGCGGCCACCAACGCTAGCGCGTTGGCGGCCTTGCCCGGGATGACACCGTTTTTGTGGAGAGCGGCGTGCGCAAGCCCAATACGTCACCCCTCCTGACCCTTATTCGGCGTTGCGAGGCCCTTTCATTCCCGGTAAAAGCACCGTCGAGGGCACCTCGGCAACACTCCATCAATGGTTTTGCCGCACCATTTTCGTGTCTTCGCAAAAGGGTTTGGCAATGCTGATTCGCAGCGCAGAGATCGAGACCATCGCCGGGGCAGACGCCCGGTCGATCGCGCTCGTCTCGCTGGCGCCTGCTCGCGGCCTCCTGATTGGCTCGATTGCCGGCGCGCTCGAGCTTCTGCTTCTTAGCTGCCCCTGAGGGCCGGCTGGGCGGGATGCGCCTGGGCACTCAGGGGGCTGCTTCGACACCGAACACCCTTCAGCGCCCAATGTTCAGAGATCCTGACAGCCAAGCGCACCACCTTCAGAATCCGAGGAATAACAGATGTCCAATCCCGTTCAGTCCGACAAGGACCGCGTCGTCATTTTCGACACCACCCTGCGCGACGGCGAGCAGTGCCCCGGCGCCACCATGACCTTCGAGGAGAAGCTCAACATCGCGGCCATGCTGGACGGCATGGGCGTCGACATCATCGAAGCCGGCTTCCCGATCGCCTCCGACGGTGACTTCGAGGCCGTCAACGAGATCGCCAAGCGCACCCAGAACGCCGTGGTCTGCGGCCTGTCGCGCGCCGGCGCCAAGGACATCGACCGTTGCGCCGAAGCGATCCGCCCGGCGAAGCGCGGCCGCATCCACACCTTCCTGTCCACCTCGCCTGTGCACATGAAGTACAAGCTGCAGATGGACCCGCAGCAGGTCTTTGAGCTGGTGATCTCCTCGGTGACGCGCGCGCGCAACCACACCGACGACGTCGAGTGGTCGTCCGAGGACGGCACCCGCACCGAGTTCGACTTCCTGTGTCGCTGCGTCGAGGCCGCCATCAAGGCCGGCGCCACCACCATCAACATTCCGGACACGGTCGGCTACGCCGTGCCGGAGGAGTATTACGACCTGTTCAAGCGCGTGCGCGAGAGCGTGCCGAACTCCGACAAGGCGGTGTTCTCGGTCCACTGCCACAACGATCTGGGCATGGCGGTCGCCAACTCGATGGCCGGCGTGCGCGCCGGCGCCCGCCAGATCGAATGCACCATCAACGGAATCGGCGAGCGTGCCGGCAATGCGGCCCTGGAAGAGGTCGTGATGGCGATGCGCGTGCGCAACGACAAGCTGCCCTACTGGAACAAGATCGACACCACGCAGCTGACCCACGCCTCGAAGGTGGTGTCGGCGGCGACGTCGTTCCCGGTGCAGTACAACAAGGCCATCGTCGGCCGCAACGCGTTCGCGCATGAGAGCGGCATCCATCAGGACGGCATGCTGAAGAACGCGCAGACCTACGAGATCATGCTGCCGGAGACGGTCGGCGTGAAGCAGACCTCGCTGGTGATGGGCAAGCATTCCGGCCGCCACGCCTTCATCCACAAGCTGGAGGAGATGGGCCACAAGCTGGCGGGCAACCAGGTCGAGGACGCCTTCGTCCGCTTCAAGGCTTTGGCCGATCGCAAGAAGCACATCTATGACGAGGACATCGAGGCCTTGATCGACGAGGGCATGGTGAGCGCCCATGACCGGATCAAGCTGCTGTCGTTGAGCGTCATCGCCGGCACCCGTGGCCCGCAGCGCGCCACCATGAAGCTCGACGTCGACGGCGTGACCAAGATCGAGGAGAGCGAGGGCAACGGCCCGGTCGATGCGGTGTTCAACTGCATCAAGTCGCTGGTGCCGCACGAGGCCAAGCTGGAACTGTACCAGGTGCACGCCGTCACCGAGGGCACCGATGCCCAGGCCGAGGTCTCGGTGCGGCTGTCGCAGGACGGCCGCTCGATGACCGCGCGCGCGGCGGATCCGGATACGCTGGTGGCCTCGGCAAAAGCCTACCTCGGCGCGCTGAACAAGCTGGTGATGAAGCGCCAGCGCGACGTGGCGCACGGGGCTGGCGCATCGGCTGCGGCAGCGAGCTGACCCCAAGACGTCATTCCGGGGCAGCCGCGAGAGCGGCTGAACCCGGAATCCCGAGCTTGGTTTGCACCGGCTCTCACAATCTCGAGGTTCCCCGATGCGCAATTGCGCATCTGAGGTTCGGCCCTGCGGGCCGCCCCGGGAGCGACGAACAGGAAGCGGCGTGCCCCGTCATCGCAGCGTCGCTTGGACTTGTTTTGCTCCGTCATTCCGGGGCGCGCGGAGCGCGAGCCCGGAATCCATACGCCCGATCGTGGTTATGGATTCCGGGCTCGCTCGCGTTGCTCGCGCCCCGGAATGACGGCGGAAGGGGGGCGATCGCTGCTGCATCGCAGCACGGGAATTCCCGTCGTGCTGCTAACGGTGAATGGCATTCCCGCCGCGTACCCGCTAACAATGTCCTTGGCATACAAAGCGGGGGCGTCGTTGCAATGCCCCCCGAACGTCGGGAGGACACTTTGCAGCAATTCAAATTCCGCCATCTGATCGCCACCGCCGCGTCGCTGGCTGCGCTCGCGCTGGCCGGTCCGGCCTCGGCCGCCGACAACCCGATCGTCATTAAGTTCAGCCACGTGGTGGCGTCGAACACGCCGAAGGGCCTCGCCGCCGACAAGTTCAAGGAGCTGGCCGAGAAGTACACCGACGGCAAGGTCAAGGTCGAAGTCTATCCGAACTCCCAGCTCTACAAGGACAAGGAAGAGCTCGAGGCGCTGCAGCTCGGCGCGGTGCAGATGCTGGCGCCGTCGAACTCCAAGTTCGGCCCGATCGGCATCAAGGAATTCGAGGTGTTCGATCTGCCCTACATTCTGCCCGACCTCGCCACCTTGCGGAAGGTGACCGACGGGCCGCTCGGCGCCAGGCTCCTGAAGCTGCTCGAGCCGAAGGGGATGATCGGGCTGGCCTACTGGGACAACGGCTTCAAGCAGATGAGCGCCAACAAGAAGCTGGTCGATCCCGCCGACTACAAGGGCCTGAAGTTTCGCATCCAGTCCTCGAAGGTGCTGGACGCGCAGTTCCGAACGCTCGGCGCCATCCCGCAGGTGATGGCGTTCTCCGAAGTCTATCAGGCGCTGCAGACCGGCGTCGTCGACGGCCAGGAGAACACGCCCTCGAACATCTATACGCAGAAGATGCACGAGGTGCAGAAGTACATCACGCTCACCAATCACGGCTACATCGGCTATGTCGTGGTCGTGAACAAGAAGTTCTGGGACGGTCTGCCGCCGGATATCCGCGCCGCCTGCGAGAAGGCGATGAAGGAGGCCACCGCCTACGGCAACGGCCAGTCGGCGAAGGAGAACGACGACGCGCTGGAGGAGATCCGCAAGTCGGGCAAGTCCGAGCTGGTCAAGCTGACGCCGGCCCAGGACGAAGCGATGCGCAAGGCGATGCAGCCGGTCTACAAGGACGTCGCGGGGCGCGTCGGCCAGCCGCTGATCGACGAATTCCTCAAGGAGACACGCGGCACGACCAACTGACGGAGGCGATCGATGCGCGGGCGGGTGGCCCGCGCATCGCGGATGGGGAGCGCTCGGCGCGCAAGAAAGCAGACGGCGCCCTGAAGCGCCGCGGACGTTTGATGGTGGGGGAGGGGACTTGGGTTTCCTGTTGGGCTTCCTGTTGCGCATCCTCGATCGGCTCGAGGAGATCCTGATCGCATTCCTGATCGCGGCGGCGACCTCGATCATCTTCGTGGCCGTGCTGCACCGCTATCTGGTCGGCGTGCCCTTGCTCTATCCCATCCTGTTCCCGATCGACCTGTCCTGGGCGCAGGAGCTGTGCATCTACATGTTCGTGTGGATGGCCAAGTTCGGCGCCGCCTATGGCGTGCGCACCGGCATCCATGTCGGCGTCGACGTCGTGGTGAACATGCTCCGGCCGTCGCTGCGCAAGGTGACGATCCTGTTCGGCCTGCTGTGCGGGGCGCTGTTCACCGCGATCATCGGCACGATGGGCGCCAAGTTCGTCTATGGCCTGTCGATGACCGACCAGGTGACGCCGGACATGGAGATCCCGAGCTGGCTGGTCTATCTGTGCATCCCGCTCGGCTCCTATCTGATGTGCTTCCGCTTCCTCCAGGTCGCCTGGCACTATCTCCGCCACGACGAGCTGCCGCATCACGATCACGCTTACGTCGAAGGTGTCGACCCGACGGCGACGGAGGTGCTGCGATGAGCAGCCTCCTGATCTTCAGCCTGCTCATCTTCCTGATGCTTACGGGCATGCCGATCTCGATCGCGCTCGGCCTCACCGTGCTGTCGTTCGTGTTCTTCATGACCAATGTGCCGACCGAATCGGTCGCGCTGAAGCTGTTCACGGGCATCGACAATTTCGAGATCATGGCGATCCCGTTCTTCATTCTCGCCGGCAACTTCCTGACTCATGGCGGTGTCGCCCGGCGAATGATCAATTTTGCGACCTCGATGGTCGGGCATTGGTATGGCGGCCTGGGGCTTGCCGGCGTCGTGGCCTGCGCGCTGTTCGCCGCCGTGTCGGGCTCGTCGCCCGCCACCGTGATCGCGATCGGCTCGATCATGCTGCCCGCGATGGTGAAGCAGGGTTTTCCCAAACGGTTCGGCGCCGGAGTGATCACGACGTCGGGCGCTCTCGGCATCCTGATCCCACCGTCGATCGTGATGGTGGTGTATTCGGTCGCGACCGGCGGCAGCATCGCGCTCGATCCGGCCGGTCACCGCGTCTCCTCGGCCTCCGTCGGTCAGCTGTTCATAGCCGGCGTGATCCCCGGCATCATGCTGGCGACGTTGCTCGGCCTCACCACCTTCTACCGCGCCTGGAAGAACGACTATCCGAGGCTGCCGCGGGCCAGCTGGGCCGAGCGCTTCACGGCTTTCCGCAAATGCATGTGGGGCCTGCTGCTGATCGTGATCGTGCTGGGAGGCATCTACACCGGCAAGTTCACGCCGACCGAGGCCGCCGCCGTCAGCGCCGTCTACGCCTTCGTCATCGCCGTGTTCGTCTATCGCGATATGTCGCTCAAGGACGTGCCGAAGGTGCTGCTCGGCTCGGCGAACATGAGCGCGATGATTCTCTACATCATCACCAATGCCGTGCTGTTCTCGTTCCTGATGGCCAACGAGAACATTCCCCAGCAGATCGCCAACTGGATGGCTGCGGCGGGCGTCAACTGGATCGTGTTCCTGCTGGTGGTCAACATCCTGCTGCTGCTCGCCGGCAACGTCATGGAGGCCACCTCGATCGTCTTGATCATGGCGCCGATCCTGTTCCCGGTGGCGGTCAAGCTCGGCATCCATCCGGTCCATCTGGGCATCCTGATGGTGGTCAACATGGAGGTCGGCATGTGCCATCCGCCCGTAGGCCTCAATCTCTATGTCGCCTCCGGCATCGCCAAGATGGGCATCACCGAGCTGACCATTGCCGTCATGCCATGGCTGCTCACCATGCTGGGCTTCCTGGCACTCGTCACCTACGTACCGGAAATCTCGCTCTGGTTGCCGCGCATGCTGGGGATGCTTTGAGGCGTAGCAATAAACTGAAACTGATTTGCAGAAACAGAAAGCGATTTGAAGCAATTACATCTTCGTAAGGTCGTACACTCTGTCCAAACTGTAAGTTGAAGGCCGGGTGCGGCGGGCTCATGCTGCACCGGCTTTCCAAGGAGGTTGGCATGAGGAAGTTCACCATTGCCGCTGTCGCCGTGCTCGCCATTGCCGGCTCGACCGCGGTCTACGCTCAGCGCGGCTGGTTTCATGATCACATGCATCATGCGCGCATGAATCCGGAAGACCGTGCCGCGATGCTCGATGCGCGCATCGCTGCCGTCCATGCTGGCCTGAAGCTATCGGCCGATCAGGAGAAGCTTTGGCCGCCGGTCGAGAGCGCCGTCCGCGATCTCGTCAAGCTGCGGTTCGACCGCGCCAACGCGCGGATGAAGGCGGCCGACGACGCGCAGGACAAGGACGTCGATCCGGTTGCGCTACTGCGTGACCACGCCGACACCATGGCCGTGACGGCTGATGCGATGAAGAAGGTCGCTGACGCAGCCGACCCGCTCTACAAGACCCTCGACGAGGGCCAGAAGCGCCGGCTCTCGGCGTTGACGCGGCCCATGGGACGCATGATGGGCCCTGACGGTCCGCGCCACCATCGCTGGATGGAGCGCGGCGAGGGCGGGCCCGGGGATGGTCCGCGCTTCGGCGAGCATCGCTTCGGTCCGGGACCGATGGGTCACCCGATGGACCGCATGGGCTGGTCCGATGAGGATCGAGAGTCCGGGCGGCTCTGACGGCGGGGCGACGATCCGCCTGATTCCGCTTCGAATTTCGCTTGGGGAAAGCCGCCGCCCGCCGGCGGTTTTTCTGCATCGAAATCGCCGAAAAATCGTCAGGGATCGCTGGACATCCCGGAATCGCTTTGCTAAACGACCGGCTCTTGCGAAGGCTTTCTCCGGATGCAAGATCCGGGCGCATAGCTCAGTTGGTAGAGCAGCTGACTCTTAATCAGCGGGTCCTAGGTTCGAGCCCTAGTGCGCCCACCAAGCCTTTCAAGGACTTATGATAGAGTCGGCCAAGTCATTCCGACAAGCGGTCAGCGGCTATTCCGACAAACCGGCTGCTTTTGTTCGCTCCTCCCGGCGCTTTTTTGACCCCGAGATCAGCTGTTTGCGGGTCCGCTTCGCATAGGTTGGCAGTTGTCGACTCGACCTGTGTCGGCCTGCGGCACGCAACTCAGCGTCTGTCAGGTCGCTGTCTGCCCCTTCCGTGAAGCCGCCGTGGCGGAATGAGGTGAAGGACAATTCGCTTCGCAGAGACGCGGCTCTGATGATCTTTTTGACCACGGCCCGCAGATACCGCAGATCTCGCCGCTGGGTGATCCAGGGCACGAGCGCGCTCCCTCGGCGACTTTGGTGATCGCGCCGAAACATCAGGCCCGCCGCCATTCTCGATTTGATCTCATCGAGCTCGGCCATCAACTCGGGGAACAGCGTCTCGCCTGCGTCGTCGAACAGAGGCCACCAAGCCTCCTCCCCATTCTTGGGGTGGACGACCTTGACACTGTTCGGACGCTCCTTTGGCCGGTAGTGGGAAATCTCGAACGCGCCGAAGACGTGCTCCTCGCGTTGCAGCCATTCCCAGCTGAGAAGAGCGGCGGTCGCAACCGAACGATAACCCATCTCGTTCGCCTTTCGACGAAAGGCGACGAGTTCTTCCCATGTGGCGGTTGGCGTCTCTCGTGCTGCTTGGTTTGGCGCACGAGCTTTCAGGCCCATGCGAGAGAACGGGTTGATGGCTGGGACGTCCTTCTCCCTGGCGCGGTGGCCAACGAACCAGGCTCGCCGACAAGCGACCATGGCGGCGTTCGCAAAACGCCGACGTTCGCGATGAATGATATTGCCGTCCTTGTCTCTTTCTTCAACAACGAGCAGCTTTGCATAGACAGCGTCCACGAAGCCCTTCGTGAATTGACCGATCTGCTTTGAGCCCGCTCGAGTCCCATCCTTGAGCATATGGTTGGCGAAAAGCGACAAGCCTTGATCATAAAGTCGTTGGGTCTTGTGATCGATCTCTTTCCATTTCTGGTGCGACTTGAAGATGCTCACCAGCCAATCAAACGTCCCTGGGACAAGCGAAGGCGGACCAAGGTCGGTCAGTCCTCGCGAGCGCCAGCTGTCGAATGCTGGAAGCAAGACCGTTTCGGCTCGCTCTACTGCAGCCGTGTAATCCTCGCCTAATGCCTCAGCTTTGATCTCGCAGCCCTGCTTGCGCGACCAGGTCGGTGGCTCGAAAAAGTAAGCCCATCGCCCATTCTTCAACGGCTTGCGCCGGCAATAGCGCGGCAACTTCAACGTGGTGCGAGGTGGTTTCATACAAGGGATGCCAAGTCTTCTCGACTAGGCGAATCGGAATCCGGCTTGATGAAATTGTCAATAGCTGTCTTTGACCAGATTGGCTCGCGAGCTCTTCCAGTGCCGTGGTAGCCCGTCGGACGAGGGGCTTCTCCTCGGAGCACAGCACGTGCGAGCTCTTTCGTGTCACCGTAGTCCAAGTACGCCGCCGTCATGTCCGCTCGCATGATAGCGGGCCAAACGGAGCCGGGCGGATACCGAGGCGGCAGGGGAGATCGTGCCGGCATGGCGATGCGCATTAATGGCGAAGAGAACGTCAGCAGAGCATCTCGCGATCATGGGCACATGAGCGGGACCGTTAAAGTCACGTCTGCCGGTGTCGAATTTTAGCGTAGGAAAGAGGAGGAATGCTGAAAGGGGCGAGCTCTAGGTCAGTGGGGGCTGGATCAAAATAGCTGAGGCGTAAGCTGGTGCGAGACGACGCGATCCATTGCGGTCTCCCCTATGCCGAAACTACAACCAGGCCGTTATGAGCGGGAGGAGATCGGGCGGCTTCGTTGATTTCTCGGTGTTTTTGTTCGGTTTTGATCGCGTTCGTTACGGTTCGTTCGGTTGCATTGTTTCTGGTGCGAAACTGGTGCGGCTTACCGAACCTACCTGCACGAAAAGATGGTCTCAGCTCCGGTGCCCCAACCGCCCGAACGAATTCAGGTCTGGAAACCTGCAACGTGAATTCAGCCAGGAATTGGCTATTTTTCGTGCAAAACGAAAAATCAAAATGCTCGGGATCGCGTACGTACGAACCTCGGACATACAGAAGCGTCTGATCAGCAGCCCGGACGGAGCGGATGATCTGCTTCTCGAACAAACGCGCCAGGTTGACCCCGTTCTGCAATGCGGATTGCTCGGTGCGTCCCCCTGTCTTCACGGATGTCATGAACTAATCGCGCTCATACCATCACGAGAACGGCAACCCCAGAAAGCGCAATGCCGTATTGGCCGACGCGACGTGCGAGACCGCCAAGCCTCCGCACGGCGCGCAGACATCGGGCAATTAGTTCTGTGACAGCCGTCATGGCGCCATCATGAGCTGATTACATGAAACTGTCGCGGGAGGCTATATTCCGGTCATATCGGGTCGTGTTTAGGTGCCTTCCGGCACCTGATTGAGCCGCAGTTTCAAGGTGGAGCTGCCAGTTTCGGTAAGGCTGGCTCAAAGCCATCGTCTCGTATGACATAGAGGGAAAGGTGCCCAAGCAGCAAAGCTGTTGTTAGTTCATACGGGAGCGACGTTTGATCAGCGCGCAGCGATCTTCGCGGCTTCCGCTGCAGCCCGCTGCATGCTGTTCGACATCTCGGTCGTCACGGTGCTCTGCTCCTCGACGGCCGCTGCCGTCGAGGTGACGTATTCGCTGACGTTGTGGATCGCCTGCTTGATCTCGCCAAGCGCGAGCACGACCTCACCGGAGATGTTGTTGAGGCCTTCGATCTCCTTGCCGATCTTGTCGGTGGCGTGCTTGGCCTGGGTGGCGAGGTTCTTGACCTCGGACGCCACCACGGCGAAGCCGCGCCCGGCCTCGCCGGCGCGGGCCGACTCGATCGTGGCGTTCAGGGCGAGCAGGTTGATCTGTCCGGTGATGTTGTCGATCAGGTCGAGGATTCCGCTCATCGCCTGGGTGGCGTTGGAGAGATTTTGCGCCTGGGTATCCGCCGCACCGACGCGATCGACCGCGCCCATCGCGGTCTCGCGCGACTTGGTCATGGCTTCCGAGATCTCGCGCACGGAGGCGTTCAACTCCTCGGCGCCGGCCGCCACTGATTCCATCATGCCGCGGACGCGCTCATTGCCCATCCGGACGAGCACCTGCCGGGTGACGTCGGTGGCGTATTTGACGACCTTGAACGGCTTGCCGTTGAGGTCGAGGATCGGATTGTAGGAGGCCTGGATGTAGACCTCGCGGCCCCCCTTGCCGATCCGCTTGTACTCGGCGGCCTGATATTCGCCGCGATTGAGCTTGGCCCAGAACTCGCGGTAGGCAGTGCTGTCGCGTTCGTCCGGAGGAACGAACAGGCTGTGGTGCTTGCCGCGGATCTCCTCGAGCGTGTAGCCCAGCGCCTTGAGGAAATTCTCGTTGGCAGTGATGACTGTGCCGTCCATGTTAAACTCGATCACGGCCTGCGATTTGCCGATCGCCGCCATCTGTCCGGCGAGATCGGCATTCCTCAGCTTCGTGGCCGTGACGTCGGTTGCAAACTTGACGACGGCGATGGGCTTGCCGCTCTCGTTGAAGATCGGGTTGTAGGACGCCAGGATCCAGACCTCCTTGCCGTTCTTGCCGATGCGCTTGTACTCGGCCGCCTGATATTCGCCGCGGTTGAGCTTGGCCCAGAACTCGCGGTAGGCAGCGCTGTCGCGCTCCGCCGGCTCGACAAACATGCTGTGGTGGCGCCCTTGAACCTCGCGGAGCTCGTAGCCCAGCACGTGAAGAAAGTTCTCATTGGCGGAGACGATCGTGCCATCCATACCGAACTCGATGATCGCCTGCGAGCGGTCGAGCGCGGCGAGCTTGCCGGCGTCCTTCAGGCTTGCGATCTTCTTGGCGGTAATGTCGGTTGCGATCTTGACAACGATATGCGGCTTCCCGTTGCGGTCGAGCACCGGATTGTAGGACGCCTCGATCCAGACCTCATGGCCGTCCTTGGCGATGCGCTTGAACTCGGCCGCTTGGTATTCGCCCCGATTAAGTTTGGCCCAGAACTCGCGATAAGCAGGCGTGTCGCGCTGATCAGCCGGGACGAACATCGAATGGTGCTTGCCCTCGATGTCCTCGAGCCGGTAGCCCAGTGCATCAAGGAAATTCTTGTTGGCGGTCCGGATGGTGCCGTCCATGTCGAACTCGATCATCGCCGCGGAGCGGCCGATCGCGGCGAGCTTGGCGTCGGCGTCCGCGGTGGTCTTGCGTGCAAACATCTTAGTGAGGCCTTTCAGTTTTAGCGCGACGGTATTGGAAGAGTGCATGTGCAAACGGAGCAGCCACGCAATGAAGGTGCGTCGGCTCCGTATAAATCCCGTGTGGTACGCCGCTCCCCCTGCGTCCGGCCCGACTGAGAACCTGTGGCGATCTCAGATAAAACGCCGCGATTGAGGTCCTGAATATCAAATGACATTTAACGTCGAGTTAGTCTTGCATGATCCAGTTCAGTAGTTAGCGTTGTTGGATGTGAGACATTTTGCGACCAGTAACTCCCCGATGGCATCTTCGGGTGTCGAAAGGTCGACGCAATGGCGCGCTCGGGACAGGCTCACAGGTGCCTTTCGTGCCCGATCGAAGGGCTCTGTGAGGCCATCATCCTCGTGGCGCGCACGGCAATGTCGCTGATCGAGCTGGGCTGGATCAACGCTTTTCGCGGTGGCGACTGGACAGCAGATCCCGCAATGCGAGAACTCGAGCCTGCCAGCACTGATTATGTGCAGCGGATGGGCCTTCGGCTATCGCATTCTTCCGGACGGCCGCGTCCCATCCTCAGGGTCGGTCTCCCGAACCAAGTATTGTCAACCGATGCGACCATCTCCGGACGTGAATTACCAAAAATGATACCCAGGCGGAGTCGCTCACTGACGTCCAGCTCTGCAGCTACTCGGCCCGCCATCTGCGCGACAAATGTCTGGCAGCCCCACCATTGATGTCGCTAGTACTGGATCTGCTGATGGAGGAGCTGCGCGAATCCTATGAGCTTCTTCGATGCTCGCGCCGCGAGTCGGCCCAGGGATGGATCGTCGACCTCGTTCTCGGAGTTATAAAGAAGCTGATTCGGGGGCTGACCAAAGGTGCGCTACCCGTTTCCGCTGCGTCAGCAGCACGTCGCCGATGCGGTCGGTTTAACCTCGGTCGATGTCAGGTGGGTGCTGACGCAACTACGCGCGAGTGGCCTGATGACCGCATCTATCGGCACAGTGATGTTGCAGGATCTGCCAGCCTGCAAGCGCGCCGCAGCGCGCGATTGGGCGGTAGCGTATCGGCTCCCGATGGCTATCCCCGCTTCACCCGATCACCTCAGGCTGGTGCTCTGCGGTGAATGTGCGCTCTCACCGACGAGGTGATCGTAAACGGTACTCCGCGGCCCGGCGAAGTTAATCGTCAGGCTTGATCAACATGTGCCAGTACGTCCGAGGCATGGCCTGCATCTCCAGCTTCAGCCGCTCGCTGTCGCGCGACAACGATTTCGCCCGCCGACAACACCTGACTCGAAGCCGATCCGGTCTCGGACGCGCCACGCTGGACCTGCACCATGTTCGCGCGCTCGGCCGTCGTTCAGGAAGCGTGTCACGCCATGCCAACGCGAGAGCGCATAGCGGATCGCCTCGGCAAGCGTGCTGCGGCCGGAGACCAGGCGGAGCTGGGCATCGAGCCAGACGTTCAGAGCATCGACGATCGGCTTGGAGAAGGTCCTGCGTTCGGCAAGACGGTAGTCAGGCAATTGGCCGCGGATGCGCGCCTCGATCGCATAGAGCTCGCCGATCCGGCGCGGGGCTTCTGTTGCCACGGGAGACGCGGTGGCTTCGGCCACATCGTAGAACTTGCGTCGCGAGTGGCTCCAACACGCCGCGAGCGTGATGCCCTCTTTGTCGGCCAATTGCTCGAAGCCAGCGTATCCGTCGACATGCAGGATGCCCTTGAAGGCGGCAAGATGTGCGACTGGTCGCTCGGCCTTGCGGTCGGGTGCGAACAGGTAGATGGCGGCCGGAGGTTCGGGTCCGCCCCACGGCCGTTGCTCGCGCGCGTACACCCAAAGCCGTCCCGTCTTGGTTCGTCCGCGGCCAGGATCGAGTACCGGGATCGGCGTGTCATCGGCAAAGAGATGGTTGGAGGCGAACACGTTCTTGCACAGCCGTTCGTGCAAGGCCTCGAGCCACCAGCATGCGCCGCCAACTCAGCCCGCGAGCGTCGAGCGGCAGAGATCGACGCCGTGACGGTCGAAGATCTGAGACTGCCGATAGAGCGGAAGATGATCGCAGTATTTGCTGATCAGCACGTGCGAGAGCAGCGCCGGCGTCGCCAGACCGCCAGCGATCAATCGCTCTGGCGCGCCGGCTTGCACCACCTTGTTGCAGGCGCGGCAGGCGTATTTTGGTCTGTTTGTGCGCACGACGCGAAGCTGCGCCGGTACCCAATCCAGCATCTCTCTGACGCTCTCGCCGATCAGATGGAGAGTGCCGCCACAGCAGCCACAAACCCTGTCTTGCACGTCGAGCAGAACGTCCTCGCGTGGCAGATGATCGGGCAGCGGACGGCGTCGCGGCGAAGAGTTGGCTTCCGGTGTGACCTTCGGTTGCGCTTCTTCGACGCGGCCAATGTCGCTGTCGAGATCCGCAAGACCGAGCGCAAGCTGATCGGGATCGATGCGCTCGGAGCTGCGGCCGAACTGCATCCGCTGCAGCTGTCTGATGATGGATTTGAGCCGCTCGATCTCGGTGTCGCGATGGTCGATCGCAGCGGCAATGTCGCGCACCAGGCGGTGCAGAAGCTCAGGATCGGACGGGAGATTGGTGAGATCGAGCTGCATGTCCGATGGTACTCGAACCGGCTTCCTCGTAGAAGAATCGCAACTCAGTTCAGCACCGATTTTTGCAGATCATCCTGCAATCGCCGGTTTCCAGATGCGCTCTGGCGCGCGCCAGTCGATGCCTTCGATCAGCATCGCGAGCTGCGC
Organism: Bradyrhizobium aeschynomenes; assembly: GCF_013178945.1. Taxonomy (GTDB): domain Bacteria; phylum Pseudomonadota; class Alphaproteobacteria; order Rhizobiales; family Xanthobacteraceae; genus Bradyrhizobium; species Bradyrhizobium aeschynomenes. The sequence continues at coordinate 621,560 of NZ_JABFDM010000001.1, forward strand.
CGGGGGTGAGCGTGATCGAGCCATTATAGCCCGCCATCACTGGCCATACGAAGCCGCCCTGGTCGATGCGTTTCGTGAACAGACAAAGCCCGTTTCCGTCCCAGAACAGGACCTTCAGGATCGATGCCTTCTTGCCGCGGAAGGCAAACAGATGGCCGGAGAACGGATCCTTCTTCAGCGTGTCCTGGACCAGCATTGCAAGCCCGTCCATGCCCTTGCGCATGTCGGTGTAGCCGAGCGCCAAGTGCACCTTCACGCCTGCAGGAACGAACATCATTGGGCTTCATCTCCGCTTTCAATCTGCGCCCGCGCGGCATCCGGATCGCTGCCTGCGGGAGCGAAGACACGCCGTCCGTCAGCGAGGTCTACAGCCATCATGCCTTCTGGTGGACGCACGAGATCGCGCAAGGCGCGCGCGGCGGGCATGTCGTCGGGCAGCACAACACGGGCGAGCTTGGAGCGCTTCTTTTGCGCGATGCCGAACTGCGCGCGCCAGCGGAACAGCGGCCCGGTGACGATCCCATGCTTGCGGGCAACGGCAGAGACCTTGGCGCCCGGCAGCTCGGGTTCTTTGGCGATCGCGAGCTTTTCCTCGTCGCTGAAGAAGCGCCGCGTCGGCGTTTTGGCCGCAGCCGGATCGCCGATTTCGGCGGCTGTCAAGCGGCGTTCGGGCTGTGAGTTCCTAGCACTAGTGCTAACGGCCGGACGGGCGGAGGGATGAAGATGGGCGCGCCAGTCGATCGTGACCTCGCCGGCGGCCAGTCGGTCGCGCCATTTGCGCAGCGAATGCGGCGACAGCTGCATCGCCGCGGCGTAAGCGCGGAGCTCCATCCCGCTCCAGTTCAGCGCCTCGACATGCATCGCCCAGAACGCCTGAGACGCTCGATTGCGCACATCCGAGGTGACCGTAAACCTGCGCTGCTTTTGTTTTCGCAGCGCCTTTTCTCGCTCTTCCCGGGCGCGCTCGCGGCGCAATTCCGTCTGATATTTCTCGAGCTTAAGCGCAGTCTCATTGCCGGCCAGCCGCTTCAGCCAACGCCGCAGAGTGTTCTCGGTCAGACGTTGTTGCTGGCAGTATTTACGGATCCCGAGACCGCTGCGACGCCACGCTTCGATGTGCAGCGACCACCATTCGCGGCGCGCTCTGTTCTCGAAATGTTTGGATCCCACCGGAGATTCTCCACAGCAGCAGAGAACTCGAAATGAAACGACAACACACCAGGGGGAAGGCGTGCAGAGACCGGACGCTTACAGACGCCCGATTATTCAGGCAAGATAAAAGCGGCTCGCCGGTTGAACGGCAAGCCATTGAGATGGCTTGCGTTCAACCGTGCCGGTCGGTCGGGGGCAGTGCCGCGGCTGCGGCTTTTCTCAATGACAACAACGACGTTTTCGGCACCGCGCGCATTTGTGTGCCAGAGAGGCTTGCGCCGTGAGCGCTGGCGAGCGGGAGGTTCATGTCCGGCCTCGGCGAATCCGTCATAGCCGATGGCCGAAGGCGAAGAGCCTCATCAACCGGGTGCTTCGTGCGGCGAATGCGGCTGGCCATGCGGCCTCGCATTCCGGAGTGAATAGGTGACATTCCGCGCACGCTCACTCGCTGTTCGGAAGGGGGCGGCTCAGCTTTGCCCGCGAGCGGCTGTTCAGCCCGGCACGCCGGATTACGGTCGGCGCGCATCGTCAGACACAAGGAGCAGGCGTTCCGCTCGGCGCCGCTGTCGTCGCACCTTGCTTATCTCAAGCGCGATGGCGTCACGCGTGATGGCGAGACGGCCGCATATTCGATGTCCGCGGAGATCAGGATGACGAGGCTGAGTTCGAGAAGGCGGGCAGTGGGGGCCGGCATCATTTCCGGTTCATCGTCTCACCGGAGAGGCGGCCGAGATGGCCGACCTCAGGGCGTTTACGCGCGCGACATGATGCGGCGGTTGAAGACCGATCTGGGGACGCGGCTGTTCTGGATCGCGGTCGATCGCTGGAACACCGACAAGCCGCACATCCATGTGCTGGTGCGCAGTGTCGACCAGGCCAGCGCCGATCTCGTTATCTCCCGAGACTGCGTCAGCCGGGGCTTGCGTTCCCGCGCCGAAGAACTTGTCGGGATCAAGTTGGGCCAAAGCCTGAGCACGGGATCCGCCAAGCGCTCGAACGAGACGTGACGGCGGGGCGATGGACGCGGCTCGGCCGCGAACTCCGTAGTGCCGCTGACGAGGTCGGCGCCGTTGATCTGTGACCCGAGGTGCAGGCAGCGCCGGACCCCAACATCCGGCGGCCGATGCGGGGGCGTCTTCAAAATCTGGAGCGGTTCGGGTCCGCCACAACGACGATGTCGAACCAATGGATGATCGACGTTACCTACGGGCGGGGTTGACGGCGAGGTCAGGGCGCGCTGCGGGAGCGGGCCGAGCATCTCGCCCAGCGAGGGCTGGCGAGACGCCAGGGCGAGCGCAGCGTCCTACAGCGCGATCTGCTGAAGAACCTGCGTGAGCGTGAGCTCGAGGCGGTGCGGACGAAGCTGTCCTCAGGCCGCCGGCGCTCACCGCTGCCCGGTGAGCAGGTCGCTGGCATCTACCGCCAGCGGTTGAACCTCGCATTGGGCACTTCGCCTTGATCGTCTCGGCCTTCATGTGGTGCCGCGGTCGTGCGAGCTCGAGCCGAGGCTCGGCAAAACGATGGCGGTGCTGGCCAGAGCAGGCGGCGGGCACCGAAGAAACGCCGCGATGCGATGACGGTCCCGGCTGCTGCTGCTGATGCATCCGGGCATAGGCACTCAACCGGTCGCGCGATTGCGCTGGCGGAAACTGAATAGTCATTTGTGCCGAACCAGGCACTCGTTTGACACCGAGACCGGCACCGCGTGGAACTCGTCGATGGTCCGGTGATGCCGGCTTCTCACTCCTCCATCCCGCACGCTCGTGCTAGCACCTCCAGCACTTTGAGCGGCAGTTTCTTCATAACCCACTGATCGGTCGCAATTATTGGTACGGGAGATGCTGCTCGCGCTACTGGAAGTTCCGCAAGACGATATTCTTGAAGATGGCAATCCCGAAGGGGTGTTAAAAATTGCAAAAAGCTGCAAAAGAAGCAGGAACCGGTGATTTTGGCCGATGAACATCTCACCGCCGTCAGGTGCGTATGACTCAGACGTTGTTGTTTGGACCATTTTGCTTGAAGGCTACAGAGCGCCTGCTGCTCCGTGACAATGAGCCTGTTGATATTGGCGGACGAGCCCTTGATCTGCTGATTGCGCTGACCGACCGGGGCGGACAGGTTGTGAGCAAGCAGGTCCTGATGGATCTGGTCTGGCCGGATACCACCGTCGAGGAGGCGAGCCTTCGAGTGCATATCGCCGCGCTGCGGAAGGTGCTCGGGGACGGTCGCGGCAAGAGCCGGTACATCGTCAACGTCGCTGGTCGCGGCTATTGCTTTGTCGAGCAACTGCGCTCGGGGTCGGCAGCCGATCTCGAAAGAACCGGGACTGCCATCGATCCCACGCGCCTGCGCAGCCTGCCACCTCATCCTCATTCAATGATTGGTCGAGCCGAAACCGTTTCGAAACTGTCTTCACTTCTTGTCGCTCGGCGTTTCGTGAGTATTGTCGGGCCGGGCGGCATCGGAAAGACCACGGTGGCCATCGCGGCCGCCCACCTGCTCAAGGACGACTTTGGTCATGACGGGATCTGCTTCGTCGATCTGAGTTCGCTGGTAAATCCGGCGGCAATTGGGAGCGCCGCTGCAGCGGCAGCAGGATGCCTGATCCCGGGAGTGGAGCCGGAAACGTCGTTGCTGGCGGCCCTCGCAAACATGCACATGCTGCTTGTGTTCGACAATTGTGAGCATGTCATTCAAGGGGTCGCCTCGATCGTCGAGCGAATCTATCGCGAAGCGCCGCAAGTCCACATCCTGACGACCAGCAGGGAGGCATTGCGTGCGGAAGGCGAGAATGTCTTTTTTCTTTCGGCCCTCGAAACGCCGGTGGATAGCGCTTCGTCGGCACGTGAAGCGCTGGCGTTTCCCGCAGTGCAGCTCTTCATGGAGAGAGCTGCTGCGAGTGGTTATGTGCATGTCTTGGAGGACATGGACGCCTCGATAGTGGCACGCATTTGTCGTCGGCTGGACGGGATTCCGCTTGCCATAGAACTCGTGTCCAGTCGAGTTGGCAGGTATGGAATCCGTGGAATTGCCGATCTCCTGGACAGTGGAGCGGCATTGTTCCTGCAGGGTTTGCGAAGCGCTCGGATCGAGCACCAGACATTGAAGGCGATGCTTGACTGGAGTTTCGAGCTCTTGTCCGCAGACGAGCAATCTCTATTCCGTGATCTGTCCGTTCTTGCGGGATGGTTCACAATGGACGCGGCTCGCTCCGTTGCTGCTGACGGATTGAGCTCATCACACGTATTCAGCAGCGCGCTGATAGGCCTGGTCGACAAATCATTGGTTACGGCGTCCTCTCAGGACAATGAAGCTCGCTTCCGTCTGTTGGAGACGACCCGCGTCTATGCGGCAACCAAGCTTCTCGAGGCAGGTGACGCGGATTCGGTCGCAGGACGTCATGCCTCCTACTTCCTCTCTGTTCTCCGGTCCGGCCTCGCGGGCGAGGGGCTCGACCAGGCCGCAGCGGGCGCGACCATCCCGCATCTGGATAATATACGCAAAGCCCTTGCATGGAGCCTGTCGACCCCGAAAGGCTTCGCCATCGGTGTTGAACTCGCGGCCGGGGCCGTGCCCCTGTTCCTGCAATTATCGCTATACGAAGAATGCGTGCAGTGGTGCAGGCAAGCGTTGAAAGCCCTGAAGGACCTGCCTGATACGCTGTCGATCGAAATCGAGATCCAAGGAGCTCTCGCCATTTCGTTGATGTCCACGCATGGGAATAGCGCCGAAGTCAGGCAGGCGATCGAACGTGGCTTGAGCATCGCCGAAGCGCTGTGCGATGGTCCGCGCCAATACCGCTTCCTCATCGGGCTTCATATTTTTCTTTTCCGTCTTGGTGACTATCGTTCGGCCTTGGCGGTCGCCGAAAGAAGCGAAGCGGTTGCTCAACAAATTGGGAGCAAGACCGCAAACGTGATCACCGAGTGGGCCCTGGGTGATACTCATAGGTTCATTGGCGATCAGCTGGCGGGACTTCGCCATTTCGAACAGGGATTCAGACTGGCCTCGGATGGGGGGCTGGTGCCGGCGGACATGTTCGGGCTCAATCATCGAATACGGGCCGGTATCGGGCTTGCGCATTGCTTGTGGTTGCGCGGGCTTGCAGATCGGGCGCGCGATGCGGCGTATCGCACGATCAGCGAAGCGGGAGGCGATGGATCACCAATTTCGTCCTGCCATGCTCATCTCTACGGGAGCGTGGTCTTCATCTGGACGGGCGATTTTGATGAAGCTGAGCGTATTCTGGACGTCGCGAAGGGGCTCGCTCGGAAGTATTCGCTAGGCGCGCTTCGTGCATCGTGTCTCGAATTGTCGGGCGAGATCATGGTGGCGCGGGGGCGCGTGCAAAGCGGCGTCGAGACTCTCGAAGAGGCGCGAAGAGCCTTGCGGAGCCAGCATTATAATGTCCGGGCGCCGGCGGCGGCATGCGCCCTGGCCGATGGGTTGGCGAAGTGCGGTCGGGCAGAGGAGGCGATCGTCATCGCGGATGAAGCTCTGGCGCTCGCAGAGGGAGCCGGTTGGGACTTCTGGATGCCCGATCTGCTCAGGGTTCGAGCGGAGGTTCTGCTTGCGTTGACCGTGCCGGATTTCCATGCGGCGGAGGAATCGCTCCTGCGTTCGATTGAAAATGCCCATAGACAGGCCGCCTTGAGCTGGGAACTGCGTGGCGCGATCCCGCTCGCCAAGCTTTGGAGCGAACGCGGACAGCGGGGTCGTGCTCAGGAGGTGCTCGAGACGCTGTATCTGCAATTCACCGAGGGTTTCGAAACCCAGGATCTCGTCACCGCGCGCCGGCTTTTGGAGGATCTCCGCGAATACGGGGGGCGTTCCTCCAAGGATAATGAGTTGTAACGCCTTTTTACACGGTCTTATTCACAGCTTTCGACAGAGAGGGTCATTGTTCACGACCAAACGGGTGGTGAACACATGTCTCAAATTTTGCAGAGTGCAATATCCAGGTCACGTTCGGAAGCCGATGTGCTCGCTATCCTGCTGGGGGAGGCGCTCGCCAACTTCGATCTGGACCGCCAGACGGCTCGCCGCCGGATCGAGGATGCATTCAGTCTTGTGCAGAACAAGGACGTTTCGCCAGCTAACCGCATGTTGCTGTCGGCTTCGCAGACCCGGCGCGTGCAGCAGTTCATCGAGGCGCATCTTGATACAGTCCTGTCGATGGAGAAAGTCGCAAGCCAGGTCAACCTGAGCGCTAGCCATTTCTCGCGCGCCTTCAAGGCAGCCAAGGGCATTGCGTACAAGGAATACGTGTTCAGGGCACGGATTGCGCGCGCCAAGCACTTGCTGCTCACGACCGACGTTCCGATTTCGGAGGTCGCGTTGGCCTGTGGGTTCTGCGATCAGGCGCATCTGACGCGAGCCTTTGGTCGCGCTACGGGCGTTCCTCCCAAAGCCTGGCGGCGACAGATGACCAAACGGCCGGCCCGGCTGAGCCAATCTGTCGAGCTGCCGGGCCCCCTGGTCTAGCTTGTGTTCTCAGCCGCCTTTTCGGTGAATTCAATTCGAAGCGGCAAGCGCGTGTGCCTCGGAGCACCGCGGCAGCGACAAACCCAAATGACGACCTGGTCGGGATTTCTCTCTTTGCCCTATCCCGCGCGGTAGGGCTCGCACTCCGTGGCGCGTCTCGCCCAACATCATCAGCTGGAGGACGGCATTCGTGAAGTGCCGGCGCCAGCGCGCAACGCATGGGAATCCAATCGCGGCCGCAACGTTCAAGAAGCGATGACGGTGTCGCCGCTAAATCGGCTTAAGCGTTCTGCGATTGGCGAGTCCAGAACCCGCCCCGGATCGGCCGGGCATGTCGCCCGACCACGACTGAGAAAGGCACCCCATGCACTCCATCTCGAAAACCTTTGCTCCCGTCGTCGTTGCCGCCAGTCTCGCGTTCGGCGCGCTCTCGGCTCACGCAGAGGACGCCATGAAGAAGGACGGCATGAAGTCCGATGCGATGAAGTCCGACGCCATGAAGAAGGACAACATGGCCAAGGATTCCATGAAGAAGGATTCGATGCATTCGGATGAGAAGAAAGACGGCATGAAATCGGATGCGATGAAGAAGAATTGATCGTCCCGCCGGCACTCGGTGGCCCGGGTGCCGGCACCTCCGCGAGGTGGAAATAAGGAGCAGCCCAGGTGTCTGAATCGACGTTCGCATCATTCACGCCGGTGCTCGTCCGGCGTCACAGCATCGTCGTGAGAGTGACGCACTGGCTCAACGTCGTGTGCCTGACGTTTCTGCTCATGACGGGCCTGCAGATATTCAATGCGCATCCGCGGCTGTACGTCGGGTCCTATGGCGCCGACGCCGATCGGCCGATCCTCGAGATCGGCACTCGCGGCGGCGACGACGATCTGCACGGTTACCTCCGCGTAGGCGGGCTGACGATCCCGACCACAGGAATGTTGGGTGTTTCCAAGCGAAACGGAGAGACAGTGGAGCGCGGTTTTCCGTCGTGGATCACCTTTCCCGGATATACCGATCTGGCGACCGGCCGCCGCTGGCACTTCTTCTTCGCATGGTTTCTGCTTTTCAACGGTTTGGCGTACCTGGGTTACGGCATCTTCGCCGGTCACTTTCGACGCGACCTCGTACTTGAGACCGACCAGTTGGGACTAGCTCACCTCAGGCAGCAGATTGCGGATCATGCTCGGCTGCATTTCCCCAAGGGGGAGGAGGCTCGCCGCTACAACGCCCTGCAGAAGATCGCCTATCTCGCCGTCATCTTCGTGTTGCTGCCGCTGATGATCGTGACCGGCGTGACGATGTCGCCCGGTGCAGACGCCGCTTTCCCGTGGCTCGCGGGGGTGCTCGGCGGACGGCAGACCGCGCGCACGATCCACTTCGCGGCGGCGTTCTCCATCGTCGGATTCGTCCTGATCCATCTTATTGCGGTCCTCGCGTCCGGTGTCTTGAACAATTTGCGGTCCATGATCACGGGGCGCTATGCAATCGTGCCGGAGAAGTCGGCATGAAGCCCTCGCCGAAGCCCGCCGGCATCTCTCGGCGGCAGCTCTTGACCGGAGCCGCTGCGGTCGCCGCCGCTGCGCCTCTCGGCGGATGCGACTCGCTTGCCGACAACGAGCATATCGGCGATGCCGTGCAACGTATCGAGCAGACCCTGTCGATGCGCGTGCAGCGCCTGCTGATCGGGCGGGGCGCGCTGGCCCGCGAGTTCGAGATCAAGGACCTTTCGCCGCAATTCAAGGTGAACGGGACGGACAAGCCGGGTGGCGACGATTACCAGCGTCTCCTTGACACCGGATTCTCCAACTGGAGGCTGGTCGTCGATGGGAAGGTTCGCAATCCTCTCAGTTTGTCGATCGCCGACCTGAAAAGCCTGCCGCCGCGAACGCAGATCACGCGTCACGACTGCGTCGAGGGTTGGAGTGCAATCGGGCAATGGACGGGCGTGCCTCTCTCCCGCGTGATCGACCTCGCCGGACCGACCGCGGATGCGCGCTACGTCGTGTTTCACTGCGCCGACCAGTACGAACAGGCATCGGACGGCAACGGCCAGTACTACGAAAGCATCGATCTGGTCGATGCCTATCACCCGCAGACCATTTTGGCTTACGGCATGAACGGCAAGGATCTGACGGTCGGACATGGCGCGCCGCTGAGGCTCAGGGTCGAGCGGCAGCTCGGCTACAAGCATGCAAAATACGTGATGCGCGTCGAGGTCGTCGACAGTTTCGCGCGGATCGGTCGCGGCCACGGCGGCTTTTGGCCGGACCGAGGCTACGAATGGTATGCCGGTATCTGATCCCGGACAGACGAATGCTCTTCAAAGCCGCGGTCCTTCAAACCGACCGAAGCGCCACGGTTCAATCGAGGAATCTACGTCCAAGACCTTGCAGCGGGAAAGTTGTCTTTTCTGCCTACCAATTCAGAGCGGACGCGGGCTATCAGGCCACGGCTTCGCGGACAGGAGACCTCTACCATGTTGAAGAAAGTTCCGGTTGCTGCGTTGGCTATCGGCGTGGCCGCCCTTGTCGGCCTCGCAGCCTCCCGGCCGGGCGATGCGCAGACGCCGGCTGCACAGCAGCGCTATCTGCCGGAGTGGACGGCCAACGGTGATCTGGTGCTTCCCAAGGGTTTTCACCGCTGGGTCTTCGTCGGATCGCCGCTGACGCCCAACGCGCTCAATGGCGGGAAGGCAAATTTTCCCGAATTTCATAACGTCTATATCGAGCCGGGCTCGTACGAAATCTACAAGCAGACCGGCGAGTTTCCGGAGGGGACCATCTTCTTCAAGGAACTTCAGTTGACGCTGCCGGCAGAGAATCCCGATGGATCGCGGACCGAACCATCGGGACGAGGATTTTTCGGCGGCCCGTTCAACGGGGCCGACGTAACCGTCAAGGACACGAAGCGTTTCGCGGACACCGGCGGCTGGGGGTACTTCAACTTCCATCACTACGAACCGAAGGCGGCGACCGCGAAGGCGTTGCCGAAGTCAGAATGTGCCTACTGTCACATGGCAAGCGCCAAGAAGGACGAAGTATGGACCCAGTTCTATCCGCTCCTCGACAATCCGAAGCTCGACTGATGACGGCATCATCCCAAGCGAAGCGCATCATGACGGCAGCTGCAGCCGCAGCTTTCGGCGTCCTGGTTCTGTTTGCCGACGACAACGCAGTGGCGCAAAGCGCCACGAGCGACAAGGCCGCAGCGTCCGTTACGGACGAGAAGGGCAACATGCACATTCCGCCCGACTATAGGACCACCTACGAGTTCCTCGGGACCTGGTCTGTCGCGGGAGACGCCGGCCAGGGCGCCAAGCAGCTGCACGTCGTCTACACCTCGCCGGGTACGATAGAAGCCTTCCGGAAGACTGGGCACTTCCCGGAAGGGGCGGTGCTGGTGAAGGAGGTCTATGAAGCCACGACCAAGGACATGACCACCGGAACCGTCAGCCGCGAAGACAAGCTGGTGGGCTGGTTTCTGATGGTGCGTGATACCAAGAACGACTACGCCGGGAATAAGCTCTGGGGTGACGGTTGGGGCTGGTCCTGGTTCGACGCCGGAAATGCGAACAAGACGACCTCGACGGACTACAAATCAGACTGCCAGAGCTGTCACGTGCCGGCGCGATCGACGGATTGGATCTACACCTTCGGCTATCCGCCGTTGAAGCAATAGCGGTTGGCGGAGCGATGTCTCGACCGGTGATAGGATCCGCGACGGAGGTGCCATCGTGCACGTGACCAGAGGTTTCAAAGGCGAGCGCCGCCCCGGTATGGCAGATCGCGCGCGGCTTCCGCCCGGACAGTTCTTGACCCCGGAGTTTCCAGTGCTGACGGCGGGGCCGACCATCCATACCCCGGTCGATCACTGGAAGTTGGCGTTGCAGAACGGCGGCTCTCTGATCGCGACGTGGACGTGGGATCAGTTCGAGGCGCTGCCTCAAACGGAACTGCAAACCGATATCCACTGCGTGACGAAGTGGAGCAAGTTCGACACGCGTTGGCGCGGTGTGACGATCGACGACATCTTCCGCGCGGCCGCCGTCGAGGTCCCGCCGACCAGCTACCTGATGGCTTATTGCGACGGCGGCTACACGACGAACCTGCTCGTCTCGGACCTGATCAAAGGCCGCGCGATGATCGCGACCCGCTTCGACGATCTTCCCTTGTTGCCATCCCATGGCGGTCCGGCCCGCCTCCTGGTGCCGCATCTGTATTTCTGGAAGAGCGCCAAATGGGTGCGTCGTCTGGCTTTCCGCAATGAGGACGACCCTGGCTTCTGGGAGTCGCGCGGCTATCACCGCCGTGGCGATCCCTGGCGCGAGCAGCGATACGACGGTGATCCGGAATGAATGCGCCGGTCGCGTCGATCCCTTGGCTTGTGGCTACCGTCGTCGCGATCCGTAGCGAGACAGCGTCCGTCAAGACGATGACGTTCGACGTTCCATGCTGGCCCGGCCATCTTGCCGGCCAGCACGTCGATCTGCGGCTGACGGCCGAAGATGGTTACGTCGCACAGCGCAGCTATTCGATCGCGTCGGCCGGCGGGCTCGGGTCCCGCATCGACCTGACAGTCGATCTGGTTGCAGACGGAGAGGTGTCCGGCTTCCTGCACGAAGAGTTGACGGTTGGGGATCGCATCGAACTGCGTGGCCCCATCGGTGGCTATTTCGTCTGGTCCCCGCGGCAGGACAATGGTCTGCTGCTGGTCGCTGGAGGGGCGGGGATCGTTCCGCTCATGTCGATACTGCGTACGCGCGCATCGGCGAAGTCGAAGCGGCCTGCGCGTCTGCTCTATTCGTCGCGCAACGCGGACAGGATCATCTACGGCGACGAACTGGACGCGCTTGCGGCACTACCCAACGGAGTCGTGCTGACCCACACCATCACCCGGGGGGCGCCTCCAGGCTGGCGCGGCGAGCGCAGCAGGATCGGACGTGTGATGCTGACGCGACGCGAGTTCATGCCGGCGGACGATCCGGATGTCTTCGTGTGCGGGCCGACGGCTTTCGTCGAGACGGTCGCCGGTCACCTCGTCGCGATGGGACACGCGGCGAGCAAGGTGCGGACCGAACGCTTCGGTCCGACGGGTGAACAACAGGAGTGAGATGATGAGAAACAGTACATTCGAAGCGGGATCAAGCAGGGGACCAGGACGACTTTCGAACAAGGTTGCCGTGGTGACGGGCGGGTCGAAAGGCATAGGGGCCGGCATAGCTCGGCGGCTGGCCCTTGAGGGTGCATCGGTCGTCGTGAACTATTCGACGGATCAGGCGGGCGCGCAGAGTGTCGTCGCCGACATCCTGGCGGCCAACGGGAAGGCCGTTGCCGTCCAGGGGAACGTCGCCGAGGCGGCCGACATCGAGCGCATTTTTGTAACGGCCATTCGTGATTTCGGTCGCCTGGACATTCTGGTGAACAACGCCGGCATCTACAGATTCCACGCCATTGAAGACATCACCGAAAGCGAATACCGGAGTCATTTCGACACCAACGTGCTCGGCCTGCTGCTCGCGACGCAGGCGGCAGTCGCGCGGTTCGGCGCTGAGGGCGGCAGTATCGTGAACATCGGCTCCATCGCCAGCCGTCAACCGACAGCCAGTACGACAGTCTATACGGCGACCAAGGCTTCCGTCGATGCCATTACGCGTACGCTGTCGAAGGAACTCGGTCCGCGCAAGATCCGGGTGAATTCGATCAACCCGGGAGCCGTGGAGACGGAGGGCACGCACGCCGCGAAGATCATCGGCAGCGAGATGGAAAAGGCGTTCATCGCCATGACGCCGCTCGGCCGCTTAGGGCAACCCGACGACATTGCGCCGGTGGTGGCATTTCTCGCATCGGAGGAAGCCCGGTGGATCACAGGTGAAACGATCGTCGTCTCCGGCGGCCTATAGAAGGCATTGAGAAGGCGATCGCGGCGGGCCGTTTCGTCGCGCCAGTCATGCCAGACGGCATCGTCATGCGGCGGCATCGCCGACTGATAATCGGAATGACCCGACGGATGCAATGATCAGCCAGCTTTTGAGCGCGAATCGAGCGCAACCTCAACCATGCGTCGGCGCAGGCGCGGCACCACAAAATCGACAAACGCACGGAGCTTCAGCGGCAATCGGTTTTGAGCGTCATAGACAAGGTGAACCGGGCGGACCATCGGCTCGAACTGTTCCAGGACGAGGGCCAATCGTCCAGCCCGGACATGTTCAGCGACCTGGTAGGAAACCGCGCGGATGAGCCCGGCTCCAGAGAGGGCAGCGTCAATCGCCGCGTCGATTGTGTTGACGCCGAGCCGAGACCGGAGCGACGTCTTGATGTCCGCGCCGTCAGCCAGCGGTCATTTCGTTCTCGATGAGAACAGACCGCGCGTCGCCACGGAAATCAAGGCAGCCTTCGGCGGCAAGTAAGAGCCGCGGCAAAGGCAGCATGACCACCGGGGATCGGCCGGCCAATGGCCGGTCCCAGCAGAACCCATCGTAAAGCGCAGCCCGGGACAGCGGTGCACGCCACGGAGCCGCTTGCTCCGAAACAGGACCATGAACATGGAAAAGATTCTCTACATCAAGGCTTCTCCCCGCGGCAACGAGTCGAAGAGCACGGCGATCGCGGACGCCTATCTGGCCGAGCTGCGTGAGCGGATTCCGGCTCTCCTCGTTGATACGCTCGATCTGTCTGCGGAGAGACTTCCCGAATTCGACGGCGACAAGGTTGCGGCCAAGATTGCGGTCCTGATCGGTCAGGCTCATCAAGGCCGCCAGAAGACCGCCTGGGACGAGATCACCGGGATCGCAAATCGCTTCATCGAAGCGGACCGCTACCTGATGGCGGTGCCGATGTGGAACGGCGGCATTCCGTACCGCCTCAAGCAGTTCATCGACCTCATCCACCAGCCCGGGCTGTTGTGGGGCCTCGATCCGCAGACCGGTTACTTCGGGCTTCTGAAGAACAAGAAGGCGGTGCTGACACTGACGAGCGGGGCGTTTGGTGCGTCCATGCCGTCGCCCGCCTTCGGCATCGACCATCACTCCACCTATCTTTGCGATTGGTTGAACCAAGCCGGCGTCACGGACATCACCACCATCCGCTTCCAGCCGACGCTCCTCAATCCGGATCCGGCGGGCGCATTCGAAGCAGCGGTGGCCGAAGCGATTTTCCTGGCGGGACGCGAATAGAAACGCGGTGGAAACATGATGGATCGCCGTCTTTTGGCAATCGCCATTGTCATGTTCGCGCTCGGCGCTGGTAGCGGCGTCGTCGCGGGCGTTGTCCCAAGATTTCTCATGCATTCGGCATCGCGGCTGCAGGTCTCGTCGGCGCCGCCGGAATCGACTTCGCAAGCCTTGGATGAAGAACAAGGAGTCCATCATGAGTAACGAAAAGAAAGTCGTCATCGTCACCGGCGCGTCGCGGGGAATTGGAGAAGCGCTGGTCGAAGCGTATCGCAGGAAGGACTATCGGGTGGTCGCGACGGCGCGCACGATCAAACCATCCGGGGACGGTGATGTTCTCACGGTGGCGGGTGACATCGGCGACCCCGCGACCGGCCCCCGTGTCGTCGCAGAAGCGCTCGAGCGTTTCGGGAGGGTGGATACGCTGGTGAACAATGCAGGTGCATTTGTGCCCGGGCCGTTCACGAAATATACGCGAGATCAATATGCTCTGATGCTCGCTACGAACCTGAATGGATTCTTCTACGTCACCCAGGCGGCGATTGAAGCCATGGAGAAGCGTGGAAGCGGGCACGTGGTCAGCGTGACGACGACCCTCGGCGAGCTCGGAAACTCGAAGGTTCCGTCCGCGCTCGCGTCATTGACGAAGGGCGGCATCAACGCCGCCACCAGGAGTTTGGCGATCGAATATGCAAGTCGCGGCATTCGGGTCAACGCCGTATCGCCTGGAATCATCAAGACGCCGATGCATTCGCCCGAAACGTACGAGCTCAAAGCAACGCTGCATCCGATGGGCCGCATGGGCGAGATTGCCGACATCGTGGGAGCGATTCTGTATCTCGAGACCGCGTCGTTCGTAACCGGCGAAATTCTACACGTTGACGGCGGTCAATCTGCTGGCCGTTGACCGTCATCACATCGAGTTCGAACGGAGAAAACATGAGGACCATCTTGGCAACGGCAGCGGCGGCTTCAGTGCTGGCCGGCGTGGCGAGCGCCGAGCCGCTAACCGCGACGCATGCGACGACGACCTATCACAGGGTCGAGGTCAATGGATTGAGTATATTCTATCGCGAAGCCGGTCCGAAGGACGCTCCGACTATCGTGCTTCTGCACGGCTTTCCCTCGTCGTCGCGTCAATATGATCCCCTCATACCTCTGCTTGCTACGCGATATCACCTGATCGCGCCGGATTTTCCAGGATTCGGTCACAGTGACGCGCCTTCTCCCTCGTCCTATACTTATACGTTCGACAACCTTGCCAGGACGACGAACGCGTTCCTCGACAAGCTGAACATCGAAAAGGCCAGCTTCTACATCCATGACTACGGGGCACCGATCGGGTTTCGTATGATGGTCACTCGTCCTGACCGCGTGCAGGCGTTGATTGCGCAAAACGCCAATACCTATGAAGAGGGGCTGGGGCCCAAATGGGCGCTCATCAGGAAGTATTGGGCTGATCCGAAAGGGCATCCCGAGGTGATCGAAGCCTTCATGTCGCCGACCGCGACGGAGCAGCGGCATACGCAGGGCACGTCGCACCCGGAACGCTACAATCCGGATACCTGGTCCGACGAAATGACGCACCTTGCCAAGCCGGGGCAGAGAGAGATCCAGGCTGCGCTGCTCTACGACTACCGTACGAACGTCGCGTCCTATCCAGCCTGGCAAGCTTGGCTGCGCGAGCGCAAGCCGCCGACCCTGGTCGTTTGGGGGCGGAACGACCCCTCGTTCATCGCCGCAGGCGGTGATGCATACAAGCGCGATGTCCCTGACGCGGAAATCCATCAATTGGACGCGGGTCACTTCGTGTTCGATGAGCAGACGGACGAGGTGGCGCGCTTGGTCATCGCATTCATGCAGAAGCAGAGGCTGTAGGGATCAGGGAAGGCGAGAGCCGGCGCAGGCTGGACCGAAGCAAATCTGTGGTCCAAGCCGCGGCGTGATCGCGGTTTAACGCCATTTAACGCGCCTGAACTCGCCGGAACACGCATCCCAGCCCAGGGTGGATGCCGATGTTAACAAGGGTTTGTCGGCATGACCGCATACGGAAGGCCCCACGACGATGATGTGGGGCGTCCAGACACACCGAGGCTGGTTTTGGAACTTCTTCGACAAGCCCTGGAGTTGCTCGATGACAATCCCGGTGCGGGGCGCTGCCGGGTTGAAGACGCCTTCGCGCTTCTGAGCGAGTCGTCGGAACCCAAGCGGACGAAGCACAGGGCGCTCGCGCAGTGGAAGATCCGGAAGGCCGAAGAGTACATCAACGCGCATCTGGGCGCCTGTCTCCGCATCCAGGACGTTGCGCGCTTGGTCGATATGAGCACTGGCTACTTCTCGCGGGCCTTCAAGAAGGCGTTTGGCGCTTCCTATTCCGAATACGTAACGAAGAATCGCCTCGATCTGGCCAAGCGCGCTGCTCCTGACGTCGGATTCGTCGATCGCGGAGGTCGCGCTCGCCTGTGGGCGTGCCGATCAGTCGTACCTCACGCGTCTCTTCAGCCGTACCGAGGGGCTGCCGCCGCGCGCGTGGCGCCGCATGCTGCGCGATTGCGCCCGGCATACTGATCCGCGCTGGCCGGCGCGTGGTTCTGAGGCGTCTCCCTCCTGCAGGTCGGGCCGCGCGATTTCGTCGCCGTGATGAGTAGCATCGACGTCCAATTGCGGGATCGAAATTCAAGAACGGCCATCGCTCATTGCCAATGATGGCAATTGTGCAGGCGGCCGCACCCTCGTGCCGACCCAGATGGAGGTTAAGTTGCCTTTCAGCCCGAAATTCCGCACCATCGAGGTGCGCGACCGCCAGAGCGGCGCACCGGTCAAGATATTCTATCGCGAAGCCGGCCCGGAGGACGCGCCTGTCCTCCTGCTGCTGCACGGTTTCCCGAGCTCGAGCCATCAGTATCGTGGGCTGATCGCGCGGCTGTCCGACAAGTACCGCGTGATTGCGCCGGATCTGCCGGGATTTGGCTTCTCCGACGCTCCTGATCCGAAAGTGTTTGCGTACACGTTCGATCACCTTGCCCAGATGATCGAAGGCTTTACGGACGTGATCGGTCTGAGGCGCTACGCACTGTACGTGTTCGACTACGGCGCTCCGATAGGATTCCGCCTCGCCTTGGCGCACCCGGAGCGTGTCCTCGCGATCATCTCGCAGAACGGAAACGCCTATGAAGAGGGGCTCAGCGAGGGTTGGAATCCGATCCGCACCTATTGGGAGCAGCCGAGCGAGGTCAACCGTACCAATCTGCGCGCCTTCCTCCAGGAAGGGACCACCCGATTCCAGTACGAGCACGGCGCGTCGGATCCGTCGATGATTGCCCCGGAAAGCATCGCGCTGGACCAGCACTTCCTCGATCTGCCGCATCACGACGAGATCCAGTTGAATCTGTTCGGCGACTACAAGTCGAACGTCGCCGCCTATCCGAGCTTTCAGGCATACATCCGCAAGCATAGCCCTCCGATCCTTGCGGTATGGGGCAAGAACGATCCCTTTTTCCTGCCGGCGGGAGCGGAGGCGTTCCGTCGCGATAATCCGGATGCGAAAGTCCGTTTTGTCGACGCCGGCCATTTCCCCCTCGAAACGAACCTCGATGAGGTTGCGACGATCATCCGCGCCTTCCTGGCTCGTACGCTCGACGCGGAGCAGGGGGTTGCACTGTTCGGTCCGCTGAACGAGACGTCGGTGCCCGCAGCGGCCCGACCTTATCTCGACGCCATGAAGGATGCTTTCGGCTTCATACCAAATCTCGGCTATGCAATCGCGGTCGAGCCGGCCGCACTGGATGCCTATCTTTACGTCCTCAAGTCGATCGCGGCGACGTCTCTCGATCCGGTCGCCCAGCAGGTTGCAATGGTCGCTGCAAGCCGGGCCAATGCCGCCGACTACGGCATCGCCGTACATTCGACCCTCGCGGAAAAGCTCGGAGCGTCGAGAGAAACCGTCGAAGCCCTTCGCATGGGCCATCCGTTGAGCGATCTCAAGCTCGAGGCGGTTCGCAACTTCGCCACCGCCATTGCGTCGGGACGAACGCAAGTGTCCGACCATGACGTGCGTGGGCTCAGGGCGGCCGGCTACGACCGCGGCGCGGCGGTAGCGATTGCTTTGGCGGTGTCGGCGAAAACGCTGGTCAACGCAGTCGCGCATCTCGCGCGGCCGGAGATCGATGCCGCTTTCGGGCCCTCGGCCTGACGTCGCGACACGTGCGCGCCGATGCAGCTGTGCCCTCCAGCCACGCCTCGCTTCGACGCCGCTTGAAAGGAATTCCCCATGACAATCTTTCGCGATAGACCGATCCTCTCGGTTGCCGAACGATCTTCTGCAAATCCATCGAACCTGGCCCTGCTGCGATGGGCGTTGGTGATCGTATTCCTCTGGTTCGGCGGCATGAAGTTCACGTCCTACGAAGCGAACGGAATCGCTCCCTTCATCGCGCACAGTCCCATTTTGGCTTGGCTGCACACCGCATTCGGAACTCAGGGCGCGAGCTACGTCATCGGCGTGCTGGAGCTTTCAACAGCCGCGGGCCTGACAGTCGGCGCCTTTGTACCAATCATTTCGGCGATAGGTGCCGCAATGTCGATCGCGACCTACATGATTACGATCACCTTCATGCTATCCACGCCGGGCGTCGTCGAAGCAACCGCAGGCGGATTTCCCGCGATCTCGGCGCTGCCGGGTCAATTCCTTCTGAAGGACGTGGTGCTCTTGGCGGCTTCCCTGGTCCTCTTGATGGCTTCGCTGTCAGGCCGTCGAGGTCTCTTGCCGTAACAATTCGTCGTCCGATCCGTATTTTGGAGAGGTCGTTCTTCTTTTACGCGATAGAGGCGGGGCGGCACGGCGTTTGCGAGGTCCGAGCGGAGAGTTCGCGAATAAGCATGGACGTTCAATCGAGTCATCAGGCTTCAAGAAAGCCAGCGCAATTCTCCGGCATGTTGCCAGGATTGCCCGACGAGAAGCCAGGCATGCCCAAGACTCTCTTGATCACAGGGGCGAGCACGGAGTTCGGACGAGACATGGCCGAAACTCTGGCCAAGGCCGGCCACCGGGTTTTCGCGTCGATGCGGGATCCATTCGGGAGAAACCGCGAGCGCGCCAGGGCGAATGACAGAACGCGAACACTTTCGCGACGTCGTCATGAAGACGCTGAGCTAGGTACTCGCAATGCCGATCAAAATCATCGTTTCGACGCACGGAGCAAGCTCCAAAACATCCCACTCGGTTGCTCTGTCCATCGGCGGAAGCGATGGCGACGGCCTGCAACGAGACCTTGCCGCGCGGCTGACAACGTTCAAAGCGAAACGGTTGGCAATGTACGAGCGGGGCTCAAGCCCGATCGTAGGATCCATGATCGGTCGTCGACATCACGACGCGGCCTCGCGGTACGATCGATCAAGCCGGCAAAACGGACGTGTGACGGGACTTGTCGGCAAAGCCGCGCCAGCGACCGAAGTATTCAAGGTGAGGCCGGTGATCATCTTGCGCCGCGTTGAGGCGACCACCACGAGCGAAATGGAATCGGAATGAAGATCGGAATCATGGGGGCGATGCCGGAGGAGGTCTCGGGTATCATCGAACAACTCGAGACGTCGCGCATGCACCGGATTGGTGGACGCGAATATCTCGAAGGTACATGGAACGGCATTGATGTGGTCGTGGTGTTCTCCCGTTGGGGCAAGGTTGCCGCGTCTGTGACCGCCACGATGCTGCTTTCGCGCTTCGGCGTCGACGGCATTTTCTTCATCGGTGTGGCGGGCGCTGCCGATCCGGGCCTTCGCCTTGGCGACGTTGTCGTCGCCACCGATCTTCTTCAGCACGACATGGATGCCTCGGCTATTCCGGCGTTCTCGAAATTCGAGATCCCGCTGCTGGGTCGCTCGCGCTTTCCTGCCGATGATTCCTGGATGTCGGCCTCACTCAAGGCAGCAGACGATTTCGTGAAAGGCGATCTCGAGGCCTGGATAGGCGACGACGTGCGCGCCTCGCTCGGTGTGGGCAATCCAAGGGTCGTCACCGGTCTGATTGCCACGGGTGATCGCTTCGTTACCGATGTCGCATTCCTTCGTGATCTGCGTAAAGTCCTGCCGGACCTCAGTTGCGTGGAAATGGAAGGCGCTGCGGTTGCCCAGACTTGTTTTGAGTTCACTGCTCCATTCGCCGTTGTCCGGGTCATCTCGGATCGGGGCGATGACGGCGCACCGGTCGATTTTAAGAACTTCGTATCGAAAGTGGCGTCGCGCATGAGTTTGGGAATAGCTTCCAACTTCACCAGGACGATCCTCGCGCGTGTGCGCTCCGACGTCTGACAATCGATTTCGCCGGGCCGCGAAGTCGGCCAAACCGTCGTGATTGATCACTTCGGCGGGACGTGGGGAAGTTGGCCGGCGGGCTGTAGTCCGGCTAATCCATTTATGCACTTGCAGAATCCGGGAGACCTCGAAAAAGCGCAACGCGCCTCTTGAAAAAGCGTGAGTGATCACTCATTTATTGTCCAGAGGTGGCGAGGATGGCGCGTCCGCGAAGCGAAGAGAAGCGAAACGCGATTTTGGCGGCGACGATCGATCTCGTCGCCGAACAAGGGCTTGGCGCTGCCACGGCAGATGTGGCCAAGCGAGCGCGGGTGCCGCATGGATCTGTGTTCACCTATTTCGGTACGAAAGCCGAATTGCTCAACGCGGTCTATGTCGAGCTCAAGTCTGAACTGGCCGACGCGATCATGAAGCGGATGCCGGACGACGGAAGCGTCCGCGATCAGCTCCGCCATCTCTGGATGAGCTGGACGGCCTGGGGCGTCTCCAGCCCTTCCAAGCGCCGGACCCTGGCCCAACTCAGTGTATCCAATCAAATAACCGAGGATAGCCGGAGGGCGGCAATGACGGTCGCCGGAGGCGCCGTGGAGATCGTGCAACGGGCCGCCTCGAACGGAGCGTTACGCGCGATGCCCATTTCGTATGTAGGAGCCCTGGTCGAAACGATGGTCGGAACGACGATGGATTTCATGATGCGCGATCACGAAAACGCGGAGGCAATCCGCGACGCTGGATTTGAAGCGTTGTGGCAGGCGCTCAACTAAGAGTTCGACCGAATAGTGAGGCTACTCGGTCATGGGGGAGCTCGCTGCGAGCGTCGACTACGGTTCGCCGCTCCGGGTCATCAAAGCGAAGCATCGGAAAGGTCAGATATGGACAATCGAAAAAAGCCCGTAGCCCTGGTCACAGGAGCGTCCTCAGGAATGGGCAAAGACGTTGCCTTGAGGCTCCTCTCGGAAGGATATGTCGTATATGGCGCCGCCCGCCGGGTCGAGCACATGCGCGACATCGAGACGGGCGGTGGCGTCGCCCTGGCTGTGGATGTCACTGATGACCCCTCTCTGACGGCCGCAGTTGGTCGCATCATCCGGGAACAGGGACGTATCGACGTTCTGATCAATAGCGCCGGCTACGGTCAGATGGGCGCGCTGGAGGATGTGCCGATGGCAGAAGGCCGTCGGCAGATGGAGGTAAATCTCGTCGGCGTTGCACGTCTGACGCAGCTCTGCCTGCCTCACATGCGGGTCCAAAAATTCGGAAAGATCGTCAATATCTCGTCGATCGGAGGGAAGATCGCCACCCCGCTAGGGGGCTGGTACCACGCGTCGAAGTTCGCACTGGAAGGCTATTCCGATGCGCTCAGGATGGAAGTGCGCCCGTTCGGAATCGATGTGATCGTGATCGAGCCCGCCGGCACTGAAAGCGAGTGGATTCCCATCGCGATCGCGCAAGCGGAGCGATATTCCTCCAAGGGAGCCTATGCCAAGCTCGTGGCGGCGCTCCGCACGTCATCGGCATGGCAGCGCAAGATGCCGCCAGCCAGCAGCATCACCAAACTGGTTCTCAAGGCGCTCAAGTCCCGACATCCTCGAACCCGCTATCTGGGCGGCGGTGGAGCCGGACCGATTCTCTTCATGCGGAAGTTTCTACCGGACCGGACGTTCGATCGCATCATTATGTCGACGTTGCAATAGCGGCGGAGCCCGGCGCGTCCGCGACGGCGGAACAGCCGCGCGCCGACGCAGCAGCCTTATGAGCGTCCAGACAGACGCTCATCCTGCAGCCTCTCGGCGAAGCGTTCCCGCTGCTCGCATGCGATAGGGGCCCAGTCCGTCGGCGGTTGAAGATGTTCTCGCTCTTCCGAGCGTCTCGGCCAAGCTCAAGCAAGCAAGACGTCAGAAGCTCGCGACTGGAAAATCCGAAGCGCTGAAGAGTTTGTACACGCCAACCTTGGTGATTGCCTCCGCATCGAGAAGTCGCGAGACGTCGAGCAGGCGCTGGCCGACGTCCCGACAGACTGCCTCCGGACCGTAGGGGCCACCGCATCGGCCTTCTGTATCTCGACGATCCGGCCACACCGCCAGCAGCCGATCCGCGGTTCGAGGGCAACCAACGAGCATGGCGACGATTGGAGCGCAATCTTTCGATCGTTGATCTCAAGTGCGCAACGGTACCCTTGCCACCTCACAGATTGCCTCAACGAGCAAGCGAACTGCTCGTCCTTCCCAGCTTATCTGATCGATCGGATCTTCCCAGTACTCGGAAAGAATGTGGGCCAAGTGACGCGCTTTCACGCTCAAGCCGGTAATCGTCTTTGCGGGGCTCTCCATAATCGCTCGTTCTATCGGATCTAGACGCGCGAGCAGCGCCTCCTCCGTCGTCGTTACGAAATCATCCGAGGGCTCGCTGTCTTGGCCATCCAGCTCCGCCATCAGCGCAATAAATTGGCTCTCAAGTTTCAACAGATCAGCGTCTGTAGACCCGTCTAACCTGCAATCGTTTGCGAAATCCGCGCCCATACAAATCGAACTCCGGTCAGCGGAAACCGTGTAGCGTAAACGATTATCGTTAATAATCGCGGATGTCAACGCTTTTCGTGGCTGGTAGACGAAAACCGTGTCCCATGAAATGGCGGTTGGATGACCCCCGATCAATCTCGGGCAGCTAGAGGGCTGCTGGACTGGTCTCAGGCTGAATTGGCCGCTCGCTCGAATTTGAGCGAGAGTACTATTCGCGATTTCGAGAAGGGACGCAGGCTTCCTGCGATTAACAACTTGGCGGCGATCAGACGTGCCCTAGAGGCGGCCGGTGTCGAATTTATTGACGGCGATAAGCCTGGAGTCCGCTTGAACCGCTAAGGAATGACGCTGGCATGGCGTCAGTTCCGGGGCCATTGACTCAATATCCGGCATTCCGACAAGAGAAAATTCAGTCGAGGATTCAATGCAGGTCTGAAGACATAAGCGTCGGAATGGTCGTTGATCCTACTACGAAATCATACGCCTCTTAATCAGCGGGTCCTAGGTTCGAGCCCTAGTGCGCCCACCAAGCCTTTCAAGGACTGTCCCTCTTCAGGATGGTCGTGCCGACCAGCCCGCAGCAGCGTCGACGATCGGCTGACTATGTTAGCTTCCGCGCGAGCGTGACCGCTTGGACGTGCCGTTCCGTTTCAGGGCAGCCAGGAAGCGGAGCGCTGCCGACAGCAGCCGGCTGCGGCTGATCTTGTGCTTGTAGACGAGTCTCGAGCGCGACGGGCCCGCCTGCTGCCGGCCCTTAGCCGCGGAGGGCTTGGGTCTCAGCCGTGCGGCGATTCCATCCGTTCCGACGTCCAGCCGGGTGATGCCGAGCGCGCGGCATTCCAGTCCGATCCGCGCCGTCGCGAAGAGATTGCTCACCTCGGGTGGCGGGAGACCGAAGCGAAGCTGCACGTCGTCCTCGATGTCGTCGATCTCCGCTGTGCTGTCGGCGTGGCCCAGGCGCGCATAGACTTCGAGTCGCGTGATCTGATCCTGCACGTAGTCGGTTGGTACGAACGCCGGCTGATCGATGTGCAGCTCCGGAAACCACATGTCGGCGGCGCGATGCGGCCGGCCGCTCAACGCCCGTGACAGCAATTCGTGATAGAGCGCAGGGCCGAAGATCTGGACGTGACCGGCCTGCTGCTCGGACAGCAGGTCTCCCGCGCCACGCAGGTCGAGATCCCGCGCGCTGATCTGAAAGCCGGCGCCGGTCGCGCTCAGCTCCTCGAGTGCGGCCAGCCGCTTCCCGGCCTCGTCGCCCGGCGCGTCCGTCAGCAAGTAGGCAAAGGCCCTGATGCCGCCGCGTCCGACCCGGCCGCGCAGCTGGTGCAGCTGGGACAGGCCGAAGCGCTCCGCGCCCGAGATCAGGATCGTGTTGGCGCGCGGAATGTCCAATCCGTTCTCGACGATGTTGGTCGCCAGCAAGACGTCGGCATGGCCGGAAACGAAGCGCATCATCTGTGCGTCGATATCCCGCGCCGCCATCCGGCCGTGGATCACCGCCAAACTGAGCTCGGGGACGGCATGGCGAAGGCGCTCCTGCATCGGCGCGAGATCCTTGATGCGTGGACAGATCACGAAGCTCTGGCCGCGCCGTCGGTGCTCGCGCCGCAGGGCGATCGCCAGCGTGGACTCGAGCGGCGGCGCGACCCTCGTCACGACCGGCAGCCGTTGCGCCGGCGGTGTCGCGATGACGCTGAGATCGCGCAGGCCGGCCATCGCGCCTGCCATGGTGCGCGGGATCGGTGTGGCGCTCATGGTCAGGGTGTGGACGCCGGACCGCAGAGCGGAGAGCCGCGCCTTGTCAGCGACGCCGAAATGCTGCTCCTCGTCGATGATCACCAGACCAAGATTGGCGAACACCACGTCGTCGGCCGCCAGGGCGGTGGTCCCGATCACGAGCTTGAGCGAGCCGTCGGCGAGCCGCCGTTTGATGCAACGCGCCTCCGCAGCCGTCGACAGGCGCGACAGATGGCCGATTTCGATTCTGAACGGAGCAAAGCGCTTCGCGAAGGTCTGGACATGCTGAGCCGCAAGCACGGTGGTGGGAACGACGAGCACGACCTGACGGCCTGCGAGGACGGTCGCCGCGGCCGCACGCAAGGCAACCTCGGTCTTGCCGAAGCCGACATCGCCGCACACGATGCGGTCCATCGGATGTCCTGCTCCGAGGTCCTTCAGCACATCCTCGATCGCGGCAGCCTGGTCGGGCGTCGCCAGATAGGGAAACCGCGCGACGAAGCGCTCGTAGGCGACCGCAGGAGCCATGATGCGCGGCGCTTCTGTTCGTCGTCGCGCGCGGATCAGCTCCGACAGCGCCTCGGCGGTGCTGTCGATCTCCCTCTCGGCACGGAGGCAGCGGGCCGCCCAGGAGCGGCCGTCGGCATCATCGAGCCTGACGCCGCTCGGGTCGCGCGCGTACGGCCAGATCGAAGCGAGCTCGCCGATCGGGAGAAGGATGGCCTCGTCGTCGGCAAATTGCAGGCGGATCATCTCGCGCGGGCTGACATCCGGCGCAGAGACGAGCTCCAGTCCCCGCAGCAAAGCGAGGCCGCGCTGGAGATGGACGACGGCACTGCCCGGAAGCGGCCTGATCTCCGCACCGTGAGCGGCCTGCTGCCGTGTCATCGGTTGAAGATGCCGGGCTCTGCTGCCGAGCACCTCGGCTGCGGTGATGACGGACAAGGGCTGCGTCGTGCCGGTCCTGAATCCGCGCTCCAGGTCTACCATCAGCGCGGCGACGCCGGCGCGCGACGCTCGCATGGCGGCCGCCCAATTCGCGCAGCGCTCGGCCTTCACGCCCGCGAGGCGCTCCATGCGCGCGAGGTCATGCGCGGTGCCGGCGGTGAAGATGACGCCTAGGCCGAGCTGATGGCAGGACGCGATGAAACGCCGGAGGGCATTGCGGGCTGATTTCTGCTCGGCGAAACGCGGGATCGGCTCCAGATCACTTGTTTTCGGCAGGACGGTCGCCACACCCAGCGCGTGCTGCCAGGCATCGCGGCCGATGAAACCGCGCTGGCGGCGAGCCGCATCGGGAGCGTTCTCGTCGAGAGCCGCGTGGCGCAGGTCCGCTCTTTGCGGCACCTCGGTGTCGACGATGATGTCGGCGCCGTCGAGATAGTCGAAGATGTCGATTCTGGCCGCTTCATCGCCGATCTCGCGCTCCGACATCGGATCGATCACCAGCGTTTCGGCGGCGGCGATCTGGTTCTGATGCACGGGGTCGAAGAAGTGAATGTCCCTGACCACTCCGTCGGCGTGGCTGATCCTGACCGGCCCGAGAGCGCCGGCGGGAAACAGCTCGGTGGTCTGGCCATGACAGAGCAGGCCACCGGGATGGTCGGGAGGCTCGTCGGGGTCATAGCCCGAAGCGATCAGCGCCTTACGAAACGCCTCGACATCGATCGATTGGTCGGTGGCCACACGCAGTGACCAGTCCGTCCAGCATCGCGGCGGCGGGACGCGCGGCAGCATGGCCTCGACGGTTGAGATCAGGAGCGGAGCGCTCGCCCGCTCGGCGAGCCGCCGCAGCACATGGGTACGGCGACCGGCCACCTCGCGCGACGGCTCGGCGTCATCGAAGGGCAGGGTATCGAAGCGGGGGAGCACGAGCACGTCGCAGCCAGGATCCATGGCATGGAGAACGGCAGCGAGGCGCTCGGCGCGCGGCTCGTTGTCGGCGATGAAGATGAGCCCGTGCGTCTTGCGACGTTGCCGCTCGCTGAGCAGATGAAGCGCAAGCAGCCCGAGCGGCGCGTCCGACGATGGCGATGGCCGCGCCCTTGCGGGCGCGGTGCCGGCGGCAACGCTGCGGGACCTGTCCGCTTTCTGGAATTTTGGCGTAACGGAAGACCGGACCATTGCAGACCAAACACCGCGAGCTGCAGCGGAGTTCCGGCGTGATGAACAGGCGATGCTGAGGTCGCTTTCTCAGGCCTCTTCGACGACCGACAACGTGTTGAGCTCGTCGAGCGCGCGGCGCACGGTTTCGACCAGATCGAGTGCCACCGGCGAGGGGCTGCGCTGCGGCGGGAACACCGCGGCGAATTCGAAGTCGATGCGCGGCGTGAACGGCCGCATCACCACGCCCCGGCCGTCGAACTCGCGTGCGGTGAACGGATCGCAGATCGAGACGCCCAATCCCGACGACACCATCCCGCACATGATCTCCGACAGCGTCGTCTCGACCCGCAGCACGCGCCTGACGTCCTCACGATGAAAGATCTGGTCGATCAGGTGCCGGCTGGTGGAGCCGGCCGAGAGCGAGATGAAGGTCTCGTCCGCGAAGTCGCGCGGCGCCAGGCAGGCCTTGTCTGCGAGCCGGTGGCCTGCAGGGAGCACGGCGACGCGTGGCAGCGCCGGCAGCTTGATGCTCGGCAGCCCGGCATGGGCGATCGGCACCTCGGCGAAACCGACGTCGCATTGTGCGTTCAACACCCAGTCGATCACGATCGGCGAGATCACGCCGAAGAACGCCAGATTGAGGTTCGGCCGCTCCTGCAGGAAGCGGCCGGCCAGCCGCGGCAGATAACCGTTCGAGAGTGCAGGCAGAGCGGCGATGCGCAGCGTGCCGGTGCGCCGGCCGCGAATTTCCTCGGCGGCCGCGGTGATGCGATCGAGCCCCACGAAGGAGCGCTCGACCTCCATGTACAGCGCCGTCGCCGCCGCCGTCGGCACCAGGCCGGTGCCGCGACGCTCGAACAGCTCCATCTTAAGCAGCGCCTGGAAGTCCCGCAGCAGCCGGCTGACGGCCGGCTGCGTCACCGCCATCAGCTTCGCCGCTTCGGTAACGCTGCCGGTCAGCATCATCGCCCGGAAGGCTTCGACCTGCCGCGAGTTGATCCGCGCCATGGTGTCACTCCATAACATTTCAGCATGAAGATGGTGTCATTATTCATTGGACGATCAAAGCCCTGACTGCGATCTTTTTTGGCAGGGTGAGGGACGGCTCGTTTTTTAGGCTGTTGGGCGTCAGCTTTTTTGGACAGCCTAATGGCTCGACCGGTCGATCTCCCTGACGGTTTCAAAATACCGTCTCGCATCCAGGACAAACGGGAGATCGGGTCCAATGAAGCATCTTCACTTTCTGACGGCGGTCAGCGTGGCCGTGCTGGTCACCACCGCGCATGTCCAGGCTCAGCAGAAGACGCTCTACGTCGCCGGCTACGGTGGCTCGTTCGAGAAGACCGTCCGCGAGGAGGTGATCCCGCAATTCGAGCAGGCCAACGGGGTCAAGGTCGAATACGTCGCCGGCAACTCCACCGACACGCTCGCCAAGCTGCAGGCGCAGAAGGGCAATCAGCAGATCGACGTCGCCATCGTCGACGACGGTCCGATGTATCAGGCGATCCAGCTCGGCTTCTGCGACAGGGTGAGCGGCCTGCCCGGCGATCTGCTGGATGTCGCGCGCTTCAAGGACGACAAGGCGGTTGCCATCGGCCTCGTCGCGACGGGCCTGATGTACAACAAGAAGGTGTTCGCCGAGAAGGGTTGGGCGGCGCCGACATCATGGAACGATCTCAAGGATCCGAAATACAAGCAGCTGCTCGTCATCCCGCCGATCAATAACACCTACGGCCTCAACGTGCTCCTGATGATGGCGAAGATGAACGGCGGCAGCGAAAGCAATGTCGATGCCGGTTTCAAGATATTCAAGTCCGACATCAATCCGAACGTGCTCGCCTATGAGCCGTCGCCGGGCAAGATGACCGAGCTGTTTCAATCGGGCCAGGCCGTCATCGCGGTGTGGGGCAGTGGCCGCGTGCAGAGCTTCGCCAACACCGGCTTCCCGGTCGATTTCGTCTACCCGAAGGAAGGCGCCGTCAGCCTTTTGACGACGGCATGCCCGATCGCCAAGGCCTCGGTCTCGCCGCTGGCCTCGAGCTTCATCAAGCTGCTGCTCGACCCGAAGATTCAGCTGACGATGCTGAAGGAATATGGCTACGGGCCGGTGGTCAAGTCCGTCGTCGTCCCCGAGGGCGTCGGCACCATGGCTCCCATCGGCGAGCGGGCCGCCAAGGTCTACGCGCCGGATTGGACCGTGGTGAACGAGAAGCGTGAGGAATGGACCAAGCGCTGGAATCGCGAGGTCGAGCGCTGATGATTTGCCACGCTTATTGATTCAGACGGCAGTGAGCTCCCTCTCCCCGTTCTTCACGGGGAGAGGGCAGGGGTGAGGGGCGGCCGCACGGGTGGTGCAAGTCGTTAGACCTGTGGCGCCTCACCCGGATTGCAGCTGTCGATGCAATCCGACCTCTCCCTGCAAGCGGGGCGAAGTCGCAGCAAGCGCGTTGCTGGACTGAGACGATGTCTGGCGGTGCTGGTCGTTGTGTGGCCGAGCATTTTCCGGTCCAGCGTTAGTTTGGAAACCTCTTCATGTCCTTCCTCGAGCTCGATCGCGTCGGAAAGTCCTTCGGCCCCAACACGGCCGTCGAAGAGTTCAGTCTGGCCGTCAGCAAGGGCGAGTTCGTCTCGTTCCTCGGCCCGTCCGGCTGCGGCAAGACCACGACCTTGCAGATGATCGCGGGCTTCCTCGATCCCTCGCACGGCGCGATCCGGCTGGAGGGCAAGGATCTCGTCGCGGTGCCGCCGGCCAGGCGGGGGCTCGGCATCGTCTTCCAGAGCTATGCGCTGTTTCCGCACATGACGGCGGCCGAGAACGTCGCCTTTGGTCTCGAAATGCGCAAAGTCTCACGTCGCGAGCGCGAGGAGCGGGTGAGTTCGGCCCTCGCGCTCGTAGGTCTCGCCGGCTATGAGGACCGCCATCCGCGCCGCATGTCCGGCGGCCAGCAGCAGCGCGTGGCGCTGGCGCGCGCGCTTGTGATCCGTCCCAGCGTGCTGCTGCTCGACGAGCCGCTGTCGAATCTCGACGCGCGGCTGCGCGAGGACATGCAGATCGAGCTGCGCCAGATCCAGCGCAATCTCGGCACCACCACCATCCTCGTCACCCACGACCAGATCGAGGCGATGTCGCTGTCCGACCGCATCGTCGTGATGAGCAAGGGCAGGATCGAGCAGATCGGCACGCCGCAGCAGGTCTATGAGCAGCCGGCGTCGGCTTTCGTCGCACAGTTCCTCGGCAAGACGAACGAGTTTTCCGCGACGGTGGATCGCGTCTCGGGGCAGCCCAGGCTGGTCGCGGGCACGTGGAGCGCGCCGGCGCCGGCCGGCGTGGCCGGTCCCGTCACGGTCAGCGTGCGGCCCGAGCGCATCAGCTTCGGCAATGCAGGCCTCGCCGGCCGCATCACCAGCCGCATCTTCCAGGGCAATCACTGGCTGTTCCAATGCGACACCGAATGCGGGCCCGCGATCGTGATCCGGCAGAATGACGGTCAGAGCCAGCCGGAGCAGGGCGCCGCCGTTCATCTGGTCTGGCAGGCCTCCGACATGAGCCTGCGGGCCGCGCGGGCCGCAGCATGAGCGTCACCGCTGCCACCGACTCGTCCGACGCCCGCGCCGGCCTGTCGCTCGCGCTACCAGCCTTGATGCTGTTCATCGGCGTCGTCGTCATTCCCCTTGTCATGACGGTGATGCTGTCGTTCCACGATTGGGGCCAGTACAAGGGAATCGAGCCGGTCTTCATCCTGAAGAACTGGATCGAGATCTTTGATGACCCTTACTACGCCGAGATGTTCTGGCGTACCTTCCGGGTCGCCGTGCTGGCGACCTTGATCACGGCGGTGTTCGGCGTGCCCGAGGCCTATATCCTCAATCGCATGCAGGGGCGGTGGAAGGGTCTCTTCCTCCTCGTGATCATCGGCCCGCTGCTGATCTCGGTGGTGGCGCGCACGCTCGGCTGGGCGCTGCTGTTTGGCGGCAACAACGGTCTTGCCAACAAGCTGCTGATGACGGTCGGCCTGATCGATTCGCCGGTCCGTTTCATGTTCACCGAGACCGGCATGATCATCGCGCTGGCGCATGCAATGATGCCGTTCATGGTTCTCGCAGTGTGGACCGCGCTGCAGCGGCTCGATCCGCAGGTCGAGAACGCGGCGCTGTCGCTCGGCGCCGGTTCGCTCACGGTCGTCCGTCGCATCGTGCTGCCGCAGATCATGCCGGGCGTGCTGTCGGGCGCGATCATCGTGTTCTCGCTGTCGGCCAGTGCGTTCGCAACACCCGCGATCATCGGCGGCCGCCGGCTGAAGGTCGCCGCGACGCTCGCCTATGATGAGTTCCTCAACACCTTGAACTGGCCGCTCGGCGCGGCCGTGGCCGTGCTGCTGCTGATTGCGCTGGTGCTGATCGTCGTCGGCTCCAATGCGTTGATCGAGCGCCGCTACCAGGAGATGTTCCGATGAGCCGGAATGGTCCCGTCGCGCTGATCTTCCACACCCTGTTCGTCGTGTTCATGGTGGCTCCGATCCTGGTCGTGTGCTGGGTCGCGTTCACGCCGGAAGGCTTTCTGTCGATCCCGCTGACGCATTTTTCGCTGCGCTGGTTCAGGGCGCTCGCCAACTACCCTGAATTCGTCCATGCCTTCGGCGTCAGCCTGTGGCTCGGCGCGCTGTCGTCATGCATCGCGCTCTTGTTCGCCGTGCCGGCGGCTCTGGCGCTGAGCCGCACGCGTTTTCGCGGCCGCGACGCGCTGTCGGCGCTGTTCCTGTCGCCGCTGATGATCCCGCACGTCGTGCTCGGCATCGCATTCCTGCGCTTCTTCACCTCCGTCGGCATCGGCGGTACCTTCGTCGCGCTGGTGATCGCCCACGTCGTCGTGGTGTTTCCGTTCGCGCTGCGCCTGACGCTGGCTTCCGCCACCGGCATGGACCGCTCGGTCGAGATGGCCGCGATCTCGCTCGGCGCCGACGGCTGGACCATGTTCCGCCGCGTCACGCTGCCCGCAATTCTGCCCGGCATCGTCAGTGGCTGGATGCTCGCCTTCATCCAGTCGTTCGATGATCTGACCATGACCGTATTCCTGGCGACGCCGGGCACCGAGACCCTGCCTGTCCGCATGTTCCTCTACATCCAGGACAACATCGATCCGCTGGTGACATCGGTGTCGGCCAGCGTCATCGCCATCACCATGGCCGTGCTCATCCTGCTCGATCGCGTCTATGGACTCGACCGGGTGCTGACCGCCAAGGGCGGCGACGCAGGGCGATAGGAGACATCATGATGAGAGACTATGACGTCGCCGTCGTCGGCGGCGGGCTGCTTGGCTCCGCGATTGCCTGGGGCCTCGGCCGGCTCGGCCAGCGTGTCGCGGTGCTCGACGAAGGCGACATCGCCAAGCGCGCCTCGCGTGCGAACTTTGCGCTGGTCTGGGTGCAGAGCAAGGGTCTGGGCATGCCGGCCTATACCGGCTGGACGGTGCGCGGCGCCAAGGCATGGCCGAAGCTCGCCGAGGAGCTGAAGGCCCAAACGGGTCTCGACGTCGTCTTGCAGCAGAATGGCGGCTTCCATCTCACTTTGGGCGAGCCCGAATACGAGCAGCGGACGCAGCTCGTTGCGCGCATGCACAACCAGGTCGGCGCCGCGGACTATCAGATGGAGATGCTGCCGGCAGCTGAGGTCAGGAAGATGCTGCCGCTGATCGGGCCGGAGGTCTCCGGCGGCAGCTTCTGTCCCTATGACGGTCATGTGAATTCGCTGCGCACCTTCCGTGCGCTGCATGTCGGAATGAAGCAGTTCGGCGTCGACTATCTGCCGGAGCGCGCGGTCGGCGCGATCATGCGTGATGGCAATGAGTTCAAGTTGACGACGGCGCATGGCGAGATCCGTGCGGCGAAGGTCGTGCTCGCCGCGGGCAATGCCAACCAGACGCTGGCGCCGATGGTCGGCCTGTCGGCGCCGATGGGCCCGACGCGCGGTCAGATCGTCGTGACCGAGCGCACCATGCCGTTCCTGCCGCATCCGCTGACCACGATCCGCCAGACCGACGAGGGTACGGTGATGATCGGCGACAGCAAGGAGGATGAGCTCGACGATCGCGTGCAGAACTTTTCCGTCAACGCGGTCATGGCCGATCGCGCCCAGCGCACCTTCCCGCATCTGGCGCGGCTCAACGTGGTCAGGAGCTGGACCGGCATTCGCGTGATGCCGAGGGATGGTTTTCCGATCTATGAGCAGTCGGAGACGCATCCGGGCGCCTTCGTCGCCTGCTGCCATTCCGGCGTGACCTTGGCCGCCAACCACGCCTTCGAGATCGCGCGCATGATCCAGCAGGGCGCGCTGGAGCCGGAGCTGGTCGGGGCCTTCACGGCAAGGCGCTTCGACAGCGAGGCCGGAGCTGGCGGAAGTGGCTACTACTGAGATTGCGGCGAAGGCCGCCACGGAGACGATGATGTTCAAACGTGTAGACGGTGATGGCAGGGGATCGGTGACGATCCATGTCGAGGGCCAGGCGATCGCTGCGCGCGAAGGCGACACGGTATCGGCGGCGCTGCTCGCCTCCGGCCTCGATGTCAGGCGCGCGACCGCGGTCAGCGGTGCCAGGCGGCTGCCTTACTGCATGATGGGCGTGTGCTTCGATTGCCTCGTCACCATCGACGGCGTGGGCAACCGCCAGGGCTGTCTCGTGCCCGTTGCCGAGGGCATGCAGATCGAAATCCAGAAGGGCAAGCGGGAGATCGGCAAATGAGCGCCGCGCCGAAGCAGGATCAATACGATGTGGTGGTGATTGGCGCAGGTCCCGCAGGTCTCGCCGCAACGGCGATGACGGCCGAGGCCGGCCTGTCCACGCTGCTGCTGGACGAGAATGCCGGCCCGGGCGGCCAGGTCTGGCGCGCGATCAATTCCACGCCTGTGAAGACCGAAGCGCTGCTTGGCGTGGACTATTGGTCGGGCGCGGAGATCGCGAGGGCCGCGCGCGACAGTGGCGCCGAGATCATCCATCGTGCCACCGTGTGGAGCCTCGACCGCGATCTGGAGATCGGCGTGTCCGTCGGCGGCGGATCCGCCTTTGTCAGAGCAAAGCGCGTCATCATCGCGACCGGTGCGCAGGAGCGTCCGTTTCCGATTCCCGGCTGGACCTTGCCCGGCGTGATGACGGCGGGCGCGGCGCAGACGATGCTGAAATCCTCCGGCCTGGTGCCTGACTGCCCGACGGTGCTTGCGGGGCAGGGGCCGCTGCTGTGGCTGCTCGCGGCGCAGATCCTGCGCCTTGGCGGCCGCATCGATCGCGTGCTCGACACCACACCGCGTGCCAACTACATTGCCGCGCTGCCTCACGCCTTCGGATTCCTGACCTCGCCCTATTTCAGCAAGGGCCTGGCGATGATGCGCGAGGTGCGTGCGAAGGTGCGCGTCACCAGCGGCGTGACCGAGCTCGCGGCGGAAGGGGACGGGACGCTTTCGGCTATCAGCTATGCCACGGCGAGCGGCAAGCGCGAGAGGCTGCCGGCCGAGCTGCTGCTGCTGCATCAGGGCGTCGTGCCCAATGTCAATCTCGCGATGGCTGCCGGCATCGAGCATCGCTGGAACGAGCGGCAGCTGTGCTGGACGCCGGTGCTGGATGCGTTCGGCAATAGTTCTGTTGCCGGCATCGCGATTGCCGGCGACGGCGCCGGAATCGGCGGGGCACAGGCAGCCGTGGTGCGCGGCCGACGGGCGGCGGGCGATGCGATCAAGGCGCTGCGGCCGCAGGCGAAGATCGTTGATCTTTCCGCTGAGTTGGCGCGGGCCGAGCGGGGACGCGCCTTTCTCGATGTTCTGTTCCAGCCGGCAAGACAGTTCCGGATCCCGCAAGGCGACACGATCGTCTGTCGCTGCGAGGAGATCACGGCCAAGGACGTGCTCGATTCCGTTGCGATCGGCGCAACCGGGCCGAACCAGCTCAAGGCCTATCGTCGCACCGGCATGGGTCCGTGCCAGGGGCGGCTGTGCGGCCTCACCGTCACGGAGCTGATGGCCGAAGCCCGCGGCAAGAGCCCGCAGGAGATCGGCTATTATCGCCTGCGTGCGCCGGTGAAGCCGATCATGCTGTCGGAGCTGGCGAGCCTGCCGAAGAGCGAGGAGTCGATCAAGGCCGTGGTGCGCGGATGATCAAGCATGCGGATGCCATCATTGTCGGTGGCGGCATCCATGGCTGCTCCACCGCGCTGCACCTTTGTCTCGCCGGCTTGAAGCCGGTGTTGATCGAGAAGGACTATGCCGGCCGTCATGCCTCAGGCGTCAACGCCGGTGGCGTGCGCCAGCTCATGCGCGATGTCGCCGAGATCCCGCTCTCGATCCGCTCGATGGGGATCTGGGAGACCATTGTCGACCTCGTCGATGATGATTGCGGCTTCGAGAGCCATGGTCAGGTGTTGGTCGCCGAGAACGACGCGGAGCTCGACGCCTGCCGCGCCCGCGTCGCAGACCTCAATGCGCACGGCTTCACCCATGAGGAGTTGATCGACGGCGCGGAGCTCCGCCGGCTGGTTCCCGCGGTGGCGGAGAGCTGTCCGGGCGGCGTGGTGTCACGCCGCGACGGCGCGGCGCAACCCGCGCGCACCACGACGGCGTTCCGCCGCAAAGCCGAGCAGCTCGGCGCGACCATCCGCGAGGGCATCGCCGCGACCAACATTCGCAGGGAGCACGGCGTCTGGCATGTCGACGTCGGCGCCGAGACGTTTGCATCCCGGGTACTGGTCAATGCCGCAGGCGCCTGGGCGGGACGTTTAGCCACGCAGCTGGGGGAGCCGGTGCCGGTCGAGACCATCGCGCCGATGCTGATGATCACCTCGCCGGTCGCGCATTTCATCGATCCCGTCGTGATCCTGCGTGGCCGCAAGCTGTCGTTCAAGCAGTTCCCGAATGGTACGGTGCTCATCGGCGGCGGGCATCTTGCCGCGCCCGACCAGGACCGCAACGAGACGGTGCTCGACTGGCGCAAGCTCGCCGAGAGTGCGCGCACGGTCTCCGAGCTGTTCGAGGTGATGCGCAGCGCGACCATCACGCGCGCCTGGGCCGGCATCGAGGCCCGCATGCGCGACGACATTCCGGTGTTTGGCCCGAGCGCGCTGCACGAGGGACTGTTTCACCAGTTCGGCTTCTCGGCGCACGGCTTCCAGCTCGGGCCCGGCGCCGGCGCCGTGATGGCCGAGCTGATCGTCCATGGCGGCACCCAGACGCGCATCGGCGGGCTCAGCATCGAGCGCTTCCGCAAGACCACCCCGTCAGCAACCGCATGAGGACAGCATGACCATCACCCGCAAGATCCGCTCCGCCATTCATCACCGCATCGTCGAGGCCAACGGCTTCGTGTTCATCGGCGGTACCATCGC
Organism: Bradyrhizobium aeschynomenes; assembly: GCF_013178945.1. GTDB lineage: Bacteria > Pseudomonadota > Alphaproteobacteria > Rhizobiales > Xanthobacteraceae > Bradyrhizobium > Bradyrhizobium aeschynomenes. The sequence continues at coordinate 657,398 of NZ_JABFDM010000001.1, forward strand.
AGACGATACCTCGGTATCGATGGGCGAGCAGACTCGGAACATTCTCGGCAAGATCGACGGCTTCCTCAAGGAGGCCGGCACCGATCGATCACGCGTCGTGTCGGGCCAGATCTTCGTCACGGACCTGTCCAAGAAGAAGGAGATGGATGCGGCCTGGATCGAGTTCTTCGGCGAAGACCTGCCGGTGCGTGCCACCGTCGGCATCTCCGATCTCGGCGGTGGCGCGTTGATCGAGATCGTGATCACCGCTGCCAAAGGCTGAGCAGCGCATCAGACGAATGGCCTATCGATGACGCGCGGGGCTTCGCTCCGCGCGTCATTTGCTTTCTGGATGATTTCGATCGAACATGGTCCGCCTCTTCATCGCACTCGCCAGGGAAAGCCGACCTCATGAACGACGCGCGCAGCCTGCCATCTCCGTCCGCCGGCCTGGATGCGGTGCTCGCCCATATCGACGCTCACAAGCAGGATTTCCTTGCCCGCGTCATGGACTATGTTCGCCATCCCTCGATCAGCGCCCATAATATCGGTATCGCAGAAGTCGCAGCACTGCTGGTGAAAATGCTGCGCGAGATCGGGCTGGAGGCCGAGACGGTGCCGACGGCAGGCCATCCGATGGTGCTCGGACGATGGCAGAAGAAACCGGGCGCGCCCACCGTGCTGCTCTACGGCCACTACGACGTGCAGCCGCCCGATCCGCTCGATCTTTGGCTGAGCCCTCCGTTCGAGCCGACCATCCGCGACGGCCGCATCTACGCGCGCGGTATCGGCGACAACAAGGGGCAGCATTTCGCGCAGCTGATGGCGATCGAGTCCCATCTCGCGGTCCATGGCGAGCTACCCTGCAACGTCATCGTCCTGCTCGAGGGCGAGGAGGAGATCGGCAGCCCGCGGATCGCCGATTTCGTCGCCGCGCATCGCGAGCAGTTGAAAGCGGATTTCGTCGTCACCGCCGATGGTCCGATGCATCCCTCCGGCCGCCCGACCATGACTTACGGCGTGCGCGGCATGTGCTCCTTCGAGCTGCGCGCCCGGCATGCGAATCGTGACGTGCATTCCGGCAACCTCGGCGGCGTCGTGCCGAACCCGATCTGGACCCTGGTGCATCTGCTCGGCACCATGAAGAATGCCGCGGGCGAGATTACCATCGACGGCCTGCACGATGCGATCGTGCCGCCAGGCGAGCTCGATGTCGCTGCAGTGAACCGCCTGCCGCTCGACCTCCATGCCGCCAAGGCGAGCCTGGGTCTCAGCCGTCTCGATGCACCGGCGGACAGAGGCTACTACGAAAGGCTGATGTTCCATCCGACGCTCACCATCAACGGCTTTCATGGCGGCTATGGCGGACCTGGCAGCAAGACTGTCCTTCCCTGCGAGGCGTTCGTGAAGTGTGACATCCGCCTGGTCGAGGCGATGACGCCGGACGACGTGCTGGCCAAGGTCGAGGCGCATGTGAAGAGGCATGCGCCGGATGTCGAGTTCATCCCGCGCGGGGGCATGCTGCCGTCGCGCGTGCCGCTCGATTCACCGTTCGCCGCGATCATCCGTGACGCCGTTGCGCTTGCGCAGGGTGTCACCCCGCTCGAATTCCCCTGCACCGGCGGCAGCTTGCCGGACTATGTCTTCACCAAGATCCTCGGCGTGCCCGCCTTCGTCGTTCCCTATGCCAATGCCGACGAGGCCAATCATGCGCCGAATGAGAACATGACGATCGACTGCTTCTATAAGGGTATCCGCACGGGGGCGGCGCTGCTCGACCGTGTCGGCGCAAGTCGCAATTAGTGGCGGAACCTGCTCATCACGATTTTTTGCGTCATCGCGGCGGTCATCGCGCGGCCACGAAACGATGGCACTGAGACCGCGCTCGCTCGCAGTGCGGCACGAATCGACCGCACGCGGCGAGATCGCGCATGGATTAACGCAGTTGATATCGCCTATTCTCGATGAGGATTAGTAACCGTCGCTTCAGGGCTCGGAGCTGCCACATGCACGACCCCGTTGACCGTCCGAGTGATCAGACGAGTTCCCTTCGAGTCCGCGCGCCGGGTGAGCTCGCAGATGGCGAGTCTCGAACCGCCATGGGCACGACGACGGCATCCCTGATCCAGCTCGAGCCGGAACCGACCGCCAGCGTCGCCCCCGATGGTTCCGGCCACGACCTGCGGGATGATCGTGAAAAGGCCCAGCTCGTCACTCCGACGATGTGGCGGTGATCATCCGGACGTTTCCGCTGAGTTCAGCCGTGGGACCGGCCGTGCCGTGTGGCCCTGTCTGCTCCTGCTGCTCCAGTGCTCCTGCTGCTCCAGCTGCTTGTCGATCGTCTCGCGTGATCCCTCGGCAAGCTCCTGTCGAATGGACTTTGCGGCTGCTGTCGATCCGCGGCGTTCCAACGACTCGCGACGTCCTGCGGCCATGAGGCGACCGGCACATTGGAACGTTTCCGCCGGACGGCCGGTTGTGCGCACATCGATGGCGGCTCTCGCCCATCACAGCGACGGAAACGGACACATGAGCAACAAAGCGCGGGACATCTTCATCCTCGGACTTCGCAACGCCCATGCCATGGAGATCCAGGCGCGCGAACTGATGGAGCCCCAATCCGAGCGAATGGACGACTATCCGGAGGTCAAGGCCAAGCTGCAGACCCATCTGCAGGAGACAAACGAGCAGCTCACGCGGCTGGAACAGTGTCTGAGCGCGTGTGGAGAAAGCAGCTCCACCCTGAAGGATACGACGCAGTCGGTGATGGCCAATCTGATGGCCATGGGACATGCGATGTCGGGCGATGAGATCCTCAAGAACACCTTCGCCAACAACGCCTTCGAGAATTTCGAGATCGCTGCCTACAAGTCGCTGCTGGCGCTGTGCGGCGCCGCCGGCATGGAGCAGGCGCGTGGCCCGCTGCAGCAATCGCTGCAGGAGGAGGAGCGGATGGCGAAGTGGGTCGATTCCAATGTCGAGAAGGTCACGCTGCAGTTCGTTCAGCACGAGGAGCGCCAGGCGGCAGCCTGAGCGCGCAGTGGTATCTCGGGCGGGGCAACGACCCCGTCGACCGGACGGCAACCTCCGGTATCATCCGGATACCCACGACTCACCTGATCTAGTAAACCAACTGCAGCCCTTCTTGGGGCGTTTCCTCCCTGGACTTGGGCCGCCTGCACCGATCGTGTAGGCGGCTTCTTTCTTTTGGGAGCCTCATAGTCTGCCCGGAACCGCACATTACGCGGGCCGGTCCGCCAGTCGAACCCACGGGCGGTCGCCGCCGTCGCGCTCCTCGAAGCCGACGATGTCGCCCTTGAGCGACAGCGTGAGGTCGAGGTCGTCCCAGCCATTGAGCAGCTTGAGCTGCCAGATGGGATCTATGGTGAATGAATAGTTGCGGTTGCCGAGTCTGATCAGGCTCTCCCTGAGATCGACGGTGATTGCTGCGCTCACCGTTTGGAGCTGGGCGAGAATCTCCTCTGCGTCTGCTTCGCTCACCTTGGCCGGCAGCAATCCGTTGTTGACGGCGTTGGAGGCAAAGATGTCGCCGAAGCTCGGCGCGATCACGCAGCGGAAGCCGAAATCGACCAGCGCGTAGACCGCAGCCTCGCGCGAGGAACCGGCGCCGAAATTGCGCCGGGTCACCAGCACCTCGGCGCCTTGCGATGCCATGGCATGGAGCGGGAAGTCGGGGCGCGGCTTGCCGGACTCGTCGTAGCGCATGTCGTAGAGCAGAAATTGTCCATAGCCGTCGGCACGTGAGCGCTTCATGAAGCGCGCCGGAATCAGCTGATCGGTGTCGATGCTGGCGAGCGGCAGCGCGCAGGCTGATGTCGTGAGGATGTCGAACGGCTTCATGCGTTGCTCCTCATCAAGACTCGGACGTCGGTCAGATGACCCGTCACCGCGGCCGCCGCAACCATCGCCGGCGACATCAGATGGGTGCGCGCACCGGGACCTTGGCGACCCTTGAAATTGCGGTTCGTGGTCGAGGCGCAGCGCTCGCCCGACGGCACGAGGTCGCCGTTCATGCCGACGCACATCGAACAGCCGGAGCCGACCCAGTCGAGGCCGGCGGCGATGAAGATGCGGTCGAGACCTTCCTGCTCGGCCTGCTGCTTGACGAGGTGCGAGCCGGGCGATACCAGCCCCGGCACGCGCGCCGTGCGGCTGGCGAGAACGCGCGCCGCGGCGCGCAGATCCTCGATACGGCTGTTGGTGCATGAGCCGATGAAGACGCGGTCGATCCGGATCGTGTCGAGCGCCTGGCCCGGCGTGAGCCCCATGTAGTCGAGCGCCTCCTGCACATGGCTCGCGCGCGAGGGATCCTCGAGGTCCGCGGGGTCGGGCACGCACGCGCCGATCGGCAGCGCATCCTCGGGACTGATGCCCCACGTCACCGTCGGTGCGATATCCATTCCACGCAGCATGATCTCGCGATCGAACGTCGCGCCTTCATCCGTCGGGAGGTTACGCCACGCGGCAATGGCCCGATCGAGCATGTCGGTCTCGGGAGCGAACGGCCGTCCCTTGACATAGGCGAACGTCGTCTCGTCCGGGGCAATCATGCCGCAGCGGGCGCCGCTCTCGATCGCGAGATTGCACAGCGTCAGCCGTCCCTCCATCGACAGGGCGCGGATCGCGCTGCCCGCATATTCGATCGCGTGCCCCTGCGCGCCGTCGGCGCCGATCGTGGCGATGATCGATAGTGCGATGTCCTTGGCGGTGATGCCGGGCGCCGTGACGCCGTCGACCGTGATGCGCATCCGCTTCGGCCGCTTCTGCCACAGGCACTGGGTCAGCAGCACATGCGCGACCTCGGATGCGCCGATGCCGAAGGCGAGCGCGCCGAACGCGCCATGCGTCGAGGTGTGGCTGTCGCCGCAGACCATGGTGAGGCCGGGGAGGGTGAGGCCCTGCTCAGGCCCGACCACATGCACGATGCCCTGGCGCGGATCATCGAAGCCGAACAGGCGGATGTCGTTGGCGCGGCAATTGTCCTCCAACTGCCTGATCATCCCGGCGATATCGGGCGCAATCTCGCCCAACGCGCGCGTCCGGGTCGGCACGTAGTGATCGGCAACACCGATCGTGAGGTCCGGGCGGCTCACGCGTGCCCCCCTGTCCTTCAGCTTGTTGAAGGCGTGGAACGAGCCTTCGTGCACGAGGTGGCGGTCGATATACAGCAGAACGGCGCCATCCTCGCGTTCGGTGACGACGTGAAGATCCCAGACCTTGTCGAACAGCGTCCGCGGCTGCCGCGCTGCTTTCGTCATGCCCGAACGTCCTCGGCTGATCCCACCACGCGATCCTTCATGTCGTGATTCCCAGCGCCGGGGGGAAGGGGGCGCGCGCCGCCATGTGGCCCTGATAGACGGCCTCCAGCGCGGTGCGCGGCGCGTTGTTGTCGCCGACCTGCATCACTGGCGTGCCGGCACGCCGCAAGGCGAGATAGAGCGACTGATCCGTGCTGTTGTGATCGACGGCAACGAGTGCCGAAAAGCCGGTGAAGCGCTCGATAAGTCCGGTTGAGAGATCTTCGATCTCCAGCGTTTCGCCGTCATACGAGCGCACGGCGCGCAAGGTGGCAATCCTCACCTTGCGCTCGCGCAGACGGCGGCTGTTGGCGAGCGTCGAGTAGACCGTCGTGCGCCACGCGTAGCTCGCCGCTGGCACGAACAGGGTCACGGCCTTGCCGAGGTCGGCGAAGTGCTCCAGCGCCGACAACGTGCCCCATTCGCCGGTGCGGTCGAACACGGCGACCGAGGAACCGAGCTGTTCCGGCGCGCGCAACGCATCGGGCAGGGTGAACACTGGGCCATTCCCCGCCACGGGCAAGGCGCTGGTCGTTGAGCCCGTCGCCAGCACGATCCGGTCGGCGCCGAAGGCCTCGATCGTGGCGGCGTCCGCATCCTTGTTGAAAACGATGGTGACGCCGAGGCGCATCAAGGCCGCGATCTGGTGCTCCACGAACGCCCTGAAGCTCGCGCGCTTCGGCATCAGCCACGCCGTGCGTAGCTGACCGCCGAGTTGATCGCTGCGCTCCCACAGCGTCACCTCGTGGCCAAGCGCCGCTGCCACGCGCGCCGCCTCCAGCCCCGCCGGACCGCCGCCGACGACGAGGATGCGACGGGCCGCCTTCCGCGGCAGCGCCTCCGGTTCCTCGAACTGTCCTTCCAGCCCGGCGATGGGATTGATCAGGCAGCGGATCGGCAGGTTCCGCTCGAGCATGCCGGCGCAGCCCTGGTTGCAGCCGATGCAGCGGCGGATTTCATTGAGGCGGCCCTCGACCGACTTGCGCACGATCGCAGGCTCGGCGAGATGGGCGCGGGCCATGCCCACAGCGTCCGCATCGCCTCCGGCGATCATCGCTTCGGCCTCGTCCAGTCCCGTAAAACGGCACACCGCGAACACGGGTGTTTCGAAGCCATCCGCGCGCAGCGAATGGCGAATGCGTGCGGGCAGGGTGCGGAACGGTGCCGGATCGAACGCCATGTCGGCCATCTGCGTCGCCAGCGAGTAGCTCGCGACATAGGCCGAATGCGAGACGTTGACGAAATCGACCCGCGCCTGCCTGGCGAGCATCGGCACGATGCGTTCGGCCTCCTCGATGCCGAGGCCGCCGTCGGCATATTCCTCACCGCTGAAGCGGATGCCCAGGCAGAAATTGTCACCAAGCTCCTCCCGCAATGCCGCGAGCACGCGCGCCGGAAAGCGCAGCCGGTTCTCCAGCGAACCTCCGTAATCATCGTCGCGCTTGTTCGACAGCGGCGACATGAACTGCTGCAGCAGGTGACCATGCGCCATCTGCAGCTCGATGCCGTCGAAGCCGGCCGCCACGAGATTACGCGCGGTGACGAGATGGCCCTCGATCACCTGCTCCATGTCGAACTCGTCCATCGGCCGCGGCGGCAGGGCTGAGATCGACCACGGGATGGGCGAGGCGCCCCAAGAGACCGTGCGCTCGAAATCGCCCTCGACCTGGCGTCCGAGATGGATGATCTGGCCGAGCATCACGGCGCCTTCTGCCTTCACCGCATCGGTGATGCGGCGGAATGGATCGATGCAGGCGGGATCGAAGCCGCAGACGGCTTGCGGCCGACCGAGCGAATTGGCGTGCACGCGGATGGATTCGAAGATGATGGCGCCGACGCCGCCGCGTGCGCGGGCGCGATGGTAGGCGAGGTGCTGCGCGCTCGGCAGGTGGTGCTCCCCGAAATTGGTGGTGTGCGCGGGGACGAAGATGCGGTTGCGGAAGCGCAGGTTGCCGACGTCGAGCGGGGTCAGCGCCTGTGCATATGGCTGATGCTGCGACAAATCGCGTGATCCTCCGAAGAAGCCGCCCATGGCTTGATCCTTGCCTCGATCGCGGACGATGGAGCCGGTTGACCGAAGCTGTCATATTTTCTATACACCTACTGTATTGGAAGCAAGATAGCTCTGCCACCACGGGACTTCCCGCCTTGCGCACCGCGTCCGAGCCACTGAAGGCACGACGGATCTACCTGCTGCTGAAGGACAAGATCGCATCCGGCGAGCTTGCGGATGGCGAGCGGCTGCCCGGCGAATTCGCGCTTGCCGAAGAGCACAACGTCTCCCGCGTGACCATCCGTCAAGCGCTCGACCTGCTCGCCGGCGAGGACCTCATCCAGAAGAAGAGCGGGCTCGGCACCTTCGTGCATCGTCCGGCGTCCAAGGTCCGCACGGTCCTTGCCGACGTTTCCAACGTGTTCGCGCATCTGATCGAGATGGGGCGCACGACCGACGTGCGCTTGCTCTCGTTCGATTATGTCGCGCCGCCGGATCAGATTCGCGAGGCCCTGCGGCTCGCGCCCGATGAGCGCTCGCAGCGCTCGGTGCGTGTCCGCCTCGTCGACGGCGTGCCGTTCTCCTATCTCATTGCCAACGTGCCTGAGCGAATCGGCCGCAACTATTCGCGCGAGGATCTCGCGCGCATGCCGCTGCTCGAGCTGATCGAGCGCTCGGGGCTGACCAGCGCCTCGGCGCGGCAGGAGATCAGCGCCGTGCTGTCGAGCCCCGATGTGGCCGAGGCGCTCGACATCGATGTCGGCATGCCGCTCGTGGCCTTGCGCCGCACGGTCTACGACAAGGCCGGACAGCCGATGGAGCACCTTCAGGCGCTCTACCGGCCCGACCGTTACACATTGCAGATGAACCTCGAACGGACGGGCGACGAAGGGCACCGGCACTGGAGCCCGACCGCCGAGGTGTACCGCAGGGAGCGCCCGCGCCGGCGGCCGCCAGTCAGGAAAGTGGGGAAGTCATGACGCGTCATTCCAAGTCACTGTCACGCCGCACCGTGCTCAAGAGCGGTGTCGCGCTCACCTCCATGCTGGCGGCGCCCGGCCTGCTGCGCGCCGAGCCGGCGCCCGTGAAGGTTGGCTTGTTGCAGCCGATCTCTGGAGCGTTTGCGCTCGACGGCGACCTTGCCAAGATCGGCGCCGAGTTCGCGATCAAGGAGATCAACGACGCCGGCGGCATCAAGGCGCTCGGCGGCGCCAAGCTCGAGCTCGTCGTCGGCGACAGCCGCTCCAACGCGGAGGCCGGTGCGCAGGCGACCGAGGAGCTGCAATCAGCCGGCGTCGCCGCCGTGCTCGGCGGTTTTGCCTCCGGCATCGCGCTGACGGCGACGCAGACCGCGTCGCGTTATGACCTGCCGTTCGTCGTCGACTGCGCCGTGGCCGATACCATCACCGAGCGCGGCCTGAAGAACACCTTCCGCTTCAATCCGAACTTCAGCATGGCGACCGCGGTTGCGCTGAAGAACCTGGTCAAGCTCAACGACGACGCGGGCAAGCCGATCAAGACGGTGGCGATCGTGCACGAGGATGGCCTGTTCGGCTCGGGCCTCGCGAAGATCATGCAGGAGAAGCTGCCGCCGCTCGGCTTTCAGATCGTCGAGACGATCGCGCATCCGACCCCGGCGCGCGACATGACCAACGTCGTGCTGCGGCTGCGCGCGCTCAATCCCGACCTGATCGTGCCGTCGCATTACTTCAACGAGTTCGTGCTGATGGCCCGCACGTTGCAGCAGCAGCGCGTGCGCCCGAAGGGCATCTATGCCGTGTTCGGTGGCGCCGCCTCCAGCTATCGCTTCGTCAACGAATTTCCGGAAGCCGCCCAGGGCGTGATGGATTGCAACCATTGGGGCGATCCCAAGAGCCCGATCACCGCCAAGCTGCGCGAGACCGTGACCGCCGCCGGCAAGTTCTACGCCTACAACACGCCGATCAACTACTCGCTGATGAAGGTGTTCGCTCAAGCCGTCGAGAAGGCCGGCAGCGCCGATCGCGCCAAGATCATCGAGGCCCTGGCAGCGAACGAGTTCGACAGCGGCATCATGCCCTACGGCAAGACCAAGTTCGACGCCAAGGGCCAGAACACCAGCGCACTGCCGCTGAACACCCAGGTGCAGGGCAAGGACATCAAGGTGATCTACCCGGCCGAGTACGCCGACGCCAAGCCGGTGTTCCCGATCAACGGGTGATCGGGCAGGGACTCGAAAGGACAGCCCGCAGTAGCTGGATTGTAGTTGTTCCTGTTTGCTGAGTTCGAGCAGTTCGCACCACGAGCGGTGCGCTCCCTCTCCCCGTTCTTCACGGGGAGAGGGTTGGGGTGAGGGGCAGCCACACCCACCGACCGTGCGGAGAGCCCCCCTCACCCGGATTGCATCTGTCGATGCAATCCGGCCTCTCCCCGCGCGCGGGGAGAGGCGAAGACCGAGCAAGCGGCGATGAGGTCGCGTACCAAGCGGATCGCGTGCAGCGCCCGCTGAACCAGAGGATGTGATGTACTCGCCCCAGATCGTCGTGGAGGCGCTGTTGAACGGCCTGATGCTCGGGGCGATCTATGCCTTGATCGCGCTCGGCCTGACCCTGATCTACGGCGTGCTGCACATCGTGAATTTCGCCCACGGCGCGCTGCTGACGGTAGCGATGTTCATGGTGTGGCTCGCCTGCGCGCGCTACGGGCTCGATCCCTATCTCGCCATCCTCATTGTCGCGCCGGCGATGTTCGCGCTCGGCTACGCCCTGCAGCGCTTCATCATCGGCCCGGCCAGTCACGGCAAGGACAACGGCATCCTGCTCGTCACCCTGGGGCTGTCGATCATCATCGAGAACGCACTGCTCGCCGCCTTCCAGTCGGACACCCGCACGATCACCACCGACTACTCGTTCCGCGTCGTCGAGCTCGGACCGCTGCTGCTGTCGTTCCCGCGCGTGATAGGCTTCGGCGTCACCATCGCCACGACGCTGCTGCTGTGGCTGGTGCTGCACCAGACCGATATCGGCAAGGCCATTCGCGCGGTGGCGAAGGAGAAGCTCGGCGCCAGCCTGGTCGGCATAAGCGTGCCGCACGTCTACGCCATGACGTTTGCGATCGGCTGCGCCTGCCTGGCGGTCGCGGCCGGCCTCCTGATGCCGTCGTTCTATGTCAGCCCGAAAACCGGCGCGGCGTTCGTGCTGGTCGCCTTCACCATCGTCGTGCTCGGCGGCATGGGCTCGATCCCCGGTGCGCTGATCGGCGGACTCCTGATCGGCGTCGTCGAGGCAGCGTCCAGCCTGTTCCTTGGCGACAGCCTCGGCCAGATCGGCATCTTCCTGATCTTCATCGTCACTTTGCTGGTGCGCCCGACCGGCCTGTTCGGAGCGCGCGCATGACGAAGCCCCGCCTGTCGACGCTCGCGATCATCGTCGCGGTGCTGGCTGCGATCGCCTTCACCGGGCTGTCCGGCGCGTTGCTGAACCTCATGATCTTCATGATGATCATTGCCCTCGCGGCACAGGGCTGGAACATTCTCGGCGGCTATGTCGGCCTGTCGTCGTTCGGCCACGCCGCGTTCTTCGGTGCCGGCGCCTACGCCATGGCGGTGCTGCAGACCCGCTTCGGCGTAAATGCCTGGATCGCGCTGGTGATCGGCATCGCGCTCGGCGCGCTGGTCGGTGCTGCCATCGGCTTTCTCAGCTTCCGCTCCGGCTTGAAAGGTTCGTACTTCGCGCTGATCACCTTGGCCTTTGCCGAAGTCGCGCGCATCCTGGCCAACAGTTGGAATTTCACCGGCGGCGCCGCCGGCATTCTCATCAAGCTGCAGACCGGCCTGCCATATCTGCAATTCGCAGATCGTCGCTATTTCCTGCTGATCGCACTCGGCTTCGTCGCGATCGGCCTGCTGGTCAGCTGGTGGCTCGAGCATTCGCGCTTCGGCGCCTATCTCGTCGCCCTGCGCGAGAACGAGCAGGCGGCGCAGGCGCTCGGCGTCGACGTGTTCGCGGTCAAGATGAAGGCGATCGCGATCTCCGGCGCGCTGACCGCGGCTGCTGGTTGTTTGTATGCGCAGAACTATCTGTTCATCGACGCCAATGTCGCCTTCGGCTCGTGGATATCGATCGAGGCGCTGTTCGCGGCCATCGTCGGCGGCTCCGGAACAGTGCTCGGTCCGCTACTCGGCGCGATCGTGCTGCTGGGCCTCGGCGAACTCACCAAGAGCGTGTCCGGCGGCATTCCCGGCATGGACCTCCTCGTGTTCGGCGTCATCCTGGTGCTATCGGTGGCGTTCTCGCCGAACGGCCTGGTCATGCTGATGAAGAGTCTCGGCCTGCGTGCGCCGAAGGCGAAGGAGGCGTGATGCTCGAGGTGAAGTCCCTCACCAAGCGCTTCTCCGGCCTCGTCGCGGTCGATCAGGCGTCGCTCTCGGTCGCCAAGGGCTCGATCACCGGCCTGATCGGCCCGAACGGCGCCGGCAAGACCACGCTGTTCGCGATGGTCGCCGGCTTCCTGCAGCCCGATGGTGGTTCGGTCAGCTATGACGGCCGCGACATCACGCAGCTTGCCCCGCATGTCCGGGCGCGCGGTGGCATCGCACGCACCTTCCAGATCGTGCAGCCGTTCGAGGGCCTGAACGTGCAGGAGAACATCGCGGTCGGCGCCTATCTGCACACGCCCGACGCCAAGGAGGCGATGGCGCAGGCGGCCGGCATCGCCAATCGCGTCGGCCTCGGCGCCGATCTTGCGAAGGCGTCGTCCGATCTCACGGTCGCCGGCCGCAAGCGTCTCGAAGTGGCGCGTGCGCTCGCGACCAAGCCGAAGCTGCTGCTGCTCGACGAGGTGCTGGCGGGCCTCAATCCCTCGGAAATCCGCGACGTGCTGCCGCTGGTGCGCGACATCCGCGACCAGGGCGTAACCATCCTGATGATCGAGCACATCATGCAGGCGGTGATGAATCTCTGCGATACCGTTTATGTGCTGTCGCAGGGCCGCATGATCGCGCAGGGCGAGCCGCGGGTGGTCTGCGAGGATCCGCAGGTGATCGAGGCCTATCTCGGCCATGGTGCGGCGGAGCGGCTACGCGCGGAGCGGTCCCATGCTTGAGGTCCGCGATCTCCGTGCCGGCTATGGCGCTACCGAAGTGCTGCGCGGCGTCAGCCTGGACGTCAAAGCCGGCGAGGTTGTCGCCGTGCTCGGCTCCAACGGTGTCGGGAAGACCACCTTGAACAAGGTGCTCTCGGGCGTGGTGCCCGCGACATCTGGCACGATCCGTTTCAACGGCGCGGCGCTGGAGCACGAGGCTGCGCCCGCGATCGTCACGGCCGGACTGATCCACGTGCCCGAGGGCCGCAAGATCTTCCCCAATCTGTCGGTGCGCGAGAACCTCGAACTCGGCGCCTATTGCCGCCCACGCCGCGGCCGCGCCGAGCGCATCGAGCAGATCTACGCGACGTTCCCGAAGCTGAAGCAGCGCGCGCGGCAATATGCCGGCACGCTGTCCGGCGGCGAGCAGCAGATGTTGGCGATCGGCCGCGGCCTGATGGGCGAACCGAAGCTGCTCATCCTCGACGAGCCGTCGCTCGGTCTGTCGCCGCTGATGGTGGAGGAGATGTTCGCGCTGATCGCGCGGCTCGCGGCCTCCGGCCTCGCCATCATGCTGGTCGAGCAGAACGTGGTGCAGTCGCTCGAACTCGCGGGTCGCGCCTACATCATGGAGAACGGCATCATCACGCTCTCCGGACCGGCTTCCGAGCTGAATTCCAATGCCGAGCTGAAGCGCGCCTATCTCGGTCTCTAGAGATCGGTGCATCGGCCAAACTTGAGAACGACAAGGACACGACAATGAGCCTGAGATCCACTCTGGCATCAGCCGAGACGACGATCGCGCCCGGCGTCTATGACGCGCTGACCGCGAGCATCGCCGCCGAGGCCGGCTTCAAGGCGCTGTACCTGACCGGCGCCGGCATCGCCTATACGAAGCTCGGCCGTCCCGACATCGGCCTGGTGTCGATGATGGAGGTTGCCGACACCATCGCGATGATCCGCGACCGCGTTGATACTCCGCTCGTCGTCGACGGCGACACCGGCTTCGGCAATGCGCTGAATGTGCAGCGGACGATCCGGTTGTTCGAGCGCATGGGCGCCTCCGCGATCCAGCTCGAAGACCAGACCACGCCGAAGCGCTGCGGCCATCTGACCGACAAGACCGTGATCAGCACGGGCGAGATGGTCGGCAAGATCAAGGCCGCGCTCGACGCGCGCCAATCGTCCGAAACCTTGATCATCGCCCGCACCGACGCGCTGGCGATCGAGGGCATGGAGGCCGCGATCGCGCGCGCCGAGCGCTACGCCGAGGCAGGCGCCGACGTGCTGTTCGTCGAGGCGCCGAAGAGCAGCGAGCAGTTGTCGGCCATCGCCGGACGGCTGGCGTCGAAGCGGCCGCTGCTCGCCAACATGGTCGAAGGCGGCTCGACTCCGATCCATGCTGCGGCCGAACTCGGCGCACTCGGCTTCAAGCTCGTCATCTTCCCCGGCGGCATCGTGCGCGCGCTCGCGTTCTCGGCGCGAGCCTATTACACATCGTTGGCGCAGGCCGGCTCGACCAAGCCGTTTGCTGACCGCATGCTCGATTTCACTGGCCTCAACGCGATGCTCGGCACGGCCGACATCCTGGCGAACGGCGCCCGTTACGCGGCTGACGATGAGGGGACGCGGGCATGACGACGCTGGATCCGATCACGCTCGCCGTGCTGAAGGGGCGGCTGGAGCAGATCGCCGATGAGATGGACGCGACGCTGTATCGCTCGGCCTTCAATCCGACCATCGCCGAGGCGCGCGACGCCTGCCATGGCATCTACCATGCGACCACGGGCGATACGCTGGTGCAGGGGCAGGGTGGTTTGCCGATCTTCGTCGGCGCGATGGCCTTCGCCGTGCGCGCCGTCATCGCCAAGGTCGAGAAGGACGGCGGCCTCGAAGAGGGCGACACCTTCATCTTCAACGATCCCTATGACGGCGGCACGCATCTGAACGACTTTCGTCTGGTCCGTCCGGTGTTCCGCGACGGCCGTGTATTCTGCTGGATCGCCTCGGTCGGCCACTGGCTCGACATCGGCGGCAACGTCGCCGGCGGCTACAATCCGAAGGCGGTCGAGAGTTTTCAGGAAGGCATGCGCATTCCGCCGGTCAAGCTGATCGCCGCGGGGCGAATGAACCACGACATCCTCGGCATCATCGAGGCCAATTCGCGCGTGCCGATGTCGAACTGGGGCGACCTCAACGGCCAGCTCAATGCGCTCGATCTCGGCGAGCGCCGCCTGCGCGCACTGCTCGACGATTACGGCGACACCACCGTGTCCGATGCGTTCGAGGCGTTCTCCGACCGCGCCGAGACCCTGATGCGCGCTGCGATCGCTTCGCTGCCCGACGGCGTCTATTCGTTCGAGGACGTGCTCGACAATGACGGCATCGTCGACGAGCCGCTGACGGTGGCGCTCGACGTCACCATTGCCGGCGATACGCTCACGCTCGACTTCACGCGTTCGTCCGGCGCCTGCAAGGGCCCGATCAACATCTCGCGCTCGACCACGATCGCGGCCTGCTACGTCGCGCTCAAGCACGTCTTCACCGAGGTGCCCGCCAATGCCGGCTGTCTCCGGCCGATCAGCTTTGCGATCATCGACGGCTCGCTGCTGGCGGCCGGGCCGCCCAAGCCGGTCGCGGGTTATACCGAGACCATCCTGCGCCTGATCGGCGTCGTGCTCGGCGCGCTCGCCAAGGCCGATCCGTCGCGCGCCACCGCCGCGCCGTTCGGCACCATCAACGCGCTGTCGATCGCCGGCCATCGCAAGGACAACAGCCGCTTCGTGATGTTCTCGTTCTTCGGCGGCGGCCTCGGCGGCAATCCGGCGACCGACGGCCTCAACCACGCCAACAATCCGATCTCGACCGCGACCATCCCGCCGGTGGAGATTCTCGAAGCGGCCTATCCCGTGATGTTCACGCAATGGGCGTTGCGCCCGGATTCCGCCGGCGCCGGCACGCATCGCGGCGGCGTCGGCGCGGTCTACGAGGTCGAACTGCTGGCCGACGCCGATGTCGCGCTGCTCGGCGAGCGCGGCAAGGCGGCGCCGTTCGGCGTGGCCGGCGGCGGCAGCGCGGCGCTCAACCGCTTCACGTGGCAGACTGCTGATGGCGAAGCGGGCCCGCCGATGGTCTCCAAGATCACCGATTTGCATCTCAAGGCCGGCAAGCGCGTCCGTCTCGAAACGCCAGGAGGCGGCGGCTGGGGGCCGCCGGAGGCGCGGCCGGTTGCGGCCGTCGCCCATGATGTCGCGCTCGGCTTCGTCTCACATGCGCAGGCGCGCGAGGTCTACAAGGTGGCCGTGGCAGCCGATGGCGCAGTCGATGATGCTGCGACGCGCGAGCTTCGCGCGGGAGGTGCGGCATGAGCAAGCTCGGCACCATCGTCGGCGTCGACGTCGGCGGCACCTTCACCGATCTCTTCTACTTCGACGAGGCGAAGCGCAGCTTCCGCACCAACAAGGTGCCGTCGAATCGCGGCGACGAGGCGGTCGGCTTCCTCGAGGGCCTGCAAGGCTTCGGCGCGGTCTCGCATCTCACCTCGATCGTGCACGGCACGACCGTCGGCACCAATGCGCTGCTGGAGCGCAAGGGCGCGCGCATCGGCCTGATCACGACGCGTGGCTTCCGCGACGTCTTGGAGATGCGCCGCCGCGACCGCCGCAACACCTGGGGCCTGTGGGGCGATTTCATCCCCGTCGTCGAGCGCGACATGCGCGCCGAGGTCGACGAGCGCGTGCTGTCCGACGGCACCATCCGCACCGCCCTCGATGTCGCGCAGGTCACGGCGACGGCGCGCGAGCTGTTGGCGAAAGGCGCGCAGGCGCTGGCGATCGTGTTCGTCAACGCCTTCGCCAATCCGGACAATGAGCGCCGCGCGCTCGAAGCCGTGCAGGCGATCTGGCCGAACGACAATGTCGCCTGCTCCAGCCAGATCCTGCCTGAGATCCGCGAGTTCGAGCGGACCTCAACGACTGCGCTCAATGCCTATCTGCAGCCGGTGGTCGGCTCGTATTTGCAGAAGCTGCAGAACGCGCTGGCGGGCGAAGCGTTCGACGGCCGCTTCCACATCGTGCAGTCCAATGGCGGCGTAATGTCGACCGATGCGGCGCGGCGCTTCCCGATCCGCACCGCATTGTCCGGTCCTGCGGCCGGCGTCATCGCTGCGGCGGAGATCGCCAAAGCCGCCGGCTTCCCCAACGTCATCACCGGCGATCTCGGCGGCACCTCGTTCGACGTGTCGCTGGTGGTCGACGGCGCGACATCGTTGGCGGCGCAGACCACGATCGACTTCGGCCTCGTCGTGCGCACGCCGATGATCGAGATCACGACGATCGGCGCCGGCGGCGGCTCGATCGCCCATGTCGATGCCGGCGGCCTGCTGCAGGTCGGCCCGGAGAGCGCCGGCTCGCGTCCAGGTCCCGTCTGCTATGGCGGCGGCAATGAGCGGCCGACGCTCACCGATGCGAACGTCGTGCTCGGCCGCATCAATGCCGACAGGCCGATCGGCGGCAAGCTCAAGGCGCTCGACGTCGAGGCGGCCAAGCGCGCCATCGCCAGGCATGTCGGCGAGCCCCTGGGCCTCGGCACGATGGAAGCGGCAGAAGCGATCGTGCGTATCGCCGACAGCAAGATGGCCGGCGCCATCCGGCTGATGTCGATCGAGCGCGGCCATGATCCGGCGCGCTTCGCGGCGGTGCCGTTCGGCGGCGGCGGCGCGCTGCACGTCTCGGCGCTGATCAAGGATGTCGGCCTGAAGGCGGCGCTGGTGCCGCGCTATCCCGGCGTCACCTCGGCGCTGGGCTGTGTCATCGCGGATATCCGCCACGACCAGGTGCAGACGCTCAACATGTTCGTCGACGGCCTCGACATCGCGGCGCTGACGCGCTGGATGCAGTCCGAAGCCGAACACGCGCAGGGCGTGGTCAAGGACGCGCGGCTCGCGGTCGAGCGCATCGACACGTTGTTCGAGCTCGACATGCATTATGTCGGCCAGACCCACACCATCCGCGCCACCTTGCCGGCGGAGATCCGTGACGGCGCCATCGCGCTCACGGTCGAGGATGTGCGCAAGGCGTTCGAGACCGCGTACCAAAAGAGCTTCAGCCGGCTCTT
Organism: Bradyrhizobium aeschynomenes; assembly: GCF_013178945.1. Classification (GTDB taxonomy): domain Bacteria; phylum Pseudomonadota; class Alphaproteobacteria; order Rhizobiales; family Xanthobacteraceae; genus Bradyrhizobium; species Bradyrhizobium aeschynomenes. The sequence goes on from NZ_JABFDM010000001.1 coordinate 674,864, forward strand.
GCCGGGCGTGCCGATCAAGATCGTGAACCTGCGCACGGCCGCCATCGGCGTGCGTCCGCGCTTCGACCTTGCGACGCTTGCGCCCGATGCCGGGGCCGATCTCGTCAAGGCCAGGCTCGGCAGCCGCGACGTCTGGTTCGACGGCAGATGGTGGACCACCGCCATCTACGCCCGGCTCGATCTGCCGGTCGGCAGCGATATCGCGGGGCCCGCGATCCTGGAGCAGCCGGACGCGACGACGGTGATTGCGCCCGGCTTCAAGGCGCGGGTGGACCAGTTCGGCAACGTCATCGTGGAGCGGATATGAGCGATCACAGCATTCCGGCGGCGCAAAGCGCGCTGCTGATCGTCGATCTGCAGAACGATTTCCTCGATCCGAAAGGCGCCTACGGCCGCGCCGGACAGACGGCGGACGCCATCGCCGCGCTGCCGCCACGGCTCAAGCCGTTCGCGGACCTGATGCGGAGCAAGGGCGGCTTCGTGATCTCGACGCAGTTCACGCTTGTACCGGGCAAGGGCGGCGAGCCGCTGATCTCGCCGCATTTGAAGCAGCTGCGGCCGTTCCTCGCCAAGGGCGACTTTCAGCCGGGCGCGTGGGGGCATCAGCTCGTCGACCTGCTGCAGCCCGCCGACGTCACGATCGAGAAGATCGCGTACTCCGCGTTCTACATGACGCGGCTGGAATGGGTGCTGCGCAAATGCGGCATCGAGAAGCTGTATGTCGCCGGCATCGTCACCAATGGCGGTGTGGCCTCCACGGTGCGCGATGCGCATATCCGCGATCTCGAGACGGTGGTTCTCGAAGACGGCTGCGCAGCCTTCACCGCGGAGACGCATGCGACCGCGATCGCGGCGCTCAAGCCGGTGTGCCGCGTCACGTCGATCACGGAGGCGATCACGGAGCTGGCGGCGTCATGAGTTCGGTCGAGACCACCGACCGCGCGCCGGAGTTCGTCGTCGACTGTCTGATCATCGGTGCTGGCGCGGCGGGGCTCGTTGCAGCGCTGTCGGCAACCGAGAACGGCGAGAGCGTCCTGGTGCTGGAGCGCGATGCGGTGCCGCAGGGCTCGACGGCGCTGTCAGCCGGGCTCATTCCAGCGGCCGGCACGCGCTGGCAGGAAGCGCTCGATATCGACGACAGCCCCTCGCGCTTCGCCGCGGACATCATGCACAAGGCGCATGATGAGCCGGATGCCGCGCTGGTGAGGCTCGTGACGACCACGATCGGCCCGACGCTCGAATGGCTCGCGGACCGGCATCAGCTGCCGTTCTCGCTGGTCGACAATTTCACCTATCCCGGCCATTCGCGCTTTCGCATGCACGGCCTGCCGAGCCGCGCCGGGCGCGAGCTGATCGATCGGCTGCGCGCCGCGGCCGAGACCACCGGCATCGACATCCTCTGCGACGCGCATGCGACGACCTTGCTGGTCGATGATGAGCAGCGGATCATTGGCGTGCGCTTCACGAGGCCCGACGGCGCCGCCGACGAGATCGGGTGTCGCCGCCTGATCCTCGCCTGCAGCGGCTATGGCGGCAATCCGGCGCTGGTCGCCCGGTACATTCCTGACATGGCGAGCGCGACCTATTTCGGCCACGTCGGCAACCAAGGCGATGCGCTTGTTTTGGGGCGAGCAGCTCGGCGCCGCGACGTGCCATCTCGGCGGCCATCAGGGCCACGGCTCCGTCGCGCATCCCGCCGGCATTCTCATCAGCTGGGCGACGATCGCCGAAGGCGGCTTCCAGGTGAATGTGCGGGGCGAGCGCTTCTCCAACGAGGCCTCGGGCTATTCCGAGCAGGCGGCCAACGTGCTCGCGCAGCCGGACGGCGTCGCCTGGACCATTTTCGATACGCGCATCGCCGGCATTGCCGCGCAGTTCGAGGATTTTCGCAATGCCGTCGCGCACGGCGCGGTGCTCGAGGCCGACGATGTCGCGAGCCTTGCAGCAGCGATGCGCGTGCCGGCCGCTGTCCTTGCCGCGACATGCGCTGATGTGAACGAGGCCAAGGCACAGCAGCGCGCCGACCGCTTCGGCCGCAGCTTTGCCGGCGTGCCGCAACTCATGCCGCCCTATCGCGCGGTGAAAGTCACCGGCGCGCTGTTCCACACGCAAGGCGGCCTCGTCATCGACGATCGCGCGCGCGTCGTCCGCAAGGATGGAAGCGCAATCGATAATGTGTTCGCCGCCGGCGGCGCCGCCTGTGGCGTCTCTGGCGCCGATGCCTCGGGCTATCTGTCCGGCAACGGCCTGCTGACCGCCGTTGCGCTCGGCCGCGTCGCCGGCCTCGCGCGTTGAGTTATCGTCGCGCGGCCTGCCAGCGCAGCAGCCGGCTTTCCGCCGCGTCCATCGCGAGCGCGGTGACGTAGCCGATCACGCCGAGCAGCATCACGCCGGCGAACAGGTCGGCGGAGCGGAACGAGCGCGCCGATAGCAGCACCCATTGGCCGAGGCCGTCGAGTCCGGCGAGCATCTCGCAGACGACGGCGAGGATCAGAGCGACGGTCAGGCTCAGCCGCATGCCGGCGAGAATGTCGGGGGCCGCCGACGGCAGCGCGATCTTGAAGATGACAGCGAGCCGCGACATATGCAGCACTCGCGCGACCTCGTAGAGCCGCGGCTCGACCGCGGCGAAGCCGTGGATGGTCCCGAGCAGCATCGGCCATAGCGAGCCGAACGCGATCACGGCCAGCGCCATGCCCTGGCTCAGGCCGAGCGCGGCGATGGCGACCGGAATGATGGCCGAGACCGGCAGCGGCCGCAGCAGCTCCAGGGTCGGCGCGACATAGGCGCGCATCGTCTTGGATGAGCCGATCATCGCACCGAGCGCGACGCCCACGATCGAGGCGAGCAGCCAGCCATAGGCCATGTGCGTCAGGGTGCCCGCGAGCTTCGTCAGCAGATCGCCGGAAGTGAAGCCGCGCATCAGCGAGGCCCAGGCGCGATCGGGACCGGGCAGAAACACCGGCGATATCAGGCGCTGATCGGCCGCGAATTGCCACAGCGTGATCAATCCTGCGGCGACGGCGAAGCTGGCAAGGCGCCATCCGAGGACCGACCATTTCATGCGCCGTCTCCGATCAGGGCCGCACGGCCGAACAGCGTCGTCTGCGCGGCCATCAGAGCGGTGTTGAGCACGAAGCCGGTGACGCCGATCCACACCAGATAGGCCAGCATCAGGTCCGGCCGCAGCGCCTGCTGCGCGGTCATGATGCCGGCGCCGAGGCCGAGCGGGTTGATCGCGATCTCCACCGTGACGGCGACGATCAGCGCGATGCCGGCGGCGAGCCGGAAGGCGAGAAAGATGCGGGGCAGGGCGGCGGGAATGACGATCTTCCTGATGCGGTCGAGCTGCGTCAGCCGCAGCACGCGCGCCACCTCGATCAGCCGCGGCTCGATGCCGCCGACCGCGGAGCGTGTCATGATCAGCACCGGCCAGACGCAGGCGAAGCTGACGATCGTGATCTCCATGCGGTAGCCGAAGCCGAGCGCGATCAGCGCGATCGGCAGCAGCGCCACCGACGGGATCGGCCTGACCGCCTCGATCGTGACCTCCATCAGCCGGTCGAGGATGTGCGAGAGGCCGAGCGCGAGGCCGAGCATGAGTCCGATGGCGCCGCCGAGCGCGAGCCCGGCAAATGCCGAGGCCAGCGTGTCGCGCGTCGCCGTCAGCAGCGAGCCGTCGGTCAGCGCGCCCGCAAGCGCAAGCGCGACCGCGCTCGGCGGCGCCAGCGAATCGCTCTGCACCGCCGCAAGTCGCATCCAGGCCTCGAATGCGAGCAATGCTGCGAGCGGCAGCAGCAGCGGCTTGACGCGCTCCGGCATGCTCACTCGCTCGCCTTGATGAAGTCGAACAGCGCGCGGCGCAGCCGCAGGAATTCCGGCTGCTCGCGCGTCGCCAGCTGGTCGCGCGGCCGCGGCAGGTCGATGGTCAACTCCAGGCCGACGCGGCCGGGATGCGGCAGCAGGCCGACGACGCGGTCGCCGAGATAGATCGCTTCTTCCAGATCATGCGTGACGAACACGACGGTGGCGCCGGTCGAGGCGACCAGCGCCAGCATCTCGTCCTGCAGGCCCTGCCGCGTCATCGCGTCGAGCGCGCCGAACGGTTCGTCCATCAGCAGCACTTTTGGATCCTGGGCGAGGCAGCGCGCGATCTGCAGCCGCTGCTGCATGCCGCCGGACATCTCCGTCGGATATTTGGCGGCATGCCCGGCGAGCCCGACCTTGGCCAGCAGCTCGGCAGCGCGCGCCTCGCGCTGATGCGCGCGCATGCCGATGGTCTCGAGCGCCAGCGAGATGTTGCCGGCTGCGGTGCGCCATGGCAGCAGCGCCTTGCCGTAGTCCTGGAATACGACCGCGATCTCGCGGCGGGGCGCGCGCATCGGCTCGCCCTCGAAGCGCACGCTGCCGCCGGTTGGCTGATACAGCCCGGCCGCGAGCCGCAGCGCCGTGGTCTTGCCGCAGCCGGAGGCGCCGACCACACACAGGATCTCGCCGGCCGCGACCTCCAGGCTGATCGTGTCGATGATGGCCTTGCCGCCGAGGGTCAGCGCGACATTGTCGAACGCGATTTGCGCGCGCGCAGGCGAGGGAGACGATTGCACCAAAGCGAGGGCGGGCTCTGCCATCTCAGGCTCCCTTCGATTGCGGATAGACGATGTTGATCGTCGAGCGCAGATGCGACTCGAGCCGCGCCTGGGCGGCTGCGGCGTCGCGCGCGAGTACCAGCTCCGCCAGCGCCTCGTGCTCCCCGATGAAGCCGCTGCCGTCGTCGAAGCTGCGCATCATGACGCGGCGATAGCGATAGGCCTGGTCGTAGAGATCGGAATGCGCGGCGAGCAGGCGGCGTGATCCGCAGGCCTCCAGCAAGGCGGTATGGAACGCCTTGTGCAGCCGGTCGAACTCCGGCGCGCCCTCGCGAAACTCGTTCTGCATGCGCTGGATGTAACGACGCATCTGATGCAGCGCGGCGATGATGCGGGCCTCCCAGGCATCGCTGCCGTTCTGCATCGCGAGCCGCAGCGCCTCCTTCTCCACCACGGTGCGCATCCGCGTGATGTCGACGAGATCGTCGCGACTGACCTCGGCGACACGAAAGCCGCGCTGGCCGATGCTGTTGATCAGGCCGCGCGACACCAGCCGCGACAGCCCCTCGCGCAGCGGCGTCGGCCCGATCTCGTAGCGCTTGGCGAGCTCGACGATGCCGAGCCGCGAGCCGGGGGCGAGCGTGCCCGCGACGATGTCGCGCTCGATCAGCGCGGCGGCGCGCTCGCTCAGCGTGTCGCCGCTCGTCGTCTCGGTCTGCAGAATCGGGGTCGGTGCCGTCATCAGTTGAGGATCAGCTTCTTGAGGTCGAGCTTGCTCTGTAGCATCTTCTGCGCCGCCATGACGTCGATCCACCAGGCGAGCTGCTCCGGCTTCAGCACCGGCTCCGCGCGGTTCGGCGTTGTCAGCTTGACCAGGTCGAGCGGCTGCTTGGTGAACTTGGCGATCGCTGCCGAGGCCTTCTCGCGATCGTTGTTGACGATCGGGGCCGCCTCGGTGATGGCCGCGCGGAATTTCTTCACCGTCTCGGGATTCTTTTCCGCCCATTCGCGCGACGCCGCATAGAAGATGATCGGCTCGGTACGCGCGAGCTCGGCGGCATAACGTGCGCCGACGGTGCCGAGATTGGCGTTCGTCATGCGCATCACGAACGGCTCGGCGGTCAGCACCGCGTCGACGCCGCCGGATTTGATGGTGTCGGCCATGGTCGGGAACGTCACCTCGACGAAGTTCACGCTTTTGGGGTCGACGCCCTTCTCGACCAACCATTTCACGAACAGCACGTGCAGGAAGGCGCCGATGCCGGGCGCGCCGACCTTCTTGCCCTTGAAGTCCTGCGGGCTGGTGATGGTGACACCATTGCGCACGAAGGCGGCGATGGCATCGTTCGAGATCTTGTTCATGATCGAGGCGCCGGAGACCGCGACGAGGTCGAGCCCGCCGTCGGCCGCCTGCAGGAACACCGTCGAGGTCGGCCCGCCGATCTGGATCGAGTTGGAGAGGATGGCGGCGGGAATGTTCGAGTTGATCCCGATCAGCACCATCTCGGCGTCGAGGCCGTGCTTCTTGAAGAGGCCCTCGTCGACCGCAATCATCGCCGAGGCGCAGTCGGAGGTCGCGGTGCAGCCGATCTGGATCTTCTCGGCCTGAGCCGCCGTGGATGTCAGCGCAAACGTCAGCACCGCGCCGACAACAGCATCCATGAGCCGATGACGCATCGTTGACCCCTCCCTGGGCGTCCAGTCGCGGACGCCTCTTGTTTATCGATATTTTGTATGTTTGTATATTTTCAGACAGAACACAAGGGGAGGACGGCGTGAAGCTTGCGACATTTCGAGCCGAGGGCGGCGAGCGGATCGGCATCGTGCACGCCGGCGATTCCAGGCTTTTCGACCTCGCCGGGGCGGCTGATCGTGCCGGCCGGGCCAATCCGGCCTTCGCCTCGATGCTATCGCTGATCGATGCCGGCGAGGCGGGGCTCGACGCCGCGCGGGCGCTGTTCGAGAGGTTCGGAAGTGATGCGGACCTGTCGCGCGACGTCGCCGGTACGGAGCTGCTCGCCCCGGTGCCGGAGCCGCGGCAGATGCGCGACGGCATGTCGTTTCCGCTCCACATCCTGCAGGCGCCGCGGGGGCAGCGGAAGCTTGCAGCACGCCAGCGCGGCGATACCGACGAGCTCGCGCGCATCGATGCCGAGCCGCTCGGCGACTTGCCCGAGGTCTACCGCAAGGTCCCGATCTTCTACATCACCAACCGCTTCAGCGTGCGCGGCCCCAACACGGTCGTGAAATGGCCGCGCTACAGCAAGGTGATGGATTACGAGCTGGAGTTCGGCATCATCACCAAGGGGCGGGGCAAGGACATTCCGGCGGCAACGGCGCGCGACCACATCTTCGGCTTCACCATCTTCAACGACTTCTCCGCGCGCGACACCCAGCGCATCGAGATGGACGGCCGCCTCGGCCCGTCCAAGGGCAAGAGCTTCGACGGCGGCAATGTCATGGGTCCCTGGATCGTGACGCCCGACGAGATCGGCGATCCCTATCGGCTGAAGATGGAGGCGCGCGTCAATGGCGAGGTCCGCTCGCGCGGCGTCAGCGAGGGCATGCTGTTCCCGTTCGAGGAGCTGATCGCCTATATCAGCAAGGACGAGACCTTGATGCCGGGCGAGTTCATCGGCTCCGGCACCGTCGGCAATGGCTGCGGCCTTGAGCTCGGCTGGTATCTCGAGCATGGCGACGTGATCGAGCTCGAGGTCGAGAAGATCGGCATCCTGAAGAACAAGGTCGAGCGGCAGGACGTTTGATCCTGCCGGCGATCACAACAACGAAAACGACAAACCGAGAGGACCGCCCATGGCCCGCAAGCTGATCGACATTTCGGTACCGCTGCAGAACGACGTGCCGGCCGATCCGCCCGGCGCACATCCGACCATCCAGTACATCGATCATCAGCAGGGGCTGCCGCGCATGTTGCAGTTCTTCGACGGGCTGAAGGCCGAGGATCTGCCGGACGGGCAGGGCTGGGCGGTCGAGCAGGTCAATCTGTCGACGCATAACGGCACGCATCTCGACGCGCCCTGGCACTTTCATCCGACGATGAACCGCGGCGAGCGCGCCTGGACCATCGACGAGGTGCCGCTGGAATGGTGCCTGCAGCCCGGCGTGAAGCTCGACTTCCGGCATTTTCCCGACGGCTATGTCGTGACCGCCAAGGACGTCGAGGCGGAGCTGAAGCGCATCGGCCACACGCTGTCGCCGCTCGAGATCGTCGTCGTCAATACCTCCGCCGGCGCGCGCTTCGGCCAGGCCAACTACGTCAATTCCGGCTGCGGCATGGGCTATGAGGCGACGATGTATCTCCTGGAACGCGGCGTGCGCCTGACGGGCACCGACGGCTGGAGCTGGGACGCGCCGTTCGTGTTCACCGCGCAGAAATATGCCGAGACCCACGACGCGGCCTTGATCTGGGAAGGCCACAAGGCCGGCCGCCATATCGGCTATTGCCATCTGGAGAAGCTGCACAATCTGGAGCAGTTGCCGTCGACGGGATTCACGGTCTCGTGCTTCCCGGTAAAGATCGAGCGCGCCTCAGCCGGATGGACGCGCGCGGTCGCGATCGTCGAGGGGTGAGGAGGCGATGGCATCTGACTTGGGCGGGACAAGCCCGGGCATGGCGGCATGACGACTGAGAAGCGTGCCGTGGTAACTTAGGGAGAGATCAGTGGCCTAGCACGCTGCCAAGATGAGAGGCGACCGGGAGAAGCTAGCAATCACACGCCAGCATCACCTCGTTCCGGCGCAGCATCGGCAGAGTCCAGGGTGGGTTGTAGAACGCGAGCAGGGGCGCGCCGGTGACGGTCAGTCCCTGGCGCTGCGCGTAGTCGCGCAGCTCGCGGGTCTTGTCGGCGAGAATTCCGTCGGAATACGAGCCCGAGAAGGTGAGCGCGACCATACGCTGGGCCGGCACGGGGGTGAGCTTGATCCTGCCGTCTGCGGGCGGCGGCAGCGTATCCAGCGTCCAGCTCGACGGCATGACGAAGCTGACGCTCCAGCGATCGCTTCCGGTCTCATTGCCTGCCGGTGTCAGCACTGTCGCCTGTTGCTGCACCGGCGCGGTCATCGCGATCTTGGCCTTGCCCTGGTTGGCGCCGAAGATGTAGCCGCCGATGATGCGAAAGCCTTCTTCGATCGCCGGCTTGCGTGCACCTTGCACCTCGGCCTGCGCGATGATCATCGGCGCATAGGCGCGGATCTCGAATGCACCGTCGCGCTTCACCACGTCATATCTCGGATGTTCGACCCGGCTCATGATCGGCCCTGCGGCGATGGCGGCACCGGCCAGGGCGAGCACGACGAGGCCAATCGACCAGACCAGCATGCGGCGTCTCCTCGATGTTGGCCTCTCGGTCATGGCGGTGGTCCGTCAGGTTGGTACCTACGACGAAACGAGGACGAGGGGCCAGCGGATCAGGTCGTAAGGTTCGTCCGCGCCATCCTTCGAGGCGTCCGCCGCTTGCGAGCAGCAGGCGACCCGACGGGCGACTCAGTGGAAGCGCGAGGATCAAGTGCACCGCTGAGCCGCCAACGGCCCGGCCCCGCGACACCGCATCGGTGACTGCACCGAAAGCGAGAATTCCGTAGCGTCCTCAGCGCGATCACCTCTGTCCAGATGCCGCTGCAAATATTTCCTTGTTTCGCTTTTACGGAAATCGTGCTTTCCTTCCTGCATCCCGCCTCATGCAGAGGGACGTACGCGTCGTCACGATACGGAGAGGCGGGGAGCGGTGGCCGCGGGTCTGTCAGGCGCAGTTGCGCAAGACGAATGGCAATTCGCGGACGTTCAAGCCGTGTGGTCCTGGTGCCCCGAAGCTGGCGCCAAGCTCGTTGCCGACCTGACGTGTCGCGCGGGCGACGGGGGCAATCAAGCCGGTCCCCGGGGAGAGCGCGGAGCAGACGTTAAGACCATCGCGCAGGGAAGGCCGGGATGTTCCAGCCGAACCTGTGGTTCCTGCCCCGTGCATTTCTTTCGCACGGGGGCCATGGGGGCGGCGGGCTCCCGGTCTTCCCTGCGCCCTCTGTTCGAAGAGGGCGAGCTGATAGCAAAGCTCGGGTGCAGATGCGCCGCGAGAAAGTGGCTGCATGGTCTCCGCACCAAGTCTCTGCGCGTCATAAGTCTCCGCACCGCGCGTCTCTTCGTCGGCGCGGTGTTCTCGCAATGACGTGGAGAGGGCGGTGCAACACACTCGCTGTCATTCCGGGGCGCGCGTAGCGCGCCCCCGGAATCCATCGGGCCGCGGCCTGTGTCGTGAAATGGATTGCGGGCTCGCGCTGCGCGCGCCCCGGAATGACGGAGGAGAGCGTGGGCGTCTCACAGCTCCCTTGCATTGCTGAACGCGAACGAGCTGACGCGGCGCGTGGTCTCGTCCAGGATCAGCGTGCGCGTGATCGGCGGCTCGGCGCGCTGGGCGCAGTTTTCGCGCTCGCAGAGCCGGCAGTTGACGCCGATGGGCGTGCCTTCGGCCGTCTCCAGGTCCATGCCGGCGGCATAGACGAGGCGCGAGGCGTGACGGATCTCGCAGCCCAGGCCGATCGCAAAGCGCGGCTGCGGCATCGGGTGCGGCGCGACCGGGCGCCGGACCATCTGGGCGATCGAGAAATAGCGCGAGCCGTCCGGCAGTTCGATGATCTGCTTCAGCAGGCGGTCGGGGGTGTCGAAGGTCGAATGGACGTTCCACAGCGGACAGGTGCCGCCGAACTTCGAGAACGGGAAGGTGCCCGAGGAGAAGCGCTTGGAGACGTTGCCGGCGCTGTCGACGCGCAGCATGAAGAACGGAACGCCGCGCGCGTTCGGGCGCGACAAGGTGGTGAGGCGGTGACACACCTGCTCGAAGCCGGTGTTGAAGCGCTGCGCGAGCACGTTGATGTCGTAGCTCAGCGCTTCCGCCGCGGCGAGGAACGGCGCATAGGGCATCATCACGGCGGCGGCGAAGTAGCTCGCCAGCGTCATGCGATAGAGCCGGCGCGAGGTGTCGTCGATCGCGCCGGCGCGGCCGATGATGATCTCGAATTGCGGCAGGCACTCCGCCATGCCGAGCTGGAATGCGAGCTGGAAGGTGCGCCCGGGACCGTCGACGAGTTCGGAGATCAGCAGCTGGCGGCGGTGGCGGTCGTAACGGCGCAAGGTCTCGCGCATCACGTCGACCGGCATCACGCGGGTCTGCACCGAATGTTTCTCGCGCAGCCGTGCGGCGAGCGCGGCAAAGAGTCCTTCCGCCGGCACGTCGAGCGCGTCGCGCAGGGCCTCGGCCTGCTGCTCGAGTTCGGGAAAATAGTTCCGGTTGGCCTCGATCAGGTCGCGCACCCGCTCGATCGGATTGGCCTCGAAATGTCCGCCTGCATTGCGGTCTGCCATCTGCGCCGCCACCAGGGTCTCGCCGCGCCGCGCCTCGGCGTAAGCCGCGTACAGCCGCTGCAGCGCGTGGGTGACCCCTGGGCAGAGCTCGGCGAGGTCGCGCAGCTCCTGCTTGGGCAGCTCGATCTGGCGGAACAGCGGGTCGGAGAAGATCTCGTTGAGCTCGGCGAAGAAGCGGTCCTCGTCGGCGGTGGCGAGGTCGCGCAGATCGAGGTCATAGACCTCTGCCAGCCGCAGCAGGATCTGGGCGCTCACCGGTCGCTGGTTGCGCTCGATCAGGTTGACGTAGCTCGGCGAGATGCCGAGCCCCTCGGCCAATTGAGTTTGCGACAGGCCCAGCTGCTGGCGGATGCGGCGGAAGCGCGGCCCGACGAACAGCTTCTTTCCGGATTCACCGGGCATGGCGATCTCCCGCAGGCCGACCGGCCCTGGATTTGTGACAAAATTTACAAAATGACATTTATGACAAGTGATGATGTTACATGACATCACCATTCGAAAACAAGGCCTCTATACGAAGCTGCCGGTTTCGCGTTTATCTCTGGTCACGCAAATCGCAATGCACTGTCAAAGTTGTGACGGTTGAAGGAGGGTCCCATGACCAGCAATTTCTGGGTGATCGGCGGCGAGTTCGGCTCGATGAATTTCCACAAGCTGGTGGAAGGATCGGCCCAGGTGAAGGGGCCGTTCAAGTCGCGCAAGGAGGCCGAGGATTGCTGGCGCGAGGTGTCCGAGGAGAACCGCCACAAGGCCGGCGTGCGCTTCTCGATCGTCGAGGAGCCGCAGCGCGCGCCGGCGGCCTGACCGCCGATCGGGAATGCATCGCCGGGTATTTGAATAAAGCTCGAGGAAGAGCCCAAGGACGGGGCGGTCTCAGCCGGGTCATACCGGAGGGGGCCGCCCACGTCCGTTTTGCAACCATCATTTGAGTGCCGCTGATTATCTCAGCGTGCGTATAACCCTTTGAAGGCAAATGGGGTTTGCGGAATACTGGGTTACTGATAGGTTAATCGGAGAAATCCTGGCGAAACCAGGGCCGAACCGTGAAAGCGTCAGCGATGTCCGAGGCCCCCGACAGCAGCACCGAACCGCGTCCCGTGCGTCTGCGCGAGGCGCTGCGCCAGGCCCGGATCGAGGCCGCAGACCGAACGGGCGTCGTGGTCGATCTGCGCGATGCCGAGGTGGCGCGGCTCGAGATTCTCAACGAGGCGCTCGATCCGCTGTTCGCCGAAGTGCCGAACCAGATCGATCTGTTCGATCGCGGCATCAGCCAGGGCGAGACGCCGCGGCTGTGGATCGACGTCGTCGCTCATGTCGTGATGGGGCGCGACAAGCGGCAGTATCGCTTCGTCCAGGACACCCGCAACGGCCGCATCGTGCTCGCCGAATCGCACGACATCGGTGCGATCGTGAAGGCGGTGACCGACTACGTCGCCCGCCGCATGGTCGAGCGCGAACGCGCCTTCAGCGTTACCCGCATCCAGGCTCAGGCGAGCAGCGAGGTGCCAAAGCGCGGGCGAGTCTGGCCGTTCGTGCTCGGCTTCGTGCTCGGGGTGCTGTCGCTGTTCGGCTACGCGCTCTACGAGAGCCTGAAGCCGATCAGTTTCTGACGCATGGTCCGGAAAAGTGGGGACCGGTTTTCCGATCGGATCATGCGCAAACAAAAAGATCAGATCAGGCGAATCTGGCGGATCTCGCGCACGCGCTGCGCATCGTTGACGCCGCGCACGGTCATGTCGCAGCGCCAATGATTGCCCTCAGGCGCAATGGCGAAGATGTTGTAGGCCGCAGCCGGGGTGTGGCCATGCGCGAGCGAGGACGCAGAGGGCACACCGACAACCGGAATCTTGCGCTCCGGCCCGTCGATCCAGATGGTCGAATGCACATGATCGTGGCCGTGCAGGACCAGTTCGACGCCGTGGCGCGCGAGCAGCGCGATGAGGTCGCGGGCGTCGGTGAGCCGCTTCATCCGATTGGCCGACCGCAGCGGATGATGCACCAGCAGCACGCGGAACAGCTGCTCACGCGCCAGCGGTTCCAGCAGTCGTTCCAATGCTGCGAGCTGGGCGCTGCCGATCCGGCCCGTCGCCATGAACGGGGCCGACGGCACGGCCGAGGAGAGGCTGATCAGCGCCAGCGGCCCGCGCCGGCGCAGCGACGGGAAGCTCGCCGGGCTGACGCCGTCGCCGCCGAAATAATCGGCGAAGCTCTCGGCGAAGCGCAGCCGGGTCGAGCGGACATAGGCGTCGTGATTGCCGGGAATCGCGGTGACCTTGTCCGGCGGCCCGACCGTCCGGAGCCAGGCCTGGGCGAGCGGAAACTCCGATTCCAGCGCGAAATTGACGAGGTCGCCGGTGACCGCGATCTGGTCCGGCATCTGCGTGTGCAGATCGGAGATCAGCAGATCGAGAATGTCGCGGCGGTGATATTTGTAGCGGTTGCGCGTCCAGTTGAGATAGCCGAGCGCCCGCTTGCTCGCGAGCTCCGACAATCGCGGCCGCGATTGCGGGGCGAGATGCGGGTCGGACAGATGGGCAAGCGTAAACGCGGCCATCACTGGTCCCGGCGCCGATGGCGGATGCGTGCGCGCTCAGCTGTCATGTCATGCTATTCCTCATGCTGGCGCTCTCATGGCAAGCCCGGCCTTCGAGCGCAAGACCAACCGGGGATGACGCGATTTGACGACAACACAGCTCAGCAGGTTGCGGATCCGGTTCGAGCCGGTGCTCCGGCGCGGATTCCACCTCTATTGGCGCTTCGCCCGCGGCATGACGCTCGGCGTCCGCGGCGTGGTGCTGGATGCCGAGAACCGGGTGTTCCTGGTCCGGCACGGCTATGTGTCGGGCTGGCACCTGCCGGGCGGCGGGGTCGAGGTCGGCGAGACCTTCATCGAGGCCCTGAGCCGGGAGCTGCTCGAGGAGGGACGGATCGCGCTCGCAGGCGAGCCGGAACTGCACGGCATCTTCCTCAACAGCCACGTCTCGCCGCGCGACCACGTCGCCGTCTTCGTTATCAAGGGGTTTACGCAGGACCGCCCGCCGGAGCCGAACCACGAGATCGTCGAGACCGGCTTTTTCGCGCGCGATGCGCTGCCGGAAGGCATCACATTGGGCACGCTGGCCCGCCTGCGCGAGGTGCTGGACGGCGTTAAGGTCATTCCCACCTGGCGGCCCGAACAGCCCGTGGCGGCCCGCTCATTATGAGATTCTGCACCGAATGCGGGCAATCTCCCGGCCATGGGAGACGGGTCAATGAGTTCACCATCGATGCGGATCGCCGTGCTGGTGCCCTGCTACAATGAGGAGGCGGCGGTCGCGACCGTGGTCCGCGACTTCAAGCAGGCGCTGCCGACGGCTGTCGTCTATGTCTACGACAACAATTCGAAGGATCGGACGGTCGAGGTCGCCCGCGCCGCCGGTGCCGAGGTCCGCGGCGAGCGGCGGCAGGGCAAGGGTCACGTCGTCCGGCGCATGTTTGCCGATATCGATGCCGACATCTACGTGCTGGTCGACGGCGATGCGACCTATGATGCGCCGAGCGCGCCCGGCATGATCGAGCGGCTCGTCAGCGAACGTCTCGACATGGTGGTGGGGCTGCGGGTCGACCAGGAGCAGGCCGCCTACCGGATGGGCCATCGCACCGGCAATTGGATGCTGACGAGCTTCCTCGCCGAAGTGTTCGGTCAGGCCTTCAAGGACATCCTGTCGGGCTACCGCGTGTTCTCGCGCCGCTTCGTGAAGTCCTTCCCCGTGCTGTCCGACGGTTTCGAGATCGAGACCGAGCTCACCGTGCACGCGCTGGAGCTGGCACTGCCGGTGGCGGAGATCGCGACGCCGTATTACGCGCGGCCGGAGGGGTCCGTGTCCAAGCTCAACACCTGGCGCGACGGCTTCCGCATTCTCAACACCATCCTCAAGTTGTACCGCTCGGAGAAGCCGCTGCGCTTCTTCACCGCGATCGGCATCTTCCTCGCGCTCATCTCGATCGGCTTCGCCATCCCGATCCTCGTCACCTACATCGAGACCGGGCTGGTGCCGCGGCTGCCGACCGCAGTGCTGTCGATGGGCCTGATGATCATGGCGCTGCTGTCGGCGTCATCAGGGCTGGTGCTCGACACCGTCACGCGAGGGCGGCGCGAGATGAAGCTGCTGGCCTATTTGTCACAATCACCGGTGGGAGGCTGACGGCGGGATTGCAAGGGAGGCATCGCGGGACCGAAACTTGTGTCCGCCGGCCGTTCCGGCCATGGTCCGGGCTGGTCCACGTCAACGAGAACCTCGTCTCCATGCCCATCCTGAACAGCATCGCCGCGCTCACCGACGACATGGCGGCCTGGCGCCATGATTTCCATGAACATCCGGAGCTGATGTACGAGGTGCATCGCACCGCCGGCATCGTCGCCGATCGGCTGCGCGAATTCGGCTGCGACGAGGTCGTGACCGGCGTCGGGCGCACCGGCGTGGTCGGCGTCATCCGCGGCCGCAACACGTCGTCCGGCCGCACCATCGGCCTGCGCGCCGACATGGACGCGCTGCCGATCGAGGAGGCGTCGGGCGTGCCTTACGCCTCGAAGACGCCCGGCCTGATGCATGCCTGCGGCCATGACGGCCACACCGCCATGCTGCTCGGCGCCGCCAAGCATCTTGCTGAGACGCGCAATTTCGACGGCACCGCGATCGTGATCTTCCAGCCGGCCGAGGAGGGCGGCGCCGGCGGCAAGGCGATGGTCGATGACGGCTTGATGACCCGCTGGGGTATCCAGGAGGTCTACGGCTTGCACAACGCGCCCGGCGTGCCCGAAGGCGTGTTCGCGCTGCGGCCGGGCCCGATGCTGGCCTCGTCCGATCAGCTCGAGATCACCGTGCACGGCAAGGGCGGCCATGCCGGCGCCGGCGTGCACAAGGCGGTCGACAGCGTGCTGATCGCCGCGCATATCATCACCGCGCTGCAGTCGATCGTCTCGCGCAACGTCGACCCGGTCAAATCGGCCGTGATCTCGATCTGCATGGTCGAGGCCGGCAAGGCGATGAACGTGATTCCCGAGACGGTCGAGCTGAAGGGCACCGTGCGCACGCTCGATCCCGACGTGCAGGACCTCGTCGAGCGCCGCATCGCCGAGGTCGCCGACGGCATCGCCCGCACCTATGGTGGCGCGGCCACGACGAAATACACGCGGCTTTATCCGATCACGATGAACCATGCGCGGGAGACCGGCATCGCCGCCGATGTCGCCCGCGATGTCGTGGGAGTCGAGCGCGTCGTCGACAACGCGCCGCCGCTGATGGGCGCGGAGGATTTCGCCTTCATGCTGCAGGCCCGTCCCGGCGCCTTCGTCTTCCTCGGCATGGGCGACGGCATGGATTGCCATCACCCGGCCTATCGCTTCAACGACAACGTTCTCGGCCACGGCGCGTCCTATTGGGTGCGGCTGGTCGAGAAGACGATGCCGGCGAGCTGACGACATGCGTCAGCTGCGTGGCGCCTGCCGAGACTGTTGGCGCCACTGCCGCGGGCTGCAGCCGGCCCAGCGCGCGAAAGCGCGGGAGAACGCCGAGGCCTCGGAATAGCCGAGCAGGAAGGCGACATCGCCGAGCGGCAGATGCGCCTGGCGCAGATAGTGGCGGGCGAGATCGAGCCGCGTCGCCTCGACCAGATCGGAGAAGGTGGCGCCGAACTCGGCCAGACGGCGCTGCAGGGTCCAGGGCGTCGTCGACAGCGCCTCGGCGACCTCCTCGAGATGCAGCGCGCCGGCAGCCAGCCTTCGCCTGATCTCGCCGCGGACCAGGTCGAGGAACGCCGGCGTGCCGCAGGAGCCGGCGACACCGGCGAGATCGGTCGTCAGCCGTTGCAGACGTGACAGATCGGCCTGCGGCATCGCACGATCCAGGCCGCGATCGCGAAACACCAGCGCGTTGGTGCTTTGCGACCATCCGGTCTCCGCATCGAACGCGGCCTCATGATCGCGCCAGGCAGTAGGCCGGGCGTGCTCGAACAGCACCATGTCAGGGGCCCAGCCCGCCGGCAGGCAGGCGCGGAACACGTTCGCGAACATGCCCATGGTCAGCTCGGCGTCCTGCCGACGATCGACGATCGAGCCGTCGAGGATGCGATATTCGAGCCGGAGAAAGCCGTCACGGCGCGTGAGGCGGGTCTCGGTGGCCTGCTGATGCCAGGGAAACCACAGCGCGAGGTGCTCGATCGCCGAGCCGAGGGTGGGAGCTGCCAGCGCAATCTCGCCGATCAGGCCGAGCATCTGCGGCCGGTAAGCCTGGCCGAACCACAGGCCGAAATTGTCATTGCCGGTCTCCTGCGCCGCGTCCTCCATCATCGCCACGTAGTCGGCGAGGTCGAGCGCGTGGCGGGTCTGGCCGAGGCAGTCGGCATCGATGCCAACGCGCTCGAACACGGCTTCCGGGCGGCCTCCCGTCTCGGCGATGAACTCGGCAACGCCGGTCGCGGCGGCGGCCAGAATGTTGCGGCTGCGATCCCGCGGAGGCTCGCGTTCGGCTGCAAGAGGCTGTGCCATGAATCCTCGCCTTTGAGGACGTAAGCCGTCGGTTGACACCTCGTAGTTATGCAAGTCACGTGCCTGCCGAAGCAGTCACTCGAGCCCTCCGCGTGGGGAGCCGCGGAGGGCTTGTCGCGATCTGATGCCGCGCGCGCCTGGCCGATCAGTCGGCCAGGGCGCGGGCCTCGGTCAAGGCGATGTCGAGCAGATTGTCATTTGCCGCATTGCTGCGCTTGCCCGCCGTCAGACGATAGAGCAGCAGGCCGGCGGCGAACAGCACCAGGAAGGCCGCGAAAACCTGCAGGTTGAACCAAATCATCGTGAGCAGCGACAGCGTCGCGCACACCAGCGCCACGGCCGGAAGCACCGGGTAGAGCGGCGCCTTGAACGGCCGGACCAGATGGGGCTCGGTCGCACGCAGGCGGAAAAGCGCGGCCATGCTCATGATGTACATCACGAGCGCGCCGAACACGCTCATGGTGACGATGTTCGCGGTGAGCGTCTGCCCGGCGAACTGGATCAGCTCGTCGGAGAAGATCGCGGCGATGCCGATCACGCCGCCGGCGATGATCGCCCAGTGCGGCGTACGGCAGGTCGAATGCAGCGTCGCGAGCTTGGCCGGTAGAAAGCCGGCGCGCGACAGCGCGAAGATCTGCCGCGAATAGCCCATGATGATGCCGTGGAACGAGGCGATCAGGCCGAACAGGCCGATCCACACCAGCATGTGCAGCCAACCGGAATTCTCGCCGACCACGATCTTCATCGCCTGCGGCAGGGGATCGTTGATGTTGGCGAGCTTGCTCCAGTCGCCGACGCCGCCCGCCATGATCATGGTGCCGAAGGCGAGCACGACGAGGGTGAGGATGCCGGCGATGTAGGCGAGCGGAATGGTCTTCGTCGGATTTTTGGTCTCCTCCGCAGCCATGGCCGCGCCTTCGATCGCCAGGAAGAACCAGATCGCGAAGGGAATGGCCGCGATGATGCCGCCGAGGCTCGTCATCGAGAATGAATTCTCGCCGGCCCAGCCATTGGCGGCGAAGTTGGCGAAGGAGAAGCCGGGGGACACCACGCCCATGAACACCAGCAGCTCGGCGATCGCCAGGATCGTCACGAACAGCTCGAAGGTTGCGGCGATGGAAACGCCGGCGATATTGAGCGCCATGAACACCAGATAGGCACCGAGCGCGGCGGCCTTCGGTGACAGCCCAGGAAACTGGACGTTGAGATAGGCGCCGATCGCCAGCGCAATGGCGGGCGGCGCGAACACGAATTCGATCAAGGTCGCGAAGCCGGCGACGAAGCCGCCGAGCGGCCCGAAGGCGCGGTAGGAATAGGCGAACGGACCGCCGGCATGCGGGATCGCGGTGGTCAGCTCGGTGAAGGAGAAGATGAAGGTCGTGTACATCACCGCGATGAAGATCGTGGTGACGAGGAAGCCGAGCGTGCCGGCCTTGTCCCAGCCATAGCTCCAGCCGAAATACTCGCCGGAGATCACCAGCCCGACCGCGATGCCCCAGAGGTGGAGTCCGGTCAGGCTCTTCGAAAGCGTCGGTTTGGTCTCGTCACTCATGTCCACGCGCTCCTGTCGGTTTGTGATGGGTGATTGATGATGGTTGTGCCGTCGTCGGGAGCGCGGCATCCGGGGCCGCTTCCTTGAGGCCGATGCCGGTGACGCCGATCCGCAGTGCTTCGCGCACCAGCCACGCCAGCTTGTCGGCGGCGCGCTCTGTCGATAGTCCGTGGCCGTGAATGTTGGAAATGCAGTTGCGGGCGCTGTCACGCAGGCCCGCCGCCGGTTTGAATGAGAGATAGACGCCGAGCGAGTCGGCCGCCGACAGCCCCGGTCGCTCGCCAATGAGGACTGCGACCAGCCGGGCTCCCATGGCGGCACCGACATCATCGCCCAGCGCCACGCGCGCCTCGGAGGCGAGCACGACCGGACCGATCGTCAGGCCGGACAGCTGCGCCTCGGTGGCGATCACGACGTCGGCCGCATGGCTTTCGACCGCATCCGCCGACAGCCCGTCGGCAATGATGAAGACGAGATCGAACGGACCCGGCCGCAACTTCGACGCTTCGCCCGCAGCAAGGCGGCGGCCGAGGTCGGGCCGGCGGAGATAGCTGGCGCGATCCGGTGCGGCGCTCGCGACCTTGATCACCTCGCGCGGCGCCAGGGCGTCGGCGATGCCGTCGAAATTGACCTTGCCCCACACGGCATCGCGCGCCAGCGCATGCGCCATCTGGAATTCGAGCTTCGCGGCGGTGGGCAGCCCGTCGCCGGAACGCCCGAGCGCCACGCGGGCGCGCGTCATCCGGCGCAGCATCTCGAACGCATCGTCCCTCATGCGCGCGCTCCATGGCCGATCAGCCGGGCGACGGCCGGTGCGCTGCCCGGCAGCGGCGGCACGCGGCCGCTGTCGTCGAGCAGGCCCATGCGCGCCAGCCAGGCCTCGAACTCCGGCGCCGGGCGGCGGCCGAGCAGATGCCGCAGCCGCATCACGTCGTGATGCGACAGGCTCTGATAGTTGAGCATGATGTCGTCGGCGCCGGGCACCGCGATCAGGAAATTGACGTTGGCAACCGCGAGCAGTAGCGCCAGATCATCCATGTCGTCCTGGTCGGCCTCGGCATGGTTGGTGTAGCAGACGTCGCAGCCCATCGGCACGCCGAGCAGCTTGGCGCAGAAATGATCCTCGAGGCCTGCGCGGATGATCTCCTTCGCGTCGTAGAGATATTCCGGGCCGATGAAGCCGACGACGGTGTTGACCAGCAGCGGCGAGAACGCGCGTGCGACCGCATAGGCGCGGGCCTCGACGGTTTGCTGGTCCAGGCCGTGATGCGCGTCCGCCGACAGTGCGGCGCCCTGGCCGGTCTCGAAATACATCACGTTGCTGCCGATCGCGCCGCGCTTCAGCGACAGGGCCGCTTCCTGCGCCTCGGCCAGCAGCGCCAGCGTCACGCCGAAGCCGGCATTCGCGGCTTCGGTTCCGGCGATCGACTGGAAGACCAGATCGAGCGGGGCGCCGCGTTCGATGGCCTGGATCGAGGTCGTGACGTGGCTCAGCACGCAGGATTGCGTCGGCACCTCGAATTTGAGCCGGAGCTCGTCGAGCATCGTCAGCAGGCGGATGCAGGCGTCGACATTGTCGGTGGCAGGGTTGATGCCGATGACGGCGTCACCCATGCCAAACAAAAGGCCGTCCAGCGTGCCGGCCGCGATCGCCAGCGGATCGTCGGTCGGATCGTTGGGCTGCAGCCGCGACGACAGCCGCCCCTCAAGCCCGATGGTGGAGCGGAATCGCGTCACCACCCGGCACTTCGCGGCGATGGCGATCAGGTCGCCATTGCCGCAGAGTTTCGACACCGCGGCCACCATCTCCGGCGTCAGGCCCGGCGCGAGCGCGGCCAGCCGGCCGGCATCCGCCTCCCAGGACATCAGCCATTCGCGCAGCTCGCCGACCGTCAGCGTGGCGATGGACGCGAATGCGGCGGCATCGTGGCTGTCGAGGATGAGGCGGGTGACCTCGTCGCTCTCATAGGGAATCAGCGGGTCATTGAGAAATCGCCGCAGCGGCACGTCGGCCAGCGCCATCCGCGCCGCCACCCGCCGCGCGGCGCTGTCGGCTGCAACGCCAGCCAGCTCATCGCCGGACCGGCGTGGCGAGGCGCAGGCCAGCAGCGCTCCGAGATCATCGAACACATGCGTTTCGCCGCGATGGCGCGACCGGAATCCACCCGTCATCTTCGACCTGCCGCTCGTGCTGCGTCAGAGCGCTCCTTGGCCACGATGGCGGCCGCAACGCTCATGACTGGGCGCAGGTTAATGGATGCCGGCCGGCGAAACTTGACATCTCAGCACAATCTTAGGTCATGTCGCGTGAGTGCTCAGAAATTCGGCATGAGACACGGAACGGGCGAATGCTGTCGAACCGGCGGCGCACGCCATGGACCACGCCGCCCCGGGATGCTATCTCGCCACCCCACATGAGTGACCTGTCCATTACGATTTCAGCCGAGAAGCCGGGCGATGCGCAGGCGATCGAACGGCTGCATGAGCGCACCTTCGGCCCCGGCCGCTTCGTGCTGAGCGCCTATCGGCTGCGCGAGCATGTCGACCATTTGCTCGAACTGTCGTTCACGGCCCATATCGGCACCTTGCTGGTCGGGTCGGTGCGGCAGTTGCCGATCTGCGTCGGCGACACCAAGGCGCTGATGCTCGGGCCGCTGACGGTCGAGCCGCCGTTCCGCAAGCACGGTATCGGCCGCATGCTGATGGAGCGTTCGATCGAGGATGCGAAGGCGCAAGGCCACCGCTTCATCCTGCTGGTCGGCGATGCCGACTATTACACGCGGGTCGGCTTCAAGCCGGTGCCGAAGGGACGGGCGACGATGCCGGGCCCGGTCGACTACAACCGGCTGCTGGTGAACGAGCTGGTCGAGGGCGCGTTCGACGGCGTCTCGGGTGAGATTCGGCCGGATTGGGATTACGCGCGATAGTCTCGGTCTTCCCGTCATTGCGAGCGAGCGAAGCAATCCAGAGTCCCGTACACGACTCTGGATTGCTTCGTCGCTTCGCTTCTCGCAATGACGCGGAGGGGGAAAGGCGGCTCCCCCCTCCGCCGCCGTTGCTCAGAACTTCAAGTTCGCAAAAATCCTCACGCCGATGCCGGGCAGCAGCACCTCGTCCTTGGTGTAGGACACGGAGTTGCGGATCTTCTCGTTCAAGAGGTTGTTGCCGACCATGCCGACCAGCATCTCGCGCGCGCCGAACATGTTCGGGTTGAGCTTGGTGCGGTAGCTGACCTCCGCCTTCAGCAGATTGTAGCCCGGTGTCGGCGTCTCCGCGATGGGGGCGATGTCGTTCTGTGCGAACGCATGCAGCAGGTTGATGCGGGTCAGCCAGTTGGCATCGCGCCAGAACAGCCCGCCGCCGACGCGCATCGGCGGAATCCGCGGCACGTTGGTGCCGTCGGGGAAGGTGGCGCGGACCACGTCGAACTGGTTCTCGATGCCCCAGATGCCGCTGCCGAGCTGGGCGACATCGTACTGGCTCTGGAACTCGAAGCCGCGGAACAGCGCGTTGCGCTGCGAGTAGACCGCCTGGTTCAGCTCAGTGCCGGTCGTGCCGCAGGACGCGAAGTCGTCGTCGCACATCACGCCGGTCAGCCTGCGGTAGATGAAATTGCTGAACTGCGTGTAGTAGGCGGTGGCCTCGAATCGGAAGGGGCCGGTCGCCTTGCGCAGGCCGGCCTCGACAGTCCTGGCGGTCTCGATCGTCAGGTTCGGATTGCCGATATCGAAGGTGGCCGTCGCGTCATGGCCGCCGCGCGAGAACAGCTCGGCCGCCTTCGGGGCGCGCTCGACATATTGCGCGGTGACGCTGGCGACGAGATCGCCGGGCAGATTCTGCAGCAGGCCGACGCTCGCGCTCTTCGGCGTGTACTCCGGATTGCGGGCGATGTTGGCCTGCGGCGTGCCGTCCGGCAGATAGTCGACCGGGAAGTTCGGCGTCGAGCCGTTCAGCGACACATGCTCGACGCGGCCGGCGATCTGCGCTTTGGTCGAGGGTGAGAAGGCGAGCTCGTTGAAGACGTAGCCGGCGACGCGGTTGTTGGTGTTGGGCCCGAACAGACCGTTGAACACCGAGCCGGGATTGTCGGGGCTTGGCGCGTTCAGCTCCTGATGGCCGGCCTGAATGCCATAGGCCGTGGTCAGCGTCGCAAAGCGCAGATTGACCGGCATCATCTGCATCTCGACGCGAATTTCCTGCTCCCGGTTGGTGAAGGTCTGGCGGATGCCATCGGTGGTGGGGTCCGCAGGATCGGCAAGGCCGATCTCGTTGTGCCGATAATCTGTCGCGCCAGCCCAGAATCTGATCGCGTCGATGGCTGCGGAGTCCGGTCGGTACTCGCCCTTGGCCGTGAACTTGGTCTGGTGCGCATCGATCCGCGTGCGGCTATCGGAGCCCTCGATGCCCGGGATGTGGTAGAGCGCGTTGGTCTGGGTGATCGCAGCGCCGATGAAGCCGCCGGAGAAGAAGTAGCTGCCGCCGATCGAGGCGCCCTCGTTCTGAACGGCCGAGTTCGGCTGTCGGCCGTTCACCGGGCGAGTCTGATCGAAGAGGTAGGGATAGCCGGGAATGGAATAGTCCCCGGTCTTGCGGCCATAGGCATCGGCATGAAGCGCAAAGTTGCCGCCGCCGGCATCGAGGAGGACGCCGCCCTCGACGCCGCGATCGACCGAACTGAACGAGGTGCGCGTCTCCGCAGTGACACAAGGCGCACTGCCTGCGGCCGGCGCGCTGGCCGGCAGGCCGTAGGTCTGGAACGGCGCGGTCGAGCAGGTCGGCAAGGCCTGGGGGATACGGTTGTTGGTGGCGCTGACGACGCCGCCGATCGAGGTCGAGCCGTAGCGCAGCGCGGCCGGGCCGCGGACGACCTCGATCTGGTCACTGGTCAGCGGGTCGATCGGGACGAAATGGTCCTCGCCGAGATCCGAGGCGCCGCCGCCGCCGATGCCGTTCTCGACGATGCCGACGCGATTGACGTCGAGCCCGCGGATAATCGGCCGACTCGAGGCGCCCGGCGCGAAGCTCGATCCGGTGATGCCCGGCTTGGAATTCAGCAGATCGCCGAGCGTCGCGGCGCCGGAGCGGCGGAGTTCCTCGTTCGGCACCACGGTGACGGTGGCGAACTGATCGGTGATGATGGGAGTCACGCCTTGCAGCGGCGGAGGTGGCGCGGCCTGCGCTTGTTGCGCAGGTGCCGGTGCGCGTGTGCCGCTGCGGGCTACGCGCGCGCCGGGATTGGGACGCGGCACGGCCGGCTTGCGGGCACGGATCGGGCTCGGCGCCGTGACGGTGACCTCAGGCAGCTCCGCGGCAGGCTTGGGATCATCAGCGCGCGCAGGCGCGCCAACAACGCACAACATGGCTGCGACGCTGCAGCCCGACATCAAAGCTCTCGGCAACATGACCCAATTCCTGATTCCTGATCAGGCGTCCCATAGCCCTCGTGGGTGGGATGCGCCTGCCGTCGGTCTCGACGGACCTATTCCTGTAGGCTGTCCGCATGCGCCGAGCGCAGCGGGCAGCTTTCGAGCGGTTCAGATCAGGCGGAAGGAGGTGCGCGCGGTTGGAACGCGGTCGTGATGGCGACGCGGCTGAGCGACGCGGCGACGGGAGCTGTCGGGCGGAAGGCCACCGCGTGCGGCGAGGGCAGCGACGGCGCCGGCGACAGCAGGATCGATTGCGCCATCGCGATGACGGCACAGATGGCGCAGCCGTCGGCAGGCTGCTGGTCCGGGTCCTGGCTTGCTGGAGAGGAGCCGGTATGGGCCTGCGCGGTCGTGATCGAACCGCCGTCGATGGCCTGCGCGGAGAGCCAATGAACGTGGCCGAAGGCGAGCGCAAACTGCAGCACCAGCGCAATCAGCGCCAGCCGCGATCCATCCTTGATGTTCGCGCGAAACCAGCTCATGGCCAGCAATGGCTCATGTGAATCGGCCACCCCGTTCGGCTGATCGTCTCAGCCGTTGTTACAATGTAACATCGCAGGAGCGGTTCATAGCTGTCAATCGATGCACTGCGGCGGCGATTTGATTCCCCGTTGCTGTGCCCTTCTCGCCACGTCGCGCGCCGTGGCGGCGCGCGATCGTCGCCTTGCTCAGCGTCCCTCGCGCACCCAGGTCGCGGCGAGCGCGCCGAGCAGCAGCAGGAGGCCAATCACGCCGGCGAACATCGGCAGCACCCCGACGCCCTTGACCACGCTGGCATCGCGCATCCGTACCCCCATCCAGCCGTCGCCGCTGAACAGGGTCGATGATCTGACGGGGACGATGCGTGGCATGTCGATGCCGGAGCCGTCGGCGATGCGGCGGGCGTCGCCGCCGGTCGCCTGCGCCAGCGGTTTCAAGGTCTCGGTCGTCGAGGTGACCTCGGAAAACTCCTTCGGATTGGTCGGGCCGACATTGATCAGCGCTTTCAAGGTGCCGTCCGTCGCTTGCCACAGTCCGAGCTCGCTGGCGGGCAGGGTTGCCCGCCACTCGCCGGGATCGCCCTGGGCGAGCGTGAGCTCGCGTGTCTGGCCCGAGGGCGAGGTGACGGTCACCGGCGGGACGGTGTCGCCCATGGTCTGGCGGATGACGGCGAGATCCTTGCCCTGCATCTGCAGCCGCAGCGCCTCTTCGTCGAGATCCGGCTGCTGCATCAGCCAATGCGACATCCGTCGCAGGAGATCGAGATGCGGGCCGCCGCCCTCATAGCCGCGGGCCCACAGCCAGATGTGGTCGGACAGCAAGAGCGCAACGCGGCCGGCGCCGAAGCGCGACAGCAGCAGGAGCGGCTTGCCGTCGGCGCCGGTCATGACCGGCGGGCTGACCGCGTTGCGCGTCTCGACGGTGCGGAAGAAACGGCTCCAGCGCGGCGGCTCGGAGCCTGAGCCTTCCAGCCCGCGCGTCACCGGATGGCGTTTGCCGGCATCCGACAGATGCGCATAGAACGGCTTCTCGGTGACGCCGACCGGCTCCGCGGGCAGCACCGAGTCGAGCGGCGTGCGCCAGATGCTCGTGTTCGACGCGTAGTCCGGTCCGGCCGAGACCAGCACCGCGCCGCCATTCCTGACGTAGCGCGCGATGTTGTCGAAATAGGCGATCGGCAGCACGCCCTGGCGGGCATAGCGATCGAAGATGATCAGCTGGAATTCGTTGATCTTCTGCTGGAACAGCTCGCGGGTCGGAAACGCGATCAGCGACAGCTCGTTGATCGGCGTGCCGTCCTGCTTCTCCGGCGGCCTGAGGATGGTGAAGTGGACGAGGTCGATCGAGGCGTCCGACTTCAGGAGGTTGCGCCAGGTGCGCTCACCGGAATGCGGCTCGCCGGACACCAGCAGCACCCTCAGCTTGTCGCGCACGCCGTCGATCGAGACCACGGCGCGGTTATTGACGAGGGTCAGCTCGTTGTCGAGCGGCGAGGCCTCGATCTCGACGATGTTCTGGCCTTCGTGCTTGATGTCGACATCGACATTGGCGGCCTGGCCGCTCGTCAAGGTCCGCTCGCTGATGACCTCGCCGTCGCGGCGGATCACGACCTTGGCGCTGGCGCCCGTGACGCCCTGATCGTCGAGCCGGAAGCTGATTGTCTGCGGCTGGCCGACGATACCGAAGCGTGGCGCTGCGGTGATCGCGACGCGGCGGTCGCGCTCGGCCTTCTGACCAGTGATCAAGGACTGCAGCGGCGCCTGGAAGCCGAGCGCTGCGGCATTGCCGGGAATGTCGTGCACGCGGCCGTCGGTGATCAGGAACGCACCGGCGACGCGGTCGACCGGCACGTCCGACAGGGCCGAGGTGAGCGCGCTGAACAGATGCGTCCCGTCGGTCTCGCCATCCGCCTGGCCGGCATCGACGACGCGCACCTCGAGACCCTTGATCTTCTTCAGGCTGTCGACCAGCGCTTCCTGAGCTGCCTGGGTCTGCTTGTTGCGGTCACCGAAATTCTGGCTCGGGCTCTTGTCGACGACGACGGCCGCGACGGAGCTGAGCGGCTCGCGGTCCTCGCGGGTGAATTGAGGGTTGGCGAGCGCGAGCGCGATCAGCGCCAGCGCGGTGACGCGGATCCAGGCCGAGCGCGAGCGGCCGAGCAACAGCAGCGCGGCGATGACGACGATGGCGCCGATCGCGAGCCACAGCACGACCGTCGGAACCAGAGGCGTGAACGCGATGCCGTAGTTCATGAGGCAAACTCGCAGTTGTCTTCGTCATGGCCGGGCTTGTCCCGGCCATCCACGTCGTTCTGTATGGAAGGTGAGACGTGGATGCCCGGGCCTTCGCCGCGCCGAAGCGGCTTCGGCCGCGCAGGCGGGTCAAGCCCGGGCATGACGGTGGAGATTTCGGCGCGACCGATGATCGTCACGAACATCATCACTGCCCGAGCCGTTCGATCAGGGCCGGCGCGTGCACCTGGTCGGCCTTGTAGTTGCCGGTCAGCGTGTACATCACGATGTTGACGCCGGCGCGGAAGGCGAATTCGCGCTGGCGCGGCTCGCCCGGCACCATCGGCAGCATGGCCTGGCCGTCGGGGCGGATCGCCCAGGCGCCGGCAAGATCGTTGGAGGTGATGATGATCGGAGAGACACCGTCGCCGCCGCGGGCCGGCCGCGACGCGCTGTCCTCCTCGTCGTCCTTCGGCAGCGCCTCGACCCAGGTCTGGCCGGCGGTGAAGCGGCCCGGGAAGTCGCGCAGCAGATAGAACGTCTTGGTCAGCACGTGCTCGCGCGGCACCGGCTCGAGCTCGGGGACGTCGAGGGAGGAGAGTATCTCGCGCAGCGACTGCATGCCCGGCGTCTGCTGTGCGCCATTCTCGCCTGGAGGCGCCTCGACCGCGTCGCGCGTATCGAAGATCACCGTGCCGCCCTGCTTCATATAGGCGTCGATCTTGTTGATCGCATCCTGCGGCGGCTTCGATACGCCCGGCACGATCGGCCAGTAGATCAGCGGGAAGAAGGCGAGTTCGTCATGGGCCGGATCGATGCCGACGGGATCGCCGGCCTCCAGCGCCGTGCGCTGCGCCAGGAACAAGGTCAGGCCGGTCAGCCCGGCCTTGACGATGGAATCGACGTCGGCATTGCCGGTCACGACATAAGCGAGCCGGGTCTGCGACACAGCACGCATGGCGAAGTCGTCGCTGGCCGCATCGGCGCGTGCGGCAGTCGGCATCGCGACCGCGAGCAGGGCGGCGGTGGCGAGAATGGCCAGCGCAATTGCCGCCGGAGCCGCACGCCGACGCCGGACCAACGCGGCCAGCGCACCGCCGAGCAGGGCGACGATGATCGCATCGATCAGGAACAGCAGCAGCGCGGTCGACAGCAGGATGCCCCGGAGATCGCGCGGCTCGGCCGTCGTGTAGCTGGCGCGCTTGGCACGCAACGCCGACGTGTCGAGCTGGAGGATGCGATCGGCGGGGCTGAGCGTGTTCACTGCGGTCGGTCCGTCGGCAGGGCCATAGAAGCCGGGTGGATGATCCAGGGAGGCCCTGTCGTTGAAATCGGCCGGCAGCGGCTTGGCCGTTGAAGGCGGCGGTCCGAAGGCGCCGAAGCCGTCGAGGATGTGCAGCGGCGCCAGCGTCGCCTTGGCGGTCTCACCGGCGGGACCGGGGCCCGGCGTCGAGGTGTAGCCGGACATGTCGACGATGCGGCGGAGCATCTCGACCATCGCCCCCGACATCGGCAGGTCCGACCAGCGCATGTCGGCGCTGACATGGAACAGCGCGATCAGGCCCTTGCCGCGATGTTCGCCGGTGACGAGCGGGGTGCCGTCCTCGAGCGAGGCCCAGCTCTTGGTTGCCAGCACGGCGTCAGGCTCGGCGAGAACCTGGCGATTGATGGTGACGTCCTTCGGCACGGTGATGCCGGCGAACGGGCCGTCGGCGGCGAAGGCGGCCAGGTGCTGCGGCTTCTCCCAGGTCAGGCTGCCGCCCAGCGTGCGGCCGCCGCGGCGCAGCTTCACCGGCACGAGGTCGTCGTCGCCTTGCGCGAGGCGCGGACCGGCGAACCGCACCAGCACGCCGCCATTTTCGATCCAGCCATTGAGCCGGTCGCGCAGCTCCGGCGACAGCGTGCCGACATCGGCCATCACGATCATCGGCACCTTCTGGTCGAGGAACTGCGTGATGATCTGCTGCGGCGCGCCGCGATCACCGAGCCGGAGATCGGCGAAGGGCGCCAAGGCGCGCGTCAGATAAAAGGTCGGCGCGAGCAGCGGCTGCGCGGTGTCGCTGGTGGATCCGGAGACGATACCGACGGCGCGGCGGCGCCATCGCTTGTCGAGCAGTTGCACGGCGCCGGCCGAGCGTTCGCCGGCGATCTCGAGCCTCGTGATGTCGTTGCGCAGCTCGACCGGCAGGTCGAAGCTCGCCTCGGCGTCGTGCGCGTTGCCGGCGAAGCTGAATTGCGCCTCGCCGAGCGGCGAGCCCTTGGCGTCGAGTGCGCGCACGATGCCGCCCGGAGCGGACAGATCGGCACGCAGCACCTTCACGGTCATCTTGGCGGCTGCGTTCTCGGCGCCCGCGAGCGCGAGCGGCGAGGGCGTGCCGCCTTCGAAGACAGTCAGGCTGCGATCGCCGATGGTCTTGGCAAGACCCGTCACGAACTCGCTGCCGCGGCCGGGATCGACTCCGTCGGAGAACCACAGGATCTCGGCATCGCCGGTCGCTTTGAGGAAGCGGTCGAGCTGCGGCAGCGCATCAGCGCGCTCGGTCGTGTGGGCCTTGGGCGCGATCTGGCGCAGTGCGACGCGCGCCGCGCCGGCCGGCATCAGAGTGAGATCGCGTGCCGGCTCGGACAGCGGCAGCAGCGCGACGCCGCGCCGGTCGGCATCGGCATTGGCGATGATCTCGTCGGCCGCCTTGATGCGGGTCTCCCAGCTCGCCGCCGCGCTCCAGCTGTCGTCGAGCAGGAGCACCAGCGGCGCCTTGCTGCCGACCGCCTCGGTGCGCGGGTTCCAGATCGGGCCGGCTGCCGCGAAGATCACCAGCGCTGCCGCGATCAGCCGCAGCAGGGTCAGCCACCATGGCGAGCGCGACGGCGTCTCTTCCTTCGGCGTGATGTCGAACAGCAGCCGCGTCGGCGGAAACTCGATGCGGCGCGGGCGCGGCGGCATCACCCGCAGCAGCCACCACAGCACGGGCAGGCTGATCAGGCCGGCCAGCAGCAACGGTTCGGCGAATGACAGCGGCAGACCCATCATGCGCCGATCCCTCTCGGGCCAGCGCCCACTTTGACGCCGCCGCGTGCGCCGAGCTTGCTGGTGGTCATGCCGGCGTGCAGGAACAGCAGCAGCTCGGCTGCCGAGCGGCTTGTCGTGTGCGTCGTGAACAGCCAGTCGAGCTTGCCGGTCTCGGCGCGGATCTGGTCGCGGTGCAGCGCGACGCGCGCCACGTAGTCCTGCGCCCAGCTCTCGGCGCGGCCGGCGGTGATCACCTCGCCGCCCTCGGGCTCGACGAATTCGACGCGGCCGGAATAGGGGAAGGTCTCCTCGGCGGGATCGACGACCTGCACCATCGTGCCATGCGCGCCCGATGCGGACAGGCCGGCGAGCATGGCGCCGATCTCTGATATCGGCGACCAGAAATCGGAGAGCACCACGATCTCGGCGAGCGCCGACGGCACGAAGGACGGCGGCAGGCTCGGCCTGACAGTCTCATCGTGCAGCATCGCCTGCGCGATGCGATCGATCACGCTGCGGCTCGCGGTCGGATTGATCAGGCCGGGAATGCCGACGCGCTCGCCGCCGGCGACCAAGAGCTCGGCCAGGGCAAAAGTCACGATCAACGCGCGCTCGAGCTTGCTGTCGCGCGCGCCTTTCGAAGCGAAGGCCATCGAGGGCGAGCGGTCGGGCCAGATCCACACCGTGTGCGCGGCCTCCCATTCCTGCTCGCGGACATAGAGATGATCATCGCGCGCGGAGCGGCGCCAGTCGACGCGCTGCGACGGCTCGCCGGACACGAAACGGCGATATTGCCAGAAGCTCTCGCCGGAGCCGGCGCGGCGCCGGCCGTGCAGACCATGGATGACGTTGGCGGCGATCTGCCGGGCTTCGAGCACGAGGCGCGGCAGCGAGGATGCCAGCGTCCGGCTTTCGCCATCGGCACGCCGTATCGCGAGAATCTCCTTGTCGGCGTGCCCCGCTGCTGTTGCCATCAACCGATCCGGCTCTTCAGCTGCCGGATCACGTCCGGAATGGTGCGCCCTTCGGCGCGGGCCGGGAAGGTCAGCGCCATGCGGTGCTTCAGCACGGGTTCTGCGAGATCGAGCACGTCGTCGATCGAGGGCGCGAGACGGCCATCGAGCAGCGCGCGGGCGCGCACCGCGAGCATCAGCGACTGGCTGGCGCGCGGACCGGGGCCCCAGGCGATCAGCTTGCCGGCCTCACCCGCCTCGGGGCCGGGACGCGCCGAGCGCACCAGCGACAGGATGGCCTCGACGACGGAATCGCCGACCGGCAGCCGCCGCACCAGGCGCTGGGCCGCGATCAACGCATCGGCCGTCATCGCGCCCTTGGCGGCACTCTCCTCGGCGCCGGTGGTCTCGAACAGGATGCGTCGCTCGGCGTCACGATCGGGATAGTCGACGTCGATCTCCATGAGGAAACGGTCGAGCTGGGCCTCGGGGAGCGGATAGGTTCCTTCCTGCTCCAGCGGGTTCTGTGTCGCCAGCACATGGAACGGCTTGGGAAGATCGTGCCGCGCGCCGGCAACGGTGATGTGCTGCTCCTGCATGGCTTGCAGCAGCGCGGACTGGGTGCGCGGGCTGGCGCGGTTGATCTCATCGGCCATCAGGAGTTGTGCGAACACCGGGCCGGCGATGAACCGGAACGAGCGCTTGCCGACCGTGCTCTCGTCGAGCACTTCGGCGCCCAGAATGTCCGACGGCATCAGGTCAGGCGTGAACTGCACGCGCTTGGCGTCGAGGCCTAGCGTGACGCCCAGGGTCTCGACCAGCTTGGTCTTGGCAAGGCCGGGAACGCCGATCAGGAGCGCGTGGCCGCCCGAGAGGATCGTCACCAGTGTGTTTTCCACGACGCGATCCTGGCCGAAGATGACGCTGGAGATCGCCTCCTTCGCCGCGCGGATTTGTCCGGAGACCTGTTCGGCCGATCGGACGATCGCATCCTCGAGCTTCTCGGCACTCTCAGCCATTCCCGTCGCTCCTTCTGCCCCGCATCTTCAACTTGCCGATTCAACCTGTCGACCGGCGTTCCGCTCCAGTTTGTCGGGATGCGGCTGCCAATCTATTGCGAAGGCGCTGTATTCGTTGAGTTAAACTATCCCCATATTATCGGCATTCCGGGGTATTGACGGCATCACGATATGGCGACCTTACATCACGTGCAGCGGGCGCCAGGAACTTTTGCACAGACGAGCGCACTGAAATCCTGCACCAATCGTGCCAAGGCGGACGCAAACTCAAGGCAAACCATGGCGAAGCAAGGGCAGACCACGGATCAGGGACTCGAGCGGCTGACCTCGGCCGCGACGCAGGCTGGCACGTCCGAAAAGGGCCTGCCGCCGGTGCATTTGTGGAATCCGCCATTCTGCGGCGATCTCGACATGCGAATCGCAAGCGATGGTAGCTGGTACTACATGGGCACGCCAATCGGCCGCCCTGCATTGGTGCGCCTGTTCTCCACCATCCTGAAGCGCGAGGATGACCGCTATTTCCTGGTCACGCCCGTGGAGAAGGTCGGGATCCGTGTCGATGATGTGCCCTTCATGGCCGTAGAAATGCGGAAAGAAGCCGATGCACAGGGCGTGCGGCTGCATTTTCGCACCAATGTCGACGATTGGGTGGCCTGCGACGCCCAGCACCGGCTGCGCTTCGAGCGGAGCGAGAGCGGCGGGCTCACGCCCTATCTGCACGTCCGCGCCGAACTCTGGGCCAAGGTGACGCGGCCGCTCTACTACGAGCTGGTTGACATGGGTGAGGAGCGGGTGATCGATGGGGAGGTCATGTTCGGGGTGGAGTCGGGCGGTGCGTTCTTCCCCATGGCCAACGCAGAAGAGGTGAGGGCGGCGCTTTGAACGAGCCCATGGTGGTGAGGACTGCGACGGCGGAGGTCAGCTCGGCCGAATTCTTCGCGCGTGGCCGGGAGCGGTTGGGCTTCGACGTTCCGCAGGCTCTGCTTGATCCGGACGTGATTCCGGCCAGCGGAGATTCCGGCACCGATCGCATGCTCGAGATCATTTCCCGCGAGCAGCCGATCCGCCCGGCGGCGGTGCTGATCCCCGTGGTCGACCATCCCGAGCCGACGGTTCTCCTGACGCAGCGCTCGCCCAATCTCTCCAGCCACGCCGGCCAGATCGCCTTTCCCGGCGGCAAGATCGACGTCACCGACGCCTCGCCGCTGGACGCCGCGTTGCGCGAGGCGGAGGAGGAGGTCGGGCTGGACCGCAGCTTCGTCGACCCGATCGGCTATCTCGACGTCTACGGCACGGCCTTCGGCTTTCGCATCCTGCCGACGGTGGCGCGGGTGCGTCCGGGCTTCTCGCTGAAGATCAACGAGGGCGAGGTCGACGACGCTTTCGAGGTGCCGCTGGCGTTCCTGATGGATCCTGCCAATCACCAGCTGCATTCCAAGGAGTTTCGCGGCATGGAGCGCGCATATTACGCGATGCCGTTCGCCGAGCGCTACATCTGGGGCGCGACCGCGGGAATCCTTCGCGTGTTGTACGAACGGATCTATCTGTCATGATCCGACCAGTGTTGACGGAAATCGGAATTTTCCTCATTCCTTTTGCCGTCTATGTGCTGTTCTTGATCGCGACCCGGGCAGGGCTGCTGGTGCCGGCGAACTGGCCTCTGCATCTGGTTGCAAAATTGACGGTGGCGGCGCTGGTGTTGGTGATTGCAAGTCTGGTCCTGCTCGCCGAGTTCTCCGGCGCGCCGCCGCATTCGACCTACATGCCAGCTCATATCGAGAACGGCAGGCTCGTTCCCGGAGTGGAGAAATGACCGACGCGCGGGTGCTGAGCGCGCCCTGGCTCTCGTCCGGTCCGGCGGCGCGGGTGCTCGCGCTGCTCAATTGCGATGGCGAGGAAGCGCGGGTGGTCGGCGGCGCCGTGCGCAACGCGCTGCTCGGCATCGCCATCGGCGACATCGACATTGCCACCACCGCAATGCCGGCGGAGGTGGTCCGGCGCGCCAAGGCGGCCTCCATCAAGAGCGTGCCGACCGGCATCGAGCACGGCACCGTGACGCTGGTGCTCGAAGGGCATCCGTTCGAGGTCACGACCCTGCGCGAGGACACCGAGACCTTCGGCCGCAAGGCCAAGGTCGAGTTCGGGCGCGACTGGGTCGGCGATGCGCACCGGCGCGACTTCACCATCAACGCGCTGTCGGTCGGTCCCGATGGAGTCGTGCACGATCATGTCGGCGGCCTCGCCGACATCGCCGAGCGACGCGTGCGCTTCATCGGCGATCCCTCCCAGCGCATCGCCGAGGATTACTTGCGCATCCTGCGCTTCTTTCGCATCCATGCGGCCTTCGGACATGGCGAGCCGGATCGCGACGGCTATCTCGCCTGCATCGCCGGCCGCGCGGGTCTCGCGTCACTGTCGGCCGAGCGCGTGCGCATGGAGATGCTGAAGCTCCTCGTCACCGACGGGGCGGTCGGCGCGGTCACGGCGATGGCCGATGGCGGGCTGCTGACGTCGCTGCTCGGCGGCGTCGCCTATCTCGGCCCGTTCGCGGCGATGATCGAGATCGAGCGCGCGCTGGCGCTGACTGCGAGCCCGGTCCGCCGTCTTGCCGCGCTTGCGGTCGCCGTCACCGAGGATGCGCGTCGTCTCGGCGCGCGCCTGAAGCTGTCCAATGCCGAGACCAAGGCGCTCGACGGCATGGGCCACCGCTGGTGGCGCTTCGCCTCGGCCGACGAGGCGCGGGCCCGGCGCCTGCTGTATCGTCTCGGCGAGACCGTCTACCGCGACCGCCTGATGCTCGGCTGGGCGCGGTCGGGGTCCGATCCCGATACCCAGCGCTGGCGCGAGCTGGCGCTGTTGCCGCAGCGCTTCACGCCGCCGAAACTGCCGCTGAAGGCTGCCGATTTCATTTCGCGCGGCGTTGCCGAGGGGCCGCTGCTCGGCCACGTGCTCACCCTCGCCGAGGATGCCTGGCTGGCTGCGGACTTCCCGCTCGACGAGGCATCGCTGAACGCGATCGCCGATCAGGCGGCGGCCCGCGTCAATCGCGACGGACGGACCTGACGCCGCTCGCCGCGATCCGGTGCGAGGCTCGTGACAGCGTTTGGCGGGGATCGGCCGCAGCCACCCCGCCGGTCCGCGACGACGTCAGTGATCTGAAGTCTGACAGCGGCGGAAGCCCTCGCGCAGGATGTCGTCCGGCAGATCGCGCCCGATGAAGACCAGACGGCTGAGCTTCGCCTCGCCGGGCTTCCAGGGGCGTTGATGGTCGCCGTCCAGCAGCATGTGAACACCCTGAATCACGAAGCGATCGGGGTCGTCCCTGAAATGCAGGATGCCTTTCAGGCGCAGAATGTCCGTCCCGAAATGCTGGACCGTCTGCTGAATCCAGGGAATGAACGTCTCGGGCGCGAGCGGATGCTCGGTCGTCAGCGACAGGCTTTTGACGTGAGCGTCGTGCTCGTGCTCATGCTCCTCATCGAGGAAGCCGGGCTCGAAGGCGAGAATGCGGTCGATATCGAATGCACTTCGATCCAGGACCTTCGCGAGATCGACTGCGCACTGCTCGGTGCGATGGATGACCGCATAGGGGTTGATCGCGCGGATGCGCGCCTCGATCGACACGAGATCCGGCTCCGAGACCAGATCGGTCTTGTTCAGCAGGACGACGTCGGCGAACGCGATCTGCTCCTGCGCCTCGTGGGCACGGTCGATCTCGCCGGGAAGATGCCGCGCGTCGATCACGGTCACGATCGCATCGAGCCTGGTGTTGCGGCGAACGTCGTCGTCGACCAGAAACGTCTGCGCCACCGGAGCGGGATCGGCGAGCCCCGTCGTTTCGACGATGATCGCGTCGAACTTGCCGCGCCGCTTCATCAGTCCGTGCAGGATCCTGATGAGGTCGCCTCGCACGGTGCAGCAGATGCAGCCGTTGTTCATCTCGAAGATCTCTTCCTCGGCATTGACGACCAGATCGTTGTCGATGCCGACCTCGCCGAACTCGTTGACGATGACGGCGTACCGCTTGCCGTGCGGCTCCGTGAGAATGCGATTGAGCAGGGTGGTTTTTCCCGCACCGAGATATCCGGTCAGAACGGTGACGGGTGTCTGTGAGGTCGCAGCGGTCATGTTGTCCCTTTCGGCGTCTCGAGCTCGCTGACCGTTCACGGCGCTGCCGTTGGCCACGCGGCCTTGGGGACCGCTTCTCGGAGCGGTCCTCGCCGACGAGGTGCTCCCGTCGTCGGCTTGATTTGTGATATGTTATAACATAACATATGCAAATTCCAGGAGCATCCGCGTGAGTAAGCTCGAAATCCTCCGCAGCCGGCGTGTCGGGCTTCCCGATGCGCCGTCCGACGTCCAGGCCCAGGTCCGAGCATCGGGAGAGGTGGTTCGCTTGAACGACTTCAGACCCAAGCGCGGCGAGAGGATCTATGATCCCGACAAGATCTGGTCCGGCGAGCACACGGCGCGGAATTACACTGAACTCTGACGATCGGCCGCTGCGGCTGCCTGAGTTGTCTGCCCCTTTCGCGTGAGGTGTTGCACCAGTGCGTCATCGCGCCGACGTGATCGCCCGATGCACGCGAATTCATTGCGCACGGGGTTGCGGAACCGCCGGTTCTCGGCGATGGACTGGCTCTCGCAGAGGATGCCTCGCTGCCGGTGCATTGAGCGCGCCACGGGGGCATCGCTGACCGCGATCGCCGATCAGGCGGCGGCGCGCGTCAACCGCGACGGATGGTCATGAATTCTCTGGCAGGCTTTGCCGATATCTCGCTGCTTCAGCTCCTGCTCGTCGCCTCCGTCGCTTTGTTTGCTTCCATCATCGGTGGTCTCGCCGGCTACGGCACCGGAGCATTGATGCCGCTCGTTCTTGTGCCGATGGTCGGCGCCGAGCCCGTGGTGCCGATCATCGCAATCTCCGCGATCCTCACCAATCTCAGCCGCGTCGGCGCTTATTTTCGCGAGGTCGACCGCGCGCGCGCGGTCGTCGTCATCTCCGCGGCGGCGCTCACCACGGCGCTCGGTGCCTACGGCTACACGCGGCTCACCAATGCCGGCGCGGCGTTCGTGATCGGCACCATGCTGATCATGAGCGTGCCGCTGCGGCGTATCCTGCGCAAGCGCGACGTCAGGATCGGCAATGGCGGGCTCGCGGCCGGCGCCGTCGGCTACGGTGTTCTCGTCGGCGGCACCTCCGGCTCAGGCGTGATCCTGCTATCGCTGCTGATGGCCGCAGGCCTCGAAGGGGCGGCGGTCATCGCCACCGACGCGATGATCTCGGTGGCGACGGGCATCATCAAGATCTCCGTGTTCGGCCTCGCTGGCGTCGTCACCGCGCAGGTGCTGGCCTTCGCGCTGCTCATCGGCGCGGTCGCGGTGCCCGGCGCCTTCCTGGCAAAAGCCTTCGTCGCGCGCATGCCGGCGCACATCCACGCCGCCATCCTCGATGCCGCAGTGATCACCGGCGGCGGCGTGATGATTGCGTCGGCGCTGCGGCATCTGCTGCCGGCGGCGTAGGCAGCGCTGCCTCAAGCCACCCGGTCGGAGGGCGTGTTGGTCCTCGTCTCCGCGCGTGCGACGATGGCATCGAGCGTCGCCACCGCCCGGTCGGTCATCTCGTCGATCGGCGGCACCATGCCGCCGGTGGCGAGTTCGACGCGGTTGCGGCCCTTGTGCTTGGCGCGGTACAGCGCGCCGTCGGCGACGCGCAGGATCTCGGTGAGGTCGATGCCGGCCTCGGGATAGGCGGCGACGCCGACCGAGATCGTCACCCGCGGCAGCATGCCGTCGCCATAGCTGATGTTGAGGGCCTCGACGCGGGCGCGCAACTCCTCGGCGCGCAACGCTGCCTCCTCGATCGCGCAGCTTGGCAGCAGCACCACGAACTCCTCGCCGCCGAGACGGCAGGGCATGGCGTCGTCGGCAAACGTGGCCTTGAGGATCTCGCCGATGTGGCGCAGCACGGTGTCGCCCGCCTCATGGCCGTGATTGTCGTTGAACGACTTGAAGTGATCGATGTCCAGCGTCACCACGCTGACCGGCGTGCGGCTGCGCGCGGCGCGCAGCAATTCGCGGCGTGCGGTCTCGACCAGACAGCGGCGGTTGTTCAGCCCGGTCAGCGCATCGCGCAGCGACTGATCGCGCAGGCCCTCGCGCAGCTTCACATTGGCGATCGCGATCGACAGATGCTCGGCGCAGGCGAGGCCGAGACGGGCGCGATCGGCGAAGCGCGCCTTGGCCTCGGCCGCGGTCTCGTTGCCTTTGAAGTTGTACTCGACGTGCAGCAGGCCGACGGTCTCGCCATGGGCGAGGATCGGAATGCAGCAGTAGTTCTCATTGACCTCGTCGTGCACGTGATCGCAGGGGAATTCGACCTCGCTCGTGCCGTGGATGTAGACGTGGCCGCGGCGCAGGCTCCAGCAATCGTCGGGGTGCAGGGAGCGGGTCGTCGAGGCGCCGTTCCATTCGGCGGCGACCTCGAGCACGTCGCGGCTGTCGGCATAGATGTACAGGGTGCCGGTGCATTCGGGCATCAGGCCGCCGAGCACCGTCGAGATCATCTGGTATAGCTCGGGCTCGGACTTCGCCGATTGCAGCCATTCGCTCAGTTCGGACAGCGTCCGGGTCGCGGCGTTGAGACGTTCGTTCTCGACCAGGCTGGTGCGGAACACGGCCAGCGCCCGCGCCATCATGCCGAGCTCGTTGGTGTGATCGGCGTAGGGGATCTCGGTCTGCAGCTCGCCCTTGGCGATTGCCTCCATGCTGCGGGTGATGCGGAAGATCGGCATCGACACGTCATGAATGACGAACAGCAGCGTGGCGAGCCCGATCATGACGCTGACGCCGTTGACCGACCACAGCACCAGGCGGAACACCTGCGCATCCAGGGTCGCGCTGTCGATCGCGCTGTCGGCGCGGTGATCGGCGAGCTTGATGGCGTGCCCGATGGCGTCGACGACGGCCTGGAAGACCGGCGGCGTCTCGATGTTGACGACGTGCTCCAGGCGGTCGCGGTCGGCGCCGACCTCCGGCTCGAGCATCACCGCCTGCTGCTTCTGGTACATGTCCCATTTGTTGACGAACTGATCGAACGCCATCTTCATCGGCGCGTCGCTGCCGATCGTGTCCCTGAAGCGCGCGATCTGCGCGTCGACCTCGGTGGTACGGCGTCGCAGCTCCTGCTCGGCCGCAGCGCGCGGTTCGGTCGCCGTGGACAGTGCAGCACGGATCGCGACGAGGTGAGCATGAGCGATGTCGACGTCGAGATCGCCGAGAGCGCGGATCTTCGGCAGCCGGTCGCGGTTGATGCTCTCGACCGCGTCCTGCAATGCCGACAGCCGCATCGTCGCCAGCACCGATACGCCGCCGAGGATCAGCAGCAGCAGGAAGACGGAGGTCAGGAGCGAGTTCTTGATCGACACGCTCAACGAGATCTGCGGCAGATTGAGAGCCATGACACCGATGCTGCACCAACGGCTTGCGATCGGTCGAAGCGGCGCGCACGGGCCGGCCGCCTTGTCCCCCTCCAAGCCCCGCAGTCATCAGACGCCGGGCCGATTTCGATTGGGTTACGGTTGCTCCGTAGGGCACCGGGGGGCGCCGCGAACGGCGCGGCTGGTTAAGGTCCGGTGTGCCGGCAGGGTGAATGCCGCGTGAACGTGCCGCCCGGCATGGCGCGGGAGCGCCATATCGGGTGCCGCATTTGGACTAATCGACTGCGCCACGAAGGCGGGGCTGCCTCAGCCCCACTTCATCTCGCCCTTCGTCACCTTGGCGCCGATGTCGAGGGCGACGCCCATGCCGAGGCCGGGAAACTTCGCCTCCATCGCGGCCTTCAGCGCCGCGGCGTCCTTGGCCTTGTCGAGCTCCTCCTCGAACGCGATGAGATAGGCCTTGGTGTGCCGGACGCCGGACAGATCAGTTGCGGCATCGGCGACGGCATGACCGGCAACCACGACGGCCGGCGCGCGTGCGGCGATCTTGTCGAGGGTGGCGATCCAGGCCGCGCGCTGCTCCTTGGCCGGCGTGTCGGCAGTCCAGACATGGACGCCCGAGAAGATCATCACGCCGCCGAACACCGCCTTGAGCGAGGGCACCCAGAGATAGCGGCGGTTGGCGAGCCCCTCGGCTGCGACGATCTCGACTGTTTCGCCATCGACCGTGAGCGATGCGCCGTCAAAAGCCTCGGGCAGCACGATATCGGCCATCGTCTGCGGGCCGTTCTCCTTCAGCTGCGGTCCCCACACCGCGAGCTTCTTCTCGACGTTGCCCTTGATCGCCTCGATGGTTGCCGTCGCGGCGATCACCTTCGCGCCCGGGAAAGCCTCCCGAAGCGGCTTGAGGCTGAAATAGTAGTCGGGGTCCGACTGGCTGACATAGATCGCCGTGAGTTTCTTGCCGCTCGCCTTGATGGCGGCGGCCACCGCACGGCCATCCGGATAGTTGAAGCCGCCATCGATCAGCATCGCTTCGGTCGGGCCCGAAAGCAGCACGGGCGCGCGGAAGAAGCCGTTCGGGCCTGCCGGGAAATGCGTCCAGTTGAGCTTGCTCTCGGCGGCATGGCCGCTTCCGGACGAGCCGAGAACGGCTGCGGCGGTTCCTGCTATTACTGACGTCATGATCTGTCTCCGTGTGGGCATCGTGGTCTCCTTGGCGTCGTAAAATGATGGAGCGGGGCAGCCGGCCGCGCTCCGGCGGCCCGCAACGGCCGGTAGAGGTGGGAATGTTGGTGGTGCCGACCGGGTCAGCCCGCTCGAAGCTGCGCGAGCAGACCATCGATCGGTTCGTACAGCACGCTGCCGGGCAGCGATCTCTGGTCGGCGTCATCACCGGCCAGCAGCGACGGGACGCCGGACAACCCGTGGCGTCGCATCAAGCTCTGCGCGGTTTGAATCCGGCGGCCATGGGTTTCGACGAGCGAATGATCCCGCTTCAGCATCCGCTCGGCGGCGGCCGCAAGGCCCAGTGATAGAAGGATCTCGCCCACGCCGGCGATGCTCACGATGTCCTGCCCTTGCACATAACGCGCAAGCTGCAGCTCCTTCAGGGCGGTGATCTCGCGACCGGGATCGGTGATGTGAACCGCCGTCAGGCCGAGCGAGGCAGCCGTCGAGTCGAACGCGCCGCCAGCTCCGAGGATGCGCTTGCGGTAGTCGTCGGAGAAGCGCTGCCCGGTCAGCTTGGCGATGCGCTGATCGTTGCTCCAGGCATATTCGGCAAACTGCGCATCGATCCTGCCGGCACCGCGACCTGCGAACAGGCCGGTGGGCAGCAGCTCGAGCGCGATGTCGTCGACGGCCGCGAGCTTTTCGATCGCCGGGCCGGCGCCGTAGCACCATCCGCACAACGGATCGAACAGATAGGTCAATCGCATGTCCACGCCTCTTCTTGGTTCGGCATCATGTCGACATAGCGCGTTCTCTTTTGTTTAGAAGCAGGGCATAATCAGACAGACTGTATGCTTGTGACAGACAATTAAGCGGAGGGCGTCGACGTGGAGCCGATCAATCTCAATCGCCTCGTCTACTTTGCAGCGGTGGTGGACTCCGCCTCGTTCACCCGCGCGGCCGACCGGCTCGGGATCACCAAGGCGGTGGTCAGCCAGCAGGTCGCCCAGCTCGAGCGCGAGCTGAAGACGGACCTGCTGGTGCGGACCACGCGTCGTGTCGAGCCGACGGAAGCCGGGCGGCTGCTGCACGCGCGGTGTGCCGCGATCCTGCGAGAGGCCGAGAGCGCGATGGCCGAGCTGGCGCAGACCAACGCCGTACCGATGGGCTTGCTGCGCATCGCTGCCCCGAACGACTACGGCACCTGCATTCTCGCTCCGGTCGTGACGGCGTTCTCGCGGACCTATCCCGCCTGTCGCATCGAACTGATCCTCTCCGACAGCAAGGTCGACCTCATCGCGAGCCAGATCGATCTTTCGATCCGCGTGGGATGGCTCGACGACTCCACGCTGCAGACGCGCCGTATCGGCAGCTTCCGTCAGCTGCTGGTGGCCGCTCCGGGGGTGGTCAAGCGCGTCGCGCATCCGAGGGACCTCGCCTCGCTGCCGTTCGTGGCGAACGCAGCGCTGAAGGAGCCGCTCGCGTGGCAATTCACAAGAGGCGACAGCGAGCGCGAAAGCGTCCGGATGAGCCGGGCGCTGACCATCAACACGACGCCTGCGGTGCTCGCTGCGACCTTGGCCGGCGGCGGTCTGGCGGTGCTGCCCGATTTCCTGATCAGGGACGATCTCGCAGCCGGCCGGCTCGTTGCCATCCTGCCGTCCTGGACGCTGCCCGCGGGCGGCATCCATGCGGTCTATCCCGCCGCGCGATTCCGCGCGCCGAAAGTCACGGCCTTCGTGGCGATGCTGATGGAGGAGCACAAGCGGTCCGCGCCGCCGAAGCGACCCAGATGAGCGCGGCCCGGCGGCCTAGCGGGCGGGCAGCAACTCGGTCAGCGAGCGGATGATGCGGTTCGGCTTGACGTGAGTGCCCTCGGGCAGGCCGTCGCCATG
This sequence comes from Bradyrhizobium aeschynomenes, assembly GCF_013178945.1. Classification (GTDB taxonomy): domain Bacteria; phylum Pseudomonadota; class Alphaproteobacteria; order Rhizobiales; family Xanthobacteraceae; genus Bradyrhizobium; species Bradyrhizobium aeschynomenes. The sequence goes on from NZ_JABFDM010000001.1 coordinate 717,527, forward strand.
GACGTCGATCCAGATCGAGTAGATGCCGAGCCGCTGCGGCGCCTCGATCTCCCATTCCAGATTGTCGCCGATCATCCAGGTGTCTTCAGGTCCGACGCCGAGCCGCTCCATCGCGTGCCAATAGGCGCGCTCCTCCGGCTTGCCGAAACCGTGCTCGCCCTCGATCTGGATGTGGTCGAAGCGGTGCGCCAGCGCGAAGCGCTCGATCTTGGCGCGCTGTTGCCCGGCCTCGCCATTGGTGACCAGCGCGAGCTTGATGCCGCGCGCCTTGAATTCGTCGATGGCCTCATGCGCGCCGGGGAAGACGAACATCTGTTCGTCGCGATAGGCCGTGAAGCGGTCGGCAACCTGAATGGCAAGCTCGACGGGGAGGGCAGGGCCGTGGTTCGCCAGCGCCGCGAAGCCGCGCTTGACCACCTCCTGGCGCGCCTGGATCAGCTTCATCCGCCACTCGGCGCCGGCGACCGACCAGAAGCTGCGCGCCGAGGCCAGGATCGCGGCCGCCACCGCCTGGGACGAATGCGGTCGAAGCTCGTCGGCAAACTCGGTGGCGACGATGTTCCAGGCGATCTCGGGTCGGCCATAGGCCGACAGGATGGTGTCATCCATGTCGATCAGCATGGCGCGGGGGAGGGCGGCGGTCATAACAATCTTACGGTTCAATCGAACGAGGGTTTCAGGGCCATTTCACTTCGGGCGGCATCGACGACAATATGGACTCCACATTGCCACCGGTTTTCAGCCCAAATGTGGTGCCGCGGTCATAAAGCAGGTTGAATTCGACATAGCGGCCGCGGCGGATCAATTGCTCCTCGCGGTCGGCGTCGGTCCATTCAGCGCTGAAATTGCGCCGGACCAGCTCCGGATAGACGGTCAGAAAGGCGCGGCCGACGGCCTGCGTGAAGGCGAGATCGGCCTCCCAGTCGCCGGAGTCGTGGTGGTCGTAGAAGATGCCGCCGATGCCGCGCGGCTCCTTGCGGTGGGGCAGATAGAAGTACTCGTCGCACCACTTCTTGTATTTGTCGTAAGGTGCCACGGCCGCGTGCGCATCGCAGGCGCTCTTCATCGCGGCGTGGAAGGCGACCGTATCCGGGTCCTCCTGGGTGCGGCGGCGATCCAGCACCGGGGTGAGATCGGCGCCGCCGCCGAACCAGGCCTTGGTGGTGACGACGAAGCGGGTGTTCATGTGCACCGCCGGCACATGCGGCGACCGCAGATGCGCGATCAGCGAGATGCCGGAGGCCCAGAACCGCGGGTCCTCGGCGGCGCCGGGGATCTGGCTGCGGAATTCCGGCGCGAACTCGCCATGCACCGTCGAGCAGTGCACGCCGACCTTCTCGAACAGCCGCCCGTGCATCATGCTCATGACGCCGCCGCCGCCATGTCCGCCGCCATGGTCGGTGCGCTCCCAGGGCGTGCGCACGAAGCGGGCGGGCGCGCGCGGATACAGCTCGGCCGGCGCCTCGTCCTCGAGCCGCTCGAACGCCGCGCAGATCTGGTCGCGCAGGCTCTCGAACCAGGCGCGGGCGCGGGCCTTGCGATCCTCGATGGCGGCAGTGGTCATGGACGTCCCCCTGGCACGTTGGCGTTCACCGCGCTGTCAAGACTCCATGACAGAAGCAGGTGACAGCGCTGTCGTCGCTGCAGGTGAGGTCCTACCACAATCGATCAGTCCTGCGGACCGAAATAGGTGCAGGTCTCGCGGCAGCTGTCGCGATGGACGCTGACCTTGGTGACGTGGCCGATGGAGCGGACGCGCTCGTAGATGAAGCGCGACAGATTCTCCAGGGTCGGCAGCCCGATCGCCTCGATCTTGTTCAAGAACTTGTGGTCGAGCATGGCCTCGACCTCGCCCAGGCGCTGCGTCAGCACGCCGAAATCGACCACCATGCCGGTCTCCGGATTGGTGGTGGCCCCGCGCACCGTGACCTCGGCGCGGAAGGAATGGCCGTGGATCTCCTGGCTGGCCTCGCCGAGCGTGGTGATCGGCAGCGTATGCGCGGCCTCGAAGGTAAAAGACTTGGTCAATTCCCACATCGGTTCAGTCACAATCCTATCTGATGCCGATCATCTTGTGCGTCTGCAGGCTGAGCCGCCATTGCGGATGATGCTGGCAATAGTCAATGGCGCGCGCCGTGTTCGCGGCCGCCTCCGGCCCGTCCATCGGCTGCAGCGAAAAGCGTTCGAAGGCGAGGCCTTCGAACTTGTCGGGCTCGGCGCCGGCTTGCGGATAGACCAGCTTCAGCTCGTGGCCCTGCCGGAGCTTCAGCTCGGCCCCGGCTTTCGGGCTGACGCAGATCCAGTCGATGCCATCGGGCGGAATGAGCGTTCCGTTGGTCTCGATCCCCACGGCGAAGCCCTGGGCATGGAGGGCGGCGATCAGCTCCGCATCGACCTGCAGCAGCGGCTCGCCGCCGGTGAGGATCGTATAGCGGGAGGCCGCCCCGCCTGTCCATTGCCCGGCGACCGCCTCGGCGAGATCAGCGGCGCTGTCGTACCGTCGGCCCAGCGTGCCGTCGGTGCCGACGAAGTCGGTGTCGCAGAACCGGCACGTCGCAGTTGCGCGATCGGCCTCGCGGCCGCTCCACAGGTTGCAGCCGGCGAAGCGGCAGAACACCGCGGCCCGCCCCGCCTGGGCGCCTTCGCCCTGCAGGGTCATGAAGATTTCCTTCACCGCGTAGCTCACGCTTGCCCTCCTTGCTCAGATTGCAATTGGACGAAATGTCCAACCTGGCGCAGCGCCTCGCCGGCGGCCATCGCCGCCGCCATCGCGACATTCAGCGAGCGCAGCCCCGGCTTGAGCGGAATGCGCAGCTGCGCATCGGCCGCCTCTGCCACCGTGTCGGGGACGCCGGCGCTCTCGCGTCCGAGCAGCAGGATGTCGTTGGGCCGATAGGTCATGTCCAGATAGGACGTCGTGGCCTTGGTCGTCAGCAGCAGCAGGCGATGGCCGGACACCGCCCGCCAGCGCTCGAAGGCGCTCCAGGAATCGTGGCGCCGCCATTCCAGCTGGTCGAGATAGTCCATGCCGGCGCGCCGGAAATGGCGGTCCGACACCGGAAAGCCCGCGGGCTCGATGACGTGGGCCGCGAGCCCGAGGCAGGCGCACAGGCGTAGAATCGTTCCGGTGTTCTGCGGAATGTCGGGCTGATAGAGCGCGATCTGCATGCGAATTGGTCTTAAGGATGATGCGGAAAGTCCGCTTCGCCAGCCGGAATTGGTGCATGGCGTGCTGCGGGGCCGATAGCGGGCTTGCGCTCGTATCGCAAGGGTGCCAATAGAACGATTCTGGACAGCTTGTTCCTACCGGGGCGGTAGTACGAGCTGTTTTCTGCCGCCGCGGGGGACGCGGGCGCCGGCAGGCATCTCCCGGTCACGTGATCTCCAACGTTGAGATCTGACACGTCGAGCGGGGCGTTGCGCCGGCTGCAACGAAAGAAAGGGTTGGAATCGTGACAGCGTCTACTGCGGATCATCCGACACGCCGGGATTTTCTCTTCGTCGCCACGGGCGCGACCGCAGCGGTCGGTGGCGTGGCCGCCCTGTGGCCCTTCATCTCCCAGATGAATCCCGATGCCTCGACCATCGCGGCCGGTGCGCCGATCGAGGTCGACCTCACGCCGGTGGCCGAAGGTCAGGACATCAAGGTGTTCTGGCGCGGCAAGCCGATCTACATCTCCCACCGCACCAAGAAGCAGGTCGAGGAGGTTCGCGCAGTCCCGGTCTCGAGCCTGATCGATCCGGCGACCGACCAGTCGCGCACCAAGGACGGTCACGAGCAGTGGCTGGTCGTGATCGGCATCTGCACCCATCTCGGCTGCATCCCGATCGCCCATGAAGGCAATTACGACGGCTTCTTCTGCCCGTGCCACGGCTCGCAATACGATGCGTCGGGTCGCGTCCGCCAGGGACCGGCGCCGCTGAACCTGCCCGTCCCGCCCTATCAGTTCGTTTCCGACACCAAGATCCAGATCGGCTGAGCGGACGTTACGCCCGCAAGCTCAAGCTCGATCGTGCAAGATAATTCTTTCAGGAACGCATCATGAGTGGACCTTCTGACTACCAGCCGAGCCACCCCGCCTTGAAGTGGTTCGAGCAGCGACTCCCCATCATCGGCCTGGTCCATTCGTCCTTCGTTGCCTATCCGACGCCGCGGAACCTGAACTACTGGTGGACGTTCGGCGCCATCCTCTCGATGATGCTGGGGGTGCAGATCCTGACCGGCGTCATCCTGGCGATGCACTATACGCCGCACGCCGACCTCGCCTTCAAGTCGGTCGAGCTGATCGTCCGCGACGTGAATTACGGCTGGCTGCTGCGCAACATGCATGCCTGCGGCGCGTCGATGTTCTTCCTGGCCGTCTACATCCACATGTTCCGCGGCCTCTATTACGGGTCATACAAGGCGCCGCGCGAGGTGCTCTGGATCCTCGGCGTCATCATCTATCTCCTGATGATGGCCACGGGCTTCATGGGCTACGTGCTGCCGTGGGGCCAGATGAGCTTCTGGGGCGCTACCGTCATCACCAACCTGTTCTCGGCCGTGCCGTATTTCGGCGAGAGCATCGTGACCCTGCTGTGGGGCGGCTACTCCGTCGGTAATCCTACGCTGAACCGCTTCTTCGCGCTTCACTACCTGCTGCCGTTCCTGATCGCCGGCGTGGTCGTGCTGCACGTCTGGGCGCTGCACGTCGCCGGCCAGAACAATCCGGCCGGCGTCGAGCCGAAGACCGAGAAGGACATGGTGCCGTTCACGCCGTACGCGACGATCAAGGACTTCTTCGGCGTCACCTGCTTCCTGATCTTCTATTCCTGGTTCATCTTCTACATGCCGAACTATCTCGGCGAGGCCGACAACTACATCCCGGCCAACCCGGCGGTCACCCCGGCGCACATCGTGCCCGAATGGTACTACCTGCCGTTCTACGCGATCCTGCGCTCGATCCCGAACAAGCTGGCCGGCGTCGTGGCGATGTTTGCCGCGATCATCGTGCTGGTGTTCCTGCCCTGGCTCGACTCGGCCAAGACCCGCTCGAACAAGTACCGGCCGCTCGGCAAGCAGTTCTTCTGGATCTTCTTCATCGTCTGCATCGGCCTCGGCTATCTCGGCGCGCAGCCGCCGGAGGGCGTCTACGTCGTGCTCGGCCGCATCCTGACGGTCTTGTACTTCGCCTACTTCCTGATCGTGCTGCCGCTGCTCGCCCGCATCGAGACGCCGCGGCCGCTGCCGAACTCGATCGCCGACGACGTGTTGGCGAAGTCCGGCCGCAAGGCCGCGCCAATGGTCTCGGCGGTGATCGCGCTGGTCGCGGCAGTGTCGCTGCTCGCCGGCGGCATGGGCGACGCCCGCGCCAGCGAAGGGCAGGAGAACCCGCCGTCGGCGAAGTGGTCGTTTGCCGGTCCGTTCGGCACCTTCGATCGCGGCGCCGTGCAGCGCGGCCTCAAGGTCTACAAGGAAGTCTGCTCGAACTGCCATTCGCTGCAATACGTGGCGTTCCGCAACCTCGCCGAGCCCGGCGGTCCCGGCTACACGCCGGCCCAGGCTGCGGCTTTTGCGGCCGAGTACAAGGTCAAGGACGGTCCGAACGACGCCGGCGACATGTTCGAGCGTCCGGGCCGCCCGGCGGACTACTTCCCGTCGCCGTTCCCGAACGAGCAGGCCGCGCGTGCCGCCAATGGCGGCGCCGCTCCGCCCGACCTGTCGTTGATCGCCAAGGCCCGTTCCTATAAGCGCGGCTTCCCCTGGTTCATCATCGACTTCTTCACCCAGTTCCAGGAGCAGGGCCCGAACTATATCAACGCGCTGTTGCAGGGCTATGAGGACAACCCGCCGCACGGCGTGACCATTCCGGAAGGCTCGTACTACAACAAGTACTTCCCCGGCCACGCGATCAAGATGCCGAAGCCGATTTCGGACGGCCAGGTGACCTATGACGACGGCTCGCCCACGACCGTCGCCCAGTACGCCCACGACGTCGCGACCTTCCTGATGTGGACTGCCGAGCCGCACATGGAAGCCCGCAAGCGCCTCGGCTACCAGGTCTTCATCTTCCTGATCATCTTCGCCGGCCTGATGTACTTCACCAAGAAGCGTGTCTGGGCCGCCGCTCACTGAGCGGGGCAACGAGCCGACGAGACGGAAAAGCCCCTCCGGGGGCTTTTTTGTTGCCCAAGCGAAGCCGTCAAAAGGGGAGTTCACCGGATGTCCTCGCTGCTGGCCTTCGCCGGCGCCGCCGTTCTCGAGATCGCCGGCTGCTTCGCGTTCTGGTCCTGGCTGCGCCTCGGCCAGTCGCCGCTGTGGCTGCTGCCTGGAATCGCCGCGTTGGCCGGCTTCGCCGCGCTGCTCACCTTCGCCGACAGCCCGCTCGCCGGCCGCGCCTATGCCGCCTATGGCGGCATCTACATCGCGGCGGCGCTGCTGTGGGGCTGGCTGGTCGAAGGCCATCGCCCGGATGTCTGGGACGTCGCCGGCGCGTTGATCTGCCTGGCCGGGATGGCCGTGATCCTGTTCGCGCCGCGCGCGATGCCGGTGTAGTGCGCGTAGCCGCCTCCAGCCGGAAGCTTCCGAGCCACAAGCGCACTCTCTCCGTCATTCCGGGGCGCGCGGAGCGCGAGCCCGGAATCCATATCCACAGGCCGGCACGTGGCGAAGAACGGCGTCACGCCGATTCCGGATCCTCATCGTCAGTCGTGGTTATGGATTCCGGGCTCGCGCTCCGCGCGCCCCGGGATGACGGGGGAAGAGGGGATGGCCCATGCGCTCACGTTCGAGCGAAGCCGGCGCGCCTGTTGTCGCACCGTCACGGGATTTGCGGTAAACCGCATGCCCAATTCCCAATCAGAAACGACGGAGGACCACATGGGCACCCTGATCAGCTTCAAGCGCCCCGACGGCCAGGAGGCCAAGGGCTATCTCGCCAAGGCGGCAAAGGCCGATGCGCCGGGCGTCGTCGTCATTCAGGAATGGTGGGGCCTGCAGGACCAGATCAAGGGGATGTGCGACCGCTTCGCGCTGGCCGGCTTCAATGCCCTGGCGCCCGATCTCTACAAGGGCACCGTGGTGCCGTATCACGACACGGACGCCGCGGGACGCGAGATGAACTCGCTCGACTTCATGGATGCGACCACCCAGACCGTGCGCGGCGCCGCGCAATATCTGGCGCGCAACGGTGCCAAGGTCGGACTCACCGGCTTCTGCCTCGGCGGCGCGGTGACGATCATCGGCGCCACCCGGATCGACGAGCTCACCGCCGGCGTGGTGTTCTACGGCATTCCGCCGGAGCAGGCGGCCAAGCCCGCCGACGTCAAGATTCCGCTACAGGCGCATTTCGCCAACAAGGACGATTGGTGCACGCCGGCGCTGGTGGATGGTTTCGAGAAAGCGATGCAAGCCGCGGGTAAATCGCTCGAGCTGTATCGCTACGATGCCGAGCATGCCTTCGTGAACGAGCAGCGCATGACGGTGCACGATCGCGCTGCGGCCGAACTCGCCTGGGGCCGCGCCACGGCGTTCTTCCACAAGCATCTCGGATGATCTGAGGGATTCGCGCCGAACGACCGAACCGCGCGGGTCAGACCGCGCGGGCGGTCTCGGCGTCGGTCGGCAGGGGCTCGGTCTCGTCGCCGACCGAACCGTTGTTCGTCGGATCCGCAGAGACCGCGCTGGCCGCCCCGTCGGCGGATCGCCGTCGACGCTTCGTCCTCTTCGCCTGCGCCTCGAGGAAGCAATCGAGCAGCGTCTGCTGCTTCGGGAGCGCATGCGACACGGAAGGCTGTTTGCCGCGAGCCATGTTAACCAAGGTAATTCAATATGGTTAACCAATCATTGCCACACTATTGCAGATTGACAACAGTGTTGCCCTCGCGCCGAGCCAAGTTATGTAACTTTTTGGGCTCAGAGCAACCGCGGATAGGTGAAAAAGGCTGTGCGCACGCGCGCAACATGAGGTTGTGATGTCGGTCACAGCCGGCAGCTGCAGTTTTTACGCCTCTTGCCGACGTCATATGCCCGCGAATCACCGTGGATTTGCGGGGGATTGGCGCGGTGATCATGTTCGCGGGCCCTGTCCTGCGTTCGCACGGCGAACAGCGGGGTGTTGCCCGTTGCGCTGCAAAAGCAATCTGAGGTAGCATCGTCAGGTGCTTCTGCTGACGGAGAGAGCCGTGCGTGTGGCCTTTGCGCTGGCCGGGCTGGGCGGCCTGAACGCCCATGGTGCCGGCTTCCTCGACACCGCCCGGGCCTGGGGCGTCACCCCCGATCTGGTCACGGCGACCTCGGGCCAGATCCTGGTGCTGTCGGCGTGGTTGCAGGGGCTGGACCTGCGCGACCAGCTGATCTCTTCGGATCGTCTCCGTGATCCCACTTCGCAGTTGCGCACCGTGATGTTCGGCTATCCCGGCGTGTTTCGGCCGGCCTATGCGGAGGCGTTGACGCGGTTCGTCTCGTGGCCGGACTGGCGCGACGGACCGTTCAACGTGATCGCCGACCGGCTGCTGCCGGCCCAGCAATATGTCCCGGTGCGCAGCGAGGCCGATTTCATGCACGCCGCGGAGACGCTGAACGGCACCCCGATCGGCGTCGTGTTCAACACCTACGATCCCGAGACTGGCACAGGCTGCCTCTATGGCAACGACGCCGCGCGGGCGCTGCTGCCGTCGGAGAAGTCGATTCCCAACGCCCATGGCGCAAAGGCGCTGCAGTCGGCGGCCAAGCGCGACCGCCGCTACGCCTCCGACGTTTCGGCCGAGCGCGCGATCCGCCCGATCACGCCGGAGGCGATCAAGGCGGCGCTATGGCTGTCGCTGTACGGCTTCACCACGCTGCCCGAGGGACAGATGGACGGAGCCTATCACCGCGCCTGCATCGTCTCCGAGCTGCACGGCTTCGACCGCATCTTCGCCGTCCGCCCGCTCGCTGGGGGATGGCAGGGTGAAGTGCCGCAAAACTGGTTCGAGGTGCAGGACTGGACGTACGAGATGTGGTTCTCGGTCGGCTACAAGGCCGAGGTCGACGCGCTCAAGCGCATCAATGATCTGATCGCGGCGGGTGTCATCACCGATCCGAAATACAAGAGCGTCGATCTCGTCGAGATTCAGCCGGAGACGCCGGCCGGCTACTTCAACTACTTCGTCGAGCGCGGCGAGGTGTACGAAAACGCGGTGGTCGCGACGGAGCAGAAGTTTGCGGAGCTCGGGCTGGTGAGGCCGGGGACTTGAAACCGGCTGTTGGACGGTGCGCGAGGGCTCATCTCGTCAAGCTTGAATGCAACCTCTCCCCCCGATATCGGTGAACTCCTCTCACCCTTGCGGGCAGGGCTGTCGCATTTGACGATCGAAGTGTTGCGCTCGTCTGTCCCCACGTCGTCATGGCCGGGCTTGTCCCGGCCATCCACGTCGTACGGCATGCTGAGAACGATGTGGATGCCCGGGACGGAGCCCGGGCATGACGATGTGGAGACGGTCTCGCGAAAAACTCAGATTGGTCATATGCGATAGCCCTGCCCTTGTGGGGAGGGGAGCGCACCGTCAGTTTGGTGGCATGTCGAAGCCAACGACCCTCGATATCTGCTAACCTGGCAAACGATGTTGGATCTCGCATGACCATCGACCCTATCACGTTCGTAGACACATCCTCTGGTGACGATGCATGCGTGCTGGTTCGCGTCGTCGGCGACAGCGTCGGGTTGGTGCTGTCTTCGCGCACTGACGGAGACATCGAGGTCTTCATGGCGGCCGAAGAACTCGATCGGGTCATCGGTGCGCTTCAGCAAGCTCGCGTGGCGATGAGGCGCGAAGGAAACGGCATGACTGGCCCCAGCTGAACGCACGTCTGGCAAAGGAGATCACGATTCCCGAATCGATCCTTCATATCGTCTTCAACATGTCCGTCGCCGCCACGTTGCGCGCTGCGCTCCAGCACGCCGGCCGCGACGAGCGCGTGGGCTTGAGCGCACGGCGAAGTCGCATGGTCCTGGCCTCCCGATGCTGAGGCTACTCTGGTGGTGATGATGACCCGCCGGTCACGGGGGCAATCAAGCCCGGTCCCCGGGGAGAGTGCGTGACCATCGCGCAGGGAAGGCCGGTCGTCCGGCTGACCTGTGGTGACAGCCGCCTGCTTTTTTGCTGCAGGCGGGCCACGGGCATCAGCCGATGCCCGGCCTTCCCCGCGCCCTCGACTTGGAGAGGGCGGGATTGATGATCATGACTCGGGCAGACATGTCGCGAGAATGCCGATGCATGTTCCGTTCTCGCACAGCCAAGGCTCTCGCCTTCGCCTCGCCGGCCGGTGTGCGTGACTGCGCCCTCGCCCCCTTGTGGGAGAGGGCATGTAGGACAGAGCGGCAATTGCGGTTGGGTGAGGGGTATGCCTCTGCAAGCGACACTCGTTGAGAGAGACCCCTCACCCAACCGCGTTCGCGGATGGGCCGCACATGCCCTCTCCCACAAGGGGCGAGGGCACTGTATTGGGCAGCCGACTCGCGGCTCCTCTGCTGATCTGGCGCCTCATCCTACCCCCCACCTGTGGCCCTGCCGCCCTTGACCGCGGCCTCCGCCCGTGGTCAGTTCCGTCCCATGAGCACCCTCGTCCGCCCAGCCCGTCTCTGGTGGCGCACCTTGTAAAAGGTGGCCGGTGCGATTCATTTGACATTCGATCGCAGAGGGGCCGCCACGCAGCGGCGGCTTCCGGTTGGTCCTGTGTGGCGTTTCCTCGGCAAATTCCGTAAGAGGACGCCCAAGAGGACCCCATGAACAGGACCGTTTTCGCCCTTCCGGCCCGCAGCGACTACCGCACCTCGAGCGGACTCGCGATCACGCGCGCCGTCGAGCAGTTTTCCGGCGGCGCCAGCCGGCTCGACGACCTGATCGACCTGCTCGACCGCCGCCGCGGCGTGGTGCTGTCCTCCGGCACGACCGTGCCTGGCCGCTACGAGAGTTTCGATCTCGGATTCGCCGATCCGCCGCTGGTGCTTGAGACCAAGGGCACGGATTTCACCCTGCAGGCGCTGAACCGCCGCGGCGAGGTGCTGATCGCGTTCCTGAAGGACACGCTGCGCGAGCCCTGCGTGGTGATCACCGAGGCCTCCCCGGCGCGGCTGGCCGGCCACATCGTCCGCGGGCCCGCGCCGGTCGAGGAGGACCAGCGTACGCGGCGCGCCAGCGTGATGTCGCTGGTGCGGGCGATGATCGCGGCGCTCGCGGCCAATGACGATCCGCTGCTCGGCCTGTTCGGCGCCTTCGCCTACGACCTCGTGTTTCAGATCGAGGATCTCGAGCAGAAGCGGCCGCGCGAGAAAGACCAGCGCGACATCGTGCTCTATGTGCCCGACCGCCTGCTGGCCTACGACCGCGCCACCGGCCGCGGCGTGGTCCTTTCTTACGATTTTTCCTGGAACGGCCAGTCGACCTCCGCTCTGCCGCGCGAAACCGACGCGAGCGTCTATCTCAAGGAGCCGCGCCAGGGCTTCGCCGACCACGCGCCCGGAGAGTATCAGGCCACGGTCGAGAAGGCCCGTGCGGCGTTCGCCCGCGGCGATCTGTTCGAGGCGGTGCCCGGCCAGCTGTTCGCCGAGCCCTGCGAGCGTTCGCCGGCCGAAGTGTTCCAGCGGCTCTGCCGCATCAACCCGTCGCCCTATGGCGCCCTGATGAATCTCGGCGATGGCGAGTTTCTCGTCTCGGCCTCGCCGGAAATGTTCGTCCGCTCCGACGGCCGTCGGGTCGAGACCTGTCCCATCTCCGGCACCATCGCCCGCGGCCGCGACGCCATCGGCGATGCCGAGCAGATCCGCCAGCTCCTGAACTCGGAGAAGGACGAGTTCGAGCTCAACATGTGCACCGACGTCGACCGCAACGACAAGGCGCGCATCTGCGTCCCCGGCACCATCAAGGTGCTCGCGCGCCGCCAGATCGAAACCTATTCGAAGCTGTTCCACACCGTCGACCATGTCGAAGGCATGCTGCGGCCGGGCTTCGACGCGCTCGACGCGTTCCTGACCCACGCCTGGGCCGTGACCGTGACCGGCGCGCCAAAACTGTGGGCGATGCAGTTCGTCGAGGACCATGAGCGCTCGCCGCGGCGCTGGTATGCCGGCGCTATCGGCGCGGTGAACTTCGATGGCTCGATCAACACCGGTCTGACCATCCGCACCATCCGCATGAAGGACGGGCTTGCCGAGGTCCGCGTCGGCGCCACCTGTTTGTTCGATTCCGATCCCGCGGCCGAGGATCGCGAGTGCCAGGTCAAGGCGGCGGCCTTGTTCCAAGCCCTGCGCGGCGATCCGCCGAAGCCGCTGTCCTCGACCGCGCCGGACGCCACCGGCTCCGGCAAGAACGTGCTGCTGATCGATCACGACGACTCCTTCGTGCACATGCTGGCCGATTATTTCCGCCAGGTCGGCGCCAACGTCACCGTGGTGCGTTACGTCCACGCCCTGAAGATGCTGGCCGAGCGCAGCTGGGATCTGATCGTGCTGTCGCCGGGGCCGGGCCGCCCGGAGGACTTCAAGATTTCGACCACCATCGACGCGGCGCTTGCCAAGAAGCTGCCGATCTTCGGCGTGTGCCTGGGCGTGCAGGCGATGGGCGAGTATTTCGGCGGCCAGCTCGGGCAGCTGGCTCAGCCGGCGCATGGAAGGCCGTCGCGGGTCCAGGTGCGCGGCGGCCGCCTGATGCAGGGGTTGCCGAACGAGATCGTCATCGGCCGTTATCATTCGCTGTTCGTCGAGCGCGACAGCATGCCGGAGGTGCTGACGGTGACGGCGGCGACCGAGGACGGCGTGGCGATGGCGATCGAGCACAAGACGCTGCCGGTCGGCGGCGTGCAGTTCCACCCGGAATCGCTGATGTCGCTCGGCGATGCCGTGGGTTTGAGGATCGTGGAGAATGCGTTCCGGCTCAATCAGCCGGGGTAACAGGTGGTTGCCGTCATCGCGAGGAGCGCGAGCGACGAAGCGATCCAGAGTTGTTTTCGTGGCCCTGGATTGCTTCGCTTCGCTCGCAATGACGGATTCCTCGCGGTCACGGCCAAATAAGGTAGCGAGTGCACGATGACGTTCGATCTGGACATCAAGAACACGGTCCGCACCATTCCGGACTATCCGAAGCCGGGCATCCTGTTCCGGGACATCACGACGCTGCTGGCGGACGCACGCGCGTTCCGCCGCGCGGTCGACGAATTGGTGCATCCCTGGGCCGGCTCGAAGATCGACAAGGTCGCGGGCATCGAGGCGCGCGGCTTCATTCTCGGCGGCGCGGTCGCGCATCAGGTCTCGGCCGGCTTCGTGCCGATCCGCAAGAAGGGCAAGCTGCCGCACAAGACGGTCAGCATGTCCTATGCGCTGGAATACGGCACCGACGAGATGGAGATGCATGTCGACGCGGTGCAGCCGGGCGAGCGCGTGATCCTGGTCGACGACCTCATCGCCACCGGCGGCACGGCCGAAGGCGCGGTGAAGCTGCTGCGGCAGATCGGCGCCACGGTGGTGGCGGCCTGCTTCATCATCGACCTGCCGGATCTCGGCGGCGCCGCCAAGTTGCGGGCGCTCGACGTGCCCGTCCGCACGCTGATCTCGTTCGAGGGCCACTAGACGAGCGCTTCTGAAGTCCTGGCACATTGATCATGTAACCCCGGCTGTCATCGTCCGCGAAAGCGGACGATCCAGTACGCTGTGACGCCTCGGTGACTCTCTTCTGCCGCGGAGTACTGGATGCCCCGCTTTCGCGGAGCATGACAGCGGTGGGGACGGCGAGAACTCGGCACGGAAACGACCGGTTCTCAGGAGACGCTCGTCTAGTCTAGGGAGCGTCAGGACCGCTGCATCAGGAGTTCGGTCTCGATCTCACGCAGCGCATAATAATTGCGCCGGATCCATTGATAGAGCTCGGTCGACGGATCGCGCTCCTGCCGCAGGTAGCCGGTGAAGGAGAACGAGTAGCGCTCGATATAGGTTTTCAGGAACGCCGGCAGCGCTGCGATCTTCAGATGCTTGCTGCGGCTGTACAGCTGGGGCAGCTCCTCGCGCAGCACGTGGTCGTTCTCGACCACGATCAGCTGGGCCTTCGGGATCTGCCGCCGCAGGGCGTCATAGGAGCGCATCGAGACGCGGTCGCCCTCGGCACAATACAGCACGATCGGGACCACGTTCCGCCGTGCAGCCTCCTTCAAAAAGCCGATCTGTTCGGACATTTTGAAGAACTCGTCGAACGAGTAGTAGCCGAGGTCGATCACCTTCGGGATGCCGTCGTTGAGGATCACCCGGTCCATCAGCTGGATCTTGCCGTAGGTGTCCTCGATGGTCGCGGTTTCCGTGACCTGGGGCAGGAAATCGAGCAGCGACGGCTCGCGCAGGGTCACGTCGAAGGCGAGCACCTGGCCGTTCTTGAGCAGCAGGAACTCGCTCAGCACGCGCGCGAGCAGCGTCTTCCCGGACTGCGGCCGGGGCGAGCAGACGATGTAGACGGGCGTCGCGGGCATCCAACCTATATCAGGTCAAACGTGCTTGCGATAAAGCCCCATCATTCACGGAGGTACTATTTTTCCCCGGCCGGCCGCGGCGGCGCCGCCTTGGTCGAGCCGACGATGTCGGTCAGCTTGATGCGGTCGTACTCGCTCCAGACATTGGCGAGCCAGTGCCGGACATAGCCGCGCAGCACGAAGGAGTAGTTGGCCGCCTCGTCGCGCGGGCCCTTGTTGGCGACGAATTTCAGGAACGGCACCGAGGCGACCTCGACCTGCTCGAACGCCATTTCGTTCAGCTTCGGGATGGTCAGCTCGGTCGCGTCCTTGATGCGGTGGAAGTAGGAATTGTAGGTCGACTGGTCCCACTCGAAGAAGCTGGTGTTGTTGATGAAGTTCTTCACCAGGAAGTATTTCGCGCCGATCATATAGCTCGCCGTCTCGGCGATCTCGTCGAGCGAGGCGATCGAGGAGCCCAGGATGTGGAACACCGCGAAGGTGATCTGACCGGAGCGGGCGGCATCGAGGAAACCGATGTCGCGGAGCGCGGCGAGGGTGGGCGACATCAGGCCGGCGCGGACGTCGATTACGGTCACCGACGGCGCCACCGCGCTCAGCGTGTCGAAGATCTTCATCTGGTCCGGCGTCGAGTTCATGTCGACGATCTCGGTGATCTCGGGGTGGAAGCGCTTCAGGGTGCCGCGCGGATGCTCGGTGTCGAACGCCCGGGTGGGGACGTTGTTGGCGCTGAAATAATCGAGCAACGTCCGCGACACCGTGGTCTTGCCGACCCCGCCCTTGTCCGCGCCCACCACAACCACTGCCGGTTTCGCCATGGAAAGTCCTTCAGCCCTGAGGCCGGCCAGGGGGCCGGCGCTTTGCATTCTGCTTTGGGCGCGAACATGGCAGAAACGCTGGAGAATTCAAATTCATTGCAGCACGGGACGGGGGAAATTTGCGCCGTCGTCCCGACAGGCCGGAGCAATCCGGAGCCTTCCGGCCGGATTCTCCGCTCCGGCTCGGAGAGAGTTGAGAGGAAGTGGCAGGACGGCTGCACGCGCGACGCGATCCGCGCGCGATTCGTGCCCCGAGCTTCGGGATCAATGCCGGCCCCAGGGACCGGAGGCCGGGGTGGTCCAGGGACCCTGAGGCGCGTCGGCCGGAGCGGGCGAGGCGTTCGGGGCTTCCGCATGGCCCCAGGGACCCTCGGAGGGCAGTGGAGGCGGAGCAGTCTCGTCCGCCGGTTCGGCGTCGGTGGCGGCGGTCTCGGACGGCAGCGCCAGCGGGCCCGGGTCATGGCCGCCGGCGAACTTGATCAGCGCCTGGACGCGGGCATCGACCGAGGGGTGGGTGGCGAACAGGTCGGCGAAGCCCTCGCGCGGATTGTCGACGCACAATTCCATCACCGCGGAGGTCGCACCGGGCAGCTCGCCCCGGCCCTCGATCTTGCGCAGCGCGCTGATCATGGCGTCCGGATTTTTGGTCAGCTCGACCGCACCGGCATCGGCGAGGTACTCGCGGGTGCGCGACAGCGCCAGCTTGACGACCTGGGAGAGCAGCCAGGCCAGCACGATCAGCACCACAGCGATGATCACGACGATGATGGCGCCGCCGCCGGAGCCCTTGCGGTCGGAATCGGACGAGGAGGAGGAGGAGGAGGACGAGCGGCCCCAGCCGCCGCCCCAGCTCATGTTGGTGAACAGGCGGAAGAACAATTCGCCGAAGAAGCCGACCACGCCGGCGATGATCACGGCCACCACCATCAGCTGGACGTCGCCGTTGCGGATATGGGTGAGCTCGTGGCCGAGCACGGCCTCGATCTCCTGGTCGTCGAGCGCGGCAAGGAGGCCCGTGGTGACGGTGACCGAATATTGCCGCGGATTGAGCCCGGTGGCGAAGGCGTTCAGCGCCGGGCTGTCCATGATCTTCAGCTGCGGCATGGTGATGCCGCGCGAGATGCAGAGGTTCTCGAGCAGATTGTACAGCCGCGGCTGCTCCTGGCGCGTCACCGCGGTCCCGCCGGTCACCGCGTCGATCATCTTCTGGTGGAAGAAATAGGCGATCACGATCCAGGTCGCCGCGCCGATCGTCGCCCAGGGCAAGGCTTTGATCAGGTCGCGCGTGGCGGCGTTCATGTAATAGGCGACGCTGCCATTGCCGTTGATCATGACCTCCGCGATCAGCGCGCCGGCAAACACCAGCACGTAGATCAGCAGGAACAGGCCGCCGAGCAGCAGCATCGAACGGGTCTTGTTCGACGCGATGTGGGTGTAGAGACCATAGGCAGCCATGGCGTCGGGCCCTTCAGGCGCTAGGGCGCGGGCTCAGAACTTGACGCTGGGCGCGGTCTCGACCTCCGCCCGGCTGGTGCCGAGATCGAAGAATTCCTTGCGGGTGAAGCCGAAGGTGCCGGCGAACAGCGCCGCGGGCAGCTGCTGGATGCCGGTATTGTACTCCTGCACGGCATTGTTGAAGAAGCGGCGGCTGGCGGCGATCTTGTTCTCGATATCGGAGAGCTCGCCGGCGAGTTGCTGGAAATTGGCGTTGGCCTTGAGGTCCGGATAGGCCTCGGACAGCGCGATCAGCCGTCCGAGCGCGCCGGACAGCTGGCCTTCGGCGGCGGAAACCTGGGCCGGTCCCTGCGCCGAAATGGCCGCGTTCCGGGCCTTGATGACCTCGTCCAGCGTGCCGCGCTCATGTGCGGCATAGCCTTTCACGGTCTCGACCAGGTTCGGGATCAGGTCGTGGCGCAGCTTGAGCTGGACGTCGATGTCGGCAAAGGCCTGGCCGACGCGCTGGCTCAGGGCCACCAGCCGGTTGTAGGCGCCGAAGGCGAACAGCACGAGAATGACGAGGATGCCGAGGACGATCCAGCCGGACATGACAGGCTCCGAGGAAAGGGCAGGAGGGTAGGGCGGCCAACGCATGGCGACGCCGCCGGATCCCTCATGGGACCGGCGTGCATTGGTCGCCGCAGGATGGGTGCCCGTTCAAGCCGGATCGGCAGAAGCGCTGGGTTCGACTGGCGACCGGAAGGGCGTGGGTGCGTCAGGCCGTGCGGTCTGGAGCCCTCAATACGGGCGGGCGACCTTCCACTTCTGGTCGGGATCGTTGCCCTTGATGTCGCCGGGAGCGCTGTCGAGCTGCGAGGTGTAGAGCGGGCGGTAGCGATAGGCCCACATCTTCTTGCCGTCGCTGCGCGTGATGACGGTGAAGTCGCCGGTCGCAACCGCGTTGTCGGGGGCGGGCAGCGGCGGGCGCTTCTGGGCGCAGTCGCCGTCGCAGGTCGACTTGTTCCCGGTATTGTCGCGCTCGGTGTAATACAGCGTCATGCCCTTGAGGTCGGTGAGGATCGGGCCGTTCTTGCCGATCACGGCCTTGGCCGGTGCCGGGCCGGCTTCCTGCTTGGGGGCAGGCGGCGGCTCGGATCCGTGACCTCCGCCATGTCCTCCGGCAAAGGCGGTCCCTGCCGAGGCCAGCAGCATTGCAGCGATCGTCATCGTCCTGAACATCGAAACGCGTTCCCTTGTGAGCAGCGCCTTCAGCGCCCGTTGCAGCTCACCGTAGCAAACGCGGGTTTTTCTCGGGTTTCGCGAAATCGAGAAAATGAGAGACAAGTTCGACCTGATGTTAACCATGCTGGGCCGCGTGGGTACTATGGAAGTGGCGGCAGCTCCACGCCGTCGCCCCAATCCCAGCGCCGGGCCGCGGCGAACGCGGGCTTGTCGCGGCGAGGAATGCTGACGACGGCCGCTGACCCGTCCGCCCGGCAGAGCTTCGCCGTTGCCCCGACCTTGGTGACCACGGGGGCTGCAAGGACGCGGCCGGTGGGTCGTTGCGAGACAGGGTGGCGTGTCAACGCGATGAAGCTGAACTTCTCGTCCTCGAACGGAACGTCCGCGCCCTTCAACTCACGATGCGCCCGCGAGCGCGCCAGCCGCTGGACGAAGTGGCACCAGTCCGGTGCGATCAGCGGACACGCCGCTGCATGCGGGCAGGGAGCGGCGACATGAGCGCGTTTTGCGATCAACTGGTCACGGGCCGCGATGATGCGCTGATAGCCGGCGGGCGTACCGGGCTCGACGATGAGCAGCGTTTGGTCTGTCTTTTCCCACAGCAGGTCGACGACGGACCTACGCTCCGCGTCGCTCAGCTCATTGATCATGTAGCTCGCGATCACGAGGCCAGCGCGCTCGGCACGATCGAGCAGGGCGCGTGCACCGCCCAGCGCGTAGGTCAGATCGCGGCTGTGCAGCCCATCCGCTGCCAACGAGAGCGCCACGGTGCGCAAGGCATGATTCGCATCGATGGCGTTGAACGATGTCAGCGAGGAGAACGCTTCGGCGGCCGCGAAGCTGGCTGTGCCCGGCCCTGCGCCGACATCGAGCAGCGAGGATGGAGCGAAGTCCGGGCTGGCCTGCATCAAGGCATTGAGGCTCGCAGCCACCGCAGCATAAGTCGCCGGCATCCGCACGGTGGCATAGGCGATCGCGTCGGCTTCGGTCGTGATCGCTCCGGAATTGCCGCCGCTGCGGTAGGTGTCGGAGATGCGCGTGGCGCGGGCTGCTGCATCCTGCCGCGACAGGCCGTGCAGCCTGGCTTCCAGGCTCGCCTTCAGCGCAGCGGGCAGATCGGGAGAGATCATCGTCCTCTCCATGCGTCACCCCGGGCGCCGCGCGAGCGGCGGTCCGGAATGACGAAGCAAGATCACGCCACCTGCTGGTCGAGGATCTTGACGGCCTCGTCGAGCGCGACCGAAACCAGCTGCGACACGCCGCGCTCGGCCATGGTGACGCCGAACAGCCGGTTCATGCGCGCCATGGTGATCGGGTTGTGGGTGATGATGATGAAGCGGGTCTCGGTCGAGCCCTTCATCTCATGCAGCAGGTTGCAGAAGCGTTCGACGTTGTGGTCGTCGAGCGGCGCGTCGACCTCGTCCAGCACGCAGATCGGCGAGGGGTTGGTGAGGAACACCGCGAAGATCAGCGCCATCGCCGTCAGCGCCTGCTCGCCGCCCGATAAGAGCGACAAGGTCTGCGGCTTCTTGCCCGGCGGCTTGGCGATGATCTCGAGGCCGGCCTCGAGCGGATCGTCGCTCTCGATCAGGTGCAATGCGGCTTCGCCGCCGCCGAACAGCTCGGTGAACAGGCGCTTGAAGTGGTCGTTGACGGTCTCGAACGAGGACTGCAGGCGCTCGCGCGCCTCCTTGTTGAGGCTCTGGATGCCCTGGCGCAGCCGCTTGATGGCTTCGACGAGGTCGTCGCGCTCGGTGGTCAGCGCGGTGTGCGAGCCCTCGACCTCGGTGAGCTCTTCTTCTGCGCGCAGATTGACGGCGCCGAGCCGCTCGCGGTCGCGGCGCAGCTTTTCCAGGCTGTCCTCGATCTCGTGCAGCGGCGGCAGCTGGGTGTCTGGGCCGATCTCGGCCATCGCGGCGACCGCATTCGGCTCGCATTCGAGCATGTCGTGGATCTCGCGCTCGACGTCGGCGACGCGGCGCTTGGCGCTCTCCAGCCGCTCCTCGGCGCGAGCCGCGGCCTCGCGCGACTTCGACAGCGCTTCGAGCGAGGCCTTGGCGGCGCGGTCGGTGTCGCCCATCGCGGTCTCGGCTTCGGCCAGCGCGTCGGCCGCGACCTGACGCTCCTCCTCGGCGATCGCGAGCTCGTCGATCAGCGCGCTGCGCTTCTCGGCGAAGATCTCCGGCGCATTGTCGAGCTCGGCGCGCTCGTCCCTGACCTCGGCGATGCGCGCCTCGATGGTGGCGATCTGCGAGCCGGCGCCGCGGATGCGGTTGAACCAGTCGTTGCGCTCGTTGATGATCGCCTGGACACGGCGATCGGCGAGCTCGGCCTCGCGCGCCAGCGCCTGCGCCTCGGCACGGACCTGGGCGGCGGCACGGCGCTTGGTCTCGATCTCGGCGCGCACGGCCGCCAGACGGCCGTCGGCCTCCGTGGTCGCCGGCAGCCCCTCGATCGCTTCCAGCGCATTCTCGTGCAGCTCGGCGATCTCGGCGCGGTCATGGGCCAGACGCGTGGACGCCTCGACCAGCGCGGACTTGCGTGCGGAGTGGCGGTTGATCTCGCGCTCGGCATTGGCGTGGCGCTCGCGCGCCGAATTGACCTCGCGCTGCGCGGCGCGCCAGGCTTCGCGCGCGGCGCTCTCGGCTGCGGTCGCGGCCTTCACCTCGGCCTCGGCACTCTCCAGCGCCTGGCGCTTGTTCGTCGCATCGATGCGCGCCTGCTCCAGCTCGGCCTCGATGTCGATCAGGCGGGCGCGCTCGGCCAGACGCCTCGCGGCGCCGGTCGGCGCATGCGCGGCGGCGATGAAGCCGTCCCAGCGCCAGACGTCGCCTTCCGGCGACACCAGCCGCTGGCCGGTGCGCAGCTGCGACACCAGCTGCGCGCCGCGGTCGCGCGACACCACGCCGATCTGGGCGAGACGGCGCGACAGCTCCGGCGGCGCCTGCACATAGGCCGCGAGCGGCTCGACACCGTCGGGCAGCGCGGGGTCGGTGACCTCGGCGCCGGCGACGGTCCAGTGCATCGGCGCGGAGGCATCGACCGGCGCATCGAGATCGTCGCCGAGCACGGCGCCGAGCGCCTTCTCATAGCCCTTCGCGACGGTGACGCCGTCGATGATCGGCGGCCACAGATTCTTGGTCTCGCTGTTCACCATCTTGGAGATGGTGCGCGCCTCGGTCTCCAGCCGCTGCGCGCGCTTCTCGGCTTCGGCCAGCGGAGCGCGCGAGGCTTCGAGCTTCTGCCGTGCGGAGGCCTGTGCGGCCTCGTTGGTCTGCACGGCTGCTTCGGCCTGCGCCTCGGCTTCCTCGGCGGCTTCGAGCGCGGCGGCGAGCGTATCGAGATCGCCGAGATGCGCGGTCTCCTGCGCCAGCCGCTCTTCGTCGGCGCGGACATTGGCGATGTCCTGGTCGAGCCGGGCGAGACGGTCGCGATGGCTGCGGACGTTGGCCTCGAGCTGGTTGCGGCGCGCGGTGAGGTCGGCGAGCTGCGTGGTCAGCTCGGTGAACTGGCGCTCGGTCTCGGTCAGCTCAGCCTCGGCCTCGGCGACGCGCTCGTCGACGCCGCTGCGCATCTCGACGCGCGCCTTGATCTCTTCCTTCAGCTCCGCGTCTTCAGTTTCAAGACGTTGCAGCGCGACCTGCGCGTCCTGGTTCTGCTGCTGCTCGCGCGCGACGTCGGCGGTGAGCTGCATCAGGCGGCGGTCGAGCTCGCCGGCGCGCTCCTTGGCGCGCACCTCTTCGCGGTCGAGCAGGTCGCGGGCATTCTTCAGCCGCTGCATCGTCGCAGCCGCGCGGGCCTCGGCCTCGCGCAGCGCCGGCAGATGCGACGAGCGGATCGCCTGGATGCGGGCCGATTCGGCCTGCTCACGGGTGCGCTCGGCCATCTCGCGCACGGCGACGTCGTGCGTATGCGCGGCGTCGTTGAGGTCGGCATGCGCGCCCATCCAGCGCAGATGATAGAGCGTGGCTTCCGCCTTGCGCACCTTGGCCGCGACCTCGCGATAGCGGATCGCCTGCCGCGCCTGCTTGCGCAGGCCTTCCATCTGGCCGGAGAGCTGGCCGATGACGTCCTCGACGCGCAGCAGATTCGTTTCGGCCGCCTTCAGCCGCAGCTCGGCCTCGTGGCGGCGTGCATGCAGGCCGGCGACGCCGGCGGCGTCTTCCAGCACGCGGCGGCGCTGCTCGGGCTTGGCCTGAATGATCTCGCCGATCTTGCCCTGGTGGACGAGCGCGGGCGAGCGCGCGCCGGTGGCCGCGTCGGCGAACAGGATCTGCACGTCCCGGGCGCGCACGTCGCGGCCGTTGATGCGATAGACCGAGCCGGCCTCGCGCTCGATGCGGCGCGAGATTTCGAGAATGTCGCGGTCGTTCACGGCGGCCGGCGCGGTGCGATCGCTGTTGTCGATCGTCATCACCACTTCGGCGTGGTTGCGCGACGGACGCGTGTTCGAGCCGGAGAAGATCACCGCGTCCATGTCGGCGGCGCGCAGCGATTTGTGCGAGGTCTCGCCCATCGCCCAGCGCAGCGCCTCGACCAGATTCGACTTGCCGCAACCGTTCGGACCGACGACGCCGGTGAGGCCGGGTTCGATCACGAAGTCAGTCGGTTCGACGAACGTCTTGAAACCGTGAAGACGAAGACGCGTGAGTTTCATGCACAGATTCTCTGTTGGCGGGAGACGAATCTCCCAGCCCCGACAATACCATGGATGGCAAAGTCAAAGTAACTTGAGTCGCCGTTGCGCCCCATTCTGAGGCCGGGACAATGGCGACGGGCGGTCCTCAGGGCAACCCGCTCGCCCTGCTTTTCCAAGGCTTTCTCGGGGCAATCAGCCTCCGAAACAGAAGCGGCCCCACGAAGGGGCCGCACTGTGTCTCGCAGGACTCAGTGAGTCTCATCAGCTCTTGAGGAGCGGGTTGATCCGCTTCTGAAACTCCTCGAACGAGGATTCGCCCTTGATCTTCTCGCCATTGATGAAGAAGGTCGGCGTCGAATCCACTTTGAGAGTGTCGCTGGCATATTTCTGGTCGGCGGCGATCTTGTCGAGCAGCGCCTGGTCCTTCAGGCAGGCCTCGACCTGCTGTTGGCTGAGCCCGGCCTGCTTGCCGATCCGCGTCAGCGTCTCCGTGGTGTTCTTCATCACCCAGTCGTTCTGCGAGCGGAACAGCATGTCGGTGACCGCGAAATATTTCTGCGCATCGCCGTTGGCGATGCAGCGCGTCAGCATCGAGCCGGCAGCGGCTTTGATGTCGAGCGGGAACTCGCGGAAGATGTAGCGCACCTTGCCGGTATCGATGTATTCGGTCTTCAGCTTCGGGAACACGGTGGCGTTGAATGCCGCGCAATGCGGGCAGGTCATCGAGGCGTATTCGACGATGGTCACGGCGGCGTCGGCCGGGCCGATGCCCATGTCGGGCAGCGACTGCGGCTTGGCCACGTCGGCGGCGCTCTGCGCCATCGCGTCCGAGATCAGCCGCAGCGGCGAGAAGCCGGCCAGCGCGGCGAGGCCGGTCAGCGACAGGGCAGCGGTGAAGGCGCGGCGGGTGATGATCAAGGCTCTGCTCCAAAATGGGCGCCTGCGGCGCCTGAAACGCTCGTAACGTGGCTTTTCGCTAGCTTGAAACCCTGTCAGAGGCAATGCCGGGCCGCAAAAGGGGATCGACGCGAAAGCGTCAATTTCGCTTGATGGCCGCGCCCAGCCGGGCCAGCGCGTCGCGCAGCGCGTCGTCCTCGATCGCGGTCAGGGTCGAGGCCACCTTGGCGACCGTCTTCGGATCGGGCGGGGCCGGGCGGCGCTTGACCGGCGGCCGCGTCAGCGGGCCCTGGCGCAAGGCCAGCTTGCCGACCGCATGCCAGCCGAAGAAGCGGTTGACCCGCTCCAGGATCACGTCCGACGAATGCTGGATCTCCAGCGCCATCGGCCCCTCGACGCGCAAAATCAGCGTGGCCGGCTCCTGCGGCTGGCCCTCGACCGGCCGCGGCCATTGCATCTTCAGCGGCTGGGCATGCTCGGCGATGTCGCGGCCGGCGATCTCCGGCCAGCGCGTCACGAGCTCGCGCGCGGCAAAGCCCTGCTTGGCATAGGCGGCCGTCAGCACGTCGCCCATCATCAGCGACAGGGGCTTTGCGGTGAGGCGGCCGGGCTTTGCCATGATGAACGAGGGTCTCGTGGCGGTCGTCAGTCCGCTCGAAGAAAGCCGTGGACGAGATCGCTGTTCCGCGGGCGACGATGGCTCCTGACGTACTAGATTAAGCCAATGGTGTCATCAGCCCTTCCGTCCAAGCGCAAGAACCAACAGCGGATTGATCCAGCCGCCGAGCGCCCGGCGCAACTGCTCGCCTGGTACGATCGCCACCGCCGGCGGCTGCCGTGGCGGGCGCCGGCCGGGCAGCGCTCCGATCCGTATCGGGTCTGGCTGTCGGAGATCATGCTGCAGCAGACCACGGTGAAGGCGGTCGGGCCGTATTTCGAGAAGTTTTTGGCGCGCTGGCCGGATGTCTCCGCCCTCGGTAGCGCTGAGCTCGACGACGTGCTCAGGATGTGGGCCGGCCTCGGCTATTACTCGCGGGCGCGCAACCTGCATGCCTGCGCCGTCACCGTGCTGCGCGAGCATGGCGGCGTGTTCCCGGACACCGAGGAGGGGCTGCGCGCGCTGCCCGGCATCGGCCCGTACACGGCCGCTGCCATCGCCGCGATCGCATTCGATCGCCGGACCATGCCGGTCGACGGCAACATCGAGCGCGTGACGAGCCGGCTGTTTCGGATCGAGGAGGCGCTGCCGCAGGCCAAGCCGCAGATCCAGGCGCTCGCGGCGACCCTGCTCGGGCCTGCTCGCGCCGGCGACAGCGCCCAGGCGCTGATGGATCTCGGCGCCACCATCTGCACGCCGAAGAAGCCGGCGTGCTCGCTGTGCCCGCTGAACGAGGATTGCGCGGCGCGCCAGCACGGCGACCAGGAGACGTTCCCGCGCAAGGCCGCCAAGAAGACCGGCACGCTGCGCCGCGGCGCCGCCTTCGTCGTCGTCAGGGGTGACGAGCTGCTGGTCCGCTCGCGCCCCGCAAAAGGCCTGCTCGGCGGCATGACCGAGGTGCCTGTCTCGGACTGGCTCGCCGGCCAGGATGATGCGGATGCGCTGGCTCAGGCTCCGGAGCTGGCTGGCGTGAAACGCTGGCACCGCAAGCTCGGCGTCGTCACCCACGTGTTCACGCACTTCCCGCTGGAGCTCGTCGTCTACACCGCCCAGGTCCCGGCGCGGACACGCGCGCCTGAGGGCATGCGCTGGGTGCCGATCGCGACGCTCGATGGCGAGGCACTGCCCAACGTGATGCGCAAGGTCGTCGCGCACGGGCTGGGGGAGTGAGGGCGCGCCGAGCGTGTAGTTTGTAGTCCGTAGGGTGGGCAAAGGCGCGCCACGCTGCCAATGAGTTCAGCAAGATGTCACCCGCGCGGTGCTCACCACCTCTGCCTCAAGACGGCGGGCACGCCGCGGCTTCGTCGGCCGCTTTGCCCACGATCGATCGAGGTCCTCAGCGCGCTGTTAGTTGCAGCGCCCTCTCCCCTTGTGGGAGAGGGCATGTCGGAAGTGCTGCAAGCTCGCTTGGGTGAGGGGTCTCTCTCGACCTGCGACGCTCGTGGAGAGATACCCCTCACCCGTCTGAACTTGCTGATCTGCCTGAGATGCCCTCTCCCACAAGGGGAGAGGGCACATTCATACGCATTGCTGGTCTCGGAGTCACGGCCCACGACAAACGAGTTCAATGATCGCTGCGGCAACTCCGTCAACATACTCTGTCGTCGTCCCGGCCTTGAGCCGGGACCCATACCCACAAAGAGCAGTTTGAGGCACGCCGTCATTGGCCTTTTGCCCATCACGACGGCCACGGCGTATGGGTCCCGGATCGGCGCCACGACGCGCTGTCGCGCGTCGCGGCTTGTCCGGGACGACAGCGGAGGGCGGGACGCGGGGCCGCATGTCAGCCGCCCTGCCGCATTCGCTTAGTGCGGCCTGGGCGCCTCCACCACGAGCGCCACGATCCGCCGCACCAGCGGCAGGACGGCGAGCAGGGTGGGGAACGCGACGAGCCAGGAGATGGCCCAGGCTGCGGGCCAGGTCTCGATGAACGCCTGCGTCGGTCCAAGACTCTTCAGCGTGGCGATCGCGGACACGACGAACGTCATCAGCACCGAGAGTGTCAGCGGCATAACGACGGCCGCATAGCGCGCCGGCAGCTTTCTGCGCGCGCGCCGTTCAGCAGATGGTTTCATGATTGCAGTTCCGGAATTCGATCGGTCGATCACGGGCAACGCGTCCTGCATTCCTCCGGATCGAGCCGATCCGTTGAATGCGTTGCCTGACGTGAGACGCTTACGGTGCGCATCAGCGCAGCAAGTGTTTGATAGCGCGACAAGGAGCGGGACGCCAGTCCAAAATCCGCGCGAGCCCGGTGTCAACTGTGACAGCGCTCAAATGGCTGGTCGTCTGGAGGGTGGGCAAAGGCGCGACCAGGAGCTTCCAACGGGGGGATTTCTCCCACGCCTTGCCGACCATTGCGACCGCGAGTCCGCCGCGAGACGATGGGCACGCTGCCGCCGTTGGCGGCCGCTTTGCCCGCCTGCGACGACTCAGGATCAAACTGCCTTCAGCTGGTGGTGCTTGGGAATACGCAAGCCGCGTCGGGCAATCTCTGCCTGCAAGCCGTCGGAGAAGAGAAGGTTGGGGCGGCTCAATCGGCGTTCGCGCCAGAGATGGGCTCCGGCGGCAGCACTGTTCGAAACCGTCAGATTGCTGCAGTCCTTTTTCGTTGGACCCTTCGCATGGTAGAGATCGAAGACCTCTCCTTCCGCCCCCGTTGCCTGACCGACATCGCTTTGCTCCGGCAGAAAGCTATCGAGGAATCGACCGATGATCATGCCGTGATGCTGACCGGCGAAGTCCTGGCCTTTCGGCAGCGTGATCCACAGTGGCCAGAACTGGTGCACGCCCGGTTCCAGCGCCTCGATGATCTCCTTCAACGTCGCATCGACGGCGAGCAGGCGATTGGTCAAGATAATGAGCGAGCCGAGCGACTTGCGCGCTTCCCTCATCCTGAACTCCGATGGGCGCTCATGCGGCGCGATCGGTCCAAGGTCTTCGGTGAACTTGCGGGACAATTCGCACCTGTAGACGATATGCGAGTTGCGGAATGCCGGCCTTTGCGCAGCGGCCATGGTCTCCCAGAAATATCGCTGGGTTCCTTCCTCCCACCCGACATAGTCGCCGTTCGGGAAGAAGTCGCCGAAACTATTTGGCTCGATCAATGCCCACACCATTCTGAGATTCCTCTTGAGTGACTCGAGGGCCAGATCGTCGTCCACGGCATGACCAAGCCTCCAGTCGACTTCGCTAGTGTGCGGCCAGACGACCCGCCTGATGCCCGATCAACGGGCCGCATCTCTTCTCCTCGGTCACCGGTTCAACTCTCGCGACGCAAGGCAGTACCAATCGGGCTCGACCTGAACATGGTCATCCGGATCGAGCTTGAGGATTTTCGTCATGATCGCCGGCGACACGCACAACTCGATGCGGCGAAGATAGGGACAAGAGTCGCGCGGGAAATCGGCGTCCTCCGGCAAGTCCGGAAGACGGATGTTGCTCTTCAAAACATGGATCAGGAATTCTCGCGGACGCGCCGAAATGATCGGAACGTTCGACTTCGCGATCCCCTCCAGATACCCATTGGCCCAATACAGCTCGCCGCGGGTCTTCACTGCGGACTGATACTGTTTCATGAATTTGAGGCGGAGCGTGTCACCCCGCAGCCCGGCTTGGGCAACAAACGTCCGAGGAGAGCCGTCGAAGATGTTTCGAGCTGACGGCGATTGGACCGGAATCGGATTGTCGGCGAACCTCGCCGAGCTTTCATACCGCAAGTCCCGCTCACGCTCTTCAGTGGTCTTGGGCCGGGAATAGTACCCGGGGATCATGCCCGGATCATAGCATGCGGAAAAAGACGTATCGTGCGGCTCCGGCTCCCGCCCGTGACTTGGCTGGAGGATGATCTTCAGAACCGGATCATACATGATGGTCGGCCAGGGATAGGCCCAGTTGTCCTCGAATTCCATGATGCTGTCGTCCTGAGGCCGGAAGCCAAGCGTGGCACGAACGTCGCGCGCCCGCATCATATTCTTCGTCGGTCCGCGGTCATGACGGGATGACTTCGATCTGCAGATGTATTCCGTTTTTCAGAATTCTCCTTGACTCCACCCCCAAATCAGGTGTCTTATCCGCCCCGTTCCGTCCCGGCAGGAGGGGCGTACGCGTCGTCACGACACGCGGGGCGGGATGCGGTGGCTGCGACGGCGTCGTGAGGACGAGCGACGTCGACCGGTCTCGTGCAGCGCTGCGTCGGCTTGCCGGCGTAAAGCGGGTGCGGGGTCTTTCGCGGACGTCGAAATCGTGTGGTCCTGGCATCCCGGTGCTGATGCCAAGCTGGCGGTGATGATCCGCCGGTGACGGGGGCAAGACAGCCGGTCCCCGGGGAGATCACGTATAAGACGGAAGCCCATCGCGCAGGGAATGCCGGATGTTCCGGCTGGACCTGTGGTGACTGCCGCCTGCTTTTCTTTCTGCAGGCGGGCCATGGGTTGCGGCCAGCACCCGGCATTCCCTGCGCCCTCTTTGTCGTGAGGGTTCCTGTTCGGCAACAACTCGGGCGCTTTGCGCCGCGAGGACGGTGAGGTCATGTCTGGCGTGTTCGTCGTAGTCGGCAGAACCAATGTTTCTCCTGCGAGCAGGCGGTGCGCAATCTCACGCCGGTCAAGGACCGCATCACATTCTTCAAGGACCGGCGGCGGCTTCCGCTATTTCCCGCCGGCGGTGCCCACGATGGACGTGGCGCCGCTCTGACCGGGGGATGACCGACCTTCCTTCCGGCGACGGCCAGCGCGCATGCTGGCCGCGCAGATGTGTTCCCCGGGCGACGGGATGGACGGCCGATGCCGCTGCCGCTAGGTTCGCGGCTCATCTTGTCGGGGATCATCATGCTCAAGCTCTATGTTGCGCCGGGCACCTGCGCGCTCGCCTCCCACATCGCGCTGGCGGAGACCGGTGCTCCCTACGCGGTCGAGAAGCTCAGCTTCAAGACCAACCAGCAGAACAGCCCGGAGTATCTCGCGATCAACCCCAAGGGGCGGGTGCCGGCGCTGGTGACGGAGCAGGGCATCCTGACCGAGACGCCCGCAATGCTCGCCTACATCGCGCAGCGCTTCCCGGACGCGCAACTGGCCCCGCTCGACGATCTCTTTGCCTTCGCCGAGGTGCAGTCGTTCACGTCCTATCTCTGCTCGACCGTCCACATCGCCCATGCGCACAAGATGCGCGGCTATCGCTGGGCCAACGAAGAGTCCTCTTTCGCCGACATGAAGAAGAAGGTGCCGGAGACGATGGGTGCCTGCTTTGCGCTGATCGAGCAGAAGATGCTGCGCGGTCCGTGGGTGATGGGCGAGCAGTACACGATCTGCGATCCCTATCTTTTCACGATCGCGCAATGGCTCGAGGGCGACGGCGTCGACATCAATGCCTTTCCCAAGGTGGCCGATCACTTCAAGCGGATGTCGGAGCGGACAGCCGTCAAGCAGGCGTTGGCCGAACTGGCGGCCTGACGATCAGCGGCGGCGGGCGCGCGCGCTCACTTGGTGCTCGGCCTCGGCGCCGGCGCGCCGCCGAGGCCGCGGCCGGTGTCCAGCATCAGGCTGCGCAGCCAGATCGAGCCGGGCTCGAGCTGCGCCCGCGTCGGGTAGAACATGTACTGCTCGTCGATCCCGGGATCGAGCGGCGGCGCGACGGTCGCAAGCGCCAGGGGCCGCGCCAGCGCGGTGATCAGCCGGCGCGGCACGAAAGCGACGAGGTCCGTGCGCGCGGCGACATGCAGCGCCTCGATATAGCTCGGCACGACCAGCGCGATCCGCCGCTCCCAGCCCTTGCTGCGCAGCCAGCCGTCGATCAGGTCTTCGCCTTGGCCGCGCAGCACGACCGCGACATGCCTTGCGGCCAGAAACGCCTCGCGCCGGCTGAGCTGCCGGCCGGCCGGGTGGCCGCGGCGCACCGCGAGCGCGTCGCTGTCGGTGTAGAGCAGCTGGCGATGAAAGCCTTTGAAGGCGTTGCCGATCGAGATCACCATGTCGATGGTGCGGGCGAATTCGGCATGGAAGATCGCAGGCCCCCGCCACGGCACCACGTCGATGCGGACGCTCGGCGCTGCGCGGGTCACCTTGGCCATCAGGGCCGGCATCAGCAACTCGACTGCGAGGTCGGGCATCATCAGCCGGAACTGGCGCTCGCTGCTGATGGCGTCGAAGGCATCCGGCGTGAACAGGCCCCGCACCTGATCGAGCGCCTGCGTCAGCGGCGCCCGGAGAGCAAGCGCACGCGGTGTCAATTCCATGCGGGCCCCGGTTCGTACCAGCAGGGGATCGCCGAGCAAGTCGCGCAGCCGCTGCAAGGCATGGCTGGTCGCCGGCTGCGACAGGCCGATCCGCATCGCAGCCCGGCTGACGCTGCTCTCGCGGAGCAGCGCGTCGAGCGCCACCAGCAAATTGAGATCGAGCGCGGCCAAATTCATGAGACGAATTTATATCATATTCGATATCGATTGGAAGAATGGTGCGCTCTCCTTCATGCTTTCTCCCGTTCGACAGGACATCGGGAGAGAGATGCTATGACCGCCAGCACCAACAAACGATTGATGCAAGAGCTGCTCGCAAAGGCCGCAACCGGTGACCGTGCGGCCTATGTCGCGGCGATTGCCGACGACGTCACGATGGTGATCACGGGGCAATATTCCTGGTCGCAGACGATCCGCGGCAAGCAGGCGCTGCTGCGCAATCTCCATGGCCATCTCGCCAGCCTGCTCGCGGAAGGACGCCGCACCATTCCGCTGCGCTTCATTGCGGATGACGACGTGGTCGTCGTCGAAGCCAAGGGCGAGATGCGCACCAGGGCCGGCCAACCCTACAACAACGACTACTGCCTGATCTATCGGCTGCACGAGGGCCGCATCGTCGAGATCAGGGAGTATTGCGACTCGACGCTGACCGAGGCGGTGCTCGGGCCGTTTCCGGCTGCGCTCAGGCAGAGCGCCCCACACGGTCAGGAAGAGCTTGCCATGACCGGCCCCTCACGGGTCCACCACAACAAGCAGATCGTCCAGGACGTGTTCGACGCCCTGGCCAACAGCAACCCTCAGCCGCTGATGGCCCATCTCGCAGATGATTTCCGCTTCGTCATCATGGGTAGCGGATCCTGGTCGCGAAGCTATGACGGCAAGGAGGCCGTTCTGGCCGAGCTGTTCGCGCCGCTCCGGGCGCGGCTCGGCCGCATCACGACGATTCCGCAACGGCTGATCGCGGAAGGCGATCACGTCGTCGTGCAGGCTCGGGGACGCAACACCACCGTCGATGGGCGCGCCTATGACAACAGCTATTGCAACGTGCTCCGCCTGGAGAACGGCCGCATCACGGAATGGATCGAATATTGCGACACGCTCCTGATCGAGGCTGCGCTCGGCCCGCCGTCTGCCGTCGGGCGCGGGTGCGGATAAGCGAGGACAAGTGAGGACAAGTGAGGACAAGTGAGGACAAGTGAGGAGAGGCAGGCCACCTGCGCCGAGCGGCGGGAACTCGCTGCTCGGTTGAGAGGTCAGGGGCCGGGTCTCGGCGCAGCAAAAAGAGTGCTCCGG
Organism: Bradyrhizobium aeschynomenes; assembly: GCF_013178945.1. Classification (GTDB taxonomy): domain Bacteria; phylum Pseudomonadota; class Alphaproteobacteria; order Rhizobiales; family Xanthobacteraceae; genus Bradyrhizobium; species Bradyrhizobium aeschynomenes. Next base: position 749,213 of record NZ_JABFDM010000001.1, read on the forward strand.
CCCGGGAACCACATCCGCCGGGCGACGTTGCTTGAGACCGTGGCGCGCCTGCGGCCGATCTCCTTTTTTGGGCCCCTCAATGTCGCTGGCTGCCATTTCAGACGATCCGCTTTGCGCTGTCGGCACGGGGGGAATTCGCGGCAGGCTTAAAGTCACCACCGCCGCCGACCATCACGCGCTCGACGAGCGCCTCAGCCAGCTCGATCTCACCACGACGGCGCATTATCGCCGCTTCCTTTGCGCCAGCGCGGCTGCGTTGCTGCCGCTCGAGGAGGCGCTCGATAACGCAGGGGTGGCCTTGGTCATCGACGATTGGGCCGAGCGGCGTCGGACCGAGGCGATCCGCGCCGATCTCGCCGACCTCGACGGCACGATTGTCGCGATGGGCCTGCCGATGCGGACCCTGGACCGGCCGGCACTGTTCGGCACGCTCTATGTTCTGGAGGGATCGCGTCTGGGGGCGGCCTATCTGTTGCGTGTCGTCACCGCCTCGGCGGATCCACGTGTCAGGCGCGCGACGCGCTATCTGCGCCACGGCACGGGCCTCGGGCTGTGGCGCAGCTTCCTGGCGCAGCTCGCAAGAGAACGCACCCAACCGGATGATGAAGAAAGGATGATCGCGAGTGCGCGCGAAGCGTTCGCGATGTTTGCGAAGGCGATGGCAGCCGTATGAACGAGCCGGTCAATCTCACCAATTGCGATCGCGAGCCGATCCACGTTCCCGGCCGCGTGCAGCCGTTCGGCTTCCTGCTGGTGCTGGTGTCGGACTTCACGGTCTGCATGGCCTCGGAGAATGCGCCGGATTACCTGGGCGGCGACCTCGGCGGGCTGTTGCAGCGGCCGCTCGCCGCCGTGCTCTCCGCGGCGGCCGTGACGGCCATCCGCACGCGCGTCGACTATCTGAGCGGACCCGACGCGGTCGAGCGCGTGTTCGGCGTCGACCTGCAGGGCCATGGCCGGCTGTTCGATCTCGCCATTCACTTCTCGGGAGCATATCTCGTCGTCGAGGCCGAGCCGAGCCTGATCGAGCCGGGCGTGAACTCCGGCGAGCTGGTGCGGCTGATGCTCGGTCGCATCCGCAAGACGACCGGCATGATGGACCTCGCCCAGGAGGCTGCACGTCAGCTCAAGCTGTTGACGGGTTTCGATCGCGTGATGGTCTACCGCTTCCATCCGGACGGATCGGGGGAGGTGATTGCGGAAACCGCGGGCTCCGGCCTGGAGCCCTTCCTGGGATTGCATTATCCCGCCTCGGACATTCCGCGGCAGGCGCGGCAGCTCTATCAGCGCAACTGGCTGCGCATCATCGCCGACATCAATGCCGCGCCGTCGCCGCTGCTGTCGACGCCGGCGCACAATGCCGGTCTGCTCGATCTGTCGATGAGCGTGCTGCGCGCAGTGTCGCCCGTTCATATCGAGTATCTCCGCAACATGGGCGTCGGCGCCTCGATGTCGGTCTCGATCCTGCGCGACGGCAAGCTGTGGGGGCTGTTCGCCTGCCACCATTATTCGCCGCGCCATTTGTCGTTCGAGAAGCGGACCGCTGCCGAGCTGTTCGGCCAGATGTATTCCTGGCTGCTGGAGGCGCGCGAGCGCGAGACCGACATTGCCTATGAGACGCGCGCGCATCAGATCCAGGAGCGGCTGATCGAGCGCGCCGCCGCGCAGGCCCACAGCAAGCGAGCGATCCTCGAATTCGTCGCCGACTACCGCCAGATGATCGCATGCGACGGCATCGCCGTCTGGTCCGACGACGAGACCACGCTGGATGGCGAGACGCCGACCGAGGCGGAGGTGCAGGATCTGATCGGCTTCATCAACCGCACCTCGCCGGGGCGCATCTGCGCCAGTGCCGAGATCGCCAAGGTCTATGCCGCCGGCGAGGCGTTTCGCGATCGGGCTGCCGGCTTTCTCGCGATCCCGATCTCGCGCGCGCCGCGCGACTGCCTGATCTTCTTCCGCCGCGAGGTGCTGCGCTCGGTCAATTGGGCCGGCGATCCCAACAAGATGTATTCGGAAGGGCCGCTGGGCGCACGGCTGACGCCGCGCAAGAGCTTCGAGCTCTGGCAGCAGACCGTGGCTGGCCAGTCGCAGCCGTGGACGACGGCGGATCTGCGCATCGCCGAAAGCCTGCGCGTCACGCTGCTCGAGGTCATCCTGCAATTGTCCGAGCTTGCCGCGCGCGAGCGGCGCGGCGCGCAAGAGCGGCAGGAGCTGATGATCGCCGAGCTCAATCACCGGGTCCGCAACATCCTGAGCCTCGTGCGTGGCCTCGTCGCGCAGAGCAAGGACACGGCGACCTCGATGGAGGAATTCGCCGCCGTGCTCGGCGGCCGGATTCAGGCGCTGGCGCGTGCGCACGACCAGATCACCAATCTGAACTGGGCGCCCGTCGCGCTGCGTCACCTGCTCGAGTCCGAGGCGGGGGCCTATCTCGGCTCGCGCGCAGGGCGCGTGCGGATGGAGGGGCCCGACGTCGCGCTCGACCCAAAGGCGTTCGCGACGTTGGCGCTCGTCGTGCACGAGATGATGACCAACTCGGCGAAATACGGCGCGCTCGCCGACTCGACCGGCCAGGTTCAGGTGCTGTGGCGGCTCGATCCGGGATCGAGCCTCGTCATCGACTGGAAGGAAAGCGGTGGGCCGCCGGTGCAGCCGCCGTCGCGTCGCGGCTTCGGCACCACGATCATCGAGCGTTCGGTGCCGTTCGATCTCAAGGGCGACGCCGAGATCCGTTTCGATCTGCTCGGCGTGCAGGCGCGCTTCGTCATCCCCGCCAATTTCGTGCAGGTCGTGCCCACGATGACCGGAGCGCCATCCCGTCTCTCGCCCGAGGACGAGCGGGCGCCGCGGCTTTCCGGCGCCGCGCTGATCGTCGAGGACAATCTGATCATTGCGATGGGCGCTGAAGTGATCCTGCTCGAGCTGGGTGCGCGTCACGTCGACACGGCGGCGTCCGTCAATCAGGCGCTGAAGGCGATCGAGCGGGCCGTCCCGAGCTTTGCGCTGCTCGACATCAATTTGGGTGCGGAGAGCAGTCTGCCGGTGGGGCACAGATTGAAGGAGCTCGGCGTCCCCTTCATGTTTGCCACCGGCTACGGCGAGCGGGCGCCGATTCCCGCCGAACTAACCGACGCGCCCGTGATTCAGAAGCCGTACACGCGCGAGCTGGTCGAGAAGGCGCTGGCGAAGATGGCGACGTGAGTCCGTTACAGCGCGTGTCCGTCGCGCTGTTCGAACGGATCCGGCAGTCGCGTCGCGCGGGGCGTGACGTCAACCTCGGCGTGGAGTTTCGATGTGGTGTAGGACACAGGTTGAAGACGCGCGTGCCAACTGATCGTGTTTGCGACAGCTCGTCGCGCCTGCGCGCCGACTGAGGTGATTGGCATGCAGAACTTCATGTGCATCCGCGCTCACATCCGCGTGTCCTCGGGAGCGAGACCCTGCGTCACCAGCGGGCGAGATCTGCGTCTATTCCCGCTGTTGCTGCGACAAAACAGCCCGAAAAAATTAGAACGCATCCAAAGGACACCGCTGTTCTAACATTGTTTCGACAAATGGAACCATCGCAGCCTTATTCCGAACGAAGTGATCGTCGAAACGGCGCATTGGGGGCGCGTTGAATCGTCGGAGGTCTGATGACGAATCGAACGACGAGTTTGTTGCCGTGTGTTGCTGTCGCTGTGCTGGCGGGAGCGGCTGCGGTGACAATCGAGTTTAAACCGGCATCGGCTGCTGACGAATGCCTTGCAAAGCCTGCAGCGACGCCGGCGGGGAAGCATTGGTTCTATCGCATCGATCGTGCGACCAAGAAGCAGTGCTGGTATCTGCGCGACGATGATCGCGCTGCGCAGGGCGCGTCGCTCGTCACGCGAAAATTGGCATCGCATCGGGATCGCGCGGCACTGTCGTCGTCCGCGGCCGATGCGCGCGCGGAATTTCAGTCGTCGTCGGCCCAGGTCGCCGACGAGATGAAGCCGACGTCGTCTGTCCCGAGCGCTGCGGCGATCCCGAGCGCAGCAGCGATCCCGAGCGCGGCGGCGCGATCGTCGGCGCTGTTTCCACCCGTCGCCGCGTTTCCGGCTGCTGCTGCGTCGGCTGCCGCGCCTCCGACGGCGATGGCGCCTGCGCCGGTGAGCCCGGCACCCGCAACGGAGGCGAGCGAAGCTGCGGCGAGCGATTCCGCTGTTGCGACGCGTTGGCCCGATTCGTCCGCGACGCCGCAGGCGCAGCCGGCGCCGCGTCCGTCGTCGTCCTATAAGCTCGCTGCAGCCACGAGCGATGCTGCGCCGACCGATCCCGTCGCCACGTCGCAGGCGGCTGTCGACCCTGCGCCGATGGTGTCGGTCGGCGGCATGGTCGACGACGCGGCGCGGACACGGCTGTTCGCCTTCCTCGGTGCGGTCGCAGTTGCAGGATTCTCCACCAGCGTGCTGCTGGCCCGCGCCCGTGCCAAACGGCAGCTCCGTCTCGAGCCGGTCGCTGCGCGGCGCGTGTCCCGTTGGCCGGCCGAGCCTGAGCTGGATCGCATGCATCTGCCGCCGGTGGACGGCTTCCATCCTGGTGCGGCAGCGCGGCGCGAGCCGCAGCGGACGGCGCAGGTCTCGGTCGTGCCGCGCGACGACGTGCGCTATGACGATCAGTACGAGGTCGAAGACCTCCTGGCGCGCTATTCGGGGCAGGGACGCCGGACGTCGTGAGCGTCAGGCGGCCGTCATCTCGGAGCGGATCTCGGCGCGCAACTCGTCGATCAGCCTGAGGCCGCCCTTCGTCTCCACATGCCAGAAGGTCCAGCCGTTGCAGGCCGGCAGCCCCTGGGCGACGGCGCCGATCCGATGGATCGAGCCGACCTTGTCACCGAGCATGATGGCGCCATCGGCGCGCACCAGCGCGCCGTAGCGGCGCTTGGAATCGACGAGCTTGGCGCCCGGCGCAATCATGCCGCGCTCGATCAACTCGGAGAAGGCGACGCGCGGTGCCTCGCGCGCCGTCATGAACGGCGCGAGCGTCTCCGCGGGGAGAGGCTCGACCGCCGCGATGCGTCGTTCTGCCGCTTCCGCATAAACCTTGTCGCGCTCGAAGCCGATGTAGCGGCGGCCGAGGCGTTTTGCCACGGCTCCCGTCGTGCCGGTGCCGTTGAACGGATCGATCACCAGATCGCCCTGCTTCGACGATGACAGCAGCACACGCGCCAGCAGGCCTTCCGGCTTCTGCGTCGGATGGATCTTCTTGCCGCCGCCATCCTTCAGCCGCTCCTCGCCGGTGCAGAGCGGGATCAGCCAGTCCGAGCGCGCCTGCACGTCCTCGTTGGACGCCTTCAGCGCTTCGTAGTTGAACGTATAGCCCTTCGCCTTCTCGTCGCGCGCGGCCCAGATCATGGTCTCGTGCGCGTTGGTGAACCTGCGGCCGCGGAAGTTCGGCATCGGGTTCGACTTGCGCCACACGATGTCGTTGAGGATCCAGAAGCCGAGATCCTGCATGATGGCGCCGACGCGGAAGATGTTGTGATAGGAGCCGATCACCCAGATCGTCGCGCTCGGCTTCATCACGCGGCGCGCGGCGAGCAGCCAGGCACGCGTGAAGTCGTCATAGGCGGCGAACGAGGAGAACTTGTCCCAATCGTCGTCGACCGCATCGACCTGCGATTCGTCGGGACGTTTGAGCTCACCCTTGAGCTGCAGATTGTAGGGGGGATCTGCAAACACCAGGTCGACGGATGCGCCTGGCAGTTTCGACATCTCGGCGACGCAGTCGCCGACGATGATTCGTTGCTCTTCAAGAGACTGAAATTTAGTGCGGGGCGCCCTTGCAGACGCCCCGCGACGCGACTCAACCATGACTCAAGAACTCTGACTCAGGCGACGCTGTCGGCGACGCGGGACCTAACAACCGACTGCCCACACAATGACGTGGCAAAGTAAAAATGGACTTAACCCGGAAAATTTTTCGCATCTCAGCAAGCATGTTCATCACGCGCACCGGAGATGAAGAGGCCTGCATCGACGCGCGGCGCTGTCTGCGCAACGTGACGCCGGCGAATGGTTTTTTCGTTTTTCTGCGCGCGTGCGATGGTCTCCGGGGTGCGGCAAGGCCCGCGGTTTTTTCGCGCCACGCTAGGCAAAATTTGCCGGCCGGGTTATTGATTAACACAGTGGAAATTTTACCTGTTTGCCGCGTTAGGCATTTCGCGCAGAGCCGCGCAAGAATCGTGAGGAAAGGCCGCCATGCGTTACGATGATTTCCGTCGCAGCGACGACATCGACGACCGTCGCGACGAAGGCGGCGGGATGGGCGGTGGTATGGGTCTGCCGATCGGCGGCGGCGGTCTCGGCATCGGCACCATCATCGTGCTCGGCCTGATCGGCTACGCCTTCGGCATCGACCCGCGCATCCTGATCGGCGGCGCCGAGATGCTGGGCCACGGCAGCGCGCCGAGCTACCAGACCGAACGGCGCTCCGCCGGCAAGACCGGTGCGCCGAAGGACGAGATGGGCGACATGATCGCCGGCGTCCTCGGCGAGATCGACGATCGCTGGACCGAGATCTTCCAGGCGTCGGGGCAGAACTACTCCGGCCCCAAGATCGTGCTGTTTCGCAACAGCACCAATGGCGGCCGCTGCGGCATGGCGCAGTCGGCGATGGGCCCGTTCTACTGTCCGCCGGATCGGCAGATCTTCCTCGACACGAGCTTCTTCCGTGAGGTCGAGACGCGCTTCCGCGGCTGCTCGGGCAGCGCCTGCAAGTTCACCGCGGCCTACATCATCGCGCACGAGGCGGGGCATCACGTCCAGAACCTGCTCGGCATCCTGCCGCGCGTGACGCGGATGCAGCAGCAGGTCGGCAGCAAGGCCGAAGCCAACGCGCTTCAGGTCAAGGTGGAGCTGCAGGCCGACTGCCTGTCCGGCGTCTGGGTCAATCGCGAGGCCAAGAAGCGGCCGGGCTTCCTCGAGGATGGTGACATCGACGCTGCGCTGACCACGGCCTCGGCCATCGGCGACGACACCCTGCAGCGCAAGGCCACGGGCCGGGTGGTGCCGGATTCGTTCACCCACGGCTCGGCCGCGCAGCGCAAGCGCTGGTTCATGATCGGCTACCAGCAGGGCTCGGTGCAGGCCTGCAATACGTTCGCCGCGAACGCGCAGCTCTAGGGAGGCGGAGTCACGATGGCGATCGACGAGACCAAGAGCTTCGTTCCCCTCAACATCGCCGTGTTGACGGTGTCCGACACGCGCTCGCTTGCCGACGACAAGTCCGGCAACACCTTGAGCGATCGCCTGACCGCGGCCGGCCACAAGCTCGCCGCGCGCGACATCGTCACCGACGATGTCGAGAAGATCCGCGCCGTGGTGAAGGCGTGGATCGCCGATCCCGGCGTCGACGTCGTCATCACGACCGGCGGCACCGGCTTCACCGGCCGTGACGTCACGCCGGAGGCGATCGAGCCGTTGTTCGAGAAGCGCATGGACGGCTTCTCGATCGCCTTCCACCTGCTGAGCCATGCCAAGATCGGGACGTCGACGATCCAGAGCCGCGCGACTGCGGGCGTTGCCGGTGCGACCTACATCTTCTGCCTGCCGGGCTCACCCGGCGCCTGCCGCGACGGCTGGGACGGCATCCTCGCCGCTCAGCTCGACTACCGCACGCGGCCCTGCAATTTCGTCGAGATCATGCCGCGGCTCGACGAGCACCTGCGCCGGCCCAAGGCCCAGGGCGCAACCGCGTAGCTTTTCACCGTTGCGCGCTCAGCATCCGGCGTCACTTCGCCGGCACGATCTCGAACGCGCCGCCGCCTTCGATGGCGGCGCCGATGAGGCCGCCCACCATGCTGGCCGCGAAATTATTCCCGCGCGGACCCACGATCATCCGGTGGGTCTTGCCGGGCACGGCGGTGAAACGAATGCTCGACGACCCCGGTGACGACCAGGTCGACACGGTGATGGCGACCGGGCCCGGAGGGAGCTGACCCTGGTAGCTCTCGCCGCGGCCGAGGCTTGCGACCTTCGCGCCGTTGATCTCGACGGCGGCGGGGGTCGCCAGATAGAGCAGGTCGGTCGTGCGGGTGATCGCGATGGTCGCGCGGCCCTAGGGGGCGGCATGTGCCGAGCCCGCGATCCCAACGGCGCCCGCAAGTGCAAGACACGCGGCAAGCTTCGATCGGCACGTCAAACTGATCGCTCGTGATCCCCCGCTTCATTTTGGCGCGATACTACTGAAGCGCGGGAACTCTGCAATCGACGCGTGGATCGCGTTGCATGGTGGAGCTGCTCCTACTGCCGGTTGCCGCGGGCCTCCGCGCGCGGCAGCTCGAGCTCCCAGGTCTCGCCCATGAGTTCGACGCCAAACGACGCATGCGGCTCCTCGCCGACCTTGCGGAAGCCTGCGCGGGCGTAGATGTCACGCGCTGCCGTGAGGATGCTCTGGGTCCACAGCGCCACTTTGCTGTAGTTCTTCTCGCGGGCAAAGCGGATGCATTGCTCGGTCAGCGCCCGGCCGACGCCGAGACCGCGCGCCTTTTTTTCGACCAGCAGCAGCCGCAGCTTGGCGACGCCGTCGCCGCCGTTGACGAGGAAGATCGAGCCCACCGGCTCGCCGGCCAGCTCCGCGATCCAGCAGTGTTCGCGGGCGGGATCGTAGCTGCGGATGAACTGCGCGCCGATCTCCGCCACCAGGGCCTCGAACGAGATGTCCCAGCCATATTCCTCGGCATAGACAGCGCCGTGCCGCGACACCACCCAGCCGATGTCTCCGGGACGATGGCTGCGCAGCAGCACGGCGGAGCGTCGCGGCTGCTGCGGCTCCAGTGCGGTCTCGATGGCGCTCATCGCTCCGACCAGGCGGTCGCGGACCTCGGGCGCGAGCGGCGCCAGCATCGCCGCAACCTCCTTCTGCGAGCTGCGATCGAGCCTGGCATAGGCCTGCCGTCCCTTGGCGGTGAGGCTGAGCTGCTGTTGTCTCCGGTCCGACGGCAAGGGCGTGCGAGCGATCAGGCCGTTCTCTTCGAAGCTCTGAACGATGCGGCTGAGATAACCAGCATCGAGGCCGAGCGAGAGACCGATCTCCTTGGCAGAGATGGCGTCGTGCTGGGCCAGCTCGTAGAGCACGCGCGCCTCGGCCAGCGAGAAGGGGCTGTCGAGCAGATGCTGGTCCAGCGCGCCGAGCCTTCTGGTGTAGAAGCGGTTGAAGGCGCGAACCGCGGCGACCTGGTTGTGGGAGGGAGCGTTGATCATGGAGCACCTCGTATACTTGCCATTATCAACCAATTAATTGACGACAGCAAGTATCTGGCGCTAGACCATGACGATCCGGCTGCGCAGCATGGTGCGGGAGGTGCGGCCGAGCCGACGCAGCAGCAGCGCTTCGGCACGCTTATGCTCAGGCTGGTAGCCGCCGATCTGCCGGTAGTGATCCCGCGCGATCAAGAGGCCCTGGTCGCCGAGCGGCCCTGTAAGAACGCGGACGACAGATCGCAGCCGGTCACGCAGGCTGATGGCGGCGTAGGGCGAACGGGCGTAGCGGAAAATTCCGGCGCGCGGCCGGCCGCTGGCGGCGACGCTCTGGACGAACTGCATGGTCTCGTCGATCCACCCCGCGTCGAGCACGGCGCCCGCGGGCAGAAACATCAGCCACGGCGCCCGGGCCTTCGCGGCGCCGGCGGCCAGCGCTGCGGCATGGCTGCCTTCGAACTTCATGAAATGGCAGCCGGCGACGTCGGCGACGCGCTCGATCACGCTGGGATCGGGAGAGCGGTCGACCAGCAGCACCTCGGTGACGACACCGGCCGCTGCGCCCGGCACCAGCGCGGACAAGGTGGCCACGGCGGTCTGCTCGACCCCTGCGGTCGGGATGATCACGCTCAGCATGAACCTGGCATCGTCGTTTCCAGCGCCTCCGGTTCCGTTGTTATCATCTTGTCACAGCCAAATCAGCCCGCTGCACTGCAGAATTTTGCAGCATGCGCCGGCGTCGCACGTTCGGGCTGCGCCTGAACGTTTGCTATTTCAAGGTGCGGCGGTGCCGAGGCTCGCGCTCGGCTGGCTCAGTCGCCGGCCTGCACCGGCGTCGTCCCGCCTGCGCTGTTTTGCCAGACCCAGTCGCGGATCTCCGGCATGTCCTCGCCATGCGCGCGGATGTAGCGCGCATGCGCGATCAGCGCGTCGCGGAACTTTTGCTTCACGGCGGCCGCCGACACGCTGAGGCCCGGCACACGCTCGATCGCCTCGATGGCGAGGTGGAAGCGGTCGAGCTCGTTGAGCACGACCATGTCGAACGGCGTCGTCGTGGTGCCTTCCTCGATGAAGCCGCGCACATGCATGCCGGCATGGTTGGTGCGGCTGTAGGTGAGGCGATGGATCAGATAGGGATAGCCGTGATAGGCGAAGATCACAGGCTTGTCTGTCGTGAACAGGCTGTCGAAGTCGCGATCGCTGAGGCCATGCGGATGCTCTTTCGCGGGCTGCAAGGTCATCAGGTCGACGACGTTGACGACGCGGATCTTCAGCTCAGGCAATTCCTTGCGCAGCAGAGTGACGGCTGCGAGCGTCTCCAGCGTGGGGACATCGCCGGCGCAGGCCATCACCACGTCCGGCTCCGCATCGGCCGGCCCGGTGCCGGCCCATGACCAGATGCCGATGCCGGCGTCGCAATGCGTCGCCGCGTCCGTCATCGACAACCATTGCGGCGCAGGCTGCTTGCCGGCGACGATGACGTTGATGCGGTCGTAGGTGCGCAGGCAATGGTCGGCGATCCACAGCAGCGTGTTGGCGTCCGGGGGCAGGTAGATGCGGACGATGTCGGCCTTCTTGTTGGCCACGAGATCGACGAAGCCGGGATCCTGATGGCTGAAGCCATTATGGTCCTGCCGCCAGACATGCGATGTCAGCAGATAATTGAGCGACGCGATCGAGCGACGCCATGGCAGCTCGCGCGCGACCTTCAGCCATTTGGCATGCTGGTTGAACATGGAATCCACGATGTGGATGAAGGCTTCGTAGCAGGAGAAGAATCCATGGCGGCCGGTGAGCAGATAGCCTTCCAGCCAGCCCTGGCAGAGATGCTCGCTCAAAACCTCCATGACGCGGCCATCCTGGGCGAGATGGACGTCATAGGGCTCGATGCCTTCCATCCAGACGCGCTCGGTGACGTCGAACACGGCGTCGAGCCGGTTCGAGGCGGTCTCGTCCGGGCCCATGATGCGGAAGTTTCGCGTGGCCTCGTTCAACGTGAACACCTCGCGCAGGAACTTGCCGAGCTCTCGCGTTGCCTCGGCGATGGTCTCGCCGGGTGAGCGAATGTCGACCGCGAAGGCGCGATAGTCGGGCAGCTTCAGCTCGCGCTTGAGAAGGCCGCCATTGGCATGCGGGTTGGCGCCCATGCGCCGCGCGCCCTTCGGCGCCAGCGCCTGCAGCTCCGGCGCCAGATGGCCGGTCGCGTCGAACAGCGTCTCGGGCTGGTAGCTCTTCATCCATGCTTCGAGCAAAGCGAGATGCTGCGGATTGCGGCGGGGATTGCCGATCGGCACCTGATGGGCGCGCCAGAACCCTTCGACCTTGAGTCCGTCAACCTCCTTCGGCCCGGTCCAGCCCTTCGGGCTGCGCAACACGATCATCGGCCAGCGCGGGCGATGGATCACGGCACCCGGCTGGCGGGCATTCTGCTGGATCGAGCGGATGCTCGCGAGCGCGACGTCGAGCGCATCCGCCATCTGCCGGTGCATTGCCTGGGGCTCGTCGCCCTCGACGAACAGCGGCGCGTAGCCGTAGCCCTCGAACAGGGACCTGATCTCGGGATCGGCCATGCGGCCCAGCACGGTGGGATTGGCGATCTTGTAGCCGTTGAGATGCAGGATCGGCAGCACCGCGCCGTCATGCGCCGGGTTTAGGAACTTGTTCGAGTGCCACGACGCGGCGAGCGGTCCCGTCTCGGCCTCGCCGTCGCCGACGACGCAGGCCACGATCAGGTCCGGATTGTCGAGCGCCGCGCCATAGGCATGCACCAGCGCGTAGCCGAGCTCGCCGCCTTCATGGATCGACCCCGGCGTCTCCGGTGCCGCATGGCTCGGAATGCCGCCGGGAAAGGAGAACTGCCGGAACAGCTTGCGCAGTCCGTCCGCATCGCGTGTGATGTCGGGATAGATCTCGCTGTAGCTGCCCTCGAGATAGGTGTTGGCGACCATGCCCGGGCCGCCATGGCCGGGGCCGCAGACATAGATCACGTTGAGATCCTGCGCGGCGATGGCGCGGTTGAGATGGGCGTAGATGAAGTTCAGCCCTGGCGTCGTGCCCCAATGGCCGAGCAGGCGCGGCTTGATGTGCTCCGGCTTCAGCGGCTCGCGCAGCAGCGGGTTGTCGAGCAGGTAGATCTGGCCGACCGAGAGGTAGTTCGCCGCGCGCCAGTAGCGGTCGAGCAGATCGAGATCGTCGGCGGGAAGGGGCGGTTGGGGAGAACTGATCTGCATGGGACCTCGCTTGCCGTCCGTTTCGCGCTGCGGGAGATTACATCAGAGTAGCGCAGCACCATCCCGTTCCAGCGTGGTCATAGGATAGAACGGGAATGTGATGGCTGGCCGTGCGACGGCTCAGAACCGTCATGGGCCTCCGTTCCATTTTGTTCTTGTAATGTTCTATCTTTGTGCTATGTCTTGGCCATGAGCCGAGCATCTTCACATGCCCTCAAGCGCCCGCCGGTCCCGGTGCCCTCCGAGCCGGCGGGCGCGCCTTCTACTGGTCCTGACAAGGACTTTCCCGAACTCGCGGTCGCCATTGAACGGGGCCGGCGCCGCGGCCGGGGTGCGCAATCCAATGCGAGCGGCCGCTACGAGGCGGAGGCCCGTGTTGTCTTTGACGATGGCTGGCAGAGCCTCGAGGAGCTGCCGCCGTTCAAGACGACGGTCGCGACCGACACCTCGCGCAAGGTCATCACGCGCAACGAGTCGCCCGATATCGGCTTTGACCGCTCGATCAATCCGTATCGGGGCTGCGAGCACGGCTGCGTCTATTGTTTCGCGCGGCCGACGCATGCCTTCCTCGGCCTGTCACCGGGGCTCGACTTCGAATCCAAGCTGTTCGTCAAGCCGGACGCGCCCGCGCTGCTCGAGAAGGAGCTCGCGGCGAGCGGCTATGAGCCGCGAATGATCGCGATCGGAACCAACACCGATCCCTACCAGCCGATCGAGCGTGAGCGGAAGATCATGCGCGGCATCCTCGAGGTGCTGGAAAAGGTTGGCCATCCCGTCGGAATCGTCACCAAGTCGGCGCTGGTGATGCGTGATGCCGACATTCTGGCGCGGATGGCCAAGAAGAACCTGGCGAAGGTCGCGATTTCAGTGACAACGCTGGATCCGAAGCTGGCCCGCACCATGGAGCCGCGGGCGTCGACGCCATCGAAGCGGCTGGAGGCGCTGCAGGCGCTCTCCAAGGCGGGCATTCCGACAACCGTGATGGTGGCGCCGGTGATTCCGGCACTGAACGACAGCGAGATCGAGCGCATCCTCGATGCCGCCGCCCATGCCGGCGTCAAGGAAGCGGCCTACGTGCTGCTGCGGCTGCCGCTGGAGGTGCGCGACCTGTTCCGCGAATGGCTGCTCGAACATTACCCCGATCGCTATCGCCACGTCTTCACCCTGATCCGTGACATGCGCGGCGGCCGCGATTACGACTCGCAATGGGGCACGCGGATGAAGGGGACAGGTCCTATGGCCTGGATGATCGGCCGCCGCTTCGAGATCGCCTGCGAGAAGCTCGGCCTGAACAAGCGGCGGACCAAGCTGACGACGGATCATTTCGTGCGGCCGAAGGGCGGCGGGCAGCAGCTCAGCCTGTTTTGAAGGATGAGAGAGGGCGTCATGGGTGCCGAGGTCGTGGTTCCGCGATTCACGGTTGTCACGCTCGGCGTCTCCGAGATGCGGCGGAGCATCGCGTTCTATGCCTCCCTCGGCTTCGTTCGGAAGTTTCAGGCGACCGGCGAGGCCGTGGCGTTTTTCGAGACCGGAGCAACCGTTCTGGCGCTGTATCCGTGGCACACGCTGGCACAAGAAGCCGGTGTGCCGGAGGAACCTCGTCCGCGGGCGTTCCGCGGTGTGACGCTCGCCTGGAACTGCCGCTCCGAGGCTGAGGTCGATGCAGCCCTGGCCGCGGCGGTCGAGAAGGGAGCCACGCTGCTGAAGCCGGCCCATCCGACCCACTATGGTGGCTATTGCGGCTATTTCGCCGATCCGGACGGCCATGTCTGGGAGGCAGTGGTGGCGCCGGGGATCGAGGTCGGTGACGACGGTCGGGTGCGTCTGCCGGAGGAGACCAGGGCCGCGGTCCCACGTTGCGAATAGCGGGGAATTGAGAGAGGTTGCGGGTTGCGCGGCTGCGTCCCGGTCCGCACCATGCCGGCCATGATTCGGGACCAAGCGAACAAGCCGGGCAGGGTGAAGGCCGCCAGTGGTGCGGCCAAGAGCGGCGCTGCAAAGGCTGGCGTTACGAAGGCTGGCGCTGCGAAGAGCGGCACGGCGAAGGGGGCGGCCAAGCTCGGCTCTGCAAAGGAGGCCGGCAAGGCTGGCGGCAGGCTCGGCAAGGGTGTCATAGCGGTAGCGCCGCCGAGTTTCCGGCGCGAGCGTGCTCTGCTGAAGCAAGGCATCTGGCCGGTCGCCGGCTGCGACGAGGCCGGCCGCGGTCCGCTCGCGGGCCCGGTGGTGGCGGCGGCGGTGATTCTCGATCCCGACCGCATTCCGAAGGGGCTCGACGATTCGAAGCGGCTGAGTGCAGAGCAGCGCGAGGCGCTGTTCGACAAGATCTGCAAGACCTCCGCCTTCGCCGTGGCGGTCGCCTCGCCGGCGCGAATCGATCGCGACAACATCCTGCGGGCGTCGCTGTGGGCGCTCGCGCGGGCGGTGAAGGCGCTGCCGGAGGCGCCCAGGCACGTGTTCGTCGACGGTCGTGACCGCATCGATGTCGATTGCGGCTGCGAGGCCGTGATCGGCGGTGACGGGCTGGTCATGTCGATCGCGGCGGCTTCGATCGTCGCCAAGGTGACGCGGGACCGGCTGATGTGCGCGCTGGCGCAGGACTGCCCGGGCTATGGCTTCGAGCAGCACAAGGGCTACGGCGTGCCCGAGCATCTGGCGGCACTCGACCGCCTCGGCCCTTCAGTGCATCACCGCAGCCTGTTCGCCCCGGTCGTGGCGGCCCGGCGCAAGCATCAGCCTTGGACCGAGGTGCCGGAGCCGGATCTCTTCGCCGAGGTGAGCGTGGTGACGTCCACCGAAATCTCGCTCGAGGCCTGATGCCGGTTGCCTCGATGGCGCCGCGGTCTTAATAGCTTTAGTCAGCCAACCAGCACGACGTGTCACTCCTCGCAGCGGGGCGGTCTTGTGGGCCTCGATCATGCGGTATTGATTGCGGGCGCCGGACACCGCGGTTGCGGATGAGGAACGGTCCTGCCGGCCTCCTCGACGTCCTCAGCGATCCAGCTAAGCGATCCAGCCGTTCATGCGTTTCACGTCACTGGTTGTCGAACTGATCCGCGCCAGGCCACGGCTGGTCGTCGTCATCGTGGTGCTGTGCCAGGCCTTGATGTGGCTCGGCACAGCCGTGCTGTTCTATCGCAGCCCGCCCGGCCAGCTCGCCACCGCCATCGCGTTCGGACGTGAGTACCAGGTCGGCACCGACCTCGGGCCACCGCTGTCGTTCTGGCTTGCGGACATCGCCTACCGCGTCGCCGGTAACCATCTATTCGGCGTCTATGTGCTGGCGGTGCTGTGCTCGGCCCTCAGTATGTGGGTGATCTACCTCCTGGCGCGGACGATCGTCGGTGGCCAGCAGGCGGTGCTCGCGGTGCTGCTGACGATGACGATCACCGCCTTCGGCGCGCCGACCCTCGAATTCGGTCCCGAGGTGCTGGCGCGACCGCTGTGGGCGCTGTTGCTGCTGCACAGTTGGCGCGTCCTCGGCCAGGGCCGGCGCAATGCCTGGTTCGCCTGGTCGATCGAGGCCGGCCTGTTGCTGCTGACCACGCCGGCCGCCGCCGGCCTGCTGCTTCTGCTCGCCGGCTTCGTGGTGTCGACGGCGCAGGGCCGCCGCGTGCTGCGCTCGTTCGATCCGCTGTTCGCAGTGCTCGTCGTGCTGGCGCTGGCGCTGCCCTACCTCATTTTCGTGCTGCGCTCCGACAGTGTCGGGCTGCCCGCACTGCCCATGCTTGCTGAGCTTTCGACGCGAGGCTGGCATTGGCTCGCCTTGGCGGGGGGGATCCTGCTGGCGCTCTCGGCCGTCGTGCTGCTCGTGCTGCTCGATGCCAGCTGGATCAACCGCAGCGAGACCGACGCCCCGATCATCTATCGTCGCGCCGTTCCGCCGCTCGCACGCGACTTTGTCTATTGCTTCGCGATCGCGCCAGCCTTGGCGGGTAGCCTGATCTCGGGTCTGTTCGGCCTGCCGACCGTGTTCGGCGGGACCGCAGTCACCTTGAGCATGGTCGGCCTCGCATTGGTGGTGGCATCGGGCGACCTGATCTATCTGCGCCGGCAGCGGCTGCTGCGCATGGTCTGGGCAGCCGCGGTTGCGGCACCGGCCGTCCTCGTTGCGGGCAGCGCCGTGGTCTTGCCCTTGGTCGGCGACCGCGAGGTCGCGACGGCGATGCCGGCTCGCGACATCTCCCGCTTCTTCGTCGAGAGTTTCGAGCGCCGCACCAACCAGCGGCTGCAGGCGGTCGCCGGCGATCCGCAACTCGCCAGCCTCGTTGCGCTTGGCCGCCGCCGCGCGCATCTGTTCCTCGATGCCACGCCGCAGCGGACGCCGTGGATCACGGCGGCGACGTTCGCCGAGAACGGCGGCATCGTGGTCTGGCGCGCTTCGGACACGGCCGGCACGCCGCCGCCGGAGCTGGTCCAGCGTTTCCCCGGCCTCGTGCCGGAGGTGCCGCGCAGCTTCGACTGGCTGATCAACGGCCGCCAGCCGGTGCTGCGCATCGGCTGGGCGATCGTTCGGCCGAAGGGAACGTAGCGCTATCTGCGAACACCGTCATTGCGAGGAGCACTTGCGACGAAGCAATCCAGAGTCCCGCCCACGCCCCTGGATTGCTTCGCTTCGCTCGCAATGACGTGGAGAGGGCGGGGGCTTACACCGCCAGCACCGTCGCGATCGCGCGCAGATCCTGCCAGGATAGCCGCTTGTAGGAAGGGGAGCGCAGCAGATAAGCCGGGTGGAAGGTGGCGATCGCACGGATGGTGCGCTTGCCGGTATCGTAGTCGCGCCATTTGCCGCGCACGCGCATGATGCCCTCGGTGGTGCCGAGCAGCGCCTGGGTCGACGGATTGCCGAGCGTCACCAGCACGTCGGGATCGACCAGCTCGATCTGGCGACGGATGAAGGGCAGGCAGATCTGGGTCTCCTGCGGCGTCGGCGTGCGGTTGCCCGGCGGCCGCCACGGGATGACGTTGGCGATGTAGACCTTGCTGCGGTCGAGCCCGATGGCGCCGATCATGCGGTCGAGCAGCTTGCCGGAGCGGCCGACGAACGGCAGCCCCTCGATGTCCTCGTCGCGACCCGGCGCCTCGCCGACCAGCATGATGCGCGCCTGCGGGTTGCCGTCGGCGAACACCAGCCGCGTTGCGGTCTGCTTCAGCGCGCAGCCGTCGAATTTCTCGAGCAGGTCGCGCAGTGCCTCCAGGGTCGGGGCCGTCAGGGCCGCCTCGCGGGCCGAAGCGATCGCGGCGTCCGGCGGAGGCGGCGGTTCGCCGCGCGGCGGAACGATCGCAGGTCCCCCGGGCTTTCCGATCTGCGATGCCGCTGCACGCGCGGCGGGTGCCGCGGCCGAAGGGATGGGCTCGGGCTCGACCAGCCGGTTGATCGGCTCGTCGGCGAGCGCGCAATCGACCCCGGCCTCCAGATAGAAGGCGAGCAGCTGGCGGACGTCGGGGAGGGGCTCGGGGGTCATCATGATCGATCGCGGGAGCAGTCTACGCTGCCTCGGCGCATGGCGGAATGCATTTACGTGGTTGTCCCGGCCCGAAAAATCGGAAACAAGAGCTTGGAATAACCCAAAAACGGGACGGAACGCCCTAGTGTTCCGGCGCCAGCCTTCGCTCTCCCCTCGGGATCAGCCTCAGCGACCGGCCGACGCCTTCAGGAACCCTAGTTAAGTCATTGTTGCTATTGCAGCTTGCGGGTTTGACCTTTGCATGCGCCAGGGGAATGCGAAGGCCGGACCCACTGCACCAGCCGGGCCTGAGATCGAGAGACATGAGCACCGAAGAATTACCCGAGCGCGAATCCATGGAGTTCGACGTCGTCATCGTCGGCGCAGGTCCGTCGGGCCTGACCGCCGCGATCCGGCTGAAGCAGCTCAACGCCGATCTCAACATCGTCGTGGTCGAGAAGGGCTCCGAGGTCGGCGCGCACATCCTGTCGGGTGCCGTGATCGATCCGGCCGCGCTCGACAAGCTCATCCCGGACTGGCGCACGGATGACGATTGCCCGCTGAAGACGCAGGTGCAGGTCGACAAGTTCTTCTGGATGACCGAGAGCGGCGCGATTTCACTGCCGGCCTTCGCGATGCCGCCGCTGATGGACAATCACCACTGCTACATCGGCTCACTCGGCAATGTCTGCCGCTGGCTGTCGCGCAAGGCCGAGGCGCTGGGCGTCGAGATCTATCCGGGCTTCGCCGCGACCGAGGTGCTGTATGACGAGCAGGGCGCGGTGCGCGGCATCGCCACCGGCGACATGGGCATCGGCAAGGACGGCAAGCCGAAGGCTTCGTTCACGCGCGGCATGGAGCTGCTCGGCAAGTACACGTTGTTCGCGGAAGGTGCCCGAGGCAGCCTGTCCAAGCAGCTGATCGCGAAGTTCGCGCTGGACGCAAAGAGCGAGCCGGCGAAATTCGGCATCGGCCTCAAGGAAGTCTGGCAGATCGATCCCGCCAAGCATCAGAAGGGCCTGATCCAGCACTCGTTCGGCTGGCCGCTCGACATGAAAACCGGCGGCGGCTCGTTCCTGTATCACTATGACGACAATCTCGTCGCGGTCGGCTTCGTCGTGCATCTGAACTACGACGATCCTTATCTGTCGCCGTTCGATGAATTCCAGCGCTTCAAGACGCACCCCTCGATCCGCGGCGTATTCGAAGGCGGCAAGCGGCTCGCTTATGGCGCGCGCGCCATCACCGAAGGCGGCTATCAGTCCGTGCCGCGGCTGTCGTTCGCAGGCGGTGTGCTGATCGGCTGTGCGGCGGGCTTCGTCAACGTGCCGCGCATCAAGGGCGTGCACAATGCGATGGGCAGCGCGATGCTTGCGGCCGAGCACGTCAATGCCGCGCTCGCTGCCGGCCGCGCCAATGACGAACTGGTCGAGTATGAGAACGCCTGGCGCTCTTCGCCGGTCGGCGAGGACCTGTTCAAGGTTCGCAACGTCAAGCCGCTCTGGTCGAAGTTCGGCACCGTGCTCGGCGTCGTCCTCGGCGGCTTCGACATGTGGTGCAACACGCTCGGCTTCTCGCTGTTCGGCACCCAGTCGCACGCCAAGCCAGATCGTGCCACGCTCGATCCGGCCAAGGCGCATCAGCCGAAGCCTGCGATGAAGCCGGACGGCAAGCTGACCTTCGACCGGCTCTCCTCGGTGTTCCTGTCCAACACCAACCATGAGGAAGACCAGCCGGTGCATCTGAAGGTCGCCGACATGGCGCTGCAGAAGAGCTCCGAGCACGACATCTATGCCGGGCCTTCGAACCGCTATTGTCCAGCCGGCGTGTATGAGTGGGTCGAGGATGGCACGAGCCCGCGTTTCGTGATCAACGCGCAGAATTGCGTCCACTGCAAGACCTGCGACGTCAAGGACCCCAATGGCAACATCACCTGGGTTCCTCCGGAGGGCGGCGGCGGACCGAACTACGAGGCGATGTAGCGCAAGGTTAACGCACGTTTGCGTGAGGCGGCTGTCCCGACAGGGGCAGCCGGCCACGATACGGCCATACTGACGCGGTTTGTCGCAGGTCACCTTGGCCACAGGGGCTTCCGGCTGACCCGAATATCCTGCAGATCCTTGCGGTTGGCCGCTAAACGCGGCATTGTCGGCGCCTTGAAGAGCTGCCGATCGGGTTCGTGTCCGTGACGATCCGTCATTCCCAACAATCAGAGCGCACCGTGATGTCATCCATTCGCAATCGCTGGACCGCAATTGCCGTCGCCGCCTTGCTGCTTCCCGGTACCGTCCTGGCCCAGACGCCGGATCATCCGACTGACACCACCGCGAAGTTTCCGACCAGCGTCGATCTGAAGTCGCTCACCACCTCGGGCAGCTATCTCGCGGCCCGCCACGCCAGCGTGGAGCGTGATGCTGCCTCCGCCGCCGCCTTCTATCGCTCGGCGCTGCGCACCGATCCCAAGAACAACGAGCTGCTCGACCGTGCCTTCATTTCTTCGGTTGCGGACGGCGACATCGATGAAGCCGTGAAGCTCGCCGAGCGCGTGCTCGCGGTCGACAAGTCGAACCGCATCGCGCGTCTCGTGATGGGCGTGCATGACATCAAGCAGAAGAAATACGCGGCCGCCCAGAACAATATCAACCAGTCGGTGCGCGGGCCGATCACCGATCTCGTCGCGACATTGCTGTCCGCCTGGGCGACGGCCGGCGCGGGTGATTCCAAGACTGCCGTCGCCAACATCGACAAGCTGACCGGTCCGGAATGGTATCCGCTGTTCAAGGACCTGCACGCCGGCATGATCCTGGAACTCGCCGGCAAGGAGAAGGAGGCCGGCATCCGCTTCGAGCGCGCCTACAAGCTCGACGATTCGATGCTGCGCATCACCGAGGCCTATGCGCATTGGCTGTCGCGCAACAAGGATGCGGCGGCGGCCACCGCGATCTATGAGGCGTTCGACAAGAAGCTCGCGCGCCACCCGCTGGTACAGGAGGGTCTGCGCGAGACCAAGGCCGGCAAGAAGCTGCCGCCGCTGGTCGACTCGGCCCAGGCCGGCGCTGCCGAGGCGCTGTACGGTATCGGCGCCACGCTCAGCCGCCGCGGCGGCGAGGACCTCGCGCTGGTCTATCTGCAGCTGGCGCTGCATCTGCAGCCGAACCATCCGCTGGCGCTGCTGTCGCTCGCCGATCTCTACGAGACGGTGAAGAAGCCGCAGATGGCGATCAAGGTCTATGAGCGCGTGCCGGCGAGCTCGCCGCTGAAGCGCAACGCGCAGATCCAGCTCGCCACCGACCTCGACAGCGCCGATCGCAGCGACGACGCGATCAAGATCCTCAAGGACGTCATCACCCAGGACCCGAAGGATCTCGAAGCGATCATGGCGCTCGGCAACATCGAGCGCGGCCGCAAGAAGTTCGCCGATTGCGCCAAGACCTATTCGCTCGGGGTCGATTCGCTGCCTGCCAACAACGACAAGGCCAACAGCGTCTATTACTACTATCGCGGCATCTGCCTGGAGCGCTCCAAGCAGTGGCCGAAGGCCGAGGCCGACATGCGCAAGGCGCTCGAGCTGCAACCCGACCAGCCGCACGTGCTGAACTATCTCGGCTATTCCTGGATCGACCAGGGCGTCAATCTCGACGAAGGCATGAAGATGATCAAGCGCGCCGTCGAGCAGCGGCCCGACGACGGCTACATCGTCGACTCGCTCGGCTGGGCCTATTACCGCATCGGCAACTACGAGGAGGCGGTGAAGAATCTCGAGCGCGCGATCGACCTCAAGCCCGAGGACCCGACCATCAACGACCATCTCGGCGACGCCTATTGGAAGGTCGGCCGCAAGCTGGAAGCCAAGTTCCAGTGGGCCCATGCCCGCGACCTGAAGCCGGAGCCCGAGGAATTGCCGAAGATCGAGGCCAAGATCCAGAACGGCCTGGCCGATGACCCGGCGCCTGCCGCCGCGAGCGCCGACACCAAGGACGCACCGGCCGACGCCAAGAAGGACGACGGCAAGGGCGGCTAGGTCGTCCGATCATGGTCTGAGAGCGATTGCGGGCTCCTCGGTCGACCGGGGAGCCCGGATGATTTTGATGAAGCGTGTGGCGATGCCGGCCACGCTCGTTTCAGCCGCGGGCTGACGGCGACACCGGACCTTTGCCACGGAGGATATGTTGGGGGCATAGCGCCGATGTTGGCGTCCACGGTCACCGGCGCGCTGCAGGAGCAGGGCCGCGCCAAGGTCAATCTGACGCTGCGGGTCGTCGGCCGCCGCGTCGACGGCTATCATGATATCGAAAGCGTCGTCGCGTTCGCCGACTGCGCGGACCAGCTCATGCTGGTGCCAGGCGAGGGGCTGGCGCTGACCACGACGGGGCCTCTGGCGGAGGCTTGCGGCGACACGTTCGACAATCTGGTTCTCAAGGCGGCGCGGCTGCTGGCCGAGGCGGTCCCCGGCCTGAAGCTCGGCGCGTTCACGCTGGAAAAGGTGCTGCCGGTCGCAGCCGGCATCGGCGGCGGCTCGGCCGATGCAGCCGCCGCGCTGCGTCTGCTGGCGAAGTTGAACGGCCTGTCGCTGGATGATCCGCGTTTGCAGGTGGTGGCGCTGAAGACCGGCGCCGATGTCCCGGTCTGCGTGCCGTCGCGCGCCTGCACCATGACCGGGGTCGGCGAAAATTTGCAGCCGCTCGCGCTGCCCGTCCTGCCCTGCGTGATGATCAATCCGCGCGTGCCGGTCGCGACCAAGGATGTGTTCCAGGCGCTGGGTCTGAAGCCGGGCGATCTGCTGGTCGGGGTGACCGATGTGCTCGCAGCGCCGTCCTGGCCGAAGGCCGGGGCCTCGATCGGGGATTGGGTCCGTGCGCTCGACCGGGTTAAGAACGATCTGGAGCCGCCGGCGCTGAAGGTGCAGCCGATCATCGGCACCGTGCTCGATGCGCTGCGCGCCAGCACCGGCGTGCTGCTGGCACGCATGTCGGGTTCGGGTGCGACGTGCTTTGCAATCTATGGCAGCGCGGCTGATGCCAAAGCGGCGGGGGCTGCGATCGCCGCTGCGCATCCCGAATGGTGGGTGCATGCGGGGACGCTGAGCTAACTAATCATTATCTGCGAAACGACTGCAAAATTCAGCGCCCTCTCCCCTTGTGGGAGAGGGCATCGCCGGCCGATCAACTTGCTCGATTAGGTGAGGGGTCTCTCTCGGCAAATGGCGCATGCGGAGAGAGAGACCCCTCACCCAAACGAGTTTGCCGCTCTGTCCGAGCTGCCCTCTCCCACAAGGGGAGAGGGCGCATTCACGAGCAATTCAGCGAATTCACGCCGCCGCCTTCTCGCTCAGCATCAAACGGCGCTAGTGAACGACGAACCGCGAACTAATGCGACCGCGCCAAACAGAACGCCACGACCTGCTCCAGCGCCGTCTTCATCGGCGAGGCCGGGAACAGCGCCAGCGCGTCGACGGCCATCGCGCCGTAGTGATGCGCGCGGCTGATGGTGTCCTCCAGCGCGCGGTGCTTGTTCATCAGGCCGATGGCATGGTCGAGATCGCTGTCATTGATCTCGCCACGCTCGAGCGATTTGATCCAGAACGCGCGCTCGCTGTCGCTGCCGCGGCGGAAGGCGAGCACGACCGGCAGCGTGATCTTGCCCTCGCGGAAGTCGTCGCCGACATTCTTGCCGAGCTTGGCGGCCTTGCCGCCATAGTCGAGCACGTCGTCGACGAGCTGGAAGGCGATGCCGAGATTCATGCCGAACGAGCGCGATGCGGTCTGCTCGGCCTTGGGACGATCGGCGAGCACCGGACCGACCTCGCAGGCCGCGGCGAACAGCTCGGCGGTCTTGCCGCGGATCACCGCGAGATACTCGTCCTCGGTGGTCGCGGTGTTCTTGGCGGCGGCCAACTGCATCACCTCGCCCTCGGCGATGGTGGCGGCGGCCGCGGAGAGAATGTCGAGCGCGCGCAGCGAGCCGACCTCGACCATCATGCGGAACGCCTGTCCCAGCAGGAAGTCGCCGACCAGCACGCTGGCCTCGTTGCCCCAGAGCATGCGCGCCGACAATTTGCCGCGGCGCATTTCGCTCTCGTCAACCACGTCGTCATGCAGCAGCGTCGCGGTGTGCATGAACTCGACCGCGGCCGCGAGCTTGACGTGGCCGTCGCCGCTGTACTCGGTGAGATGCGCCATCGCCAGCGTCAGCATCGGCCGCAGCCGCTTGCCGCCTGAGGAGATCAGGTGATTGGCGACCTCCGGGATCATCGTCACGTCGGATCCGGTGCGCGACAGGATCGTGGCGTTGACTCGTTCCATGTCGGCCGCGACCAGCCCGACCAGCCCATCGATCGAAGCGCCCGATGGACTTTCGAAAGGTACGATAACCGCCACGCTGGTCTCCAATTTTGCTATCCTGAGAACGACAATAGAAACTGCCGCCGCATGCGGCAAGGGCGGACACGGAACCTTGACCCGAGCCTTGAAAGCCTTGCTTGACCCCGGCTTGCATGGAGACATAACGATTGAAGGAATTGGTTCGGACCAACGATATCGTGCTGGTTTCAGCAATAGGGGCGCTGCTCGACGGCGCCGACATCCATCACCTCGTCCTCGACCAGAACATGAGCATCATAGAGGGCTCACTCGGCATCCTGCCGCGCCGGATACTGGTGCATGAGGACGACAATCTGCAGGCCCGCCGATTGCTGACCGATGCCGGGCTGGCGCACGAACTGCGCCCCGATGAGTGACGCTGCCGCCATCTCCGAGGACGCTGTGCTCGGTGGGCGCTTGCGGCTGAGGCAGCCGGCCAGCGGCCATCGTGCCGGCCACGACGCCATCCTGCTGGCTGCCGCAACGGCCGCGCGCACCGGTGATCGCGTGGTCGACCTCGGGGCCGGGGTGGGGACCGCGGGGCTGGCGGTGGCCACCCGCGTCGACGGCATCGGGCTCGTGCTGATCGAGCGCGATCCGGATCTGGCGGGCCTGGCGCGCGACAATGCGCGTGCCAATGAATTGCGGGCCGACGTGGCCGTTCTCGACGTCGCCGCTGGCGCCGCAGCCTTCGCCGCGATGGGGCTCGGGCCGGACAGTATCGACGTCGTGCTGATGAATCCGCCGTTTCACGATGCCGCGCGTCACCGTGCCTCGCCGGACGCTGCACGCGCGGCCGCGCACATGGCGACCGCGACGACCTTGGAGATCTGGACCCATGCTGCGCGCCGGATGCTCAAATCCGGCGGTGTGCTGACCTTGATCTGGCGAGCCGATGGGTTGGGGGAGGTGCTGGCGGCGCTGGGGCGCGGCTTCGGCAGCCTTGCCATTCAACCGGTCCACGGTCAGGCCGGAAAGCCGGCGATCCGTATCCTGGTGAGGGCCGTTAAGGGGGGGCGGGCGCCGACCCAGATCTGGCCGGGTCTGATGCTGAACGAGGCAACGGGTGTGCCGAACGAAGACGTCTTGCGTGTGCTGGAAGGGCAGGGGGCGCTGGCTCTGGCCGCCCCCTGAACGGTCGGTCGGGGTCGCGCGTTATTGCGTCTGCGCCTCGGACTGGCGTTCGGTTACCGACGTGAAACGGATCGCCGTCAAGAGAGTACCGATCAGCAGCATCAACAGGTAGACCTTCATGTATTCCTCCGCCGCACTCTGCAACCTGACTCGCCGTGCAATTGCCCAGCGCATAGCAAGGCTCGTTCCAGCCCATTGAATGGCAGCGGCGCGATAAAAAATGGTAAATCCGAGGTAACTGAATGGTGGACAATTTGACACAACCCAGCGATGCAGCCGGGCCTTTTGATCGGTTGAAAGCGCTGCTGCCGGCACGTCTGCGCGGCGCGCCGGTGGTGCCCGTCGTCCGCCTGTCCGGTGTGATCGGCGCGGTGACGCCGCTGCGTCCCGGGTTGACCCTCGCCGGCGTCGCCAAGATGCTGGAGCGCGCGTTCTCGATGCGCAACGCCAAGGCGGTGGCGCTGGTGATCAACTCGCCCGGCGGCTCGCCGGTGCAGTCGCGCCAGATCTATCTGCGCATCCGCCAGCTCGCGGCGGAAAAGAAGCTGCCGGTGCTGGTGTTCGTCGAGGACGTCGCGGCGTCCGGCGGCTACATGATCGCCTGCGCGGGCGACGAGATCTTCTGCGACCCGTCGTCGATCCTCGGATCGATCGGCGTGGTCGGCGGCTCGTTCGGGCTGCAGGACCTGATCAAGAAGATCGGCATCGAGCGGCGGCTGTACACGGCGGGCGAGCACAAGGCGATGCTCGATCCATTCCTCCCCGAAAATCCCGACGACGTGGCGCGGCTGAAGAAGATCCAGCGCGAGATCCACGCGCTGTTCATCTCGCTGGTCAAGGAGAGCCGCGCGACCCGGCTGAAGGGCGCCGACGACACGCTGTTCACCGGCGAATACTGGGCCGGCGATACCGCCGTGACGCTCGGGCTCGCCGATGCGATCGGCGACCTCCGTTCGGTGCTGCGCGCGCGCTTCGGCGACAAGGTCGGAATGCCCGTGGTGGCGCCGGCGGGCGGCCTGCTCTCGGGCCTGCTGGGTCGCAAGGCCGCCGGGGCCGGCAGCCTCGCTGCGGAAGGTCTGGGCCTCGGCTGGTCTGGATTGGCCGAGGAACTGATCTCGGCCGCCGAAACCCGGGCCATCTGGGCCCGATTCGGCTTTTGAGCTCCGCTCCGTGCCATTTTGCCCCCTGCAATCCGGATTGCAGGGGGAACCTGGATCGGTGACAATACGAATCGGGGTGGCTGCCGCACATGAACAAGGATCGACCGATGCCGCCGTTCGTCGCTTTCGCGGGTATGCTGGGCGGGCTTGCCGCGGTTCGCTGGGCCTACAAGACCGCTCAGAAGATCAACCGCGAGCTCGAGGAGGTCAGGCTGTCGCGCGCCGCCGAGGCCGCGCAGCCCGCCGAGATCAAGACCCTGCGCCGTGATCCCGTGACGGGCGCCTACCGGCCGGGCTGACCGCCGCTTGACGCGAAGCGGCGGTGCGAACCGCCGCTTATCCAGCCCTATTGCCTTGATTCCTCGGGGCCTCGCCGATACGGTCCGCGCGCTTTTCCGACGCCTGCGAAAGACCGATATCGACGATGGACTCGCTGCCTCCGCACATGCGCCCCGAACGTTCGTTCCAGGGCTTCATCCTGGCCCTGCAACGCTTCTGGGCCGAGCAGGGCTGCGTGATCCTGCAGCCCTACGACATGGAGATGGGGGCCGGCACCTTCCACCCGGCGACGACCCTGCGCGCGCTCGGGCCGAAGCCGTGGAATGCCGCCTACGTGCAGCCGTCGCGCCGGCCGAAGGACGGTCGCTACGGCGAGAATCCGAACCGGATGCAGCACTACTACCAGTTCCAGGTGATCATGAAGCCGTCGCCGCCGAACCTTCAGGAGCTGTATCTGAAGTCGCTCGCCGCGATCGGCATCGACGCCGCCGTGCATGACATCCGCTTCGTCGAGGACGATTGGGAGAGCCCGACGCTCGGCGCCTGGGGGCTGGGCTGGGAGTGCTGGTGCGACGGCATGGAGGTGTCGCAGTTCACCTATTTCCAGCAGGTCGCGGGCTTCGAATGCGCGCCGGTCGCGGGCGAGCTCACCTACGGCCTCGAGCGCCTGGCGATGTATGTCCAGGGCGTCGACCGCGTCTACGACCTCAACTTCAACGGCCGTGACGGCGACGCCAAGGTGACCTATGGCGACGTTTTCCTGCAGGCCGAGCAGGAATATTCGCGGCACAATTTCGAGCATGCCGACACCGACATGCTGTTCGAGCAGTTCAAGATGGCCGAGGGCGCCTGCCGGAAGTATCTCGCTGCCGGCTGGCGCGACGGTAACCGCAAAGAACATCTGATGGCGCTGCCGGCCTACGACCAGTGCATCAAGGCCAGCCACGTCTTCAACCTGCTCGATGCCCGCGGCGTCATCTCCGTTACCGAGCGCCAGAGCTACATCCTGCGCGTCCGCGAGCTGGCGAAGGCCTGCGGCGAGGCCTGGCTGCATACGGAAGCGGGCGGGGCGGGGGCAGGTTAGAACGAACGCGGCTGCTTTTGGGCCTCATGGTTCGAGACGCGCCGCGCGCGGCGCTCCTCACCATGAGGGTCTACGATCTCGCCGCAAATTCAGACCTCGTCCTGAGGAGCCCGCCGGAGGCGGGCGTCTCGAAGGACGGTGGAAGGCACGCTGTCTTCCACGAGTTTAGCAATTCGCGATGGCCTGTCCCCGAGGGGATGGTGGTTCTTCGCGCAGAGAGACTTGAGACATGCCCGATCTTCTCCTCGAACTGTTCTCCGAAGAAATCCCCGCGCGCATGCAGGCCAAGGCGGCGGAGGATCTGCGCCGCATGGTGACCGACAAGCTCGTCGCCGAGGGCCTGGTCTACGAAGGCGCCAAGGCGTTCGCGACGCCGCGGCGGCTGGCGCTGACCGTGCACGGCATCCCGGCGCGACAGGCGGATCTGAAGGAGGAGCGCAAGGGCCCGCGCGTCGGCGGTCCCGACGCGGCGATCCAGGGGTTTCTCAAGGCCACCGGCCTGTCCTCTCTCGACGAGGCGACGATCCAGCGCGACCCGAAGAAGGGCGATTTCTACGTCGCGCTGATCGAGAAGCCGGGCCGCGCCACGCTCGACGTGCTCGCCGAGATGCTGCCGGTGATCGTCAGGACCTTCCCCTGGCCGAAATCGATGCGCTGGGGCAAGCGCTCGGAGAAGCCGGGCGCGCTGAACTGGGTGCGGCCGCTGCACGCGATCACCGCGACGTTCGGGCTGGAGACCGAGGAGCCTGATGTCGTCAGCTTCGCCGTCGACGGCATCGAGGCCGGGCAGACCACCTATGGCCATCGCTTCCTGGCTCCTGCTGCGATCTCTGTGCGCCGTTTCGAGGACTACGAAGCAAAACTGCTCGACGCCAAGGTCGTGCTCGATCCGCAGCGCCGCAAGGACACCATTGTCACGGACGCCAAGCAGCTCGCCTTCGCGCAGGGCTATGAGCTGGTCGAGGATCAGGTTCTGCTCGACGAGGTCGCGGGCCTGGTCGAATGGCCTGTGGTGCTGATGGGCTCGTTCGATCCGGACTACCTCAAGGTGCCCGGCGAGGTGATCCGCGCCACCATCCGTAACAACCAGAAATGCTTCGTGGTGCGCGACCCCAAGACTGGCGGTCTCGCGCCGAAGTTCATTCTGACCGCGAACATCGAGGCGAACGACGGCGGCAAGACCATCATCGCCGGCAACGAGCGCGTCATCCGCGCCCGCCTGTCGGACGCGAAGTTCTTCTACGAGACGGACCTCAAGACAAGGCTCGAGGACCGGCTGCCGAAATTCGAGCAGATCGTGTTCCACGAGAAGCTCGGCACCCAGGCCGCGCGCATCGCCCGCATCGAGAAGCTCGCCGCCGAGATCGCGCCGCTGGTCGGCGCCGATGCCACGAAGACCGCGCGCGCCGCGAAGCTCGCCAAGGCCGATCTGCTCACGGAGGTCGTCGGTGAGTTTCCTGAAGTGCAGGGCCTGATGGGCAAGTACTACGCGCTGGCCCAGGGCGAGGACGCGTCCGTCGCCGCGGCCTGCGAGGAGCACTACAAGCCGCAGGGCCCGGGTGATCGCGTGCCGACGGACAAGGTCGCGGTGGCCGTGGCGCTGGCCGACAAGCTCGATACGCTGGTTGGGTTCTGGGCGATCGACGAGAAGCCCACGGGCTCGAAGGATCCGTATGCGCTGCGGCGCGCGGCGCTGGGCGTGATCAGGCTGATCGCCGAGAACGCGCTGCGCTTGTCACTGCTGAAGGTGGCTGCTTCTGCGCTGATGGGCCTGCGGGCGAAAAGCGCGCAGGAGCCGGATACGCTCACAGCCGATCTGCTCTCCTTCTTCGCCGACCGTCTCAAGGTGCAGCTCCGCGACCAGGGTGCCCGCCACGATCTCGTCGACGCCGTGTTCGCGCTCGGCGGCCAGGATGATCTGCTGATGGTCGTCCGCCGCGTCGAGGCGCTCGGCAAATTCCTCGACAGCGACGACGGCAAGAACCTGCTCGCCGGCACCAAGCGCGCCTCCAACATCCTCGCCATCGAGGAGAAGAAGGACAAGCGCAAGTTCGACGGCGCGCCGGATGCGGCGCTCTATAAGCTCGACGAGGAGAAGGCGCTGGCCAAGGCGATCGGCGAGGTCGCTGCCGAAGCGGGCGCTGCTGTCGCCAAGGAGGACTTCGCCGCGGCGATGCGCGCGATGGCCAAGCTGCGTCCGGCCGTCGATGCGTTCTTCGACGAGGTGAAGGTCAACGACGATGACTCGGCGATCCGCGAGAACCGGCTCAAGCTGCTGAACGAGATCCGCAGCGCCACGCGCGCGGTGGCGGACTTCTCGAAAATCGAGGGCTGAGCCACGCGCACCGGACACGCCGGATCGAGTCGCTGGCGCTCGCGATCACGCGGTGACTCAAACTCCGTTGTGATGCCCGCGCAGGCGGGCATCCAGTACGCCGCGGCTTATCGGTGGACTCAC
This sequence comes from Bradyrhizobium aeschynomenes, assembly GCF_013178945.1. Lineage (GTDB taxonomy): Bacteria > Pseudomonadota > Alphaproteobacteria > Rhizobiales > Xanthobacteraceae > Bradyrhizobium > Bradyrhizobium aeschynomenes. Next base: position 779,585 of record NZ_JABFDM010000001.1, read on the forward strand.
AATCGCCTCGGCGTACTGGATCGCCCGGTCAAGGCTGGGCGATGACAGCTGTGGTGATGGTGACCAGGCTCGCCACACGCGTCATTGCGAGGCGCTCTTGCGCCGAAGCAATCCAGGGGCCGCAAAGGCAGATTCTCCGCGCAATCCCTGGATCGCTGCGCTCGCGATGACGGCGGCGAGACACGGTGCGCAAAAAAGTAAGCCCCGCCCGGCGGGGGGAACCGGGCAGGGCCTTTACATCTGGCCGCTTGCGGGGGCGTTGGCGACCAAATGCGTCTGGATAACTACTCAACCACCTGAATGATCCGCCGCGATCTCGGTTCGACCAGAACAGTTTCGCCGTTCACCACCGTGTAGCGATAAGGTGTCGCACCGAAGCGCTCGGGAACGTCGTAGTATGTAACACCCGACTCGGGCAGGACGGTCCCAACAATGACGCGATCCGGGATCACATAGTTGGGAACACGCTCGCGCACGACGTATTCGCGGAATTCAGGGCGACGTTCCAACCTGATCACGGGAGCGTCCTCCTCCACCACGACGCTGCGTCCCACGGTGGTGGACTGCGCCTGCGCTGCCGCCGGGATCACGAGTGCGGCCACGAGGGCTGCAAGGGTGATTTGCGTTCGCATGGACGAAACTCCTTGGCTGTTGATCCGCTGAGGCTGTTGATCCGCTGAGCGGGACCGGCGTGCGCCGGCATCCGCCTTCCAATGCAACGACCGGTGCATCGTTCCGTGCCGGGCCTCGCGCAACCGGCGGCATTTTTGCGGCAGATCCTCAGGTTAGGGAACCGGAACCCGGGCCGTGCGTCTCCTATTCCGCCACGATGACGCAGGATAAGGTCTGGCCTCGTCGAATCGCCCCGGCTTCCGGTCCTTCAATCCTTTTCGAGTTTGCCGATGACCCTCACTGCGACCCACATCGCGCCGATCGTCTCCCTCATCGCGGGTGTCCTGATCCTCATCATGCCGCGCCTGTTGAATCTGATCATCGCGATCTTCCTGATCGTGAACGGCCTGCTTGGCCTCGGCGTGCTCAGGTGGTTCCACCTGCACTAGCCCGGCCTAGTCCCAAGGTCGGGAACCTCTGTGCTTGCGCCGCAGCGCCCAAAGTGGTGTAAGGCGCGCGATTTCTCCTCCCCATTTGCGGATCGAACCATCTCATGGCCAAAGCGGTAGCGAAGTCTAAGAAAGTCGCAGCGAAATCAAAGCCTTCCAAGCCGGGCAAGGCCAAGGCCGCTCCGCTCGCCCCGCCGCGCAAGGCGCTGAAGACGGCTGCGAAGCCCGCTGCCAAGATCCCCGCCAAGACCGCCGCGAAGGCAGCGCCAAAACCGGTCGCCAAGCCGCCAGTGAAAACCGCTCCGAAGAAGCCGGCCAAGGCGGCCGCCAAGCCGGTTGCGAAGCCGGCCGCGAGAACGTCGAAGCCTGCGGCCAAGAGCGCGGTCACCGCGATCAAGCCGAACAAGTGGGTCTATACCTTCGGTGACGGCAAGGCCGAGGGCAAAGCCGGCCTGCGCGACCTGCTCGGCGGCAAGGGCGCCAACCTCGCGGAGATGGCCAATCTCGGCCTTCCCGTCCCTCCGGGCTTCACCATCCCGACTTCGGTCTGCACCTACTTCTACGCCAACGACAAGACTTACCCGAAGGAGCTGCAGTCGCAGGTCGACAAGGCGCTCGACTACATCGGCAAGCTCACCGGCAAGAAGTTTGGCGATCCGGAAAACCCGCTCCTGGTCTCCGTGCGCTCCGGCGCCCGCGCCTCGATGCCGGGCATGATGGACACCGTGCTCAACCTCGGCCTCAACGACCAGACCGTCGAGGCGCTGGCCTCGTTGTCCGGCGACCGCCGCTTCGCCTTCGACAGCTATCGCCGCTTCATCACGATGTACTCCGATGTCGTGCTCGGCTTCGAGCACCATCATTTCGAGGACATCCTCGACAGCTTCAAGGACACCCAGGGCTATCAGCTCGACACCGATCTCTCGTCGGAAGACTGGGAGATGCTGGTCGGCAAGTACAAGGACGCCGTCGCACACGAGACCGGCAAGGACTTCCCACAGGATCCGCACGACCAGCTGTGGGGTGCGATCGGCGCGGTGTTCTCATCCTGGATGAACGCGCGCGCGGTGACCTATCGCAAGCTGCACGACATTCCGGAATCCTGGGGCACCGCCGTCAACGTGCAGGCCATGGTGTTCGGCAACATGGGTGACACCTCGGCCACCGGCGTCGCCTTCACCCGCAATCCCTCGACCGGCGAGAGCAAGCTGTACGGCGAGTTCCTGATCAACGCGCAAGGAGAGGACGTCGTCGCCGGCATCCGCACCCCGCAGGACATCACCGAGGACGCGCGCGTCGAGTCCGGCTCCGACAAGCCGTCGATGGAAGTCGCGATGCCCGACGCCTTCAACGAGCTGACGCGGATCTACACGCTGCTCGAGAAGCACTACCGTGACATGCAGGACATGGAGTTCACGGTCGAGCGCGGCAAGCTGTGGATGCTGCAGACCCGCAGTGGCAAGCGCACCGCCAAGGCGGCGCTGCGCATCGCCGTCGAGCTCGCCAATGAGGGCCTGATCTCCGAGAACGACGCCGTGCTGCGCGTCGATCCGGCCTCGCTCGATCAGCTGCTGCATCCGACCATCGATCCCTCGGCGCAGCGCGACGTCGTCGCCACCGGCCTGCCGGCCTCGCCGGGCGCGGCCTCGGGCGAGATCGTCTTCTCCTCGGACGAAGCCACCAAGCTGCAGGCCGACGGCCGCAAGGTCATCCTGGTCCGCATCGAGACCTCGCCGGAGGACATCCACGGCATGCATGCTGCCGAGGGCATCCTGACCACGCGCGGCGGCATGACCTCGCACGCCGCCGTCGTCGCGCGCGGCATGGGCAAGCCCTGCGTCTCCGGCTGTGGCACCATCCGCGTCGACTACGGTCGTGGCACGATGAGCATCGGCGGGCGCACCTTCAAGACCGGCGACGTCATCACCATCGACGGCTCCGTCGGCCAGGTGCTGGCGGGGCGCATGCCGATGATCGAGCCGGAGCTGTCCGGCGAGTTCGGCACCCTGATGGGCTGGGCAGACGCCGTGCGCGAGACTGGCGTGCGCGTCAATGCCGACACGCCGGAGGATGCGCGCACCGCCATCAAGTTCGGCGCCGAGGGCATCGGCCTGTGCCGCACCGAGCACATGTTCTTTGAGGAGACCCGCATCCGCACGGTGCGCGAGATGATCCTGTCGGAAGACGAGCAGGAGCGCCGTGCCGCGCTCGCCAAGCTGCTGCCGATGCAGCGCGCCGACTTCGTCGAGCTGTTCGAGATCATGAAGGGCCTTCCCGTCACGATCCGTCTGCTCGATCCGCCGCTGCACGAGTTCCTGCCGCACACCCAGGCCGAGGTCGAGGAAGTCGCGCGCGCGATGAACACCGATCCGCGGCGCCTGGCCGACCGCGCGCGTGAGCTCTCCGAGTTCAACCCGATGCTCGGCTTCCGCGGCTGCCGTCTCGCGATCGCCTATCCGGAGATCGCCGAGATGCAGGCGCGCGCGATCTTCGAGGCCGCGGTCGAGGCCGAGAAGCGCACCGGCGAGGCCGTCGGCCTCGAGGTGATGGTGCCGCTGATCGCCACCAAGGCCGAGTTTGACCTCGTCAAGGCGCGCATCGACGCGATGGCCCAGGCGGTGATCCGCGAGACCGGCGCCAAGCTGGAGTACCAGGTCGGCACCATGATCGAGCTGCCGCGCGCGGTCCTGATGGCCGGCCAGATCGCGGAGGCTGCCGAGTTCTTCTCGTTCGGCACCAACGATCTGACGCAGACGACGTACGGCATCAGCCGCGACGACGCCGGCAGCTTCCTCGGCGCCTACGTCGCCAAGGGCATTCTCGAGATCGATCCCTTCATCTCGATCGACCGCGAGGGTGTCGGCGAGCTGGTCAAGATCGGCGTCGAGCGCGGCCGCGCCACGCGGCCCAACCTCAAGGTCGGCATCTGCGGCGAGCATGGCGGCGATCCCGCGTCCGTCGCGTTCTGCCACAAGGTCGGCATGAACTACGTCTCGTGCTCGCCCTACCGCGTGCCGATCGCCCGTCTGGCTGCCGCCCAGTCCGCGCTGGGCAAGGAGATCGCCAGCCAGGCGTGATGCGGTTGCGAACGATTTGAACTGATGAAGGCCGGCACATGTTGCCGGCCTTTTTCGTTTGGCGGATCGCAGCCCGTCGATCTGGCGCACGTGAGTTGATCGAGCGGCGTGCTTCTTGCCCCTACCGCCGTCATTCCGGGGCATTCGCGCGCAAAATGGCGCAGCCATTTTGAAGCAGCGCGAATGAGCCCGGAATCCATAGCCACAGTGGGTTGTTTGTCGAAGACAAGCGCCATGCGCATCTCGTCTCCTCATGTCCAGTGATGGCTATGGATTCCGGGCTCGCGCTTCGCGCGCCCCGGAATGACCTGAGGAGAGAGCGCAAAGTTCCGCTTCATTCACGCAGGCACGGGATTTCATTCACCGCGTTCGTTGACCGAATGTTCACCACTCTCGTCACGCCGCTGTTTACCACGCACATTGATCGCACGACGTCGCACAACCTCGCCGCTTGCATGTTTCGAAGATGCAACGCGGATTAACTCCTCGGCAACCTAAACCCGATACGAACATGACGGATCGAATTGCACGGAAGCACTGTCGTTCGGTCGAGTGAGTAGCGTAGCGTTGCGTTGAGCGTATCGATGTTAGTTCTGCGTCCCGGTCCGAAGGGCGCGCGTATTGCGTCCTTCGGACTCGGTCTCTGCGTCTTCGCTCTGATGCCGACAGAGACCGGGTATCAAGACATCGCTTCACGGCTCGCCCGCCAGCCGGGCGTTGCCGAGCGCTGGCAGAAGCGTGTGTCCGCCGCTGCGGCCTCCGTCCAGCTCGCCACGTACAGTTTCGGCCGTCCGATCGGAACCTCCACGCCGCAGGGCGTAGGCATCCGTCTGGCCAGCCTTGGCGGCCGCGACCTCGACATCACAGGCAGCACGACACCGCGCAATCCGGCACTGCAGGTGCCGCCACGCTACCAGGCTTCCGATTTTCCAAAGGTCGACCGCACGCTGAAGGGTGATCGGCTCGTGGTGCGTCCGTCGGCGCCGCCCCCGCCGTCGACCGAGGCGGCCGAGCCGGTCGAAGCGGCGCCGAGCGAGCCCGCGCCGGCCACGCCCGCTCAGCCCGATTCGAATTCCTCGGTGTTCGGTGCCAAGACCACGGAAGCGCCGGCCCTCGTGCCGGTCGCGCCGCGCGCGGCCCTCGATCCCGAGCTGCAGGAGGCGCTGAGCGCGCCGCCACTCGCGCAATATGGATCATCGAAGCCGGACGCGCGTCCTTCCGGCGAGCTCAAGCCCGCAACGGAGCCGTTGCAAGCGGAGAGCGACGCGACGTCTGACGGCCTGACGATCAAGACCGCGAATCTCTATTTCGGCACGGCGTCCCTCGGCGGGGCGGCCGGCACGATGGAAACCTGGCAGCCCGGCGAGGCGCCGCTGATCGTCATGCCTGACCCGGACCTCAAGCCGATGGCGGTGCTGTCGCAGCCCTCCGACGACGGTGCCAAGACGGGTGACGGCGGTGAGAGCATCGCGCCCAAGGGCGAGGTGAACGCCGACAATCAGCATGCGCGGACCCCGGCGGAGCGCTTGGGGCTGTCCGACCAGAAGTCGCGCTTCAAGTCCGAGAAGTGTCTGGCGGAAGCGATCTATTTCGAGGCGCGCGGCGAGGCCGTGCGCGGCCAGATGGCGGTGGCGCAGGTGGTGCTGAACCGGGCGTTCTCCGGCTATTATCCGACCACGGTCTGCGGCGTCGTCTACCAGAACAAGTATCGCCATTTCGCCTGCCAGTTCACTTTTGCCTGCGACAACAATGCCGACGTGATCCGCGAGCCCGAAATGTGGGACCGCGCCAAGAAGATCGCGGCGGCGATGCTCGATGGGCTGATCTGGCTGCCTGAAGTGGGCAAGTCGACGCACTATCACGCGTATTGGGTGCGGCCGTCCTGGGTCGCCGAGATGAAGCGGATGTACAAGTTCGGTGTCCACACCTTCTACCGGCCCAAGCGCTGGGGCGACGGCAGCGAGGCGCCGAGCTGGGGCACGCCGCAGCAGACCGCGGCCATCTCGGCCGAGCTCACCGAGGCCGCCAAGAGCGAAGCCGAGATCAATCCGAACTGGACGCGGCGGTAGGCCTGCTACGCGCTGAGCGACCGCGGCAGCCGCGTCGTCGGCCGGGCGGCGAGCTCGTCGGCGATGGCGCGCGCGGCCGAGAGCGTCGTCATGGTCCGCTGCGCAAAACTGGGATTCTCGGCCGGGCAATCCGCGCGGCAGTGCGCGCCGCGGCTCTCGCGCCGGCTCCAGGCGGCGGTTGCGATCAGCAGCGCTGCGCCGGCCATGTTGCGCAACGCCGGGTCGGCGCTGTCGCGCTCGAGCCTGGCGATCACGGCAATGGCCTCAGCGAGTCCGTCCTCGTCGCGGATTACGCCGACGCGGCTGGTCATGATCTCGCGCAGCGTTCTCTCGGTCAGCGAGGGATCCGCACCAGCGGGCTCGGCGAACGCGATGTTGCGCAAGGCCGCAGGGCTCGCCAGCGTCCGACCGGAGATGTCCTCGGCGATCCGGTTGGCAAACACCAGCGCGGCGAGCAGTGCGTTGCCGGCAATGTGGTTGGCGCCGTCGGTGGCTGTGGCGGCCACTTCGCCGGCCGCCCACAATCCCTCCAGCGAGGTGCGGCCCCGGCTGTCGATCGCGAGGCCGCCCATGTGGAAATGCGCCGCCGGCGCCACGGGGATGGGCTGCCGGGTCGGATCGAGCCCGGCGGCGACGCAGGCCTTGTGCAGCATCGGGTAGCGCTCGGCGACGTCGTCATCGAGCACGTCGCGGGCGTCGAGGAAGGCGCCGCGTCCGGCAGACAGCTCGGCCATGATGCCGCGGCTGACCGTGTCACGCGGGGCAAGATCCACCAGCGGATGTCGCGGCAGCATGAAGCGCTGGCCGCGCCGGTTGATCAGGGTCGCGCCGGCGCCGCGTAGGCTCTCGCTGACGACCGGCGCCGGATCGTGGCCCGTCATCATCGCGGTCGGATGGAACTGGACGAATTCCGGGTCGGCGATGATGGCGCCGGCGCGCGCGGCGATCGCAAGGCCGATGCCGTTGGAATGATCCGGGTTGCTGGTCGCGGCGAACAGATGACCGACGCCGCCGGTGGCGAGCACGACCGCAGGCGCGGCCATCAGCACCGGCGCGGCTGCGCTGTCGCCGGCCTTGCGCAGCTGCAGGCCGCGCACCGCGCCATCCTCGGTCAGCAGCGCGTCTGCAACGTGCCGCTCGATCAGGCGGATCGTGGGCGTTGCGCGAACCGCTGCGACGAGAGCCGCGACGATCGCCTGTCCGGTGAAATCGCCGCGGACGCTCAGGATGCGTCGTGTGGTGTGCGCAGCTGCGCGGGACGTCGCAAGCTCGCCCTTGTGGTCACGATCGAATCCGACGCCGAGACGCAGCAGATCCTCGATCCTCGCCGCTGCGTCGTGCGCAAGCGCGTGGGCCGCGCTTTCATCGACGAGACCGCCGCCTGCGGCGATCATGTCGGCAGCATGGCTGTCGGGACTGTCGCCGGATGAAACCGCGGCCGCAATGTCGGCCTGCATCGTCGCGCCGAACGCCCCTTCGCCGAGGAGTGTCGCGGAAATCAAGGTGACTGGTCGTGGTGCAAGCTTCAGTGCGCAGAACAGGCCTGCAACGCCTGCGCCCACGATCACGACATGGTCGGAGGCTTCGATCTGGTCGTGGTCCATGTGCTGTCCAAATTCCACATTCGGTGCGCATGTGTATCAAGCTACCAGTTAGTTCTTCTTCAGAGACATTCGTCGCTGTTTATCGGTGTTTGGCGACAAATAGCGGCCGTTCTGAATGTCGCTCTCGCGCAAGATGAATTGCTCTCGTCACTCGCGCGTCGCGATGCCTCGGCGCGAGGACAGATATGGCATGCATGAGTTTCATTGATGGAACTCGCCTCGCATGACGCCCGCTCATGATGCGAAGCGACCTCGAATTTTTTCATGGCTGAGTTCCGCTTTTGAGCTTGGGGGATGAATGCAAATGCATTAATCCGTGACGAGCGGCCGGACGACGCGGCGCATCAGGAGGACACCCATGTCGAATCAGGCAGCCGATCTCGGCACGGCCGCCCGTGCGCAAGGATGGCGCACGCCGCTCATCATCATCATTTGCGGCTGCGCGATCGCTCTCCTGAGCTTCGGTCCGCGCTCCAGCCTTGGCTTCTTCGTGCAGCCGATGAGTCGCGAATTCGCCTGGGGCCGCGACGTGTTCGCGCTGGCCGTCGCCGTGCAGAACCTGCTGTGGGGCCTCGGCCAGCCGCTCGCGGGCGCGATTGCCGATCGCTTCGGCGTCATGCGCGTGATCTGCGTCGGCGCGCTGCTCTATGCCGGCGGCCTGCTGATGATGCGCTACGCCACGACGCCGCTGTCGCTCAACGTCGGTGCCGGCGTGCTGGTCGGCTTCGGCCTGTCCGGCTGCTCGTTCAATCTCATCCTGTCGGCCTTCAGCAAGCTGCTGCCGCCCGAGCGGCGCGGTGTCGCGCTCGGCGCTGGGACTGCGGCCGGCTCGCTCGGCCAGTTCCTGTTCGCGCCGTTCGGGGTGGCGCTGATCGACCAGTTCGGCTGGCAGAGCGCGTTGATGGTGTTCGCGACGCTGATGCTGTTCATCGTGCCGCTGTCGCTTGCGGTCGCGACGCCACCGGCCGCCGAGGCCAAGCCGTCGGAGGCCGAGCAGCAGTCGTTTACGACGGCACTGATGGAGGCGTTCGGCCATCGCTCCTACGTGCTGCTGGTGCTCGGCTTCTTCACCTGCGGCTTCCAGCTCGCCTTCATCACCGTGCATCTGCCGGCGTTCCTGGTCGATCGCGGTCTGTCCGCGCAGACCGGTGGCTGGGTGATCGCGGCGATCGGCCTGTTCAACATCATCGGCTCGCTCAGCGTCGGCTGGCTGCAGAGCCGGCTGCCGAAGCGCTACATCCTGTCCTTCATCTATTTCACCCGCGCGCTGGCGACGCTGGCCTTCATCTCGTTCCCCGTCACACCGACCAGTGCGATCGCGTTCGGTGCCGTGTCGGGGCTGGCATGGCTGTCCACCGTTCCGCCGACCTCGTCGCTGGTCGCGATCATGTTCGGTACCCGCTGGCTCGCCACGCTCTATGGCTTTGCCTTCGTCAGCCATCAGGTGGGCGGCTTCCTCGGCGTGTGGCTTGGCGGCCTGGTGTTCGAGCGCTATGGCTCCTACACGCCGATCTGGTGGCTCTCGATCCTGTTCGGCGTGCTGTCGGCGCTGATCAACCTGCCGATCGTCGAGAAGCCGGTGGCGCGCGCCGTTCCCGCGACCTGAGTTGCGCGGCCGATCCGATCGGCTAAACATGGCGTGAGACGAAGAAAGCGCAGGGAGTGCGGCTGTGGGAATGTTCAAGGCGATCCGGATCGACAAGGCGGACAAGGGGACGACCGCGACGCTGACGCAGTTCGACGAGGCCGAGCTGATGGACGGCGACGTCACCGTGAAGGTCGAGTGGTCGGACCTGAACTACAAAGATGGGCTGGCGCTGACCGGCAAGGCGCCGGTGGTCCGCCGCTTCCCGATGATCGCCGGTATCGATTTCGCCGGCACGGTCGAGCAGTCGAGCCATCCCAGCTGGAAGCCGGGCGACGCCGTGATCTGCACCGGCTGGGGCATGGGCGAGACCCATCTCGGCGCCTATGCCGAAACGGCCCGCGTCAAGGGGGACTGGCTGGTCGGCCTGCCGCAGGGTCTGTCGGCCCGGGACGCGATGGCGATCGGTACCGCCGGCTTCACCGCGATGCTGGCGATCCTGGCCCTGGAGAAGCACGGGCTGACGCCAGGCAGCGGGCCGGTGGTGGTGACGGGGGCTGCGGGCGGCGTTGGGTCGGTGGCGACGGCGGTGCTCGCCAAGCTCGGCTACCACGTGATCGCATCGACGGGACGCCTGGCCGAGGCCGACTATCTGAAGTCGCTCGGCGCCGCCGAGATCATCGATCGCAACGAGCTCTCGGCGCCGGCCAAGCCCCTCGCCAAGGAGCGCTGGGCAGGCGGCATCGACAGCGTCGGCTCCAACACTCTCGCCAACCTGCTGGCGATGACGAAATATGGCGGCGCGATCGCCGCATGCGGCCTTGCTGCCGGCATGGATTTGCCATCCTCGGTGGCGCCGTTCATTCTGCGCGGCGTGTGCCTTCTGGGCATCGATTCCGTGATGTGCCCGCTGCCCGCCCGCAAGGCGGCCTGGGACCGTCTGGCCACCGATTTGGATCGTTCAAAACTGTCTGAAATCACTCACGAAATTGCGTTGGATCAAGTCGCTTCGCTGGGCCCGCAGATCCTTGCCGGCCAAGTCCGCGGCCGTACGGTGGTAAGAATATCCTGAGGATCTTCAGACTTTTCAAACCATGCTGCTCCATTGTTGCCATGGTTGGTATGGTAAGCATGGGGTAAAGATACCGCCTTACCCGCTGCGTGGGGTCAAGTGGGAGTTGAGAGCATGCTCGCGCGTTTATTGCTGGGGACCGTGACCGCCGGCGCCATGGTTGCTCCCGCGATCGCGGGATCCATGACCGCCGACGAGGCGCGCAAATTCGTGGCCGGAAAGGTGTTTGCGTTCACCTGCGTCGACGGCACCCGCGGCGCGGGTCGGATCCTCGACGACATGGGCGCAGCCGGCGCGGTGCAGTTTTCGGGCTCCGGCCCTGTTCGTCATATCCGTCTGCCCGGCAACACGCTGCAGATTCGCGGCCAGAACGTCTGTGCCTCCATCAAGGGCATGCCGTTCGAGCCCTGCTTCAATCTCGACAAGAAGGACGACCGCAGCTTCCGTGGCTCGGTCTCGGGTCTCGGCGCATTCGCTTATTGCGACTTCCAGCACCAGGGCGGCGCCACCATGCTGATGGCCCGCGCCGTGGCGCGGCCGCGCCCCGCGCGCGCTGCTGCTCCCGTGGATACGTCGCACACCGAGGTCGCGGCCCGCGTCGAGACACCGCGCGTCGAGCGCAGCAAGGTGGAACCCGTGAAAGCGGAAGCCGCGAAGGAAGCGGCAAAGGCCGACCACAGCCGCTCGGACACCGCCAAGTCCGAGAGCACGAAGGCTGACGCCGCGCCCGAGTTGCGGCGGTCGACCGATTAGTTGTTAGTTCACCCATCATTGAAAAATGCGGCCCGATTAACATACAGCAACATTTCAGATGGTGACCGCACGTTAGTGGTCATTGCGCCGTAGTCGTACGGACGCTCAAATTCATGCCTCGGTAGCGACTCGCGCTGCAGTTTGCGACCAGGGGGGTGGCCCAATCGAAAGGGTCGGTAATGTCGCTCTACTTCTTCCGTATCAGCCAGGGCCGCTATTCAGGCGCTGCTGATCAGCCTTATGAATTCGCCAATCGGGAATCCGCCTGGAACGAACTGACGGCCGTCTGCTCGGACCTGATCGGCGGGATCTCGAAGACTCTGCAACAGGGCGCAGAGTGGCAGATGGAACTGCTGGACGAAGCCAAGCAGCCGGTGTTCCGCATCCGCCTAGTGTCCGAATCCGTCAGCTGAGCCTGGATCATCGGGGGATGATCCGAGCCGCTGAGTGCCGGAGCCGCGGCTTTGCTGCGGCTTGAGGCGGCGGCACCCTCCGACCTCTTCTCGCCGCTGCAGTCTGCGTCACGCGGCGTTGGAGCGGCAAGCATCTGCCGCCAAGCCATTCTCCACATGGTCGTTGCCGTCGCGACGCCCTGGGGAAGGTTGCTCGCAAGACATCGTCCTGCGTCTCCCCTTGGCAGCGCCATCGATCCCTGTCCCAATGCGCTGCCCCTGCTTTCCCGCCGCCTTCGTCCGGACCGTCGGCGGCCTGCTGCGTATTCGCCGTCGCTGCGACGATGCCAGTTCAGGTTGTGGCATTAACCTCCTTCTAACTTGCGTCTTGACATACCAGGGGTTGAAACAGCCGGCGGCGCGATAGCCCAAGGTGTCACTCGCCGTGATCCCGTGCCATGCCCCGCGAACGCCGGTCCGATGCAAGCCGGTTTCAGGACACCGTGCGATCGCGACGGTGGGCATTTTACATGGTTTGTCGGTAGTCTTACGGGTTCCCTGTTAACTTCCGATAAGCCTGTTTCCCGCCCAATGGCACCGTCGGAACCAAGTGAGACGTCCGAGAATTCGGAGGTCTCCCGTTTCTCCGACCTCGACGCCGCGCAGCGTAGCGCAGAACTGGATATTCAGATCGTCTGTGACGCTGAAGAGAGTGGCGAACCGCGCAGCCAGCTGGGGTCATCGTGTCCAAAATGTCGATTCGTAAGAAGATCATCTCGGTCATCGCGTTCATGCTCATCGCCATGTGCGGGCTTGGCGCGGTCGCCGTCACCAGCATGCAGTCGATCAATGCCAATACGGTCGACATCGCTCACAACTGGCTTCCCAGCGTGCGGGCGATCGGTGAGCTGCGTGCCAACATCAATCTGCTGCGCATTGCGCTGCGCGCCCATGTGATGGCGGAGACCGCTGAAGCCAAGCAGGCCGGCGAGAAGCGAGTGAACGGCATCCTCGACACCATCCTCAAGGATCGCAAGGCCTATGAGCCGATGATCAACTCGGCCGAGGAACGAACCATCTACACCAACTGGGTGCAGGCCTGGGACAAGTACGTCGTCGCCGTCAAGCAGGTCATGGAGGAGTCGAACAAGAGCGTCGGCCGGATGCCGCGTGAGGCCAGCGAGCTGCTCGAGAAGTCGGCCGCTGCGATCGCGCGTGACGCCGACAAGTACTTCATCCAGGACATCGAGTTCAACAACAAGGGCGCCGAAAACGCGACGCGCCAGGCGGCCGAGAGCTTCTCGCGTGCGATCTGGCTCGTCGTGTCGATCATCGCCGCGGCCGTCATCGGCGGCATCGCGGTCGGCTTCTATCTGGTGCAGAACGTCTCGTCCGGCATCGCCTCGATCATCAAGCCGATGCAGGAGCTCGCCAGCGGCGATCTCAGCGCGGAGGTCACGCATCGCGGCGAGGCGACCGAGATCGGCGCCATGGCCGACACGCTGCAGGTGTTCAAGGAAGCGCTGATCGCCAAGAAGGACGCCGATGAGCGTGCCGCTGCCGATGCCGAAGCCAAGATCGAGCGCGGCCGCCGCGTCGACAACATCACCCGCCAGTTCGAGGCGACGATCGGCGAGATCGTGCAGACCGTGTCGTCGGCCTCGACCGAGCTCGAGCACTCTGCCGGCGCGCTGTCCTCGACCGCAACCCGTTCACAGGAAATCTCGACCGCAGTCGCAGCCGCCTCGGAGGAAGCCTCGACCAACGTGCAGTCGGTTGCGTCCGCGACGGAGGAACTGTCGTCCTCGATCACCGAGATCAGCCGCCAGGTGCAGGAATCGGCCCGCATGGCCACCGAGGCCGTGGACCAGGCGCGCATGACCAACGATCGCGTCAGCGAGCTGAGCAAGGCCGCGGCGCGCATCGGCGACGTCGTCGAGTTGATCAACACGATTGCGGGCCAGACCAATCTCCTGGCGCTGAACGCGACCATCGAGGCCGCGCGCGCCGGCGAAGCGGGCCGCGGCTTCGCAGTCGTTGCTTCGGAAGTGAAGGCGCTCGCCGAGCAGACCGCCAAGGCGACCGACGAGATCGGCCAGCAGGTCTCGGGCATCCAGGCGGCCACGCAGGAATCCGTCGGCGCCATCCGCGCGATCTCCACGACCATCGAAAAGCTGTCGGAGATCTCATCGGCGATTGCCGCTGCGGTGGAAGAGCAGGGCGCGGCGACCCAGGAGATCTCGCGCAACGTCCAGCAGGCCTCGCAGGGCACGCAGCAGGTGTCGTCGAACGTCGTCGACGTGCAGCGCGGTGCGACCGAAACCGGCACGGCGTCCTCGCACGTTCTCGACGCCGCCAAGTCGCTGGCGTCCGACAGCGACCGGCTCAAGCGCGAGGTCGCCTCGTTCCTGCAGTCGGTCAGGGCCGCCTGATCCTCACGCCGCCGGCTGAGCCGGCGGCGCCTGCTGCTGCCGCCGGAACAGAACCTTCTGGTACAGCCAGCCGATCGCGACCAGGACGAGACCGAGGCCGATGAAGGACAGCGCGCGCCAGACGCCGGTCAGCGCCGACATGTCGACCAGGAAGGCCTTCAGGATCGTCAGCGCGATCACGATCGCGGAAGCGAGACGGGCGCGCTGCGACGACACGACGACGCCGATGCCGAGCAGCACGACGCCGAAGGCGAGCCATGCGATGGAGTAGGTGTACTGCTCGGCCGCGCTGGTGACGCCGCTCATCACGTTCGGGCCGTGATAGATCCGGCGGATCTCCAGGCTGACATAGGACAGCGCCAGGATCAGCGCGCCGGCCGCCAGCGTGTTGCCATAGGCGGCCGGACGGCGGCCTGCGACCGCGTAGGACAACAGCAGCATCAGCACCGCCGGGAAGGCGTAGGCCAGGATCAGGATGTTGAGCAGGCCGCCCTTGATCGCGACGTCCGAGATCATCGGATTCTCGAACAGCAGCAGCCCGAGCACGGTGGCGCCGCCGGCAAAGCCGGTCAGGATCACGGCGCTGACGTCGTGCACGATGCTGCCGCTGCGCATGCGCAGCCGCTCCAGGCCGATGGCGAGTGCCAGCGCGACGCAGACGTCGAGACCGATCTCGGCGAGCGACGGCACCGCCAGCATGTCGCCGTCATTGACGGCGTGGCGGATCTCGAGGAACGCGAGCAGCGCCGTGAACAGGATCGCGGCGGCCTCGACCGCGCGCAACGGCGCGTCGTCGCCATGGCGGCGCATCAGATAGCTTGCGCCCCAGAACGACGCCGCCGGCACGCCATAGCCCCACAGCAGCCAGTTGAAGATCGGCGTGGTGCCGACATCGGCGCCGACGATGCGCGGGTCGTAGCCGATGCGCAGCACCACCAATCCGGCGAAGATGGCCGCCAAGCTCCGCAGGAACGGGATCGGCCGGGTCTCGAAGATCCAGGCGGTGCCGAGCGACATCAGCGCCAGCGCGATCGTCAGCCAGCCCTTCTCCAGCGCGAAGGTCAGCGCCAGCGCCAGCGCGGCCAGCGTTCCGGTCGCGAACAGCGCGACCGCCGCGGAGAGCCCCGGCCGTTCCTCGCGTCGGGTCAGCGCCTCGGTGGCGACGGCAAACGCAGCCGCCAGGATCACCGCGAGGATCGCGAACGGGATCGAGCGGTCGAGATGAGCGATGCGCGCATAGAGCGCGACCAGCAACGCGATCGGTGCGAATACGCCGGCCGCCGACCACACCACCGGCACGGCCGCATTCTCCGAGCGTCCCTGCGCCAGGAAGCCGGCGCCGCCGAAGCCGAGCGCGAAGATCGCCGCCGTCACCAGATGCGACGTGACCGATGCGCCGAGCGGATTGGGTCCCATGCCGGGCAGCGCGCCGCCGGGCAGCACCAGCAGGTCCGGATTGTCACGCAGCGCCCATTCGGCGAACACCAGGAAGACGGTACCCGCCGCCGCCGCGACCGCGCCGGTTGCGCTCGGCGCGCGCCAGGCGACCGCGAGCGTGGCGGCGACCAGCATCGTGAAGCCGATCAGCGCCAGCCCGTCGTGGAAGCTCGCCAGCACGACCAGCATCGCGCCGAGCAGATAGACGGCAAGCCCCACCGACGAGATCGGCTCGACCTCGTCAGTCTCGGCCGCAGGTCCGAACAGGAAGCCGCAGACGACGATCAGCGCGGTCAGGATGAAGCTGATGGTGACGTGGAAGACGTGCGGCGCGACCGTCTCGACGCCCGCGTCGAGCCCGGGCAGGGTCCACAGGAACGACAGCCCGATCGTGGTCATCGCCAGCCAGCGCCACAGCCGCACGCGCGCGAGCGCGAAGGCGGCAGCGGTAACGATGGCGAGATAGATGTAGAGCGCCCAGTAGTTCGGTTGGCCGGTCGAGACCAGCACCGGCGTGGTGAAGGCGGCGACGAGGCCGAGCCCGGCCAGTGCCGGGCCGTGCAGCAGCGCGGCAGCCAGCGTGCCCAGCGCGACGACGCCGAGCAGCACGAAGGCGATGGCGGGCGGCAGGAACTCATACAGCGCGTAGGCCGCGTAGATCGTCGCGAAGGCGACGGCGGTGCCGGCCGCGGTGAGGATCGCCGGAATGTTGGCGATCGGCAGTGCCGATATCTGCGAGATGCTCTCCTTGCGCCGCGTCCATTCGCCTGCCGCCAGCAGCGCGGCGGCGAACAGCGCGCCGAGCGCGACGCGGACCTCGGGCCCGACGAGGCCGGCCTCGATCGAGTAGCGAACCATGAAGAAGCCGCCGAGCGCGAGCGTCAGTCCGCCGATCCACACCACCCAGCGGGTGCCGATGGTCTCCTCGAAGCCGGCCGCGGGCTGCGGCAATGGCGGCGGGACGAAAGGCGGCGGCTGATCGGCCGCCGCGTCGGCCGTGAGCGCCGCCGGCTGCAGGGCGGGCTCGGTGACCTCCGGCAGAGGCGGCGGCATCGGCGGGGCTGCGGCGGGCTCCTGGAGCGGGCTGAGCGGCGGTGCGGCCACGGGCGCAACGACCATCGGGGGGGCCGCCTCGAGCTTGGCCAGCCGGGCCTGCACCTCGGCCAAGCGGTCGGAGGTCCGGCGCGCGAAGGCGAGCGCCGCGAACGCGACCAGGAGTGCAATCCAGTCTAGTGGCCAATCGAACATCACGCCTGGGAGTCCTCGAGATCGATGGCGCCCGCCGGCGTCATGGGAAGGGAGCAGGGGCCAAGCCGGCCCCGAGCGGTGGCGCAGCGAATCGGATGACGGCACCCGCGTGCCGTCACGATGGCTGCAGTTCCTTGAGTGTCAAACGGCGGAGCGGAAGTTCAAGGGGCGCCGGTATGTTGCTACGCGGCGCGCCGGATTCGGCCGGCTCACTCCAGATCGATCCGGAAAGGCTGGCTGTCGACCATCATCGCGCCGGGCCCGATCGCGTCCAGCGCGCGCACCATGCGGCCCTGCCGGCCCAGCGCGCGGTCGGCAAGGCTGACGATCAGGCGGTTGGGCGAGGCGATCGGAGAGGCCTGGCGGATGGCCCAGGCGATGTCGAGCTCGTCGCGATGCGGGTTGAGCGCGCAGGCGGCCGCAAACGCGCTCGCCGTGGAGCGGCTGATGCCGGCATAGCAGTGGATCACCAGCGGCGCCGCGCGGTCCCAGCCGCGCACGAACTCCAGCACCTGGGTGACGTGGTCGTCGCTCGGCGCCATGAAGCCGGGGAGCTGCTCGGTGATGTCGTCGACCGAGACCCGCAAATGGTTCTCGGGCCGGATGTTCTCGGGCCGCTGCACCTGCTCGACATTGGCCATGATGGTCAGCACGTGGCTGGCACCGGTCAGGCGCACGGTGTCGGGCAAAGCGGCGAGTGAGCAGACGTGGATCATGATGAGCCTTTGACGCCCGATTATACGAACGGCGGCACAAGGGCAAAAGCGCGTTTTGGATGTCTGCTGTGGGGCCGGCGCATGTGTCCGTCCTGGCGCACACCTCCGTCCCGGCGCACACCTGCGCTCCGGCGCTCGTCTGCGCCGGCAGCGCTCAGCGCGTGTTCTTGAGCTGCCGCAGCTCCTGGCGGACCAGGTGCGCCTTGCCCTCGATCTCGGCGTTGAGCCGCTCGATGTGGTCCACCAGGCCGTCGCGAATGCCCTCGCGCCGCGATGGCGACGGATGGACTGGTTGCTTGGCCGCAGCCTCCGCCCACGGGCGTCGCAGGAGGAGTGCGTAGACCCCCACCATCGCGGCGACCACCAGCGGCATGCTCAGCGCATAGATCTGGCCCATCGTCATCGGAGCCCTCCAAGGACCCATTGTCCCACCAAATGTAGGAGCAAACCGGCCATGAAGCAAATCGGGGCCGACACGTAGATCAGCGTCGGATCGGTGTTTTGCGGCAGGAAGCCATAGATTTCCTGTCCGATGGGCACGAACGCGCCGACCGAAACGATCGCGGTCGCCAGTGTGTTGGCCCAGTTGGCCAACAACTTCAACCGCTCGTTCTGGCGTTCCTCCGGCGTCAGCGGCATGGCCTCAGGACCCCAGCACCAGGTTGAAGCGGGTCAGGAACCGCTTTTCCGCCTTGGCCGCGCTCCACGGCGTCAGATACTCCGTCACGGTGGCCTCGGGCAGGCCGGGGTCGCGGCCGAACAGCTTCTTCGCCTCGCTCTCGGAGAAGCCCGCGAGCCGGGTCGCCTCCAGATAGGCGGAGCCGCGGTCGGCCGCCTTGATCTGGCGCTCGATCTCGGGGGCAATCTCCGCCGGCAGGCCGAAGCGGATGTGGATGGCGCTCAGCAGCCGCTTCTCGACGCTCTTGTAGCTGCCGCCGAGCACCGCCTTGAACGGCGAGATCATGTCGCCGATGACGTATTCCGGCGCGTCGTGCAGCAGCGCCGCCAGCCGCAGCTTCGCATCGATGTTGGGTTTTCGCGCGCGCATCACCGTCTCCACCAGCAGCGTGTGCTGCGCGACCGAGAAGATGTGCGCGCCCGACGTCTGGCCGTTCCAGCGCGCCACGCGCGCCAGTCCATGGGCGATGTCGGCGATCTCGACGTCGAGCGGCGAGGGATCGATGAGGTTGAGCCGTCGGCCGGACAGCATGCGCTGCCAGACGCGGTCGTGCCCGCTCGGGGACTTCTCTGTTGTCATCTGGAAGGTTTGAGGCGCGGGGCGCGGCGCTGGCCGCTGCAGGTCTCGTGGCAGAAGCAGGTGACGAGATGGTCGTTGACCATCCCGGTCGCCTGCATGAAGGCATAGACGATGGTGGGGCCGACGAACTTGAAGCCGCGCGAAGCGAGCTCCTTGGATATCTTGATCGACAGCGGCGTCGAGGCGGGCACGCTCGCGGTGGTCTTGAAGGCATTGACCTTGGGCTTGCCGTCCATGAAGTCCCACAGCAGCTTCGAAAAGCCGTCGCTCTCCTCCTGGATCTTCAGCCAGGATTTCGCGCTCAGGATGGTGCCTTCGATCTTGGCGCGGTTGCGGACGATGCCGGCATCGTTCATCAGCGCGTGGATCTTCTTGTCGCCATAGCGCGCGATCTTCTCCGGCTGGAAATCATCGAAGGCGCGGCGGAAATTGTCGCGCTTGCGCAGGATCGTGATCCACGACAGCCCGGCCTGGAAGCCGTCGAGGATCAGCTTCTCGTAGAGAGCGCGATCGTCGTACTCCGGCACGCCCCACTCGGTGTCGTGATAGGCGACATAGAGCGGATCGCTGCCCGGCCAGGGGCAGCGCGTCAGACCATCGGGATGGACGACTGCGGCGCGGCTCATGTTGACCCGGTCAGGCGACCGTCTGCTTCGGCGCGCCCTGCAGCGCGTCGGGGTCGGCGATGCGCACGGTGAGGCCGCCGGAGGTCAGCGGCGTTCCCGCCGCCATCGCCTCGGCGGCGCGGTCGATCCGTAGCAGCGCCATGCCCTTCTGCCGTGCGGCCGAGCCCATGGTGCCCACGCTCTTGTCCCCGGCCGTGATCGGCGTGCCCGGCTCGGGGCTCGGCCCGTCGAGCAGGACCTGCGCGGTGCGCGTGCGCGTTGTGCCGCGATGATGCATGCGGCTCACGACTTCCTGGCCGACATAGCACCCCTTGCCGATATCGACGCCGTGCAGCCGGTCCATGTTGGTCTCGTGCGGGAAGGCGTCGCCATACATGAAGTCGAGCCCGCCGCGCGGCACGCTGCAGTCGATGCGATGCGCCTCATAGGCATCGGAACCGACGATCTCGGCACCGAGCCCTGCGGCAATGTCCTGAAGCGCTCCCTGTGACGCAATGACGCGCGCGCCGAGGCTCTCGTGACGCGGATCGGTGAAGCTCGGCTCCGGCGTGGCGCCAATGGCGCCATCCCAGACCGCGATCACGCCGACCTGGTCGGAGAGATTGCTGACCGAGACCTTGGCGCGGAGCTTGTAGACGTTGAGCTTGTCGGCGAGCGCCTGCGCCAGCGCGCGCGGACAGTCGAGCAGGAAACGCTCGCCCTCGGCCGGCGACGACACCTGCGTCACCAGGAAATCGACGATGATCTTGCCTTGCGGCGTCAGCAGCGCGCCGAACCGGGCGTCGCCGGGTTGGAGCTTGCTGACGTCGGTGGTGAAAAGCCCGTTGAGGAACTTGCGTGCATCGTCGCCGCTGACCTGGACCACGCCCCGGTCGTCGAGAAACGTCGCTTTCATTCGAAAAACCTCTTGCGACAGGCCGCACTGAAACGTAAGCCGCCCTGGCATAAACCACAAGGCTGAAACGCCCCCGCGCGGTGGCTTCATTCTAAAGATTGAGAGGCGCGCGCCTTGAGAGGCCAGCAAATGGGCAGGCGCGCAGCATGATCGATCTGTCTTGGGGTTGTCAGGAGAATGAAATCCTATGAGGGGTTCATGAGCCAGCGGTTCGACGTCATTCTGAAATCCGGCACTGTGGTCAATCAGGACGGCGAAGGCGTCCGCGACATCGGCATTTCAGATGGACGCATCGTGGAGATCGGCGATCTCGGCGCCGCCTCGGCTGCCGACATCATCGACTGCAAGGGCCTGCACGTGCTGCCCGGCGTGATCGACACCCAGGTGCATTTCCGCGAGCCTGGTTTGACCCACAAGGAGGATCTCGAAACCGGCTCGCGCAGCGCCGTGATGGGCGGCGTCACCGCCGTGTTCGAGATGCCCAACACCAATCCGCTGACGGTCACCGAGGAGGCGTTCACCGCCAAGGTCGCAGCCGGGCGCCATCGCATGCATTGCGACTTCGCCTTCTTCATCGGCGGCACCCGCGAGAATGTCGAGCAGCTGCCGGTGCTGGAGCGCGCCGAGGGCTGCGCCGGCGTCAAGGTGTTCGTCGGCTCCTCCACCGGCTCACTGCTGGTCGAGGACGACGACAGCCTTCGCCGCATCTTCCAGGTGATCCGCCGCCGCGCCGCGTTCCACGCCGAGGACGAGTATCGCCTCAACGAGCGCAAGGACCTGCGCGTCGAGAACGACCCGCGCTCGCACCCGGTGTGGCGCGACGAGGAGGCGGCGCTGCGCGCCACCCAGCGTCTCGTCAACCTCGCGCACGAGACCGGCAAGCGCATCCACGTGCTGCACATCTCGACCAAGGAAGAGATCGTCTACCTGCGCGACCACAAGGACGTCGCGACCGTCGAAGCGACGCCGCATCATCTCACGCTCGCGGCGCCGGAGTGCTACGAGCGGCTCGGCACCTACGCGCAGATGAATCCGCCGGTGCGCTCCGCCGACCATCGCGACGTGATCTGGTGGGGCGTCCACCAGGGCATCGTCGACATCCTCGGCTCGGACCACGCCCCGCACACCGCCGAGGAGAAGGCCAAGACCTATCCGGCGTCGCCCTCCGGCATGACCGGCGTGCAGACCCTGGTGCCGATCATGCTCGATCACGTCAACGCCGGCCGGCTGTCGCTGCAACGGTTCGTCGACCTCACCAGCGCCGGCCCCGCGCGCATCTACAACATCGCCCGGAAGGGCCGCATCGCCGCCGGCTACGACGCCGACCTGACGATCGTCGACCTCAAGCGCAGCGAGACCATCACCAACGAATGGATTGCCTCCAAAGCCGGATGGACGCCCTATGACGGCGTGCGCGTCACCGGCTGGCCGGTCGGCACCTTCGTGCGCGGCCAGCGCGTGATGTGGCAGGGCGAGCTGCTGACGCCGGCGACGGGCGAGCCGGTGCGCTTCATGGAAACGCTGCGAGCGTAACAGCGACGCTGTTCGCACGCGACCGCCCCGCGGACGGTTGCCTTGCCCGCCTTGCGGACTGCGTTTATCGCTCGCAAGGATGCGGAGCGCCTACTGCGCCTCGCGGCCGTTCACCCGAACAGCTTGTCGATGTCGTCCTGGGAAATCGCCACGCCCGTCCGCTGCGGCCCGTTCAACAGGCTTGGCGTGCTCGGGGCAGCAAGCTCGGCCGCCATCCGCGCCAGCTCATCTTTTCCCCAGATGCGGACGAGCCGGTTGATATGCTCCTCCATGAACTTCAGCGACTTGACCACGCGGGTGATCCGCTGCCCGGTGAGGTCCTGAAACGCGCAGGCCTCGAACACCTTGTTGGTGCTGTCGACGATCTCGTCGCAGACCGCCACGGTCGCCGGGTCCTTGACGCCTTGCAACTTGGCGACGCTGGCGCTGATCGCCTCCATGCTTTCGAGGATCGTGTTCCCGGCGACTTCCGTGTTTTCCACGATCGCGTCGAGGGTGTCGGTCATCGACGCGAAGCTGCCCTTGTCGCCCTGAAGAGCGGCGAGTTCGCGCCGCATGCTGCTAATGTTGCCGAACATCTCGACCAGGAGCGTCTTCAGCATCCTCTCTTCTTCTGGCGCAATCATCAGAAATCCCCGACTTTCCCTTCAACGTTTCCTCAACTGAAGTCTTCACGTGGTCGCTGCCAACTCGGCTGCTCTGCCGTGATGGCATTCCGGATTTCGGTTCGGCGGTGACCAGCTCGCGACACGGCTATCGAGACTTCGCGCAAGTTCGGTACTGTGGTCACTGAGATAGGTGAAGATCAGCTCCCTAGTATTTCTCGTTTTCGTTAAGGGGACATGTTCATTCCTTTCAAAAGCCTCCAAAAACTATCCTGTGAAGGTTTCGAATGCGGAATGGCTGCCGATAGGGGAGGGCGCATCCACGCGCAAACCTCTGATAAGCCTTCGGCATCCGGGTTCACCGATGCCGCACGTAAGACTCCGGATATCGCTTTCGCTCGTCGGTATCAGTTCGGAACTCGTGTGGGCCGCGCCGAAGGTCGTCCATTGACCTATCTCGGATGGTCTGGTCATCGCTGGCGGGGAACCCGGACATCAGCCGTCGAGTGGCCGCAAGGCTGCCTTTGACCCATTGCTGGCCTTCTGAGAAGTTGTCATCGTCGTGCGATGAGACGCAGGGCCATGCGCTGACAAGTCTGTCGGGGTTTCACTGAAGGTGAGGCGGTCAATAGGCTCCCTTCCTATTTTTGCTGAATGACCTGGGCGCGGCTTCTTGGACGTGCAGAGCGATCTCGTTTTCGCTCTGGCTACCGCCGATCGCGGCGCGTCCGCCGAAGATGACATGGGACACTGAGCGGATGCCTGCTGCCGCAGATCGGCCTGCCTCCTGTTCGACGCGCTTGTGCTGGATGGGGTCGAGGGCGATTGCGTGTGCTTCCGCACGCTCGAACCCATAGTCTGCGGCAATGCCGGCGAGCACATCTGCATCACCGATGTTCTTTGCGCCAAGGAAGTAAGCTTCGGTGATCGCCACCGCGAGCCGATGCTGCGTGCCACGTTCGCTGGCGGCAAGGATGAGGGCGTGGGCCGGCTGCTGGCATACGCCCAAAGCTGGCGGCTGAGATCGAGTTCCAGCCCCGAGACTCGCTCTTCGCCTTCGGGCCGTGCAAACGCCACCTTCGGATCAACTCAGCCAAGAGCGCGCTTCGGACCTCGTATTGTGCCGCTCGACATCTGCTTCTGGCCCGTCCAGGGAGTTGGCTGGCGCTGACGACGGTTGCTATCGGGATGCAGACGGGCGTTCGTGACCTTCGAAGGACAGTGCAGCTCTTGACCCGAAGGGGAAATCGTTGTGACCTTGTAGATGTTTCCAAGTAGGTAGGCTCTCGACATCACATTGCGAGTGACAGAGCGCATGACAGTCGAACTGCACGGCTACCAGTACAGCGTATACTCGTGGATTGCTCGGTTGGCTCTCCATGAAAAGGGAGTGGTGCACAATTGGATTGAAGTAAATCCGTTCTCCGAAAATGTACCTGCAAGCTACCTCGTCATCCATCCCTTCAAGCGCGTTCCTGCGCTGGTCCACGACGCCTTCTTCGTTTACGAGACGGGCGCCATCACGCGATACGTGGATGAGGCCTTTGATGGTCCGAAGCTCCAGCCCACCGAGCCAACCGAGCGAGCGCGCTGTAGTCAGATCATGTCGATCGTGGACAGCTACGCTTATTGGCCTCTGGTAAGACAGGTCTTTTCGCACAGGGTATTCAGGCCGCGCTTGAAGCGATCGGCTGACGAAAGCGAGGTTCAACGGGGCCTCGACGCAACGCCAAAGGTACTTTCGGCTCTGGAGACAGTTTCTGGCCAGGGGCAATACCTCGTCGGTAACACTTTGTCGTTGGCTGATATCCACCTCGCGCCCATGATCGGCTACTTTGTGATGGCCCCCGAAGGGGCGGCGCTTTTGCGGAAGCACATCAAGCTCAGTCGATGGTGGTCGGCGCTCTCCCAGAGGACTGCGTTCTTGGCCACGCGGCCGGGATTACCCCGAGCACCGCAGTAACGACTGCGCTTGGCCCATCTCGGACTCCAGCCCGGCGCCGGGATGTCCGCTTTGGCGGGACAGCGGGGGTAGGCCATTGAGCGGACGAACGGCTGTTTCTGACCCAAAAGGGGACGTTGGCTTGCGGTAATTTTAACTCTTATCGGCCATCTGCTTACCCTGGCCGTTGGACTTGGGAAAACTCTCGCGCGCCTATGCGGACGTGCCTGAGGATCTTTGTTGGGGGGACCGTCGATGGTGCAGGAAAGTTCACGGCCGCGGATCGGCGAAGGGCGCATTGGCAGTTCTCTCTGCGCCGCGATCGGCGTGCTCAGCGTCGCTGCGGTGCTGTGCCTGCGCTACCCCGCCTTCCTCACGACGCCCGAGCTGCGCGTCCATTACGACGTCGAGCTGCTCCGCCTCACCCTCGCGGTCACCATGGTCGTCGGTGCCTGGCTCGGCGTCGTCGGGATCGTGCTTGGCGGCCTGCGGCTGAGCGCTGCGATCGGCCTCAGCGCGCTCTTCCTCGCCACGCTGCTGGGCGGGCCCTACGTGCCGACGCCGGATTTTCTTCAGCCGCGCTTCTATCTCGGCCTCGATTGGCTGGTGCTCGACCTCTTCTTCACGGGGGCTGCCTTCGTGCTGCTCGAGTGGGTCTTCCCGCGGGTGCGGCCGGAGCAGGGGCCGCTCAGTCCCGGCTGGAGGCTCGATCTCGCTTATTTCGGCGTCAACCACCTGCTGATCGGCGTCTTCCTGGTGGTCTCGACCCATTTTGCCCATGACGCTTTCGCCTGGGCGATCAGCCCGTCACTGCAGGCACATGTCGTGGCCCTGCCGGCGTTCGTCCGCTTCTTGCTGGTCATCCTGGCCGCTGATGCCGTCGAATACGTTGCCCACCGCGCCTATCATGAGGTGCCGTGGTTGTGGCGAATCCATGCGGTCCATCATTCGCCGGAACACATGGACTGGCTCTCGGGATCGCGCCTGCATTTCCTCGAGCCGTTGGCAACGCGCGCTCTGGTGCTGGTGCCGATCGTCCTGCTCGGCTTCCCGCAGGACACGATCTTCGCCTATCTCGTCTTCATCTCGGTGCAATCCGTGCTGATCCATTCCAACATCAAGATGGATGTGGGCTGGCTGCGCTATGTGATCGTCACGCCGCAATTCCATCATTGGCACCACGCGTCGGACGCCGAGGCGCTCGACAAGAACTACGCAGCCCACACGCCGCTGTTCGACATGATCGGCGGAACCTGGCATCTGCCCAAGGATCGCTGGCCGGTCAGATACGGCACGGTGAAGCCGATCCCCGGCGGCATGCTCGGCCAGTTCATGCACCCCTTCGTCGGGCCGGTGAAGGAATTCCTCGAACATCGCGACCCATGACGCGGCGCGCGCTGTCGCCAGCATGCGTGTCGCAGCGCATCGGCTCACTGAGGACAATCGGGTGAGGGCCGCCGGTCGGGCGAATCAGGCCACGATCTGCTCGTCCTGGCGACGCTCTCAGCTACGACAACTCCACAAAACCCACGCGCCGAAACGGCAATTTCGTGCGTCACCTCAAGGCGATCGCGCGCGCGGCACCATTTGGTTGCAGAATTCGTCTTTCTTTTTTCCAGAATTCGTGCCATTCCTCGACCCATCCCGCCTCATCGAGAGGGGCGTACGCGCGGTCGTCACGAGACGCGAGGCGGGGAGGCGGTGGACGTATCGGGTTGCAGCGTGGCTTTGGCTCGCGCGGACGAACAATTGCGATGCGGACGACCAAGTCGTGTGGTCCTGGCCTCCCGGTGCCGAGGTCAAGCCGGCGATCGATGCGAGAGTGTCGGCGCGGGCGATGGGGGCAATCAAGCCGGTCCCCAGGGAGAGCACGAAGCAGGCGTTAAAACCATCGCGCAGGGAAGGCTGGGCTCATCCGGCTGCACCTGTGGTTCCTGCCCCGTGCTTTTTGTTCGCACGGGGGCCATGGGCGTCAGCCGACGCCCAGCCTTCCCTGCGCCCTCGACTGAACGAGGGACGAACGTGGGTCATCGCTCGGACGCGAAATGCGCCGCGAGGACGATGAGGCATGTCTGAGTGCTGTTTGAGATGTGAAGACGGATACGTCGGAGTCTTCGAACCTACTGCGTCACGCGCGACAGCGAGAATTCGCCGTTGCGGATGCGCTCGGGAAACCCCTCGACGAAGGTCGCGACCGCGTCCTCGCCATAGGTCGTCACGAACTCGGCGAGCGCGGCGAACAGGCTGGCCTGGGCCAGGCAGTCGCCATCGACGCCGTCATGGCGCGCTTCCGCCCAGGCTTCGTTGAGATAGCTGAGCGCGGCCTGCTTCTGCTCATGGTCAGGCAGGACGTCGGGGAGGGCGCTGAAGGTAACGGGGAAGCTCATTGAATTCAGTCTGGCGGGGCGCCGCGGCGCAAGGAAATCCGAACGCGGGCGCGCCGGACGAGTGAGGTTTACCACGCAGGGCGCGGACGCCTAGGCCAGTTCTTTAGGAAAGGTTAACAAGGTTAACGCAATCGGGGATAACCGCCTCAATTGGCGTAGCGTGCCGTGAGGTCGCGCGAGATCTTGGAGCCCTCGTCGATGTAGCGGCGGATCGCCACCATCGCGGCCGGCGTGCAGGTGCGGTAGGTCTGCTGGAAGCCGTTATAGCCGCGGTTGAAGCCGGCGATCATGCGGGCGCGGCGCTCGCCCGATGGCGTCTCGGCATCGATCAGCGCCTGCATCTGGTTGCGCCATTTGGCGCCCTCGTTGCTGCCGCAGATGCCGCGGAGGTAATGGAGTGTGCCGAGGATCTCGGCCAGCCGCTGCAGGTCGCCATCGAACGGCGCAGCCGCGTCCTGCGCCCGCGCGGGGGCGACGGCACAGGCCAGCACGAGCATGAGGACGGCCAGGAGGCGGTTGGATGTGATATGCACGGACGTCATATGCCTTTGCTGGGCGGCGGGCGCAAGGCGGCTACACCAGGGCTCGCGCGGCGGCGATGATGTCCGGCAGGCCGTCGGTCAGGGGGAGGCCATCGAGCGCTTCGGGAACGCGCCACTGGGCGTCGTCGAGCTCCTCGTTCAAGCGGGCCTCGCCCGCCTGCCAGCGTGCGGCGAAGGGGAGGATCACGTAATGGCCGCCGCCGCCTTTGCCGCCGCTGCTGGCCGGGAGCACCTCGCGCCAGCCGGCAAGGCCGACGACGGCGATCGAAAGCCCGGTCTCCTCCATGACCTCGCGCGCGATCGCGGCGTGCAGGTCCTCGCCGAACTCGACCCGTCCGCCGGGCAGGGTGTAGACGCCCTTGGCCGGCGCGCGGGCGCGGCGCACCAGCAGGATCTTGCCGTCGCGAAAGATGGCGGCGCTGACGGCGAGTTGGGGATGACGGGGCGGAGTTTCAGTCGTCATGCGGGCGGCTCCAGCAGGGGTCTGCACTCTACCGTGAAGACCGCCGCGCTGGCAGTACGTCGCAACTCAATAGCTCGCCATGATGGCGTCGACGGCATCGACCTCATCGACTTCCGACACCGGTTCCGGATCGAACTCGATGTCGCCGTTGATGATGCCGCCGGCCTGGGAGACCAGCGGCTTGACCCAGCCGGCAGCCTGCTCCGCGAGCTTGGCCTTGGTCGCGTCCTGCTTGGCCTCGCGCATCGCGGTGCCGACCGCCAGCAGGATGTCGGTCATGGTCTTGGTGAGATGATCGAAGCGGTCGCGAATCGCCGGCTCGGCCTGCTCATAGGCCTCGATGACGAGATCGCGGGCCTTGAAATTGGTGTGCGTGAAATGTTCTGGATAGGTCAGCGGCGACCAGGCCAGGAAGTCCTCGGCGCATTCCGGAATGTCGGGAATCATTTCGAGCAGCATGACTGCCTCGTTGAAATGATTCAGATAGTCGGTGGCGAGTCCGGTGCGCGGGTTGATGTTGGCGGCGCGCAGGATCGCGGCGCGCGCCGGATCAATAGCGCTGCCAGCCGGTCGTTGGGTCGTGCGATCGGAAGGCACGGAATGGGTCGCCGCTGCGGTCATCCGCTGCAGTGTTGGCAACCCAAGTTAAAAGGTGCTGAACACACGACCATTTGAGTGAGATTATGTGTGGACGCTTCGTGATCACTTCACCACCCGCGGCTCTCAGGCAGATCTTCGGCTATGAGGAGCAGCCGAACTTTCCGCCGCGCCACAATATTGCACCGACGCAGCCGATCCCCGTAATTTTGCTGGATCGGGAGATCAGGCATTTTCGCTTGATGCGCTGGGGCTTCATGCCCGCATGGGTGAAGGATCCCCGCAATTTCACGCTGCTGATCAATGCACGTTCGGAGACCGTACGCGAGAAGCCTGCGTTCAAGAATGCGATCCGGCGGCGCCGCGTGCTTGTGCCCGCTGACGGGTATTACGAATGGCAGGTGATCGACGGCCGCAAGCGGCCGTTCTTCATCCACCGCAGCGATCGCGCGCCGCTCGGTTTCGCAGCCCTCGCGGAGACCTGGATGGGACCGAACGGCGAGGAGGTCGATACGGTCGCGCTTCTCACGGCGGCTGCGCGCGGCGATCTCGCGACGCTGCATCACCGCGTTCCGGTGACGATCAGGCCGGATGATTTTTCGCTGTGGCTCGACTGCCGCAGCGACGATGCCGACGAGGTGATGCATCTGCTGGTGGGGCCCGAAGAGGGCGAGTTCGCCTGGTACGAGGTGTCGACGCGCGTCAATACGGTGGCCAATGACGACGAGCAATTGCTGTTGCCGATCACGGCGGAGATGCGTGCCGCGGAGGAGGCGCAGCGCAAGCCGGCGAGAAAAGTTGCGCCCCGGAAGGTTGCAGCCGCACCAGCGGACGATGGGCAGGGGAGTTTGTTCTAAGGCAGGCTGCATCAAGGCGACAGAGGTGCGACCCGCGACCGAGCCGTCGGTCGCGCTCAGACGAAAATCCGCAGCGCCGCGTGCTGCAGCAGCATGATCGTCTTGGCGTCCTGAATGCGCTTGTCGCCGATCATCGCGAGCGCCTCGTCGATCCCGAGTTCCAGCACCTCGATCTCCTCGCCCTCATGCGCGAGTCCGCCGCCGGCGCTGACACGCATGCCGGGCTCGTATTCGGCAACGAAGAAGTGGATCTTCTCGGTGACCACGCCGGGGCTCATGAACGCCTCGAACACGAACTTGACGTCGTGCAGCCGGTACCCGGTCTCCTCCTCGGCCTCGAGGCGGATGCGTTCCTCGGGCGAGACATTGTCGAGCAGTCCGGCGGCGGCCTCGATCAGCAGGTCGTCATAGCCATTGAGGAAGGCCGGATAGCGGAACTGTTTGACCAGGATGACGCTGCGACGGGCGAGATTGTAGGGCAGGATCGCCGCGGCATTGCCGCGGTCGAACACGTCGCGGCTCTGCATCTGCCACGTGCCGTCGTCGCGCCGCCACTCGAACCTGGTCGAGGTCAGCGTGCCGTAATGGTCGGAGAGCACGCGCCTCTCGTGCACGCGGATGCGGTCGGAGATGCTCATGCTGGACCTCTATGTCATGCCGGGCGTGGGCGGACGGCCGTCGAGCCATTTCGAGAACACGACGCTGTCCTGCACGGCATAGTCGAGCGCCTGGTAGAACTCCTGAACCTTGGTGTTGTCGCCGCGCACCATCAGCATCAGCTTGGCGATGCCGCGTGCCCGCAGCCAGTCCTCGGCGGCGGCCATGATGGCGCGGCCGAGGTCCTGGCCGCGATGATCGGGATCGACGCTGACATAGTAGACCCAGCCGCGATGGCCGTCATGGCCGACCATCGCGGACGCCGCGATGGCGCCAGCGGCACGTCCCACGAGCACGGTGGAATCATCGCCGCGGCGGGCGAGCGCGATGTCGGCGGCGGGATCGTTCCACGGCCGCGTCAGGCCGCAGCGTTGCCACAGCGCGATGATCGCGGGCACGTCGGCATCGGTGATGTCGGAGATCGTGAGAGCAGGGGCCATGAGAGGTTCGAAAGCCTAGAGCACCTTGCCGGGGTTCATGATCCCCAGCGGATCGAACTGCGCCTTGATGGCGCGCATCAGCGCAATCGCGGTCGGGTCCTTGACGTCGGGCAGTTCGTCGCGCTTGAGCACGCCGATGCCGTGCTCGGCCGAAATCGAGCCGCCCATGCGCAGCACGATCTCGAACACGACCGCATTCACCTCGTGCCAGCGCGCCAGATAGTCGGCCGTGTTGGCGCCGACCGGCTGGCTGACATTGTAGTGGATGTTGCCGTCGCCGAGATGCCCGAATGGTACCGGCCGCGCGCCGGGGACTTTCCTGACGACAGCTTCATTGGCCTCGGCGATGAACGCCGGCACCGCGGCGACCGGCACCGAGATGTCGTGCTTGATCGAGCCGCCCTCGGGCTTCTGCGCCCAGGAGATGTCCTCGCGCAGCTTCCAGAACGCCATGCGCTGGGTGAGATTCTCGGCGATCACGGCGTCGTCGACGATGCCGCCCTCGAAGCCCTGCTCGAGGATGGTCTCCAGCGTCGACCGCGCATCGTCGCGCGAGGACGACAGCTCCATCAGCACGAACCACGGATGCTGGCCCGAGAGCGGCGCGCGGTTGCCGGCGACATGACGGATCGAGAAGTCGAGCGCGATATGGGCGATCAGCTCGAAGCTGGTCAGGCTGCCCGACGCCTCGCGCTGCGCGATGGCAAGCAGCTTGAGCGCATCTTCCGGCGATTTCAGCCCGACGAACGCCGTCTCGATCGCCCGCGGCTTCGGAAACAGCTTCAGGCTCGCTGCCGTGATGATGCCGAGCGTGCCCTCGGCGCCGATGAAGAGATTGCGCAGATCGTAGCCGGTGTTGTCCTTCTTCAGTTTCGACAGCCCATTGAGCACCCGCCCGTCGGCCAGCACCACCTCGACGCCCAGCGCCATCTCGCGCGCGACGCCGTAGGCCAGCGCGGCGGTGCCTCCGGCATTGGTCGAGAGATTGCCGCCAATGGTGCAGCTGCCCTCAGCGCCCAGCGACAGCGGAAACAGCCGGTCGACCTCGGCGGCCTTCTGCTGCGCCACCTGTAGTACGACGCCGGCCTCGGCGATCATCGTGTTGGAGGCGGTGTCGACCTCGCGAATGCGATCCATGCGCTTGAGCGACACCACGACCTCGCCATTGTGCGGCGTCTGGCCGCCGACGAGGCCGGTGTTGCCGCCCTGAGGCGTCAGCGCGATCCGATGCGCAGTCGCAAGTTTGCAGATCGCCGCGACCTCCGCGGTCGAGCCGGGACGCAGCACCAGCGGCGAGCGGCCGTGGAACAGGTTGCGCTCCTCCGTGACATAGGGTGCGACATCGGCCTCCGCGGTCAGCGCCTGGCGCTCGCCGACGATGGCGGCGAATTGCGCGATCAGATCGGGCGGCAGCGGCGGAGAGGGAGGCTGGCTGATGTTCATGGTCGGTCGCTTCCAATGTTATCTCGGCGCGGCGGCGCGGCGCAGCCGGTCGTTGATGGCCTCGCCCAGTCCGTCGTTCGGGATCGGCATCACGGCGATGCTGCGCGCGCCCTTGGCATCGAGGCTGCGAAGATAGCCGAAAAGATGCATCGCCGCCTCTGCCGGATCACCCGATGGCGACAGGTTGAGAACAGCGACGGCCTGAGCGGCACCGGGCAGGGTCAGGGGACCGAAGGCGAGCAGCGCCTCGCCGGGCGCGACCTCGCTGGCGTCGAGGCGCACGCGGGCGCGCGGAGCATAATGCGAGGCCAGCATGCCCGGTGCCAGCGGTTGCTCGGACGCCTCGGGCTCGGCCGGTGCCGGCCGCGTCAGGGGCCGGTCGAGCATGGTCTCGATCGCCTCGCTTGGAACGCCACCGGGCCGCAGCAGCGTCGGTTGCTCGAAGCAGCCGACGATCGTCGATTCGACGCCGACCTCGACCGGTCCGCCGTCCAGGATCAGGTCGATGCGCCCCGTGAGATCGGCTGCCACATGGGCTGCGGTGGTCGGCGAGACGTGGCCGGAGATGTTGGCCGAGGGCGCCACCACGGCGCCGCCGAACGCTGCGAGCAGCGCCCGCGCGATCGGATGCGAGGGAATGCGAATCGCGACGGTGTCGAGGCCGGCGGTGGCGAGATCCGCGACGGTGCAGCCGGGCGCCTGCGGCACCACCAGGGTCAGCGGTCCCGGCCAGAACGCATCGGCCAGGCGTTCGGCCGTGGCATCGAACCGACCGATCCGCCGCGCGGCCGCGATGTTGGCGACATGGGCGATCAGCGGATTGAAGGCCGGCCGGCCCTTGGCCTGGTAGAGGCGGGCGATCGCGGCGGCATTGGCGGCATCGGCCCCGAGCCCGTAGACGGTTTCGGTCGGGAACGCCACCAGCCCGCCGCGCGCGAACGTCGCCGCGGCTTGCGTGATTCCTGCCGCGTCGGCGGGCAGGATCCTGGTCTCGATCGCGTTGGTGTCTGGCACGGGCATCACTGGTACGGGACGACGGCGGCTTCCGCGCCCGGCTATAGCGGGCGTGAGCCTGCGAATGAAGCACGCAAATGCGCCGCTGAGCTGCGCCCGGGCCATAGCCGACGGGCAAAGCTTCGTGAGCTCAAGCAGTTAACCCATCCGCGGGCGATCGACCATTTCATTGCGATTTCCTGCCCCGTGCGCCTTGCGGAGACGCAGACCCGACGCTATAAGCCGGCTTCCCAAGTCGGAGCGTGGC
The DNA here is from genome assembly GCF_013178945.1 of Bradyrhizobium aeschynomenes. Classification (GTDB taxonomy): domain Bacteria; phylum Pseudomonadota; class Alphaproteobacteria; order Rhizobiales; family Xanthobacteraceae; genus Bradyrhizobium; species Bradyrhizobium aeschynomenes. Next base: position 812,537 of record NZ_JABFDM010000001.1, read on the forward strand.
TCAGCCCGGTAGAGCACTGCGTTCGGGACGCAGGGGTCGCAGGTTCGAATCCTGCCGCTCCGACCATTTTTTCCCAGAGTTTCTCTCCTGCGTACGATCTTCGATGGGGCTGGCCACCGTTTTGGCCACCGAAACATTGAAGCCCTTTTGACCGATCGCAACCGCCGCACCTTGCAGGTAGTCGGGGTGATGGTGGCCATAGGTGTCTTGCAAGATCTCCGGGGACATTCCTAGGAACCCGGCTGCTTCCCAGATTGATACGCCCCGCTGCATCAGCCAGGTCGCGGCGGTATGGCGCAAGGTATGCGGGGTGACTTTGCCGGGCAGGCCAGCCAGCCCGACGGCTCTGCTGAACCCCTTCTTTACCGATGCGACTGGCTTGCCGTTGAACTCGACGAAGCACGTGGCGATCAGCTTGCGATCTTTCCACCGCCGCAGGTGGGCGAGCAGCCGCGGGGGTATGGGCGCTGGAGTCTGGCGCTTCTTGGTTGCACGCTTCCCGATCGGCTTTCGGTAGAATATCCCGTGCTCAAGGTCGACGTAAGAGCGGTCCCGCTCCGTATACGGCGAGGCTGACGCAATAGCCCCAGCCCGAGTGCCAGTGTAAAGGCCGATCAGAATAAATCTGGCCACATGTCTCAGTGGCCGACGGTTCGTGCTGACCGGATCACCTTTCGACGCTCCTGAATGGATCGTCTGCTTCTCTCGATGCCGCCAGCAATGCCAAATAAGCGCCGCAGCTTCCTGTCGCGTAAGCCATCGGTCGCGCGGAACTCCCTTCGGCGGAAGTGACACGCGCACTAAGCCCCGGTGAAAGCCTTCTTTCGCATGATGGTTGATGGCAGCACGAAATGTCTCCAGGTCCCGGCGTGCACCACCGCGGTTGCCACGATGCCTGACATATGCGGCGCAGGTCTGGGCATTGACCGCGGACAGTCTCTTGCCGCCCCAGAATTCATTGAGGCGGTCAATCCTAGCTCCGATCTCGAACTGGTCGCTCGGTTCGCCAATATCGGTCAGATAGATCGACAGTACGTCAGCACAGTCGATATCCTCGATATCCTGCCGGCGGCGTTCGGGTTGATACTTTTCGGCGATGTAATCCGCTAGGGCCTGCTCTGCCTCTCGAGGCGGTTTCGTTTCAGTCGGGCTTGCAACGCATCCCGTGGCGATGTGGCGATCTCCATCTTTGATAATCCAGACCGCCTGGTGAACAAGTTTTCCGTCTCGGTATCGGGCCTTTCTCTTGTAGAGTCTGATCCCTTTGCTTGGACGCGACATAACTCCCTCATGGCCTTGATAGCTTCAAGGGTAGTATAGTCTCTATTCGCGATCCGTTCGAGAGTCAGTCGACCTCTAGCGCCTTCTCTTCGCAGGCCAGAAGCGGTCATAGATCCATCCGGGAAGGCTATTTTGGCGGCAACATCTAGACGTAGCGGCGCAGATGGGTCGATCGTGTCAGCCGTAGGCTGCATGACTCGTTTCGACATTGAGGGCCTCAATCTCGACAGCCGCGGCAGTCGTATGGATTCCAAGCGCAGTTCGTGGGACTTGTCCGGTCACAAGCGACCTACATCTATCATCGCCAGACTTCCCAAATCAGAGACGAACTTGCCAGGTCGAAGCTTGTCGCAGATTTTCGCGCGCAAAGGACGGGCAATTCTGACTAAGAGCCCCGAGAGGGGAAGCAGAACACCTATCCGATGCACGAAGAGGCGCGGCACCAGTCCGATCTCGAAGCAACCCGACTTACCGCAAATTGGTGCGTTCCTGGTGTCGCACCCCATCCGCCGGGCCTCCACTCACCCGCAACCGATTGTACACACGGGAAGCCCGGGGAATTGAACTTGCAACCAGATCGTTATGAGCGGCAGGATATCCATTGGCTTTGTTGATTTTTCTGCGTTTTCGTCCGATTTCAAGGCGTTTCGCATCGTTTCGTTCACGTCCTTTCTGGTGCGAAACTGGTGCGGCTATCCAATCGCGGACGTACTCGGCAACCAGCTCAGGCGCAGCACAACGAATGCCGTTGTGAGCATATCGAGCTCCATAAAGGCATTCATACTGGGCTCGAAGTTGTGTTCTGATAGTCGCTTGTGCGCATGTTTCAGCGCCACTAGCGCGGTGAAGGAGTTCGATATCCTATAGAGCTGCAGGTACTCTTTATCTCCACGGCGTCCAGCGCTGCCCGTCCGTTGTCTGCCATGGCTTGGTAGCTTTGGCGCCATTCGTCGGGAAAGAACTCAAGCGCCTCTTCCGGTAATGAATAGTACTTAGTGTCTTGTGGTTTTGCTGGCTCGTCCGGCACTTTGATCTCCACTCGGTTAGGCCGAGCTTTTATCCCGCTAGCGGTTGGTACAATCTGGGAAACCACCGATCGACGATGGCCGCGGGAAAACCAAGCTTTACATGCGAGCGCGTGGTGGGGGAGACGAGGTAGCCCTTGTCGATAAGCGCATTGAGCACCGTTCGAGCTTGGCGCGCTTCGTACCCCGTCAGCGCGGGGGCGTTGCCCCTCGCATACTCACCAGCCATGACGGCTTCGCGCAGCAACGGCCAGGAACCCTTTGAGAGACGCTTTGCGCGGGTTTCTTCTTCGGTCCAGATCTCCATACGTCTCAGCAGTTCTTCTGGCTCTAAAAGCCCTGCCATGAAGTCGACTTGGTCGACACAAGTCGTCAGGAAGAATTTGCAGAAGTCGATAAGCCCGGCCATCGTGAGGTTACCGCGGCCGTCTAGGTCGCCGCGACGCGGTTCGTCCGCGGCCTGGAGGCCGGCTTTATAGTCGGCGACCCTCCGCGCAAGGCCGCGCGAGACGGCCCAGAGTTCGGAGCCTACGTCCAGCTCACGCAGCAATGCATGGGAAAACAGGCGGGTCACGCGGCCGTTGCCATCGAGAAACGGGTGAATCCACGCCAGCCGATGATGGGAGGCGGCTACGCCGATGATTTTTCGAAGCCTAGAAAGGTGCTTTGAGGAGTAGCCCTCAGCAAACCGCTCCAGGAACGCGGGGAGATCCTCGGGAGGAGGTGGAATATGCAGGCCGACCTTGACGTGGTCCTTTCGGAGCTCGCCAGGGATGACCTTGATGGTCTCTTTGGTGGTCGGATGTTCGACGACCAGCAACTCCTCCGGCAGCCGTTCGCAGAAGTTCTTGTGCGTCCAGATAATGAAATCGACGGGTAGCGCAGGCGAGGGGGCCTCACCGCGGTCGATCATGCGCTGCACTTCAATGTGGGCACGGGCTTCCAATTGCAGGTTACGGCGCTCCGGCTCTTGAGAAAGGTCGTTGTTGAGTGCCCGGTCGATGTCGATTGGGAGCGTATTGTGGCCTTCGATGAGGTTCGAGTAATAGCAGTTCATTGAGCGCACCAGATCGCCTACCGAGGCCCGCATGATTGGATGCAGGCGCCCCGCTAGGGTGCTTGCCTTGGCGACCAGGTCGGTGGCCAGATCTTCGAGTTCCTGCCGATCTTCCGGCAGGAGGGGTTCCATAGCTGAGACGTTCATTTTGCCGCTTTCTTTGCCACAAAATACTAAAGCAAAAACAGGCACTAAATAAAGTTTAACGGGCTAGATTTGCCGCTTTCTTTGCCGCTTAGAGGAGCAGAAATCCGCATAACCGTTCGAGGTAAAGGATGGGCTTTCCTTTCCTTAGGCGGCGGAGCGGGCCGAGGTGGGAGCCTTTGGCCCTGGTTCTCTCCCTGGCCAACTCGCCCAGATCGGAAAACTGGGGAAAATACCCGTAACCGTTGTGCATCGCTTGACCGGTCTGGGGCCCCGTGTTCTAACTTTGTTCTCGTGAAGAGCGGAACTCGCCCGAACGCCAATCGGCTAGGTCGGTCCGGCTTTGCCCTCCGCTTTCTGAACAACCGCAGCTGCCCCAGCCTTTCGGACAGGAAAAATGCACGAGATCATCTGTCCCCACTGTAGCAAGGCCTTCAAGGTCGACGAGTCCGGCTATGCCGAGATCCTGAAGCAGGTCCGAGACGCGGACTTTGACCGGCAGTTGCACGACCGGCTGGAATTGGCCGAGCGGGAAAAACAGCACGCTGTGGAGCTGGCCACGACCAAGCTCAATAACGATCTGCAGAGGGCCGCAGCTGCCAAGGATGCCGAAATCCAAGAGTTGAAGGCGAAGCTGGAGGGTAGCGAAGTTACTCAGCGGCTCGCTGTCACCGAGGCGCTCAGTGCCGTGGAGAAAGAGCGTGACACACTCGCGAACGCGCTCGCGCAAGCTGAAAGCGACAAAAAAGCCGCTTCTGAACTTGCTGAGGCGCTTCTCGCAAGCGAGCTGCACAAAGCCTCCGCCGCTAAGGAAGAGGAGATCCAGGCGCTAAAGTCCAAGCTTGAGGCGAGCGGGGTTGCTCAGCGGCTCGCCGTAACCGAGGCTCTTAGCGCTGTGGAGAAGGAGCGCGACACGCTCGCGAACGCGCTCAGGCAAGCTGAAAACGACAAAAGAGCTGCTTCGGAACTTGCTGAGGCGCGTCTGGCCAGCGAACTGCACAAAGTCTCCGCCACTAAGGAGGAAGAGATCCAGGGGCTGAAAGCCAAGCTCGATAGTGTCGAGCTTGAGAGGAAGCTTGTGCTCGCCGAAGCGGTCAGCGCAGTCGAAAAAGAACGCGACGAGCTCAAGAACGGCATCAAGCAGGCAGAGCTTGAGAAACAGCTGGCCGAGAAATCTCTCAAGGACAGGTACGAAATGCAGATTAAGGATCGTGATGACACGATTGAACGTCTCAAAGATATGAAGTCTCGTCTCTCGACTAAAATGATCGGCGAGACACTGGAACAGCACTGCGAGATTGAGTTCAACCGGGTGCGATCGATGGCCTTTCCGCGGGCGTATTTCGAGAAGGACAACGACGCGCGGACCGGCAGTAAGGGTGATTATATCTTTCGCGATTCGGACGAAGCCGGTACCGAGATCATCTCGATTATGTTCGAAATGAAAAACGAGAGCGACAAGACAGCAACAAAGAGCAGGAACGAAGACTTCCTCAAGGAACTCGACCGGGATCGCGTCGAAAAAGGATGCGAATATGCGATCCTGGTGTCGCTGCTTGAACCTGACAGCGAGCTCTATAATGCCGGCATAGTCGACGTGTTCCATCGCTATCCGAAGATGTATGTAGTACGACCGCAATTCTTTCTGCCGATCATCACGCTTCTGCGGAATGCGGCTGTTAACTCCCTGAAGTACAAGACGGAGCTGGCGCTCGTTAAAGCGCAGAATATCGACATCACACAGTTTGAAAATCAGCTTGAGACGTTCAAGAGCGGGTTCGCAAAGAATTACGACCTCGCTTCGAGGCACTTCCAAACGGCGATCAATGAGATTGATAAGTCCATCGATCATCTCCAGAAAACAAAAGACGCTCTGATAGGCGCTGACCGCAACCTCCGCCTTGCGAACGACAAAGCGCAGGACGTGACAATCAAGAAACTGACCCGCGCTAACCCCACCATGGCTGCGAAATTCGCAGATCTCAAAAACCATACCGTACCGGCTGTCGACTAGCAGTTCGCCAAACCTGACTGTGGATAATCAGAATCAACCTGCGCGTGCCTAGACATTTCGATATACGAATAAGCTGCATAAATTTCTATCAAACAAGGCGAGGGAGATGGCACAGGAAAACCTGTTCGCCTGGTTTCAGGGGCGTCCTGCTTGGCAGCAGGCGCTAGCCAGCGCCCTTGTCGCTTCCACCGAACTATCGACCGCGGATTTTGAGAAGTTCAGCACGGCGCTTAAACAGGACTACGGCCTTGCCGAAGGCAGTCCTCCCGAATGGCCCACTATCACGAAGGCACAGCTGAAAAGCGACGCGGCGTCCGCACCGGTCACCATTTTAGGTTCAATCGGCCCGTTAAAGCACATTGATCGGCTCGCGGCCGACCAACCCCCGTTGAGGTTTGCCAAGGCAGGCATCACGCTTATTTATGGCGCGAATGGCTCAGGAAAGAGCGGCTATTGCCGCATCGCAAAGAGGCTATGTCGCTGCCTGCATGACGTGGCCCTTCGAGGGAATGTGTACGCCCCTGAAAGCGGAGCGCCCCGCGAAATCCAGCTTACATTCGGCGTGCAGGGCCAGGAGAAGAAAAGCGTTACGTGGAATGACGACAGCGAGCCGCCGGAAGAACTCGGCCGAATATCTGTCTTTGACAGCGATGCCGCAGGACTCTACGTCGACAGCGAACGAAAGATCGAATTCCTGCCGTTTGAACTAGCGCTGATGACGAGGTTCGTCGCGGCGCTCAAGACGTTGGAAACCGGGTTTGAAGCGGAGCTAGATCAAATCAAACCCCTCTTAAAATCGCCTCTGCCTACGGGATACGGCACTGAGACCGCCGCGGCCAAGCTCATCGCGAGACTGCTCCCCGATGGCCCTCTCCCGACGGAAGCTGACTTGCGCGCGGTCGCGGTGTGGGATGAGGACCTTGAGGCGGAACTGCTAGCCCTTGTAAAGGAAGCCAAAACAGACCCCGCGCTTCTGCTCAAGCTCACGCAATCTGTTGCCTCCACGACAACTGAGCTCTCCACGGAGGTCGAGTCGGCGATCGCGGTGGTGGGCGACGAATACGTCTCCAGATTGCGGGCTGAACGCAACGTTGCGCGCGAGACCCGCGCGGCCGCGAAGGCCGTTGCCGATGGGTTACTTGACGGCGCCGTCGTTCCGAATCTCGGCACGGACCAATGGCGTCAAATGTTGGTCCATGCGCGACAGTTCGCCGCCGAGGCGTTCCCGGCCGTGGCGGCGCCACAGCTGGCAAATTCGGATGTGTGTGTCCTCTGTCATCAGCCCCTGACGCCAGCGGCGCGCGAGCGCCTCGAACAGTTCGATACCTATCTGATGGGCAAAGCCAACGAGGATGCCGAAAACGCGCAGAAAGCGTTCCAGACATCCATGAGTGCCGTCCGACAGTTCACCTGCGACAGCGAAGAACAATACGCCGCCCGTTTGAAGACCTATGTCGACGGCTCTCCCGAGCGGGCGGCCCTCGTTGGTCGTGTTATAGGCTTCCTTCACGCTGCCAAAGCCCGGAGCGAGGCGATCGTTCAGGCCTTTAAAGCCCAGGATGACGCAGCGCTCAATGCTCTTCCGCCCATTGATGTCGCGATACTCACCGAACTCGAGGCTCATTTGGCAAGCCTCAATCAGCTCGCCACGACCTACCAGCCGACGCCAGAACAGGCGTCAGCCCAAGCCAAGGTGGCGGTCCGCATTGCCGCACTAGAAGCCCAAAAGAAGTTTGCGTCGGATATTGATATCTTCGTGCAGCGTTTAATGGCGTTGGAGCGCCAGGCGAAAACCAAGCTCTGCATAGAGGCTTGCGCGACCGGGCCCATCACGGCGTTCATCACGCGGCTGCGCCGGCAGCAGCTGACGCCGACGTTGCGTGACAATTTTAAAGCAGAAGTAAAAGCGTTCGATCTTGAACATCTACCGCTCGATCTGTCCGATCGCGCTCAGGCCGGTGTCAGCAAAGTCCAAATTGGCCTCGAAACCAAGCAGATGATTAAGCGTAATAGCGACATTCTGAGTGAAGGCGAGAAGCGGGCGTTGGCGCTCGCCGGTTTTCTGGCCGAAGCCAAGGAAATCGGCGCTTCCCATGGCATCGTTATCGACGATCCCGTTTCGTCTCTGGACCATTCCCGGATTGAGGCGGTTGCTAAGCGGCTTGTCGAAGAAGCGAAGACTGGGCGCCAAGTCATCATCTTCACCCACAATCTCGTTTTCCATTATGCCGTCCGTTCAGCGGCGCGGGGCGTTCCGCTGCGTGAAGAGTGGATCGCTAAACATCCCGACGGACGTTTCGGTGTCATCGACGAAGGTCAGAAGCCCTGGATTTCCTTGGACTGCAAGCGACGTATTGGCCAGATTAGCGAGCTGATTACGGCAAACAAAAAGGCCTATTCAGAAACGGATGAGACGTGCCGGCCTTTCGTGACCAAGGTTTACACCAAGCTTCGGGAGACCTGGGAGCACACTGTCGAAGAAATCCTCTTTGCTGACGTCATTGGCCGCTTCCGGCCGGATGTTCAAACGCAGAGACTGCGAATGGCTAAAGTTGAAGAGGCGGATTATGAGGCCGTCTACGAAGGAATGACTCGGTGCTCCAGATATTCCGGACACGACCAGGCCATGGAAAGTCCGCCGGATTTGCCAAAAATGTCAGAAATATTAGCCGATTTCGAGGCTCTTAAGGTGTTTGTAAGCCAGGCCAATGCTCGGAAACAAAGTCTCGATCAAAATAACAAAAAGCTATCCGAGCCGCTGGTCGCCGAGCTTCTTTAAAGCGCCAATTTCAAAAGTTGGATCAAAAATCGATCGGGCCGTAACATCAAGCATCCTTGCGAGTGGTTAGTTTGCCGACGTCTCGAGGTGAGCAGGCGAAAGTTGCTTTGGAAGCAGCGGCAGCGGTGCAGGCCGCGCGATTGGTCGCCGCCTGGGGGGCAGCGGTACTACGGCCGGAGCAACGCTCGCCGTGATTTCGTGTCCATCCGACTTCCGAAGCCGAATTTCAATGCGGCGCCGTTCCTTGATGTTTGCGGGTATTCCCTGAATCGCGAGTGTCTCATCCGTATTCACCAACTGCGCGCCGGAGAGGGGTATCAGCTTGTACTTTGAAAGCGGACTTTGCCTCAGTGCGCTCACAACTGATACCGCGCGAGCCAATCCCAATCCGGCGTTGTCTGCAGGAACGAGGCTCGCGATATTGGCGGTATTCTTCAGGACGGAAGCCAGATTCCAGTCGAGATTGGACTGGTGCGCTCCGAGTGGCTGCTCGTCCGTATGGCCAACCACTTCGATAACGTCGACATCGTATTGATCAATCAACTTTTGAACGTCGGATACTTTGTTGAGAAGCTTGTCGCGAAACTCTGGCGTGAGCTCGGCGCTGCCGCTCTTGAAGAAATACCCACCGGCCTCGCTCAGACTGATGATCGGTGGCCATTGGTGACCGGATGGGCCTGCGCCTGCTGCTCCGCGATTGATGGCGTCGAGGATCGTCTGAGTGGACGGAGGTGGCTCGCCCGGCTTGGTCACCGCTTTATTGATTATGGCCATTGCATTCGCGTCCTTCACCGCCTTCTCGACATCGACATCGTTGGCCTTCATTGTGTTGATTTCAGCTATCCGGTCTCGAAGCTCCTTGAGCGACAATCCAGATTTCTCCAGCTCATCTGCAGTCGCGCGACCCTCCACTAGCTCCCGCCAGTACTGTTCGATGACTTGTGGGTCGCCACTTCGTGCAAAGGTCTTTAATTTCTCAACTAGCGTCTCGCTCTTGAGAGCGTCGACCATATCCTGGTCACGCCGATTGTCAGCCAGCAGCTGCTCGACCCGATGTTCGGCCTTGGCACGTTTTTCCTGCTCTTTTCGCAGGAAAGCGGCCATGGCGATGAGCAGGCAAAATACCAGGAGCAGCATGATCTCGGCCATCGTGAGCCCGAGAACCAGGCCCTGCCGATATGATGAACCCTGCCTGACGATTTGACCATTCATTACGGACACGGCGTCTTACCTTGTGTTGTGATCCCACGGTCCTGTCGCGTACCGCTGCGCATTCTCTGCCCGGATCTCTTGCATCAGGCCGTTGAGCGCCCCGGCTATGGCTTGCGTTTGTGCAAGCTTCTCGTCGATGGCGTTTGCCTGAATCTCCGCACTCTTGCTAAACGAGTTTACCGCGCGCGTAAGGCCTTGAACCATAGGTGCGAGCTTGATCTCAATGATATGCTCAGGTGTCTGCAGAGAGGCCAACTTGTTCACGACGGCATCGATGGCCTTTACGATGCTAGCCGTGCTCTTTGAAAGCCGGTCTCCCTCATTAGCTAACTGCTTGGATACCGCTTCCAGCGTCTCAACAACATGGTCGTTCATCGTGTTGAGCGCCTCTCCAGACCGTTTTGATGCTTCCTCAAGGGGTTGACGGGCCGTCACTGCAAAATCCTTTATTTCACTTGCCAGTTCCTTGCGGGTCTCGCCCAGGGTCTCCTTCAGTTCGTCAAGCGCATCGCTGATCGATTGTTGGGCCATTCTTCTGAAGTAGCCGAATTCAAGAATAGTGCTTTCCAGCTCCCGTTTCACCTTCCGGGAGGCCTGAGCCAGTTCCATCCGGGCAGTCGCCTCTACTTCGACCGGGTCGCGGCGCATCTGGTTGAAAAAAATCCGAAGCGCGATGCCGGCGATCGTCGATGCGATAGCAATGCCGAAATTCTTGACGATCTGCTCGGCCGCTCCCTCGGACGAGAATTGGTAAAGCGAAACGGCGAGGCTGGTAAGCGTAAACAGAAAGCCCATGTAGTAGAGGTTGTCACCGGATTGATCGTCACGCAGGCGAAATAGACGCGCTGTGCCGAGCACCACCGCGTAGCCGACCATGATCAGCACCGGCACGGTTGTAACTTGTGCGGCGCTGAAATCATGGAGCTTCGCGAACGTGATGTAGCCGCTCCCGGCAAGGACAACACCGAAGAACAGCAGGCCGTTGATTAAGCCTGGCGGGAGTGCTCCGGTCTTAGCATTGGGATCCATGCGGCTATGCTCCCTGCAGACGTTTGATGGCGCCGACCCGGCCGCGGTTGTCCGAGATCCATTCGGCCCAGAACTTCATGAGCTGGGCGTCGTCGATAATGGACTTTCCGTTCGCCTGCCTGTTTACAAGGTGAACGAAAACCGTCGCGCCATGTAGATCGGTTTGGTACTTCAAATAGCTAGGCGACTTCTTGTAGCGCAGATAGGACAAATCTCCCGCGCGAGGGTACTGGCTGTAGTCTTTGGTGGACTCGATCATATCCGAGATGACGTAGAGCGTCTTCTTCGCGTCCTGCGCTGCGGTCCCGGAAAACTCATCAATGGCGACGTCCTGGATTGCTCCCATTATCGGCGAGGCATTGGCCCTGGCGGGACCGACGCTGTTCTTGATTGCCTCCGTCGCGGGCTTGCGGAAGCTTTCGATCCAGCGCAACCGAGCCAGGCGCAGATTGTCGGTCCATTCACTCAGCCCCGCTCCATCGCCAGGGTTACACCTGGAGAATATTGAACGGCTGCGCTGGCCTGCGATATCGAGGACGCGGATATCGAGCTTATGAAGGGGCGGCAGCGTGGTGACAATTTCGTTGAGCAAGCCGAGTACATCGTGACGCGTGGTCTCGGGCAGATCATCTGAGGTGTCGACGAGCACGACCGTGATCCCTTTTGGGCCGGTCACCGGACAAAGGCTTTGTGTATCCAGAGCCGGCCGCCGCTCTGCGAACAAGTAGAAATAAGCGAGTGCGCCGCCACAGGAGATCGCGAGCACGAAGAGAGTGATTCCGATCACACCCGCCCAGCCAATGCCAGGTGCACTGCGCCGCCTGGGACGAGGTCTAGCCACGTTTGTCCTCCGGGAGCATCTGATCGATCTCGCGGTAGGACCGCATGGCCCGGTCAAACGCTTCGTTGATCGCCTCGATCTGCTCCTTAAGTAATTCTTGGGTCTCTTCGATCATCTGGCGGAGGCGTTCCCGTGCGCTCGTGTCTGGCTCGCCGCCAGCATAAATTATGCGCTCGGTTGTGAAAGGCTTATCGAAGTAGGTGGGCGCGGATGTCGATCTCGCCTTGCGGTTGGCTTCGCGATAAATGCCAAGTAGCGCCCGGCCGGCTTGCTCAATCTGGTTTTGATGTTGGTTGAAGCGTTGGCTGAGGCGGCCCCGAGATTGGAGAATTGAATCGTACTCGCTGCGACGGACAGACAGATCCCGCGCAGCCGCGTTCATCACTTCGGTCGAATCTTCGCGAATATCTCTCAGCCGCTCGATCAGCTCTGCCTTCAGATCGGTAAATTGCTGGATGGCATCGATCCAGCGCCGTTCAAGCCCAGCGTAGCCGATGTAAGGGTCGAAGAATGTGAGGCCATCGGCCATGGCCACGAGCGAAAAGACCAAACCGATGCTGATGAACACCAAGGAATTGATGTCGGTGAGGTCGAACGGGGCGGTAAGAAGACGGTGCAAGACGTCCTGCCCGACCTCGGCATCAAGCGTGGGGGGCATCTCGCGCAAGTGAGCGAGCGTCAAGTTTAGCGCGCCAGCATAAGCCAGATAAGCGACGAAAAACAGGGCGCCGACGATTTTGAGCAGGTAGTTCCGATGGAAGATCGGCCGGATCAGCACCAGGCCCCAGAGAAAGCTGGCGAGAATGTTCAGGGCCGCGAAAGTGGCTGCCTGTATCGCGGCGCCAATGTAACCGCCGGCATTGGCCTTCGCGAGAAAGCCGGCATTGACCACGACCTCGATGACGAAGAGGATCGCAAGCAAGCCGATTTTCAAGATGATCTTGCCGGGGCTCGCCAGCCGAGCGGGGCGCTGGAGGCCATGGCGTTTCCGGAACGCCTCTCGTTCCATTTCAGATTCGTTCAGGCGGCGACGAAAGGTAAACAACTCGTCCCGCCCCATTGTCGCTTCTGCCTCGAAGTCGCCTACGGCTTCGGGTGCAGCCTGCTGGATAATCGCGAAACGCTCTTCGAAGCTCAGTGCGATAACCCGTTCGTCGTAGGTGTGCAGGTGGTCCAGATAAACCGTATGGGAGTCCTGCTTGTGCGCCTCGATCCGCTCGACGATCAGATGTTCGACGTCATCCATCGTCTGGGCGTCGGACGCCGGACGATTTTGTGAGCCCCGCTCCTTGCCGAGGCTGGCTAGTTTCATTTCATCGGCTATCCGATCCACGTTCAGATCGAGAAAGACAGTGGTCGCGGGCCGGTAGGAATGTGTCGGCTGGTTGAGGAGCGACCAAAGCCGCGCGATAGGGGAGAGACGGACTTCAGAACGAGACATCAGTGTACCGAAACTAGAGCTTGGATTTGCGGCAGCCGGCGGCCTGGGCTTCAGCCTCGGTGCAGAACCAACGGCGGGAAGAACTCGGCTGCATGCTGAGGCGATCGTAAAAACGGCCGCCCGGCACGTGATAAACGCACTGCGGCACACTGCTCAGATTTCCTTTTATCAAACAGGTCGGGGCGGGGGGCGCCTGGTTTTGCGAGGCATGGGCGACCAACGCAAACTGCGCGTGGGCAGGCACGGCGACTGCGCCCAGGATGACGGTTGACGTGTTGCGGTGCCGCCAATCCCAGGGAGCTATGAACGCGCCGCTCCAAACGCCATGCCGGTGCTCGCGCGCGAAATCCTCGTCAGGCACGTAATCCAAGGAGTAGCGGCGGAAGGCCAACGCCCAGCCATTCCGGACCAGCCAGCGGGAAACGTTCTCGCCATCGATCGTACATGCTCCTAAAGAGCGTCCGTAGACATCCACACCGGACAGTTCGCACGTCCATTCCCGGTCGTGGCTGAAGGTCTGCAGCCGTTCCTTTGCTTCGATCCCGCAATTCCAGCTCTTGCCCACTGAATCGAGGCAGAGTTGCTCGGTTTCGGGCGCGTCAATGCCGCTAAACCGGATCTTGTCCTGCCGGATATAGACCGTGTCCGCGTCTACGATTCGCGCCATCCCCCTGACTTGTCCCCCCAAGGCAGCATGAACGCTGACCAAGAGCAGCAGCGGCGAAACCGGCAGGCGCATCAAGGCTACCTTTTTGCAACGATCCTCGATAGTTAATACCTTATTACACCTTTTGCGCGAATAGGGGGAGACGTTTCAAGCCTCGCCCACTGGTTAATCCAAGGCATTCGGAAAGCGCGCGGCGATTGGGGGCGGCTTATCGATGGCCGCTCATTCAATTGGCCAGCAGCGGCGGGCACATGCGCCGGCTGACCCGCGCCTTTCGTCAGCTCAGCTTGCTAACGTCCTGATAGAGAGCGCGGAGATGGTCGTCGGACATGTCCAGGATGGGCTCGTACATGAATGAATTCAGATGGATGTTTTCTGGCGTCATCAATACGACCCGTTGGATGATCCGCACAGCGCCGTCATCACAGTCCTTGCGGGCTTGATAAAGGGACAGGAGCTTTGTCGTCTGGAGCACCTTGATGGCGTCGACCTTCTTCTGGTCATTGATTTTCTTCACCATGAGGCTCTCTGCAGAGAAACGGGCGGCCAAAGAAAGCACGATCTTGTTTTCGAGCTTCGGAGTGCTGCCATCCTTCATGCATTGCGCTGCTTGGGACTGGATCGATGCGACCACCGGGTCGCTGGGCTTCTTCCAAGCGCCTTTGCCTCCGAACAAGCCAATGTAAATTTTATCGAGAACGGCTTCGGTGATCGAGGCTGTATCTGCTTTGCAGTGGAGCAAGGACGTCAGGCGAGAGTAATCGGGGTCATCCTCGCCCTTGGTATATTCAATGAGGTTCCGCATGAACGGAATCGACGCGATCCTCTTCATGGGCGTCGAAAAACGCCTTCTTCCAGTCGCGAACGAAGACGTTCTGAATGCCAGAAGCGCGCGCAAGTTGCAGGCCGGCCTCGCTCTTTGAGGCCATGTAGCATTGCGAGTAGGGGACGAGCAGTCGGCTATTAATGGTACGGAAGAAGTCGAAGTTGTGCGTCAGAATGAGTTCGGTGAAGATCGCGTCCTCGCCGATTTCCATCAGGTACTGGATAATGGCATACTTATTCTTGTAGTCAAAGGAATCGGCAATGTCATCGACCACCAAAAGGGTTTTCTGCCCGGGAGTTTCGGCGTGCCTGGATTTCGAAGATGACGTTGATGACATAAAGGGCCTTCTTTTCGCCGGTGCTAAGGACCTCAACCAGCGATTCCTTTTGCACATCCGCTGAATCCTTACCGTCCTCGAAGCGGAAACCAAGTGAGAGCATGGGCTCTTGCCCTAGCATCACCGAAAGGCGGTTCTTGGCTTCCAGCTTAAAAGGCACGAAGAAACGGCTATTGAAGACGTCGATGACCTCTTCCCACTGTGTACGCTCGGCCGCTGCTTGGGCCTCGATCTCGGCCCGCCGCTTTTCCGCGGCCTGAAATTTTTTGACGACATCGACATACGCGTCCCAGTTGCTGGTGCGTTCCAAGCAGTGGTGCGGCATCAAGGCCTGGGATGTCCGGATCGCAGCTAAGCGAGGCCACAAGCGCGCGGTAGTTGCCGTTGCACGCAAGCTGGCAGTGGTCATGCATCGCATGTGGATCGACGGATCGGCGTTCCGGTTCGCAGCCGAAGACGAGAGCGCCGCTGAACCGAATTCTAGCAACCCGACGGCGCTCGCCGCCGCAATGTGAGGGCTCTGGCGAGCGCCGTCTAGCAAACAGCTCGACGACAGAAGAATCGCTGAGTTTCCGCCGATCGGCGGAAAGGCATTTGGTGGATCGAAGCGGATGTGGAGAGCACGCAACCTCCGGCGACGACAGCCCGATCGAGGCTGCTAGCGCGCGTGAGTGCCTGTGTGGCCCCGCGATCCTGATGACGACATGTGCGCCCGCATGGTGAGAGGGGCTGAGCACGGACTCCTGCATAGACCACCAGATGTCATCACCGCAAGATCACAACGAAACCGGACGATTGTCATGTTGTCGACAGCTCGGGTGCAGCCGTATCGTATGAACAGGGGAAACGATCATGTCGAAGAAGAAGGCGGAGAGACGCCCGTAAGCGTCCGGCCGCTGCACATGCCTCAGGTCTTGACATGATCAGTCAGCTTCCAGCTCCACGGCAGCAATTCGTCGAGGTGGTTGACGGGATGGCCGTCGATCATCCGCTGCAGGATGTCCCGCAGATAGGCGTAGGGCTCGACGTTGTTCAGCTTGCACGTCGTGATCAGCGAGCTGACCACTGCCCATCGATGGCCGCCGCCGTCGCTGCCGGCGAACAGGTGGTTCTTGCGGCCGAGGGTGACGGGGCGGATTGCGCGCTCGACCGGATTGGTGTCGAGCTCGACGCGGCCATCGTTCAGGAAGCGAGTCAGGCCGTGCCAGCGCGAGAGCGCATAGCGGATCGCTTCAGCGAGCGTGCTGCGGCCGGAGACCAGGCGGAGCTGCGCATCGAGCCAGACGTTCAGCGCGTCGACGATCGGCTTGGAGAAGGTCCTGCGTTCGGCAAGACGGTAGTCAGGCGATTGGCCGCGGATGCGCGCCTCGATGACATAGAGCTCGCCGATCCAGCGCAGGGCTTCTGTCGCCACGGGAGACGCCGTGGCTTCGGCCACATCGTAGAACTTGCGTCGCGAGTGGCTCCAACACGCCGCGAGCGTGATGCCCTCCTTGTCGGCCAGTTGCTCGAAGCCGGCATATCCGTCGACATGCAGGATGCCCTTAAAGGCGGCAAGATGTGCGATTGGACGTTCGGCTTTGCGATCCGGCGCGAACAGATAGATGGCCGCCGGAGGTTCGGGTCCGCTCCAGGGCCGTTGCTCGCGCGCGTACACCCAGAGCCGTCCTGTTTTGGTTCGTCCGCGTCCAGGATCAAGTACCGGGATCGGCGTGTCATCGGCAAAGAGATGGTTGGAGGCGAACACGTTCTTGCACAGGCGTTCGTGCAAAGCCTCGAGCCACCAGCATGCGCCGCCAACCCAGCCCGCGAGCGTCGAGCGGCAGAGATCGACGCCATGACGGTCGAAGATCTGCGACTGCCGATAGAGCGGAAGGTGATCGCAGTATTTGCTGATCAACACGTGCGCGAGCAGCGCCAGCGTCGCCAGACCGCCAGCGATCGATCGCTTCGGCGCGCCGGCTTGCACGACCTTGTTGCAGGCACGGCAGGCATATTTTGGTCTGATTGTGCGCACGACGCGAACCTGCGCCGGGACCCTATCCAGCATTTCGCTGACGCTCTCACCAATCAGATGGAGAGCACCGCCACAGCAGCCGCAGACCCGGTCTTGTACGTCAAGCAGAACGTCTTCGCGTGGCAGATGATCGGGCAGCGCACGGCGTCGCGACGAAGAGTTGGCTTCCGGTGTGACCTTCGGTTGCGCTTCTTCGACGCGCCTGATGTCGCTGTCGAGATCCTCCAGACCGAGTGCAAGCTGGTCGGGATCGATGCGCTCGGAGCTGCGGCCGAACTGCCTTCGCTGCAGCTGTTTGATGATGGACTTGAGACGCTCGATTTCGGTGTCGCGATGGTTGATCGCAGCGGCAACGTCGCGCACCAGGCGCTGCAGAAGCTCAGGATCGGATGGGAGATTGGTGAGATCGAGCTGCATGTCCGATGGTACTCGAACCGGCTTCCTCGTAGAAGAATCGCAACTCAGTTCAGCACCGGTTTTGGCGGATCATCCTGCAATCGCAGGCCTCCATACGCGTTCTGGCGCGCGCCAGTCGATGCCTTCGATCAGCATCGCGAGCTGCGCCGGCGTGAGCGTGATCGAGCCATCATAACCCGCCATCACCGGCCACACGAAGCCGCCCTGGTCGATGCGTTTGGTGAACAGACAAAGCCCGTTGCCGTCCCAGAACAGGACCTTCAGGATCGATGCCTTTTTGCCGCGGAAGGCAAACAGATGACCGGAGAACGGATCCTTCTTCAGCGTGTCCTGCACCAGCATTGCGAGGCCGTCCATGCCCTTCCGCATGTCGGTGTAGCCGAGGGCCAGGTGCACCTTCACGCCTGCAGGAACGAACATCATGATGCTGTCTCTCCGCTTTCGATCCGCGCCCGCACCGCATCCGGATCGCTGCCGGCGGGAGCGAAGACACGCCGTCCGTCAGCGAGGTCGACGGCCATCATGCCCTCCGGTGGACGCACGAGATCGCGCAGGGCGCGTGCGGCGGGCATGTCGTCGGGCAGCACAACACGGGCGAGCTTGGAGCGCTTCTTTTGCGCGATGCCGAACTGCGCGCGCCAGCGGAACAGCAGCCCGGTGACAATCCCATGCTTGCGAGCGACGGCAGAGACTTTGGCGCCTGGTAGCTCGGTTTCCCTGGCGATCGCGAGCTTCTCTTCGTCGCTGAAGAAGCGGCGGGCCGGCGTTTTGGTCGCGGCCGGATCGCCGATTTCAGCGGCTGTCAAGCGGCGTTCGGGCTGTGAGTTCCTAGCACTAGTGCTAACGGGCGGACGGGCGGAGGGATGAAGATGGGCGCGCCAGTCGATCGTGACCTCGCCGGTGGCCAGTCGGTCGCGCCATTTGTGCAGCGAATGCGGCGACAGCTGCATCGCCGCGGCGTAGGCGCGGAGTTCCATCCCGCTCCAGTTCAGCGCCTCGACATGCATGGCCCAGAACGCCTGAGACGCCCGGTTGCGCACATCCGAAGTGACAGTGAACCTGCGCTGCTTCTGCTTTCGGAGCGCCTTTTCTCGCTCTTCCCGGGCGCGCTCGCGGCGCAATTCCGTCTGATATTTCTCGAGCTTAAGCGCAGTCTCGTTGCCGGCCAGCCGCTTCAGCCAACGCCGCAACGTGTTCTCGGTCAGACGTTGCTGCCGGCAGTATTTGCGGATCCCGAGACCACTGCGACGCCACGCTTCGATGTGCAGCGACCACCATTCGCGGCGCGCTCTGTTCTCGAAATGTTTGGGTCCCACCGGAGATTCTCCACAGCAGCAGAGAACTCGAAATGGAACGACAACACACGAGGGGGAAGGTGTGCAGAGACCGAACGCTTACCGCCCGATTACTCCCGGCAAGATAAAAGCGGCTCGCCGGTTGAACACCAAGCCATTGACATGGCTTACGTTCAACCGTGCCGGTCAGTCGAGCTGAGTGCCGCAATCGAGCTTTTTGTCAGCAAAGTCAAAGGCGATTTCGGCACTGATCGTAGTCTAGCGAACTCCGGCGAAGAACTCGGTTGAGCTACGCGCGAGTGCAGGATCTGCGACTCGGAGTGTGGGTTGACCGATCAATCGTGTTGCGCCGTCGTATCTCGGAGCCTTGGCCGATGCAGCCTGCATCAGCCCGGCATAGCCGGCAAGATGCGTCTCGGGATGTGCGCCGGTACGGTAGAATACAGCTGCTGGCGGCGCGTGCCCGGCAAAGGGACGATCGTCGCGGACATAGGTCCACACCCAGCCGGTGCGCGTCTTGTCCTTGGCGAGAACTGGCACCGTGGTGTCGTCGGCATGGATGCGCTCACCTGCGAGCAGGTGCACCTTGATCGCATCGACCAGCGGCATCAAGGTCGCAGCCGCTGCACCGAGCCAGTCGGCGAGCGTGGAGACGTCGAGCGCCACACCCTCATGCGCAAAGGTCGTGCTCTGTCGGGTGAGCGGCAGGTGCGGCCCGTATTTGGCGAACAGGATGTGCGCCAGCAGGCGCAGTCCCGCGCGTCCGCGCGCGATCGGATGGAACGGTGCCGGCGGCTGCGTGATCGCCTCGCAGGCGCGGCAGGAGAACTTCTCACGGACATGCTGGATCACCTTCCACTGCCGTGGCACGAGCTCCAGCGTCTCGCTCACGTCCTCGCGGATCTTGCGCAGCCTGTCGCCGCCGCAGCACGGGCAATAGGCCGGCGCAGGATGCACGATGCGCTCGCGCGGCAAGTGCTCGGGCAACGGCCGCCGTGCCGGGCGCCGCCGCTCGAACGGACGTACGTCGACCCTCTCGGCCTTGGCCCGCTCGGCTGCCATCTGCGCCGCAGCCTCATCCTCGGCCTCCTCGAGATCGGCGAGTTCAAGCTCGAGCTGCTCGAGCACCGACGCGCGCTCCGACGACGGCCCGTACAGCTCGTGCCTGAGCTTGGCGATCGTGAACTTCATCTGCTCGATCAGCAGCGCCCGGGCACGGACCTCGGCTTCCAGATTGCGCGCCTTGGCTTCTGCCGCGAGTTGGGCCGTCGTCGCCTCGGTGAGCGCGGCCTGGCCAGCGAGCACCAGCGCCTTCAGCGTCGCGACATCATCGGGGAGTGAATCGGCTGTGATCATCGCAGGAGATGGAATCACAGCTCCGTCCTGCGTGCATCAGCCTCGTCACGTTCAAGCGCTCAGCCAACGGCTTCCGGCCGCCACGTCCGCTGCGGATGACGCCAGTCGATACCTTCGAGCAGATAGCCGAGCTGTGCCGGCGTGATCGCTACCGCTCCATCCACGGGCTGTGGCCAGATGAATCGGCCGCGCTCCAGCCGCTTGGCGAACAAGCACATGCCCTGGCCGTCGTGCCACAGCATCTTGATCAGCCCGCCGCTGCGGCCACGGAACACGAACAGATGGCCGCCATGCGGATCGCGATTCAGCGTCTCCTGGACCAGCAGCGCAAGACCGTCGAAGCTCTTGCGCATGTCGGTATGGCCGGTCGCCAGCCAGACCTGGGTGCCGGAGAGGATCGGGATCGTCATCGCGAGCCCGCCCGAAGCGCCGCGATCACCGCCGTCACCGTCGCGGCATCCGCCGCGTCGCTGATCCGGATCTTCGCCTCCGCCCCGATCTCGACCTCGATCAGCCCCTGCGTACGGGCAGCCGGCGCGTGCGGATCGGCAGTGATCGTCACGGCGGCAAAGCCGGGCGGCGGCGTCTCCTTCCCGCACAGCTGCTGGCGCCAGCGGAACACTTGGCTGGAATGCACCCCGAACGCTCGCGCCACTCGTAGGATCGTCGCGCCCGGCTGAAGCGCTGCAGCAACGACACGCTCCTTGTCGGCCCGCGACCAATGCCGCCGTCGCCGCTCCGACGTGATCACTTCCACTTCCGCTTTGGCCATAGGACTAGTTCCGGGACTAGTCCTATGGCTTCAACAAGCGTCAGCTCCGGCGCAAGGCGGCCGTCGCCGGGGACTCACGATGAACTCACAGATTCAAATGCGGAGACGTGCCCCTTCGCAGACAGCCGGCACCTTGACCTGAGTTGCCGGCAGCGGCTGATATCGCCCATCTGTGCGGAGCGCGCTTGTTTGCCAACCGGCAAAATAGCCGCTGTGCCTCAATGGAGGAGAAAACTGCACGCATTCCAGCTAAGAGGAAAGCTTGGTCAGCTTCTGCAGGCAGCGCAGCTCCCGCGGCGGCTCGAGTGGCGGCTTGATGGACGGCCAGACCGCATTCGACACCTCGGCAACGTAGATGTCTCCGTGAGAATCGACCGCAACACCATGCGGTGCGATGAACTGACCGGGCGCTTCGCCGGCATGCAAATGGCCGAGCCGGACGACAGTCCCGCCACGGTTGTCGACGATGGTCACGCGGGGTCCGAGATTCGGAGCATTCTTGTTGACAGGAAGCGAGGGGCCGAGCTCACCAACGTAGCAGAGCTGCTTCTTTCCCGGCGGCATGTAAAGTCCGCATGGGCGATGGAGATTGTTCCATTGAGTCTCGTAGCGACCGTTCGCATCGAACACTTGGATTCGGTGATTCTCCCGATCCGCAACATAGACCCATCCCTCCGCGTCGCAGCAGATGTTGTGCACGATGTTGAACTGACCCGGGTCGCTGCCGGATTCTCCCCATGACATGAGGTGTTTCCCCGATGGCGAGAACTTGTGGCAGCATGCGTTGCCGTAGCCGTCGGACACGTAGATGTCGCCGTTCGGCGAGTGAGCCGTGTGCGTACAACGATGGAACGGCTCTCCACTCATGTAAGGGGACGGCCGCATCGGAATTCCGATCGTGAGCATAACCTTCCCATCCAACGTGCACTGTCTGATGGTATGATCGCCGTCGTCGGTCAGGAAAATCGTGTCGTCCGGTCCCATGTGCAGCCCATGCGGACGCGAGAACAGGCCTTCACCCCAGGACCGGAGAAACCGGCCGTCCTGATCATAGACGATCACGGGATGCGCGCCGCGGTTGAAGACGTAGACGTGATCCTTCTGGTCGACGCCGACCGCGGCTACGTCGCCATAAGACCAGCCGTCCGGCAGTTCGCCCCACCCCTCGGTGACCATGTAGCGGAAATCGCCGCTGCCCAGGATGACTGACATTCGGTGCTTCCTCCATTGATATGCGTTCCCGGCTGCTATTTGCGTTCGGCCACCAAGGCCTGGCCGGCCGTTACGCCGCCATCGACCACCACGGTCTGCCCTGTCACATAGGAAGCCATGGGAGAGCAGAGCCAGAGAACAGCCTGTGCGATCTCGTCCGGTTGTCCGATCCGGCCGAGTGGCGCGCGTGATCCGCGAGCGCTCAGTTGCTCCTCGGTCGGGTAGATGCTCCTGAGCATCGGCGTGTCCGTGCTGCCAGGGCTCACTGCGTTGACCCGAATGCCGCGGCGCGCGTATTGAAGTGCGGCCGACTTGCTGAGGCCGATGACGCCATGTTTGGTTGCGCTGTAAATGGCACTCTGGGCGTGTCCGATATGCCCCGCGACCGATGCGCAATTGACGATCGCGCCACCGCCTGACTCCAGCATCGCGCGAATCTCATGCTTGGTGCAAAGCCATGTTCCGCGCAGATTGGTCCCGACGACCTGATCGAAATTGTCGCTATCGTCCTCGTGCAGCGGAACGAAATTGCCGAACGTGCCTGCGTTGTTGAACGCAGCGTCCAGCCGACCAAACCGGCGGACGGTCATGTCGACGAGACGCGCGACGCTCTGCTCGTCTCGCACGTCGGTCGGCACGATCATCGTTTGATCTGGCGGTAGCGCGGCCAACGCCTGTTCGCAGGAGCCGGTCTGCCGTCCCGCCAGGACGACACGAGCTCCGCAGGCCGCGAATGCCAGCGCGGCGGCGCGGCCGATGCCTTGGCTGGCGCCGGTGACGATGATGACCTTGCCGCCCAACCCGTAGTCCGCTGATGGGCCGGCGACCCGCTCGGCCGTCGTCGTTCGTTCCGTGGTCGTCCAGTTCATATGAACAGCCCCCCATTGATGTCGATCACCGTCCCGGTGGTGTAACCCGCCTCATGCGAACACAGATGGATCACAACGGCAGCTGCCTCGTCCACAGTGCCCAGTCGCCCGATCGGAATGCGTTCGGTAATCGCTCGCCGCCGTTCAGGGCTATGCTTCGCCCAGGCTGCCTGGATGCGGTCGGTGGCGATCGGGCCGTGCGCGACTGCATTGACGCAGACGCCGTCGGGGGCAAGCTCATAGGCCGTTTGCTTGGTGAGCCCGATGACGGCCGCCTTTGCCGCGACATAGGCGGCGTTGCTGAAGTAGGAGTAGGTGCGGCCGGCGATCGATGCAAAGTTGACGATGCGACCCCACCGTCGCTGACGCATCGCTGGCGCACATAGACGCGTCATGGTGAAGGCGCTCGTCAGATTGTGTCTCATCGAGGTCTCCAGGTACGTTTCATCGAGGTCCGCAAGCAGGATGGAGTTAGCATCTCCTCCGACGGCATTCACGAGGATGTCCGGACGCTGTGCGTCCGAGAGACATTGGATGGCGTCGCTGACGGCTGCGATATCGGTGACGTCGATCGGCAGGCACGCGGCACGGTGATCGCCGATTTGACGGCGAATGGAGTTGAGTGCGGTCGTGTCCTTGTCGACCAGCAGGAGCCGCGCTCCCGCATCTGCAAGGCGGCGCGCGACCTCTGCGCCGATGCCGGCGCCCGCACCGGTGACCAGGGCCATTTTGTGTTCGATCAACGATGTCGTCATCCCCGAGCCTCAGCGTTCCAAGTTGTGACGCGCCGTTCTGCCTCGACGAGAGCGGAACGAGGTGTTGTCGCGACATGCGAAAAGGCGTGCCTTGCGTGCGCCCACAACGCCGGTCCCGGAACGAGACCGTGTCCGTGGCCATACAGTGGCGGCGCAAGATAGGTTTTGCGATCGATCGGGAAGGGTGGGATCGTCGTGTCGCGAGGAAACCATTCGTCTGCGCGCCCAACCTCGCACGCGCTGGCGTTGCGTAGCGATGTCGCGAGCGCGCGTCCCGCGGCCCAGAGCGGACCATGTTCGCCAACCTGGACGCCGATCTGATAGCCGAGGCCGGAATGAAACGCCGTATCGGCCAGGCCTGCCGCTCGAAGTGGGCCACCACATTTCGACACGCGGATATTGACGAGGTCGCAGGCGCGCTGGTCGATCGCCTTGGCGAGATCGTTCTCGTCCACGAATGATTCATCCAGCATCAAAGGGATCCCAGCCTCTTCGCGCAATTGCCGGAGGCCCGCCCAGTCCCTGGGCCGCAGCGGTTCCTCGAGCCATGCCACGCCATGACCCTGCAACTGCCGGCAGGCGGCAATCGCCTGTGGCAGGGTCCAAGCCGCGTTCACATCCACCGAAAGCGAGATCGATGGCGCAATCAGGTCGCGAAACCGTCTCACGCGTTCCACTGCCTGATCGCCATCCGCTCCGACTTTCAGCTTGACGTGCTTGATGCCGTTCGCGAGCGCAAACTCGCGCGCGACCATCTCCTCCGGAGAGGTCGAGAGGTCGACGACCAGAGCGGCTGAAACGGCGCAAGGCACGGGTCGTAACATGTCTTCGCCGAGGCCCGCGGCGTGCAATGCAGAAGCCATCGGTCGGCCGTGGAGTCGGCAGGCCACGTCGAGAAGGGCGGTCTCCAAGGCGCAGGCTGCAGCGGGCGACAGCCGACCACCGACGGATAGCATCTTCGGCAGCGCCAGAGCCTTCAGGCTTGCGACGACGGTCTGAAGCGAACGCCAGTCGATCTGCGCATCGAGTTCGTTCAATGCGCAAGAGGCGAGGGCCTTCAGAACGGTCGCGGTGGTTTCGCCAGTGACATAGGGACGAGGAGCTGCTTCGCCATAGCCGGTTACGCCATCGACGTCGACGCAGACAAGAATGCCGTCGCTCTCGTGGCGTGCCATGGTTGCATGAACGAATGTCCGGCGCATCGGCATCGCAATCGCGTAGACGTCCATCAATTGTATCATTGCATCCGTCCGATCTGCTGAGATCAGGACATTGCCAAACTGCGAAGCGAAGGTCGTTTTAGAATTTCTAGAACCGGGACAGGAAATCTAAATTGACGCTTTGCGCGAGCCGTCAGTATCAATCCCTGCGAGACGGCGGTGATCTACAAATGAAGATAGGTCGGACATCATGCAGGACCTCTCCACAGAACAGAGTCGAGTTTCCCGCATCCAGCATGGTGGAACGGCCGGCGTCCGAACGACGAGCGTCGGAGGCGCCGCCGACGACGTGAGCCGCATGGCCCGCTTTTGCGCACAGAGTGAGGCGGCGCTCGATCGTCAGCGCCTGATCTGTCAATCTCCGCATGCGACCGTTGGGACCGTCTTCCACGATGTGTTGCGCGAACTGACTGGAACGGCATTCGAGCGGGAGCACGCGCTCGCAGGTGTGTGCAGCTTCGATGAATTCAGGCGGGCAGTGCCGATCCGCAGTTACGGCCAGCTCAGGGGGTATATCGATCGACAGCTTGCCCGAGAGCGAAAGGTACTGACGCGGGACGATCCCTATGCGTTCCTGAAGACGTCAGGAACCACCGGCCAAGCAAAGCTGGTTCCGACGACACGGCATTGGCGGCTCGCCTATCGCGGACCGGCGCTTTACGCGCAATGGGGCCTCTATTTCAGGATGCTCCGGCTCGATACGCCGAAGGTTGAGAACGTGCTGGATCTGTCATGGGAGCCGCAGACGGCGAGGCAGAGCATTCATGGATTTCCCGTCTACAGCATTACACAGCGGCCGGAGCCGCTCGGGGAATCCGACTGGTTGCCGCCATGGTACGGCGCGCCCTGGTTCTCATGCGAGAGCGATCCCGACGGATATGCCGAGCGGCTCTATCAGCGGCTGTGCATGCAGGCATTCTGTGACGTGCGGCTGATTGTTTCGGTGAACCCGAGCAAGATCATCATGTTGGCAGAGACGTTGCGGCAATTCGCAACGCGGCTGATCCGTGACGTCAGGGGCAGCGCCTCGGCTGCGGGCGGCCAGGACCTCGCGCGCCGCCTGGAAGGGCAGCTCAAATTGCGCGGCGGTGAGTTGCTTCTCTCGGATCTGTGGCCCAATCTGTCGCTCATCGTCTGCTGGAACAGCGCGTCGGCGCAACTCTACGAGAATTGGCTTGATCGCCTGGTCCCCGATGCCACGCGGCTTCCCTTCAGCACGACGGGCACCGAAGGCATCGTTACGCTCCCGGTCGACATGCACCGCAGTGCCGGCCCTCTCGCGGTGACCCAGGGACTCTACGAGTTCGTTCCGGTCGATGATATTTTGGAGAACGTCGCTCCATCGGAAAGTGCCGAAACGCTGACTTTCGAGGAACTGGAGGTCGGGCGCTGCTACAGGCTCGTGATGACCCAGGCCAACGGTCTCTATCGGTATGACGTCGGCGACGTGTATCGCGTCGTGGGCTGGGTTGGGGCGGTGCCAAGGCTCGAATTCATCGGAAGAAGCGGCGCATGTAGTTCGTTCACCGGCGAAAAGCTGACCGAAGCTGATGTGTTCTCGGCGGTGTCGCGTACGATCGAATCTGGGTCGGCCGGGACGCCGAACTTCTGCTGCTTCCCGGTCTGGGGCACGCCGCCTCACTACGCTGTCGCGCTCGAGTGGTCGCCGAAGCTCGAGCTGATGCAAGCGACACTGGCAACGCGCATCGATGCAGCGCTCAGCAGGGTCAATCTGGAATATGCCGACAAGCTGTCCAGCGGCCGGCTGGCGCCGCTGACGATAGTCAAGCTGGTCCCCGGCGCCTTCGCCAGGCTTGCCGAGCACAAGATCAGCGGTGGAGTGGCTTCGGCGCAGGTCAAGCATCATTGGCTTCAGCGCGACGCCTCGGGGCTGAAGATCCTTCGCGATATTGGCATGCTGCTCGACGGGGCAGGCTCGTTCATCCCGTCATCGACGTGAATCGATCCATAGATGGAGTTGGCCACCATGACCGTATCAGGTTCGCGCACGCCTGCGCTCGACGCAGCCGACGTCGCTCGCTTCCAAGAGCAGGGATATCTGGTTGTCCGAGGTGTTCTGGATGAGGCGGATTTCGTTCCCGTGAGACGTGAGTACGACGAGCTGCTGCGGGAGCGAGTCAGGACATGGCGCGCAAAGGGACTGTTCTCGGGCGGTGAGGATCATGGCGGGCTGCCGTTCCAGGAGCACCTCAGGCGGCTGGTCGAGCTTCCGGGATTTCCGCTTACGCTGCTTGCCGAGCTCGATATCACGTTGCCGCACATGCCGTTCTCGTTCATCCAGGATGACAGCGAGTTTCATGTCGGCCCCGGCGTGTTGTCGCTACTCCAGAATCCGAAGGTGTTGGATGTCGTCGAGTGCATTCTCGGATCCGAGATCAACGCAAGCCCGAATCAGCATTGCCGGATCAAGCTGCCGGCGCGAGAGGTCCAGCAGTTCGGCGGCCGGAAGGGCGAGACGATCTACGCGCCGACCCTCTGGCACCAGGACGCGATGGGCCAGCTCCCGCAGTCGAACGAAACGACCGTGCTGACGGTCTGGATTCCGACGACCGACGTCGACGAGGAAAACGGATGCCTGGCGGTCGTGGGAGGCGAGCACAATGACGACACGTTGCTGCCTTGGCCGATGGATGCCGCGCTGATCGATCGCCTTGAGAGGAACAGCATCCCGTTGCCGGTCAAGTTCGGCGATATCGTGCTGTTGCACAAGAAGGCGCCGCATGGCTCCAGGTTGAACAAGACGGCACAGGTGCGCTGGAGCTTCGACTTCCGCTACTACCCGGCGCATCAACCGACCGATCGGCCGTGGTTCCCGAATATCCGCGTGCGCAGCAAGGCAGATCCCGGTTCTGCTGTGGTCGACGCAGGAGCATGGCGGAAATCCTGGGAGGATGCCCGCGCGATGCTTGCGGGTCAGAAGCTGCCGCTACCAGGGCGGCGTGAGTTCGCACAGGTCGTCGCGGACGGAATGATTCGGCGGTGGGAGGCCGGCGAATATCCGAGCTTTCCAGTGAAGGACGTTGCCGCAGCTTCGATTCCCGCAGCCTGAGGCGTCTGAGATGGAGGGGACGGCGATCAAGTGGATACGGGCGGTGGATGGCACCGAGCTTGCCCTACATTACTGGGCGCCTGCCGAGCCCCGAGCTGCCCTGTTCTACATCCACGGCATCCAGAGCCATGCCGGATGGTTGTTCGAGACCGGGCCGCAACTGGCGGCCAGGGACGTGGCAGTTGTCGCGCTGGACCGTCGCGGATCGGGACGGAGTGGCGGCGAGCGTGGTCACGTCGCCACGCTCGAGCTTCTGCTGTCGGACTATCTGATGGGTATAAAGGCCGCGCGGGAAGTGGTGCCGGATGCGCCGCTGGCGGTGCTGGGCCAGAGCCTGGGCGGCAGCGTTCTCGCTGGATTATGCACCAGTGGGCAGTTGCGCGCGGAGGCATTGATTTTCTGCGCGCCGGCACTGGGGCAGCAGCGGGCTCGCCATGATCCGGAGAAGCTCGGCCGCTTCCGCGCGTGCAGAGGTCTTGGCCGAGTCGCGGTCACGCTCAAGGACGAGGACTACACGGAGGAGGAGGTCTATCTGCGCTTCATGTCGGCGGATGCCCTGATGCTTCGCGAGGTTACGGACAGCACGCGGTCGACGCTGGTGCATCTCGAAGACGCATACGCGGAGACCGGAGCGACGCTGAGGGTACCCACCTTCCTCGCGGCGCCGGAGCGTGATCCGATCATCGATCTCGCCGTTGCGCGCCGTTGGCTCGGCAGGCTGATCGGGCCCTATCGTGAAACGGTGTTCGCAACGAGGCATCACTATATCGAGTTCAGCCGGCAACAAGAGAGCTATTGGGACTGGCTTGCGGCTTGCGCGATTCCAGTCGAGGAGTTGCAGAGATGACCGACGGAGGACATCTTGCCGTATCCGGGTCGCCTCTGCACGATCGCCGCGTCGACATCGCCGTTCCGGATTGCGGCGGCAACCCGGTCATTGAAGCAGCTTTCCGGCGACACCTGCAGGGGCAGGCCGGCGTGCTCATACATCACGACCGTCCGGAGGACGCCGATGCGCTGGCACGGCGGATCGGCGACGTGACAACGGTGCTCCAGTTCTTCTCGGCGCGCCCGCTGTCTGCCGGGGTGCTCGAGGCGTCGTCGGCGAAGCGGATCATTGTGGCGGGCCCGATCGGCGCGAGCGTCGATCTCGATGCGGCCGGACGCAGGAACATGGCGGTGTACGAGACCCCCGGGCTGGCGTCAGCCTCGGTTGCCGAGTACACGATCGCGCTGGCGCTCGCCATTGGCAGGCGGATGACGGATGGGTGCCTGGAGCTGAGATCCGGACGATGGCATGCGAGCTTCGGCCGAGGGCTGTTCGGCAAGACGGTCGGTATCGTCGGGCTGGGCCGCGTCGGCGGCCGTGTCGCTGAACTGTGTAAGGCGTTCTCCGCGCGGGTTGTCGCCTGGAGTCCGTCGCTGACGGATGGACGAGCCGCGGAACTAGGTGTCCGGCGAACAGAGCTGGACGAGCTCGCAGCCAGCAGTGACGTGATCAGTCTGCATATGAGATTGAGCCCGACGACCAAAGGCCTGTTCGATGCGCGATTGATCGATCTGATGCGACCCACGGCGTTTCTGATCAACACCGCCCGCGCCGGTCTCGTGGATGGGGAAGCATTGCGGCAGGCGTTGAACGCGCGTCGGATCGCCGGTGCGGCACTCGACGTTTTTGAGGATGAGCCGATCGGACCGGGATCGCCCTGGCTCCAGACCGACAACGTCCTGCTGTCGCCGCACATGGCATGGATGAGCGAGGAGGCGCTGGAGGCGTTTGTCGGTGCCGCGGTCGATTTTGCCATTCGTGGAGACGACTCGCGTGTCCGTCGTGTTGTCTGAGCCGGCGCAAGCCCGAGTAGCTGGCGCCACGGTGTTCGTCGGCAGCGACCGGGTTCTCGGCGACACCTTGGACCACGCGGCCGCAGCCTTGGGAGCGGCAGGTTGCAATGTTATCCGCGGCCACGCCGAACCGCCGCCACACCGCACGCGCTACGCGCTTTCGACCGCCCGACGATACTTCGAGGCGGCATCAGTGCTCCTGATCAGCTCGCGGACCATCATCGACGCGGCGATGCTCGAGGTCGCGCCTCGGCTACACGCTGTTGTCTTTGCCTCGATAGGCACGGATTCGATCGATCTGCCGGCGGCGACCGATCGCGGCATCATCGTCGCAAACGGCGCGACGGCCGAAAACGTCGAAAGCCTGGCGGAGGCAACCGTGATGCTCATTGCGGCTCTCCTGCTGGACCTGCCGCGCAAGCAGCGCCAGTTCGCGTTGCGGTCCGCCCGTGCGCGGGCGGATGAACTGTCGGCGCGCATGGTGTCCGGCAAGACCATCGGGCTGATCGGGTTCGGCCGCATCGCGCGCTCCGTCACGCGACGGTTGCAAGGCTGGGGCACCGAGATTCTGGCTTATGACAGACATCCGGATGAGACGCCGGTCGCCGGCGTGCGTTTCGTCGAGCTTGACGAACTGCTGGCGCGCAGCGACGTCGTCAGCGTTCACTTGCCGCTGACCGCCGAGACGCGCGGGCTGCTCGGAGCTGCGGAGTTCGCGCGCATGAAGCGCGAGGCCTGCGTCATCAACACCTCGCGCGGTGGCATCGTCGACGAGGCGGCGTTGGCGCAGGCGCTTTCCGCCGGACGGATCGCTGGCGCGGCCATCGACGTCTTTGAGACGGAGCCTCCCCCTGTGGATCATCCGCTTCGCGGGCTGGAGAATGTCATCCTCACCGAGCATACGGTCGGCTGTACGCGGGAGCTGTTCGCCTCGCTCGCGCCGACCGCGGTTGAGAACGTCATGCGCGTGATCCAGGGGCGGGATCCGCTGCACATCCGCAATCCGGCCGCGCTGCTCCGCTGGCGCGAACGATTTCGGCGCCAGTCGGCGCAGCAGGCCTGGCCTGGCGGCGACACGAATCTGCAGTACGGGACAGGGGAGTACCGATGACCGCGATGCCGTCGAAGATTGCGGGCCGCACCGACGCGCTCGCCGAGGACACGGAGGTCGTCCTCATTCGTCAAACCGGGGGACCGGAGGTGCTCTCCGTGGAGCAGTCGAGGCTCGATCCGCCAGGGCCGGGCCAGGTGAGATTGCGGCAGACCGCCATCGGCCTGAACTATGTCGATACTTACTACCGCACCGGGCTCTACAAGACGCCGCTGCCCAGCGGCATCGGCTTCGAAGCCGCGGGGATCGTCGAATGCCTCGGAGAAGGGGTGGCCGGTCTGCGGCCCGGAGATCGCGTCGTCTACGCGATTGCAAGCCTGGGCGCCTACGCCCGACTGCGCAACGTTCCCGCTGAGCGGCTGGTGAAGGTGCCCGATGACATCACCGATCATCAAGCCGCCGCCATCGCGCTTCAGGGCATGACCGCGCACTATCTGCTTCGGCGCGCCTATTCCGTGCAGCCCGGCGACACGATCCTGGTGCACGCTGCCGCCGGCGGTGTCGGTCTCATTCTCTGCCAGTGGGCGGCAAGTCTCGGTGCGACCGTCATTGGAACCGTAGGCACGGAAGAGAAGGCCGAGCTCGCGCGCGCCAACGGATGCACCCATACGATCCTGTATCGGAGCGAGAATCTGGTCGAGCGTGTCTGCGACCTCACCAAGGGTGCGAAGCTACGCGTCGTTTACGACTCGGTTGGCCGCGATACTTTCGTGAGCTCGATGGATTGCCTTCAGCCGTTCGGGCTGCTGGTCTCGTTCGGCCAATCCTCCGGGGCGATCGGGCCCTTCGAGACGCGAATTCTCGCCGAAAAGGGCTCGCTATACCTGACGCGGCCGACGCTTTGGACGTACATCGCACGTCGCGAGGATCTCGTGGCGTCTGCTTCGGAGCTGATGGCTGCCGTCTCGCGAGGAACCATCAAGCCGAGGATCAGCCAGACCCTTCCCTTGATGGAGGCGGCCCAGGCGCACCGTGATCTTCACAGCCGCAAGACGGTCGGAAAGACGCTTCTCATCCCCTGAGCAGCATCTGCCGCGGCCCTTGCCGGATGATCGGCTATTTCCTGTCCATGGCACGGGCCTGGGCGGCAACGATGAGCACGCCGATCACGACCAGCAGGCCGCCGGCCGACTGAATCGGCGACATCCTCTCGTCCAGCCCTAGATATCCTGAAACGACGGTGGCCACAGGGCCGAGGGCGCTGATCATCGCGACGCGGCTTGCGCCGATCCGGCGCAGCGCCTCGGCCATCATGAAGACCGGCATCACGGTACTGAACAGCGCCATGCAGAGGGCGAGCAGGTAGACCCGGGTGGGCAGCACGAGCGCGCTCAGCGGGCGGAGTGCCATGAACTGAACGATGCAATACACGCTGGCCGTGGTCGTGGCATAGGCCGTGAAGCGTATCGAACCGAGCCTCGGCACGACTTCGCCGCTTCCAACGAGATAGACCGAGAAACTCACCGCGCTCAGCATGACGAGCAGCGCACCGAGCCAGAAATTTTCACTGCTCTTGTCGAGCTGCCCCGAAAGAACCAGCGCGACACCGATATATGTAATCGCCAGCGCGATCAGCTCGCGCCGGGTAATCGGCTTCCTGAGGACGACCGAGGAGATCACCACCACGATGGTCGGATACACGAACAGGATCAGCCGGCCGACGCCGGCGGCGACATATTGCAGCCCGATCATGTCGAGGAAGCTTGACAGATAGTAGCCGACGAAGCCCAGGGCGGCGAGCGCCATCGCGTCGTGTGCGGTGATTGACGGAAGCGTCCGGCCGCCGGAAGGCCCCCGATACAGGACAACCGCAATGACGAAGAAGGGCAGTGAGAAGATCATTCTCAGGGCCAGCAGCGTCACAGGATCGCTCATGTCCTCATAGGCGAGCTTGACGAATATCGCGCGAAGGGAAAACGCCACCGCCCCGATCGCCGCCAGCGCTACGCCGACAATATTGTGTGTCCTGGACACGGTCGTCGTTGACGCGCCGGGGCCGAGCGCCTCCGGCGCAGGCCCGAGCGGCCGCGAGATTGCGAGGTCATGTCTTTCGGAGATTCCGGCCATAGTCCGTCTCACTGACTCCCAGGTGGCGGCAGGATGATGAGCCCTGCCGGAGAGCGCCAACGCTTTTTAGGCAAGGCACCCTTCGCGTTCGACGAAGGTCCGCCGGCCGCTACGGCGAGACATCGGACATCGAAGATCAC
Source organism: Bradyrhizobium aeschynomenes (assembly GCF_013178945.1). GTDB lineage: Bacteria > Pseudomonadota > Alphaproteobacteria > Rhizobiales > Xanthobacteraceae > Bradyrhizobium > Bradyrhizobium aeschynomenes. The sequence goes on from NZ_JABFDM010000001.1 coordinate 845,333, forward strand.
TCACGCCCAGGAGGGATTTACGGTCTCTTTCGACCTTGACCGGGGTGTGGTGGGTCAGGCTTACTTACGGTAGTGCCGCGCACTGGCTGCGCGGGGGGGCGGAGATCGTCGGGAGGATCGCTCATGGCCCACGGGAATTGAAGGACTGATGCGACAAATCAACAATCTCATCCGGCGTATCGATCTGACGTCGCTCCAGCTCTTCGTCGCGGTGTGCGAGGAGGGGACGCTGACGCGCGCGGCGTCGCGGGAAAACATTGCCATGAGCGCGGTGAGCAAGCGCCTTGCGGAGCTTGAAGAGGCGCTTGGAACCGACCTCTTTGTCCGGCACTCCAAGGGCATGATGCTGGCTCCCGCCGGGGAATCCCTGCTGCATCATGCGCGATCGATGCTGACGAGCGTCGAGAAGATGGGCGCGGAGCTCGACGAATACCGCATGGGCATCAGGGGCCACATCCGGATGCTCGCGAACGTATCGGCCATCGTCGAATTCCTTCCCGACGACCTGCCGGCCTTCTTCGCGACCCACAGTCTGGTCAAGATCCACCTTGAGGAAAGACTGAGTGCGGGTGTCGTCAAGGCCGTCGAGGAAGGGTATGCGGAAGTGGGCATCTGTGTGTCCACGACCAACAGCCGTGACCTGTTTGCGCGTCCCTATCGCAGCGACCGGCTTGCGCTGGCGGTGCCGCAAGATCATCCGCTGGCCGATCGGGCACCGATCGATTTCGTGGAAAGCCTGGATTTTGATCATATCGGCTTTCACGCCGATAGCGCGATCTACACCCGTTCGCGCGCGGCAGCCGCGGAGGCTGGAAAGGCGGTCAATCTGCGGATCAACGTACCGAGCTTTGATGCCATTTGTCGGATGGTGCAGTGTGGCCTGGGTGTCGGGTTGATCCCGGATCGGGCATTCGAAGTGCTGGCTTCGGGCATGGGCATCAAGGCGATTCCGCTCAGGGACGACTGGGCCTATCGGGAATTGAAGATCGTGACCCGCGATCCCGCCGGGCTCTCGACCGTGACCAAGATGCTCGTTGAGCATCTGGCGCAATCGGGCGGCAATCGCGCGCCTGCGTCAACGGCGGCAGCTTCGGTGTCGGCGCCGAGCCCCCGCCACGGTCGATGACGCGGCGGGGACATCATCGTTGGTCCAGCCTGACCGTCGGGGCGGTCCGGCGAAGCCAGATCGCCGCGACGAGCGGGCCGAGCAGGCCCATGAAGAGCGACAGCGCGACAATGACCGTGCCGGCGCCGTAACGGCCGGCGAATACGCTGACCAGGAGGCCGGCGAGAGGTTGGGACAGGTTGTTCAGCATGATGATCAGGCCCGTCGTCTTGCCGAGATCTTCCCGGGGAATGATCTTCATGCGCAGGCTGCGAATGAAGACACTGAACATCTTGTCGAAACCGACAACGAGAACGAAGCCGAGCGCGTAGACGTGGGCGTGGGAAGCCAGTCCGGAGACGGCGCCGCCGGCAAAGATCATCGCATAGCTGATGACGCCCAAGACCTGCAGGGACGCAGGCGCATGCGCGGTGGCGAACAAGATGACCACGGTCGCGATCGCGCCTGCGGCCTGAAGAACGGCATAGTAGGAGTCTGTTTCTCCGTGGACACCGGTCACCATTGCCGCTGACGTTGCGAGGGTCACGCCAATGATGAGGTTGACGGCGGCTGCGAGAAGGACGGTCTCGACCAGGCCCGGTCGTCCGATGACGTGCCGAAGTGCGGTTTTCAGCGGCAGTGTCCAGCCGCTTGGCGCCGGCGTCGGTTCGGCCAATGTCGGCCGGACGAATCGCTGCCAGATGATCATGGCGCCGTCAGCCGCCATGAACAGGGCGGTCGTCGAGATCACCACGTATTCCCAGGACCATAGCTTGAGAAGACCGGCGGCGACCAGCGGCCCGAGCACCATGCCGAGCTGATCGGCAATCTGGGTGTAGGAGGCGACCTTCTCGAACCTGTGCCGATGAAAGACTTGAGGCAGCAGAACCTCGCGCGCCATCAGCCCCTGCGTCGTCAGAACGCCGCAGGCCACAGATATCCCGATCAGCCAGCCGATTCCGCCGAAGCCCGCGTAGGCGATCATGCCTGCGAAGCAGGCCACGGCACGAAGCTGCTGACTAATGTGCAACAGCGCCAAAGGGGATTTTCGATCGCACAGCACCCCGCAGATCGGAAACGACAAATAGCGCGGCAATGTCTCGAGCAGGAATGCCGCTCCCGACCAGGCGACGCTGCCGGTCAACTGGAAGATGACGAGCGGGACCAGAAACAGAAGGATCTGGTCCGCGAGCCGTGAGAGGAAGAGAGAGTAGAAGAAGGCTTGATGCTTCAGTTCCAACGAGCAACCCCAACCAGCTGATGAACCGCCTTAGTAAGACGATCCGCTGTCGGCGTCGAGATTGTGCTGCTCGTGACCGGCAAGGGGCGGATTGAACACGCTCACCAGCACCAGATCCTGCGTCGGGCCGCCGCGCAGATAGTGTTCGTCATGTTCGTTGAGAACATAGATGCTGCCCGGGCGGAGCCGATACACATTGCCTTGCATGTCCTCGACTTCACCTTCCCCCGCGATGCAATAGCATGCTTCCAGGTGAGATCGGTATTGCAACCTTGATACTGTGCCGGCGCGAACCACGGTATGGCATACGGCGAAACCCATTCCATCGCTCGCCGTCAATAGCCGGTGGCTCGTGCCATTTCCCCACTCGACGAACCGGCCTGTTTTTTCGACTTCTTCGAGATCGCGTACAAACATGTTTCCTCAGTCATTTTGCACAACACGACGTGTAACGGAATTCTCCTACCATGAGCTGCGACTCTTTGTTATAAAAACTCATCCAGAGGTTGCGGGAGCTTCCGAGTGTGCCTTTTCCATCACTATATTGAACGCAGTGTTCGAGACTGCCCAGAGAAGATCGCGGTGAAGATCGATGGCGCGTGCGCGACCTATCGCGAGCTGGATGATATCGGCAATCAGGTCGCCGGTCGTCTCGTCGATGACGGCATCCGTGCTGGAGACAGGGTCGCGATCTATGGCGTGATTTCCATCCGTTTGCTCGGTGTTGTTCTCGGCATCTTCAAGGCCGGTGCAGTCCTCGTGGGAGTTCATCACACCTTCGGGCTCCGAAAGCTGATGTTCGAGCTTCGGGACTCCGGTGCTTGTGCGGTGATCACCGATCGGGCGGCCGAATTGCGGGAGCGCCAGTTAGATTATACAATCTATAGTTGTAACGATGATTTTTCTGCTGCCGTGCCAGAACGCGACTGCTCGTTTTGCCGGGAGGTGCGGGAAGAGGATATTTCAGTCATCTTCTATACGTCGGGCTCGACGTCGCGCCCGAAGGGCGTCGCCGTCAATCACAAGAATATGATTGCGGCGTTCGAATCGGTGACCGGCTATCTCAGGAACACGTCCGAGGATGTGGTTCTGAGCTATTCGACCTTGGGCTCCGACTACGGCTTCTATAATGTGATGATGCCGCTCATGTTCGGAGGGACCGCGCTCGTCGAGCGCGCGTTGCCGGACGATCCCGATGAGATCATCGATCTCATCGATGCCCACGGCGTGACTGGGCTGCAGGTGTTTCCTCCCTTCATCTTCCATCTGTTAAAGGCGAGCGCGCTGGGAAGGCGCGCGCCGAGATCGCTGCGTTATATCTCCACGAGCGGGCAGGCCCTGCCGGTGAAGCATATCCGCCGCTTGCGAGAGGCGTGGCCGGGCGTCCAGATCTTCTCGAATTATGGGCTCACGGAGTGCAAGCGCGTCTCGTTTCTGCCGCCCGACGAGATCGATCAACGGCCGCAGTCGGTCGGCCGGGCCATTCCCGGCGTGCGGACCTATCTGTTTGCCGAGGATCGCTCCCTCGTGACCGAGCCGGGGCAGGTCGGCGAGCTCGGTGTTGCCGGCGACCTGCTGATGCAGAAATATTGGAACATGCCGGACGAAACCTCCGCCCGAATGATTGAGGGGGCGGCCGGTGAAGCTCGGGTGTTCCTGACGGGCGACCTATTCCGCGTCGATGGCCAGGGGTATCTCTACTACGTCGCAAGGAAGGACGACGCTTTTGCGCGGAGCGGGTTCAAGGTCAATCCGCGAGAGATCGAGCAATTGCTGATGGCCCACCCCGCGGTTTCGGAAGCGGCTGTAGTCCCCGTCGCCGACGAATCCGTCGGACATCTCCCCAAGGCATTGATCGTTGCGGAGCAGGCGACGTCCATCACGAGCCACGAACTGGTCGAGTACTGCACGATGCATCTCGATTGGCACATGGTGCCCGCCTTCGTGGAGTTCGTACCGGCGCTGCCGCGGACCGCGTCGGGAAAGACCGCGACCCGCGCATTGTCCTGATCCCCATCCTCATCCTCATTCTCATCCTCGGCCCAGCATCAGTGGAGGTCTTCGGGCATGACCAATCGACCTGCGACCGACGTCGACGCCTATCTTCAGCAATCTTCGATGATCAGATTGGCGCAGCAATTCGAGCAGTTGGCGACCGGAGCGGCACAGGTGCCGCGGCAGCCAGTGCTGACGCGGATCCGCAACCGGATAGCGGATACCGACGTGCTGGAGTATCACGACCGGCTGGTACCGAAGGCGGGACCACTGTTCTCGCATTTCCTCGCCAGCATTCCAGGCATCCTCGAGGAAATGTCGCGCGTGGGCGTGGCGCTGAGCCGTCTGTCGAGGCAGCGGGCCGAAAGCAGCGGTCGGCCCTGCCTGCTTTATGAGATCGATGCCTTCGACGGTTCCAACGGACGCACGCTTGCTGCGTTTTCCGGCGGCGCGGTCAAGACACTGACTTGTTCTCCGAACAGGGCGAACGAAGAGCATTTTGAGCGCTTTGCCGATCCGGCCCTGTCGAGATTCATTCCGACGTCGTTCCTCAAGCTCGACGGGGACGTACTTCGCACGCTGGTGGACGACGAGGATTTCCATGGCGGCTTTGACTATATCTACGAAACGGCCGCCTTTCAGTTTTACGGCAAGGACCGCGATTTCCAGATCGAGCAGGGCTGTCGCATGCTCAGGGACGACGGGCTGGTCTTCTTTCTCGAAAAGCTCGATCACACCGACCGCCTCGAGTACGAACGACGGGAGCGCGTCAAGGACGAGCAGCACAAGGCGCACTATTTTACGCCCGAAGAGATCGAGTGGAAACGGCAGCAGATGCTGCTGCGCATGTATGAGGGCGAGGTTCTCCTCGACGAGCTCGTGAGCTCGATTGGACGACACTTCTCGCACTGCTATCTGTTGTGGAATAGCACGAATTTCTACGAGTTCGTCGCCTCGAACGACGGGCAGCGCATCGAGGAGTTCGTCCGCCTTCTCGGCCCGCCCTTGATTGAAGATCAGTTCGTCTTCGAGCGGCCAATGTTGCGAAAGGTGCTGGAGCGTGCGCATGGATAGGCTGGACGGGACGGTCTATTGGGGAGCGGACCAGCCGTCGCTCGCGACGCTCTATGCGAGCGTCGAGGCGTTGTTGCCACGATGGCACAAACGTGCGGAGGAAGCCCGCAGGCTTGGGAAGCTGCCGCGCGAGTCCGTCGATGAGCTGTTCGACGCCGGATTGCTTCAGCTCGCGATGCCGAAGCGTTTCGGCGGCCTTGAATTGGATTGGCCTGTCCTTGCAGAAGTTGCAAGGCTCGCGGCGCGCGCGTGCCCTTCGACAGCATGGATCGTGGGCCTCGTTGGAGGACACATTCAGATCGTATCGCGATTTCCAGCGGAGGCGTTGAACGCGGTCTTCCGCGGCGGAGCTCGTCAACTTGTCACGACAGGATCGGCGACGGCGGCCGGCGGAATATCGCGGGACGGTGGCGCATATCGGGTCGATGGTCGCTGGCGGCTCGGCTCCGGCGTGGACTATGCGACATGGGTGATCGTGTCCGGCTCATGCCTGCATCCGTCTCGACGCGACGCCCGGACGGTTATGGCGCTGCTGCCAGCCATCGACATCGAGATCGGCGATGATTGGCAGGCCATCGGAATGGCAGGGACCGGGTCGCGCGACATCATTATCCGCGATCGTTCGCTTTCAGAAAGCTGGGCGCAGCCGCTGGACAATGTTCTCGGGCGTTCGGCGGAACGCGGCGGTCACTACTTGCAGTCGGTTTCTCTTATTCCCTATCTGACCAGCGTGATCGTCGGTCCTCTGCTCGGCTGTGCGGAGGGAGCGGTGGCGGCGGGACTTGCGATCATGCGAGAGCGGCATGGACGGCAGCCAAACGGGAACCAATGGGCGTTTGCCATGCGCGCCGGCGAGATCATCGCCGATATCGAATGCGCACGGCTTTTGTATCGCAGCATTTTATCGAGACTGCATGAGGCGGGCTGCAACGGCCGCGATCTCTCCGATAGAGACTACGCAGCGATCAAGCGCGACCGGGCCAGGCTGACCCGCTTATGCATGAACGCCGTGCAACAGCTGATGTCCCAGCTTGGAACTTCCGTCATCGCGCAGACGCACCCGGTGCAGCGCCACTGGTGCGATCTCCAGGTCATGGCTGCACACATGGATGTGAATTGGGATCGCGCGATGGCGGACTACGGCACGGCTCTTCTTGTGCAGCTCTGAAAACAAGTGATTGAATAGCGCCGTTGACCTAGGGATGGGATCGCCGGATGTATTTCTTGATCGCCTCCATCGTTTCGATACCTTCATTTACGATCCAGTCGCGAAAGCGTGCGATCTCGGGGCGCCGCGCGGCGGTGTCCTGACAGACCAGATAGTAGGACATTGGATTCGAGAGGCGCGCCGCAAATGGCGCCATCAGTCGTCCTGATGCGAGTGCAGAGATGACCAGCGGCGTTCGGCCGATGGCAAGTCCCAACCCATATTCGGCCATCTCGAGCGCGAGCGCAGAATTTTCGCAATGAAATCCTGAAGTGGTATCGAAATCCTCGAGTCCGGCCTCGACCTGCCAAGCTTGCCAGTCCGTCGGCCGAACGATGGTATGGACCAGTGAATGGCGACGAAGCAGGTCTGATCCAGCAGGAAGTGCGGCTTCGCGAAACAGGGTGGGCGAGCAAACGGGGAACAGCTCTTCGTTCATCACGAACGTCGAATGGAGCCCCGGCCAGGATCCGTAGCCTAGCCGCAAGGCGACATCGATATCCTCTCTCGTAAAATCGACCAGGCGGAACGACGTTGAGACGGCGACGGCGATATCCGGAAACTGTTGCCGAAAGCCGATCAACCTTGGCGCCAGCCATCTCTGTGCGACGGTCGCCAGAAAGCTGGTTCTAAGTTTCAACGCGCTATGCGACGTCAGCCCTGTGACTGCCGACGAAATATCTGAAAATGTTCGGCAAAGTACGGGAAAGAGTTGCTGGCCGTTTTCTGTCAACTCTACGCCGCGGCCAACGCGGCGGATCAGGCGACGACCAAGTGCGTCTTCCAGAATCTTGAGCTGCTGCGTCACCGCAGCTGGCGTTACGCAGAGCTCGTCGGCTGCTTTCGTGACACTGAGGTTGCGAGCTGCTGCTTCGAAGGCGCGAAGCGCGTTCAACGGGGGGAGGCGAGGGCGCATCTGCCAGACCATTCCGAGAAGGCTCGTCCAAAACTCAACGCAGATCGAAAGCCCGCTGCAGAAACGGGCTCTATTGCTTGGCTCTAGCGATGGGCGCCAGCGTTGACTCACGGTTCAGTTTCCGTTGGAGTCCTTTGTACGGCGAGTGCCCTCACCTTTCAATTGTGTGGTAATAGAATACAATCTTAAGATGGAATCAAGAGTTTCAAGTGAGGTGGCTTCATAAGACGCCAGTTTTGTTTTCGCGAGCTGCGCTGCCGTGGCCGATGCGCCTGTCCATCTGATCAAGGCGTATTGTTTCCTTCCAACAAACATCTGTTTCGGATCGATGCCCTCCGCGGCAAGGGCCGCCGCGGCTTCGAACAAGTGATGGAAGCCGCGGTTGGGGTGCTGGTGGTGTCGACGATTGCGAAGATCCGTCGCGCCTATTTTGTTCATGGTCAACCGGTCAAGGCGATCTGCCGCGAGCTTGGCGTATCGTGCAAAGTAGTACGCGAGGTCATCGGTTCCGAGGCAACGAAGTCCGATACGAGCGAGAGACGCAGCCGCTTCCGAAGATGAGCCTCTGGAGTGACGAGCTTGACCGGTTTCTGGTGAACGGCTGTTCGCCCCGGTGCGGCGCGTCACGGTGAAGGCGCGGATCGCTAGGCACAAGGGCCGGGCGTCCAGGTCAGCGCCCCTGGCGGCGCATCTCACCTATCTCAAGAGGGACGGGGTCACTCGCGATGGCCAGCCGGCACGGATGTTCGACGCCGCGGGCGATCAGGCGAATGAGGCTGCGTTCGAGGCGCTGGGCAGGGGTGACCGGCATCATTTCCGGTTCATTGTCTCTCCCTAGGACGCAGCCGACATGGAGAACCTCAGAGCGTTTACCCGCGATTTGATGCGGCAGATGGAGGCCGATCTCGCGACCAGGCTTGAGAGTCGGGTCTCTGGGGAATTGGTCTCCTCGGCTGACAACGCTTGTCCAAATTATCCTGGGATCAAGCGAGCCGATGTTCGTAGCTTATAGGCCAGGGCGCTCGGTTCTCTACAAGGATCCGTACGCTGAGGTCTTGGCAAGCAAGCATCCGGCACTCGGACGGGTGACCTGCCAATCATGCGCGGTTTCCTCCCTTGGAGGCTTTCGGGCGCAAGCCGCCCGCATATTCCACACCGTCACCGCTGCGGCCGGCATCCGCAATCCTTCACAAGAGCTGACGTCCCGCGGGACATCGGGAGCACAAGGTCTGGCTATTCGCATGCGTTATTTTCGATGGCCGCGCTCATTCGTGCCGAATCCTGAGCTACGATCCGAAAAGCTCAGGCGGGGCCTTCTCCTTCAAGGCTCCGCCGATATGCTTGTCGAGAAGCTTGGCGGCGCCTTCGAGCGAGCCCTTCTCCAGCAGATCGATGATGGCTAGGTGCTCGCCTGGTTGCCGCCATACCCGGTCGCGGTCGAGCGTCTGACGGTATTCGATCAGGCGCCGCAATTCGTTCTGACGGGCGACGGTCTGGGCCAAGAACTTGTTACCCGACATAAGGGCGAGCGCCTCGTGGAAGTCGCTGTTCGACTTGAACAGCTCAACTTGGCCAAGCGTCTTGAACCCCGCGCTATGGAGAAATTCCTGCCGCTTGCGCTGCTCCGAAAGGACGGGACGATCGAGCTTGAAGGTCGAGGATCGCAAGCCTTGAGGCTCTAGGAGATTGAGGCCGGGCTGATTAACCTCACACTCGACAACATCCAAGCCCTGGCCGTCGCGCTAGGCGTTGAGCCCTCTGATGCTTGTGGCATCTATGGCACGGCATTTGAGATGGTTCCGCGCCTTCCCCGTGAGCGTGGGTGTGATCCGAGGCCGTCACTCTGGCAGGCCTTCGAGGTCGTCCCAGCCGAGCCCCACCTTTGGAGGGTGCGGGCGCCGCCAAAAATTCTCATTTGAAATCAAGGCGCCTTAAAAGTAGGTAGGGGGCCATAAGTCATTGATCTTGCTCTTGGCTTTCTCCCCTGTCGTACCCACCATCGAGTGCTGCGTGTGATTTGCCGTAATAGTGATCGCAGTACTGAAGGGGGTGTCGCTCCGCTTGTTTCCCCGGTTGGCAGCTTGAGAGGAGGCGGGCGGTCCATCGGGTCGGAGCAGCTATTTGAACTTCTCCGGCCAAAGCCCTGGTGCGATCGACTAGCTCTGCCGGGAGCTGCCAATGCTGTTGACGGGCGCAGATGTCGTTGCAGCGAATTGCTCAGGTGCAAGCCGAAGCTGGCCACCGGTTGACCACCGAAACCCCGTGAACAAACGGCGATAAAGGCCGTCAATCGCGAGCAAACTTCATTGTTTTCGTTGATCTTTTCGCATGCTACTTACGTTCGGGACGCAGGGGTCGCAGGTTCGAATCCTGCCGCTCCGACCATTCTTTCAAGCACGTCCAATCGTGCTTTCCCGATCATACGACCCCCGATCTTACACGAGATGTCGCAACGAAATGGCCTCACGGCCATTCCGAAGGCGTTGGCGTCATTGGGCGCTGAATCTCGACCCGTTGGGAGATCTGCAGGCGCCCGTGCTGGTGTGCGATGAATTGCGGGTGAGCGGGCGGCCGACTCCGTCGTTGGATCAGCGGAGCTGCCGGTCGATCGCCGGCGTATGACCGGCGTGGGATCGTTCAGCGCTGTTGCCCGAGTTCGGACGTGATCCAGTCGGCAAAGGCGCGCACGGCCGTGCGTTGGTGATCGTTGCGCGGAAACACCAGGCGGTGGCCGACATAGCGGATGTCGATGGAGCGGCCTGCGAGCGGCGCGATCAGCCGTCCCGACGCCAGCTCGCGCTCGGCCAGCAATGTGGATTCGAGCGCGACACCGAGGCCCTCGGCCGCCGTCGCGAGCGCAAGGAAGCTGCGGTCGAAGCGCATGCCGTGGAGGGCAGGGGATTCGAGGCCGTTGGCAGCGAACCATTGGTGCCACTGGATCTGCTTGACGTCGGAGCGGATCAGCGTGCGGTCAAGAAGATCCGCCGGGCGCTTGATCGCCGCCGCCAGCGCGGGCGTGCACAGCGGCGTGACCGTCTCCTCGGCCAGCGGGACGATCTCGACGCCCTCCGCGTGAGGCTGGCCATAGACGATGTCGATGTCGAAATCGTCGTTCTTGAACCGCGCATAGTCGGTGTTGGCCGACAGTCGCACCTCGAATTTCGGATGTGCGGCGAGAAACTGCGCCAGCCTTGGCGTCAGCCATTGCGCGGCAAAGCTCGGCGCCGAATGGACGCGCACCAGTTGGGGACCGCGCGCTGCGACCTCCTCCAATCCTCTGCGCAGCTGGTCGAAGGCCGCGCCGGCATGGCGCATCAGATTCTCGCCGGCCGGCGTGAGATGAACGGCGCGCGCGGTCCGCTCGAACAGCACGGTGCGCAAGGTGGCTTCCAGCTTGCGGATGGCATGGCTGACGGCCGATGGCGTCAGGTGAAGCTCATTTGCTGCGTCGCGAAAGGATCCCGTGCGGGCGGCGGCCTCGAACGCCTTGATTGATGAGATCGGGATCTTGGACAGCATCGCATAAGTGAACCAGATTCACCAATCCATGACAATTGCGCGTTTGTCGCCGCCGCCGGCCGCGGCCATGGTCACACCCACGACAACGAGAATTTCGGGAGGACCAGCATGCTGCTCAGCGGCAAGACAGCGATCATTTCGGGCGCGGCGTCGAAGCGCGGTATCGGGCTTGCGACCGCGCGCCGGTTCGCAGCCGAGGGCGCGAAGGTCGCCATCCTCGATATCGATGCCGCCGCCGCCGCCGAGGCTGCAGCTGCGCTCGGCGACGGTCACATCGGGCTCGGCTGCAACGTCGCCGACAAGGCCTCGTGCAACGATGCGGTGGCGCAGGTGATCCGTCAGTTCGGCGTCATCGACATCCTGATCAACAATGCCGGCATCACCCAGCCCGTGAAGCTGCTGGAGATCTCGCCTGCGGATTGGGATCGCATCCAGGACGTCAATCTGAAGGGCGTGCTGTTCCTGTCGCAGGCGGTGATCCCGCACATGCGCGCGCGCAAGCAGGGCTCGATCGCCTGCATGTCCTCGGTCTCGGCGCAGCGCGGCGGCGGCATCTTTGGTGGCCCGCATTATTCGGCCGCCAAGGCCGGCGTGCTCGGCCTCGCCAAGGCGATGGCGCGCGAGTTCGGCATCGACGGCATCCGCGTCAATTGCGTGACGCCGGGCCTGATCGGCACCGATATCACCGCTGGCAAGCTGACCGACGAGATGAAGGCCAAGATCCTCGAGGGCATTCCGCTCAACCGCCTCGGCACCGCCGAAGACGTTGCCGGCATCTACACGTTCCTCGCGTCCGATCTGTCCGCCTATGTCACGGGCGCGGTGATCGACGTGAACGGCGGCATGCTGATCCACTAACAAGGTCTCGAGAGATGGACACCGTAGCGACTCGGCTCGCCAACGCGCCGACATTGGCGCAACGCGCCTATAACATCCGCCGCAATGCGCTCCGCATGGGCGAGGTGCAGGGCCAGGGCTACATCGCCCAGGCGCTCGACATCTCCGACGTGCTGGCGGCGGCCTATTTCCACGCCATGCGCTATCGGCCCGAGGATCCGGCTTGGGAGGAGCGCGACCGATTCCTGCTGTCGAACGGCCACTACGCGATCGCGCTGTACGCGGCGCTGATCGAGGCCGGGATCGTTCCCGAGGCCGAGCTCGAAACTTATGGCAGCGACGACAGCCGGCTGCCGATGTCGGGCATGGCGTCCTATACGCCGGGCATGGAGATGTCCGGCGGCTCGCTCGGCCTTGGCCTGAGCATCGCCGTCGGCATGGGGCTCGGTCTGAAGCGCAAGGCATCGACATCGCGTGTCTACACGCTGTTCTCCGACGGTGAGCTGGATGAAGGTTCGGTGTGGGAGGCGATCTCGTCGGCCAGCCACTACAAGCTCGACAACCTCATCGGCATCGTCGACGTCAACAATCAGCAGGCGGACGGCCCCTCGACCCAGGTGATGGGCTTCGAGCCGTTGGTGGACCGGCTGCAAGCCTTCGGCTGGTTCGTGCAGCGCGTCGACGGCAACGACCTCGACGCCGTGGTCGCCGCCTTCGATGCCGCCAAGACCCATCCGGAGCCGAAGCCGCGCATGATCGTGGCCGACACGCTGATGGGCAAGGGGGTGCCCTTCCTGGAGCAGCGCGAGAAGAACCACTTCATTCGTGTCGAGCCTCATGAGTGGCAGCTCGCGATTGCCGCACTCGACGCCGGGAGGCCGTGATGAAATCGACGAGACCCGCACCCGATCTGAGCAAGCCGCGCCTGACGACCTCGGCGATGATCGCCTCGATCGCCTCCGAGGGGCAGCGCACCAAGCCGGCGCCGTTCGGCCACGCGCTGGTCGAACTGGCACGCAGTCGGCCCGAGGTGGTCGGCATGACCGCCGATCTCGGCAAATACACCGACCTGCACATCTTCGCGAAGGAATTTCCCGACCGCACCTACCAGATGGGCATGGCCGAGCAGCTGCTGTTCGGCGCCGCGTCCGGCATGGCGGCCGAAGGCTTCATGCCGTTCACCACGACCTATGCCGTGTTCGCCTCGCGCCGCGCCTACGACTTCATCCACCAGACCATCGCCGAGGAAGATCGCAATGTGAAGATCGCCTGTGCGCTGCCTGGACTGACCTCAGGCTACGGCCCGAGCCATCAGGCGGCCGAGGATCTGGCGCTGATGCGCGCGATGCCGAACATGACGGTGATCGATCCGTGCGATGCGTATGAGATCGAGCAGGTCGTGCCGGCGATGGCCGCTCACCAGGGCCCTGTCTACATGCGGCTGCTGCGCGGCCAGGTGCCGCTGGTGCTCGACGAGTACGACTACAGATTCGAGCTCGGCAAGGCCAAGCTGCTGCGCGACGGCCGCGACGTGCTGATCATCTCCTCCGGGCTCATGACGATGCGCGCGCTGGAGGCGGCCAAGGCGCTGTCCGATGATCGCGTCGACGTCGCCGTGCTGCACGTGCCGACGATCAAGCCGCTCGATGCCGAGACCATTGCGCGCGAAGCCGGCCGCCCCGGCCGTCTGGTCGTGGTCGCCGAGAACCATACGGTGATCGGCGGACTGGGGGAGGCCGTTGCCGGGGTGCTGATGCGCGCAGGCGTGCACGTGCCGTTCCGGCAGATCGGCCTGCCCGACGAATTCCTCGACGCCGGCGCGCTGCCGACGCTGCACGATCGCTACGGCATCTCGCTGTCGGAAGTCGTCAGGCGGGTGAAGGGCTGGCTCAAATAGCAGGCGGCCACGGGCGTTGAGACAGCGGCGCGCGGACGCGCCGGACCAGAACAACAATTTCATACCGGAGGGACTGGAATGCGCAAGGGAACGACGCGTCGGCGATTCATGGCAGGAGCGATGGTGGGGGCTGCGGTGCTGCCTTTCACCGCGCGCTTCGCGAGGGCAGCCGAATTCACGATGAAGCTCGCGACCGGACAGGATCCGTCGCATCCGGTCAACAAGCGGGCTCAGCAGGCGGCCGATCGCATCAAGGAGGCGAGCGGCGGCCGGCTGGAGATCAATCTTTATCCGGCCAATCAGCTCGGTTCCGATACCGATCTGATCTCCCAGGTGCGCGTCGGCGCCGTCGATGCGATCAACATCGCGAGCTCGGTGCTGGCCACCCGCGTGCCGCTCGCCGGCATCGTCAACACCGGCTTTGCCTTCACGTCCTACGACCAGGTCTGGAAGGCGATGGATGGCAGCCTCGGTGATCACATCCGCAAGGACATCGAGAAGACCGGGGCGATCGCTCTGTCCAAGCCCTGGGACAACGGCTTTCGCCAGGTCACCTCGGCCACCCGCGAGATCAAGACACCCGACGATCTCAAGAGCTTCAAGATCCGCGTGCCGGCCGCGCCGATCCTGACCAGCCTGTTCCAGGCGCTCGGCGCGGGGCCGACCCCGATCAACTTCAACGAGGTCTACACGTCGCTTCAGACCAAGGTGGTCGAGGGGCAGGAAAACCCGCTGCCGATCATCGCCACCGCGAAGCTCTACGAAGTGCAGAAATATTGCTCGCTGACCAGCCACGTCTGGGACGCCTACTGGATCCTCGGCAACCGCGCCTCCTTCGGCAAGCTGCCGTCCGACCTGCAGACGTTGGTTACGCAGGAATTCACCAAGTCGGCGGATGACGAGCGTGCCGACATTGCCGCGCTCAGCAAGAGCCTGCGCGCCGATCTCGCCGCCAAGGGCTTCACCTTCGTCGACGTCGACAAGGAGGCGTTCCGCGCTGCGCTCGGCAAAAGCAGCTTCTACAAGGATTGGCGCGGCAAGTTCGGCGAGGAGGCCTGGAGGATCCTGCAGTCGAATGTGGGAGAGCTCGGATGAACAGCGTCGACGCGTCTCTGGCAGCATCCACGAAGCACGGCATCGTTGACGGTCTCGAGCGGGCCCTCACGAAGCTGATCGAGATTCCCGCGATTGTCGCCCTGGTCGCGGAAGTTGGAATCCTCTTCACCGGTGTGACGGCACGTTTCGCCTTCGACCGGCCGCTGACCTGGGCCGATGAGCTCGCGTCGATCACCTTCCTCTGGCTCGCGATGCTGGGTGCGGTGCTCGCGCTCAGCCGCGGCGAGCACATGCGGATGACCGCGCTGGTCGACCGCGTCGCACCGCGCACGCGCGCGGTGCTGGAGAGCGCTGCGCTGATGGCGCCCGTGCTGTTCCTGGCGATCCTGCTGCATCCGGCCATCGACTATGCGAGTGGTCAGGCCTTTGCGGAGACGCCGGCGCTCGGTCTCCCTGACAGCGTGCGGGCCGGCGCCGTGCCCGTCGGCATCGGCCTCATGCTCGTCACCGCCTTGTTGCGCATGGCGCGCCATGGCTCGCGTGACATCGCGATCACGCTGGTGATCCTGGCGGCCACCGCGCTCGTGCTGTGGGCCTCAGCCCCGGCGCTCAAGGCGCTCGGCAACTGGAATCTCATCGTCTTCTTTGCGATCCTGCTCGGCGCGGCCGTGCTCGCCGGGGTGCCGATCGCCTTCTGCTTCGGCCTCGCCACAGTGGCCTATCTGCTCACGGTCACCGCGGCCCCGCTCGAAGTCGTCACCAGCCGCATCGACGAGGGCGTGTCATCCCTCGTTCTGCTCGCGATTCCCTTGTTCATTCTGCTCGGCCATCTCATCGTCATGACCGGCATGGCGGCTGCGATGGTCGGTTTCCTGGTGTCGCTGGTTGGCCATGTCAGGGGTGGTCTGTCCTACGTGCTGCTCGGTGCCATCCTGCTGGTCTCCGGCATCTCGGGCGCCAAGACTGCCGACATGGCGGCGGTCGCGCCGGTGCTGTTTCCAGACATGAAGCGCCGCGGCATTCACGACGGTGAGCTGGTGTCGCTGCTCGCGGCCTCCGGTGCGATGGCGGAAACCATCCCGCCCTCGATCGTGCTGATCATCATCGGCTCCGTCGCCGGCGTCTCGATTTCGGCCTTGTTCACCGGCGGCATCCTGCCGGGTCTGGTGCTGGCCGCCGCGCTGGCCGTGGTCGCCAAGCGTCGCATGGTCGAGCCGGAAGCCGTGATTCGGCCGCGGCCGACCTGGTCCACCATTCGTTCGGCGCTGATCACTGCGCTGCCCGCGCTGCTGCTGCCGGTGCTGGTCCGCACCGCGGTCACCGAGGGCGTCGCGACCGCGACCGAGGTCTCGACCATCGGCATCGCCTACACGATCCTGATCGGACTGCTCGTCTATCGCCGTTTCGACTGGCGCAAACTCTATCCGGCGCTGGTGCATACGGCGGCGCTGTCGGGCTCGATCCTGTTCATCATCGGCGCGGCCACCGCGATGGCCTGGGCGCTGACGCAGTCCAACTTCTCGCACGCGCTCGCGGCGATGATGGTTTCGGTGCCCGGCGGCAAATACGGTTTCCTGCTGATCTCGATCGCCGTGTTCATCCTGCTCGGCAGCATCCTCGAAGGTCTGCCTGCGATGGTGCTGTTCGGCCCGTTGCTGTTCCCGGCGGCCAAGCTGCTCGGCGTCCACGAGGTGCACTACGCGATGGTCATCATTCTCGCCATGGGCATCGGCCTGTTCGCGCCGCCTTTCGGCCTCGGCTACTACGCCGCATGCTCGATCGGGCAGATTGATCCGAATGCCGGGCTCACGCGGATCTGGCCCTATCTGGGCGCGCTCGTGGTCGGCCTTCTGCTCGTCGCCTTCGTCCCGTGGCTGTCGATCGGATTCCTCTGAGGCATCGGAAAGCAAGTGAACAGCCGTCGCGGTGGCGTCTTCAGGTTCGAAATCCTGCCGCTTCGACCAATTCTTGCGTGACAACCCACGCGTTTCCGATGTCACCTTGCGCTGCTGCGCGGCCTCAGTGCGGCGCGAAGAGACGAGGTGCTGCCGGAATGAATGCGAGATCTTCACGCAACGCGCCGCGCGCGGGACGCAGCGGGACGGCATGGCGTCATGACAATATCGGAAGGATGCTCAACAACGCGGTGCGCCGGTTCGAATCTCGCGTGCTCGAGCTGATGGCGGCGAGCGGCCACGGCGAAACGCGGATCGCCCATGTCAGCCTCACGCGCAATCTCGACGTCGAGGGCACGCGGCTGACCGAGCTCGCCCGCCGCGCCTCGGTGAGCAAGCAGGCGATGGGCGAGCTGGTCGATCAATGCGTCGAGCTCGGGTTGGTTGCGCGCGAGGCCGATCCGCGCGATGGGCGCGCGCGCATCGTTCGCTTCACGCCGGCCGGCCTGCAATGGCTCGAGGCCTTCGGCGATGCAGTTGATATGGCCGAGGCCGAGATGCGCAAGGAGCTTGGCAAGGCCGCCATGGACGTGGTCCTGCAGGCGCTCTCGGCCTATGGCGCCCGCTTCGACACGCTGGGCGACGAGATATAGTCAGGTTGCTTGACTATCTGTCGGGAGGTCGTAGCATGCCCCCGTCGCGAGGGGAGAAGCGCCGTGATCGAACGTTTGACCGCCCCCGTCCTGATCGTGGGCGGCGGGCCTTGTGGGCTGATGCTGGCCAACGAGCTCGGTCGGCGCGGCGTGTCCGCGGTCCTGATCGACGACAAGCCGGGCACGGCTTTCAATCCGCAGGCCAACGCCACCCAGGCGCGGACGATGGAGCACTACCGCCGGCTCGGTTTTGCCGACGAGGTCCGGCGCGCCGGCCTGCCAGCTGACTATCCGACCGACATCGCCTATTTCACCCGCTATACCGCTCACGAGCTGGCGCGCTTTCAATTGCCGTCGGCAGCGCGCGCGGCCGAACTGGTGAAGGGCTTGTCCGGCTCGTGGAGCGCGGCCGAGCTGCCGCATCGGGTGTCGCAGAAATTCGTCGAGGCGATCCTGCGCCGGCACGCGGAGCAGCTCGCCGGCATTCAACTGCATTACGGTCACCGGTTGATCGGCTACACCGTCAATGATGATGGCGTCGCGGCCGAGGTCGAGCGCCTCAGCGATGGCGCGCGATTCAAGATCTGCGCGGCCTTTCTGGTGGGCGCCGACGGCCCGCGCTCCCTCGTGCGTCAGTCGCTCGGCATCTCCTATGGCGGCACGACCGGCGTGCAGCGCGATTTCATGGGCGGCCGCATGCTTGCGGTCTATCTCCGCTCGACGGAATTCTACCAGCGCATGCCTCATGCCCGGGCCTGGATGTATGTCTGCTTCAACCGCGACCGTCGCGCCTTCATGGCTGCGGTGAATGGGTACGACGAGTTCGCCTTCCACACCCAGCTGCGGCCCGGCGAGGATGAGAGCGCCATCACTGCCGATGATGCGAAGGCGGCGTTCCAGCGCGCATGTGGCGCGCACGTTCCCTGCGAGGTGCTGTCGCATCTGACCTGGACAGCGGGGCATGCGCTCGTCGCCGAGCGCATGCAGAGCGGCCGCGTCTTCCTCGGTGGCGACGCGGCGCATCTC
The DNA here is from genome assembly GCF_013178945.1 of Bradyrhizobium aeschynomenes. Taxonomy (GTDB): domain Bacteria; phylum Pseudomonadota; class Alphaproteobacteria; order Rhizobiales; family Xanthobacteraceae; genus Bradyrhizobium; species Bradyrhizobium aeschynomenes. The sequence goes on from NZ_JABFDM010000001.1 coordinate 863,753, forward strand.
TTCACGCCGACCGGCGGGCTCGGCTACAACACCGCGATCGAAGATGCCGTCAATCTCGGCTGGAAGCTCGCGAGCGTGGTCAAAGGAATGAGCCCGGTGGCGCTGCTCGACAGCTATGCGGCCGAACGCCGCCCGGTGGCGCTGCGCAACACCGACTATGCACGGCGCTTCGCGGATTCGCTTGGGCTGTTCGCGGCTGTGCCGGAGATCGAGGACGCGACCGAAGCGGGCGCCGAGGCGCGGCGCGTTGCAGGCGCCTATCTCGGTCAGCATGCTCGGGCCGAGTTCAACATTCCCGGTGTCACCTTCGGTGGCCGTTACGACGGCTCGCCGATCATCGTCTCCGACGGCACCCAGCCGCCGCCGGATGCCGCCAATGTCTACATGCCGAGTGCGTGTCCCGGCGGGCGCGCGCCGCATGCCTGGCTGGAGCAGGGCGTCTCGCTGTATGACCGCTTCGGCTTCGAATGGACTCTGCTGAGATTTGACGGCAGCGGCGTCGATGAGGACCAGTTGCGCGAGATGGTGCGGCCGCTGTGCGCGGATGTGAAAGTCGTGAGTCTGCCTCGCGCGTTGCGCGATCTCTATGAAGCCGACCTCGCGCTGATCCGTCCGGATCAGGTCGTGGCGTGGCGCGGCAGCGCATCGCAGGCCGGGACACTGCCACGGGTGATGGCGCGGGCTGCGGGGCACGGCGCCAGCAACTGAGCTCATCGCACGCGCATCGGACATTCGGACGAGTCGTCAATTTTGCGTTGAGAAGAGCGGTTGTGGCGCGATATATCCCGGCCGCCTGGTTGTGCTGACACAACGATCTCACTGCGATCAGGTGCCATGGTGTGCGACCTCAGTTCGCAAAGTACCGGGTCGCCATGTTCCACGTTCTCAGCCGCTTCAAAATCTCCACCAAGCTCGTGACCGCCGCGCTTGGCGGCACCTTCTTCGTCGCGATCATGATTGCCAGTCAGGTCGCCGGCAACGCCAGCATTGAGCGTGGTCTCGGCAGTGCGCTCGATCAGCAGGAGATTGCCAGGCTCGCCATCGCCGCCAAGGCAGAGGCGAGGCAGATGCAGGTCGCGGTGCGGGATCTTCGTCTTGCCAAGACCGAGACGGAAATTGGCGCGGCCGAGGAGCGCCTTGCGGCCGGACGCCGGGCGGCCGATCAGCTCTGCGACGACATGCGCGGACGGGCTGCTTCGACCGAGAGCAAGGCGCGCATCGCAGGCCTGCAGCAGGCCATCGATGCCTATGCGGCGGGGGCCAAGCGCATCGCCGACATCAGGCTCCGCATTGCGGGTGAAGGCGCGGCGGGACGTTCGGCCTGGATCGCCACGATGGAAGCGGAGGCCGCCGATCTTGCACGCAACGTACCTTGCCGATCGCGAAGACGATCGACGGGACGGCGGACGGAATCGTGACGGCCGCCTCCTCGAAGGCCACAGCTGAAAAGAGCGCGGTGTGGGCCGTCATCGCGAGGTCCGAAACGGCCGCGTCGACGGTCGGAGGCGTTGCGATCCTGGTTCTCGGAGCCGCCGGCCTCATGAGCGTATTCGCCGTCTCGCGGCCGATCGGCCTGATGGTGCAGAGCATGACCGCGCTGGCGAGCGGCGAGGTGTCCGCGTCGATCTCCGGACTGGAGCGTGGCGACGAGATCGGCGACATGGCGCGTGCGACGCTGGTCTTCAAGACCAACATGCTGGAGACGCAGCGGCTGCGGGCCGAGCAGGCCGAGGCGGAAGCGCGCGCGGAGATGCAACGCAAGAAGGCTATCGAGGCGTTCACCGTCTCGTTCGAGAACGCAATCGGCGGCATCATCGATCGGGTCTCATCGAGTTCGACGAGCCTGGAGCAGGCGGCCTCCACGCTGGCAAATACGGCTTCGACCACCAGGGAACTGTCGACGACGGTCGCGTCGGCCTCCGAGGAGGCCTCTGCGAGCGTCCAGTCGGTGGCCGCTGCGACCGAGGAGATGGCAGCGACCGCAGCCGAGATCGGCCGTCAGATCGACGGCGCGTCGCGCGTGGCCAAGGATGCGGTGGCGCAGGCGACCAGCACCGACCAGTCCATGATCAAGCTCGCAGCTGCCGCCGACAAGGTCGGCAGCATCGTCGGCATGATCACCGCGATTGCCCAGCAGACCAATTTGCTGGCGCTGAATGCGACCATCGAGGCGGCACGCGCCGGCCCTGCGGGACGCGGCTTCGCCATCGTCGCCTCCGAGGTCAAGGAATTGGCCGCGCAAACTGCCGATGCGACCAAGGACATTTCGGGCTACATCGCCGAGATCCAGTCCGCAGCGTCGACCGCCGTCGGTGCGATCAAGCAGATCATGTCGACGATTTCGGGCATGTCGGAGATCACCGGCGCCATTACGGCCGCTGCCGAGGAGCAGGGCAACGCCACCAACGAAATTTCGCGCAACGTCCAGCAGGCCGCCGTCGGCGCCTCGCAGGTGTCGTCGGGAATCGTCGAGGTGCAGTCCGGCGCGACCGACACCGGAGCGGCGTCGTCACAGGTCTTGACGGCTGCGCAGTCGCTCTCCGCCGATGGCCTCCTGCTGAAACAGGAGGTCGGCAGCTTCCTCGCTCGGGTGCGCGCCGCATGAGCGGACCATTCGTTACCGCGGAGGAACCAGGATAGGAACGATCGCGGGCTGCGACTCTTGCAATCGCAATGATCGATTTTCCAGCCCGGAGATGGACGATGAGCAAGATCACCGACGCCTGTCAGATGAGAACGAGCTTCACCGCTGTGGCCGCGTGCGCCTTGACCCTGTTCCTGGCCGGCGGCGCCAATGCTGCTCCGAAGGGGCCGTCGCCTGCCAAGGACCAGCATTTCATGACCGAGGCGATCGAAGGCGATCTGTCCGAGGTGAACATGGGCAAGCTGGCGCAGCAGAAAGGGCAGAGCGACCAGGTCAAGCAGTTCGGCCAGGCTTTGCAGCAGGACCATGGCGAGCATCTGCAGAAAGCGCAGCAATTGGCGAGCCAGAACGACATGAAGACGCCGTCGGAGCCGAACAAGAAGCAGAAGGCGATCTACAGCCGGCTGGAGGGCATGTCCGGCGATCGGTTCGACCGCGCCTTTGCGCAGGCGATGGTCCGGGATCACCAGGAGGACATCAAGAAGTATCAGAAGGAGGCGGCGGCGAACTCGCCCTTGTCGGACTTTGCCCGGCAGACCGTTCCGGTGCTGCAGAAGCACTTGGAGATGGCGAAGTCGCTCAGCAAGTAATCGCCAGCAACGGCAGCGTGTAGGAAGCGCCGCCCGGGCTCGTCCCGGGCGGCGTTCCTTTGGTCGCAGCCTATTGCGATCGCGCCAGCGCGAGCTGAGCACGCCCCGGGCGCCGCTTCGCGGGCGTGGGCTTGTCAGGACCGCTCTGCGCGCGCCCTGCGGCCTCAAGCGCGAAATAGGCGATGGTTGCTTCCAGTCCTTTGCGCAGCGGAATCTGCGGACGCCAGCCGAGCAGGCGTTCCGCGGTCGCAATGACCGGCTTGCGCCGCTTCGGGTCGTCGATTGGCAGCGGCTTGAACTCCAGCGTCGAGCTCGATCGGGTGCAGGTCAGCACCTCGCGCGCGATCGCCTCGATGCTCATCTCGTGCGGATTGCCGAGGTTGACGGGGCCGGTCACCGACTCCGGGCTCTCCATCAGCATCTCCAGTCCGCGCACGAGGTCGTCGACGAAGCAGAAGCTGCGGGTCTGACTGCCGGAGCCGTACACCGTGATCGGCGCGCCGCGCAGCGCCTGCACGATGAAATTCGACACCACTCGGCCGTCATTCTCATGCATGCGCGGACCGTAGGTATTGAAGATGCGGGCAACCTTGATGTCGATGCCGTGCATGCGCCGGTAATCGAACATCAGCGTCTCGGCTGCGCGCTTGCCTTCATCATAGCAGGCCCGCGGCCCGATGGTGTTGACGTGGCCGACATAGCTCTCGGGCTGCGGATGCACCTCGGGATCGCCATAGACCTCGCTGGTCGAGGCCTGCAGGATGCGCGCGGAGGTCTGGCGCGCGAGCTCGAGCAGGTTGATCGTGCCGAGCACGCACGTCTTCATCGTGCCAACCGGATCCTGCTGATAGTGCGGGGGCGAAGCGGGACAGGCAAAATTGTAGATGCGGTCGAGCCGGCCGTCGATCTCCAGCGGCGCGCGGACGTCGTGCTCGATGAAGCTGAAGTTCGGGTGGTTGAGCAGCGGGCGGATGTTGCGGAGCGAGCCTGTATGCAGGTTGTCGGTGCAGATCACCGTGTCGCCACGCCGGAGCAGCGTGTCGCAGATATGCGAGCCGATGAAGCCGGCTCCGCCGGCAACCAGGGTGCGAAGGGAGCGTCGTGCAGGGATGGAGATCTGGATGGTCATGACAAGCCCAGTTTCAGTTCGACGGCCTCGGTGGGGGTGTTCTTGTGCGCCTGGCGCGCCGAACGTGAGCGACGCGTCAGTGCCTCACGATAGTATTCCTCGAGTTGTCGGGCGCGATGGTCCGGTGCGTGGTCGCGGCGGACACGCCGGCTCGCACGTTCGGCTATGGTGCGGCGCGTGTCTTCCGACATGTCCCGCAGAATCGTCGTGACGTCCTGCGGTGTCGAGACGACGAGGATCTCGCTGTTCGGCACGAAGATGGTTTCCAGGCCCGGCCAGTGATCCGACAGAACCGGCGTGCCGCAGGCGGCGGCCTCGAACAGCCGCACGCTCGGAGAGAAGCCGAGCGCACGCATGTCGGCCCGGGTGATGTTCAGCGTGAAGCGCTGCGCGGAGAAGAATTGCGCGTGGTCACGCGGAGCGAGGTGATTGATCCGCTCGATGCTGGGCGGCCAGACCAGATCTTCAGGGTATTGCGCACCGGCCACGACGAACCTGTCTCCGGTCAGCAGGCGGGCCGGCTCGAGCAGGAAGCGCTCGAGCTGAGGCTGCCGGTCCGCGCTATAAGTGCCGAGATAGCCCAGATTCCAGAGCTCCGGCGTTTCGCGTGGCTGATAGAGGTCGAGATCGGCGCTGCAATGGAGCACGCGCGCCAGTGGGCTGCCATAGAGATCCTCGATCATCGCCAGGGCTGGTCCGCCCGAGAAGGACAGATAGAGGTCGAAGCGCGGAATCATCGCGGGCGACAGATAGTCCAGCCCGTGCTCGAGCTGGGCGAGCGTCACCGGCGTGTCGATATCGTAGAAGGCGGTGACGCCGCGGGCATGCGATGTCACCCAGTCGGCGATGGCGATGCCGTCCGGGACATAGGAGCCGATGATGACGAGATCGGCATTGCGGATATCGGTTCCGAACAGACGCGGCAGGTCCTGCAGGGACTGATAGAGCTCGACCTTCCAGCCGTCGGGATCGGTCAGGTCGCGATGATCGCGATACCACGGCACGTCGCGCTCGAGAAAGGTCACGCTGTGGCCGCGACGCGCCAGCGCAGACAGCAGTGCACGATAGGTCGTGGCGTGGCCGTTGCCCCAGGACGATGTGACTGACAGTCCGATGACGACTATGTTCAGGTTCATTCTGCGGCCTCGGTGCGGGTGGTCATGCCTTCAAGCAGGTCGTTGAACTGGCGGGCACGCTGACGATAGGTGTGGTGCGCCAGGATGCGCTCGCGGCCGCGCTCGCCGATCTTGCGCGCTCGTTCGGGCGACAGTGCATCGAGATGGGCGGCGACGGCGGCGCCATCGGCGGCGACGAGGATCTCGCGGTCGGGCTCGAGAAAGAGATCGATGCCGTCCCATTGATCCGTGATCAGGCAGGCGCCGGCGCCGGCGGCCTCGAAGACGCGTGTCGGCGGCGAGAATCCGTAAGCCGCCATGCTGTCGCGATTGACGTTCAGGGTCGCGCGCGCCGAGCCGAAGAAGGCGTTGTGGTCGGCGGTCCCGACATGGCCGACGGCGCGGACGTTGGCGGGCATCGGCTTGTCGTGCCAGCCGGAGCCGCCGATCACGAAGCTCCGTTGCGGACACCGGGCGGCCGCATCGATGAAGAACTTTTCGATGCGCGCCTCGCGATCGGGCAAGCGGTTGGCGAGCAAGTTGAGATCGGATGAGAAGTCGCCGCGCGGTGGCGCGGGATGATGAGTATCCGGATCGAGTGCATTGTAGATCGGCACACAGTCACGGGCGCCGGCGGCGCGATAGGCCTGCACGACGGGATCGCCGCCGCCATAGGTGAGCACCGCGTCATAGCGTGGAATGGCCTCGCGCAGATGATGCCGCGGATCGGCCGCGATGGCGTCCAGCGTTGCTGGCGCATCGACGTCCCAATAGATCCGCAGCGCCTCGGTGGAGGCGGCCGCAATGGCCTGCTCGAGCTCGGCATCGAACACACCGACGCCGCTCGCCTTGACCAGGAGGTCGGCCGGGCGGGTCGCGTCGTCCAGTGCGCGCTTCCATCCCTCCGGCGTCGCCGGATACACGACGACCTTCGCCCAGACGGGATCGTCGATGTCGCGATGTGCCTGCCGTTCGAACGCGTCCGGTTCGTAGAACGTGATCTGATGGCCGAGCTTTGCGATCTCCTTCAGCATGCCGCGGTAGTAGGTAGCTGCGCCGTTCCAATAGGACGACACCAGGCTGGAGCCGAAAAAGCAGATGTTCACGATGCAGCTCCTTCGAATTGAGCGGATGCTGCCCGGCGATCGGCGCGGTTCAGCCGGGCCGCGATCTGCAACAGCTCTTGCGCACGATGACGGCAGGTGTGGCGGGCGAGTACCGCGCCGCGCGCGGTCGCGGCCATGTCGGTGGCGAACTCCCGATCGGACAACAGAGTCCGCACGGCGTCGCGCATGCCCGAGCCGTTGGTCACGCGCAGATAAGTGCCCTCCGGAAACAGTCCTTCGACGTCATCCCACGGGGCCGAGACGATCGGAATTCCACACGCCATCGCCTCGAACATGCGGATGGTCGGTATGCCCGGTAGCGACCGTGCGTAGGGCGCACGGGGGACGTGGACCGTGACACGGGCCTTGGCAAAAGCCTGGGGAGCGCGGTGCGCGGGCAGCCAGCCGCCATAGCGGATGCCGGCCTGCCGCATCGATGTCAGCGCGTCCTCCGGATAGCGGACGCCATAGATGGTGGCGTCGAGTTGGAGCGAGGCGACCGGTGCGACGAGAAATTCCCGGAGCTCGGCGCTGCGCTCGTTGTCGCCCCAATTGCCGATCCAGACGAGATCATGCTGCGGCTCGATGTCAGGCAACGGCCGATACAGCGCGGTATCGGCGGCCTCATGCCAGGTGAAGGCGCGCGACGTCCAGCCGAGCGTCAGATAGATCTCACGCAGGACCTCGCCGAAGGCGAGCACACCATCATAGCCGGCAAGATCGAATCGGCCGAGCTCGTGGGGCGCGGTGACGGCGCGGTGATGCGTGTCGTGGAACAGCAGCACGAAACGTCCGTCCGCGATGCGCCGCCGGCCGATCGCCTTCACCAGGTCGGGCTCGTTCCACTCATGGACGAGCACGAGATCGGCGCCGTCGAGCGCTTCGTCGAGTTCGAGCGTGCAATCATAGGCCCTGGTGTGCAGGCCGGGAAACAATGCCGGGACTTCGCGTAGGCTGGCATTGCCTCCGTCCTTGATCGCGTTCAGGCGACTCCAGCCGTCGGCAGGCTCATAGACGATGACTTCGTGTCCGAGGGCGTGCAGCTCGCGCGCGACGCCACGTAGGAAGTGCGCATTGCCGTTGTTCCAGCACGACGAGAACGCATGGTAGAAAAGCACGCACTTCATGCACAGGCCTCGGCGTAGGTGTTCGAACGACGATCCGACGATGCCCGCGCCAGCAGGTCGCCATACAGTTCGGCATAGGATGCGGCCATGCGGTGGAGCGAGTAGCGCGCGGCGCGCCGTCGTGCCGCGTCCTGCAGCGTCGCGCACGCCCGTGGATCGGCCGCGAGCCAGTTCAGGGTGCTTCTGATGGCGCCGGCGTCGGCCGGGGCGACGAATACGGCCGCGTCCTGCCACAGCTCGCGGAAGCTCGGGATGTCGGACAACACCAGCGCGCACCCAGCCGCCGCGGCCTCCAGCACAGACAGGCCGAACGGCTCGTAAAGCGCCGGGCTTGCGTAGATCGCGGCACGTCCCATCCAGCGCCGAAGCTCATCATGCGAGAGTTCGCCGAGCTGATGCAGGTTGGACGTGACCACCGTGCTGTCGGAGCCCGCGCCGGCGACGAGCACGGGGCAGGCGAGCCCGTCCGCGGCTTTGGAAAGCGTACTCAGATTCTTGGCCTTGTCCCACATCCGCCCCGCCGCGAGCACGAAGGTCTCTTTCTCGTGCCGGGCCGCCTCCAGGGTGGAGGCAGCAAGGCCGTTCCAGATCAGCGTGCCGGGACGGCGCGGCGCGTGCAGTCGGCCGATGACTTCGCCAAAGGCGCAAGTCGGTGCGACCCAGGCGTCTGCACACCGCAGGCCCGCAGCGATCAGCTCGGAGTAGCGCTGCCAGCGCGGCTCCTGCAGCATGCCGGCTTCGTTGCAGGCAAGCGCCCACGACGGCACGCAGGAATGCGCAACGGCGAGCACTGGCGCGTCCCAATCGAACGTCGCCTCACGAAGACTGTTAAGATGAACGATGTCGGGTCGTAGCTCGCGTTCGAGTGCGAGCAGCGTGCCCCGCGCGTGATCGAGATCGTGCGCGTCGGGATCCTGCCATTCCAGCGCGAGATCCGTCTCCACCAGGCGGACGTCCGTGCCGCGCAGCATCGCGCGCTGGTCCGGCCTTGGTGCGGGGCCCAAGGACACCAGGTGAATCTCGGCGCCGAGCGCCGCAAGCGCAGCGGCGAGAGACGTCGCGTAGCTCCACACGCCGCCGACAGCGTCGGTCGTCATCAACACGCGCAGGCCGCACCGCGTACTCATGGCGCGACCTGTCGTTCGAGGGCGGCGAGCGGCACCGGCCGCTCGTTCTGCACATCGCTGAATCGGCTGAACAGCTCCAGATAGTGCGTGTGGGCGCGTTCCCAGGCATGATCGTCGGGCTCGCCCCACAGCCTCCGATAGTCCGGGGACCCGGGATAGGGGTAGAGCGGGACGGGATCGTTCGCCCATACGCCGGCATCCTGCATGCGCTGCCGCCAGCGTTGCACGACGGGATCATCGTCCTGCGGCATCTCGATCAGATTGGCCTGCACGAACGGCACGTGCCGCCGCGCCTCCACCAGCCGGTCGGCCAGTTGCTCGGTCGTCATCCGGCAGTTCTTGGCCAGTGCGGCGCGCCCCTCGGGGGTCAGGCTCTCGATACCCGCTTCGATCGAGACGCATCCGGCGCGTCCGAGCAGCTCGAGCATGTCCGGCTTCCAGAGATCGATGCGGGTCTGGATACCAAATTTGAAGCCGCGGGTGACGAGCCCTTGCAGCAGATCGGCATTGGGCAGGAAGATCTCGTCGATGAAGTAGACGTATTCCGTGCCCTGCGCGCGCAGGCCATCGAGCTCGTCCAGAATGACGGCGGGCTGGCGCTTGCGGTAGGCGTTGCGGAAATTGTCCTTGGCGCAGAACGTGCAATGATAAGGGCAGCCGCGTGAGGCCTCGACCTCGGCGCCGGGCCCGACCGGGGCGGCCTCGAAGCGATGATGGTGATGATGGTGCCTGCGGATCATCTCCTCCGGCCATTGCAGCGCCGGTTGGTCGATGAAGGCCGCCGCTTGTGGTCCGCCATTGATCCGTGGCGCGCCTGTGCTCTGTGTGAAGCACAGCCCGGCGAAGTCGCGCTCGCCATTGGCCAGCCGCAGCACGCTGTGCTCGCATTCGCCCATCACGACGAGATCGACGCCGAGCTTGCGCAGCGTCATGCGCGGCGTAGTCGAGCCGTGCGGGCCGACGGCCACCAGCGTTGCGCCGGTTTCCCGCAGCATCGCCACGAGCTGCTGTGGCACGCGCAGCTCGGGCGGGGCGCAGCGCCAGAACAGATAGGTCGGCGCCGTCGTCAGCACGATCATGTCGGGCCGGAACGTCACGAGCTCTGCCAGCATGTCGGATGGGGAGAGGTCGAACATATGCGCATCGAGCAGCAGCGTGGCGTGGCCGGCGTCGCGCAGCAGATGCTGCGAAATGCCGAGTTCGAGCGGCAGATGCGGGCTGCGGCAGCCGAAATAGATGCTGCCGTCGAACGTCCAGTTGGGATTGATCAGCGCGACACGCGTCATGCCAGCGCCTCCTGATCCGGTCGCTCGGAAAAGCGAGTGGCCAGCCAGCCGTGCAGCTCGCGCAGGCCGTCTGCGAACGATGTCCGCGGTCGCCATCCCGTCGCCTCGGTCAGTGCGCTGATGTCGGTGACGTACCAGGGCTGGTCGCCCGGGCGCCAATCGGCAAAGCTGAACTGCACCGGACCGGACAGCGTCTCGATCTGGTCGATCAGCTCGAGCAGGCTGATCGCATTCGACGGGCCTCCGCCGAGGTTGAACACCTTGCCGCGTGTGGTGTCGATGGTGTCGAGCACGGCAAGCCAAGCCTCGACCGCGTCGGCGACATAGAGTGCGTCGCGCACTTGGCACCCGTCGCCATAGATCGTGAGCGGCGCGCGGCGCAGCGCGGAGAGCAAGAAGTGTGCGATCCAGCCCTGGTCTTCATTGCCGAACTGCCGCGGGCCATAGATGCAGCTCATGCGGAGCACGGCCGTCTTCAAGCCATAGACGCGACCATAGTCATGGACATATTGGTCGGCGGCACCCTTCGAGCAGCCGTACGGGCTGTAGAGGTCGAGCGGTGTGCTCTCGGCGATGCCGCGCGCAAGGGCAGGGCTGGTCGGCTGATAGCGCCGGCCGGCGCGTGTGATCCCGTCGTCGCCGATCAGCCGGCCGTAGACCTTGTTCGTCGATGCGAACAGCACCGGCGCACTCGGATTGTGCAGGCGAACGGCTTCGAGCACATTCAGCGTGCCCCTCGCATTGATCTCGAAATCATCGACGGGACTGTCGAGGCTGGACGTCACGGCGACCTGAGCTGCGAGGTGCAGCACGGCCTTCGCGTGCTTCACCGTATCGATGACGGTGATGGGATCGCGGACGTCACCCACCGTGATCATGATCCGGTCGCCGTGACGTGCCTTCAGCCATTGCGCATTCTCGCGCACTCCGGCGCGGACGAGATTATCGAGGATGAGGACAGCATGGCCATGCGATGCGAGCCGGTCGGCGAGGTTGCAGCCGATGAAGCCGCAGCCGCCCGTGATCACGATCGGAGCCTGGTTCGACGACGTATCCATCACGCAACCAGCCCGCGTCGCAGCAGCTCTTCGGTCGCCTTCTCGGCCTGGTCGTCGGCGATCTGGTCGGCCAGATAGCGCGCCAGTTCGTCGAGCCCGTCCTCGAAGCGGACTTGCGGCCTGAATCCCAGCAGCCGCTCGCTCTTGCGGATGTCGGCGAAGCAATGCCGGATGTCGCCGGCGCGATATTTGGCGGTGATGGACGGCGTCATCTGCGAGCGGCCCATCACGCCGGCAAGGTCCTCGGCGACCGAGACGATGGTCCGGCTCTGTCCGGAGCCGATGTTGAAGACATCATCGGACTGGTCGCTTTCGAGCGCGAGCACGCAGGCGCGGGCGACGTCGTGGACATGCACGAAGTCGCGCCGCTGCCGGCCATCCTCGAAGACGAGCGGCGGGCGGTCGTTGAGCAGCCGTGCCGCGAAGATCGCGAGCACGCCGGTGTACGGGTTGGACAGCGCCTGGCGCGGTCCGAACACGTTGAAGAAGCGCAGCGCGAGTGTCGGGATGCCGTAGGCCTTGCCGGTGATCAGGCACATCCGCTCCTGCGCGTATTTGTTCAGGGCGTAGATCGAGCTGAGCGCCGGCTGCTTGGTCTCGGGTGTCGGGATCGGGTCGAGCATGTTGCCGTCGGCGTCGGCCAGCTCCCAATCGCCGCGCTTGAGCTGATCCAGTGAACGCTCCTCGGGGGCGACGATCGACCCGTCGCCGGCGCGGCAGGCGCCCTCGCCATAGACGCTCATCGAGGATGCCACGACGAGACGCCCGACCGGCCGGTTTGCCAGCGCCTGCAGCAGCACCGCGGTGCCGAGCTCGTTGGTCCGGACGTAGGACTCGATGTCGTACATGCTCTGTCCGACCCCGACGCTGGAGGCCAGGTGCAGCACCTTGTCGACGCCGCGCAGCGCGCGCTCGACGGCGACCGCATCGGTCACGTCGCCGACCAGCAGCTCGGCGTCGGCATGGAGGTAGGCGGGGCGTTGACGCTGAGCGCCGTGTACCTGGGGAGAGAGCGAATCGAGCAGCCTGACCTCGTAGCCTGCGGAGATCAGCGCATCGGCGGTGTGGGAGCCGATGAACCCTACGCCTCCGGTGATCAGGACACGTGTCATGCGCGGCTACTCCCTCGAAGTGACTTAGGAACGAGATCTCTGAGGTGAGAAGCAGCGCAAGGAATGTTGGTTCCTACGCAACGTACAAACGATAATTTCCCTAACCTGGATCAATAACGCAGGCGTAGTTCGCCATTCACCAGAAGGCGTGACCGTGGGGAGTCGCGGGAAATTGCAGATGCTGCGCGACCGTGGCACCGATATCGGCAAAGCTGTCGCGCCGGCCGATCGGGCCGGGGCGGCGGCCATTGGCGATCAGGACGGGCACGCGTTCCCTGGTGTGATCCGTGCCCGGCCAGGTCGGATCGCAACCATGGTCGGCCGTGATGATCAGGAGATCGTCACGTCGGAGAACGTTGACGAGTTCGGGCAACCGCGCGTCGAACGCCTCGAGCGCGCGCGCGTAGCCGGCAACGTCGCGACGATGTCCGTACAGCGTATCGAAATCGACGAAATTGGCGAACAGCAGACCGCCGTCCTCCAGAGCGTCAAGCCCTTCGAGCGTGCGCGTGAACAGCGCGTCGTTGCCGTCGCCCTTCAGATTAATTCCGGTGCCGCGATGGGCGAAGATGTCGTCGATCTTGCCGATCGACACGATCTGGCGGTGATCGGCGGCCGCGAGGTCGAGGATGGTCGGCTCGGGCGGAGGGACGGCGTAGTCGCGGCGATGCGCGGTGCGGCGGAAATCGGCGGGCCGCTCGCCGACGAACGGGCGCGCGATGACGCGGCCGATGTTGAAGGGATCGACCAGCGGCCGCGCCGTCTCGCACAGCCGATACAGCCGGTCCAGACCGAACGTCTGCTCGTGCGCGGCAATCTGGAACACCGAGTCGGCGGAGGTGTAGCAGATCGGTTGACCAGTCCTCATATGGGTCTCGCCGAGCTCGGCGATGATCTCGGTGCCCGAGGCGTGACGATTGCCGAGAATTCCAGGCAGCCCGGCCATCTCGCATAGCGGGCTGATCAGTTGCGGTGGAAAGGCCGGAATGGTCTTGGGAAAATAGCCCCAATCGAACGGCACGGGAACGCCGGCGATCTCCCAATGACCCGATGGTGTGTCCTTGCCGCGTGAACGTTCGCTGGCGCAACCGAACGCGGCGCCGGCCCCGGCGCCGTGATCGAGGCCGGGCGGTCGCTGGCCGGACGCGAGCTCACACGCTTCGCCGAGGCCGAGCGCCGCCAGATAGGGCACGCGCAGCGGCCCTTCGCGCCGACCGTCGTCGGCGTGACCGTCTGCACACGCCTTCGCGATATGTCCGACCGTGTCGGCGCCGGCGTCGCCGTACTGGGCCGCGTCGGGAGCGCCGCCGATGCCCACCGAGTCGATCACCAGGATCACGGCGCGCATAGCGAGGGCTCCGGCGCGGATGGCGGCGCCGCGACAGCGCCCGTGCGCGCGCAATAGCGCGCGATCATGTTGGCGCAGAAGTCCGCGAACTCGTTGGCGTCGAGCGGCGGGCTGGTGTGATGCGGAGCGATGCCGCGATGCTCAGGCGTGAAGCAGAACGTCACGGTGACGTCGAACTCCGCGAGCGCCGCCATCTGGCGGTCGAACCAGGACTGCGCATGGGGGCGGAAACTGTCGGCCCATGACAGGCCGGTGCGGACGTGCCGAACGCCGAGCCGGCGCAACCAGCGCACGGCTTCATCCAGGCGATGATCCTCGAAATGAAACCACTGGCACACACCCATGCCCTGCGCGTGCTCGGGAAACAGCTGGGCCGCCAGCTTCGGTGAGCCGTCCTCGCGCAGCAGCCCCATGTGAAAATGACGATAGTAGGATGAGCCCTCGGCCTCCTTGTGCCGCGTCGTCGCCTCCCACGCCGTCGGTAGATCGTAGAGACTGTACCAGTGGATGCGCGGCGCGCGCCCGTTGAGGAGTTCGGCCGTGCGCTGCAGGCCCCAGGCCTGCACCTCGTCGGCACCGAACGAGGAGACGCCGACCTCCGTGACCCAGACCGGCGCGGACACGCGCGCCTGGATCTCGGCGAGCTTGGCCGGCCACTCGTCGATCTTCCAGAGATTCCAGTCCAGCGGAAAGCCGTGCACGGCGACCGCATCGACGTGATCGAGCACGCCGCGGGCCGCCATATTGTCGATGAAGGCCGGATCAATCGGGGAGATGCCGCCGAGCACGCGCGGCAATGTCGAATGCACCGAGCGGATCGCCTTGCCGGCCGCGATCGCGGTCTCGGCGAAGCGGGCCCAGTCGGGGTCGAGCTGGAGGTCCCAATGCGACTTGTTGTTCGGCTCGTTCCAGATTTTCGCCGCCTCGATCATCTCACACCTCGCACCGGATAGACCGGGCCGTCCTGTTGCGGTCGCGGGACCTTCCGGCACAGATAGACCTCGTCCTCCGGATGGGCGAGGATGGCAAAGCCGGCGCTGCGCAGCATGGCTTCGACACAGGCACGATTCGGCGCCCACCAATTGGTGGGGTCGTCGGCATATTTGTGTTCGATGAAATGCATCTTCGGATAGCCCGGACTGTCGAACGGGCTCGTGGTCCAGAAGTCGTAGTTGCGGGCGATCTCGTCGACATCGGCCGAGCCGCGCAGCATCGACTGGAACAGCAGCTGGTCGCCGACCACATGCTCGCGGATGAGATCGAGTGCGAGCAGCGGATGGCGCAGGTGATAGAGCACGCCCATGAAGATGACGAGGTCGAAGGTCTCGCCGAGCTGGCCGACGTCGTAGGCGGAGAGCTTGCGAAACTCGATGGCGAGGCCATTGACCTCGGCGGCGAAGCGCGCCTGGGCGAGGTAGTCGTCATCGGTGTCGAGGCCCAGGACGCGATCGGCGCCGCGGCGCTTCATCTCCATGGCGTAGAAGCCGGCATTGCAGCCGATGTCCAACACGGACTTGCCCGTGAGATCGTCAGGGATGATCTCGGCGAAGCGCCGCCACTTCACGTTGGGATAATCACCGAGGAAATGCGTCGGCGCGGTCGGAACGCCCCTGAGGTCGAGGTTGTGAAACCATGGGCCGAGCGCATCGACGCGACGGCGGATCTCGTCGCGCGACAGCAGATCGCTGGTCATGCCCGACCTCCACGCAGCAAAGTGTGCGCGCCGTCGCCGGCAGCCGCGCGCAGGGTCGGCCGAGGCGCGATGCTGTCCTGCGAGGCGGCGAGCAGCGTAATCGCCGTGCGGTAGCCGTTGATGGTGCCGACGTCGACATAGGCTTCGCCGGCCTTGATTCCGACAGCGGAGCCGCCGGCCGCCAGATAGCTGTTCACCAGCGTGCCGAAATATTCATCGCAGCGATCGCGCGCCTCCCACAGCGTGTTGAGATCGAAGAAGCCTCGCGCCGACATTCGGAATGCGCCCCAGATCCAGTTCGACGTCGCGTCGCGCTGCTTGACCTGGATCTGCTTGACCGCGTCGCCGTCGAGCATCACCGCATCGAAGAATTCGGGATGCTCGACGGGAAACAGCAGGAAGGACAGGTCCGCGTCGGGCAGGCTCGCCAGCGCCGCCTCTGGAAACCATACCGTGTCGGGCAGCCCGACCAGCACATCGTCGCGCTCGCCAATGACGGTCGAAGCCCGGAACACGGCATCGCACAGCCCCGTGGCCTCGGGCTGCACGACGTAAGCCAAGCGCGCGCTGCCATAGCGGTCTCCGAAATACTCCATGATGTCGGATTTCCCCGGCGAGATCACGAAGCAGATCTTGTCTGCGCCGCCCAGGATGAGCCGCTCGACAAGATATTCCGAGACGGCGCAGGGGCGATCGGTGCCGTTGTCGCTGCGACTTCCAACCGGCAGCAGCTCCTTGGAGAAGGCCAGGGGCTGAATGCGGCTGCCGCGGCCTGCGGCTGGAACGATGCCCCACATGTCAGGCCTCCTGTGTCGCGCGCGGTGGCGCATGGCGTCGAGCCCGCTCCAGCAGGCCGATCATTTCGGCCGCGCGCTTCATCGAGCTGTGTTCGTCGAGCGTCCGCTCCTGAGCGCGGGCCGCGATCCTCGCCAGCTCGCCATCGTCGCATGCGAGCGCGGCGAGCGTATCCTGCGCGCCATCGGCCAGGATGATCTCCTTGCCGGGCACGAAGAACGACTCGATGCCGTCCCAGCGGTCGCTGAGCAGTGGCACGCCGCACGCGGCCGCTTCGAACAGGCGGCCTGAGGGGCACCACCCCATCTCGGCCATTGCGCGCCGGGTGACGTTGAGCGTCAGCCGCGAGGACGCGAAGAAGGCGGCGTGCTCGGACGGCGGCAGATGACGAACGAAATAGATGTTCGACGACCACGGGAACTCCCGCGGATATTGCGCGCCTCCGATCAGGAAACGCAGGCCGTCCCGCGCGCGGGCCGGGCTCACGAACAGCTCCGCGAGTGCGGCTTGGCGATCGGCCGAATAGGTGCCGAGATAGGACAATGCGGCCCGATATTGCGGCTGCGGCGCAACCGGCCGATGGACGTCCGGATCGACGTGGCCGTACAGCGGCGCGATGTCGCGTGCGCCGAGCCGGCTGCGATACCCCGCGAACAGCCGTGCACCGCCGGTAAAGCTCAGCACGAGGTCGAAGTCGGCGAGCCCGCGCGGGCCGATATAGGACAGCGCTTCTCCGGCCCGCAGCCGGTCGAGCGTGACTGGCGTGTCGAGGTCATAGAACACCTTGAGCCCGCGTGCCCGATCCAGGATCAGCGTGGTGGCGTCATGCCCGTCCGCGCAATAGGAGGTCAGAACTGCGGCATCCGCATCGCGCAATTCGGCCGCGGCCAGCGCCGCGGTATCCTGCCAGTCGCGATAGAGGATCAGGCGCCCGCCCGCGAGCTCCGGCATGTCGCGATGCTCGGCATAATAAGGCTCGTCGCGCTCGAAGAACACAATGCGATGCCCGGCGCGGATCAGGTTCTTGCACAGGCCGCGCCACAGGGTGGCGTGACCATTGCCCCAGGATGACGAAATGGTCAGGCCGAAAATGACGATCTTCACACCGGCACCTTCCGATTGGCCTGGGACAACTTCAACCCGGTCGAGTCCGCGACGAGCGTGCTGATGCTGGCCGGAGCGACCTCGATTGAGAGGAAATCGTCGAACGGAATCCGCGCGTAATGCATGATGGCGGCGCGGATCGGCTCGGCGTGACTCGTCAGCACGATACAGGCGTCGGCATGCTCGCGGCAGAGGTGCTCGATATGTGCAACGATGCGCTGCTGGACTGATGCCATGCTCTCTCCATTCGGCGGCGCGCACGATCCTCGCTGCGCATTCCAGCGCCGCCAATCCGGGTCGGCGTCGAGCTCGGCGAAGCTGCGTCCGGTCCAATCACCGGCGTCGAGCTCGTCGAGAGCAGGTGCGATCTCGACGGGAAGACCGTAGCGGGCGGCGAGCAGGCCGGCCGTCTGCTGCGCGCGCAACTGGGGGCTCGACTGGATCAAGCTGGGGATCGGATCGATCAGCGCAGCGCACATCTCGACCTCGCGGCAACCCTGCTCGTCCAACTCGACGCCCGGCATGCGGCCGCACAGCACGCGGCGGAGCAGGGGATGATGGCCGTGCCGGATCAGATGAATGGACGTGGTCATCAGCCGTGCCCTCAGCCGGCATCGTCGATGGCGACATCGTCGATGAAGGCGCGCGTCCTGCGCCGCGCTTCCTCGTCGGTGAACTGTTGCGGCGGCGATTTCATGAAATAGCTCGATGGGCCGGTCAGCGCGCCGCCGATGCCGCGGTCCATCGCCAGCTTGGCGCAACGCACCGCATCGATGACCACCCCGGCGGAGTTCGGCGAGTCCCAGACTTCTAGCTTCAGCTCGGCACTCAGCGGCACGCCGCCGAACGTGGTTCCCTCGAGCCGGATATAGGCCAGCTTGCGATCGGTCAGCCACGGCACGTGATCGCTCGGACCGACGTGAACGTTGTCGGCCTCCAGCGGCACGTCGAATTGGCTTGTCACGGCTTGTGTCTTCGAGATCTTCTTCGAGCTCAGCCGCTCACGCTCGAGCATGTTCTTGAAGTCGGTGTTGCCGCCGACATTGAGCTGATAGGTGCGGTCGAGCCGGACGCCGCGCTCGCGGAACAGGTTGGCCAGCATCCGATGAACGATGGTGGCGCCGACTTGGCTCTTGATATCATCGCCGACGATCGGAAGACCGGCCTGCTCGAAGCGCTGGCGCCAGGAGGCATCCGACGCGATGAAGACCGGAATGCAGTTGACGAAGCCGCAGCCGGCCTCGATCGCACGGGCGGCATAGAATTCCGTCGCCTTCTGCGCGCCGACCGGAAGATAGGACACGACGATGTCGGTACGCGATTTTTTCAGAACGTCGGTGACGTCGGCCTCCGGGATGTCGGCCACAGGTACGTCGTCTTCGAGGTAGCGTCCGATGCCGTCGAGCACCGGGCCGCGTTCGACGGTGACGCCGCTCGGGTCGACCTGTGAGAAGCGATAGGTGTTGTTGGGCCTCGCCCAGATGGCCTCGGCCACGTCGCGGCCAACCTTGTCGGCGTGGACATCGAAGGCTGAGGCGATCTCGACGTCGCCGATGTGATAACCACCGATGTCCGCATTCATCAGGCCGGGAACGGGTTCATTGGACGTCGCGTCGCGGTAGTAGCTGAGACCCTGGATGAAGGAGCTGGCACAATTGCCGACCCCGACGACACCGACGCGAACGCGGCGTCTGTCTTGAAGACGGGAGTGCATCGAGTGTCGTCCTCCGGCGATGTTGACGCGCGACATGAAACGTAAGTACGTCGGCGAACGTGCCGGGTGTATGTTCGTTCCTGTTGCCGCGCCGACCGATCCCGGTGTCTCGCAGGTTTCAAGCGAGAAACAACGGGAAAGCTAATCTGGATTAGAATCCGACGGCGCGATCGCGGAACGATCTTCTTCATTGATGAAGAACAAGCTGACGGGACGGCTCTCGCCCGACGAACGAATCGGCCGCGATCGCGTTTGACCGCAGAAGCCAGGCATGACCGGCTTCGTCCCTTCGGAACAGGAGGCCGCCATGAGCGAGAGCGCAACCACCACTGACCACGACGAGATCCGCAAATGGGCCGAGGAGCGCGACGGCCGCCCGTCAACGGTCGCCTCGACCGAGGAGAACGGTCACGCCGGCATCCTGCGGATCGATTTCGGGCCAAAAGAAAATGCGCTGGACGAGGTCGGATGGGACGAGTTCTTCCGCAAGTTCGACGAGTCGGAGCTCGCGTTCCTGTACCAGGACCGCACCAAGGACGGGAAGATCAGCCGCTTCCACAAGTTCGTCCGCCGCGACGCGTGAGCGCATCGGGAGGCGATCCATCGGGCGGTGACTGGGTCTCCGCCATGCGCGCGGGAGATTTCGCCAGCGCATGGCGGATCGCGGACCGCGATCTGGACGCGCTGAGGGCGAGCGGCTCCGGCAAGCACGAGGGACCTCGCCATCTGCAGAACATCTGGCGGGGCGAGGACCTGAATGATCGCATCGTGCTGGTGCGCTGCTATCACGGGCTTGGTGACACCGTCCAGTTCGCCCGGTTTCTGCCCGCACTCGCGCGAACCGCGCGCGACGTCGTCGTGTGGTGTCAGCCGCCCTTGTGCCGGCTGATCGCGCGCATCGAGGGTGTCAGTCGCGTGCTTCCGCTGCATGACGGCGCGCCGGACGTGGCCTTCGACGTCGACATCGAGATCATGGAGCTCGCACATGCGCTGCATGCGGACGCAGACTTGGTCCGCATGCAGGCGCCATATCTGGTGCAGGAGGGCCGGCCGGCGACGCTTCCGGATCATGAGGGGTTGGCGGTCGGATTGGTGTGGCGGGTCGGCAAATGGGACAAGCGGCGCGAAGTGCCTGCCGTGCTTATTCGCACTTTGCTGATTCCAGGCGTCGCCGCCTTTTCCCTGCAGCGCGAAGTGCCCGCTGCAGAGGTGGCCGACATCGGCGCGCGTGATCTCAGCACGGCGGAGATCGACCAGCTCGTGCATACGTTGCGGGCCCTGGACCTGGTCATCACCGTCGACACCATGGTGGCGCATCTGGCCGGCGCGCTCGGCTGCGAGACCTGGATCATGCTGCACGCAGATTGCGACTGGCGCTGGCCGGCGGCGGGCTCGATGACGTACTGGTATCCGCGCGCGCGCCTATTCCATCAGCGCAAGCCGAACGATTGGAATGCGGTCGTTGCGGAGGTGCGGGATGCGCTGCGCCAGCGCGTGGGTATCACGGCGCCGGAGCTTCGATGGAGGGGTCCTGAGCCGGTTCTGCGTGGGCCGGCGGCTCGAGCTGCGGCGTCTGACGGAGCATCAGATAGTCCGGCCGAAATCCTGCCAAGCGCGCCAGGCCGGTCCAGTCGTTCACGGTGATCGTGCGCGACTGCCAGTGCAACAGTCCCTTGCGCCGGAGGTCCTGGATCGTGCGGTTGGCGTGAACCGGCGAGATGCCGCAGATCGCGGCCAGGTCTGATTGCGTGAAGGGCGAGGCAAAGCGCAGGTCGCGGGCGAGGCCGACGGCGCGCAGTCGCACGGTGATCTCGCAGATGAGGTGTGCCACGCGGCTCAGCGAGTCCCGGCTGCCGAGATTGGTGAGCCAAATGCGCAGTGCCGCCGCGTCTGCAAGCGTCAACAGCGACAGCGCATGCGCCAGCCGGGTGGAGCGTGCCCGCGCCTCGCGAAAGAAGCTGTGCGGCACGAAGGCAGCGACGCCGGTGCCGAGCGCGCACAGACTCGCCGTCACTCGGGGCGCCACGACCGTGTACAGATCGGGCACGTCGCCTGGCACGTAGATCCCGGTGATCTGACCGGCGCCTGCATCGACGTCCTTCCAGCAGAGATAGCCCTGCAGCAGAACGCAACAAGTCGAGGGCTCATCGCCCTTGCGCCACACCTCTTCGTGCGGAACGACATTGCGGATCGAGCTTGGCATCCGGGCCAGCAGCGCAAGATCCTCGCTCGACAGTTCCAGCAGGCTCGTCAGCCGATCAGCCAACTTCGTGAACGCAAAACCTGCCTGCATCCGGCACTCGTCCTCATCGTCATCAGCAGCTTGCGGCGCATTGGCGCTCCGCAACCCAAATCAAGATCGGCAGGTGGAATCGTTCCTATGGTTCCCGCCCGGCAGCATTCGCGCCTGCGTTCCCCACAGCGTGAGCACGCTGATCTTCGCCGTCATCTTTATCGGCCCAGTCTCCAGGTGTGAGCCAACTGGCTTGTCAGACGCGGCCCATCCAGGCCGGTATCGAGAATGCCGGGCGCGGGCTGGGCCACGCCTTCCTCGATCAGGATCTCGCGAACGGCCGCTGTGTCATCGACATCAACGTCATGGGAACGGTGGAGCTGGTTCACAGAATTGAACGACATGCGCCGGCGCGATGCCGGGCGGATTCTCGTGATTGGATCGATCGCCGGTTTCACGCCCGGCAGCTTCCAGGCGATCTACAATGCCAGCATGCCGGCGGAGACGCTGGCCAGGCAGCATCGCAGGATGGCGAGCCCGGCACGGCGAAGGTCTAGCTGCCCGGCCAGGCCCGTCATGCGGCGATGCCGACATTGCCGGCTATCGATCCGGCTGATAGTTTCGCGTCGTTCAGGGATGGGCGAAACGAAGGCACGATGACGGAAACGGAGAAGGCCGAGCAGGTCGTGGCGGCGCTGAGATCGGCGGAAGCGAGCGCGCCGGAGGCCGCGTTGCAGACGCTGAACGGTCTGATGGGGCTGGTGCGCAGCCCGAGCGCCGAGCAGCCGCTCGAGGTCGAGGAGGCGCGCGCGGCGGCCTTCATGTCGATCTGCGAGGTCGGCAAGGCGCTGCACCGCAAACAGCCGACCGAGGCGTTGTGGCCGGCGGCGGTATCGGCCACGGAGCGCTGGCTGACGCTCGTGAAATGAGTTGGGCGTGACGAGAGCTTCGATGCTCACCTGGCGCGCGATGACGCCCGGCGACCTCGCCGCGGTGGATGCCATCGCGCTCCGCCTGCACCCGTCCTATCCCGAGGATCGCGAGGTTTTCGCCGAGCGCCTGCGCCTCCATCCGGGCGGATGCGGCGTGCTCGCCGCGCAAGGCGACGAGATCGCCGGCTATGTGATCAGCCACCCCTGGCATCTCGGGGAGCCGCCGGCGCTGAACGTCGTTCTCGGCCAGCTGCCTTCGCCGGCCACGACCTACTACATCCATGATCTCGCTTTGCTGCCGGAGGCGCGCGGCACCGGCGCAGCCGGTCGCATCGTTGCCCAGCTGAGGTTGCATGCGCGCGAGCTCGGCCTGCCGTCATTGTCGCTGGTCGCCGTCAACCGCTCGGTTCCGTTCTGGGAGAAGCAGGGCTTTGCGATCGCACCCGGCGATGGCGATGTGAGCAGCTATGGTGGCGACGCCAGGCTGATGATCCGCGGCGTCGGCTGACCCGGCGCATGAAAACGGCCCGGTGATCGACCGGGCCGTTTCTGCATCAGTGCTCAACAGCCTCGTCTCATTCCGGCATCGACACCGGACGCCGCAACATGTCGCGCCGCCGGCTGAAGCGGTTGGCGTGCAGCATCCAGCCGCTGACGGGCTTGCCGTCGCGGTGCCGTCCGCCGCTTTCCGCCCCCAGCCATGCCGCGATGGCGCCGAGCAGCAGCGCGGTCGCCACCGAGAAGGCAAGGATCGTCGTGCTCGCACGCGAGCGGGACAACGCGCTCTTGGCATTTGCGATCGTCGTATCGACCCGGCGTTCGGCATCAGGTCCTGCAAGCCCGGTCGTTACGCCGACCAGCTGCACCAGGTAGTTGCGGTCGTCGGTGCTGACGCCGCTGTGGCTCGATGCCGTCAGCAGGATCCGGCCGGCCTCGCTGCGTGCCGGCGCCAGCTCGGGGCTCGGCGTCCGCTTGGCGGCGCGGAAGAGGTGATCCAGCTCATAGCTCAGCACTGACGGTTCGTTGGCGGTCTGTGGTGCGCTGACGGGATTTGGCCTGCTCGCCGCGGACGCGACCATGGCAGCCAGCACCGTGCCGAGCACGACGGCGAGCGCCCATGCGGCGACGCCGTGCAGGCCATCGCGCTTCTCGGTCTCGTCGCTCTCCGCCAACCCGTAAGGCGCACGAACGCGCCCGGCGACATAGCCGCCGCAGCCGAAGCTGACGAGAGCCTGCAGCACGAGATAGAGTCCCGACAGCAGCCACAGCGCAACGGACGCGTCCCGCCAGGTCGGCGCCGTGGAGCTGACGCCGAGCCCGACCGTCATCGCGAAGCTGATCAGGATCGACGACACCGCCGCGGCGGTGAGGGCTCCCGCAATGACCGGCGTCCATTGCAGGGTCCAGCTGTCTGCGGCCACGCGCCCGATGGGTGACGTGGCGACCGGCGCAGTTTCCATGCTCATGCCGTCCTCTCAGCGCAGGCCGAAGAACGACAGGATGGCCATGATGACCACGATCAGGCCCACCAGATAAATCAGTCCGTCCATGGTTGTCCTCCTCAATGCGAGATCCGTTGCCGTATAAGCGACGGCGAGGCTCAACGTTCCGCACGCCGGACGGCAGCGGAGGAGGAGACGGCGTACGGCATCTGGTTGCCGCCCGATGATGTGGAAATCAAATTCCTACTGAACTCATTCTGCGACGCAGCAGACGACGCCGGGTCGTCCTTTGCCAGATGATGCGGCGGCGCAACGGCCGCCGCGATCCATGTCAGTCAACCGGGGCGCTCATCGAGGCCCGGTCGGGCCATCGACCTGCGCTCAATAGCGCGGAGCATAGCGCTGACGTGCATAGGCGTAGGCTGGGTTGATGCCACAGCCGGCATCGGTGCCGGAGGCTGCGGCCTGACACTGCCGATATGTGGAGAATTGGCAATTGCCGGGATAGCCCCACATCCTGCCCTGCAGGCAGAAGCGATCTTGTGCCGCGGACGCCGGCGAGATCGCCGCGAGCCCTGCGAGAACAGCTGAAGCGGAAAGCGAAGCAAACAGAAGGCGGCGCATGCATTTATCCTTGTGCTGAAGGTGGCGTTGCAACGCGGGGCTGCACAGGCCCGTTCCTCACGGGCTACATTAACTGTTGGTGTCGCCGTCGCAGCGTCGCGTTCATGGCTCCCGCCGGATTGTGTGCTCGGACCGCTCGGCGCGCCGCCGCCAAGAGGGAGCCGATACCGCTGGCCGACGCGCGCGAAGCCGGAACATTCCGCGACGGCTTCGGTTCATCACCCGACAAACAGCGGATGCTTTCCATGTTTCGACGATCCACGAAGTCGGATGACGCTCGTCCGGGGGCGGTCAGTGCTTTCGGCAGCCGCCGCGGGCCAGGCACGGGAGGGATGCTGGCGCTGCTCGGGCTGGCGTTCCTGATCCAATATTTCGATCAGCGTCCGGAGCCGGCACGCCGAGGGCGGACAAACGAGCTGTCCGACGACGGTCGCGGCAGGCTCGCCGCGTCACCCTCCGAGATCCCGCCGCGAGGCTGGAAGGATGTGCTGTATCGCGTCTATCAGAACGTCACCGATCACAGAATCGTGGCGCTCGCAGCAGGCATGACGTTCTATACGCTGCTGGCGATCTTTCCGGCGCTCGCTGCGCTGGTCGCGGTCTACGGCCTGTTCTCGGATCCCGCGAAGATCACCGGGCATCTGGAGCAATTGCGGGGCATGTTGCCCGGCGGCGCCATCGAGATCGCGCGCGATCAGCTGACGCGTGTTACGGACAAAGGCAGCCAGGCGCTGGGCGTCACCTTTCTCGTCAGTCTTGCGATCTCGCTCTGGAGCGCGAATGCGGCGATGAAGTCGCTGTTCGATACGCTCAACGTCGTCTATCGCGAGCAGGACTCGCGCGGCTTCATCAAGCTGAACGCCGTCTCGCTGCTGTTCACCGGCGGTGCGCTCCTGTTTGCGCTGCTCGCCATCGGAGCCGTCGTGGTGCTTCCGGTGCTGCTGAAATATCTCGGCATGTCCGAGGCCGCCGATCTGGTGCTGCAGATCGGCCGCTGGCCTACGATCTTCATTTGCGTCTCGCTCGGGCTCGCGCTGATCTACCGTTATGGACCGGATCGCGAGGAGCCGAGATGGCGCTGGATCAGCTGGGGCAGCGCGCTGGCGGCGGCGCTTTGGCTCGCGGGCTCGGCGCTGTTCTCATGGTACGCGGCTAATTTCGGCAGCTTCAACGCCACGTACGGCTCGCTCGGCGCCGTCGTCGGCTTCATGACCTGGATCTGGATCTCGGCGATCGTGATTCTGATCGGCGCGGAGCTCGACGCCGAGCTCGAGCACCAGACCGTGCGCGACACGACGACGGGACGCGAGCGGCCGCTCGGGACCCGCGGCGCCACCGTGGCCGATACGGTCGGCCAGACCCGCTGACGCGCGCCGGCCGTCCTCATCGACCCGTTAAGTCTTGGCCTGGTAGATGTCGGCGAAGCGATCGCGCAGCAGGTTCTTCTGCACCTTGCCCATGGTGTTACGGGGCAGCTGATCGACGAAGATCACGCGCTTCGGCTGCTTGAACTTGGCTAGTCGTTCCGCCAATGCGGTCAGGATCGCGCGCTCGTCGACCGAGGCGCCCGGCGTGCGTACGACGGCGGCGGTGACGCCCTCGCCGAAATCGGCATGCGGCACGCCGATCACCGCGCTCTCCGTGACACCTGCGATGGCGTCGATCTCGGTCTCGATCTCCTTTGGATAGACGTTGAAGCCGCCGGAGATGATGAGGTCCTTGCCGCGGCCGACGATCTGCACGGTGCCGTCGGCGCCGATCTTGCCGAGGTCGCCGGTGATGAAGAATCCGTCGGCGCGGAATTCCGCGGCCGTCTTCTCCGGCATCCTCCAGTAGCCGGCAAACACGTTCGGCCCCTTCACCTCGATCATGCCGACCTCGTCTGCGCCGAGCGGCGCTCCCGTCTCGGGATCGGCGATCCGCAGCGCGACGCCCGGCAGCGGCCGGCCGACGGAGCCGGGGATGCGCGGGCCTTCGTACGGATTGGAGGTGATCATCCCGGTCTCCGTCATCCCGTAGCGTTCGAGAATCTCGTGACCCGACCTCTCCTTCCAGGCGCGATGCGTCTCGGCCAGCAGCGGCGCGGAGCCGGCGACGAACAGCCGCATGTGGGCGGTGGCGGCCGGGCTCAGATTCGGGCTCTGCAGCAGCCGGACATAGAACGTTGGGACGCCCATCAGCACGGTCGCGCGCGCCATCGCGGTCAGGATGCGCTCGGCCTCGAACTTCTGCATGAAGATCATGCGGGCCCGTGCGGCGAAGGTGACGTTGCCGGCGACGAACAGCCCATGGATGTGGAAGATCGGCAGCGCATGGATCAGCACGTCGTGGCTGGTGTAGCGCCATTCTTCGATCAGGGTCAGCGCGTTGGAGACGAGGTTGCCATGCGTCAGCATCGCGCCCTTCGACCGGCCCGTCGTGCCCGAGGTGTAGAGGATGGCGGCGAGATCGTCCTTGGCGCGCGCAACTGTCGAAAATTCGGCCGGACAGGGGGCTGCGGCGTCGGCCAGCGATCCCTCGCCATTTGAGTCGAGCGTCTCAACGCGTCCGCCTGCCTTGGCAGTGATGGCGCGCAAGGCGGCCGCTTCCTTCGGGTCGCAGACGATCAAGGTCGGCTGCGCGTCGCGGATGAAATACTCGGTCTCGGCGGGCGTATAGGCGGTGTTGAGCGGGAGATAGACTGCCCCGGCACGCAGCGTCGCCAGATAGAGCGCGACGGCCTCGACCGACTTCTCGGCCTTGCAGGCGACGCGGTGATCCGGGCCGATGCCGATCGACGCCAGAAAGCTCGCGAAGCGGCCGCTGAGTGCGGCGAGCTCGGCATAGCTCAAGGTGCTGCCGTCGTCCTTCTCAATGCAGATCGCGGGATCGGTTCCGGCGGAGGCGAGCAGACGGTCGTACAGGTTCCAGGTCATCACGAGATCTTCCGTTGC
Organism: Bradyrhizobium aeschynomenes; assembly: GCF_013178945.1. Taxonomy (GTDB): domain Bacteria; phylum Pseudomonadota; class Alphaproteobacteria; order Rhizobiales; family Xanthobacteraceae; genus Bradyrhizobium; species Bradyrhizobium aeschynomenes. The sequence continues at coordinate 890,865 of NZ_JABFDM010000001.1, forward strand.
GAAGCGGCTTGCGTGCTGGGCACGAGGTCCTGCGAGGCCAGCTTGGCGCGCAGCGACTTCTTGACCTGCTGCGAGGCGACGACGGTGCCGGCCTCGGCAAAGGCCTCGTGGTTGGCCTCGATGTGCTCCAGGGCGTAGAGATAGTTGACCATCAGGCCATGGGATTGCTTCAGGCCCTTGGGCGAGGCGTCGCCGAGGAAGTTCAGCCGCTCCAGCCGCGCGCCGTTGCCGAGATGGAAGCGGGCGACGGGGTCGACCGGCTTGCCGGAGGGCTGCTTGGCCTTGAGGAAGTAGTAGGCCGCGAGCGCGGTGATCTGCTCCTTCGCCTGGGTGATGTCGCCGCCGTCCTCGATCGCCGCCAGCGCACGCCTCGTCTCGTCGTCGATCGCGACCGAGGCCTCGGCCTTCAACTCGCGCTTCACCCAATTGGCGAAGCCCGGCACCGGCGACAGCGTCACGAAGGTCTTCAGGTTGGGCAGCTCGCGCGTCAGATCCTGCACCACCTGCTTGATCAGGAAGTTGCCGAAGGACACGCCGGCCAGTCCCTTCTGCGTGTTCGAGATCGAGTAGAACACGGCCGTCGTCGCCTCGCGGGCATCGATGGCCTGGCGCTCCTTGTCCAGCAGCGGGCCGATCGCACCGGGAATCTCCTTGGTCAGCGCGACCTCGACGAAGATCAGCGGCTCGTCGACCAGTTGCGGATGAAAGAAGGCGTAGCAGCGGCGGTCCGCCGGTTGCAGTCGGTTGCGCAGATCGTCCCAGTCCTGGATGGCGTGGACCGCCTCGTACTTGATGATCTTCTCGAGAATGTTGGCGGAGGTCGTCCAGTCGATCGGTCGCAGCACGAGAAATCCCCGATTGAACCATGACGAGAACAGATGGACGAAATCGTCGTCCACCGCCTGCAACTCCGGATGTTTCGGCAGCAGCGATAGCAATCCCTGGCGCATGCGCACCAGCGAGGTGGTGCCGCCCGGCGCCAGGTTGAGGCGGCGGATCAGCTCTTGGCGTCGCGGCTCGGCCGCGGCATGCAGCGCCTCGATGGTCTTGCCCGCGCCGCCGTTCTCGCTCTTGTAGGCGGCGATCGCGAGCTCGACTGCGCGGCGGTCGGGCCCGAACCGGTCGGCCAGCGAGGACAGGAATTTCAGCCGCTCAGGCTCCTTGGCCCGCTCGAAGGCGGCAAGCAGCGATTGGGCGATGGCAACGCCCGAGGCCTCGCCGCGCCGCGACAGCAGGGCCTCGCCGAGCAGCTCGAGATCCGGATCCTCGCCGGTGTGACGCGGCGGCTTGATGCCGAGCACCGACCGGCCGCGCTGGGTCAGCGTGTCGATCAGGCCCTGGAGAAATTCCGGCGCCGAGAGGCGTCCGGGTCTCGACTCGTTCAGCATCGTCAAGGCTCCATCGGACTAGCGGGAGGGAAGACCCATCACCAGGTTGGGCAACCAGGTGGAGATCGAGGGCACCAGGCACAGCAGCACCACCGCGAACGCCATCAGCAGCACGAACGGCAGCGTGCCCCAGATCACGTCGCGCAGGGGGATGTCGGGCGCAATGTTGCGGATCACGAAGATGTTCAGGCCGACCGGAGGATGGATGAGGCCCATCTCCATGACGATGGTCATGACGACGCCGAACCAGATCAGGTCGAAGCCGGCGGCCTTGAGCGGCGGCAGGATGATCGGTGCGGTCATCAGGATGATCGAGACCGGAGGCAGGAAGAAGCCGAGCACGACCACCAGCACCAGGATCGCGGCCAGCAACAGCCAGCGCGACAACTGCAGCCCCACGATTGCTTGCGCGGCCCCCTGGCTGATGTGCAGATAGCTCATCACGTAGGAGTAGAGCAGGGACATGCCGATGATCAGCATCAGCATGGTCGATTCCTTCAACGTCGATTCCAGGATCGGTGCGAGGTCGGTCGGTCGCCACACGCCATAGATCAGCGCGATCAGAGCGAGTGCCAGGATGCCGCCGAGGCCGGCGGTCTCCGACGGCGTCGCATAGCCGCCATAGAGCGCGATCATGACGCCGCTGAGCAGGACGATGAACGGCATCACCCGCGGCAGCGAGCCGAACCGCATCGCCATGGTGAAGTGCTCCTTCGCCAGGATCGGATGCTCGGCGGGATCGGCCGCATGGGCGCGCAGGGCCGCGCGATACTCGGCCTTGAACCTCATCATGGCATAGGCTGCGAACAGCAGCACCAGCAGCAGGCCCGGACCGATGCCGGCGAGGAACAGCCGTCCGAGCGACTGCTCGGCTGCGACCGCATAGAGGATCATCGTGATCGAGGGCGGCAGCAGAATTCCGAGCGTGCCGCCGGCGGCGATGACGCCGGCTGCGAAGCCGCCGGAATAGCCGCGCTTGCGCATCTCGGGAATGCCGGCCGAGCCGATCGCCGAGCAGGTCGCGGGTGACGATCCGGCCATCGCCGCGAACAACGCGCAGGCAAACACGTTGGCAATGCCGAGGCCGCCGGGAATGCGGCTCATCCAGACGTGCATGGCGCTGTAGAGATCCTGGCCAGCCTTGGACTTGCCGATCGCCGCGCCCTTGAGGATGAAGAGCGGGATTGCGAGCAGGGTGATCGAGGCCATTTCCTCGTAGACGTTCTGCGTCACCGTGTCGAGCGAGGCGCCGGGCATGAAGAAGTACATGAAGATGACGGCGACGGTGCCGAGCGCGAGCGCGATCGGCATCCCCGAGGCCATGATCGCCAGCGTCGCGCCGCCATACATCAGTCCGACAGCGAGCGTGCTCATTTGCTCCTCCAACCGTCGATCTGCGACGCCAGCTGCAGCGCGATCTGTGCGGTCATCAGGCTCATGCCGATGGCCATCAGGCTGTAGGGGATCCACAGCGGCGGTGCCCAGGTCGAGCCGGACACTTGTCCGTCGACCCAGGCTTCATGCAGCAGCGTCCAGGATTTCCACGAAAAGAAGCTGCAGAACAGCAGGCTCGTGACGTCGACGATGAGAAGGCGGATCGCGTTGCCGCGGCGGGTCAGATAGCCGGTGAGCGCCTCGATGCCGATATGGCCGCGATTCGACTGCACGAAGGCGGTCGACATGAATGTGCTGCCGACCAGCAGGAACACCGCCGCCTCGTCCTGCCAATAGGTCGCCGCGTTGAAGAAATAGCGCGAGGCGACGCTGTAGCTCAGGATCACGCTCGCGGCGATCAGGGCGATCGAGCAGAGCACCATGATGGTGCGATTGAGCAGGGTCATCGCGCTGACGATCCGCGCCGTGAGCGAGCCCGGCCGCGCCGTCGGAACGGCGGGAGCATGTCCGAGATCGATGCCGTGCGCGCTCATGATCCCACCTCCATGGCGAGCTTGATCAGGCGCGCGCAGCTCTCGTTCTTGTTCGCGTAGTCCTTCCAGGCGGTGTCTCGCGCGAGCGTACGCCAGGCCTGCACGACCTTGTCGTCGAGATCGTAGACCCTTGCGCCCGCGGCCTCGTAGACCTTGGCGACGCGGATATCATCTTCCGTTGCAGCGTTGCGGCCGAACGCCTCCAGCTCGGCGCCGGCGGCGACGATGATGTCGCGCTCCTCGGCTGACAGCCGGTCGAAGCTTGCCTTCGACATCACCAGCGGCTCGAGCATGAACCAGTAGCTCCTGGCACGGCCGGTGGTCAGATGCTTGGCGAGCTCCTCCAGGCGGAACGAGGTCAGGCTGGTCGAGGACGTCAGCGCCGCGTCGCAGGCGCCGGTCTGCATCGCCGCGTACAGCTCGTTGGACGGCAGCGACAGCACCGAGGCGCCCGCTGCCTGCAGCACCAGATCCATCTCGCGCGAGCCGCCGCGCACCTTGAGGCCCTTGGCGTCGGCGACGTCGACGAGCGGCCGCGTACGGCTGGCGACGCCGCCGGCCTGCCAGATCCAGGTGACGATGACGATGCCCTTGGCAGCGAGAAGCCTGGTGAGCTCCTGGCCGATCGGCTTGGCCTTCCAGGCGAGGCCTTCGTCGTAGCTGGTGACCAGGCCCGGCATCAGGCCGATGTTGAGTTCGGGCAGGTCGCCGCCGGCGTAGGACAACGGAATGAGGCTCATGTCCAGCGCGCCCTTCCGCATCGCGGAGAACTGCGCGTTGGTCTTCATCAGCGACGAGCCCGGATAGACCTCGGCGCCCAGCGCGCCCTTGCTGCGCTCGCCGATCATCGCGGCGAAGCGCCGGCACAGCCGGTCGCGGAAATCGCCCTCGGTCGCGGTGCCGCCGGGAAACTGATGCGAGATCTTCAGCACCGGGGCGGCATCAGCGCGTCCGGACCGCAGCACTGCGGGAATGGCCAGGCCGAGCGCCAGTGCCCGGCGTCGCGACAGTCTCATTCCATACCTCCCATAGTTGATTTGCATTTTTATAGACATTGATTGCATACAATTTAGATGTTGATTGCATGCTGTATCGATTGTCAAGCCTATGGTATGGAATCACGGCTGAAGGTGTATGCAATGAGCCAGGCTTTCCGACTGAAGCAGGCGATCGAAGATGCTGTGATCGCGGGGGAATTCCTGCCCGGCGACCGGCTGGACGAGGCCTCGCTGGCGGAGCGATTCGGCGTCTCACGCACGCCGATCCGAGAGGCGTTGCTGCAGCTCGGCTCGGAGGGCTTCATCGACGTGAGGCCGCGCCGCGGCGCCATCGTCAGCGTGCCCTCGCCGACGCGGCTGTTCGAGATGTTCGAGACCATGGCCGAGATCGAGAGCGCCTGCGGACGGCTGGCGGCACGCCGGCTGACGCCGGAGAACGACGCGGCGATGACGGCGGCGCATCAGGCCTGCGAGCTGGCGGCGCGCGCCGGCGACAGCGAGCAGTACTACGCCGACAACCGGATCTTTCACGAGGCGATCTACCGCGCCAGCTGCAACGGCTTCCTCGCCGACCAGGCGCTGGCGCTCCACAAGCGCCTCAGCGCCTATCGCCGCATCCAGCTGCGCGCGCGCAATCGCCTCTTGCAGTCGCTGCAGGAGCATGCCGGCGTGCTCGAGGCGATCCGGGCCGGTGACGAGCAGCTCGCCGCGACGCGGCTGCACGATCACGTGCTGGCGCAGGGCGAGCGCTTCTCCGACATGGTGCTGGGGCTGGCCGAGCGGCAGCGCGCCGCGGCGGCGGGAGGCCGGAGCCGCGCGGCGAAGTAGCGCGAAGTAGTTAAGTCGACAGCGACGGTGCGGCTTGCGCAGCCGCGTGCTCGATCGCCGTGGCTGCATCGAGCACGAGGTCCTCGCGGAAGCGCGGCCCGACGATCTGCACGCCGATTGGAATGCCCTCATGCACGCCGGTCGGCACGCTGATCGAGGGCAGCCCGAGAAACGCGGTCGCGAACAGGAATATGTGCGATCGATACAGACGATCGACGCTGGCGTCGCTCTCGAGGTCGACGCCGTAAGGCAGCGCCGTCTCCATCGCCACCGGGCACAGCACCAGCGGATGCTCCTGCATGAAGATCTGCCAGCGCCGCAGATAGGTCGCACGCACCGATGACAGCCGGATCAGGCCGGCGACGTCGAGTTCGGGCGTGCGGTTCATCATCAGCGCGAAGGCGCGCCGCGCCAGCGCGTCGCCATGCTGCTCGACCTGGGCGGCGAGCGTCACGCGCGATTCGCCCTGGGCAAGATCGTTCCAGGCGCCGGCGGCGGCCGCGACGTCGGGCGGATCGCGCCAGGTCACCTCGTAGCCCGCCTGATGCAGAATCGCCGCGGCCTTGCGCACGGCGGCCTCGACTTCCGGTGCGATGCCGACGCCGGCTGGATCGAGGCACACCGCGACGCCGGGATGATCGAGGCGCGGCCCCTCCAGCGGCATCGCGACATGCCAGGGATCGCGCGGGTCGGGCGCAGCCATCGCCGCAAGCGCCAGTCTCGCGTCCTCGACGTTGCGCGTGATCGCGCCCTGCACCGAGATCAGCTGCAACGACAATTGCCGCTCGCCCGGCGCGGTGCCATTGAAGGCCGGCACGCGGCCGAACGAGGGACGCAGACCGACGGTGCCGGTGCAATAAGCGGGATAGCGGATCGAGCCGCCGCCATCATTGCCATGCGCGATCGCGCACATGCCGGTGGCCGCAGCCACCGCGGCGCCGCCGCTCGATCCTCCCGGCGTGCGATCCGGACGCCACGGATTGAGCGTGCGCCCATGCAGGTCGTTGTCGGTGAACCAGCGCATCGAGAACGCCGGCGTGTTGGTGCGGCCGATGATGACGGCGCCGGCGCGGCGCAGATTGGCAACGACCGGGGCGTCGTCCTTGGCGATGTTGTCCTTGAAGGCGACGACGCCGTTGGTGGTCGGCAACCCTCTCTGGTCGACATTGACCTTGGTCGTCACCGGCACGCCGTGCAGGGGGCCGAGCGTCGTTCCGGCGGCGACCATGCGGTCCGCCAAGTCGGCCGCCGCAAGCGCCTCCTCCGCCTGCACCGAGACCACCGCGTTCACATCAGGGTTGATGGCGGCGATGCGGTCGAGACTGGCGCTCACGGCCTCGCGGCTCGTGATCTGTCGGGTGCGGATGGCGGTGGCGAGTTGCGTGGCCGACCAGCGCCACAGCGGCGTATCCATGAAGCAAGCCTTTATGATCGGGAGGGTGATGGCGATGGGGCGATGCCTCGCGCGGGCCGCTTTGGCTGTTGCGTCGGTCCGGCGTCCATCGCCGTGCCTTGCGTGGCCGTCGTCAGCATCGCCACCCGCGTGCCGGCAATACGGAGGATGTGTTCGCGGCGGGGCACGGGTCGTGGCACATGATTCATCATCATTATGACCAGGAATTTCATGTCAAGCGGCGAAGGAACTGGCATCCACCCGAGCGGCGACAGGTCCCGCGCAGCGGAACCGTCCGAGAACCTCCTTGAACCGTTTGTTGCTCGCGGCGTTGACGGTCCGCTCGTTGTCCGAGCGGGGTCCGGGGAACCCGGGGTGGATTCATCGTGTTCCTTTATTGGCCGTCGCAATCACCCGCGGGACGCAGGGTCGCCGCTGCGCCGCCCGGCGATCGCCGATCGCCGTTCGTCTCATTGATGATGTCGGAGCGTTCAAGATGACGGAGGAGTTTGTCGAGGGCAGCCGGAAAGACGAGCCTCCGCCCCGGACGCGGATTTCCACCGGGAGCGAAGGTCTCGACGACATCCTCGGCGGCGGCTTGGACGCCAATCGTCTGTATCTCTACGAGGGGCGGCCAGGGACCGGAAAGACGACGATCGCGCTTCAGTTCCTGCTCAAGGGCAGGAGTCTCGGCGAGCGTGTGCTCTACATCACGCTGTCGGAGACCAAGCGCGAGTTGGAGGTGGTCGCTGAGCGGCACGGCTGGTCGCTCGCCGGCATCGACGTGTTCGAGCTGGTGCCGCCGGAGACGACGCTCGATCCGGAGCGGGAGCTCACGGTGTTCCACCCGGCCGAGGTCGAACTCAGCGAGACCACCGGCCTGATGTTCAAGGAGGTCGAGCGCGTCGATCCCGCCCGCGTCGTCATCGACAGCCTCTCCGAGCTGCGGCTCTTGGCGCAGAGCCCGCTGCGCTACCGTCGTCAGGTGCTCGCGCTGAAGCACTTCTTCGCCAAGCGCAACTGCACGGTCATCCTGCTCGACGATCTGTCGTCGTCGCAGGATGACCTGCAGCTGCACTCGGTCGCGCATGGCGTCGTCATGCTGGAGCAGCTGGCGATCGAGTATGGCGCCGAGCGCCGCCGGTTGCGCGTGATCAAGATGCGCGGCATCGCGTTTCGCGGCGGCTTTCATGATTTCACGATTGCCGAAGGGGGGCTGAAAATCTTTCCCCGTCTCGTCGCCGCGGAGCATCATCGCTCGTTCCTCGGCGAAGTCGTGTCCAGCGGCAACGCCGAGCTGGATCAGATGCTGGGCGGGGGGCTCGAACGCGGCACCAACGCGCTCCTCATTGGTTCAGCCGGCGTCGGCAAATCATCGGTTGCGCTGACCTATGCGATCGCGGCGGCCGATCGCGGCGAGCGCGCGGTCTTCTTTGCGTTCGACGAGGGCCGCGGCACGGTGGAGGCGCGGGCGCGAACACTCGGCCTGTCGCTGGAACGACACATGAAGTCCGGGCTGATCAGGCTCCAGCAGATCGATCCCGCCGAACTGTCGCCCGGTGAGTTCGGCGCCAACGTGCGGCGCAGCGTCGAGCAGGACCAAGCCCGCGTCATCGTCATCGACAGTCTCAATGGCTACCTCAATGCGATGCCGGACGAGCGCTTTCTCATCCTGCAGATGCATGAGCTGCTGAGCTATCTCGGCCAGCAGGGCGTGCTCACCATTCTCGTGCTTGCGCAGCATGGTCTGGTGGGGCCGATGGATACGCCACTGGACATCAGCTATCTCAGTGACGCGGTGCTGATGCTACGCTACTTCGAGATGGCGGGGACCGTGCGCCGGGCGATGTCCGTCGTCAAGAAGCGGAGCGGGCACCACGAGCATACGATCCGCGAGTTTCGCCTGGGTAGCGGCGGCATCGCGCTCGGACCCCCGCTCACGGAGTTCAGCGGCGTGTTCTCGGGCAATCCGCGCTTCACCGGCGACGTCATCCCCGACATGGATGTCCGAAATGAGCGCTGATCGTGATCAGCATCTGCTCGTCTTCGCGCCGATCGGGCGGGACGGTCCGGCCTCGGCGGAGCTGCTTCGCAACGCCAGGATCGACGCCCAGGTCTGTACCTCGCTGGCTGAGCTGGTCAGCGAGCTGAACGCGGGCGTGGGCGCCGTCGTCGTTGCCGAGGAAGGTTTCTTTGCGCAGGACACCGGCCCGCTCACGAAATGGGTCGAGCGGCAGCCCGCCTGGTCCGATTTGCCCTTCATCGTGCTGACCAGCCACCGGGAGCAGCCCGCCGTCGTCGCGTGGCGGCGCAATCTCCTGCGCGCGCTGCGCAACGTGTCATTGCTGGAACGGCCGATCCGGCCGATCACGCTGACAAGCGCGGTGCAATCGGCGATGCGGGCCCGGCGGCGCCAATACGAGATCCGCGCGCTGATCCAGGCCCGCGAGCAGGCGGCGCAGGAGCTGGAGCGGCTGGTGGTGGAGCGGACGCGCGCGCTCGCCGAATCCAACGAGCATCTGCGCATCGAGATGGCCGAGCGCGCCCGCGTCGAGGAGACGCTGCGTCAGGCGCAGAAGATTGAAGCGATCGGCCGGCTGACCGGCGGCGTCGCGCACGATTTCAACAATCTGCTGATGGTGATCTCGGGCGGTCTCGACATGCTGGACCGCCAGGCCGATCCGGAGCGGCGTCGCCGCCTGATGGACGGCATGATCCAGGCCGCCCAGCGCGGCGCCAGCCTGACGCGGCAGCTGCTCGCGTTCTCGCGCCGCCAGGAACTGACGCCCGAGCCGGTCGACATCGCGCGCCAGATCGGCGGCATGCGCGAGCTGCTCGATCGCAGCCTGCGCGGCGACGTCCACGTGCAGTTCGATTTTCCCGACACCCTCTGGCCCGTCGAGGTCGACCCCGGCGAGCTCGAATTGGTGGTGCTCAATCTTGCCGTCAATGCGCGCGATGCGATGCCGAGCGGCGGCACGATCATGGTGCGGGCTGAGAACCTGTCGAACTGGAAGGATGACGAGATCGCGGGCGACTATGTCCGCCTGTCGGTGATCGACACCGGGACCGGAATGACGGACGAGGTCCGCCTGCGCGTGTTCGAGCCCTTCTTCACCACCAAGGACGTCGGCAAGGGGTCGGGCCTCGGGCTCGCCCAGGTCTACGGCTTCGTCAAGCAGTCGCGCGGCACCGTCTCGATCGAGTCCGAGCTCGGCCGGGGCACCACGATCGCCCTGTACCTGCCGCGATCCGCGCACGCCGCGTCCCGGCATCAGCAGCATCTCGTCGATCTGCATCGGCCGCGCCCCCGTCATGGCGACGAGGGCCGCGTTCTTCTCGTCGAGGACGATGAGGAGGTCGCTGCACTGGTGAGCGAGATGCTCCGTCAGCTCGGCTTCGAGGTCACCCGCGCCGCCAGTGCAGCGGCGGCGCTCGGCGCATTGGCCGACGGGCGGGCCGTCGACCTCGTGTTCTCCGACGTGATGATGCCGGGCGGCATGAACGGCGTCGAGCTCGCGCGCGAGATCCAGCGTCGGCGCGGCGACATGCCCATTCTCCTGACCAGCGGCTATTCGGGGGCGGCCGTGCATGCGGCCAGGGAAGCGGGCGTCCGGATCCTGCCGAAGCCCTATCGGATCGACGAGCTGGCCGCGGCGATCGATGCGGCCAAGGCGGAAGGCGAGTGGTCGCGGGCGCGCAGCTCCTGAATCTGCTGATTGTCCGCGCCGTCAGCCGCGCTCGATCAGCACGGACACGGTGACCTGCCCGATCCGGCCGCCATCCGATCTGACCTCCAGGCTGACATTCGTCGTCGACGGCTCGAGCCGGTCGCGGGCGATCGCGAGGGCCGTGTCCGCGGTTTGCAGCAGCACGGTCTCGACGTCGTCGAGATCGACGCCTTCTCCAGATGATTCGCCGGAACCTAGGATGTAGAAGCGCATCTCATTCGTCCCGGTCATGGCGTCACCCTGGGCGAGAGTTGTCAATCTGATGGAGATACGCGGGATCGAACTCTCCTGCAGCGACGACCTTCTCAACGTCGATCAGCTTCACAAGGTTCTTACGGATATCCAGGACCCGTTGACTGCGAAATTCCTGAAGAACGCGGTTGACATGCACGGTGCTGAGACCGAGGGCGTCGGCGAGCGCCGACTGGGTGATCGGGAACCGGTACTCTTTGTCGTCGATCTCGACGAGCCCCACCTCGGCCAGCCGTTGGCGCAGCTCCACAAGCAGGTGGGCCATGCGCGCCGAGGCCGAGCGAACGCCGAGATTGAGGATCCGTTCTCGAAACATGGCTGCATCAACCATCGTCTCACGCCAGAGGGCGCGCGCCACGGCTGCATGGGTGTCGATGAGCCTGGACAGGTCGGCATGGTCGATGAAGGCCAGCGTCGCAGCGGAGATGGTGACGAGATCGTGATCCATGGTCTTCAGCACGAGGCTTTGCAGATCGGGAATGTCGCCGGGAATATGGAAGGACAGGATCTGGCGCTTGCCGCTCTCGGTGAGCTTGGACCGGTAAGCGAAGCCGTTCACGATGATGCAGCATGCATGCGGCCGATCGCCCTCCAGCGCAATCGGCGTCTCCGGTTCGACGGCCTTGACTTGCAGGGGCAGCGCCCTGACGGCAGCGATGTCGTCCTCGCCGAGTTGCGTCGCGCTCCGCAGTCTGCGGATCAGGAGAGCCAAATGAGGCATGGAGATGCTCGCGGTGGCGAAGGTCAAGACCACCGACTTGAGGCGAGGTCTCTGGGACCGGAGAGCGAGGCGCCAAGTTTCGCTGCGCGGGCAGGGAGGGAGCACAATCGTCTCTCGGCCGTCGCACACCTATCTGAGGACTGGGGCGACAGTAACAGATAACCTTCGAGCGGCGTGTTGGTTCCCGTCCGGCCCCCGAGAGGGCGTGGTTTGGTACAAGTGCTCGGCCGCAGGAGTTCTGTCGAGTTGAACCCTTGAAAGTTCGCCGCGTTCTCCGGCCGCCGGTAGGGAGGAGGCAACCCCCGCATGGAACGCTATATTCGCGCCGAGAATATCCGCCGTTTTCGTCAGCTTCTCGAAACCGAGACCGACGAGCACAAGCGCAAGATCCTGCAGCAGCTTCTCGCGGACGAAGAGGCCCGGAACCTTCAGCCAGGTCCCAAGGACCCGAGCAGTTGAGGTTCGCCTTACCGGTTCGGTTCCATCCAGTTGAGAGTTCCGCAGGCGGTGCAGTCGAACATGCGGGCTGACTCCCCGGTCCGGGGATTCAGGATGCTCCGAACCACCCTCGCGCGCTGACCGCAACTGCGGCAAGGCGGCTGGTCGCTTGGACCTCCGCGTAAAGAGCCAATCTTATCCGACACGTCTGACATCACCTTCCAAAACAGACGAGATCAATTGACGGATCACTCCGGAAATACAATTCGGGACAATACGGAGCTGATGGTGGCGAGACGTACGCAGTCCGGGGGGAGCGTGCGGAACCATTCGCGTCCAGCACGCCGTGGCGAGCGCCTCGCTCCGGGCGTGCGGCCGTGGGCCGTTGGCCTGGTCTCGCCCGGCCGCGACTCCGGCCGGCTCGCCAGTAAAAAAGCTGCGCTCCGATGTCGGCTGGCTGCTCATCGGCTCGTCCTCGGGGAAACAGGAGAAGCCGGCATGACGCTCCCCCGAATAGTCTCGCAGTCGGAATGGACCGAAGCGCATCGCGCCCACCTCGCCAGCGAAAAGGCCTTCATGCGGCAGCGCGACGCCCTGGCCGAAGCCCGACGGAACCTGCCTTGGGTCAAGGTCGAGAAAGACTATGTCTTCCAGACGCCGAACGGGCCGGCGCGCCTGGGCGACCTGTTTCAGGGACGCAGCCAGCTGATCATCTACCATTTCATGATGGCGCCGGGCGATCCGCACCGCTGTCCCGGCTGCTCCTTCCTGTGCGACCATATCGACGGTGCCAACCAGCATCTGCGGCAGCACGACGTCAGCCTCGTCGTGGTGTCGCGCGCGCCCCTCGCGGACATCGCGCCGTTCAAGGCGCGCATGGGCTGGGCTTTCGACTGGGTGTCGTCCGAGGGCAGCGATTTCAATGCTGACTACAATGTCTCGTTCTCGGACGAGCAGATCGCGGCAGGCACGGCCGTGTACAATTTCGCGCCGCTGCGCGGCAGCTCGCGCGAGCTGCCCGGCCTGACCGTGTTCTACAAGGACGACGCCGGCGACATCTTCTGCACCTTCCAGGTTCGCTCCCGCGGCGGCGATCCGCTGATCGGCGCCTATCATTATCTCGACCTTACGCCAAAGGGCCGCAACGAGCCCGGGCGCGGCAATCTGTCCGACTGGGTGCGCCTGCACGACGACTACGAAGGGGGGAGCCGCCAAGGCTGCCATTGCGGCCCGTAGCGCAGGCGGAATCAGTGTGCCCTGGGCAGGTTAGTTCGTCCTGTTCTGATAGTGCACTCTCCACTCGGTGACGGTGCACTCAACTTCTGCCGCCCGTTCCTGGCGTGGAGAGTTGAGGCACTATCCCCGTCGAGCGCAATCACGCGCATCACCCGGAGAAATACCTGATCAACGCAGGGATCGCGCGACGCACGATCCCGCAACGCAGCCCTGAGTTTTCACCGCGGCGCACTTGATTTGCCGCAATGGCGGCAACTCTGTTCGATGGAACATTCGACTCAACAGAAAGGAGTTGAGTCATGTGGCTCACAAAGGACGACTTCCGCATCAAGGCGGACAATTTCGATCTTACGAACGGCTCGAACATTCTTCGCATCATTTGCGGATTGTTTCTGTTTCCTCACGTCGCGGGAAAGTTTGCCGGCGGCGCGGTGTCGGCCGCGACTGCGGGCTTCTTCGCGAAGGCAGGCTTTCATCCGCCGGAGGCCTGGGTTTTGATCGCTGCCGCCGCGGAATCCGCCGCCGGAATAGCGTTGGTGCTCGGCATCTGCACGCGCTTCGCCGCGCTCGGCGCCACCGCGTTGCTGCTGTTCGCGGTCTACGCGCTGCAGGTCGTCAAGGGCTTCGGCTGGACCTGGAACACCGGCGGCTATGAGTATCCCGTGTTCTGGGCGATCACCTCGCTCGTCGTCGCCATCGAGGCATGGAAGACGCATCTCGCGCAGGCCAAGCCGAGCGCCCGAGCCCTGCCGGCAAACGCTGCGGCCTGATCTTCGGACCGCGATGAGGACATGAAAGCCGCCCATGGGCGGCTTTCGCGCGCCATGGCCTCACGTCCCGGCCGGGCTCGGTGTGTCCAGGCAGTTCGTCAGCCGCGCCGGCGTGCCCACGGCCGTGCAGCCGGCCGGCACATCGGATGTGACCACCGCTCCTGCGCCGATCTTGGCGAAGTCGCCGATCGCGACATCGCCGAGCACCGTCGCGCCCGACGACAGCAGCACGCCGCGGCCGATCCGCGGGCCGCGCCCGGGCAGGGCATCGTGACGCCCGATGGTGACGTTCTGCAGGATGGTGACGCCGTCGCCGATGGTGCTGAACGCGCCGATGACGATGCCGGTGGCGTGATCGAGAAACACCGCCGTCCCGATCTGCGCCGAAGGATGGATGCTCACCTGCAGCGACGTCGACGCCTCGGCCTGGAGCAGCAATGCGAGGTCGGGCTGCGCGTGGGTCCAGAGCCAGTGCGAGACACGAAACGCCTGCATCGCGATGTAGCCCTTGTAGTTCAGCAGCGGCGGCAGCAGCGACGTGGTTGCCGGATCGCGGGCCGCGATGGCGCGCAGATCAACGCCGGCGGCATCGACGAGATCGGGGGACGCGCGCTGGGCTCGGCGCGCGATGGCAGCAAGCTGCGCGCGCTCGCCCGGGGTCCTGCCGAGGCGGGTGCCGATCTGGTGCGCCACGACACTGCCGAGGTCCGGATGATCTTGAATCGCGGCCGCCGCGGCGCCGCCAAATATCGGATCGCTCACCAGGCCCAGCCGGGCCTCGTCCTGGATGGACTGCCAGACGGCGTCCCGCGCTGAGTGCGTTTCGGTCATGGTCGATTGCCCGCTTGCCGGAGGAGGCGGGCAACATAGCCCGACCCCGGCGCTGTCGAAACCGGGATCTGCCGGCATCTCCTTCGTGCTGGCTGGCGGCCGTCGGCGCCGCGTCCTGTTAGTTGCCGGCTGACGGCCGGAAGCTTGGCAAAGGGGGCAGGCCGGGCTAGCATCGCCGCGTCGAGAAAGGCACCGCGAGGAACGGACCGAAAAAACAGAGACCGGGATCAGGGGGGAGGCGTTGATCAATTGGTCGGAGGAGTTTCCTTTTCTGAAGGACCCGGATCTTCCGCCGGAGTACAAACGGATTCTGCTGGACAAAGCTTTGGAAGAACGAGCTCAGCTCGCGCTGCTACCCGAGAAGCGCGCGGAAAGACAGACCTCGGATCGGATCGAACGCCTCAAGTTCTGGCACAACACGCCATTGGTCGTGACGCTCGTCGGGACGATCACGATCATGGCGAATGGCCTCGTCGGGTACTTCCAAAGCCAGCAGACGACGTTCAATTCGATCGCGATCAAGCAACTCGAATCGACGCTGGGGGAGGCACAGAAGCGTTCGGATGACGAGCGCGAGCGTCAATTGGCCAAGCTCAAGAACGACCTTCAGGAGGGCGCGGCTGCCGCGGACGCCACACGCAAGGCGACCAAGGAGGAGCGCGACTTCGCCTACAAGGTCATCGAGAAGGAGCTGGCGAAGAGTGACGATACGCGAGCGCGCGCGGCGGTTCTGTTGTTCCTGGTTCGCGCGGGCGTCCTCAACAGCCTGAACCGCGGCGAGCTGGAACGAATGGCGCTCGCCGATCTGGAGGGGACGAAGTCGCCCAGCGAAGCGGTGATCCCTCCGACCCTGGGGCGTCGCGACTTCGAGCTGCCGCACTACAATCTTCAGCCGCCTGCGCCCAGTCCCGGCCAGACCCAATCGGCGAGCAGGCTCCTGACCCTGGCGGTCAGCGAGATCAACAAGAACGTCGAAGAGACGACATCGGCCGACCGGATTGCCGACTATTGGCGGGCCGTGAACCTGGACCCGATGCAGATGGGGCAGGCGCCGTGGAGCGCGGCGTTCATCTCGTGGCTGATCCTCAAGGTGGACAGTCCGGTGAAGATCACGCCGTCCGCAGCCAACGCCCAGATCTGGAACGATGCCCTGCGCAAGAAGCTCACATTCCTGCCGGGCGAGAAGCCGGCGCTGCCCGGCGATATTGCCGTCTTCCTCCGGGTAAGAACGGCTTCGGAGCTGAGCGATGCGCGCGCCGGGAAGTCCGGCGGCACGCCGGGGCAGGCCGGCGTGATCTATTCCGTCGACGGGAGCACGTTCACCTCGATCGAAGGCAACAGCGCGGATGCCGTCAGGCTGGTCACGCATGGCATGACCGAGCCGAACCTGCTGGGCTTCATCCGCCTGGCTGATGCCGTCCCATGATGCGACTTCTCGCGGCCTGCCGAAGCTCAGCCGTCATTCGGCGAGCCGCGCGAGGGTGCGGCGAGCGATCACCCGAGGCCATCGTCCGATGCAGGTGACGTCGATCCTGCTCGTCATCGTCCTGCCCTTTGCATGGGCGGTGCTGAAATTATTCAACAGCCTTCGAACGATGCAGGTCAGGCTCGGCGTCGGACTGGTGCTGTCGAGATACGACAACCCGCGACTGTTCTGGCTGCTGGTCGCGCTGCAATCCCTGGCAATCGGCGTTCTGCTCGCCGTACTCTACGCAGCCTATGTCGTGCTCCCGATCCAGATCGCGAGCTAGCACGTGGCGAACCGTTGTGGGCGCATGATCGTCTGGCTTTTCGTCAGATGATGCATATGTGCACCGGCGCGTACGTCGCGCGGCAGCATCACTCTTTGCGGGGGACATCGTGCATGGTCGTCAATCGTGAGATTGGTGAGATATTCAAGAGGGCGGCCGCCTGGCTGCCGCCCCCATCCTATCTGATAGCTGTGACGATGCTTGCCGGATTGGTCGCCGGCTCGATGGCTGTCGATCCGGGACTTGCATTCATCTCCTGGTATTGGGCGTTCGCGATCGCCGGCTGCCTGTTGGGAATTTTCGGAGCTCTTCGCATTGCTCTCGGCCTTGGAGCCCCGCGCTGGATCGGCGCGGCCCTCGCGCTGCCCTGCCATCTCTGGCTCGTCAACGTGGTCAAGCTGATCGGTGATCAGCCGCTGTCCTCCATGGAGAGGATCGTGTTCGGCCTGGCGGCCCAATTGGCCTTCCTCGCGGCAGCGGCCGGCGCGCTCAGGCTGGTCGAATGGTTGTCGAAGCCGAGGTTCATCTTTCGCGTCGGATACTGGTTTCTGGCCGTCTTTGCCGTGCTCGCCTGCGTGGACCCGGCGGTCAGCGCCGCCGGTTGGACTTTTGCAAGGACGCCGTACTGGCTGATGCCGTTTCAGGCCGTGCGCGCTGCAGCCACGCTGGTTGCGTGTGGCGCATTCATCGGCGCTGCCTTGGTGCTGTCGTTACGGCGAGGCGGAGAGCCGTGGACCGGCGTCGTACTCAGCCTGATCGTCGCACATATGCTCTACGATGCAATGAGGCTGACCTTTGTTCTCGAGGTCCACGAACGTGTCGTGTCATTGTGGGGCCCGGCGACCATGCTGGTGGCCGCTATTGCAGTGTGGCGGATCGGGACGGTCCTGCACGCGGGAGCTGTCGCGCGGGGGCCGGCCTCCGTGCATAGGTCCGCGGTTTGACGCGGCCCTCGCTCTGGCCTGCGGGAGCTCGGCTCGTCCCGTCTGACGTCTCCCGCGCCGGTCAAGTTTGAGATTTCGTTTTAGACGAATTATATGCGTCGTTGTCGTCCTGACGACCGCCAAGAAAAGAGGACGGGCTCAACGCCCGTCCTCAATTTGCTGGGACAGGGTGTTGTCTCTATCCGTGAGCCAACAGCAGAAGCCAGTAGCCGACGGCCATCACTAGGTGGGCGGAGATCAACGTAATGCAGGCGTAGGTCATCATTGGGGTGCCCTTTCCTGAGCGCACCGGGCGGAAAAATGTTCCGGCGAGCAATGCAAACCGTATATGTGCATCGGTTCCACGGGCAGGTCGGGATAAATCCCGTTGTTTGACAAAGGCTTGCGGAGGTTTTTGATGGCTAGGCGGACGGAATACCCACCTCACCCTTTGGGACGGCTGGTCGCAGCTCAGCGACACAACGCTCTCCGGGATCCCATAGATCCCAAGCTTCCACACCACGTGCGCAACTACCTTGCGGACGTCAAGGGTAAGCTCACACGTATCGACGTCGCTAATATCGCGGCCTGCATTGCGGAAAGCGGAGCAACCAAAATTCGGCGTGTCACGATTTCGAAAGAGGATGTCGAGAGCGTTGAATTGAAGAAGTACGAGGGGGATGATGAAACGTTGTATTGGATACTTCGTGGCTCTCTCATTTCACACGAAGATGCAGCTGAGTTGCTCAACAATCAAAGCCTGAGGGTTGGCAGCGAGAACGTCGCAGGCATAAACTCGCATCTCATAACAGGAGACGTAAGGCAGCGATATGCTGCAGCTGAGTTCGGTCCGCTAGCATGTGCGGCGCTCAGCATTAGAAAAAGCTGGACAACTTGGGTCGACGTTGTTTCGGCAGGACCCGGAGGATTTGGCCGCGATGAATTGCAGCTTCAGATATTAAGGGCGCCGAAGGTCCTAGATCCAGAAGATGCGCAGTTCAACAGCCTTGCCGTAGATATTAAACGGGATTGGAAGCGACGAAAATCTGAAACAAGCGATAATCCAACCGTCGCTATAAAGTCGATAAGTGTAACTACGAAACCTGACTTGGATGAACGGCCGATATTGGACGTAAAGTTTGTTCGATCGTTCTACCGGTTCAATTGCGCGGCGAAGGGGCCGGGCGGACTGCGCTTCAGGTGGGAGCAGTTGATTTCACAGGATGATCCCAAAAATGTTCTGACGCACCTAACATCAGGTGTCGGAGTCGTTGTCAACGTTGTATGCGCTAGAGACGATTCCATCGTAATCGGCCAGAGGCAAAACGTAAGTTTCCGTCGCGATGAATTTGACGTGGCGGTCGTCGAAGGCATTCGTCCGACGGCAAATGTGAATAGGCTTGGGCGTATCGACTTGTTTGCAGTCGTCAGGCGCGCCTTAGACGAAGAACTTGGTTTGAAGTATTCGCAAGTTGCAATCGGTCGTGATTCCGAGTCCCTGATCAAGGATCTTCGCGTGGTCGGATTCGGCGTAGATTTGCGGTACTATCAGTATAATTTTCTCTGTAACGTTGTGCTTGATGCGGAATTTTCTGATGTCGCCGCGATGTGGACCCATGCAGTGGATCGAAGGGAGAATAAGAAACTGTATCACTGGCCGGCCGACCTCGAAGAGGTGATCCAGAGAATAAGAGTAAGTGATATTTGGAGCGCAGGAATGGCTTGCTTGATGCGCACGTCCGATTATTGGCATGCCGCAGATGAATAGACGGATCGTGGAGTATTCAGGCTAGGCGATGATCCCCCCCCTCCAGTGCGCTCCGGACCTGCGGGGCGCGCACCCTTCTTTTCCTGCCTCACAAAAGATTCCTCTTTCGCTTTTCCAGAAAGTATGCTCTATTGCACGCATCCTGCTTCGCCACGAGGGGCGTATCGCGATCGTCACGACACGTGAGGCGGGGAGGCGATGGCCGCGGGCTTGCCGTCGCGCACCTGGTGCGCGGACGAGCGGTGAGCTTTCGGACGCAAAGTCGTGTGGTTCTGGCGCCGCGACGCTGGCGCTAAGCTTTCGGGCGATCCCGAGGGCGACGGTGGCTAAGGAGCCGTACACCGAGGAGAGCACGATATAAGCGTGAGACCATCGCGCAGGGAATGCCGGAGTTCGGCTGAACCTGTGGTGACTGCCGCCTGCTTTTTTGCTGCAGGCGGGCCATGGGTTGCGGCCAGCGCCCGGCATTCCCTGCGCCCTCGTGCTCTGCGAGGGTCCGTCGATCTCAACAGCCCGGGCGCGTCGGCGTCGCGGATCGCGCCGATATGCGCCGGTCCGTCATGAGTCGGTCCGCCGCCCTGTCATCCCGCCGCCGAGTGGCCGATTGCCCAGCGCCCCGATGCTCGCGCCCCGCCGGAATTTGATCTACACGGGGGCATTCACGATGGATCATCCATGATCGTCTCACGCGCACCGGCGCGAAAGACAAATCCGGAGTTGCATATGTCCGCCAGCCCTGCCGATCCTCTCAACCTCACCGCCCAGACGGCCGAGATCCTGACCTCGCTCGGTGTCGCGCCGGAGCGCCTGCGCGGCGGGACGCGCGCCGCCCGCTCGCCGGTGACCGGCGAGGTGCTGGCGCATGTGCATGACGACACCAGGGCGGACGCGACGGCCGTGATCGCGCGGGCGCATGCCGCGTTCCTGCAGTGGCGGCTGCTGCCGGCGCCGAAGCGCGGCGAGCTGGTGCGGCTGCTCGGCGAGGAGCTGCGCGCCAACAAGGCGGCGCTCGGCCGGCTGGTCTCGATCGAGGCCGGCAAGATCGTTTCCGAGGGGCTCGGCGAGGTCCAGGAGATGATCGACATCTGCGACTTCGCCGTCGGCCTGTCGCGCCAGCTCTACGGCCTGACCATCGCCACCGAGCGCGCCGAGCACCGCATGATGGAGACATGGCATCCCCTCGGCGTGACCGGCGTCATCTCGGCCTTCAACTTTCCCGTCGCGGTGTGGGCCTGGAACGCGGCGATCGCGCTGGTGTGCGGCAACAGCGTCGTCTGGAAGCCCTCGGAGAAGACGCCGCTGACGGCGCTGGCGACCGACGCGCTGCTGGCGCGTGCGCTGGCCCGCTTTCGCCGTAACGGCGGCGACGCGCCGGATGGTCTGACCGGCCTGCTGCTCGGCGGCCGCGCCGTCGGCGAGATGCTGGTCGACGACGTCAGGGTGCCGCTGGTGTCGGCGACCGGATCGACCGCGATGGGACGCGTGGTCGGCGCCTGTCTTGCCGGCCGCTTTGCCCGCGCCCTTCTCGAGCTCGGCGGCAACAATGCCGCGATCGTCGCGCCCTCGGCCGATCTCGATCTCACCTTGCGCGCCGTGGCCTTCGCCGCGATGGGCACCGCCGGCCAGCGCTGCACCAGCCTGCGCCGCCTGTTCGTCCATGCGGATGTGTATGAGCATCTGGTGCCGCGCCTGAAGCAGGCCTATGCCTCGGTCGCGATCGGCAATCCGCTGGAGCAGGGCACCTTGATCGGTCCGCTGATCGATCGCCGCGCCTATGACACCATGCAGGACGCCCTGAGCGCGGCGCGGGATCACGGCGGTCGCGTGTTCGGCGGCGAGCGCATCGCGGTCGGTGGCTTTGAAGGCGCATTTTACGTGCGGCCGGCGCTGGTCGAGATCGCCACCCAGAGCGGCCCGGTCGAGCGCGAGACCTTTGCGCCGATCCTCTACGTGATGCCCTATCGCGACCTCGACGCCGCGATCGAGCTGCACAATGCCGTGCCGCAGGGACTGTCGTCGTCGATCTTCACCAACGATCTGCGCGAGGCCGAATTGTTCGTGTCCTCGCGCGGCTCCGATTGCGGCATCGCCAATGTCAACATCGGCCCTTCGGGCGCCGAGATCGGCGGCGCGTTCGGCGGCGAGAAGGAGACCGGCGGCGGCCGCGAGTCGGGATCGGATTCATGGAAGGCGTATATGCGCCGCGCCACCAACACCGTGAACTACGGCCGCAGCCTGCCGCTGGCGCAGGGCGTCAAGTTCGACATCGGGTGATCGGCATGAGGCCTCCTGTCGTCGGCGGAACTGATCGGCCGATTCGTGCGTTGCGCGCTGACAAGGAGGACCATCATGGCCACGACGAAGAAGGCCGCGGCGAAGACATCGGCGCGTGGACGCAAGCAGGATCGTGCCCGCGTCGCGGGCGGTCAGGACTACGAAGTCGGCTACGAAGCCAGGAAGAGCGGCCGCTCGGCGTCGGCCGTGAAGAAGGCGGTCAAGAAGGTGGGCAACAGCCGCAAGAAGGTCGAGCGCAAGCTTTCGCGTTCGTGACGTCAATTCTTCTGCGGCCGCTCCGGCGGCCGCAGCGATCCCCTGGTCCAGCCGAGCGCCCTCGGCGAATGCAGCGGATCGGGACCGTCGCAGACCGGACAGATCAGCTCGTGCCGCTCGCCCTTGCCTTCGCGCACCACGAGGGCCCGGCCGCAGGTCGGGCATGGTTTACGCAGCAGCCATGGGGCGGAATGCTTTGGCATGACGACGTCTCCCGGTCGATGCCGCAGGCTAGGACATCTTCGGGTAGAGGCGGAATCACTTATCTGAATCTTGGCAATTCTTCCGCCTCGCCTTCGCCAGAACACTCAGGGCAGGTGTCGCCGATCGCGCCCAGCACCTCCTCGATCGCTGCAACCGCTTCCGAACGGCTGACACCGCGCGGCGGATCGTCGCGCGCGATGCGGAGTGCCGCTGCCTGCGCCTGCGGATCGCCGCGATCCAGCATCCAGCCGTGCGGCTCGCACGCGACGATCGCCCCGGCGTCCAGCAGTGTGGCGATCGCCCAGCGCTCGAGGCGCTGGCTGGCGGAGCGGCATGTGACGGCGGTGGGCATCGGCTTCTCTCCAGCGGGGAGAATCCATCAGTCCGTCCGGCGTTTCCAGGGCCGGCCCGCAGGGCAGGGATTCCAGAATGGAGGGGCTGGCTGTTGGCGGAATGTTCGGCGGTCCGGCTTGAGATCGCCGCGTGCCGAGGCCATCCTTGGCGGAATTTTTGGCGAAGTTTGATGAAACGGGTGCAGACAGGGATGCAGATCAAGGCCAACGAGGATTTGCTGCTCATCATCGATGTGCAGAACGACTTTTGCCCCGGCGGCGCGCTGGCGGTGGCCGACGGCGATGCCGTGGTCCCCGTGATCAACCGGCTGAGCGGGCTGTTCGATCACGTCGTGCTGACGCAGGACTGGCATCCGGCGGGACACAGTTCGTTCGCCTCCAGCCATCCGGGCAAGGCGCCGTTCGAGAGCGTCACGATGCCCTACGGGCCGCAGACCTTGTGGCCGGACCACTGCATCCAGGGCACGCCGGGCGCGGCGTTTCATCCGGGCCTTGCAACCGACAAGGCGCAGATGATCATCCGCAAGGGCTTTCGCCCCGCGATCGATTCCTATTCGGCGTTCTTCGAGAACGACAAGACCACGCCGACCGGCCTTGCCGGATATCTGCGCGAGCGCGGATTGAAGCGGGTTTTTCTCGTCGGTCTCGCGACCGATTTCTGCGTGCACTATTCGGCCGTCGACGCGCGCCGGCTCGGCTTCGCGGCGGTGGTCGTCGACGACGCCTGCCGCGGCATCGATCTCGGCGGCTCGATGGCGGCTGCCAAGGCTGAAGGCGCCGAGGCAGGGGTGATCAGGATGGCCGAGCTGGCGTGAGGCGGCGCGGCTACGCGGCCGCGCCGATGTTCGGCTCGGCGATGGCGCCGGCCACGCGGACGCGGACGCGCAGCGCGTTGCCGGGGAGGTAGGCGATCGGCATGTCCTCGACGTCGACCGTCTTGAGCGTATCGGCTGCGGCGCCGGCCTGCACGGCCCGCGCCTCGGCGATGCCGCGGGCGGCCGCGATGGCCTCGTCGCGGGTCATGTCGCGGAACACCTGGTCGGCCTCGCCGGAGACCTGGGCGATGGCGGCGCCGACCGCGTTGGCGCAGTCACCATGGTCGACGCGGACGATCTCGGAAATGCCGGCAAGCCGCTCCGGCACCAGGAAGGCGCCGCCGCCGACCGCGAGCAGCGGCACGTCGCCGGCCTCGGTCTTCATGCGGTCGATGTCGCCCTCGAGCTTGCGATGGGCATCCGCGAGCGCGGCGTCGATCAGGCTTCTCGGCAGATGCGCGACGCGCGCGCGATCGCCGATGTCGATCAGCCCCGCTGCGACGGCGATGTCGGTTGCGGTGAGCTGGTCGCCGCCGAACACCAGCGCGTCGGACGTCAGCCGGTATCCGACGCTGACAGGCCCGACGCGGACCGGGTTCTCGTCGACGTGGCTGCCGCCGCCGAGGCCGATCGAGAGCAGGTCGGGCATCCGGAACAGCGTGCGCACGCCGCCGACCTCGACCACGGCGTTGGCCTCGCGCGGAAAGCCGTGGCGCAACTGGCCGATGTCGCTGGTGGTGCCGCCGACGTCGACGACCATGGCGTCGTCGAGGCCCGAGAGATACGCGGCGCCGCGCATCGAGTTGGTGGCGCCGGAGGCGAAGCTCATGACCGGGAAGGCGGTCGCGATCTCCGCCTGCATCACGGTGCCGTCGTTCTGCGTCAGGAACAGCGGCGCATCGATGCCCGAATCCGCGATCGCCTTGCGGAAGGCGGCGACGGTCGTGACCGCGAGGTCGTGGAGCGCGGCGTTGAGCAGCGCGGCATTCTCGCGCTCCAACAGGCCGATCCGTCCGAGGTCGTGCGAGAGCGTGACGGCAACGTCGGGGCAGATCTCGGCAAAGATCTCCCGCGCGGTGTTTTCGTGGGTCGGATCGAGCGGCGAGAACGACGAGGCGACCGCGACCGAGCGCAGCCCCTTGGCCTTGATCGCGCGCGCGGCGGCCTTCAGGCCGTCGGTGTCGAGCGGCATGAAGAGGCGGCCATCATAGTCGTGCCCGCCCTCGAGCATGAAGGTCTCGCCGCTGACCAGCGCGGCGAGGTCCGCCGGCCAGTCGCAGAACGGCGGCAGCGACGCCGAGGCCGGCATGCCGATCCGGACGGCGCCGATCTTCTGCAGGTGCCGGCGCTGCACCACCGCATTGATGAAATGCGTGGTGCCGATGACGACCGCATCGACCGGCACGGCCGCCGCGGGATTGGCGCGCAACGCCTTCAGCGCGGCCAGAATGCCGGAGGTGACGTCGGCGGTGGTGGCGGCCTTGACGGAGTGGACGACCTTGTCGTCGGCAATCAGGACGGCGTCGGTGTTGGTGCCACCGACGTCAATGCCAATCCGCTTCATTCAGGACGCTCCAGGGGTCGCAAACAGCGACCGGAAATCGAGGTCATAACCAAAGGCGCGGGGGCCCACGAACTCCAGCCCTCGAGGGCTGGTCAGCACGGCGGGGGCGGGCAGCGCGGCGACGGTGACGCGCTGGCCGTAGCGCACGGTTTCCGTGCCGATGCCATGGCCGTTCACGCTGTCGAGCACGCAGATCAGGTCGGGCGACATTGCGATCGCCTGCGCGTCGCGCCAGGCCACGATCCACTCGTTCTGAAACGACAGCTTGAGCCGCGTGCCGCGATCGCCGTCGCTGCCCTCCACGACCGCAGAGCCGCGCAAAAAACCCTCGGTGGTGCGGCGCTCGACGTCGACGATCTTGCCGGTGAACAGCCGCTGTCCGCCCTCGCAGGCGAGGATCGCCGCGATCGGATCCTGGTGGTTCTTGTTCGCGGCGTTCACGGCCCGGCCGATGGCGATGGCCTTGGTGGTCGTGAAGTGGATGCCCCAGTCCTTGACCTCGCGGCCGGTGCGGGGCGCCTTGCTGGTCGATGCGATAGAGCCCATCTCGACGCAGATCTTGCGGCTGGCGCGCTCCATCCACTTCCACGAGGGCACCTTGGTCACGACGACCTCGATGCCGCGCGGATCATACAGCGTGCACGGATAAGGCTTGAGATCGCCGATCGCCACCGATGTCATCTGCGCCTCCGGGAAGGCGCGTCCCATGCAGTCGGCATCGACCACGGGAATGCCGAGATGCGCGGCCGCCATCAGCGCCTGCATGCCATTGCCGCCGCCGATCTCGACCGACATCACGGCGCGAAATTTGATGCCGTTGATCTCCTCCTGCATGCGCACGGCGCGCGCGATGCTGCGGCTGTCGGCGAGCCGCTCCTGGCCCACCAGAGGCGCGCCCATGTTGGACACCACGGCGACCCAGTCGTCGTCGCCGAGATCGAGCGGCGACATCAGCTGCACGCGATGCCCTTCCGCATACAGCCGGCGCAGATTGAGCAGGCCGAGATAGGGGCTGCCGCCGCCGCCGGTGCCGAGGATCCAGGCGCCGACCGCCAGCGCCTCGATGTCGTCGAGGCTGATCGTCTTCATATCGGCCGGGCTCATGACGCCGGCTCTGCGACGAAAACCTGTGCGGGCGTAACGCGGCACGGCTGCATGGATGAAAACATGAGGTTCAAAACATCAATCCTCGAGAATGACGAGATCGGCCGGACGCCAGCCAAGCGCGACCGCCTGTCCTGGCGGATGCAGCGGGGCGCCGGAATTCGGCTGTTGCACCAGTACGCGATGCCCACTGTCGAGGACCAGGCGATAGAGCACGGCGCCGCCGAGGAAGTTCGTGCTCTCGACCGTGCCGCGCGTGGACATGCCCTTGCTCCTCGCCTCGACGGGATCGGCCGGCGCGACCGCGATCTTTTCCGGCCGGAGCGCGACCGACAGAACCTCGCTTCCGGCTGCTGCGATGTTGTCCGGGAGCGCCAGCAACAAGCCATTGCCGGCAGCGATGCCGATGCCGTGATCCATTGTCACGCGCTGACCGCGGAAGATGTTGGTGTCGCCGATGAAGTCGGCGACGAAGCACGTGCGCGGCTGGTCGTAGATCTCGACCGGCGTGCCGATCTGCTCGACCCGGCCGGCATTCATGACCGCGATGCGGTCGGACATGGCCAGCGCTTCCTCCTGGTCGTGGGTGACGAAGACGAGCGTGAGCCCGAGCGCCTTCTGCAACTGCTTGAGCTCGAACTGCATCTGTTGCCGCAGCTTCTTGTCGAGTGCGCCGAGCGGCTCGTCGCAGAGCAGGACACGCGGCGAGATGACGATGGCGCGGGCGAGCGCGACGCGCTGCTGCTGGCCGCCGGACAATTGTGCCGGCTTGCGGTCCTCCATGCCCGAGAGCTCGACCATCGCGAGCGCTGCCTTCACCTTGGTCGCGATGGTCGCCTTGTCGATCTTACGCATGCGCAGGCCGAAGGCGACGTTCTCGGCCACCGTCCGGTGCGGGAACAGCGCGTAGTTCTGGAACACCATCGCCATGTCGCGCTTGTGCGCAGGGACATGGGTAATGTCGGCGCCGTCGAGACGGATCTCGCCGGCGCTGGGACTGTCGAAGCCCGCGATCATGCGCAACGTCGTGGTCTTGCCGCAGCCGGACGGACCGAGCAGAGAGAAGAACTCGCCCGGCCTGATGTCCATCGCGATCGCGTCGACGGCGCGGACGCCGCCGTCATAGATCTTGCTGACGCCCGCGATCTCGATGTTTGCGCTCATGCACGGAAGATCCGGTTGACCCGGCTGTCGATCTCGTCCTTCTGCGCGTTGTACCACTTCCAGTCGACCTGGATGAGCTTGCCGACCTTCTCCGGCGTCGTCAGCAGCTTCGCATCATACCTGGCGTCGAGCTTGACCTGCTTGTTGGCCGGTGAATACCAGACGGTCTCTGCGAGGCGCTTTTGAACGTTGGGGCGCAGCATGTAGTTGATATAGGCGTTAGCGAGCTCCTTCACCTTGCTGCCCGGCGTGATGCTGAGCACCTGCTCGAGCGACAGCACGCCCTCGCTGGGCGTGACGAAGTCGACCGGCTGGTTCTGACCATCGTAGCGATAGATGCCGGAATCGTGGAGAATGCCGATGCCGGCCTCGCCGGACAGGATCAGCTTCTCCATTGCGCCGGTGAAGTCGACGAGCTTGATCGGCTTCAGCTTCTCCAAGGCCGCATAGGCGGCGTCGAGATCGGTCTGACCCTTGCCGTAGAGCGTGCCGCACATCATCACGAAGGCCTGCCCCAGGCTGTTGGCCGGGATGACGTAGCCGCCGCGCGCGCCGTTGAACTTGGCGTCCCAGTAGTCCTTCCAGGACGTGACGCTGCCATAACCCTTGTCGGTGCGCATGCCCAGACCGATGGCGCTGGTAAAGATGCAGACACCGACGATCTTGTCGCTGACGGCATAGGGATAGACGTCGGCGATGTTCGGCACCAGCTTGGGGTCGATCTTCGGCTCGACGAGACCCATCTCGACGGCAGCCCACTGCTCGTTGGAGTTGGTGTGCAGCACGTCATAGACCGGCGCCGAGCGCGAACTCGCCTGCAGCTTCGGCAGGAACGGCAGCGCGGTATCGGTCTTGAGCTTGCACTTGAACTCGCTCTCGAAGGCCGGGCCGATCTCGGCCTTCATCACGTCGCCCCATTTGCCGCCCCAGCCGGTGATGTTGAGAACGGGTTCATCCGCGCGCGCGACATAGGGAGCCGCGAGAATGCCGGCGCCGAGCGAAGCTGCGCCGGTCAGCAGGCGTCGGCGGCTGAGGGGAAAGCGATGCGATGAAGCGGTCATGTCCAGGATCTCCCTTAGAGCTTGACGTAGGAGCGCAAGCCGACGGTGCGGTCGAGCGCGAGGACGACCATGAAGGCGAGCAGGATCGATACCACGGAGGCGGCACCAATTGTGCCGTCGAGATCGAATTTGAGATAGTTGAACAGCGTGATCGGCATCGTTTCGCTACCGGGCGCGACCAGGAACAGCGACACCGGAAACTGGTCGAACGAAACGATGAAGGCGAAGATCGCGCCCGCCAGCACGCCGGGCTTCACCAGGGGAAGGGTTACTTCGAAGAAGGTCCGGACCGGGCTGGCGCCGAGATTTTGCGCCGCTTCCTCCAGCCGCACATCGAAATTATGCAGCACGGCAAGCGTGGTGCGGACGACATAAGGGATCGTCACCAGCGTATGGCCCGCGACCAGTCCCCACAGCGGACGGCCGACATCGAGCAGGACGTAGGACTGAAACAGCGCGAGGCCGGTCAGGATCGCCGGCAGCATCAGCGGCGACAGCATGGTCGCCACGATCAGGCGCGAGCCCGGCAGGTTGCCGCGGGCGATGGCGAGCGCGGCGGAAGCGCCGAGCACGGTCGCCGCCACCGTCGTCATCGCCGCGACCTCGAGGCTGAACAGCAGCGCATGCATGAAGTCGCGCGAGGCGAAGAATTTTTCGAACCAGCGCAAGGAGACGCCGACCGGCGGAAACTGGATGAAGGGCGTCGGGTTGAGCGCGAACACGATCACGATGGCGATCGGCGTCAGCAGGAAGGCGAGGACGGCGATGTTGGCCGCCAGGTACAGCGTGCGGCCTAGGCGTCGCGGCGGCGCCTTGGCGACAAGTGCCGGCGCAGCCGTCAGATCGATCGGAGCGGTCAAATGAGGCTGCGATTGAGGCGCGACGCTCGTCATCACCGGTCTCACTGCAGCCCGCGCTGGCCCGAGACGAGGCCGAGCATGTGATTATAGGCGATGACGAGGATGAGCGAAATCGCGAGCAGCACCATGCCGAGGGCCGCGGCGAAGCCGACGTTGAAGTTCGCGGAGATCTGCTGATAGATCAGGATCGGCAGGGTCATGATCTGGAAGCCGCCGAGCAGGATCGGTGTGACGTAGGCGCTGATCGCAAGCGCGAACACGAGCAGCGAGCCGGCGAGGATGCCGGGCAGGCTGAGCGGCAGGGTGACTTCCATGAACGCGCGCCATGGGCTGGCGCCGAGATTCTCCGCCGCCTGCTCCAGCCGCTCGTCGATACGGCCGATCACCCCTGTCAGGGTCAGCACCATGAACGGCACGTAGATGTGGACGAGGCCGATGATGATGCCGGTCTCGTTGTACATCAGCTGCAGCGGCTTGGTGATCAGCCCGAACGAGGTCAGGATCTGGTTGATGACGCCCTTGTCGGATAGCAGCGTCATCCAGGCGAAGGTGCGAACGACGATGCCGGTCAGCATCGGCGCCAGAACCGCCATCAGCAGCAGCGCATGGCCGGTGCGGCTCCTGATCCGCGCCATCCAATGCGCCAGCGGATAGCCGATCACCAGCGCTGCGAGGGTGGTCCAGAGGCCGATCCGGATCGTGGTCCAGATCACCTCGAGATAGTAGCTGTCGTTGCCCATGCGGGCGTAGTGCTTGGTGGTGAAGCCGACATTGGGCATGACCACGGGATTGCCGGTCAGGACGCTCATGACCGCCATCAGCCCGATCGGCAGGAAGAAGAACAACGCGAACAGCAGCGCGCTCGGCAGGATCAACAGCGCGAGGCTGTTGACGCGCGGCGCGCTGGTCGCGGGCATCAGGAGGCGAGTCCGGTCAGCTGCTCGATGGTCTGGCCCAGCGGATCGCCCGTCATGCGCCGCAGCTTCGCGGCCATCGCGCCGAGCTCGCGGCGGACGTTGGCGCGCTCGATCTCGGTGGTGGCCTGGACCGAATAGGAAACTGCGATGCCGATCAGCTCGCCGCTCTCGCCGCTGGCGAGCGCGAAGCCCTGCGAGCCGACGCCTTCGATCGCCTCGTCGGCGGCGTCGGAGATGCCGGTGCGGCGGATCTCGTTCAGCCGGGCCATCAGCTCGGCGAAGTTCTGCGGCGAGTTGGCGGGGACCTTCGGATAGTCGAGCGGCACGCGCGCGCGGATCTCCTGGTCGGACAGACGCGCCAGCATGGCGCGGCCGTTCGAGGTGATGATCGCCGGCGTGCGCTGGCCGGGGGGATTGACGACGCGCAGCGGGTTGGAGCCTGGCACGATGCGCAGCACGACCTGCTGATAGCCATCGAGCACGGCGATGTAGCCGGTATGGCCGGTGCGCGCGCAGACGTCGCGCAGCTCGCGCTCCGCGGTGGCGATCAGGTCGTCATGGGCGCGATGGAGGCGTCCGAGCTCGAAGGTGAGCAGGCCGGGGCGGTAGCGGCGGCTGTGCGGATCCTGCTCGAGCAGGCCGCAATCGCGCAGCGAACGGAGCAGGCGGGAGGTCGAGCTCTTCGGCTTGCCGGTGAGGACTTGCACGTCGGCAAATGAGAGGTCGGGCCGCGACGTCGAAAAGCAGCGCAGGATGTCGATGGCGTTGGTCAGGGCGCTCATGATGATACCGTTTGTTCCATTTTTCGGAACGTAGTCCCGAATTCTAGAAGCGGCAAGGCGTCTGCCGCAAGGCGAAATTACTGGCAAAGCGGTGCCCGAATGCGCGTCAGGGTGGTGGTCGCGGCGCCGGGCGGAGGGGCAGCATCGTCGACCTCAGTGCGGCTGGGCCGAGCGGATGCGGCTGACGACGGCGTCGACGCCCGTCCAAGCCGGCTTGTCCGGCGCAAAC
The DNA here is from genome assembly GCF_013178945.1 of Bradyrhizobium aeschynomenes. GTDB lineage: Bacteria > Pseudomonadota > Alphaproteobacteria > Rhizobiales > Xanthobacteraceae > Bradyrhizobium > Bradyrhizobium aeschynomenes. The sequence goes on from NZ_JABFDM010000001.1 coordinate 921,424, forward strand.
TGGCCGCGCAGATAAGAGACGAGCCCGGCAAGCTGCGCGTCGCTCAAATGATCCTTGAAGGCCGGCATGTAGCCGAGGTCGGACGAGGCAGGCTTCATGATTCCGTGCAGGATGACCTGGATCAGATTATCCGGCGTCGCGCCGTGCAGGTTGCTGTTGAGCGCGAGCGAGGGCCGGCTGCCGAACAGCGGCAGGCCGCCGACCTCGTGACAGACCGCGCAGGCGCCCAGATAGAGCCGCGCTGCCGGAGACGAGGCCGAAGTGACCTTGGTGCGCGCCTCCAGCTCCGAGGCCAGAGCTTCCAGCTTTGCCGGCGCGGGCGCGGGCTCCTGGAACGAAGCGAGATAGGTCGCCATCGCGCGGACATCGGCGTCCGGCAGCGTCGCGAGATCCTTGACGATCGGCGCCATCGGTCCAGCGGCTACGCCATGGAATCGCGACTGTCCCGAACGGAGATACGTGTAGAGTTCATCCTCGGTCCACGGGATCGGCGCGGTGGAGAGCGACGTCAGCGCCGGCGCCTCCCAGCCATCGGCAAAGCCGCCGGCTAGATAGGCGTTGCGCTGCTCGGCGCCGAGCGCATTGCGCGGCGAGTGACAGGCGCTGCAATGGCCGAGGCTTTCGACGAGATAGAAGCCGCGATTCCACTGCTCTGATTTGATCGGATCGGGCCGGAATGGCTGCGTGCTGTGAAACAGCGCGTTCCACCCGGCAACGAGTGGGCGGAAATTGAACGGGAAACGCAGTGCATTATCCGGCGCCTGCTGCCGCACCGGCGTCTGTGCCATCAGATAGGCATAGATCGCCTGCAGGTCGGCATCGTCGGTGCGCGCGAAATGCGTGTAGGGGAAGGCCGGATAGAGCTGCCGGCCGTCGCGGTGCACGCCTTCGCGCATCGCCCGCTCGAAGGCGGGATAGGACCAGGCGCCGATGCCGGTGTCGACATCGGGCGTGATGTTGGTGCTGAAGATCGTGCCGAACGGCGTTTCCAGCGCCCGGCCACCGGCATTGATCAGGCCGCCATCCGCAGTGTGGCAGACCGCGCAATTGCCGAGCGCCGCGAGTGTCTCGCCGCGCGCGATCGTCGCCGCGGAATAGACCGAGGGATCAGGACGCGTGATCGGCGCGATGGCCCGCCACGGCAGCACGGCGGCCGCGACGCCGATGGCCGCGGCACAGGCGGCCACGGTGCTGGCGATGAGGCCGCCACGTTTGGCAAACGGCTTGAGCCACGTCCTTGCCGGCCTGTCCGGTGCGGGAAGCGATTGGGGCGTCACCGGCTCGACCCGTTCGCCACGCAATCCCTTCAGGATGCGCTCCGGCGTGAAAGGCGGCTCGCGGAAGCGCACGCCGGTGGCGTCATAGATTGCGTTGGCGATCGCCGCGGCGCTTGGCACGGAGGCGGACTCGCCGACGCCGAGCGGCGGCTGATCCGGCCGCGGCAGCATGAGAACGTCGATCTCAGGCACGTCGGGAAAGGTGATGATCGGGTAGGCGCCCCATTCCCGCGCTGCCACCTTGCCGCGCGCGAACGGAATCTCCTCCATCAGCGCGCGGCTGGTCGACTGGATGACGTTGCCTTCGATCTGGTGCCGCACGCCGTCCGGATTGATCATCAGGCCGGAGTCCTGACCGGCAACCACGCGTGTGACGCTGACGTCGCCGGTCGTCGTATTCACGGCGACATCGGCGATCCATGCCGACCATGCCGCGCCATAGCCGGGAAACTTGCTGTGGACATAGAGCGCATAGGCAAAGCCGCGGCCGCGGACGACGCCATTGTCGGGCGTCTTTTCTTCCCGCACCGGACGAGGCGTCCAGCCGGCGCGCTCGGCGACGGCGTTCACAAGGTCGCGCGCGCGCTCGTCCTTGAGATAGCGCAGCCGGTATTCGATCGGATCGACCTCCGCCTCGGCGGCGAGCTCGTCGATATAGGATTCGTGCGCGAACGTATTGGGCAGCGCGGAGACGCCACGGATCCAGGACGCGCGGACGACCGGCGGCATGTCATGCGCCGTCACGCGCATGTGGTCGTAATCGTAAGGCGGGATCGCGGTGCGGTCGCCCATCTCGAAGATGGCCGGCTCCGGAGCGATGCGGCCGGTCAGCAGCAGCGCCAGCGTCGGCGCGCCGTTCGACGGATAGCGGGTGGCGAACTCGTAGGCCGCGACCGAGCCGTCGGCATTGAGGCCGCCATTGACGTCCATCAGTTGCGCGGTGCCTTTCGGCTCCCACAGATGCTCCTGCTCGCGCGTCAGCTGCACGCGCACCGGGCGGCCGACGGCGCGCGACAGCAGCAGCGCATCGGCGGTGACGTCGTCGGCGCAGTTCCGGCCGTAGCAGCCGGCGGCTTCCAGCCGGATCAGCTCGATCTGATCCTCTGGGCAGTCGATCAGCTTGGCGAGATCGGTACGCAGGATGTGCGGGTTCTGCGTCCCCGAATAGATCCGGATCTGTCCATCGCGAACATCGGCGACCGCGCAGGACGGCCCGATCGAGCCGTGCATCTGATAGGGCCAGAGGTAGGTCCGCCGCATCGGCTTGGCGGCGCCGGCGATCGCGGCATCGACGTCGCCCTTGTCGAGCAGCCGGCGCGGTTCGGAGGGATTGGCGCGCAGCGCATTCTCGACGTCGTCGAGATCGCGCAAGGTCGGCACCGGCTTCCAATTCACCTTCAGCCGCTCGGCGGCGAGGGCCGCGGTCTCCTCGCGTTCGGCAACCACGCCGATAAAGTCACCGATCACGACGACATCGATCAGCCCCGGGATGTCGCGCACTGAATCTTTGTCAACGCCAACAAGGCTGGTGCCGACGAACGGGCCGGCATCGACGCCGACATAGGGAGGGCGAACGACGCGGCCGTGCAGCATGCCGGGAACGCGCACGTCGTGCACGTAAGTGAGTTCGCCGGTCGCCTTGGCCGGCAGATCGACGCGCGGCACCGAGCGGCCGACCACCTGGTAGTCGTCCACGGATTTGACGGCGACGTCGTCGGCGAGCTCGAGGCGGATCGTGTCGTCGCCGATCAGCTCGCCATAGCTGAGTACGCGATTGTTGGGACCGCGGACCAGCCCGTCCTCAACTGTCAGTTCCTGAACCGCAATGCCCGACTGCGCCGCCGCGCGCGCCAGCAGAAAGGCGCGTGCCTGCGCCGCCGCCTTGCGCAGCGGCACGGCGGTGATCTGGATGGTCTCGCTCGCGATGGTCGCGCCCTGGTTCGGCACGACGGCGGTGTCGCCAAGCACGATGACGACACGGGCGAAGGAAACGTCGAGCTCTTCTGCGACGATCTGTCCCAGGGCGGTGCGGATGCCGGTGCCGAGATCTACGTGCCCGTTGAAGGCCGAGACTTCGCCGGCCGCGGTGATTCTGATGAAGGTTTCAAACGAGCCGTCGGCGACGCGGCGCTCGACGGTCAGTATGCCGCGCGGATCATCGGCTTTGGGAGCGGCGCGCTCAGTCATCAGTCCAGCGCCTTGAGCGTGTGTCCGGCGGCGCGCATCGCGGCGCGGAGAATTTCGACATGGGCGCCGCAGCGGCAGAGATTGTAGCGCAGCGCCTCCTTGATCTCGTCGAGCGAGGGATCGGGTTTGATGGCGAGCAGCGCCTTGGTCGTCATGATCATGCCATTGAGACAATAGCCGCATTGCGCAGCCTGCTCGGCAATGAAGGCCTGTTGTACCGGATCAGGCGCTTCGCGCGAGCCGAGCCCTTCCAGTGTGGTGACGGTGCGGCCGGCACAGCCCTCGATGGGGACCACGCAGGAGCGTGCGGCGCGGCCGTCGATCAGTACGGTGCAGGCGCCGCACTCGCCGAGGCCGCAGCCGTATTTCGGACCATTCAGAGCCAGATCGTTGCGCAGCACGTGGAGCAGGGGCGTGCCGGGCGCGGCGGCGACGTCATGCGTCAGTCCGTTCACGGTCAGCCGAATCGGTGCTGGCGTCATGCCCTTCTGTCGTCCGCTGTGATATCGTTAACGAGAACGCAATCGCGATCGCCGGGAGCCTATCGTTTGTGTACTAACATGCAAGTACCGCGTTTCGCATTGCAGCGTGTGCACGATTTGTCGTCATTGTGCAGGGCAAACTGATCGATTATCCGGCAAACCTGCTTTTCGGGCGCAGTGGCGCTTGACAGTCGGCGGACGGGCGCGACATCATTCGTGTACGAACGAATTGCCGCGGCGGACGGTGATCACTGCCGTCACCGCTAAGATGGGCTTCTCTGCATGGTGACTGATACGGCGAGCGACGCGGCAGGGGACAAGATCCGTTGCGATGCCTGTCCGGTGATGTGCTACATCAAGCCGGGCGCGGCGGGCGCCTGCGATCGCTACGCCAATCAGGACGGTGTGCTGGTGCGGGTCGATCCGCATATCCTGCTGGAGCGGACGGTGTCGCACGGCGGCAAGCTGGTGCCGTTCCAGGCGAGCAGCGACTGGGACGGCAAGATCGTCCATCAACCGGAGCTGTTCGTTACCGCGATCGGTGCCGGCACGACCTATCCCGACTACAAGCCGGCGCCGTTCATCGTGTCGTCGCAGGTCGAGGGGGTCGACATGGTCACCGTCGTGACCGAAGGCATCTTCAGCTATTGCGGCGTCAAGGTGAAGATCGACACCGACCGCTATGTCGGGCCGGAAGCCGCGACGGTGCGCGTCGACGGCGAGGCTGTCGGGCACGTTACGACCAGTGAATACGGCTCGCAGATGCTGTCGCTCGGCGGCGTGCATCACCTCACCGGCGGCTCGAAGAAGGAGGGGCGCGTCACCTGCGACGTGCTGATGGATCTCAGCAACCGCAAGGCGGTCGAGCTCACCATCGACGGCGGTGCCAGCGTGATCGTGCAGGCGGGGCAGCCGCCGATCGTGAACGGTGTCAAGGAAGAGCGCATGCGTGTCGGCTGCGGCTCGGCGACGATCGGCATGTTCGCCAAGCAGTGGCAGGGCAAGGTCGACGAAGTCGTCGTGGTCGACGACCACATCACCGGCGTGCTGTCGGAGCACCAGGCTGGCAAACTGCTGGACATTCCGTCGACCGGCATCAAGATGAAGGGCCGGCGCTCCACGCCCGGCCGCTACTTCCAGGTGGCGCAGCCGGGAACCGGCTGGGGCGGGACGGACATCTCCGATCCGCTCGCGATCCTCGGGCCGTTCGATCCGAAGACGGCAAAGCCGGGAACGACGCTGTTGATGGTGTCGACGACCGGCGAGCATGCCGGCTACTACGTGCTCGACGAGAGCCTGAAGCCGGTCCAGCGCGACATGCCGCCGGAGCTGCAGTTCTCTGTCGAGCGCATCCAGGAGAATTGCGAGCCGGCGCTGTGCACCGTGCTGTTCATGGCCGGTGCCGGCGGCTCGCTGCGCGCCGGTGTCACCGACAATCCGGTGCGGCTGACGCGCTCTGTCAAGGACGCGCTGACGCGCGTTACGTCGGGCGGCGCGCCGGTCTATGTCTGGCCGGGTGGCGGCATCACCTACATGGTGGACGTGACGCAGATGCCGGCCGGCGCCTTCGGCTACGTGCCGACGCCGGCGCTGGTCGCGCCGATCGAGTTCACGATGAAGCTGTCCGACTATGAGGCGCTTGGCGGCCACATGGACTATGTGCAACCGCTCGCGTCGCTGAAAGACGTCAGCAAGGATCTCCGCCAGCTGCCGTGGCCGGGGCAGGGCGCATGAGCCGTCAGCCCCAGATCGCATTGTTGTCGGACCGGCGGCTGCATCTGCAGGATGGGCCCATTGATCTGATCATCGGCGCTGATGGTCCGGAGCCCGAGATTCGCGCCGCCTATCGCGCTGCTGCGGAGCGCTTCACGGGCTTGCTCGATGAACTTTGTTCGGAACTGCCTGAGCTGCGAAAGGCCGCCGATCCCGGTTGCCCTCTGCATGGCGTCGTCGCCCGTCGCATGCATGCGGCGGTGGCGCCGTTCGCGGCTGGGATGTTCATCACGCCGATGGCCGCCGTTGCCGGCTCGGTGGCGGAGGAAGTCCTTGGCGCCATGCTGAGCGCGGCGAAGCTGACGCGCGCCTATGTGAACAATGGCGGCGATATTGCGCTGCATCTGCGGGCCGCCGCCACGTTCAGCGTCGGGCTGATGGATCGGCCGGACAGCGCCGGCACGATGCAGCGGATGACGCTGCGCGCAGATGACGGCATCAGCGGCGTCGCCACCTCGGGCCGGCATGGCCGCAGCTTCTCTCTCGGCATCGCCGATGCGGTCACCGTGTTGGCGAGGACCGCCGCGCCGGCCGACGCCGCTGCAACCGTGATCGGCAATGCGGTCGATCTGCCCGGACATCCCGCCGTGGTCCGCCGTCCCGCCTGCGAGCTGCAGCCGGACAGCGATCTCGGTCATCGTCTCGTCACATGCGAGGTCGGCGAGCTGAGCGATGGCGATGTTGCGAGGGCGCTGGCGGCGGGTGAACGGTGCGCGCAGGCTTTGCTTTCGGATGGCTTGATCGAAGGCGCCGTCCTGCAGCTCCGCGGCACCATCCGTGTCGTCGGCGCGCGTCTGGTCGAGGTCGTCCGGCTGTCCCGGTTGCGGGCTGCAGCCGCGTGAGGTTTGATCTATGATGGGCTGGAACATGAGGGACTGCCGACGATGAGCGCCGTCATCAGAAAAATCGTGACCGTGGTGGAGGAAGTTCATCAGGAGATGGGCAAGACCATCTCGCCGCCGACGCGGCGGGCGGCTGCGGTGGCCGTGATCGAAAACCCGTTCGCCGGCCGCTATGTCGAGGATCTCTCGCCGCTGATCGCGATCGGCGAGGAACTTGGCGAGATGCTGGCCAAGCGCGCGGTGGCCGCGCTCGGCATCGAGGGGCCGGCCGCGCACAGCTATGGCAAGGCCGCGGCCGTCGGCAGCGACGGCGAGCTGGAGCATGCGGCGGCGATCCTGCATCCGAAGATGGGCGCGCCGGTGCGCAAGGTGCTGGGCAAGGGCGCCGCGCTGATCCCGTCGTCGAAGAAGCGCGGCGGCGTCGGCTGTACGCTCGATATTCCGCTCGGGCACAAGGACGCCGCCTTCGTGCGCAGTCATTTCGACGGCATGGAGGTGCAGATCAACGATGCGCCGCGTGCGAACGAGATCATGGTCGCGCTCGCCGTCACCGACAGCGGGCGTCCGCTGCCGCGGGTCGGCGGGCTGACGGTCGCCGAGATCAAGGGCGACGACGGACTACGATAACTCAGGTTAACAGTTGGAGGCTGAAGGGATGCGACGGAGAACGATGCTTGCGGCAGGCCTGGGCCTTGCCGTCGCGGGACTGGCGGGCGCGGCGCGCGCCGAGGACGTGATCAAGATCGGCGAGATCAACAGCTACTCGCTGCTGCCGGCGTTCACCGAGCCCTATCGCAAGGGCTGGCAGCTCGCGGTCGAGGAGGTCAATGCGGCCGGCGGCATCAACGGCAAGAAGCTCGTCGTGGTCTCCAAGGACGACAGCGGCAAGCCGGCCGACGCGCAGACCGCGGCCAACGAGCTGGTGTCGAGCGAGAACGTCGCGATGCTCGCCGGCACCTTCCTGTCGAACATCGGCCTTGCCGTCAGCGACTTCGCCAACCAGAAGAAAGTGTTCTTCCTGGCGGCCGAGCCGCTGACCGACGCGATCACCTGGTCGAAGGGCAACAAATACACCTTCCGTCTGCGTCCGTCGAACTACATGCAGGCCGCGATGCTGGTGGAGGAAGCCGCCAAGCTTCCCGCCAAGCGCTGGGCCACGATCGCGCCGAACTACGAATACGGCCAGTCGGCGGTGGCTGTGTTCAAGAAGCTGCTCTCGGAGAAGCGCCCGGACATTCAGTGGGTCGACGAGCAGTGGCCGCCGCAGGGCAAGATCGACGCCGGTCCGGTGGTGCAGGCCGTTGCCGCCGCCAATCCCGAAGCGATCCTCAACGTCACCTTCGGCGCCGACCTCGTGAAGCTCGTTCGCGAGGGCAACACCCGCGGCCTGTTCAAGGACCGCAAGGTCGTCAGCTTCCTGACCGGCGAGCCGGAATATCTCGATCCGCTGAAGGAAGAGACGCCGGAAGGCTGGATCGTGACCGGCTATCCCTGGTACTCGATCAAGACCCCCGAGCATGACGCGTTCCTGAAGGCTTATCAGGCCAAGTACAACGACTATCCGCGTCTCGGCTCGATCGTCGGCTACCAAACCATCAAGTCGGCGGCGGCCATTCTCGCCAAGGCCGGCTCGACCGATGCGGACAAGCTGATCGCAGCGGCCGAGGGCCTCTCGGTGCCGTCGCCGTTCGGCGAGATCACCTTCCGCAAGATCGACCACCAGTCGACCCTCGGCGCTTTCGTCGGCAAGACCGCGCTGAAGGACGGCAAGGGCATCATGGTCGACAGCGTCTACCGCAAGGGCTCGGACTACCTGCCGAGCGATGCGGAAGTCGCCAAGCTCCGTCCGAAGGACTGATTTGCGCCTTCCTGCCTCCCCCTCCCGCGGGGGAGAGCGGGCGGGGTGAGGGATTTTGACGCCTGATCTACAGGTTCGGGCTGAGGACCCTCACCCCACGCTTGCGGTTCATCACGCACGCATCCACGCGGCTCATTCGACATCGACGATCTCCCTCACGCGGACCGCCCATGGCCTTCTATTTCGTCCAGTTCCTGACCGGCCTTGCCAGCGCGGCTTCGCTGTTCCTGGTGGCATCGGGACTGTCGATCATCTTCGGCGTCACCCGCATCGTGAATTTCGCCCATGGCGCGTTCTACATGCTCGGCGCCTACGTGGCCTTCTCGCTCACCGAGCGGCTGTCCGGCCCGCTCGGCTTCTGGGGCGGCATCGTGGTCGCCGCGCTTGCGGTGGCCGTCATCGGCGTGCTGGTCGAGATCGTGCTGCTGCGCCGGATCTATCACGCACCGGAGCTGTTCCAGCTGCTCGGGACCTTCGGTCTGACCCTGATGGTCGAGGACCTCGTCGTGCTGATCTGGGGACCTGACGACCTGGTCGGCCGCCGCGCGCCGGGCTTCAAGGGCGCGGTCGATTTCTTCGGCCAGAACATTCCGAGCTACGACCTGTTCCTGATCGCGCTGGGGCCGATCGTGCTGGGTGCGCTGTGGCTGCTGTTCCAGCGCACGCGCTGGGGCATCCTGGTACGTGCGGCGACGCAGGACCGTGACATGGTCGCGGCGCTCGGCGTCAATCAGAAATGGCTGTTCACCTCGGTGTTCGCGGTCGGTGTCTTCCTGGCCGCGCTCGGCGGCGCGCTGCAGATCCCGCGCGATGCGGTCCATCATGCGATGGACCTTCGCATCATCGTCGAAGTTTTCGTCGTCGTCGTCATCGGCGGCCTCGGCAGCATTCTCGGCGCCTTTGTCGCCGCCGTGCTGGTGTCCGAGCTCAACGCCTTCGGCATCCTGATCTTCCCGACGATCTCGCTGATCCTGGTGTTCCTGGTGATGGCCGTCGTGCTTGTCGTGCGGCCCTGGGGTCTGTTCGGCAGGAAGGAAGCACCGGCGCGACGCACGCCCGGTCTCACCGTGATCCCCTGGCGTCCGCTCAGTTCAGTCGAGCGGCTCGCCTCCCTCGTGGCGCTGGCGTTTGCGGCGATGCTGCCGTTCGTCGCCGGCAACTATGCGCTGACCGTCGGCTCGGAGATCGCGATCTTCGTAATCTTCGCGGCCTCGCTGCATTTCCTGATGGCGGTCGGCGGCCTTGCCTCGTTCGGCCACGCCGCCTATTTCGGCCTCGGCGCTTATGGCGTCGCCTTCCTCGCCAAGATGGCAGGACTGCCGATGATCGCCTGCCTGTTGCTTGGACCTCTGTTGGGCGCGGCGGGCGCGGCCGTGTTCGGCGCCTTCGCCGTGCAGCTCTCCGGTGTCTACTTCGCGATGCTGACGCTCGCCTTTGCCCAGATCGTCTGGTCGATCGCCTTCCAATGGGTCGCGGTGACCGGCGGCGACAACGGCATCCTCGGCCTGTGGCCGGAGAAATGGGCGGCCTCGCCGTCGCACTTCTATTGGCTTGCGCTCGGCGTCTCCGCCTTCGTCGTCAGCGTGCTGCGCCTCATCACCTTCTCGCCGTTCGGCTACGCCCTGCGCGGTATGCGCGACTCGCCGCTGCGTAGCGAGTCGATCGGCATCAACGGCAAGCGCATCCAGTGGACGGCCTTCATCATCGCCGGCACCACGGCCGGCATCGGCGGCGCGCTGTTCGCCTATCTCAAGGGCAGCGTCTTCCCGGACAACATGGGCATCTCGCTGTCGGTGGACGCGCTGGTCATGGTGCTGCTCGGCGGAGTCGAGACGGTGCCCGGCGCGATCTTCGGCGCCATCGTCTACAAGGCGCTCAACATCTGGCTGGTCAGCCAGACCGACTGGTCGAAGCTCGTGCTCGGCATCTTCATCGTGCTGATCGTCGTCGTCTTCCCTAAGGGCATCGTCGGCGTGGTCGAGAGCATCATGCACCGGCGGCGCGCGGTCGCCCCTAAGGCTGCCGCGCTGTCGGCGAAGATGGAGGGCGCGCAATGAGTCTCGGTGTGTCCTTGCTCTCGGTCGAGGGCCTGTCGAAATCCTATGGCGGCATTCAGGCCGTACGCAACGTGTCGTTCATGCTGCAGGCGGGCGAGATCCTGGCGCTGATCGGACCGAACGGCGCGGGAAAAAGCACCTGCTTCGACATGCTGAACGGCCAGAACGTGCCGGACAGCGGGCGCATCACCGTCATGGGGCAGGAGACCACCGGCCGCAAGCCGCGCGAGGTCTGGCGCCTCGGCGTCGGCCGCACCTTCCAGATCACCGCGACCTATCCGACGATGACGGTCCGCGAGAACATCCAGGTTGCGCTGGTGTCACATCATCATCGCCTGTTCGATTTCTGGACGCCGATGATTTCGATCGAACGCGGCGAGGCCGATCGGCTGCTCGATCTCGTCGGCATGGCCGGTTATGCCGAGCGGCCCTGCGGCGAGCTCGCCTATGGCGACCTCAAGCGGCTGGAGCTGGCGATCGCGCTGGCCAATCAACCCAAGCTGCTCCTGATGGACGAGCCGACCGCCGGCATGGCGCCGCGTGAGCGCGTCGAGCTGATGCGCCTGACCGCCAAAATCGCGCGGGAGCAGTCGATCGGCGTGCTGTTCACGGAGCACGACATGGACGTGGTGTTCGAGCACGCCGATCGCATTCTCGTGCTCAACCGCGGCAGCCTGATCGCGCAGGGCTCGCCGGCCGAGGTCCGCGCCAATCGCGAGGTGCAGGCGATCTATCTCGGCGAAGGCCTGCTGTACGATGCCCGGCATCGCGAGGGAGCCCCGGCATGAAGCTGTCCGTCTCCAATTTGAACAGCCATTACGGCCCGGCACATATCCTGTTCGACATCGGCCTTGAGGTCGGCGAGGGCGAGGTGGTGGCGCTGCTCGGCCGCAACGGCGCCGGCAAGTCGACCACGTTCCGCTCCATCGTCGGCCTCGTCGCGTTGCGCGAGGGGCAGATCCTGTTCGAAGGCAAGGACATCTCGACGGCGCCGACCCATGAGATCGTGCGTAGCGGTCTCGGCTACGTGCCCGAGGAGCGGCGCATCTTCACCGATTTGACCGTCGAGGAGAACCTCGAAGTCGGCCGGCAGAAGCCGCGGCCCGGCGCGCCGCAATGGACGCGCGAGAAGCTCTACAAGCTGTTTCCCAATCTCGGCGAGATGAAGAACCGGCCGGGCGGGCGCATGAGCGGCGGCGAGCAGCAGATGCTGACCATCGCCCGCACCTTGATGGGCAATCCGTCGCTGGTGCTGCTCGACGAGCCCTCCGAAGGCCTGTCGCCGAAGATCGTCGAACAGATGGTGGATGCCATCCTGACGATGAAGAAGGAAGGCGTGTCGCTGGTCGTGTCCGAGCAGAACCTGCATTTCGCGAAGCTGATCTCGGATCGCGCCTACATCATCGAGCGTGGCCGCATCTGCTTCGCCGGCACCATGGCCGAGCTCGACGCGCGGCCCGACATCCGCGACGCGCATCTGTCGATCTGAGGCGAGGACTCAATGGCGAAGACGGCCGCGCTGAAGCGATCGACAAAAGCGACCAAGGCTGCATCGAAGCCGGCGGCGAAAGCGGCCGCGAAGGCGGCCGCCAAGCCGGCGAAATCGACCTACGTGCTGGACGACCAGATCGGCTTCATCCTGCGCCAGGTCTGGCAGCGCCACACCATGATCTTCGCCCGCGACATCGGCAGCAACCTGACGCCGACTCAATGGGCGGCGCTGTCGAAGCTGGTCGAGACCGGGCCGTGTTCGCAGAACCAGCTCGGCCGATTGACGGCGATGGATGTTGCCACGATCAAGGGCGTCATCGATCGGCTGACAGCGCGCGGCCTCACGGAGACCAGCGCGGATCCGCAGGACGGCCGGCGGCTGCTGGTGAGCTTGACCCGTGCGGGCCAGCAGCTTGCCGAGAAGACCGCGCCGCTGGCGCTCGCGATTTCGAAGGAAACGCTCGCGCCGCTGGATGCGAAAGAGCGCGAGACGCTGCTGTCGCTGTTGAGCCGGCTGCGGTAGTCCAGCGGGCAGCTCTCGTAGGGTGGGCAAAGCGAAGCGTGCCCACCATTCTCACCAAGACCACCTCTGCAAACGGTGGGCACGCGCCGCCTGACGGCGTCGCTTTGCCCACCCTACGGTTTTGGTTCGCGGTAGCAACCAGACTAACCGCGTCATTGCGAGCGCAGCGAAGCAATCCAGGTCGTCACACACGACTCTGGATTGCTTCGCTGCGCTCGCAATGACGGTGAGGCGATGGTTACGCGCACTCACATCATTTGAGATTGAGGATGCAGGAGCGGCAAACTCTGCCGTCGTCCCGGCTTTGAGCCGGGACCCAGAGCCACAGAGTGTAGCTTGGGGCAGGCGCGTCGTTGACATCGCGCCCACCACGACCGCCGCGGAGTATGGGTCCCGGCTCAAGGCCGGGACGACACCGTTGGTGTGAGCGAGCTGGGCACACTCACCGCCGCACCCACATAGACGGCGCAGCGATCGGCGACCTACTTCGCCACGATCTCCGGGATCTTCGTCGCCGGTGGCGTGTTGCGGCTGCGCTGGGTGCGGACGATGCCGTCGATGATGGTCATGCCGATGCCCGGGAGGTCGCCGAGCTGGACGCTGTCGAGCAGGGTGTTCGCCGGCGAATGCTGCGCCTTGTCCATGATGACGAAGTCTGCGGAGCGGCCGACCTCGATCAGGCCGCAATCGAGCTCGCGCATTCGCGCGGTGTTGCCGGTGGCGAAGCAGAAGGCGATCTCGGCCGGGATGTCGCCGAGCGACGACAGCAGCGACACCATGCGAAGGATGCCGAGCGGCTGCACGCCGGAGCCGGCGGGCGCGTCGGTGCCGAGGATGACGCGGTTGAGCTCGTTCATCTCGCGCGCGGTGCGCAGGGTGAACAGCGCCGAGCGCTCATTGCCGTTGTGCACCAGCTCGAGGCCGGCCTTGCAGCCCTCGCAGATGCAGCGGATCTGATCGTCGGGCAGGGCGGTGTGGCCGCCATTGATATGGCCGATGACGTCGGTGCCGGCTTCCAGCACGACGTCCTTGTCGATCAGGCCGGAGCCGGGGATCGACGGACCGCCGGTGTGGATCGTGCTCTGGATGCCATATTTGCGCGCCCAGCCGACCATCTTGCGCGCGGTCGGGCCGTCCTTGACGCCGCCGAGGCCGACCTCGCCGAGCAGCTTGACGCCGGCCGCGGCGAGCTCCTTGAAGTCGTCCTCGACCATCTCGCATTCGATCACCGGCGCGCCGGCATGCACCTTCACCCCGCCGGGACGCAGCGTCCAGAACGCGCGCTGCGCGAAGATCGCCATGGCCTTTAGGCCGACGACGTCGCGCGGGCGGCCGGGCATGTGCACCTCACCGGCCGAGATCATGGTGGTGACGCCGCCATGCAGGTAGGAATCTATCCAGTTGCTCTGGTTCTGCCGCGGCGTCCAGTCGCCGGCGACGGGATGGACGTGGCTGTCGATCAGGCCCGGCGCGACCGTGGTGCCGTGGGCATTCACGATTGTTGTCGCGCCGGAGGTGTCCACGTCCTTGTACCGGCCGATCGCGGTGATCTTGCCGTTCTCGGCCACGATGGTGTCGGCATCCAGGATCGGCCGTTCCAGCGCGCCCGACAGCATCAGACCGATGTTGCGGATGACCAGCTTGCTGGGACCGGTTGCTTGCGGCGCGTCATGGGCCATCGGGATGTCCTTCTCTGTCGAAGCGTTTTGCGGCAGTTTGCGCCTGCACGCGGCGCAGCATCAAGCCGGTTTTGGTCATTCGTACACGAATGAATGGGAGCGGCAAGCGGCGGACTTGCACGAAGATGAGGCGCGGGTTGCCTACGCTGCAGACGGCTTCGATCGCCGCATCTATCGCAGCGTCGGGATGTAGAACGCCTGGCGGAAGTAGGAGCGGAACACCTCCATGGCCGGCGTGAACTCGATGTTTCGCCGCCAGGCGAGGCCGACATCCATCGCCGGGACGGGATCGCTGAGCACGATCGTCTCGATCCGGCGGCCCTCCAGCGACCATGGACGCAGCACCATGTCGGAGAGGATGGCGACACCCTGGCCGTTGGCGACCATGGAACGTACGGCCTCGACCGAGGACGTCCGCAGCACGACGTTCGGTTGAAATGCGGTCTTGTTCCAGTATTTGAGCGAGGTGTGCGCGGCCTCGTCGACCGTCAGCATGATGTAGGGCTCGTCGGCAACGTCCCGCAACGACACGGATTCGCGCTGCAGCAGCCGATGCTTCGACGGCACCCAGAGTCGTCGTCGCGAGCCGATCAGCGTCTCCATGGTGAGATCGGGGTTCTGTACGTTCGACGTCAGCAGCACCGCGATGTCGTAGCGGTTCGACAGCAGTCCTTCCTCGATCGCCTCGCGCGTCAGCTCGAACAGCTGGATGTTGAGCCGCGGATAGTGCCGCTTCAGCCGCTCGAGATGATTGGGCAGGAAGTATCCGATCACGGTGTAGGTCGCCGCGAGCGTCAGGCTGCCTTCGACGTCGCCGGCGGGCACGCGCAGCGAGGTCGCTTCCTCCACCTTGTTGAGGATGTCGTAAGCGTGAAACAGGAATTGCCGGCCGATCGGCGTCAGCTCCATCCCCTGCGGCGAGCGGTTGAACAGTTCGGCGCCGACGATCTCCTCGAGCTCCTTGATCGAGGTGGTGATCGCCGATTGCGAGATCGACAGCGCCGAGGCGGCCTGGGTGATCTGGCCCTGCTCGGCGGTGGCGACGAAATAGCGGATCTGGCGCAGGCTGATGGCCACCCAATTCTCCATTCATAGATCAGAATATGCAGCCATCTTTTATCTTAAAAAGCAAATCGAATATTCCTTGGGCAGGCTGCACTGCAAACAGGCGGCAACATTAACCCATATAAAACAATGTCTTGGAAGGATGCGGCATGTAAAGCGTGTTCAATGGGCTATCTAAAAAAGAGATAATAATTTTCCAACAATAATAATTTTCAATGGAAGTTCGTGCCCCTAACGTCCCCTTCCGCCGCCCCGTCGCACATCTCTCGCGAACGGGCGGCGCCAGGTGAGGGGAGCATCCGTGCCGCTGAAGACTGTCGATATCAATTGCGACCTGGGCGAAGCGTTCGGCTCCTGGCGGCTGAGCGATGCCGAGGACGCCAAGCTGATGGAGCTGATCAGCTCGGCGAACATCGCCGCCGGCTTCCACGCCGGCGATCCCAACCTGATGGACGCCACGGTTCGGCTCGCGACCCAGCACGGCGTCGGCATCGGCGCGCATCCCGGCTATCGCGATCTGCAAGGCTTTGGCCGCCGGCGCATCGACGGCTCGGCCGATGAGCTGATCAACGACATCGTCTACCAGGTCGGCGCCATCCGTGAGTTCGCCCGCCGCCATGGCGGCACCTTGCAGCACGTCAAGCCGCACGGCGCGCTCTACATGGAGCTCGCCGCCAACGAGCAGCTGTCGCGCTCCTTCATCAAGCTGATGCGCACGGTGGCGCCGAACTCCTTCGTGTTCTGCATGGACATTTCGGTGACCTATCGCGTCGCCGTCGAAGCGGGGCAGCCCGTCATCCGCGAGTTCTACGCCGACCGCGACTACGACCGCTCCGGCTCGATCGTCTTCACCCGCCACGGCAAGAGGCTCGATCCGCAGGGCGTTGCCGACAAGGTGCTGCGGGCATGCCAGACCGGCAAGGTCCGCACCATCGAGGGCGACGACATCGACATCGAATTCGAGTCGATCTGCTTCCATTCGGATACGCCCGGCGCCTACGAGATCGCCAGCGCGATGCGCCAGACGCTGATTGCCAACGGCATCCGCATCGCGCCGCCGTCCGACATCGTTCCCCAGAAACCGCAAAGCGAAGCCTGACCCATGAGCACTGAGATCAAGTCCCCGCTGCCTGGCGTGTTCTATCGCAAGCCCTCGCCGGAGAGCGCGCCGTTCAAGAAGGACGGCGATACGGTCGCTGCTGACGACGTGATCGGCCTCGTCGAGGTGATGAAGTCGTTCCACGAGGTCAAGGCCGGCGTTGCCGGCAGCAACATTCGCTTCTCTGTCGATGACGCGGATGCGGTTATGGCTGGCCAGGTGATCGCTGAGGTCGAGGCATGACCTTGCGCTCGGTCCTGATCGCCAACCGGGGCGAGATCGCGGTGCGGATCATCCGCGCGGCGAAGGCGCTGGGCCTGCGCACCGTGCTTGCGCACAGCATCGCGGACAAGGAATCGCTGGCGGCGCAGCTCGCTGACGAGACGGTCGAGATCGGACCGCCGGCGGCGAAGAAGTCCTATCTGAACATCGAGGCCGTGGTGAACGCGGCCAAGGCGTCCGAGGTCGACGCCGTGCATCCCGGCTACGGCTTCCTCGCCGAGAATGCCGAGTTCGCCGACGCCGTGTCCGCGGCCGGCATCGTCTTCGTCGGCCCGAGCGCTGAGGCGATCCGGCTGCTCGGCGACAAGGTGATGGCGCGCCAGGTCGCGGCGCTCGCCGGCGTGCCGACCGTGCCGGGCTCCGACGGCCGCGTCACCGATCTCGATGAGGCCATCGCGATCGCGGCGCGGATCGGCTTTCCCGTGATGATCAAGGCGGCCGCCGGCGGCGGCGGGCGCGGCATCCGCATCGTCGGCGATGCGGAGGAGTTCGCCCGGCAGTTTCCGCAGGCCTCCAGCGAAGCCGCGGCGGCATTCGGCGACGGCGGGCTGTACATCGAGAAGGTGATCGAGCGCGCGCGCCATGTCGAGGTGCAGATCCTCGGTGACGGCGACAACGTCGTGCATTGCTACGAGCGCGAATGCTCGCTGCAGCGGCGGCGGCAGAAGGTCTGGGAGGAGGCGCCCGCGGTAGGGCTTCCGGACGACGTCCGCCAGCGGCTCTGCGCCAGCGCCGTCGCGCTCGGCCGCGCCGTCGGCTACAGCGGTGCCGGCACGGTCGAATATCTCTACGACGATGCGACCAACGAATTCTACTTCATCGAGGTCAACACCCGCATCCAGGTCGAGCATCCCGTCACCGAGATGATCACCGGCATCGACCTGGTGCAGGAGATGCTGAAGATCGCCGGCGGCGCCAAGCTCTCGGTGACGCAGGACGACGTGCGCATCCAGGGCCACGCGATCGAGTGCCGGATCAATGCCGAGGATCCGCACAAGAATTTCATGCCCGCGCCCGGCACGATCGAACGGCTCGTCGTGCCCGAGGGCGAGGGCATCCGCTTCGACACCTTGCTGTTCGAAGGCTATGCCGTGCCGCCGTTCTACGACTCGCTGCTCGGCAAGCTGATCTTGCGGGGCGAGACCCGCGCCGACTGCCTGGCGCGGCTGCGCGAGGCGCTCGATGGTCTCGTGATCACCGGCATCCCGACCACCATTCCGCTGCATGCTGCGCTGGCACGTGATGCAAGCGTCGCTGACGGACGCACCCACACCCGCTTCCTCGAGCCATGGCTCGAATCCGATTTCGCGCAGCTGGCCCGCGCCAGGGAGGACGCCTGATGACCACCCGCTACTCGTTCGGGGGGGACGAGCATCTCTTCGTCGAATGCGACGAGGCGATGTCGCTCGATGCCTTCTTCAAGAGCCTGTCGATGACGAATGCGATCCGCGACGCCGGCATCAAGGGCGTCACGGAGATCTGCCCGGCCAATGCGTCGTTCCAGATCAAGTTCGATCCCGATGTGATCAAGCCGAACGACATCCTCAAAGAGGTGCAGGGTATCGAGAGCGCGGCGGCCAAGACGGAGCCGGTCATCAGGACCCGCATCATCGAAATCCCCGTGTTCTACCAGGACCCGTGGACGCACGAGACCTTGATGCGCTTCCGCGAGCGGCACCAGGACCCGACCGCGACCGACCTCGAATATGCCGCGCGCGTCAACGGCCTCGCCGATGTCGACGCCTTCATCAAGGCGCATAGCGGCTCGCCCTGGTTCGTCTCGATGGTCGGCTTCGTCGCCGGTCTGCCGTTCATGTACCAGATGGTCGAGCGCGCCAAGCAGCTCCAGGTGCCGAAATATCTGCGCCCGCGCACCGATACGCCGAAGCTGACGATCGGTCATGGCGGCTGCTTCTCCTGCATCTACTCGGTGCGTGGCGCCGGCGGCTACCAGATGTTCGGCATCACGCCGATGCCGATCTTCGATCCCGAGCAGAGCATCTCCTATTTGCGCGATTTCATGGTGTTCTTCCGGCCCGGCGACATCGTCAAGTTCAAGCCGATCCAGCAGGACGAATACGACCACGCACTGGGCGAGGTCGCCTCCGGCCGCTTCGCACCGATCATTCGCGACGTCACCTTCGACTTCCGCGATTTCCAGAAGGACATGACCGGCTACAACGCCAAGCTTCAGGGAGCGCTGGCATGACCATCAAGGTGCTTCATCCGGGCCTGTCGACGACCGTGCAGGACCTCGGCCGCCCCGGCTATTTCCATCTCGGCATTCCCGTCGGCGGCGCGATGGATCGGCTCGCCTTGCGCGCCGCGAACCTGCTGGTCGGCAATGACGAAGGCGCTGCATGCCTCGAAGCCGTGTTCATCGGGCCGCAGTTGGAATTCACCGCGCCGGCGCGCATCGCCGTCACTGGCGCCGAGATGCCGATCAAGCTCGACGGCGTCGAGCAGCCGGGCTGGACAGCGCTCGAGGTCAAGGCCGGACAGGTGCTCAGCTTCGACTATCTGAAGAGCGGCGCGCGCATCATCATCGCGGTCTCAGGCGGCATCGATGTGCCGCTCGCGCTCGGCAGCCGCTCGACCTATCCGATCGGCGCGCTCGGCGGCTTCAAGGGCCGCGCGATCGCGGCCGGCGATGAATTGCCGGTCGGTGCCGCCAGCAGCAGCAAGGCTGGCTTGAGCGTGCGGGACGCACTGCGCCGCAAGCCGGGCCACCCGGCCGAGCTGCGCGTGCTGCCGGGGCTCTATTGGCATCGCATCCTGCCGGAGTCGCAAGCCAGCTTCTTCGCCGACCAGTGGAAGGTCGCGCCGGAGGCCGACCGCATGGGCTATCGCTTCCGCGGCGGCCAGGCGCTGAAATTCGTCGAGCGCGAGCAGCCCTTCGGGGCCGGCTCCGATCCCTCCAACATCGTCGACAGCTGCTATCCCTACGGCTCGATCCAGGTGCCCGGCGGCAAGGAGCCGATCATCCTGCATCGCGATGCCGTCTCCGGCGGCGGCTACTTCATGGTCGGCACGGTCATCTCGGCCGACATGGACCTGATCGGCCAATTGCAGCCGAACATGCCGACGCGTTTCGTCGAGATCGACATGGATGGCGCGCTCGCCGCGCGCGCCGATCGCAAAGCTCTTCTGCAGAAGATCCGGGAGGCATTGGCCTGATCGCATTTCGGTGCGGCGGGCCTGTGCCGCGTTTCCAAGACTGAATGACAAAGGGGTAGTTCAATGAAGAGTTTGGTTCGTGTTCTGCTGGCGTCCTCTGCGCTGGTGCTGTCGGCCGGCGCCCATGCCGCCGACTGGTTTCCCTACGATGCATCGAAGATCGATCCGCCGTTCGCGGCTGACGGCAAGCCGTGGGATGTGAAATACGTGCCCTTGGAGAAGGCCTCCAAGCCGTGGAAGCTGTGCGTCTCGTTCCCGCACATGAAGGACGCCTATTGGCTCGGCGTCGACTATGGCGTCGCGGAGGAGGCCAAGCGCCTCGGCGTCAAGATGAACCTGGTCGAGGCCGGCGGCTACACCGAACTGAACAAGCAGATCTCGCAGATCGAGGACTGCGTCGCGTCAGGCACTGACGCGGTCATCATCGGCGCGATCTCGGCCGATGGCTTGAACAAGGTAATCGGCGAAATCGTCAAGAAGAAGATCCCGGTGATCGACCTCGTCAACGGCATCTCTTCGCCGGATATTTCGGCGAAGTCGCTGGTGTCGTTCTACACGATGGGCGCGGAGACCGGCAGCTATCTGGCCAAGAAGCATCCGGCCGGCACGCCCGAGGTCGTGGTCGGCTGGTTCCCGGGTCCGGCCGGCGCCGGCTGGGTCGAGGCCGCCAACAAGGGCTTCATGGACGCGGTGAAAGGCTCGGCGATCAAGGTGCTGGAGCCGAAATATGGCGACACCGGCAAGGAGGTGCAGGCCAAGCTGGTCGAGGACGCGCTGCAGGCCGCGCCGAACATCCGCTACGTCGCCGGCACGGCGGTCACCGCCGAGGCTGCGCAGGGCCTGATCCGCGAGCGCGGCTTGAAGGGCAAGGTCGACCTGCTCGCCTTCTACATGACGCCCGGCGTCTATGAGGGTATCAAGCGCGGCCTGATCATGGCAGCGCCCGCCGACTCCATGGTCATCCAGGGCCGCATCGCGGTCGACCAGGCCGTGCGCATCCTCGAAGGCAAGGAGGTCGTCAAGCACGTCGGCCCGAAGATCTTCGTGGTCGACTCCGCCAACATCGGCAAGGTGCCGCCGGCGAACATCCTTCCCCCGGACGGCTTCAAACCCGTCTTCAACTAAGCGGGGAAAAAGATGCGGCTCTGCCTCTGTGCCCTGACGGGGGCAGGGCCGCATCGCAAGGGAGGCCGATGATGGGTAGCCTAGCTGCACCGCTGGTCGAGATGGTCGGGATCTCCAAGGAGTTTCCCGGCGTCAAGGCGCTGAATGGTGTCCATCTCAAGGTCGAGCGCGGCGAGGTGCACGTGCTGTTCGGCGAGAACGGCGCCGGCAAGTCGACCTTGATCTCGATTCTCTCCGGTGTCTTCCGGCCGACCTCCGGCGCGATCCGCATCGCGGGAAACGAGGTGAGCTTTCATTCGGTGCACGACGCGGCCAAGGCCGGCATCGGCACCGTGTTCCAGGAATTCTCGCTGGTGCCCACCTTGCCGGTGTTCGAGAATCTGTATCTCGGCCGCGAGCTGATGCGAGGGCCGCTGACGGATCGCCGCGCCATGCTGGCTGGCGCGCGAAAACTGTTTGCCGAGCTCGATTTCGATATCGACGTCACACGTCCGGCGTCCAGCCTGTCGCGCGCGCAGCAGCAGATGGTGGAGATCGCCAAGGCTTTCCTGTCGAATGCCCGCGTGCTCATCCTCGACGAGCCGACGGCCTCGCTCACCGAGCGCGAGACCGAGCGCCTGTTCGGCTTCATCGGCAAGGCGGCCGCCTCCGGCGTCGGCATCATCTACATCTCGCACCGGATCCAGGAATTCCAGAAAATTGCCGACCGTATCTCGGTTCTGCGCGACGGTCGCCTGATCGCGACCGTGCCGGCGCGTGGCACCTCCGAGCCCGAGCTGATCGAGCTGATGACGGGGCGCGCGGTCGATCAGGTCTATCCGAAGATCGCCCATCGTACCGATGGCGCCGTGGTCATGACGCTGCAGGGCATCCGCACCGCAGGCGTCCATGGCGCAAGCCTTGAGGTCCGCGCCGGCGAGGTGCTCGGCTGCGCCGGCCTCGTCGGCAGCGGCAAGTCGAGGATCTGGCGCGCGGCGATGGGGCTGCAGCCGTTGCAGGCTGGCAAGATCACGCTGAAGGGCCGCGACATCACCGGCGCCTCGACGCGCGCGCTGCTCGAGGACGGCGTGTTCTTCCTGCCGTCCGACCGCAAGAGCGAGGGGCTGCAGATGACCGCGAGCGCGCGAGCCAATATCGAGCTCAGTCTGCTCGATCGCGCCGATTTCGCCGGTCCGCTCGGCTTGGTGCGGCCGCGGCGCAGCGGAGCGCTGACGGACGCGATCGGCGACAAGGTCGGCATTGCCAAGTCCGCCATGGATCGCGCGGTGTCGAAGCTCTCCGGCGGCAACCAGCAGAAGGTGCTGTTCGGCAAAGGCTTCGGTGACGACCGCGACGTCTATATCCTCGACGAGCCGACCGTCGGCGTCGACATGGGCACGCGCATGGCGCTGTATCAGCTGATCAAGGACATCGCGGAGGCGGGCAAGGCCGTGGTCGTGATCTCCTCGGACCTGCCCGAGGTGATGAACCTGTCGCATCGGCTTTTGGTGTTCGCCAAGGGCCGCATCGCGGCCGAGCTGTCAGGCGCGGCGATCACCGAAGAGAACGTCTTGAAACATTTCTTTGCCGAAACGGAGAGCGCGGCGTGAGCATGCCAACGACGACAATTGCCGAGGACACGGCCGCGCCACGCCGCGCCAATGCGGTGCTCACGGGCCTGCGCGCGCTGTTCCTGCGTGTCGGTGTGCTGCCGTTCTTCCTGGTCGCCACCCTGATCGCGTTCTCGCTGGTGTCCAAGGAATTTTTGGCGCTGCAGAACCTGACCAACGTCGCGCGGCAGTCGGTCTACCTGATCCTGGTCTCGCTCGGTCAGATGCTGGCGCTGGTCACCGGCGGCTTCGACCTCTCGGTCGGCACGGCCATCGCGCTGACATCTGTGGTCTCGGCGCTCGCGATGGTGACGCTGTCGCATATGCTACCGCCGGACATGCTGTGGCTGGTGATCGTGCTCGGCTGCTGCGCCGGGCTTGCGGCGGCGCTCGTCATCGGCAGCATCAACGGGCTTGGAATTGCCGTGTTCGGCGTCTCGCCCTTCATCATGACGCTGGGCGTGCAGTCGGTCGGCGCCGGCATCGCGCTGTTCCTGACCGGCGGCGTGCCGGTGTCCGGCGTGCCCTATGAGTTCGGCGACGTCCTCGGCTTCGGACGTGTGTTCGACATTCCGGTCCCCGTGCTGGTCGCCGTGGTGGCGGCCAGCACGATCTGGCTGGTGATGAACCGCACTCGGCTCGGCAAGCACATTCAGGCGGTCGGCGGCAACGCCAAGGCGGCCCGGCTGTCCGGCGTCAACACCACGAAGGTGCTGTTCATCGCCTATGCGCTATGCGCGCTGCTGGCTTCCGTCGCGGGCCTGCTGCTGACCGCCCGCGTCGGCTCCGGTGAGACCAATCTCGGCGGCACCATCGCGCTGGAGTCGATCGCGGCCTGCGTCATCGCCGGCGTGTCGCTGCATGGCGGCATCGGCCGGGTCGAGAACGTCGTGCTTGGTGGCTTCTTCATCGTGCTCTTGCAGAACGGCATGAACATCGCGCAGATCGGCTCCTACATGCAGATGGTGCTGCTCGGCTCGCTGCTGGTGCTCGCCGTCATCCTCGATCAGGTCCGATACCGGCTGCTCGTGGGGGAGCGGTGATCGCAGGCCTCTGGACGTTGGCGCCGCAATCCGGCATCACCTCGTGCGCTTTTGCGACCTGGGCGGTGACCGATGAGCGACGACCTTCACACGATCAGCGCAGGCGGCATCACTGCGACGATCAAGGCCGATGGTGCCGAGCTGTGCTCGCTGAAGACGGCCAATGATCTGGAGTTGCTCTGGCAGGCCGGCGCTGCGTGGCCGCGTCATGCGCCCTGGCTGTTTCCGATCGTCGGCCGGCTCAAGAATGACCAGCTCCACCACGGCGGCCGAACCTATCCGATGACGCAGCATGGCTTTGCGCGTGACCTGCGCTTCACGTGGTTGGAGCGCGGCGCGGAGGCCTGCGTACTGCAACTGACCGATAACCAGACGACGCAAGCGCGCTATCCCTTCGCCTTCCGCCTGACGTTGAGCTACCGGATCACCGCCGATGCGCTCGACATGGTGGTCGGGATCGCCAACCCCGGCGCGGAGGTGCTGCCGCCCTCGTTCGGCGCACATCCCGCCTTCAACTGGCCGTTGCTCCCGGGTGAGCCGAAAGACAGCTATCGCCTGGTCTTTGCCGAACCCGAGCCGGCACCGGTCCGGCGCCTGACCGGTGGCTTGCTGTGCGAGCGGCCGGAGCGCTCGCCGATCGAAGGGCGCGTGCTGTCGTTGAACGAACGCCTTTTCGAGAACGATGCCGTGATCCTGGATCAGCCCTTGAGCCGCTCGGTTCGCCTGGTCGGGAGCAGGGGACCGGCCCTCGACATCAGCTGGGACGGTTTCCGCGAGCTCGGCATTTGGTCGAAGCCGGGCGGCGCGCCGTTCCTGTGCATCGAGCCTTGGCGCGGATTTGCGAGCCCGCTCGATTTTGATGCGGAGTTCGTGGCCAAGCCTGGCATTATGCATATCGCAACGGGAGCAGCTGAGACGCTGCGTTGCCGCATCGAGATCCAATCGTCCGATTAGTATGACTTATGTCGCAAGCGCCCGTTTGCGTGCACAGCGGTAACCGTGACTCGCAGTTTAAGGCCTGGAAAAGGCGACGCCGCGACCTACATCAGAGACGGCGGCGGAACTTTGGATATGATGCGTCGAACGACCGGCGGTTGTTGGGCTTTTTTCTCCTAACCGATAACGGGCGATCAACGAACATCACGGTGCGGGTCAAAGCGCTGAGCGCTTGCGGCGGTCGGCGTTGCAATCCGTGTCGCCAGGGGATCTCGCAGCAGGGGCGCGCAATTGAGGTTGCGTGGGAAGACGGGAGGACGGGATGGTCTTGAGAGCGTTCATCGGCACGGTCACTTGCGCCGTGTTGCTCACGGGAACGGAATCCATCGCAGGTACCTATCAGCCGGGTGACTTCCTCCGGCTCGACTTGTCGAAGGCCGTCTTGTCGCCGGAGCCTCTTGGACCCGAGGCGCATTTCGAGCCCGTTCCTATCGAGGCTCGGACCGACCGGCCAACTGTCGCGTCCCGGCTGCCGGTGGATTCGGATATCACCGCGATCGTCCCGCATGCCAACCTCGCCCGCCGGCCTCATGCCGCACGGACGGCGGAGCGGCCGCGCGGCGCGGCCCGCAACCGGCTCGCGCAGCGGCGCGGCAATCCGCTGGATGCGCAGGCGATGGACACGCGGATTCAGACCTGGCCTTGCCGGCCGGGAAACGGCGGAATCTGCGGCTGGCGTTGAGCCGGATGCTGGTCCTCCAAGACGGAACCAATCTCCCGATATCTTGATTGAGGTCGGATGCCGGCCCGCTTGAACTGCCAAGCGCCGCGCAGGCAAGCTGAGCCGATCCCGCCAAGGTCTTGATGTTCCGAGGCTGCCGCCAGCATCCGCTCGGCCGCCGGTTGGTGCGTCTCCAGGAGAAGTCATGAACGTCATTGAAACGCAGGGTATCCGTCTGCCGAAGCTCGGCCTCGGCACGTTTCGCATGCAGGGCACGGTATGCCGCGAGGCCGTCGAGAGCGCGCTCGCGCTCGGTTATCGTCACATCGACACCGCCGAGATGTACGCCAACGAGGATGCGATCGGCGCGGCGCTCGCCGCGGCGTCGGTGGCTCGGGAGGAATTGCATGTCACGACAAAGGTCTGGCCGGAGAATCTCGCCCCGGACTCGATCCGCCGCGCGTTCGACACGAGCTTGAAGAAGCTCAGGCTGGACTTCGTCGATCTCTATCTCATCCATTGGCCGGCCAAGGGAATGAATCTTCCGGCCGCGCTGGACACGCTGCTGAAGCTGAAGGAGGAGCGCCGCACCCGTGCCATCGGCGTCGCCAACTTCACGGTCGCGCTGCTGAAGCAGGCCGTCGAGGACATCCAGGCGCCGCTCGCCTGCAATCAAGTCGAGTATCACGTGATGCTCGATCAATCGAAGCTGATGGCCTACATGAAGAGCCGATCGATTCCCCTTGTTGCCTATTGTCCGCTCGCGCAGGGGAGGGCCGCCGCCGACGAGACGCTGGCGTCGATCGGCCGAAAGCACGATGCGAGCGCCGCCCAGGTGGCGTTGAAGTGGCTGTTGGATCAGGACGGCGTGGCGGCAATCCCCAAGGCAGGGCGCAAGGAAAGCCAACAGGCCAATTGGGATGCGATGAAGCTTCAGCTCGATGATGACGATCGCGCGGCCATTGCGGCCCTTCCGAAGGACAGGCGCTTCGTCAATCCGGGCTTCGCGCCGGACTGGGATCGCTGACGTCGGCAGAGCATGTGCTGCGATCAACAGAAAAATGGCCCCATGCGGGGCCATTTCCTTGTCTGCGCAGCAGATCAGTAGCGCTTGATCACCACCGTGCGGTCGTGGTGGCGGTGATACGGACGGACGTAGCGGGGAACGACGTGGCGATGCACGCGGTACTCGGCGCGCGAGCGATCCCAGCCGTGATGGTGGTGGCCGCCGCGCTTGATAATGACGGTCTCAGCGTTGGCGATCGACGGCACCGCCAGCGCGATGACCGAGAGCGAGGCGAGTGCAAGAGCGAGCTTCTTCATGTTGTCCTCCAGGATGAATTGCGCGAGGTCAACTTGAAGTGTGCAAGAACGTTCCGCAGGAACTTCTACGAAGTTGCTGAATGTACGTTCAGATTTCGTTTGAGGCACGAGCGCCGTGCTGGCCTGGCGCGACTTTTGTCCCGGTCAGTCGCACTTTCTGAGAGCCGGAGTCGGCCTGCCATTGGCGACGAACCGCGCCTCGCGAATGGTGTAGCTGCCGTCCTCGCCGCGATTGAACAGCGAGCGAATGCCGCCGTCCGATGTCCTCACGATGCCGTTCTCGCGCGTCTGCCGCGCCTTCGGCAGCACGATCGAGAGCACCAGAGTCTGGTCGGGCTCGATGCGCGCGCTGGCCACCTCGTTGATGTCGGACGGATCATGATCGCGGCGATAGATCAGCTGGCCATCGGACGTGACTTCGTAGGAGATGATGGCGCCGCGGCCCTTGACGGCCGGCGCGCTGCAATCGGCCGCCCAGGTCCCGATCAAGCCCCAAGCCCGCGCGGCGTCGACGGCATCATCGGCCGAAGCAGCGGACGCGAATGATGATGCGAGGAGGATGATCGCAAGGAGCGGGCGGAAGATCGATGTCATGCGGTCTCGCGGAGATGACTGCCGGGACATCTTAATGCACTGCGTCAACTGCGCAACGTCAGACCTGAGCTGGAACGGTTGACACAAAGTCTCAATCTTTTCCAGCCGGCCTTGCTGGACCAGAGGGCGAGGCGCATGCTCTCGGCAACTACAAACAAGCTTGGGGAGGCTGAACATGTCCGCGCTGTCGCGCCGCAATTTCCTGCTGTCGTCCGGAGCGGCCGCCATGGCCGCGATGTCGAGGCCTGCTCATGCCGCCATGGGCCCGGCCGACAAGTTCGACCTCCTCATCAAGGGAGGCGACGTGATCGATCCAAGCCAGTCCCTGCGCGGCAAGCGGGACGTCGGAATCCGCTGGGGGGTTGTCGAGGCGATCGAGCCGGAGATTGCTGCCGACCGGGCGCTACGGTCGATCGATGCCGCCGGCCGGCTGGTGATGCCGGGCCTCATCGACCTTCACAGTCATGTCTATCCCTATGGTTCGGCGATCGGGATTCCGCCGGACGAGCTGGTACAGTTCCAGGGTACCACGACGGTGGTCTCGGCGGGCGACGCCGGGGTGAACAATGTGGCCGCGCTGCGCCGCTTCATCGCCGCGCAGTCGCGCGCACGCATCTACGCCTTCATCCATATCGCCAACAACGGCCTGTCGGCGTTTCCGGTCGCCGAGCTCTACAACATCGACAATGCGCAGGTGGATGCCTGCGCCATGGCGCTGGCCGAGAACCCGGACTTCCTGCTCGGGGTCAAGGTTCGGATGTCCGAGAACGTGATCTTCAAGCACGGGCTCGAGCCGTTGAAGCGCGCCATCAAGGCCTGTGAGCTATGTGGCTGGCCGGCGCGGATGATGGTGCATATCGGGGGCGTCGAGACCGCCGAGCTGATGTCCCAGATCCTGGACCTGTTGCGGCCCGGCGATGTCCTGACCCATGCCTATTCCGGCGCGCCGAACATCGGGGGCGCCTTCACCAACATCGTCCAGGACGGCAAGCTGCTGCCGGCGGCGCTCGCCGCCAAGCAGCGCGGCGTGCTGTTCGATGTCGGTCATGGCGGCGGCAGCTTCGACTTCACGGTGGCCGAGGTGGCGATCCCCGGCGGTTGCGGGCCCGATGTCATCTCCTCGGACATCCATGTATTCTCGGGCAATTCGCCGGGCATGCCGTTCCTGCCCAACGTCATGGGAAAATTCATGGCGATGGGATTCTCCCTGGAGCAGGTGGTGAGCATGGCAACCTCGGCGCCGGCCAAGATCATCAGCCGGACGCCCAAGCTGGGCACCTTGCAGGTGGGCGCGCCGGCCGATATCGCGATCATGGATCTGGTCGAAGGGCCCGCCAGCTTTCTGGACACGCGAGGCAACAGGCGCGAGGGCAAGCTGCAGCTGAAGCCGGCTCAGACCGTGATCAACGGCGTGCCATTCGGCCGGCCCTATCAGTCGCCGTTCTCGGTGCGATGAAGCAGCGGCGCGATCATTCGGTCGCGCTGCTTCGCTCCACATTCGCCGAACGCTTGGGCACGCCGAACTCGTCGCGGCAGACCTCCGCGAGGACGGCGATGCCCTCCCGGATCTCCTGATGCGAGGGGCTGGCAAAGCACAGCCTCACGCGGCTTCGCGCATGCGCGGCGTCGGTCGACCATTCCGGTCCCGGATTGATCGACACGCCGCGCTTGAGTGCGGCCTGCGAGAGCTTCATCGCGTCGACCTGGTCCGGCAGCCTGACCCAGAGAAAGATACCGCCCTTCGGCGGCTCGAACTCGGCGGCCGTTCCGAACTCGGCATTGAGCGCATCGATCAGGGTGTCCAGCTTGGCGCGCAGCCCGCGCACCAGTTGCGGCACGTGGCTCGCGAAATGCGGCTTGCAGTATTCCGCCAGCACCATCTGCTCGAGGGCGCCGGAGCCGGCGTCGGTTTTGAGCGCCAGCAGCACCGACATGATCTCCCAGGGCGCGACCAGAAAGCCGACGCGCAGGGCAGGGGCGACCGATTTCGAGAACGAGCCGAGGTGGATGACACCGCCATGGTCGGACATGCCGTGGATCGCGCGCGGCCGTTTGCCTTCCCAGATCAGGTCGGCATAGCAGTCGTCCTCGAACACTGGCACGCCATAAGCGCGCGATAGCCACAACAGCTCGGCGCGGCGATTCTCCGGCATGATGGTGCCGGTCGGGTTCTGCACCGTGGGAATGGTATAGATGTATTTCGGCCGAATGCCGCGATCCTTCAAATCGGCCAGCACGGTGGCCAGCACGTCCGTTCGCATGCCGTCCCGGTCGAGCGGGATGCCGATGACCTTCACGCCGAGCCGCGCCAGCCGCGTCAGCGTGCCCTGGTAATTGTCCTGCTCGACCAGCACGGTGTCGCCACGCGTGAGCAGCGCCTGGTTGACCAGGTCGAGCCCCTGCAACGAGCCGGACAGGATCATGATGTCGTCTGCCGGCGCCGACAGGCCGGCGTCGCGCGCCAGCTTGGCGGCCAGGAAGTCCCGCAGCGGTCGATAGCCCTGCGGTCCATGGGCGAGGCCGTAGGTCGCCAGGGAGCGGCCTTCACGGGCGAGCACGGCGTCAGCCGCGGCGCGCAAATCCTCGATCGGCACGGCGTCGGCGTCATTGTTGCCGCCGACGAAGCTGTATCTTGCAAGTCCGGTCCAGCGCGCGGCCGGCGGCGGCAGGCCGGGGCCGAGAAGCGGTGCAAAATCGAATGCGGCCATGAGGCACGCCTCCCTTGTTCTCAATTTGCCGCGACTTTAAACAGATACCAGGGCGCTTGTCCCCACGGGACAGGTCCTTTTCCGGGGAAGGCCGACTTTCGAGCCGCGGTTCCGCTGCTCTGGCGCGCGCCTGCGATCCCGGCTAAAGCACCCCGGAAAAGCAGCGAGACTTGTAATGGCCGACTCGATCCAGGAAGTTCTGTACGCCTTCGCCAAGGGTGAGATGGTCGTCGTGACCGACGACGACGATCGCGAAGGGGAAGGCGATCTGATCGTTGCGGCCTCGCTCTGCACGCCCGACAAGATGGCGTTCATCATCCGCCACACCTCGGGCATCGTCTGCGCCCCGATCACGGCTGAGGACGCGCGGCGGCTGCGCCTCGATCCGATGGTCGCTCACAACGACTCCAATCATACCACGGCCTTCACCGTCTCGATCGACTACAAGCCGGATGGTGGCACAGGCATCTCCGCCGAAGAGCGCGCCTCCTGCTGCCGTGCGCTCGCCAACCCGAATGCCGGCGCCGCTGATTTCGCGCGCCCCGGCCATATCTTCCCGCTGATCGCGCGTGACGGCGGCGTGCTGCTGCGCTCGGGCCATACCGAGGCGGCGGTCGATCTCTGCAAGCTCTCCGGGCTGCCGCCGGTCGGCGTCATCTCGGAGTTGATGAACGACGACGGCACGGTGATGAAGGGCGAGCAGGTCGTCCGCTTCGCAGCCTCCCACAATCTCAAGCACGTCACGATCGCCGACCTGATCTCCTATCGGCAGGCGCGCGAGAAGCTGATCGAGCGGGTGTCGACCTTCACGACCGAGAGCCCGATCGGGCCGCTGCAGGGCTACGCCTATCGTTCGCCGTTCGACCCGATCACCCATGCGGCGTTCGTCTACAACGGCATCGGCGACGGCAAGAACGTGCTGACGCGATTGCACAAGCCCAACATCGTGAAGGATCTGATTGCGGGTCCACAGCGTATTCAAGCGGTGCTGCAGCACTTCAAGCAGGCCGGTCGCGGCGTGCTGATCTACCTGCGGGATGGCGCGGCCGGCGTTCCGGTCGAGCCGGTCACGGAGCCGCATACCGCGGAGGCCGATCGCCACCGTCAGTGGCGCGAGGTCGGTGTCGGTGCGCAGATCCTGCGTGATCTCGGCGTGACGTCGATCCGGAACCTGACCTCGTCGGCCCATGACTACAAGGGCCTGTCGGGGTTCGGCATCGAGATCGTCGCCAATGAGCGGCTTGAAGGCTGAACTTCCAGGATTTAACCTCCAGATGGCTGCGCCCCGTGCGCAGCGAGACGCGAAAGGACCATTCATGAGCGCGCGCCCTCAGGCAAAGGACAAGCCGGCCCAGTCGAGCTTCCAGTGGGACGATCCCTTCCTGCTGGACGAGCAATTGACCGAGGACGAGCGCATGGTGCGTGACACCGCGCGCGCCTATGCCCAGGACAAGCTGCTGCCGCGCGTGACCAAGGCCTATCTCGAGGAGAAGACCGATCGCGAGATCTTCAACGAGATGGGCGAGCTCGGCCTGATCGGCATCACGCTGCCGGAAGAATATGGCTGCGCCAATGCGAGCTACGTCGCCTATGGCCTCGTCGCGCGCGAGATCGAGCGCGTCGATTCCGGCTATCGATCGATGAACTCGGTGCAGTCGTCGCTGGTGATGTATCCGATCTACGCCTATGGCGACGAGAACCAGCGCAAGAAATATCTGCCGAAGCTCGCCAGCGGCGAATGGGTCGGCTGCTTCGGCCTGACCGAGCCGGATGCCGGCTCCGATCCCGCCGGCATGAAGACGCGCGCGGAAAAGGTCGCCGACGGCTATCGCCTGACCGGCAGCAAGATGTGGATCTCGAACGCGCCGATCGCCGACGTGTTCGTGGTGTGGGCCAAGTCGGCTGCGCATGACAACCAGATCCGCGGCTTCATCCTCGAGAAGGGCATGAAGGGCCTGTCGGCGCCGAAGATCGGCGGCAAGCTGTCGCTACGTGCCTCGATCACCGGCGAGGTCGTGATGGACGGCGTGGTGGTGCCGGAGGACGCGCTGCTGCCCAACGTCTCCGGCCTCAAGGGCCCGTTCGGCTGCCTCAACCGCGCCCGGTACGGCATCTCCTGGGGCGTGCTCGGCGCCGCCGAGGACTGCATGCAGCGCGCCCGCCAGTACACGCTCGACCGCAAGCAGTTCGGCCGTCCGCTCGCCGCCACCCAGCTGGTACAGAAGAAGCTGGCCGATATGGAGACCGAGATCGCGCTCGGCCTGCAGGCGAGCTTGCGCGTCGGCCGGTTGATGGACGAGGGCAAGATGGCCCCTGAGATGATCTCGATCGTCAAGCGCAACAATTGCGGCAAGGCGCTCGACATCGCCCGTGTCGCGCGCGACATGCACGGCGGCAACGGCATCCAGATCGAGTATCACGTGATGCGCCACGTCTCCAACCTCGAGACGGTCAACACGTATGAGGGGACGCACGACGTCCATGCCCTGATCCTCGGCCGGGCGATCACGGGTATTCAGGCGTTCTTCTGATTAGGACGGAACGCTGTGAGACGTCGTTATGGCCGGGCTCGTCCCGGCCATCCACGTCTTAGCGGGGCACGAAGCGTGGATGCCCGGGGCAAGCCCGGGCATGACGGAGTAACCAAGCGACGAGCGCGCCATGGCCGACAATGACGACGTCCCGTTCAACCGCCACTTCCCGCTCGCAGCTGGAGTCGTCGACGACGTACGTCCTGGCATTCGCCGCGTCCTCTGCAACAATCCGAGCCCGTTCACCTTCACCGGCACCGTCAGCTACATCGTCGGCCAGGGCAAGGTCGCGATCATCGATCCCGGCCCGGACAACGAGGCGCATGCGCAGGCGCTGCTGGATGCCGTCCGCGGGGAAACGGTGACCCATATCATCGTCACGCATACGCATCGCGACCACTCGCCGAACACCGGACGTTTGAAGGCTGCGACCGGCGCCACGGTCTATGCCGAGGGTCCGCACCGCGCCTCGCGGCCGCGCTATGAGAGCGAGAAGCACAGTCCGGAATCGGGCGTCGACCGCGACTTTGCGCCGGATGTCGCGATCGCCGACGGCGACGTGATCGAAGGGCAGGGGTGGCAGCTCGAGGCGGTGGCGACACCCGGGCATACAGCCAACCATCTCGCTTTTGCCTGGAGCGAGCGCAGCACGACCTTCGTCGGCGATCACGTGATGGGCTGGGCCACGTCGATCGTGGCGCCGCCCGATGGCTCGATGGTCGACTACATGGCCTCGCTGGAGCGGCTCGCAGGCCGGCCGGAGGATCTGTATTTCTCAGGCCATGGCCCCGAGATTCCCGAAGGCCCGCGCTACACGCGCTTTCTGCTGCGCCACCGCCAGGCCCGTGAAGCCTCGATCCTGCATCGCCTCGCCAAGGGCGAAGCGGACATCCCGACCATGGTGCGTGCGATCTATATCGGCATCGACCCCCGGCTCACCACCGCGGCCGGCTATTCCGTGCTGGCCCATCTGGAAGACCTTGTGGCTCGCGGCATCGTGGCCACCGAGGGCGATCCGGTCATTGGTGGGACATATCGGCTGGCGTAGCGAATGGGGAGTAGCGAACAGGGGAGCGGGTGCAGGCCTGAGCGACTTCAGTCCTGTTCGCTACTCCCTATTCGCCATTCGCCCTGTTTCACTTCTTCACCGTCTTCGCATTTCCCTTCGCAGCCACCGGCGGCGGCGTGACCTTCTTCACCGGCTTCTGCGCCTCGGCCTCGCCGGCATTGGAGAGATCTTCGAGCAACTTCGTCACGCGTGATGCATTGCTGCCGAGATCGGAATCGAAATAGCGCGAGGCGGAGCGCACATCGATCCGGGAGTCATCGCCGTCGGGCTTGACGCGGATCGAGATGTCCTCGCGGAAGCCCATGATCGGCGTGCGTGCGACCGCCTCGATGCGGCCCTCGCGGCGCGGCGGCTGCGGCGCGCGTTCGTCGACGATGAACCATTTGCGCCGGTTGATCAGCTTCAGCGCGACCGCATAGGCGCGGTCGGGCGGAAGCTCGATCTGCACCGGCTCGATGTCCGGGTAGATCGTCCGCTGTTGCTCCCACGAATACAGACCGGCGTAGACGGCAGTGTTGGTGCCGTCGCCGTTGCGCAACGGCGCCAGCGCCTCGAAGCGCGGCGGGTCGACGGGATCCGTGGTGATGTCGTAGATCTTTGGCAGCTTGCGGTATTGAAGCGCGAGATAAGCGGGGTAGGCCAGCACGACCGCATCGATCATGAAGGCAAGCAGGACGCGGCTCATGCCGCGGCTGCCGTTGCGCCAGATCGCGACGAAGGCGGCGAGGCCGAGCAGGATCGACAGCACGGCGAGGCCGAGCGCGCCGAAGAAGGTCGCCAGCGCCGGCTTCATCTCCAGGAAGTCGAAGCGCAGGATCAGGATCGAGACGACCACGGCGACGACGGAGAACACCGCGAGGTTGCGGGTCCAGGTCGCGAGGCTGGAGGTCGGCTCCGACAGATAGGGGGCGTGGAACCTGCGGGCCATCGGATCGGGAGCTGCCGGGGTTGAGCCATCATGGTCGATGGCTGTCGCCATCTGAGAGACCATGGGGATGACGCAAATTCAAGGACTTTGCCAGCACCCGTGAGGTTTACGGTGGCGTCGGGACAGCCTTGGAGCGAGGTCGCGATTGCGGTCGGCAACCAGTCTGAACGAAGACGGCCCCACCGTCGCCGGAGGGGCCGCTCTGATTCGAAGCTCAGCGCGGCGCGTCAGGCCGCGGCGTTCGGGAAGCGATACGCCTTGAACTGCTCGCGCAGCGCCGTCTTGAGGATCTTGCCTGTCGCAGTGTGCGGGATGCCGTCGACGAAAGCGACGTCATCGGGCATCCACCATTTGGCGATCTTGCCTTCCATGTATTTCAGGATGTCCTCGCGGGTTGCCGTCTGGCCCTGCTTGAGCTGGACGATCAGCAGCGGACGCTCGTCCCATTTCGGATGATAGACGCCGATCACGGCGGCCTCTGCCACGGCGGGGTGGCCGACCGCGAGATTCTCGAGATCGATCGAGGAGATCCACTCGCCGCCGGACTTGATGACGTCCTTGGAGCGGTCGGTGATGCGCATGAAGCCATGCTCGTCGACGGTGGCGACGTCGCCGGTATCGAAGAAGCCTTCCTCGTCGAGGATGTTGCTGTCGACCTTGTAGTAGGCCTTGGACACGGCGGGACCGGACACCTTGAGCCGGCCGAAGGTCTTGCCGTCCCACGGCAGCTCGGCGCCGGCATCGTCGGTGATCTTCATCTCGACGCCGAACGGCGGGAAGCCCTGGGTCTGCAGCACGTCGAGCTTGGCGTCACCCTCGGCAGCGAGGAACGGCGGCTTCAGGGTGGCGAGCGTGCCGATCGGGCTCATCTCGGTCATGCCCCAGGCGTGACGCACGCCAATGCCCATGTCGAGGAAGGCCTGGATCATCGAGCGCGGCATCGCCGAGCCGCCGCACACCACCATCTTCAGATGCGGCAGCGTCAGCTTATGCGCCTGCATGTGCTGCAGCAGCATCAGCCACACCGTCGGCACACCGGCTGTGTAGGTCACCTTCTCGGTGTCGAGCAGCTCGTAGACGGAGGCGCCGTCGAGCTTGGGGCCGGGCATCACCAGCTTGGTGCCCATCGAGGGCGCGGAGAACGCGATGCCCCAGCTGTTGGCATGGAACAGCGGAACCACCGGAAGCATTGTATCGCCGGCCGACGTGCCCAGCGAATCGCGGGAATTGGCCATCAACGCGTGGAGCACGTTGGACCGATGCGAATACAGCACGCCCTTGGGATCACCCGTGGTGCCGGACGTGTAGCACATCGCCGCCGCGGTGTTCTCGTCGAAGGTGCTCCATTTGAAGTCGCCATCGGCCTCGCCGATCCACGATTCGTAGGCAACCGCGTTCTTCAGCGTCGTCTGCGGCATATGCGCGGCATCGGTCAGCACCACGTAGCGCTCGACGCTCGGCAGCTTGTCGGCGAGCTTTTCCAACAGCGGCACGAAGGTCAGATCGGTGATGACGATGCGGTCCTGGGCGTGGTTGACGATCCAGGCGATCTGCTCCGGAAACAGGCGCGGATTGACCGTGTGACAGATCGCACCGATTCCCATAATGCCGTACCAGACCTCGAGATGACGAGCGGTATTCCAGGCAATGGTGGCGACACGGTCGCCGAGCTTGATGCCGTCGCGCGTCAGCTTCTGTGAAACCTTGAGAGCGCGGTCGTGGATTTGCCGATAGGTGGTGCGAACGATGAGGCCTTCGACCGAGCGGGTCACGACCTCCTGGGAGCCGTGGATTGTCGCCGCATGCTCGATGATCCGGTGACAAAGCAGGGGCCAGTCTTGCATCAAACCAAGCATCAGGTCGTTCCTCCGGTGGTATTCGCTTTAGGGCAGCGAGGGTCTTTTGGTCTGTTCCGTGAATTTTAGCGCGCGCAGCAGCGCGCGCAAATGGGCTTGTAGGGGTAACGAGGTCGCGGCCAAGGCGATGGTTAGCGCCACGGCCACGGCGGTTGCATTGAGCTGCCTCATGGCCGGTGCGCCGGCGGTCGCACGGTCAAGGGCGGCTGACCCGTCACACGATCGCGTCCCGGCAGCGGCCGCAGCGCAAAGGCAGCATCCGGTCGCGGCCGTGCCGCTGCCACGGCCACGTCCCGAATCGGCACCGCAGTCCGCCTCCCGCGAGCAGACCAAGGACGCGGCCCGGGATGAGGGGACCGAGGGAGGCAAGGAGGGCGCAAAGGAGGTCAAGGCACCGGCCCCGCCGCAGTCGTCCGCCTGCCGAATCGCGCTGACCGAGGAGATCGCGATTGCGCCCTCGATACCGCCGATCAAGGGGCCGGGGGCCTGCGGCGGCGACGACCTGGTGCGGCTGGAGGCGGTGGTGTTGCCGGACAAGCGGCGGGTGGCTGTGACGCCGGCGGCGGTGATGCGCTGCACGATGGCATCGACGGTCGCCAACTGGGTCCGCAACGATGTTGCCCCGCTGGTCGTGCGGCTCGGCAGCCCGATCGCCGCGCTGGATAATTTCGATTCCTACCAATGCCGGGGCCGCAACAACGTTGCCGGAGCGCAGATGTCTGAGCATGGCCGTGCCAACGCGCTCGACGTGCGCGGCTTCAAGCTCGCTGACGGCCGCATGATCGAACTCACCGATCGCACCCAGCCGCGCGATCTGCGGGAGGCCGTGCTGCATTCGGTCTGCACGCACTTCTCGACCGTGCTGGGCCCGGATTCGGACTGGTACCATGAGGACCACATCCACCTCGATCTCGCGGAGCGCCGCAGCAATTATCGCATCTGCCAGTGGGACGTGCTCGATCCCTTGCCGAAGATCGCACCGCTGATGCCGGCCGTCCGGCCCGACGACGCGCCGCCGCGCGAGACGGCGGACGCCGAGGAGGAGGCCAAGGAAGGTACCAAGGAAGGTGCCAAGGAAGGTACCAAGCAGGAAGCAAAGGGCGAGAAGGCCGCCGGTCGTGCTGGGCCGCGGGGCGCTGCGGAGCCGGACGCACGGAAGGCGGCACCGTCGGAGCCATCATCCGGCGATGCCGCGGCGGCAGAGGCCGAGGATCCCGAGCCCGCGACGCCGCCTCCCGCTCCGCAGCCTGCGCCTGCAAAGGGCGCCAAGAAGAAGCACAAGAGCAAGTCCTGATGGCGAGCGACGTTGCCGCTGCCGATTCGCCGCCTCCGGTCCGCCGCTCAACGGCCGAGGCGGCGAAACCGATGGGCTGACACCTTGATCGTGCCAAAACAAAAGGGCGCCGGTTGCCCGACGCCCTCAAAGAGGCTGCTAAACGCGTTTCTCGGCTTTTGATCCCGTGTCCGCCAGACGGCGCTTACTGCATCGCCGCGTAGGTACCGCCGCCCTGCAGGGCCATCTGCGGCTTGTACGGCGAATCGCCTTTCTTCGGATCCAGCACGACGACGATGGTGCCGACCTTGACCCGGTTGTAGAGGTCGATGGCGTCCTCGTTGGTCAGGCGGATGCAGCCCGAGGAGATCGAAGCGCCGATATATTCAGGCTGGTTGGTGCCGTGGATGCGGAACAGCGTATCCTTGCCGTTGGCATAGAGGTACATCGCCCGCGAGCCCATTGGATTGTCCGGACCTGCCGCGACGAAGGTCGGCACGCCAAGCCGCTCGATCTCGCTCTTGGTCGGATGCCAGGCCGGCCACTCGGTCATGGCGCCCACCTTGGCGATGCCCGACCAGGCCATGGCCTCTTCACCGACGGTGATGCCGTAGCGGATCGCCTTGCCGCCCTCCAGCACATAGTACAGATAGTGGCTGTCGGAATCGACGACGATCGAGCCCGGCGCTTCCTTGCGGTGATAGTCGACGATCGCGCGCCTGTAAGGCTCCGCCACCGGGGTGTTGGTGTAGCGGACCTTTGCCAGAAGATCCTTGTCCTTCGGCTTGAAGGCCTGGGTATTGGTCGCCTCATAGGTCGTGGCCTGCATGCAGCCCGACAGCATCAGGCCGGCGGCCAGGAGTCCGAGTTTCACCTTCAGCGACATGTCACCAATTCCAATTGACAGCTGACGTTGCAATGGCACGGACGCGCCACTGCAGCGCGATTCCACATGTCCCATTATCGTCAAAATCGTTCTCAATTCCAGCCGATACACGCACAAGTCACGCTGCAGCGCCGTGATTGTTGCCTTTTTGCCGCAAAGTTGCGGGCACTCATCCACAGCTGTGCTCCGGAGGGCACGGTGGACCCGACTTCAGACGGTCGCTGGTTCCGCTTTGAAAAGCCGATGGACCCCGCCACCAAGCTGCGTCACAAGGCGGCAGCACCCCGCCGCTAAATCCCCCGAAAACCACGTTCTGCGATTCGGAGCTTTTCATGTTCTCGGTGTTTGTCCCATCCGACGCAGCGCTGAAGAAGGCGGAGATCACCGATCCCTCGGCCCTACCCGACAACGCGGTCTGGGTCGACCTGGTCAATCCGAGCAATGCCGAGGACCGGGCCGTCGAGAAGCTCGCGGGGATCGCGGTGCCGACGCGCGAGGACATGCAGGAGATCGAGATCTCCAGCCGCCTCTACATCGAGAACGGCGCCCGCTACATGACGGCGACGCTGATGTGTCACTCCGACACCGACATGCCCAGGACCACGGCCGTCACCTTCATCCTGGCCGGCCATCGCCTGGTGACGGTGCGTTACGACCAGCCGCGGCCTTTCGCGGTGGTCGAGGCCAAGCTCGCTCGCAATTGCGCGGCCGGGATCACCGGCGAGATGGTCTTGATGGAACTGCTCGACGCCGTCATCGATCGCTGCGCCGACATCCTCGAAAAGGTCGGCGCTGATATCGACCAG
The DNA here is from genome assembly GCF_013178945.1 of Bradyrhizobium aeschynomenes. Taxonomy (GTDB): domain Bacteria; phylum Pseudomonadota; class Alphaproteobacteria; order Rhizobiales; family Xanthobacteraceae; genus Bradyrhizobium; species Bradyrhizobium aeschynomenes. The sequence goes on from NZ_JABFDM010000001.1 coordinate 960,604, forward strand.
GTCAGTCACGAAATCTTCGAGCCGAACAATGAGCGGCACGGCCACGCCAAGCAGTACTCGCAGATCCTGATCGCGATCGGCCGCAAGGGCGATCTGACCTCGAAGGTGCGCGAGAGCCTGGTGTCGATCGGCCGTCTCGTCACCTTCCTGTCGGCCGTGGTCGAAGGCGTGAAATGGTCGAAGGACATGCGCGAGCAACTCAAGACCATGCAGCGCGACGTCGCCTCGCTGACCGACCACGCCTCCTATCTCGCCAGCAAGATCACCTTCGTGCTCGATGCGATGCTCGGCGTCGTCAATCTCGAGCAGAACAACATCATCAAGCTGTTCTCGGTCATGGCTGTCGTGCTGATGCCGCCGACCCTGATCGCATCGATCTACGGCATGAACTTCAAGATGATGCCGGAGCTCGAATGGGCTCACGGCTATCCGATGGCGCTTGGGCTGATGCTGATCTGCGCGATCGTGCCGTACTGGATCTTCAAATGGAAGAAGTGGCTCTAAAGCAGCATCCGGCAAGAGCCGAATCCCGTGCGACAGTGGCCTGCGCGGAGATCGCGCGCGAGCAAAGAAAAGAGATGAGATGGGAATCATGATGCGTAGCATCTCGTCATGATCCGGCCGGCGCGGGATCGACGATTACCATGGGGGCCGCAGGCATTTTGCGCATGCGCAGGATGGCCTTTCACGTCGTGCTCCGCGCCACGTCTCGGCCGCACTCATGCCTCGTTATTAGCTGCGAGGGGCGGGGTGTTCGCTCAGTGGATGCTCTCGCCGGTATGTCGCTATGCACTTCAAGTGACACAAAAGACAGGGCATGCGACATGATAGGAAATACTTGTTAGGCCGGCTGCAAGACGGCTGCAAAGCCGCCTCAATTGCTCAGGTAAAATTTGACGGGAACCCTGAACGTTTGATCGAAACTTCTCTGCGATAAATCAGCTCGTGAGCATGACCAACAATGAACGCTTCGGCGCGTGGCATGCAAGGCAGAGCTGAAGGGGCGCGCTCATCGCGCCCAGGGCCAAGAGGCGGCAATGGTTGAGAAACGCATAACGGCATCGAACAACGTGGTCGAGCTCGCCAGCTACCAGCGCGGCCGTGCTGACATCGTCGTGGCCCATGCGCTGTCGCCCCGCACCTGCCGCTACTGCGGTGCCGATCTCGACGATGACGAGCGCGAGGACGACTGCTCGAGCGCCCTGAATGTCGAAACCGACCGCTTGCGCTGGCGGGCCGCCCAGATCCTGCGCGGCCTGGTGTGCGAGGGCTGAACGACCGTTCTTTATCCGAGCGCTCCCGGCTGACGCCTTGAATGGAAGTCTTCCGATGCCGACCCCATCAACAGCGCCCTCCTTCGGAGGGCGTTTTTGTTTGTGCGGCTCGGTTCGCGCAGCGATCTTTGCGAGTGGCGTTAATCGCGCATTGGCGCAGCGCGCCGGGAATGGTGGGACACGGCAAGTCGCCATGAACCAACTCCCACTCGGTATCGCGCTGCCGTGCGTCGACGGCCCTCAGACGTGCTGGCCGCCGTTGATGTGGATCTCGGCGCCGTTCACGTAGGAGCTGGTCTCGGTGCACAGCACGTAGATGATCTTGGCGACCTCGTCGGGCGTGCCGAGCCGCTGCATCGGGATCTGCTCCTGGACGATCTTCTCGGTACCCGGCGACAGGATCGAGGTGTCGATCTCGCCGGGGGCAATCGAGTTGACGCGTACGCCGACGCGGCCGAAATCCGACGCCATCTCGCGTGTCAGCGCGGCCAGCGCGGCCTTTGACGTCGCATAGGCGGCGCCGGCGAACGGATGCACGCGCGAACCGGCGATCGAGGTGACGTTGACGACGGAGCCCTTGGCCGCCTTCAGCTCGTTGATCAGGCCGCGCGCCATCATGATGGGTGCGAAGAAGTTGACGCGGAAGACGTGATTCCAGGTATCGAGATCGGTGTCGACCGTGCCGAGCCGCGCGCCGCCCGATCCCTTCGGCGAGATCGCGGCGTTGTTGACCAGCGCATGCAGCTCGCCGCCGTCGATACGCTGCTTGATCTCGGCGATCGCGCGCAGGGTGTCTTGGGGATCGGAGAGATCGACCTGGACATGGTCCTCAGGACCGGCCCCCCACGGGCACTCCTCCGGGAAAGGATGCCGCGAGCAGGTGAGCACGCGCCAGCCCGCGGATGAAAAGCGGATCACCGTCGCGTGGCCGATGCCGCGGCTGGCGCCGGTCAGTAGCATCGTGCGCCGCGGCTGGTTGGAGGAGGTCGGCATGAACTGGGTCTCTCACGATCCCTTGAGGGATCAACTTACCACAATGGTTGCATGAGCGGTGCGCGATTCGTGCGCACCGATGTCGAACGTGACGTTTGACGCGTGATTGATGAGTCCGGACGGACCCTGAAGGTTGCTACGGATACATCCGCACCTTGGTCCAGGGCTGGCCGGCCGCATCGCGCCGGAATTCGATGCGATCGTGCAGCCGGAACGGCCGGTCGTGCCAGAATTCCATCCGGACGGGCGCGATGCGCCAGCCGCTCCATCCGGGCGGCCGCGGCACCTCGCCGATGATGTATTGCGCGGCGACCTTGGCGATCGCCTGCTCGAAGGCGAAGCGGCTCTCCAGCGGCTGCGACTGCTTGCTGGCCCAGGCGCCGAGCTGCGCCTGCTTCGGCCGGCTGGCGAAATAGGCGTCGGCCTCCTCGTCGGTCACCGACGTCACGAGACCGCGGATGCGGACCTGCCGGCGCAGCGACTTCCAGTGAAACAGCAGCGCCGCTTTCGGATTGGCGGCAAGCTCCTGGCCCTTCTGGCTGGCCCTGTGACTGTAGAAGACGAAGCCGTCCTCGTCATAGCCCTTCATCAGCACCATGCGGACATCCGGCAGCCCGCTCTCGTCCACCGTCGACAGCGCCATCGCATTCGGATCGTTCGGCTCGCTCTTGTTGGCTTCCGCAAACCACTCGGCAAACAGCGCAAACGGCTCGCTGGCCTGGGTAAAATCGGCCGATGTACCGGATGTTAAGGTTGTCTGGTGTTTGATGCTGGTGGGGTCGGTCATGTGTATGGGGAGTCCGAGTTTTGCGTTCACCCGCGGCCAAGCGCGTGCAAGTCCAGTCTGGTCCGTGCCTATATAGGGCATCGGTCCGGCTTGGCCTATCCGCGATAGGTCATGTCGGCACCGCTTTGACACTCATTCTAATCGGCTTGTCCGGCGGCGGCTGCAGCCTCTCGCGGCCCGAAACGGCGTTCGCCAAGATGGAGGATGCGGAGATCACCGGCACGATCAGCCCGCCGCCCGAGCGCGAGCCCACCGAGGCCGATCTCGCCTTCGCCCGCAACGCCGCCTCCGACGTACTGACCAAGGGCACCAAGGATTCCAGCCAGCCCTGGCAGAATCCGCAGACCGGCGCCCGCGGCTCGGTGACGCCGATCGCCAAGTCCTACACCGCCGACAACGGCCGTACCTGCCGGGATTTCCTGGCAAGCTACGTCAACGGCAAGACAGAGCGCTGGCTGCAGGGCTCGGCCTGCCGGATCGAGCGCGGCCGATGGGACATCCAGACGCTCAAACCCTGGCAGCAAAGCTAGCGGGATCGCGCCGGAACCCGTTGCAAAAATACAACGGACTCCCCAGATGAAATGCAAGCGGGCGGGGAGCCCATAGGTTAGTATCTGACTTTCTGTAAGGAGACGTGACGGATGCGCGACCCCTATGAGGTCTTGGGGGTGCCGCGAAGCGCCAGCGCTGCGGCCATCAAGAGCGCCTATCGCAAGCTCGCCAAGAAGCATCATCCCGACAGCAACAAGGATGACCCGAAGGCATCGGCGAGGTTTGCCGAGATCAATTCGGCCAACGAGATCCTGGGCGATGAGGACAAGCGCAAGCAGTTCGATCGCGGGGAGATCGACGCCGAGGGCAAGCCGCGCTTCCAGGGCTTTCCTGGCGGCGGGGCCGGCCGCGGCGGTCCGGGCGGCGGCTTCGAGAATTACACCTTCCGCAGCGGCGGCGGGCCGGGCGGCGGCTTCGGCGGCGCCGGCTTCGAGGACATTCTGAACAGCATGTTCGGTGGTGCGGCGCGAGGCCCGCGCGGCGGTGGCAGCCCGTTCGAGTTCGATACAGGCGGCGTCGGTGTCGATCTCGACCTCAAGGTGGCGATGTCGGTGACGCTCGAGGAGTCCGTCAAGGGCGGCGAGAAGCGCGTGCGCCTGCCCTCGGGCAAGGAGCTCAACGTCAAGGTCCCGCCCGGCGTGACCGCCGGCCAGCAGATTCGCCTGAAGGGGCAGGGCGAGAGCGCGCCGGGACACCGGCCCGGCGACCTGCTCATTACCATCCAGATCGCGCCGCATCCGTTCTTCAAGGTCGAGGGCAGCGATGTCAGGCTCGATTTGCCGATCACGCTGTACGAGGCGGTGCTCGGCGCCAAGGTCCGCGCGCCGACGCTCGGCAGCGCGGTCGAGCTGTCGATCCCGAAGAACACGTCCAGCGGCCGCACCTTCCGGCTGAAGGGCAAGGGCCTGCCCAAGGGCGACGGCTCGGCGGGCGATCTGTTCGTCACCACGCGAATCGTGCTGCCGGACGGCAACGACGCCGAGCTCGAGGCGCTGATGACCAAATGGCGCGATAAGCATCCCTACAATCCGCGCAGCAATCTTTCGTAACGTAGTGCCGCTCCAAACCTCTCCCCGCCCTTTGCAGGGAGAGGTCGGATTGCGCAGCAATCCGGGTGAGGGGCCTGCCACATCGGCAGCCCCGATTGCCGTCCATCGGACGGGCGAGCTGCGCGGATGCGTCCGCGGGCCGAATGTCAAAACTGAGAAGAGAAAAAAGTGCGGCCTCGAAAGGGGGACCAGCGCGGTACAAAACCCCGATCGAGGCCGCTTCCGTGTCGATCGGCGGATCGAACACTCCTCATTTTTTCGTGAAGTTTTGGTGCGATATTGAGACGCGCCGGTGCCCTGATTCCAGATTTTCGGTGACGGAATTGCGGCGTCGACCCTGGCGTGTTGTCGATGCGCGGCATCTGGTTGCCGTCATACTCTGGCCCGGCATATCGAGCGGTCGTGTAAACGCCTCTGATCGCATCGGGAATCGCGGTGCGGCCAGAGCGGGGCGGCTTTCGGCTGCGCTCCGCCGCTAGCCGCCCACGCGTTCGGACTGGTCATAAACAAGGCGTGCAACCTGAGTGAGACGCGTCCTGTCGCTGCTGCCGCTGACGACGTAGCTGACGCCGCGCTCCGCCCAGGCCAGTGCCGATGTATTGCCTTCCGCGACGTAGCGCATCTGGGCCGCCTCGATGCCGGCCTTGGTCGCGTAGACCGTGAAGCGCTCGCCGGACGCGCTCTCATACATCAGGAACGAGGCCGGGCCGGTCGGCCCCGGCAGCAGCCGGCCGCCGACCAGCTTCAGTCCGGTGGCTTCCAGCTCGGGCGCCTGGACGGTGCGGCCGCACCGCCGCGTCAGCCATTGCTGCAGATGCGCCTTCTCCTCGCCGGGAACCTCGACCGGGTGGCGCACTTCGACGACATAGAGCCGGTGCGCATCGAGCGCCTCGCCGGTCAGGTTCTGCAGCAGCGATGGCGAGGATGCCGCGCCATGCGCGACCCAGCCGGTCGCATTGCCGACCGCGAAGGCGGCAACGCTCGCGGCGATCGCGCCAATGATCCAGCGTCGCGGCCGGCGATCCAATTGGTCGAGATCGAGGCGCGGCGGCACCGGCTCGTTGACGACGGAATCGTAGCGGGCATGCAGTGCCTCGGCCATGCTGCGCCAGGACTCGACCCGTTCGGCCTCCGCCGGATGCGTGGCGAGCCACCTCTCGACATCGCCACGGCGCTCGGCCGGCAGCTCGTTGTCGACGTAGGCGTGCAGCTCGTCTTCGGTGACGGGAATGGTCGGATCGGTCATCATCTGGATCTCGTTGCAGTCGCGCGGCCGCGCCGACGCGCGACCCCGGCGGCCTTGAGCAGGCGAACGCGGCAGCGCGGTTTTTGTGCGGTCAATTGCAGGGTCATTTCACTCTCCGCAGCGTCGGCCGTTCGCCTTCGATGACGGCCCGGACATGGGCGCGGGCGCGGGCCAGGCGCGACATCACGGTGCCGATCGGCACGCCCTGGATATCGGCGACCTCGCGGTAGCTCATGCCTTCGAGCACCACGAGCAGGAGCACGGCGCGCTGCTCCTCGACCAGCGTTGCGAGCGCCCGCTCGATGTCGCGGCCCTCGGCCTCGGTACCGCTGGCGTCGGGATTGTCGTCCTGCAGCGGCATGAAATGCGGCCGCCGCGCCAGCGAGCGCCGGCGGTTCTTGTTCAGATTGGTCAGGATCGTGTACAGCCAGCTCCTGATGTCGCCGCCGAGGAACAGCCGCTCGGACCGCAACGCCCGAACCAGCGTGTCCTGGACCAGATCGTCCGCCGCATCCATGTCGCGGGCCAAGGCGCGGGCATAGCGGCGCAATGCCGGGATCATGGCCTCGACGCTTTGGCGGAACGCGCTCATGGGGTGCCCTGCGGCTGTTGGACATTCTGACAGGAGCGCGGGCCGCAACCGCGCCTTGCACAGACCATAACCCCGTGATGACAGGCCTATTCCGCCGGCCGGAGACTCTGCCTGGAGTTTGCCACAGAGCGGGCGGAATGGGGCTGTACCGGGCCAGACCGGTGGTGTACGTCCAGTCCTTAATAATCAGTTCGATGGGAAGCCGCATGGCGCAGATTTCAGGTTTGATGCAGGGCAAGCGCGGGGTCGTCCTCGGCGTGGCCAACAACCGCTCGATCGCCTGGGGCATCGCCAAGGCCGCGCGCGCGGCTGGCGCCGAGATCGCGCTGACCTATCAGGGCGACGCGCTGAAGAAGCGGGTCGAGCCCTTGGCCGCCGAGCTCGGCGGCCTCGTGCTCGGCCATTGCGACGTGACGGATCCCGCCACCGTCGACGCCGTGTTCGACGTGCTCAAGGAGAAGTGGGGCAAGATCGATTTCGTCGTCCATGCCATCGCCTTTTCCGACAAGGACCAGCTCGACGGCCGCTACATCGAGACCACGCAGGACAATTTCTCCAAGAGCATGCTGATCAGCTGCTACTCGCTGACCGCGATCGCACAGCGCGCCGAGAAGCTGATGACCGACGGCGGCTCGATCATCACCTTGACCTACTACGGCGCCGAGAAGTGGATGCCGCACTACAACGTGATGGGAGTCGCCAAGGCCGCGCTGGAGGCCAGCGTCCGCTACCTCGCCGCCGATCTCGGCGAGAAGAACATCCGCGTCAACGCGATCTCGGCAGGTCCGATCAAGACGCTGGCGGCGTCGGGCATCGGCGACTTCCGCTATATCCTGAAGTGGAACGAATACAACGCGCCGCTGCGCCGGACCGTGACCATCGATGAGGTCGGCGACAGCGCGCTGTATCTGCTCTCCGACCTGTCGCGCGGCGTCACCGGCGAGGTGCATCACGTCGATTCCGGCTATCACGTCGTCGGCATGAAGCGGCCCGAGGCGCCCGACATCTCGCTCAGCAACTCCGTCGGCGCCAAGGATTAGGCATAACGCCCGCTATGCCCCGGCCCACGATCTATTACATCCGCCACGGCGAGACGGAATGGAATGCGCTCGGCCGCCTGCAGGGCACGCAGGACATCCCGCTCAACGCGCTCGGGCGGGTGCAGGCGGTCCAGGCCGGCCATCTGCTGGCCGAGCTGGTCGGCCGCAATGGCCATGACGCGGCGCGTCTGCCCTATGTCGCCAGCCCGCTCAGCCGCGCCCGCGCGACCATGGAGCTGGTGCGCGGGACCTTGAAGCTGCCGGTCGAGGACTACGCGCTCGATGCGCGGCTGCGCGAGATCGGCTACGGCAAATGGGAAGGCGCGACCCTGCCGGAAATGCAAGCCGCCGACCCCGCATTTTATGCCAAGCGCCTGACCGAGAAGTGGACGCTGGCGCCGGAAGGTGGCGAGACCTATGCCGATGTCGAGCGCCGGGTTCGCGACTGGTATGATGGCCTCTCCGGCGATATCGTCGCGGTGGCGCATGGCGGTACGGCGCGCGCGCTGATGGTCGCACTCGGCTTCGCCACGCCGAACCGCGCCGTCGACCTGCCGATCCAGCAGGGCGCAGTGTATGTGTTCGGCGAGAACGGCTTCGAGAAGTTTAGTTGATTTGCTCCGTCATTCCGGGGCGCCTCGTGAGAGGCGACCCCGGAATCTCGAGACTCCGGGTCTGGTCCTTCGGACCATCCCGGAGTGACGGTTCCCCCGATTGGTAGATCAGATCATGTCCTTCAACACCTTCGGCCACATGTTTCGCGTCACCACCTTCGGCGAGAGCCATGGCGTGGCCATCGGCTGCGTGGTCGACGGCTGTCCGCCACGCATCCCGCTGACTGCGGAGGAGATCCAGGTCGATCTCGATCGCCGCCGGCCGGGCCAGTCGCGCTTCACCACGCAGCGGCAGGAGCCCGACCAGGTGAAGATCCTGTCCGGCGTCATGGCCGATCCGGACACCGGCGCGCAGGTCACCACGGGCACGCCGATCGCGCTGCTGATCGAGAACACCGACCAGCGCTCGAAGGACTATTCCGAGATCAAGGACAAGTTCCGGCCCGGGCATGCCGACTTCACCTACGAGGCGAAATACGGCCTGCGCGACTATCGCGGCGGCGGCCGCTCGTCGGCGCGCGAGACCGCGACGCGGGTCGCGGCCGGCGCCGTCGCGCGCAAGATCCTGCCCGACGTGAAGGTGCGCGGCGCGCTGGTGCAGATGGGTCCGCACAAGATCGATCGCGCCAATTGGGATTGGGACGAGGTCGCGCGCAATCCGTTCTTCTGTCCCGATAAGGACAAGGCGGCGTTCTTCGAGAGCTATCTCGACGGCATCCGCAAGTCCGGCTCGTCGATCGGCGCGGTGCTCGAGATCGTGGCCGAGGGCGTGCCGGCGGGCCTTGGCGCGCCGCTCTACGGCAAGCTGGATGCGGATCTGGCCGCGGCGATGATGAGCATCAACGCCGTCAAGGGCGTCGAGATCGGGGCCGGCTTCGGCGCGGCCGAGCTGACCGGCGAAGAGAATGCCGACGAGATGCGCTCGGCCAATGACGGGACGCGCTTTCTCTCCAACAATGCCGGCGGCATCCTCGGCGGCATCGCCACGGGACAGCCGATCGTGCTGCGCTTCGCCGTCAAGCCGACCTCGTCGATCCTCACCCCGCGCCAGACCGTGGATCGCTCAGGCCACGAGACGGAGATCCTGACCAAGGGCCGCCACGATCCCTGTGTGGGCATTCGCGCCGTCCCGGTCGGCGAGGCGATGATGGCCTGCGTGCTCGCCGACCACCTGCTGCGCCATCGCGGCCAGGTCGGGTAGCCGTTCAACGTTGCGGCCGTTTGCTGTTGTCATGCGGCTCGCCTAATGTCGGCTATGGACAGCTCCACGCTGCAGGACATCAGGGACTGGCTGGTCGACGGCGCGCGCTCCGCGGCGACGCCGAGCGAGATGATGGCCGAATGCTGCGCGCGACTGGTGGACCTCGGCATCCCGCTGTGGCGGGTCGGCGTGTTCGTCCGCACCCTTCATCCTGACATCGCCGGCCGCAGCTTCATCTGGCGGCAGGGGGCTGAGGTCGAGATGGGCACGGTCGCTTTCGGCTTCGAGAGCAGCCCGGTCTATCGGGACAGTCCGCTCGCGCGCGTGTTCGAGCAGGGGGCGGAGTTCAGGGCCGATCCGCGTGCACCCGAGTCCGAGCGTTTTCCGATCCTGATGGATCTGCGCGCCGAGGGCGTCACCGACTATCTCACTTTGCCTTTGACATTCATCGACCGCGCAGTCCACGCCTCGAGTTGGACCACCAAATCTCCCGCCGGCTTCACCGACGCGCATCTGAACGCCATCCGCTCGTTGATGCCGGCATTGGCGCGCTACACCGAGATCATCACGCTGCGGCGGACCGCCTCGATGCTGCTCGATACCTATGTGGGCAACAGCGCGGGGGAGCGCATCCTTGGCGGCCAGATCCGCCGCGGCCACACCGATGCGATGGACGCGGCGATCTGGCTGTCAGACCTGCGCGGCTTCACGCCGTTGTCCGATCGCCTGCCGGCCGAGGACGTGGTGGAGATCCTCAACCACTATTTCGACTGCCAGGTGGAGCCGATCCGCGAGCAGGGCGGCGAGGTGCTGAAGTTCATGGGCGACGGCCTGCTCGCCGTGTTCCCGTTTCGCCGGCGTGGCGGCGATCCCACCGAGGTCTGCGCGCGCGTGCTGGCGGCAGCACGGGCGTCGCGGGCTCGCGTGGACGCGCTCGAATATGCGTCTGGCGGCGCCGGGGAGCGCTTCCGCTTCGGCGTCGCGCTGCATGTCGGCCGGCTGCTCTACGGCAATATCGGCGGCGGCAACCGGCTCGACTTCACCTGCATCGGTCCTGCCGTCAACCTGGCAGCACGGCTGGAGAAGATTGCAGCAAAGCTGAATAGGACGGTGGTTGCCTCCGAGGCCTTTGCCGGCGCCTGTCCGGAGTCGATGACCGATCTCTGGACCGATCTCGGCGAATTCCCGATCGCCGGCCTCTCGACCGAGCAGCGCGTGTTCGGGCTGCGCGACGAAGGCAATTAGTCCGGCGCTCACTCCTCCGGCTCGGTGGTGAACAGCAGCGGGTATCCCTTGGCGCGGCCGGCGTCGGTCGCGCGGGTCGCCTTGGTCTCGGCGACGTCCCGGGTGAAAACGGCCACCACGCACACCCCGAGCTTATGGGCCGTGATCATGACCTTGTAGGCCTCGTCCTCGGTCATGCGGAATTCCGCTTTCAGGATCATCACGACGAAGTCACGCGGCGTGAAGTCGTCGTTGACCAGAATGACCTTGTAGAGCCGGGGACGCTCGACCTTGGTGCGGACCCTCGTCTTCGGCTTGGTGACGGCGTCGTTCATGTGAGCAGCGCGCCTGTGTTCCTGATGCGGCGGACACGCCACAATACAGCCTCTCGTCACTCCGGGAAACCACGGGCTGCTCGCTTTTGGTCGAAGGGCGCACGTGGCGTCGGACCAGCGGGCCCGCAGGTGATCCCCTGGGACTAACTGGAATGTGAATGAATGCGCGCGTTCCCGCTTTGCTGTGTGCGCATTGCGTGTCACCATCATGTGACGCGATTGGAGGGCAGCATATGCGCTGGTGGATCTCGATCGGGATGGCGTGTATGGCGGGCGCCCTGGCCGGCGGCGACGTCGCCACCGTCGCGGCGGCGCCGGGCGCGAAGGCGGCGCAGCAGCTGAGCGAGAAGGAGGCGTCCGTCGACGTCGAGCTGATCCTCGCGGTCGACGTCTCCTACTCGATGGACCTCGACGAGCTTGCGATCCAGCGCGAAGGCTATGCCCAGGCGCTCAGCTCGCGGGAGTTCTTGCAGGCACTGAAGAACGGGCTGCATGGCCGCATCGCCGTCACCTACTTCGAATGGGCCGCATCGAGCGATCAGAAGATGATCATCCCCTGGCGGCTGATCGATGGACCCGAGACTGCCGACGCCGTCGCCGCGGAGATCATGAAGACGCCGATCCGACGGGCCTCGCGCACCTCGATCTCGGGCGCGATCTACTTCGCGATGCCGCTGTTCGACGACAACCCGTACCGCGGCCTGCGCCGCGTCATCGACATCTCCGGCGACGGGCCCAACAACAACGGCTCGCCGGTCGCGATGGCGCGCGACGAGGCCGTCAACAAGGGCATCACGATCAACGGCCTGCCGATCATGGTCAAGGAGCCGTCCTATTCGACGATGGATATCGAGAACCTCGATCTCTACTACAGGGATTGCGTCACCGGCGGCCGCGGCTCGTTCGTCGTCACCATCAAGAGCCGCGATGAGTTCAAGGACGCCATCCGCACCAAGCTGCTGATGGAGGTCGCCGGACGCGCACCTCCGCCGCGCTTCGTGCCCGTCGCCGACGATACCGGCAAGGAGCCGCGGGTGTCCTGCATGATCGGCGAGAAGATCTGGCAGGACCGCTGGGGGCGGTGAGCGGTCCGTGGCCGCGCCGTCAGTCCGGCGCGTCCCGAGGCGTGAGCCTGGTCAGGTCGGTTCCGAGCGCGCGTAGGCCATCGATCGCGGCGCTCAGGGCGCCGCTGCCGATCGCCTGCCAGATCAGCTCCACCCGCGCCATCAGATCGTTCACCGTCAGGGGCAGCGTCGCGGCTTCAGCGAGCGCGGCTTTTTCATTGATCAGATAGCGCGCATTGCGGGCAAACAGCACCTGGGCGGCGCAGGCGAGCGCACGATAGGCGCATCCGGCGATGTGCGTGCGATCGCCGCGCGCAACGGCAAGCGCCGCGTTGTCGATGCTGAACCCGATCTCCCATTGGAAGCGCGCGATGATCGCCGTGGCCAGGCGGGGCGGATAGGGCGTGCAGCGTGCCTTCAGTTCGGCCAACTGCAGGGTGGGATCGTGCAGCACGCGGCAGAGCGCGACCTCGCCCATCCAGATCGCCGACACGAAGCCATGCGGATGACCCGGCTGATAGTCGATGTCGATCTGTCCGTTCCGGCAGTCGTCGATGACCCGATCGACCGCGTCGATCGGCCGATATAGCAGGTCGACCTTCACTCCGTCGATCTGGAGCCGGCCGCCGCCGACGATCCATCGCCCCCAGCCGCCGACCTCCGTCAGCTCGACCGGCCGGGATTGGCCAACGAGGCGCCGCACGGCCGTGCGCAGGGCTGTGACATCGAGCGCCGCGCCGCGGGCGATGTACAGCCCGATGTCGTAGTCGGAGCCGGCGCTGGCCGTGCCGCGCGCGCGCGAGCCGCCAAGCGCGATGGCGCCCAGCCCCGGCACATCGGCCAGTTCGTCGACGATCCGTGTGAGCATTGGCTCCTGCATGCGTGCCTCCGGCCCTGTGGGTAGCTCGATATTGTGTGGAAAACGCCGCGGCGCCTCTGCCTCAGCTCGCCTGTGGCTGCTGAGCCACAGCAAGGCAAAAACCAGGAGTTGCAGATCGCCAAAGCTCTCTTTGCCACCGTGCCGCCGCGATTGGGCCGCGACCATGACCGGGTGAGGCGGAGGCGCACAGAACATGCGTATCATCGACCGGACAGAACGTCGCGAACGGCAGGACGCGCACAATTCCATCATTCAGGCCGGGACCTCGGGGCTCTCCCGTCAGCTCCTGAGAGTGGCCCTCGTCTGTGCCGCGGCAGCTTCGCTGGCCGCCTGCGCGCAGTCCTCGGCTGTTCGGCAGGCGCGCTCCCCAGCGTCGGCGAAACAGGCCGCCGCCGAGCTTCGGCCCCCGGTTCAGCGCCCAGAGACGGCGCCGGAATCGCTGGTCCGCGTGCGGCATGCCGAATTCAGTCCGCCTGCGGCGCATTCCGCCGCGTCAGGTCTCGCCAGCTACTATTCGGAAGGCCAGAAGACCGCCAGCGGCGAGCGCTTCAATCCCTCGGAGTTGACGGCCGCGCATCGCAGCCTGCCATTCGGCACCCGCCTGCAAGTGACCAACGTCAAGACCGGTCGCTCCGTTGTGGTGCGCGTCAACGATCGCGGGCCGTTCGTACAGGGACGGGTAGTCGACGTCTCCTACTCGGCTGCGCAGGCGCTCGGCATGGTGAACACCGGTGTCGCGCCGGTGAAGGTCAGCGTGGTCAGGTAGCGAGAGCGGATAGGGCGTCGGCTCACCGCACCAGCCGTGCCACCAGCTCGACATGCGGCGTGTGGCGGAATTGGTCGACCGGCACGACAGTCTCGAGCGTGTAGCCGCCGTCGAGCAGCATCCGCACATCCCGCGCGAACGTCGTGACGTTGCAGGACACCGCAACGATCACCGGCACCTTGCTCGCAGCCAGCTGCTTGGCCTGGGCCTGCGCGCCCTGGCGCGGCGGATCGAATACGACGGCGTCGATGTCGTGCAGTTCCGGCGGCATCAGCGGGCGCCGGAACAGGTCGCGCGCCTCCGCCTTGATCGGCTTCAGGCCGGGCGTGCCGGCCGCCTTCTGCAGCGCTGCGATCGAGCCGGTGTCATTGTCCATCGCGATGACGCGCGCACGCGCGGCGAGCCGCAGCGCGAACGGGCCGACGCCGCAGAACAGGTCGGCAACGTGCTTGGCCTTACCGACGCGCTCCATCACCAGCTGCGCCAGCGTCTCCTCGCCTTGCACGGTGGCCTGCAGGAATGATCCCGGCGGCAAGGTCACTTGCGCCGTGCCCATGGTGACGACCGGCGGATTGCGCATCAGCACCAGCTCGCCATGCCGCGTCAGGCGCGCCAGGCCATGCTGCTCGGCAAGGCGTGACAGCGCCGCGACCCGCGGCGGCGGCAGCGGGCCGGAGCCGCGGATGTCGATGTCGAGCCCGTTGCGGGTTGCCGTGGCCTGGATGTCGAGCGGCTTGCCGGTCGGCTTCAGCGCCTCCGCCAGCGCCCACGCCGCTTCCAGCGCACCGTCCAGCGCGGGATCGAGGATCGGGCAGCGGTCGATCGGGACGATCTCGTGACTGTTCGCCGCGGAAAAGCCCACCCGCAGGATGTCGTGTGTCCCCATGCGCGCGTGGAAGGTGGCGCGGCGGCGGCCGGCGCCGTGCGCGTCGATCAGGGGAGCCACCTCGCAATCGACCTTGGCGGCCCGTAGCGTTTCCGTGACGATGTTGCGCTTCCAGGACCGATAGTGCTCCGGCATCCAGTGCTGGACGGCGCAGCCGCCGCAGACGCCGAAATGCGGGCAGAACGGCGCGGTTCGCTCCGCACTCGGGGTCTCCACCGAGAGCAGCTTGCGGCGATCCGGGTGGCCGGGAACGGCAGCCGCCTCCACGGTTTCACCAGCCAGCGTGTAGGGCACGTACAGCGCCTCGCCCGAGGACAGCGACACGCCGTCGCCGCGATGGCCGACATGGTCGATGACGAGACGCTCAACCATGGCGGCGCGCTCCCAGGAAGAATTCGGCGTTGCCGTCGCCGCCCTTGATCGATGACGGGAAGATCTCGATGTCGCTGCAGCCGAGCGAGGCGGCGAAGGCGGCGACATCCTCGCAGACGGCTTGATGGACGGCCGCATCCTTGATGATGCCGCCCTTGCCGTGTTTCCCCTGCGCCTCGAATTGCGGCTTGATCAGCGCCAGCAGGCTCATCGGCGAGGCCGCCAGCGTCAGCGCCACCGGCAGCACCGCCTTGAGCGAGATGAAGCTGCAGTCGATCACGACCACGTCCGGACGCTGCGGCAACCGCTTGCCCTCGAAACTGCGGATGTCGGTCTGCTCCATCGAGACGAGCTTCGGGTGCTGGCGCAGCGACGGATGCAACTGATCGCGGCCGACATCGACCGCGAACACGACCGCCGCGCCATTCGCCAGCAGCACCTCGGAGAAGCCGCCTGTGGAGGCGCCGACATCGAGGCACACGTGGTCTTCCACCTCGACGCCATAATGCTCCAGCGCCGCCGCGAGTTTGACGCCGCCGCGCGACACCCAGGGATGCGCCGGCTCGGCGTCCAGCACCGCATCAGTGGGAATGCTCTCGGAGGCCTTGCCGACCTGCTTGTCATTGGCGAACACCAGCCCCGCCTCGATCGCCGCCTGCGCCCGCGCACGGCTCTCGAACAGGCCACGTTCGACCAGGAGGATGTCAGCGCGTTTGCGGGGAGGGGGCATTTGTCTGATCGATAGTCATGAGTTGCGGGGCTCGCGCCCCAATTCCGGTGTCGTCCCGGGCAAGCTCCAACGCGCATCGCGCGTTGGAGCGCCGACCCGGGATCCATAACCACAGGACGTAGTTTGTAGGAAGCTGGCAACGACGCGTTTGCCCAATACAACGTCCTGTGGTTATGGGTCCCGGCTTCCGCCGGGACGACGTGGCGAGATCGGACCTCATGGCGAGCTGCGTAGGGTTGGCAAAGGCGCGTGCATCGCTCTCGCCGCAAGCTCGTATCGCAATTGACGCGCCGTGCCCACCATGTTGACCGAGGCCGCGGATGCGCGGTGGGCATGCGTCGCCTGTCGGCGTCGCTTTGCCCACCCTACGATTCCGCGCCCAGCCGCTGGGCCGCCAGCTTCACGCATTCCTCGAACGCCGACAAATCATGCCACACATCCGCCGGCCGCTCGCGTGGCAACACCAATGGTGAGCCGTGCAGGTCGAGCGCGTGGATCATCATCAGATTGTCAGGGAGACCGAAATCCTCGACCGTCAGGCCGTCAGCATCGACCAGCCGGCCGTCCTGCTCGCTCACCGACGTGAAGCGCCGGGTGCGCTCGGCATAGACAGCGGGATCGTTGCAATAGCCAAAGCACAGCTTGCCCGATCCAGCCATGTAGCCGAGCTCGTAAACCGTGCCGGCATCGGCGCCGGGGCCGCGGAACGGCGTGAGATTGGCGATGATGGCACAGGCGTCGTCCATCATCGCCTCGTTGCCATGGAAGATCTGGCGCGAGGCGTCGGGCGAGGCGAGATCGACGGTGTTGTCGAGGGGATAAAGGCCGATCAGGCCGTGGCGGTCGCAGATGGCGACCTTCCGCCGGCCGATCTCAACGGCATCCGGCAGGAAAACGTCGGGTCCTGCCAGATAGATCTTCATGGTTCACCGATGACGGCCAGCCGAGCCCGCCTCAGGCGAGCTTGACGGCCTCGGTCGCGTAGTCCTTGCCGAGCGCTTCGAACACCTTGCGGACGATGCCCTTGGCGTCGAGGCCGGCGCGGGCGTACATCGCCGCGGGCGTGTCGTGGTCCTGGAACTCGTCCGGCAGCACCATCGTGCGCATCTTCAGGCCGCCGTCCAGCATGCCCTGGTCGGACAGATACTGCATGACGTGCGAGCCGAAGCCGCCGATCGAGCCTTCCTCGATGGTGATCAGGATATCGTGCTCGCGGGCGAGCTTCAGCACCAGCTCCTCGTCGAGCGGCTTCATGAAGCGCGCATCGGCGATCGAGGCCGACAGGCCGTGCGCGGCGAGCTCGTCGGCCGCCTTCTCGCACTCAGCGAGGCGGGTGCCGAACGACAGCAGCGCGACCTGCTTGCCCTGGCGGATCATGCGGCCCTTGCCGATGTCAAGGGGAACGCCGACCTCAGGCATCTCCACTCCGCGACCCTCGCCGCGCGGATAGCGCACCGAGCTCGGCCGGTCGTTGATCGCGACCTGCGTTGCCACCATGTGCACCAGCTCGGCCTCGTCGGAGGCCGCCATGATCACCATGTTCGGCAGGCAGCCGAGATAGGCGTTGTCGAACGAGCCGGCATGCGTGGCGCCGTCGGCGCCGACCAGGCCGGCGCGGTCGATCGCGAAGCGCACCGGGAGGCTCTGAATGCAGACGTCGTGGACGATCTGGTCATAGCCGCGCTGCAGGAAGGTGGAGTAGATCGCGCAGAACGGCTTGTAGCCTTCGGCGGCGAGACCGGCGGCGAAGGTCACCGCGTGCTGCTCGGCGATGCCGACGTCGAAGGTGCGCTTCGGGAACGCCTTGGCGAAAATGTCGATGCCGGTACCGGAGGGCATGGCGGCCGTGATGCCGACGACCTTGTCGTCCTTCTCGGCTTCCTTGACCAGGCTTTGGCCGAACACGTTCTGATAGGCCGGCGCGTTCGGCTTGGCCTTGGCCTGGGTGCCGGTGGCGATGTCGAACTTGGCGACCGCGTGATACTTGTCGGCGGCGGCTTCCGCTGGCGAGTAGCCCTTGCCCTTCTGGGTCACGACGTGGACCAGGATCGGGCCGGTCTCCATGTCGCGGACGTTCTTCAGCACGGGCAGCAGATGGTCGAGGTTATGGCCGTCGATCGGGCCGACATAATAGAAGCCGAGCTCCTCGAACAGCGTGCCGCCGTCCATCATGAAGCCGCGGGAATATTCCTCGACGCGGCTGGCGCGGTTGGCGATCACCTTCGGCAGATGCTGACCCAGCTGCTTCGCTGCATCGCGCAGCGTGCGGTAGGTCTTGCCCGAGTAGAGGCGCGACAGATAGGCCGACATGGCGCCGACCGGCGGGGCGATCGACATGTCGTTGTCGTTGAGGATCACGATCAGGCGCGAGTTCATCGCGCCGGCATTGTTCATCGCCTCATAGGCCATGCCGGCGGACATCGCGCCGTCGCCGATCACGGCGATGACGTTGTTCTTGCCGCCTGCGAGGTCGCGGGCGACGGCCATGCCGAGGCCAGCCGAAATCGAGGTCGAGGAGTGCGCGGCGCCGAACGGATCGTAGTCGCTCTCGGCGCGCTTGGTGAAGCCGGAGAGGCCGCCGCCGGTGCGGAGCGTACGGATGCGGTCACGGCGCCCGGTCAGGATCTTGTGAGGATAGGCTTGGTGGCCGACGTCCCAGATCAGACGATCGCGCGGGGTGTCGAACACGTAGTGGATGGCCGTGGTCAGCTCGACCACGCCGAGACCCGCGCCGAAATGGCCGCCGGTCACCGAGACCGCGTCGATGGTCTCCTGGCGCAGTTCGTCGGCGACCTGCCGGACCTGCTCGACCTTCAGCCGGCGCAGATCTTCCGGAGTCTTGATGGTGTCGAGAAGCGGCGTCTTACTAAATGTGGTCACGGTGACATTCCAATTTTGCAGGTCGGGTTCAAGGGCCGACGTCTGAGAGGTTCATCGTAACGGGCGGCGAAACCTGAAGCCTTGAAGGTCACATCCGCGCGGATCGAGGCCGCAGACCGGACCCTAGCCGGCATTTGGATCGATCTATGTGATGTAAGTCACTCTTGGTGGCCTTGCCGTCCTCGTTTGTCGCCCAAGATCGCCAAGTCGTTCAGCCAAGTCAGTTTTACCAGCTTTTGCAAGCGCTTAAGTTCCATCCCCTGAGGAGAATGGGCACTTCCAAAAACCCGCAGTTCCGAGAAGCTTTACACCAAAGCGCGTCTTAAAGCCAACCCGGCGCAAGATGGCAAGCCCGCAAAGGGTACCTGCACGTCAGACCTCAACCTCGGCGGCGTACCAGAGGTTCCATGGAGCTGCTCAAATCGACGGCAGCCGCGGCTCCGCAATAGACCGGAGAGACCAGCTCCGTCCAGGCTTTTTCCCGCGATGCAGAATCGGTTGCGGTCGCGATGGCGAGCGCTGCTGCCGGCCGAGCCATGCGTTCGCGTAAGGGGATCGGCCCGCACACGATCATGAAGAAGTCATAGGCATGCGGCCTTTCGTTGGCCATCACGAACTGGAAGTGGACGCGGAAAAACTGCCAGCGAAACGCATTGTAACGGGCGGGTCGGATGATCTCGCGAAAGCGAACCGGCACAATCGTCGGATTGCGCCTGGTGTCGCCGACCTCGACGCCGTGCGCGGTGATCGGATCGAACTGGAAGAAGTTCATCACGTCCTTGCGCGCTTGGCAGTCGATCCAGTCGACTGAAGGCTCGATCGCCAACCGGCGCAGATGATCGCGGAAATCGCCGGCCGCCCGATGAAAGCCGATGATGGGAAAATTGCCGCCGAGCGTCAGCAGCAGCAGTCGCGGACCGTGACGGCCGAGCGCAGGATCGAGATTCAAGGCGCGCGCCAGCATTTCCGCGGCGAGGAACGAGCCTGAGCTGTGGCCGACGATGACGATCTCATCGGCCTCGCTGCGAGCTGCGACCTCGGTCAGGTAGCGCGCGAACCGGTCGATGCGCGCGTCCCATTCGGGGCGTTGGCGGTGGGCGAACTGCCAGGTCCAGATCGTGTCGCACAGTAGATATAGGACGTAAGTCTGGTTTTCGAATGTACGCAGCGCAGCCCAGAGCAGGGCTGCGAACGTCGCGGCGCCTGCGATCCAGCCGAGAAGAACGGGGGCGCCGATCGCGTCGAGGCCGCTGCTGACGCCGAAGCCGATCGCAGCACAGGCGGTCGCCTCCAGCAGCAGGATGATGTGCGGCCAGGTGATGAAGGTGGCAAAGCGCCAGTTGGCTTTCCAGAACCGCGCGATGGTGCCGTGCGCCACGAGCCGCAGATAGATCCAAACCGCCTGCAGCACGATCCGCCAGATCGGTGCGGCCAGATCGCTCTGAATGAAATCCTCGAAACGGAGGAAGTCGTAGTTTGTTCGGGTGGTCCAGCCGGGGCCGCTGATGTCGCCGGTGCTGGTCTCGATCGACCACGACGTGATCTCGTCATCCGTTCGGCTGTGAGGACGGCTGATCGTGGTTGCGAACTGGTACAGGCGGCCAAACTTGCGCAGCTCGGTGCGGAACATGCGATAGTACTGCGCAAGGCCCCGAGGATCGTAGCCCTGCACGTAGATCACATGACGGGTCTGCACGCGCACGAGGGTGTTGGGCCTCCCAAAAAATCTTCGAGAAACAGCGTTAATGGATCGAGCCGGTGTGAACGCAAAAGACGGTTGTAACGATCAGGAGTTCTCCTGAACGGGGACTATAGCACCTCGGTAGGAGCGCCAAGGGCCCCTTTGCCCCAATTTCGGCCGATATGCACGATTGGGATGCGGCACACCCCGCGGTTAATCCGCGCAGGCGGGCTCTAAAATAATTTTCTCGAGCTGGCGGTCCGCGCTCGAACCCTGAGGCCGGAACGCGAGCGCCGGTCTCCAGGGGACTCCGGCAGCTTCCGCTACTGTACGTCGAGCGGCACGGTCCCGGTCGCCCGGCCGCCCGCGTCGGTGGTGATCTTCTCGACCCGGGCCTCTGCCTGCCGCAGCAGCTCCTCGCAGCGCCGCTTCAGCGCCTCGCCGCGCTCATAGATCGCCACCGATTCCTCCAGCGGCACCTTGCCGTCCTCGAGCCGTTTGACGATCGATTCCAGCTCCTCGATCGCGCGCTCGAACGACAGCTTCTTGACGTCGGTTACGGTGTTGTCCGCCATACGGGTTCCCTGCAGATCACTCAACTCCGGGGCCGTGCTTTTACACTTCGGTCGTGCCCCTGTCAGGCCCTGCCGGGGTGGATCGGTCGGAAACTGGGGATTACGCCCCGGTCAGCGCCGCGACGTGGGCCGAGACGGATTCTTTAAGGCCTTGAAGATCATAGCCGCCCTCCAGAACGGAAACGACGCGGCCGCCCGCGGTCTTCTCGGCGAGTTCCATCAGCTTGCGGGTGACCCATCCGAAGTCCTCCGCCCGGAGGTTCAGCGACGCCAGCGGGTCGCGATAATGGGCGTCGAAACCGGCCGAGATGATCACCAGCTCCGGGCTGAACTTGGTCAGCTGCGGCAGGATCAGGTTCTCGAAGGCGGAGCGAAACTCGAGGCTCCCGTCCTCGGAAGCCAGCGGCGCGTTGACGATGGTGTCGTGCTCGCCGCGCTCGCCACGGGCCCCCGTGCCCGGGAACAGCGGCATCTGGTGGGTCGAGCAGTACATCACGCTCTTGTCGGCCCAGAAGATGTCCTGGGTGCCGTTGCCGTGGTGGACGTCGAAATCGATGATGGCGGCGCGTTCGATGCCGAAGGTGCGCTGGGCGTAGCGGGCAGCGATCGCGACGTTGTCGAAGAAGCAGAAGCCCATCGGCTTTGCGATCTCGGCGTGGTGGCCGGGCGGGCGCACCGCGACGAAGGCGTTCTTGTGCCGCCCCGACATCACGGATTCGGTCGCGGCGACCGCGCCGCCGACGCCGCGCATGACCGCTTCCCAGGTGCCCGGCGACATCGAGGTGTCGCCGTCGAGATAGATGATGCCGGATGTCGGCGCCATCTGGCGCAGCTCGGTGACGTAATGCTCGTTGTGGCACAGCAAGGCGAGCTCGATGTCGGCCTCCGGCGCCTCGTCGCGGTCGAGCAGGGCGAAGCGCTCCTCGGTCAGGGCCTCCTCGACGGCGCGCAGGCGGTCGGCACGCTCCGGGTGGCCGGACGGCGTGGCGTGATCGAGGCAGGCTTCATGAGAGAGATACAGCGTCGACATCAGGGCTCTGCCACTCGCGCGTTGCGGGAACGCCCAATCTATGCGCTGAACACGGGCTCGGAAAGAGCCCTGACGGCGATATGGCCGGGTTTCCCGCCGCGTCGGCCGAGCGTCACTGGGTCTTGTTGACGATGCGGTCGCGCGGCGGCGGGGCCAGCGGGCTGTTGGCCTTGAGATAGGCGAACAGCGCCTCGTCGTCATAGGAGCCGACGATCGGATCGCGGCCGCTCTTGAACGCGGTGAAGCCGTCGCCGCCGAGTGCGAGATAGTTGTTGAGGGTGACGCGATAGGACGCGGCGGGATCGATGACCTTGCCGTTCAGCGTCATTGTTGCCGCATCGATGCGCGCCCCGGCCGGCTGCTTGGCGTCGAACGCATAGCTGAAGCCGCGGGAGATCTGCAGGATGCGCGGCCGCGCCGGATCCAGCCATTGCTGCTCCAGCGCGGCCTTGATCTCGGCGCCCGTCAAGGTGACCGTCATCAGCTGGTTGCGGAACGGCTGGCTGGCGAACACGTCGGCATAGGTCACCGCACCGTCGTCCCGGCGCGCCAGATCGTTGCGGATGCCGCCGGGATTCGTCAACGCAATGACTGCGCCGCCCTTGGCTGCTGCCGATGTTGCCGCGAGCTGGGCATCGGCGATGACGTCGCCGAGCACACTCTCGCCGGATGCGTTCGGCAGGCGGGACAGCACCTGCGTGATCGCGCCCGCAGGACGGTTGGCGATGGGCGCAGCGAGCTTTTCGTAAGCGTCGATCAGCGCCGTCTGCGCCGGATCCTGCGGCAGCGTGGTGTCGACGACGATGTTGGTCGCGACGGCGCTGGTCACATCGCGCGTCGTGCGGTCGAGCTTGACGTCGATGGCCGTCACCAGCGTGCCGAACTTGTCGCCCGAAGTGACGAGCCGCTTGTCGATCGTGCAGACATAGGCCTGATGGGTGTGGCCGGAGATGACGATGTCGACGGCGCTGTCCAGGTCCTTGACGATGTCGACGATCGGACCGGACAAGCCCGGGCATTCGTTCATGCCGCCGGACGGCCAGCCGCCTTCGTGGATCAGCACGACGATCGCCTGCACGCCCTTGGCCTTGAGCTCGGGGATCAGCGCATTGATGCTCTCGGCCTCGTTGCGGAAATCGAGGCCGGCCGCGCTCGCCGGCGAGATGATGCCGGACGTCGCCTTCAAGGTCAGACCGATGAAGGCGACGGGGATGTCCTCGAAGGTGCGGATCTCGTAGGCCGGAAACACCGTCTTGTCGGTGCCCGCAAGAAATGTCGACGCGGCGAGATAGTGAAACTTGGCTCCGGTGAACGGCTTCGGCCCGCGGCAGCCGTCGGTCGGATGACAGCCGCCATTCTGCATCCGCAGCAGCTCGTCCTTGCCCTCGTCGAACTCGTGATTGCCGACGGCGGACAGAGCCAAGCCCATCTGCGACATCGACTCGATGGTCGGCTCGTCGTGGAACATCGCCGACAGGAACGGGCTGGCGCCGATGAGGTCGCCGGCGGCGACGAAGATGGTGTTCGGCTCGCCGTCCGACAGCAGCTTGACCAGGCTCGCCATCTGCGCTGCGCCGCCGGCCGGCACCACGCTGCTCTTGGTCGGATCGGCGGGATCGGCGACGCGGATGCCGGAGGCGGGCGGCTTCAGATTGCCATGAAAGTCGTTGATGGCGAGGATGCGCAGCGACACCGGCTCGTCCTCGGCGGAGGCAGGCAGAGCGGCCAGGCTGCCTGCAGCGGCGCTGGCCAGCAGGGCGGCGAAGGCGAGACGGTGGAGCAGGCTCATGACGGGTCACGTGTGATGCGGGCGGCGCGGCGCGATTGCCTCGACGCGGTCGCAATGACATAAAAAGGTTTCATAACAACAATACATCGGGAGTCCGGAATGAAAAGAATGATGCTGCTTTCCGCCGCGCTGTCGCTCGTGGCCGGCTCCGCTGCAGCGCAATCACTGCCGGATCTCATGAAGCAGATGATCGCCGCGTGGAATAAGCCGACCGAGCCGTTCAGGGTGATCGACAACATCTACTATGTCGGCACCAACGGGCTCGCCTCCTATCTGATCGCGACGCCGCAGGGGCACATCCTGATCGACACGGTGATGCCGGAATCGACCGCGCAGATCGAGTCCAGCATCGGCAAGCTGGGCTTCAAGGTGGCCGACATCAAATACATCATCAACACCCACGCCCATATCGACCACACCGGCGGGCTCGCGCAGATCAAGCAGGAGACCGGCGCGCAGATGGTGGCCGGCGCCAAGGACGTGCCGCTGCTCGAAGGCGGATTCTATCCGGGCCGCGAGGAGGAGAAGCACCTCAACTTTCCGCCGGTCAAGGTCGACCGCGCGGTGCGCGAGGGCGATACGGTCGTGCTCGGCGGCGTCACCTTGACCGCGCATGAGACGCCGGGCCATTCGCCGGGCTGCACCAGCTGGACGACCGATGTGAAGGACGGCGAGGCGATGCGCAGCGTCATCTTCTTCTGCAGCGCCACCGTGGCGCTGAACCGGCTGGTGGGACGGCCGACCTATCCGGGGATCGTCGACGACTACAAGAAAACCTATGCCTGGGCGAAAACCGTGCATCCCGACATCATGCTCGCGCCGCATCCGGAGATGTATGGCATGGCCGACAAGCGCGCAAAGATCGTGGCGGGCGAGCCTAGTCCGTTCGTCAGGCCGGGCGAGTTCAACGCCTATCTCGACCGGCTGGAAACGCAGTTCAACGAGGGCCTCGCCAAGCAGACGGCCGCGCTGCAGTCCAGCAAGTAGCCGTCACCGGGTGCACAGCCGGTCCAGCGCGAAGCCGGAGACGTCGACGCGCGGCGGGGCGCCCATCGCCATCGCCGCGAGCGCCTCGCCGACCGCCGGCGAATGCTTGAAGCCGTGGCCGGAGCAGGCCGAGGCGTAGATGACATTGTCATCGGCCGGATCGCGGTCGATGATGAAGCGTCCGCCGGGCGCATTGGTGTAGAGGCAGACCTCGCTGCGCAGGCATGTGGGCCCGAGATCCGGCACGAACGGGCGGACGTATGTCTCGTAGGTCGCGGCGATTTCTCCCAGCGTGACCTCGCGCGACACGCGATCCGGATCGGCCTCGCCGGTCATCACCTCGTTGGCGATCTTCACGCCTTTGGCGGGCGAGCCGAGCCAGGGAAAGCCGTAGATGTCGGACGCGGCGCGCTCGCGGCCGCTGACGTCCCAGATGAAGACCGGCGCTTCGGGGCCGAAGCGCTCCGGGTTGGACAGGATCTCGAACCAGTACAGCACCTGACGCGTCACGTTCACCCGCCGCTGCAGCGGCGCGATCAGCTCGGTGATCCACGGCCCGGTGGTGACGATCAGCGTCGTCGCCGAGGCGCTGGCGCCGTCATCCATGGTCACTGTGAGCGCGTTGCCGACGCGGCGGAACGCGGTCACGCGCCGGCCCGTGAGCAGCTCGGCGCCATGGCGCGCGGCGACGGCGAGCTCGGTGCGCACGCAGTCCTCGACCAGGAGATAGCCGCCCTCGCGATCGAGAAAGGCGCGGTCGCTCGCCGCAGTGGCGAATGCCGGATAGTTCGCGCGCAGCCGCTCCGGCGACAGCGTTTCGCCGTCGACGCCATGCAGCCGCGCCGCCGTCTCGATGTTGGCGAAGAACTGCGCGCTCGTGACACCGTGCACCTCACCGCCATGCCGGCTCGGGATGAACAGGCAGCCGCATTGTTCGAACAGGCGCGCGCCGGTCTCGCGTTCGAGCTCGCGCCAGATGTCGTGCGAGCGCTGCGCCAGCGGCGTGTAGTCGACGCCTTCGCCGATCGCCGCGCGGGTGATGCGGGTCTCGCCATGGGTCGAGCCGAAACGGTGCGGCGGCTGGAAGCGGTCGATGCCGAGCACGCGCTGGCCCGCCTTGGCGAGATGCAGCAATGCGGCGCTGCCGACCGCGCCGCAGCCGATCACGATGACATCAAACTGCGCCATGCGGATGCGAAGACCCCAGCGTCACTTTTTTGTCTTGCGCGACAGGAATGCCTTGAAGGCGCCGATCGCCTCGTCCGAGGTCATGCGCTCGGCGAACAGATAGGCCTCCTGGTCGATGCGGCGGGTCAGCTCGTCCGGCGGGGTGCGGATCAGCTTGCGCCCGATCGCAACCGCCTCCGCGGGCAGCCGGCAGATGTCGCGCGCCACCTTGTGCGCCTCGACCTCGGTATGCCCCGGGGCCACCACCGTGTTGACGAAGCCGGCGATCTGCGCGTCTTCCGCGGTCATGGTGCGCCCCATCACCAGCATCGCGAATGCGCGCTGATAGCCCATGGTCTGCGGCATCAGCAGGCTCGAGGCGCCTTCCGGCACCAGGCCGAGATGGATGAAGGGCGTGGAGAACGTCGCCGTGGTCGAGGCCAGCACGTAGTCGCAGTGAAACAGCATCGTCGTGCCGATGCCGATCGCGACGCCGTCGACCGCGGCGATGATCGGCTTGACGTTATGCGCCAGCGAATACAGGAACTTGGTCGCCGCCGAGGTGCGCACGGCGTCGCTGCCGGCACTGCCGGCGTGCAGAAAGTCTTCCAGATCATTGCCGGCCGTGAATACGCCGGAGCCGCCGGTGATGATGATGCAGCGCACCAGCGGATTGTTCTGCGCGGTGTCGATCGCATCGCTCATGCCGAGATACATCGCCTGCGTGATCGCGTTCTTCTTCTCCGGCCGCCGCAGCTTGATCGTCCGCGTCTCGCCTTCGTCGGTGACGATCAGATGGTCGGTCATGGGCCCCTCATGCGTCTGTCCCGGCGGCCGCGATGCCGCCGGTGATCATCGAGTCGATGCTGTCGCCCGAGCCTACATCATCCGCCAACCGCGCCAAAGGCTGAAGCGGCGCGGGCGGCAAGGTGGCGTGTGGCTGGCAATGGCCGCACGTCGTGGTTTATGATTGGTTTGCGACCGCAACGCGGCTAAATGTGTGCGCAGGTCGAGCTGCGGTCCACCTGGAAGGCTGATCCCATGACACGAGTGGTTTCCGTGCTGCTGTCGCTGCTGCTGTGCAGCGCCTTCACCGGCGCTGCGCGGGCCGGCGCCATCGATCGCGCGCTGCTGTCGCTGTTCTGTGCGCCCAAGGCGATTGCCGGCGCGACCTGCAAGGACGCGAAATCCTATCCCAACTTCAGGGGTGACCGCTGCGACGTCAAGCTCAGCGAGAAGCGCCAGCAGGGCCGCTTCGTGGATCCCGGCAAGCCGCTGCTGATCGTGAGCTATGGCAGCGAGTGCGAGCCGCACGCGACCGACTGGGGCGGCTCGGTGCTGTTCGAGCAGACCGGTCGCGGCTATGTCTTCCGTGGCTATCAGCCCGGCATGCAGGTGGACGAATGCATGATCGCCGGTCAGGCGGGCGGGCTCGACGTGCTGGTCTGCCTGACCGGGCATATGGGGCAGGGCTTTCTGGAGACCGCGGTGGCGCGGGTCGGCTTCAAGGGCCGCGCGCGCATCGAGATGTCCTACGACTTTCTGCTCACGGCTTCGGATTCCACCGGCGCCTACACGTCCAACGTCGTCACCTGCTCGGAGCAGTTCAAATATTTCGGACTGTCGAGGCTCGCCGCCGGCCCGCGCCCCGGCACCGTCGTCGCGCAGGCGGATTATGCCGACAGCGATACGATCACCAAGGCCTGTGCCAAGGGCTTTCCGATTCCGAAGGATGCTCAGGACTATGAGATCGCGCCGGGCGAGGCCTTCGTTCCCAACCCCTACGTCAAGAGCGGCAGCGTCCTCATCGACATCTTCCGCCGAACCGTGACGTTGCGCTGAGCGCTGCGCTCAGCGCGCCCCGTCCGTGCGCGGTGGCGCGGCGGGCGTGCGCGGCGCGCCCGTCGGCGCCTGCCGCACGGCCTCGCGCCGCAGCGCCTGCTCCAGCACCGCGAGCCGCGTCGCCATGCGCGTCAGCTCGTCATGCATCGAGGTCTGGACGCCCTGCACGGCGTGCTGCACCTCGCGCAGCGCGTCGCGCTGCGTCTCCGCCTTGAGCACCCTGAACTCGGCTTCCATCGTGGTGAGGCGCTGGTTCAGCGTCCGGATCGCCTCGGCGATCTCCTTCTGGCCGTCCTGCAGCGCGCGCACGTGATCGACCAGCCGCAGATGATCGGTCAGCTCCTCGACCGTCTTGCCGATGTTGCTGCGGCCCCACATGCTACTTCACCGACCGCAGCAGCGTCCGGATCGTCGCCAGATGGTCCTCGGGCGAACCGAGCCGGGACGAGATGGCGCTCATCAGGTCCTTGCGCAGCTCCGACAACTCGTCCTCGGGCACGATCCGCTCGGCCGGCTCGTCATGCGGCATCCGCCGCGGCTCGACCTCGAGGGGGCGGGGCTCGAGTTGGCGCGGCTCGACGTCGAAATAGGGCGGCCGTTCGTAGACCGGGATGTGCGGCGCCTGGCGCGATGAGGTGACGCGCGCCAGGCCGGGAAATCGCGGTGGCGGCGTCCGCGCCGGGTGTTCGATCTGATCGATCAGCGCAGCCAGCGCGACGTCCATGTTGCTGTCGTCGGGTTCGTCGTCGACAAAATGGTAGGACGGCTTCCGCACTGTCGCCCCATTTGCGGGCGAGGATGACGTGAGTGACGATGCGTGGTCGCGGAGTCGCTCGATGACCCGGCGGACTCGCTCGCCGAGACCTGGCTTCTCCCTGGCCGGTGTTCGCATCAACATGTCACTCTCCAGCGGAACAGCTTAGGCGAGCAGGGAAAACCTTAGCAAGAGGCAGTTGTTGAGCTGCCAACAGGATGTCGTGCCGGTCACGTGGATTCCGGCAGGTTCCTTGCGAGATCGTCTCGCCGCCCTCCCCTCTCAGTGCGACTCACCGTGCATAAGACAAGGATCGTAGACGCAGAGCCGCGCCTGTTCCTCGGCAGACGGTAAGGAACAACCATGGAAGCGGGCCGTTCCGACATTGCCTTCCCCAGGAATATCGAGGTCCCCATGTATCACCACGTCAAGAAGCTGATGTTCACCGTCCGTGTCGACGAGCCCGATCCGCGTTTCGGCAACATGCTGCTGGAGCAGTTCGGCGGCGCCAATGGCGAGCTCGCTGCCGCCATGCAGTACTCCATCCAGGGCCTCAATTGCGAGGACCCCGATCGCAAGGATCTGTTGATGGACATCGGCACCGAGGAACTGAGCCATCTCGAGGTGGTCGGCACGCTGGCCCGCATGCATCTCAAGCCCGCCAAGTTCGACCGCGAGGCCGCCGAGGCCGATCCGCTGATCGCGATCGCCGGCGGCGGCGGCGTCAACCTGTTCAACTCGCAGGGTAATCCGTGGACCGCCGATTATCTCAAGATCACCGGCGAGCTCGACGTCGACCTGCGCAGCAACATCGCGGCCGAAGCCCGCGCCAAGATCGTCTATGAGCGGCTGATCAACTTCACCGACGATGCCGGCACCAAGGACGCGCTGCAGTTCCTGATGACCCGCGAGATCACCCACATGAAGGCGTTCGCGCTGGCGCTGGAGAGCATGAA
This sequence comes from Bradyrhizobium aeschynomenes, assembly GCF_013178945.1. GTDB lineage: Bacteria > Pseudomonadota > Alphaproteobacteria > Rhizobiales > Xanthobacteraceae > Bradyrhizobium > Bradyrhizobium aeschynomenes. Next base: position 989,870 of record NZ_JABFDM010000001.1, read on the forward strand.
CAAGCCGGCCTTCAGCATCGGCCGCATCGCGCCGACGCCTGGCCTGGTCGATCAGTTCTTCAACGATTCCACCGGCGCCGGCGACCATGGCGAGATCGACACCCGCGGCCCCTGGAACGAGGGCGGCGACTGGGTCTTCACCGAATCGCCGGCGATCCAGGCCGGCGAGAACGGTACGTCCAGCGCGATCGTCACCGAGAGCTCACCGCCGGTCGATGAGGCCGGCCTCGGCGATCTCCTGATCGAGGAGCTGCGTGACATTCTCCATGCCGAGAAGCAGCTCACCAAGGCGCTGCCGAAGATGGCCGAGGCCGCGCGCTTCGACCAGCTGCGCGAATTGTTCGAGCAGCATCTGGTCGAGACCGAGGCGCAGATCGAGCGCATCAACGAATGCTTCGAGCTGCTCGGCAAGACACCGCGGGCAAAGCCCTGCAAGGGCATGATGGGTCTGGTCGAGGAAGGCCAGGAGATCATCGCGCAAGGCGAGGACAAGGAGGATGCCGCCGCCGATCTCGCGCTGATCGGCGCCGCACAGCGTGTCGAGCATTACGAGATGTCCGGCTACACGACAGCTCGCAACCTTGCCTCGCAGCTCCGCCACAGCGCGGTGGTCGCGCTGCTCTCGAAGTCGCTGGCCGAGGAGGAGAATGCCGACCAGCTTCTCAACCAGGTCGCCCGCTCGCTGATGTCGGTGGCCAAGATGCCGGCGGCGATCGAGCAGGCGTGAGGGGGCGTAATCGTAGGGCGGATGAGCGCAGCGTCATCCGCCGTCGTCCCAACCAAGACGGCGGGTTACGACATCGGCTAACTGAATTACCGCCCTACGAGTCCGGACTCTCTCCCAATCGTCATTCCGGGGCATTCGCGCGCAAACGGCGCAGCCGTTTGAAGCAGCGCGAATGAGCCCGGAATCCATAACCACAGGCCTCGGTGCGAAGCGAGCACTCGCCACATCCCGCTCGCACCTCATTGCCATCGTGAGTAGGGATTCCGGGCTCGCCCTGCGGGCGCCCCGGAATGACGAGGGAGGAGCAATGGCAACAGCGAAGCCAATATGGGCCGCCATCTCACTCCGTATAGCTGCGCCACCGCTCCGCGCGCCGGATATGCACCGGTGTCAGGCAGCGTCGCGCACGGTTGATCTGCGCATCGGTCGCGCCGCGGCTGCGCGCATACATTTCGGCGACCTCGGCCGTGTACTTCTCGACGTAGTAGCGGACATCCGAGCACGACATCCGTGTCTCCGGACCCACCTCGTTCGCCGCTCGGACGTCGGAACCCATCGCCAGGATCACCAACCCCGCGCCGATCACTCCCCGCAACATCGACATTCTCCCCGTTGTCGTCGCCAACGACCAACAGGCGCGACTCGGAGCGAAGGCGCAAATTAACAATGACGGACGCGTGACGTCGCCTGCGCAGTGTTGCTCGCCAGCGTCACCGACCGTGATGGCTGAGCAACGCCTGCAACCGACGACACGGCTGACTGATACGGACCGGTTACCTGTTCCTGCGACGGAACCCTATGAGGATGGGAGCGCGACGCGATCGACGCAGCACGAAGACGGATCAGTCGTCGCGCGCGATCTCAGGCGGTCACGTCCGCGCTCGTGCTGCCGCTCTTTGCCGTCGCCGTTGCGCCTTGCGCGTTGTAGGTCGGTGCGCCCTTGGTGCTGGAATCCGAGCTGGCGGCGGTCTTGGTCACCTCGCTCGAACCGTCAGAATAGGTGATCGTCGTGGTGGTCATGCCGTCGAGCGTGATCGACACCTCGCTGACCACGGTCTTGCCCGACGATGAGCCGCCGCTCCCGGACGAGCTTTCCGACGTGCTGCCCGATGAGCTGGTTGCCGTTGTGGCCGACGTCGACGGGGCGGATTGGGTGGCGGAGGCGGACTGGGCCGAGCCGGTGCTGACGGCCGTCGTGACGGAGCTGATCGACATGGAGGTCTCGCATCAAGAAGAGGGGCAGCGCTGCGCGGATGCGCAGCTCGTGTCTTGAACGCAGCTTCGCTCCGAAGCTGGCGCGACGAGTTGCGTCCGATTATGTCCGGATGCGTCCGCTCTGATGGAGGCTCAGGCGGAGACGTGAAGAGTAGGGCGGAGTAGCGGAGCGTAATCCGCCATGGCTTGGCGGTGAATTGGCGGGTTACGCTCCGCTAACCCGCCCTACAAGCTTCGGCTCAGATCGACGCATGAAATGCCGGCCTTTCAGGACTCAAGCCGGTTCGTGCCCGAGACAAGCGATTGCAGACGCCGGTACTGCGCTCTAGTCTCCAGCGCATGACCCTCGCGCTCTCTGCCTTGCAACATTCCCAATTTGTCGCTGCCGGTGCACTCCATTTCCCGGCCGCACTCGATGCAGCCGCCTTGTGCGATCTCACCGCGGCGCTCTCGCCCTACGCGCCCGAGCAGGCCGGCACCCGCCTGAACGGCATCGCCGCGCTATCACCCTTTCTCAGCCAAGATGGCCGGGTTGGCCGCGCCGCTGCCGCCGTCCTCGGCGGCACGGCGCGTCCGGTACGCGCCGTCTATTTCGACAAGACCGCGCAGGCCAACTGGGCCGTGCCGTGGCATCAGGACCGCACCATCGTGGTGCGTGAGCGTACCGAGGTCGCAGGCTTCGGCCCGTGGACCATCAAGGGCGGCCTGCAGCACGTCGCGCCGCCCTACGCGGTGCTCGCGCGCATGGTCACGCTCCGCGTCCATCTCGACGCCGTGCCCGACGGCAACGCACCGCTGCTGATAGCCCCGGGCTCGCACTGCCTCGGCCGCATCGCCGAAGCCGACGTGCCTGCCGTGGTGGCGCGCTGCGGGACGGAAGTGTGCCGCGCCGAGGCCGGTGACATCTGGCTCTACGCCACGCCGATCCTCCACGCTTCCGAGCCTTCCGTGCAGCCCGGCCACCGCCGCGTGCTGCAGGTCGACTTCGCGGCCGATGAGCTGCCGGGTGGACTGGAATGGCTTGGAGTTTGAAGCAACAGAATAGGGCGGATTAGCTCAGCGTAATCCGCCATTGTTCGAGCGGCGAAACGGCGGTTTACGCAGACGCCAACCCGCCCTGCGCGTCGCGGATGAGCGCGTTGCCACTACTTGCCGAGGATCTTCTCCGCTGCCGTGACGATGCTCACCGAGGGATGCTCGGCGCAATAGGTGCCGAACTTCTTGGCGTTCGCGACGAACTCCTCGGTGTCGAACAGCGCTTCGTCCTGGTCGCCCTTGTACCAGCCGTCCAGCCAGATCAGCACCATCTTGATGGTGTCGTCGCCGCTTTCGACGAACTGCTTGCAGCTCATGGTCGAGAGGTCGAGAACGACGGCCGACGCCGGAGCCGACGACAGCATGAAGGCAGCGGCAACCAGCGGGGCAATGAGCGATTTCATGGATCGTCTCCAAAGGGGTGATGAAAAACAATGAACTATGCAGGGCGTTACCAATTCCTTCGCAGACCGACGTGAATCAGACGGCCGAATGCGGAGGAGGAGTGTGGCCAGCACTGGCTGGAGCGCGTCGAGAAGTCAAGGGATGGAGGCCGGCGTGCGACGATCCGACGTGCCCGTCGGGCAAATCACGGTTATCCGAAGCTGGCATGTCAAGGTGTTCTGAAAAACATAAATTGCTTGGCCGCACCCCCAATCAGCTTTATGGTCCGCGCATCCCGTTGCACGGTAGGGGACGGTTCGCGGTCGTCACGGACGTTGGTAGCGGGATGCGGTGGACGCGGGCGGTCGCAGTGCTTCTTGCATGGACGAACGGCTTCTCGCGGACGGTGAAGGCGCGTGGTCCTGATACTCCGACGCTAGTATCAACCCGGCGCTGATGCCTGACGGTGTCGCGCTGGACATGGTGGCCAGAAAGCCGGCGCACCAGGGAGAGCGCGCTATAGCCCGTTAAAACCATCGCGCGGGGAAGGCCGGGTCTGTCCGGCTGGACCTGTGGTGACTGCCGCCTGCTTTTTTTCTGCAGGCGGGCCACGGGCCTCAGCCGAGGCCCGGCCTTCCTCGCGCCCTCCATTGGAGAGGGCGGGACTTGAAGAGCAGAGCTCGGGCGCGGAATGCGTCGCGAGAACGCGGATGCTCATCTGATCGCGACGGGCTGCTTGATGGTGTGGATCGTGATTTTGCCGTTTGCGTCCTTGCGAGCGCAGCGAAGCAATCCAGGGCGGAGCGAAGACTCTGGATTGCTCCAGGCCTCGAGCTTGCCGACATCCTGGTCGCCGAGATCGGCGCGCGAATGCAGTCGATGCTCGCTTCGCTGCGCTCGCAATGACGGAATGTGGGGTAGGACGCGCGCCACAAACTCTTCCGTCNGCGCTCGCAATGACGGAATGTGGGGTAGGACGCGCGCCACAAACTCTTCCGTCGTCCGGCCTTGAGCCGGGACCCATAACCCCAGGGAGGAGTGCGGGGCACCGTGGTGGACCGATCTTACCCAGCCATGATGGCCGGTGGCTATGGGTCCCGGCTCAAGGCCGGGACGACACCGAGTGTGGGGCGGGAGCCCTCACGCCACCAGCACCGCCTCCGCGCCGAGCACCGCGTCGGCGCCGTCGGTGACGGTCTTTTCCAGCGACGGCGCCTGCACCGCGAAGGTCTCGGCGAAGAAGCGGGCGAGCGCGACGTGACGGGCGCCGTCGTTCTCGCTGCGCGCGGCCAGCGCCTCGTTGGCCAGCATGCAGCCGCCGAGCGCCGAGCCGAACAGGCGCAGATAGGGCGTAGCGCCGGCGAGCGCGTCGTTCGGCGCCGTGCCGAGCTTTTCCAGGAGCCAGCGGCTGGAGCGATCGAGCGCGCCCAGCGCGTCGCGCAGCTTCGTGCCGGTGGAGCCGAACGCCGGATCGTTCGAGGCCTCGACGCGGCGGACGATGTCGGTGAGCTCGTCGAGCAGCTTGAACACCGAGGCGCCGCCATTGGCGCCGAGCTTGCGGGTGACGAGGTCAATCGCCTGGATGCCGTTGGTGCCCTCGTAGATCGCGGTGATGCGCGCGTCCCGATAATGCTGCGCAGCGCCGGTCTCCTCGATGAAGCCCATGCCGCCATGGATCTGCACGCCGAGATAGGCGACCTCGTTGCCGATGTCGGTCGAGAATGCCTTCGCGATCGGCGTCAGCAGCGCGCCGCGCGCGGCGGCCTCGGTGCGCACCGCCGGATCTTTCGCGCGCACGGCGACGTCGAGCGCGACGGCCGTGGCGTAGCAGATCGAGCGCGCGGCGGCGGTCAGGACGCGCATCTGCATCAGCATGCGCTTGACGTCGGGATGGGCGATGATCGCGTCCGATCCGGTCGCCTTGCTGCCGACGGCGCGGCCCTGTTTGCGCTCCTGCGCGTAGGCGAGCGCCTGCTGATAGGCGCGATCGGCGACGCCGACGCCTTCCAGGCCGACGCCGAGCCGGGCCTGGTTCATCATCGTGAACATGCAGCGCATGCCGGCATTCTCTTCGCCGATCAGATAGCCGATGGCGCCGCCATTATCGCCCATCGTCATGGTGCAGGTCGGCGAGGCGTGCATGCCGAGCTTGTGCTCGACGCCGGTGGCGTAGATGTCGTTGCGGGCGCCGAGTGAGCCGTCGGCGTTGACGAGAAATTTGGGAATGAGAAACAGGGAAATGCCCTTGGTGCCGGCCGGCGCATCCGGCAGCCGCGCGAGCACGAAATGCACGATGTTGTCGGTCATGTCGTGCTCACCGTAGGTGATGAAGATCTTGCTGCCGCTGATGCGGTAGCTGCCGTCACCGGCGCGCTCGGCGCGGGTGCGGAGCGCACCGACGTCGGAGCCGGCCTGCGGCTCGGTCAGCTGCATCGTGCCGGTCCATTCGCCGGAGATCAGCTTGCCGAGATAGATGTCCTTCAGCTCCTCGCTGCCATGGGCGTCGAGCGCCTCGATGGCCGACAAGGTCAGCAGCGGGCACAGGCCGAAGGCGACGTTCGACGCGCTCCAGATCTCGGTGCAGGCGGCGTTGATCGCAAGCGGCAGGCCCTGGCCGCCATGCGCCTCGGGGCCGGACACTGCGTTCCAGCCGGCCTCGGTCCAGCGCTTGTAGGCATCGGGCCAGCCCGGCGCGGTGGTGACTTGTCTGTCCGCGAGCTTGACGCCGTTCCTGTCGCCGATCTTGTTGAGCGGCGCGAGCACGTCGGTCGCGAACTTGCCGGCTTCCTCGAGCACGGCGGCGGTAATGTCGGGATCGAAATCGCCGTAATGGCCGGCCTCGACCGCCGCCTTCAGCCCGGCGCCATGGTTGAGGGCGAGCAGCATGTCGTTGAGCGGGGCGCGATAGGTCATGGCGTGTCCTCGGGGGGGCTTGGAAAGTCTGCCGGTTTGCCGCCGTCATCCCATGAAACCGGCCGGGTCTCAACTTTTTCGCGCCGTTTCGCGGCAAGCCGCCGCGGCGGCTCCGGCCGGGTGGGATAAGGGCTTGCCAGAATTGACGAATTGGCCGCGGTGGCGGATCACTCGGCCGGCCTGCAAATTTCCTGCGGCGCGGCGGTTGAAATGGACCGGCGCGCTCTGTAGACCACGGTCGCCGATCCGGAATCGCCTGGCGCCCGCGCGCCCGAGCAGTCCGGCCGATCTGATGGGGCGTAGCCAAGCGGTAAGGCAGCGGATTTTGATTCCGCCATTCGGAGGTTCGATCCCTCCCGCCCCAGCCAGGTTTCTCCCGTCTCGTTACATGAGCCGCATGCGTTCGGGCGCATTTGGAAATCCGCCATCCCCCGCATTTGCAAATTCTGGATCGTCGCGCGTGTCGCTGCGCGCGGCGGCCCGTCCGCGCCGGAACCGGGAGCGTGTGCCGGGCGGATAGGCCCGTGCGAGCCGGTTGTGCTCGATCCGGTGCTGCATCATGTCTCTGCGGGTTTGACGGTCATCCTGGCTGAGGACGAGATCCGAGCGCGGCATGGTCGAGCACAGCAGAACAAAGCCGGCTTCGACGTCCTCGGGATACACCGTGAGCGCGCCGGAGCGATCGACGTCGCCCGCCAGAAGGCGCGCGGCGCAGGCGATGCACCAGCCTTGCTCGCAGATGTAGGGACTGTCGATGCCGGCATCGATCATGGCATAGAGCAGATACTCGTCGGCCGAGGCGTCGAAGCTGAAAATGCCATCCGGCCGTTCGAGCCGGACGCGAAACGGCTTGGCGCCGCCTGCATCGGTCTTGGCGGGGAGCTCCGTCATCGTTCACCACCGGCTGTCGGGCAGCGCGACGTCGCCGATGCGGCCGGTCGCGTAGCAATGCGCCGCCGCGACGATGCGTATGGCAATCGCCAGCTCGCTCTCATCGCGCGGCGCGTAGATGATCAGGCTCTGCGGCGGCACGGCGCCCGCCATGTAGCGCGCGAAGGGATGCACCGTCCCCCAGCCCTTCGCCGCAACCTTCTGCGCCCATTCCGGCCGCAGGGTCAGATGCAGCGATGCGTCGGGGCGCACGATCAGCCAGACTGGGGCGAACACGAACGCTTCCGGCTGGCCCATCGCGTGCGCGTCGTCGAGCGCGAAGGCGTGGCCGGCGGCATTCAGGGGCGCGGGGACCTCGTCGACGCCGGCCAGGGTACGCGCGGAGGAGCCAAGTTGCGCGGCGAAACTGGAAGGCGCGCCGTCGTCGAGCTGGTGGCATGGCCAGGTCGGCGCCAATCGCGGGCCGTCGCCGCGACGCGCCGCGAGGCGGCGCAGTCCAGGGGCCATCGCCCAGACCGGGGGAATCCGGCGCAACCTTGGCCTAGCCGAAACTGTCATAATGAACCTGCGTGATCGGAACGTCGGCACTGCGCAGCAGCGCCTTGACGGCGTTCACCATGACCGGCGGTCCGGCGACGTAGAACTCGGCCGCGGCCGGCTCGGCGATCGTCGATGTGATGGCGGCGGTGACGAAGCCGGACGCATGCGGCCAACTCTCCGGCGCGATCTCGACCACAGGCAGATGGCGCGCGTAGGGAATCCGAGCGACCGCCGCCGCCAGCATGTCGCCAGCGGCGAGATCGGCCGGCGTGCGTGCGCCGTAGAGGACATCCACGGGCGCTTCGAAATCGAGCCGCGCCGCGGCTGCCTCGCGCAGCATCGCCAGGATCGGCGCGACACCGGTGCCGCCGGCCACGAACACCTTGCGGCCCGGCTCGCGCCGCAGGGTGCAGGCGCCGAACGGCGCCTCGATGGTGAGGCGTGCGCCGGGCGCCAGTGCCGCGAGCGCGTTGCTGCCACGGCCGCCATCGTAGCGCTTGGCGATGAACTGCAGCAGCCTGCTGCCCGGCAGATTGCTCATCGAATAGCAGCGCCGCAGGCCGACGCCGAGATGCAGGATTGCATACTGGCCCGGCCGGAAGGCGATCGGCTCGGCCGTCTCGAAGCTGAACTGGCGAATTTCCGGCGCGAGATCCTCGACGGCGAGCAGGATCGCCTGTTGCTCGATGCATCGCGGCGCGGGCGCCGACCAGTCGCCCGGGCCGCGCGCAACGATGATATCCGAGATCGCGCGGGACTGGCAGGCGAGGATCCGGTTGCGCCGCGCGTCGCGCGGATTGACGGCCGGCGCGCCGGGAAACATCAACTCGACCTCGCCGTCGACGAGCGTCAGCTTGCACGCCCCGCAACTGCCCCAGCCGCATTCGTAAGCGAGCGAAACGCCCCCACGTCGCGCCGCCTGCAGGATGGAGTCATGATCGGCGGCGTCGATCGCGACACCGTCGGGCTCGATGCGGAGTTGCCGGGTCATGAAAGCCATCCTTTCCGGCTTGGCGGTCGGCGCCACACGCCGACCGCGCCTGCCAACTACAAGCCGCACTCCGCGATCAGCCGCGCCTGGGCGGTCATGGTCCGTTCGAGGATCGCCCGCGCGTTGTCGGCGCCGGGCGCGGCAGACATGGCCTCGCTAAGGCCGCGCGCGGCGCGCTCGCCGAGCGGCATCCATTTGGCGACCCAGTCCCGCAGCAGAGCCGCATGCTCAGGCACCTTGCCGGTCGCGTAGCTTACCAGGGCCTTGGTGGTCTCGACCGCATAGGCCTCGTCGTAGCTGCGGAAGTCGTCGTGCAGCAGCGCCAGCAGGTCATCGTCGTTCGCGCGCGCCAGTTCGGCGATCTCGCGATTGAAGATGTGATCGAAGATCGGCCGCAGCACCAGATTGCGGGAGACGAAGGCCTCCCCCCAATCATAGGCGATCAGCTGCTTCTCGATCAGCTCGCGCAGGCCCTGCCAGTGCGGTGCCTGCGTCCAGATCGCCCGCGCCGTGTCGCCGTCGGCGAGCTCCGGTCGACCGGTGTCGAGCGCGAGCGCCTTGGCCACATAGGCCTGGCGCTGCACCCGGCGCATCTCGTTGCCCATCTGGAAGTAGAAGGTGTTGGTGACGAAGGCCGATGGCGCCATCTGCGCGACATAGGCCGCGCTCATCTGCATCGCATGTCCGGGGAAACGCACCGGCAGATAGGCCTGGCCGAGGAAATCGAGCCATGGCGCCGGCAGCTTGCGATAACTGTCCTGACGCTCGAACTCGTCGATCAGGTTGTCGCAATAGACCTCGCGGTCCTTCTGATCGGTGACGTAGCGCCGATAGGTGTAGGTGAGGGGATCGCGATAGCCCTCCCAATCATCGAGCTTGAGCTTCGAGCCCTCGCGATTCCTGAGATAGAACTGGTTGACCGGCCAGTTTTCCGACAATTCGAACGGCGCCGGCGCGCGGCGGAAATGACTGTGGAACTTGTAGGTGACGGCCTCGTATTCGGACGGCAGCCGGCGTTCGGTCCACAGGCTCCAGGTCTTCTTCTGCTTGCGCGCAGCCGGCTTCGCGGTCATTGCGGTCATGACGTGTCCTCCTGGGATTTATGCTGTGTGGATGGTCCAGACCCACGCGTCGTCCATCGATTCCAGCCGGCCGCCGAACGACACCAGGCTCGGCTCGATCTCGGCGAGCCGGAACGGGCGTCCCAGCGCCGCCTGCATGCTCTTCTGCGTCAGGCGGAAATTTCGGTCGGCCTGGATGCGGACGTAGCCGCCGCGGTCCTCGATGACGATCTCGACGTCAGGATTGTCCTGTTCGCTCGCCGCGATCACGGCGTCGATGATGTCCTCGTCGACGCCGCGGATGACGGGGCCGACCAGTTTCGGTGCTGCTGTCGTGGTCATGAGCTGTGTCCTATGCATCCTGTTCGGTCTTGTGGCGCAGGCGGCGCAGCCGGCCGTCATGGGGCACGCCGACGAGAATGGCTTCGCCGTCCTTCTTCACCTCGTAGCGGAAGAGGCGGCAGTCGCGCGGGTTGAGGCCGCGGCCATCGTCCATGCTGAACTCCCACTCATGCGCCGAGCAGGTGATGGTGCCGGCTTCGAAATCGACCTTGCCGTCGGCCAGCAGGATCTCCTGATGCGGGCACATGCCCTGGAAGCAGCGCAGCTCGCCGCCCGGCAGGTGCACCACGATCACCTCCTCGCCGTCGACCTCGACGCCGATGAAGTCGCCCTCCCACAGGTCGTCCAAGGTGGCGACCTGCCTCCATGTCACGCCGGCATCGTCAGACATAGGCCACCTCGATCCAATCCATCGGCTGGATGCCGGACTGCGCGACCGTCATCGACGAGGGCAGCTCGCGGCCGTTGTAGTAGACGCATTTCGGCGCGCCCTTCTCGGCGACGCGCAGCCCGACAGCGTGCTGCGCAACCTTGTCGGCCACGATGCTCATGTCGTCGCCGTCGTCGACGGGGACGAGCAGGACGACGAAGTCGCCACGGAAATTGGCTTGGAGCGGGAACAGGGCCACGCTTACCTCCCATATTGGTTGATTGCTTTATTGGTTGCTTGTCTGGAGTCGTGTCGGTCAGCTGCGCCGCTCGTGAGCGGCGGCTTCTTGCCGTGCCTGCCGTAGGTGGCGGCCGTGTTACTCTGCCGCGAGGCGGGATGCGCCATTCCAGACGTAGGCCTGGGCGTCGTTGCCGGCGACGTCGGGCGTGATGCCCATATATTGCAGCGCGCCTTCCAGCGTCGGCGGCTGGATGTGGCCGGCCAGGAAGCGGTCGACAATCGAGAGGTGGGTGTCGTAGCGCTCGGGCTGGCTCTTCCACACCCACTCGCAGACCTCGCAGCAGAAGTTCAGCTTGCGGCCGTTATGCGTGGTGATGCGCGGCGCCTTGCCGATGCTCGGGCTGCAGATCGGGATGTGGCAGCAGTTGCAGACGATCGGCAGGGTCGCCGGATAGGTCTTCTCGATCTGGCCGGTGCGCACGTTATCGCCGATCACGTCCCACAGCTTGCCGAAGCGATCGGTCCAGCCGGGATATTTCTGCTCCAGCCAATCGCGCTCGGCGGGAGACACGCCGGCGTCCGGGTTCCACCACACCGTCGGCCGCCAGAACCAGACGCCCATGTGATAGGCGTGATGAACCCAGTCGAGCTCCGGCAGGAAGTGCTCTTCCCAGTACCACGGCACGTTCATGCCGAGGTCCTTGAACTGGTCCATGAACTGCCGGCAGATCCAGTCCTGCATGAACTCCTTGAACGACATCGTCCGGCTTTCCAGCGGCGTGTAGTAGTCCATGGAGATGCCGGTCAGCAGCGCGAACAGTTTCCACGATCGCCAGAACATCTGGTCGACCATTTTTTGCGCCTCGGCCTTCCTGCCGTTGTTGATCATGATCTTCAAGGTCGGCTCGCCCTGCTGCGAATGCCGCGCCTCGTCGGTCTGAATCGAGGAGATCAGCGCGCCGAACTCGATGTCGCCGACATGCAGCGCGTCCGAGGCCATGCCGAGAAACTGCAGGTTGGTGAAGCCGGTCTCGAAGGTGAAGGTCAGCTGGATCGCCGTCGACACCGCGTCATTGGCGGTGAACATGTCATCGAACAGGCTGCGTGCTGCGATCACGCCCCATTCGTTGGTGTGCATCGCCTTGTGCGCCCAGTCGAACTGCGGGTCCTTCGCCAGCAGGCAATAAGGGAAGTAGATCTGCGCCTGGCCGTGGCGGCACTCGTCGAGCGTGCCGAACGTGGCCATGTTACGCCAGGCGGCGGCGCGGCCGAACCGCGCCATGCGCGCCTCGCCGATCGAGGCGAAATATTCCGGAACCGGGATCGCGCCGTAATGCGCCTTGATCGCCGACTTCCAGCCGGCGTCGAGATTGTCGTACAGATTGGAGCGCGCGATCGTCGAGCGGATCGAGTAGATGCCGTCGTCCTTACCAGCCTGGTTGTGAACGTATTCGCGATACGTCAGCTTGTAGGGCTCGTCCCAGCCCCACCATTGCTCGCCATGGATGCCGAAGCTCTTCGAGAGCTCCTCGGGGAAGACCTCGTCTTCGCTGACATAGGAGAAGGCCCAATTCATGTCGCGGGCCGTGTCGTAATAATCCCGCCGCTGCAGCTTCGGCATCGTTGCTCCTCCCGAGCTTGATGGTCGCGTTCGTTCTTCTTCGTTGCGGCCGCTGCGCCGCCCTTGAACGGGCGACCTTCGTGCGGCTCCTGTCGGGCGTACGATCTATTTCTTGGGACTGATCGGTCGTCGCTCGATGTTATGTGACCCAGTGTAGAATGCGTTCTTTGGTTTATCTTTAGGTCATCCTGGACATCCAGCTGTGAATGCAAGAGCAGGCGTGCTGCGGCGTGATTCACGAAATGATGCTGTGCGAGATGTGGGATTGGTGGCGTCGATGATCGACGCAGTCGTATCCAGAAGACGCGTCGACCTGCTCGAGCAACCAGCTCGGAGCGTGTCATAAGCCGATCGTGTGGAGGAGATTGGAAGGCCAGCGCTGCGCTCGGACGATCAGCGGCTGCGGCCGACCACGCGCAGCTTCAGTCCATCGAGCGCGTCGGTGATCGCGATCTGGCACGCCAGGCGGCTCTCCGGCCGTACATCCGTGGCCTCGAATTCGAGGACGTCGGCTTCGATGTCGCCGGCCGGGCCAACGCGATCGATCCAGAGCGCGTCGACGTGGCAATGACAGGTGGCGCAGATGCAGGAGCCGCCGCATTCGCCGATGATGCCATCGACACTGTTGCGCTTGGCCGCCTGCATGGCGCTTTCGTCTCGCTCGGCATCCACCGTCCGCACGGTGCCATCGGGCTCTATGAAGGTGATCCTGGGCATGAGTGGTTGCTGGTCCTAATTGAACTGCCGGCCGCCATCGACGATCAGGGTCTGGCCGGTGATGAAGGTCGCGGCGGGCGAGGCGAAGAACAGTGCGCCGCCGACCATATCGTCGACATCGGCCGCGCGTTTCAGCGCGCCGCGCGAGACGCCGTATTCGGCGGCATTCTCCATCAGGCCGCGGCTGGCCTCGGTGAGCGTGAAGCCGGGCGCGATGACGTTGACAGTGATCCTGTCGTCGCCGAGTTCGCGCGCCAGAGCGCGGGTCATCGCGATCACAGCGCCTTTCGACGACACGTAGTGCAGCCACATCGGCGAGCCGCTCATCACCGTCGCCGAGGACACGTTGACGATCGCGCCGCCGCCGGCGCGTCGCATCAAAGGGGCGGCCGCCTTGCTCATCATCCACACGCCCTTGACGTTGACGCGCATGACGCGGTCCCACTCGGCTTCGGGGATCGCCTCGAAGCCGCGGCGCTCCAGCCCGGCATAGATCGCGGCATTGTTGACGAGAACGTCGGCCCCGCCCATTCGCGCGGCGGCGAATTGTGCCAGCGCTGCGGTGGACGGCTCGCTCGCGACGTCCACCTCGGCGGCATGTGCCTTGCCGCCGCTGTCGCGGATCAGTCGCGCGGTCTCCTCGACCCCGCCGAGGCGGATGTCCGCGGCCACCACCTCCGCGCCTGCGGCGGCGAAGGCCAGGGCGAAGCCGCGCCCGAGCCCGCCGGCGGCGCCGGTGACGATGACGCGCTTGCCGTGCAGCTGGATCGTGCTCATGCGGACACCTCGATGTGCAGCAGATCGGTCATGTAGGCGGATGCCATGCCCTCGGCGATCAGCGCCTGGGCCATGGCGGTGCCGGCGTCGGTCAGCATCGACGGCAGCACGAAGCTCTCGAGCATCGCCAGCGTCTCCTTCGGTGGCGTGTCGAACCAGCCGCCGATCGTCGTGACGCCGTGGCCGGTGAAGCGCCACAGCTTGTCGGCATCCTTCATCAGCGCATCCTCTTGCGAGATCGCTTGTTTGCGGGTGTCATGGCCGTCGATGATCGCAAGGATGGTCTCCACATGAAGGCCGGGGATCGCCAGCCGCCCGAACGCTTCCGCCGCAATCTTCACGCCTTCGATCTCGTGAGCGCGTTGCAGCTCAGGAAATTTCGGATTGGGTCCAACGGCGGCGGCGAGCTGCTCCGGCGGGAACTTCTTCCAGCCGACGTCGTGCATCAGGATCGCGGGCAGCACCACGGACGCGTCAGCCTCGGGATGGATCCGCAACAGCGCCTGGCCGAGCCGATAGGAAATCAGGGTGTGCTCGTCGTTCGAGCGCACGTCCAGCCAGGGCCGCGCTTCCAGCCAGATCGGCAGATCCTGGTCGCGCAGAAAATGCGTCATCGCAGCTCCGCGTCATAGGTGAGATAGATCGTCTTGTATTCGAGATAGTCCTCCACCCCGTAGCGGCCCTTCTCGCGGCCGATTCCGCTTTGCTTGACGCCGCCGAACGGCGCGCGCTGGCTGGAGCGCTGGATGTCATTGACCCAGACCGAGCCGGCTTCGAGGCGTTCGGCCAATGTGAGGCCGGTCGCGAGGTTGCGCGAGAACACGAAGGCGGCGAGGCCATAGACCGTCGCATTCGCCAGCTGTAGCGCCGCCTTGCGATCGTCGAAGGGAGCGACACCGAGCACGGGCCCGAAGGTTTCCTCGGTCATCACGAGAGAGCTCGGATCGGCATCCGCGATGACCGTCGGCGGCAGGAACCAGCCCTTGTCGTAGAGGCCGCCCGTCAGCCTTGCGCCGCCGGTCAGCAGCCTTGCCCCGCGCGAGCGGGCATCGGCAATCTGCCGCTCGCTGTTGCGATAGATCTTCTCGTTGACGAGGGGCCCGAGCGCGCAGGTCGAGGTCAGGCCGTTGCCGACGTCGAGCTGCAGAACCTTGTCGGTGAGTGCATCGAGGAATCTCGCATAGGCGGCCTGCTCGACATAGACGCGATTGACGCGGTAGCAGAACTGTCCGGAATTGGCGAAGGCGTGACGCGCGATCGCCGCTGCCGCCGCACCGATATCGGCGTCGGCGCAGACGATGGCCGGACATTGGCCACCGAGCTCAAGCGTGACGCGCTTCATCGTCCCGGCCGCGGCAGCGGCAATCGCCTTGCCGGCCCGCGTGCCGCCAGTGAAGGCGACCTTGCGCGGGACGGGATGCTCGACCATCTGCATGCCGACATCAGCGCCGCGGCCGGTGACGACGTTGAAGCAGCCGTCGGGATAACCCGCCATCTTGAACAGCTCGGCGAGCCGCAAGGTCGACAGCGGCGTATCCTCGGCGGGCTTGGCGACCACCGTGCAGCCGGCCATCAGCGCCGCGCCGAGCTTGAAGCAGAGCAGTGTCACCGGATAGTTGAACGGCGTGATCGCGATCACCACGCCGATCGGCTCTCGGGTGATGATGATCTTCTCGCCGGCGACACCCGTCAGCGGCATCTCGGCGTGAAGGCGCAGGCCTTCCTCGGCATAGACCTCGAGCAGTTCCGCCGAGCGCTGGATTTCGGCGATGGCGCCCGCCAGCGGACGGCCGAGCTCGCGGGTCACGAGACGGCCGAGCTGCTCGGCGTTCTCGCGCATCAGCCGCGCGGCGGCCTTCTGCAGTCGCGCGCGCTCCGCGACCGGTGTGGCCTTCCAGGCCTGGAACGCCGTCTCGGCCGACCTGATGGCGGCATCCACGTCGGCGCGGCTGGCATCCGGGACGCTGTCGATGGTCTCGCCAGTGGCCGGATCGAGCACGTCGAAGGTTGCGCCGCCCTGGGCTGCTACCCCGCGGCCGTCGATGAACATGTCCATCTCAGCGGCCCCGGGTTCAGATCAGGTCGAGCATCAGCGCGACCCGGGTCTTGGCCAGCGCCTCCTCGGCCATTTGGCGTCCGACCTCGGTCTCGAGCAGAGCGAATTGCGTCGTCAGGCGGGCGGCATATTGATGCGGCGTCATCTTGAACCAGTCGCAGGCGACCGCGACGCCGGTGGTGGTGAAGCGCCACAGCTTGTCGGCATCGCGCACGAGCCGGTCGTTGAGCGAGCGCGGGTAGGGGCGGGTGTCGTGGCCGTCGATGATCTCGCCGACGGCGACGATGACCGGCTCCGGCCACTCGGCCTGCTCCAGCACCTCGCGCGACATGCGGACGCCTTCGCTCTCGTGCAGGAAGCGTACGTCGGACTGCATCATGTTGGGTCCAAAACCCTTCTCGATGATGTCGGTCATGTCGATCGAGTACCAGCCGATGTCGTGCAGGATGATCGCGAGCGAGACGACGTCCTCGTCCGCGTCCGGATAATGCGCCAGCAGCTTGCGCGCGTAGGCGTATGATAAGGGGATGTGCACGTCGTTCTTGCGAGCGCGCATGTACGGCTCGCTGATGCGCCACACCTGATCATAGCGGCTGCCGATTTCGGGCCTGTCGAGCATTGCAATGCCAATCTTGCGGGGAAGGCCGGCGTCGCCGGCCTTCCGTGTTTCGGGGGTCAGGAGAGAACGGTGACTTCGCCGGTCGAGCCGTTGACGCGCAGCATCTGGCCGTTCTTGATCGAGGAGCTGGCGCGCCCCGTGCCGGTGACGGCGGGCAGGCCATATTCGCGGCACACGATCGCGGCGTGAGACATCATGCCGCCGATGTCGGTGACGATCGCGTTGATCTTGCCGAAGATCGGCGCCCAACTCGGCGCGGTCACCGGCGCCACCAGGATTTCGCCCTGCTGGATCTGACCGAGTTCGTCGGCCGAGCGCACCACGCGGGCGCGCCCCTCGACGATGCCGGGCGAGGCCGCCATGCCGGACAGTTTGGTGGTGTTCGCGGCGCCATCGAGCCAGCGGCCGATGCTTTCCGTGGTGATGCCCCAGAGCATGATCGTGAACGGCTCGGTGATGACATCGGGCGGATTGTTGAGCGCGGGCTGCGGCGGCGTCGTCGCCAGCGCCGCGAGGATTGTCTTGCGCCGCTCGATCTCCGGCGGCCAGTAGGTCGGGCCGATTGCCGGGGCGCCGACCGCCCAGCCATTGCCATAGTCGAACAAGGCGTCGCGGACTTCCTGCCGGTTGAGATAGAACAGGTCGTCGGCGTCCTTCCAGAAGCCGGCATCGCGGAAGATCGCGCCGAGCTCGCGCATCTTGCGCCAGAACACGCTCATCGACCAATGTTCTATGTAGAAATTGTGGTTCTCGACATAGGGGAACACGGTCCGGGCGAGCCCGAGCTTGCCCTCGAAGGCGGCGCGCGCGTCGGCATCGAGCATCTCGGCGTATTCGGAGGTGATGCGGTCGCGCTCGCGCGCGATGGCTTCCGTCGGCCGGTCGATCTCCTCGCCACGCTGGACTCGGACGACGTAGTCCCTGATGTAGCCGAGCGGAATGTCGAGATGCTCGATCCAGTATTTGTCGGTCGAGTAGAAGCCGTTGCCCGAGGTGAAGTTGAACCAGGGGTCCTGCGCCTCCTTCCAGGCCTTCAGCCATTCAGCGCCGTTCGATTCACGCCCGACTGCAGCCAAGGCCTCGTCCACCGAGCCACTCTTCAGCGCCTCGGTGACGCCGAGCTTGACCGCGAGCTTGGCGAGCTTCTTCAGCTCGTCATCAGGGCGGAACAGGTCGACCTCGACGCCCTGAACCATCTTGGCGATGGCTTGGTCCGGAATGGTCGGGAATTGCCCCTTCATGAAGCTGAAGAAGTCGAGATAGGCGGCGTAGCCGAGATTCAGGAACTCGAAATGATACTGCCAGGTCTTGTACAGCAGCTGGATCGCGCGATCATAGGTCTCGGTCAGCGCATAGGTGTTGTCGAGGCCGACACCGCCGGTGATCCAGTCGAGCGGCACGGCATCGGGTAGCGGCTCGAAGCTGAGCGCCTCGAGGTCGGCGATGTTGGCGCGGACCTTCTTGTCCCAGTTGGCCAGCAGGCGATCCCAGTTCTGGAAGTAGTAGCCGGCGCGCTCCATGAAATGCGGCACGCGGCCGCCGATCAGCTCGGGCGCAACCGCGACCGGACTCATGTAGCAATAGCCGTTGTGGATGCGGTATTCGACGCCGTTGGCCGGCGGGATCAGATAGTGCCGCGTGTTGTATTGGCCAAGGCACTTCACTGCGAACTCGACGGTGACGGCATCGAACGGCTTGAACGGGGACGGCCAGTGCTGTGAATCGCAGAACCAGAACTTGCCGTCCTCCTTGTCGCGCAGGCTGTTCTGGAACTGCAGATAATAGGGATAGAGCTTCTCCCAGCCCTCGGCGCCCGCGGGCGTCTTCAGGTCATAGGGACTCGGAAATTTCGCGTGCGCCGTCATGATCGTTTCCCCTCGTTGTCTCTATCGCGTTGTCGTGATGCTCAGCGCTTGGCCTGGACCGGAGCGAGCAGTGTCCCCAGCACGCCGGCAATGCCGGTCTCGTAGACCGCCGTCGTCTGCTTCTTCTTCTGGCTCCAGACCGTCTCGGGCCGACTCTGCAGCGCGACCAGATTTTCGTCCTCCGGCAGATCGGCATCGATCGCCCATTCGACGTCCTGCGGGCAGCCCATGCTGCGCTCGAGCGACTTGGCGAGCCGGGCGACGGCAAGCACCTGGGCATTGGTCAGAGAGGGCAGGGTGCGTCGCTCCGGTGCGATGACACGCTCGACGGTGCGCCGCGCCGCGCGATCGGCGACCAGCTCGAAATCCTTCTCGGAGATGCGCTGCTTGATCACCTGCAGCAGCACCTTCTCGACCACGAAATTGTCCGGCGTGATCTCGCCCGAGACCACGGGCTCGCCAAGTCCAAAGGCGGAATCGATCACGATCTTGGTGCGGTCGCCGTTGATCGGATCGAGCGTCATCGCCACGCCGGCCGCGGAGGCATTGACCATCTTCTGAACGCCGACCGACATCAGCACGCCGATCTGGCCGAGCCCGTTCTCGGCGCGGTAGGAGATGGCGCGGGCATTGAACAGGCTGGCCCAGCACGCCTTGACCTTCTCGACCACGGCGTCCTCGCCGACCACCCAGAGATAGGTGTCCTGCTGGCCGGCGAAGCTGGCATCGGGCAGATCCTCGGCCGTCGCCGAGGAGCGCACCGCGACCGGCAGTTGGCCGTCGGGCGACATCCGGCGATAGGCCTCGCGGATCGCCTGCTCGACCACGCCTGGCATCGGCTGGGCGACGATCGCGTGGCGGATCTCGTGCGACAGTTTCTCCTCGTCGTCGACATCGTCGAGCACGATCCGCGACAAGCGCTCGCTGATCGTCGCCTCGAGCCCGTTGCTGTGGAGATGCAGGGCATAGGCGTCGGTCGCGACCGCAAAGCCCGCGGGCACGCGCACCCCTTGCGCGATCATGCGCGCGAGGCTGGCGCATTTGCCGCCGATGCGCGGGAAGTCGGCTTCGCGTGCGGCTTCGAACGGCACGATGAAGGATGCGGCTGCTCTGGCGCCCATGCGTCTATTCCCCACCTTGTGGCCCGGATCTGCTCCGGACTTGTTGTTGATTGTGACATGCGTCCGAGCGACGGACGCGCCGTATCAGGCGACATCCCATTCGATCCGAAGTGCCGTCGGCACGCGAAACGAGATGTTGTGAACGAAGTCGATGGTCTGGTCCGTGGTCAGTCGCAGGCTCGGAAGACGACGTGTCAGCTCGCCCAAGGCAATGGCGAACTCGATGCGGGCGAGCTGCTGGCCGACGCAGGTGTGGATGCCATAGCCGAACGCCAGATGGCTCCGCGCGTCGGAACGCCGGACGTCGAAGCGGGTCGGCGCCGAGAACACGCTTTCGTCGCGGTTGGCGGAGCCGATCAGCAGCAGGATGTTGGAGTCCTTCGGCACCGGCACGCCGCCGATCTCAGCGTCCTTCAGCGCGCGCCGGCGCCAGGCCACGATAGACGGGCTGAAGCGCAGCGTCTCTTCGACGGCGTTTGCAATGAGCTTCGGCTCGGCGATGATGGCTTCCCAGTTCTCACGCCGTTGCAGCAGCTCGCGCATGCCGTTGGCCATCAGGGTCGTCGTGGTCTCGTGGCCGGCGAACAGCGCGCTGTAGAGCACGCCAGCGATCTCCTCGTCGCTGATCTCGGCGCCGTCCTTCTGCAGCCGCACCAGGTCGCCCGGTAGATCGTCGGTCGGATCGTCGTGGCGCTGGCGCACCAGATCGCGGCAGTAGTTCCAGTATTCCACCATGTTGCGCGCGTGCTCGATCTGTTCGTCGTCGCTGAGATCGCCCCAGGTCAGGAGAGCGCGGCTCACCGCCCAGGACTTCACGCGCGGCACGTCCATGTTGGGAATGCCGACGAGCTTGAACAGCACCAGCGCGGGCACGTCATAGGCGAACTCGCGGAAGAAGTCGGCATGGCCGCGATCGGCGAAGGCATCGATCGCCTGGTTGACGATGGCCTTGATCTCCGGCTCGATCGCCCTGAACCGGCGGGGTCCGAAGCAGCCCTGGACGAGCTTGCGGATGCGGGTGTGATCGGGCGGCACGCGGGCCGACAGGCCGGAATAGGCGGTGAAGCCGCCATCGCGCATGATACGCTTGCCTTCCTCGCACATCGGGCGCAGCGGCGCCTGGGCGTTCTCCGAGGAGAAAGTGCGCCAGTCGTCGAACACGGCCTTGATGTCGGCGTGGCGCGCGACGACGTAGTACTTGAGCTCGTCAGAGAAGAAGACCGGCGCCTCGGCGCGTGCCCATTCGTAGAACGGGAACGGATCGCGCATCTCGAACGGATCGAAGTCCTTCGCGGCGTCGTGATAGGGGCATCGCGCCAGCTGAGCAGCCGAACCTGGCATGTCGTCCTCCCATTCGCCGCCCTCGACGGCGGCTTTGTTATGGGCTCACTCTAGGCGGCGGCCTTTGGGTTTTCTTTAGTCCGTAACCCTATGACAAATTGATATAAATCGTCAATTTGGGGGGCGGCTGCCGCGGCGCTCGGTCCGGCCGGAAGGCCGCTGCTCGATCGGTGGCCGGTGGGCGGGCTCAAGCCGTAAGCTTGCGATGCAGCTCCTGGAGCGAGGCGCTCTTCGGCCGGTTGTCGAAATGCTTGAGCGAGTCGAGGTAGAGCTTGAATTGGCGGTCGATCGCCTCGCGTCGTCCTTGCGCCTTGAACACCTGCATCGCCTCGGCATGCGCCATCTCGCACAACGGATCGATCGCGAGCGCCTTCTGGCAATGCGCGAGCGCGGCCGAGTAGTCGCTGCGTTCGAGATAGATCCGCGCCGCGTCGCGCTGCACCTTGAAGAACATGTCGCGCAGCCAATAGCGCTTGCTCCAGCACCAGTCGCGCTCGCCGTCATCGGCATATTCGACCGGAATGTCCTCGAACAGGTCTCCGGTGTAGAGACGATCCGCCGCCTGCAGGCAGATCAGCGCCTCGTCGCTGGCGCCGGCCTTGATGTGTCCCTGGGACTGACGGCACAGCTGCTCGAAGGTCGAAATGTCGAGCCAGCTGCGCTCCGGCGGCACCAGCACGTAGCGCGAGCCCTCGCGCCGGACGTAGTTGCGGCCGCCGTCACGTCCGTCCGACTGGCCGAGCGCCAGCCGAAGATAGCGCACGGTGTGATACAGGCGGTTGCGCGCCGCCTCGATGTCGTCGGCGTTGGGCCAGAGCAGATCGGCGAGCTCGTCGGTGCTGGCGCCGTGGCCGCCCTTCTGCAGCAGAAAGGCGAACAGCGTCTTGGTCTTGCGGGTGGCGCCGCCCGGCGGGTCCCAGTTCACCTGGCTGCCGTCATTGCGATAGATCCGCAGACGGCCGAAGCAGCGAATCTTCCAGCGGTCGCGGCTGTCGAGGTGAACCGCGCCAGGCTCCTCCGCCGATCGGCGCAACAGCCACATCGGGTCGGCGCCCTCGGCGGCATGAAGCGCGGCCGCCGACGTTCCGATCCGCAGCTCCGGCGCGATCGCGCCAAGCCAGAAATCGACTTGCTCGCGCAGCGCGCCGCGTGTCTGCAGCCGCGACGGGAGCCAATGTGGGTTGCTGACCAGTCCGGCGCTGGTGAGGATCTGCGGATGGCCGCGGAGAGCGACGAGCAACTGCTCGTCGATCAGCAGCCGGCGGTTGTAGAGCGAGGCGATCGAGAGCACAGACTGTCGGGTGAGCACCTCCGCAAGCGCCGGCCAGCCCTCGAAATTGGCGGTCGCGGAGTTGGTCTCGAGGCCCCAGCTCATGTCAACGACGAGCACGGCGGGGCCGTGATCACGGGTTGGCGAGACCCACGTCTCGATCTGGGCTGCGACGTCACGGAACGAGATCGGGACCCGAAGCAGCGCCATGTCGACGAAGCTCTTGCCCTCGACGGATCGGATCTTGCTGACGCGCCTCGCAAGCCGCTCGGCGATCGTGATCGCTTTCGCGTCCGCCGCAATCACGAAGATCCGCGAGGGGCGCGCAACGGCGACGTAATGCTTGAAGAAGTCCGCGAAAAGCAGTCTTTGTTGCGTCGCAAAATGGGCGAGGTTGACACAACTGTTCTCAGCCATCGGTACCCACCCGCAACAACCCCTATCGGAGGCGGCAGACTGGAGCCAGTCTAAGAGTGGCCGTTGGAAAGATGCAAGGCCCTGTTTCGCGAGCACTCGTCACGAGCTTGAAGTGGTTCTCTCCGTGGTTTTCGAGCGCCTTGCGGTCTTTGACCCGGGATGACGCCGAGCGTGAGGCAGCTCGTGCGGACGCGGCGTGAGACGAGGGAGCGGCAAGACGTTGAATCTTGCGATGCTCCGCGGCATGGCTCTCGGACCTGCAACCAGACTGTTATGAGCGGCAGGCTGGCGATCGGCTTCTTTGATCTTGCTCTGGTTTCTTCTGCCTTCGATCGCATGTGCGTCGTCGCAAATGGGCTGCGCGCGACGCGAGCTAGTCCTTTGCGCCGCGCGGCCGGAGACCCCCTTCCGGCTTGACGCTACAACGAGCCGGGGATACCAGTCCCGAACTGGAGGAGCCCCGGGGGGGCCCGCTCAGTTGCTGCTACGCCCCGCCTGAAGCGCTCTGCAATCGAGCGTGAGCGAACGCGATGTACCAGTCGAGGCAGCTGGGATTGGCCATCGCGTCACGGTTGATGACCTTGTCGAGCGGCTGTCCGAGCAGAAGCTTCTTGATCGGGAGCTCCTGCTTCTTGCCGGACAGCGTGCGTGGGATCTCGGCCACTGCAAAGATCTCATCAGGCACGAAGCGTCGCGACAGGCCGGCTTCGACCGCCATGTTGATCTTCCGCTTCATCTCCGCGTCGAGCGCGACGCCATCGCGCAGCACCACGAACAGCGGCATGTAGCTGTCGCGGCCGAGATATTCGAGATCGACCACCAGCGAATCGAGGACCTCCGGCAGCGCCTCGATGGCCGAGTACAATTCGCTCGTCCCCATGCGCAAGCCGTGGCGGTTGATGGTGGCGTCGCTGCGGCCATAGATGATGCAGGAGCCGTCCGCATCGACCTTGAGCCAGTCGCCGTGCCGCCAGACCGGCGCGCCGTCGCGGGTCTTGAACGTGTCGAAGTAGCTTGAGAGATAGCGCGCATTCCCGGCGTCGTTCCAGAACCGGAGCGGCATCGAGGGCATCGGCTCGGTGCAGACGAGCTCTCCGACCTCGCCGATCACGGGCTCGCCCTGGTCGTTGAACGCCTCGACGGCCGCGCCGAGCGCGCGGCACTGCATCGTTCCCGGCACCTGCGGTAATTCGCGATTGCCGCAGATGAAGGCGCCGGCGAAGTCGGTGCCGCCCGAAATGTTCGACCACCACATCTGCGCCTGCGCGCGGCTGCCATTGATCTTTGCGAGCTCCGCAAACCGCTGGTCGAACCAGGCTTGCGTATCGGCGCTCAGCGGCGAGCCGGTGGAGCCGAGACAGCGAAGATGCGACAGATCGCCCGCATCGGCCAAATCGATATCCGCCTTCACACAACTCGCGAAGAATGCCGCGCCGGCTCCGAAGAACGTCGAGCGGGAGTTCGCGACGAACCGCCACAGCGTGGTCCAGTCCGGCTTGTCCTTCGGCCCCGCCGGACTGCCGTTGAAGATGCAGCAGGTGGTGCCGTTCAGGAGCGCGCCGACCTGGTTGTTCCACATGATCCAGCCGGTCGAGCTGTACCAGTGATAGCGCTCGCCGAACGAATTGGGCTGGTAGGAGCAGCCGATGTCGTTGTGCAGCCCGAGCAGGGCCAGCGTGACGATGATGATCCCGCCATGACCATGCACGATCGGCTTCGGCAGCCCGGTGGTGCCGCTCGAATAGACGATCCAGAGCGGATGATCGAAGGGCAGCCATTCCGGCTCGAAGGTGTCGATGGCCGGGCCGGTTCTTGCCAGGATATCAGCCAGACGGACGTCCCCGCCAACCGGCGTGCCGCCATCGTCACTGTGCAGAATGACGTGGCCGACCGTCGGCAACGACCGGCGCAACTCCTCGACGACATCGCGCCGATCGTGCCGGCGCCCCGCATAAGTGACGGCATCGCAGGCGATCAGCACCTTGGGCTCGATCTGCTTGAACCGGTCGATCACGGCAGGCGCGGCCATGTCTGGCGCGCAAACGCTCCAGATCGCGCCGATGCTGGCCGCCGCGAGAAACGCGATCATGGCTTCCGGAATATTGGGCAGATAGGCGGCGACCCTGTCGCCGGGCGCGACGCCTTGCTCGCGCAAGTGGAGCGCCAGCGCGGCTGCCTTTCGCCGCAGCTCCGGCCAGGATGTTTCCCTGAGCTTCCCATCCTCGTCACTGCTGATGACCGCGGGCAAGCCCGTGGCCTCGGCCGCTTCGACATGGCGAAACACCTGCCGTGCGTAGTTGACCGAAGCGCCTGGAAACCAGAGGGCTCCCGGCATCGTGCGCTTGGCCAGCACGGAGGAAAAGGCGGTCGGCGACTGCAGGTCGAAATAGTCCCAGATGCTCCGCCAGAAGCCGTCGAGGTCGCGGATGGACCACTGCCGCATCTCCTCGAAGTTCTCGAAGTGGAGGCCGCGATTGTCCCTCAGCCATTGCCGATAGAGAGCCATTTGCGGGACGTAGGGAGCTGTCATCATTCGTTCCGGCTTGTTTGCATCGTACGGCCAGGAGGCGCCAGGGTGGCTCATTTCGATTTTTGCTTCCGCCGCTTGTAGAGTGCGTTGAAGCCTCCGGCCATGAAGGTCACGAACCGCTCGCGGACGGCCACGAAATCGTCGGACTTGCACAGACCGCCGGACAGGCGGTCGATGCGGCCGGTCCGTGACAGGATCAGCGAGTAGGCGCCGGAGGTGAACTGGAAGCTCCAGAACAGGTCCTCGGGCGCGGCGTCGGGCAACGCCTTCTGGAGCAGGCCGATGAGACGCAGCACCATCGGATCGAGATAGGCATCCAACATTTCCACGCCATATCCCGGCGCGTTGGCGACCTGCGCGAAAATGCGGCCGAAGTGCCGCCAATTGTCCTCTTCGTTGACGTAGACGTCGAACGCGCCGTCATAATAGGCGCGCAACGCGCCTTCCACAGTCGGACGATCTCCGACCTTGGCCTCGTAGGCATCCAGCCCGGCCGTGCGCACCGTCACAGCGTATTCCATGCGGCGTTCGAACACGGCATCGAACAATGCCCTCTTGCCCTCGAAGTAATAATGGATCAGCGCGGGATGGATGCCCATCTTGTCGGCGACGTCCTTGATCGTCACGCCGTAATAGCCGAGCTGCGCGAACAGCTCCTCGCTGGTGTCGAGGATCAGCTTCACCGTCGTCGCGCGCTGTTCCGCGCGCGTGCGGCGCCCCTCGGGCTTCGGCTGTGGTGCCATGCTCTCCCTGGTCCCTGATCGGCGCACGCGGCGCGATGCTGCCTCAACGATGCGGGGGCGGGCGCTGCCGGTCAAGCAGGACTTCGGCGTTCCAACAATTTCATTTAGTGCTAAATGAATGAACTTGACCGGAGGTCGGCCGGACGGTAGGTCTCTCAGCGTGACGGACGTGATCCTCGAGCAGGTGGGCAGCCCGAGCTGCCGCCCTCGGCGCGCGCTGACGTCATCAACAATCGGCTGGCGATCGATCGGCCGCTCACGGGAGGACACATGACACGGATCAAGTCGACGGGGGCTGCCCTGCTGATGCTCGGCGTGACCCTTTCAGCCCCGGCGCTCGCACAAAAGAAATACGACGTCGGCGCCACCGATACCGAGATCAAGATCGGTCAGACCAATCCCTCGAGCGGGCCAGCGTCCACCTTCGGCGCCATCGGCAGGGCGGAGGCGGCCTATATCCGGATGATCAACGAGCAGGGCGGCGTCAACGGACGCAAGATCAACCTGATTCAATATGACGACGCCTATAGCCCGCCGAAGACCGTCGAGCAGGTGCGCAAGCTGGTCGAAAGCGACGAGGTGCTCACCACGTTCCAGATCATCGGCACGCCTCCGAATGCCGCTGTGCAGAAATATCTCAACAGCAAGGGCGTGCCGCAGCTGCTGGCCGGAAGCGGTGCGTCCCGCTTCACCGATCCCAAGAACTTCCCGTGGACCATCTCCGCCAACCCGAACTACCAGTCGGAAGCGCACATCTACGCAAAATACATTCTTGAGAACTTTCCGAATGCCAAGATCGGCATCCTCTATCAGAACGACGATTTGGGCAAAGATTACGTCAAGGGGTTGAAGGACGGGCTCGGCGCCAAGGCGGGCATGATCGTCAAGGAACTCTCCTACGAGGTGTCCGACCCGACCGTCGACTCGCAGCTGGTGACGCTGAAGGCGTCGGGTGCCGACCTGTTCTACAACATGTCGACGCCGAAATTCGCAGCGCAATCGATCCGGAAAGCCGCCGAGCTCGGCTGGAAGCCGGTGCACATCCTCGAGGTCAATGCGACGGGGGTCGGTCAAGTGCTGGTCCCTGCTGGCCCGGAAAACGCCAAGGACATCATCTCGGTCGCCTACGGCAAGGATCCGCTCGATCCGCAATGGGCCGACGACGAGGGCATGAAGCGCTACAAGGCGTTCATGGCAAAATACGCGCCGGGCGAGGATGCCAACAGCGGCTACGCGACCTATGGCTACTCGACCGCGGCGCTGCTCGTCCAGATCCTCAAGCAGTGCGGCGACGAGCTGACACGTGCCAACATCATGAAGCAGGCGACCAACATCAAGGGCTTCGTGCCCGATCTGGGGCTGCCGGGGATGTCGATCACGACGACGCCCGATGACTACCGCATCAACAAGCAATTCCAGATGATGAAATTCGACGGTCAGCGCTGGATCATTTCGGGGCCGATCCTGACCGACGACTTCAAGGCGGACTAAGTCATCGCCTGGTCCCGACCTTCGCCGGGTGCCGCTTGCGGGCCTGATGTCGGCCGTGCCGCGCCGACGTCCAATCCCAAAACTCTCTCCATTGGAGCGCCGCGCATGACCAGTGAAGCCGTTTGCCGCCGCCGGGGCTTCGACCCCGCGGCGCTCGCTGCGATCGGTCCGGCGCTCGCCGAGTTCGTCGCTCGCGGCGAGCTCGCAGGTATCGTGTCGCTGACGTCGCGGGGCGGCGAGGTCGTTCACGCCGAGACCATCGGCTGGCGCGATGTCGAAACCGATAGCCCGATGCGCCCGGACACGCTGTTCCGGATCGCGTCGATGACCAAGCCGATCACCTCGGTCGCGGCGATGATGCTGGTCGAGGAGGGCAGGATCGGCTTGGCGGATCCGATCTCGCGCTGGGTTCCGGAGCTGACCGATGTGCGGGTGCTGCGCAACGCTGCCGGCCCGCTCGACGACACCGTCCCCGCCGACCGCGCGATCACGATCGAAGATCTGCTGACCCATCGCTCGGGGATCGCCTACGCGTTCTTCTCGGAAGGTCCGCTCAAGCTCGCCTACGAGCGCACGCTCGGCGATCCCGCAATGAACCGGTCGACGCCTGACGAATGGCTCGCCGCGCTCGGCACGCTGCCGCTGGCGTATCAGCCAGGGGACCGATTCCACTACGGTCATTCGACCGACGTGCTCGGCTTCCTGATCGGCCGGGTCGAAGGCAAGCCGTTCCGGGAGGTGCTGCAGGAGCGCATCTTCAGTCCGCTCGGCATGGCCGATACCGATTTCTGGCTGCCGCACGCCAAGCGCGATCGGCTCGCGAGTCTCTACAACTATGACGAGGCGGTAGGCCGGCTCGCGAAGGTCGAGCCGGAGATGTACGACGCGCCGCCAGCCTACACGCCCGGCGGTGGCGGCTTGATCTCGTCCGCGCCCGACTATCATCGGTTCGCGTGCATGCTGCTCGGAGGAGGGGAGTTGAACGGCGTCAGGTTGCTGCGGCGTGAAACCATCGAACTGATGCGGACCAACCGTCTGACCGCATTGCAGCGGCAGGTCCCTTTCGCCGGCATGCCGCTGTGGCAGTCTTGCGGATTCGGGCTCGGTCTTGCGATTGTCGAGACGTCCGTCGGCAATCCCTATGCCTGTGGTGCGCAGGGATCGATGACCTGGCCGGGCATCTTCGGCACGTGGTGGCAGGCCGATCCCGTCAACGACCTGATCATGGTCTATCTGATTCAGCATCAGGTGCCGGTCTCGGCCGGAGTAGCGGCCACGATCGCCACCGGGCGCGGCGCTGCTGGGCGCCGTGCTCTGCCCATTTTTCAGAGTGGAACCTATGCGGCGCTGTCGGACATGGCGGAACACACGATATGACCTTGCCGCGCATGCGTGTGGTGGAAAGGAGGTTTGTCCACGATGTGGACGCGGACATTCCGCGTGATGAAACATGCGTGGCGGCGAGCTGCTGCTTCGCATGCCGGAACTGCAACACGCCTTCGCGATATCCTTGAGCTTGTGTTCCGGCCGCTATTCTGCTCAGTGCTTTTTCAAATTGCGCAATCATGCGCATCGATCGATCGACTGAAGTCGACAGCCAGTGAGGAAACAAATATGCGCAAGTTAACTTTGGCCATTGCCCTGATCGTTCCGATGCTCGGTCATGCCGCGCAGGCCGAGGACACCATCAAGATCGGCTATATCGATCCGCTGTCCGGCGGCGGCGCCAGCGTCGGCGAGGGGGGCCTGAAGACCTTCCAATATCTGGCTGACGAGCTCAACGCCAAGGGTGGCATTCTCGGCCGCAAGGTCGAGATCGTGCCGTTCGACAACAAGACCAATCCGCAGGAAAGCCTGGTCCAGGCCCAGAAGGCGATCGACGCCGGCGTTCGCTACATCACGCAAGGCAACGGTTCGTCCGTCGGGCTCGCTCTGGAGGACTTCGTCAACAAGCACAATACGCGCAATCCAGGCAAGGAAGTGCTGTATTTCAACTATGCCGCCGTCGATCCGAGCATGACCAACGAGAAGTGCAGCTACTGGCATTTCCGCTGGGACGCCAGCTCGGACATCAAGATGGAAGCGCTGACCAACTACATCAAGGACATCCCGTCCATCAAGAAGGTGTACCTGATCAACCAGGACTATTCGTTCGGCCAGTCGGTCCGCAGCGACGCGCGCAAGATGCTGGCGGCGAAGCGCGCCGATGTCCAGATCGTCGGCGACGAGCTGCATCCGCTCCTGAAGATCACGGACTTTTCGCCCTATATCGCCAAGATCAAGGCCTCCGGCGCCGACAGCGTCATCACCGGCAATTGGGGCCAGGACATCGCGCTGCTGCTCAAGGCTGCGGCCGACGCCGGCCTGAAGGTCAACTGGTACACGTATTACGCGGGCGGCGCCGGCGGTCCGACCGCGATCAAGCAGACCGGCCTCGATCATCAGGTGTTCCAGCTGACCGAAGGCTTCGCCAATTCCGGCAATCAGTCGGCGATGGACTACGAGAAGGCGTTCCGCGCCAAGGTCAACCTGTCGCTGTGGTATCCGCGCGCGGTCAACGAGATGCGCATGTTCAAGGCGGCGGCCGAGAAGGCCAACTCTGTCGATCCGGTGAAGGTCGCCGCCGCGCTCGAGGATCTCAAGTTCGAGGTGCTGGACGGCGGCACCGGCATCATGCGCAAGGATGACCACCAGTTCTTCCAGCCGATCTACGTCTCCTCCTTCGGCAAGCTTGCGGCGAACGAGCCGTTCGACGAGGAGAACACCGGCTGGGGATGGCACCTGGTCTCGAAGGTCGATACGCCCCAGGCGATGGTGTCGACGACCTGCAAGATGACGCGGCCGTAACCATCCGCGCCGGCTTCCCACACGGCCTCGCCGTGCGGGAAGCCTGTCGGCCGTATGCCGATCGGCCAGGGAATGAACGGCAAGGGCATCGAAGCCCGACATTCGCGAGTGCGCCGTGCTTGAACTCATCGTCATCTCCACCCTCAACGGCGTGCTGTTCGGCATGCTGCTGTTCCTGCTGTCGAGCGGGTTGACCGTCATCTTCAGCATGATGGGGGTGCTCAATTTCGCCCATGCCAGCTTCTACATGCTGGGCGCGTTCTTCGGCTTCCAGCTCACCAGATGGCTGGGCTTCTGGCCGGCGCTGCTGCTGGCGCCGCTTTTGGTCGGGGCCATCGGGATGGCCGTCGAGCGTTACGGCCTGCGCAACACGCACAAGCATGGCCACGTTGCCGAACTGCTGCTGACCTTCGGCCTCGCATTCGCCATCGAGGAAATCGTCTCGATGATCTGGGGCAAGACGCCGCTCGACTATCGCGTCCCGGCGCTGCTGGATTTTCCCGCGTTCACGATCTTCTCGACCAACTATCCGGCCTACAAGCTGTTCATGCTGTCGGTCTCGATCGCCATCTTCGTCGTGCTGCTGGTCGTGCTCAAGCGCACCCGTGTCGGCTTGATCGTGCAGGCGGCGCTGACACATCCGCAGATGGTGGGCCATCTCGGTCACAATGTCGGGCGCGTGTTCATGGTGGTGTTCGGGGTCGGCAGCGCGCTGGCCGGTCTCGCCGGCGTCATCGCCGGCCCCGCTTTGGTGACGCAGTCCGACATGGCCGCGGCGCTCGGGCCGATCCTGTTCGTGGTCATCGTGTTCGGCGGCCTCGGCTCGCTGCCGGGCGCCTTCATTGCCTCGCTGGTGATCGGCCTGGTACAGACCTTCGCCGTCGCCCTGAACGGCTCGCTGGCGAGCGCCTTCGGCCCGCTCGATCCCTCCGCCGGGCCATCGGTGCTCACCGACATCTGGAACGTCACGATCGCGCAGGTCGCGCCGATCGTTCCGTACCTGCTGCTGGTGCTCGTGTTGATCGTGCGTCCGGTGGGCCTGATGGGGACTCGTGAATCATGACGGCAGCAGCGACCCCGGCCTCGCCCTTGTCGGCGAAACCCGCCGGCTCCCACCTCCGCTTCTACGCCCTCTGGCTGCTCGGCATCGCCGTGCTGATCATTCTGCCGCTGCTGTTCAGCTCGGGCGGATCGCTGACCTCGTTCAGCCTGATCGGGATCGCGATCGTCTTCGCGCTCTCTTACAACATCCTGCTCGGCCAGACCGGACTGCTGTCGTTCGGCCACGCAGTTCACTATGGCCTCGGCGGCTTTGCCGCCAGCCATATGATGAACGCGGTGGTCGCGCATGGCTGGCCGCTTCCGCTGCCGTTCATTCCGCTGTTCGGCGGGTTGGGCGGGCTCGCCTTCGCCATCCTCCTCGGCTGGGTCATGACCAAGCGCGCCGGCACGGTGTTCGCGATGATCTCGCTCGGCATCGGCGAGCTCGTGGCGTCGTCGTCGCTGATCCTGCGTTCGGTGTTCGGCGGCGAAGCCGGCATCACGACCGACCGCACGACCTTGCCGCGCATGTTCGGCTGGACCTTCGGGCCGCAGCTGCAGGTCTATTACCTCATCGCGTTCTGGCTGGTGCTGTCGGCGATCGCGATGTACGCGCTGACCCGGACGCCGCTGGGGCGGATCAGCAACGCCGTTCGCGACAATCCCGAGCGCGTCCAGTTCATTGGCTATGATCCGCACGTCGTCCGCTATCTCGCGTATTGTTTTGCCGGCTTCTTCGCAGGCGTCGCGGGTGGTCTCGCCGCGATCAGCTTCGAGATCGCCAATTCCGCCTATCTCGGCGCGATCCAGTCGGGCCTCGTGCTGTTTTCGACCTTCATCGGCGGGACGGCCTATTTCTTCGGTCCGATCCTCGGCGCCATCCTGGTGACCTATCTCCAACTCGGCCTGACGAGCCTCACCAGTGTCTGGCAGCTCTATTTCGGCATCATCTTCATCGGCATCGTCATGTTCTCGCCCGGCGGCATCGCCGGCCTGTTGATGATGCACCGGCCGCTGATCCTGGCCGGGACATTCGGAATGATGATCCCGTCCTATCTCCTGGCCATCGTGCCGACCGCGGCGCTCGCCTGCGGCGTCATCCTGACCATCGAGACGGTCGCGCGCTACTCCGGCGGCGACGCGATCAACCTATTCGGTGTGGCGTTCAATCCGCAATCTCCGGTGACGTGGGCTGTCGCCGCAGTCCTGGTGGTCGGTGGCTTCTTCATCGCACGGTCGACCTGGCAGCGGATCGCCGAAGCCTGGGACAGGGCCGCCACTGTGGCGCGTGACCGGGGGTATTTGGCATGACCGCCGCCATCGAAGTCCGCGCCGTCGAGAAGCGCTTCGGCAATGTCAGCGTCATCCGCGACCTCAATCTCAGCGTCGCCAAGGGTGAGCGCCACGCCATCATCGGTCCGAACGGTGCCGGCAAGTCCACCACGTTCAACCTGATCAGCGGCCACATCCGGCCGAGTTCGGGCGAGGTGCGATTGAACGGCGCGGTCATCTCGGGCCTGCGGCCGTTCGAGATCAACCGCCGCGGCCTGTCGCGCTCGTTCCAGGTCACCAACGTGTTTTCCCGCATGACGGTGTGGGAGAACGTCCGGTGTGCCGTGCTGTGGGCGACCGGGCATCGCTACGCGTTCTGGAAGAACGTGGACAGTCTGCCGGAGGTGCGCGAGCGGACCGCGGAGATCCTCGACGACATCCATCTCACCCATCGGCGTGACGTTCCCGCGGGACTCTTGACCTATGCCGAGCAGCGCGAACTCGAGATCGGCGTCACCATCGCCAGCGGCGCGACGGTGGTGATGCTCGACGAGCCGACTGCCGGCATGAGCAACGCGGAAACGGAGCGCGCCGTGGCCTTGATCCGGCGGCTCACCGAGGGGCGGACGCTGGTGATCGTCGAGCACGACATGAGCGTGGTGTTCGGCCTCGCCGATCGCATCTCGGTCCTGGTCTACGGCCACATCATCGCGTCGGGCACGCCGGAGGAGATCCGCCGTGATCCGAAGGTGAGGGAAGCCTATCTCGGCGAGGAGGCCCACTGATGCTCGAAGTCAGAAACCTCCACGCCTATTACGGCAAGAGCCACATTCTCCAAGGCGTCGATCTCGACGTCGCCGCGGGCGAAGTGGTGAGCCTGCTTGGCCGCAACGGCGTCGGACGCTCGACCACCGTGAAGGCGATCATGGGCGAGGTCAGTCCTCACGGGACGATCCGCTTCAAGGGCAGGGACATTGCCGGCTTGCCGAGCTACAAGATCGCCCGGCTCGGGCTCGGCTACGTGCCCGAGCATCGCGACATCTTCCCGAGCCTGACCGTTCGGCAAAACCTCGTGCTCGGCATCAAGGATATCAGGCGGCCGGGCAAGTGGCGCCTTCAGGACATGCTCGACATGTTTCCCAATCTCGCCGCGCGCGCCGATACGCCCGCCGGCGTCTTGTCGGGCGGCGAGAAGCAGATGCTCACCACCTGCCGGACCTTGATGGGCGATCCCGACCTGATCATGATCGATGAGCCAACCGAAGGCCTGGCGCCGCTGATCGTGCAGCAGGTCGGCGATCTGATCGCGCGGATCGCGGTGGCCGGCGTCGCGATCCTGCTGGTCGAGCAGAAGCTCTCGATTGCGATGCGCATCTCCAAGCGCGTCTACGTGATGGGTCACGGCCGCGTCGTGTTCGAGGGAACACCGGACCAGCTCAAGGCCGACACCGCGGTGCGCCAGGAGTGGCTCGAAGTCTGACGGTCGCAGAGTTTGGGGACGGTCACCTGCCACAGAAGTGTCATCCAGCAGCATTGTGAGTCCGAGTAGGTTTTTGCAGTGAGACCGAAATTTGGACCACCGATGACGAGAGTTCTGCGCCTCTGATCACGGTGGCGGGCTGGTTGCGCCAGCGCGGTTATGCAGCAAAATAGGGGGATTGTTGCCGATCGCGCGTTGCGGTGCGCGACGCCGCGTCCGGAATTCCGCCCGACTTCGACCACGCGATGCCCGACGTGCGGGAGGGGGAGCGGTCGGGCAAGCCACATTTCATGCGCTACCTTAAAGCGATTCCAGCGGCATCGCCGTCGAATTCGATTGATGCATCACGGCGTGATCAGCATGATACCGGCTCTCGATTGTCTTGAGCGACGAAGTCCTCGTCGTTTTGACAGCTGCCGGACTCGTCATTGGCGCGCGGAGTGGGATGAGCGTCGAGCGCTGGTCGTGCGCGCGCTTTCGGTCGTCTGCAGGTTTCCGGATTGTCGGATTTCGATCGTGGTCGATCCCTCCCGCCAGCGTCCCAGATGCAGGTGGTCGCGATGCCGAGATTCGATGCAAATGTCTGGCGCTGTTGGGCGCCGGGCGCTGTGGGTGGTGAAGCAAGGTAGGTTCGAGCGCAATGCGGCTGTGGATTCAGGTTCACACGTGGACGTCGCTGATCAGCATGATCTTTCTGCTGATGCTGTGTCTGACGGGACTTCCGCTGATCTTCCATGACGAGATCAGCCACTATCTCGAGGACGAGATTTCCGCGCCCGCGATGCCGCCGGGCACTCCCGTTCTGCCGCTCGATCGCCTGATCGCCTCGGCCAGGCAGCAATTGCCCGAGCAGTACGTCATGTTCGTGGCCGTGAAGGAAACCGAGCCGCTCGTCGTCGTCGCGATGTCGCCGACTGCCATCCCGGTGCCGGGCCAGTTTCATCGGCTGACCGTCGATACCCGCACCGGTGTCGTCCTCGGCGAGGAGCCGCCGCGACAGGACGTCATGGATATCATCCTGCGCATGCACAGGGATATGTTCACGGGCCTGCCCGGTGAGCTCTTTCTCGGTCTGATGGGATTGGTGTTCGCCGTGTCCATCGTCTCGGGCGTCGTGGTCTATTGGCCGTTCATGCGGCGTCTGCAATTTGGAACGGTACGGGATCGCTCGACACGCCTCAAATGGCTCGACATGCACAATCTGCTCGGGATCGTCACGGTGAGCTGGACGCTTGCGGTCGGCGTGACCGGCACCATTAACACGCTCGCGGTGCCGCTGTTCGATCTCTGGCGGGCTCAGACCATGCCGGCGCTGCTCGCTCCCTACCAGGGCAAACCGCTTGCCGAGGCCGCATCCGTTGAGGCTGCGGTCGACGCGGTCCGCACGGCGTTTCCTGACCGGCTGGTAGCATCCGTGACCATGCCGACGACCGCGCGGTTCGGCAGCCCGCAGCATGTGATCGTCTGGACGAAGGGCAGGACGCCATTCACGGCGCGCATGTTCACGCCTGTGATGGTCGACGCGCGGGACAGCGCCAAGATGGTGGCGCCGCAGCTGGCCTGGTATCTGCGCGCGCTTCAAGTGTCGCGGCCGCTGCATTTTGGCGACTATGGCGGACTGCCGCTGAAGATCATCTGGGCGCTGCTCGACGTGATTACCATCATCGTGCTCTGTAGCGGTCTCTATCTCTGGGCTGCGAAGCGATGGGGCAGCAAGCGCCGGCTCGCGAGCGTCGTTGCCGCGCCGGTGACGGCGTCGCCATGAGCTCGTCCGCATCAACCTCAGCGCCGTCGGCCCGCATGGCGCAGCTGTCGACATGGCAGGTGTTTCGCGCGCCGTTGCTGGTCGGCATCGTCGCCGCAGCCGGCCTGGTCTTCGGCTTGTTCGGCGACGGCATGTGGGACGGCCTGTGCTGGCTCGGACTATCGGTTCCAATCCTGCTGTCGCTGATCTACAGCGCAGGATGGAATTTCGGCTCTCAACCAGGCTCTCAGGACGTGCAGGTCGACGCGTAGAGAGCGTCTTGCCGACTGGTCCCATTCTGACATCGTGACGTCGACAAGATCAGATCGCGTCGATCTGACCTCGCTCGAGACGCTCGCTGTCGCGCGTCCGCTGCATTCAGCCCATAGTCCGCCAACGCACGAGCCACGTAGAGCTGATCCCCGCGCTTGAAACAATCGGACACAAACAGGCGCGTCAGCGGTTGCGCATCTGAATCAGATGCGGCAGAGTTGCGGCAATTTCGCAGATTTCTTGAATCAAAGAGATGCACTGATTAGTAAAGACGCGGCCGCATGGCCGGCGCCGACGTGGGAACGACCTCCTCGTCTCACGCGTGACGCTTAACACGTGCCGTTTTGCTCCAAAGCGAGTGCGTAGCTCGCAGTGAAGTGCGAGAGCCGCGCGCTTCTTTGGAAGGCTTCGAAAAAGCTGCGCGCAAAAAATCCTGCTGCAACGACAAGCCCTTGAATCGCGATCGTCGACGAAGCTGCCGCTCGTTAGACGAGTTCTACGTGCAGCGACGCCATCCTCGAATACCTGTGTGTTAGGAGCGCCGACGGACCAAGTTGGAACTTGGAATGATCGGGGTGTCAGAATGATTTGTCGCGTGAAGGATAGAGACGTCGGGTTTACGATTTCATTGGGTCTTGTGAGCTCGTTGGCGCTCACGCTGAATGTCTGGGGCGTCCAACAGGCGTTCGCGCAGACCAAGCTTCCCGACGTGACGGTCGATGCGCCCAAGCCGAAGGCGCGGCAGACCGTTCAAAGAACCCAGGCGACATCGACGCGGAACGCGCAGCGCAGGGTGGCAACGCGAAATCTCCCCCCCAGGGCTCCCGTTCCCTATGTGACGCCGTCGACAGGCACGATCGGCGCGCCGCCGTCACCCTATGCCGGCGGCCAGGTTGCGAGCGGCGGCGGGCTCGGGCTGCTCGGCAATCGCGGCGTGATGGACACGCCCTTCAACCAGACCAGCTTTACCTCACAGTTGATCCAGAACCAGCAGGCCCGCACCATCCGCGACGTGCTGATCAATGACCCCTCGGTGCGCACGATTCAGGCCGCCGGCGGCGGTGCCGACAGTCTGTTCATCCGGGGCTTCTACTACGACAGCGGAGATTACGCTCTCAACGGCCTTGCCGGCATCGCGCCGTATTATTCGACGGGCGCCAATTTCATCGAACGAGTCGAGCTGCTGAAGGGGCCTGCGGCCTTGCTCAACGGCATGACGGTCGGCGGCACCGGTGCGTCGAGCGGTGGTGCAGTCGGCGGCAGCGTCAATCTCGTGACCAAGCACGCGCCCGAAACCGACATCACGCAGCTGACGACGACCTACGCATCCAGAACGCAGTTCGGCGAGCAGGTCGACGTCAGCCGTCGTTATGGCGAACACAAGGAGTGGGGTGTACGGCTGAACAGCAAGTATTCGAACGGCAACACGCCGTGGGACCGGCAGACCGACGAGTTCGGCAACGCGCATCTCGCCGTCGACTATCATGGCGAGAATGTCCGCATCGATGCCGATATCGGCTATCAGGCGGACAAGCTGAATCCGCCGCTGCGATTCTTTTCGGTCGGCGCGACCACCACCAGTATTGCGGCGCCGCCGTCATCCGGAACCAACTTCCAGATGCCGTGGGCATATTATGCGCCGACGGATTTCTTCTCGACCATCAAAGGCGAGGTGGATCTCAATGAGCACATCACGGCTTACGCTGGATTTGGCTATCACGACAGCAATATCAACTATCGCTATACGTCGCCGATTCTTGGGAACAATGGCAGCTTAACCGGAACGCCGTTGACGGGAAGCGAGACCTATAAGACGTATGCTGGTGAGGCAGGACTCCGGCTGACCGCCGACACGGGGCCGGTCAACCACGCCATCAATGTCGGCTACTCCGTCACCGATCGCACCTACACCCAGCGTGTGGTCACCGGCACGTTGTCGGCGTCGACCCCCTGGAATCTCTATCGCGATCCGTCCAACATCGCGCTGCCTGGATTCTCGTCCACGCTGGCCGCCAACCAGATCGTCGGCGCGAATCTCTGGAGCGTCGGTGTCTCCGACACGATGTCAATTCTCGACAAGCGGATCCAGCTGACCGTTGGTGCGCGCCGGCAGACCGCGGGGACCGAGATAACGAACTATTTTGCGCCAGCTTCGAGCCGGCCTTTCGCGGACACGTCGGTGTGGACGCCGGCGTATGCGCTCGTGATCAAGCCGGTCCAGCAGGTCTCGCTCTACGCCAACTATATCGAGGGGTTGCAGACTCCGGCCGTCGTCACGGGCAATTTCAGCAATGTGGGTACGGTATTCCCTCCCGGGCAGACCAAGCAGGTTGAGGCAGGCATCAAGGTCGATTTCGGCCGGATCACCACGACGCTGAGTGCGTTCGATATCTCGCGGCCGAGCATCATTAGCGTCTCGACCGCAGGGGTCGCGTTGCCCACTCAGGTACTCAACGGCCTGCAACGCAACACCGGGGCCGAGTTCAACGTGTTCGGCGAGGTCACGCCGACGCTGCGGTTGCTGGGCGGCGTCGCCTATACGCATGGCGTTCAGGAGAAGACGCAGGGTGGGACGACTGACGGCAAGCGCGCGATCGGTGTGCCCGAGCTCACTGCGAATATTGGTGCCGAATGGGATACTCCGTTCGTGCGGGATCTGACCCTGACCGGGCGGTTCGTCTATACTGGAGCGCAGTATGTCAACGCCTCCAATACGCTCTCGCTGCCGGACTGGACGCGCGTCGATCTCGGGGCACGCTACACGTTCACCTCGCCATGGAACGGAAAGCCGATCGTGGTGCGAGCCAGCGTCGAGAACGTCTTCAATAAGGCGTACTGGGCGTCCGCCTATAGCGGTGTGATCACCCTGGGCGCGCCGCGTACCTATCTGGTCTCGACGACGTTCAACTTCTGAGCGGCGGACGATTCTCGCGATGGGGCCGTCGCGCAAAGTGTGTGCGGCGGTCTTCCATTTCCACTCGTCGGCATCTGCCTATCGCGCATAGGGCCGCGCGCATATCGATGCATATTTGGGACGGGCGATCGGAGAATAGTCGCATTTCATCGAATGCACCCTGATGTTGAAACGTTGGCCGTAGGTCACCTTGGAGAGATTAAAAACTTCGATCAGCGGTATCACTTTGACTGTCATTCGCAACTGCATTACTCGTAGTTCAGCAACGTAGCTTGTTAGTTGGGAGTAGCCGGACATGATGGTCTTCGACAGAGACGACGTCACCTTCACGGTCGTCATCAATCACGAAGAGCAATATTCGATCTGGCCGACGTTCAAGGAGGTCCCGAACGGGTGGACAGCCGTCGGCGTGACCGGAAGCAAGAAGGAGTGCCTGGACCATATCGAGCAGGTATGGACCGACATGCGGCCGCTTTCGCTTCGCAAGTTCATGGAAGGCGGCTCGCCCGCGGTGTCCGAATCTTGACGCAGCGGAGACCGGCCACGATGCGGCTCATCTGTTTGCCCTATGCGGGAGGCAGCGCCATGATCTATGCGCGCTGGAAGCGACGTCTTCCGTCGTGGATCGATGTGGTCCCGTTGGAACTGCCCGGGCGCGGTGTGCGGATGGACGAGCGCTTGCACACGGACCCGTCCGCGCTGGCCGATCAACTTGCGGCTGAGCTGAACGAGAAGCCGTTCGCTGCGCCCTACGCCATGTTCGGCCACAGTCTCGGTGGCCTGATCGCCTTCGAGATGGCGCACAGGCTGCTCGCACACGGCGCACCCGCGCCACAAATGTTGTTCGTGTCCGGAACGGAGGCGCCGACGATGCGGGATGGCCAGCGGTGGCGGAGGCCGTTGAGTGACGATGCCCTGCGAGACGAGCTTCTGAGGCTGAAGGGCACGCCGATGGAGGCGCTCGAAGACATGGAGATCATGCGCAGCGCCTTGCCGATTTTGCGCGCCGATTTCCTGATGTGCGGCAACTATGTCGACCGGCATCGTCAGGCGTTGCCCTGTCCGATTCATGCCTTTGGCGGGGAACTGGATGAAACGGATCTCAAGGCGTTGAAGGCGTGGCGTAACGAGACCTCGGCCGCGTTTGGGCTCGACATTTTGCCGGGAGACCATTTCTTCATCCACTCGCAGCAGGTGGCGCTGTTGAACCGCATCACGACATTGCTGGCTCGGCAGATGGAGCCGCAACTTGCCGTCACCTCCGCCGGGCCGTGATCCAAGCGCACTGAGTGCAAAACCCGTCGGGAATCGGCGGGGTCGACGATCCGACGCCGAACTCGAGAGAATAGGGAGACATCATGTTCAAGATGCAACCTAAAATAGATTCAGAGTCGCTGCCGTTCCTTCTGCGGGCGGGTCGCGAGCGCCAGCCGTTGTCCGAAGCCGTCAGCGAGGTGCACGAGATGATCGAGCGTCAGCTCTACGGCTGCGGCGGCATTCTGTTTCGCGATTTTCATCTCGATGGCGCCGAGGCTTTCAGGAGCTTTGCCGCCAGCTTCGGGCATCCGCTGCTCGCCTACGAGTTCGGCTCGACGCCGCGATCGCAGGTCAGCTCGGGCGTCTACACGTCGACCGAATACCCGCCGCACCAGAGCATCCCGCTGCACAACGAGCAGGCCTATACGCGCGATTGGCCGATGAAGATCTGGTTCTATTGCCAGCAGCCCGCTCAGCAGGGCGGCGAAACGCCGATCGCCGACAGCAGGCTCATTCACCGCGACATGCCCGCGGCCATACGCAATCGGTTTGCCGAGAAGGGCGTGATGTACGTCCGCAACTATGGCGCCGGTCTCGACGTCGACTGGCGGCAGGTGTTCGGCACCGACTCGAAGGCAGAGGTCGAAGCCTATTGTGCGGCTCATTCGATCGTCTGCGAATGGAAGGATGGCGACGAACTGCGCACGCGCCAGGTCTGCCAGGGCACCGCGGTGCACCCCGTCACCGGCGATGTCGTATGGTTCAACCAGGCGCACCTGTTCCATGTCTCCAGCCTCGCACCGGATGTGCGCGAAAGCCTGCTCGACATCGTCGGCGACCCCCTGGAGCTGCCGCGCAACGCCTTCTATGGCGATGGCTCGCCGATCGACGACGAGACGCTGACCACGGTGCGCGGCGTGCTCGACCGGCACAAGATCGTCTTCCCCTGGCAGGCCGGCGACGTCGTGATGCTCGACAACATGCTGACGGCGCACGCGCGGGAGCCATTCAAGGGGCCCCGCCGGGTGATCGTCGCGATGGCGCAAGCCCATGGACTGCATTGAGCCGGCGCCCGCCGACCCTCTTGATTGAACGCCACGCTGCCATCGGACACCGAGAACATGCGGACAAGAACTCTCGTCGAACGACTGCGCGAACATGCGGCCCTGCGGGCTGATCATGCAGCGTTGCGCTTCATCGAAGGCGACGAGGTCGTCGAGGAGCTGACGTTCTCTCACCTCGATCGGCGCATTCGCGCGCTCGCCGCTCATCTTCAGCAGCTGTCCGGCAGCGGCGAACGTGCCGTGATCCTTCTCCCGAACGGTCCCGATTATGCCGTCGCCTTCTACGCGTGCCTCTACGCCGGCGTCATCGCCGTGCCCGCTTATCCGCCGGAGACCGGCAAGAAGCGCTACACCGAACGGCTCGCCGGCATTCTGAGCGATGCGGCGCCCCGTTTCATTCTCACGCTGGCCAGCCTGCGTGGTACTGTCGAGGAGTCCCTCGGCGGAACCGGCGCGCATGTCCTCGCCGTGGACGCGGTGCCGGTGGATGCCGCTGAAACCTGGCGTGAGCCGGACTTGAGGGGCGATGGAATCGCCTTTCTTCAATATACGTCGGGTTCGACGTCCCAGCCGAAGGGCGTCTGCGTCACCCACGAAAACCTCGTTGCGAACGAGATTGCGATGGAGGCCGCGCTCGGCGGGACGGGCGACGACGTGTTCGTCAGCTGGCTGCCGCTCTATCACGACATGGGGCTGATGGGCGGCCTGTTGAATCCGCTGTTCACCGGCTTCACGGCGGTGCTGATGTCGCCGCGCAATTTTCTCGAGCAGCCGCGGCGCTGGCTCGACGCGATCGATCGGCATGGGGGCACGTGCAGCGGTGGGCCGGACTTTGCGTTCGCGCTATGCGCGGATCGGGTGTCGGACGAAGCCCTTGCCCGGCTGGATCTCAGCCGCTGGCGGTTCGCGTTCTCCGGCTCAGAGTTCGTTCGCCGTGCAACGGTCGACCGCTTTGTGCAGAGGTTCCGGCCAGCGGGCTTCGATGCTCGCGCGCTGAAGCCGTGCTACGGCCTCGCCGAGGCAACCTTGCTCGTGACCGCCGGCGATCGCGCGAGCCATCCCGTCTGTCATACGCTCGATCCAACCGCGCTCGCCAGCGGACGCGCCGAAGACGTCGCTGAAGGGGCGGACCTCATGGCGTGCGGCACCGTCGCGGACGGCCATGCGGTGCGCATCATGAGGCCCGATGCGTCGTCCGAGGCCGATGCCGACGAGATCGGCGAGATCTGGGTCTCCGGTCCGAGCGTTACACGAGGCTACTGGAACAATCCCGAGGCGACGCAGCAGACATTCGTCGAACGGGACGGTGCGCGCTGGCTCCGGACGGGAGACCTCGGTTTCCTCCGCGACGGCGCGCTGGTCGTGACCGGCCGGCTCAAGGATCTGCTGATCGTACGTGGTCAGAACATCTATCCGTTCGACCTGGAGCAGGCGGTCGAAAGCGAGGTGACCTCGGTGCGGAAAGGCCGCGTGGCCGCATTTCCCGTCGAGATCGACGGCATCGAGGGCATCGGCATCGCCGCGGAGTTTAGTCGGGCAGTACTCCGACGGACGCCGTCCGATGTTCTGATCAAGGCCATCGGCGATGCGGTCATGGCTCAGACACAGGAGCTTCCTGCCGTCGTCGTGCTGCTGAATCCGCAGGGCATGCCGCTGACGACCAGCGGCAAGCTGCAGCGCTCGGCCTGCCGCGCCGGCTGGATGCAGGGGGATCTCGACAGCTTCATGGTGTTCGAGCGGAGACACGCGGCATCGGAGCCTCGCGATGCTCCAGAATTGACGACGGCGACCGAGCGCTGTCTCGCGCTGATCTGGCAGGACGTGCTCGATGTCGCGCAGGTCGGCCGCGACGACGATTTCTTCATGCTCGGCGGCAACTCGATCGCGGCCGCGCAAATCGCGGGGATCGTCCGCGAGCGGCTCCATGTCGATCTCGATCTGCGCAACTTCTTCGATTCGCCGACGCTCTGTGCGCTGGCGGCGCATGTGGATGCAACTGTTGACATTGGCGGAGCATTGGCGCCGCTGCGGCCCGTCGCGCCTGACATGCGGCGGCAACTCTCGTCGGCACAGGAACGGCTCTGGTTTCTCTGGAACGTGGACCCGACCAGTACAGCCTACACAATCGCCTGTGCCGTCAGGTTCGAAGGACCGCTTGATCATCGGCTGCTCGTGCGGGCGCTGGCCGAGATCGTCGCGCGCCATGAGCCACTGCGCACCACCTTTGTGGCGCAGGACGGCCGTCCAATGCAGGTGATTCACGACGCGCAGGAGCCTCTTGTTGCGGTCGATGATCTCAGTCGCTGCTCTCCGGGCGATCGTGAGAGGCACGCCGCGGCCCGCAGAGGAGATGAGCTGGCCAAGCCGTTCGACCTCATCAACGGGCCACTGCTACGCGCCGTGCTGATGCAGCTCGCCGATGACCGGCACGAGTTGCTGCTCTCGGCCCATCACATCGTGGCCGACGGTCTCTCACTCGACGTGCTTCTGACCGAAATTTCGGCGCTCTACGACGGGCTCCGGCGTGGAGTCGCAACGTTGCGTCCGCCATCAGCCATTCAATATGCAGATTACGCGGCATGGCAGCGAGGATGGCTTGCGAGTCCAGAGGCGGATCGACAGCTCGTCTATTGGCGCCGCCGGCTCGGTGACACACATCCGCCGCTCGCGCTGCCGTTCGATCGACCGCGGCCGGCGGTGCAGAGCTATCGCGGCGACACCGTTCATGCCGAGATCGCACCCGAGCTGACGCAGAAGCTGCGATCCCTCGCCCGTCAGCAGCGCGTCAGCATGTTCATGCTGCTGCTCGCGGCCTATCAGCTGCTGCTGTTTCGCTATTCGGGGCAACCGGATCTGCGGATCGGCGTCCCCGTTGCCGGGCGCCGGCATGCCGAGCTCGACTCTCTGATCGGCTGCTTCGTCAACACCCTGGTGCTGCGCGCCGACATCACGGCCGACATGAGCTTCGCGGCTTTGCTGGAGTCGGCGCGTGAGGAGGTCATCTCCGCGCTTGCGCACCAGGATCTTCCGTTCGATCGCCTGGTCGATACGCTCAAACCGGCGCGCTCGGGTAGCCAGAATCCACTCTTCCAAGTCAAGTTCAACTACATGGCACATCCGCGCGGCTTCACCGCCCACGGCCTGCGCGCCGACACCCGCATCATGGATCTGGCCGGCTCGCATTTCGACCTGGCGCTCGACATTGTCGATGGTCCCGATGGGATGGCGGCCAGCCTCAACTACGCGACGGATCTGTTCGAGCGGGCGACGGTCGCGCGGATGGCGACGCAGCTCGTCGATTTCCTGCAGCAGATCGCCGATGACGCGCACCGGCCGATCGCCGACTTCGTCCTCGCGCCTGATGCTCGCGAATCGATCGCGAGTGAAACACGAGATTTCGCCTCGACCTGCATCCTCGACATCATCGGCCGCGCATCTGTCGGCCGTGGTGATCACGTTGCGCTCCGCCAGGGCCCGGTCGAAATCAGTGTCGCCGAGCTTGCGCAGTGGTCCGACGGGATTGCGCAGCGGCTGGCTGCGAACGGCGTCGGGCCCGATGTTCCGGTAGCCCTGTGGATCGAACGGTCACCGGCCTTCGTCGCG
This sequence comes from Bradyrhizobium aeschynomenes, assembly GCF_013178945.1. Classification (GTDB taxonomy): domain Bacteria; phylum Pseudomonadota; class Alphaproteobacteria; order Rhizobiales; family Xanthobacteraceae; genus Bradyrhizobium; species Bradyrhizobium aeschynomenes. Next base: position 1,034,642 of record NZ_JABFDM010000001.1, read on the forward strand.
GCCATGCTCGGTGTGTTGAAGGCGGGCGGCGCCTACGTACCGCTCGACCCGGCCTGGCCGGTCGCGCGCGTGCAACGCATTGTTCGCGACGGGGGCATCACCCGGCTGGTGGCGACCGCAGACCGTCTGGCCGCCGCTGCAGGGCTCGATTGCGTCGTTCTCGACGCAGAACGGCGCGGTGACGATGCGTCAGATGTCTTTGTTCCGTCCCGTGCCCACCCGGCACAGAGCGCCTACATCATCTACACGTCCGGCTCGACGGGAACGCCCAAGGGGGTTGCCGTCTCTCACGGCTCGCTCGCGAACTATGTGCAGGCGCTGCTGTCGCGCCTGCGGCCCGACGTGAATGCGGGCATGGCGATGGTCTCCACCGTCGCCGCCGACCTCGGCCACACGGTGCTGTTCGGCGCGCTGGCGAGCGGCGCGACCTTGAACCTTCTGCCTGCCGATGCGGCGTTCGATGCCGACGCGTTTGCGCAGGCCATGCGCGAGGGAGAGGTCGGCATCCTGAAGATCGTCCCGAGCCACCTCCGCGGTCTGCTGCAGGCGCGGAGGTCTGCCGACCTGCTGCCGCGTGACGTGCTGATTCTCGGCGGCGAGGCGTGTGATCGGCGCCTGATCCAGGACGTCCGGCGGCTGCGCCCGCAATGCCGGATCATCAATCACTACGGGCCGACCGAGACGACGGTTGGCATCGCGACCTACGACTGCACGGACGACATTGCCGGCGACGCCGTCCCGGTCGGCCTGCCGCTGGCAAATCTGCGGGCCTACGTGCTCGACGATGCGTTGAACGCGGTGCCGCGCGGTGTCGCGGGCGAGCTCCATGTCGGTGGCGCGGGCGTCGCGCGAGGCTATCGCGGTGTGCCGGCTCAGACGGCCGAGCGCTTCATCCCCGATCCGTTCGGCCCGGCCGGCGCGCGCCTCTATCGCACCGGAGACGTCGTGCGTTGTGACAAGGCCGGACATATCGTCTTCCTTGGCCGGCGTGACGATCAGCTCAAGCTGCGCGGCTATCGCATCGAGCCTTCCGAGATTACGCGTGCGGTGATGTCGCTGGGCAGCGTCGCCGATGCCGTGGTTGTGGCGCGCGTGGTCGATGCAGAGCAGGGGCGCCTGGAGCTGGTGGCCTATTGCGTGGCTGCGGCCGGTGCGGTGCTGCAGCCCGACGGAATGCGGCAGGAGCTTTCGTCGCTGTTGCCCGACTATATGGTTCCGTCGCGCATCATCATGCTCGATCGTCTGCCGCTGACGGTCAACGGCAAGCTCGACCGTGCTGCGCTGCCCCAGCCGGATGAGGAGATCGTCATCGCCTATGCCGCTCCCGTCGGAGAGGTCGAGGAGTCGATCGCTGCGGTGTGGCAGGAAGTGCTCGGCCGCGATCGGATCGGTCGCAATGACAATTTCTTCGAGCTTGGCGGCGATTCGATTCTCAGCCTGCAAATCATCGCGCGGTTGCGCAAGCGCGGCGTGAAGCTGACGCCGAAGCAGATGTTTTCGCAGCAGACGATAGCGGCGCTGGCCGGCGTGGTTGCGACCACCTCCGCGCCGACGGCGTCGCCGGCAGCAGCACGCAGCGCCGTGAACGCCGGCGCGGCGGAGCTGCTGCCGATCCAATTGCGGTTCTTTGCAGAGGCGATCCCGAGCCGCGATCACTTCAACCAGGCCGTGCTGCTGATCCCGAAGAATCACGTCGCGTGGAACTTGCTCCAAGCTGCACTCGCTGCGGTCGTGAAGCATCACGAAGCGCTCCAGACGGCATATCGTCGGACGGCTGAAGGTTGGCAGGCCTTGCCGACGGAAGGCTTTGCGGCGGCGGATCTCCTCTGGATCCGCAGCGGTGTCCGTCACGATGAGATCGGCGCGATCGCATCGGCGGCGCAGGCGAGCCTTTCGCTTGCATCGGGGATGCTGCTGCGCGCCGTCGGCTTCGACCTGATCGACGGCAGCCAGCGTCTGCTGATCGCGATCCATCATCTGGCCGTCGACGGCGTGTCCTGGCGTATCCTTCTCGAAGATCTGACGCAGTCCTACGCGCAGCTCGCAAACGGCGCCGCAGCGGTGGCGTTGCCGAAGAGCGAGGCGCCTTCGTCCTGGGCGCAACGGCTGCGCGCGCACGCGACCTGCGAACGGCTGGAGGCCGAGATGCCGTTCTGGCTCGCGGCGGGCCCGAGCGGTGAGCTGCCGTGCGATGAGGACCACGGCAGCATCGATGTCGAAGCCGACGCCGACGAGGTCATGCTCAGCCTCGATGCCGGCCTGACCGGGCAGCTGCTCGAGGCCGCGCCGGCAGCCTACCGGACTCGGATCAACGATCTGCTGCTTGCAGCGTTGTCGCGCGCCGTCTGGCGCTGGAGCGGACGCGAGGACATCGTGATCGAGCTCGAAGGGCACGGACGCGAGGATATTTTCGCCGACGCCGACCTTACCCGTACGGTGGGATGGCTCACGAGCGCATTCCCGTTCCGTCTGCCGGGCGGGGCCGATGCGGATCGTGTGTTGATCGCGCGGACGAAGGAAGCCCTGCGCGCTGTCCCTGATCACGGTCTCGGCTACGGCGTGCTGCGCTATCTCGGCGCGCCTGCGCAACGCGACGCGCTGGCGGAGCTGGGCAGCCCGCGGATCGTCTTCAACTATCTCGGCCGCTTCGATGCATCGCTCGGCGATGAGGCTTCGTACCGGCTTGCACCTGAGTCATCGGGCTCGATGCGCGCGGCTGATACGCCGCTGCGGGCATGGCTCACCATCATCGGGGAGGTGCGCGACGGTCAACTTCGCCTGGCCTTTCGCTACGGCCGGCGGCGCTATCGCCGTTCGACCGTCGAGCGGCTTGCGGACCTCTACGGGACCGCGTTGCGCGGTCTGGTCGATCATTGCCTGCGCGGTGCGGGCTGTCTCACCCCGTCGGACGTCCCGCTGTCCGGCCTCGATCAACAGACGCTCGATCGCGTTTGCGCATCGGTCGACGTTCGCAACGTCGAAGACATCTATCCGTTGTCGCCGATGCAGCAGGGCCTGCTGTTTCACGCCCTTCGCGACGGCAAGAACGACGCATATGTCAATCAGCTCGCAGTCGAGCTGCGCGGCGTGGCGCCATCGCAGCTGCGTGCGGCGTGGTCGGCGGCCAGTACGCAGCATGCGGCATTGCGTACGGGATTCGCATGGCAGCACCTGTCGGAGGCCGCTCAGCAGATCGTGTATCGGCGGCTCGATCTGCCGATCGTGGAGGAGGATTGGCGAGGGCGCACGGTGAATTCGGCTGCCGGCAGCAATCTCGACGCCGCGCTGGCCGAAGCGGGGCAACGGGAGCGCGTGCTTGGCTTCGATGTCACCCGGCCTCCGCTGCAGCGGCTGCGCCTCATTCGGCTCGACGATGACAGACTATGGCTGATCTGGACGCACCACCACATCGTACTCGACGGTTGGAGCTCGGCGCGGCTGCTCGCCGACGTGCTGCAGCGCGCCGGCGGATCGGAGCCCGGTGTCCCGCAGGGCAGGTATCGCGACTACATCGCGTGGCTCCGGACGCAGGACCGCGGTGCAGCGGTTGAATTCTGGCGCCAGACGTTGAGCGACGCCAGCGAGCCAACGCTGCTGGCTGATGCGCTGCGCAGACGGGGGCTGATTGCGCCGGGAGACGGCTATGGACGGCTCACGCTTTCGCTGGACCGCGACCTCGCCGCGCATCTCAGGCGGTTCGCCACGCAGCAGCGGGTGACGATGAACACCCTGCTTCAGGCAGCCTGGGTGCAACTGCTACGACACACATGTGGGCAGAGCACGGTCTGTTTCGGCGCCACCGTGGCCGGTCGTCCGGCGGAGCTGGCAGGCGCCGAGGACATCATCGGCCTGTTCATCAATACGCTGCCGCTGATCGACGGGCCGCACCCGCAGGCCTCCGTCGGTGATTGGCTGCGTGCGCTGCAGGCAAAGAACGTCGCGGCCCGCGATTATGAGTGGCTGCCGTTGCACGAAATCCAGCGCCTCGCCGCGCATGGCGGGCGGCAGCTGTTCGACAGCATCATGGTGTTCGAGAACTATCCGATCGACCGGTCACTGGTGAATGGCAGCCAGACTGGACCGCAGGTGGGGCGCGTCGAGCATGTGACGCCGACGAACTATGCGGTCGCCGTCGGCGTATTCGATGGGGCCGACGGTCTGCGGCTCGACTTCAACTTCGATCGTGCGCAGTTGGACGAAAGCGCGATCGGGCGCGTGAGCTCTGCCATGCGAGACTGGCTGGTGCAGATCTCCGCCGATGCTGCCCGTCCCTCCGGTGCTCTGGACGCGCTCGGGAGCGATGCACTTGCGCGGCTCATGCGATGGAGCAAAGGCACCATCGGTGAGGTCCGATCCGCACCGTCGTTGAACCTTGTCGCACAGATCGAGGCGCGTACCGCTGAAACGCCTGACGCGATAGCGATTGTCAGCGGTATCAGCCAGATGAGCTACGGCGAGCTGAATGCACGCGCCAATCGGATGGCGCGGCGGCTCAGGGCGCGCGGCATCGGCCCCGATGTGGTCGTCGGCCTGGCACTCGAGCGCGGCGTCACGATGATGGTGGCCTTGCTTGCGGTGCTCAAGGCTGGCGGTGCCTATCTCCCGCTCGACCCGGACTATCCGTCCGATCGGCTCGGCCTCATGCTGTGCGACAGCGGCACAAAGCTGCTGCTGACGCAGACGTCGTTGCACGATCGGTTCGCGCCGGCACTTGCCCGGAGTGAGGCCGAGGCCTGGCTGCTCGACGAGACCGCGGGAGAGGACGCCGGCGATGCGAGCAATCTCGGCCTCGCCTCTCATCCGGAGAGCGTCGCTTACCTGATCTACACCTCGGGATCGACCGGGACGCCCAAGGGCGTCATGGTGCGCCACGGCGCAGTGACCAGCTTTCTTGCGACGATGGCCGAGCAGCCGGGCATTGCGCGCGATGATCGCGTGCTCGGCCTGACCTCGCTGTCGTTCGACATCGCAGTGCTGGAGCTTTGGCTGCCGTTGACGCATGGCGCGAAGATCGTGCTGGTCGACCAGGCCGCGGCGCGCGACCCGGTGGCGCTGAAGTCGGTTATGGCTCGGCACGGTGTGACGATGATTCAGGCGACACCGTCGAGCTGGCGGATGTTGATCGATCATCCGGGCACCGAGCGGTGGCTGCCCGAGGGCTGCCGCGTACTGAGCGGCGGCGAGGCGATGGCATCGGATCTCGCACGACGGCTGACGGCGCTGAGCCGTGACGTCTGGAATCTCTACGGACCGACCGAGACGACCGTATGGTCGACGCGCCACCGGCTCGACGCAGCGGATCCGATGCCGCTGCTGGGAGGTCCGATCGGCAACACGACGTTGTACGTGCTGGATGCGGATCTCCACCTCGCGCCGGTCGGCGTCACAGGAGAGCTGTTCATCGGCGGCGAGGGGCTCGCGCGTGGCTACTGGAATCGTGCGGCTCTGAGCGCGGAGCGCTTCATCCCGGATCCGTTCGGCGCCGATGGCAAGCGGCTGTACCGCACCGGCGATCTGGTGCGCTGGCGTGACGATGGTCTGCTCGACTATGTCGGCCGCGCCGATCACCAGGTGAAGATCAGAGGCCACCGGATCGAGCTCGGCGAGATCGAGGCGCGACTGCGGGCACAAACCGGCGTGCGCGACAGCGTCGTCGTGGCGCGGCAGATCGGGGGCAGCCCACAGCTCGTGGCCTATGTCGGCGGCGGGAATGCGCTCGATGGCGCGGATCTGCGCGCCAGGCTCAGGTCGATGCTGCCAGACTACATGGTGCCGACCTGGGTGATGGTGCTGCCGCAGCTGCCGCTGACCCCGAACGGCAAGATCGATCGCCGCAGGCTACCGCCGCCTTCGCAGGGCGAAACGGACGGTCGGGATCATGCGGCGCCCGCTGGCGAGATCGAGACGACCTTGGCGCGCATCTGGACCGAGCTGCTCGGCGTCGAGCGTATCGGTCGCAACGACGGCTTCTTCGAGCTCGGCGGTCATTCGCTCTTGGCGGTGCGGTTGATGAGCCGCGTCTCCGATGAGTTCGGCGTCTCCGTGCCACTGTCCAGACTGTTCGCTCATTCCGAGTTGGCGGACTTCGCCCGTGTCGTCTCGATCACCCTGATCGAGGAGCAATTCGAGGAGCGTGAGCTTCAGGAGCTGATCGGGGCAGAGATGTGATGAAGAAACAATCAGCCAAGCCGAGCCTGCCCGATTTGGATTCGGACACCTTGCAGCGTCTGGCGCTCGCGGCCAGAGAGCGCGGTCGCGGCGGCCGCGCGGCCAACACGATCCCGATCGTCGATCGCAGGGACAAACTGCCGCTGTCGTTCGCGCAGCAGCAACTCTGGCTGTTGACGCAGCTCGACGGGTCGAGCACGAACTACCACCTCGACGCCGTTCTGCGGCTGCGGGGCCGACTCGACGTCGCGGCATGGCGACGCAGCCTCGATCATCTGCTCGCGCGCCATGAGGCACTGCGGACAATATTCGTCGCGGAGGACGGCGAGCCGCTGATGAGAGTGCTGCCGCCTCACACCGTGTTGCCGCTGGAGATCCACGACCTCAGTGATCGGCCCGATCGCGAGGCGCGGATGCGCGATCTACTCGATGAAAGCAGGCGCGCGCCGTTCGAGCTGGCCACGGGGCCGCTCATCCGCAGCGCCCTGATCCGGCTTGGCGAGCACGAGCATGTCGTGCTGCTCAGCCTGCATCACATCGTCTCCGATGGATGGTCGATGGGCGTGATCGTCCGCGACCTGTCCGCGCTGTATGGCGCGTTCGCCGCCGGGGAGCGCGATCCGTTGCCGCAGCTCAACATCCAGTACCCGGACTATGCCGCCTGGCAGCGCCAAACGCTGACGCCGGCGCGGCTGGCGGGCCAGCTCGATCATTGGAAGGCTACGCTGGCCGGCGCGCCACTGTTGCTGACGTTGCCCACTGATCGTCCGCGACCGGCCACGAGATCCACCGCGGGCGCTGCGTTGCATGTCGAGATCGATGACCAACTGTCGGCGGCAATCAGGCAGATGGCAAACACGCTCGGCGCGACGCCGTTCGTGATCGTGCTGTCGGCCTGGGCCATCGTGTTGTCGCGGCTCGCGGGCCAGAAGGATCTCGTGATCGGTACGCCAACGGCAAACCGCACCCGGGCACAGGTGGAGGGGCTGGTCGGGTTCTTCGCCACCATGCTGCCGCTGCGGCTCGATCTCTCCGGGACGCGGAGCGTCGCGGAGCTGGTCGAACATGTCAAGAATGCAGCTCTTGCGGCGCAAGATCATCAGGAACTGCCATTCGAGCACATCGTCGAAGCGCTCCAGCCGCCGCGCAATCCGGCCTACACGCCCATCTTTCAAGTCGTGTTCGCGTGGCAGGGCGACGAGATCGGTGAGCTTGCGTTACCCGGCATCGATATTGAGCGCTTGGTGGTCGAGCAGCGGGAGATCAAGTTCGATCTCGAGCTCGATCTCTGCGAGACCGGCGGTTGCATCTCCGGCAAGCTGAACTACGCGACGGCCGTGTTCGATGCAGACACCGTGCTGCGCTATCGCGGCTATCTGCTGGCTGCGCTGCGGGCAATGGTGATCGACGTCGGTCGACCGGTGCACCGGATCGACCTCCTTGCCGCCGAGGAGCGATCGCTGCTTCTCGACGGCTGGAACAAGACCGAAATGTTCAGTCAGCCCAGCCGCTGCATCCAGGAGCTGGTGGCCGACCAGGTCCGTCGCCGGCCGTCCGCGGTCGCGCTGGTTCATGCTGATGTCCGACTGACCTATGGCGAGCTGGAGGCGCAGGCCAATCGGCTCGCTCACCGCCTCGTTTCGGCGGGAGCCGGGCCGGATCGTCTGGTGGCGATCTGCCAGCAGCGCGGCATCGATGCGATCATCAGCATCCTTGCAGTGCTCAAGGCAGGCGCGGCCTATCTGCCGCTCGATCCGATCTATCCTCCACAGCGGCTGCGTGAGATCGTTGCCGACGCACAGCCGGCGCTGCTGATCTGCGATGAAGCCGGCGCGGGGGTGTTGGGCGACGTCGCGTGCTCCGTCCTCGATATCAGACGCGATGCTGCGGCATGGCGGGAACTGCCGGACGTGACGCCGGATGTCGCCGCTCTCCGCCTGACACCACGTCATCTGGCCTATGTCATCTACACGTCCGGCTCCACCGGTAAGCCGAAGGGCGTGATGATCGAGCATCGTGGATTGGTGAATCTGGCCTTGGCGCAGATCGCCTTGTTCGAAACCACCGAGCGCAGTCGTATCGTGCAGTTTGCGTCCCTGAGCTTCGATGCGAGCGTATGGGACATCGTGATGGCACTGTGCTCCGGGGCCGAGCTGCATCTGCTCGGAGATGACGAGCATCGCGACGCGTCCGCGCTCCTGGGGTACCTCGCAGATCACCGCATCACCCACGCGACACTGCCGCCGGCGCTGCTGCAAGGACGGGCGGATTTGGCGCGCCTCGCCGAGCTTGAGGTTCTCGTGCTGGCTGGCGAGCTGCCCCGTACGGAGCTGATCGCCTCGTTGCCGCAAGGCATCGCCGTCTTCAACGCCTATGGGCCGACCGAGGCGACCGTCTGCGCCACGGCCTGGCGACGTCCTGCCGGCTTTGCCGACACCATCGTTCCAATCGGACGTCCGATTGCGAATGTGCGCATCTATCTGCTCGATGATGAGGGGCTGCCCGTGCCACGAGGCGCCGTCGGTGAGATCTGGATCGGAGGGGTGGGGACGGCGCGCGGATACCTGAACCGTATCGACCTCACGGCCGCGCGTTTCGCAGCCGATCCATTCAGTCCTCGGTCGGATGGCAGGATGTATCGGACCGGAGATCTCGGTCGCTATCTTCCGAACGGCGACATCGAGTTCCTGGGCCGCAACGATCATCAGGTGAAGATCCGCGGGTTCCGGGTCGAGCTTGGGGAGATCGAGGTCCGCTTGAGCGCATTGGCGGGGGTCAGGGATTCCGCCGTCCTGGCCCAGCGCAATGCCTTCGGGGACACCATGCTCGTTGCCTATGCCGTGCCGGCGGACGACGTAGCCGATGCCGTCGACTGGAGCGCGCAACTGCGGGCTCAGTTGCAGGCCAGCCTGCCCGACTACATGGTGCCATCGGCCATCGTGCGTCTCGAAGCGCTTCCGCTGACGCCGAATGGCAAGATCGACCGGCATGCACTTCCGGCTCCGGATCACGACGCCTTTTCGCGCCGTGCCTACGATCCGCCGCAGGGCGAGATCGAGCTGATGCTCGCCGCGATCTGGAGCGAGCTCCTGTCGGTCGATCAGGTCGGACGTGACGACCATTTCTTCGAGCTCGGCGGCCATTCGCTGTTGATCGTTCGCATGCTGGACCGCCTGAAACGCCGCGGCTTTGCTGTGGATGCGCGAACCGTGTTCGTGAAGCCCGTGCTTCGCGCGCTCGCCGCCGCCCTTCGTCGCGGCGAAGAGATTGTCGTTCCCGCCAACCGGATCACGGCAGATACGACGGCGATCACGCCGGGGCTGTTGCCGTTGATCGTGCTGAGCCAGCCGGAGATCGACCGCATCGTCGGTCAGGTGCCGGGGGGCATTGCCAACATTCAGGACATCTACGCGCTGTCGCCGTTGCAGGAAGGCATCCTGTTTCATCATCTGCTGGCAACCGAGGGCGATCCCTACGTGCTCTCTGCGCAGATGGCGTTTCCCGACGGCGATCTGCTCGACCGCTATCTTGCAGCCGTTCAGCAGGTGATCGCGCGTCACGACGTACTCCGCACATCGATCGTCTGGAATGGCCTGTCCGTTCCGGCGCAGGTGGTATGGCGACGTGCAAGTCTCGATGTGACGGAGCTCGTGCTCGAGGCCGGCGCACCGGCGGATCTGCAACTTGCCGGACGATTCGACTCGCGATCGCGCCGGCTCGATCTCAGCAAAGCGCCGCTGCTGCGCTTCATCGTCGCACGCGACCCCGGAAAAGATCGCGTGCTGCTCCAGGTCATGCTGCATCATTTGATCGGCGATCACTCGACCTTGCAGGCGATTCATCAGGAGGTGGAGGCCATTCTGGCAGGCCGCGGTCACCTCCTGGCGGCTCCGGTGCCGTTTCGCAATCTCGTGGCGCTTGCTCGCGACGCCGCCGGGCAGGACGCGCAGCAGCGCTTCTTCCGCGGCATGCTCGCCGACGTCGACGCGCCGACCGCACCGTTCGGATTGATGGAGGTGCGGAGCGAGGGAGGAGGCGTGCATGAGGCGAAGCTCGCGATCCCGGCCGCCCTCGATACGCGACTTCGGATGCAGGCACGACGTGTCGGCGTCAGTCTTGCCAGCCTCTGTCACCTCGCCTGGGCCCAGGTGCTGGCGCGGAGCAGCGGTCGGGAGAAGGTCGTGTTCGGCACGGTGCTGTTCGGTCGCATGCAGGGTGGTGCTGCGATGGATCGCAGCCTCGGCCTGTTCATCAATACGCTGCCTCTGCGCGTTGATCTCGACGGCGCCTCCGTCGAGCACAGCGTGCGTGCGGCGCATGCGCGGCTGGCGGAGTTGATGACTCATGAGCATGCGTCATTGGCGATGGCGCAGCGCTGCAGCGGTGTTGCTTCGCCAACGCCGTTGTTCTCCGCGATCCTGAATTACCGACATAGTCGCAAGGAGAATAACCACGCTGAATCGGCGCTCAACAGTCCGCTTCGAGAGATCGAGTGGCTCGGCGCTGAGGAGCGCACGAACTATCCGTTGATGCTTGCAGTGGACGACGACGGCGATGCGCTGCGCCTGACGGCCCAGGTCGTCTCCCCGGTCGCGCCGGCCCGCGTCTGCGCGATGATGGAGCAGGCTCTCGATCAACTGGCATCGGCGCTCGAGACGGCTCCGCACCTGCCTGTGCGCCAGCTCGGTGTCGTTCCAGCCGAGGATCGTGCGCTGCTGCTCGATGGATGGAATGCGACCGCGAGAGTTTGGGACAGGGGGTGTCTACAGCGGCAGTTCGAAGCGCAGGCGGCGCGTTCTCCTGATGCGATCGCGATTGTGCATGGGGACGAGACGATCAGCTATGGCGAGCTGAACGCGCGGGCAAACCGGCTGGCGCGGCGTCTCATGCTGCAGGGGATCGGACCGGACGTCGTG
>NZ_JABFDM010000010.1 GCF_013178945.1 Bradyrhizobium aeschynomenes
CGCGCCCGACGCCACCACCGCCTGCCGCCGCGCCGGTCACGCCGCCTGCTCCCGCGCGGCCGACCCCACCGGCGCCGCCCGCCGCAACTCCGGCGCCGCCGCCTGCCCCCAACGCGGTTCCGGGTCCGCGGCCGGGATCGCCTCCGCCGCCCCCTCCAGCCGCGACCACGCCGCCGCATTCGCCACCTCCGGGCGCCGCACCCTCGCCGCAGCCGTCCCCGGGCCAGACTCCTCCGCCTCCCGGAGCCGAGCAGCGTCCGGGCCGGCCGGGTGCTGGCGGGCCGCCTCCGGGCGCCCAGCCGGGAGGCCCACCGCCGCGTGGCGCGCCGACGCCGCCGGCTGGAACGGTGGCGCCTGCACCGGGAACGCCACCGTCACCATCCCCGGCAACGCCTCCGGCAGCCCAGACCCCTGCGCCGGGCACGCCTCCGGTCGCCGGCAATCCGCCACCGGGCGGACGTCCCGGCACGCCTCCGGGCGGTCCCGGCGCACCCCCGCCAGTGGCAGGACCTGGTGGGGCTGGTCCCGGTGGACCGGGAGCTGGACCCGGTGCGGGCCCCGGCGCGCCGCAGGCCGGGCCCGGCGCCGTACCTCCGGCCGGACCGCCGGCGATGTCGAATCGCCCGCCACCGCAAGTGGCTGCGCCGATTCCGGCACCGCCACCCCCGACGCAGCAGCAGCTGACGCCCATCGCGCCCGGCGCGCCCATGCAGGGACCGCAGCGGCTCGAGGACTTCCGTGGCCAGCGCCGCGAGGTTCAGGAGGGCGGTCGTACGCTGATCTACGAGCCCGGCCGCGTCATCGTGCGCGATCCGAGCGGTCAGACCTTCGTGCGTCACGACGAGCTCGAGCGCTTCCGCTACGGCGCGCGTGACATCCGCGTCCAGCAGGAGCGGGGCGAGACGCGCACCGTCGTGATCCGTCCCGACGGCAGCCAGATCGTCACGATCACCGCTCCGGACGGCCGGCTCTTGCGCCGTATCCGCCGTGACATCGGCGGCCGCGAGATCATCATCATCGACAACACCTACCGCGATCCGCAGGCGGTCGGCGGCTTCTATGTCGATCTGCCGCCGCCGGAGATCCGCATCCCCTACAACCGCTACATCGTCGACGCCGAGGAGGCGCCGCCGGACGTCATCTACGACACGCTGATCGCGCCTCCGGTGGAGCGCGTGCAGCGGCGCTACTCGCTCGACGAAGTCCGCTACTCGCCCTCGGTGCGTCAGCTGATGCCGTCGATCGATCTCAACACGATCACCTTCGAGACGGGGTCGTGGGAGATCAGCCCTGACCAGGTGGCGAAGCTGCAGGTCATCGCCGACGGCCTCAACCAGGCGATCCAGCGCAATCCGCGCGAGGTTTTCCTGATCGAGGGCCACACCGACGCGGTCGGCAACGAGACCGACAATCTCTCGCTGTCGGACCGCCGTGCCGAATCGGTGGCCACGCTGATGACGCAGCAGTTCGGCGTGCCCGCCGAGAACCTGACCTCGCAGGGCTATGGCGAGCAGTACCTCAAGGAGCAGACGCAGGGCCCGAGCCGCATCAACCGCCGCGTCACGGTCCGCCGCATCACGCCGCTGCTGAACGGCGGCCAGGCCGCGCTACCGCCGCCGCCCCCGGGCACCGCGCCGCCGCGCTGAGGCGATGGAGAAAGAAAATGGCCGGGAGCGATCCCGGCCATTTTTTCTTAGTGGCAACCCGTCGCGTCTAACTCGGTGTCGTCCCGGCCTCGAGCCGGGACCCATAGCCACCGAGTCAAGTTTTGCGATGGCTGGAGCTACAGCCAGCTTTCACCATTCCAAGCGGTAATTATGGGTCCCGGCGTTCGCCGGGACGACGTCGGTAGTTGTTGTGCGAGTCTCGCTCCGAGGCAATCAGCTCAGCTCTTGTCGCCCTTGTCGTGGCCGAGCTGGAAGATCTGCGCGCCGTCCGCGCCGGACAGCAGGCCGGTGTCCGAATAGAGCTTCAGCTTGGTGCGGGTGTCGGTGATGTCGAGGTTGCGCATGGTCAGCTGGCCGATGCGGTCGGCCGGCGTGAAGGCGGCGTCCTCGACCTTCTCCATGCTCAGCCGCTCCGGCTGATAGGTCAGGTTCGGGCTCTCGGTGTTGAGGATCGAATAGTCGTTGCCGCGGCGCAGCTCCAGGGTCACTTCGCCGGTGATGGCGCGTGCGACCCAGCGCTGGGCGGTTTCGCGCAGCATCAAAGCCTGCGAGTCGAACCAGCGGCCTTGATAGAGCAGGCGGCCAAGACGCATGCCGCTGATGCGGTACTGCTCGATCGTATCCTCGTTGTGGATGCCGGTCAGCAGCCGCTCATAGGCGATGTGCAGCAGCGCCATGCCCGGCGCTTCGTAGATGCCGCGGCTCTTCGCCTCGATGATGCGGTTCTCGATCTGGTCGCACATCCCGAGGCCATGGCGGCCGCCGACCGTATTGGCCTCCAGGAACAGCGCGACGGGATCGGTGAACGTCTGGCCGTTGAGCGCGACGGGCTGGCCCTCCTCGAAGCGCACCACGACGGTCTCGCGCTTGACGACGCAGTCCTCGCGCCAGAACGGCACGCCCATGATCGGGTTGACGATGCGGATGCCGCTGTTGAGGTTCTCGAGATCCTTGGCCTCATGGGTGGCGCCGAGCAGGTTGCTGTCGGTCGAATACGCCTTCTCGGCGCTCATCTTGTAGTCGTAGCCGTTGGCGGTCAGGAATGCCGACATCTCGGCGCGGCCACCGAGCTCGTCGATGAACTGCTGGTCGAGCCAGGGCTTGTAGATCTTGAGGTTGGGATTGGTGAGCAGGCCATAGCGATAGAATCGCTCGATGTCGTTGCCCTTGTAGGTCGAGCCGTCGCCCCAGATGTTGACGCCGTCCTCCTTCATCGCGGCGACCAGCATGGTGCCGGTCACGGCGCGGCCGAGTGGCGTGGTGTTGAAGTAGGTCGCGCCGCCGGTCGAGATGTGGAAGGCGCCGGACTGGATCGCGGCGATGCCCTCGTGCACCAGCTGGGTGCGGCAGTCGACCAGGCGCGCCTTCTCGGCGCCGAAGCTCATCGCCTTGCGCGGAATCTCGTCATAGTCGGACTCGTCGGGCTGGCCGAGATTGGCGGTGTAGGCGAAGCAGCGCGCGCCCTTCTGCTTCATCCAGAGCAGCGCCGCGCTGGTGTCGAGGCCGCCGGAAAAGGCGATGCCGACTTTCTCGCCCTTGGGAAGGCCTTTGAGGATCGTGGTCATGGGGAGTCCAACCGGTGTTGAGGGCTGCGCCGTTCAGAAATTCGGGCGCGGATAGCAGATTTCGACCCGCGGGGCACGCGATTAATGTCGCAGGAGCCGCGCTCAGGCCGCGGGGCTGGTGTCCGGCTGGCGGCGGCCGAACAGGCGGCGCATCAGGCGGAAGCCCGGCATGGCAAAACGAGTCAGCGCGGCATCGACGCCGGCATCGGTCAGGCGCGTGGACGGCCAGCGGTAGATATAGCCATGCAGCAACCAGATCACGAGGAAGGTGACGAGCCCGGCGGCGGCAATGTCGGTGAAGAAGTGGCCGCCGAACGCCATCCGCAGCACCGAGGTGGCGAGGCCGAACAGCACGGCGGCGCCGTAGGCGACCGGCCGGATGGCAGGCGGGGTGAGCGCGGCCGGCGCCAGCGTCCAGAATGCGGTGGCGCCTTCGCCGGAGAAGAACGAGCAGTTGCGGCCGCAGCCGCCGCGCGGATCCCAATATGGCACGAACTGCATGTCGCCGCCGAACTCGGTCACGACCACCGGGCGCGGCCGGCCCCAATAGGATTTGAAGGTGAAGTTGGTGAGCACGCCGGCCGATAGCGACAGGGTCAGCAGCAGGAAGGCAACGGTGCGGCCCTTCACCAGCAGCGGCCGGTCGGGACGGATCAGCTTCACGACCAGCGCGACGATGGAAGGCAGGGCAATGCCCCAGGCAATCCACATCGCCGCATCGCGGGCGAACGACGCGGTGCCGTCGAGCTTCACGGGAAAGCTGCGCGTGTGCGGATCGTAGAACAGCGCGGCGAGCTTGAGGTCGAGCTCGGGATAGACGCCGAACAACACGCCGATGACGAGCGCGAGCGACAATGCGATGAAGAGGCCGTTGCGGTTCATGACGCGCGGTTTAGCGAAAGCGGGTGGCGATGGAAAGGCTCAGCGCGGCGAACCCGACGGTAGGGGCGGCGGCGATTCGCGCCAGCGGCCGGCATTGCGGCCGGCGATCAGCCAGTAGACGAGGCCGCCGAGGATGCCCGCGCCGGTCAGGATTTCGAGCTGGCGGCGGACGATGCCGTCGAACTGGAACGTCTCGGGATCGAACGGGATCAGGCCGAGATAGCAGGCGACACCGACCAGGCCGCCGCCGATGGCGTAAGCGAGCACGCTGCGGATGGAGAACGCCTCGGTGATGAGGGCGATCAGCAGCGCCGGGATCAGCGCGAAGCCGGACACGAAGATGAAGCCGAAGCCGATGACGACCTGGAGCGCGCTCTGGTCGATCGGGCCGATGCCGATGTCGGAGAATTCCGGAATCAGGATCGCGGTGACGACGACAAGCCCCGCGACGAAGCTCGCGAGCAGGAACGCGAACGCGATCACGATGAGCCGGCCGATCAGCGCCATGGCGTCGAACCCATGTTGGTCATCGCGTGAGTCAATCGAGGACTCGCTTCCTCCACTCGTCATGGCCGGGCTTGACCCGGCCATCCATCTCCGACGAGTTTTGCGGAGGGAGATGGATGCCCGGGTCAAGCCCGGGCATGACGATGGTGCTGGGAGATGCAGGCGCGGACAATTTTCAATCCGTCATCGCCATCGCGCGCAGCGCTTGGCGCTCCCTCGCCGACAGCTTCTCGGTCTCCGACTTCAGCTGGCCGCAGGCGGCGAGGATGTCGCGGCCGCGCGGCGTGCGCACCGGCGAGGAGTAACCGGCGTTGAAGACGTATTCGGAGAACTTCTCGATCTGCTCCCAGTCCGAGCATTCATAGGCCGAGCCCGGCCACGGATTGAACGGGATCAGGTTGATCTTGGCCGGAATGCCCTTGAGCAGCTTGACCAGCAGCCGGGCATCATCAAGCGAATCGTTGACGCCCTTCAACATCACATATTCGAAGGTGATGCGGCGCGCATTCGACGCGCCGGGATAGTCGCGGCAGGCCTGCAAGAGCTCGGCGATCGGATATTTACGGTTGAGCGGCACCAGCTCGTTGCGCAGCTCGTCGCGAACGGCATGCAGCGAGATTGCCAGCATCACGCCGATCTCCTCGCCGGCTCGCTTGATGTTCGGCACCACACCGGAGGTCGACAGCGTGATGCGGCGGCGGGAGATGCCGATGCCTTCATTGTCGGAAACGATCAGCAGCGCATCGCGCACTGCGTCGAAATTGTAGAGTGGCTCGCCCATGCCCATCATCACGATGTTGGTGACGAGGCGGTTGCCGAGCGGCGTCTCGCGGTCGGCCCAGTCGTTGAGCCGGTCGCGCGCCACCATGATCTGGCCGACGATCTCGCCGGCCGTCAGATTGCGCACCAGCCGCTGCGTGCCGGTATGGCAGAACGCGCAGTTGAGGGTGCAGCCGACCTGGGAGGAGACGCACAAGGTGCCGCGGTCGGTCTCGGGAATGTAGACGCATTCGACCTCGTGCGCCTTCTGCAGGTCGTCGCCGCTCGGCAGCCGCAGCAGCCATTTGCGGGTGCCGTCGTTGGAAATCTGCTCAGCCACCACCTCGGGGCGGTCGACCGTGAAGCGCGCGGCCAACGCGGTGCGCGTGTCCTTGGAGACCGAACTCATCTCGTCGAACGATTGGGCGCCGCGGAAATAGATCCAGTGCCACAGCTGCTGCACGCGCATCTTCTGCTGCCGTTCCGGCACCCCGAGCTCACCGAGTCTCGCGGCCAGCTCCGCGCGCGACAATCCGATCAGCGACGGCTTGGCCGGCGGCACGTAGGTTTCGAGCGGAATCTTCTCGAGGGGCGCGGCGGCGTCGCGCAGCCCGGCAGTCGTTGCCATGTCGATGGGCCCAAAATGCTGCCCGGCCGCTGCGGCCGAAGGCGTTCAGCGGGGTTATATAACGATCCGGCCGGCAAATGCGACCCGTACGACCGGCGGTATCAGCGGCGGCAGTCCTGGGCGATGCGGTCGAGCGCCTGAGCGAGGCCCTTCAGCGAAAAGACGTCGGTGGTCTCGGTGCCCTTGGCGGAGACGCCCTTCACCACGGCCTCGGAGCCCTTGCGCATGGCTTCGACCATGCGCTCCTCCTCGGCGGCATTCTTGATCCAGAGCCCGTCGCCCTGAGTGTACATCGCATAGGAGGCGCCGCCGACATCGAGCGAGGCGTCGGAGCCCGGCTTCAACGCATAGCCGATCATGATCGACACCTCGTTGAACACCTTCTCGGACGGCCGGGTCGAGACGAAGGCATAGGCCGGATCACGCGGGCGATTGGCCGGATTGGTCTTGGAGGAGGAGGGCTTGGCCAGTGCGAAGCACACCTTCTTGCCGGCCGGCATCGCCGTATAGGCGCCCCAGCCCCCGAACTGCCCGATCAGCGTCGGTTCCGCGCCGCCGATGCTGGGCACCGCCGGCTTGGTGTCGGCCTTGGGTGCGGCCTTCGGCTGCGGGGCGGGCGCGGCCTTGGGCTGTGCCTTCGGTGCAGCCGTCTGGGCTGCAGCCAGGCCTGGAACTCCGAGCACGAGCGCGCTGGCCGCCAGCGCTATCGACAATCGCAAAAACAACATGATTAAGCTAAGTCCCCCGCGATCTCGTTCCACCAACATTGTGACTGGAAAATGGCCCGGATTCGCAGACGGCCTGTGGCGAGGGATAGCGGCTTCGGGCGTTGCTTGCAAAGCCGGATCGATCGGGCGGCCCGGCGCAGCTTCGAGCATGTTGTCGACATCGAGCGCGACCGCGGCCGGGAGTGCATCGTCTTGAGGGCCATGTCGTTCCGAGAGACGGTATTTGGTCGGCGGACGAAGCGGCTGCTCGCCTTGCCGATTGTCGCGCGATCGCAAATCCGGCATGACGTTCCAAAAGCCGGACACGATCCGGACAACAGCTGAAGGAGCGCCCATGAAAGCCATTCTCTGCTCGCAATTCTGCCAGCCCGACGATCTCGTGCTTGCCGACGTTCCTGATCCGGTGGCCGGTCCAGGCGAGGCGGTGATTGCGATCAAGGCTGCGGCGCTGAACTTCTTCGACATCCTGATGATCCAGGGCAAGTACCAGATCAAGCCGCCGTTCCCGTTCTCGCCTGGCGCCGAGGTCGCAGGCGTCATCGAGAGCGTCGGCGACGGCGTCACGGACCTCAAGGTCGGTGATCGCGTGGTCGCTTCCTGCGGGCACAACGGGGCAAGGCAGAAGATCGCGCTGCCGGCCGCGTCCATCGTCAGGATTCCCGACAATCTGGACTTCGACCGCGCGGCAGGCATCATCATTATCTACGGCACGGCGCTGCATGCGCTCGAGGACCGCGCCAGCCCGAAGCCGGGCGAGACGCTGGCGGTGCTCGGTGCTGCCGGCGGAACGGGACTTGCCGCCTGCGAGCTCGGCAAGCTGATGGGCCTCAAGGTCATTGCCTGCGCGTCGTCCGACGAGAAGCTCGAATTCGCCAGGCAGCATGGCGCGACGCTGACCTTGAACTACGCCAAGGAGGATCTGAAGGAAGGCCTGCGCCGGCTGACCGACGGCAAGGGCGCCGACATCATCTTCGATCCGGTGGGCGGAGCCTATGCGGAACAGGCGCTGCGCTCGATCGCCTGGGAAGGCCGCTTCCTGGTGATCGGCTTTGCCGCCGGCGACATCCCGAAAATGCCGCTCAATCTGGCGCTGCTGAAGGGCTGCGATATCCGCGGCGTGTTCTGGGGCGCCTGGACCCGGCTCAATCCGGCCAAGAACCGCGCCAATCTCGAGAAGCTGGTGCAGTGGACCGCGGAGGGCAAGCTGTCGTCCCATGTCGACCGCACCTTCCCGCTGGCGCAGACCGCCGACGCGCTCAAGGTGCTTGCCGGCCGCCAGGCCATGGGCAAGGTGATCCTGCATCCCTGAGCGGCGGGATTGAATACGGGGCCGCGGGACGCCGTCGTCCGGTTTGAGAACTCGTGCAAGGGATCGAACCGAATGCGGGCCCGCGGTCAGGCGGGATGCTCCGCGTGCCTGCCGGGATGATCGCGGCCGATTGAGGCGCCGCACAGCCCGGCAATTGTGCGAAGGCCGCCCGTCCGTTCTCCCGAATCTGCAACCTGAAGCCGAAAATCCGAAAACGAGCGTTTCTTGGTTAACGCAACCTGCACCGATTGTGGCAGGGTTAATTCACCATCTTATCCCTTGTTATCTCGCCATTTCTCGATTTGCTGCCGTGCGACGTCGCATGTGCGTCGTCACAATCAGATCAAAATATTTCCAGAATCATGCCGGGTCTCGTCCACTTTTAGTCGGATTCAATTAGTCAATTAGTTGTCGGCAGTGGGGTGCCTCTAGCAATCGTGACGTGTCTCGAGCTTCTGACGGGCTTGGGACCAAAAGTATGTTGCGTGAAGTTGAGATGGGGAAGAAGGCCATGGCTGAGCGGATGACGCGCGGGCGGTTCAACGACAGATCTTCAACCAGTCCTGATTTCAGGCCGTTCCCAGACGAACCTCCTCAGGAGCGCCCGCCGAATTATCGGTTCGGCCGGTCCGTTCAGGATCACTATCCGGCCGACGAATCGATGCCGATGTTCCTCTCCGAGTATGACGGCGGCAACCAGATCGAGAGCACCGAGTTCGAAGATCAATGGCCGACGCGGGCGCGTCGTACCTCGATCTCCTCGCGCATCCTTCTCGCCGTGGTCGCCGCCGCGGGCGTCGCCGTGCTGTTTGCACTGGTCACCTCCGACGCAACGCGCGACCTGATCGCCAGTGCCAAGGCATCGATCGTCGGCTCCGCGCCGGATCCGACCGCGCCGCCCCAGGCGAGCGGCACGGAGCTGACCGCCCGCGACATGCAGCTCAACGAGCCGGCGCGGCTGGCGCCCGAGCCTCCGGCCGCGGCAGCGGCGCCGGCGCAGATGGCCGCGGTTGCGCCGACCCGCGATGACATCGCCAACGCCTATCAGACCGCCCTGCAGAACCGGGTTCCGACGCCGCCCGCGCCAGCCGCGCCCAGCGCCGCCGCCGTGCCTCCGGCCATGGCGCCTTCGTCCATCACCTCACCCGGTGCCGGAGCTGCGATCGTGGCGCCGGGTCTCGGCGCGGTGACGGCCGCGCCGCCGCCGCCCCAGGCTCGGCGGTTGGAGCCGGATGAGCTGTCGGGCATCATGAAGCGGGCCAAGGGGCTGCTCGCCGCCGGCGATATTCCGTCGGCCCGCCTGTTGCTCGAGCGTGCGGCCGAGGCCCAGGAACCAGCCGCCGCGCTGATGCTGGCGCAGACCTACGATCCTCACGTTCTCGGGACCAAGGACATCCGCAACATCAATGCTGATCCCGCCGCGGCGCGGAATTGGTACCGGCGTGCCGCCCAGCTCGGCTCGTCCGAAGCCCAGCGCCGGCTCGATCAGCTGCAGAATTGAAGCCACGTGACGGCAGCGCTGCCGCCGCGTTTCATTTTTTCGTTTCACGCATGATCATCGCGTCGTTCATGGGCAAGTCCGGGCGAGTCCCGGCGCTGCACGCGTTCCGGCCCGCAATCATGTACCAGCTTTGATCGAGGGGACACATGCGACGTCTTATTGGAGCGGCGATGGCCGCAATGATGATAGCGTGCGGCTTTTCCGCTCACGCCGAGGAGGGCGAGTTCGATCCCGCCAAGGTCAGCGACAGCCTGAAGGCGATCTTCCAGTTCGGGTCGGTTCAGACCAAGCAGGCGCTCAACGCCAATACGGTGACGCTGATCACAGGCACGATCGGCGGCACCTATGTGCAGTTCGGCGCCGACCTGGCTTCGCTGCTCGATGACGGCAACAACCTGCGGGTCCTGCCGATCGTCGGACGCGGCTCGGTGCAGAGCGTCGCCGACATCCTGTTCCTGCAGGGCGTCGATCTCGGCGTCGTCCGCGCCGATACGTTGGACTATCTGGAGCGCAAGGGCTTCGCCAAGGACATCAAGCGCCAGTTCACCTACGTCACCAAGCTCTACAATGAGGAAATGCAGGTCATCGCGCCGCGCGCGGTGCGCAATCTCCGCGACCTCGAAGGCCGCCGCGTCAGCGTCGACCTGCCGAATGGTGGCACCTTCGTCACGGCTCTGACCGTGTTCGAGCGGCTCGGCCTGCGCGCCAACTTCGCCTATATCGAGCAGCGCATCGCCATGGAGAAGCTGAAGCGGGGCGAGCTCGACGCGGTCATCGTCGTCGGCGGCAAGCCCTACAAGTCGGTCAGCACCTTCGTGAATGACGGCCGCTTCCATCTCGTCAATGTCGACTACGACCGGCCGCTGCAGACCGATTATCTGCCGGCGACGCTGACGGCGAAGGACTACCCGAACCTGATCGCCGAAGGCGAGAAGGTCGATACGATTGCGGTCCCGGCCGTGCTCGCCGCCTATAACTGGGCGCCCAACACCGACCGCTACCGCAAGCTGGCGACCTTCGTCGACGCGTTCTTCACCAAGTTCCCGGCGTTCCAGAACCCGCCCTTCCATCCGAAGTGGAAAGAGGTCTCGCTCTCGGCGCCGCTCGCCGGCTGGCAGCGCCTGCCCTCCGCCAGCAAATGGCTGGAGAGCCACGCGATGGAAGGCGCGCAGCGCGATCGCTTCGATGACTTCCTGAAGCAGAGCAGCACCGGCAGGGCGCTGCCCAGCGAAGCCGACCGGGAAGCGCTGTTCAAGCAGTACCAGGCGTGGGAAGCCGAGAAGACCGGCAACGCCCGCGCGCAGGCGCGGCCCCAGCGCTGAGCCGCTGCCGCCTGGCGTCCGTTCGCGGTCGATATCGACGGAAGAGAAAAGCCCTGCTCGCGCAGGGCTTTTTTTGTCGTCCGCGCACCGTCTGATGCCTACGGAGGGGATGACGCAATCGGCGCCGGTCAGTTCAGCCGCTCGCCGCGCCTTCCTGTTCCAGATCGACGTCCTCGTCCGCCTCGAGCCGCGCGAGCGCCGCACGGGCTGCCGCGCGATGGTCGGGCGTGATGTGCGAGGCCACCATGCGGATGGCCGTGGCGAGCACTGCGGCATCGTCGGTGAAGCCGAGCACCGGCATGACATCGGGCAGAAAGTCGAACGGCAGGATGAAATAAGCGAGCGCGCCGAGCAGCGCGACCTGCACATGTCGCGGCGTCTCCTTGTCGAAGGCGCAGTAATAGGCGGCGAGCAGATCCGCGGCGAACGGGATCCTGGCCACGACCTGCTTGAACTTGATCCAGAACCGCCGGCGAACGCTGTCGCGATCCCGCGCCAGCCGGTCGGCCGGCTCGAAGCCAACGCTGTAATCGGTCGTATCCGGCGCCATTTGCGCAATCTCCCGAGGTCTCCGCGACACGCCATTGGCGCGGGCCCTACCCGTCATGTGGGGACCCGGTGCGGTGCTGCAAGATGATCCGGCAGCGGTGCCGCCGCAAATGGGACAGGCAGGTCACATTGACGGCGAGCGCAACCCGGCAGGCGCTGCGCTCGCCGGCATGTCATTTCGGCACGGCCTTGTAGGCCAGATAGGCCGCGTGGCTCAGGCCAAGCAGCGAGACGAAGCCGCCGTCGACCGGCGGAAACGTCGAGACCGGCGTCATGGTCTTGAGCACATTGAAGATCGAGCTGCCATAAACGATCAGCAGCAAGGCCGTGAAGGTGAGCTGCTGGACCTTGCTGATGTCGACATAGTCGGCATCGTTGGTATCCCCCCGGATGATATCGAGCCAGCGGGCGTCCCCAGGCGTCGCCTTCGTCACGACCTGGCCGCGCGAATCCGGCGGGGCCGTGAGCGTGTCGGACTTCTGGAGGTTGGCGCTGATCGTCTGCAGCCGACTCGGATCCGCCCCCTTCTGCTTCTCGCCGAGGATCGACGACGATGCGACGAAGCTGAAGCTGCCGATCCCGAGCAGCGCCCACACGCTGGCAGGAATCTGGATCTCGAGCGGGTTGGCCACGCCGATGCTGACATTCGAAAGCCCCGCCGTGAACAGTGCGCTGACCAGGAGGACGGTCCAGAGCACGATCTGGACGCGCGACAGGCTGACCTTGTTGCGTTCGTCGATCAGGACGCCGTCCCAGCGCCGCTTCTGCGCCACGCCAATGATGACGAACACCACGATCAACATGAGCAGCGTCAGCAGCCAGGTGACTGGACGTCCAAGCCCGACCAGGCTCGCGATGCCTCCGGTGTCGCCGCGCACCAGATTGGCCGCGACGAGAAAGATCAAAACGACGATCGTTGCAGACATGATGAGTCTCCCCTCGTTCGATTGCCTCGTCGTCCCAGGCCGGCCGACGAGCCGGCCTGGGACAAGCTCATTGCTCCGATGCCTCGAACACCCAGCCGTTCGGCTTGCCGGAATTGCTGTCGGTGCCGGCAGCGTAGAGTCGCAGGCGGCCTCCGATGCGGGATACGACCGCGCGGCCCTGGGCCTTGAAGAAGGTCGCGTCCTTCACACCTTCCGGAAGCTCGGCGAGGATCTTGAACTCGGTGCTGTAGCCTCGCCGTCCGATCTTCCTGGCGTAGATCGTGTGCGGCGCCGGGCCCTGGTCCGCGATCGTCAGCACGTCGCCATTCAGCCTGACCGTGAGCGTCTCGAAACCCTTGTCCTGGCTCGGAATGGTGGGCGTGGCTGGATTGGAGAAGCTCAGATGATTGCTCATTTGCACCGAGAACGCGTCGAGATCGGGCGCGGTGCTGCCGGCCAGGATCCCGTAGACGCCCTGAGCGATCGTCCGACCCAGCGGGACGCCGCCGACCGCGTCCGACTGCGTCAGCAAGCCGTCCGCGTCCGTCGCCGTCGTGCCGTCGAACCGCCAATGGACGCCGAGATAGACGCGGCTGACCGCGTTCTCGTACATCGCGTCGATGAGACGCTTGTAACGCCGGGCGTGTCGCGTTCGCCGCGTTCCGTCGGCATCGTGGCTCAGTCCGTTCAACTCGTCGGACACGAAGCTGAAGCCGATCGTGTCGGCCTGGTGGCACGGTACCTTCAGGAACAGCCGCACCATCTCGAACACGGCGCCGCCGAAGGTCGCATGCCCCGACGGATAGGCCGGGAAGTGCGGCGTGAAGTTGCGCTTCTGAGTGTTGGTGCTCGGCGCGCCGACCGGCTCCCAGAACGGATCGGCGTCGGCGTCGATCGATACGACCGGCCCGGCATCGGGGCCGAGGCCATCGCCCCTCTCACGGATGCCGATCACCGGACGCCACAGGTCGTAGACGTATTTGTAGTGCCACGCATCTATCGCCGCCTCGGCCATCGCGACGTTGACGAGCATGAGCAGCCGAAGATTGTTGACCAGCGCGGCATCCGCGGTCTGCTCCTTGTTGATGTCGGCAAGAATGGCGGTCACGATCTGGTTGTAGAGCCGCGGCGGCGTACCGATCTGGGCTGCACCGTCATAGGCCCAGAACGTCCCGATCGCGCTCTCGTCGGCGGTCCGCGCGGAGCCGTTGCGGTGGCCCTTGCTCATCACTTCCTTGTAGTGCCGGAGGTACAGCGGGTCCTGCTCGTCGAGCGCGGCGCCGTCATGGCCGGGCGGGGGCGAAAGCGGTTGATGCGCCGCCATCACGAAGTGCCGCGTCTCGCCGTAGCATTGACCGAGCAGGCCCTGCTCCTCGTTGAACGGGTCCGGACGATGGTGCCCGCGCTTCCACGAGAACATCGCCGCCTTCGAGACCTCGGAGCCGTCTTTGAAGCGGTCGGCGATGACGTTGCGTCCGACGCGGATGCCGAATTCGGCGGCCGCCTCGACGTTGCTGCTGATGGCGGCGAGCGCGCCGGACAGCGCGACGTCGAATCGATCGCGTTGCGACGGATAGAGCTCGTTGAGCACGACGAAGGCGGCTTGCGAAATCGCCGCTATGACGTCGTCGCGGGAAGCCGGGCTCGGCAGGATGATCTGGTTGGAGGGGAGGATCGGATCGCAGTTTTCCGGATTCAACGGTGCCCCGCGGGGCACCAGGCCGAAATAGGCGTCGTGCATCGCGACATGAACCATCGCAAGAGCGCGCGAGCTCAAGGTCGGGCCGCGCTGGTTGCGCGCCGCCATGGCGCCGGTGTGATCGATACGGTTTGCCTCGAGGGCTGTCGTGTTCCAATAGAGGGCAGGATCACTCATCTGTTTCTCCGTTCGTAGACGGTTGACGATTCCCGCCGTGACCCAGCACGGGACGTGCCTCGGAATCGATCCGCGGCGGGCAGCTGTCTCCGATGAAAGGTGCCGTCCCTGTCGAGGGACGGCAGTTTCAGGGAGGATTGCGACGATGAGCCTATGGTCGATGGTCAGGCGCAGCAGCGCCGGCAAACGTCTCGTGTCATGATGCCGAGCAAGTCGAGACGTGCCGTAGACGAAGTGGTCGCCATTCCGTCTGACAGCGTCGGCGATCGGCTCGTCTTCAACTAATCACGTCGACCGAAAGCGTCGTGAGTGAATTAAGCGTGAGATAATCCGGTCGGCGGCAACGCCGTCGGTGCAGCTCCGCGTAGCAGGCTGTACGTCATGACGGCGTGCCGTCCGATGCCGGTGGTTTCCGATCGAGCGGCCTGAGATCGTTCTCTCCGACGCGATCGGCGAGCAGGATGAGCCAATTCAATGTTGATTTCTGAATAGCAGAAATGTCGGCCCGTCCTGCCAATCCCGTGGCTACGTCGCGGAAATCCGACCAGCGCCGATAGAAATCGATCAGGTCGCGCGGCGGATCCCTGCGGCGGCGACGTGGGCCGCCTTCGCGGCCTTGGCTTTTGTTCGGCGCACTCATTGGGATCGCAGGCTAGCGCGTCGCGCGCTCTGGAGCCGCGTGAAAAAAGCGTGAAACGGCTTGGAAGCGCAAAACCACAATGTTAAGTTGCGAGCAGTTCATTGGCGGGGCAATGCAGATGGACGGCAAGCGGATCGAGATCAGCCTGTTCGGAGCCTGCGTCGTGCGCGCAGCGGGCCGCTCAGGCTTCGAGATCAGCGGCGCCAAGCACAAGGCTCTGTTTGCTCTTCTCGCGACAGCCCCGTTGGGGCGCCGGACGCGCAGCTTCCTGCAGACCATGTTGTGGGGAACGGCGTGCTACGACACGGGTCGTCAGAGCCTTCGGCGCGCCTTGTCGGATATTCGGCACGTCATGGGTGACGCCTTCGACGACGTTCTTCTCTGCACCAATTCTGACGTCACTCTCAATCTCGGGCGGGTCCGTTTCATCGGCCGTCCCGGAGCCGGCGAGGTTCTCGAGGGCCTTGCCATCCGCGAAGACGGCTTCAGCCGCTGGCTGAGCGCTCAGCGTCAGAATCCGGAGCAGCTCTACGCGCTCTACAGTCTGTCCGCGCAGCCTCCGCCAGCCCCGATGCTGCCGGCCGTGACGGTATTGCCGTTCCGAACCATCGCCGGCAGCCCCGATCACGCGATCCTCGGCGACTGGCTGGCTGAGGAAGCCTGCCGCTCGCTGTCGCGCTCGAACCTCCTCTCGGTCATATCCCACCTGTCGGCGCGCGCACTCGATCGGACTATCGTCGACGTGGCGATGGTCAGGACGCAGCTGGCCGTCGATTATTGCGTTGCCGGGACGCTGCGCGTCAGTGGCGGCGAGATTGCGCTCGATGCGGATCTTCTCGACGCCGAGTCGGGCCGCATTCTCTGGACGCGGCACTTTTCCGGCTCGCATGACGATTTCCTCGGCCGGTCAGCCGACGGGGTGTCGGAGATCGTGACGTCGGTGGGCCGCGCCATTGCCGACGATGCGATCACTCACGTCAGCGGTCGTCACCTCGCCAACATCGAGGACCATCGGCTTCTGCTTGCCGGCGTCGATCTCATGCATCGGCCGTCGTTGCGCGAGTTCGCCCGGTCACGCGAGTTGATCGAGGAAGCGCTCCGGCGCGCGCCGCATTCTGCCGAGACCCATGCCTGGTTCGGCAAGTGGCACGTGCTGTGTGTCTTCAACGGTTGGAGTACCGACCCGCCCAAGGACACGCAGCGCGCGATCGATTGCACGGCGCGTGCCCTCGACATCAGTCCCGACAGTTCTTTCGCACTCAGCATCGATGGCTTCGCCCAGAACAACCTGTTGCGCCGCATCGACACGGCGAGGAGCCGTTACGATGCCGCGCTTCGGCTCAATCCCAACGAGTCGATCGCGTGGCTGCTCAGCGGCGCGCTTCATGCGTTCACCGACGAGCCTGACGCCGCGGTGTTTGCTGCGACGAAAGCGCGCCGCCTCTCGCCCATCGACCCCTTCCGATACTTCTACGACTCGCTCAGTGCGAGTGCGCTGTTCGCAGCCGGCCGCTATGAAGAGTCGCTGGCGCTCTCGGACAATTCGTTACGGCTTCACGATCGGCATATTTCCACGCTGCGGACGAAGATCGCGGCACTTCATTATCTCGACCGCGACGACGAGGCACGCATCGTCGCCGCGGAGATCATCAGGCGGCATCCCGATTTCACGGTCGCTGGCTATCTGCGCGGCCATCCCGCGGGAGAGCACGAAAGCGGACGTCGCGTTGCCGCGGCATTGCAAGCAGCAGGCATTCCATGAAGTCGTTTGAAGGGAAGCTCATATGTCACAAGCGGGCGGGTTTGGTGGCTTCGGAGGATTTGGCGGGTTCGGCGGTTTTGGTGGTTTCGGAGGATTCGGCGGTTTTGGCAGCGCCAATTTCAGCGGGCTCGGCCCGTTCCTCGGTGCCGGAGCGGACCCCGTCTACGATCCGGCTCTCGTACAGGGCCTCCAGATTGCGGAGCAAGCCATCGCGCACGTCACCCACGGCCGTCCCGATCCGAAGGGACGGCAGGCGCCGTTCTCGGAGGCAGCGAACATGCGCTTCTGGGCCGATTGGGTCCGTTCTTCGGTCTATCTCACCGATTTCCTGAAAGATCTCGACTGGCACATCGACAGGCAGTCCGAAGCGGTCACGCTGCACTATGGCAGTCCGGGCTTTCTGAAGCTGGTGCGTCCGGCCATGGAAACCTTCAAGCAGCAGCTCGGAATCATGCGGCAATATCTCGATCAGCGGCCTGATCGATCATCTGAAGTGATGACGCAGCTGAGCTTCCCGACGCCGTATTTTGCGATGGTTCTCGGGCTGCAGACCAATCACCGCCACGTCTCGGAGCTGATTGCCGTCGTGCAGTTGTTGGCATCTCACGTGGCGATGGTCGCCAAGCATCATCTCGCATGTCGTCGGCCGGTGCATCTTGGTGCAACCGTGATGCCGATGATCCCCACGCCCGCACATGGCAGCTTTCCGAGCGCTCACGCAGCGGAAGCCTATGCCGTCGCTGAGATCATGGGGCACTTTGCCGCCGCCCACCAGAAGCACTTTGCCGATTTCGAGCGGCGCCGGGCGCTGCTCGCCAAACTGGCTGAACGTATCGCGGTAACGCGAACCGTTGCAGGCATGCATTTCCCGATCGACAGCTGGGCAGGCGCTCTGCTGGGCAAGGCCGTCGGCCAGATCGTTGCCGGCAAATGCGGATTGGAAGTCCAGGTCGGGTCGTTCGCATACGATGCGATCGGAAGCAGCGACTTCTTCAACAGCGATTTCGAGAAGCCCGACCGCACGCCCTTCGGCATCGAGCGGCAGAACAACAATTTCAAGGTGCGATCGAGCCCGGTGTTCGAATGGTTGTGGGAGCGGGCGGGCGAGGAGCTGGCGCGATGAAGCCGGCCGGGAAGAAGCGCGCGCGTTTCGTCATGCGGATCCCGCAAAGTCTCGGCCCGTATGAAACCTGGCTGTTCGGCGCTGGCAGGGACTACGCGCCTGCAAGCGTCGACATGTACTCGCGTCGCTATTTGACCGCGATCTCGGAGGTCGAGCCGTCGATTGAATTCAGCTTTATCCATCAGCTGGCGGCTCGTCATTCCCAACGGTTCCGGATCCCAACCTTGTGGAAACGCAACGAAGGCGGCAACGACCAATACGGGTTGCGGCATATCCCGTTCGTGATCGGCAGACCGAAATACAAGGCCAACATCGCGGAGCGGGCCGAAGCGCTCGACAGGCGGCTGCGCGAAGGAGTGAGTCCCGCGAAAGCCAAGCGACATCTCAGATCCGGCGGGGCGTTCTGTGGGCGATTTCGGGTCGGTCTGCCAATCGGCGCCGAGGCGATGAAGGACACCCTCGAGAGGCCGACTGCGCCATCCTGGCGTCCCGATGGCGAACTCCGAGCGCGTATCGGACGAGAGAAGCGGATCACGGTCGTGGCCGTGATCGACGATGGCCTGCCGTTCGCGCATCGGAACTTCCGCGATGCGACCGGCAGCCGGACCCGCGTCGAATTCTGCTGGCTGCAATCGGCCAAGGCGGTCTGCGATCAGACCAGTGTCCTGTTTGGCCGCGAGTTCACCCGCCGCGATATCGACGCCTGCATCTCGAAGTTCGGCGGCGACGAGGACGAGCTCTACCGTCACGCCGGTGCCACGGACGATACGGAGGGGCTGGCGAGCCTGCTGTCGCGGCATGCGACGCATGGCGCCCATGTGATGGATCTCGCCACGGGCTACGCGCCGGAGCGGCAAGAGAGGGCCGCGGAAGAGATTCGGATCATTGGAGTGCAGCTGCCAAACCTGCTCACGATCGACACGTCCGGGATCGGCAAGGACATGTACGTTCTGTCGGCACTGCATTACATTTTTGATCGGGCCGACCTGATCGCCAAGGGTTACGGGCAGGACCGGCTCCGCCTCGTGATCAATTTCAGCTATGGCTATTTCGGCGGCCCTCACGACGGAATGTTTGATATCGAGGGCGCGATCACCGATCTCGTTCGCGCCCGTCGCAGCCAGGGCAAGCCGACGGCGGTGGTATTGCCGACGGGGAACAGTTTTCTCGACGGTCTGCATGTCAGCGTGCCGGACGAGAGGTTTGTTCGGAGGAGTGTCGTCATTCCCTGGCGACTGCAGCCCAATGATCGCACCCCGAACTATCTCGAAATCTGGTTTCCCAAACAGTTCAAGCCACTCGGCTACACCGTGAGCGTGACGGATTCTTCGGGCGTCCAATTCCGGGGACTCCGCGTCGGCCTCGCGCGTGGCGACGAGAATCGGGTCGTTGCACTTTACGACCAGCACCGCTGCCAGGTCGGCCAGATGAGCGTCGATGAACGGAACGGCCGCTGGCGCGTGCTCGTCGTGACCGCGCCCTCGGAGCCGTACCCTGGCGAACTCCCGGCGGCGCGGGCCGGACTGTGGCAGATCACGATCAGTCGTGAGCCGGGCGCCGCGCGGCTCGAATGGCCGATCCACTGCTGGATCCAACGCGATACGGATCCGATCAGCGTCCGGTCTGGTGCGCGCCAGAGCTATTTCGATGACCCCGGCAATATTCGATTCGACGAGCGGGGAGCTCTCATGGAGCGTGATACGCCGACGGCGCTCGTGAGGCGCTTTGGCTCGCTCAACGGGCTGGCAACCTCAGAGATCGCACTGGCGGTCGCCGGATTTCGTCGCCGCTCGGCTGCCGAGGAGCAGGGGATGGTACCCTCCCGCTACAGCTGCGCAGGAACGCAAGACCTGGGACGCGTATCCTGCTCCTCTCTGTCCGACCGAACGGCAGCGCTCCCCGGTACCGTGGCCGCCGGGGTGCGGAGCGGGTCGCGCTCGATCCTGCAGGGAACGAGCGTCGCCGCGCCCCTCGTCGCGCGGCGTCTGGCAGAGGTCTTCGTGACGGCCAGCAACAAGCAGGTCGAGCGGGCCGAAGCCGACAATTATGTCAGTCTGCTGCCTGGGCCGCGGCTGGCCGAGAACGATGACCAGCTCGTCCGGCTCGGCAAGGTTGCTATGCCGCCGCATCGACAGATCGTCACATCATGATTCACCCACGCCGGTGCTTTCAATCACCGGCCCGGACGTGCGCAGCCGCAATCGCGTTCATTGCTTTTGCCAGCTCGATGTCGCGCGCGGTGACGCCGCCGGCATCGTGGGTGGCGAGCACGACCTCGACGGTGCGGTGGACGTTGCGCCACTCTGGATGATGGTCGCGCTTCTCGGCGAGCAGGGCGACGCGGGTCATGAAGCCGAAGGCTTCGTTGAAGTCGCGAAAGGTGAAGGTGCGGGTGATGGCCTCGCGGCCATCGACCTCGGACCAGCCGGGAAGGTCCCGCAGGGCGTTCGCGCGCGCCTCGGCTAACATTCGCTCCACCATGTCGAACCTCCCGTTCATCTCGTCGGTGCATCGGGGCGGCGCGGCAGATCCGGCCCTCTACGGGCATCGGCCTGCGTCGCGTCACTCGGACCGGCGCGCCAGAGTAGCAGAAACGGCATCCGGATCAGAGCCTTGTGACAAAACCGACGCGGACCCGTCATGCAACCGCCGGGATCGTCGCGCACTCGGGCTCCGGTAACCATGACGCAGATGTCACCCCGGACGGAAAAGAAATTTGCTACAGTTTCGGCCTAGCGAAGGACGAGGCCCTGCGGAGCTGCGCATAGAGCGGCCCCCAAGCGATCGGATCACCGGAGGACTGGACCTGGCAGACCCCCAGACCACGCCAGCGCAGCGCTCGCAGATGCGCCCTGCCGTGTTCGTCGTCATCGCCGGCATCCTCGCGGTCGTCGGCGCGCTGGCGGGCGCCTATTATTTTGCCATGCGTCCGGTGGTGCTGAAGATCGCCGTCGGTCCGCCCAACAGCGACGATCTCAAGGTCGTCCAGGCGTTGACCCAGGCGTTCTCGCAGTCGCATGCCTCCGTCCGGCTGCGGCCGGTTCCGACCGAGGGCGCCGGCGAGAGCGCGCAGGCGCTGGCCGCGGGCAAGGTCGATCTCGCCATCGTGCGCGGCGACCTTGAGGTGCCGAAGAACGCGCAGGCGGTCGCGACCCTGCGCAAGAACGTGGCCGTGCTGTGGGTGCCACCCGCAGGCAAGGGAAAGGGTCGCAAGGGCGCGGCCAAGATCACCAAGATCTCGCAGCTCCCTGGCCATAAGGTCGGCATCATCGGCCGCACGCCGGCCAATGCCAATCTGCTGAAGGTGATCCTGCACCAATACGGCGTCGACGCCGGCAAGGTCGAGATCGTCCAGTTTCCGATCACCGAGGCGGCCGAGGCCGTCCGCAACCAGCGGGCCGACGTCTATCTCGCCGCCGGCCCGATCAACAGCAAGATCACGGCCGATGCGATTGCGGCCGCCACCAAGGATGGCGGCGTGCCGACATTCCTGGCGATCGATTTGGCCGGAGCCATCGCGCAGAACCATCCCGAATATGAGGCGGCAGAAATTCCGGCCGGCGCCTTCGGCGGCTCGCCCGACCGCCCTGAGGATGAGGTCAAGACGATCAGCTTCAGCCACCACATCGTCGCGCGCAGAGGGCTCGCCGAGTCGACCGTCTCCACCTTCACCCACCAGCTGTTCTCGGTGCGCCAGCAACTGCTGTCGGAATTCCCTCTGGCCGCCAAGATCGAGACGCCGGACACCGACAAGGATGCCGCAATCCCCGCCCATCCCGGTGCTGCGGCCTTCGTCGATGGCGAGGAGAAGACCTTCCTCGATCGCTACAGCGACTACATCTGGTGGGGCCTGATGGCGCTGTCTGCGATGGGCTCGGCCGGCGCCTGGTTCGCCGGTTACCTCAAGCGCGACGAGCGGACGATCAACACCACGCTGCGCGACCGGCTGCTGGAGATGATCACCATCGCACGTAAGAGCGACTCGACCGAGGAGCTCGACCAGCTCCAGGCGGAAGCCGACGAGATCCTGCGCAACACGCTGACCTGCTTCGAGGACGGTGCCATCGAGCATGCGGCCCTGACCGCCTTCAACATCGCGCTCGAGCAGTTCCACAATGCGGTCGCCGATCGCAAACTGATCCTGATGAGCATGCCCGCCAACCTGCAACGCACGGGCGCGCAATTGCGCGCCGCCGGCACCTGAGCCGATCTCGGTCATCTTCGTACGGCGTCCGGCATTGGCCCCATGTGCTGGGGCGAGCGGCCTTGTAATTTCAACGTCATCAATCTTTTCTAGGTCTGCGGCGTCCTGGCAGTGCGGTTCCGCGCGCCATCCGACGAGGAGATCACATGACCATTCACATTCCACGCCCGCAGCTCCACAAGCTCTCCCGCCGCCGCTTCCTGTCGACGGCTGCTGTCGGCGTCGCGACGCTCGCGATGCCCGGTCTGAGCCGCGCCGCCGACCGGCCGCAGATCACGCATGGGGTGCAGTCCGGCGACGTCGGCATGGATGGCGGCGTCGTCTGGGCCCGCGCCGACCGGCCGTCGCAGATGATGGTCGAGGTCGCGACCACCGAATCGTTCAAGAACGCGCGCCGCCTGCCGCCCATTGCGGCGCTTCCTGAAAGCGATTTCACTGCCAAGATGCTGCTCGATGGCCTGCCGAGCGGTCAGGACATCTTCTATCGCGTCAAATTCCGCGATCTCTCGCACACCGCGGTCGAAAGCGAGGCGGTCGTCGGCCGCTTCCGCACGGCGCCGGGCAACAAGCGTGACGTGTCGTTCGTCTGGGGCGGCGATGTCGCTGGCCAGGGCTGGGGCATCAATCCCGACGACGGCGGCATGTTCACCTTCGCCACGATGAAGAAGCATCGCCCCGACTTCTTCTTGCACTCCGGCGACACCATCTACGCCGACGGCCCCATCAAGCCCGAGGTGAAGCTGCCGGACAACAAGGTCTGGAAGAACCTCACGATCGAGGAGAAGGCCAAGGTCGCCGAGACGCTCGACGAATTCCGCGCCGCTCACAAGTACAATTTCCTCGACGAGAATGTCCGCGCCTTCAATGCCGAGGTGCCGATCTTCGTGCAGTGGGACGACCACGAGGTCACCAACAACTGGTCGGCCTCCAAGGAATTGCCGGCCGCCTACAAGGAGCGCAACATCCAGCTGCTCGCCGCACGGGCCGCGCGCGCCTTCCACGAGATGTATCCGATGCGCGAGAGCATCAACGAGCCCGGCCGGATCTACCGGACCATCAACTACGGTCCGCATCTCGACGTCTTCGTGCTGGATGAGCGCAGCTATCGCGGCGCCAACGGCGCCAATCTCGAGGACAAGTATGGTCCGGCGTCCTACTTCATCGGGCCGGAGCAGCTGCGCTGGCTGAAGCAGGCCCTGCTGAGCTCGCGGGCGACCTGGAAGGTGATCGCCTCCGACATGCCGCTCAGCATCATCGTCTATGACGATGCGGCCAACAAGAAGGGCTCCGAAGCGATCGCGCAGGGAGATGGTCCCGCCCGTGGGCGCGAGCTGGAGATTGCCGAGATCCTGCGCTTCATCAAGACCGCACCGATCCAGAACACGGTGTGGCTGACGGCCGACGTCCATTACGCCGCTGCGCACTACTACGATCCGAACAAGGCGCAATTCCAGGACTTCGAGCCGTTCTGGGAATTCGTCTCGGGGCCGCTGCATGCCGGCACGTTCGGTCCGAACGAGCTCGACAACACGTTCGGCCCGGAGGTTCGCTTCATCAAGGCCCCCGGCCTCGACAAGCAGAACCTGCCGCCATCCGCAGGCATGCAGTTCTTCGGTCACGTCAAGATCGACGGCGCGAGCGGCCAGATGACCGTGACCCTGCGCGACCGCGCCGACGTCGCGCTGTGGTCGACCACGCTCGATCCGAAACTGGGCTGACGGTGTTTCGCTGCGGCGACGACTAATCGCGCCGCCGCAGCACGGCCTCTAGGCCATCGGTCGGGCAGGGCTTCGGGAGGCGCGGCCGGTCGGAAAACGCCGCCGGCACGCCGTCGGCGCCATAGCCGGTCGAGAATGCGAAGGGGATGCCGAGCGTGCTCAGCCGCTCGGCGATCGCAAAGCTCTTTTCGCGGACCAGACCGACATCCAGCAGCGCGAACTCCGGCGCGCGCTCCTCGATCATGGCGAGCGCCGTGGCAACGTTGGCCGCGATCCTGACCTCGGCCACGCCGAGGTCATTGATGGTGTCTTCCAAGCCGAGCGCAATGATCGGGTCGTCCTCGACGACCAGCACATGCTGATAGAGCTCGGGCACGCTGGGTTGCGAGCGGGTCATGTGATCTGCGGGTTCCAGGGTGAGGTTGGCTCCCGCAGCCGGCGCCTCATCACAAGCACGCTGGCGGGTTCCTGGAACCGAAGCCATCATATCGGAGTTCCTGTGTCTGTGCACTTGTGAACACAAGAAGCACGGATCACGCACATGCGTAGCGCGGGGGATTTCGATGCTGACCCAGACTGTGACGACACTTGCGCGTGAGCGACCCTATAACAATCTGCTGCGCCGATTGAGCCCACCGGATTACGCTCTGATCGCATCCTATCTGGTCGAGGACCAGGCGATGCCGAACGAGCTGCTGTATCGCCCCGGCGACGATGTGCAGATCGTCCATTTTCCCTGTGGCCCGGCGCTCACGTCCTACCTCGTTCCCAACGAGGATGGTCGCGACGTCGAGACCATTCTGGTCGGCCGCGAGGGCGCGGTCGGCGGCATCGTCAGCGAGGGTTTTCTTCCGGCCTATACGCGGATCGTCGTCAAGTTCGGCGGCCCGTTCGTCCGCCTGCCCCTGTCGCGGCTTGCCGCCGCCAAGCTGCAATCGAAGACGCTGCGCAACGTGTTCGCGCGCTATGCCGATTGCATGCTGGCGCAGATGTTTCAGTCGACCGCCTGCAACGCCATCCACTCGATCGAGCAGCGCACCGCGAAATGGATCGTCGCGGCGATGGACCGTACCGACGGCGAGCCGACGGTGCCGTTGACCCATGAGCAGCTCGCGACCCTGCTGGGCGTTGGCCGCTCCTATGTCAGTCGTGTCGTCCAGACTTTCCGCGCCGAGGGCGTTCTCGAAACCAGACGCGGCGCCTTCATGGTGCGGGATTTCGACGCCCTGAAGCAGCGCTCCTGCCTGTGCAACGAGGCGGTGAAGACCCATTTCGAGGAGGTCCTGCGCGGCGTCTATCCGACGGAGCAGGCCGCCGCCGGCTGATACGAACACGTCATTGCCATCGGCGCCGGGACCTTGCCATAGTCCGGATGCAACCGGACGATGGGAGTCATGGACGGCGCCGTTCTTCATGCGATCTTCGACGTCGCCGCCTGGCTCAGCGCGGCCGCTGCCGGCTGGTGGCTCACGCGCGGGGCGCGCGTCAGCTTCCCGAAGCCGTCGACCGAATGGCCCTATGTCGCCGCGCTCGTGTTCGGCGCCGGGTTGGGCGCCTATCTGTTCGGGACCTTGAACCTGTGGCTGTCCGGCATGACCGGGCTGGCGCGTTCGGTCGAAGGCGCGCTCGCCGGCGGCATCGTGGCGGTCGAGCTCTACAAGTGGCGGCACGGCATCGTCCTGCGCACCGGCGCGCGCTTCGCGCTGCCGCTGGCGGTCGGTATCGCGGTCGGCCGTATCGGCTGCTACGCCGCCGGGCTCGATGATTTCACCTATGGCACGCCGACGGCCCTGCCTTGGGGCCACGATTTCGGCGACGGCGTTCTGCGTCATCCGGTGCAGCTCTATGAAAGTCTGGCGATGGCGGCCTTCGCGGCATTGTACATCATCGCGGTCTTCAGGCGGAGCGACTCCATCATCGCCAACGGCTTCTATCTCGCGCTGCTGGTCTACGGCCTGCAGCGCTTCGCCTGGGAATTTCTCAAGCCCTACGGGCCGGTGATCGGCCCGCTCACGCTGTTTCATCTGTTGTCGCTCGCCATCGCCGTCTACGCCGCGGTCATGCTGGCGACCGCGCCGCAACCGAAGGCCCTGCATGAACGCGCCGCTGCGTAAGTCTCGCCCCTATGTGTTCTGGGGGCAGACGCAATCCCTCTGCGAGACCTGCCTCGAGCTGGTGCCGACCAAGATCCAGATCCTCGACAACGAGGTCTGGTACGAAAAGCGCTGCAAGCAGCACGGCGTGCAGTCGACCCTGGTCTCCGACGATGCCGCCTACTGGCGGCGCTGCAAGTCCTTCATCAAGCCGGGCGACACGCCGCTCAGCTTCCAGCGCCGCACCGAATATGGCTGCCCCTATGATTGCGGTCTGTGCCCGGACCACGAGCAGCATTCCTGCCTGGCGCTGATCGAGATCACCGATCACTGCAACCTGACCTGCCCGGTGTGCTTCGCCGAGTCGTCGCCGCAGCGCGCGCATTTCACGCCGCTGGCGACCGTCGAGCGGATGCTGGATGCGCTGGTGAAGAGCGAGGGTGAGCCCGACCTGGTGCAGATCTCCGGCGGCGAGCCGACCTTGCACCCGCGATTCTTCGACATCCTTGCCGCGGTTCGCGCCCGCCCGATCCGTCACGTCATGATCAACACCAATGGCCTGCGCATCGCCCGCGAGCCGGATTTCGTCGCGCGGCTGGCTGAGAACAAGCGCGGGTTGGAGGTCTATCTGCAGTTCGACTCGCTGTCGCGCGCCGGTCTTACCAACATTCGCGGCGCCGATCTGCGCCGCATCCGCCAGCAGGCGCTGGAGAACCTCGAACGCGAGGGCATCTCGACCACGCTGGTCGCGACCATCAAGCGCGGCGTCAACGACGACGAGATCGGCGACATCGTTCGTCACGCGCTGGAGTGGACATGCGTGCGCGGCGTCACCTTGCAGCCGGTGCAGGACGCCGGCCGCAACGCCGATTTCAACAAGGACACCGACCGTATCATGCTGTCGGAGATCCGCCGCCGCGTGATCGAGACCGGCGTGTTCGGCGATGATGACATGATCCCGCTGCCCTGTAATCCCGAGAGCATCTCGATCGGCTACGGCCTGCGCAACGGCACGACCGTGCTGCCGCTGACCTCGATGGTGCCGCAAGAGGAATTGCTGTCGGTGATGCCGAACACGATCAGCCCGGAGAAATATCCGGTCTTGCGCGACAAATTCGTCGAGCTGTTTTCGCTGTCGTCGGGGCCGCTCAACACCGGCGAGCGCGTCGCCGAATTCCTCTGCTGCCTGCCGTCCGTCCAGGTGCCCGATAATCTCGGCTATGAGCACGTGTTTCGGGTGACCATCGTGCAGTTTCTCGACCGCTTCAATTTCTGCGTGGGCAACGTCAAGCGCTCCTGCATCCACTTCGTCACCGAGCGCGGCGAGATCATCCCGTTCGACACCTACAACCTGTTCTACCGCAGCGGGGCCATCGATGGCATCCGCGCACGAATCGGGGAGGGGCGGATATGAGCAAAGCACTCATCCGTGTTGTTCGACCGATTCAAGGGTGATGACCATGACTGAACGCCCGATTCTTCCCCCCGAGCTCCCGCCACGACAGCAACGCTCCGGCTGTCTGACCGCGCTCGGCGTCGTGGCCGGCCTGATCCTGCTGTTTCCCATGGCCTGCGTCCTCGTCGTCTTCCCCAATCAGATCACGCGCAATGATCTGGTCGATCCGGTCGGACTGCTGTTCATCGGCGCTGCGCTCGCCGGCGTCGTGCTGATCGTGCTCGCCGTCAGGCGCGGGCGGGGGCCGCCATGACATCGCCTGCGCAGCCGTCGGCTGCGCGCGGCTGCCTCACGGCGGTGGCGTCCATCCTGATGCTGCTGATCGGGCTGGTGCTGCTCGCGCCGGGCTTGCTATGCTTGATCACTGAGCGGAATCTCCCGGGCCTGTTCGCCGCGCTTGCGCTCGGTGCCGTGGTGCTCGGCTTGTTTCTGGTCCTTGCCGCGATTCGCCTGATGATGCCGCGCCGCCATGGATGATGATCCGTTTCACCGCCGTCCGCCGTTGTCGCCCTTCCTGGAGGAGGTGCGCCGCGTGCGCGAACCGGCAAGCCTTGTGGCGACGGTGGGCGCGATCCTCGGCGGCCTTGCGCTGGCGTTTCCGTTCGGTTGCGTGATGGCGTTCATGCGGCGCGAATGGAACGAGTTCGGCGGCCTGTTCGGTCCGGGATCGATCCTGGCCGGCATGGCCGTCGCGGGCCTCGTGATGATCGTGTTGGCCGCTCACCGCCGCTGGGGCTGAGCGAGCACTTCCCGCAGGGCCTTAATCAAGTGCCCGGATCCGCTCCTCATTCCTGAAAGCAGTCATTGTTTTTTGGCATTTTCCGCCTATATTGCGCCGCAACGCGCGAGGTCTGCCCGGTCGATTGGCCGGGTTTCCTATTTGGGGCTGCCGGCCCCTTCCGCCGAACGAGTTTCGCGAGCGCGCGTCGCAAAGCTAACAGCTTGATTCGACTATCATAAAGCGCGCGCCCCGCCGGGGACAGAGCACGGGCTCTTGAGAAAGCTTAGAAGACACCGACCATGAACCTCCGAAATATCGCTATCATCGCCCACGTCGACCACGGCAAGACCACCCTGGTCGACAAGCTGCTGCAGCAGTCCGGTACCTATCGCGAGAACCAGCGCCAGGTCGAGCGCGCGATGGATTCCAACGATCTGGAACGCGAGCGCGGCATCACCATTCTGGCCAAGTGCACCTCGGTGCAGTGGAAAGACACCCAGATCAACATCGTCGACACCCCCGGCCACGCCGATTTCGGCGGCGAGGTCGAGCGCATCCTGTCGATGGTCGACGGCGTGATCGTGCTGGTCGATGCCGCCGAAGGCCCGATGCCGCAGACGAAGTTCGTGGTCGGCAAGGCGCTCAAGCTCGGCCTGAAGCCGATCGTGGCCATCAACAAGGTCGATCGGCCCGACGCGCGCATCACTGAAGTCGTCAACGAGGTGTTCGACCTGTTCGCCGCCCTCGACGCCACTGACGAGCAGCTCGATTTTCCGATCCTCTACGGCTCGGGCAAGAACGGCTGGATGGGCACCTCGCCCGAGGCCTCCCACGATGACGGCATGCAGCCGCTGTTCGACCTCGTGATCAAGCATGTGGCGCCGCCGGTGGTCGAGGAAGGCCCGTTCCGGCTGCTCGGCACCATTCTCGAGGCCAACCCCTATCTCGGCCGCATCATCACCGGGCGTATCGCGTCCGGTACGGTGAAGCCGAATCAGGCGGTCAAGGTGCTGTCGCGTGAAGGCAAGCTGATCGAGACCGGCCGCATCACCAAGATCCTGGCGTTCCGAGGTCTCGAGCGCCAGCCGGTGGACTTTGCCGAAGCCGGCGACATCGTCGCCATCGCGGGCCTCACCAAGGGCACCGTGGCCGATACGTTCTGCGATCCGGCGGTCGAAAGCCCGCTGCAGGCGCAGCCGATCGATCCGCCGACCGTGTCGATGTCGTTCATCGTCAACAACTCGCCGCTCGCCGGCACCGAGGGCGACAAGGTCACCAGCCGCCTGATCCGCGACCGTCTGCTGCGTGAGGCCGAGGGCAACGTCGCGCTACGCGTTGTCGAATCGCAGGACAAGGACGCGATGGAAGTGTCCGGCCGCGGCGAATTGCAGCTCGCGATCCTGATCGAGACGATGCGCCGCGAGGGCTTCGAGCTTTCGGTGTCGCGTCCGCGCGTCGTGTTCGAGAAGGATCCGGCCACCGGCCAGACGCTGGAGCCGATCGAGGAGGTCGTGATCGACGTCGACGAGGAGCATTCCGGCGTCGTCGTGCAGAAGATGAGCGAGCGCAAGGCCGAGCTGATCGAGATGCGCCCCTCAGGCGGCAACCGCCTGCGGCTGGTGTTCTACGCGCCGACCCGCGGCCTGATCGGCTATCAGGGCGAGCTGATGACGGACACCAAGGGCACGGCGATCATGAACCGCCTGTTCCACAACTACCTGCCCTACAAGGGCGCGATCCAGGGCCGCCGCAATGGCGTCCTGATCTCCAACGACCAGGGCGAGGCCGTGGCC
Organism: Bradyrhizobium aeschynomenes; assembly: GCF_013178945.1. Lineage (GTDB taxonomy): Bacteria > Pseudomonadota > Alphaproteobacteria > Rhizobiales > Xanthobacteraceae > Bradyrhizobium > Bradyrhizobium aeschynomenes. The sequence continues at coordinate 29,730 of NZ_JABFDM010000010.1, forward strand.
TACGCCATGTTCAAGCTGGAGGACCGCGGCCCGATGATGATCGAGCCCGGCTGGAAGGTCTACAAGGGCATGATCGTCGGCGAGCACACCCGCGACAATGATCTCGAGATCAACGTCCTCAAGGGCAAGCAGCTCACCAACATCCGCACCACCTCGAAGGACGAGGCCGTCCGCCTGACCCCGCCGATCCGGATGACCCTGGAAAAGGCGCTGGCCTATATCGAGGACGACGAGCTGGTGGAGATCACGCCGAAGTCGATCCGCCTGCGCAAGAAGCATCTCGATCCGAACGAGCGCAAGCGCGCCGAGAAGCAGAAGGAAGCGGTGGCGTAAGCCAAATTCCGCTCTTTCCTTCGTCATGGCCGGGCTTGACCCGGCCATCCACGGTCTGGCGCCGTGGAAGCTACGGCGTGGATGCCCGGGTCAAGCCCGGGCATGACGACGGAGTTGGATGAGCCAATGTCCTTCCCATCCTCCATCGACATCGCCATCATCGGGGCGGGCGCCGCTGGTCTCGGCGCCGCGCACGCGCTGCGCGACAAGGGCGTCTCCTTCGTCGTGCTGGAGGCGCGCGGCCGCATCGGTGGGCGCGCCCGCACCATCATGGCCTCGCCTGACGTGACCTTCGATCTCGGTTGCGGCTGGCTGCATTCCGCTGACCGCAACTCTTTCGTCGCCATTGCCGAGCAGTTGGCCTTTACCATCGACAAGTCGCGGCCCCCCTGGCGCGACCAGGCCTATGAGGCGGCGTTCCCACGTGCCGAGCGCGACGATTTCCTCGGCGCGCTGGAGGCGTTCTTCACGCGCTCGGCTGACGCTGCGAAAAGTGGCCGCGACGCGCCGGCGAGCGTGTGCCTCGAGCCCGGCAATCGCTGGAACGGCATGATCGATGCGATCTGCACCTATCTCAACGGCTGCGAGCTCGACCAGATGTCGCTGCTCGACTTCGAGGCCTATGAGGACACCGAGCTGAACTGGCGCGTCCGCCGCGGCTATGGCGCACTGGTCGCCGCCTATGGCGCGGGGCTGCCGATCGCGTTGAGCTGCAATGTCAGCCTGATCGATCACGGCGACAAGCGCATCCGCCTGACGACCTCGCAGGGCACGCTGACCGCCGACAAGGTGATCGTCACCGTACCGACCAATCTCATTGCCGGCGAAGCGCTCCGTTTCACGCCGGCACTTCCCGCCAAGGTCGACGCTGCTGCCGGCCTGCCGCTCGGCCTCGACAACAAGGTGACGCTGGCGCTCGACGGCTGGGAGCACCTGCCAAAGGATTCCGGGATGCGCGGGCGCAGCAGCAGCGCGCGCGTCGGCAGCTTCCAGCTGCGTCCGTTCGGCCAGCCCTGCATCGAGGGTTTCTACGGCGGCAGCTTCGCCCGCGAGGTCGAGGCGGCGGGCGAGGGCGCATTGGCTGCACAGGCGATCGACGACGTCGTCGCATTGCTCGGCAACGACATCCGCAGCAGCCTGCGCCCGCTCGCCGAGTCCCGCTGGGGCGCCGATCCCTTCGCGCGCGGGGCCTATTCGCACGCGCGGCCCGGCCACGCCGACAAGCGCGCCGTGCTGGCCGCGCCGGTCGACGATCGCCTGTTCTTCGCCGGCGAGGCCACGCCGCCGGATTTCTTCTCCACCGCCCACGGCGCCCGCGACTCGGGCGAGCGGGCGGCCAAGGAAGTGCTTGCGTCGTTAGGCAGGCACTGACCTCTCTGCCGTCATTGCGAGCGCAGCGAAGCAATCCAGGACCGCACGGGTGGTGAGAGTCTGGATCGCGTCGCTACGCTCGCGATGAGGGTGCCTCAAACAGCGACCACCTCTCCCACCATCCGCAGGAACGCCCGCGCCGCCTGCGTCTGGTGATGCTCCCGATGGCGCAGGCTGTAGAAGTGCCGCTTCGGCAGTTCGAGATTCGCGACAGCCAGCAGCCCCGCCTTCACCGCCCGCATCACCACCAGCCGCGACAGAACCGTGATGCCGGCGCCGGCTTCGACCGCGCCGCGCACGGCCTCGTTGGACGGCAGGTCGAACACCACGTCGAGTTCGGCCGGCGTAATGCCAATCCGGCCGACCGCCGCTTCGAGCACGGCGCGCGTGCCGGAGCCCTGCTCGCGCAAGACCCAGCGCGCCGCCTTGAGATCGTGGACCGCGACCGGCGTTCCCCGGCACAGCGGATGATCGATCGGCCCGACCAGCACCATCTCGTCCTCCGCCACGGGCTGGGCTGCGAGAATGGGATCGTCGACGTCGCCCTCGACGAAGCCGAGATCGGCAGAGCCCTCTCGCACCCGCTCCGCGACCTGCTCGGTGTTGCCGATCGACAGCTCCAGCCTGATGGCGGGATGCGCGGCATTGAAGCGGTGAATGAAGGCCGGCAGCCAGTAGCCGGCGATGGTCTGGCTGGCCGCCAGCGCTAGCTGCCCGCGCTTCAGCCCGGCGAGGTCGTCGAGCACGGTTTCGGCGGCGGCGGCACGCGCGAGCACCGCCTTGGCCTCGATCAGAAACGCCTTGCCGGCCGCCGTGAGCACGATGCGGCGGCCGACGCGATCGAACAATCTGGTCTGGTAGCGCGCCTCGAGCGCAGCGACGGCCGCTGACGTCGCCGACTGCGTCAGATTGAGCTCGCGTGCCGCCTGGGTGACGTGCTCGCGCGTGGCGACGGCAACGAAGATCCGGAGCTGCTCGAGCGTCACATGGTCTCCTCAAGCATGATCCGGAAAAGTGCGCAGCGGTTTTCCGAAAAGATCATGCGCAAACGACAACCGAAACCGCGATGACGATTCATCCTGATCTCATCGCGCTTTAGGTCGTCAGCTTCACCAGCGCCAGGCTGAAGCCGGCGATGAACAGGAAGGCTGCAAAGCCCAGTGCGAGCGGCCGCAAGCCCTTGGCTTTCAGCTTGGCGAAATCGGTTTCCAATCCCATGGCCGCGAGCGCCATCGACAGCAGGAAGGTCGTCGCGGTCACGATCACCGTCTTTACCTCGGCCGGCACCGTGATGAGGCTGTTGAGCCCGACCAGTGCGATGAAGCCGAACACGAACCATGGCAGCGGCGGCTGCGCGCCGGTTTGGCCGTGCCCACCATGGCGCGCCCGGCGCGCTGCCAGCAGGCCGAGCGTCAGCACCACCGGCGCCAGCAGCATCACCCGCGCCAGCTTGGCGATGGTGCCGAACTCTCCTGCCTGCTGTCCTCCTTGGAACGCGGCGGCGACCACCTGCGCGATCTCGTGGATCGAGGCCCCGCTCCACAGTCCGAAGGCGTGGGCGTCGAGATGCAGGAGGCCGGGCAGCAGCGGATAGGCGACCATCGCGACCGAGCCGAACACGGTCACGCAGGCCACCGCATAGGCGACGTCCTCGTCATGCGCGCGCGTCACCGTGTTGGTGGCGATCACCGCCGAGGCGCCGCAGATCGAGGTTCCCGCGGCGATCAGCTCGGCGAGCTTGCGGTCGACGCCGAGCAGCCGTCCGATCCACACCGTGAACAGGAAGGTGCCGGTCAGGCTCAGCGCGATCACGAACAGCCCGCGCGCGCCGACCTCGACGATCTGTGCCGCCGTCAGTTGCATGCCGAGCAGGATGATGGCGAACCTCAGGACCCGGCGCATCGCGAATGCGACACCCGGCTTCGCGCGCGTCGGCGTGCCGACGACGTTATGCAGCGCCATGCCCGCCACGATCGCCAGGATCATCGGGCTGAACATCCCGAGGCCGGGCAGCAGGCGGAGCCCGAAGGCGCCGGCCGCGATCGCGGCCGAGAGTGCCAGTCCCGGAAGCAACCCGGGCCGACCCGGCGTCGCCGACGCGCGGGCATGTCCAGAATGAGCGGCAATTGGTGCATCGGCGGTCAGATCGTGCGAAGGGGCAGTCATGAAAAACTCTCCCAAACCAGAGGTTTGAAAGAGAATTCCATGCTCCTAATGATCGATCCAACGAATTATATCGGATATATCGTTCGATTCAATCGATTATTCGGCGTTTCATTGCTCCAGCACCCGCCGGCGGAGCTCGGCATCCGGCACGAAGCACGAATCGTATTTGCCGAAGATGTGGTAGCGATTGCGGGCGACAACGCCATAGAGGGCGTCGCGCAACGGCTTCGGCACGGTGAACAGCGCGCGCGTCCAGCCCCAGCCCTCCAGGTTCGAGAGCACGGTCAGGGCCGCATCTGATTTCAGATGAGCGCGGCCGCCATGCACGACCGCGTTGGTATCGGGCTCCTCGGGATCGATGCCGAAAGCCTGCGCCAGCCTGACGCCATAGGGCGACTGGATCGGCGTGAAGCGGAAGCGCTTCGCCGTGTCGCGCGCAATCACGAACCGGACCCAGCGCGAGCAGAACACGCAGACGCCGTCATAGAGGATCACATCATCGTCGGGCCAGTCCGTCGCCGTGTTCGTCATCATCGATTGTCCATCGTCAGCAGCGCGACCAGCATCAGCACGATCGCGGGAGCCGTCTTCACCAGCGCGCCGAGCGGTTCGAGCCAGAGGTCAGGGGTGAACAGCGCACACCCGATCATGTAGCCGAGTGAGACGAAGATGCCCGCAACGAGCCCGAGCACCGCGGTTCGCCGAAACGCGATCAGCAGCCCCACCGAGATGTCCATCATGCTGGTGATCGCCGCGAACGGAACGGCGAACCAGTCGGGCCAGCCGCGTGTGGTCAGGATCGCGGTCGTCGCCGGGAATGACACGAACAATGCAATGCTGCCCGACGCGACCCAGAACAGCACGAGGCTGACGAGGATCAGCGCCTTGACCAGGAACAGCCGTGCGAACCACTTGTCCTGGATGGTGGCGCCATGCGCGCCGACGGTCCCGGCCAGCGTTGCCGGCGCGATGCCGGTCACTGCGGTCCAGGGCGCGGGATCGCCGCGGACGCCGCGCCGGAGCTCGGTGATGGCGGTGGTGCGCATCGGCGGCATCCAGCCGAGCCGGCTCGAGATGTCACCGGCGAAAGCGCCGAGATCGATCAGCAGCGCGGGCACCGCGATGCGTGGCCAATCCGTTGTGCCGTAGCTGCGCCGAAACGCGCCGATGACGTCGCCAAGCGTCACCGCTTCGGCCTGCATCAGATCCCAGCTCACCGCCCGCACGGCCTCGTCGTCGATCGGCCGCGCGGCGAGCCAGGCGATGGTCGCGGCGATGTCGGCGACCGCCACCGGCTGGAACGGCGTCGCCGCATCCTTGGCCGGCAGATCGACCGGAAGCGCCGCGAGCGCCCGCACCATTGCGCTGCCGCCATAGGCCGAGGGCGCGATCACGAAGCCAGGGCGCAGGATCGCATGCGGAATGCCGGACGCTGCGATCAGCCCCTCCGCCGCGCGCTTGGTGGTCGCGAACGACGTGTGGTCCTCGTCGGCGATGCCCGGAATCGAGACGTGAACGAGACGGGCACTGCGACCGCATGTCGAGATCGCCTGCAGCAGCCGGGCGACGAAATCGCGATGCACGGCATTGGTGTCGCTGCCCGGGCCGTCCTGCAGCACGCCCAGGCAATTGACGACGACGTCGATCTGGTGGGCGCGAATGAGCCCCGCCAATGCCGTCGCATCCAGCGCCATGATCGGCAGCTCGATGTCGAGCGGCGATGCCTGCTGCGAGGCGGAGAACGTGCGCGCGATGCCGAGCGCCGTGAAGCCGCGCCGGCGTAGATCGTCGGTGACGAAGCGGCCGATCAGGCCGGAGGCGCCGAGCACGAGCACACGCTGAGTGGCGATGGATGTCATGCGTGCCTCGTCAGAACGGCTTTGCGACCATCAGCCAGAGAATGGCCATGACCGAGCCGAAGCCGGGAATGCCGCACAGGAACCAGCGGCGGAAGACGATGAAATAGCGTGGCGGCAAGGGTTGTGAGTTCGTGTCGGCGGCACGCGCGAGATCGCGCAGCTCGATCTGCATGAAGATCACGGGCACCCAGAACAGGCCGGCCATCGCATAGAGCGCGAGGGAGGTGAGCAGCCAGCGTTCCGACAGCGAGGTCGACGACAGCCACATCAGCACGCCGCCGGTCACCGGCTGCAGCAGCACCGCCGACAGCGTGAACAGCATGTCCGCGATCACGACGACGCCGGCGGTGCGCGCGATGAACGCGGCCTCGCCGCTCAGATGCGCCATCAGCATGAAGAATGCGATCCCCGTGCCGGTGCCGAGGATCACGATGGCGCCGAGCACGTGAAGATATTTAATGAGGAAATACAGCGTCATCGTGTCCTTGTTAGTGGCGCCTCATCGGACGCGGTGGACAGCCGCGCGCGCACGGGAGAGCGCTTCCGACACGGCCGTGATACCGCCTTGCTGCTCGGCGAGCCAATGACCCTCATGAGAGAACGGCGGCAACAGCCTGAACTCCGCGGTTCCGCCGGCGAAGGTGAATGCGTCGGCCAATTGCCGCGACAATGACGGTGGGAAGTAGCTGTCATTGGCCGCAACGAGCCAGGTGACATCGAGGCGCGCGTCGCGCCCGAAAATGCGCACTGCTTCGCGCAGTCGCTGCTCCGCGCACACGCGCCCCTCGACGTCATCGGCGTGTCCACCGCGTCCGGGCGCGAACACGATAATTCCCGAAACGAGATGCGGCGACTGTGTCGCCAACGCCAGCGCGCCCCAGCCGCCGGCGGAGTGGCCGACGACGAGCGCGCCGCCTTTCGCCACGAATGGCTGCTCGCGCATGTAGGCGAGCGCCCGGAGGATCTGTGCGGCGGTGGCGCGTCCCGCCTTCTCGTAGTTCGCTTCCTCGCAGCCGCCTTGATCTTCGACATACGGCCCGCCGGTGCGGCCATGACCGAGACGCTCCGGCACCAGTACGGCATAGCCGCGCGCGACCAGTTCGCGCGCCAGCGCCGTGTAGCTCGGCTGTGGCATCTGCGCCCGCCGCAGCGCGTTCTGCGTCGAAGCGTGGGCGATCAAGGCCAGCGGAAACGGTCCGTCTCCAGCGGGCCGATACAGCAGTGCATGCGCAGGAATTCCGGGTTCGGTGGATGGCACCAGCCATTGCTGCTGCCGCGCCGTCTCGCCCGCGGGCGCGACCGGGCCGAATGTCTGCGCCCGCGCGCCCGGTCCGGTCAGGACGGCGAGCACGAGCAACCATGAGACGCAGCGAAGCAGTGCCATTCAGCCGGACGGGAGGATGTTGAGCCTCGGCCACACTAGCCGACGCCATGGCTGATCAGATGCAGTTTTTAGTTCGACCTATGAACGTGCGGTGACAGAGCACCGTCAACTCGCGACAATGTTGCGAAATTGTCCCCTTTCGGCACAGGTTTCCGCCACGGTGATGCCGAAAGTCCACAGGTTAACCGATCTTTAACGTGGCACCTTGAAGGCGGACCGCTGACTTGCTTTGATCCCGTCATGAGCACAACCCTGATCGAAGTCCGTCCGGCCAAGGCTGCAGATGCGGCTGCGGTGGCGTCAGCCCATGATGAAGCTTGGCGTTCTGCCTACCAGGGGATCATCCCTGGCGCAGAGCTGGAGAAGCTGATCAACCGTCGCGGCCCGCAATGGTGGGACAGCGCGATCCGCAAAGGCAGCCGCGTCAGCGTGCTGGTGTTCAACGACAAGGTCGCAGGCTATGCGAATTACGGCCGCAACCGCGCCCGCAGCCTGCACTTCGACGGTGAAGTCTACGAGCTTTATCTGCGACCGGAATTTCAGGGGCTGGGGTTCGGTCGCCGGCTCTTTCAGTCCGCCAAGCGCGATCTCGCGCAGAGCGGCCTGAAGAGCATGGTGGTGTGGGCGTTGTCCGACAACGATCCCGCCACCGAGTTTTACCGCGCGTTGGGCGGCCGCATGGTCGCGCGCTCGTCGGAGCGCTTCGGGCCGAAGTCGCTCGACAAGGTCGCCTTCGCCTGGACCAACTGAGTCCGGCGGACTTAAGCTCTCGCCGCGTTAAGCGTTAACGCGGCGGTGAATTGAACTGAAGGTCAGGGATTGAGGTAGCTGTTGCGCAGCCGCGATTTTTTTGCGACTGCGAATGCGAGCGCTCGTCTTGCGGGCGTCCGACCCTCAAACGTTCAAGTCCTCAAACGTTCAAGTTCTACGGAGCATCCATGCGCATCGACGCCATCCCGATCGGGAAAGATCCGCCGCGCGAGGTCAACGTCGTCATCGAAGTGCCTGTCGGCGGTGAGCCGATCAAGTACGAGCTCGACAAGGAAGCCGGCACGCTGATCGTCGACCGGTTCCTCTATACGGCGATGCGCTATCCCGGCAATTACGGCTTCATCCCGCATACGCTGTCGAACGATGGCGACCCGTGCGACGTGCTGGTCGCCAACACCCGCGCGATCGTGCCTGGCGCAGTGATGAGCATCCGCCCGGTCGGCGTGCTGCTGATGGAGGACGAGGCCGGCGGCGACGAGAAGATCATCGCGGTGCCGTCCTCGAAGCTCACCCAGCGCTACGACAAGGTCCGCAGCTATTCGGACCTACCGGACATCACGCTGCAGCAGATCCAGCATTTCTTCGAGCACTACAAGGATCTCGAGCCCGGCAAATGGGTCAAGGTGCTGCGCTGGGGCAATGCCGACGATGCCCATCAGCTGATCAGCGAGGGCATCGCTCGCGCCAAGGCGACGAAGAAGTAGCAGCTCAGGACAGCCAAGGACGTCATTCCGGGTTCGGCTCTGCGACCCGCCCCGGAATGACGATGAGGCCTAGACCGCGGGCTTCGGCAGCCCGGCGATGGCGCAGGCGGCGCGCAGGGTGTTCACCAGCAGGCAGGCCACCGTCATCTGCCCGACGCCGCCCGGCACCGGCGTGATGGCACCTGCGACCTCAGCCACTTCGGCATAAGCGACATCGCCGACCAGCTTCGTCTTGCCCTCGGCGGTCGGGATGCGGTTGATGCCGACGTCGATCACGGTTGCACCCGGCTTGATCCAGTCGCGCTTCACCATTTCCGGACGACCCACCGCCGCATAGACCAGATCGGCGCGCGCCGTGAGTGCGGGCAGGTCCCGCGAGCGCGAATGCGCGATCGTCACCGTGGCGTTCTCGTTCAGCAGCAGCTGCACCAGAGGGCGTCCGACGAGGTTGGAGCGGCCGATCACGATCGCATTCATGCCTTCCAGCGAGCCGTGCACGGTCTTGCTGAGGATGATGCAGCCGAGCGGGGTGCACGGCGCCAGCGCGGGCTGGCCGCCCGCGAGGCGGCCAGCATTGTGCGGATGCAGGCCGTCGACGTCCTTGGCCGGATCGATGGCGTTGATCACGACCTCGGTCTCCAGCCCCTTGGGCAACGGCAGCTGCACCAGGATGCCATGCACCGACGGATCCTGGTTGAGCTTTGATATCAGCGCCAGCAGCTCCGCCTGCGAAACGTCAGCGGGCAGCCTGTGCTCGAACGAGGCCATGCCGGCGGCCTGGGTCTGGGTGTGCTTGCTGCGGACGTAGACCTCGGAAGCGGGATCGTTGCCGACCAGCACCACCGCGAGGCCCGGCGTGAGGCCATGGTCGCGTTTGACCCGCGCAACCTCCTGCGCGACCTGTGCCCGCAGATCGGCTGCGATGAGTTTTCCGTCGATGATGCGTGCGGCCATTGCTCTACCTCGTCGTTCAACACAGCCCATTGAGCGCCGGACGCCTGCCGCAAGCTCGACCCCCTCCGGGGGAGGGTAAAGACCGCCGTTGGCGAAGCGACCGCCTCGGTTCGCTCTTGCTGCGTCTGCTCTGACTATTTCCCGGTCGGCTTATGGGCTGCAACGAGGTCGCGCAAGGCCTGATCCAGCCTGGATGGATCGCCGTCGATCGTGACCTGCTTGAGCCGCGCGGTCGTGCCGGAGGTGATTCGCACCGAGGCCTTGGTGACGCCGATCGCCTTGGCCAGGAGCTCGGTCACGGCGCGGTTCGCTTCGCCGCCATCGGCGATCGCGCGCACCCGCACCTTGAGCACGCTGCGACCGTCGGACAAGGTCTCGACGCCGTCGATGGCGTCGCGTCCGCCGCGCGGGGTCACCCGCAGCGCGACCGTCACGCCGCCGGCCGCTGCGCGCCAGGGGTCCATCGCGGCGACGGCGTCAGAAGACGTTGGGATAGATGTAATAGGTGATGACCCGCTGGATCAGCATGATGATCAGGATCAGCACGATCGGCGAGATGTCGAGACCGCCGAGATTGGGCAGCATGCGGCGGATCGGCGCCAGCACCGGCTCGGTGATTCGGTACAGGAACTCGGCGACGTTGGACACGAACTGATTGCGCGTGTTGACGACGTTGAAGGCGATCAGCCACGACAGAATCGCCGAGGCGATGAGCAGCCAGACATAGAGGTCGAGAACGATCAGAACGATGTCGAGAACGGCACGCATGCGGGTCCACTCGTGGGCGAGGTCGCGAATTCGACCTGCGACGCCCGGTAGATATCGGTTCCCCCCCGCCCAAACAAGGGACCGTGCCCGTCAAGGCTAACGGGCGATGTGAGCGTTCTTGACTTGACCGCTGCGCCCACTGTAAATGGCGCCCGATCTGCCGGCCGCCTTTTCCCACCATCGAAGCGGTCGTGTCACGGGGCCATAGCTCAGCTGGGAGAGCGCGTCGTTCGCAATGACGAGGTCGGCGGTTCGATCCCGCCTGGCTCCACCACGCTTCGCCCTTCGGGTTACGCGTGGCGCAGCCACGCAAGAGCCCGAGGGGCGAAGCGTGGTGCCCGGCGAAGCCCCTTGGCGAAGCCGGGCTGACTCAGCCCTCAAAGCCAATCGTCCGGAAAGCGCGCCCGCTACTCCGCAGCCTCCGCCATCACCGCAACCGGCTCGCGCGCCAGCCAGCCGTCGAGAAAATGCGCCAGCCACACCCGCTCGGCGGCGTCGTGCACCGCGCGGCCTTCGAAATGGTGATGGCGGGGACAGGCGCCCGGCGTATCCAGCCGGGCATGGCCGCGCGTCGTCCAGCGACACATCATCGCGTAGGTGACGTCGGGGTGGAATTGCAGCCCGGTCGCGTTCTCGTATTGATAGGCCTGGACGGGAAAGTCGCCGCCCTCGGCCAGCAGGTCGGCGCCGGCGGGCAGGTCGAAGCCCTCGCGATGCCAGTGATAGACGTTGTCGGGCCAATGCGGGCACAGCTTCTGCCCGGCCCGCGTCGGGCGGATCGGATAATAGCCGATCTCGGCGCGGCCTTGCGGATGCGGGGCGACCTGCGCGCCGAGCTGAACGGCCAGCATCTGCGCGCCAAGACAGATCCCCAGGAACGGCCGCTGCTCGCGCAACGGCACCTCGATCCAGTCGATCTCGCGGCGGACGAAGTCGTCCGGATCATTCGCGCTCATCGGACCGCCGAAAATAACGGCACCTGCGTGCTCATCGAGCGTTTCCGGCAACGGGTCGCCGAAACGCGGACGGCGGATATCGAGCGGATAGCCACGGGCGCGCAGCGCGTTGCCGATGCGGCCCGGGCTCGACGTCTCCTGGTGCAGGATGATGAGGACGGGCCGGCGCGGCGCAGCCGCCGGGGCTGGCTTCGAGTGGAGATGCCGAACGTCCGCCTTGGCGGTCCCGTTCGGTTGCAGCGAAGGGTATGGCCTGAGCATCACCTGGCGATCATAGCTAAGCGAAGGTTAACGGTGCGTGAGCAAGTCGACATTGCCGAAGCAAGCGCCGGGCCAGCGTCCGTCAACTCCGTTTCAGCTGCAGCCGCCCGACCGCGTCGAGGATGAAGCCGCGCGGGAACCAGCGCAGCAGGAACGGCACGATCTTGATGCCGATCCCGGGCAGCACGACCCGCTTGTCGGCCATCAGGCCGCGATAGCCGGCTTCGGCCACAGCCTTCGGCGGCACGTTGAGAATCACCGAGTCCACTCCCGGCTTGAAGCCGGCGCGGTCCTGGAATTCCGACGGCACCGGACCGGGGCACAACACGGTGACCCGCACGCCATGCGGCGCCAGCTCCTTGCGCAGCGCCTCGGTGAACGAGATCACATAGGCCTTGGAGGCGTAATACACCGCCATGCCCGGTCCGGGCAGGAAGCCGGCGACCGAGCCCAGGTTGAGGATGCCGCCCTTGTTGCGGATCAGCTGGTCGGAAAAGCGCAGCGACAGCTCGGTCAGCGCCCGGACGTTGACCGCGATCATGTCGAGCTGCTCGGTGCGGTCGAGCTGCACGGCCTTGCCGAACAGGCCGAAGCCGGCATTGTTGACGAGATATTCCAGTTCGACTCCGGCCGCCGACAAGGCGGCCTCGATGGTCGCGCCGGCGTCGGGCGAGGTGAGATCGCAGGGAATGACGAGCGGCGCCGGGCCGCCCTTGGCGGCGATCTCCTGCGCCAGCGCCGCAAGACGGTCCTCGCGCCGCGCCGTGAGCGCCAGACGGTGTCCATTGGCGGCAAACACACGGGCCAACTCGGTCCCGATCCCCGCCGATGCCCCCGTTACGAGCGTGACACGTTCACCCACAATCCCTGCTCTTCGATCACGTTCCGAACATCATCCGATTGCGGCGGACGAGAGCATAGGCAGGCGGGAACATGCAAGCCGCCGCAAAATGCGGGCGAGCGTCCTATCGCCGCAATAGTTGCGGATTCACATAGGTTTACATGAACGGGGAAGCCCGGAACAAAATTAAAGTTTGTTCATCTGGAGTTCCGGGGGCCCGACGCGCCTCAGCCCGGGTCGCTGGCGCTGCGCCCCGCCACGCGGTGCTTCAGGTCGACGCGGTCGCGTGCGGAGATGCCGAGCAGCTCCGAGGCGCGCCAGACCACGTTGTCCTCGAACTCGGTCACCTTGCCGTCGGCATAGACCAGCTGCCACATCATCTCGACGATGCGCAGGCGGCCGGCCTCGTCGACCTCGCGCATGAGGACGCTGGTGAAACGATAGAGATCGACCGCCTCGCCCTCCGCCAGCATGGCCTGGGCGATCAGCCGGTCTGCGCTGCCGGGATCGAGCCCGAAGCGCAGCTCGATCAGGCTGTGCAGCTTGCGCCGCTCGGCCGCGCTCGGCTCGCCGTCCAGCGAGATCACGTGGATCAGCAGCGCGGTCGCCGCCAGCTGATAGCCGTTGTCGTCGAACGCCGGCGTCTGCTGCGGCGAAACGACGTCGGCGATGAATTGGCGCAATCCCTCGAGCATGGCGTCCTTCGGCTGTCAGATTCGCGGGCCGGCCAATCGGCCGTCCTGCTGACGACTATCATATGCGACCGCGAGCGGCGCTCGGCAATGCGTCGTGGCCCGGTCGGCGCATGACATTTCGGTAAGCGTTACGGTATTTCGTAGACCATCATCCGGTCGGCGATGCCGCGCAGCGCAGCCTGCTTCTGGATCGGTGCGATCCTTGCCGCGCTCAGGATGTCCGCCACGCCCGGGCTCTGGATCACCGGCGCGGTGAGATGAATCTCCTGCGCAGTCGACAGGCTCTGCACGCGGGCGGCGATGTTCACGGTCTGGCCGAAATAGTCCTGGCGGTCGTTGAGCATCACCGCGAGGCACGGCCCTTCATGAATCCCGATCTTGACCACGAGGTCCTCGGTGCCGCGCTCGGCGTTCAGCCGCTGCATCGCCGCGCGCATGCGCAGGCCGGCTGACAGCGCATGCTCGGGCTTGATGAACGTCGCCATCACGGCATCGCCGATCGTCTTTACGACCGCGCCCTTCTCGGCATTGATGATCTCGAGCAGCACGCGGAAATGCGCGCGCACCAGATCGAACGCCGCGAGATCGCCGACGCGCTCGTACAGTGCGGTCGAGCTCTTGAGATCGGTGAACAGGAAGGTCAGCGAGGTGATCTTCAGCCGCTGGTCGATGTTGAGATTGTCGGCCTTGAACACGTCGCGGAAGGTCTGGTTGGACAGCATCCGCTTGGCGGTCAGGAACGGCTTGCGCCGGCCGATCAGGTGATGCAGCGCATCCGCCGCCACCATCACCGTCGGCAGCGTGCGCACGCGCGCCTTGTTGTCGAGCGCGAGCTGCAACGGTCCGGGACGGAGCCTGGTGGTCTCGACGGCCGAGCGCCCGCCTTCATATTTGATCGAGAGCTGCTGCACCTCGTCGGTGGGCTCGCCCTGCACGTCGATGAAATGCGCGGCATGGGTGACCGGCTCGAAGACGATGATGAACTGCGGCGGCAAGGTCAGCGAGACGATGGTGTGGTCGCCGGCCTGGAGCTCGCGCGTGTCGATCACCACCTCGTTCGACAGCGCGGCCATCGAGGCCTCGTCGAACTCGACGCCGGAGCTCCAGAACACCTGCTTGAAGTAGTCCCACACCGGAAGTGAGTGCGGGTCGTGGGCGGCGATGCGCCTGACCCGCGGGCTTACCGTGAACGCCGCCTCGACCTGCTGGTCGACAGTCGCCTCGTAGCCGCAGGCGCATAGCCCGCATTGATACTCGTCGGACCGCAGCGATTTCAGCGTGCCATGCGCGTCGAGCACGCCGCCGCAGCCGGGGCACAGCACGTTCCAGGTCAGGTCGAACAGGCCGGTGCGCGAGGCATGGATGAAGCCGGAGATCACGCGCTCCTCGTCGAGGCCGGTGCGACCCGCGAAATCCAGCACGTTGATGCGGTTCAGCTCGTGATCGGCGCCTTCGGCGATCAGCCGCGCGATGGCGTCCGACACGGCCGGATCGGCCGCGTCGCCGGAAGCAGAAAACTTCACGGCCGCCGCGCTCAAGGACATCCGGATCAAATAAGGCGCGATCGATCAGAATACCAGACGCGACCGCTCACCGGGGCGTGATCCTGAACGGCGGCGAGCGGTTCGGCTGCGTCGTCACCACCCCCACGGGCATGACCGGCTCGCGATCGACGAGCTCGATCCTGAACGCGCCGACCAGCCGCGCCAGCGCGAGCACCGCCTCGACCAATGCGAAATGCGCACCGATGCAGACGCGCGCGCCGGCGCCGAACGGCAGGTAGGCGAAGCGCTCCGGCGGCGGCGCGCCCGGCATGAAGCGCTCGGGCATGAAGGCGTTGGGCGCCTGCCACAGCCGCTCGTGCCGGTGCAGCAGCCACGGCGAGATCAGCACCACGTCGCCACGCTTGACCTGGAACTCGGCGATCTGGTCCGGACCGCTCGCGGCGCGCGCAATCAGGAAAGCCGGCGGATACAGCCGCAATGTCTCGTCGATCACGGCGCGCGTGAACGGCAGCTGATCGGGGTTGCCGAGATCCGCAGCGCCGCGAGCCTCCTGCGCCAGCCGCTCCTGATTGGCCGGATCGAGCGCGATCAGATACAGCGCCCAGAACAGCGCCGTCGCGGTGGTCTCGTGTCCGGCGAGGATCATGGTCGCGACCTCGTCGGCGAGCTGCGCATCGGTGAATGCAGCCCCGGTCTCGGGATCGCGCGCCGCCCCCATCAGGTCGAACAGGTCGCGCGGCGGAGCATCCTCCAGCTTGCCGGCGGCGCGGCGCTCGGCCATCAGCGTGGCGATGAAATCGGTCCAGCGCTTGCGGAACCGCCGGCGCGCGAAGTCGCGCGGCGTCGGCCAGGACAGCGGCAGCACGATATCGAGCAGGTGCGGAGCCGCCAGCCGCTCGCCATATTCGTAGACGAAGTCGCGCAAGGTTGCGCCGTGGCGGCCCATCTCGAACGAGAACATCGTCCGTCCCGCGATGTCGAGCGTCATCCGCTGCATGATCTCGCGCAGATCGAGCGGCTGCCCGCATTGCTGCTGCAGCCGCGCCACGGTCTCGTCGGTCACCGCGATCATGTGTGGAACGAGGCCCGAGACGGCGCGCGGCGTGAACGCCGGCGCCAGCGTGCGGCGCTGGTGTTTCCAGGCCCGGCCCTCGGCGATCAGCAGGCCCTCGCCGAGCACGGGACGCAGCACGCGGACGGCGCCGACGGTGCGGGCGTAGTTCTCCCAATTGTCGACCAGCACGTGCTTGATGGTCTCTGGCGTATTGAGAATGTAGCTGGAGTTGCCCAGGAAGCGGCCGCGGATGATCTCATCCTCATAGGCGCGCTGGCTCCAGGTCGCGATCGCGTTGTCGCCCATCATCAGCACGCGACGCAAGGCGCCCATGCTGTCGGGCGCGCGTGGCGGCGCCGGAGGAATCAGCGGTGACCGGGCCTGCGACAGATAGTGGATTTCGGCGGCGCTCATCGGCGGCCCCGCGCGGTCATGATGCGCCGCGAGCGGCCGATGGGTGCCGTGACGCCGGCGCCCGGGAGCGCGCCGATGCAAGGCGAGCCGCAGCGCGGCGGACCGGCAAGGCCGGCCCGAAGGGTCCCGAAGGGAATCATGTCGTCTGCGTTGCGGTTCGAAAGGGGAAGCGCGATGTCGCGCTTCCCGCGGCTGTGATGTATCATCTTACTCCGGTAACTAATTAGTCAGCTCGATCATCGCAATCCTACTTTCCGATGCGGGCCAAAGACGGGCGGCGATGCGTTCCTCATTGAACAGTCCGATGACGGTTCGTCCGATGTCGCCCGCCGGCAGCCGCAATGTCGTTGCCGCATCCGTAGGTACTCCCTTCTGTACGTCGGCAGGCTCCTTGCCGTCGAGCAGCACGATGTCGCGCGGCAGGCCGAAATAGCCGCGCGGGCGCGACATGATGACGATGGCGCCCGCACCTGCATCGGCCTGTCCCAGTGGCCGCGCCGCGCGCAGGTGCACGACGTCGGACGAGCGCGGGAACGGTGAACGATAGAAATGCGTGATCGGCGCGCCCGGCGAGGTCAGCACGATCTCGATATGGGAGGTCGGATCGATCTCCGCAGGGCCCCAGCGCCCATCGGCGCCGGTCTGGCCGCGATAGACCGGTTCACCATTGCGTGCGCCGGTCTCGCCCGAGACGCGATAGACTTCCACGGTGGCGCCGGTCACGGGACGGTTGGTCGGCGCGCCGCCCGGCGTCCCGGTGACGAGGCCGCTGATGCGCACCTCGCGCTCCGGCTGGATTGCGATGAAGGCCGGCTCGCGGCCGGCGATGAACTTGTAGATCTCGCGGAACGCGCGCGGATGGAACGCGACCTCGCGATGATCGAGCGCGCCGACCACGAGATTGGTCGCGCCCTTCAGTGCCGGGCCCTCGGCGGTGATGCCGGTGGGCACGCCGGGCTTGCCGACCAGCCGGCCATCGGCCTGCGCATATTTGTCGAGCCCGTCGCTGCGCAGGGTCAGGAAGGCGGTGCCTTCTGTCACTTCGCTCGTGCCGGCGTTCAGCCCGCGCAGGAACGGGCCGCGGCCGTTGAACTCGCTGCCGGGGCTGTCGTCCCAATCGAACACGCCGTGATTGGGCGTGCCGCACAGCACGGCGTGGCTGACGTCGGCGCCGCCGCCATTCTTCACGACGTTGCGAATCGCGTTGCCGCCGCGCGAGCTGCCGACCAGCGCCACGCGCGTAGCCCCCGTGCGCTCCTTGAGCGCCTTGATGGCTTCAGCCAGCTCGCGGCGCTGGTCGTCGGTCGAGGAGCGGTTCGGCTGCGCCACGGCGTCGTCGTTGCGCGCCAGCGGATCGGTAAAGTTGAGCGCGGCGAGCCGCGCGCGCGGCACGCCGTTGGATTCCATCCGCCACAGCGCCGTCAGCCACAGCGCGGCATGATCACCATTGCCATGCACGAACAGGACCGGTGGAATATCGCCGGAGGCTGCCGCCGCCGTCTGCGCGGCTGCCGGTAAGGTCAGGCCGCTCGTGAGCAAGGGCAGGGTTCCCATGCTCTGCAGCATGGTGCGGCGCGTCAACTTCATCGGCGGTCTCCCTTGGGGCGTTTTTTGGGGTCTCGTTGATTTGTGTTCGTTGGCCGCCGTCGGGATGCAAGCCCCGAGGGTGAGCACTGGACAGCGGCGGACATTCGCAGGCATCACATACGTCCGGCCGGAATCAAGCGATAGTTCAATGCGACAGAGTCCGATGCGACGTTCAAGCCGAGCTGCCGACGTGGAGCGACCTGCATGAATGCACCGCAGAAACGGGAGCTGTTCGCGCCCGAGAGCATTGCCGCGCCGCTGCGGCACGCCGTGTTCCGCCGCATCTGGCTGGCGAGCCTGCTGTCGAATCTGGGCCTCTTGATCCAGGCCGTCGGCGCGGCCTGGGCGATGACGCAGATGACGTCGTCGGCCGACAAGGTCGCCCTGGTGCAGACCGCCTTGATGCTGCCGATCATGTTGATCTCCATGCCCGCCGGCGCCATCGCCGACATGTATGACCGGCGCATCGTCGCGCTGGCGGCACTGGCCCTGGCGCTCGCGGGCGCCGTGACGCTGACGGTGCTGGCCTGGCTCGGTCTCGTGACGCCCGAGCGCCTGCTCGCGCTCTGCTTCGTGGTCGGCAGCGGCATGGCGTTGATGGGCCCGGCCTGGCAGTCCTCCGTCAGCGAGCAGGTGCCGCCGGAGACGCTGCCCGCCGCCGTCGCCCTCAACGGCATCAGCTACAACATCGCGCGCAGCTTCGGCCCGGCGATCGGTGGTGTCGTCGTCGCTGCTGCGGGGGCGGTTGCAGCCTTTGCCGCCAATGCGCTGCTGTATCTGCCGCTGCTGGCGGCGCTGTTCCTGTGGCGACGCGTGGTCGAGCCGAGCCGGCTGCCGCGCGAGCCGCTCAACCGCGCCATGGTGTCGGGCGTCCGCTACATCCTCCATTCGCCGTCGATCCGCATCGTGCTGATCCGCACGCTCGTCACCGGCCTCATCGGCGGCTCGATCTCGGCGCTGATGCCGCTGGTCGCCCGCGACCTGCTGCATGGCGGCGCGCAGACCTATGGCATCATGCTCGGCGCCTTCGGCATGGGCGCCGTGATCGGCGCACTCAACATCGGGGAGATCAGGAAGCGGTTGTCGGGCGAGGCGGCGATCCGCACCTGTGCACTCACGCTCGGCGCCGCGACAGCCGCCGTGGCGCTGAGCACCGAGCCGGTGCTGACGGCGGCGGCGCTCGTGATTGCCGGCGCGGTCTGGATGCTCGCCGTCGCGCTGTTCAACATCGGCGTGCAGCTGTCGGCGCCGCGCTGGGTCGCCGGCCGCGCGCTGGCGGCGTTCCAGGCGGCGATCTCCGGCGGGATCGCCATCGGCAGCTGGGGCTGGGGCCGTCTTACCGACGCGGCCGGCGTCGAGGTCGCCCTGCTGGTGTCCGGCGCGCTGATGATGGTGTCGCCGCTGCTCGGCCTGTGGCTGCGGATGCCGCCGGTGGGCGCCCGCAACGAGGACGGCGAGACCCTGGCCGATCCGGAGGTGCAGCTCGAGCTGACGCCGCGCTCGGGGCCGCTGGTGGTGGAGATCGAGTACCGCGTCGCCGAGGACAACGCCCGCGCCTTCCACGATCTGATGCAGGAGGTGCAGCTCAGCCGCCAGCGCAACGGCGCCTATGGCTGGTCGATCGCGCGCGACATCGCCGATCCGGAATTGTGGACCGAGCGCTATCACTGCCCGACCTGGATCGACTATCTGCGCCAGCGCAACCGCTCGACCCGCGCCGAACGCGAGCTGCATAAGCGCGCGATCGATTTCCACATCGGCGCCGATCCGGTGCGCATCCGCCGCATGCTGGAGCGTCCGTTCGGCTCGGTCCGCAGCCGGGATGACGTCGACCGCACCGCCGAGCAGGCGCCGGCGGTCGCGTCAGCGGCCCGCAGCGGGCCGTAGCCGACGCATCGGCGGACCGGACGTTACTGCCCGTGATCGGTGAGCACCTTCTCGCATGCCTTGGACAGCTTGGCGCGGTGCTCCTTCAAGCAGGCCAGCACGGCCTGGTCGCCGTTGTTCATGACAGCGCGGCAATGTCGCGAGACGTCGCGCGCGCAGGCATCCTGTCCGGGCTGCTGCTGGGCCGATGCCGTTGACGCCATCAGGACGAGGGGCAGGACAAGAGGAAGGACCACCACAAATTTGCTCATGACCGACGCCTCGCTCCCGGCAGTGAAGGTTTGGCGGCGCTTTTAGTGGTCACAACCGGGCCTCGCAAGCGCCTCGGTCGCAGCCGGGGCGCGCAGGGGGAGAGCAAGGAAGGCCGTGCACGCCAGCCCTCAGTCGGCGGCGCCGGCCTCGGCGACCTTGCCGCCCCGCCGGGACACCTCCTTGTCGAGCACCGTGCGGCAGCCGCTGCTGAGCGAGGAACGGTTCTTGATCATGCAGGCGGTGATCGCCGGAATGTTCGGGATCTCGCTGCTGCAGAGACGAAAGGCGTCGCCGGTGCACATCTGCTGCGCCTCGGCGCTGAAGGCGAAGCTGGCGCTCGACGCGAAGGTCGAGAGGGCGGCGGCGCCGACGACCGTCAGAACGGCGTTGCGCAGTAGATTGGCGGACTTCGTCATGGCTGGCTCCCATCGGCTCCGCATCAGCGCGGGCCCCGTGTTCAATGCATCCATCATGGCCTGAGCGCTCTCTAGCAACAGTGACGCGGGTCACGCCAGATCGGGCCATTCAACCCCGGCCGTCGCGTGGCGCAGGCCGATCGCCGCGGCGACATGTCGCTCCGGTGAACTCCCGATGTCAGCCCCGCATGATCCTGGAAATCTTGGCCGATCCTGGTCGTGTTGGCACCGCGTTAAGGATTCGTTGGCACTAATGGAAGCTAATCGAAGGGCCGGACGGCGTTGAAGTCCGGCATCCGTATCTCGCGTTCGGGAAGAGTAACCATGCGTAATGCGTTAGGCTTGCTGCTGGCCACCGTCGTCGGGGCGCTGGCGATCACCGGTGTCTGGTATTGGGTTTCGAAGCCGAACGCCGCCAAGGCCGCAGCGCAAAGCGCGGCCGCAAAACCCTCCGAGCTCACACCGCCGCCCGCCGCGAAGGTCGCCGCCAAGGGCGCCAAGGACGATGTCGAATACACCGGCACCGTGCCGGCGCGCATGGCCGCAGCCGCCCAGGCGCCGGTGCAGCCGAAATCGACCTGCGCCAACCCGGACGCGCTCGGCATCTCGCGCACCGTCGTGGTCGACACCACCGGCGGCCCCGGCTTCGGCCTCGATCATTTCAAGCAGTTCGACTTCCTCGCCGACCGCGAGGTCGTGCTGACCTTCGATGACGGCCCGTGGCCGGTCAACACGCCGGCGGTGCTCAAGGCGCTGGCCGACGAATGCACCACCGGCATCTTCTTCACCATCGGCAAGCACGCGACCTATCATCCGGAGATCCTGCGCCAGGTCGCGGCCGCCGGTCATGTCGTCGGCGTGCACACCTGGTCGCACGTCAATCTCAACGGCAAGAAGATGACCGACCAGACCGCGAAGGACGAGTTGGAGAAGGGCATCAGCGCGGTCAAGTTCGCGCTGGGCGGCACCAATCCCGCGCCGTTCTTCCGCTTCCCGCAGCTGCAGCATCGTCCCTCGGCCGTGGCCTATCTCGGCAGCCGCAACGTGGCGATGTTCTCCTGCGACGTCGACAGCTTCGACTTCCGCTCCAAGGATGCCGATCAGGTCGTCAACACGGTGATGACCGGGCTCGACAAGAAGGGCAAGGGCATCATCCTGATGCACGACTTCCAGAAGAATACGGCGCTCGCGTTGCCGACGCTGCTGCGGCGGCTGAAGGCCGGCGGCTACAAGGTCGTCGCGATGAAGCCGAAGGGCACGCTCGACACGCTGCCGGAATATGACGCGATGGTCGGGCAGGATCCGAAGCTGCCGACCACGATGACCAATGCGCGGCCGATCTCCAGCGTGATCCAGACCGTCTCGCAGTGATGCCCCGCTGCACGGTGGCGACGCGCGAAGGCCGGGCTTTGCCCGGCCTTTCTCGTTTCGTGGCGAGAGCATGATCCGGAAAAGTGGAAACCGGTTTTCCGAAAAGATCATGCTCGGACAAAGTGATCGACGGCCTCACCAATAGATGCCGTGGCGATGCAGCTCGCGGACGATCCGGGCTTCGGTCCAGCTCTTGCGAGGCTTGCTCGCGCGCGCCGATTTCGATCGCCGCGAGGATGTCTGCACCGCACGGGCCGGCTCGGCTGAAGGCGCCGCCGCGACCGCGGGCTGCGGAGCGGTTGGCGTCGCTGCCGCCGCCGGCGCAGCCGGTTGCACGGCGGGCTGGACCGGCGCCGGCGCGGCCGGCACCGGCGCCGGGGTGACGGAGATATCGCCGGCCTGCTGCACATAGACCGGGCGCGGCGCGGGTGCGGCGGTGTCGCTCGATGACAGCGACAGGCTGCGCGTCCCGTCGGCCTGCGCGACGGTGGCGGATGCGAGCACCAGGGCTCCGACCAGGATGATCTGACGCATTGTGAAAGCTCCCCTCGTTGACTGCGGAGAGGTTTAGACGCCGGCACGCGGTATGAATGTGACTTCGGTCACGCTCCGCGCTGCAAGCCTGAATTGAACCTCAGCCGCCGGCACGTCATTGCGGCACCGGGCACCACTTTTCTCAGAACCTTTTGAGAGCTGCTGCGACTTCCGATGAGGACGAGCAGAAGCGCGGGGACGACGCGTTCGTCGATATCCAGGCCAAGATCATTGCGGCGCGTGCGCGTGGGGCGCACGGCACGCGATCGCCCAGACTTGCTACCACAATACCGTCACGGCGAGGTGTTCCATGTTCGCGGAACGATCCTGGCGGCCCGGGTATCTTTGTATGCATACGTCCTGTTCGTTGGTGCTGTTCAACAAGTTCGCCGAATCCGATAGGTCAGTCGAGTTGCGGGAAGGGGCAGGCGCATGCGCCGGATCATGATTGCAGTTCTGGTGTCGGCCGTCGGCCTGCTGGCCAGCCATGGCCAAGCGGCGGCGCAAGGCGGCGAGAACGAGGTCGAGGAGATCTACGTCGCCCGCACCGTTCGCCACGGCCGCGTGGTGCCGTCCGATTTCTGCGCGCCGACCAAGACCGGCTTTGCCCCGGCGCTGGAGGATCAGCTCACGGTCCATGCCGTCAACGTGCAGCCGGGCGATGGCCGGATGACCGGCAGCCCCGACAAGAGCATCGGCGAGATGCGGGTGTGCATCGGCCAGGCGATGGATCCGACCTTGCTCGGCACCTACACCGAAGGCCAGTTCAACGGCATCGCCTTCACCGGAATCGGCGATTGCCGGCTGGTGCGCGGCAACCAGCCGGAGGAGGGCCTGCTCACCCACCGCTGTTTCATGGCGCTGTCGGGATTGCCGGCGCCCTATGTCGGCGGCTTCCTGATCTCGAGCTCGCTGTACTCCAGGACGCCATTCGGAACCGAGAGCTCGCCGCCGGGCTATGCCCAGGCCGGCATCATGGTCATCCGGCTCTGGAAGAAGCGGCTGCCCTGAGGCAGCCGTTCGAACCTCTGGCTCAGGCCGGCGAGAACGTCTGCACGAAGGCGCGCACCGTGGCCGACACCTTGTCCTCGGAGACGTGCCAGGCGGCGCCGTCATCGGCGGCGAAGAAGCTGGAGGCGTTGGAGCCGCCCCAGCGGAACACCTCGAACGACGGCCAGTACCAGATGTCCTCGAGGCTCGAATTGTTGACGATCTCGTGGGCGACCAGCCGCATCGTGCTCTTCGACAGGCAGTCGGCCTGCACCACGGACTCGTATTCGAACGACGTCAGCAGCGGCACCGGCGACACCGTGACGATCACCTTGATGCCCGGCCGTACGCTGCGGACGAAGTCGATCAGGTAGCGCACATTGTCGACGTTCTCCTGCACGCTGGCGGTGCGGAACTTGTACTTCTCCGCCAGCGCCCGCGAGTTCAGCGCGGTCGGCCTGGGGAGCACGAAGGCGCCGGTCTCGCGGTCGAAGAAGGCCGCGGCGACGCCGAGCGTCAGGATGAAGACGTCGGCCTGCTTGATGACGGCCAGCGTGTTCTCCTGGCTCGATCCCGGCGGCAGCAGCTCGACGATGCGCTCGCGGATCTCCGGATCGATCTTGGCGCCGCGCAGCCAGTCGACGAACACGCGGTTGGCGAAGGTCGTGTTGATGTACTCCGAGATCTCCATGTGGTGGCTGTTGTAGCCGCTGTCATTGAGGCTCTTGGAGAGGTTGCGCGCGAAGCACGACCCCATGGTGAAGAAGCGCGTGCTCTTGTCGAGGAATTTGGGCGCGGCGGCGAGGTTGACCGCGATGTGGTTGGTGATCAGCGTCTGCAGGTCGCCGAGGAAGTCCTTGGTCTCGGGATAGCGGCCGACCTTGGCACGGCCTGCCTTGGCGTCCTTGACCTTGCCCTTCTTGGCGTTCGAGCGCGAAAGCTCCAGCGTCTCGCGGTTGATCGGGTTGTCGTAGGCCGGATTGAGCTTGATGGCCTTCTCGAGCGCGGCGACAGCCTCCTCGAACTCGTTGTTCTGAGTCAGGATCTCGCTGAGCGAGAAATAGTCGGCGGCGTCGTTGGAGGCTGCCGCGAGCTTGCGGAACAGCTCCATCGACCGCGTGAACGGGCCGACATGGCTGCAGCGCACCGCCGCGCTGCGGATCAGATGCAGATTGCCTTCGGTGGCCTGCTCGAAGATCTCCGGGTTCTCGTCGAGGATCGCCAGCATCATGTCGCGCGCCTCGGCGCGCTTCTTGTGCGAGCCGTCGTCGATCAGCTGCGCATAGATGAAGCGCGCGTTGATGTCCTTGGGCTCGAGCTCGAGTAGCTTCTGGAAGGCGAGCTGCGCGCTGACGAAGTCCTTGTCCTCGATATATTTGTAGGCGAGCGTCCGGATCTGGCCGACGATCGCTTGAAACTGGGTGTGGCTGTCGAGGGCAGTGGTGCTCATGTCGAGGCTCGCCTTTGTGTCTCGCTCGTCGCGCGTTGCGTTCCGGCCGTCGATCCGGCGTGCGGCGGCCAACAGAGCCGCCATCGCCAGGCGTCGGGTCGAATCGTCACGCGCGCAGGCGTTGCGGCGCCGCGAGTGGGACGTCCCGACCATGGCCTTTCGGATACTGATCGCCACCGGCACGGCCGCTGGCGTACGCCCGAGCGCGACCGGCGCCTGGGGGATTCGAACGTGACGGATGGTTTCGTCCGGATCGCCGCCTGCTGCCGGTGCGGGTATCTGCCCCGCGGCTCGCGCCGAACGATGGGGCGATTTGGGTTAAGCAATTCTTAACCGGTCACGGACGGCCGGAATACTTAGGGAAATACGTGGCCGGAAGGCTGGTGTAGCAAGAGGGAGCCCCACGATACATATCCCCCTGACTTCCTCAATTCGAGGAACCTTCGTGATGAACTGGAGCGACCCGTGGCGGTTCTCGAACCGTCAGCGTCCATGGGCCTTGATCGTGCATCTCGGGCTCGGGGTCATCGGTCCAACCGTAGCGCAGTCGTGCGCCTGCTTCGAGCCGAGTGCGAATCCGCACGATGAGCGGCTTCTCGGATTTGACGCCATGAGCCGCGAGTGCCGCGCGCAGCTGCTGCCACCGCCTTTTGGTTAAGAGACCCGTATGGCACATGTCTTCACAGCAGCAATAGATCCTGCCGGTGCGAAACGTAAGGCAGAGGTCAAATTGTTCGCCATGACCTCGGACGTTCTCGACGGTCAGGGCATAGTAATCGTCCGGATGTCCCTCGGCGCCTCGGTTCTGTCGCAGCAAATCAATCCACGCGGCACAGATGCCGTCTTGGAGGGCACGTAGAGTCTCGCGTTCGTTCATGGCTATGGCGCGTGCCTGGCGGCGCGCTGTTTGTGTGGGCGTCCGTGGAGTTACGGTGACAGTGCACTAAATGGAGTTACGGTGACAGTGCGCCAAATGGCGCCGAAATGCCCCTTATAGTTTAGTGCACTGTCACCGTAACTGCGGCCGACGACGATCTGCTGTTCCAGCTCGGCTCGGACGATGCGATGGGATGGATGTGGGGCGACGTGGGCGCACTGCTGATCTATCTGCATCCATCGTCTCTGAAGATGGGGCGGCTCAAGCGAGCCTATGCCGAGATCGACAGCCATTGATCTCGGCGCGAGGGGGCGGGCTGCTTCTGCAGTCTGTTGCAAGGGCGGCGTTGCGCAGTGACCTTCCCCGGCTCCGATGGCAATTGGAAAATCGGGCTAGCACATGAGCGCCCTGCCGACAGAAGCGAGAGAAGCACTCGGGGCACTCTCACGAGTTTAGTATGCTGGACCCATAACTCCCGATCATGCAACGCCGTCGAAATCAGACGAGAACCAATCGCTGCTATTCTCCACGATCGCTATGCTATGGTTTGCACCCGTAGCGGTAAACGAACGAGCCGCTTTCGTCTGCCCACGACCAGACCATCGAGCCGCTCAACCGGTCAAGCACGATCGCAGTTGGCACTCCTAGTCTGAGTGCTGCCATGCTCATTTTCGAGCCGACGAAGTAGAGAAAAACCTTGTCGTCAGTCATGCCCTTTGCTGATCGGGTTCGATAGGTCCAGTACGCTGGGTTAGCTGTCCCCATTGTTTGCGCGATACGGAGTTCGATCATGGGAGTATCCGTATCGATGTAGAGTTGGTTCACATCCTTTTGTACGTCCGAAATCCGCGGCTCGCTTCCTTCGAATCGGCATGCGAGCGTGAGTTGCTCCGACATTGGAGCCGTCGGACAGGCGATCATCAAACCCAGAACAGAGACTCCAACCATGGCGGCGCTCTTCATTTTTCGAACTCGCCACGATTTCAACGAAATTACGGTCAGCAGCATATTCGGTCAGCAGCATACAAGATAGGCGGCGAGCAGAAGTGCACTAAATGGGGCCGAATGCCCTGTATAGTTTGACACACTGTCACCGAAACCTCCTCACTCCAGTGCGTGACGCCGAGTGCACTCGATAGTACTTGCATCACGATCGGCTTGTTGAGGATGGCATCTTTGGGGTGATTCACTTGGCCGCCCCTGATGCCGCTCCTCCAAACCGCGTCTGGTCGAACTTCCGGCTTTCGCTGCCACCAGCGAGTGAAGTAGAAGGCTCGCCACCCCTCGCCAGGAAGATAGCAGCCCTCAATGTTATCGCAATCTTCCGGGTAGAAACAATCGAAGCTGATCTTTGCATTCATTCGGAGCGCCACTGAGCAGCACAATTGCTGAGCACGTGACTGGAGAGGGATGGTATCCCGACGAACCAGCGGAAGACAAGGGGCCCGAGGTTATTGTGGATCCCAGAAGCCGACATCGCGCGACGCTCACCCTACCGTCGGCATGGAAATGAATCCTTATCCCATCTGTCTATGTCGACTTCATATTCATCGACAACGAAACAGTCTGGATACGCATAGCACCACGCCGTGAATTGAATTTAAAGAACAGCACAGCCCGCCTTGCGGGCTGTGCAGCGTTGATGCTGCTCTCTTGTGTTGCGGGTCGTCACTTTGAATGCGATCCTCTCAGCTAGAGCAGACAGGACTTAGGCCATGAAGGTTAGAGAGAGAAATCGGAGCCTTGCTGGCCGCTGTTTGCTGGCCCTTGTCGTAGCATCTTCTCTGGTTGAGAGCTTGGCGCGAACGGCCAATGGAGGGGTGTTGACATCCAGCGGCGGACCAGACTCGAAACGTCTTGTCGGATGGGCCAAGATGCCAGTTCCTGCAAGCGCAGAGCACGTGATGAACATTGCTGAGACTGAGGCGGCAGTTACGTACTTTCCCGATCGTGTTCCGGACAATATCGCCGCACTTCGGCTTCCGCAAAACGCAAAGGACGTTATCGTCGCGCGTGTGCGTCTCATACAACAGCCCGTCTACATGGTTGGAAGAGACGACTCCGGTGGACCGTCAGCGACACCGCTTCCGAAAGACAACTACTTCGCGCAGCTCAAAATCCTTGCGGTAGAAAGCGGAGTTAGCCCAGCAAGTGGATCAATTGATGTACGCTTCGGCTCGCGAGCCGAAATCCGGCCCATCATGGTTCCGTACACGCCCGATCAACTTCGGCGCGATTACATTGTAACCATTTACGTTGATCCAGAAGACGGTGAACGGCGCTTGGCACCAGTCCCGGTCAGTCAAGATCAATACGCGCAGTGGTTGGCTGAGCAGTCGGCTTACGATGTTCTGCGTTTCAACCCGAAATCCAAGACTAAAAAATAGAGTTGCGGTGACGCTGCATTCTCTGCGTGCTTCCAGCCGGCGAGGTCAAGGAGGGAGCGCGGTCGCATAGGCCATGAATTCCACGGCAGCACACGGCAGGCGATCCATCGACGGTCGTCGACAAAATTCCGAATACCAGAATTTTTGTTGACGCCGACCCCAAATCAGTGATCTTATCCGGCCATCCCGCCCGCACTGAGAGGGGCGCATCGCGATCGTCACGGGACGTTGCGGCGGGGAGCGGTGGCCGCGGGGCGACGCAGCATCTCGATGGAGGTGCGGACGAACGTCGTTTCGCGGACGGTCAAGCCGTGTGGTCCCGACACCCCGACGCTGGTGTCTTGGTCGGCGACGATGTCGATGACGGGGGCAAGCAAGCCGGTCCCCTGGGAGAGCACGGAGCAGCCGTAAACCCATTGCGCAGGGAAGGCCGGGTTGTTTCCGGCTGAGCCTGTGGTTCCTGCCCCGTGCATTTCTTTCGCACGGGGGCCATGGGTGCCAGTCGGCACTCGGCCTTCCCTGCGCCCTCTCTTTTGATGAGGACGCCATCTGCAGCAGAGCTCGGGCTGATCCAGCCGCGAGGTCGAGGCGGCATGGGCGTGAGCGGCGGGCTGTTTGACAGAGTTGATCGGATATCGGAGAGCGCGGCTCAAGCGAGACTTGGGGGGCTCAAACGCCCGGCTTCGCCAAGAAGCTTCGCCGGGCACGCTTCGCCCTTCGGGCTACGGCCTGGCTGCGCCACGCGTAGCCCGAAGGGCGAAGCGTGGTGCCGCAAGAGGGACTCGAACCCCCGACCCCGTCATTACGAATGACGTGCTCTACCAGCTGAGCTATTGCGGCGAACCATAGCGGCGATCGTTCGGCACGAGGCAGGACGGCGCGAACGCGCTCCTGATATCGGGCGAACGGGCGGTTGGCAAGGACCACGCGCGCCACCCGGGCCCGGAATCGAGCGGGTGTGACCGGAAACGGCGGTCGGGCGTGGTCCCCGCCGGTGTCAGCTGCCGAACCGCGACCAGAACCCACGCCAGCCGCCGGCCTGGGCCTTGGGCGCGATCTGCTCGGCAAACTCGTCGCGCGGCTGGTCCTCGTCGTCGACGCCGGGATCGTCCGGCGGGCGCATGATCGGGACGATCGCCTGGATCGGCGTCTCCGGCGGCTTGGCCAGATCGCTGCGGTTGCGGAACAAGGGCGTCGGCGCGACGGCCGCGGTTTCCACCGGCTTGACCGGCTCGGCCGGCGTCTCGGCCTCCTCGGCGGGCTCTGCCTCAGCCTCGCTCTCGCTGGGCGCGGCGGCCTGCAGCGGCGGCGCCGGCTCGGCGCTCACGGGGGCGGGGACCTGGGGGGCCTGGGCGGTCACCGGCTCCACAGGGCTGTCCTCAGCCTTTTCAACAGGGATATCCACCGGCTTGTCGACAGGCTTGTCCGCTGTCTCCTCGACCGCGTCCTCGGTGCTGGGCTCCGGTGCTGCGGCTTCGGCGGGGCGCGGCGGCTCGTTGTCCTGCAGCGTGGTCGGGACGATCACCACCGGGGCGGCGGCGGCGCCGCGCGGCGGCTCGACCAGGCCTTCCGGAATCGCCGGCCGGCTCGGCGGCGCCAGCACCGCCTCGGCGAATTCCGAGCTCTCGATGACGCTGTTGCGCTCCGACGGCAGGCTCGCCACCGGGGTCTGCCACTGGAACGCGTCGAGCCGGCCGGTGACCGGCGAGATCGGCCGCCACTGGTCGCTGACATAGCCGTCCGCGGTCCAGGCCGGGTCGTGGCGGGCGCGCACGGCGCGCAAGGTCCATTCGCGCGCCTTGCCGGCGTCGCCATGCTCGGTGCGCTCCAGCTCGGCCATCAGCATCGCCACGCGCTGGGTCGGATCGTCGGTGAACGGCGCCAGCGCCGTGCGGGCGCGGCCGAACTCGGCGGCGTCGATCGCGGCGCGGGCCACCGCCAGCGCGCCCTCGACATGGTCCCGCGTGCGCGCGGCGAGGTTCTCGATCCGCGTCAGCCGCTGCACGGCCGAATCGCCGAGCCGGACATGAGCATAGGCGTCGGCGAGGTCGGGATGCGGGCAGGCGGCCCAGGCCGCCTCGATGATCTTCATCGCGCGCCGCACCTGGTGCGCCTCGCTCTCGAACTTGGCGGCCAGCACCGCGGCCGGCACCAGCGTGGGTGCGAGCTTCACCGCCTCCATCGCGCTGGCGCGCGCGAGGTCGCGATTCTCGGTCTCGAGCGCCATCGCGCGCGCCGTCAGCAGCACGCCGCGCTGGCGGCGGTAGGTCGGCTTGTCGATCATGCCGGCGGTGTAGTTGCCGTCGAGGATCGCCAGCGCCCCGTTCCAGTCGGCCTGGGCGCAGCGGAAGCCGAGCACGGCGTGCGAGGCCCAGCTCGCATTCGGCGCCAGCTTCAGCGCCTCGTCGGCAATCACCACCGCAGCCATCGCGTCGTCGGCGCGCTGCGCCTCGATGAACAGGCCGCGCAGGCCGAGCAGGCGGGTGTCGGGGCGCTCGGCCATGGCGCGGAACGCGCGCCTTGCGCCGTCGCGGTCGCCCTCGAGCTGCGCCGCCTGGGCGTGCAGCAGAAGCGTCAGCGGATCGTCGCCGGCCAGCCGCTTGGCGGTGTCGGCGTGCTGGCGCGCCGCGGTCGAATCGCCGTGGCCGATCGCCAGCAGTCCGTGGGTGATGGCGTGCCGGCCGCGCTGGTGGCGGCGGGCGCGGTGGGCCTTGCGGATCCGGTTCGGCGCCCGCAGCAGCGCGCTGATCAGGTTCCACAGCAGCACGCAGGCGGCGATGGTGAGGCCGAGCGCCAGCACGAACACCGGCAGGGTCATCGCGATCCGCCAGGGACCCCAGTTCAAGACGACGTCGCCGGTCTGCTCGGCGACCCAGGCGGAGCCGGCAGCGGCGAGCCCGACCAGGAGAAGGAAAACAACGATCCGGAGCATGGGCGTCCTATTGCGCGGGTTTGGCGAGCGCGGTCATGGATTCGTCGGCGAATTTGCGGGCGGCTGAAAGGGCCGCGTCGCGGGCATCGGCCTTGGCGAGCCAGTCGTTGGCGGGCGCGCGCTGCTCCGCCGGAAGGCCCTTCAGCTCGCGCCGCGCCTCGGCGAAATCGTTACGTAGCGCGGCCGCGGTGGCCCGCGCCACCACGGCGCCACGGTCGGTGCCGGCGCCGTCGGTGCGCTCGACCTTGACCAGGCCCTGCGCGCCGGCCGACAGCCTGCTGAGGATCGAGGTCCCGGTGGTGCCCTCGGGCGCTGGCGGCGTCAGCTTCGGCACGATGGTCAGGAGGTCGCGGCTGAGCGCGGCCGGGCTCGGCACCCCGCTTGCGGCAAACGCCTCCAGCGGCTTCAGCGCCGCGGCATCGGGCGCGAGCGATTTCGCCGTCGACAGCGCCGCCGCATACGGATCGCCGTGGCGTACCGCGACGTCGAGCAGCGTGGCGGCGACGACGCGGCGCAGCGGGGCATCGTCGGCCGGCTTGGCGGCCTCGGCCGCAGCCGCCGCCTCGGTGAGCTTGCGGCTCTCCTGCGCCAGCGCCGCGCTCTGGCTCTTGCTGGCGCGCTCCAGCGCGTCGATGCGTGCGGTCAGACCGGACAGGTCGACCGGGGCCGGTGCGGGCGCCGCGCCGTCGCGCGGCTGGGCCTGGACATCGTTGAGCGCGGCCACCGTCTTGTCGCTCTGGCTGCGCAAGGCGGCGACGTCGCCGCGCACCGCAGCAATCGCCTTGTCGACCGCGTCGATGCGGCCGGTGACGGCGGCATCCGGCTTGCCGATGCGCTGCTCCAACGTCGCGATGCGCGCCGTCAGCTCGGTGACCGCAGCGTCCTGACGCGACGCCTCCGATGGCGGCGCGACCTGCGGCCAGCCCAGCATCCAGCCGACGCCGATCACCAGCGCCGCGGCGGCCGCGCCGGAGAACGGCGCGATGATCCAAGGGGACACCGGGCGGGGCGGAGTCGTGTGCGGCGGCTCGGTCGTGGCCGCTGTCGCCTCCGGCGTCTCGCCGGCGGCCGACACGGGCTCCGAGTTTGGCTCTGGGTCCGCCGCCGCATGCGGGTGCGTTTCGCCGGCAGCGTCGGACGAGCCCTCCGCGACCGCCTCGGCCGGAGCGGACCATGGCGATGCGGTCGGCCGCTCCGCTGCGCTCTCGGCCGCGGCGGGACGCTCCTCGCGAGAGGTCGGCTCCAGGTCGATGGTCGGCGGCGGCCGTTTCGGCCGCCCGGTATCGGAGCCCGGTGCAGCGGTGTCGGTATCATCGACCATGGTGGAGGTTCCCTGGCTGAGGCAAGATTGGGCAGGCCGTCTTACGCCATTCACGATCGCAACGCACGAGCCAGCCCATCCAGCATGTCGTTTTCATCCGGATGCGCCGCGATTGTGACCTGGGTCGCGCCGGCGTCGCGCAGCACGTCGGCGACATTGGCCGACATGCAGCAATGCGGCACGGCCAGCGCCGAGATTTCGACCCCATCGGCCCGGACCGCCGCGACGAACGCCGCGGCGCTTCGCCGCGAATAATGCAGCACCGCCTCGATCGCATTCGCCGCGAACGCCTCGCAGACGCCGCGCGGCAGCGCCGTCACCGGCGCCATCCGATAGACCGTCTGCGTGGTGACGTCGAAGCCGCGCCCGGCGAGCTCGGCGGCAAGGTCGCGCGAAATATCGGCACCGGCCAGATAGAGGAGCGTCGCCTTGGCGTCGATCACGGCGCTGTTCGCGATGGTGTCGCGCAGCGCCGTCGCATCGCCCGAGGCCGAGATCACCCGGGTGAAGCCGGCATCGCGCGCGGCCGCTGCGGTCTGGTCGCCGACCGCGAACAGCGGCAGGTCGAGCAAGGCGGAACCGGGCAGCTGCGGCGCGGCCGCGCGCAGCGCATTCGACGAGGTGATGACGACGGCGGCGACGTCGTGGCCGACGTCCCCCGGTAGCGCCACCGGCTCGAAGCGCAGCATCGGCGCCAGCAGCACGTCGAAGCCGCGCGCGCGAAGCGCGGCAGCGGTGCGTTCATTGTCGGGGGCGGGACGGGTCACCAGCACGGCCATGTGCTATGCTCCCGTCGAATCCGGTTCGGCCGGGCTGCAATGGACTGGTGATTGCACCTGGCGACCTCGTGGTGTTAGGCGGTTCTGCGCACTCATAATGACCAAAAGGGTTGAGATTGGGTAACGATACGACAACGCTCGTGCTCGGCATCGAAACCACCTGCGACGAGACCGCCGCGGCCGTGGTCGCGCGTGATTCGGACGGCAAGGGGCGGATCCTCTCCAACGTCGTGCGTTCGCAGACCGATGAACACGCCCTCTATGGCGGCGTGGTTCCCGAGATCGCGGCGCGCGCCCATGTCGACATGCTCGATCACCTCATCGACGCCGCGATGCGCGAAGCCGGCCTCGACTATGCCGCGCTCGGCGGCGTCGCCGCGGCCGCGGGTCCTGGCCTGATCGGCGGCGTCATCGTCGGGCTCACCACCGCAAAAGCCATTGCGCTCGTGCACGACACGCCGCTGATCGCGGTCAACCATCTCGAGGCGCACGCGCTGACGCCGCGTCTCACCGATGCAATCGACTTCCCCTATTGCCTGTTCCTGGCGTCGGGCGGTCACACCCAGATCGTCGCGGTCGCCGGCGTCGGCGATTACATCCGGCTCGGCACCACCGTCGACGACGCCATGGGCGAGGCGTTCGACAAGGTCGCCAAGATGCTGGGTCTGCCCTATCCCGGCGGACCCCAGGTCGAGCAGGCCGCGCGCAACGGCGATGCGGCGCGCTTCGCGTTTCCGCGTCCGATGCAGGGCCGCAGCGATGCCAACTTCTCGCTGTCTGGCCTGAAGACTGCCGTGCGCAACGAGATCGGCCGGATGGAGTCCGTCGGCGAGCAGGACACAGCCGATCTCTGCGCCAGCTTCCAGGCCGCGGTGCTGGAGTCGACCGCCGACCGTCTGCGCGTTGGCCTCGATCTGTTCAAGCAGCGCTTCGGCGCCCCGACCGCCCTGGTCGCCGCCGGCGGCGTCGCCGCCAACCAGGCGATTCGTGGCGCGCTCGACGACGTCGCGCAAGCTGCCGGCACCCGCCTGATCATGCCGCCGCCGGCGCTGTGCACCGACAACGGCGCGATGATCGCCTGGGCCGGACTGGAGCGGCTCGCGCTCGGTCTCGTCGACGGCATGGATGCCGCGCCCCGCGCGCGCTGGCTGCTGGATGCCAATGCCAGCGTGCCCGGAAAGTTCGCCAACACCCGCGCGGGGTTTTGAGACGTGCGCACATCGCCTCTCCACGCCTCGCCCGCAAGCGGGGCACGTGTCAACCTCGCCCCGCTTGCGGGCAGAGGTCGGATCGCATCGGGAGATGCGATCCGGGTGAGGGGATGAGCGTGGGGCGATGACTCGCTTCCAAACCCTCTCCATCATCGGTGCTGGCGCGTGGGGCACCGCGCTTGCCGCCGTTGCCGCGCGCGCGGGCCGTGACGTCACGCTCTACGCCCGCGACGCCGACCACGCCGCGCGCATCGCCGCTGCGCGCGAGAATCCGCGCCTGCCCGGCATTCCGCTGGCCGGTGGCATCGCCATCACCGCCGACCTCGTGCGCGCCGCGCGCGCCGATGCCGTCCTCATCGTCGTCCCTGCGCAGCACCTGCGCGGCGCCGTCATGCATCTTGCGCCACTGCTCCGTCCGCGCACGCCGCTGATCGCCTGCGCCAAGGGCATCGAGCACGGCACCCACAAATTCATGACCGAGATCATCGCGGAGGCCGCGCCGAGCGCGATCCCCGCCATCCTCTCAGGCCCGAGCTTCGCCGACGACGTCGCGCGCGGCCTGCCGACTGCGGTGACGCTCGCCGCGCCTGACGAGGTGCAGGCGGCCGATCTCGTGCAGGCGCTGGGTTCGCCGACCTTCCGGCCCTATCACTCGACCGACGTGCGCGGCGTCGAGATCGGCGGCGCCGCCAAGAACGTGCTGGCGATCGCCGCCGGCATCGTCTCGGGGCGCAATCTCGGCGCCTCCGCGCTGGCGGCGCTGACCACGCGCGGCTTTGCCGAGCTGGTCCGGCTCGGCCGCGCCTATGGCGCGCGCAGCGAGACGCTGACCGGCCTGTCCGGCCTCGGCGATCTCATCCTCACCTGCGCCGGCCCGCAATCCCGCAATTTCGCCGCCGGTCTCGCGCTCGGCCGCGGCGCGTCGCCGCCCGCCGGCAAGCTGGCGGAGGGCCAGTACACCGCGCCGGTTCTGGTCGAACTCGCGGCGTCGCGCGGGGTGGAGATGCCGGTCGCGCAGGCCGTCGCCGCGATCCTGTCGGGCGCGGTCACGATCGACGCTGCGATCGAAGGATTGATGATGCGGCCGTTCAAGGCCGAACAGTGAGCCGGATCGCTGGGCAAAAGCGCGATGCCCTTGCTCTAAACTGTTGACCCGGCGATTGCCGTCTTCTTTGATCCGCCCGCCGAGCCATGCTGCAATCCGCGTGAGACCGGCGCTGCCGTGATCTGAGGACGATGCGCATATGAGCTACTGGCTGGTGAAATCCGAACCCTCGGTGTGGTCCTGGGACCAGCAGGTGGAGAAGGGCGCGAAGGGCGAGGCCTGGACCGGCGTGCGCAACTACACGGCGCGGCAGAATCTGGTGGCGATGAAGAAGGGCGAGCTCGCCTTCTACTACCATTCCAACGAGGGCAAGGAGATCGTCGGCATCGCCGAGATCATCAAGGAGGCCTATCCCGATCCGACCGACAAGACCGGCAAATTCGTCTGCGTCGACATCAAGGCGCACAAGGCCTTCAAGACTCCGGTCACGCTGGCCGCGATCAAGGCAGATCCGAAGCTGTCGGAGATGGCGCTCGTCAAACAGTCGCGTTTGTCAGTGCAGCCCGTGACGTCGGAGGAGTGGAAGCACATCTGCAAGCTGGGCGGAGTGTAGGGACGACTGCGCTGTCCTAGCGTCAGTGGCTCCCAATGCGAGCCTAGCGCGCGACACCGATTGTTGCGCGCCAGTGCGGCTCCCACTGGCCTCCAAAAAAGAAAGGGGCCCCAGCTTGCGCTGGAGCCCCTCAACGGTCAGGGCATTGCCGGGTATTTGCCCGAACCGAAGTTGCGGACCTGGCCCCGTGGGGCCAAGTCCCGGGAGAACTCAGTAGTTGTAGGCGCGCTCGCCGTGGTCGGTGATGTCCAGACCCTCGCGCTCCTGCTCGACGGTCGGGCGCAGGCCGATGACCACGTCGACGACCTTGTAGAGGATCGCCGAGCCGACACCCGACCACACCAGCGTGGCGACGACAGCCTTGATCTGCGCCAGCATCTGCGTGGCGAAGTCGTAGGTGCCGGCGTTGTTGCCGGTGATGTTGGTGTAGTCGGTGATGCCGACACCACCGAGCGCGGGGTTGACCAGGATGCCGGTGCCGAGCGCGCCGATGATGCCGCCGATGCAGTGCACGCCGAACACGTCCAGCGCGTCGTCATAGCCGAGCGCGTTCTTCACGGTGGAGACGAAGAACAGGCAGACCGGAGAGACGATCAGGCCGAGGACCAGCGCGCCGATCGGGCCGGCGAGACCGGAGGCCGGAGTGACGGCGACGAGACCGGCGACCGCACCCGAGCAGATGCCGAGCAGCGAGGGCTTGCCCTTGACGGCCCATTCGCACAGCAGCCAGGACAGCGCCGCACCGGCAGTGGCGACCATGGTGTTGACGAAGGCCAGCGCGGTGACGCCGTTCGATTCCAGGTTGGAGCCGGCGTTGAAGCCGAACCAGCCGACCCACAGCAGCGCGGCGCCGATCATCGTCATGGTCAGCGAGTGCGGAGCCATCAGCTCCTTGCCGTAGCCGGTGCGCTTGCCGATCAGGACCGCGCCCACCAGACCGGCGATGCCGGCGTTGATGTGAACGACGGTGCCGCCCGCGAAGTCGAGGGCGCCGGCGCCGGCGAGCCAACCGACGGCGCCGGTGACTTCGTCGAGCTTGGCCTGGGCGGCGGTCTTGGCGGCAGCGTCGCCAGCGGCGGCGAGAGCCTTGGCAGCGGCGGCGACATCATCGGGAGCGGCGATGTACCAGACCCAGTGCGCGATCGGGAAGTAGATGAAGGTGACCCAGAGCAGCACGAACAGCATCACCGCCGAGAACTTGATGCGCTCGGCGAAGGCGCCGACGATCAGGGCCGGAGTGATCATCGCGAAGGTCATCTGGAACACGAAATAGGCGAGCTCCGGAATCACCACGCCGTTCGAGAACGTCGCCGCCGTGGAGTTGGCGTCGACGCCCTTCAGGAAGGCCTTGCCGAAGCCGCCGATCCACGAGGTCATGCTGCCGCCGTCGGTGAAGGCGAGCGAGTAGCCGTAGAGCGTCCAGACCACGCCGACCATCGCGACGATCGCGAACACCTGGGTGAGAACGGAGGCCATGTTCTTGGTGCGGACCAGGCCGCCATAGAACAGCGCCAGGCCGGGGACGGACATCATCAGAACGAGGGCGCTGGACACGAGCATCCAGGCGACGTCGCCCTTGTTGGGAACGGGGGCGGCTGCGGCAGCGGCGGCCGGTGCATCTTCAGCGAATGCCATATCGGCGAGGCCTGCAACGCAGAGCCCGGCAATTGCGAGCGTGACCCATCCCGCGCTGGTTGGACGTTTGAACGTCATTTTATTCTACTCCGTAAGTGTTCTGGTTTGAGCGCGAAATCAGAGGGCCGCAGCGTCCGCTTCGCCGGTGCGGATGCGCACGGCGTGGTCGAGGCTGATGACGAAGATCTTGCCGTCGCCGATCTGGCCGGTCTTGGCGGCCGAAGAGATGGCATCGATGGTCTTGTCGACCTGGTCCGACGGAATCGCGACCTCGATCTTGATCTTGGGCAGGAAGCTCACCGCATATTCGGCCCCGCGGTAGATTTCCGTATGGCCCTTCTGACGGCCGTATCCCTTCACTTCGGTGACCGTGAGACCATGAACGCCGATGGCGGTCAGGGCGTCCCGGACTTCTTCGAGCTTGAATGGCTTAATGATCGCCATAACAATTTTCATGGGTCCTATCCCCGCTTGGGCCCGGCACGGACGTTACCGAGCGCTTCTTGTCGACTGAGGTTCACCACGCGAGCTTCACGACGCGGGCACAGCCGGGGGGCTAGAATCAAATGCCGTGCCAGACGGCTGGTCACGGCTAACAAGCCATGAATCCTGACCTTTTCAGCCTTGAGGGGGGTGGGATGGGCCTGTGCCATTCCGTCGCGCCCAATGAATGGGCAGACGTGCGCAATAAATGCGCATGTCTGGCTCAGGACACAAAGCTGCTCACTGAGCGGGCAGAATCCGCCGACTCAGAACCGATCAATTGGCGCCGAATCCTGCAATTACTGCAGCGCCTCGCCATGCTGGGAGATGTCGAGCCCCTCCAGCTCGTGCTCGCGCGACACCCGCAATGGCACGAAGGCGCTGACCAGCTTCAGCAGTCCCCAGGTGACCCCGCCGGACCACACCAAGGTCACGGCGACGCCATAGAGCTGGACCGCGAGCTGCTTGGGGTTGCCCTCGATCAGCCCGGCGGTGCCGCCGATCGCGGCGGTGGCGAACACGCCGGCCAGCACGGTTCCGGTCAGACCGCCGACGCCGTGGACGCCGAACACGTCGAGCGAATCGTCATAGTTGAAGCGGTGTTTCAGCGAGGTGCAGGCCCAGTAGCAGATGATGCCGGCGACCGCGCCGATTACCAGGCCGTGCCAGGGCGCCACGAAGCCGGAGGCGGGGGTGATCGTGCCGAGGCCGGCGACCGCGCCGGAGATCATGCCGAGCACCGACGGCTTGCGGCGGGTCGACCATTCCAGCGCGCCCCAGGTCACCGCGCCGGCACAGGCCGCCAAGTGCGTGGTGAGGATGGCCATCACGGCATGCGCGTTGGCGCCCAGCGCCGAGCCGCCATTGAAGCCGAACCAGCCGACCCAGAGCAGGCCGGTGCCGACCACGGCGAGCGACAGGTCGAACGGCGAGAGGTTCTCCGAGCCGTAGCCCTGCCGCCGTCCCATCACCAGCGCGGCGACCAGGCCGGCGGTGCCGGCGGAGAGATGCACCACGAGGCCGCCGGCGAAGTCGACGGTGCCGGCCTGGGCGAGGAAGCCGCCGCCCCAGATCCAATGCGCCAGCGGGACGTAGACGAAGACGAACCAGGCGATGCTGAACAGCAGGTAGGCCGAGAAGCGCATGCGGTCGGCCACCGAGCCCGCCACCAGCGCCACCGTGATGATCGCGAACGTCATCTGGTACAGCATGAACAGCGCTTCCGGGATGGTCTTGGCGCCGGGATGAACGCTGTCCATGCCCATGCCGGCCAGGAAGGCGCGGTCGAGCGTGCCGATCCAGTTGCCGTCGCCGACGAAGGCCAGCGAATAGCCGAACGCGACCCACAGGATCGAGATCAGCATCACGGCCGCGAGGCTCTGCGCCATTGTCGCCAGCACGTTCTTCTTGCGCACCATGCCCGAGTAGAACAACGCCAGCCCCGGGATCGTCATCATCAGCACCAGCGCGGTGGCGACGATCATCCAGGCGGTGTCGGCCGGCTCGATCGTGGACGGCACTGCCGCCCGGACGGGTGTGGTGAAGATCGCAACGCCTGCTGCAGCCAAAGCTGCAGTCGCGCGCAGGCAACGAGACGCGCAGGCCCCCATGACAGTCCCCCCGGCATGTCAGATCAGATTGAAAGTTCTCGTTCCGCCGCGCCGTTGCGGCGGGCGTGCAGCCGTTGCGGCTGCCTACAGCGCGTCGGTGTCGGTCTCGCCGGTGCGGATGCGGCGGGCGTGGTCGATCGGCGTGACGAAGATCTTGCCGTCGCCGATCTGTCCGGTGCGCGCATGGGTGGTGATGACCTCGACGGCTTTCTCGGCGATATCCGAGTTGACCGCGATCTCGATGCGCAGCTTGGGCAGGAAGTTCACGATGTATTCGGCGCCCCGATAGATTTCGGTGTGGCCCTTCTGGCGGCCGTAACCCTTGACCTCGGTCACGGTCATGCCGTGGACGCCGATCGCGGTGAGGGCCTGACGCACCTCGTCGAGCTTGAAGGGTTTGATGATCGCGACGACGAGCTTCATGGTCGGGCCTTGGTTTCCTCGGGTCTGGGCAGCCTGTTTTTGGAGCAGGCTTCGGACGGCCATTGTGGCCTGTTCCTAGGC
This sequence comes from Bradyrhizobium aeschynomenes, assembly GCF_013178945.1. Lineage (GTDB taxonomy): Bacteria > Pseudomonadota > Alphaproteobacteria > Rhizobiales > Xanthobacteraceae > Bradyrhizobium > Bradyrhizobium aeschynomenes. The sequence goes on from NZ_JABFDM010000010.1 coordinate 69,650, forward strand.
AAATGGCACAAATTCAGCGCAGCGTTAAGTGAAAACGTCAGGAGTGACCGATATCACTGAACGAAAGTCGACATCGCCCGACAGATTGAAGACGTTTTCCTGCCGCCTCCATTCAAGGACCACCCATGTCGAATCGTTCCTGGTATTACGCAGAGCAAGGTCAGCAACAGGGCCCCATTTCGGAAGACGAGTTGCGCGACCTGATTGCCCGGAGCGTCGTGACTGCGGAAACGTTGCTGTGGAGCGACGGCATGGCCGGCTGGGAGAAGGCCGGACGCATTCCCGGGCTGATGTCGGGTGGGCCGAGCATCGCGCCCGGTGGTCCGCCGGCCTTTGACCGCAGCGCCCCCGCCCCGGCGGGCGCGGTCTCGATCAAGCTCGGCACGTGGTCCTATCTGGGCTGGACGCTGCTGTATGTCATCGGCCAGTTCCTGATCGTGATCACGCCCTGGACCGCGGTCTATCTCTACCGCTACGTGGTGGAGCGGATCAGCGTGCCCGGCCGGCCGAACCTGTCCTTCATCGGACAGCCGCTGGAGATCTGGTACGTTTTCGTCGGCATGGGCGTGCTGACCTATGTCGGCATGAGCGATCAGCCGATCATCAAGCTCGCCGCCGTCATTGCCCAGGCGTTCCTCGGCTGGATGGTGATGCGCTGGGTGCTGAGCCGGATCGCATCCAATGGCGAGCCGCTGCCGATCCATTTCGAAGGCAGCCCCGTCGTCTATTTCGCCTGGTATCTGGCGCTGATCGTGTCGGTCGTGACCATCGTCGGCTGGGCCTGGGTTGCGGCTGCCTGGATGCGCTGGATCTGCCGCAACATCCAGGGCACGCGGCGCGAGGTGGTGTTCAACGGCACCGGCCTGCAGGTGCTGTGGCGCACCCTGGTGTTCGTGCTCGGCTCGTCGGTGATCATCCCGATCCCGTGGCTGCTGCGCTGGTACAGCGCCTGGTACATCTCCCAGTTCGCGCTGGTGCCGCGCACCACGCAGCCGACGTAGGTCGGCTACGCCCGGCGCTCGCGGATCGATCCCTCCTGCGCGACGGAGGCGACCAGCGTGCCGTCGGGCTTGAAGATCGAGCCGCGGGTCAGCCCGCGGCCGCCCTGCGCGCTCGGCGAATCCTGCGCATAAAGCAGCCATTCGTCGGCGCGGAACGGCCGGTGAAACCACATCGCGTGATCCAGCGAGGCCGGCATCATGCGCTTGTCGAACAAGGTGCGGCCATAGCGCGCCATGACCGCATCGAGCAGCGAGAAATCCGACGCATAGGCCAGCGCGCACATGTGCAGCGCCGGATCGTCCGGCAGCTTCGCCGCCGTCTTGATCCAGACGTGAATGCGCCCGTCGTCGATCTTCTGGCCGAAATAGCGGCTGAGCTCGACCGGGCGCAGTTCGATGGGCCGGTCGGATTCGTAGTAGCGGCGGATGAAGTCCGGCATGCGCTGGAAGACCTCCTGGAACATCGGCTGCTTGGAGATCTCCTCCGCCGTCAGCTTCTCCGGCGGCGGCACGTCCGGCATCTTGTCCTGGTGGTTGAATGCGCTCTCTTCGTCGCTGTGGAACGAGACCATGATCGAGAAGATCGCGTTGCCGTGCTGGATCGCGGTGACCCGCCGCGTCGCATAGCTCTTGCCGTCGCGCAGCCGCTCGACCTGGTAGATGATCGGCACCTGCGGGTCGCCCGGCAGGATGAAATAGCAATGCAGCGAATGCGGCAGCCGGCCTTCGACGGTGCGGCAGGCCGCCATCATCGCCTGGCCGATCACCTGGCCGCCGAACACGCGCTGCCAACTGGTCTTCGGGCTGTTGCCGCGGAACAGGTTCACCTCGATCGGCTCGAGGTCGAGGATCGAGATCAGGTCGATCAGTCCCTTGGACATGGCGTCATGCTTTCGCTGGCTCGGGCGGCCCGCACCTGCCCCATCGAGGGTGGATCAGGCACCCGGAATTGACGGCCTCGGGTGGCAGCCCTTGGTTCACGCCCCTGTTTCGCCTAGCTATACTCCACCCGCAAGAGTAACCGTGAGCAGGGCGGCATGACGACACAGCGAAGCATTGTCATTTGTGGCGGGGCCTTTGCGGGCCTGGCGCTGGCCCTCGCGCTGCGACAGGGGCTCGGGCCCGAGGTGCCGGTCATCGTGGCCGATCCGGCGCTCGCCAACCGGCCGAGCCGCGATCCGCGCGCCAGCGCCATCGTCGCGGCCTGCCGCAAGCTGTTCGACGCGATCGGGGTGTGGGCCGACGTGGCGCCGGAAGCGCAGCCGATCCTCGACATGGTGATCACCGATTCCAGGCTCGAGGATGCGACCCGTCCGGCCTTTCTGACGTTCGCAGGCCAGGTCGAGGCCGGCGAGCCGTTCGCGCACATGGTCGAGAACCGGCTGCTGATCGATGCACTGGTGAAGCATGCCGAAGCCGCGGGCGTCGAGCTCAAGGCAATGCCGGTGACCGGCTTTGCGACCCGCTCCGACGGTGTTGCGGTGACGCTGGGGGACGGTAGCCAGCTCGAGGCCAGCCTGCTGGTGGCGGCCGACGGCGCGCGCTCCCGGCTGCGCGAGCGTGCGGGCATCCAGACCCATGGCTGGGATTACGACCAGTCCGGCATCGTCGTGACCGTCGGTCACGAGCGCGATCATGGCGGCCGCGCCGAGGAGCATTTCCTGCCACCGGGGCCGTTCGCGATCCTGCCGCTGACCGGCAAACGCTCCTCGCTGGTGTGGACCGAGCGGCGCAGGGAGGCGCAGCGCCTCGTCGGGCTGAGCGCAGACGAATTCCACGCCGAGCTGGAGAAGCGCGCCGGCCTGCATCTCGGCGAGCTCAAGGTGCTCGACCAGCCCAAGGCGTTTCCGCTGTCCTATTTCGTCGCCCGCTCGTTCATCGCGCCGCGGCTGGCGCTGGTCGGCGACGCCGCGCATGTGATCCATCCGATCGCGGGCCAGGGGCTCAACATGGGGCTGAAGGATGTCGCGGCGCTGGCCGAGGTGGTGGTCGATGCGGCGCGGATGGGGATCGATCCCGGGCAGGTCGACGTGCTCGAAAGCTACCAGCGCTGGCGACGGTTCGACACGATGGCGATGGGCCTCGCCACCAACTCGCTGAATTTCCTGTTCTCCAACAAATCGACCTTGCTGCGCACGGTGCGTGACATCGGTCTCGGCATCGTCGATCGCGCGCCGCCGCTGAAGGAGTTGTTCATCAAGCAGGCCGCGGGCCTTACCGGCGAGATGCCGCGGCTGTTGAAGGGCGAGGCGTTGTAAGACCTGAAGCGCGAGGCGATCAGGATGAATCGTCACCGCGCTTTAGGTTGTTGTTTGCGCATGATCTTTTCGGAAAACCGCTGCGCACTTTTCCGGATCATGCTTTAGCGCGGGCCGGCGGCGGTGATGAAGCCGGCGACGGCTTCGACCAGGTCGGGATCGAGCGGGCGGTCCGGGTCGTTGTAGGAGGCGAGGTTCTCGTCCTCATTGGCGACGTCGACCAGCACGTGGTTCATCTCCGGCAGCCATAGCGTCTTGGCGGCCGGGGCCGCAGCGGCGAGCGCGACCATGTCGAGGCGGGCGACCTGGTGGTCGCGGGCGCCGCCGACGATCAGGATCGGGATCGTGATCTGCTTCAGCGGATCGATCGGATCCTCGGCAAACGCAGAGCCGATGCCGGGCTGCATGGCTGGCGCGATCGGCAGCTCGGGCGGGGTGGGATCGACGATCTGCCCGGCCATGATGGCGTCGATGGCCTTGGCGACCGGCTCCATCTTGGCCGCCGGCAACTTCCGCTCGAGCTGCGCCTTGAGCAGATCGCCCTGCCGCCGCGCCGCCGCCGCCAGCAGGACGAGGCGGTCGACCGGGGTGCGGCGGGCGGTGAGGATGGCGACCAGGCCGCCCTCGCTGTGGCCGACCAGCACGATGCGGGCGAACTTGCCGCGCAGGAAGTCGACGAGGGCGGCGGCGTCGCCGACATAGTCCTTGAAGCGGAAGTCCTCCGGCCGGCCGAACTCCGCCTTCCAGCCGCGCGCGCCCCGTTTGTCATAGCGCAGGCTGGCAATGCCGCGGGCAGCCAGCTGCTCGGCGAGCTTCTTCAAGGTCGCGGGCTTCAACTGCGGCCCATTGCCATCCCGGTCCGTCGACCCGGACCCGGCGATCAGCAGCGCCACGGGCGGCCGTTCGACGCCTGCCGGGGTCGTCAGCACCGCGTCGAGCGCGCCGACGCGGATCGCGCTCTCCTCCGCCCGCGCCAGCGAAGGGAGCAGGGCCAAGGCCAGCACAAGCGCGCAGCGGATCGCGACGGAACGCATCGTCAGTCGATCTTCCGCGCTTCCTCGGGCAGCATGATCGGAATGCCGTCGCGGATCGGATAAGCGAGCTTCGCCGACCGCGAGACCAGCTCCTGCTTCGCAGAATCATACTCCAGCGGCCCCTTGGTCATCGGGCACACCAGGATTTCGAGCAGCTTGGGATCGACCGAATTGGCGGGGCGTTCGAGCGGGGCGTTCATGGCAAGGATCTCCGGCGGGCGTCTCTCTAGCACATCAGCGGCGCTGTCGTCACTCAAGGCGGGTGCAGGGCGATCCGGATCAGCTCGGCGATCACGGCCTGCTGCTGCGCCGATGGCAAGTGACGGTCCGACAGCGCGTTGCCGAGAAAGGCCCAGTACAGCACTTGCGACCGCGCCTGCGCGACGGGTTGGGGCAGGCCGTTGGCGGCGAGGAGGCTTTCGACATAGTTGAGCCGCCGCCTGTCGATCGCCTGCACGGCGTGGCGCGCAATCGGATCGGCGGCGGCCCAGCTGCGCACCGCCCGCTCCAACGTCAGCCTGATCGAGAAGGTGCGACGAAGCAGAACGGCGATGGCCGGTTCATCGCCCGCGCTCGCCTCGATGCCGGTGATGATCTGCTCGGCGGCGATCTCGCGCCAATGCTTGAGCAACGCGGCATGAAACGCCGAGACGTCGGCGAAGTGCCAATAGAAGCTGCCGCGCGACACGCCCATGGCCTTGGCCATCGGCTCGGCCTTGAGCGCGGTGAAGCCGTGGCTGGCCAGCACCTTGAGACCCTGGTCCAGCCAGTCCTTCGCCGAGAGCTGCTCGTTCATGTCGCCACCATTTTCGGCACCATACACAAGTGTATTGACGATCGCCAGCGCAAGGCGCATGTTCCATACACAACTGTATGGAGTCGATCATGCGTGACATGCTGCTGCAATGTGCCGGAGCCAGCGCCATCATCGTGGCCGTGATCCACGGCATCCTCGGCGAGACCGCCGTGTTCGCGCGCGCCACCATCTCGCCGGAGCGGCTGCGCATTCTGCTGCGACTGGTCTGGCAGGCCGGCACGGTGGCGTGGATCGGCTGCGGCGGGCTCCTGATCGCGGCGCCCTGGATGGGCTCCGAACCGGCCCGGCATTGGACCGTCGCCACGGCTGTCGTGGTGTTCGGCTTTGCAGCAGGCGCGAATGCACTGGCAACGCGCGCACGCCATGTCGGCTGGGTCATGCTCGCCGGCGTCGTCGTTCTCGCCGCCGCAGGCTATTGAGGCGCGCCTCATCTTTGCTGCAGGCCTGCTGCGCGACGGCAATCATTTCGCCGCGTTTTGTCCACGGACAGCGATGCGCGGCGACGATATGGCAAGCAGGGGAAGTTCGTAACCAAACGATGCCGCTCGACCTCCGGCGGCCCGGTGCTCGCCACTGCCGCGACACATTCGCAAAGAATGGTTCCAACTTAGAAGGAGTCTCTTTGCAGACCTGGCGGCGGGCCGATTAGCTGTTCGTCGTCGCGAACGGGTACCGCGCCATCGATGGGGCCGCGGGCCGGTTCTCCGATTTGCTTGTCTTGATACGAGAGGACTGATCGATGTTGGTCGACGTGGTGCGGAAGTTGATCGTTGTGGGCGGAAGCGTCGGGATGCTGCTGCTGTCGACGGAGGCGCAGGCTGGCGGGCCGAACGAGATCTGCCTGACCTATGCGAACGGGCAGTTCGAGCCGAACGAGCCGACGGTGCCGGCCGATGCGCCGCTCACCATTCGCGTCAAGAACATGGACGCCAAGGCGATGGAGTTCGAGAGCGAGACGCTCAAGATCGAGAAGGTGGTCGCCGCCAACAGCGAGGCGGTGCTCAACGTCCGCGCGGTGAAGTCGGGACGCTACGAGTTCCACAACGACTTCAACGAAAAGGCGCGCGGCTTCATCAACGTTCAATAGGACGGTCGTGCCATGCTCGCCGCACTGATCATCGTCTTTCGTGAAGTCTTCGAGGCCGGCCTGATCGTCGGCATCGTGCTCGCGGTCACCAATGGTGTGTCGCATCGGCTGCGCTGGATCGGCGGCGGCCTGCTTGCGGGGCTCGCCGGCGCCTGCGTCGTTGCGGCGTTCGCGGGCGCGTTGACGCAATTGTTCGAGGGCATGGGGCAGGAGATCTTCAACGCGGCCATCCTCGCAACCGCCGTGATCATGCTGACCTGGCACAATGTCTGGATGGCCCGGCACGGCCGTGAATTGGCGAGCGATCTGCGGAGCATGGGGCGGGCTGTGTCCGACGGCTCCAAACCGCTGATCGCGCTGGCGATCGTGATTGCGATGGCAGTGCTGCGCGAGGGCAGCGAGGTCGCGCTGTTCCTCTACGGTGTTGCTGCCTCGGGCGACGGCTCGGCTGGTGCGTTGCTGGGCGGAGGACTCCTCGGCCTGCTGCTCGGTATCACCGTCGGCCTTGCGACCTATTTCGGGCTGATGCGGATTCCGCCGCGCGCCCTGTTCAAGACCACGACCGTGCTGATCACGCTGCTGTCGGCCGGGATGGCCGCCCAGGCCGTGGTCTTCCTCGCGCGCGCCAATTGGCTGACGTGGCTCGATCGCGTGGTCTGGGATTCGAGTGCGCTTCTGCCCGAGCGCGGCGTCGCCGGCCGCACGCTCAAGGCATTGATCGGGTATACCGATCAGCCCACGGCGATGCAGCTGATGGTCTATGTCGGTGTGATCCTGGCCACCATCGGCCTCATGCGCCTCACGGCGATGCCGCCGGCGCCGCGCATCGCTGCGGCCGAATGATCACTGGAGCGGCGGATCGCCCGAGGTGCGCTTCTTGGCGAGGTCCATCTCGGTGACGGCGACCAGAATCTCGGCCCGGGTCTTCAGATCCGGAGCCTCGAGCATCGCCTGCTTTTCCGCCGGACCGTAAGGCGACATCATCGCCAGTGCATTGACGAGCGCCTCGTTCGGTGCCGCTTCGATGCCCGCCCAGTCCACTTTCAGATTGTTGGCCTTGAGGAAGTCGGTGAGCACCGCGAGCAGCGCCTCGCGGTCGACGGCGCTCTCTCCCTTGCGGGCGGTGAAATCGTCGAGGAACGGGAAGTAATCGACCTTGCACTGACGGTAAGGCGTCAGCACCGTCATCTCCTCGACCACCTTGAAGCGCGACACGCCGGTGAGCTCGAGGATATAGCGCCCGTCGCCGGACTCGGCGAGCTGGGTGATTCGGCCGACGCAGCCGACCTTGAACAGGACCGGCCGTTCCTCGTTCGCCGAATGCGTGACGTCGGGCTGGATCATGCCGATCAGCCGATGACCGTCGCGAAACGCATCATCGACCATCGCGAGGTAGCGCGGCTCGAAGATGTTGAGCGGCATTTGGCCGCGCGGCAGCAGCAGCGCACCGGCCAGCGGGAACACCGGAATGATCTCCGGCAGCTCGGCGGGACCGCGATATTCGGCATTGATCGGCATGCGATACCTCGTGTCCGCTAAACCCGTGTCCGCTCGAAGTGCCCCGCTTAGCTGCGGTCAGGAGAACAGGATCGTCGACAACCGCTTGCGGCCGTCGACGGTCGCCTCGTCAGCACCGCCCCAGGCTTCGAAAAACTGCACGAGCTGCTTGCGCGCACCGTCTTCGTTCCACTTGCGGTCGCGCTTCACGATCTCGAGCAGGTGGGCGGTGGCTTCCGTCCGCTTGCCCGCGGCGTTCAGCGCGATGGCCAGATCGAAACGCGCCTGATGGTCGGCTGGATTGGCGGCGACCTTCTGTTCGAGCTCGCCGATGGGCCCGAGCGACTGGGCCTGCTCGGCGAGGTCGATCGCGGCTTGCACCGCCGAGACGGCCGAATCGGTGCGCTTGGCCTCGGGCACCTGGGCCAGCGTCTCCTTGGCCTGCTCGATCGCGCCGGTTTCGAGGTAGCATTTGGCGAGGCCGGCGAGGGCCGGGATGTTGGCGGCGTCGAACGAGAGCACCTCGGCATAGATCTGGGCGGCGCCCGCCGCGTCGCCTTCGGCCATCACCGCCTCGGCCTCCTTGAGGATCTCCGCGATGTCGGGCTCACCGATGCCGGGTACGCCCTTGGTGATCTTCTCGATGAAGGCGTTGATCTGGCTTTCGGGAACCGCGCCCATGAAGCCGTCGGCTGGACGGCCGCCGACGAAGGCGATCACTGCCGGGATCGACTGGATGCCCATCTGGCCGGGAATCGCGGGATGCTCGTCGATGTTCATCTTGACCAGCTTGACCTTGCCATTGGCGGCCTTGACGGCCTTTTCCAGGATCGGGGTCAGCTGCTTGCACGGGCCGCACCAGGGCGCCCAGAAGTCGATGAGGACCGGCTGACGCTTCGATTCCTCGATCACGTCTTTCACGAAGCTCTGGGTCGTGGTGTCCTTGATCAGATCCGGCGCCTGCGGCGCCGCTCCGCTGCCCTGCTCAACAATGGTCACGGGGGTCCTCGTCCGAAAAAGCTGGGTGGACAGCGAGCCGGGAACCAGCCGCCGCCGCGCCTCAATACACGGTTTCCGTCACTTTAAGTGGCGGTCGCCGGTGAAATTTCAATCCATTCATGCAAGGGCCCGTCAATCGGCCGCGTCGGGCCAGTTTCGAGGCGTCCGACACCCAAATTTGAAGGCTGCCGGCGTACGAAACCTGTCGCAGACCTGTTGCATTCGTCCGCGGCATTTGGCATAGGTCTGCCCGTCGCTGGCGGCCACGCTGCCCAGTCGTCACGGATGCGGGTGTAGCTCAGTGGTAGAGCACGACCTTGCCAAGGTCGGGGTCGAGGGTTCGAACCCCTTCGCCCGCTCCAAAAGTCTCGCTCCGTCGTTGCCCCCTTCAGCAGCTTTTTCCCGAACGCCCGGTTATCGGATCGGCTGGGATTTTTCCCAAGCGGGAAGGACGTCGGCGAACACCCTGTCCCCGCTCGGACCTTTGCCGATGGCGAGAATCCCGCGGCGCTGGCTCGTGTAGACGACCGGAATGTCGAACCATCCGCGGCTCGCGAGGAGCTGCTGGTTGCGCGTGCGATCCGCCTCGACGTTGGAAAAGCCGACCAGGAACGAACTTTCCGTGATCTTGACGGCGAGCCCTGCGATCGGCGTGCCGCGGGCCTTCTCTTCCGTCTTCATCAGGATGCCCGGTACGTTGCTGATGCCGCCACCGACGAAATCGGCGGCGGGCCGGAATGTGAGCTCGGCGACGTGGCTGGCCGGCAAGGCAGGATCGTCGTTGCGCCGCAGTTGCAGGCTGACCTTCAGCCTGCGGTCGGGAATATCGATCTCGGCAAGGATCACGGGCATGGGCCGCCCCGATTGCGGGCTCTTGATCGTCTCGGTCCGCCACGTCACGGAGCCGGGATATCGCCTGCCCTGGGGATCGGAGGGATCCTCGTCATACAGCACGGCCAGACCAGGCGTCCGCGCGTCCTGCGCCGCGGACGAGGCAACCGGGCTCGCAGGCGGAGGGGTGGTCTGGCTGGCGACCGGGCCGCCAGCCTGCGCAGGCTTCGGTGCCGCGGGGGTCAGCGGAGCATCGCCGTCGACCAGCGTGAACATCACGAGAGGCTGCTGTGCCCCGTTGGTCGTACGCTCGACCGCGGCGTTGGTCTGGTTGAAGATCTCGATCAGGCGCCGGCCGGGCTGCTGCAGCGATTCGGCGAGTGCGGCGGCGAAGGCGCCGTGACCGTCCCCGCCACGCTGTCCGACCGTGCCCGTCTGCGCGGCGAAGGACATCACGGTACGCGCGGGCACGCCCACTGGAACGAGGCCGGCGGCGAGACCGGCGATGCCGCGCGGCGCAAAGGGATTGGAGCGGAAGGCGTCGAGGATGACCACGTTCTGGCGGTGCGCCGATCCGTTCAGCTCGCTCAGGATCCCGCTCAGATCACGCAGCTCCGTATCGAGGTCGGCGGCTTTTGTCGGCGCGGCGTCGACCGGCACGAGATAGTTGGTGCCGTTGAGATTGAGTCCATAGCCGGCATAGTAGATCAGCGCGAGGTCGGCGTCGGCGATCCGGCCCTTGAACTCGGCAAGCGCGCGATCGAAGCCCTTCTTGTCAAGGTCGATCTGCGCGGCGCCGCCGCTCAAGGCGAAGCCAAGTTGGGCCAGCCGATCGGCGACGAGCCGTGCATCGGCGGCCGGCTCGTCCAGCAGCGGCGCACGCTCATGGATGGAGTTGCCGATCACCAGCGCCACGCGCTTGTCGGCCGCGGCGGGCCCTGCCGTGGTCAGCATCGACATGGTAACCATGATGACCACGAGAATGGCGGCTGACCATCGTCGCCCGACCCGGCGGATCCCCCGACGCATGCCCACGATCTCCCGTCACCGATCTGCGTGTTCGTGGGCGAGTTTTACCTCAACTCGAACAAAACCGGAACAAGAAACATGGCAAAATGGAGAAAATACCGTCGGTTTTAGACCACCACCGGCGTGCGGACGCGACCGGCATCGCCGAACACGCGCAGATAGCGCGCGATCTCGGCCGGGTCGCCGGTCGACTTCTCCGGATTGTCGGACAGCTTCACGGCGGGACGGCCGTCGACCGACGTCACCTTGCAGACCAGCGAGATCGGATCGAGATCCACCGAGCCGTCCGGCGTGCAGCCGACGAAGTCGTTGGTCAGGTTGGTGCCCCAGCCAAACGACAGCCGCACCTGGTCGGAGAAGCGATGGTGGATCTGCTCGATCGACTCGACGTCCATCGCATCGGAGAACACCAGCAGCTTCTGCCGGGGATCACGCCCCTTCGACTTCCACCAGGCGATGATCTCCTCGCCGGCCTGGATCGGCGGCGCGCTGTCCGGGCGGAAGCCGGTCCAGTCCGCCACCCAGTCCGGCGCATCGCGCAGGAAGGCCTTGGTGCCGAAGGCATCGGGGAGCGCGATCAGGAGGTTGCCCGCATAAGTCTGCCGCCACTGGTCGAGGATGCGGTATGGCGCGAAGCGCAGCTCGTCATCGTCCTTGGCCAGCGCCGCGGCGACCATCGGCAGCTCATGGGCGTTGGTGCCGATCGCTTCGAGATCATTGTCCATCGCCAGCAGCACGTTGGAGGTGCCGGTGAAGGAGGAGCCGAGACCTTCCTTGACGGCCTCGACGCACCAGCGCTGCCACAGGAAGCCGTGACGTCGCCGTGTGCCGAAATCCGACAGCCGCAGCCCCTCCAGCTTGCGCAGCCGCTCGACCTTGGCCCACAGCTTGGCCTTGGCGCGGGCGAACAGCACATCGAGCGCGAACCGGCCCTGGCCTTTCATCGCCTGCCGCGAGCGCAGCTCGTTGACGATGGCGAGCGCCGGGATTTCCCACATCGTGGTGTGCGTCCACGGCCCATGGAAGTGCAGCTCGTACTGGCCATCGGACTTGCGCAGCTCGTATTCGGGCAGGCGGAAATTGGCGAGCCAGTCCATGAAGTCCGGCGAAAACATGTGGGTCTTGCCGTAGAACGTATTGCCGGCGAGCCAGATCAGCTCCTTCTTGGTGAAGCGGATGGTGCGGGCGTGGTCGAGCTGCGCCCGCAGCTCGCCCTCATCGATGACGTCGCCGAGCCGCACCCGCCTGGTCCGGTTGATGACCGAGAAGGTTACGTTCCGATTCGGGTAGAATTCCCGAATCATTTGCAGCATCAACAGCTTGTAGAAATCGGTGTCGAGCAGGCTGCGCACGATCGGATCGAGGCGCCAGCCGTGATTATAGGTTCTGCTCGCGATGTCTGTGACTGTCATGGAATGATTTTACAGCGCCGCTGGCGAACCCGCCACTGGGCTTTGTCGCAGGTGACCTTTGCGGCCGCTCGCGGTGTCCTCCGACGTCGTGAGCACTACTGGGCCAGCGGCGGCACGCCTGGATCGAAGCCAAGCGCCGCCTCGGCCCATTTGGCAACGCGGAGAACGTGGAGGTCGTTGCGATAGCGGCCGGCGATCTGCACGCCGAGCGGCAGGCCATTCTTGCCGAACCCGGCCGGCAGCGACACCGCCGGCGCGCCGACAAAGGTCCAGGGTGCGCAATATTCGGCATCGCCGGTCCAGTCGAGGCCGCGCGGGGCTTCGCCGAAGGCGGGCAAAGTCAACACGGCGTCGAAGCCGTCGAGCTCTGCCGCGAGGGCCTTCTGCCGCTCGGCCTGTGCCGCCTTTGCCGTGAGATACTCCATCGCGGTCTTGGTCCGCCCGCTCTCGACGTGCCCCTTCATGACGTCGCTGACCCGGTCCGGGTAGCGCGCGATCAGATCGGAGAAGATCGTGGTCGCCTCGCTCAGCATGATCGTGGTGATCGCATCCCAATGCACGGCGTCGAGCATCTGAAGCTCGATCTCCTCGATCGCGGCGCCAGCGCCGCGCAGCTTCGTGACGACGGACTCGAACACGGCCTTCTGCTCAGGCTCGGCGCGCTCCCATTTGGCGAAGCGCACGAGCGCGAGCCGCGGTCCGGCGAGCGGCGCAAGTCCGTGCGTACTGTCTACGCTGAAGCCCGGCAGAGGGCGGCCATGCACATCATCGGAGCTGGTCCCCGCCAGCAGCGCGAGCGCGAGCGCGACGTCGTCGACGCGGCGTGCGAAGAAGCCGACATGATCGAGCGAGGGGCTGAGCGGATGCACGCCGACGCGCGGGATCGCGCCGAAGCTCGGCTTGAAGCCGACGACGCCGTTGAAGGCGGCCGGCCGGATCACCGAGCCGAGCGTCTGCGTGCCCAGCGCGAGCGGGACCAGCCCGGCGGCGACCGCTGCGGCCGAGCCGGACGACGAGCCGCCCGGCGTGTGCGCGGGGTTCCAGGGATTGACGGTGGGTCCGGGATGGCGCCAGGCGAATTCGGTCGACACCGTCTTGCCGAAGATCGTCGCGCCGAGCGCGCGCAGCCGCTCCACCACCCAGGCATCCGCCGCCGGCACGTGATCGCGATAGATCGGCGAGCCGTTGGTGGTCGGCATGTCCGCGGTCGCGATGATGTCCTTGATGGCGACGGGAATTCCGCCCAGCGGCCCGGTCTTCGGCGCGACGTCGTGCGGCAGATATTCGAATGCCTTGAGCTCCGGCTCGATCGCCTGCGCCCTCTTCAGGCATTCTTGACCGTGGCTCGCCGCGGCCGCCGGGTCAGCCGCGAATCGTCGCAGCAAATCGAGAACGCCTGCGCCAGCCTTCGGTAGGGGGGCATCGAACGGCTCAGTCATTGGCATCCTGCTCGGCATGAGTCTTGAAGGCACTGAATACGCACAGTGCCATGTCGCTCGCTCACCCTAGCGAGTGCGGATCGGTGAGCCAATCGTGCGCAGTCGATGAGTGCGCATGAATACAGCGCATGGCAACCGCCGCCGCTCCGGCAACGACCGGTGCGCTGCAAACGCGCACATATCGATCGTGCATGTCAGCACGCGAGACATGCAAGCCGCGATCAAGCAAGCTTGGCAGCAATGCGCTTCTCACTCGCTCAGGATGTGCTACCATTTTCACGCCTGACCTTGGATCTGGTCGGCCAAAGAACGTCTCCAAACACGTTCCGATAAGTAGACGCAGCCAAACGAGCTGCCTCATGGGAGTGAAGCGATGACATCGGCTTTTCACCGAAGCGTTCTTGCGCTTGCAACGATCAGTCTTCTCGCCGGCACCAGCATTGCCGGCGCGCAGCAGAAATCCGACGCGGGTAAGCCGCTCAAGAAATACGAATCCGGCACCAAGGAATTCTGGACACATCCACCGGACGACTGGTTCCTCGGGGACGAGACCGAGGCGCAGAAGGGCTTGGCGCCGCCGTCAGGACCGCCGACCGGCGCATCGGATGCCGAGCTTGCCGACCTCGTCAAGAAGGTGAAGCTCCCGCCGGGCTTCAAGATGGAGGTCTGGGCGTCCGGCGTGCTCGCCGCGCGGCAGATGGCCTGGGGCGACAAGGGCACGCTGTTCGTCGGCTCGTTCGGTCTCGGCAACGTCTATGCGATCACCGACAAGGGCGGTAAGCGCGAGGTCAAGACGGTCCTCAAGGGCCTGAACATGCCGACCGGCCTCGCCTTCCAGGACGGCAATCTCTACGTGATCGCGGTCGACAAGCTGATCAAGTACGAGAACGCCGAGGCCAATGTCGACAATCTCGGCCAGGGCAAGGTCGTCTATGACGACATGCCGTCCTATGCCGCGCATGGCTGGAAATACATCGCGGTCGACAAGGAGGGCTGGTTCTATCTGCCGTTCGGCCCCCCCTTCAACATCGGCATTCCGCCGACTTCGGTGTCGCAGATTCGCCGCGTCGATCCGCGGACCGGCAATGCGGAGATCTGGGCGCTCGGCGTGCGCAACAGCGTCGGCGGCGATGTCGATCCGCGCACCGGCAAATACTGGTTCACGGAAAATGCGCGCGACTGGGTCAGCGACGACCTGCCGAGCGACAAGCTCAACATGATCTCGCGGATCGGCGAGCATTTCGGCTATCCTTATTGTCACCAGGGTGACATGCCGGATCCGAAGTTCGCGATGGGCCACAAGTGCTCCGAGTTCACGCCTCCTGTGCTGAACCTCGGGGCGCACGTGGCCCCGCTCGGGATGAAGTTCTACACCGGCGACCAGTTCCCAGCCGAGTACAAGAACAACATCCTGATCGCCGAGCACGGCTCCTGGAACCGCCACAAGTACCAGGGCGCACGGATCATGCGGGTGATCGTCGGCCCCGACGGCAAGGATGCCAAGCAGGAGGTGTTCGCCTCCGGCTTCCTCGAGGGCGACCAGGGCTATCTCGGCCGACCGAACGATATCGTCCTCGCCAAGGACGGCTCGATCCTGGTGGCGGACGACTGGGCCGGTGCGATCTATCGCATCAGCTACGAGAAGAAGTGAGCCTCTGACAATAAGCGGGGCTGCGCGCTGCCATCCTGGCGGCCGCAGCCCCAACTCTTTTGGCTGTCGCGCGTTGATGACAGGCGTGGCGCCCCGAGCAGGCACTGCTCGCATGACAACAATGATGGGAGCTCGAACCCCCGCGATGAATCCAGGGAAACGTAGAATGCGCCGGGCGATGGCGGCCGCGTCGATGGTCTTTGTTCTGGGGCTGCCGGCCCATGCGGCCGATGTCGCCGCGGGCAAGGCGAAGGCCGAGCTCTGTGTCGGCTGCCACGGCGAGAACGGCATCTCGCAGACCGAGAACATTCCTTCGCTCGCCGGCCAGCAGGATCAGTTCATCCAGTGGCAGCTGGTGTTCTTCCGCGCCGGCACGCGCAAGAACGAGGCGATGAAGCCGATCGTCGAGCAGCTCACCAATGAGGACATCCGCAATCTCGGCGCCTATTTCGCCTCGCTGCAGCCGGCCAAGCCGCCGCCGGACGATGATCCGGATCTGTCGAAGAAGGGCGCCGAGGCCGCCGCCGGCCGCCGCTGCGCCTCGTGTCATCTCGACAGCTACGCCGGCACCAAGGGTGTCGCGCGGCTCGCCGGCCAGCGCGAGGAATATCTCGTCAAGGCCCTGCACGACTACAAGAGCGGCCAGCGCGTCGGCGGCAGCCAAGCCGCGATGACGGACGTTGCGTATCCGCTCTCAGCGGAGGAGATCACCGCGCTGGCGCATTATCTGGCGCATTTGTAGTTCGATCTCGGCCAAGCAAAAGGCGTCGTCCCGGCGAACGCCGGGACCCATACGCTGCGGCGGTCGTGATCGGCAGGATGCCTATGACCAGCCCGCCTCAAACCGCTCCCTGGGGGTATGGGTCCCGGCTCAAGGCCGGGACGACAGCGGTGGGCGTGGCGGCATCGTGGTTCACAGATACACTTTTTACCCGCTTGTCGCGCGTGGGAGTAACTACTTTCCCCGCTGCGCCTCGTACACCTTGAGCTGCGTGTACGAAATCCGGAGCCGCGGCACCGGCACCTTTGCAGCGTCGGCACGTGCTACCAGATCGCCGATGACGTGATCGGCCTCGACCGGCAGGCCGGCGCGGAGATCGCGGAACATCGAGGCGGTCATCGGCGAGCCCTCCGCCGTGATCATGCCGGAGACGCGCTGGAAGAACGCACCGGCTGGAGCATAACCGGCCGCGGCGGCGACGGCGCTGCATTCGTCGAGCATGCCCAGCAGGAAGTCCTTGCCGCCGGGTGCGGTCAGGATCACGCCGACCGGTGCGCGCATCAGGGTGGTGGATGCGGCGAGCGAAGCGAGGAAGACCCACTTCTCCCACATGTCCTGCATGATGTGGTCGCTGGCCGAGGCATTGAAATTGCCGCGCTGGAAGATCTCGAAGATCGCCCGGACGCGGTCGGACGAACCGCCGTCGCGCTCGCCGAAGCTGAGCGACTGCATCGGCTGCAACTGCACCACCTCGCGGTTGTCGTTCAACGTCGCCGCGATCGCGCAGAGCCCGCCGAGCACGCGGGCGCGGCCGAACCTTTCATCGAGCACGTCGAGATGCTTCATGCCGTTGAGCAGCGGAATGATCGCGGTGTCGGGACCGACGGCCGGCGCGAACGACGCAATCGCGTCGTCGAGGTCGAACGCCTTGCAGCTCAGCAGCACGACATCGAAATGCTGTTTCAGACTGTCGGCCTGGACGGTCGGCGGATTGGGCAGGGTGACGTCGCCGGCCGGGCTGCGGATGACGAGGCCGGCACTGGCCAGCTCGGATGCGCGCCGGGGGCGGACCAGGAACGTGACATCAGTGCCGGACTGCAGCAGCCGGCCGCCAAAATAGCCGCCGATCGCGCCGGCGCCGACGACGAGAATTCGCATGGTGGATCCCTCTGTGAGCGGGCCGCATCATGCAGAAGCGAATGGCGAATGGCGAGTCGCGAATGGGGATGGGCTCCATTCGCTATTCGCTACTCCCTAGTCGCCCCTTACCATTTTTCGCCGAACGGCCGGATCTCCATCTCGAAGGTCCAGGCGCTCTTCGGCTGCTGGTAGAGCTGCCAATACGCGCCGGCGACGGAGGCGGGCGGCATCAGGAGGTCGGGGTTGTCGAGGGCCTCCTTGCCCCACAACTGCGCGCGCCGCTCCCGCACCCAGGCGGTGTCGACGCCGGAATCGATGATGAGGTGGGCGACATGGATGTTCTGCGGCATCAGCTCGCGCGCCATCGACTGCGCCACCGCGCGCAGGCCGAACTTGGCGGAGGCAAACGCCGCAAAGCCCGCGCCGCCGCGCAGCGACGCGGTCGCGCCGGTGAAGAAGATCTTGCCGCCGCCCCGCGGCAGCATCAGCCTGGCCGCCTCGCGGCCGGTGACGAAGCCCGCCCAGCACGCCATCTCCCAGACCTTGCGGAACACCCGGTCGGTGGTCTCCAGGATCGGGAAGTTGACGTTGGCCCCGACGTTGAAGATCACGACCTCGAGCGGCGCATGCCTGTCGGCATCGTTGAGGAAGGCGGTGGTCTCGTCCTCCTTCCGCGCATCGAGCGAGCGTGCGACGATGCAGCCGCCGGCGGCTTCGACCTCGGCCACCAAGGGAGCCAGCTTCTCGCCGTTGCGCCGGCCGGCGAACACGGTGAAGCCTTCGGAGGCGAACTTCTTGACGATCTCGGCGCCGATATAATCGCCGGCGCCGATCACCGCGACGGTGGCGTTGCGCTGTTGCATGCTGGGGGTCTCCGTTCTCACCACGTCGTCATTGCGAGCGCAGCGAAACCATCCAGAGTCGTGAGGGTCGCCCCGGATGGCTTCGCCGCGCTCGCAATGACGGAGTTATCTGCCGAGGATGAATTCTTCGACGTCGCGCAGCTGCTCCTTGCCGAAGAACATCTCGTTGCCCACGAAGAAGGTCGGCGAGCCGAACGCGCCGCGCTCGACGGCGCGCTGCGTGTTCTCGACCAGCTTCGCCTTCACCTCCGGCTCCTGGGCGCGGGCGAACAGTCTGGCGCCGTCGAGCCCGGACGATGTGATGGCAGCGATCGCGATCTCGGGATCGTCCATCTTCTTCGGCTCGCGCCACATGTGGTGGAACGCCGCGTCGACATAGTGCTCGAACACGCCCTCGAGCTGGGCGGCGATCGCGGCGCGCATCAGGTTCAGCGTGTTGACCGGGAAGTTCGGGTTCCAGACCCAGGGCTGCACATGGTAGCGCTTGAGGAAGCGCTGGGTCTCGATCTCGTGAAACTCGCGCTTGTTCTTGATGCCGGCGAGCGACTCGGCCGGCGATTTGTTGTTGGTCGCCTTGAAGATGCCGCCGAGCAGCACCGGCACATAGTAGAACTGGACGCCGATGCGCTGGACGATGGCCGGGATCGCCTCATGGCTCAGGAAAGCGTTCGGACTGCCGAAGTCGAACAGGAACTCTGGTGCAGGTCGGCTCATGGGCGGTTTCCTCGGAGGTTTTGCACATTGTGGTCCAGCGCCGCGGCGGCGTCCAGAGCTTTATGATGATCGTCATATTGCAGCTCGCCGGCGCTTCAGATCATCCGCTCCACCGTCCGTTTGCGCCAGACCAGCAGATAATAGCTCATCTGCAGCAGCATCATGGTTGCGAACGTGACGGGATAGGCGAGCCAGACCCCGTCGAGGCCGATGCTGCGGCTGAGCCACGTCGCGACCGGCACCTCGACGGCGATGATGGAGAAGGCCGAGATCGCCAGCGGCGTCCACACCGTGCCGCCCGCTCGCATCGCCGCGGAGAACGTGGTCGACAGGCCGAACAGCACCGAGCTCCACAAGACGATATGGAGCGAGCGCTGTGCCACCTCGATCACGGCGGGGTCCGTGATGAACAACCCCATCAGGCTGCGCGAGAACAGATAGCCGAGCGCGACCAGGCCGCCGGTCAGCACCACGTTCATCTCGATCCCGGTGCGCACGATGCGGCCGATCTGCGCCGCGTTGCCGCGGCCGATCGCCTGGGCGCCGAAGATCGAGACCGAGATCGCGATCGACAGCGCCGGAAACTGCACGTAACCCAGCACCTGATTGACGGCGCCATAGGCCGCCGTGGCGTCCGAGCCGAAGCCGTTGACCAGCCCGATCAGCACCATCTCCGCCAGCGACATCACGATCATGCCGATGGCTGCGGGAATGCCGAGCCGCAGCACGATGCGCAGCAGCTTTGGATCTGGCCGCATGCCCCTGAGGAACGCCGTATCGAACGCGAGCGGATGCTGGCGCCGACGCAGATGGAGATGGAGCAGAGTGAGCGTCAGCAGCGTCGAGATCGCCGAGGCCCAGGCCGCGCTGGCGACGCCGAGTTGGGGCGCGCCGAACCAGCCGCGGATGAACACCGGCGTCAGCACCAGCCCGAGCAGGGTCGAGGCGGCCAGCGCGGCGAGCGGCGTCACGGTATCGCCGACTGCGCGCAGCTGCGACGACAGCATGATGTAGGCAAACGTCAGCGGCATCGTGATCATCATGATGCGGGCGTAGCTCGCGGCGGCATCGAGGATGTTGGCGGGCGCGGCGAGCGCGGTCAGCAGTTCGCGGCTGTAGAGGCCGCCGAGCGCGATCAGGCCGGCGAGCAGCAGCGTGATGGTCAACGTCGTGCCGGCAATCGCCTTCACTTTCAGGATCTCCCTGGCGCCCCAGGCCTGGCCGATCAAAACGCTGGCGCCGGAGCCGAGACCCATGACGAAGGCGACGAAGAAGAACATCGCCGGGAAGAACACCGACACCGCGGCGAGCGCGTCGACGCCGATCATCTGGCCGAGATAGACGTTGTTGATGGTGCCGAACAGCGATTGCAGGATGTTGCTCAGCATCATCGGTGCGAGGAACGTCAGGAACGGCTTGCGGAGAGGCGCGGGAGTTGACACGGCATGGGTCCGTCGGCCGACCTGCTATCGAGGCGCAGCCGCGTTGAAGGAATTGAAGCGAGAGCGGGCCGCGGACGGCCGCTCTCGCTGGCGCTCTTGGGCAGCGGCACTCAGTCCGCGCGGTGACGATGGGCGAGCGCCACGACATGGTCGCGGATGTCGGCCGGCCAGTCCGCGATCAGGGCGGCGAGGCGGCCGAGATCCTCGGCGAAGAGCGCCCGCGACGCCTCCTCGAACCCCGGCAGGTCGCTGCCGATCGCCGACATCACATGATAGGCGGCATCGCGGGCCTCGCGGGCACGATCCTTGTCGCCGCTGGCGCGGCGGGCATCGTGCACCAGCTTGCGCAGCGCCACCGAGGCGCCGCCGGGCTGGGCGCTCAGCCATTCCCAGTGCTGCGGCAGCAGCGTAACCTCGCGGGCGACGACGCCGAGCTTCGGCCGGCCGCGACCGCGCGGCTCGCTCGGCGGCTCGTCGGCGGCGGCCCGCGTGTCCGCGGGGAGGCGCGCCAGGATCTCCCGGTCGCTGCCCCGCAGATCGAGGTCGATCGGACGCCCGGTGCGGTCGCTGAGGATGATCACCGCCGCGGTCGTCGCAGGGCCGTGCTTCAGCGCCAGCGCGACCTTGGGGAGCGGCCCGGCCGCGATGCGGGTGTGGCCGGCAAAGGCGGTGTAGGTATCCATGTTCATCAATCCCTTCGGAGGAGATCAATTAAGCCCGGATAAAAATATTTGTCAATATTACCCGGGTAAATATACGGACATTCTGGAGCGCATCCCATGCCTCGCCGAAGCCGTTCCGTCCTGCTACGGAACACCGCCTGCCACTCGATCTCTCCCTGGGGCCTCTATGCTGACCGTTCACCATCTCAACAACTCCCGCTCGCAACGTGTGCTCTGGCTGCTCGAGGAACTCGGCCTGCCCTATGAGATCATCCGCTACGAGCGCCAGCCCGACATGCGCGCGCCAAAGGAGCTGCGCGCGATTCATCCGCTCGGCAAGTCACCCGTGATCACGGACAACGGCAACACGGTCGCGGAGTCCGGCGCCATCGTCGAATATCTGATCGAGACCTACGGCAATGGACGGCTGATCCCGCCGCCGAAGACGCCGGAGCGGCTGCGCTATTCGTACTGGCTGCACTACGCCGAGGGCTCGGCGATGCCGCTGCTGCTGCTCAAGCTGCTGTTCAACATCATGCCCAAGCGTGCCCCCGCCCTGCTGCGTCCGCTGGTGCGCAAGGTCTCCAACCAGGCGCTGACGACGCTGGTCAATCCGCAGCTCAAGCAGCATATGGCGTTCTGGGAGAGCGAGCTGCAGACCAGCGACTGGTTCGCCGGCAACGACTTCACCGCCGCCGACATCCAGATGAGCTTTCCGCTGCAGGCGGCCGCGGCGCGCGGCGGCCTGGAGCAGGGCCATCCGCGCGCGATGGACTGGCTCGCCCGTATCGAGGCGCGGCCGGCCTACAAGATCGCGCTGGAAAAAGGCGGGCCCTACGAAGTGGGTCGCTGAGCGCTACTTCGCGGCGGTCGCCGGCGATTCGGTCGCGGCGATCACCTCGCGCACCAGCCGCGCGACGCCCTTGATGTCTCCGTCAGGATCGACGGAATCGCCGAGCCGAACCACGACCATGCGCTGGCTCGGCATGATCACCAGGCGCTGGCCGAGCAGGCCGAAGGCGAAGAAGGCGTCCGCGGGAATGCCGGCGCGGGCGCGGCCCAGCGCGTTGGCGTGCTGGCTGCGATTAGTCCACAGCCCGGCGCCATAGTCGGTGTCGAGCGTTGCGGTCGCCGACATCGCCACCCACCCCTCGGGCAGGATCCGCGTGTCGCCGGCAACGCCATCGCCAAGATAGAGCAGCCCGAGTCTCGCCCAGTCGCGCGCGCTCGCCAGCATGTTGGCGTGACCCTGCAACGTTCCGGTGCCGTCATATTGCAGCGTCGCGCTGCGCATGCCGAGCGGGTTGAACAGCTCGCGCCAGGCGAGCTCGATGGCCTGCTCCGGCCCGCCGGCGACATCCCGGATGATGCGGGCCAGGATCTGCGTGCTCGCGCTCGAATAGGCCCAGCGGTGACCCGGCGGCGCGATCAACGGCGCATGGACGGCAAAGGCCGCCATGTCACGATGGATCTCCATCTGGCTCGACGGATCGAAGCCCGAATTGGTCTCGTCCAGCGCCAGCCCTGATGTCATGCGCATCAACTGCTCGATGGTGATTGCGTGCCGGCCATTCCCGGAATCGCGCCATTCCGCGACCGGTGCCGGCATCGACGGGCTGAGCTTGCCCTGCCGCGTGAGGACCCCGAGCAGTGCGTTGGTGACCGTCTTCGTCATCGAGAAGCCGATCAGCGGCGTATCGACGCCGATGTTCGGGGCATAGCGTTCCGCGATCAGCCGGCCGTCCTTGATGACGACGACCGCCTTGGTGCGCCGGAACGGCGGATTGGCCGGCTCCTCGAAGGCGTGATCGAGTGCGGTCTTGAGGGCGGGCTCGGTAGGTTCCACCGTGCTTGGTTGCGCAAAATCAGGCAGCGCCGGCGCCGGCCCGGCGGTGCGCAAGGCGCCGACGTCGCTGTGCGGCACGTAAGGCGGCTTCTGGCCTTGCGGCGATACGCAGCCGAGCCCGTCATGAAACGTCGCGCGGGTGGCGTGCAGGCCGAGCAGCGAGGCTTCCACCATCCGCATGTCGGTTTCGACGCGGTAGCGCATCACGGCGCGCAAGCGGCGCAGGCCGGGGCGCTCCATCGTTTCCGCGAACACGGTGTGCGGATCGAGGCCGGAGACGAACGTCTTGGCGCAGATCATCTGCGCCACCGCCGTCGTCGCCGCGCGCAGCGCCCGGTCGGGCCGATAGGTCAGCCAGCCCGCCACCAGCAGACCCGCAAACACCAGGAGACCGACCGAAAATCTTCGCAAGTTCACCAGAACGCCTGAATCGTTTCTGCGAGCGAGCCACGCTGCGCCCTGGCATTCTTCTAACCCGGCTTCGGCACCTCGCCAACGGAAGGACACGGTGGAACGCCCCAACGGGGCGGCGGCAAATCGTCATCCGGGGCAACGACATCCGGCATGGCGCGGAACCGCCACGCCGCTATCCGCACTGGCATCAACGCCCGGCGGCGGTCGCGCCCTTGCTGCGCGGATCGGGCGCGCCGACCGGCCCGGCCGGCGTCACCAGGATCGAGTTGGCCGACGTTCGCCCCATCGGCTCCTCGATCTTGTGACCCCGCGCCCGCAGCTCCGCCAGCACATTGTCGGCAAAACCCTTCTCGATCCGTACCTCGTCCGGCATCCATTGATGATGCAGGCGCGGCGCGTTGACCGCCTCGCGAATGTCCATCTGATAGTCGAGCACGTTGACGATCACCTGCAGCACGGTCGAGATGATCCGGCTGCCGCCTGGCGAGCCCGTCACCAGCACCGGCTTGCCGTCCTTCAGCACGATCGTCGGTGACATCGACGACAGCGGCCGCTTGCCCGGCCCCGGCAGGTTCGCCTCGAAGCCGACCAGGCCGAAGGCGTTCGAGGCGCCGGGCGCGGCGGTGAAATCGTCGAGCTCGTTGTTGAGCAGCACGCCAGTGCCTTCGGCGACCAGGCCGACGCCATAGGGGAAGTTCAGCGTGTAGGTGTTGCTGACGGCGTTACCGTCATTGTCGACCACCGAGAAATGCGTCGTGTTGCTGCCCTCGCGGAGCGGCTTGATGTTCAGCACGTCACCGGCACTGGTCGCGCGTGCCTGATCGATGCTGGCGCGCTGCTGCGCCGCATAGTCCTTCGACAGCATCGCGCGCACCGGCGCATCGACGAAAGCGGGATCGCCGAGATAGCGCGCGCGGTCGGCATAAGCGCGCTTCATCGCCTCCACCAAGAGATGCAGCGAGGCCGGCGAGCCCTGCTTCAGCTCGGCGAGCGGAAAGCCCTCGAGGATGTTCAGCATCTCGATCAGCACGGTGCCGCCGGAGGAGGGCAGCGGCATCGAGACGATGTCATGGCCGCGATAGGTGCCGCGCACCGGCGCCCGCAACGCGGGCCGGTAGGACTTCAGATCGGCCGATGTCATGATGCCACCGGCATCCTGGATGGCCTTGGCGAGCTTGTCGGCGACCGGCCCTTCGTAGAAGCCGCGCGGTCCCTGCTCGGCGACGGCGGTGAGCGTCGCGGCGAGGTCGCGCTGGATCAGCCGGTCGCCGTCCTTGAGCACCGTCCCGTCGGGACGCATGAAGATCGCCGCGGAGGATTTCCACTTCGCCAACCGCGGCGCCATCATCGGCAGCGTGACCGCGACGTCGTCGGCAACGGGGATGCCGTCGCGCGCCAGCACGATCGCCGGATGCACCAGTTGCGCCAGCGTGAACTTTCCCGAGCCGTATTTCTCCAGCGCCAAAGCGAGCCCGGCGACCGATCCGGGCACGCCGATCGACAGCGCCGAATCGCGCGACTTGCCGATGTCGGGCTTGCCGTCGGCCCCGAGGAAGATGTCGCGCGTGATGGCGGCAGGTCCGGTCTCGCGATAGTCGATCGCGATGTCTTCATTGGTCTTGGCGAGGTGAATGACCATGAAGCCGCCGCCGCCGATGTTGCCGGCGACCGGATAGGTCACCGCCATCGCGAAGCCGGTGGCGACCGCGGCATCGACCGCGTTGCCGCCGAGTGCGAGGATACGCTGGCCGACCTCGGCTGCAATCCGCTCCTGCGCCACCACCATGCCATGCGCAGGCGGGTCGGCCGGCAACGCAACGTTCGGCGGCAGCGGGATGTCGATGCCCCGCGCGTCCAGCGCGCGTGCCGGCGGGCCACCGGCCAGCAACAGCATGAAACCTGCCGACGCCATCAGGCCCGAAAGGAGTCGTCGTCGATCAAACGTGAACGTGGACATGGAGATTCTGCCGATGCTGACATCCGCCTGGGACGATCGGATGTTATAGGGCCCCGTCGCCGGCGTAAAACGCGACACCGTGATCCCAGGGGATTTTCGCATGGCCGTCACCACGATCGAGACCACCGATGCGGCTGACGGCCGAACCTATCCGGGACGGGCGGCCGTCGTCAGCTGGATCTTCTTCGATTGGGCCACGCAGCCCTACTTCACGCTGATCACGACCTTCGTCTTCGCGCCCTATTTCGCCGCCCACGTCGCGCCCGATGCGGCGAGCGGTCAGGCGCTGTGGGGCTTTGCGACGGCCGCGGCCGGCATCGTCATCGCGCTGCTGTCACCGCTGCTCGGCGCCATCGCCGATGCGACCGGACGGCGCAAGCCGTGGATTGCCGCGTTCGGGGCGATGCTGGTGATCGGCTCTGGCCTGATGTGGATCGGGCGGCCCGGCGCACCCGAACTGATTCCGCAGCTGCTCGCGGCCTACGTGATCGCCACCATCGGCGTCGAATTCGCGACCGTGTTCAACAATGCGATGATGCCGACCCTGGTGCCGCCGGAGCGCATCGGCCGCCTGTCCGGCACCGGCTGGGCCACCGGCTATGTCGGCGGCATTCTCTCGCTGATCATCGTGCTCGGTTTTCTCGCGGCGAATCCGGACAGCGGCCGCACCTTGTTCGGACACACGCCGCTGTTCGGGCTCGATCCGGCGACGCATGAGGGCGACCGCATCTCCGGGCCGCTCACCGGCCTCTGGTTCATCGTCTTCGTACTGCCGATGTTTCTGTTCACGCCGGATTTTCCGGCGCGGCACCGGCTCGGCGCGGCCGTGCGCGAAGGCCTCGATCAATTGAAGAAGACGTTGCGCAGCCTGCCGCAGCAGCGCGACATCGCGCTCTTCCTGCTCGCCAACATGATCTACACCGACGGCCTGGTGTCGCTGTTCGCATTCGGCGGCATCTATGCCGCGGGGACGTTCGGCTGGAACACGATCCAGATCGGCACCTTCGGCATCATCCTCGCCGCCGCCGGCACGTTCGGCGGCTGGCTCGGCGGCAAGCTCGATGACCGGCTCGGGCCGAAGCGGGTGATCGCCGGCAGCATGAGCCTGCTGCTGCTCGCGATCATCGCGATCCTCCTGGTCAGCCGGGATTCGATCCTGTTCATTCCGGTCGCGCCGGCCTCGCCCGGAGGCCCGCTGTTCGGCTCGTGGCCCGAGCGCGCCTACCTGCTGCTCGGTTGCGTCATGGGCGCCTGCGGCGCGCCGCTGCAGGCGGCCTCGCGCTCGCTGCTGATCCGGATGGTGCCGCGCGACCGTGTCGCGCAGTATTTCGGCCTGTTCGCGCTGACGGGCAAGGTCACGTCATTCATCGGCCCGCTGCTGATCGGCATCATCACCGCGGCGACCGCGAGCCAGAAGGCCGGCATGGCCACGCTGGTGCTGTTCTTCGCGACGGGGCTGATCCTGCTGGCGCGGGTCAACGTAGATCGACGTGCAGGGCAGGGCGCGTGACACTTGCCCCGCCGTCATTCCGGGGCGCCCGGAGGGCGAGCCCGGAATCCATACTCACGATCGTGGTGATGGATTCCGGGCCTGCGCCTTGCGGCGCATCCCGGAATGACGGCGGAGGTTGTGGGCGCGATCAGTGCCGGAAGTGCCGGACACCCGTGAGCACCATCGCGATGCCGTGCTCGTCGGCGGCCTTGATGACCTCGTCGTCTCGCACCGAGCCACCGGGCTGGATGACGGCGGTGGCGCCGGCCTCGATGCAGGCCAGCATGCCGTCGGCGAATGGGAAGAACGCGTCGGAGGCGACCACCGAGCCCTTGGTCAGCGGCTCGGCGAGCTTCAGCTCCGCCGCGGCATCGAGCGCCTTGCGGGCGGCGATGCGCGCCGAATCGACCCGGCTCATTTGTCCGGCGCCGATGCCGACGGTCGCCGAGTCCTTGGCATAGACGATGGTGTTGGACTTCACGTGCTTGGCGACGCGGAAGGCGAAGCGCAGGTCGCGCAACTCGGCGTCGGTCGGCGCGCGCCTGGTCACGACCTTCAGCGTCATGTCGTCGACCACGGCGTTGTCACGGCTCTGCACCAGCATCCCGCCGGCGACGGTCTTGGCCGTGAGGCCGGCCTCGCGCGGATCGGGCAGCGCGCCGGCCAGCAGCAGCCGCAGGTTCTTGCGGCCGGCGATGATCGCGATCGCCTCCTCGGTGGCATCGGGCGCGATGATCACCTCGGTGAAGATGCCGGTGATAGCGCGCGCGGTGGCGGCGTCG
Source organism: Bradyrhizobium aeschynomenes (assembly GCF_013178945.1). Classification (GTDB taxonomy): domain Bacteria; phylum Pseudomonadota; class Alphaproteobacteria; order Rhizobiales; family Xanthobacteraceae; genus Bradyrhizobium; species Bradyrhizobium aeschynomenes. The sequence goes on from NZ_JABFDM010000010.1 coordinate 96,738, forward strand.
AGCTTGCGGTTCATCGCGATGATGCCGCCGAACGCCGAGGTCGAATCGCAGGCCAGCGCCTTCTGGTAGGCGGTGACGAGGTCCGGACCCTCGGCCACGCCGCACGGATTGGCGTGCTTGACGATGACGCAGGCCGCGGTGCGCGCCGGGTCGAACTCGGCGATGCACTCATAGGCCGCATCGGTGTCGTTGATGTTGTTGTAGGACAGCTCCTTGCCCTGCAGCTGGCGCGCGGTGGCGACGCCGGGGCGCCGTCCGGGCAGCGCGTAGAACGCGGCGTGCTGATGCGGGTTCTCGCCGTAGCGCAGCGACTGGATCAGCTTGCCGCCGAAGGCGCGATAGTCCGGCGCATCGTTCTGGATGGTGGCGGCGAACCAGTTCGAGATCGCCGCGTCATAGGCGGCGGTGCGCGCATAGGCCTTGGCGGCGAGCCGGCGGCGCAGCAGCAGCGTGGTCGACCCATCGTGGCGCGCGAGGTCCTCGAGCACGGCCTCGTAGTCGTTGACGTCGACGACGACGGCGACGTCCTCGTGGTTCTTCGACGCCGCTCGGATCATCGCCGGGCCGCCGATGTCGATGTTCTCGATGCAGTCGCTGAACGACGCGCCGCGCTCGACGGCGGCTTCGAACGGGTAGAGGTTGACGACGAGCAGGTCGATCGGAGCGATGCCGTGGGTCTTCATCGCCTCGGTGTGCTCGTCATTGCCGCGGATCGCGAGCAGGCCGCCATGCACCTTGGGATGCAACGTCTTGACGCGGCCATCCATCATCTCGGGAAAGCCGGTGAGGTCGGACACGTCCTTCACCTTCAGGCCGGCCTCGGCGATGGCCTTGGCGGTGCCGCCGGTCGAGATCAATTCCACGCCGCGGGCGGCGAGCGCCCGCGCGAAGTCGGTCAGGCGGGTCTTGTCGGAAACGGAAAGCAGAGCACGACGGACGGGACGAAGCTGGTTGGTCATGGCGGGCAGAATCCTTGTGCAGGAGGTTCAGTTGCCCAGGCGCACGGCGGTCGATCCCGCGCTCCCCGATGGTGCTCCATCCAAAGTCGCCAGTCGCGCGAGAGCCGGGCTCATAGCAGCTTTTGCCGGCGGCGACAACGGTCTGCCGCCTACAGCGGCAGTTCGGGCTCCCGCCTTGCATTCCTGCGCGCGTTGGTCTCGCTCGGCGACGTCGACGAGCGGACGAAGCTCCACCGGATGGACGGGGCCTGCTGGGCGTCCTGGCGGATCACGAGCTGGGTGGTGCGGCGCGGGCCGTCATTGCCGGCGAGGAAGACGCTGTCCTCGAGGTCGACGCGGTCCTCGAAGGTCTCGAAGGTCCAGACCTCGCGATTCGGCAGCACCAGCATGGCGCCGCGGCCGTCGCTGAGCCGGCTGGCCTTCACCGCGGGATGCAGATGAAAGCGCAGCGTGTAGTCCGACCCGCCGCCGCGCAGCCGAGCGCCCTGCGCCGGCGTCACCGTGTCCTCGCCGTCGAGCCGCGCGCCGTCCTCTGCCGCCACCAGCACGCGGCGGTGGATCAGTCCGAACTTGGCGGCGTAGCCATTGTGCGAGGTCGACAGCACGGTGCCGTCGGGCACGACCTCGCGGAAATTCTCCACCCGCGTCGGGCCCGACACGATCGGCGCGCCGTGCAGCAGGCGCTTCATCGCCGACATCTCGACGAAGGTGCAGGACGAGGTGTTGTGATAGGTCAGCGTCGAATGCGCGACCGTGCTGCGCGCGAAGGTGCGCCAGTTGTCGCGCCCGGTGGACGGCATGCCGCAATTGATGATGATGCGGCTCGTCCCCGACGACATCTCGAAGGCGAGGCAGCCGGCATGCGCCTCGTGGCTGAGATGCGGCGGCGGCGGGGGGCCGGTGTCGACGATGACCGTCATCTGTCCGGCATCGAGGCGCTGGAAGCCGGAATGCGGCATGCTCGCCATCGGCGTGCCGTGCGTGTCGTCATAGGCGAGCAGGGTTGCCAGCAGGTCGGACGGCGTGCCGCCCATGCCGTTGAACAGCGCCATGTTGCCGTCGCCATGCCGGAAGAAGCGCAGCATCGGCATCATCCGGTCGATGGCGTTGAGCAGCGCCGGCGGCGGCGCGATGTTGCGCGCGGCGAAGGTCTGGCGCAGCGGCAGCAGGTCGATCAGGAGCTCGATCAGCGCGCCCGGATTGCGCGATACGTGCCCGCCATCGGGCAGGATCTGCCGCTGCAATTCGTCGGATAGTTTCCGGCTGGCGCTGCGGATGTGCTTGGCCTGGTTGGCGAGGCACAGGGCGGCGTAGCACAGCGCGATCAGCACCTGCAGCCGCGGCGCTCCGTCCGGGATGTCGATGGTCGAATAGCGCAAATAGCGGATCTCGCGGGTCAGCCCGCGCAGGTAGCGGCGGTAGAACTTGCCGTCGGAATCGGCGAGCACCAGCGGCGCCTGTGACAGCAGCGAGATCACCCGGCGGGCCAGCACGTCGGCCCTGCGGCTCAGCGGATGACGTCCGATCTGGTTGGTGATCCAGTCGTCCACCAGGGCCCGGGCATTGGCGCGGGTGAGAGCCGTATCGGCTGCGCGAAGATGCCGCAGCCAGCCGAAGCCGAGCAGGGCGACCTCCCAGTCCTCGGACGGCGGCTCCAGGTCGAAGATCGAGCGGCCATGGCAGGTCACGATCTTGCCGGCGAACACGAATCGTCCGGCATAGATCTCGGCCGCCCGGGTGGCGTCGGAGGTGCGCAGGTCATGCGGCGCAATGATGAGCCGATCGGCGCGGCCCGGCCATAATCCGGATACCGATACCGATACGCCGCTGACATTGGACATCAGGCTGCGCGCAAAGCGGCCCAGAACCAACGTCGATATGCGTCTGCGTTGAGCGGCGGACACGCCAAGCCTTAGGTCGAGAGGGGGATTCGGTTGCGGACCCTTAGTAGATCGCAAATGCCGCCGATACACCATTTTTGGCCCTGATGCAGCATCATCGCGGGACCAGAATCTGGTGCAAAATCAGGATTTAACGACTAACGCAACGCCGACGCCCTCAACCTGCTACCGCAAATGAGGCGGTGCACGGCGCGCACGATGACACGCTCAAGGCCGCCGCTCCAGTCTCGCCGCATAAAAACCGTCGAGGCCGCCGAGCCGCGGGTCGGCGTGGGGCAAATGGCAGGGCAGGGTGCGCAGGTCGCCGGCCGGCGTTACCAGCTCGGCCAGTCCGGCCACCTCGGCCGGGTCGATCGGAACACGGCGAAGCTCGGCGCTGCCGGCGAGAACGTGGTCGACCACATGCTCGCCCTCCTCGGGCTCGAGCGAGCAGGTGCAATAGACCAGGGTTCCGCCCGGCTTGAGCAGGCCCGCCGCCCGGGTCAGCAGCCGGCTCTGGGTGTCGGCCAGCGCGGTGATGTCGGCTTCGCTGCGCAGCCAGCCCACGTCGGGATGGCGGCGGATGGTGCCGGTCGAGGTGCAGGGCGCATCGAGCAGGATGCCGTCGAACCCGCCGCCGCCGGCCGGTTGCCATTCGGCGGCGTCGGCCACGGCCGTGTCGGCCGCAAGCTGCAGCCGGGTCATGTTGTCCTTCAGCCGGCTCATCCGGGCGGGGGAGCGGTCGACGGCGGTGACGCGGGCGCCGCCATGGGCGAGCTGGGCGGTCTTGCCACCCGGAGCGGCACAAAGGTCGGCGATCGTCTTGCCGGCGACATCGCCGAACAAGCGGGCCGGCAGCGCGGCGGCTGCATCCTGCACCCACCACTGGCCCTCGGCGAAGCCCGGCAGCACCGTCACCGAGCCATGCAGCACGGTGCGCACGGTTCCGGTCGGCAGCACCTCGCCGTGCAGCCGGGACGCCCACTGCGCCGGCTCCGACTTGACGGTGAGGTCGAGCGACGGCTCCTGGCCGAGCGCCGCGGCAATGTCCTTGGCGGTCGCCTCGCCGTAATGGTCGGTCCATCGCTTCAGCAGCCAGGGCGCAATGTCGAGCGGCTGGCCCTTGGCATCGTCGAGCAGGCCCGCGCCCTCGCGGGCGCAGCGCCGCAGCACGGCGTTGACCAGCCCGGCATATTTCGCGGCTCGGCGGTCGGCCTGCACCAGTCGGACCGACAGGTCGACGGCCGCGTGGTCCGGCACGTCCATCCACAGGATCTGGGCGGCGCCGATCAGCAGCGCGCTCTGCGCCCGCGGCGCATCGGTCGGAACGCCGCGGTCGAGCAGCCGCGACAGCACGTGACCGAGCGTGCCGAGACGGCGCAGCGTGGTGGCGACGAGACGGCGCATCAATGCGCGGTCACGGTCGGCGAGCTGCTTCAGGCCGGGATGTGCTCCGGCGCCATCGAGCTGGTCGTCGAGCGTGCGGTGCTTATGCAGGACCCCATCAACCACGTCGGCGGCGATTCGCCGCGCCGCGAGGCCCGGGACTTCGGAAGGAGTCGCAAAACGCGGCGGGGGCATGCCTGGAAATTACTCGCGAAAAGAAGAAAGGCAGTTCCGCGACGATCGGGTGCATGCCATCAGCTTGCGGGTCCTCTGCCACCGGAATATGCCAAATGTAAGAATCGGCTCTGCTTTTATTAGCCCTGTTTTTTCATGGGTGGGCACACGATCTGATGAGGTCGGGAACGAACCGGTTCAATGGTGGAATGGTAAGATGAACAACGAGCCCGAGAACGAGCCCAAGAGTGAGCCGAAGGGCAAGCCCGCATTGGCCGTGGTCGCCAGCAATGAGTCGCCGCGCAAGGCGTTGACGCCGGCTGCGCAACGCGCGCTGGCCGAAGCCGAGGAGCGCCGTCGGCTCGCGGCCGAGCAGGCCCAGCCGCGACCGAAGGAGTTGCAGGGTCCCAAAGGGCCGGAGCCGACCCGCTACGGCGACTGGGAACGAAAGGGCATCATCTCGGACTTCTAGAGGGCCGATGCATCGGCGATGGATCGGCGCTCAGAGGTAATGATGCTCGCGCAGATGCCGGACGATCAGCTCGGCCGCGGCTTCTGCCGACAGTGCCCCGCCATCGATGGTGATGTCGGGCTTCTCGGGCACCTCGTAGGGCTGGTCGATTCCCGTGAAGTTCGACAATTCGCCGGCGCGCGCCCGCTTGTAGAGGCCCTTGGGATCGCGGGCCTCGCACGTCGAAAGCGGAGTCGCGACATGGATCTCGATGAACTCACCATCGTCGAAGCGCCGGCGCGCCATGTCGCGGTCGGCGCGGAAAGGTGAGATCAGCGACACCAGCGTGATCAGGCCGGCGTCGACGAGCAGTGCGGCGATCTCGGTCACCCGGCGAATGTTCTCGACCCTCGCCTCCGACGTGAACCCGAGGTCGCGATTGATGCCGTGGCGAAGATTGTCGCCGTCGAGCAGCATCGTGTGACGGCCGAGCTCGCACAGTCGCCTGTCGACCAGATTGGCGATGGTGGATTTGCCGGCGCCGCTCAATCCGGTGAGCCAGAGCACGCAGGGCTTCTGCTGCTTCAGCCGCGCGCGCATCGATTTGTCGACGTCGAGCGTGTGCCAGCTGACGTTCGCCGGCCGCCGCAGCGGCGCATCGACCAGGCCAGCCGCGACCGTCCGACGGCTGAACGGGTCGATCAGGATGAAGCTGCCGAGATCGCGATTGTCGCGATAGGCATCGCAGACCAGCGGCCGATCGAGAACCACTTCCACGCAGCCGATCTCGTTGGCCTCCAGCGTCAGCGCAGATTCCTTTGCCATCGTCTCGATGCAGACGCGATGCTTCATCGTCGAGACCACGGCGCCGATCGACGACGTCCCGGATTTGAGCACATAGCGGCGGCCGCGCCGCATCGCCTCGTCGTCGAACCAGATCAGGTGCGCCGCGATGTGGTCGGTCACCATCGGCGGCGTGCCGGAGGTGAGCACGTCGCCGCGGCTCGCATCGACCTCGTCGGCGAGCAGCAGCGTCACCGACTGCCCCGATACGGCCTGCTGCAGCCGGCCGTCGGCGGTGACGATGCCCGAGATGCGGCTGCGTCGGCCCGAGGGCTGCACGACCACGGGATCACCACAATGCACCGTACCGCCGGCGACGCGACCGCTGAAGCCGCGAAACTCGGGATTTGGCCGGTTGACCCATTGCACCGGAAAGCGGAATGGCCGGCTCTCGATGCCGTCGGACACGTCGACCGCCTCGAGATGCTCCATCACGCTCGGTCCGTCGTACCAGGGCATGCGCCCGCTGTTGCCGAAGACGTTGTCGCCGTCGCATGCCACCACGGGAATGCATTGCACGTCGGCAATTCCGAGCTGCTCGGCCATGGTGCGGAATGCCACCGAGATTGCAGTGAAGCGGTCGGCATCGAAGCCGACCAGATCCATCTTGTTGACGGCCACCAGCACGTGACGCACGCCGAGCAGAGCGAGGATATGGCTGTGCCGGCGGGTCTGGCTGACGACGCCCTTGCGGGCGTCGACCAGCACCACGGCGAGTTCGGCATGCGATGCGCCGGTCGCCATGTTGCGGGTGTATTGCACGTGGCCCGGCGTATCGGCGACGACGAAGCGGCGGCGCCGGGTGGCAAAGAAGCGGTAGGCGACGTCGATCGTGATGCCCTGCTCGCGCTCGGCCTGCAGGCCGTCCACCAGCAACGCGAAATCGAGCGCCGGCCCGGCGGTGCCGGCGACCTTGCTGTCGGCGGCGAGGGCGTCGAGCTGGTCGTCGAGCAGCATCTTGGAATCGAACAGCAGCCGTCCCACCAGCGTGCTCTTGCCATCGTCGACGCTGCCGCAGGTGACGAGGCGGAGGGTCGGCCTGTCATCAGTCTGCGTCCACGCCGACTCGCGCGTCCGGCCGAGGATTGCGGAGTGAGCAGCCATCAGAAATAGCCCTCCACCTTCTTGCGCTCCATCGAGGCGGCGCTGTCGCGATCGATCACGCGGCCTTGCCGCTCGGAGGTGCGCGATGCCGCCATCTCCCGCACGATTGCGGCGAGATCGGACGCTGTCGACGGCGTTGCGCCGGTCAACGGATAGCAGCCGAGCGTCCGGAACCGGATCGAGCGCCATTGCGGGGTCTCACCGGGTTGCAGCGGCATGCGATCGTCGTCGACCATGATCAGCGCGCCGTCGCGTTCGACCACCGGCCGCAGGCTGGCGAAATACAGCGGAACGATGGGAATGGCTTCGAGCTGGATGTAGTCCCAGACGTCCAGCTCGGTCCAGTTTGAGAGCGGGAACACGCGCATGCTTTCGCCGGGGACGAGCAGAGTGTTGTACAGATTCCACAGCTCGGGCCGTTGGTTCTTCGGATCCCAGCGATGGGTGACGCTGCGATGGGAGAAGATGCGCTCCTTGGCGCGCGATTTCTCCTCGTCGCGCCGCGCGCCGCCGATGGCGGCGTCGAAGCCGTGCATCTCAAGCGCCTGGCGCAAGGCCTGGGTCTTCATTACGTCCGTGTAGAGCGCTGAGCCGTGGACGAAGGGGCTGATCTCCTGGGAAAGACCCTCCGGGTTGACGTGCACGAGAAGCTCGAGCCCGAGCTCGCGGACGCGCCGGTCGCGGAATGCGATCATCTCGCGGAATTTCCAGGTCGTGTCGATGTGCAGCAGCGGAAATGGCGGCTTGGCCGGATGGAATGCCTTCATGGCGAGGTGCAGAAGTACCGAGGAATCCTTGCCGATCGAATACAGCATCACCGGCTTGCGGAACTCGGCCGCGACCTCGCGCAGGATGGCGATGCTCTCGGCTTCCAGCCGGCGCAGATGGCTGAGCGCCGAGGGGTGCGTCCGAGCCGCCGCCGGCCGGAAGGCGGATGCGCCTCCGGCCGAAGAGTGACTTGGGCCGTTCATGCAGCCACTCCTGCACGATCGCCGAACAGGCGCGCCGACGTCGCCGCGCTCAGGCCGAGGTCGCGAATGCAGGCTGCAACCGAGTCGCGATAGACGGCATTGACGCCGCAGCGCTCCAGCACACCGAGCTGGGCATCGGTCAACGTGCTGGTCGGGCGAGACTGATAGCGGTAGGCGCTATCGGAGGTGTGGAGGTTGGGCACCTTGTAGATCGCCGCCTCGGTCGGGAAAATGACACGTGCGTTGGTTCCGTGCCCTTGCTCCGGCTGCTGCCAGGAGGTCACGGCTTCCTCGGCAAAGCAGCCCGACAGAGCGAGGCGATCGAACAGCACGCGGATCGATGAGATCGGCTCCTTGCTGACCTCGTAGACGTAGTGCGTAACCGCGACGTCCTGCTCTCTGGCGTAGCTGCAAACCCGCGCTGCGCTGAGCGCCGCGATGACGTAGTGCGCCAGCAAGGTGGTTTCCGAAGCGCGCGAGATCAGCTTGTCCAGCCAGGACGCCAGCGCGCTGGCCGGCTCGCGGTCGAGCGCGATGAGATGCAGCCGGTGTGGCGGATAGCCGGCGTCGATCAGCAGCTTCAACGGATTGAACAGGCTTTCCGCAAGAACGTAGGGCCCGATCGTTTCCTTGCTGAAGATGCGCGGCGTGTCGCTCGCCGAGGGCACGATCCAGGGCGACAGGGGCTGGCCCACCTGCGCATCGCGCAACATGGCTTTCAGCGGCTGGTAGTATGACGGCATGCCCGTCATGCCGAACAGGTTGCTCAGCGCTGTCGATCCGACCCGCGCCTTGCCGCAGGCGAAATAGAGCATTGGGAAGTCGCCGACCGCGCGATTCCGGAAGCTCTCGGCGAGGCAGTCCGTCACCTCGCGCATCAGGGTTTCGAGCGTCGTGGTCCTGGTCTGGAAAGCGCCGACCGGCGACAGGGTCATGGTGTCGAGCGATCGATGATCGTGCCGGATCAGGTCGGCCATCAGTTCGATCGAGCCGGCAGTGGTCATGTCGAAAATCATGAGCTTGCTCCTGGCTGAGCTTGAAAAGGGATTAAAAGAAACGGCGTCGAAAATTGATTGGCGCGCGCGCTACGCGAGTCGGTGCAGCCGTGGTCCGGCTGCACCGAGCCGGTCAGGCTGCGCGGACGGTCTCTAGAAACTTCTCCACCTCCACTTTGAGATTGCTGCTCTGGAACGTCAGCGACCGTGCCGAATCCAGCACCTGCCCCGAGGCCCTTCCAGTGGCGCTGGCACCACGGTTGACCTCCGTGATCCTTTCGGCGACCTCGGCCGTGCCCTTGGCCGCTTCGCCGACATTGCGCGCGATCTCGCGCGTCGCCGCGCCCTGCTGCTCGACCGTGGCAGCGATGGTCGTTGCGATGTCGGAGATCTGGGTGATGGTGGCGCCGATCTCCTTGATGGCGGCGACGGACTCCTGCGTCGCGGCCTGCATGCCGGCGATCTGCGTGCCGATGTCCTCGGTCGCCTTGGCGGTCTGAGCCGCCAGCGCCTTGACCTCGCTGGCGACGACGGCGAAGCCGCGTCCGGATTCACCGGCGCGCGCCGCCTCGATGGTGGCGTTCAGCGCCAGCAGGTTGGTCTGCTCGGCAATCGCCGTGATCAGCTTGACGACGTCGCCGATGCGGCCGGCGGCGGCTTGCAGCTCGTTGATGCGGGCATCGGTCCGTTCGGCCTGCTTGACCGCCTCGTCGGCAATGCGGCTGGAATCGTGGACCTGACGGCTGATCTCGGTGACGGAGGCGCTCATTTCCTCGGTGGCGGAGGCAACGGCCCCGACGTTCGTCGACGCCTCCTCCGACGCCGCGGCCACCATTCCCGACAGCGACTGCGTCTGGTTGGCCGTGCCCGTCAACGTGTCGGCCGCGCCCTCGAGCTGATGGGCCGCCGACGAAACCGTCGTGACGATGCCTCCCACCGCCGCCTGGAATGCATCGGCCAGCTTGATCATCTCCACCCTGCGCTGCTGCGCGGCGATCTTCTCCTGGTTCTTCTGGTCGAGCTCCATCTGCTCGATGCGGATCAGATTGTCCCTGAAGGTGCGAGCCGCGCGCGCATTGTCGCCGACCTCGTCGCCGCGCTCGGTGTACGGAATCTTGACCGCCTTGTTGCCATTGGCGAGTTCGAGCAGGACTTCGCCGACGCGCCGGATAGGGCGGGCGATGGTGAGCGACGAGAACACGGCCGAGCCGATCAGGATCAGCACCACCAGAGCGCCGACCACGATCGCGACGTTGCCGACGCGCTCCATCTCGGCCGACAACTGGCTCTGCCGCAGCGACAGCATGTCCGTGGCGATCTTCACACCTTCGCCCAGCCGCTTCCTGATCTCCTGATCGGTGGTGACGACCGTCTCGTCGAAGATCCGCCGGCTGGCCTCGTCGGCCTTGAAGTAGTCCAGCGCCGCCGCCTTGAACGCGGTCGCGGTGGTGATCAGCTCGTCGATCCCGGCCTGGATGTCCTTGTTGTTGGTGAGCTCGCGGGACTTCTGCATGTCGGTGAGCAGCGAGTCCAACCCTGCGGTCACGATGTCGCGTTGTGCCGGATCCGAGGTCGTGCCGAAGCGCCAGCTCGCAGCGTTGACCGAGGCCATGGCGGCGTCGACCGTGCGCAGTTCGGATTCGATGCTGAAATGCACGGGGGAGGCGAGCAGGCTGGGCAGGCTCATCAGCTTGGGAAAGCTGCGCTTCCAGGCGTCGAAAGCCTGGTTGCGAGCCGAGATCTTGGCGAGAACTTCGCCGCGCGCGCGCGCGAAATCGGCGCCGGCTGCGGCGGACTTGTCGATGGACTGGCGAATCTCCGCATACAGCTGCTGCGCCACGGCGCGGGTCGCGCGCTGACGTGCGGCCTCGACTTCACTGCCGGCGGCGGCGAGGTTGCCTTGGAGCGCCTGCAGGCTGGCCTGGAGCCGGTCAGGCGTCGTCGCCCGGGCGATCTCCTGCTGGTTGAGCTGAGCGCGCAGCAGCGCCGCGTCGGCGCCCTGCGCATTGGACTTGTTGGCCATGTTGATGACGGCCAGGCGAGTCAGTTCGGCGATCGACTGGTTGCCGACGATCTGGTTGGCCAGCATGCCCGCGACCAGGACCACACCGATCCCCGCCGTAATCCCGAGCTTCGTTCCTATTTTGAAATTAAACCCGAACATCCCCACTCCCCAGAGTTGTATCCGGGTAGTAGGCTCAACCAAGATTAAAGAAGTTATAAATACCGCAGGCCGTACAACTACAGGTGAAAAGTTCCGTCCGGGAACCGCTAGGAGGGAATGTATTCTAGGGGCCCCGATTCCCGGATGTGACGGCGTGGTCGTTCAGCGCGTCACCACCACGGTCGTGCCGATCGAGACGCGCTCGTAGAGGTCGGTGATGTCCTGGTTGAGCATGCGGATGCAGCCATACGAGACGTAGCCGCCCACCGAATTCGGCACGTTGGTGCCGTGGATCGCATATTCACCGCCGGCGAGCGTCAAGGCGGCGACGCCCATCGGATTGCGCGGCGAGCCGCCGGGAATGACATCCGGCAGTTCCGGCTTGTCGCGCTTGACGGCGGCGGGTGGAGCCCAGGCCGGATTCTTGTACTTGCCGTCGATCTTGGTGGTGCCGGCCCATTGCCGGCCCACCTTGCCGACTCCGACCGGGTAGCGCATGGCGTGGCTGCCATCGAGCACGAGGTAGAGCTTGCGTTCGCCTGTCCTGACCACGATCGTGCCGGGCGAATAGTCGCCGGCAATGCCGACCAGTTCGGGCCGGGCTGAGGCCGTGCCGGCCGTCGCCAGCGTGGCGCCGATCGCCGATGCCGCCACCATCACCGCCTTTGCCAAGGCCAGCCTGATCGCTGCCATCCGCATCGCATCCCCCTTGCCCGGTGACACCGGTGACACTCCCCGCCGGGAGCACTCGGATCGCTTGAGGAAAGGAAAACTTCGTCCGCAAGTAAATGACATGAAAACAACACTCCCGCGGAAACATCCGCGGGAGTGTCGAGGTCCTTGACGAATCCGAGGACGGCGCGCCGGACAGGCCGGGCTCAGGCCTGCTTCTCCTTGCGGTTCTGCCGGTGCTGCACGAGATCGTCGACCACGCCGGGATCGGCGAGCGTCGAGGTGTCGCCCAGCGCGCCCGGCTCGTCCTCGGCGATCTTGCGCAGGATGCGGCGCATGATCTTGCCGGAACGGGTCTTGGGCAGCCCTTGCGAGAACTGGATCTGGTCCGGCGAGGCAATCGGGCCGATCTCCTTGCGCACCCAGGCGACGAGCTCCTTGCGCAGCTCCTCGCTCGGCGTTTCCCCGGCCATCAAGGTGACATAGGCGTAGATGCCCTGGCCCTTGATGTCGTGCGGGTAGCCGACCACGGCGGCTTCCGAGACCTTCGGATGCGCCACCAGCGCGCTCTCGACCTCGGCGGTGCCCATGCGATGGCCGGAGACGTTGATGACGTCGTCGACGCGGCCGGTGATCCAGTAATAGCCGTCGGCGTCGCGGCGGCAGCCGTCGCCGGTGAAGTACTTGCCCTTGTAGGTCGAGAAGTAGGTCATCTCGAAGCGGGCATGGTCGCCGTAAACCGTGCGCATCTGTCCCGGCCAGGAGCGGGTGAGGCAGAGATTGCCGGTGCACTCGCCCTCGAGCGTCACGCCGTCCGCGTCGACGATCTCCGGCACCACGCCGAAGAACGGCCGCGTCGCCGAGCCCGGCTTGAGCTTGGTGGCGCCGGGCAGCGGCGTGATCAGGATGCCGCCGGTCTCGGTCTGCCACCAGGTGTCGACGATCGGGCAGCGGTCGTCGCCGACGACGCGGTGATACCACTCCCAGGCTTCGGGATTGATCGGTTCGCCGACCGAGCCGAGCAGGCGCAAGCTGGCGCGCGAGGTCTTCTTCACCGGCTCGTCGCCGCCCTGCATGAGGGCGCGGATCGCGGTCGGCGCGGTGTAGAAGATGTTGACCTTGTGCTTGTCGATGACGTTCCAGAACCGCGAATTGTCCGGATAGTTCGGCACGCCTTCGAACATCAGCGTGACCGCGCCATTCGCCAGCGGCCCGTACAGGATGTAGCTGTGGCCGGTGACCCAGCCGACGTCGGCGGTGCACCAGTAGACGTCGCCCTCGTGATAGTCGAACACGTATTGATGCGTCATCGCGGCGTAGACGAGATAGCCGCCGGTGGTGTGCAGCACGCCCTTGGGCTGGCCGGTCGAGCCCGAGGTGTAGAGGATGAACAGCGGATCCTCCGCGTTCATGTGCTCGACCGGGCATTCGGTCGTCACCATCTCCGCCGCCTCGTGGTACCAGAAGTCGCGGCTCGGGTTCATCTCCACCTTGCCGCCGGTGCGCTTGACCACGACGACCCAGTCGACATTGTCGACCTTGTTGAGCGCCGCGTCGACATTGGCCTTCAGCGGCACCTTACGGCCGCCGCGCAGGCCCTCGTCGGCGGTGATGACGATCTTGGAATCGCAATCCTTGATGCGCTGGGCGAGCGAGTCCGGCGAGAAGCCGGCGAACACCACCGAATGGATGGCGCCGATGCGGGCGCAGGCCAGCATCGCATAGGCGGCCTCGGGAATCATCGGCAGATAGATGGTGACGCGGTCGCCCTTCTTGACGTTGCGGTTGCGCAGGATGTTGGCCATCTTGCACACTTCGTCATGCAGCTCGCGATAGGTGATGTGCTTGGACTGCGAGGGATCGTCGCCCTCCCAGATGATCGCGGTCTGGTCGCCGCGGCTGGCGAGATGGCGATCGATGCAGTTGTAGGCGGCGTTGAGGACGCCGTCCTCGAACCATTTGATCGAGATGTTGCCGGGGGCGTAGGAGACGTTCTCGATCTTGGTCGGCGCGTGAATCCAGTCGACGCGCCTGGCCTGCTCGGCCCAGAAGCCGTTGGGGTCCTTGATCGAGCGCGCGTACATCTCCTGGTACTTGGCGTCGTCGACAAAGGCGCGTTTCGTCCACTCGGCCGGAACGTCGTAGATCTTCTCGGACATTTCACACCCTCCGCATGCGGCCCGCCGTGGTCCATCGCAGGCCGTCGTTGTTCCCACTATGCGTCCGCGTAACCGGCGGCGACAAGGCAAGACAAGTAGAACCTTCGGCGGGGAGGCGGTCTGCGCAGGATCAAAGAATTGTGCGCAGAGGTTGCGGCAGTCGCGATTTTGGCGAGGCCACCCCGCGTCCAGCCGACGTCAAGGTTACCCCGGATCAGCTCGCGTAACGGTATGATGGGGCCGTTTTGCCCAAATTTAAGGACTCGCCATCCGGGCGATCACACCCTAAATCGCCTTGAAGCTGTGGATAACCCCGCCGGAACCAAACCGGACACCGGGGCATTGAGCGGATGAGCACGACGGCAGGGCGTCTAAAGCAATGATGGACCAGCAGAATTTCGAGAGCCCCCGGGTCGGTCCGGCCGATCCCGAGGTCGCGCTCGCGAAGGCGCTGGGCCAATGGCCGGCCAAGCCGCCCCGCCGCAAGCTGACCCTGAAGGATCTCGCTCACGCCAAGACCGCCGACGCGCAGGCGCATGCCAAGACCACGGTCGAGGAACTGGCCAAGCGCATCGGGTTGAAGCTCGGCGACCAGACCGAGCTGACCATCCGCCGCATCAAGCGCGGCAAGAGCTATACCTTCATTCGCGCCAACGGCACCCAGATCCGCCATGCCGGCACCATCCGCCGCCTCCATGCGATGGCGGTGCCGCCGGCCTATCGCGAGGTGCGCTACGCGCCCGATCCCAGCCTGCACCTGCAGGCGGTCGGCATCGACGCCGCCGGCCGGCTGCAATACCGCTATCACGCCGACTGGGAGAAGGTGCGCGAGCATCGCAAGGCGCATCGCCTCGCCAAGCTGGTCGGCGCGTTGCCGCGCATCCGCCGCGCGGTGTCGAAGCATCTCGCCGGCGACGAGCCGACGCGGGAGTTCGCGCTGGCGGCCGTGATCGAGCTGATCGCCCGCACCGCGATCCGCCCCGGCAGCGAGTCCTATGCGCGCCTCAACGGCACCCGTGGCGCCGCGACGCTGTTGAAGTCGAACGTTCTCCTCGAGGACGACTGCCTGGTGCTGACCTTCAAGGCCAAGGGCGGCAAGGCGGTGCGCAAGGAATGCGACGCCGCCAAGCTGGTGCGCGCCGCCGGCATTCTGCGCGGCCTGCCCGGCCGGCGCATGTTCCAGTATCGCGACGCGCAGGGCGTGGTGCGCGCGGTCTCGACCACCCAGGTCAACGCCTTCCTGCGCGAGATCGCCGGCATCAAGATCTCGCTGAAGGATTTTCGCACGCTGATGGCGTCGGCCGTCGCGCTGGAAACCTTGTCGCGGATCACGCCGGCGGCGAGCGCGCGCGGCCGCAAGAAGCAGATTCTTGAAGCGATCCGCGCCGCCGCCGACGAGCTCACCAACACGCCGGCGATCTGCCGCAAGAGCTACGTGCACGACACCATCGTGACCGCGTTCGAGGACGGCATCCTCGAACGCTTCGCGGCCACCATGAAGGGCCAGCGCTCGCAGACCAAGCGCGAGCAGCTGCTGGCCCAGGTGGTGACGGCCGTCTCGGCCTGAGGCTCCGGTCCGTCAAGCCTGACAGCGCGGTCCGATCTTGGCCGAGGCCAGGAAACGTGCGATCGGATCGAGCTGCTTGCACGGCGCCGCCGCGCTCTTCAGCGGCTCGGCGTTGCGCTTGGCCGGACGCATCACGGTCTTCTTGCCGGTCACCTTGGCACGGCGGGCGACTGATGCGCCACGGCTCTCCGCGCGCACGGCCTTCGAGATCAGCGGCAGGCGCGCGCCCTCGGTGAGGTCCACCGGCGGCGTCTCGAAGCTGCGATCGCTCTCGCTCAACGTATCAACGCCGGGGATCGGCTCGCGGATCAGCGACGACGTCGTCTCGCCGGCGGTATCGGCCGGCGTCACCGCCGCCAGCACCATCTTCGTTGCAAACAAGCAGCAGATTATCACGAGGCAGAACCCCGCAATCCAGATCGTTCTGTTCACTGTTGGAAACCCCCGCCGATCGCGCCGGAGCGTGCAGGACATCCCCTTCCCACAGCCGGCGCCGTGCCCACCAATCAACCTTAAGAAAGTCTTACTCGCAATGTCTTCGGCAGGTTCGGCCGGTCTCGGCTGGCATTGTAGTTAATGCGAAGCCGCGTCGGCCAATGACCGACCTGCACCGATGAGTTCGCAGCAGCTGCGACATTGCGGCGCGCGACCTCTGGGCCAATGAGTCGGCGAGACGATCTCAGCCGCAGTTGGTTTCATGGATCACGTTAAATTATGACCCGAAACTCCCTTCGCGAAGCCCGCGTAACTTGGCCCGACACGACGCAAGAGCAAGCCGCTCATTCCAGCATCGGTGTCGCAGTCGAACTCATCACGCGGCTCTGCCGCCGTCGTTCATAGGGAGCTATCCATGTCCAAGCGCATTGCCTATCTCGCTGCCGCCGCCTTCAGCGCGCTGTCGCTGACCTCGACCTTCGTCGCGCCCGCCAGCGCCGAGGAGAAGACCGTGATGGTCGGAGGTGCGGCGATGTATCCGTCGAAGAACATCATCCAGAACGCGGTCAATTCGAAGGATCATACGACGCTGGTCGCAGCCGTGAAGGCCGCCGGTCTCGTGCAGACGCTGGAAGGCAAGGGCCCGTTCACGGTGTTCGCGCCCACCAACACCGCCTTCGGCAAGCTGCCGGCCGGCACCGTCGACACGCTCGTCAAGCCGGAGAACAAGGCGACGCTGACCAAGATCCTCACCTATCACGTCGTGCCCGGCAAGCTCGAGGCCGCCGACCTGAAGGACGGCCAGATGCTGAAGACCGTCGAGGGCGAGCAGCTGACCGTCAAGCGCGAGGGCAAGAACGTGATGATCGTCGACGCCAAGGGCGGCACCTCGATGGTCACGGTGCCGAACGTCAATCAGTCGAACGGCGTGATCCACGTGGTCGACACCGTGCTGATGCCGGCGTCGTAAGACCCGGCGAAGCAAGGACGCATCCGTTTCCTCCTCCTCGCGGATGCGATCCCGAGCGAGCCGGGCCCACCCCGGCTCGCTTTTTTGTGAGAGCTATCGCTCCGAAAGCATCGATTTGCCGGTTTGAGCCCGTAACGACGGGCCGCCGTTTCGCGTATATCTGTCGGAACCTCGAAGACCACCCGGAACCACCGAGCCCGTCATGTCCAGCATCGCTGCCACCGAGACGACGATCGCGACCCCGCAGACCAAGGTGATCCAGCCCGCCTGGGTCCGCGTCATGCACTGGATCAACGCCGTGGCGATGATCCTGATGATCATGTCCGGCTGGCAGATCTACAACGCCTCGCCGCTGTTCGACTTCCGCTTCGACCGCAGCATCACGCTCGGCGGCTGGCTCGGCGGCGCGCTGCTGTGGCACTTCGCCGCGATGTGGCTCCTGATGCTGAACGGCCTCGCTTATCTCGTCACGGGTCTCGCCACCGGCCGCTTCCGCCGCAAGCTGTTGCCGGTCTCGCCGGCTGCTGTCATCGCCGACGTCAAGGCCGCGCTGACCTTCAAGCTCTCGCATGGCGATCTCACCGTCTACAACGCGGTGCAGAAGCTGCTCTATCTCGGCATCATCCTGGTCGGCATCGTCGTGGTGCTCTCGGGCCTGTCGATCTGGAAGCCGGTGCAACTGCACTGGCTGGTCATGCTGTTCGGCGACTACCCGGCCGCGCGCTACGTCCATTTCGTCTGCATGGCGCTGATCTGCGCCTTCCTGGTCATCCACATCCTGCTCGCGCTGCTGGTGCCGAAGAGCCTGCGCGCGATGATCATTGGCCGCTGAGGGGAGACTGCATCATGGCCAAGCGTCCGTTCCTCATTCCCGGCGTCGACAAGCGGCTCCTGATCAAGGACTCGATCAAGGCGATGCCGGATCTCACCCGCCGCCGCTTCATCACCGGCGGCGCCAGCCTGGGCGCGCTGACCCTTCTCACCGGCTGCGACGTCGTCGACGGCGACACTGCCGAGGAGCTGCTCAAGAAGGTGTCGAAGTTCAACGACGCCGTGCAGTCCTGGATGTTCAATCCGGACGCGCTGGCGCCGACCTTCCCGGAGAGCGCAATCACAAAACCGTTCCCGTTCAACGCCTACTACACGCTCGACGAGGCGCCGGAGATCGACGCCGCCGACTGGAAGCTCGAGGTCCGCGGCCTCGTCGACAACAAGAAGTCGTGGACGCTCGACGAACTGCACGCGCTGCCGCAAGTCAAGCAGATCACGCGCCACATCTGCGTCGAAGGCTGGAGTGCGATCGGCTCCTGGACCGGCACGCCGCTGCGCGACTTCCTCAAGCTGATCGGCGCCGACACCCGTGCCAAATACGTCTGGTTCAACTGCGCCGACTCTCAGGGCTACAATTCGCCGCTGGACATGCGCACCGCGCTGCATCCGCAGACCCAGATGACCTTCAAGTTCGCCGACCAGATCCTGCCGCGCGCCTACGGCTACCCGATGAAGATCCGCGTCCCCACCAAGCTCGGCTTCAAGAACCCGAAATACGTCGTCGCGATGGAAGTCACCAACGACTACAAGGGCGGCTATTGGGAGGACCAGGGGTACAATTCGTTCAGCGGGAGCTGAGCGCGGGAGCTAATGAAGCCCCGGATCGCCACCACACCCTCCGCCGTCGTCCCGGCCTTGAGCCGGGACCCATACCCACAGGAAGTGGTTCGAGGCAGGGAGGTCATTGGCATTTGGCCCATCACATCCGCCGCGGCGTATGGATCCCGGCGTTCACCGGGATGACACCGGTTGTGAAGCGAGAGATCGCCACGCACTCCGCTGTCGTCCCGGCCTTGAGCCGGGACCCATACCCACAGGGAGTGGTTCGAGGCAGGCAGGTCATTGGCATTTGGCCCATCACATCCGCCGCGGCGTATGGATCCCGGCGTTCGCCGGGATGACACTGGTTGTGAAGCGAGAGATCGCCACGCACTCCGCCGTCGTCCCGGCCTTGAGCCGGGACCCATCCCTACAGGGAGTGGTTTGAGGCAGGCGGGTCATTTGCATTTGGCCCATCACATCCGCCGCGGCGTATGGATCCCGGGTCAAGCCCGGGACGACACCGTGGGTTTGGCGCGGTCTGTGGCTTTCAGCGCTCCGTGGCCTTCAGCTTGTGTTGGAAGGCCGCCATCACGGCTCCCAGCAGCAGCAGCGCGGCCGAGACGTTCAGCGCATAGGTCAGACTGCCCATCGCATCCGTGATCGCGCCGACGGCGAACGGGCCCAAGGTCTGGCCGACGCCGAATGAAATGGTCAGCGCGGCGATCGCGCGCGGCCAGGCGGCTTGCGGCAGGTTGAAGCGGACGAACGCGGTCGTCGCCGTCGTGACCGTCGAGAACGCGATGCCGAACACCGCAGCAGACAGCGTCAGCATGACCGGCGTATGGCTGAGCGCGGGCAGGCCGGCGCCAATGGCGTTGATCGTAAGGATCAGCGCGGTCGGCCAGCCGCCGCGGTCGAGCGCCAGCACGCGGCGCCACACCCACGGCGTGGTGAAACCGGCGAGGCCAATCAGGCACCAGAACCCGGATTGCGCCGCGGCGCCGCCGCCGAGATCGCGGACATAGGCGATCATGAAGGTGAGATAGGCGATATAGCCGGCACCGTAGAGGAAGTATCCGAACAGATAGATCGCCATCGGCCGCAGCGAGACGCGGTCCGCGCGCGTCTCCGGCATGGCGGCGTTCGATGGAAGCTGCATCAGCAGCAACGGCACGATCAGCACCACGCTGACGCCGGCAAGCACCGCCCACACGATCCACCATGAGCCGGGGCCGAATGCCTGCAGGACGAACGGCGCGATCAGGCCGGAGACGACGATGCCGAGCGGCGGTCCGGCATAGAACAGGCTCAGCACGAAGCTCGCCTGCGCCGGCCGAGCCAGAGCGATCCGCGCCGCCAGCGCGCCGCCGGCGACGAGCGCCACGCCGGCGCCGATCCCGGTCACCAGTCGCGCCAGGCTGAGCGTGACGAAGTCGCCCGTCATGGCGCAGACGATGAGAGACGCCAACGCCGCCACCGTGCCGCCGCGCACGGCGGCCAGTCCGCCGAACCGCCGCGCCGTGTGCGAGGCGATCAGCGCGCCGACCAGATAGCCGGCGGCATTGACCGTGTTCATGAAGCCTGCCGCCGAATACGACCAGTGCAGGCTGTCCCGCATGTCCGGCAGCACCAGCGCATAGGCGAAGCGGCCGATGCCGAGACCGATGATGGGCCCGAGCGACAGTGTGAGATTGGTCAGCGCCGGACGGGCCGGAAGCGGGGCGGATGGGGGGATCGGCAAGAAATGCTCCGGCGCCACGAAGGTCGGGCCATTCATGCTGTCCGGCCGCGGATTTCGAGCACATTACAGCCCGGTCTGCCGGTACAGAAGACGTGCTGCGGCAATGGTGGCTTGCCAAGGGCGCAGGAGCGCTTTAGCACTCCGCGCGGATTTTAAAGCCGCTCTTCGTCAGCCCGGACTTGCACCGGGCATCCTCGTCCTGTCCGCTCGCCAGAGCACAGGCGCGGATGGCCGGACGAGACCGGTCATGACAACGACCCACGCGAGGACAACGACCATGGCGACCCAGAAGCTCCTGCTGCTGCCCGGCGACGGCATCGGCCCCGAAGTGATGGCCGAGGTGAAGCGGCTGATCGGCTGGCTGAACGGCAAGGGGCTCGCCTCGTTCGAAACCGAAGAGGGCCTGGTCGGCGGCTCCGCCTACGACGCCCATGGCGCCTCGATCTCGGAAGCCGACATGGACAAGGCCAAGGCGGCCGACGCCATCATCTTCGGCGCCGTCGGTGGCCCGAAGTGGGACGGCGTTCCCTACGAGGTGCGCCCCGAGGCAGGCCTGTTGCGCCTGCGCAAGGATCTCGGCCTGTTCGCCAATCTGCGTCCCGCCGTGTGCTATCCGGCGCTTGCCGATGCCTCCAGCCTGAAGCGCGAGATCGTCGAGGGCCTCGACATCATGATCGTGCGCGAGCTCACCGGCGGCGTGTATTTCGGCGAGCCCAAGACCATCACGGATCTCGGCAACGGCCAGAAGCGCGCCGTCGATACCCAGGTCTACGACACCTATGAGATCGAGCGCATCGCCCGCGTCGCCTTCGACCTCGCGCGCAAGCGCAGGAACAAGGTGACGTCGATGGAGAAGCGCAACGTCATGAAGTCGGGCGTGCTCTGGAACGAGGTCGTCACCGCGGTCCACGCGCGCGAGTACAAAGACGTCACGCTCGAGCACCAGCTTGCCGATTCCGGCGGCATGAACCTCGTGAAATATCCGAAGATGTTCGACGTCATCGTCACCGACAACCTGTTCGGCGACATGCTGTCGGACATCGCGGCCATGCTGACCGGCTCGCTCGGCATGCTGCCCTCGGCCTCGCTCGGCGAGGTCGACGCCAAGACTCACAAACGCCGCGCGCTGTATGAGCCGGTGCACGGCTCGGCGCCCGACATCGCCGGCAAGGGTCTTGCCAACCCGATCGCGATGCTGACGTCGTTCGGCATGGCGCTGCGCTACTCCTTCGACATGGGCGCGCTCGCCGACAAGCTCGACGCCGCGATCGCCGCCGTGCTCGCGAGCGGCCTGCGCACCGCCGACATCAAGGCCGAGGGCTCGACCCCGGCGTCGACCACGCAGATGGGCGAGGCGATCATCAAGGAGCTGGAGAAGCTCACGGCGTAAGAAGCTCACGGTGTGATTGGAGCGATGCTCATTTGAGCCGAGCTGTTACCGCACGGGCGCGCTCGGCTCCCCTCCCCCTTGCGGGGAGGGGTCGGGGGTGGGGGTCCCCACCCAGTGAGCGAGCTTGGGGCAATGGCGTCTTTCCAGATTAGCCATGGTTTATCGCCACCATCGATGCGCTCCTCCTGAAGCGCATCGGCCATTCGTTTGTACGTGGACTCATCGACGGCATCGCCCGGAGACCCCCACCCCCAACCCCTCCCCGCAAGGGGGAGGGGAGCGCACCGTCGCTGGGGATGCAGCTCGATCAACTCATTAGCACGGGCTCGAACGCGCCTTCTTGCGAGACGCAATGTGGGCCGCCCGCCGGGCAAATCAGGTCGTTGTTTTGCGCGATTGGCGTCGGCAAGCGCGCCCGATCGCCCATCTTCCAGCTGAAAATCCGCTGCGCCGAAAAACTCATTTCGCCCGTGCGATCAACCCGATCAGTTGATCCAGCCCGCTGACGCCAAAAATTGCACTTTCGCCTTTCCAGAATCCATGCTTCCCTCCCCTCATCCCGCTTCGCCGGCAAGGGGCGTTTCGCGATCGTCACGAGGCGTGAGGCGGGGATGCGGTGGCCGCGAGGGCTCGCAGCACGTCCTTCAACGGCGTGCGGACGAACGAGGCTCTTGCGGACGTGAAGCTGCGTGGTCCTGGCGCCCCGATGCTGGCGCCAAGTCGGAAGGGCGATGATCCCGAAGACGACGGTGGCTACAAGCCGGACACCGGGGAGAGCGCAGAGTAAGCGTGAAAACCATCGCGCAGGGAAGGCCGGGTCGTGCCGGCTGTACCTGTGGTTCCTGCCCCGTGCATTCTTTCCGCACGGGGGCCACGGGCCTCAGCCGAGGCTCGGCCTTCCCTGCGCCCTTGCTTCCGATGAGGGCGAATGTACCGGATCACTCGGACGCCAGAGCGCCGCGAGAACGAGATTGCATGTCGGCGTCATTACGAGCGAAGCGACGCAATCCAGACCTCCCACAGCGGAGGCCGTCTGGATTGCGTCGCTGCGTTCCTCGCAATGCCGCGAGGCAAGAGCGATGTCGATGGCCTGCTCACAAACGAAAAGCCGGGCGGAGCCCGGCCTTAAATCATCGGATTGGGTGTTCGAATGCTGTCCCAGCCCTCAGTAGGGGATCGGAATCCGGGTCGGGTAGCCGCCGAGGTCGGACGGCGCCATCAGCGGCTGGCGGTCGATCGGGCGGTTCAGGTTCTCGCGGGCAAAGGACGGATAGCCGACGGCCGGCGGGAAGGCATAGTCGCTGAACTTGCGGTCGCCCGGCAGCACCTCGGTGCCGCCGTCCAGCCAGGAGCGCTTGCTCACATAGATGCGGGTGCGCGGGCCGGACTGGTAGGAATAGTTCGGTCCGTTGGAGTAGACCACCGTCGAGCGACGCTTGGCGGGGGCGGCATCGGCGGAGGTGACGGCAAGAGTCGTGATGGCAAGACCGGTCGCGGCGATCACCGCCAAGGTCATGACCCGCGTCGCAGCAGAAAATTCAATCATCACGTCCTCTTCCTGGCGCCAAACGGGGCGGGCGCTCGCCATGCGCATGATTTGGCCCGCACAATATCTGGGTCGGCTGTGGCATCACAAGGTCATTCCCGCGACGCTGCCGAAGATAAATTCCGGCTGTGGCGGGAAAGTTGCATCAAAATCCGTCACTTGCCGGGGACGGACGATGTCCGATCGTGGCCTCGCAGCCTTCGGCAACATGCGGACGCAAATCGTCGCTCAGAAGGTGCCGCGCAGCCGGGGATTGTCGAGGGCCGTGATCCAGTCGTTGAGCGTCTTGGCGACCCCCGTTGCGTCGCAATCGGCGCGCCGCGGCTCGGCCTGGGCGAACAGCTCGGTCAGGGCGGCCTCATGGCCGGACGGCGACAGCAGGGTCAGGCGGTTGAGCATGCAGCCGACGGCGGCGCGCCGGGTCTGCAGGGCGGCGCCCTGGCAGGACCAGCCGGAGATCCGCAGCGCCGGTACGGCGATGGTCTTCAGAAAACCCAGGCAGGCGCCCGGGCCGTCCGGAGCGCCGGCCTGACGCAACAGGCTGATCGGGCCAAACCGGCTGTCAATGATGCCGGCCGCTTCGAGCTCGGGCGCAGGACGCCCCATGCGCGCCGCGAGATCGCCGATCGGGTTGCGCATGCCGTCGCGCTCCGGTCCGATCCGGTAAATCTCGATCTCGGCCGCCGACCGGTCCGCCGGCTCGCCCCAGCGCAGCACGTCCTTGCGGCCGCCGGCGGGGTGGGTCAGCATGGTGTAGGTCGCGGTTCTGTCGGGCTGGTCGGTGAGGCGCAGCGAAAACGCCGGCACCGCGCCGTCGGCAAGCATCCAGCCTGTCCTGGACGACGGCGTGTCGTCGCCGGCGTCGAGCCGGTTCCAGGCGGCCACGCCGAGCATGGCGATCAACGCCAGCGCTCCCACATAGGCAAACAGGCGCGCAAAGGTGCCGCAGACCTCGTCCGCCACGGCCTTGAGGCCGGGCGAGATACGGGGCTTGCGGATCGTCGCGGCTGTCCTGGCCGAATCGGGATGCATCGAATGCGAGACGTCGTGGTAACGTTGTGTCAGGGACGTTTCTCGCATAGAAGCGCTGCCGCTTCCGTTTCCGCTCAGATGCGCGGTCGGCCAAATTTCTTCGGAGAGTGAACGATGGGTTACAAAGTCGCAGTGGTCGGCGCGACCGGCAATGTCGGACGGGAAATGCTCAATATTCTCGACGAGCGCCAATTTCCGGCAGACGAGGTCGTGGCGCTGGCGTCACGCCGCAGCGTGGGCGTCGAGGTGTCCTATGGCGACCGCACCCTGAAGTGCAAGGCGCTCGAGCACTACGATTTTGCCGACGTCGACATCTGCCTGATGTCCGCGGGCGGAACGGTCTCGAAGGAATGGTCGCCGAAGATCGGCGCCGCCGGGTGTGTCGTGATCGACAATTCCTCGGCCTGGCGCATGGATCCGGACGTGCCGCTGATCGTGCCGGAGGTCAATGCCGATGCGGCCGCCGGCTTCAACAAGAAGAACATCATCGCCAACCCGAACTGCTCGACCGCCCAGCTCGTCGTCGCGCTGAAGCCGCTGCACGACAAGGCGAAGATCACGCGCGTCGTGGTGTCGACCTATCAGTCGGTGTCAGGCGCCGGTAAGGACGCGATGGACGAACTGTTCTCGCAGACCAAGGCCGTCTACACCAACGACGAGCTGATCAATAACAAGTTTCCCAAGCGCATCGCCTTCAACGTCATTCCGCAGATCGACGTCTTCATGGAAGACGGCTTTACCAAGGAAGAGTGGAAGATGATGGCGGAGACCAAGAAGATCCTCGATCCGAAGATCAAGCTGACCGCAACCTGCGTACGCGTGCCGGTGTTCGTCGGCCACTCCGAGGCGGTCAATGTCGAGTTCGAGAATCCGATCACCGCTGACGAGGCGCGCAACATCCTGCGCAACGCGCCGGGCTGTCTCGTGATCGACAAGCATGAGCCGGGCGGCTACGTGACGCCCTATGAGGCCGCCGGCGAGGACGCGACCTATATCAGCCGCATCCGCGAGGACGGCACGGTCGAGAACGGCCTCGCCTTCTGGTGCGTGTCGGACAATTTGCGCAAGGGCGCGGCGCTGAACGCCATCCAGATTGCCGAAGTGCTGATCAACCGCAAGCTCATCACCGCCAAGAAGAAGGCGGCCTGAGTCGTAACTATCAGCACGCGGCGCATTCGGGGTGGGATCGAACGTGGCTGAGAGCAGCAAGACCGAGCCGGCAGAGGCGACAGTGCCCGTGCCGGCGAAGCACGCGCCGGGTCCGCTCGAACGCGGGCTCGAGGGCTTCCTGTTCAAGAGCCGCTGGCTGATGGCGCCGTTCTATGTGGGCCTCGTCGTCAGCCTCGTGGTGCTGCTGTTCAAATTCGCGCTGCTGCTGTGGGAGAACGTCGTCCATCTGCCGACCGCCAAGGAGAGCGACATCATCCTCGGCGTGCTCAGCCTGATCGACGTCTGCCTCACCGGCAATCTGGTGCTGATCGTGGTGTTCTCGGGCTATGAGAACTTCGTCTCGCGCATCGATCCCGGCGGCCATCCGGACTGGCCGGAATGGATGACCAAGGTCGACTTCGCCGGGCTGAAGCAGAAGCTGCTGGCCTCGATCGTCGCGATCTCGGCGATCCAGCTGCTCAAGGCGTTCATGAATCTCGACGCCGGCTACGACTCGGTCAAACTCGGCTGGCTGGTCGGCGTGCACATGACCTTCGTGGTCTCGACCGTGATGCTGGCGCTGTCGGACCGCTGGTCGGGCGATCATTGACGGCGAATGGCGAGTAGCGAATTGGGATCTCTGCTCGCACCTCCCGATTCGCTACTCGCCAGTGCGCGCGCTGCGAAATTCCTTGCTCGCCTTGTCGAGCACGAACAGCGAGCCCTCGGACACACCGAAATAGGCGCCGTGCAGCTGCAGATCGCCCGCCTCGACCCGGCTTCGCACGAACGGGAACGTCATCAGGTTCTCCAGGCTGCGGAACACAGCGGCCTTCTCGATTCGGGTGACGAAATCCTGAAAGCTCTCATGGTCGCGTTGCTCGACGACCTCGCCGGGCTTGATGAACATCGACATCCAGCGGCCGATGAAATCGCCCGGCGACAGCGGCGCCGCCTTGTCGACGAAGGCGCGGATGCCGCCGCACTGGGCGTGGCCGAGGATCACGATGTGCTTCACCTTCAGCACCGTGACGGCATATTCCAGCGCCGCCGACACGCCGTGGGCGTTGGCATCGGGTTGATAGATCGGCACGAGATTGGCGATGTTCCGGAGCACGAACAATTCGCCCGGCCCGACATCGAAAATCACCTCGGGCGAGACGCGGGAATCGCAGCAGCCGATCACCATGACTTCGGGCGACTGGCCGCGCTCGGACAGCTCCAGATAGCGGCTCTGTTCGGTCGGAAGGCGCTGGGTGGTGAAGGCGCGATAGCCTTCGAGCAGACGTTGCGGAAACGAGATCATGGGCCTTGCCTAAACACATGCGGCCTGCGGGAACAAGCCTTTCGGCTCGGCGGGCGAAATGGTATCGCGGGCCGCCGCCATAAACCAAGGGAAACGCCGAAATGATCCGCCCGCGCCGCAGTCTTCTGTTCATGCCCGGCTCCAATGCCCGCGCGCTGGAGAAGGGGCGGAACCTGCCGGCCGACGGCCTGATCCTCGATCTCGAGGATTCGGTGGCGCCGGACGCCAAAGCCGCGGCGCGCGAGCAGATCGCCAAGGCGGTGGCCGCCGATGGCTACGGCAAGCGCGAGCTCCTGATCCGCATCAACAGCCTGGACACGTCCTGGTGGAGCGACGACGTCGCGATGGCGGGACGGACGGCGACCGACGGCATCCTGGTTCCCAAGGTCTCGACGGTCGAGGATCTGCGCATGGTGACCAGCCGCCTCGCCGAGGTCGGCGCCGATCCGTCGCTGAAAGTGTGGGCCATGATCGAGACCGCGCGCGCCGTGCTCGATGCGGACCGTCTCGCGGCCACTGTGCATGAGGAAGGCTCCCGGCTTGCCGGCTTCGTGTTCGGGCCGAACGACATTTCGCGCGAGACGCGCATCCGCATGCTGCCGGGCCGCGCGACGATGCTGCCGATGATCAGCCATTGCATCCTGGCGACGCGCGCGCACGGGCTGGAAATTCTCGATGGTCCCTACAGCGATTTCGCCAATGCCGATGGCTTCTCGCAGGAATGCATCCAGGCCCGCGATCTCGGCTTTGACGGCAAGACACTGATCCACCCGGGACAGATCGACGCCTGCAACGCGATCTTCACGCCGCCGGCGGCCGAGGTCGCCGACGCCCGCAAGATCATCGCGGCGTTCGAGTTGCCCGAGAATGCCTCGCGCGGCGCGATCCAGATCGACGGCCGCATGGTCGAGCGGCTGCATGCCGAGATGGCCCGGCGGACGATCGCGATTGCGGACGCCATCGCGGCGGCGGGGAAGTGAAGTGATCGTCAGCTGCGCTTGAGGCTGAGGATGTAGTTGACGAGGTCGCCGCGCTGCTCGACCGTCAGAATGACGTTGGGCATCGTCGGGTGGCTGCTCTGCAGGAAGACCTTGAGCGCCAGCTCGGTGGTCGAGGGCATGTTGGCGACGGCGACGAAATCCGGCGCCGTGGTGGTCTGGCTGCGCGCGCCGTTCGCGTCGATGGCGTGGCAGGGGCTGCACCAGGCCTCGGCCAGCCTGCGACCCGCCTGCACGCTGTCCGCGGCCGGCGTGGCGCCGTTGGCATAGTGCAGCCGGATCAGCAGCATCGCGGCGAGCGCGAGCAGCAGCGCGGCGCCGATGTGGAGCCAAGTGTTGCGGTGCAGATTCGGCAGGCTCATCGCGTCGCTCCGCTGACGTAGGATGGGGAGGAGGCGATCAGTGCTTGACCGCGCCGGCACCCAGGCGGTCGATGGTCGGCGCGTTGAGGCAGTACTCCTCGTAATGCGCGCCGCTGGTGCCCGCCGAGAGATCGCGGTGGCAGCGCGGCTTGTCCTTGCACATGGCGCAGACCCGCTCCATGTCGCGCAACACCAGCGGCTCGGCGCGCCCCAGCGCGGCCTCGTCGATGCCGAGCGCCTTGAGCATCAAGGGCAGCTCATCGGCCGCGTGCTCGCCGTGACGGACCAGCTCGTCGAGATCCGAAGGCGTGACCTGCAGGTCCATTGCGATGCGTTCGAAATCGTCACGGTCGAGCTGCCGCAGCTCCGTCAGCTCGCGCCGGTGCCGCAGCCATTGCGCGAACGTATCGATCAGGAATTGAACGCGGGGATAGGGCTTGGCTTGGGCAGGCATGGCTCGTCTCCGATGATTGACGCCAATCAATCACCGGGTGACGGTGCGGACGTTGCGTTAGATCAAGCAGCGCAACAGCCCTGCCGCGGGCGCGGACCTTCAGGCACCGAACCGTTCCGTCGCCCAGGCATAAAGACTGCCCGGAACGGGCGCCTCGCCGCCGCGGCCCTTGGGCGAGATGTGCAGGCCGATGATGCCGGGATCGCCGATCAAACCGGAGAAATCCGACGGGTCGAAGAACGCCTTGGGCTCAGCATGCACGGCATAGAAGCTGCGCTTCGGCAGCGCATGGCGCAGCGAGCCGTGACGGCGGGCCAGCGCCGTCAGCGCGGCCGGGCCGAAGATGGCGACGCGGATGTCGGACAGGCGGTCGGAGTGGCCGCGCAGACGGCGGAGCGCGAAGGTGATCCGGTGTCGGAGCGAAAGCCAGTTCGGCGTCAGCGCCTGCTGCGCCATCAGCGCGGTGAATTCGCCGACGATCGGGTCATCCGGCGGCAAATACAGCACGGAATTGCCGAGCTGCCGCGGTCGCTCCCAGGCGAAATAGGGCCGTGCGGGATCGATCTCGACCGGCCGCAGCAGCAGAACGTCGGCGTCGAGCCACAGGCCGGCGCGCTGCGCCATCAACCGCATGCGGAAGAAGTCGCTGAACTGCAAGGTGGTCCAGTCGCGCCAGCTGCCATCCGGCTGCGGCGGCCTGAGGCGTTCGGAGAACGCATAAGGCAGGATCGCTTCGGCCTCGGCATTGCCGACACCGTCGGGCAATCCGGGCAGCGGATCGAAGCTGTAGACGGTGACCTTGTGGCCGGCCGCGAGTTGCGAACGCAGGCAGGTCTGCCGCAGCCGGTCGAGCGGTCCGCGCCAGAACGTCACGACCTCGGGCAAGACGCGCGTCAATGGCAGACCTGTGCTGGGGGGACTCGAAACAAGGCCCCGGACGCCTGGTCCGGGGCCCGCGAACTCTGGCGTTGAGCGCGGGATCAGGCCCAGGCGCGCTCGGCGAGCTTGGCCTCGTAGCTGTCGATCGAGGCCTTCTTCTCCAGCGTCAGGCCGATGTCGTCGAGCCCGTTGAGCAGGCAGTGCTTGCGGAACGGGTCGATCTCGAACTTGACCGTACCGCCGTCGGGACCGCGGATTTCCTGGGCGGCGAGGTCGACCGTCAAGGTCGCGTTAGCGCCGCGCTCGGCGTCGTCGAACAGCTTGTCGAGATCGGCTTGGGACACGCGGATCGGCAGAATGCCGTTCTTGAAGCAGTTATTGTAGAAAATGTCGCCGAACGAGGTCGAGATCACGCAGCGGATGCCGAAATCGAGCAGCGCCCAGGGGGCGTGCTCGCGGCTCGAGCCGCAGCCGAAATTGTCGCCGGCGACCAGGATCTTGGAATTGCGGTAGGCCGGCTGGTTGAGCACGAAATCCGGATTCTCGCTGCCGTCGTCCTTGTAGCGCTGCTCCGAGAACAGGCCCTTGCCGAGGCCGGTCCGCTTGATGGTCTTCAGGTACTGCTTGGGGATGATCATGTCGGTGTCGACATTGATGATCTTCAGCGGCGCGGCGACGCCTTCCAGCGTGGTGAACTTGTCCATCGGGGAGCACCTTCGAGAATTCAAGCAGGCCGCTGTTTAGCCCGATTGGCCGGGCGGATAAAGTCAAAATCCCCGGGACGCCCAGCCCGGCAGCTCAGTCGGCGGCCGCCTCGATTGCTTCCATGTCGTCGTCGGACATTCCGAAATGGTGGCCGATCTCGTGAATCAGCACGTGGCGGACGATGTGGCCGAGGCTCTCGTCGTGTTCGGCCCAGTAGTCCAGGATCGGCCGGCGGTAGAGCCAGATCATGTTGGGCAGGCGCGGCAGGTCGTCATTGCTGCGGAACGGCAGCCCGGTGCCCTGGAACAGGCCGAGCAGGTCGAACTCGCTCTCGGCCTCCATCTCGTCGAGCACCTCCTCGGTGGGGAAGTCGTCGATCCGGATGATGACGCCGTCGCACATCCTGCGGAAATGCGCGGGCAGGCGCTCGAACACCTCATGCGCCATGGCTTCCATGTCGGCGAGCGAGGGGGCTTTCAGATCTGTCCACATTGCCGCCTTCTAGCCCGGCTTTGATCATCTTGCACCTTGGTTCTATGACATGTGTGGCGGCAGCCGTTGACGCGAGGGGTGAAAACGGCGCACCGTCGCGGCGCGATTTGGGTTTGGGGGACGTATGAGACAGATGTCGATGATGCTGGCCGGAACGGCGCTGGCCGCGGCGGTCGTGATCTCGATTTCGACCGGAGCGCAAGCCGGGCAGGTAGCCGGCACGCAGTTCCAGGCGGTTCGGAGCGATCAGGTGACGGATCTCTCTGCGCAGCGACGTTCGCGCCGCATCCCCATCTATCCGCGCGACGAGGGGCATTGGCAGCCCGACGTGCTGCCGCGGTACAATCCGGGGCCGAACGCGGTGCGGGTTTGTGACGCGACCTATGTGCAGGAGCGCCGGCCCAGCGGCACGGTGATCGTCCCGCACATGAGCTGCGTCTGGCGGCGTGGGTGAGAGCCGTCGCTTGGTGCATCGGCTCGCACAAGTGGCCTCGCCAGTTCCAGCGTGACGATGCCGACACGGTGCCGATATGTCGCGAGGTGCGGCGGAACCGCGCGCGGCGTTTCGGCATTCTGCTCCGGCGCAGGTCTTCATGTCCCATTCACGTCGCTCGTTCGAGACTGATCTGCGTCGTGCCGCGGCGACCGTCATGAGTAGGCGGAGCTCGGTGCCCGACGTGATGTCAGGCGATCGAAGGAGAAGTTCATGACTGTGATGAAGCTGTTGGGCATCGCGGCGGTTGGCGCCGTGCTGGCGTTCGCCGCGCCCGCGCACCGCGCAGAGGCGCTGTCGCTGATCAATCCGGGCGCCGCGACGGCAGTGCAGCAGGGCACGGCGCAGGAGACGACCCAGGCACACTGGCATGGCCGGCGCCATTGGCATCCCCGACGCCATTACTATCCCCGCTATCACTACTATCCGCGCCACCATTGGCGTGGCCACCACTACGGTCGCCGCCACCACCACCGCCGCTGGTGAACTGCGGTTCCCCGCGGGATCGATGGAATGATCGAAATCAGCAGGCCCGCGATGCGGGCCTGTCTGCTGACAGGGGGCAGGCAAGAGGGTGCCAGGGGGTGCCATGACAGCGTCAGTCAGCAACGCGTCGATCGGGACACGGTCGTCGACCAAGAACGTGTCGACCAAAAAGGTCCCGATCAACAAGGCTTCGGTCAACAAGGCTTGGTTCAGGATCGGCATGGTCAACGCGGCGATATTGCTCGCAAGCTCAGCGGCGACGTCTCCCGTCGCAGCGGCCAGCGACGGACGGGCATCGGTCCGCCGGACGATCGCTGCGCATGTCCTCGCGGAACGGCAATTCGGTGCGCGGAGATCTGCCAAGGCAGCAACGGTCACGCCTCGATATCACGGCCGCCCGACGGACTACGCACCGGCCTATCGGCCGGGGGCGTTCATTCTGGTCACTCCATTCTTCGACTAGAAGCACAAGCTGCGACACACATGTCGTTCGCGGCGCGGCAAGGTCGCGTGACGGAACGCTTCCGAAAGGCGTCGAAGCGAGCCTGATCAGCCAACGTCGCCGGCGCGATCGATCATCCTCGTCGGCGTGATCACGTCGACGCTCATCCGTCATCTCCTTTGCCGCGACGCCACGCCGCAGATGCGCGCGCTGCGTGCATCATTCATGCCGCATTCACGTCGCTATCTCTACGTTCATGTCGGGGGTGCGCCAATCCACCGATCGGACGACCAGCATCGGCGCTGCATGGGTCCATCGTTGCACACAGCATTCAGGGAGAAGGGACCATGATGAGGATGAAGGACCAGCGCGCTGGTCTTGCTCGTCGCCTCAGTCTTGCGGCGGCAGCGTTGTTTGTCTTGGCGGGTGCGTCCGGTCGTCCCGCGTCAGCCATGTCTCCAATAGCGCCAGGCGCCGGACCTGCGACACAGGCGCCGTCTGACGCTCTGACCGTTCAGGTGCGTGGCCCCGGCCCCGGTGGTCATGGCGGCGGTGGCGGACATCATGGCGGTGGCGGCTTCCATGGAGGTGGCGGCTTCCATGGTGGCGGCTTCCATGGTGGCGGCGGTGGCGGCTTCCGCGCAGGCCCGGCCTTTCACGGCGGCGGCGGTGGACCGGCCTTCCACGGTGGCGGCGCCATGTTCAGAGGCGGCGGCGCTCCGGCGTTCCATGGCGGAGGTGGTCACGCGTTCGGAGGCGGTCCACGTCCCGTGTTCCACGGCGGCGGCCCGGCGTTTCACGGCGGAGGCCCGCGACCGGTGTTCCACGGCGGCGGCTATCATCATCGCCCGCATTACGGCTATCGGCCGTACTTCCATCACCACCGCCGGCACTTCTACGGCTATCGCAGCTATTACACTCCGACCTACACGACGGCCTATTACTATCCCTATCGCCGCTGCCGTATCGTCTACACCTATTACGGCCCGCGCCGCATCTGCCACCACAGGCACTGGAACCGTCATCACTGGCGCCCGCATCACCGGTGGCATCATCGTCACCACCGGCATCACTGGCGCTACTACTGACGAACCGAGCGCCTGACGGAGACATCGAAGGACGCCCACCGGCGTCCTTCTCTCGTTTGGGCAACGGCTTCTACGTTGCGGTTAGAGCCAGTCCTTGAGCTGCCAGTTCTTCACCGACAATTTCCACGGCACCAACGTTTCCAGGCGCCATCTGGCGAAGCGGCCCGGAGGCCAGTTCGACAGCCGTCGCTCGTCCTTTGGTGCTTCGGGCTTGGCGATGATCTTGGCGGGCGGAGTCTTGCGGCGCTGGCGCGTTGCGTCGCGGATGAGGTCGACGTATTCCGGCTTATTGGCCATGTCAGGCTCCCTCGGCACGTCCCTGCAGACGCGGTGCGTCCGACGGTAGGATTGTGCGTGAGGACATTTAAGAAGCCCTTGCGGAGCCATTTCGACGTTGAGTCAAAATGAAAAACGCGGCGGCTTCTTTCGAAACCGTCGCGCTTGTTCGGAGATTGGTTGGTGCAGGATGGCTGCATCCACCAACGAGGGGACGGATCAGCGCCAGTCGCGCACGTCGACGAAGTGGCCGGCGATCGCGGCCGCCGCGGCCATCGCGGGCGACACCAGGTGGGTGCGGCCCTTGAAGCCCTGGCGGCCCTCGAAGTTGCGGTTCGAGGTCGAGGCGCAGCGCTCTTCCGGCGCCAGCTTGTCCGGGTTCATGGCGAGGCACATCGAGCAACCCGGCTCGCGCCATTCGAAGCCGGCCTTGATGAAGATCTTGTCCAGACCTTCTGCCTCGGCCTGCTCCTTGACGATGCCCGAGCCCGGCACGACCATCGCGTTGACGTGACCCGACACGGTCTTGCCTTCGGCGATCTTGGCGGCGGCGCGCAGATCCTCGATACGGCCATTGGTGCAGGAGCCGATGAAGACGCGGTCGAGCTTGATGTCGGTGATCTTGGTGCCCGCGGTCAGGCCCATGTACTTCAGCGCGCGATGCTTGGAGATGCGCTTGGCCTCATCCGCGATCTTGTCCGGATCCGGCACCACGCCGGTGATCGAGATCACGTCCTCGGGCGAGGTGCCCCAGGTCACGATCGGCGGCAGCTTGGCGGCGTCGAGCCGCAGCTCGTGGTCGAAATGCGCGCCCTCGTCGGAGCGCAAGGTCTCCCAGTAGCGCATCGCGGCATCCCAGGCCGCGCCCTGCGGCGCCTTGGGACGGCCGCGCAGGAAGTCGTAGGCCTTCTCGTCCGGCGCGACCAGGCCGGCGCGGGCGCCGCCCTCGATCGACATGTTGCAGACGGTCATGCGGCCTTCCATCGACAGCGCGCGGATCGCCTCGCCGGCGTACTCGAGCACGTAGCCGGTTCCGCCCGCGGTGCCGATCTCGCCGATGATGGCGAGGATGATGTCCTTGCCCGTCACGCCGTCCGGCAGCTTGCCGTCGACGGTGACGCGCATGTTCTTCGCCTTCTTCTGGATCAGCGTCTGCGTCGCCAGCACGTGCTCGACCTCGGAGGTGCCGATGCCGTGCGCCAGCGCGCCGAACGCGCCGTGAGTCGAGGTGTGGCTGTCACCGCAGACGATCGTGGTGCCGGGTAGCGTAAAACCCTGCTCCGGGCCGATGACGTGGACGATGCCCTGGCGGCGGTCGAACTCGTTGTAATATTCGATGCCGAAGTCCTTGGCGTTCTCGGCCAGCGTCTTGATCTGCTCGATGCTCTCCGGATCCGGGTTCGGCTTGGTGCGGTCGGTGGTTGGGACGTTGTGGTCGACGACCGCCAGCGTCTTCTCCGGCGCATGCACCTTGCGGCCGGTCATGCGCAGACCCTCGAACGCCTGAGGCGAGGTCACCTCGTGCACCAGGTGACGGTCGATGTAGAGCAGGCAGGTGCCGTCCTCGGCTTCGTGCACCAGATGGTCGTTCCAGATCTTGTCGTACAGGGTGGTCGGCTTCGACATGAGCGAATGCTCCAGGGAATGAAGGTTTGAAACACGGCGCGTGACCGGCACGCGCGAACAATCAGGACGAAGGCGCTGCGGCTTACAGCGCGCGCCTAAGCTCGGAGGTCGCTGACGTCGCGAACCGTCCGAAGAACCGCCCGGGCAGCCGGCTATGATCGTCGATGACGACGCGGCGGCAGGCCATGCTGGTGCGATCTAGAACCATTTCAGGGAGATATATAGCACGCAGGCGTGGGAGTGCGAGATGCGTTTGTCGCGGTGAGGCGTGCGCGAATCTCACCGCCGTCATTCCGGGGCGATGCGCAGCATCGAACCCGGAATCTCGAGCTGATCGTCCCATCTCGAGATTCCGGGTTCAGCCCCTTTGGGGCTGCCCCGGAATGACGGTGGGGCGAAACAAAAAAGCGCGGGCCCGGCCCGCGCTTTTCGTCAATCCCAGTGCTGCAACGATTACTCGTTGACCGCGGTCTGCTGGCGGTCCTGCTTCTCGACGATGCGGGCCGACTTGCCGCGCAGCTGGCGCAGGTAATACAGCTTGGCGCGACGCACCTTGCCGCGGCGCACGACCTTGATCGAGTCGATCATCGGGGACAGGATCGGGAACACGCGCTCCACGCCTTCGCCGTAGGAGATCTTGCGGACGGTGAAGCTCTCGTTGATGCCGCCGCCGGAACGGCCGATGCAGACGCCTTCATAGGCCTGCACGCGGGTGCGCTCGCCTTCGACCACCTTCACGTTGACGATCACGGTGTCGCCCGGGCCGAACTCCGGAATGGTCTTGTTGGCGGACAGCTTGTCGAACTGCTCTTTTTCGAGCTGCTGAATCAGGTTCACGGGTAAATCTCCATCGGCGGCGCGCCCAGCCGGGTCACGCGGGCTGCGCTTGTTCCTGCCGTCACTTGCGGAATTGGGCGCTCCTATAAGGCAAAGCGCGAGGCTTGTCACCCGTCTGTCGTGCTTTTTGGCGCTTTTTGGCTGGTCCTGCTTTGTTCCCGCGGCTGACGCGCCTGCCATTCGGCCCACAAATCCGGCCTGCGCGCCTCAGTGAGAGCCTGGGATTGCGCATGGCGCCATGCGGCGACCTTGGCGTGATCCCCTGACGTCAGCACATCCGGAATGGCGCGGCCCTCGAACAATTGGGGGCGGGTATATTGCGGGTATTCAAGTAGGCCGTCGGAGAAGCTCTCGTCGGTCCCCGATTCGAGCTTGCCCATCACGCCCGGCAGCAGCCGCACACAGGCATCGATCAGCACCAGCGCCGCAATCTCGCCGCCTGACAGCACGTAGTCGCCGATCGAGACCTCGATCAGCTCGCGGGCGTCGATGACGCGCTGGTCGATGCCCTCGAAGCGGCCGCAGACGATCAGCGGCCCCGGACCGTCGGCGAGCTCGCGGACGAAGGCCTGGGTCAATGGCCGACCGCGCGGACTCATCAGCAGTTTCGGCCGCTCCGGCGCGACAGCCGCCGCGTCGATCGCGGCGGCGAGGACGTCGGCGCGCAGCACCATGCCGGGCCCGCCGCCGGCCGGCGTGTCGTCGACGCTGCGGTGCTTGTCGGTGGCCGACGCGCGGATGTCGCGTGCTTCGAGCGACCAAATTCCGCCAGCCAGCGCCCGGCCAGCGAGGCTCACGCCCAGCGGTCCGGGAAACATCTCCGGAAACAGCGTCAAGACAGTCGCGCGCCATGGCGCGGTGGGAGAGGGCGAAGCGGTCATGATGCTCTGTTACGGCACCGGAGCGATGAGATCGAGCCCTGGATCAATGCTGCGTCCACGGCTCGTGCGGCCATACCACCACTGTCGTCCCGGACAAGCCGTGACGCGCAAAGCGCGTCGCGGCGCCGATCCGGGATCCATACCGCGTGATCGTGGAAAGGGGCACGCGGTCAGTCCCGCGCAAGCCAATCAGCTGCGGTGGCTATGGATCGCCGCTTTCGCGGGGATGACGAGCTGAGTTTGGGGCGGCCACCTCGTCCTCATCGGACGCCGCTTCGTCCTCACCGTCGATCTCACTCGGCAGCTCGATGATCACCCGGCCGCCGGCCAGATCCACCGTCGGCACCACGGCATTGGTGAACGGCAGCATCAATGTGCTTCCGGACGGCGGGGCGATCTCGATGATGTCGCCGGCGCCGAAATTATGGATGGCGAGCACACGGCCGAGCGGTGCGCCGGCGGTGGTTTCGGCGGCAAGCCCGATCAGGTCGGCGTGGTAGTATTCGTCGTCATCGGTCTCGGGAAGGCGGTCGCGCGGGACGTAGAGCTCCAGTCCGTTGAGGCGCTCGGCGGCGTTGCGGTCGGTGACGCCCTTGATGCTGGCGACGAGATGATCCTTGGCCTCGCGCGCCTTCGCGACTTCGAAAGATCGACTGCCGTCCTTGGTCGTGAGCGGGCCGTAATGCAGCACGGCCAGCGGATCCTCGGTGAAGGTCCACAGCCGAACCTCGCCGCGAACCCCGTGCGCGGCGCCGATCCTGGCGACGCAGATCAGCTTGGACATCAGGAGGCCTCGTCCTTCGAGACGCGCGCAAGGGCGCGCTCCTCAGGACGAGGAGCCATTTCCTCATGCTGAGGAGCACGGCGACAGCCGTGCGTCTCGAAGCATGAGGCCAGCATCGTCAAGGATCTCAGCCCTTGGCGGCGGCTTCGGCCTGCGCCTTGCGCTCCTTGCGCGGCACGGCCTTGATCGGGTTCTGGCGGGCTTCGCGCTTCTTGACGCCGGCGGTGTCGAGGAAGCGGGCGACGCGGTCGGACGGCTGCGCGCCCTTGGCGAGCCAGGCTTTCACCTTCTCCATGTCGAGCTTGAGGCGCGCCTCGTTGTCCTTCGGCATCAGCGGATTGAAATGACCGAGACGCTCGATGAAGCGGCCGTCGCGGGGAAAGCGCGAGTCGGCGACGACGACGTGATAGACCGGGCGCTTCTTGGTGCCGGCACGGGCGAGACGAATGACGACGGACATGAAAGTTCTCCTGAGTGTCTTCTGATGAGTTGATGTGAGCTAAGCCGTCATTCCGGGGCACCGCGCAGCGGTGAGCCCGGAATCCATAACCACGATCGTGCGTATGGATTCCGGGCTCGCGCTGCGCGCGCCCCGGAATGACGAATGGAGAGAGGAGCGGATGATCCTCATTATTTCTTCTTCCCCGGAGGCAGGCCGAGGCCCGGCAGCGTCGGCTTGCCGCTGAGGCCGGTGAGGCCCGGCAGATTGGGCAAGCCACCACGCAGGCCGGCGGGCAGATCCTTCGGCAGATTCGGCAGACCGCCGGGCATGCCGCCCGGCATCTTCTCGGCCAGCGCCTTGAGCTGATCGGGCGAGGGCATGCCGCCGCCACCGCCGAAACCCATCGCCTGGGCGATGCCGGCGAGCGGCCCGCGCTTGCCGGAGCCCATGGCCTTCATGACGTCGGCCATGTTCCGGTGCATCTTGAGCAGCTTGTTGACGTGCTCGACGCTCTGGCCGGAGCCGGCGGCGATGCGCTTCTTGCGGCTGGCCTTGAGCAGGTCGGGATGCTTGCGCTCCTCGCGGGTCATCGAATCGATGATCGCGACCTGGCGCTTGAGGATCCTGTCGTCGATCCCGGCGGCCGCGATCTGGTTCTTCATCTTGGAGATGCCGGGCATCATGCCCATCAGCCCGCTGATGCCGCCCATCTGCGACATCTGCAACAGCTGCTCGCGCATGTCGTTGAGGTCGAACTGACCCTTGCGCATCTTCTCGGCGGCGCGCGCGGCCTTCTCGGCGTCGATGTTCGCCGCGGCCTTCTCGACCAGCGAGACGATGTCGCCCATGCCGAGGATGCGGCCGGCGATCCGCGACGGATAGAAGTCTTCCAGCGCGTCGGTCTTCTCGCCGGTGCCGAGCAGCTTGATCGGCTTGCCGGTGACCGCGCGCATCGACAGCGCCGCGCCGCCGCGGCCGTCGCCGTCGATCCGGGTCAGCGCGATGCCGGTGAGGCCGACGCGCTGGTCGAACGAGCGGGCGAGATTGACGGCGTCCTGGCCGGTCAGCGAGTCCGCGACCAGCAGCACCTCGTGCGGGTTGGCCACCGCCTTGATCTCGGCGGCCTCCTTCATCATGTCCTCGTCGAGCGTGGTGCGGCCGGCGGTGTCGAGCAGCACCACGTCGTAGCCGCCGAGCTTGGCGGCCTCGATGGCGCGGCGCGCGATCTGCGGCGGCATCTGGCCGGCGACGATCGGCAGGGTCGGGATGTCCAGGTCGCGGCCGAGCACCGCGAGCTGCTCCATGGCGGCCGGACGGTAGACGTCGAGCGAGGCCATCAGCACCTTGCGCTTGTCGCGCTGGACCATGCGGCGCGCGAGCTTGGCGGTCGTGGTCGTCTTGCCGGAGCCCTGCAGGCCGACCATCATGATCGGCACCGGCGGCACGGCGTTGAGATCGATGGTCTGGCCGTCATCGCCGAGCGTCTTGACCAGCTCGTCATGGACGATCTTGACGACCATCTGGCCGGGGGTGACCGATTTGACGACGGTGGCGCCGATTGCCTGCTCGCGCACGCGCTCGGTGAAGCTGCGGACAACCTCCAGCGCGACGTCGGCCTCGAGCAGCGCCCGGCGGACCTCGCGCATCGCGGCGTCGACATCGGCTTCCGAGAGCGAACCGCGCCCCGTCAGCCGATCGAGAATGCCGCCAAGCCTTTCCGACAGATTGTCGAACACTTGCTTCGTCCTTTGTCCTGCGCGCGGCAGGCAGTTGAATTCTTCGCCGTCATCACCCGCGAAGGCGGGTGATCCAGTACTCCGTGGCAGCGCGGCTCGATCCGAGGCGCCGCGGCGTACTGGATGCCCTGCCTGCGCGGGGCATGACGATCATGTATGTTTCGGCCGTCTTGCCGAAACCCGATCGTCCAAACACCTTTGCGCCCGAGGGCGCACAGCGCTGTCGGGCGGTGACCTCCGGCCTCCAGGGCCGGGCGGTGGCTCGAAAAGACGAAACTTTCCGAAATTCGGCCGGGTTAAACCCTCCGCGGGCGGAAAAGTCAAGGAAACTTGCTTCCGGGCGTCCCGTTGCCGGACTCGGCGAGGCCGCTTACCTGTTGTGCCAGTTCAGCTTTCCTTTGTCAGCTTCCCTTGCGAGGCCCCTTTGCTGCGCCGTTCCAGGACCTATTCCGGCCCCGTCACCGACCATTTCGACGGCAAGCGCTTCTACGATCCCGACGGCGTTCCGCCCAAATCCCTCACCGATGTGCTGCGCTGGCAGTTCGACCGCCGCGAGAAACGCGCCCGCTGGCCGGCCTGGGTGCCGAACCCGCATGCCGACACCCCGCCGCACCGGATCGACGGCGAGACGGTGCGGCTGTCGTTCATCGGCCATGCCAGCTGGTTGATCCAGACCGGCGGGCTCAACATCCTCGTCGACCCAGTCTGGTCGGAGCGGGTGTCGCCAGTGTCGTTCGCCGGACCCAAGCGCTGCAACGATCCCGGCATCGCCTTCGAGGCGCTGCCGCATATCGACGTCGTGCTGGTGACGCATGGACACTACGACCATCTGGACATCCGGACGCTCTCGAAACTCACGGCGCGCTTTTCGCCGCGCGTGGTGACGCCGCTCGGCAACGACCTCACCATGACCGATGCGGATTCGAAGATCCGCGCCGAGGCCTATGACTGGCACGATCGGGTGCCGCTGAACGACGAGGTCGCGGTCACCCTGGTGCCGACCCGGCATTGGACGGCGCGCGGGATCCTGGACCGCAACAAGGCGCTGTGGGCGAGCTTCGTGCTGGAGACGCCACGCGGCCGTCTCTACATCGTCGGCGATTCCGGCTATGGCACAGGCTCGCATTTCCGCCGCGTCGCCGAAGCGCACGCGCCGATCAGGCTGGCGATCCTGCCGATCGGCGCCTACGAGCCGCGCTGGTTCATGCGCGACCAGCACATGAATCCCGAGGATGCCGTGCAGGCGCTGCAGGACTGCGGCGCCGAGACTGCGCTGGCGCATCACCACGGCACGTTTCAGCTGACGGACGAGGCGATCGACGCGCCGGTCCATGCCCTGCACGCCGCGCTCGATTCCGCCGGCATCCCGCGCGAGCGGTTTGGTGTGCTGAAGCCGGGGCAGGTGGTGGAGATCTAATCCGGCTGCCGCACCAACAATGGTGTCGTCCCGGCCTTGAGCCGAAACCCATAACCACCGAACGCTGTGTTGCGAAGGCTGGCAGCTCCATCTCGCGCGACAACATCCGCCGCGGAGTATGGGTCCCGGCTCAAGGCCGGGACGACACCGAGTTTGTTGCTGCGGCGTCGGCTCCCACGACGCACAATGCGCCGCGCGGGCGTGAGGCCATACTACTGCGCCGCCTTGATCGCCCAGGTGACGCTGACCGTCACCGACAGCGTCTCCTCGCCCTGCGCGACCGGGGTCGGCGTGGCAGCCATCGGTGCGGCGAATGTCTTGGCGCGGAAAACCGGGGCGGGCGCGCCGTCCTCGGCGATGTTGAGCGGCTGGCCGAGCGTGACGCCGGCGGCCTTGGCGTAGATCTCGGCCTTGCGGCGGGCGTCGGCGACAGCCTTCTCGCGCGCCTGGTCGAGCAGCTTCGATGGCTCGGCCACGGTGAAGTAGATGTTGCCGACATCATTGGCGCCGGCGCCGACCAGCGTGTCGATCACGCCGGCGACCTTGCTGACATCATGCACCTTGATCGTGACGCGGTTGCTGGCGCGATAGCCGGTCACGGCCGGCTGGCCGGGCCGGTTCTGCTGATATTGCGGCTGCAGCGACAGCCGCGAGGTCTGATAGTCCTTGTCGGCGATCCCTGCCGCCTTGAGCGCCTGCAGCACCTTCGCCATGGCGGCATTGTTGGCCTCGGCAGCTTCGCGCGCTGTCTTGGCGTCCGACGCCACACCGGCATCGATCTGCGCCAGATCCGGCGGCGCCGACACGCTGGCCTCGCCGCTGACGGTGATCGCCGGCGTGTCCTGCCGGGCAATGTCTTCCGCCAAGACCGGCATTGCAGTACTGGCCGCGATCGCGGCCGCGAGGATCGGTCTGATCATGATGGCGCTCACTTCAGCGGCACGTAGACGTTGATGACGAGCTTGTCCTCGGCGGTCTTCAGCGGATCGGTCATGTACTCCTCGATGAACGTGTCCTTGGCCTCCAGCCGGCGCTCGTCAAGATGGTTGGTGATCGCCTCGTAGGTGTTGTCCATGTTGTCGTAGGAGCCGCGATGCACGAACTTCAGCGCCTTGCCCTCGGGCGACTGGCCGATGCTCATGCCCTTGCCGAGCGTCTTCGGCTCCTGCTCGACCGGGATCTCGGCGAAGAAGGTGAAGCCGGTGTCGTCGGTCGAGGTGTAGACGATCATGCCGTTGCCGGCCGGCTTGACGCCCTGCTTGTCCAGGGTGGTCGACAGTGCCTTGAACGAGTCGATCAGCGTGTCGAAGGCGTTGTCCCAATTGGCGGTGCCCTTCACGAGCACCACCTTCTTGGCCTCGAGCTTGATCTCGTCGCCGAAGGCGTCGGCCGACTGGGCGGGCGCCGCCGTGGGTGGTGCGGTGGTGGCTGGCGCCTGCGCGGCAGCCGGCGACGATGAGGGCGAAGGGCTGGCGCTGGCAGCCGGCGTCGGGCTGGGCGCGGGCGCCGGACTGGCCGAGGCGGCCGGTGCAGGGGAAGCCGTGGGTGCGGGGGGCGCGCTTGGGGCCGGCGCGGGCGAGGCTGAGGCCGCCGGAGCCGGGGAGGCCGACGGCGCCTGCGCCCGGGCGATCGGACCGCCCAGCGCCAGCGCGACCGAGCTCACGGCCAGAACGAGGCGGAAAGTGCTGAGGTTCATTCGACTATTCTCCAGTGGCCGTGCTGGTTTGCCCGGTTCGTGCCGGCGAATGGCTGGTCCTAACATGCCCGGCGGCGTGGCGTCCCATGACAGATGCGTCATGTCCCCCTGCGGACTGGTCAAGGCCACGCCTGTGGCCATATAAGACGGACACAATTTGGATATTTTGATGAGCGCGCTCGCCAACCACAGCTTCGTCAAGATGAACGGGATCGGCAACGAGATCGTCGTGCTCGATCTGCGCGATGTGAAGCATGCCGTCACGCCGGACGAGGCGCGCGCGGTTGCGTCCCGCGTGCCCTACGACCAGCTGATGGTGCTGCAGCCGCCGCGGCTCGGCGGGACCGAAGCCTTCATCCGCATCTACAACAATGACGGCTCGGAATCCGGCGCCTGCGGCAACGGCATGCGCTGCGTGGTGCGGCAGGTGTTCGGGAAGACGGG
Source organism: Bradyrhizobium aeschynomenes (assembly GCF_013178945.1). Taxonomy (GTDB): domain Bacteria; phylum Pseudomonadota; class Alphaproteobacteria; order Rhizobiales; family Xanthobacteraceae; genus Bradyrhizobium; species Bradyrhizobium aeschynomenes. The sequence goes on from NZ_JABFDM010000010.1 coordinate 139,763, forward strand.
ACAGACGAGCGCGACGTTCGAAACGCGGGCCGGGCTTCTGAACTGCTGGCAGGGGCCGGCGCCCGATCTCTACACGGTCGACATGGGCGTGCCGAAGTTCGGTTGGCAGGACATTCCGCTGGCCGAGGAATTCCGCGACACCCGCTATATCGAGCTGCAGATCGGGCCGATCGACGCGCCGATCCTGCATTCGCCGTCGGTCGTCAACATGGGCAATCCGCACGCGGTGTTCTGGGTGGACGGCGACGTCAACGGTTATGACCTCGAGCGCTTCGGGCCGCTGTTGGAAAACCACCCGATCTTCCCCGAGCGCGCCAACATCACGATCGCCCGCATCGTCGACCGCGACCACATCACGATGCGCACCTGGGAGCGGGGCGCGGGGCTGACCAGGGCGTGCGGCTCGGCGGCCTGCGCAACGGCCGTTGCGGCCGCCCGGCTGAAGCGCGCCAACCGCATCGTGCAGATGACCTTGCCCGGCGGCGAACTGACGATTGAGTGGCGCGAGCGCGACGATCACGTGCTGATGACGGGCACGGCGACGTTCGAGTTCGAGGGGCGGTTCGAGCCAGAGCTGTTCGCCAGCGTCGCATGAGCGTCGAGGTCGTCACCTTCGGCTGCCGGCTGAACGCGTTCGAATCCGAGCTGATTGCGCGGCATGCCGAGGCGGCGGGCGCGGACGACACCATTATCATCAACAGCTGCGCCGTCACCAACGAGGCCGTCGCGCAGGCACGCCAGTCGATCCGCAAGCTCAAACGCGAGCGCCCCGATGCGCGCATCGTCGTGACCGGCTGTGCGGCGCAGACGCAGGCTGCCATGTTCGCCGCCATGCCCGAGGTCGACCGCGTCATCGGCAATGACGACAAGCTGCAGCCTGCTGCGTGGCGCACCACCGCACAGGCCTTGGCGGCACCCCGGTTCGGCATCGATGCGTCCGAGAAGGTTGCCGTCTCCGACATCATGGCCGTCAAGGAGATGGCGCCGCATCTGGTCGACGGCTTCCAGCACGGCCTGCCGCGCGCGTTCGTCCAGGTGCAGAACGGCTGCGACCATCGCTGCACCTTCTGCATCATTCCCTATGGCCGCGGCAATTCGCGCTCGGTGCCGATGGGCGCCGTTCTCGATCAGGTGCGGACATTGACGGAGCGCGGCCATGCCGAGATCGTGCTGACCGGCGTCGATCTGACAAGCTATGGCGCCGACCTGCCGGGAGCGCCGAAGCTCGGCCGGTTGTTGAAACAGATCCTGCGTCACGTGCCGGAGCTGCAGCGCCTGCGCATCTCCTCGATCGATTCGATCGAGGCCGATGCCGATCTGATCGACGCGCTCGCAGAGGATGCCAGGCTGATGCCGCATCTGCATCTGTCATTGCAGGCCGGCGACGACCTGATCCTGAAGCGGATGAAGCGGCGGCATGCGCGCGCCGATGCCATCGCGTTCTGCGACCAAGTGCGGCGATTGCGGCCCGACATCGCGCTGGGCGCCGATCTGATCGCGGGCTTCCCGACCGAGACCGAAGAGATGTTCGCGCGCTCGCTCGACCTGGTCGAGGAATGCGGCCTGACCTTCCTCCACGTGTTTCCCTATTCGCCGCGTCCCGGCACGCCGGCCGCGCGCATGCCGCAGGTCGATGGCGCCGTGATCCGCGACCGTGCGCGGCGGCTGCGGGCGGCGGGCGAGGCGGCGTTGCGGCGGCGGTTGGATGCTGAGATCGGCTGTGAGCGCGAGGTGTTGATCGAGAGCGCGACGCAGGGCCGGACAGAGCATTATCTGCCGGTGGGAGCCAGCGGCGCGGTGCCTGGCACGGTGCAGCGGCTCGCGATCATCGGACATGATGATACGAAGCTGTTAGTCCCACCCTCGGTGTCATCGCCCGGCTTGACCGGGCGATCCAGTACGCCGCGGCCTCTCGGTTGAAAACGACTGCCTCTGGAATACTGGATCGCCCGGTCAAGCCGGGCGATGACGGCTAAGGGTGTGGCACGAGCGCTAGCTCTCACTTGCGTTGATTGCGTCTCTCTTGGGTCGATGCGGGACTTACTCCCCATTCCACCCACACAACCGCAGCCGCTCATGCATGTGCGCCGGCGCGGGCGCGACGACCTGCACCGGCGGCTTGTTCTTCGACAGCGGGATCGAAATCTCGCGCGCATGCAGATGCAGCCGCGGCTCGCCGAAGCGTGGCCCGTTGCCATAGATGTTGTCGCCGACGATCGGCCAGCCCTGGGACGCTGAATGCACGCGCAGTTGATGCGTGCGGCCGGTAACCGGTTCCATGGCGAGCCAGGTGAGCTTTGTCAGGTTGACTGATGAAGCCCCGCTCTCGCCAGCCGCGCGGTCTGCTCCCTCCCCCCTTGTGGGGGAGGGCTGGGGAGGGGGGTGGCTCCGGGCGAGACTGCCCGTGGGGACCCCCACCCCCGACCCCTCCCCGCAAGGGGGAGGGGAGTCGGGGCCGCAAGCGGGGGAGGAGTGAGTGGCGTGGCTAGCAAGGGCATACGACCGTCCCAGCACGCGCCACTTCGTCACCGCCGGCTGGCCCTGCGGATCCGGCTTCTGCCACCAGCCCCTCTCCGCGTTCAGCTTGCCCAGCGGCAGCTCGATCACACCTTCGTCAGCCTCGGGGCCGCCCTCGACCACCGCCCAATAGGTCTTCGAAATCTTGCCGTGCTTGAACAAAAGCCCGAGCGAGGCCGTTGCCTTGCGATGGCGGCCGAGCACCAGACAGCCCGAGGTTTCCTTGTCCAGCCGATGCGCCAGCACCGGGGGGCGCGGCAGGCCGAAGCGCAGCGCGTCGAACGAGGCTTCGAGGTTCGGTCCGCCCTTCGGCCCCTTGTGCACGGGAATGCCGGCCGGCTTGTCGATCACGAGCATCAGCCCGTCGCGGTGGAGCACGCGGGCCAGCATCTCCTCGTCGGTGGGTTGGTTAATGTCCATGGAAACCGTAACGCGGCTGTGAGCTTTCGTTTGGAGTTGGAAAGGGCTAACACCACGCCATGAACGATACCACCTCCGAAACACCCAAGCGGTCGTGGTGGCGGCGGCTGTCGGACGGCCTGAAGCGCACCTCCGGCGCGCTCGGTACCGCCGTGGCCGATCTCGTCACCAAGCGCAAGCTCGACCGCGCGATGCTTGACGACATCGAGGACGTGCTGCTGCGGGCCGATCTCGGCACCAGCGTGGCGGCGCGGATTGCGGAGGCCGTCGGGACCGGCCGTTACGACAAGGCGATCAGCGCCGACGAGGTCAAGGCTGTCGTCGCGACCGAGGTCGAGAAGGTGCTGTCGCCGGTGGCAAAGCCGCTGGTGGTCGAGGCCGGCCACAAGCCGTTCGTCATCCTCGTGGTCGGCGTCAACGGCTCCGGCAAGACCACGACCATCGGCAAGCTCGCCCAGAAATTCGCTTCCGAAGGCAAGCAGGTGATGCTGGCTGCGGGCGACACCTTCCGTGCCGCCGCAATCGAGCAGCTCAAGGTCTGGGGCGAGCGCACCCGGGCGCCGGTGATCGCCGGCGCGCAGGGCTCTGATTCCGCAAGCCTCGCCTTCAATGCCATCACTGCCGCGAAGGAGCAGGGCCGCGACATCCTGCTGATCGATACCGCCGGCCGGCTGCAGAACAAGGCCGAGCTGATGAATGAGCTTGAGAAGGTGGTGCGTGTCATTCGCAAGGTGGACGAAACGGCGCCGCATGCGGTGCTGCTGGTGCTCGATGCCACCGTGGGACAAAATGCGCTGTCGCAGGTCGAGGCGTTTCATCGTACGGCAGGCGTGACGGGGCTGGTGATGACCAAGCTCGACGGTACGGCGCGCGGCGGCATCCTCGTGGCGCTGTCGGAGAAGTTCAAGCTGCCGGTGCACTTCATCGGCGTCGGCGAGGGTGTCGAGGATCTGCAGCCGTTCGCCGCGAAGGATTTCGCGCGGGCGATTGCCGGCATCGAGGACTGATGCGGCCACGCCGCTTCGGCGCGGCGTGATCGAAGACGACGGGATCAGCTGCGTCGCCGCTGACGACAGCCAACAGGACATGGAATGGACAAGACCCAGCCGCATCCGCTGTTCAAGCTGGCCACCGAGCTCGGCCCGCTCATCGTCTTCTTCGTCGTCAACGCCAAGTTCAATTTGTTCGCGGCCACCGGCGCCTTCATGGTGGCGATCATCGTAGCGCTGATCGCCTCCTATGTCGTGACGCGGCACGTGCCGCTGATGGCGCTGGTCACCGCCGTCGTCGTGATCGTGTTCGGCACGCTGACCCTGGTGCTGCACGACGAGACCTTCATCAAGGTCAAGCCGACAATCATCTATGCCCTGTTCGCAGCGGTGCTCGGCGGCGGACTGCTGTTCAATCGCTCCTTCATCGCGATCATGTTCGATCAGATGTTTAATCTGACATCAGCGGGCTGGCGCATTCTCACCTTCCGCTGGGCGCTGTTCTTCGCCGCCATGGCGGTGCTGAACGAGATCGTCTGGCGGACCCAGACGACCGATTTCTGGGTTGGCTTCAAGGCGTTCGGCGTCGTGCCGTTGACTATGATCTTCGCCATCGCCCAGATGCCGCTGATCAAGCGCTATCACCAGGACCCGGCGTCGCTGGAAGCCAGCGACGCTGCGGAGGGGGATGTGAGCAAGGGGTAGCTTTCTCACAGCCGTCATTCCGGGGCGCGCCGCGTAGTGGCGCGAGCCCGGAATCCATAGCCACGAAATCGCATGTGACGCGAGATGGTCGTGGCGCTGGTCTTCGCCACGTGACCGCTCGTGGTTATGGATTCCGTGCTCGTCGCTTCGCGCCGCCCCGGAATGACGGGAGGCGAGAGCGGGGCCGACATTCCGGTTCGGAGTCCGCTTTCATCGCAGCATCGCTTGCAACGACGGCCGACTAACCGCCCGCCTTCAGCGCCTTCTCGATCTCCGGCTTCAGCACCGCATCGATGTTCTGGGCCGTGATTGGGCCGACCAGCTTGTAGACGATGGTGCCCTCGCGGCCGACGACGAAGGTCTCGGGCACGCCGTAGACGCCCCATTCGATGCCGGCGCGGCCATTGCCGTCGACGCCGACGACGTCATAGGGATTGCCGTAGCGGCCGAGGAAGCGCCGCGCATTGTCGGCGCCGTCCTTGTAGTTGATGCCGATGATCTGGAAGCGCTTGTCGCGGCCGAGATCGACCAGCAGCGGCGCCTCGTCATGGCACGGCACGCACCAGGACGCCCAGACATTGACGATGCTGACCTTGCCCTTCAGCACGGCCGGGTCGAGCCCCGGCACGGCGGCACCATCCTTGGCGAGCTCGGGCAGTGGCGGCAGCGGCGTCGCGGGCGCGGGGCGGCCGATCAGCGCTGATGGAATGCGCGAGGGGTCGCCATTGCCGAGGCGGGACCAGAACAAGGCAGCCAGTCCGAGAAACACCACGAGCGGCAGCAACATCAATAGCGAGCGCCGACGCGGCGCCCCGTCAGGATCTTTCTGGTCGGTCATTGCAAGTCCGTGGCGGCGCGGCCGGAGCGGCGGCTGATTCCGCTCTCCTCGAGCGCGCGCAGCCGCGCCTTCTGGATGCGGTAGTCGATGGCGATCCAGCCGATCAGCAGCACGACGACGAGCGCGGCTGCGAGATAGGAGGTGGCGATAAAGGAGGTGTAGGGGCCGAGGTCCATCTCAGGCGGCTCCGGCGATCTGGCCGGTCGCGCTGCCGGCCGGGGCGCTTCCGCTGTAGGCCCGCGCCTGCAGCATCTGCAGGCTGCGCACGCGGCGGCGCAGGATCTCGTTGCGCATCGCGGCGACATGCAGGGTGATGAACAGGAACGAGAAGCCGACCGCCATCACCAGCAGCGGGATCAGGAATGATTTGTCGAGTGCCGTTCCGCCCATCCGCATCACCGAGGCCGGTTGGTGCAGCGTGTTCCACCAGTCGACGGAGAACTTGATGATCGGCAGATTGATCGCGCCGACCAGCGTCAGCACGGCCGCGGCACGCGCGGCGCGGGTCGGATCGTCGACCGCGCGCCACAGCGCCATCAGGCCGAGATACATCAGGAACAGGATCAGCACTGAAGTCAGCCGCGCATCCCACTCCCAATAGGTGCCCCACATCGGCCGGCCCCATAGCGAGCCGGTCAGCAGCGCCAGAAAGGTGAAGCTGGCGCCGATCGGCGCGGCGGCCTTGGCCGCGACGTCGGCAAGCGGATGCCGCCAGACCAGGGTGCCGAGCGAGGCGATGCTCATCACGCCCCAGACGAACATCGACAACCATGCGTTGGGCACATGGATGAACATGATCTTGACGGTCGCGCCCTGCTGGTAATCGTCGGGCGCCTGAGCCGACAGGTACAGGCCGGCGGCCAGCAGCACGACGGTGACCAGGGCCAGCCACGGCAATAGCCGCGCGGCGAGCGCAAGGAACCGGGTGGGATTGGCGAGGTCGATCAGCGACATGAAAACCTTGTTAAAGGCGGAAGCGGTTGCAGTCCATCAGCACGGCGCGGCTCGGCAAGAGTTGATCATGGTCAAACCCCGCCGGTGTTCCGTTAGTCCAGGCCGTTGCGCAGGCTGGTTGCAGCCGCGAACGGGCCGATCACGAAGCTGACCAGCGAGAGCGCGCAGAGGATCGAGAACGGCGCGCCGAATGGCAGCGGCCCGACGATGGCTGCTTGCGACGCCGCGACGCCGAAGATCAGCACCGGGATCGACAGCGGCAGCACCAGGACGGCGAGAAGCAGGCCGCCGCGGTGCATGGTCACCGCCAGCGCCGCCCCGATCATGCCGATGAAGGTCAGCGCCGGTGTGCCAGCCAATAGTGTCAGCGCAACGGCGCCAGTCGCTGTCGCGTCGAGGTTCAGCAGCAGGCCGAGCACGGGGGTCGCGATCACCAGCGGCAGGCCGGCGGCGAGCCAGTGCGCCAGCGCCTTGGCGGCGCAGGCGAGTTCCAGCGGTGTCCGGCTCATGACGATCAGGTCGAGCGAGCCGTCGTCGTGGTCGGCGGTGAAGAGACGGTCCAGCGTGAGCAGGCTGGAGAGCAGGGCGCCGAGCCACAGGATCGCGGGACCGAGCCGGGTCAGCAGAGCCAAGTCCGGCCCGACCGCGAATGGCATCAGCACGACGACGGTGAGAAAGAACAGCACACCGATCAGCGCGCCGCCGCCGATGCGCAGCGCGATCCGGATGTCGCGGCGGATGAGAGCGCCGAGGGCGGTCATGCGGGGTGGGCCTCGGATGTCGACGTTGCCCTGCCAAGGTGTGAGCCGCGCTCTTTCCCCGCGCACACCGCGTTCCCTCCCCCCTTGTGGGGGAGGGCTAGGGAGGGGGGTGGCTCCGGGTGAGACCGCCCGTGTGGACCCCCGCCCCCGCCCCCGCCCCCTCCCAGCAAGGGGGAGGGGAGCCGAGGGGCCGGTGTTTGTCGCAGTTGGTTCTTTGCGAACAAATCAGAGCGCGTCGTGGGGCACCCCCCTCCCTGACCCTCCCCCACAAGGGGGGAGGGAACGGAGAGGGCGGTGGGTGGGATGGTGACGCAGCGAGGGCGGGTCATTGAGCGCCTCCAATCCGCAGCTCAAGCGTATCGATGCCCAGCGGCCCGTGCGTGGCGGCGACGATCAGCCCGCCCCCTGCGAGATGCTCGCGCATCAGCCCCGCGAACATGGTCTGGCCCGCGACGTCGAGTGCCGCGGTCGGCTCGTCGAGCAGCCACAGCAGGCGGGGCACGGCGAGCAGGCGGGCCAGGGATAGCCGGCGGCGCTGGCCGGCGGAGAGGTAGCCGGCCGGCAGGTCGATCGCGTGCGCGATGCCGACCGCGGCGAGGCAATCCGGGATCGGACGCGTCATTCCGCCGCCGAGGAAGTCGGCCCAGAAGGTCAGGTTCTCAGCCACGCTGAGCGCCGGCTTCAGCGCGTCGCGGTGGCCGAGGTAATGCGCCTGCTCAGGCACGGTCAGCTCAGCCTCGCCGCCCTCGATCGCGATGGTGCCGCCGGCCGGCAGCAGCAGCCCCGCGATCAGCCGCAGCAGCGAGGTCTTGCCCGCGCCATTGTGTCCCGTCACCGCCAGCGCCTCACCCGCGCGCGCCTCGAAGGCCAACCCCGCGAACACCTCGCGGCCGCCGCGCACGCATCTGACGTCGTGTCCGAACAGCCTCGGTGACAGTGGTGGAGTCTGCTGCATGGCCCGTCGTATCAGCCCTTACGAAATTGATGGCTAGCGTGTGAGAATTTGTGGGTGATGCCACGTCGCGGCTTGCTTGTGGCTGTGGCGGCGCAGTTAGAAAGCTTCTATAAGCCCGACCTTGATGCAGCACACAATCGCCCGCTGCAAGCCATCCGGCGCCTCGCGCTGACGGTTCTTAAATACCCCCTCGGGGTATCCAGATCAATTGGGATTTCCACGCATGACCTCGCTCGACAGCTTCAAGTGTCGCAAGACCCTCAAGGTCGGAACGAAGAGCTACATCTATTACAGCTTGCCCACAGCCGAGAAGAACGGTCTCAAGGACATCTCCAAGCTGCCCTACTCGATGAAGGTGCTGCTCGAGAACCTGCTGCGCAACGAGGACGGCCGCACCGTCACCAAGGACGACATCGTCGCAGTGTCGAAATGGCTGCGCAAGAAGTCGCTGGAGCACGAGATCGCCTTCCGTCCGGCGCGCGTGCTGATGCAGGATTTCACCGGCGTCCCCGCCGTGGTCGACCTCGCCGCCATGCGCAACGCGATGCAGGCGCTCGGCGGCGACGCCGAGAAGATCAACCCGCTGGTGCCGGTCGATCTCGTCATCGACCACTCGGTAATCGTGAACTACTTCGGTGACAACAAGGCGTTCGGCAAGAACGTCGCCGAGGAGTACAAGCAGAATCAGGAGCGCTACGAATTCCTGAAGTGGGGCCAGAAGGCGTTCTCCAACTTCTCCGTCGTGCCGCCCGGCACCGGCATCTGCCACCAGGTCAACCTCGAATACCTGGCGCAGACGGTCTGGACCAAGAAGGAGAAGATGACGATCGGCCGCACCAAGGGCACCTTCGAGGTCGCCTATCCGGATTCGCTGGTCGGCACCGATTCGCACACCACCATGGTCAATGGTCTGGCCGTGCTCGGCTGGGGCGTCGGCGGCATCGAGGCCGAGGCCTGCATGCTCGGCCAGCCGCTGTCGATGCTGCTGCCCGACGTCGTCGGCTTCAAGCTGACCGGCGCGCTGAAGGAAGGCGTCACCGCGACCGACCTCGTGCTGACCGTCACCCAGATGCTGCGCAAGCTCGGCGTCGTCGGCAAGTTCGTCGAGTTCTTCGGCCCCGGCCTCGACCATCTCTCGGTCGCCGACAAGTCGACCATCGCCAACATGGCCCCGGAATACGGCGCGACCTGCGGCTTCTTCCCGGTCGACACCGCCACCATCGACTATCTCAAGACGTCCGGGCGCAAGGGCCCGCGCGTCGCCCTGGTCGAAGCCTACGCCAAGGCGCAGGGGCTGTTCCGTACCGCCAAGTCGGCTGACCCGGTGTTCACGCAGACGCTGAATTTGGATCTCGGCGACGTCGTGCCGTCGATGGCCGGTCCGAAGCGTCCCGAGGGTCGCATCGCGCTCCCCGCAGTGGCCGAGGGCTTCGCGACCGCGCTGGCCGGTGAGTACAAGAAGCCGGATGCCGCCGAGCAGCGCTTCCCGGTGGAGGGCAAGGACTTCGACATCGGCCATGGCGACGTCGTCATCGCCGCCATCACCTCCTGCACCAACACCTCGAATCCGAGCGTGCTGATCGGCGCCGGCCTGCTGGCCCGCAACGCCGCCGCCAAGGGCCTCAAGGCCAAGCCGTGGGTGAAGACCTCGCTCGCCCCGGGCAGTCAGGTGGTTGCCGAATACCTCGCGAACTCCGGTCTGCAGAAGGACCTCGACAAGGTCGGCTTCAATTTGGTCGGCTTCGGCTGCACCACCTGCATCGGCAATTCGGGTCCGCTGCCGGAGGAGATCTCGAAGTCGATCAACGACAATGGCGTCGTCGCGGCGGCGGTGCTGTCGGGCAACCGCAACTTCGAAGGCCGCGTCTCGCCGGACGTGCAGGCCAACTACCTGGCCTCGCCGCCGCTGGTCGTCGCCTACGCGCTGGCCGGCACCGTGACCAAGGACCTGGCGGTCGAGCCGATCGGCATCGGCAAGGACAAGAAGCCGGTCTACCTGAAGGACATCTGGCCGACGACCAAGGAGGTCAATGACTACGTCAAGAAGTTCGTCAAGGCGTCGATCTTCAAGAAGCGCTACGCCGACGTGTTCAAGGGCGACACCAACTGGCGCAAGATCAAGACCGTCGAGAGCGAGACCTATCGCTGGAACATGTCGTCGACCTACGTGCAGAACCCGCCGTATTTCGAGGGCATGAAGAAGGAGCCGGAGCCGATCAAGGATATCGTCGAGGCCCGCGTGCTGGCGCTGTTCGGCGACAAGATCACCACCGACCACATCTCCCCGGCCGGTTCGATCAAGCTGACCTCGCCCGCCGGAAAATTCCTCAGCGAGCACCAGGTCCGCCCGGCCGACTTCAACCAGTACGGCACCCGCCGCGGCAATCACGAGATCATGATGCGCGGCACCTTCGCCAACATCCGCATCAAGAACTTCATGCTCAAGGGCGCCGACGGCAACATCCCCGAGGGCGGCCTGACCAAGCACTGGCCCGACGGCGAGCAGATGTCGATCTACGACGCCGCCATGAAGTACCAGGAAGAGGGCGTGCCGCTGGTGGTGTTCGCCGGCGCCGAATACGGCAACGGCTCGTCGCGTGACTGGGCCGCCAAGGGCACCCGTCTGCTCGGCGTCCGCGCCGTGATCTGCCAGAGCTTCGAGCGCATCCACCGCTCGAACCTGGTCGGCATGGGCGTGCTGCCGCTCACCTTCCAGGAGGGCACCTCGTGGTCGTCGCTGGGTCTGAAGGGCGACGAGAAGGTCACCATCAAGGGCCTCCAGGGTGACCTGAAGCCGCGCCAGACCCTGACCGCCGAGATCATCTCGGCCGACGGTGCGGCGCAGCAGGTGCCACTGCTCTGCCGGATCGATACGCTGGACGAGCTGGACTACTACCGGAACGGCGGCATCCTGCACTACGTGCTGCGCAAGCTGGCCGCTTAACCAAAGCGCGATGCGACAGTTTGGCTCACTCTGAAGTGAGTAGCGGGTGATGAAGGAGGCGGCCTATGACAAAGGCCGCCTCCTTTGCATTTTCGGTTTGTTAACTACGAGGACGGCATCGCGGATAGGGTGATGCGCTAGGGCGCAGCGGACGGTGGTCCAGACGGGACAGTGGCGATGAGTGGACAGATGTCGTGGTGGTCGCGCGCGGCGCTGGGTGTCTGTGCGGTCATCGCTTTCGTCCGGCCGGCGGCCGCTGATCCCCGTGCGGTGATCGAACTGTTCACGTCGCAGGGCTGCTCATCCTGCCCGCCGGCCGACAAGTTGCTCGGCGACCTCGCCCGCGACCCCTCCGTCATCGCCCTGTCTCTGCCGATCGATTATTGGGATTATCTGGGCTGGAAGGATACCCTGGCAGACTCGCGGTTTACGGCGCGGCAGCGGGCCTATTCGCGAGCCCGCGGGGATCGTGAGGTCTACACCCCGCAGGCCGTGGTGAATGGCTCCCTGCATGTGATCGGCAGCGATCGCGACGCGATCGAGGGCGCCATCGAGGAGACTGCTCGGGGCGGTGCCGTGATGTCGGTGCCGGTCAGTCTGTCGATCGAAGGCCAGGAGCTGACGGTGTCGGTGGCCGCGGCGGACGAGCATGCGGCGCGCAAGCACGGCGAGGTCTGGGTGTGCTCGATCGCGCGCGTCGTTCCGATCCAGGTCGCGCGCGGCGAGAATGGCGGCCGGGAGCTGACCTATTACAACGTCGTTCGCGGTGTGATGAAGCTGGGCGACTGGAATGGCTCGTCGGCGAGCTGGAGCGTGCCGCTGGAAAAGATCGTCCGTGAGGGCGTCGATGGTGCCGTCGTCTATGTACAGGACGGCAGCCGCGACCGGCCAGGCCTGATGCTCGGCGCGGCCCATTCAGACCTGCCATTGGTCAGCCGAGCCTCGGCAACGGTGCGCGCTCCCGAGCGCTGAGCCCACTCGCCGCTCACCTTTCTCCCGCTGGCCCGCGGCTCGTTGAGGCGTCCCCCTGGGGGCGCGTTGCAAGATCCTTGCGCAAGCTCACGCCCAAAAAGCAAAAGGACCAACTTGCGTTGGCCCTTTGCCTTACTTGTGAATAGACCCGATCCTGACGACCCCGGGGGGCTGGGGGCTGAGGAATCCGGAACCGAAAGGACCGGGCCAACGCACACGAATCTTATGCCTAACGTCGGGGGCAGTCCCTGGGCGGAAACGCGGCGCGATTATGATTCCGCTAACGATCCCGTGACGCTTGCGTGTTCGCGGAACTCGCGTGCGAGCCGGAAGCTGTCAAGTTCGATAATGAAAACCGCCCCTTGCGGCTTCCGCCGGTTGGCGCGATCATGTCACACAGATGACAGGAGGACGCTCATGAACCTCACCCCGGAGGATGCCGATCCCAGCGAGAACCGCGCGGCGGCGCGCAATGTGGCCGCAGCGCCCAACCGGGTGACGTTCGATCGTCTTGAGCTGAACCGCATTCTCAATCTCTACGGCCGGATGGTCGCCGACGGCGAGTGGCGCGACTACTCGATCGACTTCCTGCGCGACCGCGCCGTGTTCTCGGTCTTCCGCCGCGCCTCCGAGGTGCCACTCTACCGAATCGAGAAGGATCCGCGGCTGGCGCGCAAGCAGGGCATGTACAGCGTGATCTCGGCGACCGGTCTGATCCTGCGCCGCGGCCATGAGCTGGAGCGCGTGCTGCTCGCGATCGCGCCGAAGCCGGCGCTGGTCTGAGCCAGCGCCCCATACTATCCGCGCCGTCTAAGCCGGGATGTCGCTGCTGCCCGGTCCAAGTGCTCGTTGCATCATGACGGTATCCAGCCAGCGGCCGAATTTCAGGCCGACGCTCGGATGGGTGCCGATCATCTCGAAGCCGCAGGCGGTATGCAGCCCGACCGAACCGGCATTGGCGGAGTCGCCGATGACGGCGATCATCTGGCGGAAGCCGCGGATCTCGCACGCCTCGATCAGCGCGCGCATCAGCCGCATCCCGATGCCGCGGCGCTGGCTGGCCGGCGCGAGATACACAGAGTTCTCGACCGTGAAGCGATAGGCGGGCCGCGGTCGGTAAGGGCCAGCATAGGCATAACCGACGACCTGCCCATTCAGCAGGGCAGCGAAGTAAGGGAAGCCGCCGTCGCTGAGGGCCCGGAAGCGGCGGGTCATCTCCGCAAGGTCGGGCGGGTCGAGCTCGAAGGTGGCCGTGCCCTCGCGGACGGCCTGGCCATAGATGGCGGTGATGGCGGGAAGGTCGGCCTCCTGGGTGGGCCGGATCTCGATGTCGGACATGGGTGGAACAATACCAGGGCGAAGCGGCCGATCAACATCGTCCCCGCATGGCTGCCGTTCCCGACGCGAGGCATGTTCTCAGCCGATTGCACAAACGAAAAGCCCCGGCGCTGAGGCCGGGGCTCTGATTGGTCGCTCGTCTTGCGAGCGGATGGATCAATCGCGCTGTCCGAGCAGCTGCAGCAGCAGCGTGAACAGGTTGATGAAGTTCAAGTACAGCGACAGGGCGCCGGTGATCGCTGCGCGCTCGGCAACGTCGCCGCCCGCGGAGGCGTAGCCGTAGATGTACTCGTTCTTCAGGCGCTGCGTGTCCCAGGCGGTCAGGCCGGCGAACACGAACACGCCGATCACCGACACGATGAACTGCAGCATCGAGCTCGCCAGGAACAGGTTCACGAGGCTCGCCAGCACGATGCCGATCAGGCCCATGAACAGGAACGAACCCATGCCCGTCATGTCACGCTTGGTCGTGTAGCCGTACAGGCTCAGCGCACCGAACGTCGCCGCGGTGATGAAGAACACCCGCACGATCGAGGTGTGGGTGTACACCAGGAAGATCGACGACAGCGAGATGCCCATCAAGGCCGAGAACACCCAGAACAGGATCTGTGCGGTCGACGGCGCCAGGCGGTTGATGCCAGCCGAGATCGCGAACACCATGACCAAGGGGGCCAGGATGAACAGCCACTTCAGCGGGCTCACGAACATCGCGTAGCCGAACTGCGTCAGATAGGCGTTGCCGATCTTGGATACGCCGGCCGCCGGATCGCCGGTCACCGACGCCATGTAGACGCCGAGCGCAGCGAGGCCGGTGATGGCCAGACCGATGCTCATGTAATTGTAGATGCGCAGCATGTAGGCGCGCAGACCGGCGTCGACGGTCGCGGCATCGGCGCGCCCGGCCACCCGGCCAAAGGGTGAAGCATAGTTGCGGTCTAGGTCCGACATGGTCGAATTCCCGTTGGTTGCCCGGCAGTCCGGTCCTGGCAGGACCTTTAGCCGGTTCTCGAAAAACCCTATCTCATACCCGCTGCCACAGATATTAAATTTGCGTCATCGGCAAATTCGCCATCTTTAGGCGGGTCTCTTTGGCAGCTCTCTGAGCCCAATCCTTAAATGGGAAACTAGCATAATCGCTGCAAGCTTCCACGCGCGGCTGAATGTCGCTCCGCGCGCGTTTGCGCCGTGAAAAACCCGTTAACCGTGCGGCATGAGCGCGCAATTCCCCGCGCGCAATTCCTCAAAGGTTCCTCAGAACCGTTGCCGGCTTCTGGTTGAGCGCCAACAGCGTCCCGGCGAGGCCGAGGCCGACGGTCACCACCAGCGCGGCCAGCACGACCAGCGCGGCGCTGCCGGCCTGCCAGGCGAAGCTCAAGGTCATCAGCCGGGTCACGATCAGCCACGCCGAAACGGAGCCGGCGATCACGCCGAACGCGGCGGTCGCGAAGCCGATCATCAGATATTCGAGCGCGTAGGCGCCGAGCAGCCGCAGCCGGGTGGCGCCCAGCGTCTTCAGGATGACCGCATCGTAGACCCGGTGGCGGTGGCCGGCAGCCAGCGCCCCGCCCAGCACCAGGATGGCCGAGATCAGCGTCACCGCGCTGGCGCCGCGGATCGCGAGCGCCAGGTTGGAGACGACCGAGCCGACGGTCTCCATGACCTCGCGGACGCGCACGCTGGTCACCATCGGGAAGGCGTCGGCGACCTTGCGGATGACGCGGGCGTCCTCCGCGGCATCGGAGTGCGCCTCGGTCAGGGTGGCGACGTGGGTGTGGGGCGCGCCCTTGAAGGCGTTCGGGGAGAACACCAGCACGAAATTGATGCCGAGACCCTGCCAGTCGATCGTGCGCATGTTGCCGATCCGAGCCGCGATGTCGCGCCCAAGCACGTTGACGACGATGTCGTCGCCGAGCTTGAGGCCCAGACCATCGGCGATCCGCTTCTCGATCGAGACCAGCGGCGGGCCGCTGTAATTCTCGCCCCACCATTCGCCCTCGACCACCTTGGAGCCCTTTGGGATCTCGCCGGTGTAGGTCAGGCCGCGGTCGCTCTGCAGCACCCATTCGGTGTCCGCCGTCGCCTTGAGATCCTCGGCGCGGACGCCGCCGGCCGAGACGATCCGTCCGCGCAGCATCGGCACGTTGTCGACCGTGGATTGCGGCGCCAGCTCCTTGAGGAAGCCGCGGAAGCGGTCGGCCTCGCCTGAGGGCACGTCGATGAAGAAGAATGACGGCGCCTGCTCCGGCAGCTGCGCCAGGAATTGCCGCCGCAGATTGCCGTCGATCTGGGTGATCGTGACCAGCACCGCCAGTCCCAATCCCAGCGACAGCACCACTGACGGCGTCAGCGCGCCCGGGCGATAGATGTTGCTGACCGCGAGCCTGAGCATCGGGAAACGGCTGCGCGGCAGCCCGCGCGCCATCGCCATCACCCCGGCGGCAATGCCCCGCAGCAGCACGAACACCAGTGCGGCGGCGACGACGAACACGGCGGCGATGCGCTTGTCGTAGGACAGGCCGATCACGACGGCGATCAGCAGCGCAACCGTGCCGGTGATCAGGGCCAGATAGCTCCAGCGCGGCCGGTGCCATTCGGCAATCACCGCCTCGCGGAACAGCGCGGCCACAGGCACGTCACGCACCCGCCCGAGCGGCCACAGACCGAACGCCAGGGCGGTCAGCAGGCCGTACAGGAAGGATAGGGCCAGTTCGTCCGGATGGACCGCGGGGATCACCGGCAGCGGCAGGATGTTGCCGAACAGGCCGACGATGGCGAAGGGCAAGGCGGCGCCGGCGCAGAGTCCGATGATCGAACCGATCGTGGCGAGCACCATCACCTGCACCAGATAGATGCCGAACACATCGCGGCTGGTGGCGCCGAGCGCCTTGAACGCTGCGATCACCTCGGTGCGGCGGTCGACATGGCTCTTGACCGCGTTGGCGACGCCGACGCCGCCGACCAGGAGAGCGGCGAGGCCGACCAGGGTCAGGAACTGGGAGAAGCGGCCGATCGTCCGCTCCAGCTGCGGCGATGCATTGCTGCGGCTGCGGATCTCCCAGCCGGCCGAGGGCAGCGTCAGGCGCGTATCGGCGATGAAGGAGGCCGCGGCGCGATCGTCGGTGGCATTGTCGGGCAGCCGGACCCGGTAGGTCCAGCGCACCAGGCTGCCGGGCTGCAGCAGCGGCGTGGCTCGCAGGCCCGCTTCGCTGACCAGGAAGCGCGGCCCGAGGCCGATGCCGCCGGACAGCTTGTCCGGCTCGGCAGCAAGCGCGCTGCGGATCTGGAAACGCACGGTGTCGATGCTGACGATGTCGCCGATCTTCAGGTCCAGCCGTGCCAGCAGCGCCGGGTCGGCGGCCGCGCCGAACGCGCCGTCGCGCTCGGCCAGGATGTCGCCGAGCGGCAGGTCGGGCTGGAGCTCGGCCTTGCCGAGCAGCGGATAGGCGTTGTCGACGGCCTTGAGCTCGACCAGCGCCAGCTTGGCGTCGCCGGAGCGCACCATGGCGCGTAAGGTTGCCGCCAGAGAGACTTGGCCGCGCGAGCGGAGGAATGCGACCTCCTCGGGCTTGGCCTCGCGCTGAAACAGCGAGAAGGCGACGTCGCCGCCGAGCAGCGTGCGGCCCTCGCGCACCAATCCATCATTGAGGCTCGCCGCCACCGAGCCGACGCCGGCGATGGCCAGCACGCCGAGCGCGATGCAGGCGATGAAGACGTAGAAGCCGCGCAGTCCGCCGCGCAGCTCGCGCAAGGCGTAGCGCACCGGCAGAGCCGCCATGCGGCGGCCGGAGATCGGTTCCGCGATCGTGCTCATGCGTCGGCAGGCTCGTGCGTGCCGCCGTCGGCTTCGATCCGCCCCGAGCGCAGCCGCACGACGCGGTCGCAACGATGCGCAAGGCCGCTGTCGTGGGTCACCAGCACCAGGGTCATGCCGCGTTCGGCATGCTTGGTGAACAGCAGGTCGACGATCTGCCGCCCGGTGGTCTCGTCGAGATTGCCTGTCGGCTCGTCCGCGACCAGGATCGCCGGATCCGGCGCGAGGGCGCGGGCCAGCGCCACCCGCTGCTGCTCGCCGCCGGACAGCTGGGTCGGATAATGGTGCAGCCGGTGGCCGAGGCCGACCTGCTCGAGCTCGCGGGCGGCGCGCTCGGCGGCGCCGGCATGTCCGGCCAGTTCGAGCGGCACGGCGACGTTCTCCAGCGCGGTCATGGTCGGGATCAGGTGAAAGGACTGGAAGACGATGCCGACCTGACGGCCGCGGAACCGGGCCAGGGCGTCCTCGTCCAGGGCATTGAAAGCGGTGCCGCCGACCACCACCTCACCGCTGTCAGGACGTTCCAACCCCGCCATCACCATCAGCAGCGTGGACTTCCCCGATCCCGAGGGGCCGATCAGGCCGATCGTCTCGCCCTGTCCCACCCGCAGGCTGATGTCCTTGAGGATGTGAACCCGCGCCGCGCCGGTGCCGAGCGAGAGGTTGACGTTGGAGATGGTAATGGTGTCCGGCGCTGTGCCGGCCAAACGCGAGGTTTCGATGAGACTGTCCATGGCTCGGTCATATGGCAACTCCGCAAGCCGGGTCGAGGGGCGCGGACGCATCTTCGTGCACATACTCGTGTTGATGCTCGCCTTGATGACAGTCGGACCCGCCTTCGCCGGCGCTGACCCCGGCAAGCCGATCAAGCTCGTCGTGCTCGGCGACTCCTTGAGCGCCGGGCTCGGCCTGTCCGCCTCGGATGCGTTTCCGGCCAAGTTGCAAAAGGCGTTGAACGACAAGGGGCTGAAGGTCGACATGACCAATGCCGGGGTGTCCGGCGACACCTCCTCAGGCGGCCGCGACCGGCTCGACTGGTCGGTGGCCGACGGCACCGAGGCCGTCATCGTCGAACTCGGCGCCAACGATGCGCTGCGCGGCATCGACCCCGCCGTCACCCGCAAGGCGCTGACCGAGATCGTGACCAAGCTCAAGGCGCGCGGCATCGCCGTGATGTTGTGCGGCATGCTGGCGCCGCCGAATTACGGCAGCGACTACGCCGCGAAGTTCAACACGATCTACCCTGATCTCGCCAAGCAGTTCGACGTGCCGCTGTACCCGTTCTTTCTCGACGGCGTCGCCGCCGACGCCAAGCTGAACCAGGCGGACGGCATCCATCCCACCGCTGCGGGCGTCGACATCATCGTTTCCCGGATGCTGCCTATGGTCGAAGCATTCCTGCGTCCGCTTCGTGGGCAATGAAGGAGCGAAGCCGTCAGCCGGGCATTTGCGATAACCTTAAAGACCGGGTTTTCCGCAGGTTTTCACGGCGTTAACGCTGCTTCCGTCGCGGAGTCATATAAGTTCGGTAGGAATGTTGCATTGGCGATTCGTCGTCGATCATCTCGTCAAGGCATGATCTCGTCACCTTTCGAGATCAGCCTCCAGCATCGGGAGTCCTGAAACGATGCCGCGTCTGTTTACCGGACTGGAGATCCCGGCCGAGGTCGGCCAAACCCTCTCCAATTTGCGGGGTGGCCTTCCCGGCGCCCGCTGGATCGATCCTGAAAATTATCATGTGACGTTGCGCTTCATCGGTGACATCGACGGCGCCTCCGCGAACGAGATCGCCTCGATGCTGTGGCGGGTGAACCGCAAGCCGTTCGAGGTCACGGTACAGGGTCTCTCCAGCTTCGGCGGCCGCAAGCCGCGTGCGGTCGTCGCCAACATCGCGCCAAGCCGGCCGTTGATCGAATTGCAGGCCGAGCTCGAGCGATTGATGCAGCGGATCGGCCTCGATCCGGAGGGGCGCAAGTTCGTGCCCCACGTCACGCTGGCGCGGCTGCACGATGCGTCGAGTCAGGACGTCGCCGATTATCTCTCCGTCCGCGGCTACTTCCCCAGCCGGGTCTTCGTCGCCGAGCGCTTCGTGCTGTTCTCGTCACGCGCGTCGACCGGAGGTGGCCCCTATATCGTCGAGGACGCGTACGACCTCTGCCCGGCGTGAGGGCCGGGATGGCGGCTGGACCCAGGCCAACGTCGTTAGCTCCGGACTAACGATCGTAGCGCCGTTTGCGTGCCATATACCAAGACCTCACGGCTCCGGCGCATGGCGGCTTCCACCATTTGCGGATTGCATTTTCCGTAAGTCTCATGACCTAGAGTGGGCTCATGCTGTCCACTCCCTCAGACGCGTTCCGCGCGCAATATCAGTCCCTCGTCGACACCGGTGCCATCGAGGCCGACCCCGCCCAGGCCGAGGTCGCCGATGCCTTGGCGGCGATGGAGCGTCGGCTTTCGACCTACAAGCCCGCGCGCAAGCAGGGCCTGTTTGGCCGCCTCTTTTCCGACAAGAGCGAGCCGCCTCGCGGCCTCTATGTTCACGGCGAGGTCGGGCGCGGCAAGACCATGCTGATGGATCTTTTCTTCCAGAACTGTCCCGTGGAGCACAAGCGCCGCGCGCATTTCCACGAGTTCATGGCCGAGGTGCATGAGCGCATCTACGGCTATCGCCAGAACATCGCGCGCGGCGAGCTCGCCGACACCGATGTCATCGGGCTGACGGCGCAGGCGATCTTCGATCAAACATGGCTGCTCTGTTTCGACGAATTCCACGTCACCGACATTGCCGACGCGATGATCCTGGGCCGCTTGTTCGCCAAGCTGTTCGAGCTCGGCACGGTGGTGGTGGCGACGTCCAACGTCGCGCCGGAGGACCTCTACAAAGGCGGCCTCAACCGCGCGCTGTTCCTGCCTTTCATCAAGCAGATCGCCGACCACATGGATGTGGTGCGGCTGGATGCGCGCACTGATTTCCGGCTCGAGAAGCTGGCGGGCGTGAAGATGTGGCTGGTACCGGCGGACATCGATGCGCGCACCGCGCTCGACAAGGCCTGGGCGCGACTCACCGGCCATGCCAAGTGCAAGCCGCGGGACATGACGATCAAGGGCCGCATCCTGCACGTTCCGTGCTCGGCCAACGGCGTCGCCCGCTTCGGCTTTGCCGATCTTTGCGAGAGGCCGCTCGCCGCTTCCGATTATCTGCGGCTGGCGCACGACTATCATACGATCCTGATCGACCACGTCCCGGTGATGGATCTCGCCGAGCGCAATGCCGCCAAGCGCTTCATTACCCTGATCGACACGCTGTACGACAATGCCGTGAAGCTGATGGCCTCGGCCGAGGCCGATCCGATCTCGCTCTACGTCGCCAGCGACGGCATCGAGGCGATGGAGTTCAAGCGCACGTCGTCGCGCCTGATCGAGATGGGCTCGGAGTCCTACCTCGCGCTGCCGCACGGCCGGAAGGACTCGGCTGCATCCGGGACTTCTACGGGCCTGGTCGAAACCTGACAAACACCGGATCTTTCGGGCAGCGCCCGCCGCCGGGCACACAGCCGCGAAAAGGCCACGTCAATCATGCTGAAAGGATCATCAGCAGCCGCCGCCCGGTCCTGATCGAAATCAAGGCACGCCCGTCAATTGGCCATAGCGTGACTTGAACGGCCCGGGCGAAAGGGATAACCACCCACTCGACTTTTCAACCTCCCTCACCCCTTCGGGTTCAAAGGAAAATTTGCCATGGCGCGCGACAAGATTGCTTTGATTGGCTCCGGTCAGATCGGCGGAACGCTGGCTCACCTCGTCGGCCTCAAGGAGCTCGGCGACGTCGTGATGTTCGACATTGCCGAAGGCGTTCCGCAGGGCAAGGCTCTCGACATCGCGCAGTCGTCGCCGGTCGACGGCTTCGACGCCCACTACACCGGCGCCAACTCCTACGAGGCGCTCGACAACGCCAAGGTGTGCATCGTCACCGCCGGCGTGCCGCGCAAGCCGGGCATGAGCCGCGACGATCTGCTGTCGATCAACCTCAAGGTCATGGAGCAGGTCGGCGCCGGCATCAAGAAGTACGCCCCCGACGCCTTCGTCATCTGCATCACCAACCCGCTCGACGCGATGGTCTGGGCGCTGCAGAAGGCCTCCGGCCTCCCGGCGAAGAAGGTCGTCGGCATGGCCGGCGTGCTCGACTCCGCCCGCTTCCGCTACTTCCTGGCTGATGAGTTCAACGTCTCGGTCGAGGACGTCACCGCCTTCGTGCTGGGCGGCCACGGCGACACCATGGTGCCGCTGACCAAGTACTCGACCGTCGCCGGCATTCCGCTGCCCGACCTCGTCAAGATGGGCTGGACCTCGCAGGCCCGGATCGACGAGATCGTCGACCGCACCCGCAATGGCGGCGCCGAGATCGTCAACCTGCTCAAGACCGGCTCGGCCTACTACGCCCCGGCCGCCTCGGCGATCGCGATGGCCGAGAGCTATCTGCGCGACAAGAAGCGCGTGCTGCCCTGCGCGGCCTATCTCAACGGCGAGTTCGGCGTGAAGGACATGTATGTCGGCGTTCCCGTCGTCATCGGCTCGAAGGGTGTCGAGCGTATCGTCGAGATCGAGCTGGCGGGCAAGGATCGCGAGGCCTTCGACAAGTCGGTCGGCGCTGTCCAGGGCCTGGTCGACGCCTGCAAGAAGATCGCGCCCGACCTGCTCGGCCGCTGAAGGTAGCAAGGCGGGCGATTAGCCCGTTCCGATGAGTTGCAGGATGCTTGGTATATGGTATACCAAGCATCCGCAAAACACTTATAGACGTCACCACCCCAGCGGGGGTTCGGGGAGCAAGCGCTTATGAACATTCACGAATATCAGGCCAAGGCACTGCTGCACGAGTTCGGCGTGCCGATTTCCAAGGGCGTGCCGGTTCTCCGTCCGGAGGATGCGGATGCGGCGGCGAAGACGCTCGGCGGTCCGGTCTGGGTCGTGAAGAGCCAGATCCACGCCGGTGGCCGTGGCAAGGGCAAGTTCAAGGAGGCCTCGGCCGGCGACAAGGGCGGCGTCCGCCTTGCCAAGTCGATCGACGAGGTCAACACCTTCGCCAAGCAGATGCTCGGCGCGACGCTGGTGACGGTCCAGACCGGTCCGGACGGCAAGCAGGTCAACCGCCTCTACATCGAGGACGGCTCCGACATCGACAAGGAATTCTATCTGTCGCTGCTGGTCGATCGCGAGACCTCGAAGGTCGCGTTCGTGGTGTCGACCGAAGGCGGCGTCAACATCGAGGACGTCGCGCACAGCACGCCTGAGAAGATCATCACCTTCTCGGTCGATCCGGCCACCGGCGTCATGGGCCATCACGGCCGTGCCGTCGCCAAGGCGCTGAAGCTCTCCGGCGATCTCGCCAAGCAGGCCGAGAAGCTGACCACGCAGCTCTACAATGCGTTTGTCGCCAAGGACATGGCGATGCTCGAGATCAACCCGCTGGTCGTGACCAAGCAGGGCCAGCTGCGCGTGCTCGACGCCAAGGTGTCGTTCGACTCCAACGCGCTGTTCAAGCATCCGGAAGTCGTCGCGCTGCGCGACGAGACCGAGGAGGACGCCAAGGAGATCGAGGCGTCGAAGTACGACCTCAACTACGTCGCGCTCGACGGCACCATCGGCTGCATGGTCAACGGCGCCGGCCTCGCCATGGCGACGATGGACATCATCAAGCTCTACGGCATGGAGCCCGCCAACTTCCTCGACGTCGGCGGCGGCGCCAGCAAGGAGAAGGTCGCGGCGGCGTTCAAGATCATCACCGCCGACCCGAACGTGAAGGGCATCCTGGTCAACATCTTCGGCGGCATCATGAAGTGCGATGTCATCGCCGAGGGCGTGGTGGCCGCGGTCAAGGAAGTGGGCCTGAAGGTGCCGCTGGTGGTGCGCCTCGAAGGCACCAATGTCGATCTCGGCAAGAAGATCATCAGCGAGTCCGGTCTGAACGTGCTGCCCGCCGACAATCTCGACGACGCCGCGCAGAAGATCGTCAAGGCCGTCAAGGGAGGCTGAGCGCCGGTTCTGGCGCTCGCTTCGTCCTCACCGCAACGCTTTTAGAGAAAGCACGATGTCCATCCTCATCGACAAGAACACCAAGGTCATCTGCCAGGGCTTCACTGGCAAGAACGGCACCTTCCACTCCGAGGCGGCGATCGCCTACGGCACCAAGATGGTCGGCGGCACCTCGCCGGGCAAAGGCGGCTCGACCCATCTCGGTCTGCCGGTGTTCGACACCGTCAAGGAGGCCCGCGAAGCCACCGGCGCCGACGCGTCGGTGATCTACGTGCCGCCGCCGGGCGCAGCTGACGCGATCTGCGAAGCGATCGACGCCGAGGTCCCGCTGATCGTCTGCATTACCGAGGGTATCCCGGTGCTGGACATGGTCCGCGTCAAGCGCTCGCTACAGGGCTCCAAGTCGCGCCTGATCGGGCCGAACTGCCCGGGCGTGATGACCGCCGGCGAGTGCAAGATCGGCATCATGCCGGCCAACATCTTCAAGCCCGGCTCGGTCGGTATCGTGTCGCGCTCCGGCACGCTGACCTATGAGGCGGTGTTCCAGACCACCTCGGAAGGCCTCGGTCAGACCACCGCGGTCGGCATCGGCGGCGACCCGGTCAAGGGCACCGAGTTCATCGACATGCTCGAGATGTTCCTGGCCGACCCCAAGACGACCTCGATCATCATGATCGGCGAGATCGGCGGCTCGGCCGAGGAGGACGCGGCGCAGTTCATCAAGGACGAAGCCAAGCGCGGCCGCAAGAAACCGATGGTCGGATTCATTGCCGGCGTCACGGCCCCTCCCGGTCGACGCATGGGCCATGCCGGTGCCATCATCTCGGGCGGCAAGGGCGATGCCGGCTCGAAGACGGCTGCGATGGAAGCTGCAGGTATTACAGTCTCTCCATCGCCGGCGCGCCTCGGCAAGACGCTTGTCGAAAAGTTGAAATCCTGATTCAGGACTTAGTGCTTTTCGGCGCGAATATTTACAAAGAATAAGGTAAACCGTCCTAACCCGAGCCTGACCCGCGTCTCACGTGGGTCAGGCATTGCGCCGTTTTCATTGGGCGCATCGAAATTACCAGGACGCTACCATGTCTCGCCAAGATGCGAACGCTGCCTTCGCCCTGTCGTCTTTTCTGCAGGGCACCAATGCCACCTACATCGATGAGATCTACGCCCGCTACGAGAAGGACCCCGCTTCGGTCGACCCGGAGTGGCAGGAGTTCTTCAAGAGCCTGAAGGATGCGCCGGCCGACGTGCAAAAGAATGCGTCAGGCCCCTCCTGGGCGCGCAGCAACTGGCCGGTCTCCCCCCGCGACGAATTGACCTCCGCGCTCGACGGCAACTGGGCCGTGGTCGAGAAGAAAGTCGGCGAGAAGATCGCCGCCAAGGCCCAGACCAAGGGCGTCGAGCTTTCGGTTGCCGACGTCAACCAGGCCACCCGTGACTCTGTCCGCGCGTTGATGCTGATCCGCGCCTACCGCATGCGCGGCCATTTCCACGCCAAGCTCGATCCCCTGGGCATCGAGGCGCCGAAGAACCGCGAAGAGCTCGACCCGCGCTCCTATGGCTTCACCGAAGCCGATTACGACCGCAAGATCTTCCTCGACCACGTCCTCGGCCTCGAATACGGCTCGCTGCGCGAGATCGTCGCCATTTGCGAGCGCACCTACTGCCAGACGCTCGGCGTCGAGTTCATGCACATCAGCAATGCCGCGCAGAAGGCCTGGATTCAGGAGCGCATCGAGGGTCCGGACAAGGAAATCTCTTTCACCCGCGAGGGACGCCGCGCCATCCTGCAGAAGCTCGTCGAGTCCGAGGGCTTCGAGAAGTTCTGCGACGTCAAGTTCACCGGCACCAAGCGCTTTGGTCTCGACGGCGGCGAGTCGCTGATCCCGGCGCTGGAGCAGATCATCAAGCGCGGCGGCAATCTCGGCGTGAAGGAGATCGTGCTGGGCATGCCGCATCGCGGCCGCCTCAACGTGCTGACCCAGGTGATGGGCAAGCCGCACCGCGCGCTGTTCCACGAGTTCAAGGGCGGCTCGGCCAACCCTGACGCGGTCGAAGGCTCGGGCGACGTCAAGTATCACCTCGGCGCCTCCTCGGACCGCGAGTTCGACGGCAACCGCATCCATCTGTCGCTGACCGCCAACCCGTCGCATCTCGAGATCGTCGACCCCGTGGTGCTCGGCAAGGTTCGCGCCAAGCAGGACCAGCACGGCGATCCGCCGGACATGCGCATCTCGGTGCTGCCGCTGCTGATGCATGGCGACGCGGCGTTTGCAGGCCAGGGCGTCGTGGCGGAGTGCTTCGCGCTGTCGGACCTGAAGGGTTACCGCACTGGTGGCTCGATTCATTTCATCGTCAACAACCAGATCGGCTTCACGACTTATCCGCGCTATTCGCGCTCGTCGCCGTATCCGTCCGACGTCGCCAAGATGATCGACGCGCCGATCTTCCACGTGAACGGCGACGACCCGGAGGCCGTGGTGTTCGCGGCCAAGGTTGCGATCGAATTCCGGCAGAAATTCCACAAGCCGGTCGTCATCGACATGTTCTGCTACCGCCGGCATGGCCACAACGAAGGCGACGAGCCCGCGTTCACCCAGCCGGTGATGTACAAGAAGATCGCCGGCCATTCGTCGACCCTGGAGATCTACTCCAAGCGTCTGGTCGCCGAGGGCGTGATGACCGAGGGTGAGGTCGACAAGGCCAAGGCCGATTGGCGCGCCCGTCTCGACGCCGAGTTCGAGGCCGGCACCTCCTATCGTCCGAACAAGGCCGACTGGCTGGACGGCAAGTGGGCGGGCCTCAAGTCCGCCGACCAGGAAGAGGAAGCGCGCCGCGGCGTCACCGGGGTCGAGATCGATCGCCTCAAGGAGATCGGCCGCAAGATCACCAAGGTGCCGGACGGCTTCCGCGTGCACCGCACGATCCAGCGCTTCCTCGAGAACCGCGCCAAGGCGATCGACAGCGGCATCGGGTTGGACTGGGCGACCGGCGAGGCGCTGGCGTATTGCTCGCTGCTGCTCGAAGGCCACAAGGTTCGTCTCTCCGGCCAGGACAGCGAGCGCGGTACCTTCTCGCAGCGCCACTCCGTCCTGATCGATCAGGAGGATGAGAGCCGCTATACGCCGTTCAACCATCTGGCGCCGGAGCAGGGCCACTTCGAGGTCATCAACTCGCTGCTGTCGGAAGAAGCCGTGCTCGGCTTCGAATACGGCTACTCGCTCGCCGAGCCGACCGCGCTGACCTTGTGGGAAGCGCAGTTCGGCGACTTCGCCAACGGCGCGCAAGTGCTGTTCGACCAGTTCATCTCGTCGGGCGAGCGCAAATGGCTGCGCATGTCCGGCCTCGTCTGCCTGCTGCCGCACGGCTATGAAGGCCAGGGCCCCGAGCATTCGTCAGCCCGCCTCGAGCGCTTCCTGCAGATGTGCGCCGAGGACAACATGCAGGTGGTCTACCCGACCACGCCGGCGAACTACTTCCACGTGCTGCGCCGCCAGCTGCATCGCGAGATCCGCAAGCCGCTGATCGTGATGACGCCGAAATCGCTGCTGCGCCACAAGCGCGCGGTGTCGCGGCTCGAGGAACTGGCCAAGGGCACGACCTTCCACCGCATCCTGTACGACGACGCCCAGATGCAGGCGGACGACAAGACCAGGCTGGTGCCGGATGACCAGATCCGCCGCATCGTGCTGTGCTCGGGCAAGGTCTATTACGACCTCTACGACGAGCGCGAGAAGCGCGGGTTGAACGACGTCTATCTCATGCGCATCGAGCAGCTCTATCCGGTGCCGCTCAAGGCGCTGGTCGCCGAGCTCGGCCGTTTCAAGAACGCCGAGGTCGTGTGGTGCCAGGAAGAGCCGCGCAACATGGGCGCCTGGCACTTCATCGAGCCGTATATCGAGTGGGTGCTGAACCAGACCGGGGCCAAGAGCAAGCGTCCGCGCTATGCCGGCCGCGCCGCGTCGGCGGCGACCGCCACGGGCCTGATGTCGAAGCATCTCGCCCAGCTGAAGGCGCTGCTCGACGAAGCCTTGAACTGAACCTGCCTTTGAAGGGCGCCCCGCGGTCTGCGGGGCGCAAGTACAAGTCCATCGCGTTGATTGTCCGTCCCGCATCGCTTGCTCGCCGCAAGGCGATGGCGGACGGACTTTATGACCGCACGGGTTATTGAGGATAGAGACCATGACTGAAATTCGCGTTCCGACGCTGGGTGAATCCGTCACCGAAGCCACCATCGGCCGTTGGTTCAAGAAGGCCGGCGACGCAGTTGCGGTCGACGAGCCCCTCGTCGAGCTCGAGACCGACAAGGTGACGATCGAGGTGCCTGCGCCGTCAGCCGGCACTCTGGGCGAGATCATCGCCAAGGATGGTGAGACCGTTGCCGTCGGTGCGCTGCTCGGCCAGATCACCGATGGCGCTGCCGCTGCAAAGCCGGCGGCTGCTGCACCCGCCGCGGCTTCGGCGAAGCCTGCTGCTGCTCCGGCTGCCGCTCCCGCCCCGGCCAAGGCGCTGCCCGCCGACACCCCGCAGGCGCCGTCAGTGCGCAAGCTTTCGGCCGAGAGCGGCGTCGATGCCACCACTGTGCCCGGCTCGGGCAAGGACGGCCGCGTCACCAAGGGCGACATGCTGGCCGCGATCGAGCGCGCCGCCTCGGCGCCGACTCCCGTCAATCAGCCGGCCGCTTCCGTGCAGGTCCGTGCGCCGTCCCCAGCCGATGACGCGGCGCGCGAGGAGCGCGTGAAGATGACCCGGCTGCGCCAGACCATCGCGCGGCGCCTCAAGGACGTGCAGAACACCGCGGCGATGCTGACGACCTTCAACGAGGTCGACATGACCAACGTCATGGCGCTGCGCAGCCAGTACAAGGACGTGTTCGAGAAGAAGCACGGCTCCAAGCTCGGCTTCATGGGATTCTTCACCAAGGCGGTTGTGCAGGCGCTGAAAGACATCCCGGCTGTGAACGCCGAGATCGACGGCAGCGATCTCATCTACAAGAACTACTACCACATCGGCGTCGCCGTCGGCACCGACAAGGGCCTGGTCGTGCCGGTGGTGCGCGACTGCGACCACAAGTCGATCGCCGACATCGAGAAGGGCATCGCCGATTTCGGCCGCCGCGCTCGTGACGGCCAGCTCAAGATCGACGAAATGCAGGGCGGCACCTTCACGATCACCAATGGCGGCATCTACGGCTCGCTGATGTCGACCCCGATTCTTAACGCGCCGCAGTCCGGCATTCTCGGCATGCACAAGATCCAGGAGCGGCCGGTGGTGGTCGGCGGCAAGATCGAGGTCCGCCCGATGATGTATCTGGCACTGTCCTACGATCACCGCGTCATCGACGGCAAGGAAGCCGTGACCTTCCTGGTGCGCGTCAAGGAGAGCCTGGAAGATCCCGCGCGGCTCGTGCTGGATCTCTGATCGACCTCATAACCGATGCTCACGAGGCGCGCTGAGAGGCGCGCCTCAAACCTAACGGGGGCCATCATGACCGACAGGGTTGCAGTGATCACCGGCGGCAGCCGCGGCATCGGCCGCGCCACCGCAATCGCCGCCGCATCGCGCGGCTTCAAGATCGTCGTCGGCTACGCCTCGAACGAGGCCGCGGCTCAGAGCACCGTGGCCGCGATCGAGGCCAAGAACGGCAAGGCCATCGCGGTGAAATGCGACGTCGGCCGCGAGCACGACATCCTCGCTCTGTTCAAGGCCGCCGACAAGTTCGGCACCCTCGGCGCGCTGATCAACAATGCCGGCATCGTCGGCCCGACCACCCGCGTCGACGAGATGAGCGCGGAGCGCATCGAGCGCTTGATGGCGGTCAATGTCACCGGCAGCATCCTGTGCGCACGTGAAGCCGTGAAGCGGATGTCGACGCGGCATGGCGGTCAGGGCGGGGTGATCATCAACCTGTCGTCGGTTGCCGCCAAGCTCGGCTCGCCCAACACCTATGTCGACTACGCGGCCTCGAAGGGCGCGATCGATTCCTTCACCGTCGGCCTCGGCCACGAGGTCGCCAATGAAGGCATCCGCGTTGCCGCCATCAGGCCGGGCCTGATCGACACTGAAATTCACGCCTCCGGCGGCGAGCCCGATCGCGCTCATCGCCTCGCCCCGATGGTGCCGATGAAGCGGGTCGGCACCTCCGAGGAAATCGCCAATGCCATCGTCTGGCTGCTGTCGGACGAGGCCTCCTACGTCACTTCGGCCATTCTCGACGTGTCGGGCGGACGCTGACGACCGTCATCATCTCTGACTGCAAAAGCTTACGGAACATTCGATCATGGCATCCTACGATCTCGTCGTCATCGGCACCGGTCCCGGTGGTTATGTCTGCGCCATCCGCGCAGCGCAGCTCGGCATGAAGGTGGCGGTGGTCGAGAAGAACGCCACCCTCGGCGGCACCTGCCTCAATGTCGGCTGCATGCCCTCGAAGGCGCTGCTGCACGCCTCGGAGCTGTTCGAGGAGGCCGGGCACTCCTTCGCCAAGATGGGCATCAAGGTCCCCACGCCGGAAATCGATCTGCCGGCGATGATGAACTTCAAGCAGCAGGGCATCGACGGCAACGTCAAGGGCGTCGAATACCTGATGAAGAAGAACAAGATCGACGTGATCCAGGGCAAGGGCAAGATCCTCGGCACCGGCAAGGTTCAGGTCACGGCCAATGACGGCGCGACGCAGACCGTCGAAACCAAGAACATCGTCATCGCCACAGGCTCGGACATCGCGCGTCTGAAGGGCATCGAGATCGACGAGAAGCGCATCGTCTCCTCGACCGGTGCGCTGTCGCTGGACAAGGTGCCGTCGAGCCTGCTCGTGGTCGGCGCCGGCGTGATCGGACTCGAACTCGGCTCGGTGTGGCGCCGCCTCGGCGCAAAGGTCACCGTCGTCGAGTTCCTCGACCGCATCCTGCCCGGCATGGACGGCGAGATCGCCAAGCAGTTCCAGCGCATCCTCGAGAAGCAGGGCTTTGCGTTCAAGCTCGGTGCCAAGGTCACCGGCGTCGACACGTCGAGCGCAACGCTTTCCGCGACGATCGAGCCGGCCGCCGGTGGCGCTGCCGAGAAGATCGAGGCCGACGTCGTGCTCGTCGCCATCGGCCGCGTGCCCTACACCGACGGTCTCGGCCTGCAGGAGGCGGGCGTAGTGCTCGACAACCGCGGCCGCGTTCAGATCGATCATCATTTCGCAACCAGCGTGCCCGGCGTCTACGCCATCGGCGATGTCGTCGCGGGGCCGATGCTCGCGCACAAGGCCGAGGACGAAGGTGTCGCCGTCGCCGAGATCCTTGGCGGCCAGGCTGGCCACGTGAACTACGACGTCATCCCGGGCGTAGTCTACACCACCCCCGAGGTCGCCTCCGTCGGCAAGACCGAGGACGAGCTCAAGCAGGCCGGCACAGCCTATACCGTCGGCAAGTTTCCGTTTACCGCGAACGGCCGCTCCAAGGTCAACCAGACCACTGACGGCTTCGTGAAGATCCTTGCAGATGCGAAGACCGATCGCGTGCTCGGCGCGCACATCATCGGCCGCGAGGCCGGCGAAATGATCCACGAAGCCGCCGTATTGATGGAGTTCGGTGGCTCCGCCGAGGATCTGGCACGCACCTGCCACGCCCATCCGACCCGCTCGGAGGCCGTCAAGGAAGCCGCCCTTGCAGTGGGCAAGCGTGCCATCCACATGTGACATGTGTCCGGCGGCGTGATCGGCAGGTGCGACAATACGCCTGCCGGCCACGCTGAACCAATTGGCAAGAAGCAAGGTCGCATGGTCATGGCGGCCTCGATGCTGAGGCCGGGGCCGAGATGGAGTGCCATGCTGCGCCGCCTGCTTCAGCCGTTCTGGGTTCTGCTCGCGATCATCTTTCTGATCGAAGCGTGGCTGTGGGACCATCTCGAGCCGATCGTGGCTCGCATCGTCGCGGCGATCCCGCTGCGCAGCCTCAAGCACTGGCTGGCCGCGAGGATCGAGACGCTGTCGCCGATGCTGACCCTGGTCGTCTTCCTCGTGCCGGTCGTGCTGCTGTTTCCGCTCAAGCTGCTCGGCATGTGGCTACTGATGCACCACCAGTGGAAACTGGCTCTGGTGACGATCATCTTCGGCAAGATGGCCGGCGTCGGCATCACCGCCTTCATCTTCGACGTCACGCGCGCCAAGCTGCTGCAGATGGGCTGGTTCGCCTGGCTCTATGACGCCGTGCTGACGCTGCGTCGGAAGGCGGCCGAGCTGGTCGACCCGATCAAGCAGCGCATCCGCGATGTCATCAGTGACCTGTTTCGCGGCAACACCAACGGCTGGTCGTCCCGCGTCGTCCGCCAGATCCTCCGCTTCCGCCGCAGCGTGCAGGCGCGCTGAGGTCGGTTGTCGTTGCGAGGTTCGACGGCTTCACCACCGTGGTCATTCCGGGCAATCGTCAGTGCGCGCAGCGCACTGGCGATTGAACCCGGAATCTTGAGATTGTTGAAAAAGAACGCCGCGCCACATCGAGATTCCGGGTTCAAGGCCTTTCGGCCTTGCCCCGGAATGACGGTGTTTGTGGCTAGTGCAGATGCAACAGATGTGGCTGGAACAGCCCCAGCATCGTCATCGCGATGCCGACCAGCGCGAGCGCGCCGGAGGCCCAGGCCAGCACCAGCATGCCGGTGATGATCGTCGCCGACGCCAGCACGATGCCGATCTGGAAGGCCGCCGAGGCGAGCTCGTAATGGTGATATTTCGCCGTGGCGAGGTCGCGCTCCTCCTCGGCATGCTTGGCGCGGGCGGCGAGCTGCTCGCTGCCTTCGCCGGTCTCAGGCTCCGAGCGGTAGCGCGCGGCGTTCTTCTGCCAATCGTCGATCTGCTTCTGCAAGCTTGCCTTGGTGGCCTCGTCGGGCAGCGCCGGGAGGTTCAGCTTGCCCTGTTCGGCCGCGGTCTGCACCACCGTGCGGCGGACCGTCTTGGCCTGGAAGAACGCCCAGAGATTGGACGCCTCGACGTTCTTGCTGATCGATTCGGTCTGCGCGCCCTTGCCGAGCGTCTCCGACAGC
Source organism: Bradyrhizobium aeschynomenes (assembly GCF_013178945.1). GTDB lineage: Bacteria > Pseudomonadota > Alphaproteobacteria > Rhizobiales > Xanthobacteraceae > Bradyrhizobium > Bradyrhizobium aeschynomenes. Next base: position 172,021 of record NZ_JABFDM010000010.1, read on the forward strand.
GCCAGGAACAGCGCGATCACCGAGATCAGCAGCGCGATCTTCTTGTTCGAGCCCGATGCGTGCTCGGCATGCTCCGCATGCTCCATGCTTTCATGTGCGCCCATCTGTTCCCCTCCGGATCAAGCGACGGAACGATTGCCGGAACGGCGAAGGCGGCGCAAGGGAAACGATGTGACGAAACCGTGTCAGCGCCGCGGATGCGCCGATGCGTAGACCTGCAGCAGCCGTTCGGAATCGATGCCGGTATAGATCTGCGTGGTCGAGAGCGAGGCGTGGCCGAGCAGCTCCTGGATGGCGCGCAGGTCGCCGCCGCGTGACAGCAGATGCGTTGCGAAGGAGTGGCGCAGCGCGTGCGGCGTGGCGCTGTCGGGCAGGCCGAGCGCACCGCGCAGCCGCTCCATTGCGAGCTGGATGATGCGCGGGCTCAGCGGTCCGCCCTTGGCGCCGAGAAACATGGGCCCGTCAGCGGGCAGCGGGTAGGGGCACAGCCGGGCATACTCGTCGATCAGCGCAAGCACGTTCTGCAGCACCGGCACCATGCGCGTCTTGTTGCCCTTGCCGGTGACGATCAGCACGTCGCCTTCGCCCGGCCGCGGCACCTCGCGGCGCTTCAGGCCGAGCGCCTCGGAGATGCGCAGGCCGGAGCCGTAGAGCAGCGCCATCACGGAGGCGTCGCGCGCCAGCACCCAGGTCTCGCGAGCCTCGCCGGCGCGCTCGTCGGCATCGGCGAGCCGCTTGGCCGCATCCATCGGCAGCGGCTTCGGTAGGCTCTTGGCGATCTTTGGCGCACGCACCCCGGAGAGCGCGCCGACCTTGCCCTTGCCCTCGCGCTCCAGGAAGCGGCCGAACGAGCGCAGCCCGGCCAGCGTCCGCATCAGGGAGCGTCCGGCGATGTCGCCGGCGCGGCGCATTGCCAGGAAGGCTCTGACGTCGGCGGCCTCCAGCGCGGCGAAGCGGTCCAGCGTGACCGGCTCGCCCCAATGGGTGCAGAGAAATTGCAGGCATTGCCGGAGGTCGCGGGCATAGGCCTCCACCGTCTTCGGCGACAGCCGACGTTCGCTGCGCAGATGCGCCAGCCATTGCATCATGGCCTGGACGACGCTCTCGTCGGCACCGAGGAGGTCGGTTAGCTCAGGCTCCTTCTCGGAGAGTTCTGCCGTCTTTGCCATAGCGTCGCCGATGCCCTGCCGAACGATCGTGTTGACGGTGTCGAACGCAATCGGCGGCAACCTCGGTGCACCCTCTCCCCTTGTGGGAGAGGGTGGCTGAGATGCGCAGCATCGAAGCCGGGTGAGGGGTGTGCATCCGCGGAGACAGACCCCTCACCCGGCGCGAATTTCGCTCCGCTCATTCTCGCCGCCCTCTCCCACAAGGGGAGAGGGTGCACCGCAGACGCCGAAAGTGCTCGACCTCATCTCATGATGATCTCATATATCGCACCTCCTTCGTTTACCGTTCGCTAACTTTGCCGGGCGGCTTTCGCTTCTGTCCGCGCAAGGCTATCTCCGCCCTCATGGACCGTCCGACCGATCTCTTTCCAGGTGCCACCAGCACGGCCGGCGTGGTCGACGTGCTGGTTCCGGTCGCGCTCGATCACACTTATTCCTATCGCGTGCCGCGCGGCATGGCGCTGAAGCCGGGCGACGTCGTCGGCGTGCCGTTGGGATCGCGCGAGGTGCTGGCGGTGGTGTGGGCGGAGAACGCCAATCCCGATCCGCGGCTGCACAACCGGCTCAAGGATGTCAGCGAGAAGCTCGACGTGCCGCCGCTCAAGCCGGAGCTGCGATCGCTGGTCGACTGGGTCGCCAATTACACGCTGTCGCCGCGCGGCATGGTGCTGCGGATGTGTCTGCGCATGGGCGAGCATCTTGGCCCGGAGCGGGTCCGTCTCGGCGTCCGCCTGGTCGGCGAGCCGCCGAAGCGGCTGACGCCGGCGCGCAAGAGGGTCATTGAGGCGGTGTCGGATGGGCTGCTGCACGGCAAGTCCGACCTCGTTCGAGAGATCGGCGTGTCCAGCAGCGTGATCGACGGCCTGGTCGACGAGGGGACCCTGACGGTCGAGGCGATGCCGCGTGCGCTGCCGCCGCCGGCGCCGGACCCGTTGTTCGCGCAGCCCGAGTTCTTCGACGCGCAGCTGGCCGGCGTGAAGGCGATGCGTGAGCTGGCCGCCGATGGCGGCTTCCAGGTTGCGCTGCTCGACGGGGTCACCGGCTCCGGCAAGACCGAGGTGTATTTCGAGGCGATTGCCGAGACGGTGCGCCGTGGCCGGCAGTCGCTGATCCTGATGCCTGAGATTTCGCTCACCGGGCAGTTTCTCGACCGCTTCTCGCGCCGTTTCGGCGTCCGGCCGCTGGAATGGCATTCCGAGCTGACGCCGCGCACGCGCCAACGCAATTGGGCGGCGATTGCGGCCGGCGAGGCGCCGGTCGTCGTTGGCGCGCGCTCGGCGCTGTTTTTGCCCTATGCCGATCTCGGCCTTGTCGTCGTCGATGAGGAGCACGACCAGGCCTACAAACAGGATGAAGGCGCGCATTACCACGCCCGCGACATGGCGGTGGTGCGCGGCCACATCGCCAAATTCCCGGTGGTGTTGGCCTCCGCGACGCCGTCGGTCGAGACCGAGGTCAATGCGCGCAAGGGCCGCTACCAGCGCGTGGCGCTGCCGTCGCGCTTCGGCGGCCAGCACATGCCGCATATCGAGGCGATCGACCTCCGCCGTGAGCCGCCGCCGCGCGGCCGCTACGTCTCGCCGCGGCTGGCGGGCGAGATCCGGACCGCGATCGAGCGCGGCGAGCAGGCGCTGCTGTTCCTGAACCGGCGCGGCTACGCGCCGCTGACGCTGTGCCGCGCCTGCGGCCACCGCTTTGCCTGCACGATCTGCGACGCCTGGCTGGTCGACCATCGCTTCCGCCAGCGGCTCGTCTGCCACCATTGCGGGTTCTCGATGTCCAGGCCTCCGACATGTCCGCATTGCGCGGCGGAGGAATCGCTGGTCGCCGTCGGCCCCGGGGTCGAGCGGCTGCAGGAGGAGGCGGCGGCGCTGTTTCCCGACGCGCGCAGCATGGTGCTGTCGAGCGACCTCATCACCTCGATCGAGACCATGCGCGCCGAGCTGACCGAGATCGCGGAAGGCCGCGTCGATCTCATCATCGGCACCCAGCTGGTCGCCAAGGGCCACAACTTTCCGCGCCTCAATCTCGTCGGCGTGGTCGATGCCGATCTCGGCCTCGGCAATGGCGATCCGCGCGCCGCCGAGCGCACCTGGCAGCTCCTGAATCAGGTGATCGGCCGCGCCGGCCGCGAGCAGGGCCGCGGTCGCGGCTATCTGCAGACCCATCAGCCCGAGCATCCCGTGATGAAGGCGCTGATCGCCTGCGATCGCGAGGCCTTCTACAGCAGCGAGATCGAGGCGCGCGAGCGCACCGGCTATCCGCCGTTCGGACGGCTGGCGAGCTTGATCATTTCAGCCGGCGACCGGCCGACCGCGGAGGGCTTCGCCCGCCGGCTGGTGGCGTCAGCGCCGCGGGAGGAGGGCGTGCTGCTGCTCGGCCCGGCCGAGGCGCCGCTGGCCGTCATCAAGGGCCGCTACCGCTTCCGGCTGCTGCTCAAGTCGGCGCGCAATTTCGATCTGTCGGATTACTTGCGCCACTGGCTGGCGCATGCGGAGAAGCCCAAGGGCAATCTCAAGCTCGAGGTCGACGTCGACCCGCAGAGCTTTTTGTAGCGGTCGGCGCCGCTCTCTCCACCGTCATTGCGAGGAGCGCAGCGACGAAGCAATCCAGAGTCCCGACGAGGCTCCTGGATTGCTTCGCTGCGCTCGCAATGACGCGCGGTTAAAGGTCGCTTACGACACGACCTCTGCCGTGACGCGGCCGACGCCGGAGCGGGTCAGGCCGATGGCGCGGGCTGCGCCGGTCGAGAGGTCGAGCACGCGGCCACGGATGAACGGGCCGCGATCATTGACGGTGACGATGACGCTGTTGCCGCCATGGGTGACGCGCAGCTTGGTGCCGAACGGCAGCGAGCGATGGGCGCAGGTCATGGCATTGGCGTTCATGCGCTGACCGGAGGCGGTGCGGCTGCCGGACTCGTTGCCGTAATACGACGCCATGCCCGAGAAGGTGCGGCCGGTGCCGGACGTCGGCGCGACCGACGCGTTGGAATTCATCCAGGACGAGTTGTTCGACCAGCCGTTCGAAAAGGAGTCTGCTGCGGGCTGAGCCGCCTGGCGCGCGCTGTGATGATGATGGTGGCGCGCATGATGGTGGTGATGCCTGGACCGGGCCGAGGCTTCGGTGGCGGAGCCGCCGACGATCAGCGTGACGGCGACGGCGAGCGCGGTACGCGAGCCGGCGATCTTGCCAGCCGAGAGGTTTTTAAAATTCAGCATCTAGATCAGTCCCTCGAAACAGTATTGCTGCGTTCTGCAGCCAGTGGACCCCCGTCAGGTGTTGAGGCGGCCGCCGTTTGCTGGCGCAATGAGGCACGAATGGGGCAGTAGAAATTGTTCCGTTCGTCTCGCAATATCTTCAGGCCGGTGTCATTCATCACGGAAAATTCCGTAATCCGACAGTTTAACGTTCTGTTAACGAACTAATACTTTCTATTACTGTCGAGTTAAGTCCTCGTTGAGCTTGATGGCCTCTTGACAAGTAATCCTGACCGGAGCGGGCTGTCTGTGCCCGACCCTACCCCAGCACCAGGCAAGCCCAAACGGGCATAGCGGCCATGCAGCAACAGCTGGAACAAGGTTGCTGCGAACGGTATCGGGGTCGGACGCAACGCGCTGCAGGACGGGGGACTCGAATTGACCGCTGGCGCCGGTGCATCGCGCCGCGGCAACAAGGTGCCGAATAGCGGGCCGCCGCTTGTTGCGGCTGCGCGTACGCTATGTTAGCAAAGCGCCGCTTTTCGTGATCAAGCTGCTTCCGCGGCGATCGAAAATCAAAGTCCTGCTTGAATTCCAAGGGCTTAATCGGTTTGCGCTGCAGCGGCGCGCCGGTTTCCCTCTTGTGGGTTGGGCACTTATAAAAAGAGCACGTCTGTGGCTGCTGAAGATCCCTCCGTATCCGGTGTGTCCGGTCGTTACGCGACGGCCCTGTTTGAACTGGCCCGTGACGAAAAGTCCGTCGATGCGGTCAAGGCCGATCTCGACAAGTTCAAGGCCCTTCTCGATGACAGCGCCGATCTGAAGCGCCTCGTCCGCAGCCCCGTGTTCGGCGCGGATGTGCAGCTCAAGGCGCTCAACGCCGTGCTCGACAAGGCCGGCATCTCCGGCATTGCCGCCAACATCCTGCGGGTGCTGACCACCAACCGCCGTCTGTTCGCGGTGGCGGATGTGATCCGCGCGTTCAACGCGCTGGTCGCCAAATATAAGGGTGAAGCCACGGCCGACGTCACCGTCGCCGAGCCGCTCTCGGACAAAAATCTCGACGCCCTCAAGGCCTCACTGAAGACGGTGACCGGCAAGGACGTTGCGCTCAACGTGAAAGTGGATCCAGCGATCATCGGCGGGCTCGTCGTCAAGCTCGGCAGCCGGATGATCGATAGTTCGCTTCGCACCAAACTCAACTCGATCAAGCACGCGATGAAAGAGGCAGGCTGATGGACATCCGCGCCGCGGAAATTTCCGCGATCCTCAAGGACCAGATCAAGAATTTCGGGCAGGAAGCCGAAGTCACCGAAGTCGGGCAGGTGCTGTCCGTCGGTGACGGTATCGCCCGCGTCTACGGTCTCGACAACGTCCAGGCCGGTGAAATGGTCGAGTTCGAGAACGGCACCCGCGGCATGGCGCTGAACCTCGAGACCGACAACGTCGGCGTCGTCATCTTCGGCGCCGACCGCGAGATCAAGGAAGGCCAGACCGTCAAGCGCACCCGCGCCATCGTCGACGCTCCCGTCGGCAAGGGCCTGCTCGGCCGCGTGGTCGACGCGCTCGGCAACCCGATCGACGGCAAGGGGCCGATCCAGTTCACCGAGCGCAAGCGCGTGGACGTCAAGGCGCCCGGCATCATTCCGCGCAAGTCGGTCAACGAGCCGATGGCCACGGGCCTGAAGGCGATCGACGCCCTGATCCCGGTCGGCCGCGGCCAGCGCGAGCTGATCATCGGCGACCGCCAGACCGGCAAGACCGCAATCGCGCTCGACACCATCCTGAACCAGAAGCCGCTGAACGTCGCTGGCGCTCCCGAGAGCCAGAAGCTGTACTGCGTCTACGTCGCCGTCGGCCAGAAGCGTTCGACCGTCGCCCAGTTCGTCAAGGTGCTCGAGGAGCAGGGCGCTCTGGAATACTCGATCGTCGTTGCCGCGACCGCCTCCGATCCGGCGCCGATGCAGTATCTCGCCCCGTTCACGGGTTGCACCATGGGCGAGTACTTCCGCGACAACGGCATGCACGCCGTGATCATCTATGACGATCTGTCCAAGCAGGCCGTCGCCTATCGTCAGATGTCGCTGCTGCTGCGCCGCCCGCCGGGCCGCGAAGCCTATCCGGGCGACGTGTTCTATCTGCACTCCCGCCTGCTCGAGCGCGCCGCGAAGCTCGGCAAGGATCACGGTCTGGGCTCGCTGACCGCGCTGCCGGTCATCGAGACGCAGGCCAACGACGTGTCGGCCTACATCCCGACTAACGTCATCTCGATCACCGACGGCCAGATCTTCCTGGAGACGGACCTGTTCTTCCAGGGCATCCGTCCTGCGGTGAACGTCGGTCTGTCGGTGTCGCGCGTCGGCTCCTCGGCACAGACGAAGGCGATGAAGAAGGTCGCCGGCAAGATCAAGGGCGAGCTGGCGCAGTACCGCGAAATGGCGGCGTTCGCGCAGTTCGGCTCGGACTTGGACGCCTCGACCCAGCGCCTGCTGAACCGCGGTTCGCGCCTGACCGAGCTCCTGAAGCAGCCGCAGTTCTCGCCGCTGAAGATGGAAGAGCAGGTCTGCGTGATCTGGGCCGGCACCAACGGCTATCTCGACGCGCTGCCGCTGGGCAAGGTGCGCGCTTTCGAGGACGGCCTGCTGTCGCTGCTGCGCGGCAAGAACGCCGACCTCTTGAACGCGATCCGCGACAGCAAGGACCTGTCCGACGACAGCGCCGCCAAGCTCAAGGCGGTGGTCGAAGGCTTCGCCAAGACCTTCGCCTGATCGCGAAGGCGTGGCCGGCTCCAGCCGGCCATCCACGCCTTCGGGGTGGGACAACGTGACATCTCATGCCCGGCGCCAGGCCGGGCATGACCAATCTCAGGGTTGAGCGGTCGGGTCTCCAGGGGATCGGCCGCCGGGGTGAGCTAGACGAACAATGGCGTCACTGAAAGACATGCGGGTCCGCATCGCCTCGACCAAGGCGACGCAGAAGATCACCAAGGCGATGCAGATGGTCGCCGCCTCCAAGCTGCGCCGCGCGCAGCAGGCGGCTGAGGCGGCGCGTCCCTATGCCGAGAAGATGGACGCCGTGATCTCGAACATCGCGAGCGCCACCATCGCCACTGCCGGTGGGCCGACGCTGCTCGCGGGCACCGGTCGCGACCAGGTGCATCTGCTGCTGGTCTGCACCGGCGAGCGCGGCCTGTCTGGAGCGTTCAACTCCTCGATCGTGCGTCTGGCGCGCGAGCGGGCGCTGGCCCTGATGAACCAGGGCAAGGAAGTGAAGTTCTTCTGCGTCGGCCGCAAGGGCTACGAGCAGCTGCGCCGCCAGTTCGACAAGCAGATCGTCGAGCACATGGACCTGCGCTCGGTGCGCCAGATCGGCTTCGCCAATGCGGACGACATCGCCAAGAAGGTGATCGCGCGCTTCGAGGCCGGCGAGTTCGACGTCTGCACGCTGTTCTATTCGCGCTTCCGCTCGGTGATCGCGCAGATCCCGACGGCGCAGCAGATCATTCCCCTGGTGGTCGAGGCGCGCCCTGCCAATGCAGCGCCGCTCGCTCCTTACGAATACGAGCCGGAGGAGGACGAGATCCTCGCTTCGCTGCTGCCGCGCAATCTCGCCGTGCAGATCTTCCGCGCTTTGCTGGAGAACAACGCCTCGTTCTACGGTGCGCAGATGTCGGCGATGGACAACGCCACGCGCAACGCCGGCGAGATGATCCGCAAGCAGACGCTGATCTACAACCGCACGCGTCAGGCGATGATCACCAAGGAACTGATCGAAATCATTTCGGGCGCCGAGGCGGTCTAGTCGGATCGCGCAGCGCCCGTTGAAGCGCAACTTTAGGAACACATCCCGGTCGAGCCGACCGTGGTTTCGTATACGGATCGTAAGGAGAGACACTCAATGGCTACCGCAGCCAACCAGATCGGTCGCATCACCCAGGTCATCGGCGCCGTCGTCGACGTGCAGTTCGAAGGTCACCTGCCGGCCATTCTCAATTCGCTCGAAACCAAGAACGCCGGCAACCGCCTCGTGCTCGAGGTCGCCCAGCATCTCGGCGAATCCACCGTGCGCACGATCGCGATGGACACCACCGAAGGTCTGGTGCGCGGCCAGGAGGTGACCGACACCGGTTCGCCGATCCGGGTGCCGGTCGGCGAGGGCACGCTCGGCCGCATCATGAACGTCATCGGCGAGCCGATCGACGAAGCCGGCCCGGTGAAGGCCGAAGGCCTGCGCCCGATCCACGCGGACGCACCGAGCTACACCGACCAGTCGACGGAAGCCGAGATTCTCGTCACCGGCATCAAGGTCGTCGATCTTCTTGCTCCGTATGCGAAGGGTGGCAAGATCGGCCTGTTCGGCGGCGCCGGCGTCGGCAAGACCGTGCTGATTCAGGAGCTGATCAACAACGTCGCCAAGGCGCATGGTGGTTACTCGGTGTTCGCCGGCGTCGGCGAGCGCACCCGTGAAGGCAACGACCTCTATCACGAGTTCATCGAGTCCAAGGTCAACGCCGATCCGCACAATCCGGATCCGAGCGTCAAGTCGAAGTGTGCGCTGGTGTTCGGCCAGATGAACGAGCCGCCGGGCGCCCGCGCCCGCGTCGGCCTGACCGGCCTGACCGTCGCCGAGCACTTCCGCGACCAGGGCCAGGACGTGCTGTTCTTCGTCGACAACATCTTCCGCTTCACCCAGGCCGGCTCGGAAGTGTCGGCGCTGCTCGGCCGCATCCCGTCTGCGGTGGGCTATCAGCCGACCCTCGCCACCGACATGGGCGCGCTGCAGGAGCGCATCACCACCACCAACAAGGGCTCGATCACCTCGGTGCAGGCGATCTACGTGCCGGCCGACGACTTGACCGACCCGGCGCCGGCGACGTCGTTCGCCCACTTGGACGCCACCACCGTGCTCAACCGCGCGATCTCGGAAAAGGGCATCTACCCGGCGGTGGACCCGCTCGACTCGACCTCGCGCATGCTGTCCCCGCTGGTCGTCGGCGAGGAGCACTATCAGACCGCGCGCATGGTCCAGCAGATCCTCCAGCGCTACAAGTCGCTGCAGGACATCATCGCCATCCTGGGCATGGACGAGCTCTCGGAAGAGGACAAGCTGACGGTGGCCCGCGCCCGCAAGATCGAGCGCTTCCTGTCGCAGCCGTTCCACGTCGCCGAAATCTTCACGGGCTCGCCCGGCAAGTTCGTCGACCTCGCCGACACCATCAAGGGCTTCAAGGGCCTGTGCGAAGGCAAGTACGACCACCTGCCGGAGGCCGCCTTCTACATGGTCGGCAACATCGACGAGGCGGTCGAGAAGGGCAAGAAGCTGGCCGCTGAGGCGGCGTAAGAGGCGAATAGCGAACAGGGAGTAGCGAATAGTCGTTCGCTACTCCCTTCTTCCCTACTCGCCACTCGCCACTCGCTATTCGCAGGTTTTCTCATGGCTACTTTCCATTTCGATCTCGTCTCGCCGGAAAAGATCGCCTTCTCGGGCGAGGTCGACCAGGTCGACGTCCCCGGCCAGGAGGGTGATTTCGGTGTGCTCGCAGGCCACGCGCCGTTCGTCGCCACCTTGCGGCCGGGCATCCTGACCGTGACGGCAGGCGGATCGCAGCAGAAGATCATCGTGCTCGGCGGTCTCGCCGAGATCTCGGACAAGGGTCTGACCGTTCTCGCCGACGTCGCGACGTCGCTGAAGGAGCTGGACCACACCGCCTTCGCCGCCGAGATTTCGGGCATGGAAGCCAAGCTGAACGAGAAGCAGGGCAACGAGCTCGATCGCGCGATCGAGCGTCTGGATCACTTCAAGACCATCCAGCAGCAGCTCAACACGACGGCGCTGCACTGATCGAGGTAAGTCGTCGGAACACGCGTTCATGGCCGGGCTCTGCCCGGCCATTTTTCGTTTTCGGCCTCGAACATCCCGCGCCGGCGGATGACTACTTCAGGGATGCCGGTTGCGCGGTCGCCGATCTGACTGCATGCTCCCGGCCGATCGAACGAGCGTGGTGACATGGCAGGGCAGATCGTCTTGAAGCGCAAGATCGCGGCAATCTTCGCCGCCGATATTGCCGGCTATTCCCGCCTCGTCGCCGAGGATGAAGAGGAGACGCTGCGGCGTCTGGCGGCCTATCGTGAAGTCGTCGACGACTTCATCGCGCGCGCCGGCGGCCGCATCTTCAACACCGCGGGCGATGCTGTTCTCGCCGAGTTCCCGAGCGCGGTCGAAGCGGTGCGTTGCGCGATCGACATCCAGGAAAGCCTGCGCACGCGCAACATGGCGTTTCCGCCGACCCGGCAGATGAGCTACCGCATCGGCATCACCATCGGCGACGTCGTCGAGCGCGACGGGGATCTGCTCGGTGACGGCGTCAACATCGCTGCACGCCTCGAGGGCCTTGCCGACGTCGGCGGCATCTGCATCTCCCGCGCCGTGCACGAGCAGGTCGCCAACAAGCTGTCGGTGCAGTTCGCCGATATGGGCGCGCGCGAGGTCAAGAACATCCCGACCCCTGTGCACGCCTATCGTGTCGCGATGCGCCGGGAGGACGGGACCTACGCGCCGCCGCAAGACAAGACGACAAAGTCAGGAGGCGTGCGCCGCCTGATCGTGATGGCGGCCGCATCCGTTGTTGCGCTCGTGGCGATCGCTGCGGGGACCGCATTCTATCTCGATTCCTACGGACCACAGCCGGCGCGGCGTGACGCCGCCAAGGCCGCGGCCGAGGCGCTGGCCCGGCTGTCCGGCAAGCCCGCATCGCCGTCGCCGGGCCCGACGGCCGTCGCCGCAGCAGCCACGCCCGAACCCGCGGCCTCGCCGGTTGCCGCGCAGCCCGGTCCGGCGCCATCGACATCGTTGGCGTCGGCCGAGAGGTTCACACCCGAGGCCGTGCCCTTCGTCAGCGAGCGCACCCGCATCGCGCTGGCGCGGGACTATGTGCCGGCGCCGGCGCACAAGGCATTTGCGACGACGATCAATGGCGTCAGCGCCTATGTCACCGGGCAGTCGAGCGAGGACGCCGCGAAGGCGGCGGCATTGGAGCAGTGCCAGCAGCGCGCCGAGACGTCGAACGGCCCGCGCAAATGCGAGCTCTATGCCGTTGGAGACAGCGTGGTGTACGCGCACAGCAAGCCTCCTTTGCCGCCGCAGCCGTGGGTGCGCCACGACCCGGCCACCGAGCGCGCGTTCAGCGCAGCCGAGATGCCGCTGGTGCGTGACACCGGCCGCGCCCGGCTCGAGGCGAATTATGGCTCCGCGCGGCGAACCAAGGCGATCGCGCTCGGACCCGGCGGCCAGTTCTTCTACAGCGTCGGCGGCGACCTCGTCGACGACGTGGTCCGGCGCAATCTCGAGGCCTGTGGCGCCCAGGCCGGCACGGCGTGCCTGATCGTTGCCCTGGATGATGCCTTCGTGGTGCCGGTGCCGGCGGTCATGAAGGCAACCGGTTTCTTCCACGCGGCCAGTCACACCGCGATTGCCGCAGAGGCACGCGATGAGGTCGCGCGGCGCCTGGCCGGCGCGGCGTCCGGCTGGAATGCGATCGCCGTCGGGACGGCCGGCCATCCCGGCTACGGCCTCAACGGCGATCGCGAAGAGACCGCGATCGGCGGCGCCCTGGCCGATTGCTCAACGCGCGACCAGGACTGCCGCGTCATCGCAATCGGTCCGTTCACGGTCGAGGACAATTAGCCGGACTCTCTCCGCCGTCATTCCGGGGCATCGCGCAGCGATGAGCCCGGAATCCATAGCCACGAGCGGAAGTTGTCTCGACGACAAGCGCCACATCCGTCTCGCGCCTCATAACATCCTGTGGCGATGGATTCCGGGCTCGCGCTATGCGCGCCCCGGAATGACGAGAGGAGAGAGCCCCGTTCACGGCAGTCTAAGCACCAACTGCGGGCGGCAATGGATATTAGCCGATCAAGCGCCGGCGGCCGCCAGATGCGCGAACGCCTGGGCCACCGCGCGGTAAACCTCGCGACGGAACGGCACCACCAGCTCCGGCACGCGCGCCAGACGCTCCCAGCGCCAGGCATCGAACTCGGCGGGCTGGCCGTTGCGCGGCGTCACCGGATCGATGTCGTCCTCGCGTCCGGTGAAACGCATCGCGAACCATTTCTGGCGCTGGCCGCGGAAGCCGGCGAGCCGGTGGTTGGGATCCTCGAACGGCGGAAATTCGTAGGTCAGCCAGTCCGTCTCGGCGAGCATGTCGGCGTCGCGAATGCCGGTCTCCTCCCACAACTCGCGCCGCGCGGCCGCCTGCAGGTCTTCGCCCGGATCGACGCCGCCCTGCGGCATCTGCCATTCCAGGCCGGGCAGCACGATTTCCGGACCGTCGTCGCGGAAGCGGCGCCCGAGGAAGACGAGGCCGTCGGCATTGAGCAGCGCGATGCCGACATTGGGACGATAGGGTCTGGTTTCGGTCATGGCTCGCATCCGGGGCGCGTCGTCGCCGACAGCAACGCAAAGTGACGGCGTTGTCGCGACGGTTCTGCAGAGATTTTCTGCAGTGCAAGCGTATGACACGGTTTCGCCGGCCGCGTCGTGAATGATCTGCGGGGGCTGGCTCAGCCGCCCGCCAACGTCGCGAATTCCTTCACCACGCGCTCATAAACCGGCCGCTTGAACGGCACGATCAGCGTGGGCAAGTTCTGCATCGGCTCCCAGCGCCAGGTGATGAACTCGGCCTTGTGGTGGCCGCCACCGGGACGCTCGACGTCGATCTCGGCGTCCTTTCCGGTGAAGCGCAGCGCGAACCATTTTTGGCGCTGGCCGCGATAGCGGCCCTTCCAGGCCCGCCCCGCCACCGTGCGCGGGATGTCGTAGGTCAGCCAGTCGTCGATCTCGGCGAGCTTCTCGACCGAGCGGACGCTGGTCTCCTCATACAACTCGCGCTTGGCGGCTTCCCAGGCATCTTCGCCGGGATCGACGCCGCCCTGCGGCATCTGCCACACATGGGTGTCGTCGACATGCTCGATGCCGCCGGCGCGGCGGCCGATGAACACCAGCCCTTCCGCGTTGATCAGCGTGATGCCGACGCAGGTGCGGTAGGGCAGGTCCTCGTAGCGCGTCATTCCGTCTCGGCCTTCCTGCGTTGTGCTCTGCGCCTCGTCGCGCAGACCCCGCATTGCGTTGCCGCTGAGCGGCGTACGCCCGTTCAGTTCGATTTTGATTTCAGCATCGCGGTTGTCAATGGCACCAGCAGAATGCCCTTGCGGTCGAGGCCCTTGATCCAAGTACCGATGCGGTCGATCGAGACCGGCAGCGCCGATGCCGTGCCGACCGCGACGCCGCGCTCCTTGGCGAGGCTCTCGAGCTTGGTCAGCGCGTTGTCGATCTCGACCGGCGTCGGCACCGCATCGATGGCGACGTCGCCCTTGGCGAACGGCATCGCGCGCCCGGTGGCCAGCGAGGCCGCCACGCTGCGCGGCGCAGCGCCATCGTCGAACAGCGCAAGGCCGCGCTTGGCGGCCTCGTTCACGATCGGCTGCATCGCCGCCTCGGTCGCGACGAAGCGCGCGCCCATGAAATTGCCAATGCCGACATAACCCTGCAGCCGGCTCATGTGCCAGAACAGACGGTCGATGTTCTGGTCCGGCCCCAACGTGGCGAGCAGTGTCTGCGGGCCAGGATCGTTGTCGGGATAGTCGTAGGGCTCCATCGGCACCTGCAGCAGGATCTCGTGACGCTGCGCCCGGGCGCGCTCGGCGAGCTTGGTCGGATCGGCGCCATAGGGCGTGAAGGCCAGCGTCACCGCCGGCGGCAGCTTCATGATGGCGTCCACGGTCTTGGCCGCGCCGACGCCGAGGCCGCCGATGACGATCGCGACCGCCGGCATGCGCGCAGCCTTGGCGCGGTCGGCGTCGGCCGCATAGGCGGTGAACGGCTTCACGCCGTCGGCCATCACCGGGATCATGCCGTAGCGCGATTTCTCCAGCAGGCGCGGGTCGACGCCCGGCATCTGGCTTCCCGGAGCGGCGGCGCCCGGCTCGGCGGTGTCGCTCCCGGCCGGGCCGATCGCGACCTCCTGGCGGGCACCGCTGGAGCCGTCGATGATGGTGACCGTCTTGCGCTCGCCACCCTCGGACTTGGCGGCGGGCGCCGCGCCGTGGTCCGGCTTTGCCTCGGGCTTGGTCGCGGCCGGCTTGTCGTCGGGCTTGGCGCCCTCGTTGATCGCGACCCTGGCGACCGGCTCGCCGCCGAGCGGATTGTCGCTGAACATGGCAAAGCCTGCGAACACGACCAGGAACAGGCCGAGCAGCATGGCGAGGGCCTGCAACGCCGTGAAGGGAAGCCGAATGCGGCGCCTGCGACGCTTTTCCGTCTGTCCGAGCGGGGCGCTCAGCTCGTCGGCCGTCTCTGTCATCGAAATTCCCGAATCAATCGGGTCGACGATACCACGGCAGGGATTCGGGTGCAGGCGCAGTGTCCGCAAGCCCGTAGATCGGCGGAGCCTGGACCCGGGAAACCCGCGGAAACAAAAGGGCGGCCCGGAGGCCGCCCTTCAAACCGATCTTGAGATCAGCCGGCTGCTTAGTTGGCCGCCTTGGCCGGCTTGTCGGCCGCGGCCTTCTCGGTCGGCGCCGGCGTATTGGCGCTGTTCTTGATGCCGTGGAGCAGGTCGGCGGCGAGCTTGAGCGCCTTGTCGTCCTTGGCGTCCGGCGGCACGTAGGACTGCGAGCCGGTCTTCTCGTCACCATCGTTCTTGAGATGGCCGCGCAGCGAGGCCTCGCCCTTGGTGTCGGTGCGCGACTTCAGCTCCTCCGGCACGTCCTGCAGCACCTCGATGTCAGGCACGATACCCTTGGCCTGGATCGACTTGCCCGACGGCGTGTAGTAGCGCGCGGTGGTCAGACGCAACGCGCCATTGCCGGCGCCGAGCGGAATGATGGTCTGCACCGAGCCCTTGCCGAACGAGCGTGTGCCGACCAGGGTCGCACGCTTGTGGTCCTGCAGCGCGCCGGCCACGATCTCGGATGCCGACGCCGAGCCGCCATTGACCAGCACGATGACCGGCTTGCCCTTGGTGAGGTCGCCGGCATGCGCCGAGCGGCGCTGCGTTTCCTCGGCATTGCGGCCGCGGGTCGAGACGATCTCACCGCGCTCCAGGAACGCGTCGGAGACGGTGACGGCCTCTTCGAGCAGGCCGCCCGGGTTGTTGCGCAGGTCGATGATGTAGCCCTTCAGCTTGTCGCCGATCGAGCTTTGCAGGTCGGCGATGCTCTTCTTGAGGCCTTCGGTGGTCTGCTCGTTGAAGGTGGTGATGCGGATGTAGGCGATGTCGTCGCTCTCGGTGCGCGAACGCACCGAACGGACGCGGATGTTGTCGCGGGTCAGCGTCACGTCGAGCGGATTGTCGGCGCCCTTGCGCATCACCTTCAGCTTGATCTTGGTGCCGACCGGGCCGCGCATCTTCTCGACGGCCTGGTTGAGGGTCAGGCCCTGCACGGCTTCGTCGTCGAGATTGGTGATGATGTCGTTGGCCTGGATGCCTGCTTTCGAAGCCGGCGTATCGTCGATCGGCGAGACGACCTTGATCAGGCCGTCCTCCATCGTCACCTCGATGCCGAGGCCGCCGAACTCGCCGCGGGTCTGCACCTGCATGTCGCGGAAGCTCTTCGCATCCATGTAGCTCGAATGCGGATCGAGGCCCGACAGCATGCCGCTGATCGCGGACTCGACGAGCTTGGAATCGTCGGGCTTCTCGACGTAGTCGCTGCGCACCCGCTCGAACACGTCGCCGAACAAATTGAGCTGGCGATAGGTATCGGAGGTCGCGGCGCGCGCGGTCGATCCCATCAACACCGCGCGCGGTTGCGACACGAACAACGTCAGTGCCGCACCGGTGGCCGCGCTCAGCAGAATTACCGAAGTCTTACGCATCATCCGCGTACCTTTTCGCCTTCATTTGCGGCCCACCATGGGCCTGGATCGATTGGAGTGCCATCCTTGCGGAACTCGACATAGAGCACTGGTTGACTCGCAGTGGTGGCGAGAATGGAGGCGACCTGGGAGGTAATACCCATTGTCGCGACCGGCTCTCCCGTCTGAACAAACTGCCCGATGTTGACGGAAATGCGCTCCATCCCGGCGATCAGGACATGATACCCGCCACCGGCGTTGAGGATCAAGAGTTGTCCGTAGCTGCGGAAGGGGCCGGCATACACAACCCAGCCATCACACGGGGTTGTGACCTGGGCGCCCGGACGGGCTGCCAAAGAAATGCCTTTATCAGAGCCGCCGGCGCCGTCGGGTGCGCCGAATTCGCGAATCTTGCTGCCATTGACCGGATAGGTCAGCATGCCCTTGGTCGAGGCGAACGCAATCGCCGGCGCCTTGCGGGCGGGATTGCGGAGCGCGTTCGCGTCAGGCTTGGCATTCACCGGAACGCCCTGCAGGCTTGCCGTCGATGCGGCCTTGGCCGCGCTCTTGAGGTCCAGCTCCATCGTCGTGATCAGGCTTTGCAGCGAGTCGATCTGCTGCGCCAGCGCGGTGGCGCGCAGGCTCTCCGCTTCCATGTCCTTCTCGGCAGAGGCCTGCTTGCGCTGCCGTTCCTCGACGAGGGCGGCGAGACGGGTTTGATCGGTCCGCAGCCTGTCGCGGTCGGCGGCGACCTTGTCTCGCTCCGACGCGATGGTCCTGCGGATGGCGACGAGTTCGCCGAGATCGGTCGAGAGCTTCTCGGCACGAACGCGCATTTCCGGAATGACCGAGCCCAGCAGCATGGCGGTGCGCAGCGATTGGAGCGCGTCCTCGGGCCGGACCAGCAGGGCAGGCGGTGTACGGCGGCCTGCGCGCTGCAGTGCGGCCAGCACCTCGATGATTTCGGTCCGCCGCGCCTCCAGCGAGTTGCGCAGATCCTGCTCACGGCCGTCGAGCCCGCGCAGCCGTGTTTCGGCCTCGCCGACGCGGATCTCGACGCCGCGCACCTGGGCCGCGACATCGATCAGCTGCTGATTGAGCTTGCCGCGGTCCTCGCCGAGCGCGGCGATGTCGGCCTTCAGGCGCTCCTGCGCTTCGGCGGCGGCCTTCTGGGCCGCGCGGGCAGCCTCCAGCTCCTGTTCGCGCTGCTTCAGCTGCTCGGGTGTCGCCGGCGTCGGTGAGGCGGTCGCCGGTGAGGCAGTACCGGGGATCGACGGACGAAGGCCTGTCTGCGCCATCGCGGGTCCGGTGGGAAGGGCGATCAGCAGCGCGATCAGCGACGCGTGGCGCGCCCGGCCGCGGCGGACGGGAACAGGGGAGCGAAAAAGGGGCCGCGCGGCAAACATCGAGGTCCTTATTGTGCTCCCATCGTCCCTGTTTCAAGCGCGGTGATAGGGGTGACCGGCGAGGATCGTAGCAGTACGGTAAATCTGCTCGAGCAAAAGGACGCGGACGATCTGGTGCGGCCAGGTTGCAGCTCCGAACGCGATCCCAAGCTTGGCTCTGCGCCGCAATTCGGGCGAAAGTCCGTCTGCGCCGCCAATCACGAACGCGGCGGCCGGAATGCCCTCGTCACGCCAGCGTCCGAGGTGACCCGCAAAGGTTGTGCTGTCGATGTTCTGGCCACGCTCGTCGAGGCAGACCAGTACGGACTTGTCGGGGATGGCGGCGGAGATCGCCGCAGCCTCCTCGGCCATGCGCGTCGCGGCATCGCGCGTGCGGCTTTCCGGAAGCTCATGGATGTCGAGGCCGCGAAAGCCGAGCTTGCGGCCGATATCGTCGAAACGCTCGCGGTAGCGCTCCGCGAGCTCTCGCTCGGGACCCTGCTTCAACCGGCCGATGGCGACCACGATCAGGCGCATGCGCACGGCCTAGCACGTGCACGGCACGATTCGCATCCGCCGGCAGCGTCGTGCCGCCTAGACCGTCTTCGCCGGGTTCGGCCCTTGCGTCCACAACCGTTCGAGGTTGTAGAACTCGCGGACCTCGGGCCTGAAAACGTGCACGATCACGTCGCCGGAATCGATCAGCACCCAATCGCAATTGGGCAGGCCCTCGATATGGAGCTTCTTGGTCCCGGCTTCCTTCAGGCCCTTGGCGACGTTTTCCGCGATCGATCCGACGTGCCGGTTCGAGCGGCCCGTGGTGACGACCATGTAGTCGGAATACGCCGATTTGCCGTGAAGATCGATGGTGACCGTCTCCTCCGCCTTCATGTCCTCGAGGCGGGAGAGGATCGTGCGCAGGGTCTTGTCGGCGTCGGGTTGCGCCTGCAAGGCCGCATCTTGGGTCGAAGCGTTACGCGCAGACTTGGCAGAAGCCGATTTCGAACTCGTTGCCTTCGTCTTGGGTAAGGCCGACTTGGACAATACAGATGTGGTCAGGGACCATTCCTTTCACTGTATCGCAGGCCGAATCCATCACGGCCTGCTGACCATACTAGGCATGTGGGGTGCATGGTTTCAACAATCCAGTCCCCGCCACCCCGGTCCGGCGTCTTGCCTGCCGCCCCGCCTCGGACCCCGACGGGACGGTAAGTTCCATGCACATCCGATGCCGCAGGAGGTGCATGCGTCGATCTCAGAACGACTTCCAGCTGCCGTCCGGGTTCCTCAACCCGGTCGATGACAGGCTCATTTTCAGCCCGGTGAGATAGACCCAGGCCGGCGCCGCCCGCCCCGCCAGCCGGCTGGCCTCCGCTTCAGGAATGCGATACCGCGCCAGCGCGCGCGCGGCGGGGGCGTTCAGAGCGCGAAAGCTGCGGGGCGGACGATCGACCACGGCAATCGGAACCTGAGCCGCGATGTGCTGCCACTTCTGCCAGCGATGGAACTGCGCGAGGTTGTCGGCGCCCATGATCCACACGAAGCGCAGGCGGGAGGCACGCCGGCGCAGATAATCGATGGTGTCGGCAGTGTAGCGGGTCCCGATGACGGATTCGAGACAGCTGATCTCGATGCGCGGATCGGCGGCGACCTTGCGTGCCGCAGCCGCGCGCTCGGCAAGCGCATGCAGCCCGCCATTGTCCTTGAGCGGATTGCCGGGCGTGACCAGCCACCAGACACGATCGAGTTGCAGCCGCTTCAGCGCAAACAGGCTGATCGCGCGATGCGCCTGGTGCGGCGGATTGAAGGAGCCGCCGAGCAGGCCGATGCGCATGCCGTCGCTGGAGGGCGGCAGCGCCTGGCGGATCGCAGGGCGCACGGCATCGTCGTCCGTCACGGTCGCCCCCGCTCGCTGGCCGTCCAACTCAACCACAGGATGCGACGGTCATGGCCGCGTCTGTCCAGTGCCGTGGATCCGGTACTTGAAGCTGGTCAACTGCTCGACGCCGACGGGCCCACGTGCATGGAACTTGCCGGTCGCAATGCCGATCTCGGCGCCAAAACCGAACTCGCCGCCATCCGCGAATTGCGTCGAAGCATTGTGCAGCACGATCGCGGAGTCGACCTCGTTGAGGAATCTGTCGGCCGCGGCATTGTCCGCAGTGACGATCGCATCGGTGTGGTGCGAGCCATGCTCGTGAATGTGCGCGATCGCGCCATCCACGCCATCGACGACCTTGGCGGCTATGATGGCGTCGAGATATTCGGTGTCCCAATCCTCGTCGCCGGCGGGCTTCACGCGGGCATCGGCGGCGCGGATGGCGGCATCGCCCCGCACCTCGCAGCCGGCGCCGATCAGCATGTCGACGAGCGGCTCGATCTTGTCCTGCGCCGCACGATCGATCAGCAGCGTCTCGGCCGCGCCGCACACACCGGTGCGCCGCATCTTGGCGTTCAGCACGATGGACTTCGCCATCTCCAGATCGGCGGCGCCGTCGACATAGACGTGGTTGACGCCTTCGAGATGCGCGAACACCGGCACCCGCGCCTCGGACTCGACGCGGGCGACGAGGCTTTTTCCCCCGCGCGGTACGATGACGTCGACGCCGCCGTTCAGGCCGGACAGCAGCAGGCCCACGGCCGCGCGGTCGCGCGTCGGCACCAGCGTGATCGCTGCTTCCGGCAGGTCGGCCTCGCGGAGGCCTTCGACCAGGCATTCATGAATCGCGCGGCAGGAGCGGAACGAATCCGAGCCGCCGCGCAGGATCACGGCATTGCCGGACTTCAGGCACAGCACGCCGGCATCGGCCGCGACGTTGGGGCGGCTCTCGAAGATCACGGCGATGACGCCGAGCGGCACCCGGACGCGCTCGATGGTCATGCCGTTCGGCCGCTGCCAGCTCTCGGTGACCACACCGACCGGATCGGCCACACCACGCACCACGGCAATGCCGTCGGCCATGCCGGCGACGCGCGCCGGCGTCAACGTCAGACGATCGACGAACGACGCCGCCATGCCGCCGGCCTTGGCCTCGGCGACGTCCTCGGCGTTGGCGGCGATGATCGCGTCAGCGCGGGCGCGGACCAGGCGCTCCATCGCCTCCAGCGCACGGTTCTTCTGCTCGGCTGGCGCCAGCGACAGCACGCGTGCGGCCGCACGGGCGCGCTGGGCGAGGTCGTTCATCAGGACAGGCAGATCGGCGCTGCCGTCGATGGCTTTGAGAGGCGCGGTCATGAGCGTTCAACCTTGAAGTAAGGATCTCCAGTAGCACGGAATTCCGCCGTTTGCGAACGCCGGTGCCACGGTCTCAGGCGGGGCCGACCCCCGCGGGCCCGATCACCAGATCATCGCGGTGGATCATCTCGGCACGGCCGGACATGCCGAGGATGACGGCGACATCCGGCGAGGAGCGCCCCTTGATGCGCTCGGCGTCGTCGGCGTCGTAGGCGACGAGGCCGCGGCCGATCTCGTGGGTGTCCGGGCCGCGCACGACCACGGCGTCGCCGCGGGCGAACTGGCCGTCGACCCTGATCACGCCGGCCGGCAGCAGGCTCTTGCCGGCGCGCAGCGCGGTGACGGCACCGGCGTCGATCGTCAGCGTGCCCTTCGGCTCCAGCGAGCCTGCGATCCAGCGCTTGCGCGCCGTGACGGGGTTGGCGGGCGTGAGAAACCAGGTGCAGCGGCCGCCATTGGCGATCGCCGCCAGCGGATGCTCGATCTTGCCGGAGGCGATCAGCATGTGGGTGCCGCCGGTCGTGGCGATCTTGGCGGCCTCGATCTTGGTTTTCATGCCGCCGCGGGAGAATTCCGAAGCGGCGCTGCCGGCCATGCCCTCGATGTCGGCGGTGATGCTCTCGACCACCGGGATCAGGCGCGCGTTCGGGTCCTGGGCGGGCGGAGCAGTGTAGAGACCGTCGATGTCCGACAGCAGCACCAAGAGGTCCGCGCTCGCCATGGTCGCGACCCGCGCGGCGAGGCGGTCATTGTCGCCGTAACGAATTTCAGCAGTCGCCACCGTGTCGTTCTCGTTGATCACAGGCACCGCGCGCCAATCCAGCAGCTTGGCGATGGTCGAGCGCGCATTGAGATAGCGGCGGCGCTCTTCGGTGTCCTGCAGGGTCACCAGGATCTGGCCGGCGCCGATGCCGTGCGCGCCGAGTACCTCCGACCAGATCCGCGCCAGCGCGATCTGGCCGACCGCGGCGGCGGCCTGGCTCTCCTCCAGCTTCAGCGGTCCGCGCGGCAGCTTCAGCCGGCTGCGGCCGAGCGCGATCGAGCCCGACGACACCACCAAGAGCTCGCAGCCGCGGCCATGCAGCCGCGCGATGTCGGCGGCCAGCGCCGTCAGCCAGGAGGCGCGGACCTCGCCGGCCTCGGAATCGACCAGCAGCGACGAGCCGACCTTGACGACGATGCGGTGGAAATTTTCGAGACGGGGGGCCATGGCGTGAACGGGGTCGGTTCGAGCTCTCGTCGCGTGTCGAGCGGTTGCGTGACTGGCACGCGGTCCGCGCGGGACGGGGCAAGGAGTGATTGATCGCGGCGGAGTGTCGCAAGCCAGGGCCCGCGAGGCAAGGTTGAGCTTCAGCTCAACCTTGCGGTGGCGAGGGCGCCGCCCATGGCTCTTCGGTTGCCGCGCTCTCGGTCGTGCTCTTGGCCTTGGTGGACACCGGCTGCTCGCTGATCACATCGGCGAGCTTGCGCAGGGCTTCCTTGACGCCTTCGCCGGTCGCACCGGAAATCAGCATCGGCGTCTTCTTGGCGGCGCGCTTGAGCCGATCCTTCTGCTTCTTCAGCTCATCCGGATCGACGGCGTCGATCTTGTTCAGTGCGACGATCTCCACCTTGTCGGTCAGCTCGCCGCCATAGGCCTCGAGTTCGTGCCGCACCGTCTTGTAAGCCTTGCCGGCATGCTCGCAGGTCGCGTCGACCAGGTGCAGCAACACGCGGCAGCGCTCGACATGGCCGAGGAAGCGGTCGCCGAGGCCGGCGCCCTCGTGCGCGCCTTCGATCAGGCCGGGAATGTCCGCCAGCACGAACTCGCGGCCGTCGGCGTTCACGACGCCGAGTTGCGGGTGCAGCGTGGTGAACGGATAGTCGGCGATCTTCGGCTTGGCGGCGGAGACTTTCGACAGGAAGGTCGACTTGCCGGCGTTGGGCAGCCCGACCAGGCCGGCATCGGCGATCAGCTTCATGCGCAGCCAGATCCAGCGCTCCTCGCCGGGCTGGCCGGGATTGGCATGACGCGGCGCCCGGTTGGTCGGCGATTTGAAATGCGCGTTGCCGAAGCCGCCATTGCCGCCCTGGGAGAGCACGAAGCGCTCGCCGACGGTGGTAAAGTCGTGAATCAGCGTCTCGCGGTCCTCGTCGAAGATCTGGGTGCCGACGGGAACCTTGAGTACCACGGACTTGCCGCCAGCTCCGTGGCAGTCCTTGCCGGAGCCGTTTCCGCCCCGCTGCGCCTTGAAATGCTGCTGGTAGCGGTAGTCGATCAGGGTGTTGAGGCCGTCGACGGCCTCGATCACGACGTCACCGCCGCGGCCGCCATTGCCGCCGTTCGGACCGCCGAACTCGATGAACTTCTCGCGCCGGAACGCAACGCAACCGTTGCCGCCGTCGCCGGAGCGCACATAGACCTTGGCTTCATCGAGGAATTTCATGATGCGCCTTACGTAGGCGAGGCGGGCCGCCGCGGCAACCGTGGAATGGGTTTAATTCAGCCCGGAGCCTTAATTTCGAGCGGTAAGCCAGCTCTGCGCAAGGGCTGGACAAGCGTTGCGCTGGGGTTGCGGCAGGACTGCGTCACGCTTTCAGCGGAAGGGCTGGAGCGACAGCAGCCCGCCTGATAAGGCAGCCCGATCATGAGCGTGCTGACCCGAATCTCCACCCAGACCGACGAGCGCTCGGCGCGGCTGGCCGGCATCGGCCTGATGCTGCTGTCGATTGCGATGTTCTCGTTCGGCGACGCGCTGGGCAAGTTCCTGGTGTCGACCTATGCCGTCGGCCAGTTGCTGTGGCTGCGCGCCTGCGCGGCGCTGCTGCTGCTGGCGCCGTTCATCTGGCGCAACCGGGCGGCGTTCCTGCAGCTCGAGCGGCCCTGGCTGCAGCTGGTGCGCGTCATCCTGTCGACCTTGGAGGTCGCCGCGTTCTTCCTCGCCACCGTCTATCTGCCGCTCGCCGACGTCATCACCTATTATCTCGCCGGGCCGATTTTCGTCACCGCGCTGTCGGCGCTGGTGCTGCGCGAGCATGTCGGCTGGCGGCGCTGGACCGCGATCCTGATCGGCTTCTGCGGCGTGCTGATCGCGCTCAGGCCGTCGGCGCAGACCTTCAGCCTGCCGGCGCTGATCGCACTCGGCGGCAGCCTGTCGTTCGCGGTGCTGATGCTGATCACGCGCTCGCTGCGCGCGACGCCCGACATCGTGATGGCGTCCTCGCAATTCGTCGGCACCTTCCTGCTCGGCGCTGCGATGTCCACGTTCGGCTGGGTCACGCCGACACCCGGCAGCCTGGTGTTGTTCGCCGCCGCCGGCCTCATCTCGGTGACGGCACTGTTCTGCGTCAACCGCTCGCTGAAGCTCGCGCCCGCCTCGGTGGTCGTGCCCTATCAGTACACGATGATCGTCTGGGCCGTGCTGTTCGGCTTCGTCGTGTTCGGCGACGTGCCGCATCCGGCGACGATCATCGGCGCGATCATCATCATCGGCGCCGGGCTGTACATCTACCTGCGCGAACGCAGCCTGGGGCAGGGCCAGGGTGCGGTGAATCCGCCGGTGTAGCGGCACCCCCCGCCGTCGTCCCGGCCTTGAGCCGGGACCCAGACTCCGTGCAGCCCACGTCGGAGAAGGCTGGGGCTCCAGCGTGATCCATCACCAATTTCGGTGGCTATGGGTCCCGGCTCGATGCCGGGACGACAGTGAGTTTGGAGCGGCCGCCCCGGCTAACTCCGCCGCCCCGCATTCGCCCACGCCTTCAGCGAGGCCCACACGCCGCGCGTCAGGCGGAAGGCATCGACCGGGGCCGACGAGCCGAGCACCTCGAAGCGGTGCAGCTCGACGCCCGTCCATTGGAAACCGCACTTTTCGAGGATGTTGCGTGAGGCCGGGTTGCTGACCCGCGCATGCCCGATCAGGACATTGTCCTCGCTCGTCTCGAAGAAGTCGTCGATCGCGGCCCGCGCCGCCTCGGTGCCGAAGCCGCGGCCCCAATGATCGACGCCGAGCCAGTAGCCGAGCTCGGCCCGGCCGTTCGCCGGCCGGTTGATGCCGACCATGCCGATCGGTGCATCCAGATGTTCGATGACGAACGCCGTCTCGCCGCTGTGCTCCAGTGCACGCACGAACCGGGCGGCATCGACCTCTGAATAGGGATGCGGCAGGCGGCGGGTGTTCTCGGCGATGCGCCGGTCATTCGCCAGCCGGGCAATGGCGGAGATGTCCGAGAGCAGCGGCGGACGCAGGGTCAGCCGGGGTGTCTCGAGGACGCAAGGTCTCGCCTCGCGCAAGGTGGGAGTCGTGATGTCCTGCAGCATGTCGGGCTCCATCGACGCTTCGGGATCAATCGATCAGCGAAAATGAAAAGGGGAGGCCGGTTGTCCCGCCTCCCCTGGAGCCATCTGGCGCTCCGCCGGTTTGTCAGGACCCGGCGGACGCGAATTGTTCCACCGTATGTTACTCAGCAGCTTGGGCGGCTACCGGGCGTACCGAGATGAACGTGCGGTTGGCACGGTCATGGAACTCGACGACACCCTCGATTTTGGCGAACAAAGTGTGGTCCGTGCCCATGCCGACGTTGAGGCCGGGATGCCAGGTCGTGCCGCGCTGACGCGCAATGATGTTGCCGGGAATCACGCGCTCGCCGCCGAACGCCTTGATGCCGAGGCGCTTGCCCTTGGAGTCGCGTCCGTTGCGGGATGAACCGCCTGCCTTTTTGTGAGCCATCGCTCGTCTCCGATCTCTTGCGATCACCTTTAGCGCGATTCCGCTAAGGGATCATTCACAATTGCAACCTGCGCGGACGAAAAATCCGCGCGCGATGAGGATCAAGCCAATGCGGCGCGCGCCACGCGCGCCGGCACGCTTACTCCGCGGCGTCGGCCGCGGGGGCTTCCGCCTTGGCCTTCTTCGGGCGCGGGCCCTTGGTCGGCTTGGCGTTGTCGGTCAGGATCTCCGAGACGCGGATCAGGGTCAGCTCGTCCCGGTAGCCGCGCTTGCGGCGCGAATTCTTGCGGCGGCGCTTCTTGAACGCGATGACCTTGGGGCCGCGCTTGTGGTCCAGCACCTCGACGGCCACCGACGCGCCGGCCACGGCCGGAATGCCCAGCACCGGGGTGTCGCCACCGACCACCAGCACCTCGTTCAGCTGCACGATCGTGCCGGGCTCACCGTCGATCTTGCCAATCTCGAGCACATCATCCGGGGCGACGCGGTATTGCTTGCCGCCGGTCTTGATGACTGCGAACATCGTTCTCATCCTTCGTGTTCGATCCCGGCCTCAGAGCGCGATGGCCCTGGGTCGGCTTCTTGTTCAGTCGTTATGGTTCATGTGGTCCGGCCCGATTGGAGCCGGCAGTCGCGCCCGGGGCTTTGAGGCCTCGAGAAAGGGCGCAACGACAAACGGCGCAGGAACGCCCGCGCCGGTCGATCGGGTGCTTATAGCGGCCGGGGGCGGGGAGTCAAGGACAAGGGCGAGTGACGAATAGGGAGTGGCGCAGAGGGAAGGGCGCCAGCCGAAGCCCCAATTCGCCATCCGCTCCTCGCTATTCGCTGCCTCCCCCCGAACCATCCGTTCCGTCCGCCGTTAGCGCGGGACACACGGAGCATCACATGGCCGACGACGTCATGACCAAGACCACGGGCATCGCCCGCCACGGCGCCGCCCGGCTGCCGTCGGTCGAGATCGACAGCTTCAACATCGAGCTGAAGGATGAGGACGGTTTCCTCGGTGACCGCGCCTCAAAGGGCGCCTTTCGTAAGATCCTGGAGCGCTGGCGCAAGCCGCTGCGCAAATCCGGCGAGGACCCGTTCGGCGACGAGGACAGCGAGACCATCAGCAAGAAGGCGCTGGATGAGATCCTGGTCGGCGACGACACCGAGGCCTCGGCGGTCGTCCATTCCGCGATCGAGGAGTTCGCCCAGGAACTCGCCCATGTCACCCGGCGCTTCCTGCGCACCAAGGCCTGGGCCAAGACCGAATGCATCGTGGTCGGGGGCGGCTTTCGCGATTCCCGCCTCGGCGAGTTGGCGATCGCCCGCACCGAGATCATCCTCAAGGATGAGGGCTTTGGCGTCGAGCTGGAGCCGATCCGCTACCACCCGGACGACGCCGGGCTGATCGGCGCGCTGCATCTGGCGCCGTCCTGGATCTTCGAGGCCCACGACAGCATCCTTGCCGTCGACATCGGCGGCACCAACATCCGCTGCGGCGTGGTCGAGACCTGCTGGAAGAAGACGCCGGACCTGTCGAAGGCGTCGGTGTGGAAGTCCGATCTCTGGCGCCATGCCGATGACGAGCCGACCCGCGAGGGCGCGGTGAAGCGGCTGGCCAAGATGCTCAAGGGCCTGATCGAGGAAGCCGACACCGAAGGCCTGCGGCTCGCGCCGTTCATCGGCATCGCCTGTCCCGGCGTCATCAACGAGGACGGCTCGATCGAGAAGGGCGCGCAGAACCTGCCGGGCAATTGGGAGAGCAGCAAGTTCAATCTGCCGGCCAGCCTGGTCGAGGCGATCCCGATGATCGGCGATCACGACACCGCGGTGCTGATGCACAATGACGGCGTCGTCCAGGGCCTCTCCGAGGTGCCGTTCATGCAGGAGTTCGATCGCTGGGGCGTGCTGACCATCGGCACCGGCCTGGGCAATGCCCGCTTCACCAACCGACGCAAGGAGAACGGCCGCAAGGACAAGGACGACAAGGCCAAGGAGGACAAGACCGACGACAAGAAGGCGGCCAAGAAGAAGAAGGATTGAACGGGCATCTGCCTCCGGCCGGCCGCATCGGGTGCAACATGTTGCGCAGCATGGATGCCGCCGCAGCCGCCGCGGCGGTTCATTGCGTGCGAAAAAGTACCGTGCCACCAATCGGATAGATCGGCAGCCCCGGTAACCTTGACCAGTTAGGTTAAGGACCGGTTTGCGTTGCGGTGCACGCATGGATGGCCCAGGGTCCGCCGTGTCGCTCAGGCCGGCCGGATTGACCCCCGTCTCTTCCGTCGGTTTCCCCAAGATGTAGCGGCACGGGACCGCCGGCATGTGTCAGCGTACGGCGGTCCCACCTGTCTGGGGCCGACGCCCGGCCCGCCTCGAAGCGCAGGCGCAGCGCGCGCTGCCGATTTCGGTTGGAATATCGCAAACCCCGCCTTGTCACCCCCGCCGCCGTGCCCTAGAACGGCGCCCGACCCGGGGGCACCGCCCCTGATTTGCGCCTGGAGAGGTGGCAGAGTGGTTGAATGCACCGCACTCGAAATGCGGCATAGGTGCAAGCCTATCGGGGGTTCGAATCCCTCCCTCTCCGCCAGCCCAGCGTTCGCATCTGTTCGCTGCCGTCCGCCAACCTTCTGAAAAGTCGCCGCAACTTGAGCGTCTGACGCCGTTTGGCGTCCGCGCGGGTTCGCCCCAGAATGTGGGGAAGCGCTTGCAGGATGTGAGTAGCATCGTGGGTAAGGCTGCGAGGCAAAGATGGCGCATCTGGTGGGGCGCCTGACAGCAGTGAAGGTGGCAAAGGTCAAAAAGCCAGGCATGTACGCCGACGACGCGGGCCTCTATCTGCAGGTCACAGACCCTGGATTTTCCGCTTCACCCTTCGCGGTCGCTCCCGCGAAATGGGTCTTGGCTCCTTCTCTATCTTTGGCTTGGGCGAAGCGCGGGCGAAGGCAGCCGAGTATCGACGGCAGGTCTGATCCCGGCTGCGCGGGCGAATAGAAGCGGTGCTCGATTGGGCGACGGTGCGCGCTTTCGCCAGGTGAGAAATCCAGCTCGGTGGCGGAGCCATCTCGACGAGTGGCTGCCTGCGCGTGCCACCCCGTCGACGTAGGAAACTGAGCCGCAAGTAGTCCTGCCGTCCCCATCGCGCTCCAAGACTTGCCGCCGAAGCGCGCCGGCAATTCACCAGTCTTTCAAGCCAAATAGGAGGGGCGATCCCTTCACCTGCTATCCAGCGGGCCCCTTGAAGTGGATGAAAAAGCGCACCGTCAAACGGACTGACACACAGACATATCGACCTTGTAAATATCTCAGATCAAAACGATCAATTTTACGAATACTCGGGGATCGCTCATCAATGACGTGATCGGCCGGGCGCGGGCGCGTCG
The DNA here is from genome assembly GCF_013178945.1 of Bradyrhizobium aeschynomenes. Classification (GTDB taxonomy): domain Bacteria; phylum Pseudomonadota; class Alphaproteobacteria; order Rhizobiales; family Xanthobacteraceae; genus Bradyrhizobium; species Bradyrhizobium aeschynomenes. Next base: position 200,940 of record NZ_JABFDM010000010.1, read on the forward strand.
CCATGAAGGTCGGTCGGGGGCAAGCTCGTTTCGTAGAAAACGCGCCGCCAAGGGGGGATTTATGACAAGAGGACTGAAGCGGTCCGCTTCCGCAGCGCTGATTTTAGCCGGGATGATCCAGGGTGCGTGTGCCGCCGAGAATGCGGCGACGAACTATCCAGCGGGCTCGCCCGGCGTGTTCATCGCGTCGTTCCCGCCGATCCCCGGCCTGTTCGCGATCAGCCAGACCAGCTACACCAGCGCAAGTGGCCTGTATGACGGGCACGGCAACAAGCTGCCGATCAACTTCAAGCTCTCCGCCGTATCGGAGACGATGCGGTTTCTCGCCAGCTATCCCGGCGACTTTTTCGGGGCTCACGTCTATTCGCAGCTCGTGGTGCCGTTCGTCCACCTCGAAAGCACCAATCCCGGCGGATCGTTCCAGGCCAATGGCCTTGCAAACATCACCTTCTCGCCGATCATCCTGAGCTGGGCGTTGTCGCCCGTGCAGACCTTCACGGTCGGCCTCGACCTCATGCCCAACACGGGCACCTATTCGGCGCGGCAGCCGCTCAATGTCGGCACGAACTACACCACGATCTCGCCCGTTCTCGCCTATCGCTATGCCGATCCGAAGGGCTTCGAATTCGCCGTCTCGCCTCGTCTGCTGCTCAATGGCACCAACAACGACTCGGTCAACGCCTTCACGCAGCTGACCCAGCAGTACCGCAGCGGCGACGCGCTGATGGTCGACTTCAACGCCGGCTACAATATCGGCGCCTGGAAGCTCGGCATCGTCGGTGGCTATACGCATCAGTATCAGGACGACAAGGTCAACGGCGTCAAGGCCTTCAATTTCGCCGGGGTGCAGGACGGCAACCGGTTGCGCTCGCTCAACGCCGGCCCGTCGCTGACCTATAATGCGGGACCTTTTCAGATCAACGTGAACTACCAGCACACGTTCTACGTCGAGAACGGCAGCCGTGGCGATACGGTCTGGGCCAACCTGGCATTCCCGCTCTGGGTACCCGCGCCGCCGGCGGGGGCCGGACCGGTCAAGCGCTGATCGGCGCAGCCCGCGCGCGAACGACGAGCGGCCGGCGTCCTGCGCCGGCCGTTTTCATGCGCACTCGCTGGCGGCGATCACGGCAGCTCGGCCACGACCTCGTGCATCAGTTTGCGCAACCACAGCAGGCCGGCATCGTTGGAGCGATAGCGGTGCCACTGCACGCGCTGGCGCAGCACCGGCAGCGCGATCGGCAGCTCGATGATGCGGATCGGCAGGCTGCGCTGCGCCGCGATGGCGAGCCGCCGGTGCACGGTGGCAAGCCGGTTCGTCCCGGCGATGAGATGCGGGATGGCAGTGAACGCGTACACCGACACGTCCTCGCTGCGGCTGGTGTTGCGCTGCTCCAGGTAATAGGTTTCGAGCGATTGCGCCGCGATCGCCGGCCGCATCACGACGTGGGAGGCGTTCGCGAACTCCTGCCGTGACAGCTTGCCCCTGCCATATTTTCCCTTGCTCCAGGCGATGACGCAGAAATCGTCCTCGAAGATGACTTCGGACGGGTGCAGCTTGGAGCTGAATTCCTCCGGAATGATCAGCAGGTCGACATCGCCGCGCTCGAGCGCGCGCTCCGGCCGCTGCACCTGCTGTATGAAGTCGAAGCGGATCCCGGGCGCAAGGGCCTCGCTGCGCGCGAGCAGCCGAGGGATCAGCGTCACCAGCGTGTAGTCCGACGCGAGGATCTTGAAGCAGCGATCGGATTGAGCCGGATCGAATTGGGCAGACGACGCGATGGCCCAATCGACCCGCACCAGAAGGTCCCTGATCGAGTCCTTCAGCACCTCCGCCCGGGGCGTCAGCTCCATCTTGCGGCCGATCTTCACCAGCAACTCGTCGTCGAAATAGGTTCGCAGACGCAGCAAGGCGTTGCTCATCGCCGACTGCGTCATGTTCATGCGCGCGGCGGCGCCGCTGACGCTGCGCAGGTGCAGCAGATGGTCGAGCGCGACCAGCAGATTGAGGTCGAACTTGTTGTTGAAGCGCATCGGCAGCCTCGCTTGAGGTATTCAAGAGATCAATGCGATCGATCTTGATAATCAATTTTTCGAAATGGTCAAACGGGACTATGCCGGACCCCGGGAAGAAACGTCGAGGGGACGCGTGGCCGGTCCGCGTGTCGTGAGTGCAATCATGTTCAAGTATTTTCCGACCAATTACGTCTGGAATCTCTCGGTCGATCTCGCGATCGAGATGGGGGCACGGATCGGCGAGATCGAGGAGATGTGCGCGCCTCTGCAGGAGGCGGCGCGGCAGCCCGATGCCAGCGGCACGCAAGCGTTTCGCGAGACCTGGGCGCGGATGGCGGACAAGCTCTGTGCGCTCGCCGCCGAGGACGAGGCGAAGGGACGGCTGCTGTCGGCCGGAGAGAAATATGGCCGCGCGGCGAGCTATCTGATCACCTGCGAACGTCTGCAGGCCCACGATGCGCCGGGACGTCTGGCGCTGTATCGCAAGTGTCTCGATGTCTTCGCCAAGGGCATCGCGCTGGCGCGAGAGAACTGCGAGCGCGTCGAGATTCCCTATGAAGGCACCCACATCGCCGGCCTCCTGGTCCGCGCGGAAGGACATGACGGGCCGGCGCCGCTGCTGGTGCAAGTCAATGGTCTGGATTCGACCAAGGAGATGAAATACCGCGTCGGCCTGCCGGCGTGGCTTGCCAAACGCGGCGTGTCGTCGCTGGTGATCGACCAGCCCGGATCGGGCGAGGCGCTGCGGCTGCAGGGGCTCACGGCACGCTACGACAGCGAGCACTGGGCCTCCCGCGTCGTCGACTGGTTGGAGACCCGCAGCGACGTCGATCCGAAGCGCATCGGTCTCGAGGGCGTCTCGCTCGGCGGCTACTACTGCCCACGCGCCGTCGCGTTCGAGCCGCGTTTTGCCTGCGGCGTCGCCTGGGGCGCCAATCACGATTGGCGCGACGTGCAGAAGAAGCGGCTGCAGAAGGAAGGCAACTTCCCCGTTCCACATTATTGGGCGCATGTGCGCTGGGTGTGGGGCGCGCGGGACCAGGGCGACTTCATGCGCATCGCCGAGCAGGTTCACCTCGACGGCATCCTCGACCGCATCAAGGTGCCGTTCCTGGTGACCCATGGCGAGAAGGACTCGCAAATCCCGCTGCATTGGGCGGAGCGCACCTATGAGCAGCTGGTCAATTCGCCCAAGCGCGAGCTGAAGATCTTCACCGCGCGTGAAGGCGGTGCCCAGCATGCGAGCTTCGACAACAGCATCAATGCCGGCCACTACATCGCGGACTGGGTCGCAGAAGTGTTGAACGGACACGTCGCCTGAAGCAGCAGGTGGAGAGGAGAGCCATGAAAATTGTCGGTCTGGAGAGCCTGATATTTGGTGTCGACGACGTCAGAGGCGCGGCGCGCTTCCTCGTCGATTACGGGCTGACCCCCGTCGACGTCTCCGATCGCAGCGGCCGCTTCGAGGCGATCGACGGCACCGCCGTGGTGATCGCGCGGCAGGACGATCCGGCGCTGCCGCCCGGGCCCGTACCGGGCTGCCGTCTGCGCAAGACGGTGATGGGCGTCGCCGACGAGGCGACGCTGGGGGCGATCGCCGCCGAGCTGCGGCGTGACCGCGAGGTCCGGCGGCTACCCGATGGCTCGATCGAATCGATCGATGATTCCGGCTTCGTGATCGGCTTTCAGCTGACGGCACGCCGGCCTGTCGTGCTGCCGGGCGAGATCTCGAATGCGCCGGGCGGCGTGGTGTTCAGGCCGATCAACAGTCTCGGCGTGCCGCCGCCGGGCAGCGTCATCCGTCCGCGATCACTGTCGCATGTGGTCTATTTCGTGCCCGACGTGGCGAAGGCCGAGGCGTTCTACGTCAATCGCCTTGGCTTTCGCTGCACCGACCGTTTCACCGGGACGGGGCCGTTCCTGCAGCCGGGCGGCTCGCTCGACCATCACACCCATTTCCTGATCGGCGCGCCGCCGCACATGCATGGCGTGGAGCACTTCACGTTCCATTTCGGTGGTCCTTCCGAAATGATCACGAACGGCTATCGCTTCGTCGAAAAGGGCTATCAGGCATTCTGGGGGCCCGGCCGTCATATCCTGGGCTCGAACTGGTTCTGGTACTTCAACAGCCCGTTCGGCTGTCACATCGAGATGGATGCTGACATGGACCAGCACGATGCAAGCTGGCAGCCGCGCGAAGCGACCGCCTCGGCCGACAATTCGCAGGCCTTCCTGCTGAAGATGCGTAGGAAATGGTACCCCGGCCCCGGAATCCCCGAGAATGGCGACTACGCGTGAGGCCCGGTCGCCGCGATGGCTCCGGCTTTGCCGCGCCGACGAGATCGGCGAGGCGCAGTCGCGCGGCTTTGATCCCGACGATGAGGGACAGGACAGCCTGTTCGTCGTGCGATGGCAGGGACAGCTGCATGGCTGGCGCAATGCCTGTCCGCATGTCGGCGGCGCGCCGATGGCCTGGCGCAGGGATGCGTATCTCAACGCCGAGCGCACGCGGATCGTCTGTCACGCGCACGGCGCCGAGTTCATGCCCGACACCGGGCTGTGCGTGCAGGGGCCGTGCCGCGGCGAGCGGCTGATCGATATCGAGCTCGTCGTCGATGCCGACGGCGAGTTGTTCGCCAAGAAATAACACGCCAGCAACGGCGGTTCGAAACAAGGAGGAGGGCGCCATGGCTGTGGTGAGCAGGGTGCTTACGATCGGCGGCGGGTTTTCTGGCATGGCGGCGTCGATCCAGATGCGCAAGGCGGGCATCGCGGTGGATCTCGTCGAGGTTGATGCGAGCTGGCGGCCGGAGGGCGCCGGCATCACGGTGAGCGGGCCGACCTTGCGTGCACTCGAAACGATCGGCGTGTTCGCGGCGTTCACGGAGCGCGGCTACACCGCTGACGGTGTCGATCTGTTCACCCCATCGGGGCATCGGATCGGCGAGATCCCGACACCGAAGGCCGCAGGATCGGATGTGCCCGGCGGCGGCGGCATCATGCGGCCCGAACTCGGCCGCATCCTCGCCGAGGCGACGCGCGCCTCGGGTGTCGGCGTGCGTGTCGGCTGCACCTACACGCGGATCACGCAGCACGACGGCGATGTCGAGGTCGCATTCACCGATGGCACGACGGGCCGTTATGATCTCGTGGTGGCCGCCGATGGCGTGCATTCGAAGACGCGGGCGCTGCTGTTTCCCGAGGTCAAGCCGCCGCAATACATCGGCCAAGTGGTCTGGCGCGCCGTGCTGCCGCGGCCAGCAGACATCGTACGCCCGCGGATGTGGCTGGGAGGTACGGTCAAGGCCGGCGTCAATCCGGTGTCGCCAAGCCACATGTACATGTTCGTGACTGAGGCGCGGCCGGAAAAGCTCCAGGCTGAGCGCGCGTCCTGGCCGCAACTGGTCGCGGACATGCTGGCGCCGTTCAGCGATCCCGTGCTGGTGGCGCTGCGGGCGCATCTGTTCGCTCCCGACGCCGCGATCGATTGCCGGCCGCTCGCCAACCTGCTGGTGCCGGCGCCTTGGAATCGGGGCCGCGTCATCCTGATCGGCGACACGGTGGCGGCGACCACGCCGCATCTCGCCTCCGGCGCCGGCATCGGCATCGAGAGCGGCATCGTGCTGGCGGAGGAGCTGGCACGGGCGACGACCCTGCAAGAGGCGTTCGACCGCTTCCATGCGCGCCGCTGGGAGCGCTGCCGCATGGTGATCGAGAACTCCGCGCAGCTCTGCCGGATCGAGATGGAGAACGGCGACAAGGCCGAGCACGCCAGGATCATGCGCGAGTCGATCGTCGGACTGACGCAGCCGATCTGAACAAGAACAACAAATATCAAGGGGAGGAAGCAATGACGGTGACAACGGAAACTTGGCGCGGACGCATCGCCCTGATGGTCGCGCATTGCGCCGGGATGGTCGATCTCGTGGCGCTCCCGGTCTGGGTGGGCGCGCTGATCGAGCGCTACAGGTTCAGTCCGCAGCAGGCGGGACTGCTGGCCACGCTGTTTCTGCTGGGCGCCGTGCTCAGCAGCCTGGTGTTCGCACCGCGCTTCAACCGGATGAACGCCCGGCTGGCGGCGGCTGCGGGATACGCCGCAGCCGCGCTGGTGTTCCTGGCCGCGAGCCGGACGTCGGAGTTTTCGCTGCTGGCGATCCTGCACGCGCTGGGCGGCGCAACGGCCGCCTGCGGGCTGAGTTTCACCCACGGCACCATTGCACGCAGCGCCAACCCGCACCGGCTGTTCGCCATCGTCGGAATGGCGCTCGGGATGTTTGCAATTCTGTTCCTCGGGGTGACGCCCAATCTCGTGGCGAGCTTCGGCGGATCCGCGCTGTTCGTGGTGTTCGCCGGCGTGATGGCGGTCGCGGCGCTGGCGGCGGCGCTGTCCTTTCCCAACGGCGTCGTGCGCAGCGACGAGGATCTCATCGCCGAGGTCAGTCATCTTCCCCGCGCCGTCTGGTTCGGCATCGCCGGCATCAGCTGCATGGCGCTGACCCAGGCGATGCTGTTCAGCTTCATCGAGCGCATCGGCGCTGACCGCGGCTTCGGCGCGGAGGCGGTCACGGGCGTGCTGATCGCGCTCGGCTTCGTCAACCTGCTGCCGGCGCCGCTCGCCGCCTTTCTGGAGCAGCGGCTGCCCGCGCGCCACGTGCTGCTGGCGGGCCCGGTCTGCCAGGCGCTGATCGCCGTGACGGTCACCTTCGGCTCCGGCTTCGTCGCCTATGCCGTTCCGACTGCGGTCTTTGCCGCGGTGATGATCTTCACCCACACCTTCGCGTTCGGGCTGCTGTCGCGCCTTGACCCTACCGCACGGGCGCTCGCCGGCACGCCGGCGATGCTGATGATCGGGGCCGCGGTCGGCCCCATCCTCGGCGGCACGTTGGTGCAGCTGTTCGGCTATCCCGCGCTCGGGCTCGGCGCTGTCATCATCTCCTCCATCGCCGTCCTGTTGTTCTCGCGCGTGTTCGTCGCGCGCGGCGCGGCGCCGACCGCCTCGCTCGAAATCGCCTGACCAGGAGACCTCCGACATGACCCTTCCGCAGATTCGCCGCGTCGTCACCGGACACGACGCGCAGGGCGCCGCCGTGATCGCGTCCGACGGCGCCTTGCCGACCGTCACCGAGCTGGCGGCGATCCCCGGCACCTTCTTCCACGAGGTCTGGAGCACGCAGGCGACCCCGGCGCCGATCGACAACGGTCCCGATCCGACGATCGGGCCGCTGCGGCTGCCGCCGCCGACGCATGGCAGCCGTATCCGGTTCGTCGATATCCCGCCGGACACCGAGGATTTTCTCCGCAACGGCGCGACGCGAATGAAAACTGCGTTCAATGAGATCGGCGACCCGCATGCCTCGACCGTGACGACGGAATCGCCGCATCCGCTGATGCATCGCACCGAGACGATCGACTACGGCATCGTCATCTCAGGCGAGATCACGCTGGTGCTCGACAAGGGCGCCGCGGACCTCAAGGCCGGTGATGTTGTCATCCAGCGCGGCACCAACCACGCCTGGGCCAATCGCAGCGACAAGCCGTGCCGGATGCTGTTCATCCTGGTCGACGGCAAGTTCGGTCCCGAAGCCAACCCGACCAAGGCCAGCTGATGAGACTCGCAACCTATCGGAACGGCAGCCCCGACGGCGGCCTGATCGTCGTCGCGAGGGATCAGGCGCGTGCGCGCGATGCGAGCGCGATCGCGCCGGATCTGTTGACGGCGCTGCGGAACTGGCCGCAGGCCGAGCCGGCGCTACGGCGGCTTGCCGAGAGCCTCGAGGATGGATCGGCCGTCGATACGATGGCGTTCGATCCCGCGCGATGCCTCGCACCACTGCCGCGCGCGCCGCAATGGTTGGATGGCTCGGCCTTCCTCAATCATGGACGGCTGATGGACGTTGCCTTCAACAAGCCGCCGATCCCCGATTTCGACACCATCCCGGTGATGTACCAGGGCGCCAGCGACGATTTCCTCGGGCCGCATGCCGACGTTCCGTTCGTGACGGAGGCGGATGGCATCGACTTCGAGGGCGAATTCGGCGTGATCGTCGACGACGTGCCGATGGCCGTCTCCGCCGAGGACGCCGCACGGCATATCCGGCTGCTGGTGCAGATCAACGACTGGAGCCTGCGCGCGGTCGGCGCGCGCGAGGTTCGCACCGGCTTCGGCTTCCTGCAGGCAAAGCCGTCGACGAGCTTCGCGCCGATCGCGGTGACGCCCGACGAGCTTGGAGACGCCTGGCGCGACGGCCGCTTCGACATGGCCCTGCACATCCAGCGCAATGGCGAACGGATCGGCGCAGCCTCGGGCCGCGAGATGGCGTTCTCGTTTCCGCAACTGATCGCCCATGCCGCGCGGACGCGCCGGTTGACGGCCGGCACGATCATCGGCTCGGGCACGGTCTCGAATGCCGATCGCGCCGCCGGATCGAGCTGCCTGGCCGAGGTCAGGGCGATCGAGATGATCGCACACGGCGAGCCACGGACGCCGTTCCTGCGCTTCGGTGACGAGGTGGCGATGCAGGCCAGCTTCGCCGACGGCCGGCCGGGTCCGTTTGGACGCATCGTTCAGCGCGTGGTTCGCGCGCCCCGCCCCGGCCGCCCGGATTGAACGATGCGTATTCTGGTGACCGGTGCCGCAGGCTTTATCGGCAGCGCCCTGCTGTGTCGGTTGCTGAGTGATGTGGGCAGTGGCGACGTCACCGGGCTCGATCTCGGCGATGCGCCGCCCGCGGCGTCCGGTCGTCGCCTGTCCTGGATCAGAGGCGGCCTCGACGACCGGGCGGTGCTCGAGCAGCTCGGCGCCACGCCGTTCGACCTCGTGTTTCATCTCGCCAGCGTTCCCGGCGGCCGCGCCGAGGCCGAGCCTGCGCTCGGCCGGCGCGTCAATCTCGATGCATCGCTCGACCTGTTCCAGTTGCTGGCGCAGAGCCGAAATCGGCCGCGCGTGGTCTACGCCAGCAGCGTCGCCGTCTACGGTACGCTCTCCGAGGCGCCAGTCGGTGCGCGGACGGAGGCGCGGCCCGCGATCACCTATGGCGCGCACAAGCGGATGGTGGAGATCGCACTTGCCGATCACACGCGGCGCGGAGACCTGTCGGGGATCGCGCTGCGGCTGCCCGGGATCGTTGCGCGACCGCGACCCGTGAGCGGCTTCGGCTCCGCCTTCATGAGCGAGCTGCTGCACGCGCTCGCGTCGGGCGAGCGCTATGTCTGTCCGGTCTCGCCGGCCGCAACTGCGTGGTGGCTGTCGGCGCAGGCCGTCGTCGACAATCTGATGCTGGCCGGTCGGATCGATTGCTGCGGTACGTTACAGCTTCCCGCGCTTCGTCTCTCGATCGCCGAAGTCGTCGCAGGCTTGGCGCGGCTCTACGGTGCAGAGCGGTCCGCGCTCGTGACGTTCGATCCCGACAAAGGTATCGAGGCCGTGTTCGGTCGTTATCCTATGTTGGACGTCAGAGCCGAATTGGCGCTGGGTTTCTCCCACGATGGATCGGTGGTGGAGCTGATTAAGAATGCACTTCGAACCTGAACGCGTGGGGAGAACAGCCAGAATCGTCGCAGTTGCCTTGCTTGCGGGAACTGAGCCGTATCAAGGATCTCAACGAGGGCCCGCACATTCCTCGAGAGGCCTCTGCCTCGATCTGGAAGGTGAAGGAAGCGGCTCGCAATTGCGCGTCCCGATGGAGCCGGAGGGGCGCTGCCGGAGCCAGTGCCTCGCCGGAGAGTGCAGGGCTGATCGTCGACCGCATTTTGAGAGCTCGCTGAAGCTCATTCCAAAAGCAGATGATGGGTCAGCGTACGCTGAGAAAGCGGATCACCTGATCACTGAGGCTATAGGGCTTGGAGGCTCCGGCCACCACACTCGCCTCAGCGATCCGGCCTTTCACATTTTGCCGTAATTGTTCGCCGTTTTCCGCTACAATCCGGTGGTCCGATGCGGGTGGCACACTCGGTAGCTGGCGCGAAAATGTATCTAAGCATCTCAATAATAATGAGAACTTCATTCATGTGCGGGGACTCCCTCTCCGCCAGTTCCACCCGTCCGCGGCATGCCGGTCGGGCCTCCTTGGGCCGTGACCGGTGACCCAGACGTTCGATTCCCTCGCCTCCGATCCTGTCGCGCTCGACAAGCTGAAGTCGCGCATCCAGGCGCTGCGCGCCAAGACCATCGCCAATGGCTGCACCGAGGACGAGGCGCTGTCGGCGGCTGCCAAGGTGGCGGAGCTGCTCGACCGTCATGATCTGTCGCTGTCGGATCTCGAGCTGCGGGCGTCGGCCTGCGCGCGCAAGGTCTACGAGACCCGTCGCAAGAAGCGCATCCCGCTCGACGACTGCATCGGCGCCATCGCGCTGTTCTGCGATTGCCGGGTCTGGCGCGAGAAGAGCGCGAGCGGCGACAACAGCTATGTGTTCTTCGGCCTCTCCGCCGATGTCGAGGTGGCGCATTATCTGGCCGAGTTGATCGACGGCGCGGTGCGCGCCGAGCTCGGCCGCTTCAAGACCTCGGCCGACTACCGCCGCTTCCGCCACCAGGACCGGCATCTCGCCAACGCCTCCTTCGCCCTCGGCATGGTCGCCTCGATCGGAGACCGCCTGGTGGCGATGAAGAAGAGCCGCGATCAGGTGAACGAAAGCACCGGCCGCGGCCTGGTCGTGCTCAAGACGTCGGTCGTGGATGCGGAGTTCGACAAGCTGGATCTCAATCTGCGGACATCGCGCTCGACGAGCCGGATGGTGTCGATGGCGGCCTACGAAGCCGGCGGCGCCGCCGGCGCCACGCTCGCCATCAACACCGGCATCAGCGGCGCGCAGCGGACCGATTCGAAGGTCGGTGGGTAGGACACCCCGGCGGTTGGCCGGTTTCCATATGGGTCGGGTGCGCGAGCGGCGCCTTGCGTTACTTGTGCGCGGCCAGAGCGACGTCGCCGCGAAAGCGCAGAATTGAGCTGGTCTGTAGTGTGCGAGGTGCCGATCCGCTAAGCTGCCTACATGAGCTACTGCGTCTTCATGCATCGGACTGATTCGATCTACGACGACAGTCCGGCGGATCAGTACCAATTCCCTAGGCAGTATCTTGGTCGAGCCCAGGGGAGTATCGGAGATTGGATCGTCTATCTCGAACCCACGAAGGTGCTGGGCACGCGCGGCTATTTCGCGATCGCGCGGGTAGAGCGGATCATCCCTGATCCCAAGTCGCACGACATGTATCTGGCGCTCATTCAGCCCGGCTCGTATCTTGAGTTCGTCAGTCCGGTTCCGTTCAGCGAATTGAACGGTCCGATCGAGCGAGGCCTTCTCAATGAGGAAGGCAAACTCTCAGGAAGAGCGCAGGCGGCCGTCCGCCCGATTTCGCCGGCAGATTTCCAGCGCATCATCGAGCGCGGTTTGGATGAGCGAGACGCGGTGCTGCCGCGTGTCCCCGAGACGGCCCATCCCGCTGCCGGGCTTGAAGAAGGCCAGACGCCTTTCGTGTCGGAACAGCTACGCGATCGCATACAACGTCTCACGTCACGGATCGTGCGCGATCGCCTGTTTAGGAAGATCGTGCTGCGGGCCTATCGCGAGCGCTGCGCGATCACCGGGCTGAAGCTGATTAACGGCGGCGGGCGCGCCGAAGTTAACGCGGCCCACATCCGTCCCGTCGAGGCGAATGGACCCGATCTGGTGACTAACGGCCTGGCGCTTTCAGGGACGGTCCACTGGATGTTCGACCGCGGATTGATCAGTCTGGGTGATGATCTTGCCATCCTGATCTCGCGCCACGTCAATGACGTGGATCGGATCCGCGGCTTCATCAATTCCTCGGGGTTTGCCCTTGCTCCGGATCGTGCGGGTGATCGGCCGCATCCGCACTTTCTTCAGTGGCACCGCGAGCATTGCTTCAAAAAATGAGCTGGGCCGCCAGCTCAGCCAAAGCGAACCCGTCATTTCACCCGAAGGCCGAACTCGGCGTTGAGGTTGTCGGGCTGGTCCTTGGAACATCGAGACGCCGTGCACGTCAGTTTCGAAGATCTGCAGCTGGCGGATTATCGGTCGCGCCGCGATTTTCAGTCCCCGGCCGCATCGCTGATGCCCCGTCCGGCGAGACCGGTCGGGGCTGCCGCGCGGTTTCACGCAGGCTCGGGGCATTTCCGGCAGAATGGTCTCGTCGCCCCTCAGCTCTTCGGGCCACTCCCCCTCAACGCATTCCAGGCGGCCTGATTGGCCGCGTCGAACGCCTTGCGGGATTCGCTCAAGGCGGCGCTGAACACGGACCAGGATTGAGAGCCGGTCTGTTTCAGCGTCTCGAGATGAGCCCCGGCCTGGGCCGCATCGGATTTGAGCTGCGTGAGCACGGCGTCGAGATCGGTGGTGCCGGCGGTCGTCACCTTGGTGGCCGCCTCGCGAAACCGGTCGGCGGACTCGCGCCACGCCTTGGCCTGCGCCGCCGCTATGTCCTTGAAGGTCGCCTGCTGCTGCTCCGCCTGCTTGCCGGCTGTGTCGAAGAAGCTCTTCATCTGGGTTTCGAAGCCGGCCCAATGCTGGTCCAGCTCGATCTTCGCGCCGGCCAGCGCGGCCTCGCCGGCTTCTGCTTGCGTCTTGAGCAGGGCTTCGAGATCGCTGCGGCGCTTCTTCAGGTCCGCGATGATCTCTTGCGCCTTGACCTTGGACGCCGCCTCGGCCTCGGCGGCCTTAACGTCAAGCGAGGCGAGCGCGGCATCCATCTCATGGAGGCGCTCCCTGGCCCAGTTCAGGTAGACGCTCATGCTGCTCTGCTCTGACATCGTCGATCTCCTTTGATATGCTCGGCGGTCAACATATGAAAACAGCACCGTTTAGTTATGACATGGGTCAAGCTTGGCGATGCCGGGCTTTCACGTTCCCGTGCACGATCTGCAGCCGACTGCGCCCGCCGCAGGCGACTCCGCACCGCATCGCAACCCGCATCCGATGGATGCTATCCATGGCGCTGCACACACGAGAGTCAGCCGAATGACCTGTGACGAATTCCGCGCCCTCGCCCTGTCGTTCGCGGGAACGACGCAAGCGCCGCATTTCGACCGCACGGCGTTCAAGGCCAAGCGCATCTTCGCGACCCTGGCGGCGGATGGACGATCCGCCAACCTGCTGCTCACGCCGGAGGAGCAGGAGTTCTACAGCGGCGTCGATCCGGCCGGCTTCCGCCGGCTGCCCAACAAATGGGGCGACCAGGGCTGGACCTGCGCCACCCTCGCGGACGTCGACGCCGGCCTGATGCGCGACGTGCTCGCCAAGGCCTGGCAGCTGGCAAGCTCGGCGAAGCCGGCGCGATCCCGCCGCAAATGAGCTCGGCTGCCGATCCGTCGCGGCCGTCGGCGCTTGCCGGGCGCTGACGCCCTCACACCCGCCGTCCCACCATCAGCAGGATGCCGCCGATCTGCGGCAGCAGCGCCAGCAGGATCAAACGCAGCATGACGAAATCGTCGGCCGACGGCTTCACCGCGCCGCGCGACACCCATGCCACCAGCTTGATCGCGGCCTCGGTCTGTGGATCGGCGGTCTGGCTCACCGTGGCCATCGCCGCGTCCAGCGCCTGCCGCCGCTCGGCGACCGCCGCCTCGCGCTCCCGACAGAACTTGCCGACGCCGCCCTTGCACTCGCGGTCGCGCGCGATCATCGCGTCGCTCAGCGCGGTCTGTGCCGCCTGCACCGCCGGCGTCACCCGCGAGGCGCGCGCCAGCGTGACGTCGCTGATGTTGGTCGAGGCGAAGCCGATGCCGGCGGTCACCGCGAACACGAAGGTCATCAGCCACACCAGCCATCCCGTCAGCGCCGAGGCGCGGTGCCGTCCCTGCCACAGCCGGGCCGCGCAGGTCGGCATGACCAGCGCGACCAGGTCGGCAGTGACGCCGACTGCGAGAAACATCCAGCCCGCGGTGCTGTTCGAGCCCAGCGAATGCGCGAACCAGCCGTTCATGGCCATGCCGACGGCAGCGAGCGCCAGCGCGGCCAGCTGCAGCAGCACCGAGGAGGCGGTGATGCCGACGCGCGCAGGCTTCGCCGGCGTGACCGGCGCGGCGGCCGGGACGACCTCGCCCGCGATCGCGACCGGCGCGTCGCGCGGCGGTGTCGAGGCCGGCGGCGCTGCGGCCGGAATCGCCGCGGCCGCCGCGCTGGCAGCCGCCTCCGTGCGCGACGCCTCGGCAATGGCCGGAGCTTTCGCCGGATCGTTCACGTAGTCCAGGAAGTCCGGCATGATCAGCGTCTCGGACGCCAGCATCTCGTCGTCGAGTGCCGCCGCCTTGGTCTTCTCGGACCGCTCGGATTTGGGCCGCGGGCGCGGCTTGACGACCTTGGCGCGCTTCGGGCGCGGCTTGGCCGTCTTCGGCTGCTGCCAGGGAATGATCGAGGCGACTACGGACTCATCAGCCATCGGGGCTGCTCCAATCGGTGGTGATGGGCGCGCGGCTGCGTTTGCACGCAGCGCTGATCGCGCCGGCATCGGGGTGCACGTCTGATCGGGAGGTGAGCAGCGGCCCGCATCGAGGGCGGGCTTGAGGTTTCTTGCGGCCTGGCTGGCGTCGCGCGAAGAAATCGTTGGCATCTCACGCGCCCTGAACCGCCGATGATGCGGTGGGCTGCGGTCACAGACGCCACGTAATGAGGCGGCGCCCGGAAGGTTCTGGTCCGCGCGGGGCCGGGCCGGTCAGCAATCTGCCCAACACCCTTGTTCTTAACCAATGGTTAACACGGATTCGCCGGTTTCGAAACCGCGCGGCGCGTGTAGCGGGACGTTGCGAGCTGAAGAGTGGCGAGCTGCGGCTTTGGAGTCACAACTCGCGCGTGAGCGGAGACGCGACGCGCGTGGGCCGGCGCGCAAGCCGTTCGGATGATGTGCGATAGTCGAACGTTGTTCGCCGAGCCGCAGGCGAGACGGATGCATGCCGTGCAAGACGAACGGTCGACCTAGCGCTGCACCAGCAGCGGCGGGCTGCCACTCAGAGAGGAGCGCCGGTTCGCGCTCGTCAGCACCAGCACCAGATTGGGGATGTCGAAGCTGACCGCGACGTCACCGATGTCCTTGAAGGGCGGACTTGGGATTTGCCGGACCGCATCGCCGCGGCTGATCTGGTACAGGCCGTCATGGCCCGCGGCGAGCAGATCGTCGCCCGTCCGCATAAGTCCGAAGAATGCGGTCGTATGCTCCGGGATTTCTCCAATTCGCCCGTTCGCGTCCGTCACGATCTCCTTGGGTACATGTTGCTCGTAGAGCAGGCGGACCGAACGATCGCAGACCTCCACGATCCGCCCTGACGCGACCATGTGAATGAGGCCGACTGCGACGGCGACGCAGTCCGGCTTCCACGGGATGCTTACGATGCCATGGATCGGCTCGTCATCGCCGATATCGGAGACGACGCCCGTTGCCCGGTCGATCCGCTGCAGGCCGCCACCGAACTCGCCGGCGTTGTAGCCAATGAAGATGTGCCGTGACGTCATCAGCGCGGCTTTGACCGGCCAACTCTTCGTCCGCGTCGAATTCAACCGCGTCGACGACATCGATCTGGTCCCGTACAAATAGGTGAGCGGAAACGGGAAGGATGTGGCGGCCTGCTGCTGCTCCAGAGGTTTTGACGGATCGAACATGTCGTGTGACGGCTGGGCAAGAGCCGTCTCGGTGTGCCGGCCGCCGAGGTCAATGATCCGGTGCGTTGTCAAAAGCGTGATCGTCCCCTCAGCCGCGATGGTGGCGATCAGACTTTCGCCGCGACTGGCAATTTCGCCTATTGTCGTCCAGTCCTGGCCAACTCGCCGACGCACCGTCCATCGCCCATAGGGCATCTCTGGCGGACACGATGTGAGCGGACACGTCACGATCGCAATACGCCCATCCGCAACGAAGAGCTCGAGCACCTGATCTGGCGTCGCCACGTCGATCCGTTCGCCGCTGTCCGCAAGGCGCGACAGCCGGCCTCCACCGTCGAGCAGCCAGAGCTGTTCTTCGGCAAAGACGGCCCTCTGGATCAGCGGATCCTGATCGGCGAGGGCTTGCTGGGTTCGCGGCGCGAGACCAGCCAGCAGCGCAAGCGCCATCAGAACGCATCTCCTCACGCGCATGATCACGTCGCAATCCCTCGGCGGTTGGGTGTGGTAGCGTCAGATCGATACGATCAATTCGCGGCAGCGGGAAGCCGCTTTGGCATCTCGGCGCGAGCTGGCGCGGGATGCCGGACCGTCCACCTGCGATTTCCTCGGGTCCGCATCGATGCTAGAGCATGATCCGGAAAAGTGGAAACCGGCTTACCGAAAAGATCATGCTCAAACAAAGGGATAGGATCATGATGCGATTCCGTGGAATCGCATCATGATCTAGACGTCACCTCATGCCATGTCCCTGCGGCTCAGGCCTTCCCTTCGACAGCTGCTGCGGTCCCTATCTCAGTGGCGATGCGCTGCCGCCGACCGCCGAGGCTTTGATGCGCTCGCGCTACACAGCCTATACGCGCGGCGACATCGGCTACATCGCAGCGACGCTCGCGGCCGACCAGCGTCGCGCGTTCGATGCCGTCGCGGCAAAGAACTGGGCGACGCGCGCGACCTGGCTTTCCCTGCGCATCGTCTCGACGACGCGCGGCGGGGCTGACGACGCCGACGGCGTCGTCAGGTTCGTCGCCACCTATCGCGAGGCCGGCAGGACGATCGAGCACCACGAGGTCTCGCAATTCCGCCGCGACGACGACGGCGCCTGGCGCTTCGTCTCGGGCGACACGCGGGCCGTGGTCACGGAGCAGAAGCGGACGGCCGGCGCGGCCAAGGTCGGCCGCAACGATCCCTGCCCCTGCGGCAGCGGCAAGAAATTCAAGTTCTGCTGCGGGCGGTGAGCCGTTCGGAATGAACGAAATTTCTGTTGCTATTTTTCAGAAATCATGGTTTGATCCGCGCATCCCGTCCTCATGCAGAGGGACGTACGCGTCGTCACGATACGTAGAGGCGGGGAGCGGTGGCCGCGGGCCTGTCAGGTGCTTTTGGCGCTGGACGATTGGCAGCTCGCGGACGTTCAAGCCGTGTGGTCCTGGCGCCCCGACGCTGGCGCCAAGTCGGTGTGACATGACGTGTCGTACTGACGACGGGGGCAAACAAGCCGGTCCCCGGGGAGAGCTCGGAGCAGACGTTAAACCCATCGCGCAGGGAGGGCCGGGTCTGTCCGGCTGAACCTGTGGTACCTGCCGCCTGCATTTTTTTGAGCAGGCGGGCCACGGGCCTCAGTCGAGGTCCGGCCTTCCCTGCGCCCTCGCATCTGAGAGCGCGAACGACTCGCAAAGCTCGGGCGCGAATGCGCCGCGTGGACGATTGCGGCCGCCTCGTTCTCGCTTCGCCGCCGCAGCGACCATGCCGCCGAAATGTAACGCGGGCACCGCATCTCCGCCTGGCCTTGACTCCGCCCCACCCGGCTGGCCTTAGAGGGCGGGGATTCCAAACGAGGATGGTATCAGGTGACGGAGTTGGACGGTCAGGTCCTGCAGGACGAGCACGAGCGGCCGGCGGCTGCAGCCAGCGAAACGCCGCCGACGCCAGCGCCCAAGGCTCTGTCGCCGCGCAAGATCGCCATCCTCGATCATGCCAACCGCTTTGCCGACGCCCGTGCCGGCTGGCGCGACAGGGCCGCGTTCTTCCATGGCGAGGATGCGTGCTATCTGCGCTTCCTGATTCCGCCCGGCAGCCGCGTGCTGGAGATCGGCTGCGGCCTCGGCGATACCTTGGCATCGCTCCAGCCCTCCTATGGCGTCGGCATCGACTTCAGCGAAGCGCAGATCGCGCTCGCCCGCAGCCGCCATCCCGATCTCACCTTCGTCGCCGGAGACGCCGAGGATCCGGCGACGCTCGCCGCCGTCACCGGCCCGTTCGATGCGATTCTGGTGCTGGACACGATCGGCTCGCTCGACGATTGCCAGCAGTTCATCGACCAGTTGCACCCCTTGTGCACGCGCGAGACCCGGCTCGTGATCGGCTATTTCTCGCATCTCTGGTATCCGCTGCTGAAGGCGGCCGAGGCGATGGGCCTGCGCATGCCGCAGCCCGAGCAGAACGTGCTGTCGCCGGCCGACCTGCGCAACCTCGCGCAGCTTGCGGATTTCGATCCGGTGAAATCCGAGCAGCGCGTGCTGTCGCCGCTGCGGCTCTATGGCCTGGGCCGCTTCGCCAACCGCTTCCTCAGCGTGCTGCCGGGCCTGCGCGCGTTGTCGCTGCGGCATTACCTGGTGGCGCGGTCGATGCGCTGCGTCTCCGACGACGTCCGCTCGGCCACGGTCGTCATCCCCGCCCGCAACGAGCGCGGCAACATCGAGCCGGCGGTGCAGCGCATCGCCGAGTTCTGCAACGACATCGAGATCATCTTCATCGAGGGCCACAGCAGGGACGGCACCTATGAGGAGATGGAGCGGGTCCGTGCAGCCTTCCCGGATCACGACATCAAGCTGATGCGCCAGCCCGGCAAGGGCAAGGCCGACGCGGTGTTCACCGCCTTCGACGCCGCCCGCGGCGACGTGCTGATGATCCTCGACGCCGACCTCACCATGCCGCCGGAGCAGCTGCCGAAGTTCTTCGAGGCGCTGCGCTCGGGCAAGGGCGAGTTCATCAACGGCTCGCGCCTGGTCTATCCGATGGACGAGGGCGCGATGCGCTTCCTCAATCTGATCGCCAACAAGACCTTCTCCTATCTGTTCTCCTGGCTGCTCAACCAGCGCTACACGGATACGCTGTGCGGCACCAAGGTGCTCCGGCGCAGCGACTATCTCAGGCTCAAGGCCGGCAAGGCCTATTTCGGCGATTTCGATCCGTTCGGCGATTTCGACCTGATCTTCGGCGCCTCCAAATTGAACCTGAAGACCATCGACCTGCCGATCCGCTACGCCGCGCGCAGCTATGGCGAAACCCAGATCTCCCGCTTCCGCCACGGCTGGATGCTGCTGAAGATGGTCGTGTTCGCGTTCTTCAAGATCAAGGCGATCTGAGGATGGCGGATGCTGAACGGACGGGGCCATCGAAGTTGAGCGCGCGACCGCCTCTGACGAATGGCGCCATCGCGGTACGAGCGTCTGCGAGTGCCTTGCTCCGTCATGCCCGGGCTTGTCCCGGGCATCCACGTCGTTCCGCGGGCGCAGGACAACGTGGATGGCCGGGACAAGCCCGGCCATGACGACGTGGAAACGGGCCGGCGCGATACGTAGAGCGCCCTGTGCGGTTGCGCTGCCGCAAGCGGGGCGAGAGGGCAGCCGCACGATTGGCGGGACTCCCGCGTGACCAGGGATGGCGACCCGCTCGATCGTCTGACGCCGTTCGGCTGGCGCGGCGGAATTGCAGTCGCGCTGCTGCTGTCGCTCGTCTCGTTCATCGCCGCCGGCTATTTCACCGTCTATTGGCGCAACGCCGACATGGACTTCATGGTGATCTACAACGCGCTCGCCATGAACGACGGCGGCACGCAGCTGTTCTTCGATCATCCGGCCTATCTCACCATCCTTTCGGTCAAGGCCTGGTTCGCGCAGCTGCACCGCGCAGGCCTGCTCGACGCCTGGACGCTGTCGGCGATCCCGGCGGCCTCGGATCGCGCCGCGTTCGACACCGCGATGACGTCAGCGGTTCATGCCGGGCGTGTCGCCGCGCTGCTCACCGCGTCCGGCGTCATCCTCGCTTTCGCCTTGCTGGCGCGCCGGCTGGTGTCCGACTGGCGGATCGCCATGCTGGCCGTCACCGCCTTCGCGTTTTCCGGTGGCGTGCAGATGCATCTGCGCATCCTGCGCAGCGAGATGATCGCGGCGTCGTTCTGCATCCTCGCCTTGATGCTTCTGATCGTCGCGGCGCGCCGCGCCAGCCCCGCGCGTCCGCTCGCGATCGGACTGGCGGCGCTGCTCTGCATGCTCGGGCTCACGAACAAGGTCCACGCGATCCTGCTGATCGCCGCGATCCCGGTGCTGGTGCTGCCATTCGGAACGGAGGCGAGCGCAAGCGTGGCGTTCTGGCGAGGCTCGCGTGCGTGGGCGGCCGTCCTGGTGGCAGCTATCGCCGCGCTGGTTGCGGCGATCACCGCCTGGCCGCTGCTCGCCGCCGGCTTCGACCCCGCCAACGCGGCGGCCGCAGGTCTCAAGCCGCTGCTGCTCGGACGCTTCGGGGTCTATCAGCTGACGCTGCTTGGCGTCATCGCCGCCTGCATGGCCGCTTTCGCGACACTGTGGCGGGTCAGCGCGGTCGAGACGGCCGCTGCGCTACTGGCCGCCATCTCCGGCGCTGCCCTGGGCCTGCTCGCCCTCGATCTGAGCTACGACATCAACGACGTCGTGGTCGTGCTCAATCCGCTGGAGAAGATGATCACCTATGTCGACGCGCCACAGGAGGCCGGCAGTCTCGGGGGCGCCGTCGGCCTGCTGCTGTCGGGCGTGGTCGGAGTGATCAGACGCTACACGTTCATCCTGCAATCGTCGGCGCGGCCGACCGTGTTCCTGACCTGGTTGATCATCCCCGGCATCGTCGTCGCCGTCAGGCGCGGCGAGCGGCAGGCCGCCGTTCAGGCCACGCTGCTGCTGCTGGCCGCCATCGGCATCGACGCGCTCGGCGTCCGCCGCGGCCTGAAGGTCGAGTACTTCGTCTTCACCGATCCGCTGATCATCATGGCCGGCATGATCCTGCTGGAGCGCCTCGCAGACCTCAGCCTCGCCCGCTTCGCCTATCCGATCGGCGTCACGCTGCTGGTGCTGCATGTCGGCATCAGCCAGGCCGAGCCGGTCAAGATGGCGCTGAAGCGCAAGGGGCCCGAGGAGATCTGCGAGTGGAACGGCTACTACATGCCGCGGCTGCCGCTGCCCTGGTGCGCGCCGCCGAACAGCCCGCCGAGGACATGATCGAGCGACAGCCTGCCACCGCCATACGCAATCAGCGTCAGCGCCATCGCCGCCCAGGTCAGATGGATCGGCCAGCCGTCGGGCACGGTGAGCTCGACGATGCAGGTCATGACCAACAGACCGAGCGCCGCGAAGCGGGTGCCGAGGCCGAGAACGAGGAGGACCGGCAAGGCGACCTCGCCGCAGCCCGACAGGAATGCCATCACCGTCGGCATGGGGAAGTGATACGGCCCGCCGGGCAGATGCAGCATGAACTCGTCGCTGAACAGCGTCACCGCGGTGTCGCTCAGCTTGAGAAAGCTATCCCACTTGAGGATGCCGGAACGCCAGAACGGCACCGCGAGCGCGACGCGGGTGACGAGCTGGACGAAGCTCAGCGGCGTCGCCGCCTGCAGCAGCCGCACCGCCCTGTCGGCCAGGGCAGGCAGCGACGGCGCCGGGCTCGGCGCCATGGATTGATCCGTCGTCATCATGAGTCCTCGAAACCGATGTCCGTGAAGGCGCCGGCCTCGATCAGGCCGGCAATGTTGGTGGCGAGATCGAAATCGGGTGCCGCCTCGAACGCGGCCTCTGCGGCTGCGCCGAGCGGATGCTGGGTGATCAGCAGAGTTGCGAACACCGCGCCGCCGGGCGGCAGGTGGCGCACGGCGACGTCGAACGCCGGCCGCGTGATCAGTGCGTCCTCCGGGACCGAGCCGTCGATACGCGGCACCGGGGCATCGCTGCGATTGGCCGAGAAGATCGTCGCCGCCGCGAAATCCGAGCGCACGATGCGGGCGGCGGGATGAGCGGCGAAGCGCAGCCCGGGCAGCCGCTCGGGCGGCACCGCCGCCAGCGCGGCGCCGTCCAGCGGCACGGCGTCCGCCGCGTGATAGGCATCGAGCCAGGCCCGCTCGATCCGCGCCACGTCGGGGAGGAACGGCATCGCCTCGGCGTGCTCGTAACGCCCGATGAAGCAGGGGAAATCGCGACCATAGTCGAACAGCAGCGGCGATGTCGGCGGCGTCTCGCGCACATGCGCTCGCGCCATCGCGCGGAAGAAATCGGGCCCGGTGATGCGCTGCACCGCCGGATAGATCGCAATCAGCGACTCGATCAGGCTGACCGTGACGTTGTTGCGGTAGACATCGAACCGCCGCCCGGCGGCCTTGGCCCCGGGCGCCGTGACGGCAACGGGCGTCGCGCCATCCGGCGTCAGCAGCGCCGCGGCGAACTGGGCGGCGTAGCCGGAGGCCTGTTCAGGCTGCAGCATCGCGGACCTCCTGCGAGCAGTCCGGTGCGTGGTCATCGAGGATCGTCTGCGCGGCCGCCGCCTCTGCCTGCAGCACCGGCCAGTCCGGAATGTTGCTGTCCCATTCGATCAGCGTCGGCACCGGACCGTTGCGCGCGATCACGTTGGCGAACAGCGCCCACACGTCATAGGCGACGGGGCCGTCATGGCTGTCGATCAGCAGCGGTTCGCCTTCATCGTCGGCCTGCACGGCGTGACCGGCGAGGTGAATCTCGCCGACGGCGGCCAGCGGGAAGTCGGCCAGATAGTCCTGCGGCGAGAAGCCGTGATTGATCGCGGACACGAACACATTGTTGACGTCGAGCAGGAGCCCGCAACCGGTGCGGCGGACAATGGCGCGGATGAAATCGGTCTCGCTCATCGTCGACTCGTGAAAGGCCACGTAGGTCGACGGATTTTCCAGCAGGATCGGCCGGCGGATGGCGCTCTGGACCTCGTCGATATGGTCGCAGACCCGCGCCAGCGTGGCGGCCGTGTAGGGCAATGGCAGCAGGTCGTTGAAGAACGTCGTATCGTGCGTCGACCACGCCAGATGCTCGGAGACGAGGCTCGGCTGATAGCGAGCGACGAGCTTGCGGAAGCGTGCGAGGTGCTCGCGATCGAGCGGCTGCGGACCGCCGATCGACATGCAGACGCCGTGGATCGACAGCGGATGATCCCTGCGGATCGCCTCCAGCTGATGGTGCGGCGGTCCGCCGGCGCCCATGTAGTTCTCGGCATGCACCTCGAAGAAGCCGCGCTGCGGCGCCCCGGCGAGAATCGCCGTCAGGTGCGACGGCTTGAAGCAGGTGCCGGCGACGCCGCCGAGGGGCGGCGGAAAGCGAAGCGGCAGGGTCGGGCACGGTGCAGGGGGGGCATCGTTGCGCATGCTGCGTCTCCGCTTTCCGCTTGGGGTGAACGAGGTCGATCAGATCGGCTTCAGCGAACCCTTCTTGCCGCCGGGCACGTCGATGCTGGTGCAGGTGCCACCGGCAACGAACTTCCACGCGTTGCCCTGGTAGTCGACGGTCGACGTGCCCTGGCAGGTGGTGCCAGGGCCGGCGGCGCAGTCGTTCTGGCCCTTCAGCGACACGCCGAAGCACTTCTCCTTCTTGGCGGCCATGGCGGCATCGACCTGCTCCTTGGTCAGCGGGCCGGCCATGGCCAGGCTGGCGAGCGCGGTCGTGACGGCGCCGGCAAGCGCCAGCGTGGTGACGGTTTTCTTGGCAGACATGACATTCCCTCTCGTGTTCTGCATCGCTCGCTCGGCGACGCGCTTCTCTCTTTCGCCCGCGGCCACGAGAACGTTACGCGACGGCTCCACTCACGAGTCCGTGAGCGGTATTGCGTGCTCCAGAGTCGTCTCCATTCGGGCGCAAGCCTGCTCGGAGAGCCAATGCTTTCCAGGCATCGTCGGCTTAGCCAGTCGGCATTTGCCGGGCGCAGCCTGCCGATGTTGTGGTGCAGACCTCGGCACCCCGGTCCGACGGAGATCGATCTGCGATGATGGGCAGCCCAGACGACTCGGTACTGCGCGGCGCAGGCGGCGGCGAACGGCTGACCGTCAGCATTCGCTTTGCCGTCTCGGCGCTTGTGCTGACCGCGATCCTGTTGACCGCCTTTGCTTCGAGCCTGCTGTGGTGGCGCACGTCCGAGGCGATCAGCCGCCAGCTCGCCAGCACCATCAATGCGCAGATCGCGGGCGCGGTGCGCAAGGAGGTGACCGCCATCGTCGGCGAGGCGCGCGCCGCGCACACCGCCATCCGCACGCTGTTCCTGCAGAACGTGCTCGACACCCGCGAGGCCGACAAGCGCGAGTTCGTGTTCCTGTCCCAACTGCAGTCGCAGGCGACGATCTCATGGGCGGCGTTCGGCTGGCCGGACGGCTCGTTCTTTGCGGCCCATAAGCTCGGTGACCAGCGTCTGGAGATGATGGAGATCTCGCTCACCGATCACCCCGGCCAGCGTCGCGTCGACGAATACGACGTCGTGCCCGGCGACATCGAGTTCGCCGCTCGTCGCTTCGAGCCGACCAACTTCAAGGTTGCCGACCAGCCCTGGTTCAAGGAGAGCCTCGCCGCGGATGAGCCGCGCTGGTTCAGTGTCGATGTGCATCCCGGCGGCGACCGCCCTGCCATCGCGCTGGCTGGGCCGATCGACGTCTATCAGGAGCGGCAGGGCGTGCTCGCCATCATCATCGAGCACGCGCGCATCTCCCGTTTCCTCGCGCAGCTCCATGTCGGCAGCACCGGCAGCGCATTCATTCTCGAGGGCGACGGCCGCGTCGTTGCCGCGCCCGACGAGCGCGCGGACGAGGTCAATGCCGGGCAGGTCCGCCAGCCGCTGCTGCCGGTGGCGCAGCAGGCGATGCGGCTCTCGCCGGGAGGTGACGAGGCCTGGCGCGGGCGCGTGCAATCGGGCGATGACGCCTTCGAGGTGGCGCGCACGGCGCTGCCGTTTCCCGGCTGGTCGCTCGTCACGGTGATTCCGGAAGCGGAGTTTCTCGGCCCGGTCGACGCGGCGCTGAGGCGCGTCATCATCGGTCTCGGTATCGGTGCCGTGCTCGCGGCCCTGGTCTCCGCCGCGTTGGCGCGCGCGGTGATCGCGGCGCCGCTCGGGCGCGTGGTATCTGAGCTGCGCCACGTCGAGGCTTTCGCGCTCGAGCAGGTGCGCCGTCATCCGTCGCGGCTGCGCGAGATTGCCAGCCTGTCCGGCGCCATTCACGACATGGCCGGCGGTCTGTCGTCATTTGGCAAGTTCATTCCGGCCGATCTGGTCCGGCAATTGCTGCGGCAGGGCGTCGATGCCAGGCCGGGCGGCCATGTCCAGGAGCTCAGCGTGATGTTCATCGACATCGCCGGCTTCACCGGTCTGTCGGAGCGCATGGGCGACCGCGTCGTGCCGCTGCTGTCGCGCTATCTCGATGTGATCTCGACCGTCATCGTCGATCATGGCGGCACAATCGACAAGTTCATCGGCGATGCCGTCATGGCGTTCTGGGGAGCGCCGGTGGCGCAGCCGGATCATGCCGCGCTGTGCTGCCGTGCCGCGCTGGCCTGCCGTGCCGCCGTCGCATCCAGCGGCCTGTGCGACGATGACGGCCGGCCGCTCGCGATCCGCATCGGCATCAACTCCGGATCGATGCTGGTCGGCAATATCGGCTCGGAGCTGCGCCTCAACTACACGGTGATCGGCGACGCCGTGAACGTGGCGAGCAGGCTGGAGGGCGCCAACAAGACCTACGGCACCGCCATCCTGATCGGCGAGGGCACCGCGCGGCTCGCAGGCGCGGGGTTTCTCACCCGCGAGATCGACCGCATCGCCGTCTATGGCCGCGAGGAGGGGCTGCGGGTCCATGAGCTGATCGGGCTCGCGCCGGATGTATCGGCACAGGACATGCGCTGGATCGCGCATTACGCGCGCGGACTTCAGGACTATCGCGCGCAGGACTTCGCGGCGGCCGTTGCGGCCTTCGAGGCCGTTCTCGCGCTCAGGCCAGGCGATCGCGCCGCACAGCTCATGATCGCGCGCTGCCGGACGCTGTCGCAGACGAGGCCGGGTCAGGGCTGGCGGGCGGTGACGGCACTCACGACCAAATGAGACCCTCCGTCATGATCCGGCCGACCGCACCTTGCCGCGCAGCCGCCGCTCCGCAAACACGGCGGCGAGATCCTCGGTCGGCATCGATCCGTCCGCATCGAGCCGCAGCCGGCCCTCGACATGCAGGAAGTGCTCGCGCGACACCGCGATCGCGCGCAGCAGGTCGCGATCGCGCAGCGCCGCGACGATCGCGCCGTGCTCGTCGACCGCGCAGATCGACTGCGCCGCCGGCTCGTACACCGAGACCATCACCGAGGAGCGGCTCAGCAGGTCGGCCAGCATGCGCGACAATTCGGGATTGCCGAGCGCTTCGACGAGATGGACGTGGAAGGCGCCGGACAGCCTGACAGAGGCGGCGCGGTCGCCGCGCTGGGCGGCGCCGCGCTCCTCGGCGAGATGCGCATCGAGGCGGGCGAGCAGGAGATCGTCGACCCGCAGAACCAGCTGGCTGAGCACACCGGCCTCGAGCACGCGATGCGCCTCATAGACCCGCCTGACATCATCGAGCGTCGGCCGCGGCACGCGCGCGCCGCGGTTCGGGATCATCTCCAGCCGTCGCTCCGCGCCGAGGCGGTGAAGAACTTTCCGAATGCGCTCGCGCGAGACGCCGAAGATCGCAGCGAGCGGCGTT
Organism: Bradyrhizobium aeschynomenes; assembly: GCF_013178945.1. GTDB lineage: Bacteria > Pseudomonadota > Alphaproteobacteria > Rhizobiales > Xanthobacteraceae > Bradyrhizobium > Bradyrhizobium aeschynomenes. The sequence continues at coordinate 227,308 of NZ_JABFDM010000010.1, forward strand.
TCCGCGAGCTTGGTGCCGGCCTTGAGCTTGCCCTCCAGCAGCGCGCGCAAGACCGCCTGGTACACCGCCTCATCCTCGGCGGGATTGGCCTTTCCGATTCGCTGCGCTCGCATCGCCATGGCGAACTGCTAGGCCCAAAGGCGCGGCACGTCACCTCCAAAAAATGTGCACATTCTGCCTGTGGCGGGCCAGATGCGGCGTGGTGTGACTATGCTAGAATATTGATATAACTAATGAAAGAAAAAATGTGCACATTTGGCACGGCGCTTGCTGATCCCCTGCATGCCCCTCGACAGCACACACGGGATCTCCTCATGAATGCCTTCTCCCGACGCAGCCTTCTGAAGACCGGGGCGGCCTTCGCCGCCACTCTCGCCTCACCATCCCTGGTGCGCGCCGCCCCGAAAGAGATCGTGATCGGCGGCCCCGCCGGCGCCGCCAAATATTTCAACGCCGACCTGTTTCCGGCGCTGGAGAAGAAGCTCGACTGCAAGGTGCTCTATGAGGGCACCAACTCGCTGACTAACCTGCAGAAGATGCAGGCCGACAAGGCGAGCCCAAAGATCTCGGTCGTGATCATGGACGACCCGGTGATGCTGCCGGCCGCGGCCGAAGGGCTGATCACCAAGATGTCGTCCTCCAGCATTCCCAATCTCGGCAAGCTTGTCGGCGACGCCGTGCACCAGGACGGCATGTGGGCGAACTATCAGAAGCCGTGGGCCGGCATCGCCTACTCCACCAAGCGCGTGAAGACGCCGCCGGTCAGCTGGGCCGAGCTGTGGGATGCGAAATACGACTCCAAGATCGTCGTGCCGTCGCTGTCCAACACCGAAGGTTTCTGGACGCTATTGGCTGCAGCGCATCTCGAGACGGGCAAGCCCTACAAGGAGGCGCAATACGACATCGACGCCGGCTTCAAGAAGATCAAGAGCCTGAAGGCCAATCTGCTCAACGTCTATACCAACGCGCCGCAGGCCATCAACCTGCTGGAGCAGGGCGAGGCCTGGATGATCGGCGGCCAGTTCTCGGCCTACACCTTGATCCGCAAGGCCGACGGCTCGCCTGTCGATCTCGCGATCCCGAAGGACGGCGGCTTCTCGATGCCGTCGGGCATTGCCAAGGTGACGGGCGCTCCGGCCGGCGATCTCGCCGACGCCGTGATCGACTTCTATCTCAGCCCGGAGGCGCAGAGCATCCTCGCCAAGACGGCCTTCATCGCCCCGACCAATCAGGCAACGCCGCTTCCCGCCGGCTATCCCGATCCCGCATCCTTGTTCGCGCCCGACTGGGCGTTCATCGCCAAGAACCGCGCCGGCTGGGTCGATCGCTGGAGCAAGGAGATGACATGAGCGCCGCGCCGCATCTCGTCATCAGCGGAGTCTCCAAGCGTTTCGGCGCCGCGACCGTGCTCGACCGCGTCGATCTCACGATCCGCCGCGGCGAGCTGGTCACGCTGCTCGGGCCCTCCGGCTGCGGCAAGACCACGCTGCTGCGCGCGATCGCGGGGCTCGCGCCGCCGGACGGCGGCACGATCGCGCTCGCCGGGCGCGACGTCACCCATGTGCCGCCGCACCGGCGCAATGTCGGCGTGGTGTTCCAGAGCTACGCGCTGTTTCCGCATCTCACTGTCGCCGGCAACGTCGCGTTCGGCCTGAAGGTGCGCGGCGCGCCGAAGGCCGAGATCGATCGCGCGGTCGAGCGGGCGCTGTCGCTGGTCAAGCTCGGCCATCTCGGCAGCCGGCGCATCTCGGCGCTGTCGGGCGGCCAGCAGCAGCGCGTGGCGCTGGCGCGCGCGATCGCGGTCGAGCCGGACGTGCTGCTGTTCGACGAGGCGCTGTCGGCGCTCGACCGCAAGCTGCGCGAGGAGATGCAGGTCGAGCTGCGCCGCCTGCTGCAGGAGGTCAAGGCGACCGCGATCTTCGTCACCCATGACCAGGACGAGGCGCTGACGATGTCGGACCGCGTCGCGGTCATGAACAAGGGCCGCATCGAGCAGCTCGCCGAACCGCGCGAGCTGTATGCGCGCCCTGCGAGCCTGTTCGCGCTCAACTTCGTCGGGCTGTCGACGCGCATCGCCGGCCAAGTGGTCGGAGGGAGCAACGGAACGGTCGAGGTGGTGACCCCGGTCGGCCGGCTGTCGGCGCGCGGCGCGTTCCAGCCCGGCGCCTCGGTGATCGTCGCGACCCGGCCGGAGCAGTTGCGTCTCGGCACCGGCGACGGCGCCAACTCGGCAGCCGGTCGCGTGCGCTCGGTCGTGTTTCAGGGCTCGCGGACCCTGGTGGATGTCGACGCCGGCGCCGGCGCGAGCCTGCTCGCCGAATTGTCCGGGCGCGAGGCCGAGCTGCCGCGCGTTCACGACGAGGTCCGCTTCGCCTGGCCCGTCGCCGAAACCTTCGCCTTCGCCGCCGAGGCCTCATGACCGACGCCGTGCTACCAGCGCCCATCGTCAAGGCCGCGCCGGATCGCGAGCGGCTCGCCGCGTTCGGCTTCGTCGCGCCCTCGGTGCTGATCATCGCGCTGGTGTTCGTGCTGCCGCTTGCGCTGCTGCTCGGCGTCAGCGTGCTCGACCCGAAGGGCGGCGTCACCGTTGCACATTACGCGCGGCTGCTCGGCACGCCGTATTATCTCGGCGTGATCTGGAATTCGCTCCGGCTCGGCCTGCTGACGACGCTGATCGCCTTCCTGATCTCCTATCCCGCCGCCTTCGCGCTGGCGCGTGCCCGCGGCGCGCTGCGTTCGATCCTGCTGGCAACGTTGTTCCTGCCGCTGGCCGCCTCCGTCATCGTCAAGGCCTTCGCCTGGACCATCCTGCTGCGCAGCGACGGCCTCATCAACACCGTGCTGATCGCAGTGGGGATCATCGAGGATCCGATCCGCATGATCTTCACCCAGACGGCGCTGATCGTCGGCGCCGTCAACATCTTCCTGCCGTTCATGGTGCTGCCGATCTACGCCGTGGTCGCGCAGCTCGACGGCCGCTACGCCGAGGCCGCCGCGACGCTCGGCGCCTCGCCGCTCGTCGTGTTCTTTCGCGTCATCCTGCCGCTGACGCTTCCCGGCATCATCGCCGGCGTCGCGCTGGTGTTCTCGCTGTCGGTGTCCGCCTATGTGGTGCCGACGCTGCTGATCGGCGAGAAATATCCGACGCTCGCCACCACCATCGCCAAGGCCTATCTGCTGGCGCGCGAGCCCGGCTTCGGCGCCGCCGCCGGCGTGGTGCTGCTGGCGATCGCCATCATCGTCGTCGCGCTGAGCGCCATGCTGTCGCGGGAGCCGAAATGATGACGCGCACAGCCATCATCATCTGCTGGACGCTCGCGATCGGGCTCGCGCTGTTCCTGCTGCTGCCGCTGGTCGTGATCGCCGCCGCATCGTTCTCGCCGACGCCGGTGTTCGACCTGCCGCTGTCAGGCGCATCGACGCGCTGGTATGGCCGCATCGGACGGCTCGACGGTTTCTGGCCGTCGCTGTCGTTGTCGCTGCAGATCGCCGTGCTGTCCACCGCGCTGTCGCTGGTCGCCGGCACGCTCGCCGCCATTGCGATTGCGCGCGGCAGGCTGCCGGGCGCGACCGCGCTCGGTACGCTGCTGGTGTCGCCGCTGATGATGCCCGGCCTCGTGCTCGGCATCGCGCTGCTGCAATATTTCCGCATGATCGGCTTCACCGCGACCTGGAGCGCGCTTCTCGTCGCGCATCTCGTGGTCACGCTTCCCTACGTCGCGCGCACCATGATCGCCGGCCTGTCGCGCTTCGACTTCACCCTGATCGAGGCCGCGCGCACGCTCGGCTGCACCTATGCCGGCAGCGTGCTGCGCGTGATGGTGCCGGCGCTGGCGCCGTCGTTCCTGATCTCAGGCCTGTTCAGCCTGCTGGCGTCGTTCGACAACTATCCGGTCTCGATCTTCCTCACCGATGTGCGCTCCAAGACGCTGCCGATCCGCATGCTGCAATATATCGAGGAGGCGCCCGATCCGACGCTCGCCGCGCTCTCCACCCTCATTCTCGCCGGCACCTTGGTGCTGCTGCTGATCAGCGATCGCCTGGTCGGTCTGCACCGCATGGCCGGAACCGCGGACTGACCCGATGAGCTCACAGCCTGCCTTCCGCCGCGATCTCGCCGGCTATGCCGGCAGCCCGCCGCATCCGCGCTGGCCGAACGAGGCGCGCGTCGCGGTGTCGCTGGTGGTGAATTTCGAGGAGGGCTCGGAGTTCTCCGTGTCCGACGGCGATGCGACCAACGAGGCGATCTACGAGGTCGTGCACCGGCTCGACGGTCCCGATCCCTGCATCGACAGCCATTTCGAATATGGCACGCGCGCCGCGTGGTGGCGCATCATGGACCTGTTCGATGCCTATGGCGTGAAAGTCACGGTCAGCGCCTGCGGCCGCGCCGTGGAGCGTTCGCCGGATCTGGCGCGCGATGCGGTCACGCGCGGCCACGAGGTGTCGGCGCATGGCTGGCGCTGGCAGAGCCATGCCGGCATGGGCGAAAGCGAGGAGCGGCGCGTGATCGCGCGCACGGTCGAGACCATCCAGCGCGTCACCGGACAGCGGCCGCTCGGCTGGCACACGCGCTCGGCAAGCTCGCCGAACACGCGCCGTCTGCTGGTGGAAGAGGGCGGTTTCCTCTACGACAGCGATGCCTATAACGACGATCTGCCCTACTACCTCGATGTCGCCGGCCGGACGCATCTCGTGCTGCCCTATGCCTTCGACAGCAACGACATGCAGTTCTTCAACGGCTCGCGTTTCCGCGGCGCCGATTTCGCCGACTACGTCATCGATGCCTTCGAATGGCTCGCGCGCGAAGGCGCGAGCGCGCCGAAGATGCTGTCGATCGGGCTGCACCTGCGCATGATCGGCCGCCCCGGCCGCATCGGCGCGCTCGACCGCATCCTCGCGCACATCACCGGCAGCGGAGCTGCCTGGGTCGCGCCGCGCGCCGACATCGCGCGACACTGGCTCGCGAACGTGCCGCCGGCGCGCTGAGGATCAGTCGTCCTCGGCGAGATCGTCGGGCGTGAGCGGCAGCTCGATGTCGCCGCCTTCGCCGGTGGCGAGGTCGCGCTCGTCGTCGGCCGGCAACTCGGCGTCGGGCTCCTCCAGCGGCCAAAGGCCGCGGTCGTGTCCGTTGCGTGGCGTCATGGCAGGTCCTCCCGGCGGGATAAGAGTGGCAGCGCGCATTGGTTCACGCCGGCGCATCCGCACTGCGACGGTCTGGCGCGGCTCGGTTCCGGCGACTACATGTGCGTGGTCATGGCCGATCCCACAGCGCTGAAATCCTTCCTCGACAGCCACAGCCGCATCGTCGTGCTCACCGGTGCGGGCTGCAGCACCAATTCCGGCATTCCCGATTATCGCGACACCGACGGCCAGTGGAAACGCACCCCGCCGGTGACCTATCAGGCCTTCATGGGCGCCGAGGAGACGCGCCGCCGCTATTGGGCGCGCAGCATGGTCGGCTGGCGGCGCTTCGGCCGCGCCCAGCCGAACGGCGCGCATCACGCACTGGCGCGGCTGGAGGCGCAAGGCAGGAGCTCGCTGCTGGTGACGCAGAACGTCGACCGTCTGCACCAGGCCGCCGGCGCCAGCAACGTCATCGATTTGCACGGCCGGCTCGATCGCGTGCGCTGCATGGGCTGCGGCGCGACCCTGTCGCGTGCGGAGTTCCAGCACGAGCTGGCGCACGCCAATCCGCATTGGCTCGCGCATGATGCCGCGGATGCGCCCGACGGCGATGCCGATCTGGACGGCGTCGATTTCGCTGAGTTCACCGTGCCGGCCTGCCGCGCCTGCGGCGGCATCCTGAAACCCGACGTCGTCTTCTTCGGCGAGACCGTGCCGCGCGACGTTGTCGCCACCGCGCGTGATCACGTCGACCGGGCCGACGCGATGCTCGTCGTCGGCACCTCGCTGATGGTCTATTCCGGCTTCCGCTTCGTCCGCGCCGCCGCCGACCGCAACATCCCGATCGCCGCCGTCAATCTCGGCCGCACGCGGGCGGATGATCTGCTGTCGCTGAAGGTCGAGGCGCCATGTGACGAGGCGCTGGCGTTTTTGTTGGAGGGGTAGACTGCACTCTCTCAGCTGTCATGGCCGGGCTTGACCCGGCGATCCATCACTTTTCGCAAGGCGATGGATGCCCGGGTCAAGCCCGGGCATGACGAGTAGTGACGTTCGAGGACCTCACCGCGACTGCGGCTCCTCGCGCTGCTCGATGCGGTCCTTGTTGTTGACCTGCTCGCCTTCCGGCTTGCCGACCTCGACCGTCTTGCCGGCTTGGTTGCCCGGATTGTAGTGGAACTTGCCTTCTTGATGCTCGCCCGGCTGCTTCTGATCGGGATTGACGTTGTCGGCCATGAGACTCTCCTGTTGTCCCGGCGACAACGGGCCGAGGTCACGAGGGTTCCGCTACGCTCCCGTGACCCGCCAGATGCAGTTGCCGACGTCGTCGGCCACCAGCAGCGAGCCGTCCGGCCCCAGCGTCACGCCGACCGGGCGGCCGTAGGAGAAGCTCTCGTCGGGCGCCAGGAAGCCGGACAGGATGTCGCGCGCCGGGCCGGAGGGCTTGCCGTTCTCGAACGGAATGAACACCACCTTGTAGCCGGACAGCTTGCTGCGGTTCCACGAGCCATGCTGGCCGATCACCATGCCATCCGGGAAGCCGGGCACCGTGCCCTTGGGCAGCCAGCACAGGCCAAGCGAGGCGGTGTGGCCGCCGAGCGCGTAGTCCGGCGTCAGCGCGGTCGCCACCAGCGCCGGATCCTGCGGCACGCGGTCGTCGACCGTCTTGCCCCAATAGCAATACGGCCAGCCATAGAAACCGCCGTCGCGCACCGAGGTCAGATAGTCCGGCGGCGTCTCGTCGCCGAGCCCGTCGCGCTCGTTGACGACGGTCCACAGCACCTTCGTATTCGGCTCGAACGCCAGCCCCACCGCATTGCGCAGGCCGCCTGCGAAGATGCGCGACGCGCCGCTCGCGATGTCCAGCTCATAGACGCAGGCGCGGCCTTCCTCGACCTCAAAACCCTGCTCGGCGATGTTGCTGAGCGAACCGACGCCGGCATAGATCTTGGTGCCGTCGGGGCTGACCAGCAGGCTGCGTGTCCAGTGACCGCCCGGCTTGAACGTCGTCAGCCGCTTGCCCTGCGCGGTGATGCGCTCGGCGCCCGCGCTGTACGGGAAAGCGACGATGCCGTCGGTATTGCCGACATAGAAGGTGTCGCCGACCAGCGCCATGCCGAACGGCTGGCTGAGATTCTCCATGAACGCATTGCGCCGTTCGGCGGTGCCATCGCCGTCGGCATCGACAAGCCGGGTGATGCGGTTGGCGCTGACGCCGAGCGCGGCGGCGCGGCGCATCGTCGCCTGCATCGCATAGCCGAACATGTTGCGCACCGGGCTCGGCACCTGCGTCGCCTCCGCGATCAGCACCGACTTGTCGGGCATCGCATAGATCCAGCGCGGATGGTCGAGCCCGGTCGCGAACGCATTCACCTTCAGCCCCGGCGCCGCCACCGGCTTCTCGCCGTCGCGCCAGCCGCGCGCCGTCGGCATCTTCAACGTCGGCAGCATGCCTTGCGGCTTGGCTTGCGGAATCTGCGGCGCCGCGCCCCAGGCAGGCTGTGGCGTGTCCCCCTGCAATTTGCGCCACTGCAGCGCCGCATTGCCAACCAGCGCGACACCGCGCGCGACGATGGAGGAAAGCGTGGTCATGGAACGTCCTGTGGGGCTTGGGCGACGGATGTGGTGAGTGGCCATCGGGCGACGGCGGAAAAGACCATGCCGTTTATGGTCTACCACGGCCAACGTGACAACTGCATGCGCTGCGGATGGGGGCTGCGGAGTCGCGGGCACGCCGGCCTCAACCGTTCTGCGGTCACCGTGGCGCAGTCACTGAATTGCGCTAAAGTGCCGACGGATGCGAAGCGCGCGGGTGCAAGGGGAGGTGAGATCGGCATGACGGGGGTGATCGTTCCAAGCGCGGCCTTGCCCGCGAGGCGCGTTGCGGCTGCAGGCGCGTCGTTGACGCAGGTGGCTGCCTCGACACTTGGACCCCGCGCACGCGGAGCCCGCCGATGACCGCGCTCGACATGTCCGCGTTCACCCAGCATGCCCTGCGCGAGAGCGTGCTCAACGAGGTGCATGCGCGGCCGTTCACGCCGCTGATGCAGCCGGTTTCTGTCGTTCGCTTCGCGGTCATGGCGAAAGGCGACAGCGCGGATGCCGATCGCGACAGCCTTGCGGCGTTCTGCGCCCGGCATGGCGCGCCGGCGCCGGAGCCCGGCATCAAGCACCACCAGGTCGCCGTCGGACCGGCGCGGCTGCGCTGGGAGCAGCATTCGGAGTTCGCGACCTTCACCTGGATCTGGAGCCCGCCGGCCGACGCGCCGAAGCTTGCCTTCGGCGAGCTCGCGCCGGAGCTGCAGGCGCTGATCGCATCGCTCAACCTGTCCGGCGAACTGCTGGTGGCGGTCAAGCTTGGGGTCGAGAGCGTCACCGATCCGGTCAAGCGTGCGGAAGCGCTGTTCGACAAGAGCAGTTTGGCGCTGGTTGCGGTGAAGGGCTCGATCGGCGCGCTTGCCTCCGACTTCCGACTCGACGAGGAGGGCTTCACCCGCATCCTCGTGTGCATCGAGGGGCCGACGCCCGAACGTCTCGGCGCGCTGGTGCAGCGCGTGCTGGAGCTCGAGACCTATCGCACGCTGGCGCTGCTCGGTTTGCCCGCCGCGCTGGAGCTGGCGCCGCAGGTCGATCGCATCGAGCGGCGGCTCGGCGAGGTCTTGGTGGAGATGCAGGGCGCCGAGACGCTCAAGCTCAACAATCATCTGCTCACCGAGCTGACCGAGCTCGCGGCGTCGCTGGAGCGCGGCGCCACCGGCACGCTGTTCCGCTTCGGCGCCAGCCGCGCCTATTGGGAGTTGGTGCAGGCGCGGCTCACCGTCATCGAGGGCGAGCCGATAACGCCGTATTCGAGCTGGTCGTCGTTCCTGTCGCGGCGCATCGCGCCGGCGATGCGCACGCTCAACACGCTGGAGCGACGGCAGGACAATCTGTCGCGCAAGCTGTCGCGCGCCGCCGACCTCCTGCGCACCCGCGTCGACGTCGAGCTCGAGGAGCAGAACCGCGATCTCCTGCGCTCGATGAACGAGCGCACCAAGCTGCAGCTGCGCCTGCAGAGCACGGTCGAGGGCCTCTCGGTGGCCGCGATCGGCTATTACGTCGTCAGCCTGTTCGGCTATCTCGCCAAGGGCGCGCATGATTTCGGCCTGCCGGTCGACCCGACCTTCGCCACCGCCGCCTTCGTGCCCGTCGCGATCGCGCTGATCTGGTTCACGACGCACCAGATCCGCAAGCGGCACCTCAAGGAGGACCACGAGGCGGAAAAGGCCGAGCAGGAGTGATGCGCGGCGGGCGCTTGCCAGCGCGCGCCGAGGCGGCTAAGCGGCGTGCTGATCATGAAAGGGCGATGAGACGATGAGCGGCACGACGATCGATGTCCTGGTTCACGCAAACGGCGGAGCGACGCGGCAGCCTGTCACGCTGGACCGCCTCGTCATCGCCGGCTGGACCGGGCGCGATCCGGTCGCGCGCGACAAGCACATCGCCGAACTGGAGGAGCTCGGCATTCCCCGCCCGGCGACGACGCCAATTTATTACGAGGTCGCGGCGAGCCGGCTGACGACATCCGACCGCATCGAGGTCAGCGGCGGCGACTCCTCCGGCGAGGTCGAGTTCGTGCTGGTGAAATCCGGCGGCAGGCTGCTGGTCGGCGTCGGCTCCGATCATACCGACCGCAAGGTAGAGACCTACAACATCACGGTGTCGAAGCAGATGTGCGACAAGCCGGTGGCGCCGGAGCTGTGGCTGGTCGACGACGTTGCCGCGCATTGGGACCGGTTGATGCTGCGCGCCTACGCGACCATCGGCGGCGAGCGCGTGTTGTATCAGGAGGGCGCGCTGAGCGGTATGCTGGCGCCGGCCGATCTGATCGCGCGCCGCTATGGCGAGGCGGGGATGCCCGAGGGCACCGCGATGTTCGGCGGCACCTTCGCAGCCCTGGGCGGCATCCGCCCGGCCGATCGCTTCGACTTCGAGCTGGTCGATTCCGTGCTCGATCGCGTCATCCGTCACGGCTACGCGGTTCAGCAGCTCGTCATCGCCGGCTGAGATCGACGCGCGCGATCACGATCGCGTGCGGCGGGAGCGTGCGACGCGGAGTCCGCGGCGCGTCGTCGCGGTCGTCGCTGCGCATGGTGTCATGCGCGCAGGCGTTGCGGTCGGCAAGGGCCTGTTAAGCAAGGCGGCCTATGGTGCCGAGTGTGCCGAAGCGAGACCATAGCCGTGTTGTTCGTTCTGGTCCGGCACACATGTCGCAAATCGAGACGCGGCGAGGCTTATATATCCTTAACCGATCCTTACCTGATAGCAGCGGATTCGACGGGTCGGAGGACAAGGGCGATTAACTAGAAGTTTAGGATTGGTTTTGTGCGCGTGAACGCCTCCCTTAAGGGTTTGTTCAAATACCCAGGGACTTGGGAGAGCGGGATGCGCGTCGCGATCGTCCACGATTGGCTTTACGTTCTCGGCGGCGCCGAGAAGGTGCTGCAGGAGATCCTGCGCTGCTACCCCGGCGCGGATGTCTTCACGCTGTTCGATCTGCTCCGTCCCGAGGACCGCACCAAGCTCGGCTTCGAGCGGTCGCAGACGAGCTTCCTGCAGAAGATGCCGTTGCTGCGGAAGTATCACCGCTCCTACTTGCCGCTGATGCCGCTGGCGATCGAGCAGCTCGATCTGTCGAGCTACGACCTCGTGATCTCCTCAAGCTGCGCCGTGGCCAAGGGCGTGCTGACCGGGCCGGAGCAGCTGCACATCGCGTATGTGCATTCGCCGATGCGCTACGCCTGGGACCTGCAGCACCAGTACCTGGAGGAGAGCGGCTACGCGACGGGCATCAAGGGCCTCATCGCCCGCACCTTGCTGCACAAGATGCGGATCTGGGACGCGCGTACCGCGCACGGCCCCGATGCCATCTTCACCAACTCGCAATTCGTCGCCCGCCGCATCAAGAAGATCTACGGCCGCGACGCCAAGGTGATCTATCCGCCCGTGACGATCGGCCAGCGCGACGCGATCCTCCCGGTCGGCAACCACTTCCTGGCCGCGAGCCGTCTCGTTCCCTACAAGCGCATCGAGCCGATCGTCCGCGCCTTCAACACCATGCCGGACCTCGACCTGGTCGTCGCCGGCGACGGTCCGGAAGCGGCGCGGTTGAAGTCGATCGCGGGCCCGAACGTGACCTTCGCCGGCTTCGTGCCCGACAAGCAGTTGCGCGATCTCATGACCACCGCCCGCGCCTTCGTGTTCGCGGCGGAGGAGGATTTCGGCATCATCCCGGTCGAGGCGCAGTCCGAGGGCGCGCCGGTCCTGGCACTGGGCCGCGGCGGTGCGCGGGAGTCGATCCTGGCCACCGGGCCCCGTCCGACCGGCATGTTCTTCGAGACTCCCGAGCCCGCGGCGATCGCCGAATGCGTCCGCGCGTTCGTGGCCAAGGAGAAATCGATTTCGCGTCTCGACTGCCGCCAGCGTGCCGGCTTCTTCTCGGCCGATCGCTTCCGCAGCCAGTTCGTCGCGGCGGTCAACGAGGAGATCGAGAGCTTCCGTGCGGGACATCAGAGCCGCGCGACGCGGTTGATTGCGTGAGTTGGCATGTGGTGTGAGCGCAGATCATGAGGCAGGCGGCTCTCTCGGAGGCCTTGTCGGGCTTTGACGCCGTCGCCCGGATCTGGCGCCGCCGCGACGTGTTCGCCATTGTCGCGTGCGCAGTGCTCGGTCTTGCGATCGCCGCACTGGTCCTGTTGCCCGTGCGTTATCTGGCCACCGCGTCCGTGATCATCGCGGAGCAGGAACCCGGCGCCAACACGTCGGCGGCCTGGGCGCAGAAGATCGGCGATCCCGCCGACATGGAGAGCCAGCTCTTGGTGATCCGCTCGCCTCGCTTGTTGCGTCAGATCATGTCCTCGCCCGGCGTCGTCGACGCGGTGGTCGGCGAATGCGAGCGCGGCCGCCTGATGGGCTCGACGGATGCGTGCCAGCGTCTCAGGACCGACTCCGGTGCCTTCATCGATCACGTCGACGGCCGTTTCAGCGTCGCCTCGGCCGGCCGCTCGCGCGTCATCAACATCTCTTATCAGTCCGGCAGCCCCGAGGTGGCGAAGACGCTCGCCAATGCGCTGACGCAGGCCTTCCTCGAAGACCAGCGCACCGAAGGCGCCAACAGCCGCGAGGTCGCGACCTCCTGGCTCTGGCAGGAGCTGAAGCAGCTCGATCAGCAGCTGCGCGAGTCCGACGAGAAGATCCAGAAGTTCCGTCGCACCAAGGGCCTGATGCGCGGCGCCAATGCGCCGATCTCGTCGGAGCGGCTGACCAGCATCGGCCAGCAGCTGTCGCAGGCGGAGGCCGCGCGGGCCGAGGCGGCCGCGCGGCTGCAGGAGATCAAGTCGGAGCAGGAGCGCGGGCCGACCGACGCGCCGTCGGTGCTGCAGAGCCGCACCATCGCCGACCTCAAGCAGCAGCTGACCACGGTCAGCGCCCAGCTCGCGAGCGCCGCCGGCGTGCTCGGCCCGAAGCATCCGTCGATCCTGGCGCTGACGCGAGAGCAGGCGATCATTCAGCAGCGGCTCGTCGAAGAGATGCAGTCGATCGCAGCGAGCGCGCAGAAAACCTTCGACGCCAACAACGCGCTGGTGAACTCGCTGAAGAAGCAGATGGACACGGCCAAGGCCGAGGCCGGCTCGGCGACGTTGGACGAAGCGTCGATCGAGAGCATGGTGCGCGACACCGAGATCAAGCGCCAGCAATATGCCGAGCTGTACAAGAAAGCGAGCGAGCTCGAGACCGAGCGTCGCGTCCTGCGCGGCAGCACGCGCCTCGTCAGTCTCGCCGAGCTGCCGAGCAAGCCGTTTTTCCCGAAGAAGATTCCGTTCCTCGCTGCCGGCCTGACGCTGGCGCTGATCTTCGGCGCCGGCGCCGCGCTGCTCGCCGATCAGCTCGGTTCGCGCGTCATCGAGCCACCGGTGCCCGCGGCCCCGGACGCATCTGCGCAGCCGACCGACGCCCCCGACGTCGCCGAAGCTCCGACGATCGTCCCGGACCTGGCCGAGCCCGGCATTGCGCCGCCGGAGATGACGACGACGACGTCTGCCGCATCGCCGGAGCGAAGATCTCATCTCCCGAGCGTCGCCGACGTTTCCATTCTGGCCTGCCTGCCGCGCCTGAAGAGCTTGCGGCAGATGTCCGCCCTTGGCGCCATCCTCCAGGGGCATCAGCCGCTCGCGATCCCACACGTGCTGCGCCTCGCTTCCGAGGACACGGACTTTCAGCACACGCTGCACGACCTCGTCCACGAGCTCGGACTGGAGCAGTCGGCGCGGCCGCACCGCATCGTCGTGACATCTCCGGATGCCGGCGATGGCAAGACGACCACGGCCTGCGCGCTCGCGGAGCATCTGGCGGCCGCGGGCCGGCGCGTTCTCCTGGTCGAATGCGACATCGCGCATGCACGGTTCGCCGAGGTCATGGCCCTGCCGCCGAGCCGGGGATGGCTGGGCGCGCTGGAGCATGGCACGGCGTTGCACGAGGCGGTGCTGCGCACCGAGCATCCCTGCCTCGATGTGCTTCCTGCGGGCGCGGCCAACGGGCCGGTCGGAGACATCCTCGATGCGATCAGCCTCGACGTTCTGCTCTCCGGCCTCGATGGCTATGACGCCGTCATCGTCGATACGCCCCTGCCGTCGCAGCGCGACGATTTCCTGGCGGGCACCGACTGGGTGATCGTCTGCGTGCGCAGCGACCGTTCGCTGATCGAGCCGGCGGTCGCTACGGTGAACAAGAGCAGGGCGCTCGGAGCGATCGACGTCGGTATCGTCGTCACCATGACCGAAGCCGAGCAACACGCCACGACCGCGCCTCAGACCACCCCAGCGCCAGCCTTCGCCGGAGTCGGCTGATGTCGGCCGAGCGCGTCCTGTTCGTCGACCACACCGGACAGATCGGCGGCGCCGAGCTGATCCTGCTCGACGTGGTCCAGGGCCGTCGGGACTCGTCGGCTTTCCTGTTCGAGCCGGGGCCGCTCGCCAGGGCACTGTCAGACCGCGGACTGTCCGTGATCGCGTCGCGCTGGGGCCGTGGCCTGTCGCAATTCAGGCGCGACAGCTCGTGGCTCAGGGCGTTGCCGCTGTTCGGCCGCCTTGCTGCGATCACGGCCGAGCTCGCACGCGTCGCCCGCCGCCATGACGTGGTCTACGCGAATTCGCAGAAGGCGTTCGTGCTGGCGGCGATCGCCAACATCGTGGCGCGCCGGCCGCTGATCTGGCATCTGCACGACATCATCAGCCCGGCCCATTTCGGCAAGCTACAGCGGCGTATGCAGGTGTTCCTCGCCAATCGCTTCGCCGCGAGGGTGATCGTTCCGTCCGAGGCGGCCGCCGCCGCGTTCATCGATGCCGGCGGCCGGCGCTCGCTGGTCGACGTCGTGCCCAACGGCCTGGCCATCGAGCCCTTGCCGGTGTCGCAGCAGGAGCTGAGGCTGCGCCTCGGCCTGCCGTCTGGACCGCTGGTCGGCGTCTTCAGCCGGCTCGCACGATGGAAGGGCCAGCACGTTCTGATCGAGGCGCTGGCCAAGCTGCCAGGCGTTCATGGCATCGTTGTCGGCGATGCGCTGTTCGGCGAGCAGGACTATGCGACCGAGCTGAAGCGGCTCGTCGCCGAGCTCGGCCTCGGGGATCGCGTTCACTTCCTCGGCCATCGCAGCGATGTGCCGCTGTTGATGCAGGCCGTCGATGCGATGGTGCACCCGTCGATCGACCCCGAGCCATTCGGTCGTACCCTGGTCGAGGCCATGCTCGCGGGTGTGCCGGTGATTGCGACCGATGCCGGCGCTGCGCCCGACATTCTGGAGCATGGCCGCGCCGGCATGCTCGTGCCGCCCGGCGACGCGCGGGCGCTGGCCGAAGCCTTGGATGCCGTGCTCGTCGAGCCGGAGATCCTCAAGCCGCAGCTCGACTACGCTGCGCGCCGCGCGCGCACGCACTACGGTCTCGCGCGCATGCTCGACTCCATCGGACTTCTGATCCGCAGCGTCGGTGCCGGAGCGGCGGTGTGAGCGCCTCCGGTCACTCGCTCAAGCGCTTCAGTGCGCTGCTGATCAGCGGTGCGCTGGCGAGCAAGCTGCTCGGCTTCGCCCGCGAGGTGCTGATGGCGCATGTGCTGGGCGCCTCGCTGATCGCGGACGGGTTCCGTGCCGCCATGGCCGCCGTGCTCATCCCGCTCGCTTTCCTGCAGAACGAGAGCGTGCCGGCGATCATGATCCCGATGCATCGCGAGGCGCTGCAGCGGCCGAATGCCGCGCGCAGCCTCGGTGCGCTGACGATCGTCATCGCCGTCGTCTCGAGCGCGGTGACCGCGATCATCCTGCTGCTCGGCGAGCTCTGGGTGAGCGCGGTCGTCGGCGGCTTCTCGGCGGAGGGGCGCGAGCTCACCTTGCATTTCGTGCGCATGATGGCGTTCGGCATGCCGGCCTCGGCGATCCTCAACGTGCTCGCGGCCGGCGAGATCGCGCTTGGCCGCACCCGGCTGACCAATGTCCGAGCCAGCCTGCTGAACGTCGCAGTGATCGGCGGCATCGGCCTGCTCGCGCTGACCGGCGATGCCTATATGCTCGCCTGCGCCTTCACCGTTGCCTTCAATGGCCTTGCGGCATGGGGGCTGTTCTCGCTGTGGCGCGAGGGCGAGTTGAGCTTCTCCGGACTGACCGTCCGCACGGTCGCCGACAAGGGCATCGAGTTCTTCAAGCGGCTGCGCGTGCTGCTCGCGCTGCCTCTCGCCGAGCAGGGCAATGTCTGGATCGAGCGTCTCACCGCGTCGCGCCTGACCACGGGGGCCGTCGCGTCGCTGGACTACGCCCGCTCCCTGACCGAAAGCGCACTGCTCCTGATCAGCCAGCCGCTCGGCATGGCCGTGCTGTCGCAGCATGCGCCGGGCGATCCGCGGGCCCAGACCGAGGCGCTGCTCCGGCCGCTGCTCGCGCTGACCCTGCCGGCGTCCGCGTTCCTCCTGGTGTTCTCGACCGACATCGTGCGCCTGATCTATTTCCGCGGTGCCTTCGGTGACGAAGCACTGCTGCTGACCTCGCACGCTCTGAAGGGCATCGCCTGCGGCGTGTGGGCCGCGACGCTTGGCTGGATCCTGATCCGGCTGCTCAACGGCGCCGGCCGCAACGGCGTCGCCGCGCTGATCATCGTCTCGGCCTATCTGTCCAATATCGGCTTCAATCTGCTGACCCATCTGTTCGACCCGTCACCGGCCGCCGGCATGCAGCTGCTTGGCATCGGGGAGGCGATCCGCAGCCTCGTGCTGCTGGGTGGCGTCGTCTTCGTGCTCGGCGATGCGCGAAAGCTCCTGCTCGTGATCGGCCTGGCGCTGCTGCCGACGGCGTTGATGGTCGTGCTCGGCATGATGATCCAGGACGCAGTCCCGACCCTGCTGCCGCGTCTGTTCCTCGGCGGCTTGGCGTATCTGCTCTGCCTTGCTTTCGCGATCGGAATTCTGCTGCCGTCCAATGTGGCCGCTGCGTTCAGGCATGTTCGTCGCACGTTCAAGATGAAGGGAGAGCTGAGTTGACGATTTTGGCCCTCGCCGCCGCCAAGGCCATGATGGCGTCCAGCGCATTCGTTCTTCCGCTCGCCAAGGCCGCCGACCGCGTGCTCGGTCCGCGCGGCTGCTGCTTGACCTTCCACCGTGCGGCGCCGTCGCAGCAATGGGAGCGTCTGCCCAACCGCGACTTCTACGTCGATGCCGATTTTCTCGACCGCTTCCTCGGCTATGTCCGCGATCAGGGCTGGAATGTCGTGACCATCAGCGAGGCGTTGCGTCGGGCGGCGGGCGCCGAGTCGACCCGCCGCTACGTCAATTTCTCGATCGATGATTGCTACCGCGACACGTTCGAGCTGCTGGTGCCGGTGTTTCGTCGGCACAATGTGCCGGTGACGCTGTTTGTCACCACGGGGATTCCCGACGGCACCTTGCCGCTGTGGGCGGCCGGCCTCGAGGATGCGCTGCTGAGCGAGGATCGCGTGACGGTCGATGGTGAGGAGATGACGCTCTCGAGCCCCGAGCAGCGCCGCGCGGCGTTCGCCCAGATTGCGGCAAGCTGGGACGGCCCGCAGGCGGCCGATCGTTACGCCGCGTTCTGTGCCGCCAACGGCATCGACATCGATGCGATGCATTGGAAGCACGCGATCTCCTGGGAGATGCTCGAGACGCTCGCGCGCGATCCGCTGGTCGAGATCGGCGCGCACACGGTGTCGCATGCGCGGATCGCCTCACTGTCCCCTCGGGACGCGATGCATGAACTGGCAGACGCGCGGCTGCGTCTGAACGCGCGGCTGGGAATCGAGGTGGAGCACTTCGCGTTTCCTTACGGGCGCGCGGCCGATTGCGGTCCGCGCGATTTCGCGCTTGCGCAGAAGGCCGGATTTTCGAGCGCTGCGACCACGCGCAAGGGGCTGGTCCATGGCGGCCAGGATCCGTTCTCGATCCCGCGCAACACCATGAATGGATCGCATCGGTCCGTCGCGACGATGGAAATGCATCTGACGGGTCTGAGCGGTGCCGCAGCAAAGGTGATGGGCCGTGTCTAGCAGGGGGCGTTTGCGGATCGTCTCGATTGCGCATCCGGCCACCAGCAGCGAAGCGGGCCGGTTGCGTTATCGTCATCTCGCGTCCCGGCCGGACGTCGATCTGCACCTCGTCATGCCGGAGGTGTGGAAGGAGTTCGGCCGTACGATCACCGCTGCGCCCTTTGACGATCGTTATCCGGTCCATCGCCTGCCGATCCGGCTGCCGGAAGTCGGTCCGATGAAATGGTACCTGCATTTCTATCCGGCATTGCGCCGGCTGTTGCGCGAGCTCGATCCCGACGTGATTCACCTTTGGGAGGAGCCGTGGAGCATCGTGGCGTTGCAGGCGCAGATGCTGCGCGGCCGTGCAGCGCTGGTGCTGGAGGTCGACCAGAACATCCTGAAGCGGCTGCCGCCGCCGTTCGAGGCGATCCGCAGGTTCGTCCTTGGCCGCACCGACCACATTCTATCGCGCAGTCCCGCGGCAACCGATGTCGTTCGGGCGCGCGGCTATGCGGGTCCGGTGACGCCCATCGGCTATGGCGTCGATCTCGCGACCTTCGCTCCGGCCGGTGAGCGGCCGACCCGGATTGCGGATGCGCCGCTGCGGCTCGGCTATGTCGGCCGGCTCGTGGTCGAGAAAGGCCTCGATGACGCCCTCGAGGCGCTCGCGCGCACGAGGTCCGCGGCCACGCTGAGCATCATGGGCGAAGGCCCGCACGAGGCACATCTGCGCCAGCGGGTGAAGGAACTCGGCCTGGGTGCTCGCGTCGATCTGCAAGGGTGGGCCTCGCCAGCCGAAGTTGCTTCGTTCCTGCGCGGCCTGGATGCGCTGCTGCTGCTGACACGGACGACCGGTGCGGTGCGCGAGCAATTCGGCCGGGTAATCATCGAGGCGCAGGCCTGCGGCGTTCCGGTGATCGGATCGACCTGCGGTGCCATTCCGGATGTGGTCGGCGAAGGCGGCTGGATCGTGCCGGAGCGTGATCCGCACCGCCTGTGCCGGCTGATCGACGGTCTCACGGCCGACCGGCTGGAACTGGCGACGTGCGCACGGGCCGCGCGCACCAATGTGCTTGCGCGGTTCACCTACGACGCCGTGGCAAGTGCGATCGAGACGGCGTGTCGTGCTGCAGACATGTCGAGGAATGCGTCCCGCATGGTGCAGCGGCAGCCGCTCCAGGCGAGCCGTTAGCGCGCTATGCTTTGGCCGACAGCGTCATCGCCGACTGGCTCGGTGCCCGTTTGGCTGCATCGATCTGCCTGAGCAGCTCGATATATTTCAGCCCGACCTCATCCCAGCCATAGCGCTGCGCCGTTGCGCACGCGCCGTCCCGGAGCCGCTGCAGCAGCGCGGGATCATCGAGCACGGCAGCGATCCTGGTCGCGATGTCCTCCGCGTCCATCCGGACACGAAAGCCGTTGATGCCATCGCGGAGATAGTCCTCGATGCCGCCGGCCGGCGTTGCGAACACCGGCACCCCGCAGGCCATCGCCTCCATGCAGACCAGCGAGAAAGTCTCGTAGCTCGTCGGCAGGACGAACGCGTCGGCGGCGGAGTAGATCGCGGGCATGTCGGATCGCGAGCCGGCAAAGATGAGCCGATCCTGCGCCTTGCGCGTCAGCTTGCGATAGGGGGCCGGATTGTCCGAGCCGACCACCAGCAGCCGGACATCGTCGCCGAGCCGATCGAGCGCGCCGACGACATGGGCCAATCCCTTGCGATGGAATTCGTGCCCGACGAACAGCAGCACGCGCGCATGCTTCGGAATGCCGAACTCGTGCCGGATCACCTGTCCCGCCTGCTCGTCGCGGCTGAAGCGATGGAGATCGATTCCATTGGAGATGACATGAACGTGTGAGGAGGGAACGCGATAGAAGCGCTGCAGCTCTGCGGTCACGCGCTCCGATACTGCGACGAAGGCGCGATAGCGAAGCCCGCCGATCATGAACCGGTCGCGCAAGGCCACCCAGAGATGCATGGGATTGAGCAGCCAGCGCCAGCTGCCGGCGGCTCGTTTCTCGGCAAGGCTCTGCGCATTGACCGCGTGAACGATCAGCAGGTCGCCTTTGAGACTGTCGCCGTGGCTGATGACGAGGGCGTCAGGATGATGCGCAAGCGCCCGGGTCGCTGCGAGCGTGAACAGCGGCACGACGACCGCGCGACCGATGTACCGGAAGAGCCCGCGGGTCGGAATCCGCGCAAGCCATGGCGCAACCCGCTCCACCCGGATCGACTGTTCGAGATTCTCAGCCACCGTGCTGGCCAGAACGACATTCGATAAACCATTCCGGCCGAAAACACGTGCCAGCTCGATGGCAACGGTTTCCACGCCGCCGGCATTGCTTATCTCTTGAACGACCTGGACGATCTCAAACGTCATTACGGACATCTACGGGACTAGACATTGCGACTTCGTTCCAATCTGCTGGTCATTAGCATAGTGCTGTTAACGATTGGCTCGGCAACGCCGGGCGTTGCCGACGTTGTGAACGGTGCTACGATCCGGTCTTTCATGGGCGGCGGCAATCTCGTCACGCATCTCGCCGGCAAGAGCACCCAGCTGTACCAGGCGCTGCATGGCGTCGGCGCCAGGATGGGCCGGATGGATTCCTATGGCTGGCGTACGCTCGCGCGTGTTCCGACGCCGCGGGATTTCGATGCGGCCATGCTCGAAGCGCACCGGCACGGCATCACGCCGCTGATCCTGCTCGAATATGAGGGCAGCTATCAAACCCTGAGTCCGCCGCAGCCGATCGGATCCTATCAGGACTGGTTTGCTGCGGGACAGGCGATGGCGAAGCGGTTTCGCCCAGGGGGCGATTGGGGCTTGGAAAACGGCATTCCCGACTGGGGCGCAACCATCTTCACGGCGATCAACGAGCCCGACGTGCAGGCCTCGATTCCGCGCAAGGACTACCACGATGCGTTGGCGGGACTGGCCGACGGTGTCCATAGCATCGATCCGAAGCTGCGGGTCGTTCCCGGCGGCTTCGCCACCTGCAACTCGCATGGCGACGCGACGCTGCGCGGCTATGGGCCGGCGATTGCCGATCTGCTCGCGGACGGGCGGCTCGACGGGATCGATCTTCACACCTACTACAATGATCGATGGTATCCCATGACCAGGGGACGCGAGTTCTCGGTGCAGACCTGCTTCGATCGCGTCAAGCAGGCGATGGGCCTTCGTCGGGATGTCAACTTCTACACCACCGAGTTCAACGTCGCGCGCGCTGGCGCATGGGATAACGAGCAGGTGGCGGCCAGATTGTTTCTGAGTGCGATCTGGGATCAGCTCGCCGTGGTTGGGCAGGATGGTCGTTCGCCGGTCTCGGTGGTGGCTTTTCCCTGGAATCTCGGCGACACACCGCGTGTCGATGGCCTCGCTTATGCGATGGCCAGCGGTGAGGATCCGTGGGTGCCCGAGGCGCGCAGCCTGGTCTTGAAGACGGTGCTGCAGCTCGCCGGCCACATGAGGATCGTGTCGATCGACCGGCAGCTCGCGCTCTACCGGTTGACCGGCGCCGATGCCGAGCTGATCGTCTGGCAGAACATCGCCGGATGGACCGAGCGGCCGGGCCGCGCGGTCGAGATCGAATTGCCCGATTGGGCGCGCAGCCTCGAAGTGTGGGGATGGGACGGGCTCCAGCGTCGCATCGACGTAAGACCCGGCCGCTTCTTCGTCGACGGGCTCAATGCCAACGAGACCTACATGTTTCGCGTGCCGCGGCCGTGACCGACCGCCGCTGACGATGGCGGACGGCGGAATCCATGTCGCGCGTTAACGCGATGGTAATGACGGCACGATGTGGTTCACTGCGACACACCCATTTTAGGCTAATTGCAGCGGTAACATCGCTTGCTGCGGCGAGCGTGCACAACGATCATCGGTCGAGTAAATCCGGAATGCTGCCGATCAGAAAGACCGGTCTTGCGAGCGAGGGGGCTGTGCCGGCCCAGCCGGTCATTGGCGTGCGCATCCGCGAAATTGGAACGGCCGATCTTGCTGCAGTTGCTGCGCTGCTGACGCGCGGCTTCCCGTTCCGCCGTGAGGACTACTGGTTGCGCGGGCTCGAGCGCCACGCCGCCCGTCCACGGCCCGCGGGCTGTCCGACATTCGGCTATTGTCTCGACCATGGCGGCACGCCGGTCGGCGTCATCCTGCTGCTGTTTTCCGAAGTGCAGTGCGACGGCGTATCGATCGTCAGGGCCAACGTCTCCAGCTGGTACGTCGAGGCCGCTTTCCGTGCCTTCAGCTCGATGCTGGTTCGTGCGGCCACGCGCGACAAGACCGTGACATATTTCAACATCACACCGGCGCCGCACACCTGGCCGCAGGTCGAGGCGCAAGGCTTCTCGGTCTATTGCCGCGGCCAGATCTACGCGGCCCTGGCATTGTCACCGCCGAAGGCCGGAGTGACGATCGGCGAGTTCGCGGAGAGCAATTCAGCGGGGCTCTCCGCCTATGAGGTCGACCTGTTGCGGCAGCATGCCGACTGGGGCTGTCTCAGCATGGTCGTGCACGAGGCGGGCATCTCTTATCCGTTCGTGTTTCAGAAACACCGGGTCAAGAACTGGCTGCCGGTCTACAGGCTGCTCTATGTTCGGGACATGGCCGATGTCGCCCGCTTTGCCAGCGCGATCGGACGGTTTCTGCTCCGTCGGGGCGGACTCCTGGTGCGGCTCGATGCCAACGCGCCGATGACCGCGCTGGTCGGCTGGTACTCCGAACGGCGCGGCCGGAAATATGCCAAAGGACCACATCCGCCTGATCTCGGCGACCTTGCTTTCACCGAGGCTGCGCTGTTCGACGCATAGAGCAGTGGCGCGGCAGAAACGTCACCCGGGACCTCCAGCCGCCGACGCCCGCGCCCGTCACTCGTGGCGCGTGAAGTAGCGGAAGCCATGCTGCTTGATCAGCTCGTCGCGCTTGGCCGATTCGAGATCTTCCCGCATCATCTCGCGGACCAGCTCTGCAAACGTCGTCCGCGGCACCCAGCCGAGCTTCTGCTTGGCCTTCGATGCGTCGCCGAGCAGGGTCGCCACCTCGGTCGGCCGGAAATAGCGCGGGTCGACCGAAACGAGGCACTTGCCGGTGGCGGCGTCATAGCCCTTCTCGTCGGCGCCGCTGCCCCTCCATTCCAGTGCGAGGCCGATCTCGTCAGCCGCCAGATTGACGAAGTCGCGCACCGAGTGCTGCACGCCGGTGGCGATGACGTAGTCTTCGGCCTCGTTCTGCTGCAGCATCATCCACTGCATCTCGACATAGTCGCGGGCGTGCCCCCAATCGCGCAGCGCATCGAGGTTGCCGAGATAGAGATGGTCCTGCAGATTGAGGTGGATGCGGGCGAGCGCGCGGGTGATCTTGCGGGTGACGAACGTCTCGCCCCTGACCGGTGACTCGTGATTGAAGAGGATGCCGTTGCAGGCATACATGCCGTAGGCCTCGCGGTAATTCACCGTGATCCAATAGGCGTAGAGCTTCGCCACGGCATAGGGGGACCGCGGGTAGAAAGGCGTCGTCTCCCGCTGCGGGACCTCCTGCACCAGTCCATAGAGCTCCGACGTCGAGGCCTGATAGAACCGCGTTTCCTTCTCGAGACCGACGATGCGAATGGCTTCGAGCAGCCGCAGCGTGCCGAGTGCGTCGGAATTGGCCGTGTACTCCGGTTCCTCGAACGAGACGGCCACATGGCTCTGTGCCGCCAGATTGTAGATCTCGTGCGGGCGGACCTCGCCGACGATGCGGATGAGGCTGGAGGAATCCGTCAGGTCGCCATAATGCAGCCGGAACGGCGGATCCGACTCATGCGGGTCCAGATAGAGATGGTCGATCCGATCGGTATTGAACAGGGATGAGCGGCGCTTGATGCCGTGGACCTCGTAACCCTTGCTGAGCAGCAATTCGGCGAGATAGGCGCCGTCCTGACCCGTGACCCCGGTGATGAGCGCTCGCTTCTTGGTCATGAAAGGTCAGAACCCCGTTTGAATTTTCCAGGCAGTGTACCGTCTCGGCGATGGTCAATCCAGCTTGCAGCCACCGTGTGGGGTCGGTATCGACGGCGCGCTTTGCGCGCCGAATGCGGCGGCGGGCGGCGCTCCGTGACGGCGGACACAGTGCGAAAAGCCCCCATGGCCCATGGTCGCCGGCAACGGAGGAGGCGATCCATGTCCTACATGCTCGATCTGGTGCTGGCAGCGGCGCTGCTGTTCTTTCTGTTTCTGCCGATCACCGATCGCAGGACGGTCATGCTGAAGCTCGGCATGATGACTGCGGCTGTGATCCTGTTCGCGGCGGTGCTGGTCGCGCCGCACGCCGTCGCGCCGGCTGCCCCGTCGGCCCAGGCCCAGCTGGTCACGCGGAACTAGCGGCTCGTCATGTGGCGGCGAGTGTGTGATGGAGTCGTCGGCAGAGGTTGAACGGCGGCGTGATTGGCAGCGCATCCCTGATCGTGTAGCACCGGCCGAACGCCACGCACACCCCGGAGGATCCGGATGCCCGCTCTGTCCCATGCGCTGCTTGCCGCTCTGAAGGATCACGGCGCGCGCGAGATCTTCGGAATACCCGGCGATTTCGTGCTGCCGCTGTTCAAGGTCATCGAGGAAAGCAGCATCCTGCCGAGCGTGACGCTCAGTCATGAACCGGCGGTCGGCTTCGCGGCCGATGCTGCGGCCCGCTATCATGGCGGGCTCGGCGTCGCCGTCGTCACCTATGGCGCCGGCGCCTTCAATGTCGTCAATGCCGTGGCGGGCGCCTATGCCGAGCGTTCGCCGGTCGTCGTCATCGCCGGTGCACCGGGCGCGCGGGAGCGCGTCTCCGGCTTCCTGCTGCATCACCAGGCGCGCACCGTCGACACCCAGCTCGCGGTGTTTAAGGAGGTCACCTGCGATCAGGCGGTGCTCAGTGATCCGGCGACCGCGCCGGCCCAGATTGCGCGCGTGCTGCGCAGCGCGAAGGAGTTGTCGCTGCCGGTCTATATCGAATTCCCGCGCGACATGGTCGATGCCGAGGTCGAGCCGGTGCGGCCGTTGCCTCCGCGCGCGGCCAACCGCGAGGCGCTGGACGAGTGCGTCGACGAGATTCTCGCGCGCATTGCCAGGGCCGAGCGTCCGGTGATCGTCGTCGATGTCGAAATCCGCCGCTATGGCGTCGAGGACCGGATCGCGGCGCTCGCGCGCAAGCTCGGCCTGCCGCTGGTCACCACCTTCATGGGGCGCGGCCTGCTCGACAATGCCGACGACGTCGTTGCCGGCACCTATCTCGGCGCGGCCGGCGATCCGGCCATCACCCAGCTCGTCGAGGATGCCGATCTCGTGCTGATGCTCGGCGTCATTCTGTCGGATACCAATTTCGCGTTGTCGAACCGGGCGCCGGACCCGCGCCGCATGATCCTGGCGGCCAGCCGCGAGGTGCAGATCGGGCATCACGCCTATCGCGACATGCCGCTTGGCGATCTCATCGACGCGCTGGAGGCGCGCGCCACGCCGCGGGCGACCGCTGCGGGTCTCCTCCGGCAACGCTCGACCTATCCTCGCGGTCTTGCGGCGGACGACCTGCCCATCGCGCCGTCGGACATCGCAACCGCGATCAACGACATGTTCGACCGGCACGGCCGGATGCCGATGACCTCGGATATCGGCGACTGCCTGTTCACGGCCATGGAGATCGACAACACGGCGCTGGCGGCACCGGGCTACTACGCCGGAATGGGCTTCGGCGTGCCCGCCGGAATCGGCGTCGCCTCGACCGGCCTGCGGCCGCTGATCCTGGTCGGCGACGGCGCATTCCAAATGACCGGCTGGGAGCTCGGCAACTGCCGCCGCTATGGCCTCGATCCCATCGTCGTGCTGTTCAACAATTGCAGCTGGGAGATGCTGCGCGTGTTCCAGCCGGAGTCGCGCTTCAACGATCTCGACGACTGGCACTATGCCGAGATCGCCAACTCCATCGGCGGCACGGGCGAGCGTGTCGCCACCCGTGCCGAGCTCGTGGCCGCGCTCGAGCGCGCCGTGCATCGGCGCGGGCGCTTCTCGCTGGTCGAGGTGATGCTGCCGCGCGGCAAGACCTCGGACACGCTGGCGCGCTTCGTTGCCGGCTTCAAATCGGCTCGCGAACGGATGGCCAAGGGGTAGGTCAATCGGCCGGTGGCCCGAAGCGGAGAGCTCGTGAGTCCCGCTTTGCGCGTCCGGGCGATAGTGCGAGTCTCTCAGCCGGTTGCCGAGCGCAGTGCCGTCTTGATGGCGTCGCGGCCTTTCCAGGCGATGTAGGTCAGGCGGTCGCCGAACGAGCGGTGGCTGCGCAGCCTGTTGGAGCCGAGCACGTGTCCGACCTCGTCCGGGAAGCGCTTGACCTCGTCCTGGACCATCTTGGCCGTGTTGCTCATGATCGCGCTCAGACGATGGCCCCAGTCCGACTCCTCGATCCTGTCGATGCGAACCTGGATGGCATATTCGATATCATAGATGTTGGTCAGAATTTCCTTGGCCGTCACGACGCGGTTGTTCTTCAGGGCAACGCGTAGCGCGAGGCGCTTGTCCTCGAGCTGGTCGAGCACCATAGGCACGGTCATGGCGTAGGGCGCCGTGATCACGTCGGCGACGTTCTTGGAGCGCGCCGCCTTGGTCGCCAGACGCATCACTTGCCAGGGCTCCTTCAGGCGCTTGGCAACCAGCGTCAGCGCAAAGGGCACCGCCTCGGGCTCCTTCTTGCGGAGGCCGTCGAGCAGCAGCGCCATCTTCTTGACCTGCGGGTCGTCGAATTCCGCGATCCTGTCCGGCAGCGAGTCGGCAAATTTCGCCAGCTCCTCGCGGGCGCGCAGCGCCTTCATCAGCTTGACGACGTCGTCGAACACAGACGGAGAGGCCGTGTAGGCCTTGAGCTTGTCGCGAACCTGCTCGATGCCGTCGGCTCGCCCCAGCGTACCTTCCAGCGACTTCGTCACCTTCGTCTGGAACGCGCTCGCGGTCTTGAGGATCTCGCGCTGCTTGTCGGCCGCGATCAGATCCCTCATCTGCGCATTGTAGTCGCGGGCCATGGTCGGGAGCAGGTCGCGCGAAATCCATTCCCAGATCGGCGTCAGCGAACCGCGGGCAATGCGGCCTTCGTTGGCATGCTCCGGCGAGCCGTCGATGAGGAGCTGCTCGACCGGCATGAAGAAGTAGCGCGACGGATTGATGGTGCGGTGACCGCCGGCGCCGTTATTGCGGATCTCGGCGCGCAACCGGGCCTGGAGATCGGCCGACCCGGGCATGTCGACGCCGCTCAGCTCCAGTCGTTCGAGCTCGCTGAGCAGACAGCTCCGCGTCAACGGCGACAACCGCTGCAGGAATTCCCAGATCCGGTCGACCGGTCCCATGGCGTATCTGGCTGTCTGCTCGAGGTCTCAACGGCTCGTCTCAACGGACGAGAACGGGCGCATCGAACCACGAAACAGTTGGTGCCAAATTAATATCCGTAAATAATGGACGGAATGCACGATGGAGTTGATAGCCTGCGAAGACGGAAAATGACGGAGCCGATCACGCCCACTGACGCTCTGGGTTAACCTTCTCGAATTGCAACTCTTGAGGGAATATATCGACAATCGCGCGAGTTGGCCGAAATATCCCGTATTGTTACGGTTTCGAATGTTAACCATGATAAAGCCGCGGTTGCGCCAGAATGGGGCATGCCACAGCTCAGCAACAGCCTTTCTGACGATCGCGCCGGCCCGGTTCCGGCCACGAAAGTTAACGACCACGGCGTCGCGGTGGCCCGTGAGGGGGCGCTCGCGGCGGAGCCCTGCGATGATCAGGACTCACTGGCGCTGGCGCGCCAGCTCAACGGCTCGCTCACGGCCCTGATGCTCTACATGGGCGAGATCAAGCAGCGCAGCGACGAGATTGCCCGCAGTCCCGGTGAGCGCCGGCACGTGCAGATCGTGGTCGACAACGCGCTGCTGCAGACCGAGCGCGTGTGCGCCCTCGTGAACAAGATTTCCGGTGCGCAGCGCCAGTTCGGTCCGCTGTCGCGCATGGGCTCCGGGCGTGACCAGGAGCCCGCGCCGGCTGCAGCTTCCGTGCGCTCCGGACGTGCCAGCAAATCGCTGACCCCGCGCGAGCGCGAGGTTCTGAAGCTGATCAGCGATGGCCATTCGAACAAGGAAGGGGCATTGCGGATGGGCATCAGCCCTCGCACCTTCGAGAGCCATCGGGCCGAGGCCATGCGCAAGCTCGGCGCGCGCAACACCGCCGAGCTGGTCCGCGCGGCGCTTCTCAACCAGATCGGATGACCGTCGGCACGGGGGCGGGGCGCGCCCGTGCAGCGGGTTGAGCTCGTCGTCATGTGCTGACGTACTCCGCCGAGAGCCCGATCAGGTCCGTTGCACGAACGGATCGGGGTCCGGCTCGCAGTACGATCAGAAATAGTCCTCTGCGAAAGGACGAACGCGGGAGGTCGGCCGCAGCGGCGCCTGGGCCTTTGGCGGCGTCGGCACGATGGTAATGGTCCAACGCGGCGGTACGCTTGCTTCCTTTTCCATCACGGAACGGACGTGGCCGGTGATCGTCGCGCCACCGGATTTCACGGTCGCGGTCCGGCCGTTGAACTGCGCAATTCGGAAACGCCTGACTTCCTTCTGGTCGGCGGTTTCAAAAGTAAACATGGGACACATCTCCTATGTGACCGCAGTCTCGCAGCTCATGATTAGTTGATTGTGAAAATCGTGAGCCGTAGAAGTACGGCGTCAACCCATTGGTAGGGAATATGAAGATCGCGTTCTGCGAATCTCGCCCATGAACGCCCTGTTCGTCATCTCGGCCCCGTCTCGGCGACGACGAACGCTCGATATGCGCCGGCGCGATGCCGTGGCTGAGCGTGCGTTCAGTACTGCAGCTCCTGGGCCTTCGCGGCGGAGTAGGCGGCGTCGATGTTGTCGAGCAGCTCGGAGTATTCCTTGGGAGAGAGGCGCGGTGCACTTTTCTCCAGCGCGAGCGCAAAGGTCGCCAGACGCCTGTAGCCGAAGGTCCCGGCGGCGCTCTTCAGCGAATGCGCCTCGCGGCCGATCTTGATGCGGTCGCCATCCAGCGACAGTTTGCGGAACAGCTTCAGCCGCGCATCCGTCTCGCTGAAGAACACATCGCGGA
Organism: Bradyrhizobium aeschynomenes; assembly: GCF_013178945.1. Lineage (GTDB taxonomy): Bacteria > Pseudomonadota > Alphaproteobacteria > Rhizobiales > Xanthobacteraceae > Bradyrhizobium > Bradyrhizobium aeschynomenes. The sequence goes on from NZ_JABFDM010000010.1 coordinate 256,111, forward strand.
TCTCCTGCGCGGCATCGTCTCCGATCTCTCCGACCAGCTCCGCATAGGCTTCGCGATCGAGCGCAGGCTCGGGAGCAACCTCCGTGTCGGCAGAGAGGTCGGCCGGCCCGGCGTCCTGCTCGGCCGGCACCAGCGGAGCTGTGTCGGACGCCGCCATCTCCACGACCGGCGTGGGGGCCGGCAGCACGCGCAGGATGGCTTCCACGAGTGCCTTCTTGCGCGCGGGCTTGACGACGAAGTCGTTCATCCCGGCCTCGCGGCAGGCGCGGATGTCCTCCATGAATGCGTTCGCGGTGAAGGCGATGATCGGCACGTTGGAGCGGCGCTCGCCCCGCGCACGAATGGTCCGGGTCGCCTGGAAGCCGTCCATCTCGGGCATGCGGACGTCCATCAGGATCAGGTCGTAGTTGAAGCGGCTGGCGGCGGTGACGGCCTCGGCGCCGTCGCACGCCGTGTCGGTCTGGATGTCGAAATCCTTGAGCATCTTGGTGGCGACGAGCCGATTGGTCGGATTGTCGTCGACCACCAGCACGCGCAATGGCCTGCCGAACGCCGCGATGCGGTTCTGCAGCGAGGCGTAGATGCTGTCATCGTTCTGCTCGGGCACCGCCACGGCCTCGGCGATCGGCAGCGTCAGGCGGAACGAGAAGGTGGAGCCGCTGCCCAGCGTCGAGGTCACCTTGATCTCGCCGCCCATCTGCTCGGTGAGGCGCTTGCAAATGGCAAGCCCCAGTCCTGAGCCGCCGAAGCGCCGGCTGATCGAGTTGTCGGCCTGCACGAAATTCGCAAACAGCGAGCCGATCTTGTCGGCGGCGATGCCGATGCCCGTGTCGGTCACGGTCCACTCGACCGTCGCCTTCTCGTCATCCTTTTCGATGCAGCGCGTGGTGATGACGACTTCGCCCGACGAGGTGAACTTGACCGCGTTTGACACGAGGTTGAGCAGAATCTGACGAATGCGGCCGGCATCGCCCACCAGCGCCGGCGGCACCGTGGGATCGCTGACGTTCCTGAGCTTCAGATCCTTGGCGGAGGCGCGCGGCCCGATGATGCTCAGCGTGTTGTGGACCAGGGCTTCCGCGGAGAATGCGATGTCCTCGAGCGACAGCTGGCCGGACTCGAGCTTGGAGAAGTCGAGGATGTCGTTGAGGATCTCGAGCAGATTGTCGCCGGCATTGTGGATCGCGACCACCGAGCGGCGCTGCTCCGGGTCGAGGTTGGTTTCCAGCAGCGTAGTGGCGAGGCCGAGCACCGCATTCATCGGCGTGCGGATCTCGTGGCTCATCATGGCGACGAAGGTGGATTTCGCGGCATTGGCGGCCTCGGCCGCTTCGATCAGGTGCTCGTGGCGTTCCCACCAGCGCGAGATCAGGACCGCCGCGGCGAGCACGGCCATTGCGCTCACCAGCGATACGAGGACCAGCAGCGTGGCCATGGCGCGCCAGGCCTTCAGGACGTCGTGCTCGAACACCGACACGACGATCATCGCGGGATAGTTGGGCAGCATCCTCGCCGCCCGCAGGCGCATCTCGCCCGTCCTGGCGGAGGGCTCGCGCAGCACACCGCCGGCCGACAGTGCGCGCTGTCCGAAGCCGGAGGTCGGCTTGCCGATCTCGCTCGTGGGCGGGAAATGCGCGAGCAGCGTGCCATCCTCGCGCACCAGCGACACGGCGGCTTCGAGACCGAGCGCGGTGGAGCCGAAGAAGTTCTCCAGGTAGGGCACGGACATGGCGCCGAGCATCATGCCCATGAACTCACCCTTCGAATCGTCCAGACGTCGGGCGAAATAGATGTTCCAGGTGCCGTCGCCGCGATTTTGCACCGGCGTGCTGACGAAGGTCTGCAGTGCCGGATCGCCCTTCAGCGCCTTGAAGTAGTCGCGATCGGCGATGTTGACGTCGGGGATCGGCCAATAGCGGGAGAAGTTCAGGAGCTTGCCTTGCGCGTCAATCAAGGTGACCGCATCGATCTGCGGCAATCCGGCGATCTTCTCCTTGAGCAGGAGATGCGTCTGGTAGTCGGAGGCGACCTTGCGGTACGCCGCGGCGTCGATGGCGCCGCCGCGTGCAAGATAATCGCGCACGCTGGTGAGTACGAGGTCGACCGACTTCACCGAGCGGTCGGCATTCTCGGCGAGAGTAAGGCTGTGTCGGCTGAGATCTTCCTCGGCGTGCTGAAGCGCGTTCTCGCGCAGATTGGTCAGGAAGAACAGGTTGCTGCCGGCAATGACGCAGATGAGGATGAGCGCGATCGCGGCAGGCGCCCCCAGAAAACGTTTCTTGTTGCTCATTGTCTGCTACCAGCCCGCCGCTCTGACCAGCCTCTGGCGGTCGGTGTCGTGTGCGATCTGCTTCAACGTCTGTCGGAGCAGCGTCAGATTGATCGGCTTGGAGAAGGGGGGGTAGACGTTCAGTTCGAGAAAGTTCGCGATACGGACGGAAGCGTAGAGCGCGTCTTCCTCGGAGGCGCTGATGATCAGCACCGGACCACGAAATTTCAGCTCCGCGAGGCGATCCAGAACCTCGGTGCCGGATCGCTCGCCCAGCGAGAGATCGAGCGTCACGCAGTCGAAATGTCTCTTCTGCAACACGGCGGACGCAGCGTCGACCGAGTTGACGCCGGTCGTGTTGAAGCCGGCCTGAGCCGCGATCTTCCGCAGAATGGACAGATGCACTTCGGCATCTTCGATCACGAGGAGTTCGTTGCGCATGAATTCCCTGTCCCGCAGCCGGCTTGGAGCGTTATCGGCAAGCAGCGTTTTGTCTAACGGCCGGCTCTGACCCCCTCGTAAATTTTGGTTTCCGTACAACTACGGAGGAGGAGCGCACGGGGCACGCGATCGGCGCAGGGACCTCGGAGATCCCGAAGGCGCCGCTCGCTTAAACAAAACGGCCGGACTCCCGGTCCGGCCGTTGGACATCACATTCCGGAACGCCCGTGCTATTCGGCCGGCCCGAACACGGCTTCCATCTTGGTCTTGAGCGTCGCAGCGTTGAACGGCTTGACGATATAGTTGCTCACGCCGGCCTTCTTGGCGGCAATGACGTTCTCGGTCTTGGATTCGGCCGTGATCATGATGAACGGCGTCTTCGACAGCTCCGGGCTGGCGCGCACCTCGCGCAGCAGGTCGTAGCCGGTCATCGGTTCCATGTTCCAGTCGGAGATCACCAGGCCGTACTTCTTTGCCTGCATCTTGGCGAGCGCGGCCGATCCATCGCTGGCGTCGTCGACGTTCTCGAATCCGAGCTGCTTCAGCAGGTTGCGGATGATCCGAATCATAGTGGCGTAGTCATCGACCACCAGGATCGGCATCGACAGATCAAAGGCCATGTCATTACTCCGCGCGTTTGGTCAAAAGCCGAACACGGGCGAGATATATCAGCACGAACATTATTCGACGCTTCTTGGAACTCGCGCTCGTCAGCACATCGACAATTATCAGCGCCCGTTGAACAGCGCGTTAATTCCGTCGGGGCGAACGGGGGCGATCATGCCTTGAGCCGTAGTTGTACGGACTCTTCGGTGAGGCGGCCCGTCCACAACCGGCAGGCGAGCGAGGCTGCCCGGACAGGCGAGGCTGCTCAGGGCAGACAGCGCGGGCGCACCAGCTTCTCGTACTGACCCTTGACGGCGCCGTAGCATTCGCAGGCCGTCTTCTTCAGGCCCTCCAGGTCGATGATCTCGATATGGCCGCGGCTATAGTGGATGAAGTCGGCCTGCTGCAGCGTGCTCGCCACCAGCGACACGCTGTTGCGTCGTGCGCCGATCATCTGGGCCAGAGATTCCTGGGTGATGTAGAGCTTGTTGCCGCCAGAAAGATCGTGCGTCTGCAGCAGGCAGCGCGCCAGCCGCGACTCGACCGTGTGGGCGGCATTGCAACCGGCCGTCTGCTGGCTCTGCACGTAGATGGCAAGCGCATGCTGCAGCATCTGCGAGCGGAAGGTCGCGCTTTGCTCCGCAGCGGTCCGCACCCGATCGATGTCGACGACGGAGGCGACACCGGGCACGAGAACGGCCGCACTGTTGAGCACCACCGGATCACCCCCAGCAAGCAGCGACATGCTGCCGAAGAAGCTGTCGCGCCCGATCATGGCGACCTGAACGCGCTCGCCGCGTGCAAGGTTGACGACGAGCGAGATGACGCCGCGATGGGGGAAGTAGATGCGCGGAAGCTTCTCGCCGACCTCGGCGAGCACCGAGTCCTGCACGAGATCGACGGTCCGCAGATAGGGGCGGATCAGCTCGAAATCGTCGTCAGCCAATGACGACAGGAAGCCGTTCGGAGAACGCAAGCTGGGGTCCAAAGCCATCTCCTGCATTGCAGTCACAGAGCCTCTCGGATCTCAATGCACTCATGGTTCCATAAAGCCGCGTCCCGGCCGCTGACAAGAAGAATTACCAGGTAAGATTCCCAGTAGCAGTGGCTGGTTCCTGCTGTGCTCGTTGTTGTGCAGACATCTCGCGGATGCATCGACGTTCTTACCTCTCGACCCTCGCGTTGAGGTGATTTGATGGAGCGCAGCCTGTATACAAGCGGGAGCCAAGCTTGGCGCCCGCGCCGCCAGCCCCGGGCTGCCAAGCGGCGATGACCGACAAGCGGCGATGACCGAAGAGGCTCGTCCGCCTCTGGATCTGGTCGCTCCAATGAGCGCTGGGGACCCAGCCGGCTCCAGCCCTGATTGACAGCCGACATCTTGAGGCCAAAATCGCTAACAAGCGCGCTGATTCGTTGACGGATCTTTTTCTGTCGGATGCAACTCTCGTCCTGAATGGCTGGCATCGGCCCGGCTCCTATTTCCCGTGATGACGATCGCTCGTCGTGATGGGAGCGAGGTTCTCAGGCTCCTGGTGCGTCCAGCCGGAGCGCGATCGATGGTCGGCAACGACGGTGAAATCCCATGGCGAAGCCGAGCACGGCAGCGGAGCCGGCCCGTGTGCGTTCTGTCGGCAACCCGCCATCCTCCCCAACAGGTAGCTTAGGACTCATGGCGCTTTCTCATCATCAAGTGGCCGGCCAGCCTTCCTCGAATACGAGCGTCGAGGCCGCTGAGCCGGCGATGCACGACGTCAATCCGGGCTTGGCGATCGTTGGTCAGGTCGCCGGCGGCCTTCTGCACGACTTCAACAACATTCTCACCGTGATCACGGGCACCATCGACATTCTCGCCGAGGCCGTCGAGGACAGGCCTGAGCTTGCAGCCGTTGCGCGCCTGATCGACGAGGCGGCGACGCGTGGTGCACGATTGACCTCGCAGCTTCTGTCGTTTGCGAGAGGGCGCCCGCCGCGTCCATGTATCGTCGAGCTCGCCGAACTGCTGACCGACGTCGGAAGGCTGCTTCGGCCGACGCTCGGGACCGAGGTCGAGGTCACCACGTCTGTAGCCGCGGATGTCCCGGCCGTGTTCGTCGATCCCGGCCAGCTGATGGCCGCGTTGCTGTGTCTCGGAATCACGGCGCGCAACGGCATGGATGCCGGAGGCAAGATCGACATCGAGGCGATGAGGACGGGCTCGCATGCATCGGACGGCGGCTCCGATCGCGACGCAGTGATCGTGCTGCGCGCGTCGGCGATTGGGGAAGGCGCCAGGCGGCCCGAGGCGATGTTTCACGACATCCGGATGGTCGAGGATTTCGTCAGGCGGTCCAACGGACGCCTGGAGCTCAAGGAGCCGCACGGCGAAGCCGCCAGCGTCGAGATCAGTCTCCCGCGTGCGGATCGAGAACCATCCTCGTCGGCTCTCCTGCCCAGTTCATAGTTACCGTCGTCCTAACGAGGGAGGCGCATCGCTGGCAAACGCCGCGAGCGAGCGCGCCAGTTTCGCGGGAATTTGCCGACTTCACCCGCAATTGACGGAATTGATTAGCAGCCAATTAGGATTAACCGCGGTCGCCGGGCGCGCCCGCCGCCGTTCGCGGCTCAATTTAACGAACGGGTAGGATTCCGGGGACCAGTCTGCCCCGTCGCCGACAGAACGGTTCGGCGAGCACTACTCATGTTCATCCAGAAGGGAATGACAATGTCAGGTATCGTACTCTCTGCGTCGGTTCGCCAGAACCTGCTCTCGCTGCAGTCGACGGCTCAGCTCCTCGCCACCACGCAGAACAACCTCTCCACGGGCAAGAAGGTCAACTCGGCGCTCGACAATCCGACCAACTTCTTCACCGCCCAGGGTCTCGACAACCGCGCTTCCGACATCTCCAACCTGCTCGATGGTATCGGCAACGGCGTGCAGGTCCTGCAGGCCGCCAACACCGGCATCACCTCGCTGCAGAAGCTCGTCGACAGCGCCAAGTCGATCGCCAACCAGGTCTTGCAGAGCGCGGTGGGTTACTCCACCAAGTCGAACGTGACCTCGGCGGCTCTGACCGGTGCGACCGCCACCGACCTGCTGGGCTCCAGCTCGACGGCTGTGACCGGCTCTGCCGTGAACAACGACAACACCTCGAGCGCAGTGGCGATCACCGGCTCGACCAAGCTGTCGGGCACGGCGGGTACCGCGTCGAACAACCTCGCCACCGGTATCACCTCGGGTGAGACGCTGGTCGTCAACGGCACCACCTTCACCGTCGTCACCGGCACGTCCTCGACTGGCACCGGCATCGGCATCGGCGGCGGCGTCAGCAACCTGCTGTCGGCGATCCAGACCCAGACCGGCGTCACCGCGTCGATCACCGCAGGTGCGATCACCCTGACGCCGCCGGCGGCAGGATTGACGCTCTCGGGCAGCAGCGGCACCTTGGCCAAGCTCGGGTTGACTGCCGTCGGCGACGGCTTGTCAGGACAGACGTTGACGGTCGGCGCCACAGGAGGTGGCACGGCGACCAGTATCACGTTCGGCCTGGGCACAGGACAGGTCAAGTCGTTGAACGACCTCAACGAGAAGCTCGCAGCCAACAACCTGCAGGCCACCGTCGACTCGTCCACCGGCAAGATCACGCTCACCACCACCAACGACGCGGCCTCGGCCACGATCGGCACGATCGGTGGCACGGCGGCAGCATCGAGCCAGGCCTTCAACGGTCTGACCGCGGCGGCTCCGGTGGCTGATACGACCGCGCAGACGCAGCGCGCGAGCCTGGTCTCCCAGTACAACAACGTGCTGGCGCAGATCAACACGACCGCGGCTGACGCTTCGTTCAACGGCATCAACCTGCTGAACGGCGACACGCTGAAGCTGACCTTCAACGAAACCGGCAAGTCGACGCTGTCGATCACCGGTGTCACGTTCAACTCGGCGGGCCTCGGCCTCTCGACGTTGACCTCGGGCACCGACTTCCTCGACAACAACTCGGCGAACAAGGTCATCGGTGTGCTCAACTCGGCGAGCTCCACGCTGCGCAACGAGGCCTCCACGCTGGGTTCGAACCTGTCGGTCGTGCAGGTCCGTCAGGACTTCAACGAGAACCTGATCAACGTGCTGCAGACCGGTTCGTCGACCCTGACGCTGGCCGACACCAACGAGGAAGCGGCCAACAGCCAGGCGCTGTCGACCCGCCAGTCGATCGCGGTGTCCGCGCTGTCGCTCGCCAACCAGTCGCAGGCGAGCGTGCTGCAGCTGCTGCGCTAAGGCGCGGGCGGCACTCATCATCATCGGAGGCGGCGGGGCTGGTCCCCGCCGCTTTCGGCTAGACGATCCGGGATTCACGCCGGGCTCGATCGAAATCGACGGATGCTGCAGGCAAGCGCGGCGAGCGAGTGCAACGGCAGTCTCGTGTCGACGAGAGCGCAGCCTGCCGGCGATGCCGCTCCCGAAAGGAGACTCCCGAGAGGAGACCTGGGCCATGCCCTTGCGGGTCGAGCTGAAGCCTTTCGAACGAATCGTGATCGGCGACAGCGTGATCGTGAATTCGAACACACGCGCGCGCTTCATTGTCGAAGGCGATGCGCCGATCCTTCGCGAACGTGACACCGTCACCGCGGAAACGGCCGATACGCCGGCCAAGCGCCTCTATCTCTGCGTCCAGACGATGTATTTGAAGAACGACGCGATCCGCTATCGCGCGTCCTATCTCGCCTGCATGAACGAGCTGCGCAGAGCGCTTCCGGAAGCCGACGGCCAGGCTGAGGCCGTGGACCGCCATGTCACGGAAGGCGCGCTCTACAAGGCGTTGAAAGAGATCAGGACGTTGATCGAGCGCGAGAGCTTGGCCGTTGTTCAGGCCGAAGCGGTGACCTGAGTCCGGCGGCAGCCAGAGCGAAGGCGCGAGGTCTTCGGCATCGGTCTCGTCCGTATTAGCACGGACATTAAAATTAACGGGACGGAGAAAGGCCCCGCCTAACGATGGCAGCGAGGAAAGTCCGTTGAGCCGAGCGACGGGCGGTTTGATCCGCACGCCTTGGCGAAAGCACTGGACCGACCGTCGCTCTGACAGGATCAGCGATCGAGCCGCGATCGCAGCGCCAATTCTTGGAAGGCCAGTTTCATGGATGATCTGTTGCGTGAGTTCTTGACGGAGACCAGCGAGAGCCTGGATACCGTCGACAATCAGTTGGTGCGGTTCGAGCAGGAGCCGAACAACGCCAAGATCCTGGATAACATCTTCCGCCTGGTGCACACGATCAAGGGGACCTGCGGCTTCCTCGGCCTGCCGCGACTCGAAGCGCTGGCGCATGCTGCCGAAACCCTGATGGGCAAATTCCGCGACGGCATGCCGGTGACCGGCGAGGCCGTCACGCTGATCCTGACCACGATCGACCGAATCAAGGACCTGCTCGGACAGCTCGAGGCCAATGAGGCCGAGCCCGAAGGCGAGGACCGCGACCTCATCAGCGAGCTCGAGGCGATGGTCGAGCGCGGCATGGCCGCGATGGCCGCCGGTGAGGCTGCGCCGCCGGTCGCGCCCGCGGCTCCGGCCGCGCCGCCGGCGCCTGCGGTGACGCAGGGCTCGCTGATCGACCAGACGCTGGAACGTCCGCTGCGTCCGGGCGAAGTCTCGCTCGACGAGCTGGAGCGCGCCTTCCGCGAGACCGCGATCGAGACCCCGCCCGCGCATGAGAAGGCGCCCGAGCCCAAGCCCGTCGAGAAAGCGGCTGCGCCGAAGGCCGAGCCCGCCAAGGCCGAGCCGAAGAAGGCGGCGAGGGCCAAGGCCAATGCCGACGGCGAGGTGCACGAGAACGACAAGGTCGCC
>NZ_JABFDM010000011.1 GCF_013178945.1 Bradyrhizobium aeschynomenes
GGCCTCGGCAATCAGATCGGCGGCGTCGCCGGCCAGCTCGCCCAGCGCTTCCTGCCGTTCGAGGCCGGCCCGCAGTTCGCCCCGCAGGGCTTCTTCGGCAATCTGCTCGGCCAGGTCGGGGCTCCGCTCGGCGGCGCCATCGGCGGTGCGTTCGGCCATCAGGGCCTCGGCAATCAGATCGGCGGCGTCGCCGGCCAGCTTGCCCAGCGCTTCCTGCCGTTCGAGGCCGCGCCGGAATTCGCCCCGCAGGGCTATCTCGGCAACCTGCTCGGCCAGACCGGTTCGCCTTACGGTGGCGCCATCACCAACTGCTTCGGGAATCGGAGTTTCGGCCCCACCCTCGGCGGCGTCATGAGCCAGCACGGCCAGAACGTGCTGCCGTTCGAAGCGGCCCCGGAGTTTGCCCCGCAGGGAATCCTCGGCGGCTTCCTCGGCAGCACGCTCGGCGGCCTCGGCGGCGGCTTCGTCGGCAAGGCGCTCGGCAATCGCAACCTGGGCCGGAGCATCGGCAGTACCGCGGGCGGCATCCTCGGCTCGATCCTGCCGTTCGACGCCGGCCCGCAGCTGGTGCAGAACGGCTGGGCCAACGTCCCGATCTATCCCTACCAGGGCGTGACCTATCACTGAGCCCGTATCGACCGGCGTAAGGCTGCACTCAGACGTTGCAAGTGTCCCGTTGCAAGTGTCCCCCGGGCGGCTCGATAGTCGTCCGGGGGAAACACGGAAGACAGTGAGGACGACCATCATGACGGACAATTTTGCCACGAACGGATCCAGCGACGAGTTCATCGTCGCCGGACGCAGCGCGTCCGACACATCCCAGCTGACCGCGTTCGAGGACGCGCTGAAAGGCATCAGCGGCGCCTCGGTCGTTTCGAGAGGCGGCCGTCCCGACCAGCCGCACCTCGTCGTGAACCTGCCGTTGCAAGACGCCGAACAACTCAAATCCCGCTTCGGCACGGCGCTGATCATCGAGCGGAACGCCAAGCTCAGTCCGTTCTGACAGGTCAACGCCATGCGCCGATCCAACAAGCGACAGAGATCCAAGGAGAGAGACGCTATGGCCGACAACAATGCGAGCGACAATTCCGCGGGCCAGGGTAAGGGCTCGAACGGCCGCGGCAATGCCGCGCCGAACAAGACCGACGCGGCCGCGCCGACGGTGGAGCCCACGGTGAAGGCGAGACGGTCCCGCTTCCTGGTCGCGGCGCGCCCGCTGCCCGGCGTGCAGCCGATGGCCGTCGATGCGATCGCGACGACCCTCAACAACATGCCGGATGTCCAGATCATCAAGCAGGTGAAGCCGAGCGGCTTCGGCGCGTTCTCGGCCGGAGGCGGCGGTGGCGGCATGCCGGAGATCGTCGTGGCGGAGATGGATCCGGCGCGCGGCGCGGCGCTGCGGGCCAGCGCGCCGCCCAACGTCATCGTCGAGCACGATGCGCTGTTGCGGCACGCCGATGATCTGTCGATGGCCTTCAACAATGCCATGACGATGTCGCCAGGCATCGGCATCGACGTGCGGCTGCGCGTCGTCGGCACCAGCGGACAGCCGCTGCCGAAGGCGACGGTCTACGTCTATGGGCTCGGCTTCCCAGGCCAGGGCGTGACCGATGACAGGGGCGAAGTCACCGTGACCGTGTTCGGCGGGCCGCTGGAGACGATCCAGGCGATCTACGTCAAGCCCTCCGCGAACTACTGGGACCGCATGTTCGAGCGCCCGGCGCTGTCCGACGGCATCAACACGCTGCAGCTGCAGCCGTTCAGCGCGACCTTCCAGGGCTTCCCCGGATCGCCCTATGTCGGCTGGGGCCAGCAGCTGATGAAGCTCGATCAGCTCGATCCGTCGCTGACTGGACAGGGCGTCAAGGTCGCGATCATCGACTCCGGCTGCGACAGCGGCCACCCGCAGCTGACCCACGTCACGCGCGGCATGGACTTCACCAACAACAAGGACGGCGCGAGCTGGGCCAGGGATACGATGTCGCACGGCACGCATTGTGCCGGCATCATCACCGCGGCGACCTCAGGCCAATTGAAGGCCGTGCGCGGCTTTGCGCCGATGGCGGAAGTACACGCCCTGAAGGTGTTCCCGGGCGGCCGCTTCAGCGACCTGATCGATGCGCTCGACCAGTGCATCGCCAGCGGCATCGACGTCGTCAACATGAGCCTCGGCAGCAGCGAGGCGTCCGAGCTCGTCGCGCACAAGCTGATCGAAGCGCGGCAGAACGGCGTCGCCTGCATCGTCGCGGCCGGCAATGCCAGCGGGCCGGTGCAGTTCCCGGGCAACCAGCCGTCCGTTCTCACGGTGTCGGCGATCGGCAAGCTCGGCGAGTTTCCCGACGACAGCTATCACGCCCGCACGGTCGTGCCCAACATGGTCGCCGGCGCGATGTTCTCGCCGCGCTTCACCTGCTTCGGCCCGCAGATCGGCGTCGCGGGTCCGGGCGTTGCCATTGTCTCGACCGTGCCCGGCGGCGGCTATGCGGCCTGGGACGGCACCTCGATGGCGACGCCGCACATCACCGGCATGGGTGCGCTGCTGCTCGCCCATCACCCGGTGTTCCGTGACGCCGCCAAGGCCCGCAACGAGCAGCGCGTCTCGCAGCTGTTCTCGCTGCTCGCCAGCGCCGGCGTGCGCTATCTCGGCGACCCGACGCGCGAGGGCGTCGGCGTGCCGGATCTGCAGCGCGTCGCCGGGCTCGGCGCCGCGGCCCAGAGCGGCAACATGGCGACCGCCTCGGCGGCGCCTCCGCTCAGCGGCACCATGAGCTTCGGCGTGCCTTACCAGGGATCGCCGTTCGCCAACGCCTATCTGCAGCCGGCCCAGATGATCCATCCGGCGCTGCTGCAGAGCTTCCTTCAGATGCGCAACGCAGGACTGGTCTGACGGGCGCGTCCACCGCAAGCAGGACTCCGCCGGCGGCAACGCCGGCGGATGTCGTTTCGATGCTTGTTCGGACCAGGCAAGACGCAGCAGGCCGTCGGCCCGGCAGAGACCGGGAACGACGCTCCAGCTTCAGCGCTGGTGATGCGCCCGCAGACGGTGAGCGGCCTGGTTGCGCCGGCGCACGTTGAGCTTCTCGAGGATGTTGTGCACGTGGTTCTTGACCGTGCCGACCTCGATCCTGAGATTGCGCGCGATCTCTTTGTTGGACAAGCCGACCTCGATCATCTGCAGGATCTCGCATTCGCGCGGCGTCAGCTCGCCGAGCCGCGACTTCGTCGCGGGCGCCGGCTGAAGGCGGTTGGGTTGCTCCTCGGGCTCGGCCACGATCGAGATCTGCTCGCTGGCAACCTGCTCGGTGCGGCCCGAGGTCAGCCGGTCGACCTGCGCGATGACATCGTCGATCGAGCCGTCGCGCGGGACGCAGCCGGCGATGCCGCGACCGATCGCAGACAGCGCGGGCGCTGCGATCTCCGGAACGCCGATCGCGAGGATCTCCAGATCGGGCTGCTGACGCAGCAGCGTGGTGGCGCGGTCGAGACTGTGCCATTCGCCGATGTCGAGCAGCACCAGATCCGGGCGGCTCGACCCGACCAGGCTGAGGGCGCCGCGGTGATCGACCGTGTCGATCACGTCGAGACGGTCGTTCTGTCCCAGCCTTGCGCCGAGCGCCTCGCGAAAGAAACGTGTTTCACTGACGATGAGAATGCGGGTCTTGCCCGCGACCACTTCGGCCATGTCGGCCGCAAGGGAGGGAACCGGCAGAATGTCGAGCTCGACGGCACGTCGCGACATTGGAAACTCCCAATTGCAAAATGGCTGCAGCGGTCCTGCAGGGCGCTCAAAACGCGCCCTCGCAGAGACGGGGTGGATTGCAGATGAAATGATGCTGGGAATTGAACAACCTTTGGGCGAAATCTGCCCCACAATCATGACGAGAACGTGGTCGGGACTGCTGGGCGCTTCGTCGCAGATCCTCGGCAAAAACCGGTATGATGCTGCCATGCCTGTACATCTGCGCGGTCTCCTCACCAACCAACCATGGACTTGCAAATGCACCTACAGGGTGTGTCGCAACACAACCTGGAAACGTTCGCAGATTCCTGGCGGAACTGACGTGTCGAGACCATGATCGACCGCACATTCAGAGCCGGCTTGCACCGGCCGTCGCGATCATTAAATTAGGCGATCACCCCACGACATGTTCGAGAACGAAACAGGCCCATGAGCTATATCGAAGCGACCGACACTGCTGCGCGCAAGAACGGCCAGATCAAGCTGCACGGCGCGAGCGGCTTTGCCGGCATGCGCAAGGCCGGCGCGCTGGTGTCGAAGTGCCTCGATGCACTGACCGACATCGTCAAGCCGGGCGTGCCGACCTCGCGAATCGACGATGTCGTGCGCGACTTCGCCTTCGGCCACGGCGCCTATCCGGCGACGCTGATGTATCGCGGCTATCGCTACTCGACCTGCACGTCGATCAACCATGTCGTCTGCCATGGCATGCCCAACGACCGACCGCTGAAGGAAGGCGACATCATCAATGTCGACGTGACCTTCATCGTCGACGGCTGGTACGGCGATTCGAGCCGCATGTATGCGATCGGCCCGATCTCGCGGAAGGCCGAACGGCTGATCGAGGTCACCTACGAATCGATGATGCGGGGCATCGCCGCGGTGAAGCCCGGCGCCACCACCGGTGACATCGGCCACGCGATCCAGAGCTTCGTCGAGCCGCAGGGCATGAGCGTGGTGCGCGATTTCTGCGGCCACGGTCTTGGACGGCTGTTCCACGACGAGCCGAACATCATCCATGTCGGTCGCCCCGGCGAGGGCGTGCTGCTCAAGCCCGGCATGTTCTTCACGATCGAGCCGATGATCAATCTCGGCAAGCCGCATGTGAAGATCCTGTCCGACGGCTGGACCGCCGTGACGCGCGACCGCTCGCTGTCGGCGCAGTTCGAGCATTCGGTCGGCGTCACCAATGACGGCGTCGAGATCTTCACGCTGTCGGAGCGCCATGGCGAGAAGCCGCTGACGCAGGTGTGAGTTCGCAGGAACGCGTGACCGCGCCGAGGTCGATGCGTCACTTCGATCCTAGAGCATGATCCGGAAAAGTGGAAACCGGTTTTCCGAAAAGATCATGTTCAAACCAAGAGACAAGATCATGATGCGTTTCCGCCGAAACGCATCTTGATCTTGACCGTTGCGCATCTCAGTTGCGCTTGGCCTTCGGCAGATCGATGGCACCGCGATGCGGAGCACCGTTGGGCAGCGAATCAAACAGAACGACGAACGTGATGCGGTCAGCGCTGGCCTCGAGCACGCCAAGCGCTTCGGCCTTGCCGACGACCCGCTTCCCGTCGACCGTTTGCTCGACGGCCGCGAGCGTGCCCAATTCCTCCGACGCGCCGCTCCCAGGCTCGACGACGAACAGCTTGAACGGGACCTCCGGTCCGTGCGGCGCGCCGGCGAGCACCAGCAGCCGGCCGTCGGGCAGCGCCGCCAGATCGCGCACGCCACGTCCGTCGAGCTTGACAGGCAGCGCCTCAGGCTTCGCGGCACCCCTCTCATGCCCCGCTGCGAACAGGTCGGAGACCGTCGCCGGCACGAGATAGGCGTTGTCGCCAATCACCGGCGCGCGCAGGCCGAACCACAGCCGGTCGCCTTGTGCGGCGATGCCCTCGATGTTCAGCCCCTTCTCGGATTCGAGATCCTTGCCGAAGAACTCACTGACTGGTGCCGCGCGCCGCAGCAGATCGGACACCCGGTAGGTCGTCTCCGCTTCACCCGATGCCGCCGGATCGGAATTCACGCGCGCCAGAATGAAGGATGACAGCCGGAACTTGTCTTTCTTGCGCGAGCAGCCGTGCGAGCCGATCACGTAGAAATATGGCTCCGCATAGGCGACGCCCTCACCGTCGAGATCATCGAAATCATCCTTTTCCTTGCACGTCGCCTCCGGCGCAGCCCCGAGTGTCTTCGGGTTCGGCTCCTTGCCGATCAGGCCGACGAGAGCGCCGGCCGTGATCCCGCCGTTGTCGATGGCGGCGCGCTGCGCCGTCCGGTTCTCGTCGTTGATCACAAGGCAGCTGCGTTTGCCCTGCTCCGGCGCCAGGCAGGCGATGCCGCTGAGATCCTCGGCCGTCTTGTCGGATCCCTTCTTGAAGGTGCCGGACACCTCGAGCTTGGTGAGTGGAATGGTGCCGGGCTGCGCGGCGAGCAAGGCCGGGCCGCCGTTGACGGCCATCAATGCGACGAGGGTCGCAACGAGGGTCAAACATGCCAATCGCATCTATGCCTCCCTTGAATGAGCGCGTGCTGAAAACAACTGACGATTGCACAGCCGCCGGAGAGCCGCAACGGCCAGCCGCTCAGCGCGGGTTCCGGCAGAGGCGCTGCGCGTCGGAGCGGTCCGATTGTTGCCATCCACCGATGGTTCGATTGCCGCATCAACATGAATCGGAGGCGCTCTTGGCGAACCCAACCCGCCGCGGCTTTCTCGGCCTCGTCTCCACGGGTGCCGCGCTGCTCGCTCCGTCCGCACGTGCGACATCGGAGTCCGCCCCACCTTCGGCGGGCGCAGGCGACGCCTGCATCCTGACGCCGCAATCCGAATCCGGTCCTTACTATCTCGACCCCGGACTGGTGCGCGCCGACATCGCCGAGGGCCGACCCGGCGTTCCGCTGGCGCTGCGACTGCGCGTGATCGAGGCCGGCGCCTGCACGCCGATCGCTGGCGCACGGGTCGACATTTGGCACTGCGACGCGCGCGGCGTCTATTCGGGATTTTCCGGCCAGAGCGACACGCACAAGGTCGACCAGACCGGCAAGACGTTCCTGCGCGGCACGCAGATGGCCGACACCTCAGGCTGGGCCGGCTTCAGGACGATCTATCCCGGCTGGTATGCCGGACGCGCCACCCATGTTCATTTCAGGGTGTTCGTCGACGACGCAACGGTGCTGACCGGGCAGACCTTCTTCCCGGAGGCCTTGAACGAGTTCATCTACACCAACGTGCCCGACTACACGGGACGGCCGAAGCAGCGGCTCGTCATCAACGCCAATGACCGCGTTGCCACCGAGGCCGACCCCGATCACCGCGCGCATTGCGCTGTCAAGGAAGAGCGCGACCACTATCTCGCGACCTTGACCCTGGCGGTGAGCCGCAAGCCGGCCACGCCGGTCGAGATGCCGACCGGCAGGCTGCCGCCGGCGCCGTGGATCAAGGACCGGCTCGCCGCGGTGGTGCCCGGACTCAAGCGCAGCCCGTTCTGATCAGTCCTGTTCGGTGAACAGATAAGCGAGCGCGGCGAGCGGCAGCGCCGTGCCGAGCGCGGCCGCGAACGTCCAGCCGCCATGGGCATAGGCGAAGGCGCCGATGCCCGAGCCGGCGGCGCCGGCCACGAAGAACGTCGTCATGTAGAGCCCGTTGAGCCGGCTGCGCTGGCCGGCGCCGAGCACGAACAACACGCGATAGCCGAGGATGAGGCTGAGCTGCGCGCCGCAATCGATTGCGATGGCGGCCACGACCAGCATCGCCAACGACCAGCTGGTCCCGAGCGGCGCCAGCAGTGTCACCGCAAAGCCGGTCGCACACAGCAGCATCGCCGCGACCGTGGCAGGCTTCGTCCAGCCGCGGTCGGCGATGCGGCCGGCCACCGGCGCCATGATCGCGCCGGCGACGCCCGCCAGCGCGAACAGGGCAATTCCGGTCTGCGACATGCGGAAATCAGGGCCTGCCAGCAACAGCGGCACAGTGGTCCAGAACACGCTGAAGCAGCCGAACAGCGCGGCCTGGTACAGCGCGCGACGGCGCAGGGCCGGCGTGTCGCGATAGAGGTGCACCATGGAGCCGAGCAGCTGGCCATAGCTCAGCCGCGCCTCCGGCTCGCGCGGCGGCAGCGCGACGCGGAGCACGATGGCAAGGATCACCATGGCCACGGCCGATGCCGCATAGATCACGTGCCAGGAGGCATGCGCAGCGACGAAGCTCGCGAGCGGCCGTGCCAGCATGATGCCGAGCATCAGGCCGGTGGTGACGTTGCCGACGGTGCGGCCGCGGATCGCCTCCGGCGCCATGTGCCCGGCATAGGGGATCAGGATCTGCACCGCGACCGAGCCGAAGCCGATCAGCAGCGCCGAGAGCAGGAATGTCGACGGGCTCGTCGCCAGGGCCGCACAGGCCAGCGCGGCGGCACCGATGATGATGGTGGCAATGACGAGCTTGCGGTTCTCGATGAGATCGCCGAGCGGGACGACCAGGAGGAGGCCGGCGCCATAGCCGATCTGGCTCATGGTCACCAGCAGCCCGGCGAACTGCGGGCGCAGACCGAGATCGGCGCCGATCGGCCCGATCAGCGGCTGCGCATAATAGATGTTGGCGACGATCAACCCGCAGGAGAAGGCGAGCAGCAGCGTGATCCAGGCCGACAGCGAGTCGCCGGAATCGGACGTGATGGTGGTCAACGGAAACGTCTCCGGGCGGGAATACCAAGTCAGTGAGGCAACGCATCGATGCTGTCGAGTGAAGATTTTGCGTCGCAACATTCAAGGCTGACATAGGTATTGCGTCCGTCCCGCCAATTCACGTCTGCGTGGGCGCCGCGTCGGGCAGGCCAGCGCGACAGCGATCACGGCCGGGCTTCCGTCTCCTGCTCCGGGATGTCGCGACCGCCGATCAGGCGGGGCAGCAGCATCGGTACCCGCCGGCGGTAGCGTCGATAGGTGTCGCCGAATGCCGCGACCAGATCGCGCTCCTCGAGCTGCAACCCGACCAGGATATAGGCCGTGTTGAGCGCCGCGAACATGAGATGTCCGACGCTCATCTCGGGCGTGGCCCAGAAGGCGAGCAGGAAGCCGAGCATCAGCGGATGGCGGACGAGACGGTAGAGCAGCGGCGTCTTAAACGGCTGCGCCGGCGCCTCCGTCGCGCGCAGCGCAAAGGCAGCCTGCTTCAGCCCGAACAGATCGAAATGATCGATCAGATAGGTCGAGGTGAGCACGATCAGCCAGCCCAGCCAGTGGATCGAGGTCAGCACGCTCGCACCAAGTCCTTCGATCCGCCAGATCGGCGTCGGAATCGGCCGCCACTGCCAGAACAGCAGCAGCAGGATCAGGCTCGACAACAGCACATAGGTGCTGCGCTCGGCCGCCTTCGGGATGAAGCGCGTCAACCATCGCTTGAACGCCGGGCGCGCCATGACGCTGTGCTGGAGCGCAAACAGCGCGAGCAGCAGCACATCGACGAGGACGGCCTCCGTCACGGAACCGGATCCGCCCACGTCGATCGACTTGGAGGTGAGAGAGTTGATATTGCCGACGAAACCGACCGCCCAGACGAACGACCCAAGAAAGACGGCGTAGCTCGTAATGGCGTAGAGCATGATGAGGAGGCGTGCGAACATGACTGTTTCCCGGTTGTGCCGCAATCAGCCTGACCGCTAGCAGCGGACCGTCCCCCGAGCGTCCCCTGGGACGCGGTCATTGCAGGTCGCATCCACGATGGTTCAGTTCAGCGTCCGCACCTTCGGCTTCCCCGAGATCCGCCGGGACGGTGAAGCGTGCCCGTTGCCGCTGCGCAAGGGCGTCGCGCTGCTGGTCTATCTGGCCGAAGCCAAGGGCGCGGTCGCGCGCGAATTCGTCGCGACGATGCTCTGGCCCGACAGCCCCGACGAAGTTGCCCGGGCGCGGCTGCGCCGCCTGCTGCACCGGATTCAGCTCACGCTCGGCGATGGCTGTCTCACGGTCGACCGCACCACGATCCGCTGGTCCGGGGCGGTCGGGCTGGAGGTGGATTCGAAGCTGTTCGAAGCGGCCTGCGATCGCGGCGAATTTGCGCTGGCCTGCCGGCTCTATCCAGGTGATTTCCTCGACGGCTTCTCGCCCGGGGACTGCCCGCCATTCGACGAATGGGCATTCTTCCGGCGCGAGGCCCTGCGCGGCCGGGCGGTGCAAGCGCTGGAGCGGGTGGTGCAGGACGCGAGCGTGGCCGGCGACCACGCCACGGCTGCGGCCCATGCCCACCGCCTCGTCGCGCTCGATCCGCTCAGCGAGGTCTATGGCCGCGCCCTGATCCGCAGCCTGATGCTTTCGGGCGATCGCGCCTCAGCCGAGCGCCAGCTCGAGGCGTTGGCGCAGCGTCTGCGCGAGGAGCTCGGCGTGGCGCCCGAAGCGGATACTCTGGCCCTGTTGCAGCAGGGCACGACCACGCAGGGCGAGCGCGCGCCGCCGACCCGCTATGTCGGCGGCGGCGGCATTCATCTGGCGTATCAGACCTACGGCACCGGCCGTCCCGACATCCTGCTGCTGCCCGGCTTCGTCTCCCATGTCGAACGGATCTGGGAGGAGCCGCGCTGCCGGGCGCTGCTGTCGGCGCTCGCGGCGATGGGACGCCTGATCCTGTTCGATCGCCGCGGCGTCGGACTCTCGGACAGGGTCGGCTTCAGTCCGAGCGTGGAGGCCACCGCGCGGGACCTCGCAACCGTGCTCGACGCCGCCGGCAGCCGGCGCGCCGTGCTGCTCGGCGCCTCCGAGGGCGGACCGGCCTGCATCTCGTTCGCGGCCGATCATCCCGAGCGCGTCGCCGGGTTGATCCTGTTCGCCTCGCTGGCCAAGGGCAGCGCGGCGTCCGACTATCCCTATGCGCTGCAGGCGAGCCAATACGGCCTATGGCTGCGGCAGCTGATCGCCGAATGGGGCGGCCCGGCCGGGATCGAGACGTTCGCGCCGAGCCTGGCCGGCGATCCCCAGGCCCGCGCCTGGTGGGCAGGGCTGCTGCGGGCCGCATCGAGCCCCGGCGCGATCAAGGGGCTGCTCCAGGCCCTCAGGGACACGGATGTCCGGCATCTGCTCGGACGGGTGTCCGCGCCGACCCTGGTGCTGCACCGTCGCGGTGACCGCGCGGTGCTGGTCGGGGCCGGCCGGCATCTCGCCAGCCACATTCCCCAGGCGCGATTCGTCGAGCTCGACGGCGCCGATCACTGGATGTTCGCCGGAGATCAGCAGCCGGTGCTGACCCGCATCGCCGCCTTCGTGGCCGGCCTCCCGGTGTAGGCACGATGGCGGGATCGCACGGATCGATGTAGTCCGGTACAGACAGGAGGATCCGATCGTCATGGCAGAGGACGCAGCATTCCATCGCGAGCAGCGCCAGGTGGCGACCGGCATGGCCGCAGCCGCGCTGATCGCCATCGCCGCCATCGGCATCGGGCTGTGGCAGGGTAGCGGCCCGACGCAGCCCCTGGCCGCGCGGCTGGCCACGGTGCTGCGGCTCGACCTGCTCGTGGTGGTCTGGCTGCTCGCCGCGATCGGCAACGTCGCGCGCCTGCGCTTCTTCTCAGCCCAGGACATCGCCGGCAGCGCCACGACGGTCGCGAGCGAGGCCGTGCGGCGCGGCAATGCGATCCTGCAGAATACCCTGGAGCAGGCCGTGCTCGCCGTCGCGGTGCATCTCGGGCTGGCGGCGACGCTGCCGTATCCGGACCTCCTGCTGGTGACGCTCGTGATCCTGTTCGGCCTCGGACGGCTGTTGTTCTGGCTCGGCTATGCCCGCGGCGCCGCAGGCCGCGCCTTCGGCTTTGCGCTCACCTTCTATCCGACCGCTTTCTCGCTGATCCTCGGCATCGCCCTGGTGCTGACCGGGCGCGCGGCCTGACGCATTTGCCGAGCGTGCAACGCGAACACTTCGAGGTTGCAAAAACGCTGCATCACGGCATGCTGGCGCGATGCCGGAGAAAGACCTTCCCCCCACCGACAATTCGGCCGAGACGCCGCATTTTCACGGCCATCGCCAACGGCTGCGCGAGCGCTTTCACAGCGCCGGCCCCGACGCGCTGAGCGACTACGAGCTCTTGGAGATGGTGCTGTTTGCGGCGCTGCCGCGGCGCGACGTCAAGCCACTGGCCAAGGCACTGCTCAAGACGTTCGGATCGTTCGCGGAGGTCATTCACGCGCCGGAGCCGCGGCTGCGCGAGATCGACGGGGTCGGGGATGCCTCGGTCACGCAGCTCAAGCTGATCGCGGCCGCCGCACACCGCATCGCCAGGGGCGAGGTCCGGCAGAAGCACGCGCTGGCGTCGTGGCAGGACGTCATCACCTATTGCCGCACCAGCATGGCGTTTGCCGACAAGGAGCAGTTCAGGCTGCTGTTTCTCGACAAGCGCAACCAGCTGATCGCCGACGAGGTCCAGCAGACCGGCACGGTCGATCACACGCCTGTCTATCCGCGCGAGGTGATCAAGCGCGCGCTGGAATTGTCGGCCACCGCGATCATCCTGGTGCACAACCACCCCTCCGGCGACCCGACGCCGTCGCAGGCGGACATCCGCATGACCAAGACCATCGTCGACATCGCCAAGCCGCTCGGCATCACCGTGCACGACCACATCATCGTCGGCAGGAACGGCCATACCAGCCTGAAGAGCATCGGGGTGATGTGACGCCGCGCGCATCCGCGCCGGACGATCGCAATGTCGTCATGCCCAGCGGCGCGCCATCCCGACACACAGCACGACGATCGCGGCTGCGCCGATCATGCTGGCGGACACCGGCTCATCCAGCAGCAGGCTCGCAAAGGCGAGGCCGAGAAACGGTTGCAGCAGCTGCAGCTGCCCCACGGTCGCGGTGCCGCCGCGTGCGAGGCCGCGGTACCAGAACGCGAAGCCGATGAACATGCTGAAGACCGAGACATAGGCGAGGCCGAGCCAAGCTGCCGCCGTGATGTCACGAGACGCGCCGGGCCACGTCAGCACGGCGAGCAGCAGCATCAGCGGCGACGACAGCACCAGCGCCCACGAGATCACCTGCCAGCCGCCGATCTGCCGCGTCAGCATCGCGCCTTCCGCATAGCCGAGTCCGCAGACGACGATCGCCGCGATCATCGCGACGTCGCCGATCGGTGAGGCCGCGCCGTCCTGCGCCAGCGCGAAGCCGGAGACGGCGGCGGCGCCGAGCGCCGCGAACAGCCAGAACAGCGGGCGCGGCTGCTCG
Source organism: Bradyrhizobium aeschynomenes (assembly GCF_013178945.1). GTDB lineage: Bacteria > Pseudomonadota > Alphaproteobacteria > Rhizobiales > Xanthobacteraceae > Bradyrhizobium > Bradyrhizobium aeschynomenes. The sequence goes on from NZ_JABFDM010000011.1 coordinate 12,935, forward strand.
CCACCGCGCAGCACGCCGAACAGCGCGGTCGACAGCGGCAGCAACCCGACGAACACGATCGCATGCGCGGAGGTGATGTGCTGGAGCGCGAGCGCGGTCAGCAGCGGAAAGCCTGCGACGACGCCGAGCGACACGATGGCGAGCGGGAGCAGATCGCGCCGGGCAGGACGCGGCTGCCGCAGCAGAGCGAGACAGAGCGCAGCCAGCACGGCCGCGAGCGTCGCCCGCGCGCCGGTCAGGAACAGCGGCGGGAAGCCGTCCAGCGCGGCCCGCGTCGCCGGCAGCGAGCCGCTGAAGATCGTCATCCCGATGGCGCCGCTGCCCCAGCCCTCGACCGATCCTTTCATGGTAATTCCTCCCTGATGTCACCGCCTGCATAGCCGGCGCCGCCTTGCCGCGGGAGGCACGGATCAGTACAATTTGGCCAAACTGTATTGGCTGAAAGAGCAACACACTTGACGCTGACCAGCGCGGATTCGCACTCCGGCGGCCCACGCACCGCCACCGTGATCGCGGCCATCCGGCACCGGCTGGCGACGCGCGCACTCGGTCCCGGCCAGCGCCTGCCGTCGATCCGCGCCCTTGCCGCGGCCATGGGCGTCTCGCCGGCGACCGTCGTCGAGGCCTATGACCGGCTGGCGGCCGAGGGCGTGATCCACGCCCGGCGCGGCTCGGGTTTCTACGTGGCCGACAGCGCGCTGCCGCCGCTCGCGCTCGCGGGGAGCGAGTCGCGCCGGCCGCGGGCGATCGATCCGTTCTGGGTGTCGCGGCAGTCGCTCGATGCCGATGTCACCACGCTCACGCCGGGCTGCGGCTGGCTGCCGGCGACGTGGATGCCGCAGGACGCGTTGCGTCGTGCGATCAGGAGCCTGGCGCGCCGCGACGGTCCCGTCCTGAGCGACTATGGCGGCACGCGCGGATCGGCTGCGCTGCGGCGGGTGCTGCAGGCCCGGCTCGCCGGTCTCGGCATCGACGCCTTCAGCGAGCAATTGCTGCTGACGGCATCGGGCACGCAGGCGATCGACCTGATCTGCCGCATGCTGCTGCGGCCCGGCGACACGGTGCTGGTCGACGACCCCTGCTACTTCAACTTCCTGGCGCTGCTGCGCGCGCATCAAGCTCGGATCGTCAGCGTGCCGATGACCTCGACCGGGCCCGACATCGCGGAGTTCGAGGCCGTGCTCGCTGCCGAGCGGCCGCGGCTCTACATCACCAATTCCGGCCTGCACAATCCGACCGGCGCCACGCTGTCGCTGCAGACCGCGCACCGCCTGCTCAACGCCGCCGCGGCGCATGACATGACCATCATCGAGGACGACATCTATGGCGACTTCGAGCCGGAGCCGTCGCCGCGGCTTGCCGCGCTCGACGGGCTGAGACGGGTGATCCTGATCGGCAGCTTCTCGAAGACGCTGTCGGCGTCGGTGCGATCAGGCTACATCGCGGCGCGGCCGGACTGGATCGAGCCGCTGATCGACCTGCAGATTGCGACCGGCTTCGGCGGCCCCGGACAATTCGCCGCGGAGACCCTGGCGCAGGTGCTGACCGGCGGCAGCTATCGCAAGCACATCGAGGAGTTGCGCGTGCGTCTGGCGCGGGCGCGGCCGCGCGTGGCGGCACGGCTGCAACGCCTCGGCATCACGCCATGGCTGATGCCGCGCGGCGGATTTCATCTGTGGTGCCGGCTGCCGGAGGGATGCGCGGCGACCGACATCGCCCAGGCGGCGCTGGCGGACGACGTGGTGCTGGCGCCCGGCAACGTGTTCAGCGCCGCACAATCAGCCGGCGCGATGATGCGCTTCAACGTCGCGCATTGTGAGGATGCCCGCATCATGGCCGCGCTGGAGCGCGCGATGACTTGATCGGCTGCGCGTCGGCGCGCAGCGATCATGTCTACCGGTGAGCGGCGCTTAGTAGCAGTAGCGGGGATGCGCGCGGACCCAGGAGCCGTCGCCGCGCTGCAGATAGCAGCCGTTGCGATACGCGTAGTAGCCGCCGCGGCGCCGCTCGCCGTCGGCCGCAATCGCGGCGCCGGTCCCGGCGCCGATGACCGCGCCGATCGCAGCCCCGCGCCCGCCGCCGATCGCGCCGCCCAGGATCGCACCGCCCGCACCGCCGAGGATCGCGCCCCCGAGCACGTCTTGCGCAGCCGCCTGATGCAGCGGCGCGATGGTTGCCAAGGTCAGCAGCGCCGCCGCGCCGCAGCGGGTGGCAAAGGAAATCCCCAGACGTCGGGTCATGAACAGGCCTCCGTTCCGGACACGCTATTCCGCCCGGCCGGGCCGTTCTTGATGCAGATCAAGGCGCAGTCAAGGCAGGGGATTCTGGGTTCCTGCGGCTCGGCCGTCATGCCGCGGCGCGCTGATCCGCCGTGCGATCCTCGATGATGTTGAGCAGGAATTTCGGCTCGCCTTCGCCGATCGAGATTGGCAGCCGGCGCACCACCACATCACGGATGCGGTTACCCGGCATCTCGACGCTGTGCGCCTTCGGAGTCTGATCGGTCTCATCGGCAAGCAGTTGACGATCGAAGGTCTCGATCAGGGTGCATGTCGGCTCGGGAAACAGGTCGCGCGCCGCGCGGCCGATGATCTCCGCGCGCGGCAGGCCGAACAGCACCTCAGTGGCGCGATTGACGAACACATAGCGCAGCGACTGCGCGTCCTTCGCCACCACCGCCTGCGGGATGTTCTCGAGCAGCGCGGCGAGGAAGTACTCGGCCCGCGCCAGGATCCGCTCGTTGCGCCGCTGCGCGGTGAAATCCTCATGCGTAGCGATCCAGCCGCCGCCAGCCATCGGACGCTCGGAGATACGGATGATGCGACCGTCGGCGAGCTCGACCTCCACGATCTCGGCCCTGCCCTCCTTCATGCGCTGTCTCAGGGCGGCGAGAAAGTCGGACGGCTTCTCGCGCAACAGCCCGAGCTTGGCGCGATGCGCGAGGATCTCGCGCACATGCGCACCGGGCTTCGCAATCGAAGCGGGCACGCCGTAGAGCTTGCGGTACTGCTCGTTGACCATCAGCACGTAGCCGAAGCTGTCGAGCATGATCAGGCCCTGAGCCATGTTGGCGACCGCGGCGTCGAGGCGCTGCTGGCTGCTGATCGCGCCCTGCTCCAGCTGCTCGTGCTGGCGCAGGATGTCCGTGTATTGGCGCTCGATCTCGACCTCGTGCTCTTCGAGCTCCTGGAGGCGGAAGGCGCCGTTCTGATAGGTCTCGACCGCCTGCGCGACCCGACCGATCTCGTCATGCCGTCGCGCATGCGGAATCTTCAGCTTGATGCGGCCGGCGGCGATGCGGTCGGTGACGCGGGCGATGTCGAGCAGCGGCATCAGCACGCCCCAGCGCAGCGCCAGCGCGGCTGCGGCGATCAGCGCCACGATGAGCAGGCCGAGCCCGCCGAGAAAGTACGACGCCACGCCGCGCGCGTCGGCGGTCTCGCCGAGTTCGCGGGTTCGGGCGGCGTAGAGCCGGGACAATTTCTCGAGATCCTCGTTGAGCGCGGTGCGCACCGCGCGGTTCTCGTCGTTGTCGCCGAGCTCACGCGCCGCCGACGAGCCGATCGAGATGGTCCGGCGCGCCATTTCGGTGCGGAAGGCGATGAACTGGTCGATCCGCATCCTGAACGGGGCGAACAGCGCGGCATCCGCTTCGGTGACCTGGGCCTCCCACTCCGCGACCACCTTGGCCAGCTGTGCGAGCTTTCCGAGCTGCGCGTCGGCGTAGCGCCGCGCGACGTTGCGATCCAGCGACATGTAGATGCCGCGCGATTCCATCACCACGGCATAGATCAGCGCATTGGTGCGCTCGATGTTGCGCGATGCGGCGGCGAGCTGCTCGAGGCGCTCGTAGAACAGCCGCTGCTCACGCAGCGCCGAGAGCGCGCCCAATGTCGACAGCATCACGAGGACGGCGAAAGCGGCCGCCGCCGCGGAGATCGTGTCGTTGAGGCTGAACGACGGCAACGACGTGGTGAACCTGCGCAACGGCATCTGCATGGCTGGCTCCCGGCTCTGGGACAACCATCACACGCAATATCCGTAAACAACACGTTCCAAGCGCAACGATCGGACGTAACGAAACATTAACCCGGGGTTGCGCAATCGTTAACGCCGCTGCCGGGCGGCGCAGCGCTCCGCCTCACTGCCGCAGCATGATCAAGGGATTGGCGCTGTCCGGCACCAGCCGCCACTGCGCATTGTCGTCGGCCTCGAACCGCCAGATCTCGCCGCGCGCCGACATCAGCATCATCTGGCCGTGCTCGAGCCGCCACTGCGTCGGCGCGAAAGCCGCGATCGCGGCATCGCATTTGGGTTTCACGAACACCTGGAAATTGTCATTGCCGGCCTCGGTGTTGGTCAGCACCAGGCTGCAGATCGTGACGCCATTGCCGCGGACCATGGCCCAGTCGCCGATCATCTGGTCCATTGACTTGGCCAGCGACCGCGCCGCCGCCAGGTTCTGCAGGATGTAGACACCCTCGCCCTGGCGCAGGCCTTCGAAGATGCCGGCCTCGACCTCGGTGAAGTCGAGCACCGACTCGCCATTGGCTGCCTGCAGGCTGACGATGTCGAGACCCTTCACGTTCCAGCCGGCGATGTCCTTGGTGAAGGGCAGCGCGGTGGCGCAGCTCGGCTCCAGCTCGAGCTTCTGCCCGTGCGGCGCCGCATCCGGCTTCAAGGTCACGACGCAGGTCTTGCTGCGCTCCGTGGTCGCGAGCTCCCACTGCCCGATCATCGCCTTCTTCAGGCTGGTCGCATCCTGCGCAATGGCGGGAATGCTTGCCGCCGTTGCAAGCAGCGCGATCAGGAGCGGGAGCGCACGTGTCATCAGCGGCCTTTCACCGGCGTTTCCGGAACGGGCGTCAGCGGCGGCTTGCCGGCGAACCAGACCTTGAGATTGTCGACCACCAGCTGATCCATCGCGTTGCGGGTTACGATGGCAGCCGAGCCGATGTGTGGCAGCAGCACGACATTGTCCATCGCCTTGAGCGCGTCGGGCACCGACGGCTCCTTCTCGAACACATCGAGACCGGCCGCGAGAATCGTGCCGGACTTCAGCGCATCCACCAGCGCGGCCTCATCGATCACCGAGCCGCGGGCGACGTTGACGACGACGCCGCGCGGGCCCAGCGCCTTCAGCACCTCGGCGTTGACGATTCTGTTGGTGCCGGCGCCGCCGGGCACGATCACGACCAGCGTGTCGACATCCTTCGCCATCGCCAGCAGGTCGGGATAATGCTTGTTGGCGACGCCAGCGGCGGGGTTGCGCGAGTGATAGACGACCGGGACCAGCGAGGCTTCCAGCCGGCGTGCGATCGCCTGGCCGATGCGGCCCATGCCGACCATGCCGACGGTGCGGTCGCGCAGCGAGCCGACACTGAGCGGATATGGCTTGGAGGTCCACTCGCCCGAACGCACGAAACGGTCGGCCTTGATGAACTCGCGGCAGGTGGCGATCAACAGACCCATCGCGACGTCGGCGACCTCCTCGGTCAGCACGTCAGGCGTGTTGGTGACGACGATGCCGTGCTGTCCGGCGTGCGCAGCCGCAATGTGATCGTAGCCGACGCCGAAGCTCGCGATCATCTCGAGCTTCGGCAGCATCGCCATCACGGCGGCGTCGGTCTTGACGGTGTGGAAGGTCACGGCAACGCCGCGAATGCGGCCCTTGACCTCCGCCGGCAGCGCTTCGAGATCGGCCTGCGTCGTCGCATGGTGCACGTTGAAGCTGTCCGGGAACCCGTTCTCCAGGATCGGCCGCAGCGGCCCATAGATCAGAACATCGACCTTGTCAGACGAAGTGGCCGCCATCAGTTATCCTTTCCAAGAGCACTTTCGTGCCAGCGCCGCAAAACGAGGTGCGAAACTAGCGCCAGCAAGCCATAGATGACAATCCCGGCAACCGACAGCAGCACCAGCGCGGCAAACATGCGGGGTATGTTGAGACGATAGCCGGATTCCGCGATGCGATAGGCAAGGCCGGATCCGGCACCGGCGCTGCCGGCCGCGATCTCGGCGACGACGGCGCCGATCAGCGACAGGCCGCCGGCGATGCGCAGACCACCGAGAATGTAGGGCAGCGCAGCGGGCAGCTTCAGATAGCGCAAGGTCTGCCAGCGCGAGGCGCCATAGAGCTGGAACAGCCCGGCGAGATTGCGGTCGACCGAGTTGAGCCCGAGCGCGGTGTTGGACAGCACCGGGAAGAAGCCGACGATCCAGGCGCACACGACCACCGCCGTCTGCTGCGGCAGGTAGATGAGCAGCAGGGGTGCGATCGCGATCACCGGCGTGACCTGCAGCACCACGGCATAGGGAAACAGCGCCCATTGCAGCCATCTCGACTGGTTGAACACCAGCGCCAGCGCGATGCCGCCGAGCGCGGCGGCGATGAAGCCTTCGAGCGTCGTGATCAAGGTCGTCAGCAGCGACTGCGCCAGAATCTCCCAGTCGGCGACCAGCGTCTTCAGCACCAGCAGCGGCCCAGGCAGCACGTAAGGCGGGATGCCGTTGATGCGCACGGCGAACTCCCACGCGGTCATCGCGGCGACGAAGACGATCGCGGGAACGGCGAGGCTCGCAAGCCGCGCGCCGGAGACGGCCGATGCCCGATCCTGCACGCTCACAGCGCAAGCACTCCGGTGTAGGCCGGCGCGAGCGCATCGGAGACGCGGCGGCAATATGCGGCATAGTCCGGCGAGGCGCGGAACGCGTCATCGCGCACATCCGCCTCGATCGCGATTTCCGCGCTCAGTCGGCCGGGCCGCGCCGTCATCACCAGCACGCGCTGCGACAGGTAGACCGACTCGAACACCGAATGAGTGACGAACAGGACGGTCATGCTGAGGCGCCGCCACAAGTCGAGCAGATCGTCATTGAGGCGAAAGCGCGTGATCTCGTCGAGCGCCGCGAACGGTTCGTCCATCAAGAGGATGTCCGGCTGAGTCACCAGCGCCCGCGCCAGCGACGCCCGCATCTTCATGCCGCCGGACAGTTCGCGCGGGAAAGCGTCGGCGAAATCGGCAAGGCCGACCTGCGCCAGCGCCGCATCGACCCGCGGCCGGGCCTCGGCGGCGGTCACATGCGCGAGCTTGAGCGGCAGGCCGACATTGTCGCGCACGCTGGTCCAGGGCATCAAGGTCGGCTCCTGGAACACGAAGCCGATGCGATGGCCGGGATGCGTCTCGGACGACGCCGCCGCGATCTCGACCGTTCCCGCACTCGGCCCGGCAAGCCCCGCGATCAGCCTCAGCGCCGTCGACTTGCCGCAGCCGGAGGGGCCGAGCAGGGAGACGAACTCGCCCCTGCCGATCGCAACATCGATCGGCCCCAGCGCCGCGACGCCGGACTCGTAGACCTTGGTGACGGCACGCAGCCGCACGGCGATGTCGGCGGCGCGCACGGGCGACGGGGGCAAGCTCATCTGCTGACGGCGCCGCTGCGAGGCGTCCTACTTCTTCGGCCGGAGATCGATGCCGACGCCCTTGTTGACGAAGCGCAGCGTGTAGGACTTGCGATAATCGACCGTCGGCTTGACCACGCCGGCGCGCACCATCTTGTCGAAGAAGCTGGTGATGCGCTCCTCGGTCATGGCGCCGATGCCCTTCTCGACGCTGTCGCCGGAATCGACGATGCCGTACTCCTTCATCTTGGCGACCGAATAGGCCAGGAGGTCGTCGGTCATCTCCGGGTTCATCTTCTTGATCAGCGCATTGCCCGCGGAGTTGTCGCCATAGATGTAGGTGTACCAGCCGATGATCGAGGCATCGACGAAGCGCTGCACCAGGTCGGGCTTGCTCTCGATCAGGTCGCGCCGCGTCTCGATCAGGGTCGAATAGGTGTTGAAGCCGTTGTCGGCGAGCAGAATCACGCCGGGCTTGAAGCCCGCGGCACGCTCGACCGCGAACGGTTCCGACGTGACATAGCCCTGCATGGCGCTCTGCGCGGTAGCGATGAAGGGCTGCGGATTGAAGGTGTAGGGCCGGACGTTCTTCTCGGAGAAGCCGTATTCCGATTTCAGCCATTGATAGTAGCTGGAGATGCCTTCCTTGGAGACGAACAGCGTCAGCGTCTTCAGCTCCTCGAGCTTGGTGATCCTGGACTCCGGATGCGTCAGGAACACCTGCGGGTCCTTCTGGAACATCGCGGCGATCGACACGACAGGTACGTTGTTGGCGACGGCGTCGAACGCCATCAGCGTGTTCGCGGCCATGAAGAACTCGATCTTGCCGGAGATCAGCAGCATCCGGTTGTTCTCGTTGGGGCCGCCGGGCACGATCGTCACGTCGAGGCCGTAGCGCTTGTAGGTGCCGTCGGCGACCGCCTGGAAGAAGCCGCCATGCTCCGCCTCGGCGACCCAATTGGTGCCGAACGAGACCTTGTCCAGGGTCTGGGCCTGGGCCCCCGAGATCAGTCCGGCGACGATCAGCGATGCCGCCATTAACGTTCGCGACAGAAGCGACTGCGCCATGTCTGGTCTCCCCGGTTCTTTCTGGCTGAACAATGTTAAGATCAATGGAGCGATAACTAGCCTGCCCGACGGACGAAGGAAATGGCCCGCGCGATGACCCCGCCGCCCCGCGACTGGACCGAGTTGCATTGGCCCGATCTGGGAACGTCAGAGACCGCACGCTGGATCGCGGTGCTGCCGCTTGCCGCCACCGAGCAGCACGGGCCGCATCTGCCCGTAGGCACCGACGTCCACATCGCCGAAGCCTATCTCGCGCGTGTCCGCGCGCTGCTGCCGCCGGCCCTGCCGGTGACGGTCCTGCCGGTGCAGCCGATCGGACTCTCGACCGAGCACATCGACTATCCGGGCACGCTGACCCTGCCGACCGAGGTCGCGCTGCAGAGCTGGCGCGCGCTTGGCGACAGCGTCGCGCGCGCCGGACTGAGAAAGCTCGTCATCGTCACCAGCCACGGCGGCAACAGCGCCGCGATGAGTCTGGTGGCGCAGGACCTGCGCGCCGCGCATCGCATGCTGGTGGTGACGACGTCGTGGTCGCGCTTCGGCGCGCCTGACGGCCTGTTCTCGGCCGACGAGCTGCGCCACGGCATCCATGGCGGCGCGGTCGAGACCTCGATCATGCTGGCCCGCCATCCGCAGCTGGTGCGCAGCGAAGCGATCACCGATTTCGCCTCGTCGGGCGTCGCGATGGAGCAGGCCAATCGCGTGCTGTCGACGCAGCGGCCGGCGCCGATGGCCTGGCAGACGCAGGACCTGAATGCGAGCGGCGCGGTCGGCGATGCCACGCAGGCGTCGGCCGAGAAGGGCGAGCGCATCCTCGACCACGGCGCCCGCGCCTTCTGTGCGCTGTTGCAGGATATCGATAACTTCGACGTGAACACCCTCGGCAGCGGACCTCTGGCAGGCCGCTGAATCAAGTCCAAGCCGTTGGATTTCCTCATCGATTAAGAAGGCGGCCCAGCCATTGGCGGGTGGTTCGAACCGCTTTCGAAAAGGCTCCGTCCAATTGTGCAAGCGGCCAGGACCGGCCGCCCCAACGCAAAACGGAGCCTTCCATGTCCATCAAGACCAAGCTTGCCGCCCTCGCCGTCGCCGCTCTCGCCGTCACCGGCAGCATCGCCGCCACCGCCTCTCCCGCCGAAGCCCACGGCTTCCATCATCGCTGGGGTTGGGGCGTCGGTGCGGGCCTCGTCGGAGCCGCCGTCGTCGGCAGCGCCATCGCCGCCAGCAATGACGGCTACTACCAGGGCGGCTATCGCTACTGCCGCTGGGTGCCGCAATATGACATCTACGGCCAGTATGTCGGCCGCGCCCGGGCCTGCGGCTATTGATGCCGGGACGGTCGCCGTCGCGAGCCGCTCGCCCCGGCCCGCGACAGGGCCCCGCCGATCCGCCTTGCTCCTCCGCGCTGAGGCGGGGCCTCCCTGCCCCGATCTGCCTCTCTACAGCCCGCCGGCCGCCCCGGGCGGGCTTTTTGTTGCATGAACGCCACACCCGCTGGACAGGATGACATGGAGCCGCCGCCAATCTTGCTGTTGCAAATTAATTGCAATAGAAATCATCCACAAATTGCCGCTCCTCGTCCACACTTCCGATCGAGCATGGACGAATCCGTAATCTTATCGTGACTGTGCGCGGGCAATGAGGTTCTGACTTCATTCTGTGTCGTGTGCATTGCTTTGGGGACCCCGCCACCATGATCCGCTCCAACCGTGCCAGAGAGATGATTGGGGCCGGCGCCGTGATCGTGTCGCTCGCCTCGCCCGCCGCTGCGGCCGACCTCACGGTCAAGTCCCGGATGGTGCAGGCGGTGTTCGACTGGACCGGCCTCTACGTCGGCGTCCACGCCGGCTACACCCGAGATCATGCCAATGCCACGCTGACCGATCCGACCGGTGCAGCCAGCGCCGGCAGTCCGTTCAGCGGCCTCACCGGCGGCGTCCAGGCCGGCTACAACTGGGTCACCCGCTCCGGGCTGCTGCTCGGGCTCGAGGGCGATTTCAGCTTTCCGAACTATCTCACCTCCAACCACACCGTCGCGATGCTCGGCACGCCCGGCTCGAACGTGTCGGAGCTGTGGGATTATGTCGCCACCGCGCGCGGCCGCGTCGGCTACGTCAGAGGCGACTGGCTGCTCTATGCCACCGGCGGCCTCGCCTGGACCGGCGGCCGCTTCCTCAACAGCAACGCGGCCGGCGACACCGAGAAGCTGCTGACGACGCGGCTCGGCTGGGCCGCCGGCGCCGGCATCGAGCGCAGCTTTGCGCCGCATTGGAGCTGGCGCCTCGAATATCTCTACAGCCATTTTGAGAACGGCGGCGTCCGCTTCTCCAACGGGGCCAGCTACAATTCGCAGCTCGACTTCCAGACCCTGCGCGTCGGGCTCAACCGCAAGCTCGACTTCGCTGATGGCCCTGAGCTCAAGCTCAAGAACGATCCCTCCGATACTGAATCGGATCGCTGGGAGATTCACGGCCAGGCGACCGTGATCGGCCAGGGCTATCCCGCGTTCCGTGCCGCCTATACCGGCCCGAACAGCCTCACCCCCGCGCGGCAGTTCCAGCAGACCTGGAGCAACAGCCTCTATCTGAACGCGCGGCTGTGGGAAGGCGGCGAGGTCTACTACAATCCCGAGCTGCTGCAGGGCTTCGGCCTCAGCAACACGGTCGGGCTCGGCGGCTTTTCCAACGGCGAGGCGCAGAAGTCCGACTTCCCCTACCCGCACTACAACACCTCACGCCTGTTCCTGCGCCAGACCTTCGGCTTCGGCGGCGAGCAGGAGCTGCTCGGCTCCGGCCAGCTGCAGCTCTCCGGCAAGCAGGACATTTCGCGGCTCACCTTCCAGATCGGCAAGTTCGCCGTGCTGGACGTGTTCGATGGCAACGCCTATGCCAAGGATGCCCGCAAGGACTTCATGAACTGGTCGGTGTGGGCGCCCGGCGCCTTCGACTATGCCGCCGACAAGCTCGGCCTGACCTACGGCGCCACCGCCGAGCTGAACCAGAAGAACTGGGCGCTGCGCACCGGCTATTTCATGGTCGGCGCCGAATCGAACTCGAACAGTTTCGATCAGCGGGTCTTCCGCCGCGGCAGCTACGTCGTCGAGCTGGAGACGCGCTATCAGCTGTTCTCACAGCCCGGCCACCTGCGCACCATCGGCTGGTTCAACAACAGCTTCTCCGGCAGCTATCGCGAGACGCTCGACAATCCCGCTGTTAACCTCGACATCAGCCAGACCCGCCGCGGTCGAGCCAAGTTCGGCTACGTCGTCAGCTTCGACCAGGCGCTGTCGGACGATGTCGGCCTGTTCGGACGCTGGAGCTGGAACGACGGCAAGACCGAGATCATGGCGTTCACCGACATCGATACAAGCCTGTCACTGGGCAGCTCGATCAAGGGCACCCGCTGGGGCCGCCCCGACGACACGATCGGCATCGCCGGCGTCAGCAACGGCCTGTCGCGCGACCACCGCGCCTTCCTCGCCGCCGGCGGCCTCGGCCCGCTGATCGGCGACGGCGCGCTGAACTATCGCCGCGAGACCATCATCGAGGCCTATTACTCCTATTCGATCAGCAAATACCTGACCTTCACGGCCGACTATCAGTTCGTCAACAACCCCGCCTACAACGCCGACCGCGGCCCGGTGTCGATCTTCTCGGGCCGGCTGCACGGAGACTTTTGAGCGGCGGACTGAGCCGGTCAGCCAAACCAGGCTCAAGGCGAGTTAGCGCCCCCATCGCACGGCACAATCGCTGTCGTCCCGGCCTTGAGCCGGGACCCATACCGCGGACGCTATCGAGGGAACGCCACTACCAGTTGCCTGCCTCATCCGGGCCGGTGGCTCTGGGTCCCGGCTCAAGGCCGGGACGACGACGGAGGACTGAGCACCGGCGGTGCGCCAAACCCGCCGTCCGCGCGCATTCCCCCAAGCTCCCGCCGCAACGCGGCAATGGGCGTCGGCCCTCCCCATATGCTAGGACCTGTCCCCATCCCGCCCGTTCCGGGTGCCAGACCAGGTCGCAATGCTGTCCGTCGAACTCTCGATCATCGTCGTCCTCATCGTCGTCAACGGCCTGTTGTCGATGTCCGAACTCGCGATCGTGTCGTCCCGGCCGGCCCGGCTGGCGATGCTGGCCGAAAAGGGCATTTCCGGCGCCCGCCGCGCACTGACCTTGGCGTCCGATCCCGGCCGGTTCCTGTCGACAGTGCAGATCGGAATCACGCTGGTCGGCGTGCTCTCCGGCGCCTTCTCGGGCGCCACGCTGGGCCAGCGCCTGACGCAATGGCTGCTGGAACTCGGAATGAGCGCCTCGGCCGCCGACATCGTGGGCGTCGGCCTCGTCGTCACGATCATCACCTACGCCACCCTCATCGTCGGCGAGCTGGTGCCGAAGCAGCTGGCGCTGCGCGATCCCGAGGCGATTGCCGTGCGCGTCGCTCCGGCGATGCAGGTGCTGGCCAAGGTGTCGCTGCCGCTGGTCGTGCTGCTCGATCTCTCCGGCAAGCTGATTCTTGCCCTGCTCGGCCGCTCCGGCGACGCCGAGGAGAAGGTCTCGGAGGCGGAAATCCATCATCTGGTGCGCGAGGCCGAGACCGCGGGCGTGCTCGAGCCCGGCGAGAAGGAGATGATCGCCGGCGTGATGCGGCTCGGCGACCGCCCGGTCGGTGCCATCATGACGCCGCGTCCCGAGGTCGACGTCGTCGATCTCAACGACGACCCCAAGGTGATCCGCGAGCTGCTTGCCAAGAGCCCGCATTCGCGCCTGCCGGTCTCCGACGGCGAGCGCGACCGCCCCATCGGCGTGCTCCAGGCCAAGGATCTGCTGGCCGCGTATCTGCGCGACGAGACGCCGGATCTGCGCAGCCTGGTGCGCGAGGTGCCGATCATTCCCTCCACCGTCGATGCGCGCGACGTGATCGCGATCCTGAAGGTGGCGCCCGTGCATATGGGGCTGGTTCACGACGAATACGGCGCGTTCGAAGGCGTCGTCACCGCGGCCGACATTCTGGAATCGATCGTCGGCGCATTCTCCTCCGAGGAAGGCCCGCCCGAGCCCGCCTGCGTCCGCCGCGACGACGGCTCGCTGCTGGTCTCCGGCTGGATGCCGCTCGACGAGTTCGCCGACGTTCTCGCCATCGAGGTCCCGCCGCATCGCGGCTACCACACCGTCGCCGGCCTGGTGCTGCAGCACTTCGGCAGCGTGCCCGAGGTCGGCCACAGCTTCGAGCTGCAAGGCTGGCGCTTCGAGATCATCGACCTCGACGGCCGCCGCATCGACAAGATCCTGGCGACGAAGCTCGCGCCCGAGGGCGGCGAGCCGAATGTGGGGTAGCTGAGTTCCTTCTCTCGCCGCACGGACGGTGCACTCCCTCTCCCCGTTCTTCACGGGGAGAGGGTCGGGGTGAGGGGCAACCACACGGGTGGTGCCGCCCTCGAGCACCGGCATACGAGTCCGATGGAGCCTTGATGCGGCCCCGCTTGTGCCATGCCCCTCACCCGGATTGCTTCGCAATCCGACCTCTCCCCGCAAAGAGCGGGGAGAGGTGCACCGTGCCGCTGCGCTCTACATTTACAAACAAGCGATGACCGATTCGCCCGTCGGGCAGAGTGCTGGTGTCGAATGCGCCAGCAGATGGCCGATCCGAATTTCGAAAGCCTGCGCCGAAACACTCATTTCCCCTGCGCGCTCAACAGGACGCCCAATTCAAGAGCCCCCACGCAAAATAAACTGCTTCCGAAAATCATAACTCCTGATCTATCCTCCCCCCATTCCGGTCCTGATGAGGGGCGTACGCGTCGTCACGAACGTTGGGCCGGCAATGCGATGGACGGGACGGCGGCGCTGGACGAGCGCTGCAGTCACGGACGGCGAAATCGTGTGGTCCTGACCTCCCGACGCTGAGGTCCGCGGCAATGCGCTGACGGCGTATTGTCGCCACGGTGGCCAAAAGCCGGCGCACCGGGGAGAGCTCGTATAAGCCGTTAAAACCGATCGCGCAGGGAGGGCCGGGTCTGTCCGGCTGAACCTGTGGTACCTGCCGCCTGCATTTTTCTAAGCAGGCGGGCCACGGGCCTCAGTCGAGGTCCGGCTCTCCCTGCGCCCTCACATCCATGAGGGCCATCGACAGGCACACCCCGGACATGACATGTCGCGGGAACGTGAAGACGCGGGCGGCGTATCCTTTGATAGGCCGGGCCCGGAGACCGGATCCCCGGCCCGGCCGCTTGAAATCAAACCATCACAGTGGGCACTTAGGGTGCGGATCGACCGGCGGCCCAGCCGGCGCGTCCAGCTCCCAACCCATGACGAGGACCCGTCCGCAGCCACCACCATGGCTGCGGCCGATGAGACGAGACACGCCGATGCTGCTCCAGGACATCAGGACCACCGTGCTGCGCGACGCCGTTCGCCCCAACGTCTGGGACGTGGTCGCGCTGATCATCGTGGTCGGGGCGATGGTGCTGATCGTCTATGGCGGCGAGCAGACCACGCTGCCGCTGTCGGCGCTGGACTCTCCCGCGGTGTCGCTCGATCCCGCCAACCTGCCGCTCTACGCGCTGCGCACCACCTTGCGCATGCTGCTCGCGATCGTCTGCTCGCTGGTGTTCACCTTCGTCTACGCCGCGCTCGCGGCGAAGAGCCGGCGCGCCGAGATCGTGCTGATCCCGCTGCTCGACATCCTGCAATCGGTGCCGATCCTCGGCTTCCTCACCTTCACCGTCGTGTTCTTCATGAACCTGTTCCCCGGCAAGGTGCTCGGCGCCGAGCTGGCCTGCGTGTTCGCGATCTTCACCAGCCAGGCCTGGAACATGACTTTCAGCACGTACCAGTCGATGCGCAACGTGCCGAAGGATCTCGAGGAGGCGACACGCAGCTTCCACCTCTCCGGCTGGCAGCGCTTCTGGCGGCTCGACGTGCCCTATGCGATGCCCGGCCTGATCTGGAATGCAATGATGTCGATGTCCGGCGGCTGGTTCTTCGTCGTGGCGTCGGAAGCGATCACCGTCGGCAACACCACCGTCACCTTGCCCGGCATCGGCTCCTATGTCGCGCTCGCGATCCAGCACAAGGATCTCGCCGCGATCGGCGCGGCGCTGCTGACCATGCTGCTGGTGATCACGGCCTATGACCAGCTGCTGTTCCGCCCGATCGTCGCCTGGGCCGACAAATTCCGCTTCGAGCAGACGGCGTCAGGCGATCCCCCCTCGTCCTGGATGCTCGATCTGTTCCGCCGCACCCGTGCGCTGCGCTCGCTGTCGATTCCGTTCGCGGCGATCAACCGCTCGTTCTCCAACCTGCGGCTCAACTGGCCGAAGACGTGGAGCGGGCCGGTGCGCCATGCGCCGCCATCGCAACTCGTCGACGGCCTCTGGCTCGCCGTCGTCATTCTCGGCTGCGCCTATGCCGGCTGGAAGACTTATCTCTATCTCTCGACCACCCTCGCGCCCTCCGACGTCTTCACCGCGATCGGCTGCGGACTGATCACGCTGGTCCGCGTCGCCGTGCTGATCGCGCTGGCCTCATTGATCTGGGTCCCGGTCGGCGTCTGGATCGGGCTGCGGCCCAAGCTCGCCGAGCGCATCCAGCCGCTGGCGCAGTTCCTGGCCGCCTTCCCGGCCAATCTCGCCTTCCCGGTGTTCGTGGTGCTGATCGTCCGCTACGGCCTCGATGCCAATGTGTGGCTCAGCCCGCTGATGATCCTGGGCACGCAGTGGTACATCCTGTTCAACGTCATCGCCGGCGCCAGCGCCTTCCCGACCGACCTGCGCGAGGCCGCCGCGAGCCTGCACCTGACCGGCTGGCGCTGGTGGTTCAAGGTCGTGCTGCCCGGCGTCTTCCCCTATTACATCACCGGAGCGATCACCGCCTCCGGCGGCTCGTGGAACGCAGCGATCGTGGCCGAGGTCGCGAGCTGGGGCGACACGCATCTGACCGCATCAGGGCTCGGAGCCTACATCGCGGCTGCAACAGAGCGCGGCGACTTCCCCCGCGTGGTGCTCGGCATCGCCGTGATGTGCATCCTCGTCACCCTGTTCAACCGGCTGCTGTGGCGGCCGCTCTATGCCTTCGGCGAACGCCGGCTGCGGCTCGGCTGACCGGGAGAATTCATGATCCGCGACCAGATCAAGGACACCTCGCTGATCGAGATCAAGGGCGTGAGCCGGCTATTTCCCAAGGGCAGCGGCGAGGACCTGGTCGTGCTCGAGAAGGTCGACCTCACGATCCGCGCCGGCGAGATCGTCGGCCTGCTCGGACGCTCAGGATCGGGCAAGTCCACCTTGCTGCGGATCATCGCCGGCCTGGTGTCGCCGTCGTCCGGCGAAGCCAGATGCCGTGGCGAGATCATCGCCGGTCCCCCTGTTGGCGTCGCCATGGTGTTCCAGTCGTTCGCACTGTTTCCCTGGCTGACCGTGCTGCAGAATGTCGAGCTCGGCCTGGAGGCGCTCGGCATCGACAGCGCCGAGCGGCGCAAGCGCGCGCTGGCTGCGATCGACCTGATCGGCCTCGACGGCTTCGAATCCGCCTACCCCAAGGAGCTGTCCGGCGGCATGCGCCAGCGCGTCGGCTTTGCCCGAGCACTGGTGGTGCATCCCGATTTGCTGCTGATGGACGAGCCGTTCTCGGCCTTGGACGTGCTGACGGCGGAGACGTTGCGCACCGACCTCGTCGACCTCTGGACCGACGGACGGCTGCCGATCAAATCGGTGCTGATGGTGACGCACAACATCGAGGAAGCTGTGCTGATGTGCGACCGCGTCCTGGTGTTCTCCTCCAACCCCGGCCGCGTCGCCGCGGAATTCAGGATCGACCTGCCGCATCCCCGCAACCGGCTCGACCCGGCGTTCCGCCAGCTCGTCGACAGCCTCTATGCGCGCATGACGCAGCGGCCCGAGCCGAAGTTGCCGAGCACAGCGAGCGCCGGGGTCGGCATGGTGCTCAGCCACGTCTCCTCGAACTCGATCTCGGGCCTGATCGAGGCGCTCGCCGGCGCGCCGTATAACGGCCATGCCGATCTTCCCGTTCTCGCCG
Organism: Bradyrhizobium aeschynomenes; assembly: GCF_013178945.1. Classification (GTDB taxonomy): domain Bacteria; phylum Pseudomonadota; class Alphaproteobacteria; order Rhizobiales; family Xanthobacteraceae; genus Bradyrhizobium; species Bradyrhizobium aeschynomenes. The sequence continues at coordinate 30,434 of NZ_JABFDM010000011.1, forward strand.
GTCACCTGCAGCTCGAGGTCGACGAGATCTTTCCCTTGGCCGAGGCGCTGCAGCTGCTGCGCTTCGCGCAGCTCAGCGAGGGCGACCTGACCCTGACGGAGGCGGGCCGGCGCTTCGCCGACCTCGAGACCGACGAGCGCAAGAAGCTGTTTGCCGCGCATCTCATGGAGAACGTGCCGCTGATGGGCCTGATCCGCCGCGTGCTCGACGACCGCCCGTCGCACGCCGCCCCCGCCGCGCGCTTCCGCATCGAGCTCGAGGACTACATGTCCGAGCAATATGCCGACGAAACCCTGCAGACCATCGTGTCATGGGGCCGCTACGCCGAGCTGTTCGCCTACGACGAGCAGTCCGAGACCTTCAGCCTGGAGAACCCGCATTAGCTCGCTGATGACTCCAACCACCGCCGTCGTCCCGGGCAAGTCCGGCAACGCGAAGCGTTGGCGGACGCCGACCCGGGACCCATACCGCGTGATCTCGCTTGAGGCAGGTGGCGCGTTGAACCTTCCGCGCCACAAACACAGGCCTGTGGTTGTGGATCCCCGCGTTCGCGGGGATGACAGCGAGGGTGAGGACACTGCTTACCGCCTCATTTCGGACCGGTACGACGGCCTCACGCTGCCGCGAACGTATCCGGCCGCGCCATCGCCCAGGCGTCACGGAAGCGGGCATCCTGCGTACCATCGAGCAGTTCCCCCGGCCGCAGCGACGGGTAGAGTTTGGCGAAGGAGGAGACCTCGGTGGTTGACGTCCGCTGTGAGAAGTGGATGGGACGCAGGTCCTGCGGATGTTCGAGCCCGGCGGCCGCAAGCAGCTCGGTCAGCGCATGCAGAGTTGCGTGATGGTAGTTGTAGACGCGGTCGATCTTGTGCGGGACGACCAGCGCGCGGGCGCGCGTCGGATCCTGCGTCGCAACGCCGGTCGGGCAGCGATCGGTGTGGCAGCTCAGCGACTGGATGCAGCCGAGCGCAAACATGAAGCCGCGCGCCGAATTGCACCAGTCGGCCCCGATCGACATCGCCCGCGCCATGTCGAAGGCGGTGGCAATCTTTCCGGAGGCGCCGATCTTGACGCGGTCGCGGATATTCAGCCCGACCAGCGCATTGTGCACGAAATTGACGCCCTCGCGCATCGGCATGCCCAGATGGTCCATGAACTCCAGCGGCGCCGCACCCGTGCCGCCCTCATTGCCGTCGACAACGATGAAGTCGGGATAGATGCCGGTCTCCAGCATCGCCTTGCAGATCGCCAGGAATTCCCAGGGATGGCCGATGCACAGCTTGAATCCGGCCGGCTTGCCGCCGGACAGCCGCCGCATCTCCCCGATGAACTGCATCATCCCGATCGGTGTCGAGAACGCGCGATGCGCCGGCGGCGAGATGCAGTCCTCCCCCATCGCGACGCCACGGATCTTGGAGATCTCCTCGGATACTTTGGCCGCCGGCAGCACGCCGCCATGGCCGGGCTTCGCACCCTGGCTGACCTTGAGCTCGACCATCTTGATCTGCTCGGTCGCCGCGACGCGTGCGAAGGCGTCGGGATCGAAGGTGCCGTCGCGGTGGCGGCAGCCGAAATAGCCGGAGCCGATCTCCCAGATGATGTCGCCGCCCATTTCGGCGTGATACGGGCTGAAGCCGCCTTCGCCGGTATCATGGGCGAAGCCGCCCCGCTTGGCGCCGCCATTGAGCGCACGGACCGCGTTCGGGCTCAGCGCGCCGAAGCTCATGGCGGAGATGTTGAACACCGAGGCCGAGTACGGTTTCGCGCAATCGGGGCCCCCGATGGTAATCCGGAATTTCTCCTCCGCGTGCGGCTTCGGCGACATCGAATGGTGCATCCACTCGTAGCCCTCGCGATAGACATCCTCCTGGGTGCCGAACGGGCGCTTGTCGAGCACCATCTTGGCGCGCTGATAAACCACCGCGCGGGTGTCGCGCGAGAACGGCATGCCGTCCTTTTCGCTCTCGAAGAAATACTGCCGCATCTCCGGCCGCATTTCCTCGAGCAGGAAACGCAGGTGCGCCGCGATGGGGTAATTGCGCAGCACCGCATGGCTCTTCTGCATCAGATCCCGCACCCCGAGCAGGGTCAGCGCGCCGAAGATCAACAGCGGAATCAGAATGAGATCGAATATCTCGCGGTCGTAGACGCCGAGAATCAGCAACAGGGCTGTGGCCGTGGCACAGATCGTCAGCACGATGAAGCGCGGCGAGAATGGGAGCAGCAGCGTATCCATGGAAGGCCTCGGGGCGGCTCGTGGAGGATCGATCGTCACGATACTACGCGTATCGCGAAGCAATCGTTACATAAGCGTGCGCAATCGGCCATCGACGATATCACATCGTCGATAGCCTGCGGCTATCGACCCGGATGCCGAGATGTCCATGAGCCCGATATCCATGAGCCCGGCGCGCGACAGCGACGTGTCCTTCTAGCGCCTCGGTCGCCCCTACGGGCCTACCAAGGTGAGGACGCGACCGGGCCGCGCCGCTATGCCTCAGCCGTCCGCGAACAGGCCGGAATGCGCCTCGCGCAACTGCCGCTTCAACAGTTTGCCGCTGGGGTTCTTCGGCAGCGCGTCAACGAACACCACGCGCTTCGGCGTCTTGAACGAGGCCAGGCGGCTCGAGGCCTGCTTCAGCAGCGCCTCCTCGGTCAGCTCGCAGCCGGACTTCACGACGACCATCGCCACGACCGCCTCCACCCAGCGCGGATGCGGCAGGCCGACCACGGCGACCTCCGACACTTCCGGAATCAGATACAGCGCCTCCTCGACCTCGCGGCTGGCGACGTTCTCGCCGCCGGTCTTGATCATGTCCTTCTTGCGGTCGACGATGGTGATGTAGCCATCCTCGTCGATGGTCGCGAGATCGCCGGAGTGAAACCAGTCGCCCTGGAAGGCGGCGGCGGTCCGCTCGTCATCGTGGAAGTAGCCCAGCATCAGATGCGGCGAGCGGTGCACGACCTCGCCGACCTCGCCGGGCGCAACGTCCTTCATGTCGTCGTCGACGACCCGCGTCTCGACATTGAGCACGGCACGGCCGCACGAGCCCGGCTTGCGCAGCTGATCCTCTGGTCCGAGCATCGTCGCCAGCGGAGCGATTTCGGTCTGCCCGTAAAGATTCCACAGCTGCACCTTCGGCAGCCGCTGCGCCAGCTCGCGCAGCACCTCCACCGGCATGATCGAAGCGCCGTAATAGCCCTTGCGCAGGGTCGAGACATCGGTGGTCTCGAACAATGGCGAGCGCAGGATCGAGATCCACACCGTCGGCGGCGCGAAGAACGAGGTGATGCGATACTTGGCAATCAGCGGCAACAGATTGTCGGGCGTCGGAAACGCGGTGATGATGTTGGTGGCGCCGACATAGATCGAGGGCCCGAAGAACACGTCGAGCTGAGCGCAATGATACAGCGGCAGCGCATGCAGGGTGACGTCCTCGGCAGCAATGCCGGCGTCCACGATGCAACTCACATACTGCCAGATCACGGCGTCATGGGTCAGCATCGCGCCCTTCGGCAGCGATTCCGTGCCCGAGGTGTAGACGATCTGCGCGACGTCGCTGCCCACGATTTCGACGGCCGGCACGGCAGCCGTCGAGGCCGCGAGCTCCGCGAAATCGATCATGTCGCCCTGCCGCTCGCTCGGCCCTTCCGATGGGAGCCAGATCATCTGCTCGACAGCGGGCGCCAACGCCTTGGCCGCGCGGGCCACACCGGCAAAGCCGCTGTCGGTCGCCAGCAGCCGCGCGCCGGCATGCTTGAGGATGTAGGCGACCTCCTCGGGCTTGAGCATGAAATTTATCGGCACCAGCACGGCGCCAAGCCGCGCCAGCGCGAAGCGCAGGGCGGCGAAGGCATGCGAGTTACGGGCGAGGATCGCGACGCGCTCGCCCTTGCCGACACCGCGAGCGGCAAGGCCTGCCGCGAGGCGATCGACGACGGCGTTGAATTCGGCATAGGTCCAGCTGGTGCCGCCGCAGATCACGGCCGTCTTGCCCGGCGTGCGCGCCGCGCTCCTGCGCAGGAGGTCACCGAGCGTTTGCCTGCGGACGATGGAATCCATGGCCGTTCCCCTTGTTGTCGCGGGGATGGCCGCCGTTCAGGCAATCCATGTCCCCTCCCTGCTTCGTTCCGGACATCTGTCGGTCCGATGTTGCGGCCGAAAATCGCACGGCCGCAAGGACGCGTGCAAGGAGGATATTGCCAACGAAAAGAGCGCCCCGATTGCGTCGAGGCGCTCTTTCGAAAATGTCAAAGTCGGGAGATCGACCGCTCAGCGCTCGACGAAAGCCTTCTCGATCACGAAGTGCCCCGGCTCGTTGCCGCTGCCTTCAAGGAAGCCGCGCGACTCGAACATGGTCTTGAGCTCCTCCAGCATGGCCGGGCTGCCGCACATCATGATGCGGTCCTTGGCGATGTCGAGCTCATGCTGGCCGAGATCGTTGAACAGCTGCTGCGACGTGATCAGGTCGGTGATGCGGCCGCGGTTCCGGAACGGCTCACGGGTGACGGTCGGATAATACTGCAGCTTGCCCTCGAGCAGCTCGCCGAACAGCTCGTCCTCGCGCAGCTTGGCGACGACGCTCTCGCCATAAGCGAGCTCGGCGACCTGGCGGCAGCCATGGACCAGCACGATGGTCTCGAAGCGCTCGTAGACGTCCGGGTCCTTGATCAGGCTGGCGAACGGGGCGAGGCCGGTGCCGGTCGACAGCAGCAGCAGCCGGCTGCCGGGCAGCAAATTGTCGGGAATCAGCGTGCCCGTCGCCTTGCGGCCGACCAGAATGGTGTCGCCTTCCTTGATCTTCTGCAGCCGGGAGGTCAGCGGACCGTCCTGCACCTTGATGCTGAAGAACTCGAGTTCTTCCTCGTGATTGGCGCTCGCCATGCTGTAGGCGCGCAGCAGCGGCCGGCCCTCGACCTCGAGGCCGATCATCGCGAACTGGCCATTCTGGAAACGGAAGCCCGCATCACGGGTCGCCCGGAAGGAGAACAACGTGTCCGTCCAATGGTGAACGGAAAGAACTTTCTCTTTATAGAACGCGCTCATGTCGTTTGTTTTTTCACGTGGGCTGAAGTTGGAAGAAACAAGTCGTGACGGAGGCAGGATCGCAAAAACCCTATAGATCACAGCGATTTTCGGCGCCTGATGTACGTGAAAACAGCAAATAATCAACCCGCATGGATGCACCATTGATCACGATCAAACGCATGCCGGCCCGTGCCGGACAGCCTCGATCGGCCATTCGTTCGTACACAAACGATAAGGGTAATTTACTTGCCGAGATTCCGTTTTTCCAGCACTTTAATTCCGCAACATTCGACCAATCCTTGAGCAATGATTAACGCTCCGCACATCCAGCTTGCAGCCGTCACCCGCTATTGCACCGACCGCGGCATCCGCCTCGAGGTCCGGGAGGACGGCTGGTTGCTGGTGCTGGAGGATGCGACCCGGCGCCATCTCATCTTTGGCTATGATCTCGGCCTGAACAGTGCGGTGGCGCACAGATTGGCCTGCGACAAGGCGGCGACGGCCGCGCTGCTGGGGGCCTCCGGAGTTCCCGCCATTCCCCATGTGTTCTGTCTTGCGCCGGTTCTGGGAGGCCGGCCGGGCCTGGCTCCAGAGACGATCGTGGAATTGCTCGAAACGCATCCCCACGGGCTCGTCGTCAAGCCCAATGAAGGCACCTCAGGGCGGTCCGTCACCCGGGCGACGACGCTGGGCGAAGCGCTGGGGGCGGCGAAGAAGATCTTCGATACCGGCGCGAACGTCGCGATCTCGCCGCTTCTGGATATCGCCGACGAGGTCCGCGTCGTGCAACTCGATGACGCGCCGCTGATCGTCTATCGCAAGCAACGCCCCACCGTGACCGGCGACGGCGTCCGCTCGCTGCGCGACCTCGCGCTGGCGACCGCGCTTTCGGAAGAGCATGCACGCCTGCTGCGACGGCTCGATGCAGAGTTCGGTGCAGCAGCCTTAAGCGCCATTGTGCCACCTGGCGAGGAGCGGCTGCTGAGCTGGCGACACAATCTCGAATTCGGAGCACGGCCCGTGCTGCTCGGGTCGGGACCGCCGCGGGACGTCTGCGCCGCGCTGGCCAGAGAAGCGGCGCAGGCCATCGGCATCCGCTACGCATCGGTCGACCTCGTGCTGGTCGACGGATGCTGGCAGGTGCTCGAAATCAATTCGGGCGTGAAGATGGAAGCGCTCGGCCCGCATGCGCCGGAGCTGGTCGAGAGCGCCTGCTTCGCCGCGCTCGATGCGGTCTTTGGAGGCCCTCCGCGGCAGTGACGACCGGCCGGGCACGCCAGACATCCGGCAACAAGATTTCTCTAGCCTCGACCGGAATGAGGGATTAGTCTCCGATCCAAAATAAACAGTATACTGTCAATTGGGAGAGCGTCCTTGCGCATCGCCGTGCTCGGCGGCGGCCCTGGCGGGCTGTATTTCGCCTATCTCTGGAAGAAGCGGCATCCGGCCGCCGTGGTCGATCTGTTCGAGCAGAACCCGGCCGGCGCGACCTGGGGCTTCGGAGTCGTGTTCTCCGACCAGGCCCTGGAGTTTCTGCGCGCCGACGATCCCGACACGGTCGACGCGATCGCGCCGCGCATGGAGAGTTGGCGCAACATCACGCTCAATCTGCATGGTGAGAGCGTCGAGATCGACGGCGTCGGCTTCGCTGCGATCGGCCGGCTCGAACTGCTGAAACTGCTGCAGGCACGCGCCGAGGGCGTCGGCGTCACCGCCCGTTACGGCACGACCGTCCAATCGCTCGACCAGCTCGCGGGCTACGATCTGATCGTTGCCGCCGACGGGCTGAACTCGCTGGTCCGACGCAGCTTCGAAGGCGACTTCGGCTTCTCGGTCTCCTACTCCAGCAACAAATTCGCCTGGTACGGCACGAGCAAGACCTTTCCAACACTGTCGCAGACCTTCGTCGCGACCGATCGCGGCTCCTTCAACGCGCATCATTATCGCTACGCACCCGACATGAGCACGTTTCTGGTCGAATGCGATCGCGCAACCTGGCAAGCCTATGGTTTCGCCGAAATGTCCGTCGACGAATCCCGGCGCATCTGCGAGCAGGTGTTCGCCGGTACGCTCGACGGCCATTCCTTGATCTCCAATCGCTCGGTCTGGCGCAATTTTCCCTGGGTCTGGAATGAGCATTGGTGGCACCGGAACATGGTGCTGATCGGCGACGCCCTGCACACGGCGCATTTCTCGATCGGCTCCGGAACGCGGCTGGCCATCGAGGATGCGATCGCGCTCGCGAAGGCACTCGAGGCTGAAAGCAATCTATCCGACGGGCTCGCCCGCTACCAGGCGGAACGGCAGCCGATCGTGAAGAAACTGGTCACGGCGGCGCGCACCAGCGCCGAGTGGTACGAGTCGTTTCCCGGCCATATGAAGCTCGGCCTGATGGATTTCGCCTACAGCTACATCACCCGTTCCGGCCGCATCGATGACAACAGGCTGCGCACGATGGCGCCCCAGTTCATGGCCCGCTACGAGGCATCTCGCGACAAGGGAGCGCGCGCATGACGCGAGAGATTGCCGACCAGGTGCCGAGTGACAGCGCGGGCGCCCGCGAAATCGGCTTCGCGATTCCGGCGCGCTACAATGCGAGCCGCGTGCTGTTCGACAATCTCGTCAACGGCAATGCAAGCAAGCCGGCACTGATCGGCCCCGCCGGTGAGCGCAGCTACGCCGAACTATGCGCCGATGCCTGCCGCTGGGGCAACGGCTTCTTGTCGCTCGGACTCACGCGCGGCGACCGCGTCCTGCTGTTCCTCGACGACACGCCGGCCTATCCGGCTGCCTTCTTCGGCGCGGTGCGCGCGGGACTGGTGCCGCTTCTCATCAACACGCTGACACCGCCGGACCTGCTGCAATTCTATCTCGCCGATTCCGCTGCCAAGGTCGCGGTGGCGGATGCGGAATTCGCAGGGCGGTTCGATGCGCAGGCCTGCGCAGAGACGGCGCTGCAGGCGCTGATCGTCGTCAACGGCGATGCGCCGGCCACTGCCGCGCCGTCCACGGTCGCGGTTGATCGATGGCTGCCGGCATTCGCAGATCAATTGGCCGAAGCCGACACCCACCGCAACGAGATGGCGTTCTGGATGTACTCGTCCGGCTCCACCGGCCGGCCGAAGGGCATCGTCCATCTGCAGCACGACATGGCCTATAGCGAGCAGGCGTTCGCCAGGAACGTGCTGCGGCTGACGCCGGACGACATCTGCTTCTCGGTACCGAAGATCTTCTTTGCCTACGGCTTTGGCAACGCGATCACCTTTCCGTTCTCCGCCGGCGCGACGACATTGCTGCTGCCGGGCCAGCCGAAGCCGGCCGCGATTTTTGATGCGATCAGCCGCTTCCGCCCCACCGTGTTCTTCGGCTTGCCGACGCTCTATACGGCGCTCACCAAGGCCGAGGGAGCGGAGCAGGCGGACTTTTCGTCACTGCGGCTCGCCGTCTCGGCGGCCGAGGTGCTCTCGGCGGAGGTCTTCAATGGCTGGAAGAGCTTGACGGATCTGGAGATCGTCGAGGGTCTCGGCTCGACCGAGGTGCTCCATGTCTATCTTTCCAACCGCGAGGACCGGAAGAAGCTCGGGGCCGCCGGTCTGCGCGTGCCCGGCTACGAGATCGCCTTGCGCGACAGCGAGGGGCGCGACGTCGCGGCCGGCGAAGAAGGCATTCTGTGGGTGCGCGGCGATTCCAACACGCCGCTGTACTGGAACCGGCCGGACAAGACCGCGGAGACGATCCGCGACGGCGGCTGGATCTACACCGGGGACCGCTTCGTATGCGACGCCGACGGCTTCCATTTCTTCCGCGGGCGGGCCGACGACCTCGTGAAGATCTCCGGACAATGGGTCTATCCGTTGGAGGTCGAGCTCTGCCTCGCCGAGCACCCGGACATCAGGGAGTGCGCCGTGTTCGCACATGAGCTGCCGGATCGGCGGATGAGCCTGAAGGCGGTGGTGGTGACCAATGGCAGGCCCCATGACGAGCCCGGCCTGAGCAGGGCACTGCAGGACTACGTCAAGGCGAGGCTGCTGCCTTACAAATATCCACGTGAGATCGTATTCATCCACGAGCTGCCGAAGACCGGCACCGGCAAGATCGACCGCCAGGCGGTGATGCGGCTATGAGCAAAGGCTGTCCGCGGGGCATGCACGCGCGTCGGTGCTCAGCCTCCCTTGCCGAGATGCTCCAGCGCGTCCTCGGCGCGCAGCGGCACACGCGACACCTCGTTGTTGAGATCGACCAGCTGCGACAGCAGGGCCATCAGCATCTTGCGGTCTGTCGACTTCAGCGGCGCCAACATGCGCGCCTGTGCCCGGTCGACGAACGGCATGATGTTTCGCAGCAACGCCGCGCCGGCCTTGGTCAGATAGAGCAACTTGACGCGCTTGTCCTCGACCGAGGGCTTGCGCTCGACATGGCCCTTGCTCTCGAGCCGCTCGATCACGCTGCCGAGCGTGGAGCGGTCGAACGCGATAACTGCGGACAGCCTGGTGGCATCGATGCCGGGATGGTTCTGGATCGCGACCAGCGCGGCATATTGCACCGGCGTGAGATCGAACTCACGGCATTCCTCGATGAAGATCGAGACCGCGATCTGCTGCATGCGCCGGAACAGATAGCCGGGCTTGGTGTAGACCGCGTCCATCGTGATTTCGGGCGGCTTACTCGGCATCGGGCTGGCGCTCCGGAGCAGCATCGGCAAATGCCGGCATCGCCTTGGCGGCGGCTTCCGCCTGTAACAGACGCGGGAAGGCCGCGACATCGACGCCGAAGCGGCGCGCATTGCCGAGCTGCGGCACAAGGCAGAGATCGGCCAGGGTCGGCGTGGCACCAAAGCAGAACGGACCGGGCTCATGCTTGACCAGCACCTCGCACACTGCCAGGCCCTCGCGATTGGCCCAGCCGGCCCAGGCCGTGACCTTGTCCTCAGGCAGGCCGAGCTCGCGCAGGCGCGCCAACACCTTGAGATTCTGGACCGGATGGGTGTCGCAGGCGAGCACCTGCGCAAAGGCCCGGACCTGTGCCCGGCGCAGGGGATCCTTCGGCAGCAGCGGCGGTTCGGGATGCGTCTCGTCGAGCCATTCGATGATGGCGAGCGACTGGATCAGCGCGGCACCGCTGTCGTCCTCCAGCGTCGGAACGAAGCCCTGCGGGTTGAGCGCGAGATAGCCGGGAGCGCGCTGCTCGCCCTTGCGAAGGTGATGCGTCAGCTGCTCGGCTCGAAGCCCCTTGAGGTTCAGCGCAATCCTGACGCGATAGGACGCGCTGCTGCGGAAATATCCGTGCAGCTTCATCATGGCACTCCTCCCGAAACGACATCTCTGGTTGCAATTGACGCTAGCGTAATTGACAGTATACTGTCAATCAATAACGACACCTGATCGCGGGAGGCGTGCATGGCCGCAGTTTCGACACCGGAGCGCGAGGCATTCTACAAGAAGATTGACGGCGAGAACATGACCGCGCTGTGGACCGTGATGAGCGATCTCATCACCCCGGAGCCGAAAAGCGGGTGCCGCCCGCACCTCTGGCAGTTCGCCGCCATTCGCGACTATATGATCGAGGCCGGGCGATTGATCACGGCCAAGGAGGCGGAGCGGCGCGTGCTGATCCTGGAAAATCCGGGACTGCGCGGCCAATCCAAGATCACGACCTCGCTCTATGCCGGGGTTCAGATGGTGATCCCCGGAGACGTCGCGCCCGCCCACCGTCATAGCCAGTCGGCACTGCGGTTCGTGCTCGAAGGCAAGGGCGCGTTCACGACCGTCGAGGGTGAGCGCACCTTGATGCAGCCGGGCGACTTCATCATCACGCCATCGATGACCTGGCACGATCACGGCAACGAAACGTCGGATCCGATGTTCTGGCTCGACGGCCTGGACATTCCCTTGGTGCAGTTTCTCGACGCCTCATTCGCGCAGGGATCACAGGAGGATCAGCAGAAGGTGGCGCGTCCCTCGGGGGACAGCTTCGCCCGCTATGGTCACAATCTGTTACCGGTCGACGCCAAGCGTAGATCGCGCACGTCGCCGATCTTCAACTATCCCTATTCCTACACGCGCGAGGCGCTGGAGAGCGCCAAGCGCAGCGAGGAATGGGATGCGTGCCACGGCCTGAAGCTGAAATTCTCCAACCCGGAGACCGGCGACTTCGCCATGCCGACGATCGGCACCTTCATCCAGCTGCTGCCGAAGGGCTTCAAGACCGCGCGTTATCGCTCGACCGATGCCACGGTGTTCACCGCGATCGAGGGCCGGGGACGCAGCCGCATCGGTGACCAGATATTCGAATGGGGCCCGCGCGACCTGTTCGTGGTGCCGAGCTGGCAATGGGTCAGCCACGAGCCGGACGAGGATGCCGTGCTGTTCTCGTTCTCGGATCGGCCGGTGCAGGAGAAGCTCGACCTGTTTCGCGAGGATCGCGGCAATGCCTGAGCGCGCTCAACGCCAGTGCAGCAGCCGCGCCTCGAGCATGCTGATGAGCCGGCCGACGGCGAGCCCGAACAGCGACAGCATCAGGATTCCCGCCATCAGCTGATCCGTCTGCATCAGATTGCCGGCCTGCAGCACGAACGTGCCGATGCCGGTTTCGGCGCCGATCATCTCCGCCGAGACCACCAGCATCAGCGCCACCGACGCGGTGATACGGAAGCCGGCAAGGATCGACGGCAGCGCGCCGGGCCAGATCACCTTGCGGACGATGGTCGCGAACGGCACATCGAAACTCTGCGCCATGCGGATCAGATTGCGCGGCACCGCATCGACGCCGCTGTAGACCGAGATCGTGGTCGAGAAGAACACCCCGAGCGCGATGGTTGCGATCTTCGGCTGCTCACCGATGCCGAGCCACAGGATGAGCAGCGGCAGCACGGCGATCTTCGGGATCGGGAACAGCGCCGAGACGAAGGTGATGCCGACGCTGCGCGCGATCCGCCACAGTCCGATGGCGAAGCCGACGGCGATGCCTGAGGCGGTGCCGAGCGCCCAGCCGGAGAGAATGCGCAGCAGCGATACCGACACGTGCTGCCACAGCGCCCCGCTCTCTGCGAGTCGAAAGAGCGCGCGCAGGATCCCGAGCGGGGTCGGCAGGAACAAGGGATTGACCAGCGCGAGACTGCCGATCAGTTGCCATAGGCCCAGCGCAGCGGCGAGGGCGAGCAGGCCTGCCCAGCGGCTCGCGGCCGGTGTGAAGCCGCCGCCACGGAAGCGCACCGGTCTCGTCGTCGCGCCGTCGGTGGTGCGGACCGCTTCGCCCGTCGCACGATCAAGCATGCTGGACCTCGCGCTCGGCATCGATGGCTTCGGTCCGGATCAGCGACCACAGCTCGTTCTGCAGCTCCAGCAATTGGGTTCGCACCGATGCCTCGTCGCGCTCCCGTCGTTTGACAGGAACGCTCACGACCTTCCGGATGCGGCCGGGACGGCGCGACAGTACGACGATGCGGTCGGCGAGCCGCACGGCCTCTTCGAGATTATGCGTGACGTAGACGGCGCCCATCGTTCCGTCGGCGAGCAGATCGACGAAATCCTCCATCAGCAGCTCGCGGGTCTGGGAGTCCAAAGCCGACAGCGGTTCGTCCATCAGCAGGATGGCAGGCCGCACCACGAGCGCCCGGGCTATGCCGACCCGCTGACGCATGCCGCCGGACAGCTGCTTCGGAAAGACAGCCCGGAAGTCGAGCAGCCTGGTCCGACCCAGGGCGTCGTCGACGGCTGCGGCCCGCTGTAGCGCCGATTGCGACGTATGCAGCAGCGGGAACGCGACATTCTCCGCGACGCTCGCCCAGGGCAGCAGTGCAAAGTCCTGGAAGACGAAGGTCAGGGGATTGAGGCTGCCGGGCGGCGGTGCGCCGCGGAGCAGCGCCCTTCCCGCGGTCGGCTGCAAGAGCCCGCCGAGGATCGAGAGCAGCGTGCTCTTGCCACAGCCGGAGGGGCCGACGATGGCGACCACCTCGCCTGCCCCCACCGTGAAGGACACATCATGGAGCACGTCCAGCGCATCGAAGCGGTGACTGATGGTCTCGGCGATCAGATCCATGTCAGACGGTTCCGGCCCAACTCTGGCCCTGCATATCTCCGCTCAATCCGGTTTCACCAGCTCTTTGGCGATGATCGCGGCCGCGTCATAGCCCTGGTCCGCAAAACCCTGCGCCTGAAGCCACTTGATCTGGCTGTCGATGTTCTTGACGTCGAGCTTGCCGTCGGGATCGATATAGGCGCAGTTGCCCACCACCTGCTCGACCGGCAGGTTGGTGTACTTGCCGATGATTTCGAGCAGCGGCTTCGTTCCATCGTCGATTGCGGCATTGCCGTCCTTCACCGAGGCAAGCACCACGTCATGATACTCGCGCTCGGCGCGCTGCAACGCGGCGAGCAGCTTGCCCACCGCGGCCGTGTTCGCGAGAGTCTTCGGTCCAGCGAAGACGCCGCTCACCTGCCAGGGCGTCTCGTCTCCGACCCATCCGAAATGCTTGACGGCACCTTCCTCCATCAGCTTGCGCGCGACCGAGACGGGCATCAGCGCCGCATCGACGGCCTCTCCCTTGATGGCAGCCGCCATGTTCGACATCGATTGCAGCGGCACGATCTTCACGTCCGCGAGCTTGAAGCCGTATTTGTCGGCGAGGAGTCCGACGGAGTAGTGAAAGCTCGACCCCACTTGCGTCATCGCCACGCGCTTGCCGGCAATGTCCTTGGGGGTCTTGAGACCGGCCTCATAGGCCTTGTTGCTCGCGAAATAGCCGATCAGCGGATAGCCGGGGCGATCGCGGCTCATGCCTGCAATGATCTTCAAGGCGCCCTTGCCCGCAAGATTATAGAGCCCGGCCGTGAACGCGGTGACTCCGACATCGACATCGCCGGTTGCGGTGGCCACCGCGATCGGTTGCGCCGCATCGAAGAACTTGAGCTCGACATCCAACCCGGTCTCGCGGAAATAGCCTTTGTCGAGCGCGATGAAGACCGGGGCTGACGACGACAACCTGAGCACGCCGATCCGAAGCTTGGCGTCGTCGGCCTGCGCGGCGGTGATCGACGCAAATGTCCAAAGGGCCGCCAAGACCAGGTTCAGGTGTCGGAACATCAAGCTCTCCAAGATCCGTCCACCTCACGGCTTCAGCCCGGCGGTGTCCGCAGACTTGTTGCAATATTTCGAACCGGATGTCGCGCAAATTTTCGGAGAGATCGGCGGCTTGGAGGCCCGCAGGCCTGCCCGCGCTCGGCACGAAATCTCCTTCACACCTGCCCCGGTCGGGGCCGGCCCGGCAGCCGAGCTTTTCGCAAGTGCGGTGGAGGGACTACCCGACCGGCGACGCCCCGCGCCGCCAGCTTGCCGATGCCACCATCGATCGCCGAGATCGCCATCTCGACTGCATAGAGGGCGGCTGATCTCCCAGACTGGAGAAAGTGATCATCAGCCCGTCGAGCGTCACGACGTAGAAGCCGGTTCGCCAGTCCGCGTCGTCGCAGAATCTGCCGTCGGCCTCAGAACGTCTTGAGCTCGGGCTTCTCGCCGTTTGACAGAAAGGTCCCCTCGAACCGGCCGGTCTCGCTATCCGCCGTACATTCGAGCAGCGACGGCCCCTTGAACGGGTTTCCATGGCGGCAGCGGCCCTTGGCCTTGAGCCGATTGATGCTCTGCTTAGGGCTCTGACCGACGATCACCATGTCGACCGGCGTGACGATCTTGTCCGGCCCGGGCCTCTCCTCCAGATCGCCACGATTCGAGAAGGTGATCACGCCGCCGTCCAGCAAAGTGAAATAGAAACCGGTCCGCTGGTCGTCGTAATCGGTGTTGAGCAGGACCCCCTTGCAGTCGGCGCTGCGATCTCGATCCGCAATCACGAGCTTCTTGCAGGTCCCTTTCACGATTGCCATGCCGGTCAGGCGAGGGGCGGCAAGCCCTGGATCTGTCGACATCCAGATGCAGCTCATAGCAAACACGGGCACCGCCAGCGCTGCGGATTTCATCGTCGGCCCCTCCACCCAGACCCTTCCTCTTGACTATGTCTCAACCTCTGATGACAGCCAAGTTCTTTTTTTGTTCTCATTCAATTTCTTCGGAATGGCGGGCGCGGGTCCGACCCGGGGAACGTCAGGAGTCGCGGGCGCCCAGGCCATCGGCCCATGACGCAAATGTCAACGTAAGCTCGTCCATGACGGCCAGATCGTCCCGGCCCGAACGCGCAGGGACGTGGAAGGCGTGATCAGCCTGCGCGATCAGATGCAGCGTCGCGCGCCGCTCCAGCCGCTTGACGACGGGCTCGAGCAGCTCCGTCTCCGCCAGCTTGTCGCGCGTGCCCTGCAGAAACAGCATCGGCAAAGCAACCCCGTCGAGGTGATCGGCGCGCGCGACCGACGGCTTGCCGGCGGGATGCAGGGGAAAGCCGAGGAAGGCCAGGCCTGCGACGCCCGGGAGCGGCAGGACGGATTGCGCCTGCGACGTCATGCGCGCCCCGAACGATTTGCCACCGGCAATCAGCGGCAGCCCGGGGCAGAGCCGCGCTGCCTCCGCCACGGCCGCCCGCACCGTGGCCTGCGCGAGCGCCGGGGGATCGGGCCGCTTGCTGCCCTTCTCCATGTAGGGAAACTGGAAACGCAGCGTCGCGACGCCGCGGCGGGCGAGGCTTTCCGCCGCATCGTTCATGAAGGTGTGGGTCATGCCGGCGCCGGCGCCATGCGCGAACACGAAGCAGGCGCGCGCCTGCGGCGGGGCGAGCAGCAGCGCGGACACGGGGCCCGCGCCGGCGACTGGGATGCTGAGAGGCCGCGAGGCGTTCATGGCGTCATGCTTGCAGTTGCGGTCCGCCGCGCGTCAACTCTCATCGTCATCACAGCGAACGGCGCAGTCACGCCGTCTCGCCCGGCTCTGGTGTGGTGACGATCAGGCCGCGGTCCGGATCGTCTGCAGGAAATCATCGACGTTGCTCTTCAGCGACGCCGCCTGTTGCTGGAGAGCGGCGGCTGCCGCCAACGCTGCTTCCGCGCCGGCATCGGTCTGTCCGGCCACGCTGCGGACGTCGCCGATCTCCTGGGTGACCGCCGCCGTGCCGCTGGCCGCCTGCTCGACATTGCGCGCGATCTCGCTGGTCGCAGCCCCCTGCTGCTCGACCGCAGCCGCGATCGCATTGGAGATTTCGGCGATCTCGCGCACCGTGGTGCCGAACTGCGCGATCGCGCCGACCGTCTCCTCCGTCGCGCTCTGGATGGTCGCGATCTGGCTCGAGATCTGCTCGGTGGCCTGCGCAGTCTGCGAGGCGAGGTTCTTCACCTCGCTCGCGACGATCGCAAATCCCCGGCCTGCTTCGCCGGCGCGCGCCGCCTCGATGGTCGCGTTCAGCGCGAGAAGATTGGTCTGGCTCGCGATCGCCTGAATCAGCTGCACGATGGTTCCGATCCGCTCGGCGGCGCTCGACAGGCCGTCGATCAACTCGGAGGTCCGCTGGGTTTCCTGCGTCGCCCGACCCGACACGGCAACCGAACGCTGCACCTGGGCGGAAATTTCGCGGATCGAGGCCGCCAGCTCCTGGGTCGCCGAGGCCACGGTCTGCACGTTGACGGAGGCCTGCTCGGCCCGGTTGGCAACCGCCTCCGCAAGGCCACGTCCACGCTCGGCCACGCGTGCCAACTCGCTCGCGCTCTGGCCCATCTCGGTCGCACGCCCGCCGACACCGGTGATGACGCCCTGCATGCCCTGCTCGAAGCGCCCGGCCAGGTCGGACATCATCCGGGTGCGCTCGGCTTCCGCCGCCTCGCGCTGGGCCGCGGCCTCCTGCTCCATTCGGCGCACGGCAAGCGCATTGTCGCGGAACACCTCAACGGCCCGCGCCATCCGGCCGATCTCGTTGCGCTGCTCGCCGCCGGGGATCGGCTGCTCCAGCTCGCCTGCGGCCAGCGACTGCATACGGTCCGTCATGCTGCGGATCGGGCCCGACACGCTGGCGCCGATCAGCCAGGCCAGCACTGCGCCGAGCACGAGGGCGCCGGCCGCGGTGACGATCACGGTCTGCCTCGTGTCCTCGACCGCGACAGCCGTCCGGGCTCCCTGATCCACGCGCGCCGTCCCCAGCTGCTGGTTGATCCGACCGACATGCCCGTCGATCGCCGCACTCGCCTTGACCAGCTCGGCCTGCTTGGCACGCAGATCAGCTGCAATCTTGATGACCTCTTCGAAAGCCGCGGCGTCGGCCGTCATGGCCTCCTTGAGCGACGCGACCAGCCCCTTCAGCTTGGCGTCGTCGACAGCGGCGAGCTCAGCCTCGGAATCGGCGATCGCGAGCCTCGCATAGACGAAGGTGAGCCTGGCGTCCTCGGCATCGTTGGGGGACAGCGTGCTCGTGTAGCGCATGACTGCGACGCGCGCCGCGTCCACGACGCTGGCAATACGCAACGGGTTGAGCAGCGGCTCGCTGCCCGCACGATTGGCGAGCGCGACCTGGATGCCACCGACATTGACTCCGGCAACGGCGCCTAACGCCTCGGTCTTGTTCGTCGCCGCACGGAGTCTGTCGACAGCTTCGGCAGCGGCCGCGAACGAGGCCCGATAGGCCGCGAGCTCGGTCCGCACCGCGCCGACGCCATCGGCGATGACCTTCAGCTTGCCGGATTGCTTCTCGACCTCCTCGGCGAGTCCGCCGACCGCGTCGATGGCCTTCCCGGCGATATCCTTGTCGCCGACGCTCCAGGTGCGGATGAACTTCTCGACCGCACCGTTGGCACTGAGCAGCGCGGCGCGGACCCGCGACATGCCGGCATCACCCGCAGCGCTCGCGACGAGCTCATCCACGGTGCCGCCAATGCGGCCGACCTGGATCATGGCAAAGCCGCCGAGCAACACGAGGAAGCTCAGGATCAGCGCAAAGCCGCCGAAGATTCGCGGACGGACGCCGATCAACGACATCAGGGAAGAGAGTTTCATGGGATTGCCCGGCTGTTACGGAGTAGACCTGATGGTGGCAAGCAGCTCCTTGCCGAAGCGCTTCTCGAATTCGGGATCCAGCGGCTTGACCGCATCCACGAAGGACTTCCGATCGAACGTCTCGATGACGTCCATACCGCCCTTGCGCAGATCGACCAGCTTCTCGGCATCGAGCTCGGCCTTCCAGGTCACCTCCGCCGCGACTCTCGCGGCTGCGATCAGCGCCTCGCGCTCGCTCGCGTCCAGATGATCGAACATTGCGCGGTTGGCGACGAAGACGATCGGCGCAAAGAAATGGCCGGTCAGCGTCAGATGTTTCTGGACCTCCTCGAAGCGATTGGCCGCGATGGTCGGCACGGGATTCTCCTGACCATCGAGACGTCCATCCTTGAGCGCGGCATAGACCAGCGGAAAGTCCATCGGCACCACTTCGGCGCCCAGCGCCTTGAAAGTCATCTGATAGACCGGGTTGGGAATCACGCGAATCTTCAGACCCTTGACGTCAGCGACGGAGCGAACCGGTCGCTTCGAGTTGGTCAGGTTGCGGAAGCCCTGCTTGCCCAACGCCAGCAGCACCAAGCCCTTGTCGGCGAACTTCGCGCCGATCGCGGCGGCGACCGGTCCCGTGGCGACGGCCTTGGCATGGGCCGTGTCGCGAAACAGGAAGGGAATGTCGAACACGCCGAGCTCGGGAACGACAGCGCTCGCGATGCCTCCGGACACGACCGCGATATCGACCGCGCCGCTCCGTGTTGCAGCCAGCACGGCCGCTTCGCTGCCGAACGAGTTCCCGGCGCGCTCGTCGATGATGAGCCGTTTGCCAGCGAGCGCCTGCAGCCTGACGCGGAACTCGTCAGACCCGACCTGCTGCGGGTTCTGCGGCTGCGAATTGAAAACCAACGAGACCATTCGCGGTGATGCTGCGGCGTGATACGGACCGAGCAAGGCTGCGGTCATCAGTCCGGCAAATAAAATCTCTCGTAGCTGTCTGCGCATGAGATCCCGAGCTCGTTGTTCTCGGCGCAGTCTAGGAGGGAGGTATGGTTAAGGCGTTAAGAAGCGAGCTCATGCTGATGTCGTCGAAGTTTCGACTATCGTAGGTTAGTATCAGTAGCTCTTGCCGTGACACGTCACTCTGCGGCGCCTTCGGAGTGATGAGCCCGTAGAATTACGGGCTCATCATCAACAGTCGCCGAAAAAAGGTCGCCTGGCTCGTAGCTACGACCGGGGGCATCTTCTGATAAATAGAATTCATCGCGGACACCGCAAGAGGAGACGCCGTCAGCGGCGCATCGCGCCCGACAGAAGCACTCTGACTCCATCGACCGACGGAACGGTCTCGAGCAGCGCGTGTGCGACATCCGCAGCCATGATCGGCTTGTAGTTCGCGGGGATGAGGAAGCCGATGAGCTTGTTCAGCCTGTTGCCCCATTCCTCCCCCGGCCGGTCAGGCTGCCCCAGTTCCGCCCGCGCGCCGACCAATAGCGAAGGCCTGGCAATGACGAGGCCCGCGAAAGGCAGCGCGGCCAGATCCTGCTCCAACTCACCTTTCACGCGGCTGTAGAAGACGCGCGATTTCGCATCGGCGCCCATTGCGCTGACGAGCCCGACCCGTTTGGCGCCGCTCGCAAGCGCGGCCTTGGCAACGGCGAGGTTCGCATCGTGATCGACGGCACGAAAGGCGGCCTGGCTGCCGGCGACCTTGATGGTCGTGCCGAGCGCCAGATACAGCTCATCGGCGGCAGGCAGAGCCGGGAGTGCGGCGAAGTCCACGGCGTGGGCGGTCAGCTTGGGCGAAACAACCGCCGGCGCGCGGCGGCCGACGGCGTGGACGTGCTCGACGGACGGATCGGCGAGCAGGCCGCTCAGAAGCTCACGGCCGACGAGGCCGGTGGCTCCGGCAATGATCACGGTGCGCTTTGACATCTCCGCTCCCCGGCCAGCAGGCTGGGAGAAGGTAGGCATTGCCCGCCCGGTTCGGAAGGTGGCCTCGTACTTTTCGTTCAACGCCGCGGAAGGGAGCTCCATTCCGCGACGTGCTACTGATGATGGGCGTCGGGGCGCTTACGCGCCCTTGCGGCGCTCCGCCGCCCTGGCCATCGCCGCGGCAAACGCGCCGCCGCCCGACGATTTCTCCTCGCGCGTGGTCATGCGGGAGGCCGCCGGCGGACGGGCGCTGGTACGCTTCTCGCCCTTTGCAGGCAGCGGATCGGACAAACGAAGCGTCAACGAGATGCGGTTGCGCGGCACGTCGACGTCCAGCACCTTGACCTTCACGACCTGGCCCGGCTTCACCACCTCGCGCGGATCGTTGATGCGCTTCTCGGACATCGCCGAGATGTGGATCAGACCGTCCTGGTGCACGCCGATATCGGCGAAGGCGCCGAACGCGGCGACGTTGGTGATCGTCGCCTCCAGGATCATGCCCGGCTTGAGATGCGTGATCTTCTCGACGCCCTCCTGGAAGGTCGCGGTCTTGAACTCCGGACGCGGATCGCGGCCGGGCTTGTCCAACTCCTTGATGATGTCGGAGACGGTCGGCACGCCGAAGCGCTCGTCGGCGAACTTGGCCGGGTTGAGCGTCTTCAAGGTCTTGCTGTCGCCGATCAGAACCTTGATGTCGCTCTTGGTCGCTTCGAGAATCTTCTTCACGACCGGATAGGATTCAGGGTGCACCCCGGAAGCATCGAGCGGATTGTCGCCGTCACGGATGCGCAGGAAGCCGGCGCACTGTTCGAACGCCTTCGGGCCCAATCGCGGCACGTCCTTGAGCTTGTCGCGGGTCGGGAACGGCCCGTTGGCATCGCGATGCGCGACGATGTTCTGCGCCAGCGTCTCGCCAATGCCGGAGACACGCGCCAGCAGCGGCGCAGAGGCGGTGTTGAGATCGACGCCGACCGCGTTCACGCAGTCCTCGACGGTCGCATCGAGCGCGCGCGCCAGCTCATACTGGTTGAGATCGTGCTGATACTGGCCGACGCCGATCGAGGCCGGCGGCACCTTGACGAGTTCGCCGAGCGGATCCTGCAGGCGGCGCGCGATCGAGACCGCGCCGCGGATCGAGACGTCGAGATTGGGGAATTCCTTCGCCGCGAACTCCGACGCCGAATAGACCGACGCGCCGGCTTCCGACACGATCGCCTTGGTCAGCTTCAGGTCCGGCTTCAGCTTCATCAGGTCGGCGACCAGCTTCTCGGTCTCGCGCGACGCCGTGCCGTTGCCGATCGCGACCAGCTCGATGCGATGCTTGATGCAGAGCTGCGCGAGCGTGAGCATGCTCTCGTTCCACTGCCGCTGCGGCTCGTGCGGATAGATCGTGGCATGGTCGACGAACTTGCCGGTGCGGTCGATCACGGCGACCTTGACGCCGGTGCGGAA
This sequence comes from Bradyrhizobium aeschynomenes, assembly GCF_013178945.1. Lineage (GTDB taxonomy): Bacteria > Pseudomonadota > Alphaproteobacteria > Rhizobiales > Xanthobacteraceae > Bradyrhizobium > Bradyrhizobium aeschynomenes. The sequence goes on from NZ_JABFDM010000011.1 coordinate 51,756, forward strand.
GCCCGGGTCGAGCCCGAGCGTCGCGCGGCCGCCGGCAGGCGCCGCGAGCAGGAGATCGCGCAAGTTCGCGGCGAATACGCGCACCGCTTCCTTCTCGGCCTCCTGCCACAGCCGCATGCGGACATCGAGCGCGAGCGACGTCTTGATGCGGGTGCGCCAGGCCCAGCGCACGGAGTCTGACAGGAACTGATCCGCCGGGCGGCCCTGGCGCGAGATGCCGAAGGTCACCGCGATGCGGTTCTCATACAGCGATGGATCCTTCGAATCCTCCGGCTCGCCGTCGCCGAAATCGAGCTGCAGCACCTCTTCCTTTTCGCCGCGCAGCATCGCCAGGATGCGGTGCGACGGCAGCTTGGTGAACGGCTCGGAGAAATCGAAGTAGTCGGCGAACTTGGCGCCCTCGGTCTTCTTGCCGTGACGCACCGAGGATTTGACGGCGCCACGCGTCCACATCTCCTCGCGCAGCGAGCCGACGAGATCGGCATGTTCGGCGAAACGCTCGACCAGGATCGCGCGGGCGCCGTCGAGCGCGGCCTTGACGTCCTTGACCGGATTGTCGCCGTCTTTCTTGATGAACGCCTTGGCTTCGTCTTCCGGATTCTTCATGGGGTCGCCGATCAGCATGTCGGCGAGCGGCTCGAGCCCGGCCTCCTTGGCGATCTGCGCCTTGGTGCGGCGCTTTTCCTTGAACGGCAAATAGATGTCTTCCAGACGCGCCTTGGTGTCGGCGGTCGCCAGTGCCAGCTCGATCTCCGGCGTCATCTTGCCCTGCGACTTGATGCTCTCGATGATCGCGGTGCGCCGTGCATCCATCTCGCGCAGATAACGCAGTCGCTCCTCCAGCGTACGCAGTTGCGTGTCGTCGAGCATGCCGGTCGCTTCCTTGCGGTAGCGCGCGATGAACGGAACGGTCGCGCCGCCGTCGAGCAGATCGATCGCGGCCTGGACCTGGGCATCCCTGACGGAGAGCTCAGCGGCGATGATGGAGGCAAAATTCGACACGGTGTTCTTCCGAGATTCGTGACGGGGCTGATTGGATAGGAGTCCGCGCGCGCCGGCGCAAGCGGGTGGCGGACGCTCTGTGGGCAACCGTGGCAAAAAAGACCGGTTGCGAATCATGTAAAACGCTGTCGCAGCCGAGCCATCTCGTTGCGCGCGCGAAGCAAATCGCGGATTCTCTTGGACTGAGGGACGATTCGTGCAGGCAGCGGCCGCGACATATCTCGACGATCTCAATCCGGAGCAGCGCCGCGCGGTCGAGCATGGCGGTGCGCTGGCCGCACCGGGGCCGCCGCTGCTGATCATCGCGGGCGCAGGCTCCGGCAAGACCAACACGCTGGCGCATCGTGTCGCGCATCTGCTCGTCAACGGCGCCGATCCGCGCCGCATCCTGCTGATGACCTTCTCGCGCCGCGCGGCCAGCGAGATGAACCGGCGGGTCGAGCGCATCGCGCGAAAAGTGCTGGGCGGCCAGGCCGAAGCGATCACGTCGGGGCTGACATGGGCCGGCACGTTTCACGGCCTGGGCGCGCGGATGCTGCGCGAATACGCTGAGCGCGTGGGCCTCGATCCCGTGTTCACGATCCATGATCGCGAGGATTCCGCCGACCTGATGAATTTGGTGCGGCACGAGCGCGGCCTGTCCAACACGCAGCGGCGCTTTCCGACCAAGGGAACCTGCATCGCGATCTACTCGCGGTGCGTCAATGCCGACATGCCGCTCGACGAGGCGCTGGTGCGGCACTTTCCCTGGTGCGCGGAATGGGCCGGCGAGCTCAGGGGCTTGTTCGCGGCCTATGTCGACGCCAAGCAGGCCAACGCCGTGCTCGACTACGACGATCTGCTGCTCTACTGGGCACAGATGATGGCGGATGAGAGCATCGCCCGCGAGATCGGCGACCGCTTCGACCACGTGCTGGTCGACGAGTATCAGGATACGAACCGGCTGCAGTCGCAGATCCTGCTGGGGTTGAAACCAACCGGCGCGGGTCTCACGGTCGTCGGCGACGACGCGCAGTCGATCTACGCGTTTCGCGCCGCCACCGTGCGCAACATCCTGGAATTTCCCGATCAGTTCAGCCCGCGCGCCGACATCGTCACGCTCGACCGCAACTACCGCTCGACGCAGCCGATCCTCTCCGCGGCGAATGCCGTGATCGGGCTGGCGCGCGAGCGCTTCACCAAGAATTTGTGGACCGACCGCACGGCCTCGCGCAAGCCGCAGCTGGTGACGGTGCGCGACGAGACCGACCAGGCGCGCTACGTCGTCGAGCAGGTGCTGGCCAAGCGCGAGGAAGGCATCGTGCTGAAGCAGCAGGCGGTGCTGTTCCGGACCTCGTCGCACTCTGGTCCGCTGGAGTTCGAGCTGACGCGCCGAAACATTCCGTTCGTGAAGTTCGGCGGGCTGAAGTTTCTGGATGCGGCCCATGTCAAGGACATGCTGGCCTGCCTGCGCTTCGTCGAAAACCCGCGCGACCGCATCGCCGGATTTCGCGTGCTGCACCTGATCCCGGGCATCGGCCCGGCCTCGGCACAGCGGCTGCTCGATGCCGCCGGCGAGAGCGCCGATCCGCTTCGTGCGTTGTGCGCACAGCCGGCGCCGGCGCGCGCGGGCGAGGATTGGGCGGCGTTCGTGCGCATGCTGGAGCAATTGCGGGTCTCGGACTGGCCCGCCGACATCGAGCGCGTCAGGCACTGGTACCAGCCGCATCTCGAGCGCGTGCACGAGGACGCCGAGGTGCGTAGCGCCGATCTGCTGCAGCTCGAGCAGATCGCCAGCGGCTATCCCTCGCGCGAGCGTTTTCTCACCGAGCTGACGCTCGACCCGCCGGACGCGACCTCCGACCAAGCCGGAGTCCCCTTGCTCGACGAGGACTATCTGATCCTCTCCACCATCCATTCCGCCAAGGGCATGGAGTGGAATGCGGTGCACGTGCTCAACGTCGTCGACGGCTGCATGCCGTCTGATCTCGGCGCCGGCTCCAGCGCCGAATTGGAAGAGGAGCGCCGGCTGCTCTATGTCGCGATGACCCGCGCCAAGGACGACCTGCATCTGCTGGTGCCGCAGCGCTTCTTCGTCCATGGCCAGCCTGTGCGCGGCGATCGTCATGTCTACGCCTCGCGCACGCGGTTCATTCCGGAAGCGCTGGTGCCGCTGTTCGAGCGCGTGAGCTGGCCGAAGGTGCAGGCGGGGCCGGCATATGCGAGCGCGGGACCGCGGATCGATCTGGGTGCGCGAATGCGCGAGCGGTGGCGGTGAACGAACGCGGCAGCAGCGCTCCTACGGTGCCAATGATTGCGCCCTCTCCCCTTGTGGGAGAGGGCTACACAACTGATAGCCACGAACTCGCTCGGGTGAGGGGTTCGTGCCGCAAATTCAGGCCGGAGTTCGTGGCGACCCCTCACCCGGCTTTCATGCTTTGCATGAAAGCCGCCCTCTCCCACAAGGGGAGAGGGTGCACCGTTTGCGTGGCGAGGAGTTCGGCACCAACTCATCATGAATTGGCCTTCGTGATCCACTGCGTCCGAAACCACGCCAGCGTCTGCCGTGTAACGGCCACGTACCCCTCCCCGCGATACTTGATCTCACCATCGACGATCGCATGCAGCTTCGGCAAGGCGTGGAACGGCACGGCCGGATAGGCGTGGTGCTCGACATGGTATGGCATGTTCCAGGCGAGCCAGTGCACGAATTGCGTGGTGAAGGTGGTGCGGGTGTTGTGGAAGGCGCTTCGCGTGTGATCGCAGCCGGTGTGTTCGGCATAGAGATAGGGCCGCAGGATCAGTTGCCCGAGCAGCAGCGGGAGCACCCAGACCCACAGCAGGAGCGCGCTGTGCAGCGCGAGCGAGCCGAACAGCAAGAGTGCGTAGCCGGCGACGTAGACGCGGGCCTCGCGCACGATGATCGCGCGGCGGCCGGCAGGCACCCAAGGCACGGTCACCTCGCCGGTTACGGCGTGCTTCACCACCAGCCTGAGACGGCCGACGACCTGCACCAGCCCGGAATAGGCAATCGCGAGCTGCGTTTCGGAGCGCGGCTTGGGGCCGACAATCAGTTCGGGATCGCGCTGGGGATCCTGGGTGTGGCGGTGATGCTCCCAGTGGAACAGGCAGTAGTACTCATAGGGCAGCCCGATCAGGAAGCCGGACAGATTGCCGACGGCGACATTGAGCCGGCGGCTGTCGAACGCGGTCTTGTGCGCGGTCTCGTGCACCGCCATGAACAGGAACGCGATCAGCACGCCCTGCGCCGGCAGCAAGGGCAGCGTCCACAAGACCCCATGCGTCGATGCGACCGCTCCAATCAGCGCTCCCATGCCGATGATCGCGCCGTAATGGCTCAGCGTGCGCAACGCGCCCTTGAGGTTGGAGCGCGTGCAGAGCTGCTGCAACACCGGCGGGGTCAACAACTTCGGACGGGGCGCAAATTCGTCGGTGGGCACATCGGTCATGACAGATATGGACTCAGCTCTGGAGAAGGGTCGAAACGTGGGCTTTGATGAAGTCGCGGTCGGCCGGAATGCGGATCGGATTGCCGGCGCGGTGGCCGTGGACCGATGGGATCGGCCGCAGCGCGGCCGAGCGCGCGTTGATGAGCTTCGGCAGCTCGCGCTCATTGTCGCGCCAGTCGAAATAGCGGTCGGTCTGCCCGGGCATCAGCAGCATATGCGCGGTAATCGAAGCCAGCGCGCGATCAAGATCGCCGCCGAAGGCGTCGCAACGGCTGATGTCGCCGCCCTGCCAGATCGCGATCTGCGTCAGCAGATTGTTGGCGTCGCGATGCGCGAAGGCGGTATCCCAGGTGGCGGCGAGATAGTCCTCCTGCGAGGCAAAGCCCTGCTCGCGCCAGACCTCGTCGCGATAGAACTCGTAGGACATCGCCCAGCCGGCATAGATGCGGCCCATCGCCCGCAGGCCGGCGACAGGCTTCTCCACGAAGCGGCCATTCTGGAACGCTGGATCTGCCATCAGCGCCGCCTTCACCGCGTCGAGGAACAGATGATTGTAGGGCGAGCAGCGCGCGCTGCCGCACACGACCGCGGCGCGCTCCACCATGTCCGGGTGGAGAGCAGCCCAGTGATAGGCCTGCATGCCGCCCATCGACCAGCCATAGACCAGCGCGAGCTTCGCGATGCCGAACTGCTCCTCCAGCAGCCGCCGCTGCGCCGCGACTGCGTCGTGATAGCTGATCGCCGGGAACGGCGCATCGCCGAGCAGGTCGCGCGTGTTGGACGGCGAGGACGACAGGCCGTTGCCGAACAGGTTCGGAATGATGATGAAGTATCTGTCTGAATCGAGAATGCCGCCCGGCCCGATCAGCCATTCGGTATCGACATGCTGGGCGCCGAACGACGTCGGATAGAGGATGACGTTGTCCTTGGCCGGATTCAGCGTGCCGTACGTCTTGAAGGCGAGCCGCAGCGACCGGAACGTCGCGCCCGATTGCAGCACGACATCGCCCGCCTCGAAGATCTGATATTCGCCGCTGACTTTCATGCGCGTGGTCCCGTGTCATCCATGAGCTGAGCCTAGGTGATGCGCGGCCGTGCCACACGCCCATTTTTTGGCATGGCCTGCTCGCGTGAACGGCGCAACGGCGGGGGCGGCACGTCACCCACGCGCTCGCATTCCCGCGGCTGCTGAGGCCCGAGTTCTGGCAAGGATTGCACACCCTCGAAAGAATGAGGGCGCAGGGAATGCCGGGTGAAGGCCTCACCCATGGCCCGCCTGCGAAAAAAATGCAGGCGGCAGGAACCACAGGTTCAGCCGACAATCCGGCATTCCCTGCGCGATGGGCTTACGGCTGCTCCGTGCTCTCCCTGGGGACCGGCGTTCTTGCCCCCATCGCCCGCGCCTGCCCTGGAGCAGAGATCACGGACTTGGCCTCAGCGTCGGGAGGCCAGGACCACACGGCTTGACCGTCCGCAGCAGATCGTTCGTCGGCGCGACTTGCGTCACGCTGCGACCCGCCACGGCCACCGCATCCCCGCCTCGCGTCTCGTGACGACCGCGCGTACGCCCCTCATCGATGAGGCGGGATGCGCGCAATAGAGCATAGTTTTCGGAAAACCGAAAGGTGAATTTTTGGGCGATTGCGGCTGCCGTGCGGACGCAGGACTTTCGCATATGACGATCGCGGTTTTGCGCGCGTCTCTCTCCACGTGGTCATGGCCGGGCTTGTCCCGGCCATCCACGTCGTCGGCATGCTGGGAACGGCGTGGATGCCCGGGACAAGCCCGGGCATGACGTGCCACAAAACAGCAATCACGCCAGCCGCGAGATCTTTCCTTGCTGCCATAGAGAAACCCTGTGTTTCGCGACCGCCCGCTTGCAAACTGGCTCCGCCCCTTCCAGCTGACGCACGGACGCCGTATGACGGCCCGACGCATTGGAACGAGACATGACCGCAGCAATCGAATTCGGCCTCGACACCTTCGGCGACGTCACCCGCGGCGCTGACGACGCGATGGCCACGCATGCCCAGGTGATCCGCGACGTGGTCGAGGAAGCCGTGCTCGCCGACCAGCTCGGGCTCGACTTCATCGGGCTCGGCGAGCACCACCGCGGCGACTTCGCGATTTCGGCGCCGGAGGTGGCGCTGGCGGCGATCGCGGCGCGGACCACGAAGATCAGGCTCGGATCGGCGGTGACGGTGCTGAGCTCGGATGATCCGATCCGCGTGTTCCAGCGGTTCGCGACGCTCGACGCGGTGTCGAACGGCCGCGCCGAGGTGATTCTCGGCCGTGGCTCGTTCACCGAGTCATTCCCGCTGTTCGGCTTCGACCTCAAGGACTACGAGGCGCTGTTCGAAGAGAAGCTCGATCTGTTCGTCAGCCTGCTGCCGCAACAACCGCTGACCTGGCAAGGCCATCTGCGCCCGCCGCTGCGCGAGCAGCTCGTCTATCCGCCGGTCGAGCACGGCCGGCTGAAGGCCTGGATCGGCGTCGGCGGCAGTCCGGAATCGGTGGTGCGCGCCGCGCATTACGAGCTGCCGCTGATGCTCGCGATCATCGGCGGCGAACCTGCGCGGTTCGCGCCCTATGTCGATTTGTATCATCGCGCGATCAAGCAGTTCGGCCGCGAGGTGAAGCCGATCGGCGTGCATTCGCCGGGCTACGTCGCGGACACCGATGCGCAGGCGCGCGAGGAACTGTGGCCGGACTACAAGACCATGCGCGACCGCATCGGCCGCGAGCGCGGCTGGCCGCCGATGGGCCGCGACGAGTTCGTGCAGGAGGCCGACCACGGCTCGCTCTATGTCGGCTCGCCGGAGACGGTGGCGCAAAAGATCGCCGCCACCATCAAGGCGCTCGGCCTGTCGCGCTTCCAGCTGAAGTACTCGGCAGGGCCGCTGCCGCATGCCAAGCTGATGCGCAGCATCGAGCTGTATGGCCGCGTGGTGGTGCCGCGGGTGCGGGAACTGCTGGCGCAGGAAGCGGTGCCGGCGTCCTGATCAGCGGTGCCGTGACGGCGCCTTGGTGAGCATCGGTCGTCCGACACCCACCGCCGTCGTCCCGGCGAACGCCGGGACCCATACCGCGTGATCGTTCTGTGTGGCACGCTGAGCGTCGCTCTTCGCCAAACAGCGGCGCGGGGCTATGGGTCCCGGCGCGGAGGCCGGCACGACAGCGGTGGGATGGATAGAGCACCCTCACATCGCTCAGCAGACGTCCATCGTGGCGGGCAACAGCAGCCCGCGCTCTCCTGCCGCCACCCGCGCCAGCTCCTCAGCGGCTCGCATCAGCACCCCGTCCCACGCCATCGGCTTGTCCTGCCGGAACAGCCGCATGGTCGGATACCACGGCGTATCCGCGCGGTCGCGCAGCCAGCGCCAGTCGAGGGCGTAGGGCAGCAGCACCCACACGGGGCGGCCGAGCGCGCCGGCAAGATGCGCGACTGAGGTGTCGACGGAAATGACGAGATCGAGCGCGGCGACGGCGGCCGCGGTTTCGGCGAAATCCTTCAGCAGCGGCGCGAGGTCGACGATGTCGCTGCCGAGATCCAGCAGCGCGGGCACATCCTCCGGCCGCGGCTCCTTCTGCAGGGAATAGAGCTGCACGCCCGGCATCACCAGCCGCGGCAGCACGTCGCGCGCGGCGAGCGAGCGCTGCCGGTCGCCCTTGTGCCGGGGATTGCCCGCCCAGACCACGCCGACCTTGAGCTGCGGCGCGCGGCCGAGCACGCTGCGCCACGCCGCGACCTTGACCGGATCGGCGGTGAGATACGGCACGTCGCCGGGAATCGTCGCCAGCGTCGTGCCGAAGATGCGCGGCAGATCCATCAGCGCCAGCTGCAGATCGAACGGCGGCAGCGGCGCGCCGCGCGCGACCACGGTGACGGCCTCCAGACAGCGCAGCAGCGGCGCGATCGCCGGCTGCACCTGCAGCACGATCCGGCCGCCCATCGCCCTCACGCGATCGACGTAACGCACGAATTGCAGCGCATCGCCGATGCCGTATTCGGCAAACAGCAGCAGCGTGCGGCCGGCGAGCGGCTTGCCCTGCCATTCCGGCACATCGAAGCGCGGCATGCCCGCGGAGAGATCGGGGCAGTCGCGGCCCCAGCGGTGCTCGGCGAAGCCGGCCGGGAGGTCGCCGCACATCAGGAGAAAATGCGCGTGGTTGTACCGGGCCAGCGCGTCGCCGGGCGCGAGTGCGACCGCCCAATGGGACGCTGCCAGCGCATCGTCGATGTCGCCGGCATTGCGCAGCGCCACCGCGAGATTGGCGTAGCCCTTTCCGTAGGACGGATCGGCGGCGACGGCGCGGCGATGCGCCGCGACGGCCTGCCCGGTCTCGCCGCGCAGCTCATGGATGATGCCGAGATTGGTGTGCGCCGGAGCGTGATCGGGCGCGAGCGCCAGGGCGTGCTCGCAGGCGGCGATGGCGGCGTCGAGCTGCCCGGCGCCGCACAGGCAGGCGCCGAGATTGCTGAGCACGACGACATCGGTCGGGTCGAGCACCGCCGCGCGGCGATAGGCCTCCACGGCCTCGGCTGAACGGCCGGCCTCGTACAGCGCATGGCCGAGCAGCCGCGCCGCGCTGGCATCGCCGGGCGCGAGATCGGCAGCGCGGCGGTAATGAAGCGCAGCCTCGGTGAAGGCGCGCTGCCTGTAGAGCACATCACCCAGGCTGAGATGCAGGCCGGCATCCCCCGGGCGCGCAGCGAGCGCCTGCTGATAGGCCGATACGGCCGCCGCGTCGTTCGCCTGGTCGGCGAGCACCTGCGCGAGCGCCCGCCAGGCTTCGGGATAGGATGGGTCGCGTTCGAGCAGCGCGCGATACGCGGCTTCGGCGTCGCTGAGCCGGCCCTGCCGCGCCAGGGCGAGCGCGAGATTCCAGCGGGTGCGGAGCAGTTCCGGGTCGAGCTCGAGGGCATGGCGATAGGCAGCCTCGGCGTCGGCGAGGCGCGACAGCTCGAGCAGCGCCGTGCCGAGCTTGCTGTGAATGGCGGCGTCGTGCGGCCGCAACGCCGCGGCGCGCGCGAAGGCATCCGCAGCCCCTTCGCGCTCGCCTTTGACAGCGAGGGCATCGCCCAGCGTGACATAGGCCGGCGCGTGGTTGGGATCGCTGGCGAAGACGCGTCCGAGCAGCGCGGCGCCCTCCGCCATGCGGCCATCGGCGAAGGCGAGGATCGCGGAGAGATGCAGCGCCGGAAGATGATCCGGCGCGGCCTGGAGGATCTCGCCGCAGACGACCTGGGCCAGGCCGGCCCGCCCTGCATTGTAGTGATCGGCTGCCTCGATCAGCAGTCTCTCGACAGAAACAGCCCCCATGATGTCCTCGACGTCTCGCACCGGATGCAGGCTTGAACGTGCGGCCGGACGATTTCAGGCGAGACGCGCGGCACGAATCGCTCAGCTCGCGGCCGCCTCGAGGCTCGCGGTGGTGCGGGCGCGGGCGATATCCGGCGTGCGATAGGCCGCTTCCGGGATCGTTGCGAGCCGCGAATCCTGAAGCCTGGAGCCGAGGCCATAGAACTGCTGGAAGCTCATGATCAGCGGCCGCCATTTGTCCGGATCGATGCGGTCGCGCGCCCCTTCCATCAGGATGGAGCCATCGACGTGAACGCGCTGCACCCGGACCTCGAAGCACTGGATGTGGCCCTTCAGCACGGCATCGTCGTCGGCGATGCCGTGCATCGCCTCGACCCGCGCTTCGAGCTGCACGGGACATTCGGCGACGCGCGGCGCGGCGACGGTTTCGGATCGCATCGCCGTCAGCCCGGCTGCGCCGAACTTGTCGGCCTCATGGCGATAGCCGCCGCGCTGCTTCATCGGCGGCACCGGATCCGATCCGGTGGTGAGCGCGAGGCGATCGACCGCAGCCACCAGATCGACCGACGGCAGGTTCAGCACGCACTCGCGGCTGCGCCGCATGTTCTGCGGCGTCTTCGATCCCGCGGCGAGGCCGAGCATGCAGCGCCAGCCGAGCCAGAACGCCGACGACATCGGCGCGAGATTGAAGCTGCCGTCCTCGTTGACGGTGCTGATCAGGACGACCGGCGTCCCGAAATAGAGGATGCCCGGCTCGATGGTCGTGTGCATGGAAGCGCTCTCCAGGGTGATGCATGCCGGCGGCAAATTCGCGCGCCGCGCGGACGGGCGCATGCGTCCGTCTCGCCCCGGAAGATTTGCGATGCGGCGACGATGCGCTCCACCCGATTCCCGAGCGGATCGGAATCGGCGCGTGACGGGAGAGACTTCACGATGGAGAGGCGGCGATCCCGGCCGCCGCAGCCGCCCCGGCTCGGCAACCGCCGAGCCCGATGGTTGCCGTACGCATCTTCTCATCCGATGGTTGACGCGATATGATCCTGCTGCGGGCAGGGAGGCTCTGTTGCGATGAGGAAGCTCACGAGGGCGACGTCGTTCCAATTGTTTGCTGTTGCGTTGGCATGGGTCGCGCCGAGCGGGCACGCGTCGGCCGAGGCGGATATCTGCACCCCGGTGGCACAGCTCATGAATGGCTTCATTGCGCAGGAGCTGTTCTACTGGGACCCGGACACCAAGACATGGGCCGCCGTGCCGGACGGCGGCCTTTCGCTCTCCGGGGGTGAAGCCCAGCTGATCTACGTCACGCGGGAATTTTTTCAGGACGAGCCGCGGTCGGGCGCGATCGTCGTCAAGACCGGCCGCAAGATCGATACCAGCGAGAAAGATCCCGAGCCCGCCCGCAAGAAGATCAAGCTCGATCGCGCCAAACAGGCCGAATTCGACTCCTGCCGGGGCAGGGAGCCGTCCTCGTTCGACGGGCGGGTCTCGGCGCTGGAATATGACCGGTACCACGACTACGGCTATGACGCGTCCGACAACGAGGATGGCCGCAGCCTCGGTGAATTTCACACCAGATATGTCAGCCGCAGCGGTCGATGCGATGCCGCGACCGACAGCACCACTTTCGACGCCCCGCTGCGCTGGGACTGGCGCAGCAACCGGTCTCAGTTCTCGTTCGACCCGAGCGTGGTGAGCGGCGGGTTCCATAGCCAGATCATGGCCGGTCTGAGCATCCGTGGAGCCGCCGCGGTCGGATCGGTCGGCCTCGCCGACCAGCGGGTGGACATCATCAAATATCGCACGAACGCGCAGAAGATGGCCTGCATCGCCCTTCGCGTGAAACCGACCGGCAGAAATTTCTTCATCCGTGTCAATGATTTGGAGGGAGCACCGAAGGGCGGCCGGCTGATCCGGGCGGATGAACTGTCGCGCCAGCTCACGCGTTAATCCGTCTTTAGCCGTACTTGTTTAGTATTCTTTCGGCTCGGTGGACGGCGAACGAGCTCGAGGCTTGCGGCGATGACGGACGGACTGACCATGACGTCGGAAGGCCGGCCTGATCTGAAGGAGGCCGGGGACCGGAAACATCTTCCCTCATTTGGGCCCGCGATCCTGCAGACCGGCCTGGTCGTTGCCGCCTGCGCGCTGTTCGTGATCGCGAAGTCGATCGCCACCGGCGGCCGGGTGCATATCGACGATGTCGAGTACTGGATCGTCGGGGTCGTGCCGGTCGCCCTGCTCTACGGATTGTCCCTGCTGATCGCACGCGCCACGCCCGAAGCCAGGCGGGATGCCGTGGCCCGGCGGCTGATTGCGGCCTGGATCGTCACGCTCATCCTGTTCTGCATCAGCAAGGATCTCCACATCTATGAGGGCCTGCGCGATGCCGTCGAGACGGTCGCACAGCTCGGCCGCAGCGCCGCCGAGGCCGTCGTTGCGCTGCTGTTCGCGGCCCTCGCCGCGATGATCACGATGACGAAGCTCGTCGCGGAAGCCGGTGACCGGCTCCGGCTCGCGATCGGCACGCTCGCCGCAATCATCCTGATGACGGGGATGGCGAGCCTGCTGCTGTCTTGGCACTAGGCTCCGTGGCACCAGGCTTCGCGGCGCCAGGATTCGAATAGCTGCTCCAGAGTTCATCCCGGCTCGGAAATCGATGGGACCCGGAGCCCGCGAGCCCCAATTCCCTGATCATGATGGACGCGCTGCGGAAGCCGAGATCGCGATACGCTTCGAACTGGCTCGGGTCGAAGAACTGATCCAGGGTCGTCTCATGCGGGAAATCCGGACTGCCGGCGCGATAGCCTGCGGTCGTGAAGTCGAGATCCCGGATCAATGTCGCCTTCAGATAGATGACGATGCTGTCCGGCGAGCCATCCTCATAGCGGACGCGTCCGACCACATAGGGGGATTTGGCGAAATGCGCGCCGGCGGGATAGCCGACCTCCTTGTCGACCGGCAGCAGGCGATCGACCCCAGCGGCGGGCTCGAAGGTCAGGGTTGCCTTGAAGTCCTCCTTGATGCGGACCGCAGCCGACACCAATGCGGGCAGCGCAATGGTCGCATCAGCCTCCCCGTCGATCAGGACGATGATCCCCAGCTTGCGCCGCACGAGCTCGTACAGACCGAGATTCTCGAAATTTCCGCCGTCCGAGATCTCGATGAAGGCGCCGGTCCGCGCGCGACCATATCCCAGGAGACCCGCCGTCAGGGTCGGGCTCCAATAGGCGGGCTGGCTGCGTCGTTCGCCCTTGAGCCAGGGATTGCCGACCCAGATGCCGAGCCGCATGTTAAGGATCGTCATGACGGCGGAGACGAGACGATTGCGGGTGAAGCCGGTGCCGATGTAGCCGGCATTGGAGTTGACCGCCGCCCCCGACGCCGCCATCGCCGTCGCCAGCGTCAGCGGACCGTACCGGTCCTCATCCGTGTATGACTTGGTGTCCTCCCAGCCGGTCGAACGCGAGCCGATATAGAAGGGCGACAGGATGAAGTTCACCCCGCCCCGATTGACGATCCTGGGGTCCACGTCCCTGACGATCCGGCCGAAGGTGTTGATGAGGGGATACGGAACGGGGGATCCCTTGCGGGCGGACGGCGAATACGACGATCGAAGGTCGACGAGATTGAGGCTGTCGGCCACGGGTGAATAGGTCGCCCGGCCGATCTTCACCGCCAGCGTCGACGGCAGGAATGCTTCCATGAGACGGTCGCGATAGAACCGATGCAGGCCGATCTGGTTCACGTTGGCGCGAATGCTCAGGACGACACCGACGATGATGAAGACGGTCGACGCATAGGCGATCAGCGACTTGTAGGAGGCAAGGCCGCCGGGGAGAAGCGGCGAGTTCTTCTGAGAGAAGACGTCGAAGACGAAGACGGATCCGATATAGCCGAATGTCAGCGTGCCATACAGGAAAATGGCGGCCCCGAGTGGCACGAACACGCGCGACGCGATGGTCTCATCGATCTTCTTGACGAAGGAATAATAGCCATAGAGCGCCGATGCCGCGCCGCTCAGGACGGTGAAGAAGGCGGTGAACACGATCGAAGGACCGCTGGAAGCGGTGATCTTCTGAGCGAGGAAAAATGGCAGCACGGGCAACGACCCGACGACCAGCACGGCGAGGCCGATCGCGAAGATGACACCGAACCATTCCTCGAGCGTTCGCCGCCACCAATAGCTCGCCGTGACGGAGGAGCCGCGAAAGAAATACTCGAAGACAAATCGAGCAATCAGCACGATCCCGAACAGGCTCGAAGCGACGATGACCGCGAGCGTGGTGAAGCTGATCAGACGCCAATAGAGCAAGATCGGCACGACGATCATCGCAGCACCCGCCACGGCGGATAGCACGGCAGCCATGCTGACTCGTGGACCCTGGCCGACTTCACTGGGAACGCGCGTCAGGAGAGCGAACAGCAACGACATGAAGACGAAGAACAGGACCCCCACCGCATAGACCACCAGCGCCAGCGTATACAGCGGAGGCAGCGCGAACGGACATTGCGGCTTGGTGGACATGCAGGTCCATGTGAACCACGACTCCGGAAATCCGGGCAGCGGCCGGTCGAGCGCAGGGAAGACGTGCTCGATGACGCCGGTGAGCAGGAGGTTGATGAGTTGGACGATCAGGAACAGAAAGAAGATCAACGGCAGCCAGACGATCAGGCTGATCAGCAACGTCCTGAGAACGACGTAGATGCCCGACAAGGCGGTGATGCCCTGGCCGGAGATCAGGTAGTTGCCGTGATTGCGCAGGAAGGCGAGGTTGCACTTCTGGTCAGGATTGTCCGACAGGTTCGGATTGGACAGATGGTCGCAACCGTACGGGAAATTGTCACGGTCCACGCCATAGATTCTTGGCCCGGCAGCGACCGTCGTGCCGGGGAGCGACGCTCCACCGGCTGCCTGCACTACGACAGGGGCCTGCGCGAGAGCGGCAGCTTCTTTCGCCCGCGCCTCGCTCCACCACCATTGCAGGGAGGAGCCGATGTAGCCGCCCCCCGAGACCGTCGAGATGTAGTCGAACTTGGCGAGCAGTCCGTGGGCGACCAGCGCCTGAAGCGCGCCGAGACTGAAGGTCGCGGAGCGAATCCCGCCGCCTGAAAGACCGATGCCCTTCCAATCATCGCTCTCGCCCTTCCCGATACGGCGCGCGTGGGTTTTCGCAAGCTTGCGCTTCTCCCATAGCAGCACGGCTTGCTCATGCCGCTCTTCTGGCGTCCCCTTCTTGGAGCGGCCACGGGAGTTTGCACGGGCACCAAGAAAATCACTCATCGGAAATTTCGATTTGCGCACGCCGGACATGACGGCGAGCCAATGATAAAAACTAAGGGTATCACGCGCGGTCGTGCGCTTCAATTAAAACGAGGATGATGCGCAGGGCGCTACCAACGATCTGGATAAGCGGCCTTCACAGTCACACAGATCGCGCTTCAGCGACGCAAGACCAACGACGAGAGTTGCAGTGCCACAGGAGCGATGGCGACCGACTTGCTCCCTCACGGAAGAAGGCAAATGTGGACAGCGGCAGATGGCGATCCCGGCATGACTCGAACATGCGACCTACGGTTTAGGAAACCGCCGCTCTATCCAGCTGAGCTACGGGACCGGAGCCTGCACCGACGTGCAACTGCTTCGGTGCCTCCATAGCAGACCCGGGCACCGACCGGAAGCCTCTCCGGGGGGCAGGTCGGCCCTGTCTCGGACCAGCACCGTGGCAGACCGCCGAACAGCCGCGCCTCCGGGGGCAATCCATGCCTTCAGTTCCGCTCACCGCCGTTCAGGGATCGTCCGGCCGCCGCTCCGAACAAGGGCTGCACGGCATACAGGCCGAACTGGGCGACCCAGTGACCGACCGCCAGATAAGAGCCGCTCCAGTTCGACGCCGGCCGGTAGCCATTCTCGACGTGGGCTGCATAGGCGGCGGCGATGTCGGGGCGCCCGCTCGCCTCGTACATGTCCCAGAGCCCCCAGGCCCGGCTGAAATTCAATCCAAACTCGTGGTCGGTCGCCGGCCGCTCGATCGGGCTCGGCAGCCCGTTCGTGGCGATGAAGCGCGATAGCCAGGCGGCATAGTCCGCCCGGCTCAGCACCCTGGCGACCAGCGCCGCCCAGTTGCTGCAGATCGCCATGAATTGTCGCTGCTCCCGCCCATAGGAGCATTCTGGGTCGGCGTCGACGAAGCTGGGGCGGATCCAGCCGATCACCTCGGTTTCGAGATCGGCAAGACCGCGGGCACGCGCATAGTCGAGCAGATTGGTCAGGGCCCAGCTGTCGCTACGATACTCCCCGGCGAAGCGGTCGATGCGGCGGCCCCGATAATATTGTCGCAGCGTCCCCGCAACCTCGTCCGCAAACGGCACGAGATCGTCGGAGCCGGTGAGCTTCCGGTGATCGATCGCGAGCCGCAGGAACCAGGCACGGCCATACGGCATTTCGAATTGCGGCGATTGCCGCAGCAACCGGCGCTCCGACGCGAGCCTGTCGGGCGCCAGGATGGAAGCCACGAGGGGCTGATATTGACGATCACCCGTTGCCCGCTGATAGGCGATGAGCGCCCAGACGCCGTGGACCGCCGAATGCCAGTCGACACATCCCCTGAACGCCGGGTGGTTGGTGTCCTCGCGGCGGCTGCACGTCGCAACCTGCCGGGCGAGATTTGCCGCCATCGTCTGTCGCTGCGCCGCCAGCGGCAACGCGACCTCGGCGGCCGCAGCAGCGCCGCAGCCGGCCAGCAAGGCGAGCGCAATCGCGAGCCTTTTCAACACGATCACACCCTCGTTTCCGCGCGCAGCCCACTCTATCCGTCCGCCGCCCGATGGTCTAAGAGAGCGGGCGCCCGGCAGGCGCCAGGATAGTCCCCTGCCGTCGCCACCACAAACATTGCCGCCGCCGGATCCGCTCCGGATGTTCCGGCAGCAGATCCAGCGTTGAGGAAGCAGATTCGTGATGCTCATCCGGTCGGTCATTCTCGGCATGCTTGCGGGCTGCCTCTCCGTCGCCGCGAGCCAGGCGCAAGATACCCGCAATCTGCTGGAGTCCAAGGAGTCGCTCTACAACAACATCTATGTCTATGAGCAGGGCCCCTATCGCAGCATGACGTTCGGTCACAACCGGCGCATCTATACCGAGAGCGTCTACAACACCCGCGACGAGCTCGACCTGCCGGTCGACTATACCCGCTTCATGACCGCGAGCGTGATGTACGCCAAGAACGTGAGCTCGATCCTGGAGATCGGCTTCGGCGGCGGCCGCACGGCCTGGTACCTGCACCGTTTCCTGCCCAAGGTGCAGGTGACCTCGGTCGAGCTCGACCCGACCGTGCTGGAGTTCGCCAAGAAATATTTCGGCATCAAGGAGGAGCCGAACTTCCACGTCGCCAACCGCGACGGCCGGCTGTTCGTGCAGGAATCGAAAGAGCGCTACGACATCATCCTGATCGACGCCTATCGCGGCCCGTTCGTGCCGTTCCACCTGCTGACCAAGGAATTCTATCAGCTCGTCAAGGATCATCTCGCCGAGGGCGGCGTGGTGGCGCAGAACGTCGAGCCCTCGACGATGCTGTTCGATGCCGCCGTGAAGACCATTCACAGCGTGTTCCCGCAGGTCGACTTCTACGAGGCGGGCGGCAACATCGTCATGGTCGGCTATCCCGGCGACGAGCGGAAGCCCGAGGATCTCGCCGCCGTCGCGCAGGAGCGCGACAAGGAATTCGGCTTCCGCTACAAGCTTGCCGACATGCTGGCCCAGCGCAAGCGCATCGACATCGACAATGGCCAGGTGATCGACGCCAAGGCCAAGGTGCTGACCGACGACTTCGCGCCGGTCGAGGCGCTGAAGACGATCGAACGCCACAACAGGAAGCTGCCGTGAGCGCTCCGGTCTCCCGCGCCGGCCTGGTGGCGATCTACGTCTGCTCGTTCCTGGTCGGCTGCGTGCTGATGGGCTTCGAGATGCTCGGCAGCCGGTATCTCAATCCCTATTTCGGCAGCGGCATCGGCGCCTGGGCGAGCCTGATCTCGACCGTGCTGTGCGCGCTCGCGATCGGCTATTTCGCCGGCAGCGCCATCGTCGATCGCCAGCCGACGACGCGCACGATCGGCGTCATGATCCTGATCGCCGCCGCCTATATGGCGGTGGTGCCGGCGACCGCCGACACGGTCATGGCCGACATCCTCGACACCATCGGCGACGGTCCTGCCGCCACGCTGCTCGCCTCGACCGCGCTGCTGCTGGTGCCGCTGACCTTGCTGGGGACGTTCTCGCCGATCGCCGTCAGCCTGCTGACCCGCTCGGCCGGCGAGGCGGGCCGCGTTGCCGGCCTCGTCTATGGCGTCTCGACCATCGGCAACGTCGTCGGCACGCTGGTCACGACCTTCATGCTGATTCCGACGATCGGCTCGCGGGCGATCACCTACTACTTCGCGGTGGCGCTGGCGGGCTGTGCCGGCATCCTGTTCATTCCGTTCGGACGGAAGAGCTCGCGGCCGTGACCGGGAGGAGCAAGGCAGCCCATGTCCGCGCATGCTCTGTCCTGAGCGGCGCCGTCGTCGCGATTGCCGCCGCCGTGCTCGGCGTCAGCGCCGCCACGGCTGCCGATGGGTGGATCGAGCAGTGGGACGGACGACGGGCGATGGAGCACATCGCCGACCAGCTGCGCTTCACGCCCCGCGCGATCGAGACGCCGGGGCATCAGCAGACCATCGACTACATCAAGTCGGCCATGGCGAAGACGGCCGCCGAGGTGGTGAAGACTCAGAATTTTGCCTTCAAGAGCGACGACGGGCGGGTCCTGCGGCTGACCAACGTTATCGCCCGCTTTCAGCCGCAGAATCCACGCCGCGTGATCGTTGCCACGCACTACGACAGCATCATCCACGCCTATCGCGACGCCAACAACCCGAAAGCGCCGATGCCGGGAGCCAACAATTCGGCATCGGGCGTCGCCGTGCTGCTGGAAACCGCACGCGTATTGTCCCTGCTGCCGAAGGCCGAGGTCGGCATCGACATGATCTTTTTCGACGGCGAGGAAGGGCCCCGCGCGCTGGGCGCAGGTGATCCCATGTGGCGAGCGCTCGGCTCACCGCACTTCGCGGCGAATCTGAAAGAGTACTATCCCGACCGCAAACCCGAAAAGGCAGTCGTGTTCGACATGGTCTGCGACAAGGACCTCGCACTGATGCCCGAACCGATGTCGCTGCGATCGGCGCCCGCCGAGGTCAAGAAGTTCTGGAGCATCGGCCAGAGCATCGCTCCCCAGGCTTTTCTCACCAAGCCGACGGCGTACCCGATCAGCGACGACCACACGGCGCTTGCGCAGGTCGGCATTCCCAGTTTCCTCGTCATCGATTTCGACTACGAGCCGCATTTCAACACGACGCAGGATACGCTCGACAAATGCTCTGCCGACAGCCTCCAGGCGGTCGGCCGGACGCTGCTGAAGTATCTGCTCACGCCTTAGTCCTCTTTGCCCGAACGCCAAGCCGCAACCCGGGTCCCGAATTTCTGGTCGGCCGCGGAGAGCGCGCCGGGCTTCTTCGTAGTTGCAACGTCGTTCCGCGGTTGCGCGGCGGTGCCACCGAAGCTACAATACAATCATTGCAGGATTTATTGTGTCTGAGCCACTGTTTCTGGTGGAGACGCTGATGACTTTGGTTGAGAAATTGGAAAAGGTCGGCGCTCGGCCCAAGGCTTCCGGCGCTAAGAAGGATCCGTCTCTCGAGCGCCTCAACATCTACATCGGGCTGGCCAAATTCCTGTTCGGCACGTTCGCGCTTGGCCTGATTACCCTTGTGCTCAATCAGCAATACCGGACCGCACAGCTCGAGCTGGAGCGCGCCAAGAGCGAGCATGCGCTCGGCCTGCAGGACAAGCAGGTCGAAGTCGAGTACCTTCACAAGTTCCAGACCATGGCGATGGACAAGGACATCACCGTCCGCGTGGATTTCGCCGACTACATGAAATCGGTCGCGCTATCGAAGACCCTTCAGGAGATCTGGGAGAAGTACTACGCCGCCTTGAGCAAACGGCAGGCCGAGCATCAAGAGAAGATCGAACGCCTGAAAAATCAAAAGAAGGATGCCGCCACCGAACTCAATGCGGTGATCTTGAAACCGTCGGATTCGATCGTCGGCCCGCTGCTCGAAAAGTTGCAGCGTATCGACGCCGAGCTCTATACGACGCAGGAAGCGCTGGACAAGTCGCGCTACGGTACGTTCAAGGAGAATTATTTCGACTTTCAAAGCATCTACGACGATGCGGCTGCCGCCGAGCGCGCGCGAGACTACGAGCGCGAGCGCGATCTGCTCTTTGGCGCGATGGAGCGGATACCGAAGACGGTCAAGCCCTACTTCCTCGCGCGTCTCGCAGGAGCCTACCGGGCGCTTCACGACTTCTCCAGCGCCCGGGCGGTGATGCAGCAGGCCGTGGATCTCGCCCCCACCGCAGAAAGCCTTTTCCGGCTTGCAATCATGCAGAAGAACGACCGGCAGGTTCAACGGGCGCTGGAAAGCCTGAAACGCGCCGCAGAACTCAGTGACGACGATCCGGACACGTTGAGGCAGATCGAACTCGTTACGGCGGGCTACCTCATTCACAATGGGCAGCGGGATGAGGGGCTGCGGCTTTTTGCGGCGCTTGAACCGAGCCTGCAGCCACGCGACAATTTCATTACGAACATAGCCTGGTTCTATGCGGTCGCTGGCCGGGACGACGATTTCTATGCAGCGTTGGAACGATCGCTGCAGATCAACCGTCAGGCCACGCTGACCTGGATCGACCAGGAGGTCGACATCGACAAATACCGCGAGGATGATCGCTTCAAACAAGTCGTCCTGCAAGCGCGGGGTCGGAGCGGCCAGCGGCCGTAGCTCACCGCGACATCGTGAACGTGCCGCTCGCCCCGCTGAGGGACCAGCGTCCGCTGATGCTGCGCAGATCGGCAGAGATCCTGCCGACATAGCTCACCGCGTGCGAGACACCGCCGGTGCCGTCATAGGTCTTGGTGATGGTGACGGTCTGGCCCGGCACCAGGGACGCGGACGAGCAGGCGAGATTGGCGAACAGCTTCGGCGCGCTGCGGTTGCCGAACGTGTTCACCTCTTCGGCCCGTCCGGCACAACCCGCCGTCCCGAAGTTGAAGGTGAAGGGGACTTGGCTGCCATTCGCATAGGAATAGCTGCCCGTCCAAACGCCGGCCATCGACCGCAGCTGCGGTGTCGGGGGCGGCGGCAGCGGCTCGGACGGCGCGGCCAATGCGACCTTCGACTTGATCTCGTCCAGGCGCGACCGCGCAATGCTCGCATAGAAACCGTCCGGATAGGCTTTCAGGAAGGCCTCCCAGACCTCCCGCTTTCCGAGCTTCTGCGCCAGCTCGAAATCCTCCCGCATGCGATCGGCGGCGGAGACCGGCGGCTGCGCCGGCGCGGCCGGGGATTCGGCTTCGGATCGGCCAGTGAAATAGAATCGGCCGGCGATCGGCGAGGACGACACCCAGGGCTGCTGCGCGCCGCCGGTCGACTTCTTCACGGCGAGTCCGACTTCGTTGAATGCCTCGAACAGGCCAAGCCCGGGCTTGCGGATGGTCGCGGCGAGAGCGCTGGAATAGGGGCTGTTGCCGCCGTCGCCATCCAGCGCCACGTTGCCGGGCTGGGTGGCATAGGAGATCAGCGTGCCTTCGGGGGCCTGCATCTGGGCAAGCCCGCCGCCGGTCGCACGGAAGCCGCGGCCGCCGAACGGATTGTTGCGGCAGGCATCGAGCACGACGATGTTGAGCTTGGTCCCGGCGCCGTCCATCTGGCTGAGAACGACGTTGGTGTCGACCATCTGCAGGTAGACATCGGCCTCCTTGGTCGGGTTGGCCGCCACGGGCACCAGGAAATTGCGGCCCGCGACCTGCACGCCGTGACCTGCATAGTAGAACAGCGCGACGTCGGCCCCCATGATCGCGTTGCCGAACTTCTGCAGCACGCCGTCGAAGGCCGCCTTGTCGAGATCGATCTGCGGGCCGCCAGCGACGAGCGCGAAGCCGAGCGAACGCAATGTCTCAGCCATCAGCCGGGCATCGTTGCGCGGATTGCCGAGCGGCGTGACGTTCTGATAGTTCGAGTTGCCCACCACCAGCGCGATGCGCTTCTCGGCGCTCGCCGGTGCCGACCACACAGAAATCAAAGTCAGAATCACGAAGAGGCGCAGGATCGCGCCCATCGATAAAATAAACCCCATGGCCATGCCCATTTCCGAGGGTCACTGCAAGAATGTCCCCTCTTAACATGCCGACACCGACCGGTCTTGCCCATCTTCGAGACGGGCAACGCAGCCACCGCGGCGGGATGGGCTCACTTCGGCGCTGCGAGCACTGACGCACGGCACGATCCCGAGGTATTTCGATCCGCACGCTCCGACGGCTGGGACCGGACGGACGCACGCCCGGGCCCGTCGCAATGGCTCTACCAGCCCCCCCCCACCGTCAGCGCAGGCGAGCAGGCCGGCCGGTGTCATGCTCTCGCGACGAGGCGATCGTCTCGCCGAAACCGCCTTCCGCGCTGCGCTCCTTCAGGCCACCGCTAGCTCGGGCTGCGGCTTGACCGCAGCCATCGGCTTGCGCGACAGCAGCCCGGGCACCAGCGCCTCGGCCGCCTCAGCACCCGAGATCACCACGGCCTCGACGCCCGCGCCGGCATTGCCGCCGCCGGCGATGACGAGGTTGCGCAGCGGCGCCTTGGCGCCTTTCAGGCGGCCCGAGCGCGCCACGCCATAGATCGAGCCGGCGCTGGCGAGGTCGTAGCGCGCATAGGTCACGGGGCTGGCGTCGGTGCGATAGACGATGTGCTGTGACAGGCCCGGAATGACGGTCTCGGCGGCGGCGACCATGGCATCGCCGAGCTGCTGCTTACGCGCCTCGTAATCCTTCGAGCGGCGCCATGCCTTCCAGTCGTCGCCGCCCTCGGCCTGAAACCAGCCCTTGGCCTCGTCGTGAGGAACGAGCGTGATGATCGTCATCGTCGCGTGGCCTTCGGGCGCCGCCGACGGATCGAGTTTGGACATCACGGCGAGACCGATGCCCATCGGCGTATCGAGATGGGTGGCGGGAGCAATGTCCGGCACGACATCGAGACCGAGATGCACCGAGAAGCACGACGTCGCCGGCGTGAGGCTGCGGGTGCGCTCACGGAAGGCCGAGGGCAGATCGTCGGGGCCGAGAAGCTCGGTGAAGGTACGGCCGAGATCGGCGTTCGAGACCACCGCGCGCGCGCGGATCGCGCGGCCATTGCCGAGCACGACGCCGGCCGCACGGCCCCGCTCGACCAGGATCTGCGCAACCTTGGACTTCAAATGCACCTCGCCGCCGCGCGCGGTGATCGCCTCGGCCATGATGTCGGCGAGGTGACCGGAGCCGCCGACCGGATAGAAGCCGCCCTTGAAGTAGTAGCCGAAGATCGGGACCATCTGCGCACAGCTCAGCCGCTCGCTGCCGTCCCCGAGATAGCCCGACAGCGCATTCAGATACGCTATCAGCTCGGGGTCGGAGACATGCGCTGCGACCAACTCGTCGAACGGGCGGTTCATCCAGCGGAACGCCTGCGGATGCTTGCGCGGGAAGGCCAGCATCTCCTCGATCGATTCCGGCATCCCGGGAATGCCGCTGCGGCCCTGTCCGGTCGCATACATGCTCTGGAAGATCGCATGGATCGTATCGAACAGCTTGACGAGCCCGTCGGCGCTGGCGGGGAATGCGTCGCAGAGCAGCCGGACATAGGCGCGCCAGTCCTCGGGCACGTCGATGCGGCGGCCGGCGAGCCGGTAGGAATGGGTGACGCGCTTCCATTGGATGCGATCGGCGACACCGAGCCGGCGCAGCACGCTGTCGACCGGGCCGCCGGGCCAGACGCCGGAGAAATCATGCGGGCCGGCATCGAAGCGGTACAGCACCGGCTTGTTGTCGTGATGCGCCTTGCGCAGATAGCTGTGGCAGAAGCCGCCGGGCACGACGTGGTGGTCGAACACCTTCACCGTCAGTCCGGATTCGGCAAGCAGCGCCGCGGCGGTAAGACCGCCGATGCCGGCACCGATCACCGCGACGTCGCAATCGGCGCTGGCGACACCGGAGAAGTCCGGCGCCGGCCAGTGATGATCCTCGCGGGACGCCCGGATCCGCTGCAAGGCCTGCCGGATGGCGAAGCGCGGGCCAAAGATCGAGACGAGCGCTCCGCCGATGACGATCGCAGTCGTGATCCAGGATGACACGCCAGCCCATCGGCAGAGGCCGAGCACGAGGAACAGGACGCCCCACAGCCCCGTCATCAACATGTTGATCAGCTGGAATTGCGGTGTCGACGCGCTGTCGGCGTAGCTCCCGCGGGAATAGTCGGCCGTCCAGGGCCGGCTGACGGCGAGCGAGCCGAAGCTGATCACGCCGAGCGCCGCAAAAGACAGCCACAGTGAGTTGATCGCGGTCCAGCCCGGCGCGACATCATTGGCGATGGCCAGCAGGACGAACAGCGCGAGGCTGCCGAGCTCGAGCAATGCGAGCTCCGACCGCGTCGCGCGCCACAGATTGCCGGCGAGAGACAGCGCGAGCGCCGACCACACCGCCCAGCTCGGCTGATGCCAGCCGAGCAAAGCCCAGAACACTACGAAGGGCAGCAGCGCCAGCTTGACCGTCAGGAACACCTTCATACCTGCCTCCTCCGCGCCAAGCGCGCCACAATCTTTCCAATGTCAAGATGAAGAATAGCGGCATTGCCCTGCCTGCGTCAACGACGATCTTGCCAACGTCAAGATTAGATTCGTCAACCTCGACGGGATGAAAGTGGTAGAATGATGCCCGTCATCACGCGAAGGTCACAGCCTATCGTCCGGACGCCACAGCAAGGCGCGATTCGCGCACCGCCAAGCCGCCAAAGCTGGCTCGACTGTGGCAATGGGATCACGGAACCCGGGCGATGAACGAACAAAGTCGAAAATTGCGCAGCATAGGAGTCACACACCGCCGCAAAATGGCGACAATCTGCGGTCATCTGAGGCGAGGAGATGCTGAGGATTGCCGTTCGTGTACCGACCCCAACTGCCAATATTGGTCTTTGCTGCAATCAGCTGCGTGTCGGCCATGCAACTACAACGCGCGCATGCGGAGTGGTGGAGCCGCTCTCCGACTGATTTCGAGGAATGCGCCGACGCGGCGGAGAAATCTGCCACGAAGGAAGAGAAGACCGCGGCGATGGCGCAATGCAACGCCAAATTTGCCGGGAGACGGAAGCCGGGCGGCGGCTATGTCTACTACGACTTCATGCAGGACCGCAGCTTCGACATCGCCGGACCCAATCCGACGCCGGAAGAGCAGAAGTTCATCGATCAGCAATACACGCAATATCTCGAGCGGCAGCGCCACGCCAATATGAGCTCGGCCATGATGCCGCGGCCGCAGCCGCAGGGCCTGCAGCCGACCTCGCTCAGGGACATGACGGCGCGCGCCGCGATCGAGCCGCCCAAGCCGGCGATGCCAGCGCCGCCACCACTGCCCCGACCGAGCAAGCCGCCTGCTGCGGCAGCGCAGCCCGGCCAGGTGCCGCCCGGCGCCACCGCCGAGGCGCGCGCCCGTATCAAGGCGGCCCACTGCGCCAAGGATGGCGGCAGGCGCGATTCGTTCTCGTGCAATTTTCCAGTCCTGTCCGAAAAGCTCGATGAGCTGAAGCGGATGTTCACCGGCCCAAGCCAGACGGCTGCAGGACCGGCCGCGAAGTCGCCGAAGCGCGCCGACGCCAAGAACTGACACGGAGAACGGACACCCGACCGCCTGCGATGGCGGAGTTCGGCGCCCCGCTCCCGTTTCCATCGCGCCGTCACCTGCGCCACGCCATAACATGATGCGCACGCAGAGTTCCGACAGCAGCGGCCGCGATGGCGTACGCATTCCCCGGTCTGCTGTTTCTGGCCGCCGCTTGTAACGATCCGAGCAACGCCATAGCTTTACGCGCGTGGGGCGCAGGAGGCAGGTCATGGGTCTACTCGACATTCTCAACGGCATGCAGAACGGCCCGCACGGGCCCAGTCATCCGACGACACAGAAGAACGACGGCATGTCGCCGATGACGATGGCGATCCTCGCGCTGCTGGCCTGGAAAGCCGTGAAGCACTTCTCGCAAGGCAGCCGGCAGCCGAATGCAGCTCCAGCGCCAGTTCAGCCGCCCCAGCCGACCGGCCAACAGGGCGGGCCGCTCGGCGGCGCGCTCGGTGGCGGCCTGGGCAACATCATTGCCGGCGGTCTCGGCGGCCTGCTCGCAGGCGGCGCAGCCGGCAGCGTGCTGTCCGGCGGACTCGGTGATCTCCTGCGCCAGTTCCAGGAGAAGGGCCATGGCGACACGGCGAGCTCGTGGGTGAGCCCTGGCGAGAACAAGCCGATCTCGCCGGGCGATCTCGCCAACGCGCTCGGCGCCGACCAGATCGATCAGCTCACCGCACAGAGCGGCCTGTCGCGCGATGAGCTGCTCAGCGGGCTGAGCCAGTATCTGCCGAAGGTGATCGATCAGCTGACGCCGGACGGGCGGCTGCCGACCGAGCACGAGCTCTCGAGCCGGATCTGAGCGCGACCTTCAGGCAAGGATGATCTGATGATTTACATTTTGATCGTTGGCTTCGTCGCCGGCCTGCTGGCGCGGCTGCTGTCCCCCGGGCCGAACAATCCGTCCGGCTTCATCCTCACCACAGTGCTCGGCATCGTCGGGGCCTTCCTCGCCACCGCGATCGGACAGGCGATCGGACACTATGGTCCGAACCAGGGCGCCGGCTTCATCACCGCCACGATCGGCGCGGTGGCGGTGTTGTTCATCTGGAACAGGTTGGTCGCGAGCGGCACGATCCGCGATTTCAATCGGTAACAGCCTTCACCCCGTCATTGCGAGCGCCGCGACGCAATCCATGGCCTAAAGATGAGGTCTGGATTGCGTCGTCGTTTGCAGGTCTCACAATGACGGCGATCTCATCCCAGCAGATGCATCCCTGCATCCATGCGGACGACCTCGCCGGTCATCTGCCCGGATGCGGAGCTGGCCAGGAAAACGACCAGTTGCGCGATGTCCTCGGCCGATGACGCCGTACGCAGCGGCACCCGCGCCACCACGGCGTCGCGTACCTGCTTGGCGCCGGCCTCGCCGCGGCCCTTGGTGAACCAGGGCGTATCGATATAGCCGGGACATACCGTGTTGACGCGGATTGCAGGCGCCAGCGCGCGCGACAGCGACAAGGTCATCGTGTTCAGCGCCCCCTTGCTCGCGGCATAGGCGATCGACGAGCCGACGCCGCTGATGCCGGCCACCGACGACACGTTGACGACGGCGGAGGCGCGTTCGGTCTGCCTGGCCGCTTGTTCGAGCAGCGGCCGCGCCGCGCGCACCATCTGGAACGGTCCGATGGTGTTGACGGCGAAGATGCGCTGAAAATCCTCGGCCGACAGGCCATCGAGCTCCGCATGCGGGACGTGCTTGGTGGTGCCGGCATTGTTGACGAGCACGTCGAGCCGCCCCCATGGCGCCGCGGCCGCGACGATCCTCCTGCAATCCTCGTCGCGCGACACGTCGCCCTGCACGACCACGATTTCGGCGCCTTCCTTGCGGCAGAGATCGGCTGTCTGCTCGGCCTCCGTCTTGCTGTTGGAATAGTTCACGACGATGCGCATGCCGGCCTTGGCCAGCAGCAGCGCAGTCGCGGCGCCCAGGCCGGAGGCCGAACCCGTCACGATCGCGCACAGACCTTCCACCGCCATTCCGCTTCTCCCTGCTTTCCCGCTTCTCATTCTCAGATCGTTGCTTCTTAGAGCATGATCCGGAAAAGTGGAAACCGGTTTTCCGAAAAGATCATGCTCAAACAAAGGGATGAGATCATCGCGACTGCAAAATCCGAGCAATCTCCGCGCTGCGGAAATCGCCAGGTCCATGCGGCGAGCGGACGGCGCCCTGCGATGCGCAGCGCTTGTCAGGACCAGTGACTGCGCTCATCATGCGACGCAAACATCCGGCGCGGCGCGCAACTGTGACGCCGTGCGGCAGAACAATCAGCACGAGGAACGCCGTGGCGGACGCTGACAACATCGTGGTTGCGACCGCGGAGAAGATCTTCGCAGATCTCGCCGACCCGCAAACGATCAATCATGACAAGGACGGACGCTGGGCGGCGCCGCTGTGGCGGGCCCTGAGCGAGGCCGGCCTGCCGCTAGCCTGGGTCGCCGAGGAGCTCGGCGGCGCCGGCGTCGATCTCGCCGACGGCTTCGCCGTGATCAATTCCGCCGGTCGCTTCGCTGTGGCGGTGCCGCTCGCCGAGACGCTGCTGGCCGGCTGGCTGCTGCAGCAGGGCGGGATCGCTTCGCCCGACGGCGTCATGACGATCGCCCCGGCGCGCCCGAACGACCGGATCATGCGC
Organism: Bradyrhizobium aeschynomenes; assembly: GCF_013178945.1. Lineage (GTDB taxonomy): Bacteria > Pseudomonadota > Alphaproteobacteria > Rhizobiales > Xanthobacteraceae > Bradyrhizobium > Bradyrhizobium aeschynomenes. Next base: position 79,949 of record NZ_JABFDM010000011.1, read on the forward strand.
AACGCCGACGGCACGTTGTCCGGCCCCGCCCGCGGCGTGCCGTTCGCGAAGAGTGCAAGGCATGTGGCCGTTGTCGCGCATGACGGAGACGGCGTCTCGATTGCCCTGGTCGAGACGGGCGGGCTGCGCATCGATGCCGGCCTGTCGCTTGCCAATGATCCCAGCGACACCGTCATCTTCGACAAGGTCGCACCCGTGGCGATCCAGCGCGCGCCGGCGGGCTTCGATCAGGACCGCCTGATGCTGATGGGCGGCGTCGTGCGCGGGCTGCAGATCGCGGGCGCGCTGGATCGGTTGCTGGAGATCAGCGTCCGCTATGCCGGCGAGCGCGTCGCCTTCGAAAAGCCGATCGGTAAATTCCAGGCGGTGCAGCACAATCTCGCGCGGCTCGCCGGCGAGAGCGCTGCGGCGAGCGCCGCCGCGACCTCCGCGGCCGACGCCATCGCAGGCGCCGACGCGTTCGACGATGCGGTGTTTCTCGAAGCTGCATCGGCCAAGATCCGCTGCGCCGAAGCCGCTGAGAAGGGCGCGGCGATCGCTCACCAGGTCCATGGCGCGATCGGCTTCACCACCGAGCACATCCTGCATCGCTTCTCCTTGAGGGCGCTCGCCTGGCGCGACGATTTCGGCTCCGAGAGCCATTGGGCCGTGGCCCTCGGCCAACGCGTCGCCGCCCGCGGCGCCGACGAATTGTGGCCGCTGGTCGCCTCACGCTGAGAGCTGCAGGAGAAGGATAGACCATGACCGCGCTCCGTTTCGATCCGATCCGCCTGCCTGGGGAATGCGAGGAGCTGCGCAAGGAGGTGCGCGCGTTCCTCGCCGAGGAGATCGCCGCCGGCACCTTCAATCCGTTCCAGCCACTGCGCGAGGACGCCGATGCCCGCGAGTTCTCGCGGCGGGTCGGCGAGCGCGGCTGGATCGGCATGACCTGGCCGAAGAAATATGGCGGCCACGAGCGCACGTTCCTGGAGCGCTATGTCGTGACCGAGGAGATGCGCGTTGCCAACGCGCCTGTGCGCCGCTTCTTCGTCGCCGACCGCCAGAGCGGTCCGATCCTGCTGCGCTACGCGCCCGAGCACATCAAGATGGACATCCTGCCGCGCATCTGCCGTGGCGAGCTGTGCTTCGCGATCGGCATGAGCGAGCCGAATTCCGGCTCCGACCTGTTCGCGGCCAAGACGCGGGCGACCAAGACCGAGGGCGGCTGGCTGATCAACGGCTCCAAGATCTGGACGACGTCGGCGCACATGGCCGACTACATGATTGCGATCTTCCGCACGTCGCCGGCCACCAAGGAGAACCGGCGGCACGGCCTGACGCAGTTCCTGGTGAACATGAAATCGCCGGGCATCAAGGTGAATCCGATTCCGCAGATCACCGGACAGAAGGAATTCAACGAGGTCGTCTTCACCGACGCCTTCGTGCCGGACGATCATCAGCTCGGCGAGATCGACGGCGCCTGGAAGCAGGCGACGTCCGAGCTCGCCTATGAACGCTCCGGACCGGAGCGCTTCCTGGAGACCTATTACGTGCTGACCGAGCTGGTGCGCGCGGTCGGTCCCGATCCGGACACGCGCAGCGCCGAGGGCATCGGGCGCCTGGTGGCGCAGCTGCATGCGATGCGGCGCATGTCGGTGTCGGTCGCCGGCATGTTGCACGCCGGCAAGGAGCCGGTGGTCGAGGCCTCGATCGTCAAGGACGTCGGCACGGTGTGGGAGCAGCAGCTGCCGCATCGTGTCCGCGATCTCGCCGCCTTCGTCGAGGAGGACGCCGGCAATCGCGAGACCCTGGAGAACCAGCTGACCTTCGCCATCCGCACCGCGCCGAAGCTGACCATCCAGGGCGGCACCACGGAGGTGCTGCGCGGCATCATCGCGCGCGGGCTTGGATTGAGATGAGGCGGCGGCACTCCGCGGTCATCGCCGCGGCAAGCAAGAATAGGTAGCTCCATCATCGCGAGCGCAGCGACTTGTCCGCCATAGCCCAAAGGGGCGACGGCGGAAGCGATCCAGAGCCGCACGTAAAGTCCGGATTGCTTCGCCGCGCTCGCACTGACCCCGGATAAGCAGACTCGGAGACCAACGCATGACCGACTTCCCTGACATCGGCGTCGAGATCCATGGCCATGTCGGCCTGATCGAGATCCGCCGGCCGCCGCTCAATTTCTTCGACATTTCGCTGATCAATCAGATCGCGGATGCGCTCGAAGGTTTCGATCGCGACATCGAGATCCGCGCCTCTGTGCTGGCCGCGCAGGGCAAGGCGTTCTGCGCCGGCGCCAATTTCGGCGATCCGGCGCGGCAGGCCCAGGAAGCCGCAAGCGCCAAAGGCGATCCGGCCGACAGCCTCGGGCCGATCAACCATCTCTATATGCAGGCGGTGCGGATCTTTCGCTGCAAGAAGCCGATCGTTGCCGCCGTCCATGGCGCGGCGATCGGCGGCGGACTCGGGCTCGCGGTGTCGGCCGACTTCCGCGTCACCTGCCCGGAGGCGCGCTTTTCCGCCAACTTCACCAAGCTCGGCTTCCATCCGGGCTTCGGCCTGACGGTGACCTTGCCGGAGCTGATCGGCAAGAACAACGCCGAGCTGATGTTCTACACCAGCCGTCGCGTCACCGGCGAGGAGGCCTACAAGATCGGCCTCGCCAACGAATGCGTGCCGCAAGACCAGGTGCGCACGGCCGCGATGAAGCTCGCCGCCGAGATTGCCGAATGCTCGCCGCTCGGCCTGCTTTCGACCCGCGCCACGATGCGCGCCGGCCTCGCCGACCGCGTGATGGCCGCGACCGAGCACGAGCTCGCGGAGCAGACAAGGCTGCGCGCGACGGAGGATTTCAAGGAAGGCGTGAAGGCCACCGAGGAGCGCCGCTTCGCGAATTTCAAGGGACGGTGAGCGGTTACGCTATCGCGTAGTCTGTCGCGGCGCGCGCAGTCCACCTCGCCCGGCCAGGGCTATCGCATTTTGCGATGAGAGTGACACGTTCGTAGATCTCCACATCGTCATGGCCGGACTTGTCCCGGCCATCCACGTCGTTCAGCACGCTGAGAATCACGTGGATGCCCGGGACAAGCCCGGGCAGGACGGAGTAGCCAACTGTCGGGATTGTTTGTCGCGACGGCCCCGTATTTCCCTTTGCGATAGCCCTGCCGCTTGCGGGGAGAGGGAGCGCAGCGTCGCCTGCGCGAGAGCTGAGACTCGACTCATGAGTCTACGTTGTCGGTGTGAACGTCACGCCCGCCATCTCGAACCCAACATCCGACACTGCGTAGCCGCGCGCACGCGCGGCGTCGATGATGCCCGCGGCATCCGTGACGCGGAAGGTCAAGCCGCTCATCAGCTCGCGCTCGCCGGGCGTCACACGGATTGAGGCATTCGGCAGCCTCAATCGCCAACCACCGTCATCCTCGGCTGTCGGCGTCAGATCGAGTATCCGTCCCCAATGCGCTGCGAGAGACGCCGGCTCCGGGCTTTGCAGCACGACCTCGGTCAACGCCACCGTGACATCGCCGCGGATCGCCCGAGTCCAATCCGGCCCGGCCGGCGGATACGGCCCCAGCACGTCGTCGCTGCCCTCGGTGTGGTTGAGCTCGATGAAGGCCGCGCGGCAGTCGCGGGGATGCAGCTGCACGCCGTGATAGGGCGGATGATCGATCACGTTGGCGGTGCGCACGCCGAGCGCATTGGCACGGGCCGCGCGGCCGTCGGGATCGTCGCAGGAGAAGATCGCCATGTAGCCGCCGCGGCCGCCTGACTTGTCGAGAAAGCGTCCCGCCGCGGTACCCTCGCGCGTCGGCGCGATTACCTCGAGCAGGATCGGCCCGACCGGCAGCAGCGCATTCTCCAGGCCGTATTTGCCGACATGCGGATCGCGGTAGCAGACATCGAGACCCAGGATCGCGGCGATTTCGGAGACGGCGGGCTCGAGGCTGCGTGCGACAAGGCAGATCTGACGCAGGTGGAGGTAAGGCATGGCAGGCCTCTTTGAAGTATCACCTGTCGACGCAAGCCGTCGACCTCACCGTCGTCATTGCGAGCGAAGCAATCCAGGGCTCAGGCAAAAACCCTGGATTGCTTCGCTCGCAATGACGGGGAGTACGGCGCTAGCGCCCCTGGAACACCGGCGCGCGCTTCTCGACGAAGGCCCTCGCCGCCTCCTTGTGATCTTCCGTGTCGCTGCAGCGCGAGTGGTGCATCGCCTCGGCGTCGAAGCAGGCTTCGAGCGTCATGGTCTCGGCGTTGTTGATGTTGCGCTTGATGTAGCCGAGCGTGACGCTCGGCCCCTGCGCCAGCGACATCGCCAGCTCGCGCGTGGCGGACTCGACCTCGGCATCGGGCACGACCTTTGTCAGCATGCCCAGCGCGAGTGCCTCCCGCGCGGTCAGGATCGGCGACGTCAGATAGAGCTCGCGCGCCTTGGCACTACCGAGCAGTTGGGTCAGGAAATAGGTGCCGCCGAAATCGCCTGATAGTCCAACCTTGGCAAAGGCGGTGGTGATCTTGGCCGACTCGCCGGCAACGCGCAGGTCGCAGGAGAGCGCGATCGACAGGCCCGCGCCGGCCGCGGCGCCGTCGATCTGCGCCACCACCGGCTTCTGCATCTGGTGCAGCAGCCGCGACACCTCCATGCGCTCGCGCAGTGTCGTAACCTTGGTCTCGAACGACGGCGCCGTCTTGGCTTCCGCCATCGCCTTGACGTCGCCGCCGACGCAGAACGTCCCGCCGGCGCCCTTCAGCAGCACCGCACGCACGTCCGGATCATTGGCGGCCCGCTGCGCGGCCTCGACGAGACCCTTGGTCATGTCGCTGTTCAGCGCATTGCGCCGCTCGGGGCGGTTCATCGTGATCGTGAGCAGGCCGGAGTCGAGATGCTGCAGGACGGTGGTGTTGGTGGTCATGGCGGAAGTTCTCCATTTCTGGCCGTCATTGCGAGTGAAGCGAAGCAATCCAGAGTCGCACGTGCAGCCCTGGATTGCTTCGTCGCTTCGCTCCTCGCGATGACGACGACTATTTCTTCACCAGCGGACAGCGCGAGGCCTCCAGCGACTGGAACGCGTCATTGCCGGTCACGGTCGCCAGCAGCTTGTAGTCGTCGGACTTGCCCTTCGACTCCGACGGCTTCTTGACCTCGAACAGATACATGTCGTGCACCATCCGGCCGTCCTCGCGGATGCGGCCGCCCTTGGCGAACATGTCGTTGATCGGGGTCGACCGCATCAGCTTCATGACGGCGTCCGCATCGGTCGTGCCGGCGGCCTTCACGGCCTTGAGATAGTGCGTCACCGAGGAGTAGACGCCGGCCTGCGCCGAGGTCGGCACGCGCTTGGTGCGCTCCATGAAGCGCTTGGCGAAGGCGCGCGTGTCGTCGTTGAGGTCCCAGTAGAACGCTTCCGCGACGAGCAGCCCTTGCGCTGTTTCCAGTCCGACGCTGTCGATGTCGGAGACGAAGGCGAGCAGTGGCGAGAGCTTCTGTCCGCTCTTGGTGAGGCCGAACTCGGCGGCCTGCTTGATCGCATTGATGGTGTCGCCGCCGGCATTGGCGAGACCGACAACTTTGGCTTTGGACGCCTGCGCCTGCAGCAGGAAGGACGAGAAGTCCGAAGTGTTGAGCGGATGGCGCACGCTGCCGAGCACCTTGCCGCCCGACTTCACGACGACATTGGTGGTGTCCTTCTCCAGATCCTGGCCGAACGCGTAGTCGGCGGTGAGGAAGAACCAGCTGTCGAGCCCGGATTTCACCGCGGCAAGGCCGGTGACGTTGGCCTGCGCGAACGTATCGAACACGTAGTGCACCGTGTAGGGCCCGCACGCCTCGTTGGTGAGCCGAACGGAGCCCGGACCGTTGAAGATGACGATCTTGTTGCGCGCCTTCGCGATCTCGCCGGCCGCGAGCGCGGTGGCGGAGGCTGCGACGTCCCAGATCATCTCGACGCCCTGGTTGTCGAGCATGTCGCGGGCGATGTTGGCGGCGAGATCGGCCTTGTTGAGATGGTCGGCCGCGATCACCTCGATCTTGCGCCCCAGCACCTCGCCGCCGAAATCCTCCACTGCCATCTTCGCGGCTGCCTCGCTGCCGGGCCCGGTGATGTCGGCGTAGAGGCTGGACATGTCGAGGATGCCGCCGATCTTCAGCGGCGGCTTGCTCTGCGCATGGGCTGCGGTTGCGGACAGCGTGAGCGCTGAAGCCAGCATGAACAGCGACGCCGCTGCGCCGCAGATGGACCTGCTCATCAATTACCTCCCTGCCGGGCAACGCCGCTACATGGCGACGGCCTCGTTGATAGTTCGCATCATGGCGCACGCGCACGTCAGCGGCAAGCGCCTGCAACAGGCGTTGCACGCCGCTGTTTTCCGCTGAGTGGAATGGGCATTTCGTGCGATGATGCAGCATGACGCGTGCACGCAAGTCCGACTGCAGAGACTCGCTCCATCGCCTCGGCCTGATGCTGCTCGCGACCTGCGCGACCGTGCCGATGAGCCATGCCGCATCCTGCGTGCTCGCCGAGCTCGGCGAAGGGCATGTCGGCGAGATCGTCGACGCGCGCAGCATCCGCCTCAGCGACGGCCGCGAGGTCAGGCTCGCCGGCATCGAGGCGCCGCCGGAGCAGAGCGCAGCGGCGATGGATGCGCTCGGCACGCTGCTGCGCGGCCGCGACGTCGTGCTCCGCGGCGAGGACGATGCGCCCGACCGCTACGGCCGGCAGCGGGCCTTTGCCTTCGTTCCCGGGGGTGGCCAGCCGGTGCAGAGCGAGCTGCTCCGGCAGGGCCTCGTCCTCCGCGGCATCGACCTGCCGGACCGCGATTGCGCCCTCGACCTGGGCGCGGCGGAGGCCGAGGCGCGCACGGCACGGCGCGGCGTTTGGAAGATGGGGACCGTCATAAAAAACGCGGAAAGTCCAGACGATATTTTGGCTGGCGTTGGGCTATTTACGGTTGTCGAAGGGAAGGTGTTGTCCGTACGACAGACAGGGGCAACAACTTATCTGAACTTCGCTCGTAGCTGGACACGGGGCTTCGCTGTGATTATTCCAAAGCGTATGGTCGCGGTATTGGAAGGTGCCGGCATCGACGTCAAATCACTTGCGAATCGGCAGGTTCGCGTGCGCGGTTGGATCGAGGCGCATGCGGGTCCGAGACTGGAACTGACGCAGATCGCGCAGATCGAGATTTTGAGCGGAAATTGACCGCGGTGGTACGTGAGTAGCGACGTGAACCTGTCTGTTCGAAGGCGCATGACGGCGATGAGCTGCGGTTCGCGGATCGCACCGGCCTTGCTGTGCCTGGGGCTGGCCCTGTCGGGTTGCAGCGACATGGGCAAGTTGCAGCAGGCGACGGCGCCGATGCCGACGCCGCGACCGAAGCCGGCGATGGTGCAGACCACCCCGGCCAGCGATCGCGAGCACGAACGCATTCTTGCAACCTATGGCGGCGCCTATGAAGACCCCCAGCTCGAAGGGCTGATCGGAAAGATCGTCGATCGGCTGGTCGCGGCGTCTGATCGTCCCGACCAGGGCTACAAGGTCACGATCCTGAACTCCGGGGCGGTCAACGCCTTTGCGCTGCCGACAGGTCAGCTCTACGTCACGCGCGGCCTGATCGCGCTGGCGAACGACACCTCGGAACTGTCCTCGGTGCTGAGCCATGAGATGGCGCATGTGCTGGCGCGGCACGCCGCGATCCGCGAGGACCAGGCACGCCAGGCCGCCGTCGTGACGCGCGTCGTCTCCGACATGGGCAACGACCCCGACCTGACCGCGCTGGCGCTGGCCAAGACCAAGATGACGATGGCCAGCTTTTCGCGCACCCAGGAGTTCGAGGCCGACGGCATCGGCGTCGGCATCTCGGCCAAGGCCAAGTTCGATCCCTACGGCGCAGCGCGTTTCCTGTCCTCGATGGAGCGCAACGCCGAGCTGAAGGCCGGCAAGGTCGCGCTCGACCCGCGCGCGCAGGACTTCCTGTCGTCGCATCCGGCGACGCCGGAGCGGGTGCAGAACGCCGCAGCGATCGCCAAACAGTATATCTCGCCGGAGGCGCGGGAGCATGATCGCGAGACCTATCTCGCGGCCGTCGACAACATCGTCTACGGCGAGGACCCGAGCGAGGGTTTCGTGCGCGGCCGGCGCTTCCTGCATCCGAAGCTCGGCTTCACCTTCCAGGCGCCGGAGAACTTCACGCTCGACAACACCGCGCAGGCCGTCATAGGCGTGCGCGAGGGTGGCGCCCAGGCGATGCGCTTCGACGTGGTGCGCGTGCCCGCCCGCCAGACCCTCGGCGACTATCTCAATTCGGGCTGGATGGAGAACGTCGACAAGTCGGCGACCGAGGAGCTCACCATCAACGGCTTCCCGGCGGCCGCGACGACGGCGAGCGGCGATCCCTGGCAGTTCAAGGTCTACGCCCTGCGGGTCGGCAGCGACGTCTACCGCTTCATCTTCGCCTCGCGCCAGAAGACCACCGAGAGCGAGCGCAACGCGCGCGAGACCGTCAACTCGTTCCGCCGGCTCAGCCTGGAGGAGATCCAGTCCGCCCGTCCGCTGCGCATCAAAGTCATCACCGTGCAGCCCGGCGACACGGTCGAGTCCCTCGCTCACCGCATGACCGGCGTCGACCGCCCGATCGAACGCTTCCGCGTTCTCAACGGCCTCGACGCCCGCGCGCAGGTCAAGGTCCGCGACCGGGTGAAGATCGTGGTGGAGTGACGGCGCGGATCGCCTCCCTCGTTCCCTGCGGCACGCTCGGCTGGCGGCGCGCCGCAAGCGATCGACGAAGCGGACGTAGCCGGCTTCCCGCCACCCCACCGAGCGCCACAAACTCCTTGGCGCTGGCGCAACCGCCCTGCGACGCTTTGACGTCATGACTGCGCCCTCCTCACCTGACCTGTTTCTGCTGTCCCTGTTCGACCGCGAGCAATGGTGCCCGGTGCTGCAGGCCCGCTTCGAGGTCACCGATCGGGCGCGGCTCTGCCGCCTGGTCGGTGCCGGCAGCGAAGCGGAACTCGAGCGGATGGGCTTCCAGCTCGATGACGCCGAGGCACTGAAGCTCTGCGAGGCCTTCGGGATCAGCCTCGACTGGGATGCGCTCGACTTTCCCGATCGCGAATTCATCGTCGATCGCGTCCGGCCGATTCAGACCGCGCCCTATCTCATCCATACCGGCTACGAGCTGCCGCTGCTGCTCGACGGCCGGAAGAAGCTGGCGCATTTCGCCGAGCCTTACCCACCGATGAGCTTTCCCGGCGAGCATCGCTTCGACCACTGGGTCGCGGCCGGCCGGCTGCACAAGGAGGTCAAGCTTGAGCCGTTCGGCGATGAGCCGACCAAGGCGGGCAGCCATCAGGGGACGAGGCGCGTCTACTTCACCGCCAAGAGTGAGGAGTGGCGCATTCCCGCGATGAAACTCGTGTGGGAGGCTGCGTCGAGGGCCAACGGCGGCTGGAACGAGTATTTCGAGCGGCTAGAGGGCATGCTGTTCGGCTATGAGGACTGGCAGAACGATTGGTGGATCGAGACCGGGCTGTGCGGTGGCGGCTTCGGCGGCATGCCGTTTTGCTGCGCCGTCGACAGCCAGGGCCTCGCCTGGATCGAACAGGCCGGCTACCGGGCGCTGCCGCCCGTCGTTCAACCTCAGCTCATCCTGGATGACTACGATCCCGCGAGACCGTTGCCAGAGCAGCTTGCCAGGCTTGAGCGGACCGACGCCGCAGCCCTCGCAATCTTCAGCGTCGGCTGGCAGTCCCTGGACCTGTGGACCGAACAAGCCGCGCCGTGCCGCATGCCCGCCGCACGCATGCCGGAGCTGAACGCGCTGCTGCTGCGGCCGATCAGGATCATCCGACTGAAGCCACAGGCCGCCACCTAGACTCGCCAGCGCCAGTGCTTTGCGGCGAGCGCCCTCTCAGCATTGACCGTCATCCCCGGCAAGGCTGGCAACGCGCCAGCGTTGCCGGGCGCTGACCCGGGATCCATAACCACAACAAGTGCAAGAGGTGCGATGGCTGGAGCTCCAGCGCGCTCTCTCGCAGGAGCCGGTGGCTATGGGTCCCCGCTTTCGCGGGGACGACACCGATTTCGCGGAGACACGCAGTGTCAAAACGCCAACCCACGCGCGGTGACGACAAATGGACGGAGCAACCAGGGCGGCACGCTTGCGCGCTTCGACCAGCGCCCCAAACAAAAAGCCCGACCTCGCGGCCGGGCTTTCGTAAGCAACTAATTGGAAAACGCTGGAACGGTCGATCAGGCGGCTTCATCGGCCACGGCGGTGTCGTCGCCGTCGATGTCGTCACCCTCGGCGTCGGCATCGCCCTCGGCGACCGCGTCGGCTTCGGTCTTGGCGCCGCGGCGCGGGCTCTTGGCGAGCTGCGTCTCGATCTCCTTGACGGCCTCGGTCTCGGTCGAGTGCTGCACGACGGCGATCTCGCGCGACAGACGATCGAGCGCGGCTTCATACAGCTGGCGTTCGCTGTAGGACTGCTCCGGTTGCGACTCCGAGCGATAGAGATCGCGCACGACCTCGGCGATCGCGACGATGTCGCCCGAATTGATCTTCGCTTCGTACTCCTGGGCGCGGCGCGACCACATCGTGCGCTTGACGCGGGCACGGCCCTTGAGGGTCTCCAGCGCCTTCTTGACCAGCGCCGGATCGGACAGCTTGCGCATGCCGACATTGGCGACCTTGGCGGTCGGCACGCGCAGCGTCATCTTGTCCTTGATGAAGTTGATGACGAACAACTCGAGCTTGGCGCCCGCGATCTCCTGCTCCTCGATGGCCAGGATCTGGCCGACGCCGTGAGCGGGATAGACGACGAATTCGTTGGTCTTGAAGCCCTGGCGCTGGGTCGGCAGCTTCTTCTCCTCGACGCGCGGCGCGGCCGCAGCGGGAGCCGCCGGCTTGGCGGCGGGAGCAGGAGCAGCCGGTACGGCGGTCTTGGTGGCCTTCGGCGCAGCAGCCGCCTTGGCAGTCACGGTCTTCGTCACAGAGTCCTTCGCAACCGAGTCCTTTGCAAGAGTGGTCTTCGCGGCGGATGCTTTCGCGGCAGTCTTGGCAGTCTTTTCAGGCATTGCGCTTCTTTTGTTCTTGGTGGACTTGGCAGCCGAGGCCTTTGCGGCAGCCCGAATCTCCTTTACAGGAGCGCGGGCACGGCCCTTGGAAACGCTGCGGCTCGCCGCGGCGGCTTTTTTTGTACTCTTGGAAGCACTCTTTTTACGCGTTTTCTGTGACACAGCCTGCGCGCGGAACTGCCACGCCCCTGTTTGATGTTGCGGGAACCTAAAAGGGCGGCCAAAAAAGTATACGCATGGCCGGGTTCGGCTCTGAGAATGTGCCATATATAGCACATTTCCCGCAAAAATCAATGATTTAGAGGCTCCAGGGGCGGTATTGTGACGGATCCGCGAAGTTAGGGTTAAGTGAAGCGTGCCAGAATCGAACACTCCTGCACGGGTTGTTCCCGCACCGCAGGATGCCTCCTAGGCCATTGTTTCCGCGTGGCATTCCGATCGAGCTGACGTCCCGCGGCCAGCCTGCTCGGCGCTCGGCGAGCGCCGGTTGCCACGCGACCCGCTAGTCTCCGGCGCCGGCCTTCGACGAAAAATATTTCTCGAACTTTCCGCCTTCGCCGTCGTGCTCCTTGGCATCGCCCGGCGGGTCCTTCTTCTGGGTGATGTTGGGCCAGGACTTGGCGTATTCGGCATTGACGCCCAGCCACTTCTCCAACCCCGGCTCGGTATCGGGCTTGATCGCGTCCGCCGGGCATTCGGGTTCGCACACGCCGCAATCGATGCATTCGTCCGGATGAATGACGAGCATGTTCTCGCCCTCGTAGAAGCAGTCTACCGGGCAGACCTCAACGCAATCGGTGTATTTGCATTTGATGCAGTTTTCGGTGACGACGTAAGTCATCCAGGGCTCCGGAACGGATCGATAAATCGGCAGGCTTGCACTAGCGCAGGATGTGGTGTGCCGCAAGGGAAGCAGGACGAAGAACTGAACCGGAGTTGCGCAGGCGCAACCCCGTCAGCTTCGTTCAGCGCCGTCGAGATCATCATACAGTCCACGCACCGATGCTGCGTCCCCCCGGCGCGCGGCGAACCCTGTCACCTTGAGCACGCGGACGCTGCGATCGAGCGCGATCGTCAGCACGTCGCCGGTCTTCACCCCGTGTCCAGGCGAGGTCTCGCGCACGCCGTTGACGCGGACGTGGCCGGACGACACCAGCGCCGCGGCGCTGGTGCGAGCCTTGACCAGCCGCGCGTGCCACAGCCATTTGTCGAGACGCTGGCGCTCTGACGGAGTGTCAGACGTGGGCGTTGTCCTTCCGATCGATACGGCCAACCGGACTGCCGGTCAGTCCTTGCGGTTGTTCGCCGCAAGCTGCTCCTTGAGCGCGGCGAGCTTGGCGAACGGCGAGTTCGGATCGACCGGCCGGTCGCGATCACGACCGCCCCCGCCGCTCGACGCATAGGGTCGCAGCGCCGGGCCGCTGTCGCGCTTGTCGCGACCGCCCTTGCCGAAGTCGCGGCCGCCGCGTCCCTCGCGATCACCGCCGAACTTGCCACCCTTGTTGCGGTCGCGATTCTGGTCGCGCCCCTTGGCATCGTGATCGCGGCGCGGACCGCGGTCCTCACGTGCCGGCGCCGATGCGCCCTCTGCGGGAGCCGCACCGCTCTCCGGCGGGCCCTTGCGGAAGTCCTTGCCGAACTCCTTCATGCGGTCACGACGGCCATGACCGCGATGCTGACGCTCGCGTGCCTCACCGCCTTCCGCCGACGCAGCGCCTGCAGGCGCTGGCGTGCCGCCAGCAGCCTGCCCGCGCTCGTGCTGCGGACGATTGTGCCGGCCCCGCTGATGATGGTCGTGACGCGGCCTGCGCTCCTCCGAGCGTCCGCCGGGCCGCCAGACTTCGATCAGGACCGGCTCGGCCGCGGGCGCCGCTTCGGCAGCGGGAGACTCGGCAACCGTCGCGCTCGCGGGAGTATCGCCCGCGCTCGCAGCCTCGCTCGGAGCAGCTTCAGCGGCCTCCGGCTGCGGCGCGTCCGCCGCCACGGCTTCGGCCGCAGCGTCGACGCTCGCGGGGACCGTCTCGGCTGCAGCGGCTTCCTCGGCTGCGTCCGGCGTGACGAAATCCACGGTCGGCAGCGAGGCCAGGGCCGACGCCGGCGCGGTCTCGACCTGCACATCACCGGCAGCTTCCGGCACAGCGACGACCTGCTCGATCACCGGAGCGACCGCGGCCTCTGCGACGGTGGGAGCCAGCTCGTCGGCCAGCTCGCTGGCAATCGCTGCGACCTCATCGCCGGGCGCGTTCTCGTGTTCTGCCGGCTCAGCCGCAGTCACCTGAACAGCAGCCTCGACGGGCGTCTCAGCCACGGGCGTCTCAGCCACCGGCTTCTCATCGACCGGCTTGGGCGGCAGCGGCGGGCGCTTGTCCATGCGGTAGCCGAGCGCGCGCAGGATGGAAGCGAAATCCTCCCCCGCCGAGCCGGTAAGCGAGGTCATCGCCTGGGTCACCACGAAGCCGCGGCCGTCGAACGCGCCGGCCGGCTTCTCGCCCTGCGCATTCTCGCGCCAGGCCAGAGCAGGACGAATCAGGTCGGCAAGCCGCTCCAGGATGTCGACGCGCACCGCGCGCTCACCGGCCTGCTTGTAGCCGAGCACGCGGTAGGCGTCGCGCGGCAGCGCCTTGTCGACCGGGAACGAGGTACGTCCCGAGCTCGCCAGATGCTGCGCTCCGGTCAGCGCCGACATGTCGACATTGCCCTGCTTCTCGGCCCACAGCAGCGCGGCCAGTGCACGCGCGGCCGGCTTGAGCAGCGCCGGAACGTAGATGTGATAGGCGCCGAAGCGCACGCCATATTTGCGCAGGACCGCACGCGACGGCTGGTCGAGATCCTTCATCTCGGCCGCGATCTTGGTGCGCTCGATGACGCCGAGCGCCTCGACCAGCTGGAACGCGATGCCGCGGGCGATGCCGGTGATGTCCTCGGCCTTCGACAGTTCGAACAGCGGCCCGAGCAGCTTTTCGATATGGGTCTTGAGCCACAGGTCGAGCCGGGCCTGCACCTTGTCGCGGGCAGCCCCCGTGAGCCGCTCGTCGGCGATGATGCGCAGGCGCGGATGCAGGGCGTCGTCGGCCGCGACGAGCTTGGCGACGGCGTCGCCGGTCCAGCGGATGGTGCCGTCGGCAGTCAGCACGATGTGCTCGTCCGGCGCATTGGACAGCTTCTCGGCGCGCGCCTCGATCTCGCCGGCCAGTGCCTTCTGGGCAGCAGCCTGCAAGGCCTTGGCCTCGGAGCCGGCCTCGGCGGCGTCGGGGGCGAAGGTGAATCCATCGAGGCGGCCGATCGCGTGCCCTTCAACGATCACTTCGCCGGTCTTGCCGATTTCCGTATTCAAAACACTGTTCTCCCGCAGGCGCCGCATCAATACACTGGTACGACGATCAACGAAACGCTCCGTGAGCCGTTCATGAAGGGCGTCTGACAATTTATTTTCGAGTTCGCGGGTAATCCCCTGCCAATAATCCGGGTCACGCAGCCAATCTGGCCGGTTGGCCACGAAGGTCCAGGTGCGAATTTGTGCAATCCGCCCCGACAGCGTGTCGATATCGCCGTCCACGCGGTCGGCCTGATCGACCTGGGCCGCGTACCAGGCGTCCGGAATACGCCCCTTCTGCATCAGGAAGCCGAACACGGTGGTCACCAGCTCCGAATGCGCGGCCGGCGACAGCCTGCGATAGTCCGGGATCTGGCAGGTTTCCCATAGACGCTCGACCGCCGCGGCGCCATGCGCCATGTCGCGCACCTCGGCGTCGCGCGCGGCGTGATCGAGCACGCGCAGATCCTCGGCGATCGGCGCGCGCGTCAGCGCCTCATGCCCGGGCGCGACCGCCAGCGACACCTGCAACGCGCTGAGAGAGGCGAAATCCAGCTTCGAATTGCGCCATTGCAGCATCTTCACGGTATCGAAGGCGTGGTTCTGCAGCGCGTTGACCAGCTCGGGCTCGAAGGGACCACAACGCCCGGTAGTGCCGAAGGTGCCGTTACGCGTTGCGCGCCCCGCCCGGCCTGCAATCTGGGCAAATTCGGACGGCGTCAGACGGCGGAACTGATAGCCGTCATACTTGCGGTCGGAGGCAAAAGCGACGTGATCGACGTCGAGATTGAGGCCCATGCCGATCGCGTCGGTGGCGACGAGATAGTCGACGTCGCCGTTCTGGAACATCGCGACCTGCGCATTGCGCGTGCGCGGCGACAGCGATCCGAGCACGACCGCCGCGCCGCCGTGCTGCCTGCGGATCAACTCAGCAATCGCATAGACCTCATCGGCCGAGAAGGCGACGATCGCCGTCCGGCGCGGTTGTCGCGTGATCTTCCGATCGCCGGCGAATTCGAGTTGCGACAGCCGGGGTCGCGTCACCATCGAGACCCCCGGCAATAGCCGCTCGATGATCGGGCGCATCGTCGCCGCTCCCAGCAGCAGCGTCTCGTCGCGGCCACGGCGGTTCAGGATGCGGTCGGTGAAGACGTGGCCGCGCTCGAGATCGGATGCGATCTGGATTTCGTCGACGGCAAGGAAGGACACGTCGAGGTCCCGCGGCATCGCCTCGACGGTCGAGACCCAGTAGCGCGGATTTTTCGGCTTGATCTTCTCCTCGCCGGTGATCAGCGCGACGGCCTCGCTGCCGACCCGATCGGCGATCTTGTTGTAGACCTCGCGCGCGAGCAGCCGCAGCGGCAGGCCGATGATGCCGGAGGAATGCGCGAGCATGCGCTCGATCGCAAGATGCGTCTTGCCGGTGTTGGTGGGACCGAGCACGGCGGTGACGCCGCTTCCTGGGGCACGGTCGGACATGCGCTCGAAGGGCGAGGCAGCCGAAGAAGACGAAAAAGCCATTCGTTAAATTTGGGTCTCGAAGCCGGCGTTGGAGGCGCGCCGTTCACGCGCGATGACTGCGGAATTCTCGGTTCTGTGCGAGGCTGCGATGCTCACCCCTGTCTCACATTGTGACGCATATAGGGACGCAGCTTAAGCTTCGGAACGCCTTGAGAACGAATCACGAAGGAATCGCTGACTCCCTCGTCTTTCCGGCTTCGTTCACCGCAACATCTCGCGCTCTGCGATCAAGACGGCACTAGATCAAGTTTTCGCGGGCTCGACAAGCAACGCTTTCGCGATGGAACCGGGGCCGATTGTCGTGACTCCCGAGTCGAATCAGAATCGGCGGAGAGTCAAACGGATTCACGACCGCCATGGTTCAGGCGCGCCGACGGTCGTATGGCCCTCCCCGCGAGCGTCGCACGAGCCGGCACGCGTGAGCCGATGAAGGGATTGCATCGCAGCCCGCGCGTCGCGCGCGAGCCCCGCACTATTGCGTCTTGGCGACGTGCGGCGAGGCCTGGGTGATGAAGGAGGTCGCCTCGAGCATCGCCGTGCCGAACGAGGTCGGGATCACCACCCGGAACGGCACCAGGATGCGCGTGCCCGCCAGCGGCACGAAGAAGATCTCCATGTTGCGGGCCTGCGCCAGGTATTTCACGACGGGCCGGTCCGGAATGTAGCCCGCGACCGGCGTGAAGTAGACGGCGCAGACCAGCGCCGGACCACGATAGCCCTTGTCGGCCTTGACGTTCTCCATGCGCTTGTAATCGAGCTTGAGCTCGTAGCGCATGCGTCCGTCGAACACCGGCGCAGCGCCGCGGCACGAGTCCGGGGACAGCAGCTCCCCGTTGCCGGGCACGCGCACCAGCGACGCCGTCATCGGATCGAGCACGCCCCGCTTGTGCGCATCGGTCACCGGAATGCGATCGGGATCGACCGGCGGCGCCGGCTCGATGGCGAAATCCTTCACATTGCCGTTCTGCAGATTGATCCGGATCTGTTCCGACTTCTTCCCCGCGGTGGTCGATGCCTGGTAACTCTGGCCAACAAGCACGCCGTTGACGACGCGCCCCTGCACCGAGCCCGAGCCCGAGCCTTGCGAGAAGCTCTTGAGCAGCCCGGCGGTGCCGCCCTGCGCCGAGGCGCCGTACTGCTCGTCGCCGATCTCGATGGCCCAGGTGCCCTTGCCGACGGGAATACCGGCCAGCGAGGCCGTGTATTGTGCATCCAGCCGGGATTGCGCCTGTGCGTCTTGCGCCACCAGCAAAACGACGACCGCGGCGCCGGCCGCGACCAGACGACGGGGGAGGAATGAGGAAGCCGAGATGATGGTCACGTGAGGATTGATCCTGCCGATCCGCCTGCCAGAGCGCCGGATGCCTCCGGCGTGCCGTCCTTGCTACTTAAGCCAAAAACGCCTTCGAACAACGCGAACCGTCCGACAATGGCGGTTTGTCCAGCGCTTTGCGCCAGAACTGCCTCCAAAAGCGGTCGTCCGAGATCCTGCCGGAATCACGCGCGGACCGCCGGACCGCGCCAGCATGCCGCCTTTCTGGCGTTCGGGACTGCCGCGGGACACCATCCATCCCGTCCGAATGCGCCCTTTATATGGTCTAAACTGCCGGCTACACCGTTGATTATACGCCTGCTTTTGTGCTGATCCGCGATCCCTGACCCGATCGGGCGGCTGCACAGACCCAGGCCCCCCTGATCGGACGGGTCAGAACGTCTGTATCTGCCGCGACCTTCAAAACCTTGACGAAAAGCCGCATCCCCCCTATAGGACCGCATCTCCCAGAGACGAGCTGGACGAGTTTTGGACCCCCGCGGCCCGCCGACACGAGCGGACGAAGGGTGCGGGGATGAGAGAGGATTTATTGCCATGTCGCGGCGCTGTGAACTGACGGCCAAGGGCCCCCAGGTTGGCCACAAGGTCAGCCATTCGAACATCAAGACCAAGCGGCGCTTCCTGCCGAACCTGTGCAACGTGACCTTCATCTCGGATGCACTCGGCCGCAACGTGCGCCTGCGCGTCTCGACCAACGCGCTCAAGAGCGTCGACCACAATGGCGGCCTTGACGCCTATCTGCTGAAGGCCAACGCCGCGACCCTGTCGCCGCGCGCCCTCGAGTTGAAGCGCGCCATCGAGAAGAAGGCCGCCGACGCAGCGCCGGTCGCCAAGGCGAGCTGAAGGGCGATAGCTTCATCGCCAAGCTCGGTGCATCCTGCGCTAGGCTCTAGCGAATTGAGACGACGAAACGGCCGGATCGCGAGATCCGGCCTTTCTCATTTGCGGCTGACGCGCTCATTTGCGACTGACGCGATGACATTGCGTCGGAGATGTCGCGCACTCGGCGGATTTCCCGATGCGCCTCGTGATCAAGCGTTCGCACATCGGTCAACGATGCGCGCCGACAGGGAATGCCGCATATCGGCGTCGACAATAGAGACGAAGTGTCATGCCGACCGGCCTCCCCAACGCCAGCCGGATATTCTACACTCGCTGCGGTAGCATTATTGCGGACATTCCTTTGCCATGAAGAATATTGTCATCTGCTGCGACGGCACCGGCAACGAGATCAGCGAGAACATCTCGAACGTCCTCAAGCTGTATCGCTGCCTGCGCAAGACCGACAAGACGACGCCGCATCAGGCCGTGTTCTATGATCCCGGCGTCGGCACCTTGACGCAGCCCGACAGCTGGCACCGCTTCAAGGCGAACTTCAATCTGGTGCTCGGGCTCGCGACCGGATACGGGCTCGATGACAACGTCATCAACGCCTATTGCTTCCTGGCCACGCATTATCAGGACGGCGACCGCATCTTCCTGTTCGGCTTCTCGCGCGGCGCCTACACCGTGCGCGTGCTGGCCGGACTGATCCACAAGGTCGGGCTGATCTCGCCCGATCAGATCAATCTCGCCGGATCGGGCGTCATCGCCTACAAGAAATACTCCTCCGACAATCCGAAGGCCGGACGCGGCATCACCGCCGAGGTCGAGAGCACCGAGGAGGAAGG
This sequence comes from Bradyrhizobium aeschynomenes, assembly GCF_013178945.1. GTDB lineage: Bacteria > Pseudomonadota > Alphaproteobacteria > Rhizobiales > Xanthobacteraceae > Bradyrhizobium > Bradyrhizobium aeschynomenes. Next base: position 98,843 of record NZ_JABFDM010000011.1, read on the forward strand.
CCCGATCCCCGAGAGCCGCGAGGATCAGGCCGCGCAGTTCGCGCGCATTACTTCAACGCGCTGGCCGACCATTCATTTCGTCGGCGTGTGGGACACTGTCGCGAGCGTGATCGTGCCGCGCACCGACCGGCTGTTCGCACTGCCGAGCCTCGAAGAGCTCGCCTTCACGATCCAGAATCCGAGCGTCAGGATCTTCCGTCAGGCGGCGGCGATGGACGAGCGGCGCTGCATGTTCCGGCTGAAACCCTGGGACATGCCGCAGACCTTCACGCCCAACCGCTTCAACAAGGCGCAGGCGGGACCGCAGGACGCGAAGCAGGTGTGGTTCGCGGGTGTGCATTCCGACGTTGGCGGCGGCTACCCTGAGGCGCAGTCGGCCGCTTCGAAATATCCGCTGCTTTGGATGCTCGACGAGGCCGTCGAGGCCGGGCTCGCGGTCAATCCGCGCACCGTGAACCAGCTGGCCTGGGGCGTGCAGCGCAAGAGAAGCCCGTTCTCCTATGTGGCGCCGAGCATCCAGGGCCCGCTGCACAACTCGATGACGCCCGCCTGGCGCCTGCTCGAATGGCTTCCGAAGAGCGCAAAGTATAAGGAATGGCCGGAGCGCAAGGTGCATTTCGGCTTCTACATTCCGAATTGCGAGCCGCGCTTCATCCCCGACGGCGCCTTCATCCACGAGAGCGTGCTGATGCGGATCGCCGAGTCGAAGGACTATCGGCCGGTCAATCTGCCGTCGTCCTATGAGCGCGTGGCGCTGCCGGTCAAGCAGAAGGCGGACTAAAAGCGCAGACGCGTCAGTGCCATGCAGCCGCACGCCACCGATGCGGATTGCGTCAGATCATGCGCAGATGAATGACGCCGTCCTTGACCTCTCCGCGAGCGAACTGCTCGCGCGCCATCTGCTCGAACGTCGTGCGGTTCCTCTGCAGATAGGCGAACGCCTGATTGCGCGTGCAGAAGCAGGTCTCCAGGTGACAGACCTGCCGCGTTGCCCCGATCGCAAGCGCAAAAGCGATCGTATGGCCGCCGTCGGGGGTGTCGTCCTTGGCAATGCGAACGTCTGTTGCGGTCGACTTGGCCACGTCAGCCTCCTCGGTCGGAAGGTCGGATCTGTACGCGGAACACTGTTCGAAATCGCGCAGCGGAATTGAAGTTCCGATTCACAACGACGCAGCCGATCGGAACCAACAATCAGCCCTGTCAGCGCGCGACCTTCTTTCGCCGCTTCGGTGCCGCATCAGGAGGGGCTTGCGCGGCCTCCGCTTCCTTCGCGAGCCGCAGCACGCGCAGCCGTTCCATGTTCTTGCGGACGGCAACGGCACGCTGATCCCATTCGGCGCGCGCCTTTGCTCCATCTTCCGCGGCAACGCGCTGGCGCTCTGCACGTGCCATACTTTCGGGAGAGCGCTCCGACGTCTTCTTGGTGGCCATCGCGACTGATCCTTCCGAAGCTGCAGGTTGTCGTCGAGACGCAGAAAGCCCGCTCAATACAGGATCGAGCGGGCAAACCAGCCATTTCAGTACATCCGTGAAATGGCCCAAGGCATTCAACAAGACGTCAGATCAGTACGATCAAACCAGCGCGAGGTTTTCCGCACTGGTCTTGCCGCGCATCTTGTCGGTCTTGACGTCGAAAGTAACCTTCTGGCCCTCGGCCAGACCAGCGAGACCAGCGCGCTCAACGGCGCTGATGTGAACGAACACGTCGTTCCCGCCATCCTGCGGCTGAATGAAGCCAAAGCCCTTCTGGCCGTTGAACCACTTGACGGTACCCTGCATGTCTATCTCCAATCATTCATCGCGCGACCATCACGCGATCTCATTCAACTGAGCAATGACTTTGGAAATAGCCAACAGGCACATTCAGAAAGGCACAGCGGCTAATCGAACCTCCTGAAGGTAGAGACTTTCCGTGGGATTACAAGGCCGCGAGAGAAATATAGTTTGCGGAAGCCGATGCGGGCGAGTCGGCGCGCTGGCAATATCAGCCGATCGCCCTTATCTTCGCGGGACCACCGGTAACGGCTTGGCCACCGGTGGCTGAGAGACGCGTCGTGCTCCCGCCTTCCCACGAAGGGGATCACCATGTCTCATCACAATCTGAGCAACTCATTTCATTGAAGCGCCGTGTCGAGCGTGCCGCTGTCCGCAGCGCCGCGCGGTCGACTACGCTTCTGTAAGATCTCATCGATCTCGATGAAGACAAGGAGGACGCTTTTGCAGGTTCTTGTTCGTGACAATGACGTCGAGAAGGCGTTGCGTATCCTGAAGCGGAAGATGCAGCGCGAGGGCGTCTTCCGCGAGATGAAGCGACGCCGATCCTACGAGAAGCCGTCGGAGCGCAAGACGCGCGAAAAATCCGATGCGATCCGGCGCCAACGCAAGGTTGCGCGCAAGCAGGCGATCCGTGAAGGACTGCTGCCGGCACCGGTGAAGAAGGCGCCAATGGCACGGCCGGGCGCGCTGCCCGCAACGACGCCCACGCGATCAGACCGCGACAGACCCCAGGGTCAGCTGGCCTCTGCGGCTCCGCGCAGCTGATCTGAAGGCTGCGGCTCCGCCGTGCGACCGTGAACCAAGCTCGCAGTCACGCCAGCTTTTTCGGCTGTTTGCTCTCGCGAACAGCCGCTTCACGCGCCAGACGCTCGGCCTTCAGCCGCTCCCGGTTCTGATCGAAGGCGCTCTGCGCCTTTTCATAGTCATTCCTTGGCGCCGCGGCCGGCTTGAAGGCCTTGCGAGCTTCGAGCACGGCAGCCGTTGGCTTGCGCTCTGACATGATGAGCTTCCTCGTTAGGTGGTCGATACGGCAGCGACATCCTGGCGGGACTGGCACAGGAGCGCCACCGTTCCATGACGGCCTCGATCGACGGAGCACAAATCCGTTGTCGCCAGCCGAATTCTACAGCCAATTCCGGGATCAGACTTTCTTGGACCAGACTTTCTTGGACCCGATCCCCGGGGGTCGACGCGGCCGCTCGGCGATTGCCCGGCCGGGTGCTCATGATCTCCATGCTTATAACCCAAATACGCCGATTATGTTGCAAGTCATTCAAACCAAGCTCGGCGTGCTTCTCGTCGCACCGTCCCGCCGGCGGCGGCGCACGCTCACGCCACCTCCTGCTTGCGGCCGGGCACGGCGGCGAGCAGCTCGCGTGTATAGGCATGTTCGGGATCGGCGAACAGGGCGGCCGTCGGCTTCAGCTCGACGATCTCGCCCTTCTGCATGACCGCGATCCGGTCGCAGATCTGCGCAGCGACGCGCAGGTCATGCGTGATGAACAGCATCGACAGGCCGAGGCGCGCCTTCAGATCCTCGAGAAGGCGCAGCACCTGCGCCTGCACCGAGACGTCGAGCGCCGACACCGCCTCGTCCGCGACGATGATCTCCGGATCCAGCGCCAGCGCCCGCGCAATGCCGATGCGCTGACGCTGGCCGCCGGAGAACTCATGCGGGTAGCGGCCGATGGCGCCGGCATCGAGTCCGACCAGACCTAACAATTCCTGCGCGCGCTTCAGCGCGGCCTCGAGCGGCGTGCCCCGCGCGACCATGCCGTCGGCGATGATGCGGCCGACCTTGCGGCGCGGGTTGAGCGAGGCGAATGGATCCTGGAAGATCATCTGGATGCGATGGCGCTGCGTCCGCAGCGCACGGCCGTCCAGCGCCGTGAGATCGACGTCGCCGATGCGCACGGTGCCGCGATCGGCCTCGATCAGCCGCATCACGAGACGCGCGACAGATGACTTACCCGAGCCGGATTCGCCGACGAGGCCGAGCGTCTCGCCCTGATGGATCGCGAAATTCACCGCATGCGCGGCGCGCGTCTCGCGCTTCGGCCGGAACCAGCCGGTCGGGGTCACGTAGGTCTTGTCGAGGCCGACCACCTCCAGCGCCCGCGGCGCATCCTCACGTGACCGACGCGGCGGCGGATCAAACGACGGGACGGCGGCGAGCAACGCCTTGGTGTAGTCGTGCTGCGGCCGGCCAAGCACGGCCTCCGCCGTGCCCTCCTCCACCACCTTGCCGTGGCGCAGTACCACGACCTGGTCGGCGATATCGGCGACGACGCCGAAATCATGGGTGATGAACATGACCGCCATGTTGTGGCTGGCCTGCAGGTTGCGGATCAGCTTGAGGATTTGCGCCTGCGTCGTGACGTCGAGCGCCGTCGTCGGCTCGTCGGCGACGAGCACGGCCGGCTCGAGCGCCAGCGCCATCGCGATCATCGCGCGCTGCCGCTGGCCGCCGGAGAGCTGGTGGGGATAGGCGCGGATGATGCGCTCGGGATCGGGCAGCCCGACCTCGCGCACCAGCGCCAGCGCCTTGGCGCGGCGCTCCTTCGGGCTCAACAGATCGTGCGCCTCGAACACCTCCATCAGCTGCTCGCCGATCCGCATCAACGGATTGAGCGCCGTCATCGGCTCCTGGAACACCATGGCGATGCGGCGGCCGCGCAGATCGCGCCAGCCGTCCTGATCCACCGAGAGCAGATCGCGTCCCTCGAAGGCGATCTCGCCGCTCTCGACCTTCACGGTGTCCGGCAGCAGGCCGAGCAGCGCATGCGCGCACATCGACTTGCCGGAGCCGGACTCGCCGACGACGCAGACGATCTTGCCCGCGGTGAGGTCGAACGAGACGCCGTCCACGGCGTGGGTGCGCTCGGCACCCCTGGGCAGCGCGATGCGGAGATTCTTGATCGAAACGACGGGATCACCCATGCCTCACCTGCCCTCCCGCGACAGGCGCGGGTTGAGTGCGTCGTTGAGGCCCTCGCCGATCAGGTTGAGGCCGAGCACCGACAGCAGGATGGCAACGCCGGGGAACACCGTGATCCACCACGCCTGACGAATGACGGTACGACCGGCGCCGACCATGTAGCCCCAGGAGATCAGGTTGGGATCGCCGAGGCCGAGAAACGACAACGAGGATTCCAGAAGGATCGCGGTGGCGACCATCAGCGAGGCCAGCACGATCACCGGCGACAATGCGTTGGGGAGGATCTCGCGCCAGATGATCCAGGCATTGCTCTGGCCGGTGACGACGGCCGCCTGGACGTATTCGCGGGTGCGCAGGCTCAGCACCTCGCCGCGCACCAGACGGGCGACCGGCGGCCAGCTGACGAGACCGATGGCGGCAACGATCGAATAGATCGAGGGCTGCAGGATCGCAACCAGCACGATGGCGAGCGCGAAGCTCGGGATGGTCTGGAAGAACTCGGTGAAGCGCATCAAGGCGTCGTCGACACGGCCGCCGAAATAACCGGCGATGGCGCCGAGCGGAACGCCCACCACCAGGGCCACCAGGGTCGATACGAGGCCGACCAGCAGCGATACGCGGGCACCGAAGATCAGCCCCGCGAGCACGTCGCGCCCCAGCGCATCGGTGCCGAGCGGCACCTTCGCCAGCGTAAATGGCGGGACGAACGGCCGCTGCACCATCCGCCACGGCGAATTGGGAAAGTAGAACGGCCCGGCCACCGCGATCACGATCGCCAGCACGAGAATGATCAGCCCGATGATCCCGCTCGGGCTGCGCAGCATGGTGCGCCAGAACTGCCTCATGAAGCGTACTCGATGCGCGGATCGACCAGGCGATAGACGAGGTCGGTGACCAAATTGAAGATCAGCACCATCGCCGAGGAGACCACGAACACGCCGAGCAGGAGATTGTAGTCGCGCTGGATCAGCGCGTCGTACATCAGCCGGCCGATGCCGGGCCAGGCGAACACGGTCTCGGTCAGCACCGCGCCGCCGACAAGCGTGCCGGCATGAACGCCGGCCAGGGTCACCACCGGCAGCAATGCGTTGCGCAGGACGTGACGACGCAGGATGATCCCGTCGCGCAGGCCCTTGGCGAGCGCGGTCTTGACGAAGTCGAGCCGCTTGACTTCCAGCATCGAGGCGCGGGTCATGCGGGTGTAGGTCGCCATGAAGAACAGACCGAGCGTGGCGGCAGGCATCACCAGATGCGCACCGACGTCGAGCGCGTGGCGCAAGCCGGTGTAGCCGGCACCGACGGTCTCATAGCCGAAGCTGGGCAACCAGTCGGCCCAGACCGAGAACAGCAGGATTGCGATCAGCGCGATCCAGAACAGCGGCGTGGCGTAGAAGATCAAGGCGAGCACCGTGATCGCGGTGTCGAGAAAGGTGCCGGCGAAGCGCGCGGCCAGCACACCGAACAGGATGCCGAGACCGAGCGAGATCGCGAACGCCGTCAGCGTCAGCAGCAGGGTCGCCGGCAGCCGCTCGGCGATCAGCTTGGCGACCGGGGCCTGCTGGCGGAACGAGAAGCCGAGGTCGAGGCTGGCGATGCCCTTGACGTAGATCAGCAACTGCTCCGGCAAGGGCCGGTCCAGACCGAACTTCTCGCGGAGCTGCGCCACGAAGATCTGGTCGGAGGCGCCGGCCTCGCCGGCCATGACCACGGCAGGGTCGCCCGGCGCCAGCCGGATCAGGAAGAAGTTCAGCACGATGATGGCGAGAAGGACGATGACGCCCTTCACGACGCGCTGGGCAATGAAGGAGAGCATGAATGGCCCGTGGTGGTCGGCTCGGCAGGAGGATGAGGCGGCGGAGCGCGGAGCGTGAGCCCCGCGCTCCGGACAGCGCCCTTACTTGTCGAGCCAGGCGTCGCGGAAGCCGTCGTTGACGCCGATGCCGGTGGTGATGAGGCTCTTCACCTTGCACTTGGTGATGGTCGGGAACTGCAGCTCGAGCAGCCAGGCCACCGGCACGTCCTCGGCAAGGATCTTCTGCACCTTGTCGTAGGCCTCCTTGCGCTTGGCATCGGTTGGCGCCGTCGCGCCCTCGGCGAACAGCTTGTCGACCTCCGGATTGGAGTAGCCCTCGACATTGTTGAACAGCTGGCCCTTGGCGATCGCCGAGGTGATGTAGTTGCGGGAGACGCCGAGTGCGGGATCTCCGTACTGGTAGAGATAGGTGAAGGCGATGTCGTAGTCCCACTCCATGATCTTCTGGTTGCCGCCGGGGACATCGGTCGCGATCGTCTCAATCGTCATGCCGACGTCCTGCAGGTTCTGCTTCACCGCCTCGCCCCAGCGCTGCCAGGTCTCGCCATAGGCCAGCGGCAGCATGCGGATCTTCTCGCCCTTGTAGCCCGCCTCCTTCAACAGCGCCTTGGCCTTCGCGGGATCGTACGGATATTTCGGCACGTCATCGCTGTAGAACTTGATGGTCGACGCGGACGGGCCGGTGGCAACCTTGCCGAGCCCGTTCCAGATCACGTCCTTCGCGAAGTCTCGGTCGATGGCGTACATGATCGCCTGCCGCACCTTCTTGTTGGCAAGGATCGGGTTGCGGTTGTTCAGCCACATCCAGGACAGGGGCGAGAAAAACTCCCAGCCGGCGCCGGTGACGCAGGCGCCCGGCAGCTTGGAGACGCGCGGCACGTCGAAATTCTCGATCGAGCCGCCCGGCAGCACATCGACTTTGCCGGTCTCAAAGGCCACGGCGCGCGCGGCGGCGTCGGGAATGATCTGCCAGTAGACCTCGTCAAGATAAGGCTTGCCCTTCTCATGGTAGTTGGGATTTTTCACCATGCGGATGAAGGAGCCCTTCTGCCATTCCTTGAACATGAAGGGGCCGGTGCCGACCGGCGCGTTGTTGTTCGGATTGGTCTTGTAATCGGTGCCTTCATAGAGATGCTTCGGCACCATCGGCATCGAGCCGACCTCGAAGATGCCGATGAACGGTCCGAACGGTTCCTTCAAGGTGAACACCACGGTGAGATCGTCGGGCGCCTCGACCTTCTCGACCATCACCAGATTGTTGCGGGCGCGCGCATGCGTCTGCTTCAGCATCTCGATCGAGAACAGCACGTCGGCCGAGGTGAACGGCTTGCCGTCGTGCCAGGTGACGCCCTTCTTGAGCTTGAAGGTGTAAACCTTGGCGTCGGGGCTGATGGTCCAGCTCTCGGCGAGGCCGGGCAGCGGCTCGAGCTTGGGGCTGTAGCGCAGCAGTCCTTCGAAGATGTTGCCGGAGACCATCTGGGTCGGTCCATTCTGCACCATCGCCAGCATCAGGCCAGGCGGCTCGGGCTGGATCACCGCATTGACCACACCACCGGTCTTCGGCTCCTCCGCTTGCGCCGCGGATAGCCCGCAGCCGACGACGACACCCAGCAACACCCGTTTCAGCATGATGAACTTCCCAAATGTTTCGACCGGCCACGATGCATCAAGCGCGCCAATGCGCTCGATCCTGCCATGCGGCTTCTGATGTGACGCCTGCTCTGCGTGCATGGGCTGGTGGATCGCCCATGCGCAGCGCTATGGAACGGGCTTCGATCGCCACACTGACGATGCTTTGGAAACATCGCCAGGACCTGCATCGGCCGTGCGTTGCGCAGCGGTCGACGGTCCTCACAGGTCAAGCCCCGACGTGGAGGCTCACACGGCTGCAAACAGCATCGCAAGCTGAAACTCGCGACAGCGTTAGCTCAAAAATTGGACAGGTTGTTAGATCGGGGCATCCTACCGTGCCGTCCGCTCATGCCGCGATCTCGACGCCATCAGCGCCGCATCCGCGCAATCGCACCTGCGACAATCTGCATCACCACACCGATCACCCAGCCCGCCATGATCAGCGAGGTCCAGACGATGTGCGGGTCTTCGCGCAGGATGATGATGCCGACGGCGAAGAAGGCGGTGAGGGTGGCGAGAAAGGTGCCGACCGCACTGAGGAACTCCGCGGCGTCGATCTTCCGCTCGGCCGGCGTGCCTTCCTCATGAGGGTGAAACGGTATCTGGGGCGTATCGATGCCGAGATAGAAGCCGAATGCGCCCGACAGCATCATCACCAACAGGAAGCCCTGCGTGGTGAGCCACGGCACGCTGGAGCCGACATGGGCGCCGACGAACACGCCGCAGGCCGCTCCCGCCAGGGCAAGACCCGACCGTTCGAGCACATGGGCGGATTGGCGGACACGAATGCGCATGGGAGGCCTCTCTGATCGGACCGGCGCGCCGACGCCGGTCCGATCGTCAACGTTACGCCGCCTTGGTCATATCGGCATTGAGATGGCGCAACCTCGGCATCACCTCCTGCTTCAACAGGCGCAACGAGTTGTGCCAGGCTTCCGGCCTGTGCTTGTAGTCGAAGCCGAACACGCACAGCGTCCCGAAGCCGCCGACCTCGTGCCAGATCTTCTCGATCTTCTCGGTCACCGTGGCCGGCGAGCCGATGATCCAGTTGCGCCTGGCGCAATAGTCCACCGTCACGTCCGTATCCGGCACGTCGGGCGAATGCTTCAGATAATCCTTGAAGCCGAAATGGCCGAGCAGGGGCAGGAAGTATTCGCTCATCATCCGGCCCATCATGTCGCCGGTCGAGAGACGCCAGGCCTCCTCGTCCGTCTCGGCGACGAACACCTCGCGCACTAGGCGCCAGTCGTTGCGACTGGGCGTCCGTCCGGATTTGGCGGCGCCCGCCTCGACCGAATCCCAGTGCGACGACACATAGGCCGGGTTGAGGTTGAGGCTCATCGGAATGAAGCCGCGCTCGCCGGCGAGCTTCAGCGTGTCCGAGTTCTTCGAGAGCCCGGCGACGCCGATCGGCGGATGGGGCGCCTGCACCGGCTTGATGTGCGGCTTGAGGAAGTCGAACATCACGTCGGGCTTGGTCACCGTCCAATACTTGCCCTTGTGCGTGAACGGCGCCGGCTCGGTCCACAGGCGCAGGATGATCTCCAGCGCCTCGCGCGTCATCTCGCGATTCTGCCCGCTCATGCCGTCGACATTGAACATCGCCCAGTCGCTCGGCAGGCCCGATGCGGCAATACCGAAATTGAGCCGGCCATCCGAGAGGTGATCGAGCATCGCGACGCGGTTGGCGAGCTCGGCCGGGTGGTGATAGGGCAGCAGGAAGCCGCCGGGCCCCAGCCGGATGTTCTTGGTTTCGCGGAAGGCCTGCGCCAGGATGAGATCGGGTGCGGGATGCGGCTCCCAGGGCGCCGTATGATGCTCGCCGATCCAGGCTTCCTGATAGCCGAGCTCGTCGAGCCAGCGCAGGACCTGCAGGTCCCACTCCTGCCCTTCTTTCAATCCGCACTCCGGCGGATGCGAGGGCATCGTGAAGTATCCGATTTCCATGGCGCTTTCCTCTCGCGTTTGTATTGCGGCGCATCTTTGTGATGCGCTCATCGTCACGCGAGACGAAACACGACCAACCGAGTCGGCAACGCCGCACGTGGTCTACGAAGTCTAGCACTTCGTTGGACAGCGACAATCGTCAGCTGTGTCGCTGGCGGAATGATGACCCGGAGATTTTTGCAATGCTGATCCGCGCCACGGCATCATCAATTGCACGTCAGCGTGCGCCAAAGCTGGTCTTGCCGAACAGCTCCTTCTGGGTCGAGGGCTGCGAGCGCCAATATTGCGGAGGTGCGGCAACCTGGCCGCCGAGCTCGGCTGCGGCATGCCAGCCCCAGCGCGGGTCGTAGAGCATGCCGCGAGCCAGCGCGACGAGATCCGCTTGGCCCGACGCCACGATCTGCTCGGCTTGCTGCGCCTGCGTGATGAGGCCGACCGCCATGGTGGGAAGTCTTGTCGCCTTCTTCACCGCTTCGGCGAACGGCACCTGATAGCCGGGTCCGAGCGTGATCTTCTGCAAGGGCGAGACGCCGCCCGAGGAGACGTCGATCCAGTCAGCGCCGCGGCGCTCGAGCTCTTGCGCGAGAGCGATGGTCTGGTCGAGATCCCAACCGCCCTCGACCCAATCCGTCGCCGAGACGCGCATGCCGACCGGCCTGTCTGCGGGGAAGACGCTGCGCACCGCATCGAATATTTCGAGCGGAAACCGCATGCGGTTCTCCAGCGAGCCGCCATAGGCATCGCTGCGCTGATTGGCGAGCGGCGACAGGAACTGGTGCAACAGGTAGCCGTGCGCGCCATGGACCTCGATCGCATCGATGCCCAGCCGCGCAGCCCGTTGCGCTGCGGAAACGAACGCATCGCGAATGCGTGCCAGGCCGACGCTATCGAGCGCCTCGGGCGCAAGCTCGCCGGCCTTGTGCGGCAGCGCCGAGGGCGCGACCGTCCGCCAGCCACCGTCCGCGAGCGGAATCTGCTGACCGCCGTCCCACGGCTTGTGGCTGGAGCCTTTGCGTCCAGCATGGGCAAGCTGCATCGCGATCGCGGTGTTCGAATGCTTGCGCACCGAGGCGAGAATCGGCGCGAACGCCGCCTCCGTGGCGTCGTCCCACAGTCCGAGACAGCCGGGCGTGATGCGTCCGATCGGCTCGACATGCGTCGCCTCGATGCAGAACATCGCCGCACCCGACAGCGCCAGCGTGTTGATGTGGGTGAAGTGCCAGTCATTGGCCACGCCATTCTCGGCCGAGTACTGGCACATCGGCGACACCATGATGCGATTGGCGAGCTCGAGGCTGCGCAGCTTGATCGGAGTGAACAGGGCGCTCATGCTGATTTCCAGGCTGGACGGATTTCGCGGTGATCTGAGGTCTGGGAGTGTCGGCGAAGGACGGCCCGCGGTCAACGCAACCGTCGCGGCGCGGTCACGGCTCATTCCACCAAGGTGAACTGCAGCAATAGGGTGCGCTGAATCATCGAGAAATTGTCGTCGGAGACCAGGGTCAGCACGGTCTCGCCCTCGGGCGTCACATGCGCATCGATGCCCTCGAGATTGTCGATCTCCTGGCCGAGATCGGCCGAGAAGATCGCCGGACCGTCGACGAGCGCACCCGGCGCAATCTGCGACAGCGCCAGCCGGCGAATCCGGACGCCGACGCCATTGAACAGCGAAAACTTCCGTTCCAGCACCAGCAGGTCGCCCGATGGCAGCAGCACGGCATCGCTGACGTCGAAATCATTGCTTCTGACGATGCTGAACTGCCCCGCAGCCGGACCGCCGATCAGGAAGGCCAGCAGATTGCCGTTCGCATCCAGGCCGCGTTCGGAGAGCGCGATCAGCGTTCCGGCGAGCGGCAGGCCCTTGGGCACCACCACAAGGGCTTCCAGCCCCTTGTTGTTGGGCAACCGTCTGGCCGCAGCCGGCAACGGCAGGATCTCACTGCGCGCGCCGGTCCCGCCCTTGGCGAAGTCATAGCGCAGCAGCTGATTGACGCGTTCGAGGCCGACATAGACGACGTCGCCATCACGCGCGAGCGACTCGGAATCATACCAGCCGCGCTCGGTGATGGGCCGTCCGTCCGGCGCGAGCAGCGGCGTCGCCTCGACATCCGCCAGCCCTGCGATCTCGCGGCCGGAATAGACGATGCGGCCAGTGAACCAGCCGCCCTTGTCGCTGATCGCAAGGAAGCGCTCGCCGTTGGCGTCGAGACGGATGCCGGACAGGCCGCCGAAGCCCGAGAACGGCGAGGTCAGCGCCACGCCGCTGCGATATTGCAGCATCCCGAAGCGCAGATGCGTCCGATCGCGCAGGTCGAAGGAGGGCAAGGGCCGTGCCTTGACCTCGATCCTGACTGCCGACGTGACGGAATGCTCATCGACCGCGGCGCGCCTACGGACCGGCGGCGATGCCGATTGCGCCGAGGCGCTGAGGGACCATGCCAGAGCGGACGCTCCGCCGAGGGTCAGCGCAAGGAAGCGCCTGCGGTCGGCGATCGCATGCAGCGACATCGTCAGCGGGGCCCCCTCCCCACGACCTCCTCCGATGCGGAGGAGGCACGCATCCGCTTCTTGTTTACGAATGCAGCTTGCGCTTCGGCCCCCGCGCAGGCTGCGGCGCCGCGTGGGTTTCCGTGAACAGCTCGGCGAGCTTCTCGGTGATGGCGCCGCCGAGCTCCTCGGCATCGACGATCGTGACTGCGCGGCGATAGTAGCGCGTCACATCGTGGCCGATGCCGATCGCGATCAATTCGACCGGCGAGCGGGTCTCGATCTCCTCGATGATGTGGCGCAGATGGCGCTCCAGATAGTTGCCGGGGTTCACCGACAGCGTGGAGTCGTCGACCGGCGCACCGTCGGAGATCATCATCAGGATCTTGCGCTGCTCGGGCCGGCCGAGCAGCCGCTTGTGCGCCCAGTCCAGCGCCTCGCCGTCGATGTTCTCCTTCAGGAGACCCTCGCGCATCATCAGGCCGAGGTTTTTCCGCGCCCGGCGCCACGGGGCATCGGCCGACTTGTATATGATATGGCGGAGATCGTTGAGCCGGCCGGGATTGGCCGGCTTGCCGGCCGCAAGCCAAGCCTCGCGCGACTGCCCGCCCTTCCAGGCGCGTGTCGTGAAGCCGAGGATCTCGACCTTCACGCCGCAACGCTCGAGCGTACGGGCGAGAATGTCGGCGCACGTCGCGGCCACCGTAATCGGGCGACCGCGCATCGAACCGGAATTGTCGAGCAGCAGCGTCACCACGGTGTCGCGGAAGGTCGCTTCCTTCTCGCGCATGAAGGACAACGGCTGATAGGGATCGATGACGACGCGCGACAGCCGGGCGGGATCGAGGATGCCTTCCTCCAGATCGAACTCCCAGGCACGATTCTGCTGCGCCATCAGCCGGCGCTGCAGCCGGTTGGCAAGCCGCGCGACGATGCCCTGGAGATGCGCCAGCTGCTTGTCGAGATAGGAGCGCAGCCGCTCCAGCTCGTCATGATCGCACAGGTCCTCGGCGGCGATGATCTCGTCGAACTTCGGTGCAAAGGCGTGATATTCCGGCCCGCGCGGCTCGTTGGCGCCGCCACGGTTCGGCCGCGTCGCCTCGCCCGGCGTCTCGTCGTCGCCGAGCTCGCCATCGTCGAGCGTATCCGAGGCCGACGCCTGCGCGGCCTCCATCGCGCTTTCCGACATCTCGTCCGACGTCGTCTGCGCCTGGTCGGCACTCATCTCCTGCGCGGCGTCGGAATCGGGCGAACCTTCGGCACCGGACTGATCATTGTCGCCGTCGCGATTGTCGTCGTTGTCCTCGTCCTCCTCGGAATCGGCATTGCGCTCGTCGCCGAGATCGAGTGCCGACAAGAGATCGTGGACGAGGTCGCCGAACTTGGCCTGGTTTTCGGTGAAGCGGCTGAGCTCATCGAGGCGCGAGCCGATCTTGTCCTCCAGGAACGGCCGCCAGAGATCGACGACCTTGCGCGCCGCGTTCGGTGGCGCCATCCCGGTCAGCCGCTCGCGCACCATCATCGCCAGCGCGTCCGACAGCGGCGCGTCGGCGCGGTCGGTGATCTCGTCATATTTGCCGCGATGGAAATGATCATCGAGCATCGCCGTCAGGTTCTTGGCGACGCCGGCCATGCGCTTGGCGCCGATCGCCTCGACGCGCGCCTGCTCGACCGCCTCGAACACGCCGCGCGCCTGCGGATTGCCGGGGATCAGTTTGCGGTGAATTTTCGGATCGTGACAGGCGAGCTTCAACGCAATCGAGTCGGCATGACCGCGCACGATGGCCGCATCGCGCTTGGTCATCTTGCGCGCCGGCTCCGGCAGCCGCGCCTTGCCTGGCGAGAGGCCCGGACGTTCGGCGGCAAAGGAGACGTCGAGCTCGGGCGCCCGTGCGATCGCGCGCAGGCAGCCCGTGACCGACCGCTTGAACGGCTCGGTCGGGGCTTCCTTGGTTCCGGGACGGAGTTTGCTGTTGGATGTGGTCATCTGGTCCCTGCGGCTATCGTCCCGGCGAACGCCGGACCCATAACCACCGGCGGTCATTCATTGGTGTCGACGCCAACTCCAGCGCATGCCGAAACGTCACGGCGGATGTGGGTCCCGGCGCAAGGCCGGGACGACGCCCTGTCAGCTCAGCGCCACGTTGATCGCCGATTCCGGCAGCTCTGCATTGAAGCAGCGCTGATAGAACTCGGCGACGAGCGGACGCTCCAGCTCGTCGCACTTGTTGAGGAAGGTCACGCGGAAGGCGAAGCCGATGTCGCCGAAGATCTCGGAGTTCTCGGCCCAGGTGATCACGGTGCGCGGGCTCATCACGGTGGACAGATCACCGTTCGCGAAGGCGTTGCGCGTGAGGTCGGCGAGACGCACCATCTTGTTCACGGTGTCGCGGCCCTGCGCGTTCTGATAGTGCTTGGCCTTGGCCAGCACGATCTCGACCTCCTCGTCATGCGCCAGATAGTTCAGCGTCGTGACGATCGACCAGCGGTCCATCTGGCCCTGGTTGATCTGCTGCGTGCCGTGATACAGGCCCGACGTGTCTCCGAGGCCGATCGTGTTGGCGGTCGCGAACAACCGGAAGGCCGGGTGCGGCTTGATCACCTTGTTCTGGTCGAGCAGCGTCAGCCGGCCCGACACTTCGAGCACGCGCTGGATCACGAACATCACATCGGGGCGGCCGGCGTCGTATTCGTCGAACACCAAGGCAACGTTGTGCTGCAGCGCCCAGGGCAGGATGCCGTCACGGAACTCGGTGACCTGCTTGCCGTCCTTGACCACGATCGCATCCTTGCCAACGAGGTCGATACGGCTGATGTGGCTGTCGAGATTGACGCGCACGCACGGCCAGTTGAGTCGCGCGGCGACCTGCTCGATATGGGTCGACTTGCCCGTTCCATGGTAACCCGTGACCATCACGCGGCGGTTCTTGGCGAAGCCGGCCAGGATCGCAAGGGTGGTGGCGCGGTCGAAACGATAGTCGGCATCGACCTCAGGGACGTGCGGGTCGGTTGCGGAAAAGGCCGGCACCTCAAGGTCGCTGTCGATCCCGAACACCTGCCGCACCGACACCTTCATGTCGGGCACACCGGTCATCTCCTGCGCATTGGTCGTAGCGGCGGTCGTCATTCATCCTCCGAGGTCCCGGGCATTCCCGAAACCAGATTTCATGTTTGGCTGCGGTTGAAGGGCTTCAGACGCCAGCCTAGCAGAGAGCACGCGCGGGCAGAAGCCTAAGCCTTGATCAAAGTTCCGTCGTTATATCATCGAGATAGGCATGGGACGACGTTTTTGGAAGGCTGCCCTGCGGAAAGCGCCACCTTTTGGCCGCGAGCCCGCCCCCGAACTTGCGACGTGGCACTCCCAGCCAGGGTTCCTACTTATCGGCATGTCGTCGCCCTCACCAGCAGGAACCGCGTGGCCCATCTGCTCGACCCCCTGATTGCCTTCGTCTCCGCCCATGCGGGACTGGCCTATCTGACCTTGTTCATGGCCGCATTGCTCGAGGCGGTCCCGATCATCGGCTCTGTGGTGCCGGGAACGACCATCATCCTGGCGCTGAGCGCGCTCATTCCGGGCGGCGAGCTGACGCTGCAATGGGTGCTGGCTGCGGCCATCCTTGGTGCCGCCCTTGGGGACGGCGGGGCTTTCTGGGTCGGTCATCGCCGGCAGCGCCAGATCCTGACGACGTGGCCGTTCTCGAACTATCCCCGCCTGGTGGCGCAGAGCGAGGCGTTCTTCCATCGCTTCGGCACGCTCGCGATCTTCTTTGCCCGGTTCGTGGCGCCGATCCGCGCCGTCGTCCCCATCACGGCCGGCGCCCTCGATATTCCGCCAGCCCGCTTTTACGCCGTGAACATTCCCGCCATCGTGTTGTGGGCCTGCGCCCATGTCCTGCCGGGCGTCTTCGCCGTGCAGCTTCTGCACCGCTACGGCGGCATCCCCCATCACAGCCACGTTGCCAAATCGACCTGGATCCTTGCGGCCGTCGCGGGCACGCTGGTGGTCTGGCTTGGGCTGCGAATGCTGCGGAAGCGACGCGAAACCCGGCTCGCAGCCGGCGCGGCGAACTAGGCCGCTATAAGGTCTCCAACATGGCTCCGCGGCCAGGTGTAGGTCCGGTATAGCGGGCGCGTGGCCGGATCAGCCGGCCGAACTGCAACTGCTCGCAGGCATGCGCGATCCAGCCGACACAGCGGGCCATGGCGAACAGCGCCAGCTCGCTGCCGGTCGGCAGCCGCAGGCTGTGCACCAGCACGGCCAGCGCATAGTCGATGTTGACGAATTCGCCGGTCGCTTCCGCGATCCGCTCGGGCACCTCGCGGGTGAATTTGCGCGGCGCGCCGGCGCGCGTCAGCGCCTCCAGCAGCGAGATCGCGCGCGGGTCGCCCCGCTTGTAGACGCCGTGCCCGAAGCCGGCGAAACGCTCGCCGAGCGCCACGCGCTCGCGGATCAGCGGCGCGACATCGCGGTCGATCAGGGTCTTCACCAGTTGCGACGCCAGCACGCCGGCGCCGCCATGCCGAGGCCCCTTCAGGGCCGCGAGGCCGGCAATGACCGCGTCATACAGACTGAGGCCGGTCGAAGCCGCACAGCGGACGGTAAAGGTGGACGCGTTCAGCTCGTGGTCCGCCAACAGCACCAGGGTGCGGCGGATGAGATCCGCAGCATGCTTGTGCTCGGGCGCCCAGGCCTTGGCGACCTGGATGTGGAGAGGCTCTGCCGAGGGTGGCGCGTTCAGCATGGTCGCGACGACGAGGCGAACGATGCGGGCGCCGATCAGGGCCCGACCATCGGGCGAGCGGTTGAAGGCGGAGGGATCGGCATTGGTTGCCAGTGCGAGGACGGAGATGGAGCGGTCGATCGGGGCCGCGCGGCGGGCGGCATCGGCGATGATCTTCATCTCCTCCGACACCGCCGGGAGATTGTCGGCAGCGAAGGGATCGATCGCGGTGACGTCCCACAGCAGGGTGGCAGCGTGCTCCAGCGAATCCCGCTCGGCGAGCTCGACGCAATTGACGCCCCGATAGATCGGACCCGCCTCGGTAATCGTCGACACCGCCGAATCGAACAACGGCAGATCGGCATCGAAGCTGCGGAATGCGCGCGGCTCGGGCGCCGGCGCCCGCCGCTCCTTCAGCGCTCGGATGTCCTCGGCGCGATAGCGGTTGCTGCGGGAGTTCGGCGACGGCTCCGAACGAACCAGGCCACGGCTGACATAGGCGTAGAGCGTCGCGGGCGAGATCGCCAGCTCGGCAGAGGCCTCGCGAGCCGATAGGTAAAGGCCACTGTCTTTTTTCATATTGATTAGCTTAATCAAGATTGATCAATTTGTCGATGGGACGAATCTTACTGGCGTGACCAATCACGCAGGAGATCGCGCCATGACCATCCAGCTCTCGAAGTCCCCCGTCGGCCTCGATGGCATCGCCGCCGCCGAGACCGTGCTCAGCCATGTCGACGGGCAGCAGGGCGAGCTCATCATCGCCGGTGCCCGGGTGGCCGACCTCGCCGCCGCCAGCGGCTTTGAGGGCGTGACGGCCCGGCTGTGGAGCGCCGCGACCAGGCGCAGCGTCAGCGAAGCCGACGTCCGCGCCAGGCTCGGACTGGCCCGCCAGCACGCTTTTGCCCGCCTGCCCGAGCTGCTCGCCGCCACCGCCGGCCTGTCGATCATCGATGGCTTTCGCGCCGCCGTCGCCGCGCTGCGTCCCGAGGCTGGTCTCGACGACGAGGCCACCATCGTCGGTGCCTGTCCGGTCATCGCCGGCGCCCTGGTGCAGCGCGCCCGGGGGGCGCAACCGATCCCGCCCGGCCCGGATCTCAGCCAGGCCGCCGACACGCTGCGCATGGTCCGCGGCGACACGCCCGCCGATGGCGAGGTGGCAGCGCTCGACACCTATCTGGTCACCGTCAGCGACCACGGCATGAACGCCTCGACCTTCGCCGCACGTGTCGTCGCCTCGACACAGGCCGACCTGTTCGCGTCCATCACCGCCGGCTATTGCGCACTGACCGGGCCGCTGCACGGCGGTGCGCCGGAGCCGGTGCTGGAGATGCTGAATGCGATCGGCACGCGGGAGAACATCAAGCCCTGGGTCGATGCGGCGCTATTACGCGGCGAGCGGCTGATGGGCTTCGGCCACCGCATCTATCGGGTGCGCGATCCCAGGGCCGACGTCCTGAAGGCCGCGATCGAGAGGCTAGCGGGCAGCGGGGCGGATCTGCCGTTCGCGAGCGAGGTGGAGGCCTACATCCGCCAAGCGCTGCGGCGGAAGAATCCGGAGCGCGTGCTCGACACCAATGTCGAGTTCTTCACCGCCATCCTGCTCGATGCGCTGAAGATTCCGCGCCAGGCGTTCACGCCGATCTTCGCGGTGGCACGGGCCGCCGGCTGGACCGCACATGCCCGCGAGCAGCAGCGGACGGGACGGCTGATCCGGCCAAGCTCGGCCTATATCGGGCCGAAGCCCTGACCCCGGGGCCACGAGCGCGGCAGCGTGACACGCTGCCGCGTATCAGCCCTTCACGACCGTCTTCAGATAATTATAGGCCTTGATGATCTCGATCAGGCGATCCTCGGTGGAGCGGTCGCCACCATTGGCGTCAGGGTGATGCTGCTTCACCAGCGCTTTGTACTTGGCCTTGACGTCGTCCAGCGTGGCGTCCGCACCGAGACCCATCACTTGAAGCGCCTTGCGCTCCGCATTGAAGACCTTGCGCGTCTCCGCCTTCGGTGCGGCCTGCGGGCCGGGGCGCCAGCCGGCGCGGCCGTTGATCTCCGCGAACACGCTGAACGGATCCGACGCATCGCCGAGATCGCTCTCTGCATTGCCCGTGCCACGCTTGCCCGCGGTATTGGCACCCATCTTCCAGGTCGGGCGATGTCCGGTCAGCGCATCCTTCTGATATCGCGCGACGGCGTCGGCATTCATGCCGGAGAAGAAATTATAGGACTGGTTGTACTCGCGAACGTGATCGAGACAGAAGTGCCAATATTCGCGTGCGTTCTCGCGTCCCTTGGGCGCGCGGTGCGAGCCCTTGTTCTTGCAGTCCGGCCACTGGCAGGGCTGGGCCTCCTCGCGCACCACCGGCTGCCGCGCAGCCTGCTTCTTGGGCTTGATGCGGATGGAGTCGAAGAATTTGTTTGAATCGATCGGCATGGCGGACTTTGACTACGCTCCGCGAAAAGCTTCAAGTCTTGACATTACGAATACCTCAGGCGGGGCCGGCCGATTGACGAAAAATAATTTGATGCGTATTTGCAAAGACCATGCGGACCCAGGATGCTATCATTGAAAAGTTGCGCGAAGCTTTCTCGCCGGAAAGCCTCGACGTGCAGGACGAATCACATCTGCATGCTGGCCACATGGGACACCGCCCCAGCGGTGAGACCCATTTCCGCGTGTATATTGTATCGCAGGCCTTTGCCGGCAAGAGCCGCGTCGATCGCCACCGCCTGATCAACGCCGCATTGGCGGCGGAACTTGCAGGATCAGTGCACGCGCTGGCGCTGCATGCGAAGGCGCCGGGCGAAGCCTGATCTGATCCCGGATTAGAACGCCGTGCCCGCACGGCGCGGCCGCGTCTCCTCGGTTTCGCCGCGCGGCACCGGCACGATGCGCAGCGCAGTGATGCGATTGCGCTCCCGGCGCAGCACGCGAAAGCGGAAGCCGTGGAACGTGAAGCTCTGGCCACGCTCCGGGATCGAACGGGCCTCGTGGATCACGAGGCCGGCAACGGTCGTTGCCTCCTCATCGGGCAACGTCCAGTCCATCGCGCGATTGAGATCGCGGATCGGCACCGAGCCATCGACGACGACCGATCCGTCCGGCTGCACGCGAACGCCGGCGACCTGCACGTCCTGCTCATCGGAGATGTCGCCGACGATCTCCTCGAGAATATCCTCCAGCGTGACGATGCCTTCGACCTCGCCATACTCGTCGACCACCAATGCAAAGTGCGTCTTGCGGCGGCGGAACGCCTTGAGCTGTTCCGACACCGAGCGCATCTCCGGAACGAACCACGGCGGCAGCGCCAGCGAGGCGACGTCGATGTGCGACACATCGCCCTCGGCGGCGCGGATCGCACGCAGCAGGTCCTTCGCATGCAGCACGCCGATGATGTTCTCCGGCGTGCCGCGCCACAGCGGAATGCGTGTGTACTCGGTGGCGAGCACCTCGCGAACCAGCTCCTCCTGCGGCAGGTCCGCGTTCACCATCACCATCTCGGTGCGGTGAACCATCACGTCGGATACCTGCAATTCGCGCAGATCGAGCAGGCCGCCGAGCATGTCGCGGTCCTGCTTCTCGACCTTGCCTTCATGGTGCAGCAGATCGACGGCACCGCGCAGGCGTTCGGTCGGCGACAGGATCGGCTGATTGGCGCCGACCTTGAAGCCGATCAGCCGCATCAGAACACGCACGATCGCCTCGATGACGGCAAGCACCGGACCAAGCACGATGACCGTGCCGCGCATCGGCCGCGCCACCGCCAGCGACACGCGATCCGGCGCGTTGATCGCAATCGTCTTCGGCAGCACCTCGGCGAAGATCACGACGAGAGCGGTCATCACGCCGGTGGCGTAGAGCACGCCGACCTCGCCGAACCAGGCCGTGAAGATGCCGGTCGCCAAGGCCGAAGCGCCGATATTGGCGATGTTGTTGCCGAGCAGCAGCGCGCCGATCAGGCGCTCGCGCATGTCGAACAGGCTCGACACCACGTCGGCATCGCGATTGCCCTGCTTCGACAGCCGCAGCATCGAGGCGCGGGAGGCGCCGGTCAGGGCGGTCTCGCTCAGCGCAAAGAAGGCTGAGGCAGCCAGGAGGAGGATGACGATGGTGAGGGTGAACCAGTCCATGACGCCGATGTCGCTCTCGAGTGAGGCCGCCGATGATGCGCCTGCGCTGCTCAACACGGCGTAAAGCCCGGGATCAACTGCGACTGTGCAATTTGGCCTGCAGAAAGTCGCGCACCCGCACGGGATCGACGTCCTTGGCGATGACCGCACGGCCGATCGCCTCTATCAGGATGAAGGTGAGCTTGCCGCGCTTGACCTTCTTGTCCTGCGCCATCAAGGCCAAAAGCCGGTCGGCGTCGCCGATCCCCTCCTGGGCGAAGCCGGCGATATCCTGCAGATGGGTCGGCAGGCCGACCGCGGCAAGGTGACGCTCGATCCTCGTGACGTCGTCGGGCGGCAGCATGCCGAGCTCGGCCGAGAACTGCGCCGCCAAGACCATGCCGACCGACACGCCCTCGCCGTGGAACAAGCGGTCGGAGAAGCCGGTGATCGCCTCCAGCGCATGGCCGAAGGTATGGCCGAGATTGAGCAGCGCGCGGTCGCCGGTCTCGCGCTCGTCGCGGGCGACGACCGCCGCCTTGGCACGGCAGGAGGTGGCGACGGCATGTTCGCGTGCCGCACCGCCCTTGACGATGTCGGCGTGATTGGCTTCCAGCCAGGCGAAGAAGCTGGCGTCACCGAGCAGGCCGTATTTGGCGACCTCGGCATAGCCGGCGCGGAACTGGCGCGGCGACAGCGTGTCGAGCACGGCGGTATCCGCAATCACCAGCACCGGCTGGTGGAAGGCGCCGAGCAGGTTCTTGCCCTGCGGCGAGTTGATCCCCGTCTTGCCGCCGACGGAGGAATCCACCTGCGCCAGCAGCGAGGTCGGCACCTGCACGAAATCGACGCCGCGGCGCAGGATGGCGGCCGCGAACCCGGCGAGATCGCCGACCACGCCGCCGCCGAGCGCGATGACGAGATCATTGCGCTCGATCTTCGCGGCGATCAGCGCCTCGCTGACCTTTTCAAGGCCGGCATAGGTCTTGGAGCCTTCGCCCTCCTCGACCACGATGGGCGACGACGGGATGCCCGCCTCCGCCAGGATCGCCTCGGTCGGCTTGAGCCAGTGCGCGGCAACGGTGCGATCCGTGACAACAGCCGTGCGCACGCCCGGCCGCAACGCCGCGATGCGCTGGCCGAGCGAGGCCAGCACGCCGCGGCCGATGACGATGTCGTAGGCGCGCTCGCCGAGTGCGACGTCGACGATGATCGGATCGGAGTGTTTGAGAGGTGCCGTCATCGGAGCGCGCCCATCGCCTGCGGAGGATCGGGTTGAACTGGGTCGGATTGGGGTCCGGTTGGCCCCGCCTCGGTCTCCGGTGGCGAGAAGAACGCCTGTAACGCCTCCATGCAGTCCTCGACGACGCGATCATGCGGCACATCGCGCGAGCAGATCGTCAGGTCGGCAAGCTGATAGACCGGCTCGCGCTCGACGAGCAGGCGCGCGACCGTGCCTTCGGGATCGGCTGTCTGCAGCAGCGGCCGGTCCGCCCGCCGGCGGACGCGCCGCATGATCACGTCGGCATCGGCCTTCAGCCACACCGAGACGGCCTTCTCCTGAATGCGGCGCCGCGTCTCCTCGCGCATGAAGGCGCCACCGCCGGTCGCCAGCACACCGGGCCCGTTTTCGAGCAGGCGGGCGATCACCCGCGCCTCGCCATTGCGGAAATAGTCCTCGCCGCGCGATTCGAAGATTTCCGGTATGGTCATGCCGGCGGCGGTCTCGATTTCGGTGTCCGCATCGACGAAAGGCAGTCGCAATCGCGCGGCGAGCCGCCGCCCCACGGTCGACTTGCCAACCCCCATCATGCCGACCAGCACGATCAGCCGCTTGCCGAGGCCCGCGAGAATCGCGGCCTCCGGAGCGGCTTGGCCAGGTGCTGGTTGGGTCGTGTCGGTCATCTCTCCGCTTCTAACCCAGCCCCTGCTGCTTTCAAAGGCATCCTGTTCCGCTCGAGCCCACCCCCGGACGTCGTTCCGGGGCGCGCGCAGCGCGAGCCCGGAACCCATACCCACAGGAAGCTGTGTGAGGCAGGCTGGGACTGGGCATCTCGGTCCACGACATCGTCCTGTGGGTATGGATTCCGGGCTCGCCGCGCTGCGCGCGCCGCCCCGGAATGACGGAGCAAAACAACTGGCTATCGGACGACCGGCCCGCCCCGCCGGGCTTGCCAGCCGGGTGCGAACATGTTGGATGAAACCGTTCCATTCCGGTGGCCCGCGCGAGCCTGATGCCCAGCCTGTTCCGCTTCCTGACCGTGATCGCCGTGATCGTCGCCGTGGTCTATGGCGCGATCTACGCGCTGGCGAACTTCGTCACTCCGAAGCCACGCGAGATGACGGTGTCGATCCCGCCGGACAAGTTCCAGAAGAAGTGAGCGAGGAGGCTGCGGCCAACCGAAAAGCCACAGGGCATTGATTAAGATTTTTACGCTTCTCTGAGGCGGCCCGGCGCCGCGATATCGGCCAGATTTGCAGTCACCGCTCGACGTGCCGGCGCGACTAACTCGTAGTGATTCGATCGCCCCGGACGCAGCGGATTTCACGACATGAAGGTCAAGGCCTCGGATGCCAGGCTGATGAGCCTGTTCCTCGACATGATGGCCGCGGAACAGGGCGCCGGCCAGAACACGCTGGACGCCTACCGCCGCGACCTCACCGATCTCTCCGAGTTTCTCACCCGCAAGGCCAACAGCTTCGCTGCGGCCGACACCCAGGCGCTGCGCGACTATCTCGCCGATCTCGACACCAGGGGCTTCAAATCGTCCAGCGTGGCGCGGCGGCTGTCGGCGATGCGCCACCTGTTCCGCTTCCTGCTGAGCGAGCGTATCCGCAGCGATGATCCCGCTGCGATTCTGTCCGGGCCGAAGCGCGGCCGCTCGCTGCCCAAGGTGCTGTCGATCGGCGACGTCGACCGCATGCTGACCAAGGCCAAGGAGCTGTCCGAGGCGGCCGACGCCTCGCCGTCGCAGCGCCTCCGCGCCCTTCGGCTGTATTGCCTGCTCGAGGTGCTCTACGCCACGGGCCTGCGCGTCTCCGAGCTGGTGGCGCTGCCGCGCACGGCGGCGCGCAACGACGCCCGGATGATCGTGGTGCGCGGCAAGGGCAACAAGGAGCGGCTGGTGCCGCTCAATCAGGCCTCGCGCCAGGCGATGGCCGACTATCTGGCGATGCTGGACAAGCAGAAGCCGGAGAAGAAGGCCAGCGCCACCTTCGGCAAATGGCTGTTTCCCTCGTTCGGCGAGAGCGGTCATCTGACCCGGCAGCACTTCGCCCGCGACCTCAAGGAGCTCGCGGTGGCGAGCGGCCTGCCGGCCCGGCTGGTGTCGCCGCACGTGCTGCGTCACGCCTTCGCCAGCCACCTGCTGCACAACGGCGCCGACCTGCGCATCGTCCAGACCTTGCTCGGCCACACCGACATTTCGACCACCCAGATCTACACTCATGTGGTCGAGGAGCGGCTCAAGAGCCTGGTGCGCGACCTGCACCCCCTCGCCGAAACCTGACCCCGCCTCACACCTTCGCGAAACCAAATCCGATACCAAATCCTCGGGCGTGACGCGCCGCCCGCTTGACTTCGGGCCCGTCTGCCCCGAAAGAGCGCCATCCTGCCCGTTCTCCCGGCACGACGCCTGGACGCGGCGCATCGATCGCATCCTAAGCTCCTGAAGTCCTTCACCTTCAGGTCCAGAGGCCGAACCGATTTCGTTTCCCAGCGCTCTTCCTTCAGCTCCTCCATGCCGGATCCCATGCGCAGCTACCTCGATTTCGAAAAGCCCGTTGCCGAGCTCGATTCCAAGGTCGACGAACTCCGGGCGATGGCCGCCTCCGGCGCCGACATCGGCGAGGAGGTCGGCCGGATCGAGGAGAAGGCCGGCCAGGCGCTGGCCGAGCTCTATGCCAATCTGACGCCGTGGCAGAAGACCATGGTCGCGCGCCACCCGCAGCGGCCGCACTTCACCGATTTCGTGGGCGGGCTGATCACCGAATTCACCCCGCTCGCCGGCGACCGCAAGTTCGGCGAGGACGCCGCTCTGCTCGGCGGCTTCGGCCGCTTTCGCGGCGAGCCGATCTGCGTGATGGGCCAGGAAAAGGGCGCGACCACCGAATCCCGCCTCAAGCACAATTTCGGCATGGCCCGCCCGGAGGGCTACCGCAAGGCCGTCCGACTGATGGAGATGGCCGAGCGCTTCGGCATCCCCGTGCTGTCGCTGGTCGATTCCGCCGGCGCCTATCCGGGGATCGGCGCCGAGGAGCGCGGCCAGGCCGAGGCCATCGCCCGCTCGACCGATGCCTGTCTGGCGCTGGGCGTGCCGAACGTTGCCATCATCACCGGCGAGGGCATGTCGGGCGGCGCCATCGCGCTGACCACCGCCAACCGGGTGCTGATGCTGGAGCACGCGATCTACAGCGTGATCTCGCCGGAAGCCGCCTCCTCGATCCTCTGGCGCGACGGCACCAAGGCCCAGGAAGCCGCCAACAGCATGAAGATCACGGCGCAGGACATGCTCCGCTTCGGCGTGGTCGACACCATCCTCAAGGAGCCCGTCGGCGGCGCTCACCGCGATCCCGCGGCGATGATCGCCGCCACCGGCGAGGCCATCGCCTTGGCGTTCGACGAGTTGAAGGGCCTCGATGCCGACGCCATCCGCAAGCAGCGGCGGCAGAAGTTCATCGAGATCGGCCGCAAGCTCGGCTGAACGGGCCTGCGCACGGCCTTGGCCGCTCGCGGTTTTGTGAGTCTTTCCAGCCGTTTGGCCGTATTTCGGCCCCGCCAAGGGGGTCTGTTGTTTAGGACTTGTTGACCAAACGGGCCAGGGGCTCGCGACACCGCCGGACCGCGGGTTGCGGCGCTCGGGGCCAAAGGCTACAATTTTAATCAATGGTTTGACGGCATGACGCGCAGTCGGCCCGGGACCCGTCCAGCTTCCCGGCCGATCTGGTAAGACGAGAGTGGGGTGTCGCGACATGCTGGGTTTGCGGGGAGCTTTGCCTTGATCAACCGCGCTTTCGTCCGGGTTCTGATGACCTCGGCGGCGTTGGCCGCCGGCGCGCTGCTGACCGGTTGCAACAGCGATCAGGTCGCGCTCGCCACCAGCGCCAAAGCCAATCAGCCGGTGCCACCCAAGCTCGTCGCCACGATCAATGAGAAGGACATGGACACGCAGTCGCCGATCCTGGTGCGCGTGTTCAAGCAGGAGGCTGAGCTCGAGGTCTGGAAGCAGGACCGCTCCGGCAAGTTCGCGCTCCTCAAGACCTATCCGATCTGCCGCTGGTCGGGCGATCTCGGACCGAAGGTGCGCGAGGGCGACCGTCAGGCGCCGGAGGGCTTCTACTCGATCAATCCGAGCCAGATGAATCCGCAATCGGCGTATTATCTGTCGTTCAACACCGGCTATCCCAACGCGTTCGACAAGGCGCTCGGCCGCACCGGCTCGCAGCTGATGGTGCACGGCGACTGTTCCTCGCGCGGCTGCTTCGCGATGACCGACGAGCAGATCGCCGAGATCTACGCGCTCGGCCGCGAGTCGTTCTTCGGCGGCCAGCGCGCCTTCCAGTTCCAGGCCTATCCGTTCCGGATGACGCCGGTGAACATGGCGCGACACCGCAACAATCCGAACATGCCGTTCTGGCGCATGATCAAGGAAGGCTATGACGCCTTCGAGGTCACCCGGCAGGAGCCGAAGGTCGACTTCTGCGAGAAGAAGTACGTCTTCAACGCCCAGAAGCCGCCGGGCGCGACCCGCGATCTGGTGTTCGACGCCGCCGCCAAGTGCCCGGCCTATGTGGTGCCCGACGAAATCACGACGGCCGTGCGCGAGAAGCAGCAGGCGGACGAGGCCGAATACGCCAAGCTCGTCGCCAAGGGGACGCCGGTCGCCAAGCTGAACACCGGCATCGACGGCGGCATGAATCCCGTGTTCGCCAACCGCGTGCCGGGCGCCTCCACCGGCCTGTCCGATTCCGGCGAAGCGCCGGGCCTGTCGCTCGCCAACTTCTCGCCCGCGCCGGGCACGATCCCGGGTCACGTCAACCCGCCGCGCGCACCGGGCGCCGATGAGGTCGCCGCGATCCCGGCCAGCGCCGCCCCGGCGCCGGTCGCAGCGCCCGCCACCCGCGTCGCGGCCGTGGCCGCCCCGGAGAAGCCGAGCTTCATGTCCAGCCTCGCCCGCAAGGTCGGGATCGGCGGCTCCAACGAGACCACGGCGACGACGAAGCCGACCGAGAGCAAGACCGCCGAGGCCAAGCCCGCGCCGAAGCCGGTCGCCGTCGCCAAGCCGGCCGAGACCAAGCAGGCCGAGACCAAGCAGGCCGCCGCGCGGCCGCCGTTCAAGCCCGCCGCAGCCAGCGCGCCGGCGGCGACCGCCTCCGCGCCAGTGCAGACCCAGACCGCGCTGGTCTCCGGCGCCGTTCCGGTGCTGCAGTCGAACTCGTTCGACAGCCGGTTCGCCGGGTTCAAGTAGGCCGGCAATCGCGGGACCTGCGGGCGGCGCGCTGCCTCGCAGGGCTGATGTTTGACGACAATGACGCCACATGCTCGCTGCCACCCTCCCCTGGAGGGGCTATCGCATATGGCGATCGATGTTTTGCGCCCATCTCCCTCCGCGTCGTCATGGCCGGGCTTGTCCCGGCCATCCACGTCGTCCAGCATGCTGAGAACGACGTCATGCCCGGGACGGAGCCCGGGCATGACGATGTGGAGACGGTTTCGCGACACACTCAGATTGACCATATGCGATAGCCCTGCCCTGGAGGGGGAGGGTGAGCAGCGCATCGGCGGCGCTGGCGTGGACAACGGTCTCAGACTGCATTCTCGGACATGCGTCTCTGTCCTCGCGGCGCCCCATGGCGTCCGAGTGATGCATCGTTTTCACCCTCTCCAAACCGAGGGTGCAGGGAAGGCCGGGCCTCGACTGAGGCCCGTGGCCCGCCTGCGAAAAAAATGCAGGCGGCAGGTACCACAGGTCCAGCCGGAACGACCCGGCCCTCCCTGCGCGATGGTTTGAACGGCTGCTTCGCGATCTCCCTGGGGACCGGGCTTTCTTGCCCCCATCACCGGCGAGATGCGCGAGGCATCATCGGCCGGCTTGACCTCAGCATCGGGAGGCCAGGACCACGCGACTTGACCGTACGGGCCGATGTTGTTCGTCCGCGCGACTGCTCACGCTGCAAACCGGCCCGCCCACCACATCCCGCACTCCACGCTTCGTGACGACCGCGCAGCGCCCCTCGTCGATGAGGCGGGATGCCGGGAGAAGATCATGAAATTCCGAAAACGCGAAGCGGAATATTTTCGTCCGGGGGACTGGACAGCCCAAATCAGCTTGAATGCGCAGCCGAAATCAATTTCTGCGCGCAGGCTTTTTTCCGGCGGGTTCGATCCGTGGCTACGCCTGCCGAACGCGAGAGGACGCACCCAGTCGCCCGACGGGTCGCGGACCGAGCGTCGCATCCGCGACGCGCCGCGGCCGGCCGGGCCGGTTGACGGCAGGCACATCATGTAATATCGAAAGTTACATGAGACCCAACAGCCAGCTGTCCGGCATCCTTCACGTCCTGCTCCACATGGCGGAGCACGACGGCCCGGTGACCTCCGAGGCCCTCGCACTGATGATGCAGACCAATCCGGTCGTGATCCGCAGAACCATGGCCGGACTCCGGGACAGCGGCTATGTGCGCTCCGACAAGGGACATGGCGGCGGATGGACGCTCGCCTGCGATCTGGCCACCGTCAGCCTGCGCGACATCTACGATTCCCTCGGACGGCCATCGCTGTTCGCGATCGGCAATCGAACCGAGCATCCGGACTGCCTCGTCGAACAGGCCGTCAACGCGGCGCTCGACACCTCCATCCAGGCTGCGGAGGCGCTGCTGCTGGCCCGTCTCGGCGCCATCACGCTCGCGGCCCTGAGCGCTGATTTCCACGCCCGCCTCGAACGCCGAAAGCGGCCTCGCAAAGGAGACGTTTGTCATGACGGCTGACATCACCGACGGCGCCCGACAGTTCATCCGCGCGTTTTCCGATCCCGAATTCGTCGCACGCTACACCGACGGACCACGGCGCTTCGTGCCCGGGCTCGATGGGCTGCATCGGATGACGGCCATCCTGCTTGCCGAACGGGCGCCCAAACATGCGAAGGTGCTCGTGCTGGGCGCGGGTGGCGGGCTCGAGCTCAGTGCGTTGGCCGATGCCCACCCGTCCTGGACATTCGTCGGCGTCGATCCGTCGCCGCAGATGCTGCAACTCGCCGAACGTACGCTCGGCGCGCGGATGAGCCGGGTCGACTTGATCGAAGGCACCATCGACGATGCGCCGGCCGGCCCGTTTGACGCGGCGACCTGCTTGCTGACGCTCCACTTTCTTCCGGCGCCGGAGCGTTTGCGGACGGTGCGCGCCGTGCACGACCGGCTCCGCCCAGGCGCGTCGTTCGTGGTTGCCCATGGCTGCCTGCCCAGGGAGCCGAGCGAGAGGGCGCTTTGGCTCGATCGCTATGCGGCCTATGCCGTTGCCTCCGGCGTCGCCGCCGAGCAGGCCATTTCGATGCGCGCGACCATCGAGGCCAGCACCAACATGCTCAGCCCCGACGAGGATGGAGCGGTCCTGCGCGACGGCGGCTTCCGCGACAGCCGCCCGTTCTTTTCTGCGCTGACCTGGCATGGCTGGGTCGGTCACGCCGGGAGCGAGAATCTTGCGTGACGCCGCGCACGGAGCGCGCAGCCGGCATCTGCGACAACGGCGCCGTCACCCGAGGCGAGGTGACGCAACCGAGGAGCAGGACCATGGGATTTTGGGATGATGTGACCGATGCCGTCAGTTCGGTCGTGGATGACGTGAAGGATGTGGCGGGCGATGTGGCCGGTGCCGTGGGTGGCGCGGTCGGCGCCGTGGTCGACACGGTGGAGCATGTGGCCGGCGATGCCGCGCATGCGGTGGGCAGCGTCGTGCACGGACTCGGCGAACTCGGCGGCGAGGCGATCCACACCGTGGGCGGTGTGCTCGGCGCAGTCGGGCATGGTGTAGAAGCGGTCGGTGGCGGCCTGCTTCACACCGTCGAGGACGTCGCATCGACCGTGGTCCATGTCGGCGGTGACATCGTTCACACCGGCGTCAACGTCGTCAGCGACGTCGCGTCCGGCCTCGGCCATCTCGTGCATGGCGACCTCAACGGCGTGATCAACGACGTGCAGCATATCGGCGGCCACATTGTCGATGGCGGGCTGGCGGTCGTCGGCGACGTGGCACATGGCGCGATCGATGTCGCCGGCGACGTCGTGCACACCGCGGTCGGCGTCGGCGAAGCCGGACTGGAAGCGGCGGGCGCCGTCGGTCAGGGTGCGCTCGACATGGCCGGCACCATCGTCGGCACGGCTGCCGACGTCGGCGAGCAGGCGCTCGACGCGGCGGGTGCGGTCGTCAAGGGTGGCTTCGAGGCCGGCGTGGCGGTGGCGGATGGCGCCATCGGTGTCGCCACCGACGCAGCCTCGGCAGCGGGCCACATCATCGGCGGTCCGATCGGCGAAGCGATTTCGGGCATCGCGCATGGCGCCGATGCGGTCGGCACGGCAGTGGTGGACGGCGTCGGCCACTTCGTCGGCGAGGGCGTCAATGGACTGGCCGAGACCGCGGGCGACCTGGCCCATTCCGTCGGCCATCAGCTCGAAGCGATCGGCCACGACCTCGGCGCGCTGGTCAACGATCTCAGCCATGGCGATCTCGGCGCTGCGATCGGCGACATCTTCAAGCTGGCGCAGGACGGCCTGCGCAGCGACGGCAGCATCGTGATCGGCGCGGGGGATGGCGGCGGCCATGGCGGCTTCTGGGACTCGATCGCCTCGGCGATCCAGCAATCGAGCGACAGCCACAGCAGCGAAGGCTCCGGGCTCGGACTCGCCGGACCGCTGCATGGCGAAGGTTCGTCGCACGGTCCGATCATGGTCGACAATTTCGGCGACCACGGCCACGGCGGCAACACCGGCATCGTTCCGCCGAATTTCGACATCGGTCACGCCGGTGGCGGACACGACGCCCCGCATGTCGACTACAGCCACGTCGTCCAGATGGACGATTCGCATCACTTCGCGATGCATGGCTGAGGCTGCCGGCACGGCGACCCGCGGTGCGGATCACCGCGGGTCGTTCGTCGCCGGTCCTCAAGCTCAGCGCAGCGCGGCCGGCTGGATGATGGCGGACGGCGCAGCGGCCTGCACGCGATCGATCGGCCGATGATCGTTCATCGCCGACAGCGCGCACAGCGCCAGCGAGCCCCAGACCGCGGCGCTGAAATACAGCGACATCCAGGCGATCTCCTCCTTCCAGTGCTCGAATTCGTGGGTGACCGTCCACTGCGTGGCGCAATCACGCAAGCCGACCAGGGGATGCAGCAACGGCTTGCCGGCGGCGCGCTCGATGCGCCAGCGCTTCACATACATCGGCACGTCGACCACGACGAGGAAGGCGAGATAACAGGCGATGCCGATCAGGCCTGCGATCAAGAGCCCGCGCACCAGTCCGTCGAACTCCGGCAGCAGACGGCCGAGGCCGATGCCGACGAACAGGAAGGCCACCGCCCACAGCGAATTCTCGATCGCGTTGTAGAGGAAGTTCTTGGTGACGACGGCGTACCAGGAGCAGATCTCGGCCACGACGATGATCGGGACGATCAGGCGCGCCATGTTGACGGCGGTTTCAGCATCCGCGATGGCGCCGAGCTGAGCCAGGATGATCGCCCATTGCGCGGCGAAGGCGATCTCGGCGATGGTCGCGACGGTGCGGCCGACGAATACGCTCGACAGCCAGCTGTCGACCAGGCAGATGCGCTGCACGTCCGCACGCGGCAGCACCGAGCGGAAGGCGCAGCCGAACACATAGGCCGCCGACAGCGCCAGCATCTGGCCGGTCTCCGGCGACTGGCCGACGGCGACGCTGCCGCCATGCAGCTGGCGATACAGGATGAACCA
This sequence comes from Bradyrhizobium aeschynomenes, assembly GCF_013178945.1. Taxonomy (GTDB): domain Bacteria; phylum Pseudomonadota; class Alphaproteobacteria; order Rhizobiales; family Xanthobacteraceae; genus Bradyrhizobium; species Bradyrhizobium aeschynomenes. The sequence continues at coordinate 131,232 of NZ_JABFDM010000011.1, forward strand.
GAACACGATGTTGGCGAGGCTGACGAGGGTCAGCATCGCCCACCACAGGGCGACGGGGTTCGACAGGGCTCGCGACTGCGCACGCATCCGGCACTCCAATTTTCATGTGACTGACATCGGATCGTATTAATTCCGTCACGGAGCGGCAACCCGTTCCGGCCCGGGGGGTTCACAAAAGCGCGTGCGGCGCGGGCGGCTGCGGCCGAGGGGGGCGGGGCAGCGGGGCAAACCAACGGAGCGTGCCTGGCGCTCACGGGCCGCATGGTCCCGGTGAGGCGAAGCCTCGTCCGGAGACGCGCCGCGCGCTGGCAGCATTCACGACAGCGAGATCACCACCGTCGGCTTCTACGAGGCACCTTGCCGCCGCTCGTCACCGACAAGGCCGTTGCCGCGCCATGTAGCCAGCGAATAGCAGGCCGGTTCCAGCTCGGCACAGAGTGACACGCCACGTTGGTATTTTCGTCACGATGTCCCCGGTTCCTTCTGGGAACCAGAAGACCATCGCGCCGCCCTTAATCATCGGCTTCCAGACCTCATGCATGACTTGGTGCGTGATTTGGCGCGGGCAGATGTGCTGCCCCGCGTTGACGCTTCGCTAACCGCGATTCCTGCCGACCAAAACGCCGCGCGCCACGGATCGTAGCTGGCCCGCGTGAGGGTTCATTGCCGATGTTGACGATCCTGTCCTGCCTGCCTGCCGATCATGATCTGCGCTATGTGACCGCCGCGCTGCTGGTCTGCGTGCTCGGCTCCATCCTGTCGATGCGGCTGCTCGCGCGCGTCAGACGCAACACCGGCCTGCGCCGGCTTCATCTGCTGTTTCTCGCCGGGCTGGTCGCCGGCGGCACGGTGTGGACGACGCATTTCGCCGCCATCCTCGGCTATGATGCGCCCGGCAACCGCTCGTTCGAAGTGGGCCTCACCTTTGCTTCGCTCGGCCTCTCCGTCGCGTTTTCCTGGCTCGGCTTCTTCGTCACCACCCGCACGCAGCGTGGCCCGCTGATCGAGATCGGCGGCGCGGTGTTCGGCTTCGGCATTGCCGCGATGCATTACACCGGCATGGGCGCGCTCAATCTCGAGGGCATCAGGACGTGGCACGCGCCGGCGATCTGGCTCTCGCTGGTGCTGGCAATGGGCTTCGGCGCCGTCGCCGCCAACCGCATCGCGCGCCCGGTGACGCGATTCTGCAAATATGGCAGCTCGCTCGCGATGGTGCTGGCGATCCTCAGCCTGCATTTCACCGGCATGGCGGCGCTCACCTTGGCGCCGACGGCGGCTCTCGCCGCGCCGGCGCAGGCGCTGTCCGACAGCGTGATGCTGATCAGCATCGTCACCGGCATCGGCCTGATCATGGCGATGGCCGCCTCGGCCTACATGATCGACATGCAGGCGGCGCAGGAGGCGGTCGAAGGCTATCGGCAGCTGGCGCTGCAGGACCCGCTGACCGGCCTGCCCAACCGCAACGGCCTCGGACAACGCCTGACGCCGCTGCTGGCGGATGGCGACGAGACCGCGCATCTCGTCGTGCTCGCCATCGACCTCGACCGCTTCAAGGACATCAACGACGCGCACGGCCATGCCGCCGGCGACGCCGTGTTGACGACGATCGCCCAGCGCATCGCCGCCATCCTGCAACCGGGTGAATTCCTGGCGCGGATCGGCGGCGACGAATTCGTCGCGGTGAAGAGTGAAATCTTCGCGCGCAACGAGGCCGCGAAATTCGCCGAGCGCATGCGCACGCTGGTGCTGACGCCGGTCGAGTGGGAGGAGCGCAGCCTCTCGGTCGGTTGCAGCATCGGCATCGCGCTCTATCCCGAGCACGGCCTCAGCTCGGACGAGTTGCTCACCCGCGCGGATCTCGCGATGTATCGCGCCAAGAGCCTCGGCCAGGGCAAGATCTGCACCTATGAGCCGTCGATGGACGAGGCCAGCCGGCGCCGTGCCGAGCTCGCGATCGACCTCAAGCGCGCGCTGGTGCGCAACGAATTCGAGCTGCACTATCAGGTGCAGAACGACACGCAGAGCGGCGAGATCATCGGCTTCGAGGCGCTGTTGCGCTGGAACCACCCGGTGAAGGGCCGCGTGCCGCCGAACGATTTCATTCCGATGGCCGAACAGACGGGACTGATCGTCGACATCGGCGACTGGGTGCTGCGCACCGCCTGCACCACCGCCGCAAGCTGGAGCCAGCCGTTCAAGGTCGCCGTCAACGTCGCGCCGATGCAGCTCAACCACGATCTGCCGAAGCGCGTCGCCGAGGTGCTGCGCGAGACGGGCCTGGCGCCGGAACGGCTCGAAATCGAGCTGACCGAGACCGGCATCATCGCCGACCGCCAGCACGCGCTGCAGGTGATGCAGGCGCTGAAGGCGATCGGCGTCACCGTGGCGATGGACGATTTCGGCACCGGCTATTCGTCGCTGTCGACCCTGCAGGTGTTTCCGTTCGACAAGATCAAGGTCGACAAGAGCTTCATCCAGTCGGTCGAGACCAGCGTGCATGCGGCTGCGATCGTCAAGGCGACGCTGCTCTTGGGCCGCAGCCTCAACATTCCCGTGCTGGCCGAAGGCGTCGAGACCGAGCAGCACCTCGCCTTCCTGCGCGAGGAAGGCTGCACCAGCGTGCAGGGCTTCCTGTTCGGCAAGCCGATGCCGCACGAGGCGATCAGCCGGATGATCCGCGACGTGGCGGTCGCGCAGATCAGCGCCACCGAGGCGCCGGCCAAGAGCGCCGCGGCCGCGTGAGCGCTGAAGCAGCGGAACAGCTCGCGAGCGGACTCGCGCGGCGCGCGTATCAGAACGTGCGGATGATCCTGAAGTCCAGACCGTCGGCGGCGGCGAGGTGCATGACCATGGCGGCACGGCCATGGCGGATGGCGACGTCGCCGCGGGCGCCGGAATACACGATGTTGCGGCCGGCGGCGGCGAGCGGGTGCAACGACAATGAGCCGGCGCGCTCCGCGGCCGCTTTGAGGAAACGCAGGCCTTCATAGTTCGACTGGCCGACCGAGCCGACCGGCGGCGCATCGGTGCCGAACATCGCGGTGTAGCGACTCATGAAAGCGTCATTGGCGTTGGAGCCGATGCAGCTGAAATAGCCGGACGCGGAATACAGGTTCTCGGTGTTGTCGGCGCCGATGCCGAGCAGCACGGTCTCGTCGACCGCGCCAGCCAGCCGCAACGTCGTGGCGGCAAGGCCGGATTCGCCGAACGCCCGGTTGAAGGTGATGCAATCGGTGCCGATCAGCGAGATCAGCACGACGTCGGGCTTGGCGGCGCGGATGCGCGCCAGATGAGCCTCGTGATCATCATTGCCGACGGGCACGAATTCCTCGCCGACGACGTGGCCGCCGGCCTCGGTGATGTAGGTCTTGGTGGAACGATGCGACTGCCACGGCCAGACATAGTCGCTGCCGATCAGGTACCAGCGCTTGGCGCCCTTGTTCTCCGCCAACCAGTGAATGGCGGGGCGGGTCTGGCTGTGCGGCGTCTCGCCGATCGCCATCACCCCCGGCGTGCGCTCGCCGCCCTCATAGACCGGCGTATAGACATACGGGATGCGGCCGCGCGTCAGACGGCGCAACGCGAGTCTCACCGCGCTGATATGCGAGCCCATCACGACGTCGATTTCGTCGAAGTCGAGCGCGTCGCGGGCGCGCGCGACGACTTCCTCGACCGGGCCGCCGGAGTCATAGAATGACAATTCGATCTCGCGGCCGAGGATGCCGCCGCGGCGGTTGATCTCGGACACGGCCAGCAGCGCGCTATTGGTCGCGGCGGGGCCCCAGATGCCGGGCGAGCCGGAGAAGGTGATGAAATTGCCGATGCGCAGTTTGCTGCGGGAGCCGCGGCGCGCGATGCTGTCGGGATCGAAGGGGGCCAGCGACGTCAGGCCGCTCCGCTGGGGCGGACTCCTGAACAGCAGGGATGGCGGCAGGCTGACGCGCCCGGCCGTGACGGATCCTGTCGAGAGCACACCCACTCCTTGGCCCGCAACCATGGTTGGCCCGACACTGTGGGCCGGCGGTCATACGCCGTCAAAATCAGCACGCGTTCGGCAAATATCCTATTCGAAAATGTTGAATGTTCAAGAATTGGGATGCATATAGATCGGGCAGCAACTGCCGGACATTCATTCAAATCGGGACCGCAAGCGAAGTTCACCGTGGCCAAACCGCCCCATCCCAACACCCCCCTCACCGAACATCTCGCCTATCTGCTCGCGCAGGCCAACCGGGAGATCAACCGGCAGCTGGAATCGCGCCTGAGCACGGAGGGCGTTCCCGTCGAGCAATGGCGCATCCTCAAGGTGCTGTCGGACGGCGAGGGGCATTCGATGGGCGATCTCGCCGAAGCCGTGCTGCTGAACCATCCGACCCTGACCAAGATGATCGACCGCATGGTATCGGACTCGCTGGTCTACCGCCGCCAGGATGCGAATGACCGCCGCAAGGTGCTGATGTTCATCAGCGACCGCGGCAAGGCACTGTGCAAGCGACTGAACTCGCTGGCTGCCAGCCAGGAGGCGTACATCCTGGCGAACTACGGCGACAAGGCGACGGGTGAGCTGAAGCGGCTGCTGGAGAACCTGATCGACGCGGCGAGCTGAAGAGGCTGCGGACAGCGATATCCAGCGTCACGATCGCAACGCTCAAAGATCTGATGTTGTGGAGCTGTGTATGAATGCGCCCTCTCCCCTTGTGGGAGAGGGCATGTAGGACGGTGCAGCAAGCTCGGTCGGGTGAGGGGTTTCTCTCCGCGAGCGTCACTCGCCGAGAGAAACCCCTCACTCAACCGCACGCGCGGATCGGCCAGAGATGGCCCTCTCCCACAAGGGGAGAGGGCGCTGTATTGCACAGCGCGTAGCGCCGCTCGATGAGTAAGGCACAGCTCCCCTCCCGCCAAGCACCGCTGCAGCGCAGCGTCGCTGCGACAAAACTCCCGGCATCCCCGATCACGCCGGGATGGACGCAAGACGAATCCTCCCTCATCCTGTCATCTGACGATCGCGACGAACGGGCCACAGAGCCCGCGCGCGATCACCGGCCTCGCATGGCCGGACGAGGACACGACACAGGAGGACAGGCCATGGGCATTCCTATGGGCATTCATCGGCTCGATCGCGCCATCGGCAGCGACTATCCGACATTCGCCAGCACGGCGGACATCCGCGCCTTCGAGCAGACGCCGTACAGCGACCGCATCGCCGCTGAGAGCACGTATGAGGCACTGAAGTGCGGGGCGTCGGCCAATCCGGACGCGCCCGCGATCCAGTTTCTGCAGAATGCCGACCCGGCGGATACGCCCGTGGTGATCACCTATCGCGATCTCCTCGCGCGGGTGACGCAGGCGGCGAACATGTTTCACGCGCTCGGCGTCGGCCCCGACGACGTCGTCAGCTTCATGCTGCCGCTGGTGCCCGAAGCCTTCATCACGCTGTTCGGCGCGGAGGCCGCAGGCATCGCCAACCCGGTCAACCCGCTGCTCGAGCCGCACCAGATCGCGGAGATTCTCGACGCTGCCAAGACCAAGGTGCTGGTGGCGCTCGGCCCCCTGCCCGGCACCGACATCTGGCAGAAGGTCGAGAAGATCCGCGGCAGCCTGAGACATCTCAAGGCGATCGTACAGGTCTACGGCGGTGGCGGCGACCCGGCCAACGGCATCCACGCCTTCAACGACCTGATCAAGCCGCAGCCGAGCGATCACCTCGTCAGCGGCCGGCAGATCAAGGCGAGCGACACCGCGGCCTATTTCCACACCGGCGGCACCACCGGCACGCCCAAGCTGGTGCGTCACAGCCACGGCAACCAGGTCTACCAGGCCTGGGCGATCAACATGATCCTGAAGGCCAGGCCCGGCGGCACCTTGCTGTTCGGCATGCCGCTGTTCCATGTCGGCGGCTCGCTGACGCAGGCGCTGCAGACGCTCTCCGCCGGAGGCTGCCTCGTCGTGCTCTCCGGCGCCGGCTGGCGCAATCCGAATGCGGTGCGCAACATCTGGGGTCTGGTCGAGCGCTTCAAGCCGGAGACGCTGTCGAGCGTGCCCACCGTGCTCGCGGCGACGCTGGCTGTGCCGCAAGGCAGCGCCGATATCTCCAGCCTGCGCTATGCCGCCGGCGGCGGCTCGGCAATTCCGGTCGCGGTCGGACAGGCGATCATGGACAAGCTCAAGCTGCCGGTGATCGAGGTCTACGGCATGACCGAGACCGCGAGCGTGCACACCATGGCCTATCCGGACCAGCCGATCCGGCTCGGCTCGGTCGGCCTGCCCGTGCCCTATGCCAAGGTGCGCATCGTCAGGCTCGACGCCGACGGCCGCTATGAGCGTGACTGCGCGGCGGACGAGATCGGCGTCGTCATCATGGCCGGGCCGGGGGTGTTCTCCGGCTATCTCGATGACGCCCATAACAAGGGCGCCTTCATCGACGGCCATTGGGTCAATTCCGGCGATCTCGGCCGGCTCGACGCCGACGGCTTCCTGTGGATCACCGGCCGCGCCAAGGACCTCGTGATCCGCGGCGGCCACAACATCGATCCGGCGCCGATCGAGGAGATCCTGTTCCAGCATCCGGACGTGGGATTCGCCGCGGTAGTCGGCCAGCCCGACGCTTATGCCGGCGAGCTGCCGATCGGCTATGTGCAGCTCAAGCCGGGTGCTGCCGTGCAGCCGGGCGAACTGGAGGACTGGGTGCGCGCCCGCACGCCGGAGCGTGCCGCGGTGCCGGTGCAGATCATCCCGATCGATCCGATGCCGGTGACCGGCGTCGGCAAGGTGTTCAAGCCGCAACTGCGCTGGGACGCCGCGACGCGCGTGTTCACAAAAGTGCTGTCGCAGCTCACCGACCGCGGCATCGATTGCAGCGTCAAGGTCGGCGCGCATGGCAGCCACGGCAGCCTTGCGACGGTGACGCTACGCAACGTGCCGGCGGAGCAGCGCGAGGCGATCGAAAACGAGGTGCACACGCTGCTGGCGCCGTTCGTGATCCGGCATGAGGTGGTGATGGGGTGAACGGCGGACGCGTCATCCTCCGTCCAGGCTCCTGGCGTGCGGCGTCTCATGGGAAGATAGAGAGCCGTCGCAACAAACGATCAAGTCAGTTCGTTGCTCCGTCATGCCCGGGCTTGTCCCGGGCATCCACGCCGTGCTCAGCGTGCCGAACGACGTGGATGGCCGGGACAGCCCGGCCATGACGACGTGGAGAGTGAGAGCGCAATTTATTTGATCGGAATGCCCGGCCCCAGCCGTTCGACATCCAATATGAGCGGCTTTGCCAATCCTTTGTCGACCGCAACACGACGCAACAGGTTCGGCCAATCGGAGATGATACCGTCGACACCGACATCCATCAGTTGCGCCATGTCCTCCGGCTTGTTGACGGTCCACACCACGACCTGCAGACCGAGCGCATGCGCCTCATCGACCAGCTCCGGCGAGACCTCGGTGTAGTACGGCGACCAGACCTTACCGCCCGCGGCGTTGATTGTGCGCGGCAGCGAGCCACCGTAATCCGCGGGATTGAAGCCGGCCGTCCAGCGCGTGGCTTCCGTCAGCGAGACCGTCGGCGTCTTGCCACCCTGCCGGGACAGATAGACGGTCGGGATGTTTGGTGCGCGCCGCTGCACCAATTGCAAGGTGCGCCAGTCGAACGACTGGATCATGACGCGGCCGGTGAAGTTCTCAGCCTCGATCAGGTCGAGCAGCAAGGCGACGAACCGATCAGGCTCCGGAGCTTCTCCGGTAAGCGCAGGATCGAGCTTGGTCTCGATATTCAAGCGCGCGTGGTCCACGCCCGAACGCCGGACGAGATCGATGACCTGCTTCAGGGTCGGAATCCGCGGCGGCGGCACGCCGCCGGTGAGCACCTGCTGAAACGGAAACTGCTTGGCATAGTCGCTAGCGGGACGGATCTGGCCGACATCGTAGGACTGCACTTCAGACAGCGGCAGATCGATCAGTAGCGGCCCGGGCGACGCGACGTAGTTGCCGGCTGCATCCCTTGCGAGATCGGGATTGAGCCGCCGTTCATGAGAGACGACCAGCACGCCGTCGCGTGTGACGCCGACGTCGAGCTCGAGCGTGTCGACGCGAAGCGCCAGCGCGGCCGTGAAGGCCTGCAGCGTGTTCTCCGGATACAGCGCGCGCCCGCCGCGATGCGCCTCGATATCGAAGGCCGCGGCCGGGCTGCCGAGGGCCGCCAACAACAGCACCGCGGCGAGGGAGAGAGATCGATGTCGCATGGCACCAGCCTACCATGGGACGGCCGATTGCCCATTCCTCTTGTCTCAACTGGCCTTCTGAACTAGGCCTTTTCCATCAGACTGGCAGAGAATGCCGGTCGAGGATCGAGGGGAGGCGATCCGCGCGCGGTTCAATGCCGCGCCCGCATTCCCTTGGCCCTTTTTCGAGCCTTGTTTTTCGAGTTCACGCGCGACGGACCATGCCCAGGACAATGCCCATGACCGACCTTCCTGTCCTCATCGCCGGCGGCGGCATTGGCGGCCTCGCGACGGCGCTGACCTTGCAGCAGATCGGCGTGCCCTGCCTGGTTTATGAGAGCGTGCGCGAGATGCGGCCGCTGGGGGTCGGCATCAACCTGCAGCCCAATGCGGTGCGCGAGCTTTATGATCTCGGCATCGGCGCCGACGATCTCGACCAGGTCGGCGTACCCGCGAAGGAATGGGCGCTGGTCGGGCTGAACGGCAACGACATCTATACCGAGCCGCGCGGGCTGCTCGCCGGCTACAACTGGCCGCAATATGCGGTGCATCGCGGCAAGCTGCATATGCTGCTGTACAGCCGGCTGGTGCAGCGCGCGGGCGCACAGACCGTGCGGCTCGGCAGCCGCGTGAGCGGCTATGAGAAGAACGCGGAGGGCACGGTGACGGCGCGCATCGAGCACGCCGATGGGTCGCGCTCCGAGCAGCGCGGCCGGCTGCTGATCGGCGCCGACGGCATTCATTCGGCGGTGCGCGCGCAGATGCATCCTACACAGCCGCCGATCCATTGGGGCGGCGCCGTGATGTGGCGCGGCGTCACCTGGGCGAAGCCGATGCGCACCGGCTCGTCCTTCGTCGGGCTCGGCACGCATCGCCACCGCGTCGTGGTCTATCCGATCTCGCATCCCGATCCGAAGACGGGGCTGGCGCTGATCAACTGGATCGCGGAGGTGACGATGGACAACACCGAGGGCTGGAAGCAGACCGGCTGGTTCCGGCAGGTCCCAGTCGCCGAGTTTGCCCATCATTTCGCCGGCTGGACCTATGACTGGCTCGACGTGCCCGCGCTGATCGCCGGCGCCGACGGCGCCTATGAGAACCCGATGATCGACCGCGATCCGGTGCCGACCTGGGTCGACGGCCCGGTCGCGCTGATGGGCGACGCCGCGCATGCGATGTATCCGACCGGCAGCAACGGCGCGAGCCAGGCGATCGTCGATGCCCGCGTGCTCGGCACCTGCCTGCTGGCTCATGGCGTGACGCCGGCCGCGCTCGCCGCCTATGACGAGAAGCTTTGCGGCCCGATTTCGGCGGTGATCCTGCGCAACCGCGGCGCCGGCCCGTTCGGATTGCTCAACCTGGTCGACGAGCGCTGCGGCGGCACGTTCACCAACATTGACGAGGTTGTGCCGCCGGCCGAGCGCGAGGCGTTCATGGCCAACTACAAGAAGGCCGCGGGTTTTGCGATCGAGCAGCTCAACGCCGCGCCGCGGACGATTGCCGAAGGCGCGATGGTCGACGCCGCCAAGGCTGCCTGACTTTCTCGGAAGCTGTCTGCCCACCCTCGATGTCGTCCCGGGCAAGCACCTCGGCGCATCGCGCCGATGTGCGCCGACCCGGGACCCATACTCCGCGGCAGAAATTAGCAGCCACGCTGGAGCGACCAGCCTGCGTCACAACATCATCCTGTGGTTATGGATCCCGGCGTTCGCCGGGATGACACTCGTGGTTTGGCGCGCAGCTCGCGCAACAGCGTCATTGCGAGCGAAGCGAAGCAATCCAGAGTCGTGGGCGGGACCCCGGATCGCTTCGCTGACGCTCGCGACGATGATGAGAGGGTCGGCCGCGCTTACGCGTAGCGGCCGTGGCAGTGCTTGTACTTCTTGCCGCTGCCGCAGGGGCAGTCCTCGTTGCGGCCGATCTTGCCCCAGGTCGTGGGGTCGTTCGGGTTGCGCGCCTCCGCCGGGACGGGAGCGGCGCCTGACGACGGCACCAGGGAGACGTTGGCGAAGGCCATCTCGTCCTCGCCGGTGTTCGGATCGGCGTGATGCGCCTGCATCGGCGGCAGCACCGGCTGCTGCTCCTCCGGCGGCACGATCTCGACGCGCATCAGTTGCGCCGTCACCGCCTCGCGCAAGTGAGCGATCATCGCCTCGAACAGCGTGAAGGCTTCCGACTTGTACTCCTGCAGCGGATCGCGCTGGCCATAGCCGCGCAGGCCGATGACCTGGCGCAGGTGGTCGAGCATCACGAGGTGCTCGCGCCAGAGATGGTCGAGCGTCTGGAGCAGGATGGTCTTCTCGACGTAGCGCATCACGTCGGGGCCCCATTGCGCGACCTTGGCGGCCATGCGCTCGTCGGCATGGGTCTCGATGCGCTTGAGCAGCTCCTCGTCGGCGATGCCCTCTTCCTTCGCCCAATCCTCGACCGGCAAATCGAGGTCGAGCACGCGCTTCAGCTCCTCCTTCAGGCCGACGACATCCCACTGCTCGGCATAGGCATGCTCGGGCACGTGCTTGCTGACGAGATCGTCGATGAAGGCGTGGCGCATGTCGGTGATGGTCTCGACCACGCTCTCGTCCTGCATCAGCTCGACGCGCTGGTCGAAGATCACCTTGCGCTGGTCGTTCTGGACGTTGTCGAACTTCAAGAGGTTCTTGCGGATGTCGAAGTTGCGCGCCTCGACCTTCTGCTGTGCCTTCTCCAGCGCCTTGTTGATCCAGGGATGGATGATGGCCTCGCCTTCCTTCAGGCCGAGCCGGGTCAGCATGCTGTCCAGCCGGTCGGACCCGAAGATGCGCATCAGGTCGTCTTCCAGCGACAGGAAGAATTTCGACCGGCCCGGATCGCCCTGACGGCCGGAACGGCCGCGCAGCTGGTTGTCGATGCGGCGGGATTCGTGGCGCTCGGAGCCGATGATGTAGAGCCCGCCCGGCTTGGTCACGGTCTTGGCCGGTTTCGAGCCCTTGGCCGGCTCGATCTCGACCGTCTCCTCGGCCTTCAGCACGATCTCGCGGAAGCGGGCGATATCGGCCTTGATCTGCTCGATCTTGGCGGCCTTCTCGGCCTCGTCGGTGATCCCGGCGGTCTCCTGCTGGAGCCGCATCTCGAGCGAGCCGCCGAGCTTGATGTCGGTGCCGCGGCCGGCCATGTTGGTCGCGATCGTGATCGCACCGGGCACGCCAGCTTCGGCCACGATGTAGGCTTCCTGCTCGTGGAAGCGCGCGTTCAGCACCGCGAACAGTTTGGCAGGCTTGCCGGCGCGGGCCGCCGCATAGAGCTTGTCGAGCGCCCGCTCGCTGCCGAAATCGATCTGCTTGTAGCCGTGCTGCTTGAGATAGGCGGCCAGCACCTCCGACTTCTCGATCGAGGCGGTGCCGACCAGCACCGGCTGCAACCGGGAGTTCGCCCGCTCGATCTCGGCCAGGATGGCGGCGTATTTCTCCTGCTGGGTGCGATAGACCTCGTCGTCCTCGTCGAGGCGCGCGACCGGCAGGTTGGTCGGGATCTCCAGCACTTCCAGCTTGTAGATGTCGAACAGCTCGTCGGCCTCGGTGGCGGCCGTGCCGGTCATGCCGGCGAGCTTGGCGTACATGCGGAAGTAGTTCTGGAAGGTGATCGAGGCCAGCGTCTGGTTCTCGGGCTGCACCGGCTGGTGCTCCTTGGCCTCGAGCGCCTGGTGCAGGCCTTCGGAATAGCGCCGGCCGGGCATCATGCGGCCGGTGAATTCGTCGATGATCACCACCTCGCCGTCGCGGACGATGTAGTCCTTGTCGCGGGTGAACAGGGTGTGGGCACGCAGCGCCTGGTTGATGTGGTGGACGACGGAGACGTTCTCGACGTCGTACAGCGACTCGCCCTTGAGCTGGCCGGCATCGCGCAGCAGAGTCTCGATCTTCTCCATGCCGGCTTCGGTCAAGGTGACCGTGCGCTGCTTCTCGTCGACGTCGTAATCGGACTTGTCGAGCTTCGGCACGAAGGTGTCGATGGTGTTGTAGAACTCCGAGCGATCGTCGAGCGGCCCGGAGATGATCAGCGGCGTGCGCGCTTCATCGATGAGAATGGAGTCCACCTCGTCGACGATGGCGAAGAAGTGGCCGCGCTGGACCATGTCCTCCAGCCGGTACTTCATGTTGTCGCGCAGATAGTCGAAGCCGTATTCGTTGTTGGTGCCGTAGGTGATGTCGCAGGCATAGGCCGCCTTGCGCTCGGCGTCGTCGAGGCCGTGGACGATCACGCCGGTGGTCAGGCCGAGGAAACCGTAGATCTGGCTCATCCAGCCGGCGTCGCGGCGGGCGAGGTAATCGTTCACCGTCACGACATGGACGCCCTTGCCGGCGAGCGCGTTCAGGTAGACAGCGAGCGTGGCGACCAAGGTCTTGCCTTCGCCGGTCTTCATCTCGGCGATGTCGCCCTCGTGCAGCACCATGCCGCCGATCAGCTGGACGTCGAAATGGCGCTGGCCGAGGGTGCGCTTGGAGGCCTCGCGGACGGTGGCGAAGGCTGGGACCAGGAGGTCGTCGAGCGTCTTGCCGTCGGCGAGCTGTTTCTTGAACTCCTCGGTGCGCGCCTTCAGGGCCTCGTCCGACAGCTTGGCGAGCTCCGGCTCCAGCGCGTTGATGGCGTTGACGCGGGACTGGTAGCCCTTGACGCGGCGGTCATTGGCGGAGCCGAAAAGCTTACGGGCGAGCGCGCCGATCATTGCTGAAATCCTGCCTCTAATGGGTCTGCGTTGCAGCCGTAACTCATGGTTTGGGTTTGCTGTTCCCGGCGTGATGCACCGCAGCACCCGCGCCAGGCTCGAACGTCGGCGCCATCAGGCGGCCGTCAGATGAGTGGGAGACGAGCAAACCAGGGTTCAACGGCCAAAAACGCAGCAAAATAAGCGCTATCGCCCTTGAAGCGATCGGGGAGAGATATGGCTGGGGGGGAACGTTGTCAACGGCGCCCGACACCAGGACATCCGCCCCGAACCTGTCGCCGATTTCACGAAATTGACAGACTTTTCGCGTTGCCAAGGCACGACGATTGGGCGAGTGTCCCCGCCGCCCTGAGGCCACGCCCCTGGAGCCCCCTCTTCAAGACAAGGATTTTCCATGACCACGTCGTTCCCGGTTACGAAAACCGGCCTGCGCTTCGGCCTTGCTACCGCTCTCGCCGGCAGTCTCGCATTGTCCCTGCTGGTCGCCCCCGCGCGCGCCGCCGACGATGCCAACCCGGTGCTGGCCAAGGTGAACGGGGCCGAAATCCGCAAGAGCGACGTCAAACTCGCGGAAGAGGAGCTTGGGCCGAGCCTCGCCCAGATGGACCCCGCGACCAAGGACGAGAACGTGCTGTCGTTCCTGATCGACATGAAGCTCGTGTCGAAGGCGGCCGAGGACAAGAAGGTCGCCGACAGCGAGGACTTCAAGAAGCGCCTCGCCTTCACCCGCAACCGCCTGCTGATGGACAGCCTGCTCGCCAGCGAGGGCAAGGCCGCGACTACGCCGGACGCGATGAAGAAGGTCTATGAGGAAGCCTCCAAGCAGATCGGCGGCGAGCAGGAGGTGCATGCGCGCCACATCCTGGTCGAGACCGAGGACGAGGCCAAGGCCGTCAAGGCCGAGCTCGCCAAGGGCGCCGACTTCGCCGAGCTCGCCAAGAAGAAGTCCAAGGACCCCGGCGCCTCCGACGGCGGCGACCTCGGCTTCTTCACCAAGGAGCAGATGGTGCCGGAATTCGCCAACGTGGCGTTCGGCATGGAGCCGGGCAAGATCTCGGACCCGGTGAAGACCCAGTTCGGCTGGCACATCATCAAGGTCGAGGAAAAGCGCAACCGCAAGCCGCCGGAATTCGACCAGGTCAAGAGCCAGATCGAGACCTACGTGACCCGCAAGGCCCAGGCCGACTACGTCGGCAAGCTGCGCGAGGCGGCCAAGATCGAGCGCCTGGACAAGCCGGCCGCCGACGCCAAACCGGCGGATGCGAAGCCGGCGGATGCGAAGCCGGCCGAGCCGGCGAAGAAGTAAGCGGTTCGCTTCTAACCAGGACGCGGCGACGCCGCCTTGCGAGGCGGCAGTCAGAGAGCCGTCACTGCCGCGTCACAAAAGGTGTCGTCCCCGCGAACGCGGGGACCCATACCGCGTGATGCCTGAAATGGGCACGCGGCCAGTACCGAGCCTGACAACTACACCCTGTGGTTATGGATCCCCGCTTTCGCGGGGATGACAGCGGAGTGTGGAGTCGCATCCACTCCCACGTTGACGACTTAGATGATACAGAGCGCTTCCCGCCAATCCTGCCGGAAGCCTCTCGATGTCCTCAGCCGTCTCCCCGCTCGCCCCGACCGACGTCCCCGACATGCCCCCGATCGCCGGCGTCAAGCTGGCGACCGCCGCAGCCGGCATCCGCTACAAGAACCGCACCGACGTGCTGCTGGCGCTGCTCGATCCCGGCACGACCGTCGCCGGCGTGTTCACGCTGTCGAAATGCCCGTCGGCCCCGGTCGAATGGTGCCGCGCCAAATTGAAGGGCGGCAAGGCGCGCGCGCTGGTGGTCAATTCCGGCAACGCCAACGCCTTCACCGGCAAGACCGGCAAGCAGTCGACGGCGCTGACCGCTGCGATCGCCGCCAAGGCGGTGGGCTGCAAGCGGGACGAGATCTTCCTCGCCTCGACCGGCGTCATCGGCGAGCCGCTCGACGCCACCAAGTTCGACGGCGTGCTCGAAGGCCTCGCCGGCACCGCGACCCCTGAGGACTGGATGGGCGCCGCGCGCGCCATCATGACCACCGACACCTTCCCGAAGGTCGCGACCGCCACCGTCAAGCTCGGCAAGGCCAAGGTGACGATCAACGGCATGGCCAAGGGCGCCGGCATGATCGCGCCGGACATGGCGACGATGCTGTCCTTCATCTTCACCGACGCGCCGATCACGGCGCCGGCGCTGCAGGCGCTGCTCAAGGTCGGCGTCGAGGACACCTTCAATGCGGTGACGATCGACGGCGACACCTCGACCTCCGACACCCTGCTCGCCTTCGCCACCGGCGCCGCCGCCGCCAAGGGCGCGCCGAAGATCAGCCGCATCAGCGATCCCAATGCAAAAGCTTTCGTGAAGGCGTTCAACGCCGTGCTGGCCGATCTCGCCGAACAGGTCGCCCGCGATGGCGAGGGCGCGCGCAAGCTGGTCGAGATCATCGTCGAGGGCGCCAAGAGCAAGCCGTCGGCGCGCAGGATCGCGATGTCGATCGCCAACTCGCCGCTGGTGAAGACCGCGATCGCCGGCGAGGACGCCAATTGGGGACGCGTCGTGATGGCGGTCGGCAAGGCGGGCGAACCGGCCGATCGCGACAAACTCTCGATTTCCTTCAACGGCATCCGCGTCGCGTCGAAAGGCGCGCGCGATCCGTCCTATGACGAGGCGGAAGTCTCGGAGGCGATGAAGGCGCAGAAGGTGCAGATCAAGGTGGCACTCGGCCTCGGCAAGGGCCGCGACCGCGTGCTGACCTGCGACCTCACCAAGGAGTATGTCGCGATCAACGGCGACTACCGCTCTTGAGCCGGCTGGCTGCACCTGAGGAGCGCCCCCTCGGAGGCGCCCCTGCAATCGCTCAACTCGCGATCCGCGCGTCGGCGACCGCTCTGTCGAACAGCTTCCTCAGCGCTTCGGCGATGCCCTGGGTCGGAGACACCTCGGTGTAGTATCCGTCGGACGCGCAAGCTTGCATGTTCTGCGCAATCTCGCTGTTCGGCGACGGCCCGAACGGCCCCTTGTTGAAGGGATCGATCCAGCTCATGTACCAGCTGTTGGTCGGCAGTTGCAGATAGGTCGTGTAGAGCACGGCGATCTTGATGCCGCGGTTCTTCAGCGCGGTGCACAGCGCCGGATTGAGCGGCGACTGGCATCGGTTACCGCTCGCCTTCGCCTTCAGGCAGGCCGCATTGCTTTCGTCGGCAACGCCGTCAGAGACGAAGAACAGGTATTTCAGCGGCGAGCCCGTGGTGCCGTCACCGGGCGTCGAGATCTCGTTGTTGATCGCCGGGAACACAGTCGAGAACGGCGTGTCCTTGTCGGCGGTATAGGCGTCGTTGTTGCCGTAGACACCCATCAGGTCGATATTCCCGGCGGCACTCTTGGCGCTCGACAAATTGGACGACAGCGCGAACAAGGAGCGCAGGCCGATCGTCTTCGACGCCGCGCCGAAATCGTACAGCGCCATGCGGAACTGATTGGGATAGGTCTGCGTGGCCGCCGCCTTGTCCATCAGCTGCTGGGTGGCGCTGCGCAGCACGTCGATGCGCGTGGTGACGCCAAGCTTCTTGGCAAGATTATAGTAGTTGTTGGAATCATTGTAGTCGTGGCAGGCAAAGGCACACTTGTCGGACGTGTTGTTGACCATCTTGGTCACATCGTCGGGAGTCGCCGCGACGCCCATCGAGGGCGAATTGTCGAGCAGCAGATAGAAGTCGATGTATTTCGGCATCGAGGCCTTCGCCGTCGACGAGCCCTGCAAGGTCATGGTCTTGAAGCCGACGATGCTCATGAACATCGTCGGCACCGTAGCCGTGAACGACACCGTGGCGCTCACGACCGAGCCCGACTTCTTCACGTCCGGCGTGAGACTGTTCAGCGTATAGCCGGACGTGCCGGACATGTTGCCGTTGAATATCTTGCGCGCATCGTCGTTGCCGACCGCGATCGGGCCGTCGCCGGTCATGGAACCAGCCGCGATGAAGGCCGGCGCGGTCCTCGACACCGCGCCGACGGACGCGGCGTCCACCGCCGCCTGCAGCTTGGCGCGCATCTGGTTGTTCCGGCTGTAGTCGATGCCGCAGCCGACCGCCGTGATCACCGGCACGCAGACGATGGCGAAGGTCACGGCAACATTGCCGCTGACGTTGCGGCGAAAGCGGGCGAGCAGGTCAGTTAAAAATCGCATGAAAGATGCCTAACGAACCATGAGGAGGCCACGACTGACACCCGTGAAAATACGCGTGAGCCAATTAAGGTTGGCTTATTTCAATCGTGGAAAGACGGCTCGAAACGGCTTAGGTTAAGAAATCCTCACCAGCGCAGCCGGCTCGTTCAGTCTGAACCAGCGGCGGCGTGCGCTCCCAGCCCCCCGATCGGATCATGCCCGACTTGAAACTCACCCTCGTGGTCGCCTGCGCCCTCGTCGATGCCGACAATCGCGTGCTGCTGGCGCAGCGGCCGCCCGGCAAGACGCTCGCGGGCCTCTGGGAGTTTCCCGGCGGCAAGCTCGAGCCGGGCGAACGCCCCGAGGCCAGCCTGATCCGCGAGCTCGACGAGGAGCTCGGCATCACCGTGCGCGAGGCCTGTCTGGCGCCGCTGACCTTTGCCAGCCACGCCTACGAGACGTTCCATCTGTTGATGCCGCTCTACATCTGCCGGCGCTGGGAAGGCGTGGTCACCGCGCGCGAGGGCCAGCAACTGGCCTGGGTGCGGCCGAACAAGCTGCGCGACTATCCGATGCCGCCCGCGGACATTCCGCTGCTGCCGCATCTGATCGATTTGCTGATGTGAGCCGCTGCGCCGTCCCAACCCTCACTCGTCATGCGCGGGCTTGACCCGCGCATCCATCATCCTGCGAAAAAGAGGATGGATCGCCGGGTCAAGCCCGGCGATGACGAGTGTAGCTAGTCGCCCTCATTGGAGTGCGGCACACGCTTCACCGCCGTCTCCAAGCTCGCCGTCGCCGAGCCCGGCTTCAGCGGCTTCTGCTGGCTTTCGTGCGGCGCCCAGCCGGAAATCCAGATGATGTCGAAGGTGGCGCGGATGCGGCCGTCAGGGTCGGCGAAGCGCTCGGCATAGATCGCGGCCATGCGCAGCAGGGTGGCGCGGCGCAGCGGCGTGCGGCGCCGCTCGACCAGGCTGTTGGTCGCGCCCATGCGGCGGAGATCCTGCATCAGGCCGAGCGCGCTGGCGTAGCGGACCACGACGCGGTCGACGTCGGTGACGGGCAGCGCGAAGCCGGCACGCTGCAACAGCCCGCCGACATCGCGCAGATCGGCAAGCGGCGCGACGCGCGGCGATACGCCGCCCTCGCATTCGGCTTCGGCCGCCGCGAAAGACTGCCGCAGCTCGGTCAGCGTGTCGCCGCCGATCATGGCCGCGAGCAACAGGCCATCAGGACGCAGGGCCCGGCGGATCTGCACCAGCAGCCCAGGCAGATCATTGACGAATTGAAAGGCGAGCGCCGACAGCACGAGATCGAGCGATTGCGCTGCCAGCGGCAGCCGCTCATCCGCCGTTTCGGGCGCGGCGATATGTGCGAGCTGCGAGAGGCGTCCCGAAAGATACGGCTTCAAGCCGGCGCCGGGCGTCCAAACGTCGGCGGCCGCGCTGAACGGCCGGTTCACTGCGGCGAGGCGGTCCGCGATGTCCTCGGCGACGCGCTCCAGCAGGAACGTCTCGGGCGCGCTCGCAACCCGCCGCTGCCGCTGCGCAAGCAGGGGACGGTCGAACAGAACGGGAGCGGTGCCGGGCTGGGTCATGGGGGGCTGGTTACGCCGATCCTGGTGGCCGGGCAATGCGCCGCTTGAGCCGCCTGAGTTGCGGGGCTAGCCTCAACACATGGGTGTGACGTTTGCTCCAAACCGCGTCGGACGACTTCGTGCAGCCGCGGGCGCGCTGCATCGCAGTCTCGCGCACGTTGCCAAGCTCGCACTCGACGTCGCGCTCCCCACCCTGTGCATCTCCTGCCGCGAGCCGGTCGATGGCGAGGGGGTCTGCGCGGCGTGCTGGGGTAAATTGTCGTTCATCGAGCGGCCCTACTGCCCCAAGCTCGGCATTCCCTTCGTCTATGATCCAGGCCCCGAGCTGCTGTCGATGGAGGCGATCGCGGCACCGCCGGCCTATGCCAAGGCGCGCGCCGCCGTGCGCTATGACGAGGTCGCGCGCACCCTGGTGCATCAGCTGAAATATCAGGACCGCACCGATCTGGCGCCGATCATGGGCCGCTGGATGGTCCGCGCGGGCCGCGAGCTGCTCGCCGATGCCGATCTGCTCGTGCCGGTGCCGCTGCACTGGCGGCGCGGCTTTTCGCGCCGCTACAACCAGTCCGGCGCGCTGGCGCGGGTGATCGCCCGGTCCAGCGGGGTCAGAATGCAGGGCGACGCGCTGCGCCGCGTCCGCGCGACCAAGCAGCAGGTCGGCCTGTCGCGGCCCCAGCGCGCCAGCAATGTGCAGGGCGCATTCCAGGTATCGGCAGACCGTCTGCACGACGTGCAGGGGCGCCGTGTCGTGATCGTCGACGATGTCCTCACCACCGGCGCGACGGTGGATGCCTGCGCCCGCGCCCTGCTGCGCGCCAAGGCGGCCGAGGTCCGCGTGCTGGTCTTCGCCCGGGTTGTCGATGCCCCCCGCGCTCCCATATAATCTGACGTTCCGTAACAGCTGAGCGCGACATGACCGCTGCGATCGAAATCTATACCCGTCCGGGGTGCGGCTACTGCACGGCCGCCAAATCGCTCCTGACCCGCAAGAACGTCCCCTTCACCGAGCACGACGCGGGCAAGGATCCGACCGTCCGGCAGCAGATGTACGACCGCGTCGGCCCGGGCTCGACCTTCCCGCAGATCTTCATCGGCAAGACCCATATCGGCGGCTGCGACGATCTCTATGCGCTCGATCGCGAGGGCAGGCTCGACGCCATGCTGGCCGGAGACAAGGCGACATCATGAGCAACGACCGCAGCTTTACCGCCGCCATGGTGCAGATGCGCACCTCGCTGCTGCCCGAGCCGAGCCTCGAGCAGGGCACCAGGCTGATCCGGGAAGCGGTCGCGCAGGGCGCGGAGTACGTCCAGACGCCGGAAGTGAGCAACATGATGCAGCTCAACCGGACGGCGCTGTTCGAGCAGCTCAAGAGCGAGGACGACGATCCCTCGCTCAAGGCCTACCGCGCCCTGGCCAGGGAGCTGAACATCCATCTGCAAATCGGGTCGCTGGCGCTGCGCTTCTCGGCCGAGAAGGCCGTGAACCGCTCGTTCCTGATCGGGCCTGACGGAAACGTGCTGGCGAGCTACGACAAGATCCACATGTTCGACATCGACCTGCCGGGCGGTGAGAGCTATCGGGAGTCGGCGAACTATCAGCCCGGCGAGACGGCGGTGATCTCGGATCTGCCGTGGGGCCGGCTCGGCCTGACGATCTGCTATGACGTCCGCTTCCCGGCGCTGTATCGCGCGTTGGCCGAGAGCGGCGCGTCGTTCATCAGCGTGCCCTCGGCGTTCACGCGCAAGACCGGCGAGGCGCATTGGCACACGCTGTTGCGCGCCCGCGCCATCGAGACCGGCTGCTTCGTGTTCGCCGCCGCGCAATGCGGCCTGCACGAGAACAAGCGCGAGACCTTCGGCCATTCGCTCATCATCGATCCCTGGGGCGAGGTTCTCGCCGAGGGCGGCGTCGAGCCCGGCGTGATCGTGGCGCGCATCGATCCGTCGCGGGTCGAGAGCGTGCGGCAGACCATCCCCTCCCTGCAGCACGGCCGCCGCTTCGGCATCGCCGATCCAAAGGGGGGCCCCGATTATCTGCATCTGGTGCGGGGCTCGGCATGATCCGCTACGCGCTGCGCTGCGAGCGTGATCACACCTTCGAAAGCTGGTTTCAGAGCTCCTCGGCCTACGAGTCGCAGGTGAAGCGCAAGCTGGTGGAATGCCCGACCTGCGGCTCGACCAAGGTCGAGAAGGCGATCATGGCGCCGCGCATCGTCAGCAAGAAGGGACGCGAGGTTGCAGTGGAGCCGCCGCCGGCGGTTCCGGCGCCGGCGCAGGAGGTCATTCCGCCGGGATCGACCGCGCTGATGATGGCGCAGGAGCGCGAGTTGCGCGCCAAGCTCAAGGAGCTGCGCGATCACATCGTCAAGAACGCCGACGATGTCGGCGAGCGCTTCCCGACCGAGGCCCGCAAGATGCATTACGGCGAGACCGAGCACCGGCCGATCTATGGCGAAGCCTCGCTCGACGAAGCGCGCGAGCTGATTGAGGAAGGCATCGAGGTCGCCCCGATACCGGTGTTGCCGGACGATCGGAATTGACGGTTAGAGCCGGCCAGTCCCGCAGCGCTCGCGGGGCGAACCAACCGCAACTCTCGATTATTCTGCGTCATTGCGAGCGCAGCGATCGATTTGCGCGACCCCAAATGTGTCAACGATGTCCCCGAACAGGTGTAAGCTATGTCTCCGGGCTGCTCGCAATGACGGAGGAAAGAGCTCATCCTCTCTCCTCTTCCGTCGTCTGAGCAATACATCCGTCAGAGCGGCATAGATGTCCCCCCTCTCCTCCTCCTGGCAGCTCTGGGCTCTGCTCTCCGCGCTGTTCGCCGCCCTGACGGCGATCTTCGCCAAGGTCGGCGTCGAGGGGCTGAACTCCGATCTCGCCACCCTCATCCGCACCGCGATCGTGCTGGTGACGCTGGCGCTGATCCTGTTTGCGACAGGACAGCTCACCAGCCCCGGGCCGATCTCGACAAGGAGCTGGATCTTCCTGACGCTGTCGGCGCTCGGCACCCGCGCGTCTTGGCTGTGCTACTTCCGTGCGCTCAAGCTTGGTCCCGCCACATTGGTGGCGCCGATCGACAAGCTCAGCGTCGTGCTCGTCGCGCTGTTCGGCGTCGTGTTTCTCGGCGAGCGGCCGAGCATGCAAGGCTGGATCGGCATTGCGCTGATCGCGGCCGGCGCCGTGCTGATCGCCGTCAAGGGTTAGGCTACACCGCAATAAGCAGCGCCACCCCGGCCACGATCAGGGCGATGCCGCAGAGCTCGCGGAGCGACACCGGCTGCTTGAACGAGTAGTACGACACGCCTTGCGCGAACAGCACCTCGACCAGCGCCAGGGTGCGGACGTTGGCCGCTGCGGTGAGCGCGAACGCCAGGAACCAGAACTGCGAGGCGAAGGCGCCGATGAAGCCCGCCATCATCGACGGCCGCCACAGCGACAGGATTCCGCGCAGGATGTCCGGCGCGCGCGCCAGCAAATAGACGGTGAGGATCGCCGTCTGCACGAACAGGCCCCAGACCAGCGTGGTCGACGCGGCCGTGACGAAGGACACGCCGTCGACGGTGATGATGGCGCCGCGGAAGCCGACGGCCGACAGCGCGAACGCGGCTGCGGCGACGAGCCCCGTGACGGTCGGCTTCAACTCGGCAAAGCTCTTGTCGCCGCCAGGCCGGAGCGCGGTGATGACGACGCCGATGGTGGCGATCAGGATGGCGATCACCTTCGGCACCGACAGCGGATCGCCGAGGAAGATGAAGCCGAAAATCGCGGTCTGGATCGCCTCGGTCTTCAGATAGGCGGTCGTCACCACGAAGGAGCGGTCGGTCATCGCCAGCAGCATCAGGCCGGTGGCGATGATCTGGCTGAGCGCGCCGAGCAGCAGCCACGGCCAGAATGCAGCCGACGGCCATGGCAGGCGATCACCGGTGGCCAGCAGCACCGCGGTCAGGAACACCAGCGAGAACGGAAACCCGAACAGGAAGCGGATGTTGGTCGCGCCCCAGGTGCCGAGCTTCGCTGTCAACGATCGCTGCATCGCATTGCGCGCGACCTGACCGGCCGCGGCCACCAGCGTGAAGGGAATCCAGAGCGAGGCGATGGAGAACATGCGGGGCACGGAACGGCTGTGAGGGCCGGCCACCGTGGCGAGCGGGGCGCGCCGGGTCAACCGTTCAGGCGGAGATTCGGCCGCATGTCAGGATTGCAGCGGACGTCAGGGACGACACCGTTGGTGGGGCGGCAGGCGGGCTGAAGCGCAGAAGCGCGCTACACCATCTGTTCGGCGACCACCATGTAGTTCACGTCCATGTCGGTCGACAGGCTCCAGCGGTCGGCGAAGGGGCTGTAGACGACGCCGCTCTGCTCGGTGATGACCAGGCGATTGTCGAGCAGGTATTTGGTCAGCTCGTCCGGGGTGACGAACTTGCTCCATTCATGCGTGCCGCGCGGCAGCCAGCGCAGGACGTATTCGGCGCCGACGATGGCGAGCGCAAAACTCTTCCAGTTGCGGTTGAGGGTCGAGACGACCATCAGGCCGCCCGGCTTCAGCACCGCCGCACAGCGGCCGAGGAAGGCGCCGACATCGGTGACGTGCTCGACGACCTCCATCGCCAGAACGATGTCGAAGCGTTCGCGCGGGTCCATCTCCTCGATGGTGGTGCAGCGATAGTCGATGGAGAGGTGCCCCTTCTCGGCATGCAGCTTGGCGGCAGCGATGTTGCTCGCCGAAGGATCGACGCCGACGACCTGGGCACCGAGCCGCGTGAACGGCTCGCACAGCAGGCCGGCGCCGCAGCCGATGTCGAGCATGCGCAGGCCCGACAGGCAGTTGAGGCTCTTGGCGTTGCGCTCGAACTTCCGGCAGGCGGCATCGCGAATGTAGGTCAGGCGCAGCGGATTGATCTTGTGCAGGGGCGCCATCTTGCCCTTGGGGTCCCACCAGGTCTCGGACAGTTTCGAGAATTTTGCGATCTCGGCGGGGTCGACGGTCGAGCCTGGAGAAACAGGGCTGCTGCGGGAATCCTGAGGCATTGTCATCGGTGATTACTCAATGATCGGAGCTGGACGCGGCGGGGCGCTAACGCGCCGTGATGGCGTTCCGGAACGCCACCGGCTCCGCGATGGTCGAAATGGCTTCCTTGCCCTCGCCCACACCCAAGATGGTGACGTCGCCGTAATTGAGAAGTCGTCCCATGATGGTCTGGTTGACGTCGACGCTCTCGACCTTGTCGAGCGCCATCTCGAAGGTACGGCGGCGGATGAAACCGGTTTTGTGGACGACCCGGCGATTGGTCACGTCGGTCTCGGTCGTCAGGCGGTGGAACCAGGCCCTGACCGTCCAATACAGGCCCACGATGGCGATCACGGCGGAGGTGGCCAGGCAGAGCATGACGAGATTGTCATTCATGGTCGTGCGGGAGAGGACGAGCAATCCAAACACGACGATCCAGGCCCCGATCGCCGGAAGGTAGAACATCCAGTGCGCATTGGTCGAATACAGCACCTTCTCGCCGGGTTGCAGGATTTCGTCGATGTAACGCGCCATACCAGTCCTCTACCCCACTCCGTCACCGCAAGGAACCGTCTTGCCCCCAGCCGCGCCGCTATGTATACGCGCGTTTCGGCTGGCGCGCCTCCGGTTTCCGCGCGAGCCGGTCAACTTATCCTCCTGATGGGAATGAGCGCGTCGTCATGGGTCGCCTCGTGCTGAAATTCGGCGGCACATCCGTCGCCAACATCGACCGCATCCGCAACGTCGCGCGCCACGTCAAACGCGAGGTCGATGCCGGTCATGAGGTCGCCGTCGTGGTCTCGGCGATGTCCGGCAAGACCAACGAGCTGGTGGCCTGGTGCACCGAAGCCTCGCCAATGCACGACGCGCGCGAATACGATGCCGTGGTGGCCTCGGGCGAGCAGGTCACGTCGGGCCTGCTGGCGATCGTGCTGCAGAGCATGGGCATCCAGGCCCGCTCCTGGCAGGGCTGGCAGATCCCGATTCGCACCAGCGACGCCCACGCCTCGGCCCGCATCGTCGGCATCGACGGCTCCGAACTGATCCAGCGCTTCCAGGAGCGCAAGGAAGTGGCTGTCATCGCCGGCTTCCAGGGCATCAATCCGGACACGAATCGAATCACGACGCTCGGCCGGGGTGGCTCGGACACCTCGGCGGTGGCGATCGCCGCCGCCATCAAGGCCGACCGCTGCGACATCTATACCGACGTCGACGGCGTCTACACCACCGATCCGCGCGTGGTGCCGAAGGCCAAGCGGCTCGACAAGATCGCCTTCGAGGACATGCTGGAGCTGGCGTCCCAGGGCGCCAAGGTGCTGCAGGTCCGCTCGGTGGAACTGGGCATGGTCCACAACATGCCGATCTTCGTCCGCTCCTCATTCGACAAGCCCGAGGATATCGACCCGCACGCCAACCAGCCGCCGGGGACGCTGATCTGCAGCGAGGAACAAATCATGGAAAATCACGTCGTGACCGGCATCGCCTTCTCAAAGGACGAGGCCCAGATCTCGGTGCGCCAGATCGAGGACAAGCCGGGAATCGCCGCCTCGATCTTCGGACCGCTGGCGGACGCCAACATCAACGTCGACATGATCGTCCAGAACGTCTCCGAGGACGGCAAGACCACCGACCTGACGTTCACCGTGCCGGCGACCGACTATAACCGGGCCCGCGAGACCATCACGGCAGCCAAGGACAAGATCGGCTACCAGCGCCTGGATACCGCAACCGACGTCGCCAAGGTGTCGGTGATCGGCTCGGGCATGCGCAGCCATGCCGGCGTCGCCGCCAAAGGCTTTGCCGCCCTCGCCGCCCGCAACATCAACATCCGCGCGATCACGACCTCCGAGATCAAGTTCTCGGTGCTGATCGACGCCGCCTATACCGAACTGGCCGTCCGCACGCTGCATACGCTCTACGGGCTGGACCAGGCCTAGAAAATCCTCCTCCTTCACGCCCGATGTCCCGTTCTGTAACAGCGGGACATCGCGCAGACGTGCGCGAAAGCCGTTGACGCCGCCGCCGGTGGCAGGCGTTTTGCTTGGCAAAACAAGCCCTAATTCGCTATACGCCTCGCAGGATGGCTGCCGCGAACTGTGCTCCAGTGATGGTTGTCCTTATTCGACCCGGCAGCTTCGGCGTGTAGAGGGCCGAATCAAGAAAGCTGTTCGATTTCGCGAGTTTAGCGCCAGTCCGGCCGACCGCCGGAGTGGTCCCAGGAAGGGGGATTGTGCCACATGCGAAGCACGTCGGGAGGCCCCCGCGTCTTGCTCAGACGGCTTCGCGAGACCATGGCGGAGCAGGTCTCGGCGCAGGAGCGGCTCGACAAGATCGTGGTGCTGATCGCGGCCAACATGGTCGCGGAGGTCTGCTCGGTCTATGTGCTGCGCGTCGACAACACGCTCGAGCTCTACGCCACCGAAGGTCTGAACCGCGACGCCGTCCACATGACGGTGCTGAGCGCACATGAAGGCCTGGTCGGCCTCGTCGCCAGCGAGGCCACCCCGCTCAACCTGAGCGACGCGCAGAACCATCCGGCCTTCTCCTATCGCCCGGAGACCGGCGAAGAGATCTACCATTCCTTCCTCGGCGTGCCGATCCTGCGCGCCGGCAACACGCTCGGCGTGCTGGTGGTGCAGAACCGCGCCAAGCGCACCTATGTCGAGGAAGAGGTCGAGGCGCTGCAGACCACGGCGATGGTGCTCGCCGAGATGATCGCCTCCGGCGAGCTCGCCGCGCTGGCGCAGCCCGGCGCCGAGCCCGCGGTTCGGCATTCGATCCACAAGACCGGCGCGGTGCTGTCGGACGGCATCGCGCTCGGCCATGTCGTGCTCCACGAGCCGCGCGTCGTCGTCAACAACTACATCGCCGAGGATCTGCCCAAGGAGATCAAGCGGCTCGATGCCGCCTTGGTGAAGCTGCGCGCCGATCTCGACCGCATGCTGGAACGCGGCGACGTCGCCGACGGCGGCGAGCATCGCGAGGTGCTCGAAGCCTATCGGATGTTCGCCAACGACCAGGGCTGGTCGCACAAGCTGCATGAAGCGGTGGCCACCGGCCTCACCGCCGAGGCCGCCGTCGAGCGCGTGCAGTCCGACACCCGCGCCCGCATGCTGCGCTCGACCGATCCTTATCTGCGCGAGCGGCTGCACGATCTCGAGGATCTCGGCTACCGCCTGCTGCGCCAGCTGGTCGGCCAGGATCATGCGCCGAGCCGCGATCACCTGCCCGACAACGCCATCCTGATCGCGCGCGCGATGGGTCCGGCGGCGCTGCTCGACTACGACCGCAAGCGGCTGCGCGGCCTGGTGCTGGAGGAAGGCACCGCGAACTCGCACGTGGCGATCGTGGCGCGGGCGCTCGGCATTCCCGCCGTCGGCGAGGTGCCGAACGCGCCCGGCATCGCCGATCCCGGCGATGCCATCATCGTCGACGGCACGTCCGGTTCGATCTATGTGCGGCCGTCGGCGGAGATCGAATCCGCCTATGCCGAGCGGGTGCGCTTCCGCGCCCGTAGGCAGGCGCAATACAGCGAGCTGCGCAACAAGCCCTGCAAGACCAAGGACGGCCAGCCGATCGAGCTGATGATCAATGCGGGCCTCGTGATCGACCTGCCGCATATCGAGGACACCGGCAGCGCCGGCATCGGCCTGTTCCGCACCGAGCTGCAGTTCATGGTCTCTGCCAGCCTGCCGCGCTCCAGCGATCAGCTCGCGCTGTATCGCACGGTGCTCGACGCCGCCGGCAATAAGCCCGTCACGTTCCGGACACTCGACATCGGCGGCGACAAGGCCCTGCCCTACATGGAGACGGTGATCGAGGAGAATCCCGCGCTCGGCTGGCGCGCGATCCGCCTCGGCCTCGATCGTCCGGGCCTGCTGCGTGGCCAGATCCGCGCGCTGCTGCGCGCCGGCGGCGGGCGCTCGCTCCGCATCATGTTCCCGATGATCTCGGAGGTCGCCGAGTTCGACACCGCCAAGGCGATCGTCGAGCGCGAGCTGACTTACCTGCGCCAGCACGGCCACACGCTGCCGGAGCGCGTCGACGTCGGCACCATGCTCGAGGTCCCGGCGCTGCTGTATCAGCTCGACGAGCTGCTTTCCAAGGTCGACTTCATCTCGGTCGGATCCAACGATCTGTTCCAGTTCCTGTTCGCGGTCGACCGCGGCAATGCCAAGGTCTCCGAACGGTTCGACACGCTGTCGACGCCGATCCTGCGGGCGCTGCAGGAAATCGTGCGTAAAGCCAAGGCGGCGAAGCGGTCGGTGTCGCTGTGCGGCGAGATGGCGTCCAAG
This sequence comes from Bradyrhizobium aeschynomenes, assembly GCF_013178945.1. Lineage (GTDB taxonomy): Bacteria > Pseudomonadota > Alphaproteobacteria > Rhizobiales > Xanthobacteraceae > Bradyrhizobium > Bradyrhizobium aeschynomenes. The sequence goes on from NZ_JABFDM010000011.1 coordinate 159,246, forward strand.
CCGATCGGCGCGCTGGCGCTGATCGCGCTCGGCTACCGCTCGCTGTCGCTGTCGGCGACCGCGCACGGCCCGGTCAAGGCGATGATCCTCGAGCTCGACGCCGCCAAGGCCGAGGCCAAGATGGCCGAGTGGCTGGCGGCGCCGGCCGGCAGCTTCTCGATGCGGCAGAAGCTGACCGAATTCGCCGAGAGCGAAGGCCTGGCGCTGTAGCGGGCCTGTCGCACCGCGCGTCTTCCCTTCGTATTGTTTGCTCCTAGATCAGATTGCATCATGTCGTCGCTTCCCGAAGCCAAACTGGACGTTCTGCTCGCGCACCACGCCTCGCTCGAGGCGGAGCTGCTCGGCCAGGTCAATTCCGACCGCTACGTGCAGATCACCCGCGAGCTCGCCGAGCTCAATCCGCTGATCGAGGCGGTGAAGGCTTATCGTGCAGGAGTCAAAGAACTCGCCGACGCCGAGGCGCTGATCGCTGATCCCGAGACGGATGCCGAGATGCGCGCAATGGCCGAGGCCGAGCGCGACGAGCTGATCGCGCGCCGCGGCGAGCTCGAGCAGAAGATCCGCGTCGCGCTCTTGCCGAAGGATGCGATGGACGACCGCAACGTGGTGCTGGAAATCCGCGCCGGCACCGGCGGCGACGAGGCCTCCCTGTTCGCCGGCGACCTGTTCCGGATGTACGAGCGCTTCGCCGCCCTGCAGGGCTGGAAGGTCGAGGTGATCTCGGCGTCCGAAGGCACCGTCGGCGGCTACAAGGAAATCATCGCCGAGGTGCAGGGCCGCGGCGCCTTCGCCAAGCTGAAGTTCGAATCCGGCGTGCACCGCGTGCAGCGCGTGCCCGACACCGAGACGCAGGGCCGCATCCACACCTCCGCGGCGACGGTGGCCGTGCTGCCGGAGGTCGAGGATGTGGACGTCGACATCAAGCAGGACGATCTGCGCATCGAGACCATGCGCGCGCAAGGCGCCGGCGGCCAGCACGTCAACAAGACGGAATCGGCAATCCGCATCACCCACATCCCGACCGGCATCGTGGTGATGATGCAGGACAGCCGCTCGCAGCATAAGAACCGAGCCTCGGCGATGAACATCCTGCGCTCACGCATCTATGATGCCGAGCAGCAGAGGGTGAATGCCGCTCGCTCGGCCGAGCGCAAGGAGAAGGTCGGCTCCGGCGACCGCTCCGAGCGCATCCGCACCTATAATTTCCCGCAGGGACGCGTCACCGACCACCGCATCAATCTGACGCTCTACAAGCTGCCGCAGGTGATCGCCGGCGAAGCGCTGGGCGAACTCATCGACGCGCTGACGACCGAGCATCAGGCCGCGCAGCTCGCCGCGCAAGGTGCTGCGGCGTGATGAGCGTCCGCGCATTGCGAGAGGCGATGCGACGCTGCCGCGACACACTCCGTGTCGTCCCGGCGAACGCCGGGACCCATAACCACCGGCTGCAGTGGCTGGCACAGACGGCCACTCCGACTGCCCGTCCCGCGCCTGCACGGCGTATGGATCCCCGCGTTCGCGGGGATGACCCGTGGAGAGAGACGGCGCGATGACGGAGATCGTCGCCGGGGCAACCATCGATACGGCCCGTCGCACGTTGGCGGCGCGCCTCGCAGCCGCGGGGCTCGATTCGCCCGAGCTCGACGCGCGGCTGTTGGTGGGGCACGCGATGCAGCTCGACCTCACCGGACTGGTGATTCACGGGCAGCGACAGCTGTCGCAAGAGGACGCACAGCGCCTCGACGTGCTGGCCGTGCGCCGACTGGCCGGCGAACCGGTGGCGCGCATCCTCGGGACCAGAGAGTTCTGGGGCCTCGAGCTGCAATTATCAGCCGATACGCTGGTGCCGCGCCCGGACACCGAGACCGTCGTCGAGCTGGCGCTTGAGCATCTCACGGCCGGCGGCGACCTCAAGCGACCGTTGCGCATCGCCGATCTTGGCACCGGCTCCGGCGCCATCCTGCTGGCGCTGTTGTCCGAGCTGCCACGGGCCTATGGCGTCGGCACCGACATCAGCGTCGCCGCGCTCGAGACCGCCCGCGACAATGCGCAGGCGCTAGGCCTTGCCGACCGCGCCGGCTTTGTCGCCTGCTCCTTTGCCGCCGCTCTGCAGGCGCCGTTCGATCTGATCGTCTCGAACCCGCCTTACATCCCCTCGACGGACATCGAGGATCTCGCCATCGAGGTCCGCGCCCACGACCCGCGCCGCGCGCTCGATGGCGGCGGCGACGGACTCGATGCCTATCGCGCGCTAATCCCGCAGGCCGCACGCCTGCTTCAACCCGGCGGCGCCCTGGTCGTCGAGGTCGGCGTCGGACAGAGCGGCGACGTCGCAACGCTGATGACGGAGGCCGGGCTGGCGGCCGATTCGGCGGGCGTGAGGGCCGATCTGGGCGGCATTTCAAGGGCCGTCATGGCCCTAAAAAAGGTCCGCTAAAGGCCGGCCCAAATGGAAAAAGCTCTTGGAATATCCCCGGGGAGCGACTACGTTCCCTCCATAGCATCGGCGCAGGCCCGCTGAGTGGTATTCAGGGAATACTGCCGCGGACGGATGCCAGAGAGCCGCGCCGGGCGATTGGTTCCAGAACGCAGATCTGTTGAGCGCGAGAGCCGGATGGCTGCGCAGCCCACGACTGCAAAGCGAACGAAAGCCTGACTTTGCACTTGAGGTCTTACGCTAAGCAAACTGGGTCGGTCGTGGCGCACATCGCCCGGGCTGGCTGAATGACGTGGTTCGCCGGCCGAGACGGCTGGTGGGTGGGGAACGCGTGTTGAACGCGCTTTTGTCGAGAGAATCGGCTGTCGATCACATCGGCTTGGGTCGAAGGCATGGGTCGGAACCGGCATCTCGGAACCGGTCGGGCGAGATCGTCCATTTGGAACGTGCGCGGGCGCCGGGCCGCGAGGCGGTATTTCAACGGTATCGGTATTCCGATGACAATCAGTGCTCTGACAATCAGTGCTCCTAACGCAGGGTTGGAATAAAGGCAGGACATGAGAAACGGTCAAAACAACAAGCGGATGCGCAACCGGAATAGCGGTAACAATAATAACAACAACCGGCGCGGCCAGAATCCGCTGACCAGAGTGTTCGAGTCCAACGGGCCGGACATCAAGATCCGTGGCACTGCCTCCCATGTGGCCGAGAAATACGTCCAGCTTGCCCGCGACGCCCGCTCCTCGGGCGATCCCGTTGCCGCCGAGAACTACTACCAGCATGCCGAGCACTATTTTCGCCTGATCGCCGCCGCCCAGGAGCAGTTCCGGCAGAACCAGCCGCAGCCGCGCTCGACCGAGGACCTGACCGTCGACGACCTCGACGATGACGGCGAGAGCTTCTCGAATTTCGGCCAGGAGCCCGGCTTCGTTCCCGCCCAGCCGCAGCCCCAGCCCTTCATGCGTGAAGGCGGCCAGCGCGAGCGCGGTGACAACCAGCCCTATCAGCGCGACCAGCAGCAGCCCCAGCCCCGTGAGCACCGCGAAGCACGTGAGCATCGCCAACCCCGAGAGCATCGGGAGCCGAGAGAACCCCGGGAGCCGCGGGAGCATCGCGAGCCTCGTGAGCAGCGCGAACCCCAGGAGCAGCGCGAGCATCGCGAACGCCCGCAGCCTGCCCAGTATCAGCCACAGCCGCAGCCCGTGATTGCCGACAGCGGCGTCGATCGCCTGCCGTCCTTCATCACCGGTCCCCAGCCGCAAATTGCCAACGCCCCGGCGGCCTTCGAAGGCGCTGCCGAACGCTACCCGCGCCGCCGCCGCCGTCCGCACGGCCCGCGCCCGGAAGCCGCCGCTGCGGCGCCGGCCCCGAGCGAGGACCTCAATCCCGGCGAATGATCGTTGCTGACAGATTGAAGAAGGCGGGCGGGCGATTTGTCCGCCCGCTTTTTTGTGCGGCCGTTACTTCCCTCGACGAGGCCGGCGCGCGATCAATCATCCGAGGCGGAATTGGCGCCGCGATTGGAGCCAAGGTTGGACCCGAGACTAGATCCTTGGGTCGACGGCGCCGGCGCCAGCACCGGTTCGAGCCGCGGGATCAGCCGGATGCGCTCGCGCCGGGCGGGAATGACACGATAAACCTGCTTGGTCGCCTCGACGATATGGACGCCCGCGAACGGCAGCGACAGCGCCGCGCCGACCCGCTCCCAGGCCATCGCCGATTTCAGGAACCAACCGCCGACCGGCGGCATGAACAGCGCCTCGCCCCAGGCGCTCGGCGTGAACCAAGTCTGGCGCAGCAGCTGCGTGATCTGCGAGCGGGAATAGGGCCGGCCATGGCCGAACGGGGTGTTGTCGGTCCTGGTCCAGACACCGCGCCGGTTCGGAATCACGATGATCACGCGCCCGGTCGGCGCCAACACGCGCCAGATTTCGCGCAGCAACCCGGCCGGATCGTCCGACATTTCCAGGGCGTGAACGATCAGGATGCGGTCGACCGCCGAATCCGGCAGCGGCAGCGAGAACTCGTCCACCAGTGAGGCCAGGGTCGGCCGCGCCGTCGGCCATTTCAGCACCCCCTGCGCCGCCGGCATGAAGGCGATGCAGCGTTCCGAGTCTTCGCGGAACAGTCCGAGATAGGGCGTCGGATAGCCGATGCCCAGCACGCGCTGTCCAGCCGCGCTCGGCCAGCGCGCGCGGATGCCGCGGTTGATCAGGAGCCGCGCGACGATCCCGAGGCGACCCGAATAGAAATTCCGCAGATCGATCACGTCCATGGCGTCAATGTACCATGCGGATGCGGCCTGCCGCGCGTCCAATATTGCGTTGCGCCTGCAGCGTTAACGCCATATCTCTGCCGCCTGTATCGCCGAACGGAGACATCATGGCCGCTGACATCCGCGTCTTCACCTGTCTGTCCGACAATTTCGGCTATCTGATCCACGACCCCGCGACCGGCGCCACCGCCTCGATCGATGCACCGGAGGCCGGCCCGATCATACGCCAGCTCGAGGCTGCGGGCTGGACCCTGACCGACATCCTGATCACGCATCATCATCACGACCATGTCGGCGGGGTCGCCGAGCTGAAGCAGAAATATGGTTGCCGTGTCGTGGCCCCCCACGACAAGACGACGGCGATCGGCAATGCCGATCTGCGCGTGGCCCATGGCGACGTGGTCAAGATCGGCGAGCTGCTTGCGCGCGTGCTGGAGACCCCGGGCCATACGCTTGACCACGTCGCCTACGTGTTCGATGCCGACAAGGCCGTGTTCGCAGCCGATACGCTGTTCTCGATCGGCTGCGGCCGCGTGTTCGAAGGCAACTATCCGATGATGTGGGATTCGCTGCTGAAGCTGCGCACGCTGCCGGACGATTTCAGGCTCTATTGCGGTCACGAATACACCCTCTCCAACGTCAAGTTCGCGCTGACGGTCGATCCGGACAACGAAGCGCTGAAAGCCCGCGCCGACGAGGTGACGCGGCTCCGCGCCGCCAATCGGCCAACCATCCCGACGCTGCTCGGCGAGGAGAAGCAGGCCAACGTGTTTCTGCGCGCCGATGATCCGGCGGTCGCGATCCGGCTGCGCATGAAGGGCGCAAGCCCGGAGGAGGTGTTCGGCGAGCTGCGCGAACGCAAGAACAAGTCGTAAGACGGAGCACGGCCATGACCACGCTGTCCGCAGCCGATATCGTCGCCCGTCTCGGTCTGCTGCCACACCCCGAAGGCGGGCATTATCGCGAGACCTTTCGTGACACCGCCGTTGACGCATCCGGGCGCGCCGCCTCGACCTTGATCTATTTCCTGCTCGCGCGCGGCGAGCGCTCGCATTGGCACAGGGTCGACGCAGTGGAGACCTGGCACTTCTATGCCGGCGCTCCGCTGGCGCTGCGAATTGCCTGCGAGGGCAAGCCGCCGCAGACGACGACGCTCGGCATCGATCTTGCGGCCGAGCAGCACCCGCAGGCGGTGGTCCCCGCCCATGCCTGGCAAGCAGCCGAGAGCACAGGCGACTGGACCCTGGTCGGCTGCACGGTTGCGCCGGGATTCAGGTTCGAGGGCTTCGAGCTGGCGCCCGCAGGCTGGGAGCCCGCGGTCTGACTCAGGCGCTCAGACCGGCGATCTTGGCGCCGGCCGGCTCGGCAAAGCGCTGACGCTCCTTGGTGAGGAAGCCATAGATCGCCTCGGCCGGCATCGGTTCGGCAAAGTAGTAGCCCTGGATGTAGTCGGCGCCCAGGCGCTTGAGGCTGTCGAGTTGCTCCTTGGTCTCCACACCCTCGACGACGCAGGAAATCTCCATGTCGGCGCACAGGCCGGTCAGCGACTTGATGATCTTGTGGCTGACCGGATTGGCGTTGACGTCGCGCACGAAGCTGCGGTCGACCTTGAGCTTGTCGAGCGGCAGCCGATGGACGTGGCTCAGCGACGAATAGCCGGTGCCGAAATCATCCAGCGAGATGCCGCAGCCGATGGCCTTCAACGCCGCGATCGACTCCTCGGCCCTGGCAAAATCGAAGGTGACGGCCGTCTCCGTGATCTCGAACTCGATGCGCCGTGGCGGAACGCCGCTGGCGTGGATGATGGAGATCAGTGGCAGGATTCCCTCGGGCGAGCAGATGTCATGTGCCGAGAGGTTGAACGACATCCGGATGTCGTCGGGCCAGGTTCGTGCCGTCGCCAGCGCCTTCACCAGCAGAACGCGGGTGAGAGCGCGAATGACACCGATCCGCTCGGCCGCCGGGATGAAGCTGGACGGCGACACCAGTCCGAGCTTGGGGCTGCGCCAGCGCGCCAGGACCTCGAAGCCGGTGGTGCGCGCATTCGTGGCATCCATGATCGGCTGAAACGCCAGATCCATCTCGGTCTCGAAATCCGCCGTGCGCAGCAGGTGCTCGATCACGCTGCGGCTGCGGATCTCCGCCTCCAGCTCCGTCGAGAAGATGATGGCCTGACCGCGGGCCCGGCGCTTGGCGTGATAGAGAGCGTAGTCGGCGCACTCATACAGGGCATCCGCCGCCATGGCCGAACGCGGATAGAGCGCGAACCCGGTCGAGCAGGACAGACCGGTATGCGTCGTGTCGAACTGATAAGGCAGCTTGATGAGATCAGTGATCTCGCGCCCGAGCGCGAGGAGATCGTCGTCGGTCGGATTGCCGACCACCACGAGACCGAACTCGTCGCCGCCGAGACGAGCCAGATGAACCTGGGAGCCACGGCTCTTGCACACCTCGCTGATCCGGCGCGCAGCCTCCATCAGCACGCGGTCGCCCACCGTGTGCCCATAGGTGTCGTTGATCGGCTTGAAGCCGTCGAGATCGATGATGCCGACGGCAAGGCGCGTGCCGTCGCGCTCGGCCTCGGCGAAGGCATGGGTGAGCTCGGAGAAGAACCGGCGCCGGTTGGGAAGGTCGGTCAACGAGTCCAGATTGGCGAGCCGGAAGTTCTCGTCCGAGAGCGCCTGGGTTGCAGCCTGCTCGGCCAACAGCGACTTGCGGCTCGCGACCAAAGCGGCGAAGTCGCGATAATAGATGAACAGCACCGTCACCATCGCGCCCGAGACGAGCAGCTGATTGACGGCGATCGCCCGCAGCGCATGAACGCCCGTTGACATGAAGAAGATCACGTAAGGGACGATCACCACCAGCGTCACGATCAGCGCTGCCGAGCGCAGATGCATCAGGCAGAAGATGATGCCGATGACGGTGACGGCCATGTAGAACGCGACCTGTCCCTTGGCGAACGGATCGCCATAGGGAAACAGCGCGAACGACCAGACCACGAACAACGCACCGATCGGCCCGGCGATCCTGTTAGTGACGCGCAGATTGTGCAGTACCTCGGCGTCGCTGCTCGTCACCTCGCCCTGGCGCAGCCACCACAGCATGCGAACGCCGGTGATCGTCGACAGCAGCGCCGGCACCGAGACCGTCAGCCATGCCGGTGCCAACGGCAGGAACGTGTAGGCGAGCGCGAGGCTGTTGGTGATCAGGATGAAATAAAGCAGCGGTACCTGCTTGGAGAAAGCCTGGAATTGCGCGCGCGTCAGTTCGGGATTGTCGGCGGGAACGCGAAACAACTCCCCCGCGCGGGCCATGTAACGTCTCACGTCCGGCATCCGCCGCCCCGTTGTCAGCACCATTGCGGGCAAAGTGTCGCGCACCACCGGTAAAGGCTGGGTTAGGTGCAGACCGCGCCGAGCCACGATCGCCGGTTGCAAGCTACCAGCAAACGATGCCGCCGGTTCCCGGGTTAAGCGCGCATCAAGGATAACGTGCGTATTCGCCATCGGCGCCGACATTCGACGCGGCGTACGCAGCAGTGCCGCTAGCGGCGGCGCAGCAGGAACATGTCCTTTGCCGCGACGAGGCCCCCGCCTGCGATCAGCAAGGCCGCGACGGCGATCGCGGCGCTCGGTTGGGCATAGCCGGCGACGATCAGGAACGCGGTCGAGAGCAGCGGCGTCGCATAGGACGCCGCTCCGAGCACACGAATGTCGCCACGCTTCATGCCGATGTCCCAGGCGTAGAAGGCAGCACCGACCGGGCCGAGGCCGAGGCCGGTAACGGCCAGCCATTGCATCGCGTTGTCGGGCCAGACCGTACGCTCGACGGCCAGGTGGACCAGGGCGGCGAGTCCGGATGTGGCGAGACAGAACCCCGCGACGGCATCTGTGGGCACCGCCTTCAGACGGCGCGACAGCACGGAGTAGATCGCCCATACGAAGGCCGCTACGAACGCGGCCACGAGACCCGGCAGCTGGCTGGCTGCGAAGCTCGCGCCATTGCCGACCAACAACAGCGCCGTGCCAACGAGCCCGAGCGCGGCGCCGATCACGTGATGAATCGCAAGCCGCTCGCCGGGCAGAAAGGCCGAGAACAGCACGATCAAGAGCGGCCAGAGATAGTTGAGCAAGCCGGCTTCCGCAGGGGGTGCAAAGCGCAGCGCGAGAAAGTACAGCGCGTGATAGCCGAACAGGCCGCCGACGCCGACGGCCCACGCCGTCACCGGCTGCTGCAGCACCTGCAGCACATTGGCCCGCTGCAAGACGGTGAGCATGCCGACGACGCCGCCGACGGCAAAGGTCATCGCGGCAAGCTGAAATGCGGGGATTGTGCCAGTTGCCACCGTCAGCAAGGCCAGCAGCGACCACATCAGAATCGCGGTCAGGCCGATCAAGGTCGCGGTGCGCTGGGACATCGGACAGCAGGCTCCATCACGGCCGATTCCGACGGCCATTCACGCCTGCGCCCGCGCCGGGCAACACTCAAGACGTGAATGCCCGCGGCGAGCGCGGGCATTTCGTGTCTTAGCCGTAGATCGCACCCGGTGGCAACGCCACCGCTGACATCACGCCATGTACTGGCCGCCATTGACCGAGAGCGTCGAGCCGGTGATGGCGCCGGCCTCGTCGGCCGCGAGGAACACGACGGTGCGCGCGATCTCCTCGGGCTCGCCGAGACGCCCGACGGGGATCAGCGGCAGGATGGACTTCTCGAGCACGTCCTTCGGCACCGCCTGCACCATCTCGGTGTTGATGTAGCCGGGGCAGATCACGTTGACGGTGATGCCCGCCTTGGCCGTCTCGAGCGCCAGCGCCTTGGTGAATCCGATGTCGCCGGCCTTCGCGGCGGAGTAGTTGACTTGACCGAACTGGCCCTTCTGGCCGTTGATCGAGGAGATGTTGATGATGCGGCCGAACTTGCGCGCGCGCATGCCCTCGATGATCGGACGGGTCATGTTGAACAGCGAGCCGAGATTGGTGTTGATGACCGCGCTCCACTGCTCGAGCGTCATCTTGTGGAAGGCGGTGTCACGGGTGATGCCGGCATTGTTGATCAGCACGTCGATCGGCCCGAGCTCGGCTTCGACCTTCTTGATTCCTTCGGAACAGGCCTCGAACGAGCTCACGTCCCATTTGTAGACGGGAATGTCGGTCTCGCCCTTGAACTTCTCCGCAGCGGCATCGTTGCCGCCGTAATTCGCCGCGACCTTGTATCCTGCCGCCTTCAGCGCCTTGCTGATCGCCGCACCGATACCGCGCGTCCCCCCCGTCACCAACGCCACACGTGCCATGTCGAATCCTTCCCTCGATGACTGTTCGTACGACGACAACCTCTGGATGTCGACGCACCTACCCGTTGTTTTTGGATCATGCTCGCCCTTGCAGCAATCAACTTGCCGCCAGGACATCCATGCTCGTTCAACTCCGTTTTTTTAGTGGTCGATTATGCGGCGTGTTTGACGGACATCAAGAACAAAACGCCCGGCGAGATCGCCGGGCGTTGATCTTTAGTTGAGCTGCAGGGGATTGCGAAGACTGAACGGTTCGCAATCAGTGCCGCGTTTTTAGTCGCGTGCAACGCACAGTGCGATGCCCATGCCGCCGCCGATGCACAGCGTGGCCAAGCCCTTCTTGGCGTCGCGCTTTTGCATTTCATGCAGCAGAGTCACGAGAACGCGCGCGCCGGATGCACCGATCGGATGGCCGATCGCGATCGCGCCCCCATTGACGTTGACCTTGGCCGGATCCCAGCCGAGATCCTTGTTGACCGCGCAGGCCTGCGCGGCGAACGCCTCGTTGGCCTCGATCAGATCGAGGTCGGCGATGTTCCAGCCGGCCTTCTTCAACGCGGTGCGCGAGGCCGGGATCGGTCCCGTGCCCATGATCTTCGGATCGACGCCGGCCTGCCCCCAAGAGACGATCCGCGCCAGGGGCGTCTTGCCTTCCTTTACGGCCTGCTTGGCCGTCATCAGAACGACGGCCGCAGCGCCGTCATTGATGCCCGACGCATTGCCGGCCGTGACGGTGCCGTCCTTCTCGAAGGCCGCGCGCAGCTTGGTCATCGCCTCGATCGTCGCACCGTGACGCGGATATTCGTCGGTGTCGACCACGGTATCGCCCTTGCGGCCCTTGATCGTCACCGCCGCGATCTCATCCTTGAACTTGCCGGCCTTCTGCGCGGCCTCGGCCTTGTTCTGCGACGCAACTGCGAACTCGTCCTGCTGCGCGCGCGTGATCTGATATTGCTTGGCAACGTTCTCGGCGGTGTTGCCCATGTGGTAGCCGTTGAAGGCATCCCAGAGGCCGTCCTTGATCATGGTGTCGACGAGCTCGAGCGAGCCCATCTTGACGCCGGCGCGCAAATACTGTGCGTGCGCCGCCATGCTCATCGACTCCTGCCCGCCGGCGACGACGATGTCGGAGTCTCCGTTCTTCAGCGCCTGGTATCCCAGCGCGACGGAGCGCAGGCCCGAGCCGCACAGCTGGTTGATGCCCCAGGCCGGGCTATCCACCGGAATGCCGGCGGCGATCGAGGCCTGCCGCGCCGGATTCTGGCCCTGCGCGGCGGTCAGGATCTGACCCATGATGACCTCGGAGACCCGACCCGGCTCGACGCCGGCGCGCTCCAGCGCAGCCTTGATGGCGACCGCACCCAATTCGTGGGCCGGGACACTGGCAAAAGCACCGTTGAAACTTCCAACCGCGGTGCGGGCGGCGCTGACGATGACGACATCGTCTGACATGGGCATCTCCTGGGGTTCTTGATCTTGGACGTGAGAGCGAGGCTTGAGAGATTGGGCGTATTTGAAATCAAACCGAATTTTTCAGTTCACGGTCGTGCCGGCCGTCCGCAAGCCCCGGATTGGCGGTGCGCAACCTTCGCCCGTCATCCTGTTAACGTCGTTGCGACATGTCAATCGGCGGCGGCCGCAATTCCTGTTGCGGCGCATCCAAAATGGGATGTCTGGCCGTTTCGTGAGCAAGATTTCTGCTGCCCAATTAACCGTTCCGCACAAAACCGTAGCCGAACTCGCTCGAAAGTGATTACCTTATTGCATTGCGTAGCTCTTCGCCCTGCGGCGACGCCGCCGGGTTCCCCTGTTCTCGGTTTGCATGTGTGAGCTCATGGCGAAATCTGACCAACCCACCACCATCAAGAAATACGCGAACCGGCGGCTCTACAATACCGGGACGAGTACCTACGTGACCCTCGAGGATCTGGCCTCCATGGTTAAGAACGGGGAGGATTTCCTGGTCTACGACGCCAAGACCGGCGACGACATCACCCGCTCCGTGCTCGCCCAGATCATCTTCGAGCAGGAGAACAAGGCGGGCCAGAACCTGCTGCCGACCACGTTCCTGCGCCAGCTGATCCGCTTCTATGGCGACAGCATGCAGATGGTGGTTCCCAAATACCTCGAACAGTCGATCGATACCCTCACCCGCGAGCAGGAGAAATTCCGCAAGCAGATCGCGGACACCTTCAGCGGAACACCGTTCGCGCCGCTCGAGGAGCAGGTGCGGCGCAATATGGAGCTGTTCCAGCAGACCTTCTCGATGTTCAAGCCGTTTGCACCTGCAGCGGTCCGCAGCGATGAGAAGGCCGCGGAGCCGGGTGCCGCCGCCGCGCCCGATGACAATATCGACGAGCTGCGCCGCCAGATGAAGGACATGCAGGAGCGGCTCGACCGCATGTCGGAGCCGAAGAAGGACGACCAGCAAGGCTGAGGCGTTCGGCGCTAAGCCGGAGGCCGATCAGCTCGCCGCCGGCAGCTCCACTCTGCTGCTCTCGATCCAGGGCCGCTCGACGGACGCAAGGCCGATCACCCGGCCCTGGATGTAGTCGCAGCCCCAGTCCCGCAACAGCGCGACCGACGCCTCATCCTGCACCCATTCGGCCACCGTCTTGATCTGCAGCCGCCGCGCGAGTTCGACCAGCGTCTGCACAAAAGCGCGATCATCGGCCGAGCGGACGAGATTCTGCACGAACGCGCCGTCGATCTTGACGATGTCGACGCCCAGCTTGCGCAGGTTGCGGAACGACGTGTGCCCGGCGCCGAAATCGTCGATCGCGATCCTGCTGCCGAGATCCTTCAGCCGCGTCACAAAGCCGCGGAGATCGTCGATGTCCTGGATCTCGACCGTCTCGGTGATCTCCACGATCAGGCGCTCGGCCACGCCCGGATGGGCGCGCATCATGGATTCGATCGAGGCCCACCAGTCCGGATCCATGGTGGTCTCCGGCGAAATGTTCAGGCTCAAGGTCACGTTCGGGGTGCTCGCGAGCTCGGCGACGACGAGCTCGAGGATGCGGTGATCGACCAGCCGAATCAGGCCCAGGCGCTCGGCGACCGGCACGACGTCCGGCGCCAGCAGCGCGCGGCCGTCATCCTGCCGCATCCGCACCAGGCATTCGTAGAAGGCGGGCGCCAGCGTGTGGGCGTTCACCACCGGCTCGAACGCCGTGACGATGCGCCGCTCGTTGAGCGCGGTGACGATCTCGTCGGTGACGCGGATGTTGACCTTGCGCTGCGCGTCGCGTTCGACATTCGGCCGCCAGATCGAGAAAGAGCCGATACGACGCCGCTTGGCCGCATCGAGCGTTTCATGGGCGCGGTTGACCGCTTCCTCGACCGAGCGGGCATGACGCGGCACGCTGACCGCGCCGATCGTCGCGGTCACGGCCACCGGCCCGGATTTGGTCGGCACCACCTCATCGCGAACCGTCGCCAGGAAGCGCTCGGCGGCGACGTTCATGTCGTCCATCGTACAGTTCTTGAGGATCAGGCCGAATTTGTTGCCCGAGAAGCGTCCCAACGAGTCGCCGCCACGCAGCCGCGACCGGATGCGCTGGGCAATTTCCAGCACCACGCCGTCGGCGACATCGAAACCGAACGCGTCATTGATGCGCGCGAGGTGATCGATACCCACCAGCATGAAGGCGCAGGAGAAGCGGAAGCGCTGCGACTCCTCGATGACCTCGGCCAACGTGGCCAGCAGATGGGTGCGGTTCAGTTCGCCGGTCAGCGGATCGTGGCGCGACAGCTTGAGCAGCTGCTCCTCGCGGGCATGCCGCTCGTTGTTGATCCGCACAATGCCCTGGGCGCGCGAGGGCCGGCCGTCGGAGCCTGCGAACCAGCAACCGGTCTCCTCGACCCAGATCAACGGCGCGCCGGCGTGGGTCCGCACGCCATATTCGATCCGGTAGGGCGTGCCGGCGGCACCATGAAGCGGCGTCGCCTGACGCATGACCTCCAGGCGGATGCTCCGGTCGGGCTCGATCAGCTTGCCGAACTCGGTGCCGTTGCAGAGCTGCGGCAGCGGCACGTCGGCAAACACGGCGCCGACATGATCGCTCCAGACGATCACGTCGCTCGCGAGATCCCAGACGAAGGCTGCTTGGCCCAGGGACGCCAGGATCATCGAGGTCTGCGGCAAATCGGATGTCAAGATCGCCTCGTTTCGGAACAAGCCGGCGCGGACCGGCGTCGATTTCAAGGACAGCCGACACCTACCCGTGCGAGCGGCGGCAGCGGACTTCGCGAATCAGACTACGCATCTCTGGTTAACGGAGAGCATGCCGAGGTCACGTGCGTGCGTCAGAAGCGCATCAACCATCTTTCGATCGGAAGGGACCTGGCAAGCCGGGCGCGGCATTGCCCTTGCGAGGTCGAAGGGTGAAAGGCTCCGGCGTCCCATAACGAGACGAGCGCGCCGGATGTGGTGGGACGATGTTAACGATCGATCACGAGGACGGCCGGGACGGCGCCGAGCAGATGTCCTGCTCGCTGGTGCCGCTGTCGTCGGCAACGAGCCGCGACCGCCGAGGGCATGTCAGCCGCGCCGCCCGCCCCGACGCCGGCTTCATCGCTCATCTGATTGCCACCGCCGAGCAGCTGCCGCAGACGCGCACGCTGCGCCGCGCCGCGCCGGCCGATGTCCACAATGCCTATGCGGCGAGGCTTCATCCGGTCACGAGTGCCAGCCCCCGGACGCGGCAGGTCATCTGATCCGGCGCGCGCCCCGTCAGGCCTTCGGCGGGTCTGTCTTGAGGGGATCCCGGCCATTTTCGCCAGCGACCTCGGGGGCTGCCACTTTGGGTTCGGCGGCAGGAGCCGGCGGGGGCACCGAGCGGTCGAGCAGCACCGATTCGGCAACCGAAGCCGCCGCCGGCACGGCGTCGGTGGGCCCCTCGAGGAGGGGGTCAGGAGCGGCGGCAGCGTCCGTCGGCTGAACCTCCACGGGAGCAGGCTCCTTGGCCGGCTCTTCGATCAGCTCAGGCTCGGGGACGTGTTCATCGGCCGGCGCCGGCATCGGAGCAGGTGCTGCCACGGCGGCGCGGGCGGCGCGCTTGGTGCGCAGGGCGATGCCGCCGAAGAAGTCCACCATCGCCAGCAGGGTCAGCAGCAGGAAGGTCGAGTTCCCGAACTTCTGCCACATCACGAATTCAGCCGCTGCGCCGCCGAACACCAGCAGCGACAGCAGGTGGTCGGTCAGATACTTGCCGTTCGGCTTGGCCGCCTTGATGATTTCGAGCAGCAGCAGAAGCACGCCGAGCGCAAGCAGCATGTCGCCAAGCGAGATCGTCCAGACCTCCCCGGACGGGAGCTGCAGGCGCAGCAGCGTCTCGCTGAACGCGACCCCCGGCATCAGGAAGACGATCATGTTGTAGATCGCCAACGGGATCAGCAGCAGCGGGAAACCGACCATGGACATCGGTTGAAGCCTTGGGTGGCGCCGGTCGAGGCTCGGCGCGAAATCGATGGTGTCCGACGAATCAACGAAAGAGCGTCGCGCATGATCCATGCGCATCGGTCCCGGCGAATCAATCGCACGGGACCGATTTCAACCTCATCAATGGCCGAATTCGGGCGGCCTCAAACGCTGCCCGCGGACGATCAGGCGTCTTTCTTCTTCAGGACCTGGCGGCCCTTGTACATGCCGGTCTTCAGGTCCAGGTGGTGCGGACGACGCAGCTCGCCGGAGTCCTTGTCCTCGACATAGGTCGGCTTCTTGATGGCGTCGGCCGAGCGGCGCATGCCGCGGCGCGACGGCGAAGTTTTTCTTCTGGGGACGGCCATATCGGTATCCTCTAGGGGTATTCGGAAGGCATCGTCCGCAAAGGGACGGCTGCAGCCAAGAAGCTGGCGAGCCAGGATGCCGATCAAGGCCGCGCTTATAGAGGAAGGGGTCCGCGATGGCTAGGGCTCTCCGAGGCATTTTTGGCCAAAATTCGCGCCCGCCGAGCCTCAACGTCGGTCTCCCCAGCAGGTCTGCAGGCTGGCGGCCTGAGCCCGTACCATATAGGTCGCCGATAGGCGCCGCACGCCGGACCCGGGCGTCCGGGCGCTGCGCCGGACGGGATTGGGCAGGATCGAGGCCATCAGCGCCGCCTCGCGCGGGCCCAGGCCGGCCGCGGAGCGGTTGAATGCATAATTCGCCCCAGCCTCCACCCCGAACTGGCCGGAGGGGCCGAGCTCGGCGATGTTGAGATAGATCTCCAGAATGCGCCGCTTGCTGAGGACGAGGTCGATCCACAGCGCCAGCGGCAGCTCCAATGCCTTGCGGACGTAGCTGCGGCCCTGCCACAGGAACAGGTTCTTGGCGACCTGCTGGGTGATCGTCGAGCCGCCACGGCTGACCTCGCCATCCTCGGCATCGTCCATGACCTCGCGCAGCGCGCCCCAATCGATGCCGTGATGGCTGCAGAATTTGGCATCCTCCGCCGCCACCACCGAACGCGGCAGCGAGGGCGACATCGCGGAGAGGTCGATCCAGTGCCGCGTGACCGGCTGGCCGGTGACCGTCCGCCACAGCATCAGGGTCGAGACCGGGTGACCCACGGCATAGAACGGCGTCAGTGCGTAGGGCACGAGCAGCACCAGCACGACGATCACCAGGATGGTTCTGACGGTACGCAAGGGCAGGCGCCGCTCGGTTGGGACCGCCGCATCGGCGGGCAATTGGGCGGGAGTATCCGACATCTCGGTGAGGTTTCCTGCTTTTTTTGACGCTTTTTGCTACCGTTGCGGCCGAAAGCCGCCACGGTCCCGGCAATTGACGAAGTCGCCGCCATCAACGATTGTCCGGCGAATTTCGCCCCCCCTGGAGCTCTTCTTAAATGACTGCGACGGCCACCGACTTCACCCAACGCCTGGACAAGACCGCGGAGGAGACCGAAGCGCTGCTCGGGGAGCTCCTGTCCGATGCGCCGATGGCCGACGAGATCATCCGGCCGAAGCGGCTGATCGAGTCGATGCGTTACTCGAGCCTTGGCGGCGGCAAGCGGCTGCGTCCCTTCCTGGTGGTCGAGAGCGCCGCCGTGTTCGGCGTGCCGCGCCGGGGCGCGCTGATGGCGGGTGCGGCGCTCGAATGCATCCATTGCTATTCCCTGATCCACGACGACCTGCCGGCCATGGACAATTCGGATCTCCGCCGGGGACGTCCGACCCTGCACAAGGCCTATGACGACGCCACCGCGATCCTGGCCGGCGACGCGCTCTTGACCATCGCCTTCGACATCATCACCCGCGACGAGATCCATCCCGACGCCGGGGTTCGCCTCGCTTTGACCCGGGCGCTGGCGCGCTGCGCCGGGGTCGGCGGCATGGCCGGCGGCCAGATCCTCGACCTCGCCGGCGAGGGCCGGTTCGGCGACAGCGGCCCGGTCGACGTCGCCCGCGTCCAGCAGATGAAGACCGGCGCGCTGCTCCGCTTCGGCTGCATCGCGGGCGCCCTGCTCGGCCAGGCCTCGGCGGCCGAGTACCAGGCGCTCGACGATTACGGCCGCGCCCTCGGCGAAGCCTTCCAGATCGCCGACGACCTGCTCGACGTCGAGGGCGATGCCGCAACGCTCGGCAAGCCCGCCGGCGCCGACGCCGAGCTCGGCAAGACCACCTTCGTCACCCAGCTCGGCATCGAGGGCGCCAAGCAGCGCGTCCGCGACCTCCTCGCCCGCGGCGACGCTGCGCTGTCGATTTTCGGCGCCAAGGGCGACGTGCTGCGCGCCGCCGCCCACTTCGTCGCCGAGCGCAAGAGCTGAGGCGAGGCATTGGCCGGCGTCCATCCTGACGACCCGGCCCTCGCCCGTTTCACACGGCTGCCGACGGCCCTGCGCATCGTCTATGCGAGGCCCCGCACCTTCGCGTCGCTGGGCTTCGCGGTTGCCGCTTTCTTCCTGCTGCCGTCTACGCTGCGGCTGATCACGCGGCTCCTGATCAGCTGGGACGTCTTCACCGCGCTCTACCTGGTGCTGGTCGCGGTGATGATGTTGCGCAGCGAGCATCATCACATCCGCCGCAAGGCGATCATGCAGGACGACGGCCGCTTCGTGATCCTGATGGTCACCGCGCTCGGCGCCTTCGCCAGCATCGCCGCCATCGTTTTCGAGCTCGGCGCCTCCAAGCGCGACGCGCCGGCGCTGATCCTGGCGCTGCTCACGGTCTCGCTGTCCTGGGCCGCGGTGCATACCACCTTCGCCCTGCACTATGCCCATGACTACTACCGCGGCGCCAAGCCCGGCGGCCTGCAATTCCCGAGCGGCGACGAGCAGCAGCCCGCCGACTATTGGGACTTCGTCTACTTCTCCTTCATCATCGGCATGACCGCGCAGGTCTCCGATGTCGGCATCACCGACAAGATCATCCGCCGCACCGCGACCGTGCACGGCATCATCTCGTTCGTCTACAACACCGCCCTGGTCGCCCTGATGGTCAACATCGCCGCGAGCGCGATCTCGTCCTGATAGCTCCCTCGCCGCACCGAACCGAACGCCCGCGTGAGACGGGATACACCTCTCCCGAAGGGAGAGGTCGGATTGCATCGCCGGACGCAATTCGGGTGAGGGCGTCAGGTGAGAGATGATCGTGGAAGCCCCCTCACCCGGCGCTACGCGCCGACCACTCCCCGGTGGAGAGAGGTGGACCGAGATCCGGACGGCCAACTCGTTTCGACAATGACGAACTCCATGAGCGCAGCCGACGATCGAAGGCAGACCATTCAGTTGCACACCTCGACGCTGGCATTGTTGGCGGGGCCGCCGCCGCCGCGATATTCGAGCCGGCAGCCGGGCCTGACCGCGCGGCAGAGATAGGCATCGCAATAGATCTGGCCGGAGGACTTCGACGGCCGGGTGGCCTGGGTCTGCGGCTTGGCATAGCCCGGAGCCGCGCCGATGCCGACGCCGAGACCACCGCCGCCGACGCCGATGCCAACGCCACCCCCTACGCCGGGAGCGGACATCGGCATGCCGGGCTCGGGCGCAGCACGAGCGCGGCGGCGCGACGGCATGTCCTCGTCGTCCTGGCCGCGCTTGGCGACCGGCTTCTTCTCGCGCCGCTTCTCGCACTCGTTGTCGTCGTTCACGAACGAGCCCTCGGCGCAGACGATGCGGGTGCAGCGGTCACCGTCGGACTTGAAGCCGTGCTGGCAGACCAGCGGGCAGACGCGCGCCTGTTTGAGCTTGATCGCCTGCAGCGCATCGGCCGAGGCGGCCTGGGTGTCGAGCTTGGTGCCGGCATAGCGGTTGAACTGCGACAGCGAGCGGCGCGAGGCCGAGCCCCAATCGCCGTCGGCCTCCTCGGTGAGACAGCCGACGCGGCGCAGCTCGAGCTGGACAGACTTGGTCAGATCGGCGGGCTGCAACGCCGGCGTCAGCGAAGCCACCTGCGGCCCCTGCGGCGGAGCTGCGGCCGGCGAGGTCGCGGCGCGCGGATTGTCGGCCGCTGCGAGCGGCTGCTCCTGGCGTTTCTTCTCGGCCTCGGCGGCCTGCTGCTGTGCCAGCTGATTGGCCTTTTCGGCTGCGAGCCGCGCCTGCTCGGCCGCCTTGGCCTCGGCCTCAGCCTTGGCCAGCGTGTCCTTGCGGGCCCCCTCCGCGGCAAGACGGGCCCGTTCGGCCTCGGTCACGCGGGCCTTCTCGGCGGCGGCAGCGCGATTTTCCTCCGCGGTCAACTTTTCGAGCTGCAGCTTGGCGAGGCTGGCATAGAAGCCGTCGGGATACTGCGCCAGGAACGCGTTCAGCGCGCCCTTGTTGCCGACCTGCATCGCCAGCTCGTAGTCGCGGCGGATATCGGCCTGCGGGCTCGGGACGGGCGCCACCGGCATCTGCGTGACGACGCGCGGCACGCCGGGCACAAGCGGCACGTCCTCGCCGCCGAGTGAGCCATACACGAACGGCTCCTGGCGGTTGCTCGTGGACTTCAGCACCTCGTCGCGCACGAAGCCGAACGCCTTGCGGACGTCGAGGCCGGGGGTCGCGATGTGGCGCGACAGCGCCAGGGTGAACGGTGAGTTCCTGCCATCGCCGTCCTGTGCGGTGGACCCGGCCTTGGCCGAATAGGCGATCAGCGTGTTCGGGCTGGTCGGCTCGACCTTGGCGAGGCCGCGCCCGAGGCTGCGGGTCGCCACCGTCCGCTGCATGTTGCGGGTGAACGGGTTGTCGCGGCATGCATCGAGAATGACCAGCCGCAGCTTCTTGGCGGGCTCCACGGCAACCAGGATGCGATCGAGCGACAGCGTCTCGTCATAGACGTCGGTGTCGCGCTCGAGCCGGGCATCGATCGGGATCAGGTAGTTGGAGCCTTCGACCTCCATGCCATGGCCGGCATAATAGACCACGGCGATGTCGGCATCGCGGGCCGCGTCGGCAAAATCGCGCAGCGCCCGGCGGGTCTCCCGCGCGGTGAGGTCGCGGCGGTAGTCGACCACGTCGAACCCGGCATTCTTGAAGGTCTGGGTCATTACCGCGCCGTCATTGGCCGGGTTCGTCAATTGCGGCACGTTCTGATAGGCGGAATTACCGATGACCAGCGCCACCCGTTTCTCGGCGAGCGCGGGGTGGCCGGCGAGCAGCAGCGCTGCCGCCAGAAGGAAACCGCCCAATCGAACTGACCACGACATCGTCTTACCCCATAGCCCTGGGAAATCTGCCGGCTCTGCCTACCAGATTAAAGCCCGCTCGCCTTGTGATCGGGATCACGCAGCCGTTGTTCCCGGAGAACCCGCGTCGGCCACGATATTTCTGTCGAGGGAGCATCGGCCGCAGTTCATGGCTTGCCAAGCCCGGATTTGCATCGAAAATGCGATGCTTGTTTGTCCGGGTTCCAGGGAGATGGCCGTGAGCACAGATCGTTCGAGCGTCGAAGCCGTGGTGCAGGGCTATTTCGATGCGCTCTATGAGGGCGACGCCGACAAGCTCGGCGCGGTGTTCCATCCAACCGCCGACCTGCGCTGGGTCGAGAACGGCGAGCTCAAGGTCCTGACGGTGCCGGATTGGCTCGCCTGGGTCCGCAAGCGTCCATCTGCCAAGGGCGAGGGCAAGCCGCGCGAGGACTTCATCGTCACCATCGACCGCTCGGACGACAAGACCGCCTTCATCAAGGTGCGCTGCCAGCTGCCGCCGCGCTATTTCACCGATTATCTCGTCGCCATGAAGCTCGCCGACGGCTGGCGGATCGTCTCGAAATCCTATCGTTACGATCTTCGGGATTGAGCCCGGCGCAACGACGCCAGGCCAACCCCTATGGAAGCGCATTTCCAGATTTTCCTGATCCTGCTGGCGGTGCTGGCGGGAACCGCGCTTGTTGCTCGCCGGGCCAATCTTGCGCCGGCGATCCTCATGATGCTGGCCGGTATCGCGCTCGCCTTCGTCCCGACCATGCCGGCCTTCGCGCTGCCGCCCGAGCTGGTGCTGCTGGTGGTGCTGCCGCCGCTGATCTATTCCTCCAGCGTCGCGATGAGCTGGCGCGAGTTCAAGCGCAATCTGCGGCCGATCGTGCTGCTGGCCGTGGGCTGCGTGATCTTCACCGCAACGCTGGTGGCGACGGCAACTCACGTCCTGCTCGGCCTGCCCTGGAGCCTCGGCTTCCTGCTCGGCGCCATCGTCGCGCCGCCCGACGTCGTGGCGCCGCTCGCCATCGCCCGCCGGCTCCATCTGCCGCGCCGGGTGATGGTGATCCTCGAAGGCGAGGGCCTCGCCAATGACGCCACGGCGCTGATCCTGTACCGCTTCGCGGTGGCGGCAATCATGACCGGCACGTTTTCCTTTCCCGTCGCCGCCGGCGAATTCGCCGCGATCGTCGTCGGAGAGATCGCGTTCGGCATCGGCGTCGGCTGGCTGATGCTGCGCGCCCGGCATTATTCCAGGGATCCGCAGGTCGAGATCACGCTGTCGCTGCTGACGCCCTATCTCGCTTATTGGATTCCCGAGCATGTCGGCGGCTCCGGCGTGATCGCGACGGTGGCCTGCGGCCTCTACATGAGCTGGAACGGCCCGCTGTGGATCTCCTCGGCGACCCGGCTGCAGGGCGTGTTCTTCTGGGACCTCGTGGTCTACCTGATCGAGGGCATGCTGTTCCTGCTGACCGGCTTCCAGATGCGGCTGATCTACGAGAAGTCGAAGGCATTCCCGCTCGACGAGATCATGATCGCCACCGCGCTGGTGGTCGCCATCGTGGTGATCGCGCGCTTCGCCTGGACCTTTCCCGCGACCATCCTGCCACGTCTCTTGAGCTCTTCGCTGCGCGCCCGCGATCCTCTGCCGCCCTGGCAGCAGACCTTCATCATCGGCTTCACCGGCGTGCGCGGCACGGTCTCGCTCGCGACCGCGCTGGCGCTGCCGCTGACATTGTCGACCGGCGATGCGTTTCCCTATCGCGACGAGATCCTGTTCGTCGCCTTCGGCGTGATCTTCTTCACGCTGATCGGACTCGGCTTGACCCTGCCGCTGGTCGTGCGCGGGCTCGGGCTCGGCCAGGAAGGCCGCGCCGAGCATGTGCGCGAGCACGAGCAGGAAATCGCGGCCCGGCGCGAGGTGCTCGATCGGGCGCTGAGGTCGCTGGAGACGATGACCAATGACCGCGAGCTGTCCGACGAGGTGGTGCGGCTGCTGCGGGCGCGCCACGAGGTGCGCGCCAACCAGTTGCCGGAAACCCTGAACCCCGACGACTACGACGCCTCCGCGCTCGGCATCGAGCTGACGCGGGAGCTGATCGGCGTCGAACGCAAGACCATTCACGTCATGCTCCGCGACGGCAAGATCACCGACGAAACCCGCCGCCGCATCGAACGCGACCTGGACTTGGAGGAAGCGAGCCTCGCCAACCGGGAATACGGGCAGGCGCCGTTGTAGGAATGAGTTGGGACAGCGCCGCCTCGCATTCAGTATCATCCCGGCGGACGCCGGGACCCATAGCCACCGCACGTCGTGGTTGGCACATCCGGTCGCTCGAGCCTGCCTCACATTTGCTCCTGGGAGTATGGGTCCCGGGTCGGCGCCACACCAACGCATGCGCGTTGGTGCGGCTTGCCCGGGACGACGGCGGAGTTTGTCGGCGCAGCCGGTCATCCTCATAGGCGCAGTTCATCATCCTCGCGCCCGCATTTCGCGTCCGAGCATTGATCCTCATCTCGCCCTCTCCAATCAGAGGGCGCAGGGAAGGCCGGGCCCCGACTGAGGCCCGTGGCCCGCCTGCTCAAAAAAATGCAGGCGGCAGGTACCACAGGTTCAGCCGGAGAAAACCCGGCCCTCCCTGCGCAATGGTTTTAACGGCTGCTTCGCACTCTCCCCGGGGACCGGGCTGTCTTGCCCCCGTCACTGGCGATCATCAGCCAGCTTGGCATCAGCGTCGGGATGTCAGGACCATGCGACTTGACCGTCCGCGCCATGACGTTCGTCCGCACGCCCTTGGGCCCGCTGCGCCACGTCGCGTCCACCGCATCCCGCCTCCACGTTCGTGACGACCGCGAAGCGTCCCTCTTCAATGAGGCGGGACGGGCGGAAAGATCGTTCTGATTTGCCCGACGGCACAAGGCCCGATGGCTGCGACATGGTAACGCGACGGGCAAAATCTTGAGATTGCGGGCGCCCGCCACATCCTCCGCCGTCGTCCCGGCCTTGAGCCGGGACGACACTGGTACTCTCTCCGAGCGTCATTCCGGGGCGCGCGGAGCGCGAGCCCGGAATCCATAGCCACGACTGCGGATGAGGAACGGGAGCGATGTGGCGCTTGTCTTCGACACATGTCTGCCTGTGGTTATGGATTCCGGGCTCATTCGCGCTGCTTCAAAATGGCTGCGCCATTTTGCGCGCGAATGCCCCGGAATGACGGTGTGGAGGGAGTTGGGCCGTATTCGGCGAGATCATGCGCTGGCGCATTGAAGCGCTACACGCATGGACGCTGTCTCACCGCTCGATCATCCAGCGCGTCACCGCCTGGTGATAGTTCATCGGGCCGGGCACGGTCTTGTAGGTCTTCAGATAACGGAAGCCCGCCTTCTGCAGCGCGCGGTTGGGTGCGGTGTTGTAGGCGTGCGGCTCGCAGAACAGTTGCTTGAGCTGCAGCCGCTCGAAATACAGATCGACGCTGCGGCGGACGCATGCGGTGCCGAGGCCGCGACTGCGCAGCTCCGGCTCGGTGACATGAAGGTGCATGTGGGCGCGGTTGCCGAACACGATGCGATCGCAGCTGGAGAAGCCGATCGGGCGCCCATCGAGGCGCCAGATCACCAGCAGCGCCGCGCGCTCGGTGAGCGGCGTCTCGTAGAGCGACTTGAACAGGCCGGCCCAGACCGGCCTGGTCGGCATCCGCGTCGGATCGATGCCCATCAGGTCGAGCTGCTCGATGCTGGATGAATAGAAGTAGTCGATGACCAGAGCGGTCTCGGCGAGCTCCATTTCCCTGACGTCGAGAGTCATCGAGGCATCCTCTTCAGCAGGCCTCAAGGTGCTGATCAAGCGGGCAGCAGTGGGGCGGCGCAGCCTGCGAGAAAGTTTCAGAATGAGGCGAGAGGGACAAGCAGCTGTGAGTTGTGAGGATGCGACTGCCTCGCCCAGCAACAGGTGCGAGTTGTCGCACCGGGTGTTGCGGCCCTCTCACCTCTCCCCGCTCTTTGCGGGGGCGCGACGAGCTTCGCTCGCACTGAGAGGTCGGATTGCGCAGCCATCCGGGTGAGGGGCATGGCACGAGTGCGGCCAGGTCAAAGGTCTATCGGACGGGCACGACCGCCAGGCGCCTATTGGAATGCTACAGATATCTTCAAACAGTTCGTTGCAGGGAATCGGCACCGCCCGTGCGGCTGCCCCTCACCCCAACCCTCTCCCCGTGAAGAACGGGGAGAGGGAGCGCACCGTCGTCGTGGCGGTGGCTCGATCTCAGATCATCATAGGAGCATATGCAGCGCGTGAGGCGCCGCACTCAAACAGGGCGCCGCCCCTACTCCGCGGCGGTCACGCTCTCCGGCGCCTTGGCGCCCGCGCCATAGCGCTGGTCGATGTAGTCGATGACCAGGGCCTTGAAGTCGGCGGCGATGGTCGGGCCGCGCAGGGTGCGGAACTTCTTGCCGTCGACGAACACCGGCGCGGCCGGGGCCTCGCCCGTGCCCGGCAGGGAGATGCCGATGTTGGCGTGCTTGGATTCGCCGGGGCCGTTGACGATGCAGCCCATGACGGCGACGTTGAGACCCTCGACGCCCGGATATTTCGACTTCCAGCTCGGCATCTCGTCGCGGATGAAATCCTGGATCGAGCGCGCCAGCTCCTGGAAGGTGGTCGAGGTGGTGCGGCCGCAGCCCGGGCAGGCCGCGACCAGCGGCACGAAGGTGCGGAAGCCCATGGTCTGCAGCAGCTCCTGCGCAACCTGCACCTCGAGCGTGCGGTCGCCGCCGGGCTCGGGCGTCAGCGAGATGCGGATGGTGTCGCCGATGCCCTGCTGCAGGAGAATGCCGAGCGCGGCCGAGGAGGCGACGATGCCCTTCGAGCCCATGCCCGCCTCGGTCAAGCCGAGATGGATGGCATAGTCGGAGCGCGCGGCGAGATCCTGATACACCGCGATCAGGTCCTGCACGGCCGAGACCTTCGCCGAGAGGATGATGCGGTTCTTCGGCATGCCGAGCTCTTGGGCGCGCTCGGCCGAGTGCAGCGCCGACTGCACCATGGCCTCGCGCATGACCGCGCGGGCGTCGCGCGGGTTCGCAGAGGCGGCGTTCTCGTCCATCAGCTTGGACAGCAGTTCCTGGTCGAGCGAGCCCCAATTGGCGCCGATGCGCACCGGCTTGCCGTATGTGTTGGCGAGCTCGATGATGGTCGAGAACTGGGTGTCGCGCTTGTCCTTGAAGCCGACATTGCCGGGATTGATGCGGTACTTCGCCAGCGCCTCGGCGCAGGCGGGGTACTCGGTCAAGAGCTTGTGGCCGATATAGTGGAAGTCGCCGATCAGGGGCGTGGTGATGCCGCGCTTGTCGAGCTGCTCGCGGATGTGCGGGACGGCCGCCGCCGCCTCGTCGCGGTCCACCGTGATGCGGACCATCTCGGACCCGGCGCGCGCCAGCGCTGCGACCTGGGCCACCGTCGAGTCGACGTCGGCGGTGTCGGTGTTGGTCATCGACTGCACCACGATCGGCGCGCCGCCGCCGACGGCGACATTGCCGACCATGACTTGCGTGGTCTGGTGCCGGGGAGCAGGGCCGGCGATATCGGTTTGAGGCAGGATCTCGGGCTTGTTCATGGGGCCTCGGATATCAGGTTTTGGTGACATTCAGCAATGGATCAGTCGCAGCCAGCAGCACGCGGTTCGGGCGATTGACCAGAAAAAGCCCAATGATCACAAGCACGGCGGCCAGGCCAAAGGCGAGCGTCAGGGCGTCATGCAGGATGAAATAGCTCGCCACCACCCCGAATAAAGGGGTGATGAAGGTAAATGCCGACAATTTGCTGGCCGAATAGGCTTTGATCAGAGCGAACCAGATCGTGAAGGTGGTGCCGACCACCCAGATCGCCTGATAGGCGAGCAGCCCAAGGACGAAAGGGCTGGGAACCTGGGTGAGGCGCTCGCCGGCGATCAGGGCGGCCAAGGCCATGATGGGGACGGAAATGGCCACCTGGTATCCCAATGCGCGCTCCGGTGCGATGAAACGCAGCCGGCTGCCCTTGATGAAGACCGTCGTGACACCCCACAGCAGCCCGCCGCCGACCACCAGGAGATCGCCAAGCAGGACGCGGCCGTCGACATTGGCCTGGGGGATGCCGATCGCCAGCGCCACGCCGGCGAAGCTCAGCGCCAGCCCGCCCCATTGCGCAGGTCCCAGACGCTCACCCAGGAAGCGGAACGAGCCGAGCGCGACGAAGAACGGTGCGGTGTACAGGAAGACGACGGCCCGCGACGCCGAGGTCAGCAGAAGGCCCTGGTAGATCAGTACGAATTCGAGGCCGAAAAGCGCGCCGGCCACGATGCCGAGCCACAACGTGCCGTCGCGCTCGAACATCTTCACGCCGCGCAGCTGCGCGAAGATCAGCAGCACCGGCAGTGCGCCGGCCGAGCGGAACGTCGCCTGCAGCATCGGCGGCACCTCCGGTAGCGCCAGCTTGATTGCGATCTGGTTGAAGGCCCAGGACAGGCAGAGCACGAGCGTGACGGCAATGGCGCCCGGGCCGAGCGGCCGGGTCGCGGCGGAAGAGGGGGACGTTGCGGACACGAGGGCGTGGGCTCCCGAAAGGGTTTGGTTTTCTTGGACCCCCAGCGCACACGCGGTCAGATTCGTGCGCGAGGATCGGACGAACAACTCGGCCGGCAGCGGCGGTCCACGCCTCTCCCCGCGCGCGGGGAGAGGCCGGATTGCATCATCAGATGCAATCCGGGTGAGGGGGGCTCTCCGCACGTCTGGTGCTCGTGGCTGCCCCTCACCCCAACCCTCTCCCCGTGAAGAACGGGGAGAGGGAGCGCACCGTCGCGGCGGCGATAGCTCGAATACGATGATCAGTGGGCGCTGTACACCTTGCGGCGCAGTGACGGATCTCACGCGGCCTTCTGGCAGTGCGCGCAGAGGCCGGTGATCTCGACCACCGACATCTTCGGCAGGAAGCCGGACGCGGCGGCCGCGCTCTTCAGGCTCTCCGCGATTGGCGCGGCGGGAACCTCACCGACGGCACCGCATTTTTCACAGATCAGGAACGCCACCAGCGCGGTGTGCTCATGATCGTGCGCGCAGGCGAGGAAGGCATTGCGGCTTTCGATGCGGTGCACCAAGCCGTTGGCCATCAGGAACTCGAGGGCGCGATACACCGTGATCGGTGCCGGTCGCGCGGCCACCTTGGCCAGTTCCTCGATGATCTCATAGGCGCCGAGCGGCCGGTGGCTCGACAGCAGCGCCTCCAGCACCTGGCGACGCTGCGGCGTGAACTTCTGGCCACGCTGGGCGCAGACGCGCTCGGCATGGTCGAGGGCATCGGCCGCGCAGCGGCCATGATCGTGGTCGGGCGGCGGGAAGGTAGGCTTTGCGAGGGTCATTGCCGACAATCTAGCATTTCACAGCCCGCTCGCCAAAGGCCGCGGCGGAGCCATGCATCTTGAGGGGAACGGATGTGCTCGACGACGCCGTGAAATATTCATAAGCTTGCTTATTATATTCTAGGCTCATTAGAGCCAAAGCTTAGTTCCCTCCGTCCAGAATCGAGACCGGCCATGACCCGCACGTCCGCGGACGTGAATTTCCTGTTTACGCTCGGCGAGCTGCAGCGCCTGATGCGCGCCTATGCCGACAAGGAAGCCGCGCGGTTCGGCATGACCCGGGCACAATGGGCCGTGCTCGCCAAGGTCGAGCGCAACGAGGGCATGAAGCAGTCCGAGCTCGCCGAGCAGCTGGAGATGCAGCCGATCACGCTGACCCGGCTGATCGACAAGATCGCGGATGCCGGGCTGATCGAACGCCGCGGCGACGACACCGACCGCCGGGTCA
Organism: Bradyrhizobium aeschynomenes; assembly: GCF_013178945.1. Classification (GTDB taxonomy): domain Bacteria; phylum Pseudomonadota; class Alphaproteobacteria; order Rhizobiales; family Xanthobacteraceae; genus Bradyrhizobium; species Bradyrhizobium aeschynomenes. Next base: position 187,690 of record NZ_JABFDM010000011.1, read on the forward strand.
ACCGGCTGTATCTGAAGAAGGCCGCCCGTCCGCTGCTCGCCAAGCTCGCGGTGCTGCGCGGCGAGATCACCGAGACTGCGCTGGACGGCATCAGTCCCGCCGATGCCGAGCGACTGACGGCCCAGCTCGAAGCGATCAAAGAAAACGTGAGAAACGCCCTGCAGTCGCTGTGCGACGAGCAGCGAAAGGAGCAGCGCTATGGCTGAGCCCGCCCTGAAAATCGCCCCCGACCAGAAGGCCCATCCAGAGGCCGCACCGCCGGCCGCTGCCGCCGAGAAACCGGCCCGTCCGGGGTTCCTGCGACGCTATCGCCGCACGCTGCTGCTGGTGGTGCTGCCGATCGCCGCCGCCATCGGCGGCCTCGCGCTGTATCTGAACGGCGGCCGCTACGTGACCACCGACGACGCCTATGTCGGCGCGCAGAAGGTGCTGATCACGCCGGACATCTCCGGCAAGATCATCAAGGTCGTCGTCAAGGAAGGCCAGCAGGTCCAGAAGGGCGACGAGCTGTTCGAGATCGATCCCGTGCCCTATCGCCTGGCGGTCGACCAGGCCAAGGCGGCGCTGGCACAGGCACGCACCACCTATGACAACCTCACGGCCAACATCAAGATCTACGGCCAGATGCTCGACCTCGCGCAGCAGGGCATCGACCTCAAGCAGAAGGATGTCGAGCGCAAGCAGACGCTCGCCAAGAACAATTTCGGCTCGCAGCTCGACCTCGACAATGCGGCAAACGCCCTGGTGACGGCCGGCGCGCAGGCGCAGTACATCAAACAGCAGCTGTCGAACGCGAAGACGCAGCTGCTCGGCAATCCCGAGCTGCCGATGGAGCAGTTCCCGCCCTATGTCCAGGCGAAGGCCAAGCTCGACGACGCGCAGCGCGATCTCGACCACACCACGTTGCGCGCGCCGATGCCGGGCATCGCCACGCAGGTGGACCAGATCCAGCTCGGCCGCTTCGTCACCGCGGGCACGCCGGTGTTCTCGGTGATCGACATCGGCCATCCCTGGGTCGACGCCAATCCGAAGGAGAGCGATTTCACCTATGTCGCCGTGGGCCAACCGGTCGAGCTCGACGTCGACGCATTCCCGAACCACCGCTTCAAGGGCACCGTCGGCTCGCTGTCGCCGGGCACCGGCGCGCAGTTCGCGATCCTGCCGCCGCAGAACGCGACCGGCAATTTCGTCAAGGTCGTGCAGCGCGTGCCCGTCCGCATCTATTTCGACAAGAACGACAAGTTCGTCGGCAGGCTCAAGGCCGGCATGAGCGTCAACGTGTCGATCGATACCGGACATGAACGTACGCTGGCGGGCCTGCTCGGCTCGGCGCATGCCGCCGACAAGGACGAGTAGCGCACGATGAACGCGCCGGCAGCTTCATCCGCGGTTCCGGGCTTCCGCCGCAACATGGTGACGATCTGCGCCATGACGGCGACGATCATGCAGGCGCTCGACACCACCATCGCCAACGTCGCCCTGCCCTACATGCAGGGCACGCTGTCGGCCTCGACCGACCAGATCAACTGGGTGCTGACGTCCTACATCGTCGCCGCCGCGATCATGACCGCGCCGGTCGGCTGGATCGCCAACCGCTTCGGCCGCAAGCGCACCTTCATCGTCTGCTCGGCCGGCTTCACCATTGCGTCCGTCATGTGCGGCCTCGCCCAGGACATCACCCAGATGGTGCTGTTCCGCCTCTTGCAGGGCGTGTTCGGCGCCGCGCTGGTGCCGCTGTCGCAGGCCGTGATGCTCGACTCCTACGCGCTGCATGAGCGCGCCAAGGCGATGGCGATCTGGGGCATGGGCGTGATGCTCGGCCCGATCATGGGGCCGTCGCTCGGCGCCTGGCTGACGGAAACCTATTCCTGGCACTGGGTATTCTTCGTCAATTTGCCGTTCGGCGCGGTGACCGTGCTCGGGCTGATCGCCTTCATGGAGGAGACCAAGCCGAATGCGGAGCTGACCTTCGACTGGTTCGGCTTCGCCGCGCTCGCCATCGGCATCGGCGCGCTGCAGATTGCGCTCGACCGCGGCGAGGATCAAGGCTGGCTCGAGAGCAACGAGATCATCATCGAGTTCATCATCGCGGCCGTCGGCTTCTATTATTTCCTGGCGCATTCGCTGACCACGAAGCGGCCGTTCATCCAGTTCGCGCTGTTCAAGGACCGCAATTTCGTCGGCGGCTGCGTGTTCATGACGGTGATGGGCCTGGTGCTGTTCTCGACCATGGCGCTGTCCTCGCCCTATCTGCAAAATGTCATCGGCTATCCCATCATCACCGCCGGCGTGCTGCTGGCCACCCGCGGCTGCGGCACCTTCGTCGCGATGATGCTGGTCGGGCGACTGCTGCGCTACATCGAGGCGCGCACGTTGATCGTGGTGGGACTGTCACTGACGGCGCTGTCGCTGTTCCAGATGACGGCCTGGACCGACCTGACCGGCGTGCCGGAGATCATCACCATCAGCATCATGCAGGGTTTCGGCTTCGGGCTCGTCTTCGTGCCGCTCTCGACCGTGGCGTTCTTGACGCTGCCCGGTGAGCTGCGGACCGATGGAACCTCGATGCTGACATTGGTGAGAAATGTCGCAAGCTCGATCGGCATCTCCATCGCGATCGCGCAGCTCACCGAGGGAACGCGACGGAATCACGCGATTCTGGTCGAGCACATCAACCCGTTCAATCACGCTTTGCAGATGCCCAACGTGGCCGGCATGCTGAACCTGTCCACGGATGCCGGGCGCGCGATGGCCGATGCGATGGTCATGGTCCAGGCGCAGATCCTCGCCTTCTCGCACGACTATCAGCTGGTGATGACGTTCATCCTGGTGTCCATCCCTCTCGCGATCATGATCGGCTCGACTCGCACGGCGCTGCGTCAGCAGTCCGCACCGGCCGATCATGCCGTGATGGAGTGAACGTTCCCCGCGACGGAAATTGCGTGCGCTGTTCGGACGCAGTGTGCGCGGGATAGCAAAAAGGTGACCGCCACGTGATGGATTTGTAACTTCAATCCGGCGCGTTTCCGGCTATCTTCTGATCACCCCACTCGGTTCTCTGCGTATGAGTTGCGCGCAGGGACTGCACCTCATGAGCGCCCCACTCGTGATGTGCCGGGCGGGGGCGGTGGCTCCTCCAGCGCCGCCCCCAGCCCCGGGGCATCCCTTTTCACATTCTGGTCTACGGCTTCTGCAGCGGCTCGATCTTCGCCGGTGCGGCAGCGGGCTTGGCCTCGGTCGCCGGCAGGATCACGCCGGCCAGCGCCTGCACCGGATCGTCGCCGGGCTTGAAGCCGGACTGCACCAGGATCTCGTCGATCAGGGGCTTCAGCGCATGGACGCGCAGCAGCTCCCCGGCGAGGCCTTCGCCGAAGCCGACATTGCCACCCCCAGCGCCATTGCCGCTGCCGCCGAAGGCGCCGCCGGTGTGCAGGATCCGCACGTCCTTCAGGTTGGCGATCGGCTTGACCATCTCGCCGAGCGCGGCCGGCATGGTCGCGATGCGCTGCTTGGCGAGTTCGAAATCGATCACGTTGCTGCCGAGCTTGTTCTGCGCCTCGTTCTTCATCAGGATGACTGCGGCCTCGGCCTCGCCGATCTCGCGCACACCGACGGCCTTGATCTTGTTGGCCTCGGCCTCCGCTTCGGCCAGGGTCTTGGCCGCCTCGCCGCGATCGACCGCCGCGCGCTTTTCTGCCTCGGCGGCAACGGTAATGCCGGTCGAGCGCTGCTCGGCCTCTTTCCGCGCGGCCATCACCGCGGTCTGACGTTCGCGGTCCGCGATCTCGATCGCGCGCGCCGTCGTCACCTTTTCCTCCGCGGAGACCGCGAGCGCCTCGGCCGCCTTGGCGACTGCACGCGCCTCCGAGGTTTCCTTGCTCTTGGTCGCGATCTGGATGTCGTTGTCCTGGGTGGCGATCTGGATCTCGCGGTCGGCGTCGGTCTTGCGCCGGTTGATCGCGAGGTTGCTTTCGATGGTCGCCGTCTCTCGCACCTTCAAGGCCTCGGCCTCGCGCTGGGCGATCTTCTGCTGCGCCTCGATGCGGGCGTTCTCCTCGGTCTGCCACGCCGTCTGGGTCGCACTCGCCACCTCGGCGCGCGTGCTCGCGGTCTTGTTGGCGATGTCGCGCTCCTGGCTGAGCTCGGCCTCCTTCTTGGTGCGCTCGATCGTCAAGGTGAGCTGGCGCGCCTCGAGATCCTTCTGCGCGATCGCCACCTCGTTGTCGCGCACGATCGCGTTGCGGTCGCGGCGCCGTGTCTCGGTGACGGTCTTGAGCCGCGTGAGGCCCTCGGCGTCGAAGAAGTTCTCGGCGTTGAAGAACGAGATGTCGGTCTGGTCGAGCTTGGTCAGCGACACCGATTCCAGCTCCAGGCCGTTCGACTGCACGTCGGCCTCGACGGCGGCCTGCACGTGCTTGACGAAATCCGAGCGCTTCTCCTGCAGGTCTAAGAGCTCCATCGTCGCCGCGACCGAGCGCAGGCCGTCGACGAACTTCGCCTCGACCTGGTCGCGCAGCAATTCGGCATTGTTGGTGACGGCGCCGAGCGTCTGCGCGGCCAGCGCGATCGAGTCCACATCCGGCTTCACCCGCACATAGAACTCGGCGTCGATGTCGACGCGCATGCGGTCCTTGGTGATCAGCGAATCTTTCTTCGAACGCTCGACGCGCAGCCGCAGCGTCTTCAGGTTCACGCGCGCGATCGAGTGGAAGATCGGCAGCACGACCGCGCCGCCGTCGAGCACCACCTTCTTGCCGCCGAGGCCGGTGCGCACGAAGGCCTCGTCGCGGGTGGAGCGGTGATAGAGCACGGCGAACACCGTGCCGAGGACGACCAGCAGCACGACGCCGATCGAGGCGGGGACAATGAGATCGAACATGACAGAGATCACTTTCTGGACGAGGAGTCCGGTTGTGACGGGACGAGTTCGTCGACAGCTGCGATCGCGATGAAGCGGCCGTCCTTGCGGTCGACGAGAAGAACCAATGCGCCCACCGGCAGCGGCGGCGAGCCCGGCGCGGCCGAGGCGGTCACCGCGTGCCAATTGCCATGGACGTCCTTGACGCGGACGCGGCCGGGCAGTCCGCCATCGAGCGGGCCGACCGCGACCTCGCCGGTGCGGCCGACCAGATCGGAGAGGCCGACCGCGTAGCTCTCGTCCTGGGGAATGAGCCGTGCGGCGTAACGCGTCGAGCTCCGCAGCATCGGCACGGTGGCGATCGCGGCAAGCACGCCTGCGGCCGAGGCCGGCAGCGGCAACGCGAGCAGCCGGGCGACATCCTGGATGAGGAAGCCGGTGATCGAGAAGATGCCGAGCCCGAGCAGGATGCAGATCATCAGCGGCACGCCGCCGACATTAATCCATGACAGCACCTGGCCGATGCTGGTGCTGTTGCCGTCGTGCCCGAGATCGACGGTCTGGCCGAGCAGCTCGCTGACCGACAGGCCGATCAGCATCGAGCCGACCTCGACGCCGCCAACCAGCACGATCATCACGGCGGCGACCGCGAACGGCCGCACCTCGGGCTGCATGAAATGCTCGATGATGGTCATGGGACGGTGCGCCCCTGCCCGCTCAGTTCTGCGACTTCAAACGCGCCAGCCGCTCGGCAATGTCCTTGTCGCGCTTCAGCTTCGACAATTCGTCGATGTCGGGTGACGGCGGGATGCCCTCCGGCACGCCGGTGGCGCGAGCGATCGCGCGTGACGCGCGCGTGGCCTTGGCGAGGCCGGCATCCTCGGTCTTGCGCGCGGCGGCCTTCGGCTGCTGAGCCATCGCCTCGCTGCGTTCGAGCTCGGCGAGGCGCGCCTGCGCATCCTGCAGGCTGGAGAGGATTGCGCGCAGGCTCGTCAGCACCGCGTCGACGCGCTCGGCATTCTCGTCGATCGCCTTCGACAGCACCTCGAATTGGGCCTCGAGGTCCATCTGCCGGGCAATGCCGGCGCGGGCGAGATCGTCGCGGTTCTCGCCGATGGCGACCTGGATCTGGTCAGCCAGCGCGGCGGTCTCGCGCTCGATCTCGGCGCGACGGGCATTGAGCCGATATTCCTCGGCGCGCGCGGCAGCCAAGCCGTCGCGCTGATCGCGCTCCGCCTGCTCGATTTCGCGGATCGCCTGCTTGACCAGCGCAACTTTGTTGTGGTCCTCGGCCTTGTCGATCGCTCCATAGGCGATCCCGGCGATGAGGCGCCCGGCGCGTGACAGGAGCGTGTCGGGAGCCGGCGCGTGTTCGGCGAGCATGACGTTGTCCTTTCGTGGGCTGATATGTTGGCGTGAAGCTGCGATGACACCGAAATGAATCTCGAAATCACCGTCATCGGTGCGAACGAGCTGGGCCGGCGTCGCGTGCGTCCAGCCCGCGGCATAGCCGGTCACCTCGAACGGAATCGTGACACGGCCGAGCGCGGTGCCGAGCGACAGCGTGCCGGCATCCCTGACATTCACCAATCGGTCGTCGAGCGGCAGCCGCGGGTTCGATGCGGCCCGATACGCCGCACGGTCGCGCAAGCCGAGCGTGACGAGCCGCGACGGCAGCCGGGTGGCTTTGCGGATCGGGTCATAGGCATGGCCGTGCAGCGCGACGAGGTTGGCGCCGATGCCCTTCGCGCTCGCGATCTCGTCGAGCATGTCCATCATCCGGGCATAATCGGCGAACGTCGCCTCGACGGCGTGCCGCGCCTCCGGGGAGAGGAGGAGACGATAGCGAACAGCCTGATCGTAGGGGCTTGCGGCCATGAGGAACAATAAAGCACGATTATTGTGCTTTCGCAAGCCGTCCACTGGTCCGACGACGCCGCACCTTTGCGTGACCATACCGAACGCCATGCACATGCCGATATGTCGCGCCGACCCTGGCGGGGGGTTTGATGCCGAGCGAACAATCTCTGGTGATCGTTAAGAGCGGCGAGAGGCGAGATAAACACCCCGTCGCTTTAGTTCTCGCGAAGCTAGCTTCTTCCGGCGATGTCGTCCCGGCCAAGCCCTGGCGTCGCGTAGCGACGTCGGGGCGCAGAGCCGGGACCCATAGCCACAGGCCGTCGTGAGGCGAAGACTCGGAGTGGCAATCCTGCCTCAAACGGCGTTCTGGGAGTATGGGTCCCGGGTCAGCGCACGCCGGCGCGGTGCGCCGACGTGCTTGCCCGGGACGACACCGAATTTGTAGCATCGTTTGGCAACCCGACGCTGCAGACGCAATTCAGCCATCAGCGGCTCTGCACAACGGTGCAGCCAGTTGCTAAATCAATCCAGCAGTTCGCGGCAGCCGAGATCATCGACGGCGAGGAAGATGCGCTCAAGATTATTCCACCAGATGATCGGTGGAATGTTCGCGGTCCACTGCCACACCGGCTTGGTGATCTGCCACAGCACGCCATAGCGATAATCGTCGTCGAGCGCGGCGCGGCTGTAGCCGGTCACGCCATGGCCGAGCAGGGCTTCGTGATAGCCATCGAGTAGATCACGCTCCACCTGCCGGCGGCGCTCGGGATACCACTGCAAGCCCATCAGATAGGCGAGATCGTTGGCGCCGACATTGATCCGCCACTGGTCGAAGTCGAACACGCGCGCGCGGTCCGCCACGCCTGGCTTGGCGAGCAGGAAATTCCAGCTATGCGCGTCGCCATGCGCGATCGTGAGGTGACGGTGCGAATGATAGCGTGCCAGCAGTCTTGGCGTGGACGCGATGAAGCGCCGGTAGACCTCGCGTCGGTCAGCGCTCAGCCGGTCGCCGAGCAGCGCGGTGAAGCGTTCGAGATGGCCGGAGAGTTGCGTCATCACCTGCGCCATGGCCGCAGGTTCGATGAACTGGCCGATGGTCCGGCCGAGATCAGGATGGTCCCACCACGCCGCGTGCAGCCGCGCCATCGCCTCGACGATAGCTCCGGCCTGGGCCAATGTCGGCGGCAGCGGCCATTCCGTCGCGATCTGATGGCTGTCGGTCAGATCCTCCAGCAGCAGATGCCAGTCATGGCTGTCGCCATCCCAATGCGCACCGAAACAGCGCGGCACCAGTTGCCCCGGCAGATGCGGCGCGACGGTGGTGTAGAACGCAACTTCCTTCTGCCCGCCCTGCCACAAGGTCTTGGCGAAATTCTCCTGTGCCACCTTCAGAATCAGCGTCTGTGGCGCATCGGGAGCCGGGCCGTCATAGCTCACACCGAGCCTGATGATCCGCGAGACGATGATGTCGCGGGCACTGAGCACCGTGACCTCGCGCACCGCGCTCGCACGGAGCGCGCCGGATGCACGAAGCGCCTCCGTCAAACGCGCAGGGTCGACGACAGATGGCAGAGCCGGCGACGTCATCAGGAGCTGTCCTTCGACCGTTACAGCGCCTTCGACCCTAGCAGAAAATCAAGACAGTGCTACTTGATCGGTGCGCGCGGCAGCACGGTGTCGCCGATCTCCATGCGGTAGACGTGATCGAGCGAGTACCAGGGCGCGGTGACGTCCAGCTCGGTCGGATGCGGTTCGTCGTGTCGGATGAAATTGCCGAGCAGCGCCTTGGTGACTCCGAACTGGACGTCGCTGTCGATGTGCGGATCGCTGGGATCGTAGACCTGCGAGATCAAGACCTTGAAGCCTGGCTTCACGATCAGCGCATGCAGATGCGCCGGGCGATAGGGGTGACGGCCCTGGGCCTTCAGGAGACGGCCGACGACGCCGTCGGTCGGAATGGGATAGCCGACCATCATGACGGAGCGAAACCAGAAGCGGCCGTCGGCATCCGTGGTGAGCTTGCCGCGCAGGTTCATGTCGGCCTGCTCGGGATCCTGGTTCTCGTAGTAGCCGACGGGAGACGCGTGCCAGACATCGGCCTCGGCGCCGGCGACCGGCGCGCCGTTCGGATCGACCACCCGCCCCTGCACGAACAGCGCCGGCCCAGGCGTCGGCGAGCGCAGGATCGAGCCGCCGTTCTCTGTGCGCGGCGAGTTCAGCCGCCAGAACGGGCCGAGCAGCGACTGCGCCGTCTCAGTGTTGCCGCCATCGCCATTGTTCAGCAGGCAGACCAGCGGCGAGACGCCGAGCGAGCCTGCCATCAGCACGACTTCGTTGTGCGTGTCGTTGGTGCGCTGGCCGAGTTCGGCGATGATGGCCGCAGCCTCGCGGAATTCGGCTTCCGTGAGGCGCACGTCACGCACGAAGCCATGCAGGTGCTTGACCAGCGAGACCATGATCTCGCGCAGCCGCGGATTGGTGGTCTGCTCCATCACCGCCAGCACAGCGGGGGTAACGTCCTGTTCGCGGGAGATGGTCATGGCGCGGTCCCTCTGCATTCTCCGTCATTGCGAGCGAAGCGAAGCAATCCAGGGCTACACGCGTGGCTCTGGATTGCTTCGTCGCTTCGCTCCTCGCAATGACGGCGGCGTGTCAGTTGATCGTCTCGACCGCCAGCGCGACGCCCTGGCCGACGCCGACGCACATCGTGGCGAGCGCGCGCCTGCCGCCGCGGACTTCGAGGCCGTGCACCGCCGTCATCGCGATGCGCGCGCCGCTCATGCCGAGGGGATGGCCGAGCGCGATCGCGCCGCCATGCGGGTTGACGAAATCGGCGTCGTCGGCGACGCCGAGCTGGCGCAGGCAGGCGATGCCTTGCGACGCGAATGCCTCGTTCAGCTCGATCAGGTCGAAATCGGTGATCTTCAGACCAAGCCGCTCCATCAGCTTGCGCACCGCGGGCACCGGGCCGATGCCCATGATGCGCGGCGGCACGCCGGCCGAGGCGAGCCCGAGCACGCGCGCGCGCGGCGTCAGGCCATGCTTCTTCACCGCCGCTTCCGAGGCGAGGATCATCGCAGCGGCGCCGTCATTGACGCCCGAGGCATTGCCGGCGGTGACGGTGCCGGGATTGCGCACGATCGGCTTCAGCTTGGCGAGGGCCTCCAGCGTGGTCTCGGGGCGCGGGTGCTCGTCCTTGTCGACGATGATCGGTCCCGCCTTGCCGCCGGGCACGGACACCGGCGTGATCTCGGCGGCGAAATAGCCCGAGACGATCGCTTGTCCGGCGCGCTGCTGGGAGCGAATCGCGAACGCGTCCTGGTCGGCGCGCGACACCTGGAATTCCTCGGCGACGTTCTCGCCAGTCTCCGGCATCGAATCGACGCCGTACTGCTGCTTCATCAAGGGATTGATGAAACGCCAGCCGATCGTGGTGTCGAAGATCTCGGCCGAGCGCGAGAATGCTTCCGTGGCCTTGCCCTGCACGAACGGCGCGCGCGTCATGGATTCGACGCCGCCCGCGATCGCGAGATCGACCTCGCCCGCGCGGATCGCCCGGCCGGCGGCGCCGACTGCGTCGAGACCGGAGGCGCAGAGACGGTTGAGCGTCTGGCCGGGAATGGACTCGGGGAGCCCTGCGAGCAGCAGCGCCATGCGCGCGACGTTGCGGTTGTCCTCGCCGGCCTGGTTGGCGCAGCCGAAGAACACCTCGTCGACCGCGGCCCAGTCGAGATTGGGATGCTTGGCCTTCAGCGCCTTCAGCGGCGTCGCCGCGAGATCGTCGGTGCGCACCTTCGCCAGCGCGCCGCCGAAGCGCCCGATCGGGGTCCGCACCGCATCACAAATGAACACGTCTCGCATCGCTCTCTCCCGGGGGTGTTTCTGGTCAGAATTGACGGCGGTTTTAGGAGTGCGATGGGGGCAGGTCAAATGACGGGAACGCGGGGTGGCATGCGTGGAAATTGAGCGACGCGGCCATCACCCCGCGATCGGTGCGCTCCCTCTCCCCGTTCTTCACGGGGAGAGGGTCGGGGTGAGGGGCAGCGGCACGGGTGGTGCCACTTATTCTGCGTGATCATGTCACCGCATTCATGTCACCAAGAGCCGCCGTGCCCGTCCGATGGACCAGTCACCGGGCCGCGTATGTGCCATGCCCCTCACCCGGATTGCTGCGCAATCCGACCTCTCCCCGCAAAGGGCGGGGAGAGGTTGCACCGCCGCTGCCGCCAGAACTGCAAGCAAGGCGCACACTGCGTCTCCACCCTCGCCGTCATTCCGGGGCGGCGCGCGCAGCGCGGCGAGCCCGGAATCCATCGGGCAGCATCACCTGACGCACGATGGATTCCGGGTTCGTGCTGCGCACGCCCCGGAATGACACCGGTGGTCCTCTCCGGCGCGCGCGCGAGGCAAAAATTGCCATCGTGGAAAACCGGGAGATCGCCTGCAAAGCGGTAGGACCGTCCGGGCAAATTGGCTAGTTTCCGCGCCATGACGATCCAGCAGCCCATCTCCGCCCCGGTTCCGCAAGAGTTGGTGTCCTCGGCCGCGCCCGCCGAGGCGCCGGCCAAGCTCACGCCGATGATGGAGCAGTATCTCGACATCAAGGCCGCGCATCCAGGGTTGATGCTGTTCTACCGGATGGGTGACTTCTACGAGCTGTTCTTCGAGGACGCAGAGGTCGCCTCGAAGGCGCTCGGCATCGTGCTGACCAAGCGCGGCAAGCATCAGGGCGCGGACATCCCGATGTGCGGCGTGCCGGTGGAGCGCTCCGAGGACTATCTGCACCGCCTGATCGCGCAGGGCATCCGCGTCGCGGTGTGCGAGCAGATGGAGGACCCGGCGGCGGCGCGGGCGCGCGGCAACAAGAGCGTGGTCAAGCGCGGCGTGGTGCGCGTGGTGACGCCGGGCACGCTCACCGAAGACAATCTGCTCGACGCGCGCGCCAACAACTATCTGCTGTCGATCGCTCGCAGCCGCGGCTCGTCCGGCGGCGACCGGCTCGGCCTCGCCTGGATCGACATCTCCACCTCGGACTTCATCGTCACCGAATGCGCCTTCGCCGAGCTGACGGCGACGCTCGCGCGCATCAATCCGAACGAAGTCATCGTCTCCGATGCGCTGTATTCGGACGAGGCCTTCGAGCCGGTGCTGCGCGAGCTCGCCGCGGTGACGCCGCTGACCCGCGACGTGTTCGACGGCGCGACCGCCGAACGGCGGCTGTGCGATTATTTCGCCGTGGCCACCATGGACGGGCTTGCCGTGCTGTCGCGGCTCGAAGCGACCGCGGCGGCCGCCTGCGTCACCTATGTCGAGCGCACGCAGGTCGGCCAGCGCCCGCCGCTGGCCCCGCCGGCGCGCGAGGCGACCGGCAGCACCATGGCGATCGATCCGGCGACGCGCGCCAATCTCGAATTGACGCGCACGCTCGCCGGCGAGCGCCGGGGCTCGCTGCTCGACGCGATCGACTGCACGGTGACCTCGGCCGGCTCGCGCCTGCTGGCCCAGCGCCTCGCTGCACCGCTGACGGAGCCGGCGCAGATCGGTCGCCGGCTCGATGCGGTGAACGTGTTCGTCGCCGACAGCGCCGCGCGCGACGACATCCGCTCGATCCTGCGCGGTGCGCCCGACATGACCCGCGCGATGGCGCGGCTGTCGGTCGGCCGCGGCGGACCGCGCGATCTCGCCGCGTTGCGCGACGGCATCCTCGCTGCCGACCAAGCACTGGCGCGGCTTAGCGCGCTCGATCAGCCGCCGCAGGAGATCGCCGCGGTGATGGCCGCGCTAGCGCGGCCGGCGCGCGCACTCGCGGAGGAGTTTGCCCGCGCGCTCGACGAGCAGCTGCCGCTGATCAAGCGCGACGGCGGCTTCGTCCGGTCCGGCTATGACGCGACGCTCGACGAGACGCGCAATCTGCGCGACGCCTCGCGCCTCGTCGTCGCCTCGATGCAGGCGCGCTATGCCGACCAGACCGGAGTGAAAGCGCTGAAGATCCGGCACAACAACGTGCTCGGCTATTTCGTCGAGGTCACCGCGCAGCACGGCGACAAGCTGATGTCGGCCCCGCTGAACGCGACCTTCATCCATCGCCAGACGCTGGCGGGCCAAGTGCGTTTCACCACCTCCGAGCTCGGCGAGATCGAGGCCAAGATTGCGAATGCCGGCGAACGCGCGCTCAATCTCGAGCTCGAGATCTTCGACCGTCTCTGCGCGCAGGCGCTCGCGATCGGCGACGATCTGCGCGCGGCCGCGCATGGCTTTGCGATGCTCGATGTCGCGACCGCGCTCGCCAAGCTCGCGGTCGACGACAACTACGTCCGCCCCGAGGTTGACGGCTCGCTCGGCTTCGCGATCGAGGGCGGCCGCCATCCGGTCGTGGAGCAATCGCTGAGGCGCGAGGGCCAACCGTTCATCGCGAACTCCTGCGATTTGTCGCCGACTCCGGGGCACAAGAGCGGGCAGCTGTGGCTGCTGACCGGTCCGAACATGGCGGGTAAGTCGACCTTCCTGCGCCAGAACGCGCTGATTGCCTTGCTGGCGCAGATCGGCAGCTTCGTGCCGGCGAGCCGCGCCCGCATCGGCATCGTCGACAGGCTGTTCTCGCGCGTCGGCGCCGCCGACGATCTGGCGCGCGGACGCTCGACCTTCATGGTCGAGATGGTCGAGACCGCGGCGATCCTCAACCAGGCCGGCGAGCGCGCGCTGGTCATTCTCGACGAGATCGGCAGGGGCACCGCGACCTTCGACGGCCTGTCGATCGCCTGGGCGGCGATCGAGCATCTGCACGAGAGCAACCGCTGCCGCACGCTGTTCGCGACGCACTATCACGAGCTCACCGCGCTCGCCGCCAAGCTGCCGCGGCTGTTCAACGCCACGGTGCGCGTCAAGGAATGGCAGGGCGACGTCGTGTTCCTGCACGAAGTGCTGCCCGGCTCCGCCGACCGCTCCTACGGCATCCAGGTCGCGAAGCTCGCAGGGCTTCCGCCGGCGGTGATCAGCCGCGCGAAGTCGGTGCTGGCGAAACTGGAGGCCGCCGACCGCGGCCAGAACGCGCGCGCGTTGGTGGACGACCTCCCGCTGTTCGCGGTGCCGTCGCGCGCGGCCGCTGAGCCGGTGATGTCGAAGGAAACGGAAGAGCTGATCGCCGCGGTGACGGCGCTGCATCCGGACGAGATGACGCCGCGCGAAGCGCTGGATGCGCTGTATCGGCTGAAGGCAAAGCTGCCGGTCAAATAGTCGCTGTCATTCCGGGGCGCGCGCAGCGCGAACCCGGAATCCATCTCTCGCCGGCACATGCTGCCCAATGGATTCCGGGCTCGCGCTTCGCGCGCCCCGGAATGACAGCGGTGGTGGGGAAGCAACTCGGCCCACACTCTCCGTCATTGCGAGGCGCCCTTGCGCCGAAGCAATCCAGAGTCCCACCCGAGCCCCTGGATTGCTTAGCTGCGCTCGCAATGACGTGGAGAGAGCTAGCGGGCTACGGCCGCCTTCCTCCGCCCCAGCCACCACAGGCCGAGATTCCAGCCGACGCAGGTGGCCAGCGCTCCACTGAGGCCCGCCACTGCCCCGAGATGCAGGCTGCCGAGGTGCAGCACGATGACCGCGAGCGAGAAGCCGATCAGGCCCCAGGCGCCGTTGGCCATCACCGCGGCGGTTGCGGGGCCGCCGATGCGCGGCTGCAGGATCAGCATCATCGAGGTGAAGACGATCGGGAAGAGCGCGAGAATGCCGGACACGCTGGGGCCGGCCCAGCCTGAGACTGAGGTGACCGTGGCGACGAGCGTTGCGACGAGGGACGCGCGCAAGGGGACGTCGTACCAACGCCGCGTGATCAGTGGCATTTTGGCATGTCGATAGCGCTGCAAGAGTGGCAGACAGATCGCGAAGGTGATGATGTTGGCCACGATGCCCATCGTCAGCGTCCACTGCACGCTCTTGATCAGCGACGCGAGCCCCAGCCACACGGCGACGGCGGTTGCGCTCGCCACCCACACGCTGTGGCGCTGCGCCAGCACGGCATAGGCGAGGCTCAGGAAGATCGTCGCGGCATTGATCGGCAGGCTGGTCAGGGCGCCCTCTGCGATGAAAGCCGCGTCATGATCGAGCGCCAGGAACACATAGGTCGGCCCCGCCGAGATCGGCAAGGTCGCGACCAGCGCGCCGATGACAGGTCCGGTGCGCTCGGCGATCATCGAGGCCGATACGACGAACGACGCCGCGATCGCCATGCGCAGGCCGAGGACGAGCAGGAAGGAGGGATCGAGGGACATCAGCTCATGCGGCAGCAGCGGCGGGCTCCCTGTCCCGCTTGGGAGCAGAGCGACGGCATATGGCGATCAATGTTTTGCGCTCGTCAGTCTCCAGATCGTCATGGCCGGGCTTGTCCCGGCCATCCACATCGTTCTGCATCCTGGGAGCGACGTGGATGCCCGGGACAAACCCGGGCATGACGGAGTAACTCACCAACGAGGTCGCTCGGCGCGATTGCGCCGGCTTCATACGCGCTGTGGCAGGTTACGCCACCCGCTTCAAACTGACCGACACCTTCGGACCGTTCTTGATGGTCTGATAGACCACGCAATAGCGCTCGGTGAGCTTGAGCAGGAGGTCGAGCTTGTCCTGCGGGGCGTCGGTGTCGACCTCGAAGCGCAGGCGGATTTCCTGGAAGCCGACCGGGGCCTCCTTGTCGACGCCGAGCGTGCCGCGGAAATCGAGATCGCCTTCGGCCAGCACCAGACCGCTCTTCAGCGGCACCTCGACGGCGGTCGCGACTGACTTGAGAGTCACGCCGGCGCAGGCCACCAGCGCTTCCAGCAGCATGTCGCCGGAGCACAGCTCCAGGCCGGAGCCGCCGGTGGCGGGATGCAGGCCGGCGACCGCCAGCGCGCGGCCGGTCTCCAGCTTGCAGGTCAGGCCGTCGCCGCCGACCTCGCCCTTGGCCTTCAGCGTGATCACCGCGGCGGAAGGGTCAGCCTTGTAGCGTTCCTTGATCGGCGCCTGCATGGCGCGCAGCTCGGCAGCATCCATTGTCGTTCTCTCCCGGAGTCATTTCAGGAGAGATGTACCGGGCGAGCGCTCAGATGTCACCACCACAGCCCGCCGCCGGGCTCACGCCTGCCCTGCGTATCCGGCACCGTCCGATCGAGCGACCTGTCGAGCGCCGTCAGCACGTGGCGCTTGAACTGCTCGAACAACGGCGCGTTGCGGTCGCGCGGCCGCGACAGGTTGATGGTGATCTCCTCGAACAGCCGGCCGGGATGCGGCCGCATCACCAGCACGCGGTCGGCCAGCACCACCGCCTCCTCGACGTCGTGCGTGACCAGTACCAGCGTCGGACGGGTATCGGCCCAGAGGTCGAGCAGATGGTCCTGCAGGTCCTTGCGGGTGAAGGCGTCGAGCGCGGAGAACGGCTCGTCGAGCAAGAGCACCTCCGGCTGCGCCACCAGCGCGCGGGCAATCGCCACGCGCTGCGCCTGGCCGCCGGAGAGTTCGCGCGGCCAGACCTTGGCCTTGTCGGCCAGGCCGACGCGCGCCAACGCGCACGCCACGCGCTCGCGGCGTTCGTCGGTTGGCAGCTCGGACAGGCCGAAGCCGATATTGTCGGCGACGGTCAGCCAGGGCAGCAGGCGCGGCTCCTGGAAGATGATGCCGACCTTGGCGTGCGGCGCCGAGATCGCCTCGCCGTCGAGCGTCACGGTCCCGGCGCTGGCGCGGTCGAGCCCGGCGATGGCGCGCAGCAATGTCGACTTGCCGCAGCCGGAGCCGCCGATGATGGCGATGATCTCGCCGAGCTGAATCTCCGACGAGAACCGCTCCAGCGCATGAACGCCGTTCGGATAGACCTTGCTGACGGAGGCAAGCTGCAGCATCAGGCGGCTCCGCTCTGGCGCGCAAAGCTGTCCTGCCAGCGCAGCAGCGGCGCGGTCGCGATCTCCAGCAGCCAGTCGGTCGCCTTGCCGATGATCGCGAAGATCACGATGGCGGCGACGATCTGCGCCGGCTTGCCGAGCTGCTGGCCGTCGATCAGGAGGTAGCCGAGGCCTTCCGAGGCGCCCATGAACTCGGCGGCGACGACGAACATCCAGCCGAGCCCTAAGCCAACGCGCAGCGCTACGACATAGGCCGGTAGCACGGCGGGCAGGAGGATACGGCGGATCATGGCCGGGCCGGACAGGCGGAAGACGCGGCCGACCTCGACGATCTTGCGGTCGACCGACAGGATCGCGCCGGTCACGCCGAGATAGACCGGGAAAAACACGCCGACCGCGATCAGCGCCACCTTCGAGGTCTCGAAGATGCCGAGCCAGAGGATGAACAGCGGCACCCAGGCGATCGAGGGGATCGCGCGCAGTGCCTGGATGGTGGGATCGACCAGGCGGCGAGCAAAACCCCAATAGCCGCAGATGCCGCCCAGGAGTGTGCCGGCGGCGACGCCGAAGCCGAAGCCGATGCCGACGCGGGAGAGCGTCGTGACGATGTGGCGGGTCAGCTCGCCGGAGCGGGCGAGGTCCGCGATGGTGGTAAAGACTTTCGACGGCGGCGGCACGAGGCGGCCGTTCGACCAGCCGGCCCGGACGGCGAACTCCCAGGCCAGCGCGAGGGACAACGGCAACAGTAGCCCGAGCAGCGGCCGCGCCAAGCGTGTGAGCCGCGGTTGGCTGGCGGTCTGCGGTGTGGCGACGGCGGGCGCCTGCAATTCGACGGTCATGGTCATAGTGAGAACAGTGTCTCTCGCGGGAATGCAAGGCGTGGTGATGGGGGATGTCGCTTACGGCGGTGAGCGCGCGTCTGTCAGATTTGAGCCGACGGCGGCTCCCCAAATTCGATGTCGTCCCGGCCTTGAGCCGGGACCCATACTCCGCGGCGGTGGTGGGAAGGCGAGATGCCGCTCCAGCGTGCCTCAAACACCTTCACGGAGTATGGGTCCCGGATCGGCGCCCGCCAACGCTGTCGCGTTGGCGAGCTTGTCCGGGACGACGCCGGTTTTTTATCGCGCTACCGGTCTCTGTCGCGCTCACGTTGGGGGCAAGCCCGAGCGTAGGCTGCCCTAGTTCGTCGGCAGCGGCACCTGGTCGTCGATCAGGGCGTCCAGGGTCGCCTTCACGTCGACTTTGGCGTCGACGACGCCGGCCTGCTGCAAAGCGAGGCCCGCGGCCAGGATCGACTCGCGCTGGGGCGCGCCGATGCGGCTGTGGGTCAGCTCGGTGCGCTCCTTGAGCTGCTTGTCGACGACGGTCTCCGGCAGCTTGGTCACCGCGATGAACGTCTTCTTCAGGTCGTCGTAATTGGCGAGCGTGTCCTTGCGGGCGACCTCATACGTTGCCAGCACGCGGCGGACGATCTCTGGATTGTCCTTCAAGAACTGCTCGCGGACATTGAGGATGCCCCAGGTGTTGGCGTCGGCCTTGCGGTAGAACAGTCTGGCGCCCTCCTCGACCTCGGCCTGCGCCATCATCGGGTCGAGCCCGGCCCAGGCGTCAACATCGCCGCGGATCAGGGCGGCCTTGCCGTCGGCATGCTGCAGCAGCACCGGGGTGATGTCCTTGTCGGTCAGCCCGGCCCCGAGCAGCGCGCGCACCAGAAAGATGTGCGGATCGGTGCCCCGCGTCACCGCGACGCGCTTGCCCTTGAGGTCGGCAACCGAGGCGATCTTGGAGTCCTTGCCCGTCACCAGCGCCGTCCATTCGGGGCGGGAATAGACATAGATCGACTTGATCGGATTGCCGTTGATCTTGGCGACCAGCGCGGCAGAGCCGGCGGTCGAGCCGAAATCGAGCGAGCCGGCATTGAGGAACTCGAGCGCCTTGTTGGAGCCGGCCGACTGCACCCAGGTGATGCTGATGCCGTCCCTGGCGAACTCCTTCTCCAGCAGGCCCTTCTGCTTCAGGACCATCGATACTGGATTGTAGGTCGCCCAGTCGATCCGGATTTCCTTGGGCTGCTCCGCGGCTGCCGCAATGCCGCATCCCAGTAGAAACACGGCCGCGAGCCCGGCCAGTCCCCGCCTCGTCCATCCACCCATCGTCAACCTCCTCAAGCCTAAAAACATTGGTGTTGTTTCAAGGTGTTATGCCAGGGCTCAACGAGAATTGTTTTTCCTTTGCAGGCCGCGCCGAAGCACGATCATCATCCACGCCGAACCGGTGACAGCATGGATCGATTGCTGCATTGGAAGTTTCGTGACAGCACGGGCCTTGTTCGATATCCGGTTGCATCCATGGACAGCGTCGCCACAGATTCCAAAGCCTTCACGTCAGACGATTTCGACAGCGCCGGCATCGCGGCCGCCGTTGATGCGCTGGCCAAGCAGCACTCCGGCCGCGAGGACATGTTCCGCGCCGCCGTGGTGCAGTTCCTGAAAGCGGAGCTGGTCAAGGCGCGCGCCGCAGCCCAGGCCGAATTATTGAAGGACCGGCATGGCCGGCGCTGCGCCGAGCGGCTGTGCTTCGTGCAGGACGAGATCATCCGCATCCTCTATGCGGCGGCGACCGAGCATCTCTACCGCTCGGACGTGCCGAGCGGCGCCGAGCGCATGGCCGTCGTCGCCACCGGCGGCTATGGCCGCGGCCTGATGGCGCCGGAGTCCGACATCGATCTGCTGTTCATCCTGCCCTACAAGCAGACCGCCTGGGGCGAGCAGGTCGCCGAGGCCATCCTGTATTCGCTGTGGGACATGGGGCTGAAGGTCGGCCATGCCACCCGCTCGGTGGATGAATCGATCCGCCAGGCGCGCGGCGACATGACCATCCGCACCGCGATCCTGGAGACACGCTATCTCGCCGGCAACCGGCCGCTCTACGATGAGCTGGTGCAGCGCTTCGACAGCGAGGTGGTGCAGGGCACCGCGGCTGAATTCGTCGCCGCCAAGCTCGCCGAGCGCGAGGAGCGGCATCGCCGCGGCGGCCAGTCGCGCTATCTGGTCGAGCCCAACGTCAAGGACGGCAAGGGCGGCCTGCGCGACCTGCACACGCTGTTCTGGATCGCCAAATACGTCTACCGCGTGCGCGAGACCGCCGAGCTGGTCGAGCGCGGCGTGTTCGACGCGCACGAGTACCGCACCTTCCGCCGCTGTTCGGACTTCCTGTGGTCGGTGCGCTGCAACCTGCATTTCGTCAGCGGCCGTCCCGAGGAGCGGCTGTCGTTCGACCTGCAGCGCGAGATCGCGGTCCGGCTCGGCTACACCAGCCATCCGGGCATGCAGGACGTCGAGCGCTTCATGAAGCACTACTTCCTGGTCGCCAAGCAGGTCGGCAATCTCACCGCGATCCTGTGCGCCAAGCTGGAGGACCAGCAGGCCAAGGCGGCGCCGGTGCTGAGCCGGATGATCTCGCGCCTGACCACGGGCTCGACCTGGCGCCGCGTGCCGGAGAGCGACGACTTCATCGTCGACAACAACCGCATCAACCTCGCCGCGCCCGACGTCTTCAAGCACGATCCGGTCAACCTGATCCGCATCTTCCGCCTCGCGCAGAAGAACAACCTCGCCTTCCACCCCGATGCGATGCGGGCAGTGACGCGCTCGCTGAACCTGATCAACACCGAGCTGCGCGACGATCCCGAGGCCAACCGGCTGTTCGTGGAGATCCTGACCTCCAACGACGCCGAGACCGTGCTGCGGCGGATGAACGAGACCGGCGTGCTCGGCCACTTCATCAGCGCCTTCGGCCGCATCGTCTCGATGATGCAGTTCAACATGTATCATCACTACACGGTCGACGAGCACCTGATCCGCTGCATCGGCTTCCTGCAGGAGATCGAGCGCGGCGGCATCGACGAGTTCACGCTGGCCTCCGACCTGATGCGCAAGATCAGGCCGGAGCACCGCGCCGTCATCTACATCACCGTGCTGCTGCACGACGTCGCCAAGGGCCGCCCAGAGGATCATTCGGTCGCCGGCGCCAAGATCGCGCGCCGGCTATGCCCGCGGCTCGGCTTCAACAATGCCGACACCGAGCTGATCGCCTGGCTGATCGAGGAGCATTTGACGATGTCGACGGTGGCGCAGTCGCGCGACCTGTCGGATCGCAAGACGATCGAGAACTTCGCCGCCGTGGTGCAATCGGTCGAGCAGATGAAGCTGCTGACCATCCTGACCACCGCCGACATCCGCGGCGTCGGCCCGGGTGTCTGGAACGGCTGGAAGGCGCAGCTGCTGCGCACGCTGTACTACGAGACCGAGCCGGTGCTGACCGGCGGCTTCTCCGAGGTCAACCGCGCCAAGCGCATCACCGCGGCGCAGGCCGAATTCCGCAACGCCTTCACCGACTGGCCTGACGACGAGCTCAATACCTATATCGGCCGGCACTATCCGGCCTACTGGCTCAAGGTCGAGCTGCCGCGCAAGATCCGCCATGCCCGCTTCGTGCGATCGAGCGAGGACGCCGGCCACAAGCTCGCGATCAATGTCGGCTTCGATCCGGCGCGCGGCGTCACCGAGCTCACCATCTTCGCCATGGACCATCCCTGGCTGCTGTCGATCATCGCCGGTGCCTGTGCGTCGGCCGGCGCCAACATCGTCGACGCCCAGATCTACACCACCACCGATGGCCGAGCGCTCGACACCATCGCGATATCAAGGGAATATGAGCGCGACGAGGACGAGGGCCGACGCGCGACGCGGATCGGCGAGACCATCGAGCAGGTGCTGGAGGGCAAGCTGCGGCTGCCGGACGCCGTGGCGCGGCGCACGACCAGGGGCAAGCAGCACAAGGCGTTCTCGGTCGAGCCGGAGGTCTCCATCAACAATCAATGGTCCGAGCTCTACACCGTCATCGAGGTCTCCGGCCTCGACCGCCCCGGCCTGCTGTATGAGCTGACGACGGCGATCTCGAAGCTGAACCTGAACATCGCCTCGGCCCATGTCGCCACCTTCGGCGAGCGCGCCCGCGACGTGTTCTACGTCACCGACCTCTTGGGCGCGCAGATCAACGCGCCGACCCGGCAGGCGGCGATCAAGAGCGCGCTGCTGCATTTGTTGGCGGGCGAAGACACGGCGGCGCAGCCGGCGGCGTGAGGGGATGTCGAGCGGCATTCAGCCGCTCGGAGATGATCGAGGGACCGGCACCGCCGCTGGTCCCTGCAGGCTTGGGGGAGCCGAACCATGGGACTGATTGCAAACATTGTCGTCGGGCTGATCGGCCTGCTGCACGTCTACATTCTCGTGCTCGAGATGTTTCTCTGGACCAAGCCGGCGGGCTTGAGAGCCTTCAACAACACGCCGGAGCGCGCCGAGGCCACCAAGGTGCTCGGCGCCAATCAGGGCCTGTATAACGGCTTCCTTGCCGCCGGTCTGTTCTGGGGCCTGACGCAGCCGACACCAGCGTTCGGCTTCCAGATCAAGGTGTTCTTCCTGCTCTGCGTGCTGGTCGCGGGGCTCTATGGCGCGGCGACCGCGAGCCGCAAGATCCTGTTCATCCAGAGCGTGCCTGCCACGATCGGCCTCATCCTGGTCTGGCTCGCAGGCTGAGGCGGGCCGCATCTCAATAACCGGTGTCGTCCCGGACAAGCCGTGACGCGCATCCGCGCGTCGCGGCGCCGATCCGGGACCCATAACCCCGGTCAGCGTTCGAGGCACGATCGCCACTCCGAGTCCTCGCCTCACGACCGCCTGTGGCTATGGATCCCGGCTCGGCGCCCAGCCGTCGCTGCGCGACGCCAGGGCTGGGCCGGGACGACACCGGGGTTGTTCAGCCGGCTGGGCCCGCAACAGCGCGTCTCGGCGGAACAGCCGCACCTGCCCCCTCCCCTCGCCTTGCGCTGGCCATCCCGTTCCTCCACACTCCCGCCCAGCGATGGCGCCCCTCGGGCAGACCAGCCGCATAACAATCAGGAGGAACGATAGACCCCATGCGACAGGGAATTTTCCGTTTTGCCGGTGCGGCCGCGTTGGCCGTCACCCTCTCCGCCACGTCAGCCCAGGCCCAGAAGAAGTACGATCCCGGCGCGTCCGATACCGAGATCAAGATCGGCCAGACCGTGCCGTTCTCGGGCCCCGCCTCGGCCTATGCCTCGATCGGCAAGACCCAGGCCGCCTATTTCAACATGATCAACGAGCAGGGCGGCATCAACGGCCGCAAGATCAAACTCATCCAGTATGACGACGCCTATTCGCCGCCGAAGGCCGTCGAGCAGGTGCGCAAGCTGGTCGAGGACGACGAGGTGCTGCTGACGTTCCAGATCATCGGCACGCCGTCCAACGCCGCCGTCCAGAAATATCTCAACGCCAAGAAGGTCCCGCAGCTGTTCGCGGCCACCGGGGCGACCAAGTTCACCGATCCGAAGAACTTCCCCTGGACCATGGGATACAATCCCAACTACTTCACCGAGGGGCGCATCTACGGCCAGTACATTCTGAAGGAGCATCCGAGCGCCAAGATCGGCGTGCTCTACCAGAATGACGACCTCGGCAAGGACTATCTCAACGGCATCAAGGCCGGCCTCGGCGACAAGGCCTCGATGATCGTCGCCGAAGCGTCTTACGAGGTCTCCGATCCGACCATCGATTCCCAGCTGCTCAAGATCAAGTCGGCCGGCGCCGACCTCTTGTTCTCGGCCGCGACGCCGAAGCAGGCCGCGCAGGCGATCAAGAAGCTGCACGAGCTCGACTGGCACCCCGTGCACATCGTCGACATCAATGCGACGTCGGTCGGCGCCGTGCTTCAACCCGCCGGGCTGGAGGCGTCCAAGGGCGTGATCTCGGTCAATTACGGCAAGGACCCGCTCGACCCGCAGTGGAAGGACGATCCGGGCATGAAGCGCTATTTCGCGTTCATGGCCAAGTACTATCCGGACGGCGACAAGAACTCGAACTTCAATACCTATGGCTACGGCAATGCCGAACTGCTGGTGACCATCCTGCGGATGTGCGGCGACAACCTCACCCGCGAGAACGTCATGAAGCAGGCGGCGTCGCTCAAGGACGTGGTCGGCGACCTGTCGCTGCCGGGCATGAAGATCAACACCTCGCCGACCGACTACCGCGTCAACAAGCAGCTGCAGATGATGAAGTTCAACGGCGAGCGCTGGGAGCTGTTCGGCCCGATCCTGGAGGACAAGGGCGCAGCGGGTTAGCACCGTCCCTCGTCATTCCGGGGCAGCCCGACAGGGCTGACCCCGGACGCCATCTCACCACCGAATGTGAGGCCAAATGGATTCCGGGCTCGCGCCGCGCCCGCCACGGAATGACGGTCTCACCGGTAAAGGGCTGCGCAACCGCGCAGCCCTTTTGCGTTGCGACACAGCTTGCGCCGGTTGGTCGCTCCAAGAAGCGTTGCCTTGTCGACTTGCTTCCTCCACACTCACGTGCAGCGATGGCGAGATAACAACCAACAAAGATCATCGCAGACATCACGGGAGGGAGGACTTCATGAGAACGTCACTGCTCGGTCTCGTCGGCGCCAAAACGCGCGCCATCGCACTCACTGCATCGCTTGCCTTCGTGCTTTCCACATCCGCCCACGCCCAGAAGAAATACGACACCGGTGCCACCGACACCGAGATCAAGATCGGCCAGACCGTGCCGTTCTCCGGTCCCGCCTCTGCCTATGCCGGCATCGGCAAGACCCAGGCGGCGTACCTGCGCATGATCAACGAGAAGGGCGGCATCAACGGACGCAAGCTCAATCTGATCCAGTATGACGACGCCTATTCGCCGCCCAAGGCGGTCGAGCAGGTGCGTAAGCTGGTGGAAGGCGACGAGGTGTTGTTCACATTCCAGATCATCGGCACGCCGTCGAACGCCGCCGTGCAGAAATATCTCAACGCCAAGAAGGTGCCGCAGTTGCTGGCCTCGACCGGCGCATCGCGCTTCACCGATCCGCAGAACTTCCCCTGGACCATCGCCTACAATCCGAACTACCAGTCGGAGGGGCGGATCTACGCCAAATACATCCTTGCCAACCATCCCAATGCCAAGATCGGCATCCTCTACCAGAACGACGATCTCGGCCGCGACTACATCGCCGGGCTCAGAAGCGGTCTCGGCGCCAAGGCCGACACGATGATCGTCTCGGAAGCGTCCTACGAGCTGTCCGACCCGACGGTGGACTCGCAGATCGTCAAGCTGAAAGCATCCGGCGCCGATCTGCTCTACAACGCCTCGACGCCGAAATTCGCGGCGCAGGCGATCAAGAAACTCGCCGACCTCGCCTGGAAGCCGGTGCACATCCTCGACATCAATGCGAGCCCCGTGTCGGCGACCTTGAAGCCGGCCGGGCTCGACATCTCCAAGGACATCATCAGCACGAACTACGGCAAGGATCCGGCCGATCCGCAGTGGAAGGACGATCCGGGCGTGAAGGCCTATTTCGAGTTCATGGACAAGTACTATCCGGAAGGCGACAAGCTCAACACCGTCAATACCTACGGCTATTCGACGGCGGAGTTGCTGGTGCAGATCCTGCGCCAATGCGGCGACGATCTCACGCGGGAAAACGTCATGCGCCAGGCCGCCAACATCAAGGGCTTCGTCCCGAGCCTCGCGCTGCCCGGCCTCTCGATCAACACCTCGCCGACCGACTTCCGCATCAACAAGCAGATGCAGATGATGCGCTTCAACGGCGAGCGGTGGGAATTGTTCGGGCCGATCATCGAGGACACGGGGGCGGCTGGGTAGGCCACTCTGCTTCCGCATCCACACTGTCATGCCCCGCGCAGGCGGGGCATCCAGTACGCCGCAGCCTCTCGGGTGATCACAACCGCCTCTGGAATACTGGGTCACCCGCCTTCGCAGGTGACGACACCTGTTGCGATAGCAATTGCCATCGCCTCGCACGGGCGTATCAGTCGCTGCTGAGACTCGTCAGATCCCGCTGTTTAACGACCCGGTCGATCAGTCCCCATTCCAGCGCCTCGTCCGCCGTCATGAAGTGGTCGCGATCGAGCGTGCGCTCGACATCTTCATAGTTGCGCCCGCAATGCTCGGCATAGAGCCGGATCATGCGGCGCTTGGTCTGCTCCATCTCCCTGGCGTGGATCATGATGTCGGACGCCTGGCCCTGAAAGCCGCCGAGCGGCTGGTGGACGTGGAGACTGGCATTGGGTAGCGCCGTGCGCTCGCCCGGCTCGCCGGCCATCAGCAGGAACGAGCCCATCGACCGCGCCGTCCCCATGCACAGCGTGTGTACCGGCGCCTTGACGAACTGCATCGTGTCGTACATCGCGAGCCCGCTGGTGACCACGCCGCCGGGCGAATTGATGTAGAGGTGGATCGGCCGCTTCGGGTTCTCCGCTTCGAGAAACAAGAGCTGCGCGCAGACCAGAGCGGAGACCGTATCGTTGACCTCGCCGTTGAGGAACACGATCCGCTCGCGCAACAGCCGCGAATAGATGTCGAAGGACCGCTCTCCCCGGCTGGATTGCTCGATGACCATGGGGACGAGTTGCATCGTGTCGCGCATGCGCGAGCTCCCGTTCAGTGAGTTGGCGATGGAGTGAAGCGTCAGGCCGCGCGCATCAGGTTGCGCGCATTGCTGTTCGCCGCCGGCGGCATCCGCCGGAGCAGCGTCGTGGCGGGCAGCCCGTGGATGATCCTGAGACGCGTGCCGCCGTCCGCATTCGGCATGACCTGGAACGTCACGATGCTCTCGAGATACGGCGGCTCGTCGTCGCGCATCCGGTAACGGACCTCTTCGCCCGATGTCGACGAGATCGGCGCGGCATCGGCGAGATCGCCTGACGGCAGCCAGACTTCGCGCAGCACGGGACTGCTGATCGCGCGCCAGACCTTCTCCGGCGGTGCGTCGAGATCATAGTCGAGAACGAGTTCGTCGCCCTGCGGATCGGCCTTGGTCTCGGTCATTGGTCCATGTCCTTCAGCAAGGTTTTCAGCGCATCGACGCGTGATGGCCAGTAGGCGCGATACTTCGTCAGCCAGTGCGCGATCAGCGCCAGGCCATCGGGATCGACCTCGTAGTTGACAAAGCGGCCCTGCCGCTGTTCGCGCACCAGACCGGCGTTGCGAAGCACAGCCAGGTGCTGCGACATTGCCGGCTGGCTGATCGTCATGCCCTCGCGCAGCGCGCTGGCATTCATGCTGCCGGCGGCGAGCTTCTCGAAGATCACGTAGCGCGTCGGATCGGCCAGGGCTTTGAAGATGTCATTCTCGATCATGGCAAGACATAAGCATAGACTTATGTGATGCGCAAGCGGCTACGATTGCCTTTGTCTGCCGCTCTCTCCCCGGGAGCACCGCTGCGCTCCCTCCCCCCTTGTGGGGGAGGGTTGGGGAGGGGGGTACTCCGGGCGACCGTCTTCGTGGCTACCCCCCTCCCTAGCCCTCCCCCACAAGGGGGGAGGGAACGCACCGTTTGCGCGGCGTGTGCCCGTGTCCCAACTAACAGGAGAAGAAGCAGCGCCATCACACCTGCGGCACCTCGCCAAAGTTCTTCCCGATCGGCAGCACCGCGTGCCTTATCAGCCGTGAATCCTCCACCGCCGCCTGCCTATGCTTCACCGCCTCGCGGTAGACCGGATCGCGGATCATCTCGACGAAGGCCTGCACGCTCGGATATTCCGCGATGAAGCAATGGTCCCAGCGTTCCTCCTGCGGGCCGATCAGCATCAGCTCGAAGCGGCCCTGCCAGACGATGCGGCCGCCGAGGCGCTCGAACACCGGGCCGCTTTCGCGGCCATAGGCAGCATAGGCTTCGGCGCCGCTGACCTTGCGGCCGTCCGGATAGGCGGCTTCCTTGCGCAGCCGCACCAGGTTCAGCATGTGGATCGGCCCCGGCCGATCGTTGTCGCGAAACTGCGCGAACACCTCCTTGGTGGGATCGATATGGCCCATCGGCTTCCTCGCCTCTCGTTGTTAACCTTGGCTTAACCATAACGCGGCGTTGACGGCGCGAAACTCCTAATCGCGCGTTAAGCTCTTCCTAACCGCCCCTTAAACTCCGGACATTACCGTGGATGGACGGCGGGGTCGCGGGCTCGGGTTGCGTATGGCGCGGGGACGGAAACAGGGCGGCGGCGGACGCAAGGAGCCGCGATTCGGCCTTGCGGCGGCGATGGCCGATCTGCGCCTCGACCCCAAGGACCGCATTCCAGCCAGCGCGGACGCCCCGAAGAAATCCGCTGCGAAGAAGAAGCCGGTGGAGCCGGATGACGACGAGCCGGTGCGCGAGCCGAAGGCCCGCTCGGCCAAGGCTGCGCCGGCTAGGCCGAAGGCGAGCGGCGGCAAATCGCGCTGGGGTGTCTCGATCGGGCGTCTGGCGTATTGGAGCGTCGTCTGCGGCTTGTGGGGCGTGATCGCGCTGATCGGCGTCGTGATCTGGGCGGGCGCGCATCTGCCGCCGATCCAGTCGCTGGAAATCCCGAAGCGCCCGCCGACCATCGAGATCGTGGGCTATGACGGCACCATGCTGGCGCAGCGCGGCGAGATGGCCGGCGCCAATGTCGCGCTGAAGGACCTGCCGCCCTATCTGCCGAAGGCGTTCATCGCCATCGAGGACCGCCGCTTCTACCAGCACTTCGGCATCGATCCGATCGGCATCGCCCGCGCGGTCGTTGCCAACATCCTGCATCGCGGCGTGTCGCAGGGCGGCTCCACCCTGACGCAGCAGCTCGCCAAGAACCTGTTCCTGACCCAGGAGCGCACGCTCGCCCGCAAGCTGCAGGAGGCGGAACTGGCGCTGTGGCTCGAGCGCAAATATTCCAAGCGCGAGATCCTGGAGCTGTATCTCAACCGCGTCTATTTCGGTTCCGGCGCCTATGGCGTCGAGGCTGCGGCGCAGCGCTATTTCGGCAAGTCGGCGCGGCAGGTGACGGTCGGCGAGGCCGCGATGTTGGCAGGCCTCGTCAAGTCGCCGTCGCGACTGGCGCCGAACCGCAATCCGGAGGGGGCCGCCAAGCGTGCCCAGACGGTGCTCGCGGCCATGGCCGAGGCCAGGTTCATCACGGAGGCCCAGGCGCAGGCCCAGATCGCACATCCCTCCGTCGCGGTGAAGCCCGCCGGCGCCGGCACCGTCAACTACGTCGCCGACTGGATCGGCGAGGTGCTCGACGATCTCGTCGGCCAGGTCGAAGAGTCGATCGTGGTGGAGACGACGATCGATCCGAAGCTGCAGAGCGTGGCGGAGGCCGCCATCATCGACGAGCTCGCGGCCAAGAGCGTGAAGTTCAACGTCAGCCAGGGCGCGCTGGTGGCGATGACCCCCGACGGGGCGGTGCGCGCCATGGTCGGCGGGCGGAACTACTCAGACAGCCAGTTCAACCGCGCCGTGACTGCGAGGCGCCAGCCCGGCTCGGCGTTCAAACCGTTCGTCTATCTGACTGCGATCGAGCAGGGCCTGACTCCTGATACGATCAGGCAGGACGCGCCGCTCGACCTCAAGGGCTGGCGGCCGGAGAACTACACGCGCGAATATTTCGGCCCGGTGACCTTGACCCAGGCGCTGGCGATGTCGCTCAACACGGTCGCTGTCAGGGTCGGTCTCGAGGTCGGGCCGAAAAACGTGGTGCGCACCGCGCACCGCCTGGGCATCGCGTCCAAGCTCGATCCGAACCCGTCGATCGCGCTCGGCACCTCCGAGGTGTCGATGATCGAGCTGGTCGGCGCCTATGCCCCCTTCTCCAATGGCGGGTTGAGCGTGTCGCCGCACGTGGTGACGCGGATCAGGACGCTCGACGGCAAGCTGCTCTACATGCGCCAGAACGAGCAGCCGGCGCAGGTGATCGAGCCGCGCAACGCGGCGATGATGAACCAGATGATGCAGGAGACGCTGATCTCGGGCACCGCCAAGAAGGCGGAGATCCCCGGCTGGATCGCCGCCGGCAAGACCGGCACCAGCCAGGATTTCCGCGACGCCTGGTTCATCGGCTACACGGCGCATCTCGTCACCGGTGTCTGGCTCGGCAATGACGACAACTCGCCGACCAAAAAGGCCACCGGCGGCGGCCTGCCGGTCGAGGTCTGGACCCGGTTCATGCGAGCAGCGCATCAGGGCGTACCCGTCGCGTCGCTGCCGAACGCACAGGGCTCGGGCCTGGTCCCGACCCTGGCGCAGATCGCCTCGCAGATTACCGCGCCGACCGCCCCTGCCCCCAATGCCGCCTATGCACCGCGAACGGCGGCGCCGAGCCCGGCCCGCAGCAATGTGCGCCCGGAGCCTGCCGCGGGGCTCGACGGCTGGCTGGTGGATCGCCTGTTTGGCGGGCAGCGGTGAGCTGAGTTGAGGTGGGGTGCCAACGCCACACCCGCTGTCATTCCGGCGCAAGGCCGCCGGCCTTGAACCCGGGATCACGAGGCAGGCGCGACGGCTCGGCCCGACGCCGCCGACCTCACGTCCGCGGCGGATGATGGAGCTTGGCTGATCAGCTCGCGGCGGCAGCAACTCGGGCCGGCGCGGCCGTAGCCGAACCAGTCGCCTGCGCGAGCGCCCGTCCGACCTGCCGCAACATCAGGCTCGCCCGGTGGGCGCTGTAGTCCAGAAGCCAGCGGCTGAAGGCGCTGGCGGCCATCGGGCGCGCGAACAGGAAGCCCTGCATCGCGTCGCAGCCGAGTTCGGCGAGCAGCTTGCGCTGCGGCTCGGTTTCGACGCCCTCGGCGACGACGGCGACGTCGAGGCTCTGGCCGACCCGCACCACAGCGGTCACGATCGCCCGGGTGCCGCTGTCGTTTTCGAAATCGCGCATGAAGCTGCGGTCGATCTTGAGCTCGTCGATCGGCAACTGCGCCAGCCGGCTGAGGCTGGAATAGCCGGTGCCGAAATCGTCGAGCGACAGTCCGACGCCCATGTTGCGCAGCTCGTTCATGGTGGCGATGACGGTGGCGCGCTCGTTGAGGATCACGCCTTCGGTGATCTCCAGCATCAGCATCTTTGCCGGCAGATCGTTGGCGGCCAGGATCTGCGCCACCATCGCCGCCAGGTTGACGTTCTGGAAGTTGATCGGCGACAGGTTCACCGAAATGCAGGGGATGTCGAGACCGGCGCGGCGCCACGACGCCATCTGCTGGCAGGCCGTCTTGATCGACCACACGCCGATCTGCTCGATCAGGCCGCATTCCTCCGCGAGCGGGATGAACTTGGCGGGCGAGACCTCGCCCAGCACCGGATCGTGCCAGCGTGCCAGCGCCTCCACGCCGTGGATCGCGCCGTCGCGGGTACGGATCTGCGGCTGATAGTGCAGCGTCAGGGCCTCGCTGGCGATCGCCTCGCGCAGCGCGGTCGAATGCATCAGCCGCTCCTCGGCAAGCTTGTCGATATCGGCGCTGAAGAAGCGATAGGTGGCGCGACCGCCGCGTTTGGCCTTGTACATCGCCTGATCGGCCTGCTTGATCAGGGTCTCGATGTCCTTGGCATTGTCAGGATAGAGGCTGAGCCCCATGCTCGCCGACATCGGCACCTGCCGCTTGCCGATCGTGAGCGGCATCGCCAGCGCAGCCGTGATCCGCGCCGCCGCCAGCGATGCCTCGAGGGGATCGCGGTTCTGGAGCACGATGACGAACTCGTCGCCGCCGAGGCGGCCCAGCATGTCGCCGGGGCGGATCTGCGCCCGCAGCCGGTTGGCAAAGCCCACCAGGAACTCGTCGCCGGCGGCATGGCCCAGCGTGTCGTTGACGTCCTTGAAATTGTCGGCGTCGAGAAACGCGACCGCGAGATGGCTGCCCTCCGGGCAGGCCTTGATCGCCTCGGCAATCATCGAGGGGATCCGGGCACGGTTGGGCAGGCCCGTCAGCATGTCGTGATAGGCAACCTGCGAGATCGTCGAGCGGACCTCCTGGCGCTCGATGGCGAGCGAGCCCAGCTGGACGCAGGCCTGCACGATCTGCTCGTGCCAGGGGCTTGGACCGCGGCATTCCCGGAAATAGAACGCGAAGGTGCCGATGACGCGGCCATCCTTGCCCTGGATCGGCGTCGACCAGCAGGCACGCAGGCCGGCACCGAGCGGGCCGGCCTTGTAGGGCTGCCAGCGCGGGTCGGTGTCGATGTCACGCGCCAGCACCGGCTGACACAGATAGGCGGCGGTGCCGCAGGAGCCGACCTCGGGGCCGATCGCAACGCCGTCGAGACTGGCGGAATAGGCCGGCGGCAGGCTGGGGCCGCCGAGCGGATGCACGCGGCCGTCGGAATCGACATGCAGGATCGAGCAGACCACATCAGGGGCGAGCTTCTCGACCTGGCGGCACAGCTCGTCGGCGATGGTGGTGATCGACACGTCGGACGCCAGCGACGACATGATCAGCTGCTGCAGCGAGCGGAGCTGCTTGGTCTCGCGGATATCGCTGAGCAGGCCGACCAGATATTTGACCTTGCCCTGACGGTTCCGGTGCGCCTTGACATGGGCCGTCGTCCAGATTTCGTGGCCGGCCTTGTCGTAGATGAGCAGGTCTTCCTCGACGCCCTGTTCGTCGAGAATGCACTGCTTCAGGCGCTCGACGATCGCAGGGTCGGTGCAAGGGCCGACCAGGAGCTTTTCGACCTCCTGCCCCAGCGCCTCCTCGGCGGAATAGCCGAAGATGCTGGCGAAGGCGGCGTTGGTGTAGAGGATATTCAGATTGTGATCGGCCACGACCACGGCGCGGTTGCTGCGGTCGGCCACCGACGACATCAGCGCGTCGCGTTCGCGCAATCGGACCTCGGTGGTGACATCACGCATCAGCAGCAGCGCGCGCGCCGGCGCGAGATCGGACGAGAGGTCGTAACGGTGCAGCTGGATGCGGCTGCGGGAGCCGTCCGGATGGCGGATCGTCAGCTCGCAGGCGAAATCCGGCTCGTCGTGTGCGCCCCGGATCTCCGCCGCTGCATCGCCCGTCGCGTCATCCGGCGGCGGTGTGGGCATGACCTGCTCGGGCAAGCCGAGATCCGTGGGCTCAGCACCGACCAGGCTGGCGAGGTCGCGCCGCAGCAGCGCGGCGGCGGCCTTGTTGGCACGGTGGACACGGCCGCGCATGTCGAGAAAGAGAATCGCTTCGGAGACACGATCGAGCGCGGCCGAGAGCAGTGGCGCAGACGCGGCCGGTTGGAACTCGCTTGCAAGCATCGTTCGATTCAAGGCGCACTGCACGTTTCGAGAGAAACGATCAGCGCTGGGTTGCAGCGAACGACCCGGCTGCTGCTGGGACGTCACCTTGGGGGTTGATCAAGGTCGAATCTGGCGACGTCGTCGTTACAGCCACGTTAAAGCGCGGCCGAATCGGGCGATATCCTCCGGTTGCAAGCGAGGAGGCTTAAGAAATCGATAGCTCGCGGACTGCTTCTGCAATGATCGCGGAACTCAGAACAATGGCCCGGGACCAGAAGGCCGGGCCATTGTCGTCTTCGACCGCCGATCGTTCGTTAGCTCAGTCCTCGACGCCGTAGCGATGCAGATCGTTGCCGCAGGTGTCGAGCCACTTCTTGGCGCGCTCGACCGAGGAGCAGATCTTGCCGCACACCTTCCAGAACCGCGGCGAGTGGTTCATCTCGATCAGATGCGCGACCTCGTGCGCCGCGAGATAGTCGAGGACGAAGGGCGGCGCCAGGATCAGGCGCCATGAGAACGACAGCGAGCCAGCGGAGGTGCACGAGCCCCAGCGGCTCGACTGGTCGCGGATCGACAGCCGCTTCACCTTGACGCCGAGCTGATCGGCATAGGCGTCCGACGCCTTCTGCAGGTCGCGCCGCGCCTCGCGCTTGAGGAAGTCGAGCACGCGGCGCTCGGTGTGCTCGATCCCGCCGGCCACGCAGAGGATCTTCTCGCCACTGTCTCGCGTCTCGGTCCACACCGTGCCGCGCTCGCCGGCGCGGTGCACGATCTTGTGCGGCACTCCGCGCAGCGGCACCAAGGTGCCCGGCAGGAAAGGTGCTGCCTTCGGCAGACGGCCGAGACGCGCCGCGATCCACGCGCCGTGACGCTGCGCGAAGTCCTTCGCCTCGATGATCGTGCCGCGCGGAGGCATCGTGAGGATCGCTTCGCGATCCGACGGATGAATTCTCAGGGTATAACGTCGCGCACGACGGTGACGCCGCAATCTAATCGAGTAGATTTGCGAGCCGTGTTTGACGAGAAGACGCGAGGGTTCGGCGGGCCGCCGATAGAGTAGCGCGCGAGTGGCCATTTCTGTCAGTCCGGGAGGGAAGAACTCGCCCGGATTTTGCCATATCCACCGCCAGGGAAAGCGCTCGGCGCAAAAACAAATCATTTGCCCAACATACAGGGGCTCGCCGGGTTCCGCACCCCAGCGCTTGGGCCTCTAAGGCCCCTCATAAAGTGAGTTCAGATTCAGAAGCGTCGCTCAAGCAGCGACGCCACATTCACTGCTTGAGTCACTCCGGAATTCAGGTTTTCGAAGTCTCTTCAAAGAGTTAACGCGCGCTCGGATTCGACCGCGCGAAATCCCTCCCTCGACGCTATTCAGCAGCAATCGCGAGCAGCGACTTCGGATCGGCCGCGGACAACATGAAGTCGTTGATGCGCGGCACGATCTCCGACTTGAATCGCGAGCCGTTGAACACGCCGTAATGTCCGACACCCGGTTGCACGTAGTGAACCCGGCGATGATCCGGGATCGACGAGCACAAACCATGCGTCGCTTCGGTCTGGCCAAGACCGGAGATGTCGTCCTTCTCGCCTTCGACTGTCATGAGCGCAACGCGCGTGACCTTCGACGGATCGACCAGCACGCCGCGATGGGTCATCTCTCCCTTCGGAAGCGCGTGACGGATGAACACCGTCTCAACCGTCTGCAAATAATATTCCGCAGCCAGATCCATGACCGCGAGATACTCGTCGTAGAAGTCGCGATGCTTGTCGACCTGATCGCCGTCGCCCTTCACCAGGTTTGCGAACAGCGCCTTGTGGGCGTCGACGTGGCGATCGAGGTTCATGCTGATGAAGCCGTTCAGCTGCAGGAAGCCCGGATAGACGTCGCGCATGACGCCGGGATGCGGGAACGGCACCTTGGTGATGACGTGGTTGCGGAACCAGTCGATGCCGCGCTCCTGGGCGAGGTTGTTCACGCCGGTCGGATTGCGGCGGGTGTCGATCGGGCCGCCCATCAGGGTCATCGAGATCGGTGCGAACGGATCGCGTTCGGCCTCCATGACCGACACCGCGGCCAGCACCGGCACCGCCGGCTGGCACACCGCCATCACATGCATGTTGGTGCCGAGGAAGCGCAGCATCTCGATGACGTAATCGATGTAGTCGTCGAGATCGAAGCGGCCTTCGGCCAGCGGCACCATGCGGGCATCCGACCAGTCGGTGATGTAGACCTCGTGGGTCGGCAGGAACGCCTCGACCGTGCCGCGCAGCAAGGTCGCGTAATGGCCGGACATCGGCGCCACGATCAGCAGCCGCGGCTGCGGCGCGCGCAGCGGGCGGATGTGCTTGCGGTCGAAATGGAGCAATCGGCAGAACGGCTTTTCCCAGATCGAGCGGACCTCGACCGGGGTCCTGACACCGTTCACCTCGGTATCATCGAGGCCCCATTCGGGCTTGCCGTAGCGGCGCGTGGTGCGCTCGAACAGCTCGCAGGCCGCCGCGATCGACTTGCCCATCTCGGTGTGCGCCCAGGGATTGAGCGGGTTCTGAAACAGGATCTTGGTGGCATCCGTGACGGCGCGCGCCGGATTGAGCGAGGCATGCGCCATTTCGTACATCCAGTACATCGGCGTCGTCAGGACAGGACTGCCTTCCGACGCCAGGGGCGGTGCACCGCCAAACTCACCTATCGGCATTCTCGTTCAACCCTCTCTGCAGCGCAGCATACTGCCGAATGCGTAATTAAGCGTCAATGCGGTGTGTTACGAGTTGGTGCCCCAAAGCAGCGAAAAGAGCCCGAAAATCCACGGAATAAAGCAATTATTCGCCCGACGAGAGCAGCGAGCCGGCGCGCCGCGCGCTGCGCAACAGGGCAATGAATGCCGCAAACGACGCCAATAGCAGGGCGGCATTGAGCCCGAGCGCGGTCAGCATCAGGTCGATCCGAAAGACGTGATCGGTCAAGAGCGCGCGCATGCCCTCGAACACGTAAGTCGGCGGCAGCGACCAGGCGATCAGCTGCAGCCAGTGCGGCAGCACCTGCACCGGATAATACACGCAGGCGAGCGGCATCAGCGCGAACATCAGGGTCCAGACGATGCTCTCGGCGCCGAGCCCGTTGCGCAGCACCAGCCCCGACACGAAGATGCCGACCGCCCAGGAGGTGAAGATCAGGTTGCAGAAGAAGGCGACCAGCGGCAGGCCGAGGCTGTAGAAGTTGAAATCGAAGAACCAGACCGCGATCAGGGTCATCGGGATGATGCCGATCGCCAGCCGGACCAGGCTCATCGCCATCAGCGACAGCAGGAATTCCAGCGGCGTCAGCGGGCTCATCATCAGGTTGCCGATGTTGCGCGCCCACATCTCCTCCAGGAAGGAGATCGAGAAGCCGAGCTGGCCGCGGAACAGGATGTCCCACAGGATCACCGCGCCGATCAGCGTGCCGCCAGCGCGGGCGAAGAACCCGGCATTGCTGGCGATGTAGGTCTGCAGGAAGCCCCAGGTGATGATCTGCAGGGTCGGCCAGTACATCAGCTCCAGCAGCCGCGGCCAGGACGAGAGCAGGAGATACCAGTAGCGCAGGACCATCGCGCCGATCCGATGCGGGGCGATGCGCAGAGACAGGTCGTTCATTGTGCCGCCTCCCGGTCGCGGCCGCGGGCGACGTCGAGGAAGACCTCCTCCAAGGTCGCACGGTTGTAGCGTGCCATGATCTGCGCGGGACTGTCGTCGTCCTCGATCCGGCCACGTTTCATGATGACGACGCGGTCGCACAGGCGCTCGACCTCGAGCATGTTGTGCGAGGCGAGCAGGATGGTGGCGCCGCGGCGCCGGCGATAACGCTCGAGGTGGCCGCGCACCCAATCGGCCGTATCAGGATCGAGCGACGCGGTCGGCTCGTCCAGCAGCAGGAGTTCGGGATCGTTGATCAGCGCCTTGGCCAGCGCCACGCGCGTCTTCTGCCCGGCTGACAGCTTGCCGCTGGCGCGATCGATGAAATCGGTCAGGTCGAGTTGCGCGGCAAGCTCGGCGATCCGCTCCTTCAGATGGTCCACCGCATAGAGCCGGCCGAAGATGGTGAGGTTCTGCCGCACCGTGAGCCGCATCGGCATGTCGACATAGGGGCTCTCGAAATTCATCCGTCCGAGCACGGCGGCAGCCTCATCCGGCATAGTGTGGCCGAGCACCTCGACGGTGCCCGAGGTCGGCTCCACCAGGCCCATGATCATCGCGATCGTCGTGGTCTTGCCGGCGCCGTTGCCGCCGAGCAGCCCGGTGATGCTGCCACGGCGGATCGCGAACGAGATGCCGTCGACGGCGGTTGCCGTCTTGTAGATCTTGGTCAGGCGCGCCACGGCGATTGCAGCCGAGGCTGAACCGGCGTCGGGGGATGCGATCGGCGCTGCGTCATCATGCGTCATGAGTCACGTCATTGAGGCATTGTGCCGCAAACCGCAACAGGCCACCAAAGGCCGGCCCGATTTGTCGCCGCGCCCCGACGGCATTAAGTTCCGAGCCATGACCGACGCCCTGATCATCGACACGCCCGACACCGACTATCGCCATCCGCGCCAGCGCGTCCGGCTCGACACCATCCTGCGACTGCGCTGGCTGGCGGCGCTCGGACAGCTCAGCGCGATCTTCATCGTCGTGCAGGGACTGGAGTTTGATCTGCCGGTCGTGCCCTGCCTCGCTGTGATCAGCATCTCCGCGCTGCTCAATCTCGGTCTGCAGATCGCCTTCAACCCGATGCAGCTGCTCGAGCCGCACCATGCCGGCGGCCTGCTCGCACTCAACATCGTCGAGCTGACGGTGCTGCTCTATCTCACCGGCGGGCTGGAGAACCCGTTCTCCTACATGTTCCTGGCGCCGGTGCTGATCGCGGCGACCGCCCTGCCCGTGCGCATGACGATCATGCTCGGGCTTTTGGCGGTGGCCTGCGCCACCGCGCTGTTCTTCATGCACCTGCCGCTGCCCTGGGAGGGCGAGGAGCCGCTGATCTTCCCGCCGATCTATCTGTTCGGCGTCTGGCTCTCGATCGCGCTCGCGATCGGTGTCACCAGCCTCTATGCGTTCCAGGTCACCGAAGAGGCGCGCAAGCTGTCGGACGCGCTGGCCGCCACCGAGCTGGTGCTGGCGCGCGAGCAGCATCTCACCCAGCTCGACGGCCTCGCCGCCGCGGCCGCGCACGAGCTCGGCACGCCCTTGGCGACCATCGTGCTGATCTCGCGCGAGCTGGAGCGCGCGCTGCAGGACAACATCCAGGTGACGTCCGACATCAAGACGCTGCGCGAGCAGGCCCAGCGCTGCCGCGACATTCTCGGGAAGATCACCCAGCTGTCGTCGATCGGCTCGATGTACGACCGCATGAAGCTGTCGACGCTGATCGAGGAGACGGTCGCTCCGCATCGCGACTTCGGCGTCGACATCAAGGTGCGTGTCGCCGTCGCGGCGTCCAAGGAGCCGGTCGGCTCGCGCAATCCTGCCATCCTCTACGGCGTCGGCAACATCCTGGAGAATGCGGTCGACTTCGCCCGCAATGCGGTCGAGGTGAACGCCTGGTGGAACAACGAGACCGTCGAGCTGGTGATCTCCGACGACGGCCCGGGTTTCGCGCCCGACATCCTCAAGCGCATCGGCGAGCCGTATCTGTCCCGGCGGCGCAACGCCGAGGACGGCCAGGGCGGCAACCAGGGTGGCGGCCTCGGGCTCGGCGTGTTCATCGCCCGCACTTTGCTGGAGCGGACCGGCGCGAAGGTCTCGTTTACCAATCGTACCTTCCCGGACCATGGCGCCGTGGTCCAGATCGTCTGGCCGCGGCGGCGTTTCGAGGCCAGTGAGGATGGCGAGGAGGCTGAGCCGGAATAGGCGAGCCGGAGCAGATGAACCATCGGCGCTCGCGGCTGGCATACGGAACACCGGAAACGCCGCCGACCTGCGCGGCGTCACGCCGCAGACTGCGGCATCCCGCGATCTTGGCAGCGAGCCATGCAGGGCCCATATGTCACCTATGACAGATCGTCTCGCAACTTCGAGCCTTCTTCTCAAGGATATGACCGTGGGCGCCATCGCCGAACTGACGAACCACCCGGACCGCTCTCTCCTGATCGTCGAGGACGACAAGCCGTTCCTGGAGCGGCTCTCACGCGCCATGGAGACGCGCGGATTTACCGTCACCTCCTGCGAGAGCGTCGCGGAGGGCATCTCGCAGATCGGCAAGTCGGCACCGGCGTTCGCGGTGGTCGACCTCCGGCTGGGCGACGGCAACGGCCTCGACGTGGTGTCGGCACTGAAGCGCAAACGGCCCGAAGCCCGCGCCATCGTGCTGACCGGCTACGGCAACATCGCCACCGCGGTGACCGCGGTGAAGATGGGCGCCGTCGACTATCTGGCGAAGCCCGCGGACGCGGATGACGTCGTGGCCGCGCTGCTGGCGACCACCAGCGAGAAATCCGAACTGCCGCAGAACCCGATGTCGGCCGACCGCGTGCGCTGGGAGCATATCCAGCGCATCTACGAGATGTGCAATCGCAACGTCTCGGAGACCGCGCGCCGGCTCAACATGCACCGTCGCACCCTGCAGCGCATCCTCGCCAAGCGCGCGCCGAAATAGGCGGACGGCGCGCCTCTCAGTGCGATTTCACGAACGCCTGCAGCGCATGGAACACCGTGCGCCGCTGGTTGCGACTGCACCAGTTTCGCATCCAGCTGTCCATCTCGGTCAGATCGAGCTTGATTTGCCGGCCCTCGTCGCCGCGCCCGGCGTTGACGGCCGAGACATAGCCCATCATCCATTGCTGATATTTCGAGATGCTGTTGACGTAGGGACCGTCGGGATTGCCGATGGCCTTGTAGGTGCCGGGTGGCTGCTCCTCGGCGGCGACGATGAAGCGCTCGCAGGAATCGGCGCCCACGCCCAGGACGTAGAACGCCATTTCCTCCGCGCGGACTCCGGTCGCGAAGAGCAGTGTCAACACCAAGACCACCCGTCGCATCTGTCGTCCCTGTCCGCACCCCTGGGCTGGATACCGCTCGAGCCTTAAAAATGTTCCGACATGTTGCGCCCCATGCGGGGCAATTGTCGGGCAGAGCCGGGGAAATTGCCAGGAGGCCGGAACGAGCGGATGCTGTCGCGCGCCGGCAACAGTCCTGAATCGGGCGCGGGCAGATTCACAGGTGGATCTGGAAGGCACCACGATGCGCCAGCCCGACGTCAGCTCTCCCCCGTCAGCCGGGAGAAATCGGCCAGGACGGCAGCGATCAGCTCCCGATGCCTGGTATCCTGTTCCGCAAGGCTTGCGGCGTAGATGTTCAGGAGATAGCGCGCCTTCGCGGCGGCTTCCGGCCACGACTCGGCCGCGTTGGCGAGCAGGTGCTGCTCGAGAACGGCCTGCCGCTCGCGCAGCTCCCGCGCATGACTTTCGGCCTCCGCCAACGCGCGACGGAGGTCCACGGCCTTCTGCGCGCTCATCCCGCGGTGTCTGTCGAGATCGAGCGGCTCGTTAGTCATCCGACGCACTCGCGTCGACACGCTGCGCGTCTGCAAGATCGACCGAGCTGATGGACAGCATCTCGACGGCAGCAGAGCGCGAACCGGCGACCGGGACCATCATCATCGTCGCAACCCGGCGGTAGGCAGCAAAGGACAATCCCTCGATCAGTTCCTCGTCCGTGACCACCTCGTAGGTGCCCTCGGGCAAGAGACGCTCGATGCTCCTGATCCGGAACGGGTGTTTGAAGGTGACGAATTCGCGCCGCGAGCGGATGCTCATCTGCGCCTACCTTTCGCAACGGCTTCGCTGTCGCTGTCGCGACTTCGAAGTCTTTCGAAGCATGCGCCTTGCGGCCGGCAATAGCCACCGCTTTCTCATCAGCACGACGTGATGAGCGGCCTGGCGTCATCGGACCGTGTCGCTGCGCTTTGGTGCTCGCTATTGCAGGAGCCGGGGTGTATCAATGGCGATCACCGCCATTCCGACGGCATTCACCGGTGACTGAGGGTCACGAGCGCTCCCGCCGCAAACCACGCGAGGGGTAGCCAATGCCGCAGTTTCGTCTGAGCGAGTGGATCGTTCCACCCATTGTCGTGCCGCTTCTGCTGATCCTTCTCGCGCTCGCAGTTGCCGTACTGCATTCGTAGATCCGACCACCGCGACGCCCGCATCGGCAACCGGTGGACGACGGCCGCCGGGCCGACCGGCAGTGACGCTGCGCGCGCGGGATCGACGGGGCGCTCGTCCGATGCGTTGAACCAGCTCCAACCCGAGTCGAGGAGACCGACATGGCCAAAGGTCAGCAAAAAGGCAATCGCGAAGCCAAGAAACCCAAGAAGGAAAAGCCCAAGAGCATTGCCGCAGCGCCCAGCCAGAAGGCCGGAGCATGGCAGCCTGATTTCTCCAGCGACAAGAAGAAGCGCTAGGGATTTCCGATCCTCATCAGTCTGGATGGTCTCCCGCACGCAAGCCGCGCGCAATGCGGTGCCGATGCGGCGGACCGTACTCGATAGTCCAAAGGTCGACAGTCCAAAGGACAGAGCATGGCGCGCGAAACGATCTACGTCGTTCAGGCATTCAGCGCCGGCCGGGGCGGACGCGCGAAAGCCGAGACGCCGATCGCCTGCAAGACGGAAGCAAGCGCGCTCCGGACTGCAGAACGGCTGGTGTCCAGCAAGGCAGGCGTCGTCGCCTTCTCATCCTCGGGCGATCCCGACATGGGTGACTATGACGATGAGCCGACGGTCTTCTTCCGCCACGGCGAGTTGCCGTCGGCCTTCGATTGAGATGAGCAACCCCTTTGTCGCCGGCGACCATTGCCGAACGACGCCCCTTGGATGACGTCCGCCCTCACCGCGGCGTCCTCCAAACCTGATCGGTCACACACATGATTGAGTTTCCAAATCACAGCCGCTCCTATGATCGCACGCGACGTGCCGTACGGTTCTGGGGCTATGACAGCGCGATGGAAGCGTCGTTCTTCGTCGACGAGGGTGCGTTGAGACGCCTTCAACCCGACACCCGCCCCGACGAGTCGGGCTTTCTGACCGCGTTCGATTCCAACCGCGAGCGGATCTGCGCCGCCGCCGCCCGGCTCTATGTCCGCGGCAGCCGGGGCTCCTACGATCTCGTCGCCGCCAATTTCTGAAGGCGATGCCTGCCGGCGATCGGCCAGGCTGGCGGTGATGCGGATCGGCTCCAGCGATGCTGATGTCTCTCATCTTGAGACTCGTGACCTGACGGGGCCTCTGTCACCTACCTAGGCGGGGAAACCCCGTCCAGTGGGGCGCACTTGAGGATTCTCTAGAGGTCCGCGTGGCCCTGCGGGTCGATCAGCCGGTTGATCCGCTGCGCCGCCGCGAGCCCGAAGCGCACCGTCATCAGCTTGCGCGTCGGCGCCGGCAACCGGTGCTCGGGCGCCTCGCAATGCAGGTGGGCGCCATAGGCATCGGCCACGATCAGGCCGGTGTCCTGCGGAAAGATCTCGCACGGCAGATCCTGCGTGAAGGCGAAGAACAGCCGGTCGCAATGGGCACGGTAGTCCTCCCATTTGTGATCCGCGCGCAGATCCTCGACCGACGACTTGATCTCGACGATCCAGATCTCGCCGCGCTCGTTCAGCGCCACGAGATCGGCACGCCGGCCGGACGGCAGCGGCAGCTCACTGATGGCCGTGAAGCCGAGCGAGCGCAGCAGCCGCGACGTGCCGCGCGCGATCGCCAGCGCGGTTTCCGACTGGCGGCGGTCGACGGGGACGAGGGTGATCCTGGCGGCTGACGAGTCCATGGCCGGAGCATAGCTGATTCCACGCTCATCCAAAGCCTCGCGTCACACGGGAACCGGATCCCGGCTCTCCGCTTAACAAGCGGCCGCTGCAGGGGCAGCGCAAGAGGACGCGCCGTCCATGATCGACGATCTCTGGTACAAGAACGCGGTGTTCTACTGCCTGTCGGTCGGCACCTACATGGACGCCGACGGAGACGGGATTGGTGATTTCAAAGGGCTGACGCGCCGGCTCGATTATCTGCACGGCCTCGGCATTACTGCCATCTGGCTGATGCCGTTCCAACCCTCGCCGCAGCGCGACGACGGCTACGACGTTGCCGACTACTACGGCGTCGACCCGCGCTACGGCACGCTCGGCGATTTCGTGCAGTTCACCCATGGCTGCAAGCAGCGTGGCATCCGGGTCATCATCGACCTCGTCGTCAACCACACCTCCGACCAGCATCCCTGGTTCATCGACGCGCGCAGCTCAAAGAACTCGCGTCACCGGAACTGGTATGTGTGGTCGGACAAGAAACCCGCCAATGCCGACAAGGGCATGGTGTTTCCCGGCGTGCAGAAGACGACCTGGACGCGCGACAAGCAGTCGGGCGCCTTCTACTTCCACCGCTTCTACGACTTCCAGCCAGATCTCAACACCTCGAACCCGGAGGTACAGGCCGAGATCCTGAAGATCATGGGATTCTGGATCCAGCTCGGCGTCTCCGGCTTCCGCATGGACGCGGTGCCATTCGTGATCGCGACCAAGGGCGCCGACGTCAAGAAGCCGGTCGAGCAGTACGACATGCTCCGGACTTTCAGAGAATTCCTGCAATGGCGTCAGGGCGAGGCGATCATCCTCGCCGAAGCCAACGTGCTGCCGGAAACCGACATGGAGTATTTCGGCGACGACGGCGACCGCATGCACATGATGTTCAATTTCCACGTCAATCAGCATCTGTTTTATGCGCTGGCGGCCTCCGATACGCGCCCCCTGGCGAAGGCGTTGGAAGCCACCAAGCCGCGGCCGGCCTCGGCGCAATGGGGCCTTTTCCTGCGCAATCACGACGAGCTCGATCTCGGGCGGCTGACGAAACAACAGCGAGAGACAGTGTTCGCGGCGTTCGGCCCGGACAAGAGCATGCAGCTGTACGATCGCGGCATCCGGCGGCGGCTGGCGCCGATGCTCGGCGGCGACGGCCGCCGCATCGAGCTTGCCTACAGCCTGATGTTCACCTTGCCCGGCACGCCGGTCATCCGCTATGGCGACGAACTCGCGATGGGCGACGACCTCGGCCTGCCCGAACGCAATTGCGCGCGCACGCCGATGCAATGGTCGACCGAGCCGCATGGCGGCTTCACCAAGAGCGAAACGCCTGCGTGCCCCGTGATCGGCCACGGCCCCTATGGCTATGAGCACGTCAATGCGGCAAAGCAGCGCCGCGATCCGAACTCGATGCTGAACTGGACCGAGCGCATCATCCGCATGCGCAAGGAAGTGCCCGAAATCGGCTGGGGCGACTTCCAGGTGATCGCGACCAAAGATCCGGCCGTCCTGATCATGCGCTATGACTGGCGCAATAACTCGGTGCTGTTCGTGCACAATCTCGACGAGAAGCCGCGCGAGATCACGTTCGATGCCGGTCTGCCCGAAGAGACCGGCAAACTGCTGATCAACCTGCTTGCCGAGGACCACAGCCACGCCGACGAGCGCGGTCGTCATACGCTGGTTCTGGAGCCCTACGGCTACCGCTGGTACCGCGTCGGCGGGCTGGACTATCTGCTGCGGCGGAGTGACATCGAGACGGGAAGCCCGGGGAAGCGGGCCAAGAAGCGGCGGAGGCGGTAGGACGACACTGGAATGTGGAACTCCGCCGTCGCGCAACACATACCGGCTACTACGTATGACGTCCGATCACCACGCCTTCATTGCCGCGCAGATCCAGCGTGCCGTCGATGCGCTCGCCGTCGCGGTCGAGCCAAGTGGAGAGCAGGATCTCGCCGTCGAGGCCGCTGCCTTCGGTCGCGATCGCCACCGGCTCGTCGCCCAAGTTGAGCGCCACCGTGACGGCCTCGCCGTCGTCTTCGCGGCGGTAGAGCAGGAGATCGCCTTGCGCGGCAACCGGCCGATAGACGCCGGTGACGAGCACGCGGTGCTGTTTCCGCAGGCGGATCAATGCGCGGTAGAGGTTGAGGATCGAGCGCCGGTCGGCCGCCAGATTGACGACGTTCTCGTGCGTGAAATCGTCCGCCACCGGCAGCCATGGCGCGGCGTGGCTGAAGCCGGCCCCTGGCAACGCGCTCCACTGCATCGGGGTGCGACAGCCGTCGCGGCCGACGCCGATGCCGGGCACGTTCTTCTCAAAGGGATCT
The DNA here is from genome assembly GCF_013178945.1 of Bradyrhizobium aeschynomenes. Taxonomy (GTDB): domain Bacteria; phylum Pseudomonadota; class Alphaproteobacteria; order Rhizobiales; family Xanthobacteraceae; genus Bradyrhizobium; species Bradyrhizobium aeschynomenes. The sequence continues at coordinate 232,498 of NZ_JABFDM010000011.1, forward strand.
CGCACCTGCTCCGGTGAGATAGCGACCTGATGCATGCCGATCTCGTCACCGTAATACAGCGTCGGCGTCCCGCGCAGGGTCAACAGCAGCATCGCGGCGACCCGCGCCTGCTCCGCGCCGACCCGGCTCGCCACCCGCGGCCGGTCGTGATTGCCAAGCACCCAGTTCGGCCACGCGCCGAGCGGCAAGGCGGCCTCGTAGTCCGCGATGATGCGCTCGATTTCGCGAGCATGCCAAGGTGCCGACAGCAGTGCAAAGTTGAACGGCAGATGTGCGCCACCAAGGTCCTTGCCGTAGTAGGTCATGAGCCGCTCGACCGGCAGATAGATCTCGCCGATCAGCACGCGATCATCGAACTCGTCGACCACAGCGCGCATCTCGGCCACGACCTCGTGCACCTCCGGCTGGTCGGCAGAGTAGCGCGATAGGATCTGCTCATGCGGAGGCCGGCCGCCGTGATAGTCGGGATTGGCCGGGTTGTCGCGGAACTCCGCGTCCTTGATGAGGTGCCAGATCACGTCGACACGGAAGCCGTCGACGCCCTTGCGCAGCCAGAACCGCATCACGTTGTAGACCGCCGCGCGCACCTGCGGGTTGCGCCAGTTCAGGTCGGGCTGCTGCGCCAGGAAGGCGTGATAGTAGGATTGTCCCGTCTCCCGATCAAATGACCAGGCGCTGCCGCCGAACTCCGAAAGCCAGTTGGTCGGCGGGCCGCCATCAGGGGCCGGATCGCGCCAGATGTACCAGTCGCGATATGGGTCGTCGCGCGAGCGGCGCGCCTGCAGAAACCACGGATGCTGATCCGAGGTGTGGTTCGGCACGAGATCGAGGATCACCTTGAGTCCGCCATCATGCGCCGCCTTCACCAGCGCCTCGAAATCCTCCATCGTCCCGAACAGCGGATCGATGCCGGTGTAATCGGCAATGTCGTAACCGAAATCGGCCATTGGCGAGGTAAAGATCGGCGACAGCCAGATCGCGTCGACGCCGAGTGTCATCAGATAAGGCAGGCGGTGGACGATGCCGGTGATGTCACCAACCCCGTCGCCGTCACTGTCCTGGAACGAGCGCGGATAGATCTGGTAGAAAATTCCTTCGCGCCACCAGGCGCCACGCTCTGTCATCTCGGCCACTTCCTGCTCGCAACGTGCGGCCCAACGCAGGAACCGGCGGCAGGTTCACAAGGCACGCGACATGGTCGTCCGGGGACAGTTTCAAGCCACCGCGATCCGTTGTTTTTCGCTTGGCGCATTGCGAAAAATCGGCATGCTGAGGCCATGAGCGAGCAGAACCAGACCAAGGCGAAGGCCGGCGCGATGATCGTGCCCGTCACGCCATTCGAGCAGAACTGCACCATCCTGTGGTGCGAGGCGACCAAGAAGGCGATCGTGATCGATCCCGGCGGCGACGTGCCGAACATCCAGGCGGCGATCGCGCAGGCCAACGTCACGGTGGAGAAGATCTGGCTGACACATGGCCATATCGACCACGTGGGGGGCGCGGCCGATCTGCGCGATGCGCTGAAGGTGCCGATCGAGGGCCCGCACATCGCCGACAAGTTCCTGCTGGACAACGTCGTCGCCAGCGGCGCGCGTTTCGGCATCACGGGCGTGCGCGACGTCACGCCCGACCGCTGGCTGGAGGAAGGCGACAAGGTCGAGATCGGCGAGCTCACGTTCGACATCCTGCATTGCCCCGGCCATTCGCCCGGCAGCGTCGTGTTCTTCAACAAGGCGATGCGCTTCGCCCATGTCGGGGACGTGCTGTTCAACGGCTCGGTCGGCCGCACCGATCTGCCCGGCGGCAGCCATGACACGCTGATCCGCTCGATCAAGGACAAGCTGCTGCCGCTCGGCGACGACGTGGGCTTCATCTGCGGCCACGGCGCCGGCTCGAGCTTCGGCCAGGAGCGGATGACCAACCCGTTCCTGACCGGGATCGCCTGAGGCTGAGCGATCAGCCGTGCGACAAGGGCGCGGCGGACGATTGGCTCGCCGGAGGAGATGCTCTGGGCGGCCTGCGCCGCAGCGGAAGGCCTGCTGCGTCGTCTCCCCGGCGGCCGCTACCGGCCGTTCTTCGCGCGCCAGGCGGCGAAGTCCTGCGGCGTCTGGGGATCGGTCGCCGGATAGAGGCCGAGAATGGATCGGCCGTTCGCGACCTGCTCGGCGACGAAATCCTCGAACGCTGTCATCTCGAAGGTCTCCTCGGCGATCTCGTCGGCGAGATGGGCAGGGATGACGATGACGCCGTCGGAATCGCCGAGAATAACGTCGCCGGGAAATACCGGCGCATCGCCGCAGGCGATCGGGCCGTTGATCTCGATGGCATGATGCAAGGTGAGATTGGTCGGCGCGCTCGGCCGCTGGTGGAAGGCGGGGATGCCGAGCCTGGCGATCTCCGCCGCGTCACGGAAGCCGCCATCGGTGACGACACCGGCGACGCCACGCTGCTGCAGCCGGCTGACCAGGATCGCGCCGGCCGAGGCGGCGCGGGCGTCCTTGCGGCTGTCCATCACCAGCACCGCGCCGGGCGGACAATCCTCCACCGCCTTGCGCTGCGGATGGCCGCGATCGCGAAACACCTCGATGGTGTTGAGGTCCTCGCGCGCCGGGATGTAGCGCAAGGTGAACGCCTCGCCGACCATGGTCGGCTGCTCAGGGCTCAGCGGATGAACGTTCTGGATGCATTGGATGCGCAGGCCGCGCTTGAACAGCGCGGTGGCGACGGTGGCTGTCGAGACGGTCTTGAGCTTGTTGCGGGTGGCCGTGCTGAGTCTGGTCATGTCTTGCTCGCTGCACTCCCCTCCCCCCTTGCGGGGAGGGGTTGGGGGTGGGGGTCCACAAAGGCGATGTCGCTTGGGGCTCCCCCCTCCCCAGCCCTCCCCCACAAGGGGGGAGGGAGCGCACCTTTGTTGCGGGGATAGCTGGAATCTTCATTTCGAGGTTCCGGGTTCAGGCTTCGCCTGCCCCGGAACGACTGTTGAACTAATAGATCGCCGGTTCGCCCATCGGCGCGCCGAAGTCGGTCTCCAGGAAGTCGAAATCGCAGCCGTCATTGGCCTGCCTGATGTGGCGGGCGAACATCCAGCCGTAGCCGCGCTCGAAGCGCGGTGTTGGCGGCGTCCAGGCGGCGCGACGACGAGCCAGCTCATCCGCGGCGACATCGAGATTGATCGTGCGCGCGGCGACGTCGAGCGTGATCAGGTCGCCATTGCGGACCAGCGCGAGCGGACCGCCGATGTAGGACTCGGGCGCGACGTGCAGGATGCAGGCGCCGTAGGAAGTGCCGCTCATGCGCGCATCCGACAGGCGCACCATGTCCCGCACGCCCTGCTTCACCAGCTTGGTCGGGATCGGCAACATGCCCCATTCCGGCATGCCCGGGCCGCCCTGCGGTCCGGCATTGCGCAGGATCAGCACGTGGTCGGCTGTGACATCGAGATCAGGGTCGTCGATCGCCTTCTTCATCGACGGATAGTCGTCGAACACCAGCGCCGGACCGGTGTGCTTGAGGAAGCGCGGATCGCAGGCCGAGGGCTTGATGACGCAGCCGTCCGGCGCGAGATTGCCCTTGAGCACGGCGAGCGCGCCCTCACGATAGATCGGGTTCGACTGCGGACGAATGACATCGTCATTGTACACGCCGGCGTCCTTGATGTTGTCGCCGAGCGTGCGGCCGTTGACAGTGAGGCAGTCCAGATGGAGATGCTCCGGCATCCGGCTCATCAGGCCGCGCAGCCCGCCGGCATAGTAGAAATCCTCCATCAGATAGGTGTCGCCGCTCGGCCGTACATTGGCGAGCACCGGCACCTTTCGGCTCGCCGCTTCGAAGTCATCAAGGCCGATATCGGCGCCGGCGCGACGGGCCTGCGCGATCACATGGATGATCGCATTGGTCGAGCAGCCCATCGCCATCGCGACCGCGATCGCGTTCTCGAACGCCGGCCGCGTCTGGATCTTCGACGGCGTCAGGTCCTCCCACACCATGTCGACGACGCGGCGGCCGCATTCCGAACTCATGCGGATGTGCTCGGCATCGGCGGCGGGGATGGACGAGGCGCCCGGCAAGGTCATGCCGATCGCTTCGGCAATCGCCGTCATCGTCGAGGCCGTGCCCATGGTCATGCAGGTACCGTGGCTGCGGGCGATGCCGGCCTCCATCGCGCTCCAGTCAGCCTCCGACAGCTTGCCGGCGCGGCGCTCGTCCCAGTACTTCCAGGCATCCGAACCAGAGCCGAGCGTCTTGCCCTTCCAATTGCCGCGCAGCATTGGCCCGGCCGGGAGATAGATCGCCGGCAGGTTCATGCTGGTGGCGCCGAGCAGCAGCGCCGGCGTGGTCTTGTCGCAGCCGCCCATCAGCACGACACCATCGACCGGATGGCTGCGCAAGAGCTCCTCGACGTCCATCGCCAGCATGTTGCGATAGAGCATCGTGGTCGGCTTGAGCAGCGATTCCGACAAAGACAACGCGGGCAGCTCGATCGGGAAGCCGCCCGCCATCAGCACGCCGCGCTTGACGTCGTCGACGCGCTGCTTGAAGTGCATGTGACAGGGCTGCGCGTCCGACCAGGTGTTGACGATGGCAATGACCGGCCGGCCCTTCCACTCCTCCTGGGCATAGCCCATCTGCATCACGCGCGAGCGATGACCGAAGGAGCGGAGATCGTCGGGAGCGAACCAGCGTGCGCTGCGCAGCTGATCGGGTTGCTTGCGGTCGGTCATGATTGGGTGCCCCAGGTCAGCACGGTCTTGCGCTCGATGGTCCGGAAGATCAGGTTCTCGACCACGAGGCCGATCAGGATGACCGTCAGGAGGCCGGCGAAGACAGCGGGGATCTCGAGCAGGTTGCGGTTCTCGAAGATGAACCAGCCGAGGCCGCCCTGCCCCGAGGAGACGCCGAACACCAGCTCGGCGGCGATCAGCGTGCGCCAGGCGAAGGCCCAGCCGATTTTGAGGCCGGTGAGGATCGCTCCGAAGGCCGCCGGAATGAGGATGCGAATGACGTAGGAGAAGCCGGTGAGGCCGTAATTGCGGCCGACCATGCGGAGCGTGTTCGACACGCTCTTGAAGCCGGAATGGGTGTTGAGCGCGACCGGCCACAGCACCGAATGGATCAGCACGAACACGAGGCTGCCGCTGCCGAGACCGAACCAGATCAACGCCAACGGCAGCAGCGCGATCGCCGGGAGCGGGTTGAACATCGCAGTGACGGTCTCAAGAAAATCGGTCCCGATGCGGGTCGAGATCGCCAGCACGGTCAGGATGGCGGCGAGCGTGATGCCCGCGGCATAGCCCATGAACAGCACCTTCAGCGAGGTCCAGGCGCGCATCGGAATCGTGCCGTCACGCACCTTTTCCCACAGCGCTGCAATCGTGTCGGAGAAGGTCGGAAACAGGAGGGGATTGTCGAGATAGCTGCCATAGGCCTGCCAGATCGCCGCGAGCACGACGATGATCAGGCTCTTGCGCACGAAGCCGTCATTCCACAACAGCTCGAGCACGCTCAGCTTGCGCTCGACATCGGCGGGCCCCGCGCTGGCCGTCGACGTGTCGCGCAGGATGATCTTGGCGTCAGCCATGTCCAGCTCTCCTCAATGCGCTGTTGCAGGTTCAGAGAACAGCAGATCATGGATCTGCTTCTCCAGCCGCGCGGCGCTGCCGTCCTCGGCGGAGACCTTGTCGACGTCGATCACCTCCGCCTTCACGCGGCCAGGATGCGGCGACAGCAGCAGGATGCGATTGCCGATTTTGATCGCTTCCGCGATCGAATGGGTCACGAACAGCACGGTGAACTTTGTCTCGCTCCACAGCTGCAGCAATTCGTCCTGACAGGTCCGCCGCGTCAGCGCATCGAGCGCCGCGAACGGCTCGTCCATCAGGAGTATGTCCGGCTCCATCGCCATGCCCCTGGCGATCGCGACGCGCTGCTTCATGCCGCCGGACAGCGTGTGCGGATAGGCATCGACGACGCGCGTGAGCCCGACCTTCTCGATATAGGCGCGGGCGCGGCTCTCGGCCTCCTTGCGCGGCATGCGCCGCGCCGTCAGCAGCGGGAACATGACGTTGGCGAGCACCGTCTTCCACGGCAGCAGCTGATCGAACTCCTGGAAGATCATCATGCGGTCGGCGCCGGGCCCTGTGATCTCGCGGTCGTTGATGCGCATGCGGCCTTCGCTCGGCTTGATGTAGCCTCCGACGGCCTTGAGCAGGGTCGACTTGCCGCAGCCGGAGGGACCGAGCAGCACAAAGCGGTCGGAGCGGTCGACGGAGAAGCCGACCCGCTCCGTCGCCGTGATCACGGCGCTGGAGGTCTTGTAGCGCAGGGTGACGCCATCGACATCGAGAAGCGCGGACATCAGTTGCCCTTCAGGTCGTGCGCGACCGGCAGATAATAGTCGGTCCACGCCTTCGGCTGGGTCTTGATGGTGCCGATCTTTGCGAGGTGGGCGGCGAACTTCATCGTTCCCTGCGGCTCCAGATTCCACTCCATCATGCCGGGCTCCTTGAGCCAGGCCAGCAGGTCCTCGACCGATGTCTTGTCGCCGGTGATCTCCTTGTAGATCTCGACCGCCGTCTTGGTGTCGCTGCGGATCAGGTCCTGCGCTTCCTTGGTGGCGTCGCGCACGGCCTGGATGATCTTCGGATTGGCCTCGGCGAACTTGGTGGTGGTGAAGAACTGCGCCTGGCTCAGTGGCCCACCCATGACGTCGGGCGAATTCATCACGACATGCGCGCCGGGGACGTTCTTCAGTTCGAGGAACGTGTAGGGCGGGATCGAGAAATGGTTATGGACCTCGTGCTGCGGATTGCTGAGCGCCGTGTAGGCGTCGGGATGGCCGAGCTGCACGGTGTTGGCGTCGAGCTTGTTCCATTGATCGGCGCCGAACGCCTCGGCGGCCGCGATCTGCAGCACGATGGCCTGGGTCGAGACCTTCACGGTCGGCACCGCGATCTTGTCGCTGGGGCCGAAATCCTTGATCGATTTGATGTTCGGATCACGGCTGATCAGTGTCATCGGCTGCGCCGAGGTCGCGACGATGCCCTTCACGCCGCCGCGGGTGCGGTCCCATAGCAGGAGCAGATTGCCGGTGCCGGTATTGAGGATGTCGACACTGCCCGACAGCAGCGCATCCGTCTGAGCCCCGCCGCCGGAGAAGGTCAGCCATTTGGTCGTGACGCCAGGCAGGCCGAGGGCGGCGGCGTGTTTCTCGATCAGCTTGTTCTTCTCGATGATGTGGCTCGGCATATAGAAGATGCCGGGCTGCCGCGACAGCGACACCTCGGTCTTCTGCTGCGCCTGCGCCACGGCGCTCCAGGACGCCGTCACCAGCATGGCGGCCAGCAAGCCTGCGGCCCGTAGGGCCGAGCGCCCGAATTTATCGAACATGGGACATCCCTCCTCGCGTGCCCGGCTCCTTCTTGACGGCCGGCCAGGAGATGCACTAATGCATTAGTGCATCTCTGACAAGCGCCGTTCTGCGCCCTGCGACATTCGAGCCGGACAGCCGATCCTCATGGCCCAGCACGCGACGCCTCATGCAGCTCTTCCCGAACGGCTCGATCCGAGCCGGCGCGCAGCGCCGCAGGTGTTCGAGCGGCTGCGGGACCAGATCCTCGCCCTGGCGCTACCGCCGGGCGCGCCGTTGTCGCGCGTCGCGCTGCAGGCAGAATTCGGCCTGAGCTCGACCCCGATAAGGGACGCGCTGATGCGGCTGGCGGAGGAAGGGCTGGTCGAGATTTTCCCGCAGCATGCGACGCTGGTCAGCCGCATCGACGTGGCCCGCGCCCAACAGGCGCAATTTCTGCGCCAGGCGCTCGAGCTCGAGATCGTCCGGCTGCTGGCGCTGACGCCTGCCGTTGCGCCCATCGACGAATTGCTCGGACTGATCGCTCAGCAGCGACGGTTCGCCAAGGACGGCGACTTCGCCTCGTTCACCCTCGCCGACAACGCCTTTCACGAGCGGCTCTATACCGCGGCCGACAAGCACGAGTTGTGGAGCCTGGTGCGCAGCCGCAGCGGCCACATCGACCGGCTGCGGCGGCTACATTTGCCCTCGCCGGGGAAGGCGCAGACCATCCTGCGCCATCACAAGCAGATCGTCGACGCGATCGCAGCCGGCCAGCCGGACGAAGCGCAGGCCCACCTGCGCGAACACCTCACGGGCACGCTCAGCGATCTCGCCACGATCCGCGGTCTCTGGCCGGATTATCTCAGCGGTTAGCTGGGATCGTCGGGCGAGGGCGCCGCGACGTCACCCCGCCCGCCGGCGCTGCTGCCCCGCGACATGATTGGCGCGTCGCTCCGGCCCGCGATAGTTCGGATCATCAGCGACACGGCGATCGAGCGCACCGCTGCGCAGCCGCTTGAAGAACTCCTGCACCTCGGCGGACAGACTCTCGGCCACGCGCGAAACGTTGGTCGACGCATTGCGGACGCTTGCGGCGGACTCGCTGGTCTCCTCGATCGCACCGCTGACGGTCGAGATGTTCGCTGCAAGCGTCTTGCTGCCGGAGGCCGCCATCTGGACATTGTGCGAGATCTCGCGGGTCGCCGCGCCCTGCTGCTCGACGGCGCTGGCGATGGCGGTCGTGACATCCGCCATCTGACGCATCGCGGTCGAGACTTCCTTCACCGAGGCGACGGCGTTGCTGGTCGAGTTCTGGATGCCCTGCACGTGCTGGCCGATCTCCTGCGTCGCCTTGGCGGTCTGCTCGGCCAGCGACTTCACCTCCTGTGCGACGACGGCAAAGCCGCGCCCGGCCTCGCCGGCGCGGGCGGCTTCGATGGTCGCGTTGAGCGCGAGAAGATTGGTCTGGGCCGCGATCGCCTGGATCAGATCGACGACCGTCGAGATGCTCTGCGCCGCCTGCGCCAGCCCCTCGATCTCGGCCTCCGACCGGGCCGTCGTTGCATTGGCGTTGCGCACCGTGGCGTTGGACAGCTCGATCTGGCGGCCGATCTCGACGATGGAGCTCGTCAGCTGCTCCGCGGCGGCTGCGACCGTCTGCACGTTGACGGCCGTCTTCTCGGAAGCGCCGGCCGCAGAAGCAGCCTGCTCGGTGGCATGACCCGCAATCCCCGTCAGCGACACCGCAGTGTTCTTCATCATGCTGACGTTGTCATCGACCTCAGACAACAACTCCGTCGACTTGACGCGGAATGCCTCGACCGCGGCTTCCATGTTGCGGTTCATGGCGTCGCGCGCCTCGGCCTCGCGGACGTAGTTGGAAGAGGCCTGCTGCTGCGCGATCACGTTGTCGCGGAACTTCGCCACCGCCTTCGACACATCGCCGATCTCGTCGGCACGCTCGGCTGTGTCGAACGCCACGGTCGTATCCCCTTCCGACAGGCGGGCCGAGTCGGCGACCAGCTCCCGGATCGGCTTCGTGATCGAGCGCGCCACCAGGACGGCGACGAGGACGCCGAGCACCAGCCCGATCGCGAGCAGCGCCCATTCCGCCGCCAGTAGACGCTCGATCAACGCCGCCACGTCGGCGGACTCCTTGACCAACACGTCCTGCTGATTGGTTTTCATGCCGTCGCCGAAGGTTCCGTCCGGCCGCTGCTTGCCGTCCAGAATCTCCAGCAGCTTGTTCGCACGCGGCTCCGCCTCCGTCGCCAGCAGGAACACGGCGGCATTCCATTGCGGCGACTGACGCAGCGCAAAGATCTTGTCGGGAAGCGCAGCGAACGCTTCGCTCGCCTTGGTCACCTTGTCGAACGCGACCTTCTGCGACGGTGTCAGCAGGCCCACCTGGGACGTGATGATCGCGACCGCGTTCTTGTAGTTGGTATAGGGACCGGCGAACTTGTCGCGGTCCGAGACATCCCCCGAGGCGACATAGAGCCTGAGCTGCGAGCCCGCCGCAGCGAGGTTGCCGCGCAGGTCGGCCATGGTCTTGAGCAGGCGCTTCCGCTCCGGTGTCGCGTCCAGGGTGCTCTCCTCGTCGATCATCTTGGTGACTTCGGCGAACATGGTCGCGATCAGTGGCGACGCCTCGGTCCCGAGCAGCTTCGTCGCGGGATAGGCATCGGGAGTGAAGGCGACCGCTTCGGCCTTCTCCTGGGCCGCCCTGAACTCGGCGAGCAGCGGCTTGGCCTCCGCCCACAAGGCGCGGTTGGCAGGGCCCCTGAGCTTGTCCGCAAGACGGTCGAAATCCTGGATCGACTTGTCGAACTCCACCCACATCGTCGCCCGCCGCTGCTTCATCTCGGCATCGCCCGTGAGCAGATAGCCCCGCAGCGCCGCGAGCGTGGCATGGAGGTCGCCGACCAAGTGACTGCTGCCGATCGCAACCGGCGATCTCAGCTCGACGATCTTGCGAAACTTCTCCGCAACGTCGGAAACGGCATAGGCGGAATAGCCGACGGCGCAGGCGAGCAATGTGCAAATCAGACCGAATCCGGCAAGCAGCCGGCTTTGAATTTTGACGTTGGAAACGAAGCCAAACATTTCAATCCCCCAGATGCTCCCAATACTGCTTCACCCCTCCCCATCCATGATCGCGAGATCAATACGATGTGCCCAAAGGTTGTGCAGCTGAGCCTGCGAACCCCAACACAAGCAAAACGCGAGCCTCGCTGACTTTTCCCCTGACCGAATTAAGCGAATGTGAAGTGGTCCAGCCGTACAACTACGGCGCGAGTGCCCTAATGTGAGGCAGAGGCCTCGTTCGGGTACGACCGCACGGTGACCCCACCCGCCCGTATCGCGTGGATGTGCGCCCAACTCCGCCGATTCCGCATGTGACTTGAGCCGCGAAGCGCTTGCGGCGCGCCGCAAATTGGGCAAAACCTTTACAACTGACCGTTGGTGGTCTTGCTGCCGGCCATTCGGGAGGCGCAAAGCGTGGCGAAGATACTGGTCGTGGACGACGATCCGGTCATGCAGCTGACGATTCAGCGCGTGCTCGAGCACGCGGGCCATGCCGTCGGGATCGCGGGCGACGGCCAGAAGGCCCTCGCCCGGTTCGGCAGCGAGCGTTTCGATCTGGTGGTCCTGGACATCTTCATGCCGGGCATGGACGGGCTCGAGGCGATGCGGATGATCCTCAAGCAGACGCCGGGCGTTCCGATCATCATGACCTCGGGCCGCTCGCACGCTCCGAACTCGGTTTCGGAGCCTGACTATCTTACCATGGCCACCAAGCTGGGAGCCGTTTCCGCGTTGCCCAAGCCGTTCAAACCGGCCACCCTCCTGGCAATGGTCTCCGATTGCCTGGCGTCGGCAGGGAAGCCATCTGCTCCACCCCGGCCAGGCAACGATGCTGTTCCGAACTCCTGAGAGCAGAGCCGGCGAGCCTGCGCTGAGCAACACCCGCGGCACGAGCAAGGCCCGCGGCTTCGGCCGGATGACCCTGACGACGCGGCTGGCGATCGCAATGATCCTGCTGGTGGCCATTGCGGTGTTCGCCGTCGGCTGGCTGGGCTACCGCAGCCTCGAGCGCGCGCTGCTGCCGCGGGCGCTCGACCGCATCGAATCGCATTCCCGCCTGATGGCGAGCGAACTCGAGAACTATGTCGGTGGCGCCCGCAACGACATCAACGGCTATCGCGCCTCGCCCAACCTCGCGACCCTGGTGCGCACGCTGAAGACCGGCGCTCCCGATCCGCGCGAGGGGTTGCCGGCACAGTCGTGGCGCGAGCGGGTCGCGATGCGCTATTTCGCCGAGCTGCAAGCCAAGCAGACCTATGCGATGATCCGGCTGGTCGGGATCGAAAACGACTATCGCGAGCTGATCCGGGTCGATCGGCTCGGACCGGGCGGCACCGTCCGCATCGTGCCCGAGAACGAGCTGATCACACGCGGCGAGCGCAACTACATCAAGGAGACGCTGAGCCTGCCGCCGGGCGGCATTCGAATTTCCCCGGTCGTTCTCGACGGCAACACCACGGATCCCAAAACCGGTGTACCGATGCTGTGCGTCGGCACCCCGGTGTTCGCACCGGACGGCAAGCCCTTCGCCATCCTGATGGTTGATCTCGACATGCGCCCGGTGTTCGCGCATCTGCGCAATGCCGCGCGTCCCGGCGCTCAGCTCTATGTCGTGAACGCCCGCGGCGACTATCTCTTCCACCCCGAATCCGACCGCGAGTTCGCGTCGAAACGCGGCGGCTCGACGCGCTGGCAGGACGACTTCCCGACGCTCGCCGGCGCGACCGGCACGACGGAAGGCTTTGCCCGGATCCTGCACGACGATGCCGACCGTCCCGGCGGCGTCGCTTTCGCGCCGGCCCTGCTCGCCGGGCAGGAATGGGTGGCGGTGATCGAAACGATCCCGAACACCGCCTTCATGGCGCCCGCGCTCGCCATCCGCAAGACCGCCATCGAGGTCGGCCTGATCGCGATGCTGTGCGCGGCGGCGCTGGCCTTCGTGGTCGCGCGCTCCCTGACGCGACCGATCAACCAGCTGACTCAGGCGGTCGAGGGCGTCGGGCGCGGCGAGACGGTGAAGATCCCGCTCGAGGCTGTGGGCGAGACCGGCGTGCTGGCCCGCGCCTTCGCCCGCGTGCTCGACGAGGTCCGTAGCAAGACCGCCGAGCTGGAGCGTGAGGTCCAGGAGCACTATCTGACCGAAGCGGCCCGCGACCATTTCGCCGCGCGCGAGCGCCTCTATAGCGCCGCGGTCGAATCGTCGAACGATGCGATCGTCACGCTGGCGCTCGACGGCACCATCACCGGCTGGAACCCGGCGGCAGAGGCCATGCTGGGCTACTCTGCCGAGGAGTCCGTGGGCCGCCAGGCCGATTTCGTCGTCCCGCCGGACCGGATGACCGAAGCGCAGGACATCCTCCTGCGCGTTGCGCGCGGCGAACGGATTCAGGCCTTCGAGACGGTTCGCATCCGCAAGGACGGCGAGCAGATCCTGGTCTCGCTCAGCGTCTCTCCGATCAAGTCTCCGTCCGGGCAGATTATCGGCGCATCAAAGATCGCACGCGACATCACCGCGAGCCGCAGGACCGAGCAGGCGCTACAACAACAGACCGAAGAGCGCCGACGCATTTTCGAGACGTCGCAGGATCTGATCCTGATCACCGATCGCAGCGGCGTCCTCGTGCAGGTCTCGCCCAGCGTCGAGGCGGCGCTCGGCTATACGCCCGACGAGATGATCGGCCGCAGCGGCGCCGACTTCATCCATCCGGACGATCTGGCCAAGTCTCGTGAAGAGCTACGCGCCTCACGCCAGGGCCTGCGTACCCGCACCTCCGACGCGCGCTACATCCACAAGGACGGCCGCGTCGTGACGTTGTCGTGGACCTCGAACTGGTCGGAGCCCGTGCAACGCCACTTTTTCATCGGGCGCGACATGACGGAGAGCCGGTTGGCGCAGGAAACGCTGCGCGAAAGCGAGCAGCTCGCCCGCAACATCGTCGAGACCGCGCTGGACGCCTTCGTCCAGATCGACGACAAGGGCGCCATCCTCAACTGGAACTCGCAAGCGGAGAAGATCTTCGGCTGGTCGCGCGCCGAGATCCTCGGCAAGGACGTGTTCGACGTGATCACGGTCCAAGGCGAGGGCGAGGAATTGCGCACGGCACTCGGCCGCATCGTAATGACCGGGCAGGCCTCCGCGCTGGGCGTCGGCCGGCGGCGCGAGGTCATGGTGAAGCGGCGCGACGGCCGCGAGTTCAAGGCCGAGCTGAGCGTCACTGCGTTGAAGACGCGCAACGGCTTCGTGCTCAACGGCTTCTTCCGCGACCTCACCGACAAGATCGCGACCGAGGAGCGGATCCGCCAGTCCGAGAAGATGGAGGCGATCGGCCAGCTCACTGGCGGCATCGCGCATGATTTCAACAACATTCTCACCGTGATCACGGGCACGATCGAGATCCTCGCGGCAGCCGTCGCCAAGGAACCGCAGCTGGCAGCGATCACCAGGATGATCGACGAGGCTGCGGCGCGCGGCGCGGATCTCACCCAGCACCTGCTGGCCTTCGCACGCCGGCAGCCGCTGCAGCCGCGCGAGGTCGACGTCAACACGCTGATGATCGACACCGCCAAGCTGCTGCGGCCGACGCTCGGCGAGCAGGTCGAGATCGAATCCGTGTTCCAGGACGAGACCTGCGCCGCGCATGTCGATCCCAACCAGCTCGCCACAGCGATCATCAATCTTGCGCTCAACGCCCGCGACGCCATGCCCAATGGCGGCAAGCTGATCCTGGAAACCGGCTGGGCCGAACTCGACGAAAACTACGCGAGCCTCTACGACGACGTCAGGCCCGGCCGCTATGCGATGATTGCGGTCAGCGACAGCGGCAGCGGCATTCCGGCTGGCATCATCGACAAGGTCTTCAATCCGTTCTTCACCTCGAAAGGCCCCGGCAAAGGCACCGGGCTCGGACTGTCGATGGTGTACGGCTTCGTGAAGCAGTCGGCCGGTCACATCAGGATCTACAGCGAGGAAGGTCACGGGACTACGATCCGCATGTACCTGCCGCCGGGCAGCGAGGGCGCGGTTGCTCCGTCGTCAGGAGCCGCACCGGCTGTGGAGGGCGGCCACGAGACGATCCTGGTGGTGGAGGACGATCGGCTGGTGCGCGGCTACGTGCTCGCCCAGCTCCATGCGCTGGGCTATGCGACCCTCGAAGCCGGCAATGCCGCCGAAGCGCTCGGGATCATCAGTGCCGGCGAGCAGTTCGATCTGTTGTTCACCGACATCATCATGCCCGGGACGATGAACGGACGTCAGCTCGCGTCCGAGATCCAGCGGCTTCGTCCGGGCCAGCGCGTTCTGTTCACCTCCGGCTACACCGAGAATGCAGTCGTGCATCACGGCCGGCTCGATGAGGGGATCCTGCTGCTGCCGAAGCCGTACCGCAAATCCGAGCTCGCCAAGATGGTGCGCAAGGCGCTCGCCGCCCCGGACGCATGAGGCTGCCACGCGGCGAGCCATCGACAGAGCTGCCTTCGGGAGGCCTTGCCAACAGCCTCAATTGGCGCGCGACGCCGTCATCACGATACGGATCAGGTCGGCGGCGTTGCGGGCGCCGAGCTTCTTCATGATGTTGGCGCGATGATCCTCGATGGTCCGCGGACTGATGCCGAGCGTTCGCCCGGCCTCCTTGTTCGAGGCACCCGCCGTGAACTGCTCCAGGACCTCACGCTCGCGCCGCGTCAGCGGCTCCCGGCCGGGGAAATGCAATGATCCGATCTTTGGCGAGGCGTTCTCCTTCTGGCGGCGCGCGAACGCGCCGATCGCCTCATTCAGACGGGCCACGATCTCACTGCCGCGGAACGGCTTCTCGATGAAGTCGAGCGCGCCGTTCTTGATGGCGTTGACCGCCATCGGGATGTCGCCCTGACCCGAGATCATGAAGATCGGCGCCGGATAATCCTCGCCGTGAAGTTCCCTCAGAATATCGAGCCCCGATTTTCCAGGGATATGCACATCGAGAAGAATGCAGGACGGAGTCCGGCTTCGCGCCACCGCCAAAAGGGCGGCGCCATCCGCGAAGCAGATCACCTCATACCCGCCAGCCGACAAAACCATCGAAAGGGTGTCGCGCACGGCTGGATCGTCATCGACGACAAAAATCTCACCGCGGGAAGTTGTTTGTTCGGCCATGGGCGATTGCTCTTGCAAAGGGAGAAGAAACAATGAAAGCGCGTCTTATGATACCATACTCGTCAGGTGGTTTGGGCACCCGTATTTGTACGGCTTATGGTCCAAACCCACAAGTAGTAGCTGCGGACCGGTGACCGTCATCACGAGAACACGATATGGACACGATCTCAAGACGGTCGTTGCGGATCACATGCTGCCTTGCAAAACACATCGGCCCCGACACGATCATGATCGAAGTCAAACTCATACGGCATGCGCGTCGGGCAGCGCTCGGTTCGCGTGGGACCAACACGGTTTCATCGATGGGATTTCTGCACGGCATTCGACACAAATTGGCAGGGCAGCGGCCTGCATTGCCCGTGTTTTGATCAGGCAGAGGCGGGGCGGGAACGTTGCATACCGTCGAGATTCATCGATCGGGCGTCGAGCCGATGCAGCTCTCTCACGACCGATGCTTCGCGGCAACACTGTCGGCCGCGACGCCGCCCCAGGTGTGCACCACCGGCAGGCCGAGCGCCGTCTTGCCGAGATTGGCGAGATAGATTCGCAATGCAGCAAGGTCGACCGGCTTGGGCAGACTCTGCAGATCGATTCCGAGTGAGCGGGCATAGAGCCGCGCCGCGATCCGTCGCGCCGCATCCATGCCGCTGATGACGATGACCGAGCCGGCAAAACGGCTGTCGGCAATCGCCTTGAGGACCTCGGTGCCGTCCCCATCCTCGAGCATGAGATCGAGGGTCACGCAATCGAAGCGCTTGTTGCGCACCTCGCGGATCGCATCGCTGCAGGTCGCAACAACCGTCACCGCGTGGCCCGCCTGCTTGGCCGCCAGCGAGATCAGCGTTCTCTGGGACGCATCGTCATCGACGACGAGAAGCTGCAGCGCGCGCCGATCGCCATCGTCAACAGCCGCCGGCCGGCTGGCTGAAGGCTGAGAACTCATGACCGACATTGGCCGTTCCTGGGAAAGTTGACTGACTTCATTGTCATACACATCCGATCCTGCAGCGACGTAAAGCGGCGTCCCGAAAAACGGCCCCCGCGCTTAGGATTTGCGCAGCAGGTTCGAGTCCTGCGCGGGCTCCACGCTCGGGAGCTCACGAACAGCTGGCGGTCGAACCGGCGGGCTGCAGGCACGAGAGCTAGTTGACGGTCGCTTCCTGGCCGGAGGACACGCCTCCCCGCTTCTTCTTGTTCTTTCCCTTGATGAACTGGATGTCCATCTCGGAACCATTGACCCGGACGAGCTCGCAGCGCCGATAAGCCAGTCCCGTCGAGGACAGCAGTAGAAAGAACTCCTTGAGGTTCAATCCCTGGATGGACCCCTCGACGGTCAGCACTGCGTCGTTGTCCGAGATGGCATTGAGCTGACAATCCCGCCGCCAAGTCCCGTCGATGCCCATGATGCAGACATCGTAGCCCCGGCTGAAAGTGACGCGCTCGGTGCCTTTGTTCTCTTCAGACATCTTTGTGTCCTGCTCTCCTGCGGCGCCCGCTCGATCAGTGGCCGGCGGCCGCGACCCTGGGCGTGCCCGGAAGGGGCGGCTTCGCCGTGGAGGCCACGCCGCTCGGACGGTAAAGGCCGCGACGATCCGCGAGCGGCTTGAACACGTCGGTGAGGCCGACCACGGTTTCCGCTGCACCAAGGACCAGGAAGCCATCCGGCTCCATCAGCTTGGCGAGGCGGCCGAAGATGTTGATTTTCGTGTCCTGATCGAAATAGATCAGCACGTTGCGGCAAAAGACGACATCGAACGTCCCGAGCTGCGAGAAATCGTGCAGCAGGTTGAGCTGACGATGCTGGACCATGCCGCGAACGTCGGAGTTGATCTGCCAGAGCTCGCCGGCCTGCTTGAAGTATTTCACCAGAAGCTGGATCGGCAGCCCGCGCTGCACCTCGAACTGGCTGTAGAGGCCGGCCTTGGATTTCTCCAGCACCTCCTGAGACAGATCGGTGGCGACGATCTCGACACGCCATCCCGTGAGCGCACCGCTCATCTCCTTGAGCGACATCGCCAACGAATAGGGCTCCTGCCCGGTCGAGCACGCGGCGCACCAGATCCGGATCGATTTGCGATTGGCGCGCGCCTTCAGGAGCTCCGGCATGATCACGTCGCGGAAGTGATCGAACGGAACCTTGTCGCGGAAGAAGAACGTCTCGTTGGTCGTCATCGCTTCGACGACCTGACTGATGAGCGCGCTCGATCCGTCCTTCAGCTTCTGGACGAGATCGCTGATGCTGGCGAGGCCGGCCTTGCGCGCGAGAGGAAGCAGGCGGCTCTCGATCAGATATTGCTTGTCGGCAGACAGGTCGAGACCTGATTTGTCTCGAAGCAGCTTGCGCAGGAATTCATAATCTGGCTGGTTCACGGACGGCCTCTTCTGGGCAGACGAAGGGGATCAGGCGGATTCGGCTGACAGGGCCTGGATGAGACCGACTTCCTGGAACTTCGCGGCGACAATTTCTTTGTCGAACGGCTTCATGATGTACTCGTTGGCGCCGGCATTCAGCGCGCGCGAGATGTGATCGATGTCGTTCTCGGTGGTGCAGAACACGACCTTCGGACCTTCGCCGCCGGGCAGCCGGCGCAGGCGTCCGAGGAAGTCGTAACCGTCCATGACCGGCATGTTCCAGTCGAGCAGGATGGCATCGGGCAGGGTCTTGGTGCAGAGCTCGAGCGCCCGCTCACCATCCTCGGCCTCAACCACAGAGAAACCCAGCTCCTCGAGGATGCGGCGCGCGATCTTGCGCACCACGCTGGAATCGTCCACGACCAGACAGCTCTTCATGTTTGTCTCCCCTATGGGATGGTTGACGGGCTAGGCGGCAATTGCTGCCTTCGGCAGGATTTCGAGCACGCGGTCGACATCGAGGACGACCATCAGCTGGCCATCGAGGCGGTGCACGCCGCCTGCGAATTTCGCCATGCGCGGATCGAGGTTCACCGGGTTCTCCTCCCGGCTGGCCTCGGGCAGCCGCAGCACCTCGCCGATCTGGTCGATCAAGAGGCCGTAGGACTCGCCGCGCAGGTCGACGCCGACCGCCATCGGCGGCTTGCCGTCATCGGCCCTGGCGAGGCCCAGCCGCGCCCGCATGTCGATCACGGTCACGATGCGGCCGCGCAGGTTCAGCACGCCGGCGATCTCGGCCGACGACAGCGGGACCCGCGTCACCCGCTCCGGCATGAACACGTCCTGCACCCGCGAGATCGGCAGACCGAACAGCTGGCCGCCGATCACGGCAGTGACGAATTCGGAGGCTGCGCCCTCGGTGGTCTCGATCTTGCTGCTCATCGCACGCTACTCCTGCCCGTTCCTGTCACGCGGCCCGCCGATTGGCTTCGGCGCGCGCCCGTTCCTCGATCTGTTCCTTCAGCGCCGCGATCAGGCCAGGCCGGTCGAACTTGGCGATGTAGTCGTACAGGCCGGCCTGGCGGCCGCGCTCGATCGCAGCCGGCGAGACCAGCGACGACACCGCGATGACCGGCAGCTGGTGCAGGTTCTGGTCGGAGCGGATCGCCTCGGCGAACTCGAAGCCGTTCATCTCCGGCATCTCGATGTCGGTGACGACGATGTCGAAGGTGTGCCCGGAGCGCAGCGTGGCGAGCCCCTCCAGCGCAGAGGCCGCCGTGCGCACCTTGTAGCCGGCCGACTTCAACACCGGAGCCAGCATGTTGCGGAAGAACGGCGAGTCGTCGACCAAGAGCACCGACTGCGTCTGCGCCTCGGTGGCCATCTCCTTGCGGATGAACCAGTCCGCGAAGGCCATCGGCAGGAAGTGGCCGACGTCGATGACCTCGGTCGCCTGGCCCTTGATCACGGCCGAGCCGAGGATTCCGTCCTTGGCGCCGGAGACCTGGATGTTGAGCCGCTCTTCGACGATGTCGATGATCTCGTCGACGACGAGGCCCA
>NZ_JABFDM010000012.1 GCF_013178945.1 Bradyrhizobium aeschynomenes
TGGCCTCCGAGACGTCCATTCCACCGAATTTGGCCTTCCACTTGTAAATGCTGGCGTCGCTCACGCCATGCTTGCGGTACAGATCGGCGACAGGAACGCCAGCCTCGTGCTCCTTCAAAATCCCGATGATCTGCTCTTCCGTAAAGCGACTGCGCTTCATGCTCTGGTCCTCTCTAGGGGCCAGAACGAACTTCAAACTGGATTAAGCCCGAGGGGCAAGGTCACGAGCATTCTCCCACTCAAGACGTCCACGGCCTAATGAGCTTAAGACGCGCGAGCGTCTATTTTCCCACCCGCCGCCAAGGCGGAAATCAAAGGCCAAAAAAGCCAACAAAATCAATGTTGAATTTCGGGGATGGTGCGCTCGGAGGGCGGGTATCTCGATCGCGAGTTCAATGGCTTGTCTCGCAAGCTGAACAAAAAGGTGCTTATCGGAAGGAGAAGTGCACTTTCTGGCGGCGGTGTTCTTAGAGTAAGACAGCCTCCGAATCCGACATGACCGCCCCCGATATTGCCTCGACCTGTCTGTTCTTACTCCCATGCATCTTGCTTTTGCTCACGTGGAGCGACTTCGAGCGCAAGATCATACCAAACTCATTGAACGCTGCGGTCGCCGTGCTCGGGGCTGTGCGGACGGCCGCCTTGGACGGATTTCTTGCCCTGACGGAAACCGTGCTCCAGGCGTTGCTTGTCGCGGCCGTCGTTTGGCTCTTTCGCAGGCTGTATGTCTTGGTTCGAAACCAGCAAGGTCTGGGGCTCGGCGACGTGAAGCTTTTGGCAGCCTCCACTCTTTGGGTCGGTCTTGCCGGAATTCCGATCGAGTTGCTCTGTGCCTCCCTGACGGCGCTTGCGGCGGTCGCAGCTCTGCACATGATCGGCTACACGATGACGCGAAAGAGCGCTCTGCCTTTTGGACCGTTTCTGGCTTTTGGGCTGCTCGCCAGCATTGCCGTGCAGGAGAACGGGTGGCTGGCTTGAGCCGGCTGCGATAGGCCCGAACGAATACGGCCGATATCCGCGAGCCCCGATATGATGCGCGATGCAGCCTCAGTTTCGAGGATAGAGCTGCAATTCGATCGCGCGCCCCGCCTGCTCGATCCGAACACCTGACGCGTCGATCGACGTCACCCGCCAGCCCTGAAACGTCTCGTTCTCGGTGACCCAGGAGCCTGCGCCACCTCCCACCTTGCTGAGCAGATAAGCCTTGCTCGTGCCGCCGTTGATCATGACGCCGCCGACCAGCACCCCCGCGTCAACGACCACCGGCGGCGGTGCGATCACCGGCGTCGACGGCGGCGGCGGGGGTGGAGGCGGAACGAACGGCTCGCGCGACTTCTGGAACACCGGATGGGCCAGGATCTCGGCATATGTCTGCAGCGGCTGCCGTTCAGCCACGCCCGCCATGGTCCGGACCACCGGCGCTTCCCAAGCCGCGCGGCGGGCGCCGGGGGCTTCTCCGCCCCCAACCAACGTCGCGAGCCAGGCTCCGAACAGCAGATCAAGACCCACCAGGAGCGCCAGAACTCCGGCAAGCGGCGTCACCCGCCATCGCACAATGCTCCTCATTGCACGGCACCGTAGATATCGAGCTGCGCCTGAAGCACCGGCTCCTCAGCCGTTCCCGGGCGCACCGCAGGCGCGCTCTTCAATACCGCATTGGCAATGAACAAATATGGCCTCGCGCTCTCGACCGCGTGGACCGCGCGCATGACGGCGGGCAACGGCCCAGACAGGTCGATGCGCGCGCCGCTGTACTTGATCTGATCGACGGTCCGGCCCGGCAGCGATTGAATCGCGCGGGACTGGGCGCCGGCATTGCCCATGATCGTCTTCAGCTTCGTCTGCAGGTCGGCGGCGATCACGTTCTCATTCGCACCCGTCAGAAACTCCCCGTTCTGGAGCTGCGACTCGGTTTCGGAGGCAAGGCCCTCGATGGCCGATGCCTGGGCTGCGATCGCGCTCAACCGTGCCAGCAGCGCCTGCTGTTGCTGGATCCGCGCCTCCCGCTCGGCGAACATCGCCGCGATCGGCGCCACGAAGCCCCAGAACAACAGCGCGAGCAGCGCGAGGTTGACGACGATGAACAGGCCGCGGCGTTCGAGCGCGTCCCTGCGCTTGGTCCATTCGCTCATGGCGCCACCTCCTTGATGGCATCGGGCACACGAATCCTGGCCTGCAATGAAAAGCGTTCCCGGTTCTCGATCGGATCCATCGCGACCGGGGACGTCAGGGCAGCGTCCACGAACAGTCTCGATCCACCGAGCGTGTTGATCAGGCTCGGCGCCGCGGCCGAGAATCCGGTCATCGTGACCGTTGCGCTCCGCGGGTTGGCTCCCTCCACGAGCCGCAATTCGGTCAGCCAGGAATGCTTCGGCAGAATGCGCGAGGCTTCATCCCAGACGTCGATCAATCCCGGGACTTCGCTGCGCTGCAGACGAAGGCGCGACAGCGCCGTCCGCCGCTCCCGCAATTGATCCACCAGGACGCGAACGCGCTCGGCGCCCTTGCGGGCCACAACGATCTCGGCATCGAGCCGGTCCAGCGTGGCCTGTTGCCGGGCAAAGGTCAGGACCGCGATGCCGGACCCTAGAAGCACGGCGAGCGCGCCGAGCCCTGCGATCGCAACGGTGTAGGTCTTGCGGGCAGCCGCAGGACGCGCCAGTCGGATCGACGGCGAGTTTTGATCGTCGCCGAACACGACAAAGTCGATGTGCGCGACGGCAAGCCCGACCTGATCTGCGGCCTGCTGCACGTGATGGCGCCGCGTGACCCATTGCCGAACCGCGATCCGACCGTCAGGCGATGTGGCGGTCAAGTGGTCGCAATAGATGTCCTCCGCCTTGAACGGCGTCCGGCGCAACAGGTCCTGCGGCACGATCGTATCGATCGCGCCCTTCGCCTCGGGTGGAAGCATGAGCTCGCGGCGAAAAACACTCTCTTCCGGCAGACGCAAGCCCAGATCCGCGTCGCGCCGATCCAGACCATGACGCCGCAGGATGGATGCGATCGCCGCCGTCACCTCACCTGCATGGGTCGTTTCGACAGCCTGCACTCCTGATCGGGGATCGTTCAACTGAAGCCGGATCCCCGTGTCGTCGCGATCGACCAGAAGTCTCGGCCGGCCGGCCGGCGCCAGCGCGGCCACGAACCGGTGCGGCAGCAGATCGAGCGCTTCCCTGCACCACCAGGCGACCGCCGATTGCGCCCAGTCGCGCGGACGCGTCGCACGAACCGTGGCCAGCAACGCGCCTCTATCCTTGCTCTCATGCATCGCCCGTCCCGCCGCCCTATCCCATGCGCGTCGCGCGCAGAACTTCGTCGATCGTGGTCTCGCCGCGCCAGACCTTCCGGACTCCGGTCTCGTACATGCTCTGCATGCCCTGCTCGCGGGCGGCGCGCTCGATCGCCGTGTCCGACGCCTTGGCCAGGATCAGACTCTGACATGCCTCGTCGATGACCAGCATCTCCGCGATGGTCGAACGTCCGGAGAAGCCGGCATTGCCGCAATCGGAGCAGCCTTGCGGCTGGCGAATGTCTGGCTGCCCCAACGCACGGAGTCCGGTCACGGACCGCTCGAAGCTCTCCGCCCAATAGCTCGCCTGCGGATGACCATGGGAACAACGGGAACAGAGCCTGCGTACCAGACGCTGCGCAATCACGCCCTTCAGCGTCGAGGCCAGCAGATAGTTCTCGACGCCGATGTCGATCAGCCGCGTGATCGCAGACGCCGCATCGTTGGTGTGCAGCGTCGAGAGCACGAGGTGACCGGTCAGCGAGGCCTGAATGGCGATGCGCGCCGTCTCGAGATCGCGGATTTCACCGATCATGATGATATCCGGATCCTGCCGGAGCATCGAGCGCAGCGCGTGAGGAAACGTCAGCCCGATCTCCGACTGGACCTGCACCTGATTGATCCCCGGCATCTGATATTCGATCGGGTCCTCCACCGAGAAGATCTTGCGCTCGGTGCTGTTGAGCGTCTTCAGCGCCGTATACAGCGTCGTGGTCTTGCCGCTGCCGGTCGGTCCGGTGACCAGGATGATGCCATTGGGCTGCTGCAGCAGCGCCTGGAGCGTCGCGATATGCTCCGCGGAGAAGCCGAGCTCGACAAAATCGAGGCTGATGCGATTGCGGTCGAGCACGCGCAGCACGACGCTTTCGCCGAAGGCCGTGGGGATCGTGGAGACGCGGAAGTCGATGTCGATGCCACGGACCGCGATCTTGATGCGCCCGTCCTGCGGCAGGCGCCGCTCCGCAATGTCGAGCTTCGACATGATCTTCACGCGGGACGTGATCGCGGCACGCAGGTCCGCCGCGAGCACCTGGACCGAGCGCAAGGCGCCGTCGATGCGATAGCGGACGAGCACCTGGTCCACATTGGGCTCGATATGGATGTCCGACGCCCTCGCCTCGACGGCACTGGTGATGATCTGGTTGACGAGACGGATGATCGGCGCCTCGCTCGCAAGATCGCGCAGCCGCTGCACGTCGGCTTCGTTGGCCTCGGCGCCGCCGGTGGCGCGGGTCTCGTCGCTGCGCGACATGGCGGGATAGAGCCCCGCACAGGCCTTGTCGAAATCTGCGGCCGTAAACAGCCGCATGTCGACCGAAAGGCCCGTGAGGAATGCAAGGGCCCGGATCGGATCGTGGTTGAACGGATCGGTCACGCCGACGGCAAGCCGGCCATCGCTGCAGCCGAGCGGCAGCACATGATTGCGACGCACGAACTCGGCTTCGACCAGTTCGGGCAACACAGGGTCGATCGGAATGTGATCCGGACGCACCAGATCGAGTGCCAGGAATTTCGCCAACGCCGCGACCAGACCGGCCTCCGACACCAGACCGAGCTTGGTCAGCACGGTGTCGAGCCTGTCTCCGGTGGTTTGTGCCGCGCGTCCGGCACGGTCGAGGCTCATACGATCGACGATGCCTTCGGCCCGCAGGAAGTCGCCGAAGCCCTGCAACAGCGCTGTCCTGTCCACGTCTTGCATGGACCGGTGCAGCTGCGCTCGCGGCTCCTCGATGTCTGCGGCGAAGGCGGCGTCCTGCTGCATCGCTGGCCCTGCGCGTCCGGTCATCGCGTCCTCCAGCTCAGCACCCAATAGGGCTGCTGCGGATTTTCCGTCAGGCGCACCGCGACCTCGCCTTCGACGACGCGCGACGCCTGGGAAAACTCGGTCCGGATCGTGAAGGCGCGGCCACGCAGCACCGTCATCGGGTTGCCTTCGGCAAGGCCAGACCTGGCACCGTCACGCGCGGCCAGCGTCGCTTCGGCACTCTGCGCGGTCATGCCGGGCAGCGCGCGCAGCACCTCGCGCGGCGCCAATTGCGGATCAACGAACTGCCGTCCCGAATGGACCGTGAGCGCCGGCGCGATCCGCGCAAAGATCGCCGGAGTCATGTCCATCACCAGGAGCAGCTCATCGACGCTCTGGAACGGACCGTTGCGCGGATGATAGGCGGCGTCGCGCGACGCGTAGTCCCGGTCCTTGGCGCCGTTCAGATGCTTCAGGGACGTTGCGGTTCGCCAGTCCATGATCTTGTCGGTCAGGTCAGCGGCGGCCCGCGCGTCCAGCCCTGCTGATAGCAGCAGGCTGTTCAGCATGGCCTCATCGGTCTGGTTGAGGTCGACCCGTCCGAGCTCGTCCTGAATCCGGATGCCGATCCGCGTGCCGTTGAAATCGAGGGTGTAGAGACGGCCGTCGGCGCGCCAGCGGCGGTCCGCCCGGGCATCGAGCAGACCGTCGATGGCGGCGTTCACGCCGGCCTCGACGAGCGCACCGAGAGAGGCCTGATCGACCTCGTTACGGGCAAGGCCATAGGACACGCTGCTCGACCATGACAGCGACAGCGCAATCGCCGTAAGTAGCGCAAGCCCCCAGAGAACCGACAGCACCGGCATGTCGCCCCCTATCGCCCGCGACAGCGCATCGTGAGCGGGTCGTAGACGCAGGCCACATCGGCCTGCACCCGCGGCGCGATCACGAGCTCCGGCCAGTGACGGGCATCGCCGGGACGCATCAGGACCCGCAGCCGGATCAGGCCGGGAGCCTCGCTCTGATCCTGCCAGCTCGTGCTCCAGGCCGCATTGGCGTCTCCCGTTGCTCTTGCCGCATAACTGAGCTCGATCCGATCGATGTCGGACACCAGCAGCGTCCGCTCGGTGTCCTGCTTCACCGCCAGTTCGGGTCGGGACTGCAGAACGAGATCGACCCCGTCACGCCTGCGGTCGGCGAGCAGCTTGAAGCGGAAGCGGCCGGCCCCACCGAACACGGCCGGCGCGTCGCTGAGGAACTCGAGGCTCTCGGCCTGGCCGTCGATATCGATGCGCCGCTGCGCCGCGCCTTCGCCCAGCATCATCGGATAGAGATTGCCGATCAGGCGCCGCAGCACGTCCTGCGCCGCGAGCTCGCGCTGGAAAGACTCCGCGCGGGCGCTGCCGCTGCGCCAGGCCTGCACGCCGAATTTGAGATTGTCGAACAGCAGGACGGCGAGCAGGCTGAACAGCGCCAGCGCAACGAGAACCTCGACCAGGGTGAAGCCGGCGTCGCGATCATCCATCCCGCTTGCTTTCGGCGACGTCATCGGCCTGGCTCACTGCGATCTGGAGGCTCTGGGCCCGAGGCGGAGCGTCGAGAGCGCATAGGAGCGCGGGTCCTGCCCTTCCTGCCAGCCGATCTCGACCGAGACCTGATACAGCTCGACCGGGCGTGCATCGCCGCCTTGCACCGGCCGATAGGGCTGCATCGCAAGGCGCCACCGATAGCCGTTCGCCTCGGCGCCATCGCGCGTCTCGGTGCGCAGCGGAATCGAATTGCCGACCTGGGCCATGAGCGACTGCGCCAGCGCAACGGCACCAGCCACGCGTTCGGCCATGCCCGTTCGTGACAGTCCGGTCGAGAACAGGCTCATCACCAAAGCGAGGCCGACCGACAGCATGGCCAGCGCAACGAGGACCTCCACCAGCGTGAAGCCGGCGTCGCCGCCGTCCGCGTGCTTCATCTCTGCCGCGGCGGGAGTCACGGCTGCCAGCTCGTCACATTGGCCGTGGCCGAGGTCTCGTCCTCACGTCCCTCGGGCCCGAGCGAGACGATGTCGTAGGTGCCGTGCTGCCCCGGGAATCTGTAGACATAGGGCCGTCCCCACGGATCGTTCGGGACCAGGGTGCCGCTGAGATAGGGCCCGTTCCAGGTGGTCGCGGTGGCCGGCTTCTGCACCAGCGCACCGAGCCCTTCGGCTGCGGTCGGGTAGCGGCCGTTGTCAAGGTGATAGAGGTCGAGCGCCGAGGACAGGCTGCGGATCTGGATCCGCGCCGTCTTGAGTTTGGAGTCGGAGAGATAGCTCAGCACGCGCGGGCCGACGAGACCCATGATCAGGCCGATGATGGTGATGACGACAAGCATCTCGACCAAGGTGAAGCCGGCCTCGCCATCGCGGCCTCTGCGTAAACGAAGCCGGAATTGCCCGCGCCACGCGGCCACGCGCAGCTTCACGACATCACGACATTCCATCCATCCCAGCATGATCGTCCCCTCCCCTCAACACGTCGCGGCGGTCCGCACCGTCCCTGTCAGCCATTCGACACAGAGCCTGATATGATGCCCGTTCAACTCCAGGCTCAGATCGCCGCCGGTCGACGAGCCGTCCGGAAAGAACCGGAAGCCGCCCACGGCGGCGCCCACGCGCGTCGCGGCGGCATAGGTCAGCTTCGCCTGGATGTCCGGCGCAAAGGTGCGCGGCCGGACGACGTCCGAGCTGAAGGTCCGGCGGTCGACGTCGATGGTCAAGGTCATCACGCGGTTCTGCACGATCGCAGCCGAGCGCGTCGCGCGCAGCGCCGACGCAATCTCGCCTGTCGCCGCATCGAGGCTCACCGTGCTGGCGCCGCGTGATAGCAAAGGGACAGCGGCGGATACCGTCAGCGCCAGGATGACGAGCACGGCCAGCATCTCGACCAGCGTGAAGCCGGCGCTCGCCTCGTCCCGTCCCGGTTCAGCCCGCGCGCTCATCGCCCCGCCAGATCATTGATACTGAGTACGGCGTTCATCACCGGCATGATCAGCGCGCCGATGATCAATGCGATGCCGACCGTCATCGCCGGCGTCAACGCCGCCATGAAGCGATCGACGCTGGTCTGCAGCTGCTTCTCCAGCATCTGCGCCACGCGCAGCAGCATGCGGTCGAGCTTGCCCGCCTCCTCGCCAACCGCGATCATCTGCAGCGCCACGGCCGGCAAGGCGACCTCGTTGCGCAGCGCGCGGTGCAGCGCCGTGCCTTGTTGGATCTGCTCGATCGCCTGCTCCATGCTGGCGCGGAGATGGCGGTTGCCGACGACGTCACTCGCCGATTTCGTCGCCGCGATCAACGGCACGCCGGCCATCAGCATCGTACCGAGCGTGCGGGCGAAGCGCGCGGTGTCCTGCTGCAGAAGGAAGCCGCCCAGCAGCGGCAGCCGCAGCGCGAGCCGGTCGAGACGCCGGCGGCGGCCGGGATCGGCCAGCACGAATGCGACGACCGCCCCCCCAGCCACGATGGCGGCAACGCCGCCGACCACGATCTCGAGCCAATGCGCCTTCAAGGCCAGCATCAGCTGGATGGTCAATGGCAGCGGCTTGCCGCTCTGGGTGAAGATCGGGGCCATCGACGGGATCACGCCGCCAACGATGATCGCGAGCGTTGCGAGGCTCAGCACGATCAGCATCGCGGGATAGATCAGCGCCGACTGGATGCGCGCACGGATCTCCGCCCGCCGCTCCAGGAGCTCGGCGAGCTCGGTCAGCACCTGCGCCAGCCGCCCGCCGCTCTCGCCGGCTCTGATGACAGCGACATAGTCGGCCGGGAAGATGCGCGGCTGCGCCTGCATCGCCTCCGACAACGGGCGGCCATTGAGGACATCGGCGAGCAGTGCCTCGACCAGGGCGCACAGCCGTGCTGCCGAGGCCTGCGTCTGCACGATGCGCAAGGCATCATCCATCGGGATGTCGGCCGCGCAGAGCGTGGCGAACTCGCGCGTGAAGGCCAAGAGGTCCGCGCGCGCCGCGCCGTTGCCGAGCGTGATCTCGCGGTTCCACCATGCCGTGCCGGCGCTATCGGCGGCCTGCATCTGGAACGGCGACAACCCCTGCGCCCACAGCGTCGCGCTCGCCGCATCCGCGGACGCGGCCTCGATCGTCCCCTCCGCGAAGGAGCCGTCGGTGCCGTAGGCGCGATAGCGGAAGCGCGGCATCAGTCGAGGATCCTGCGGCCGGTGTCCTCGACACGCCGCCGCACCGGCGGACGGCGATGCGGGCCCTCGATCGCCATGAAGTGGCGGTACTCCTCGGTCACGCTGCGCGCCTCGTCGAGGCTGCGCATCACGTGCGGCCTGATGAGAATGATCAGCTCGGTCTTGCCGATGACGTTGTCGCGGCTGCCGGCGAAATTGCCGATGAACGGGATGTCGCCAATGATCGGCAGCTGGCTCCGGCCGGTGGTGCGGCCCTCCTGGATCAGCCCGCCCAGCACCAGCGCGTCATTGTCGTTCACGACCACCGATGTCCTGATCTTGCGCTGCCTGATGGTCGGCGAATCGATGTTCGACGACGTGGTCGGCGCCACGCTCGACACCTCCTGCTCGATGTCGAGCAGCACCCGCCCGCTCTCATTGATGCGCGGGATGATCGACAGGATCACGCCCGTATCCTTGTAGCTCACCGAATTGACGATCGGCGCGCCGGGCGTCAGGGTGCCGGTCGCAGACTGCGTCGTGATCGGCACCTGATCGCCGATCTGCAGCACCGCCGGCTTGTTGTCCATGACCGCCAGCGACGGCGAGGACACGATGTTGACGTTGGTGATCTGGTTCAGCGTATCGATCGTGGCGGCGATGTTGGCCGCGGTCAGCGCGTAGGAGAAGCCGGGAAACACCGAGCTGACGGCGCCGGAGGCCGCTTCCGTCAGGGTGAATTTCGAGCTGTGCTTCTGCATGTACCATTGCACGCCGAAGCGCAGCTCGTCGTTGAGCGTCACCTCGGCGATGGTGGCTTCGATCAGCACCTGGTTCGGCATCTGGTCCAGCCGCTCGATCACCTGCAGCACGCGCTTGTAATCGGCATTCGCCGCCTCGATCAGGATCGCGTTCTTGGCCTCGTCGGCCACGATCCGCAGCCGCGGCCCATCCGCATCGCCGTCGCGGCCGGTGGGTGCGGCCGGAGCCGCCGCCGGCATAACGCTCGGCGCAGCAGCCGCCGGCGCCGCATTGCGCATGCCGCCGAAGCCGCCACTGGTCGCGCCGAGCCCGCCGGTGAAGGACGGCGACGACGATCCGGACAGCCCGCCTCCGGAGGGCGACGGCTGCGACTGCACGCTCGCCTCCTGATAGTTCGGCGCCACGGTGCGCCGACCGGCCGTCGCGGTCTGCGTGTCCGTCGGGAACATCGACTGCAGCACGTCGACCAGCTCTTGGGCCCGCCGGTTCTGCACCGCGTAGGTGAAGAGCTGCTTCTCGCTGCCTTGCGCCTGCGCGTCGAGTTTGCGGATCCAGGTCTCGGCGCGGCGCAGATACTGGATCTGTGGCGAGATCACCAGGATCGAGCGCAGCCGCTTGTTCGGCACGAACTGCACCATGCCGGCCATCGGCCCGTCGCGGTCGGAGGCAAACACGCTTTTCAGCTCGCTTGCGATCGCATCCGGCGCCGAGGTCTTGACCGGGATCAGCGCGAACGACATGCCCTTCATGGTGTCGACGTCGAACAGCGCGATCGCCTCCATCATCGCCGCGATCTCCTGGCGATTGCCCGAGAGCGTGATCAGGTTGCGCGCATCATCGACCCGCACCACCCCGCCGCGCGGCGCGATCGGCTCGACCACGCGCCGGATCTCGGAGGCCGAGACATATTTCAGCTGCACCACCTGCAACCCGTTGCCGACCATCTCGCCGCCATCGGCCACCTCGTCGGTGCGATACGCCGCCGACACCGCCGTCTGGTCCGCCGCCACGATGCGATAGATGCCACGATTATTGACGACAGCCGCATTGTTGGCCCGCAGCGCCGCCTGGAACAGATCGATCACCGCCGCCCGCGCGACCGGCCGCGGCGTCTGGATCGTGACCCGCCCCTCGATCCCCGGATCGACCGTGTATTTGACCCCGAGAATGTCCCCGAGCACCGTCTTCGCCGCCTGCGGCACGGGAACGCCAGCGAGATTGATGGTGACGCCGTCGGCGACGTCCTCGGACGCCCGCGATACTGTTCCGGTCGGCGGCTCACCAACGAAGCGCCCGGTGCCTTCGACCATCGTCGCCGGCCCGCCTTTGTTGTCATCGAGCAGCGGTGAACCGGAAATCCGCCCCGCCCGAGCACTCCCCGTGGCGGACCGTATCGCCGCCTGCGCCTGTGCCGTCCCTCCCTGCTCTGGACCGTTCGTGCTCCAGGCGAACGAGGACCTTCCCTCCTCCATGGTCTGGCACGCCGGCAGCGCCAGTGCGACGGGCAGCGCAATCAACCAAATCCAGCGAACCCCGCCGCGCACTGCAATCACCCCGACCCAAAGCAGCTTGGCTGCCCAACAACTAACAAGCGCAGTCTAGAGGGTATCGGCAGCGAGAGATATTGCTTACAGCGCACGTCGGCGAGTCATGCACACCCTTTGCTGCAACACTCTACAATTACGCCAGATCGACACAATTGCCGGCTGCAAACTTCAAGCGCCGGCCGAAAGCCGCCTCGCCCGCCCCTTAAGACGGGGCCATCAAAATGAACTCCGTCCTCCGAGCCGGTCTAACCAATTATGTGCACTGTCACCGCAATATCTGCTTTCCTCACAACCTCCAAAAGGGCCGTTCAACAGAATTTCCATATCAAGCCTTCAACGATTTAATTGCACCGTCACCGCAATCCTTTATCGCCTGCTCCCAAGGAACCGCACTAGGAAGTTGACATACATCACCCCTTCGACTGACATATATCGGGCCGTTCCCAGCAAGGGCTAAGCGCGCATCACGAGTCTCAACGAAATCCTTGGTATTATAAAAGAATACCCACCCATTTTCCAACTCAATTGTCCTATCATTCATTAGAGCAAAAACATCGTTACATTCGTTTGCAAGGGCCTTGATAGCTTCCTCCGCCAACCTCTGGGCTTGATCGCTTGAGATTTTCATTAGTTGGTCCTTAGCAGCTGATACGAGGTATACCCTTCAAGCCGAGCAGCTCCACCTGTTTGGCCATCGAGGAAGCGTATCGTTCCGTTCTGGTTTATGACGTTAAACACGTGCCCCACTTCATTCGGACCTCTCGATCCAAAAACAATGCCACGAGCCCCGCTACCAGCTTCCGACATCGAGCTAGTAATCCGATCAATTGTGGTCGGTGAGCCAAATCGGCGACCGAACTCTCTTTCTAGAACAGTAATCCTAAACGGGCCACCTGCAAGGGCCGACGATGGGCGGCCTGCTAACGTGGCGTCGGTTGCGATCGAGCAGGAGACGCAGTTATTGCGCCCCTTGACGGCATTCACTCCACGAATGGTTCCGGCAAGCCCATCAACACCTTCCCCGAAAGCGCGGAGAGCCGATCCGCCCAACGTCGCTGCGCCAAGAAGCAACTCTTCACCAAAAGCGATTTCGGGAGCACCAGGCAACCAACCCAGACCGCCGCCCGGGCCGGCCCCTAGCGCACCGCTGTTTGGATGTAGAGCTTCCCCAAGCGCTCTGAACGGATCCGGTCCTTTGCCATTCCGTGGACTTCCGTTGTTTCCGACCTGTATAACTTGCGCCTGAGCGGAATTTTTTTGCATTTGTTGCAAATTATAGCCCGTCGCAAAAGCCTCAGCGTTTTGCTTAATTTGCTGATTCCAAGCGTCCATGCCCGCTAACACTTGCGCCTGGCGGGCAGCATTTGCTGCATTGTCGGCAGCCACCTGGGCTTGAAACGACGACAAATCAACCGAAGGGAAGATAGTCGGAGACGGCAACGGCGTGTAGCCGGGACTCCAGCTCGATCCTTTCGAGGCCGCGTTCAACCCATAGAATTGAATGTTCTGATTGAGCGGAATACCGGAAGTATCGAATGGATCGAATTCACCTTCGTAGACCTGACCAGCTATTTGGTATCCCGTCGGATCAGTAAACCTAAGAGGCCGGTTAGCAGCGTAAGCGTATCGATTCCATCCCTGAGTGTTTGTTGACTGTGAGACAACGGGATCCGCACTCGTCATACGGGCAAGAATCGGATCGTAGACGCGGCCATTGAGGTGAACGAGCCCCGCGACCGACAGCTGCTCTTCTCCCGTAAAGCCCCGCGTCGACTGGCTTGTGATGCTGCCGGCCGTATCGTCGGCACCGCTGGCGAGGCGCCGCTTGCCCCAGGCGTCATACGAAAGCCGCTCCTGCACGGCCCCGTTGTCATTGGTGATGACCGCGACAGAGCCGAGATGGTCCTTGTGGAAATAGCGCGTCGACGGCGTGGCCACACCCGCCTGCGTGACGCGAATGCCGACCGTTGCACCATCGACGGACAGATAGTCCGTCCAGCTTGCCGAGACAGTGCCGGGATTGCTGACCTCCGCCATCACGCCGAAGGCAGCAACGTACAACGTCGTCGCCTCCGGCGTCACCTGCTTGAAGCGCTGATGGTCGGTATCGTCCAAAAACGAGATCGTTCGCGCGCCCTGCGTGATGCTCGCCGGCTTATTATAGGAGGTGTAGACGAGGCTGCGGCCCAGACCAGAGGTCTGGTTACCGTTGGCGTCATAGGTGAAGGTGGTGCTGATCGATCCGCCGGAGACGCTCATCACCGCGTGCGGCTTGGCGGAGCCGGCCGCGGGATAGCTGTAGGTCCCGACGTCGGACTTGGTCAGCAGATTGCCGATCGGATCGTAAGTGAAGGTCTTCGCCAGCGGCGTCGGCGTCAAGTTGACGGTCGACGAGGTCAGCCGGCTCAGCGCGTCATAGGTGAAGGTCTCGCTCAGATTGGTATTGGCATCCGATCGCGACAGCGGGTTGCCGCAGCGGTCGTAGCTGTAGCTGAAGTTCTGCACGGAACCGCCGCTGCCGGTCGAGACGCCCGCCAGCCGCCCGGTGAGGGCGTCGAAGCTGCGCGTCGTGGTCAGCCCATTGCCGACCGTGTCCTGCGTGATCCGCAGCTCGGCATCCAGTGCGTTCGCCGTCCAGTAGGACTGCCCGGTTGCGTTGTCGAGCAGCTGGTTGACGTCGCCCAGGCCAGTATGGCCATAGCGGGCAATGAAGCCCGAGGGATAGCTGACCGTGCTCAGAAGCCCATTGGCGTCGTAGCTCGCGCCCATCGTATAGGTTGCGCCGTCGATCGTGGTCGCGACCTGGGCCGGACGCCCCAGCGCATCATAACTGACGGCTTTCGCGTATCCATTGCCGGGACCTGCGGTAATCCCTGTCGAGACGAGCTTGCCGATGCCGTGCGCGGCGGTGTCATAGACCCAGACAGAGGTCATATCCGGCTCGACCGATTGCACCAGGCGGTCGAGCTTGTCATAGGTCATCGTGACCGTCTGGCCCTTAGCGTCGGTCTGGCTGACCAGAAGCCCGAGCGTGTTGTAGCTATAGCTCCAATTGCCGAGATCCGGGTCCGAGCTCGCGATCTTGTTGCCCCTGACGTCGTAGCTCGCGGTGACAACATTCCCAACGGGATCGGTGGTGCGCACCAGTTTGCCGGCCGCGTCATAGACGAAGGTCATGGTCTGGCCGACTACATCCGTCACCGACACGACGTTGCCCTGGCTGTTCCGCGTCGCCGAGCGGGTTTGGCCCAGCGCATTTGTCTTGGTGACGCTCAGCCCATGATAGGCCACCTGCGACACGCTGCCGTCGGGCTTGGTCTTGGTCAGCGCCCGACCGAGGAGGTCGTAGGTGAAGGTCGTGTAGACCGGCGAGCCGCCAGTGACGAAATACGGGCGGCTCGTCTGCGCCACACGCCCTAGCGCATCATAGCTGGTGGTTGCTCGGATTGCGCTGCCATCGAAACCCTGGCTTTCGCTGACGATCTCACGATCGAGAATATCGCAATAGACGATGACATACGGCCCGTTGACTGTGCTCCCGTCCGCAGCATAGGGCGTCTCCTGGACCTGGTAGCTCGCCCCCGGTGGACAGGCCGCCGTGCCGCCACTGACGCCGCTGCAGAACTGGTAGGTCCATCTCGTCCGGGTGCCGTCGGGGCGGATCTCCTGGATCTTGCGGCCGAAGCCGTCATAGCTCCAGCTCGTCGTCAGCCCGTTCGGCCCGGTCTGGCTGGTCGGCAGCCCAAAGCGAGCATCATATTGCACGCTCTCGCTCTGCCCAAGCGCGTTGCTGTTTGCGGTGGCGAACTGTCCACGGGCATCATAGCTGCTCGTGCTGCCGCGCGTGACGATGTCAGCCCCGCTCACCGTCGTGGTCAGCACGTTGCCATAAGTGTCATAGGTGTAGTCGGCCTGCAGCCGCAACGCCGGCGTGTCCGGTTCCACCACGCTTTGAGTTATCCGTCCCGTACTGCCGTCATAAACGAAAGACGACGTACGCGTAATGGTGCTCGAACTTCCTCCGCCGGAAGGAGGAGACGAGTTCGTCGTTGGCGCGTAAGTGATGACAATGATGCCTTGAGCGCCAGAAGTGCCGCGAGCATTTGCGCCGGAGCCACCGGGACCACCGCCACCGTACAGTCCAGCCGAGCCGTTCGCCGCTCCGGTGCCACCTCCGCCGCCGCCGGCACTTCCCCCCCCACCTCCGGAGCCGTGGGTCGCGTCCCACTCCGTCCCGGTGCTACCGCTGCCGCCAGCGTAGTTGAGCCAAGCATTGCCATCCCAGGCGCCTGCACCACCTCCACCTCCATTGACGCCATTCCCGGCAGCCACGCCCGCCGAACCGGCAAGGCCGCCACCTGTACCAGCTGAATTGTTGCCACCAGGTCCTGCAAGTTGGCCGTTCGATCCACCGCCGTTGCCACCACCTCCCGCTCCCCAACCACCTCCGTTGGTCGTAGCTCCCGCGCCGCCATTGCCGTTCGGGCCAGCAGCACCACCACCGCCGCCGCCGCCATTGCTCGATGCTCCTGACGGACCGCCAGCACCGCCAGAATATCTGGCTGTTCCTGCACCGTTCGCAGCGGCCCCACCGACACCGCCTGCAGCTGAAGCCAAGCCGCTACTAACGCCACCACCGGCGCCGCCCTGGGCACATACCCACATAGCGGAGCAGTTGCCGCCCGCCCCGTTGAAATAGGAGTCGCCGCCGGCGGATCCGACACTTGCGGCAGCACCTCCGACACCGCCCGCTCCGATCTGATACGCAACGCTGGTACCAGGCTGAAGAGACAGGTTCACCAGCTTGGAGTAACCTCCACCGCCTCCACCACCAGCGCCTTCACCCGACGAATTCGAACCAGCACCACCACCGCCGCCGCCAATGAGCTCGATGGTATTGTTCGAGCTATTCCAATCGGCAGGAACGGTCCATGTAGAACCGGACGTCAAGAACACACGCGTCGTCGAGGATGCCGGAGGCGTGGGATTGGTGGTTGGCGTGTAACTTACGACAACGATGCCCTGAGCGCCGGCAGTCCCGCCAGCACTTCCGCCGGATCCACCAGCCCCACCGCCGCCGTACAACCCAGCCGAACCATTCGCCGCACCAGCACCACCGCCGCCCCCGCCACTACCACCGCCGCCGCCCGAGCCATGGCTTGCATCCCATTCGGTTCCCGTACTGCCGCTGCCGCCGGGGTAATTGAGCCAAGCATTGCCATCCCAGGCACCCGCGCCCCCACCTCCACCATTGCTCCCGTTGCCGGCAGCCACCCCAGCCGAGCCCGCGACCCCTCCTCCGGTGCCGCTCGAATTGTTGCCACCGGATCCCGCAAGCTGGCCGTCGGACCCGCCACCATTGCCGCCGCCCCCGGCTCCCCAACCGCTTCCGTTGGTCGTAGCTCCCACGCCACCGTTGCCATTCGGCCCGGCTGCGCCGCCGCCACCGCCTCCGCCATTACTCGATGCACCTGAGGGGCCGCCGCTACCGCCGGAATATCGGAGGGTCCCAACTCCAGCGCTTGCAGCTCCTCCCGAGCCACCGATCGCCGAAGCGAGCTGATTGCTGTTCCCGCCTCCACCTCCACCCTTTGCGCAAACAGA
Organism: Bradyrhizobium aeschynomenes; assembly: GCF_013178945.1. GTDB lineage: Bacteria > Pseudomonadota > Alphaproteobacteria > Rhizobiales > Xanthobacteraceae > Bradyrhizobium > Bradyrhizobium aeschynomenes. The sequence goes on from NZ_JABFDM010000012.1 coordinate 17,119, forward strand.
TTGCGCCGCACACGAGGCGCCCGAGCCATTGAAATAAGAGTCTCCGCCAGAGCTACCTGGATTAGCGGCACTTCCAGGCGCACCGCCTGCACCGACGCGATATGAAACAGCCGCGCCAGGCTGAAGAGGCAGGTTCGTCAGCTTGGAGTAACCGCCACCGCCGCCGCCTCCCGCTCCTTCGCCAGAAGAATTCGAACCACCGCCGCCACCACCGCCACCAATAACCTCGATGACATTGTCCGCATTATTCCAATCGCTCGGAACCGTCCATGTCGTTCCAGAAGTTAAATAGATTCTCGTCGTGCCAGCTGACGACTCTCCGGCAAATATCAAGCCAAACAGAGCTGTCAACCCAAACGCGCAAACTCGTATGGCGCAAGACATACGCGACCACTGAGCAATCTGACCGCCGAGCATCAACAACTCCGACCGTAAAAAGAAAAAAGAGCCTCTTGAGACACACGCTACGACGCACCAGACACTCGCGTACTAAGTCGGCTTGCGCCCCACCGGGGCGTCGCCGCTATTTCGAGCCTCACTCATTCGACCAACGCGTCTTCCACAACCGCGCCTCGGCACACGCAACTCGCATCGCACTACCCTGTCATGCCGGATGACCTATGGATAAGGACTAACCCGCTCGATCCGCATTTCCCATCGGTCGGCACATCACGGCGAGACACTGGTCACAACCGATCGAGTCAACCGACCAATATACCAAAGTGTCGGATCATTGAGATAGGTGTTTGCGGATGTCTTGCTGAACCCGTCCGAGCTCAACACAGTCACAACTGTCGGATTGCCGTACGGATCATATTGGCTCGAAGTCGTCACTGTAGGAAATGGCGAACCATCAAGATCGCCTCCGCCTGTGACGCTCTGGACCAGATTGACTCTGTAAGGTGAAGCCGACGGAGCAACCGAAGCCTGACCGGTGTTGTTGCTGAACTGGTAGCTATTTGTCACCTGACCGAGAGTTGCGGACCCGATCGCCTTCGACGATGAGGACAGCAAGCCCACAAGAGGATAGTCTTGCCTGTAAGACACCGCGCCGACAATCCCGGTCTGCAAATCACTGACGATCACCTGCCGGAAGCCAAGCGCTCCCCGGCCGGTTAGGTCCATCTTTGCGCCAACATAGCTATAAGTTGAGCTATACACCCCGCCAATCCCATTTGAGCTATCAACGCGAGACACAACATAGCTAGCTTGTTGAACATCCACTGCGGGATAGGCTGCATTTGCGTCCTTGGAATAGACTCCGGAATCAGTCAGCGGAAGATAACTCAGGCTGATTTGCGACCCGACGCCAGTAGAAATCGAATTGATGAGGTCGCCGACCGGCCCGACGCTTATGTATACGTCTTGAAACGGAAATCCATCTTGGGTGATCAGGAGATGTTCAGACCTTCCATCGCCGTTGAAGTCACCAACAACGGGGATGAATGACGCAGGCGTCGAAAAGCTAGCACCATTTGGTAACATCTGCTGCTGGCCCGTGAAGGTGCCGTCACCGGTGTTCAGGAACGCATATTGGACCTGGTGACCCCACGTATCAATTACCGCGTAGTCCGTCTTTCCATCCGCGTTGAAATCGCCAACCACCAAAGGAGGTGCGGTAAGACTGGTATCCGTGAGATTGAATCTCCACCCGTTCGGCAGCTGCTGAGCTTGCCCCGTGAATGAGCCGTCTCCTTTCGAGGTGAAGACATACTGAAATGGCTGGCCAGTACAATCAATCACGGCAAAGTCCGAGTTTCCGTCACCATTGAAGTCTCCTGAGGCAATCAGCGGCGTTCGACAATTGCCGTCAAAATGAAAGCCCCATTGATTCGGTGTTTGTTGCGTCTGCCCCGAAAACGTTCCGTCGCCATTTGAAATGGCTACGTATTGAGCTGAGGCGCCAGCGCAGTCCAGAAATAGATAGTCTGTCTTACCGTCTCCATTGAAGTCGCCAACGACGAATGGAGGTTTGGTACAGCGGCTATCTGACGTGAATACAAACCTCCACTGATTGGGTAGAGGTTGCTGCTGCGTAGTAAATGATCCATCCCCATTTGAAATGAAGACGTACTGAGCAGAACTGCCCATGCAGTCAACTAGGAGAAAATCGGCGCGACCGTCGCCGTTGAAGTCACCATCAACGAGAGGAGGCGAGACGCAGTTGTTGGGGTTTTTAAGATCCCAACGCCATCCGTTCAGATTTTGCGCGTGACCCGCGAACGAGCCATCGCCATTTGAAATGAATATGTATGCAAAGGATCCGCCCCAGCAATCGATGACGACAAAGTCGGTCTTACCGTCACCATTGAAATCTCCGACAGAAATTGGTGGAGCAATGCAGTTCTTGGTGATACCTGTTATCGGATCGGCGTGCGGCGTGTAGTCAAATCCCCAACCGTTCGCTATCCCCTGCACTTTCCCGGAAAATGTGCCGTCACCATTAGCCATGAACACATAGGTGGCCGGCCTCCCCGTGCAATCAATCAAAAGGTAGTCGGTTTTCCCATCGCCATTGAAATCCCCCGTAACAAGGGGCGGGCGACACGCATTTGTGATCTTCCGGTCCCAAGACCAGTCATTGGGCAGCCTCTGCACGCTACCAGCAAGCGATCCATTGCTAGCTCCAGCCTGCCAACCGAAAGTCGTCGCCGGCAGACACGTTCCTCCCGAATCGCAAAGCGTTACCGACGAAAGCTCAATCCTGCCGGTCGACGGACTCAACTGATACCTCAGCGAGTATATACTAACGAGGTTCGATTCCGAATAGGTCCTAATATCTGACAGAACGACTGTGGACTTGACCAAGGAACCAGCCTGATACTGCGACACGACGTCTGGTCGGCTCTGATACGCAAATTGCACCGAATTGTATGGCGCTACACCAGCTGCACCATTCCCAGCATAGTCAATTCGGCTCGGGTAAAATTGGCCGTTGGCGCGATCGTTGGTGTAGGTCACAGTGTAAGAGTTCGAATTTGAGTCGCTCACCTTGTTAAGCGCCCAGACCCTCGCAACATTGCTTGCCTGAGCTAGAATCTGTGAGTCAGGCGTATTTCCATACTCAAGCACTTGGCCGGACTTGGTGTGCACCTCGAACCACGAAGGTCCATTCCCATTTCCTCCATGCGAAACAACTTTCGAGTACGAGTCAATTTCTGTACGGTACTCAGCCCCATCAGCGCCATAAGCGCCGCTGACAGCAACTAGACGTTGGCCGGACAAGCAGAAGCGATCGTTCGTGTCATAGCGGACGCCGCCCGACACCCCATCTTGCGCAAGCGTTCGCGGACAGCGGTCGATTGCTGACAGACCACCTAAGCCCCAACCTATTCCAAGGAGTCCGTTACCCTTTTGACTGCTATAATTGAGTGACAGCGATGGGGCGAGACCGCCGGTGCCGGGCGGAATCGCGAGCGGAATCACATAATTCGCAGCACCGGTGGGACTAACCGACACGCCTCCAGGGAGCGACATCACTCCGGAGCGACCTAAGGTCGAGTTAGAGACCAAAAAAATCGAGCACAGACCAAGAGCTGCCAATCTCATTGGAAGTCGCGGTCCCGGCCAGACAAGCCACGCAGTGCCTCGATGAAAGCGGGTCGAACTACGAAACATCATCTGCACTCCGCAGCGTCCATACAATTGGAAACACTATGCGGTCATACATGCACGTGTCTCAAGGAGCGCGAGTAGATATTCACAACATCAGGAACTGATCAGAAGGGACGCAACCTGAACTTGCACAAACTGCGAATTCACCGGATGAGAGTGGCCGCTATTCGAAGGTCAGACCGGCGAGAGCATCGCGGCTTCGGCAAGCGTTCGGATCCGCTGTGCGATTCCTCGTGTCGAGCTCGAACAGACTGTCCCAGCGGCCAGACTCCAATTCGCGCGATGAAGCACCGTGCCCACCGCGCCTACCGAATAGGAGTCAGCTTCGCTGATTTAAGGCTCAATGTAAGGAGGTTGAGAGTCAGCGGCTGAAGAAGGCGCCGATCGCGATCGAAGCGATCGCGAAGATCGACGCCCTGTTTGCGATCGAGCGCAAGATCAACGGTCTGCCGGCCCACGAACGCAAAGCCGTACGCAACGAGCGCAGCCGCCCGTTGGTCGATGAGCTTCATAACTTCCTGCACGAGCGCCGCGCCAAGCTCTCCGGCAAGAGCGAGACCGCCAAGGCGATCGACTACAGCCTCAAGCGCTGGGAGGTGTTCACGCGCTTCATCGACGATGGCCGGCAGTGCATGACAAACAACGCCGCCGAACGCGAGCTGCGCACCGTGGCCGTCGGCCGCAAGAACTGGACCTTCGCCGGCTCCGACGATGGCGGCCGCCGTGGCGCCGCCATCTACACCCTGATCCAGACCACCAAGCTCAACAACGTCGACCCGCACGCATGGCTTGCCGACGTCCTCGCCAGGCTGCCCGATCGTCCGGCCAGCAGGATCGCAGACTTGCTGCCCTGGAGCTGGAAGCACACCGCCATCCCTGCCGCTGCCTGATCGCTCCGATCTCCGTCCGCGCGGGCTACTCCGCCTGTGGTCTTCACCGGATGCGTACGCCCTAGACGACCGTTTCCTTGGTTTGAATCATATCACGCGGCATCGGCGGGCCTGTAGGACCAAGTGTGGACGATGGGATGGCGGTTGAAGTGAGTTATGCCGGCCATGATGCGTTGCTTGAGTTCGATCTTGGAGGTTACGCGGATGTGGCGGAGGACGGAGCGGGTCAATTTGGAGAAGAACCCCTCGATGAGATTCAGCCAGGAGCCGTGCTTCGGGGTGAAGATGAGCTCGAAACGTCCGGCCGGCTGGGTCGCGAGCCAAGCGTTGGTTTCTTTGGATACGTGGGCAGAATGATTGTCGAGGATCAACTTGATTGCGGTCCCTGCCGGATAGGTGGCATCGAGGAGCTTGAGTAATTCGATGAACTCGCGACTACGATGGCGATCTCTGACGAGGGCATGGACCTTGCCAGTCAGCAGATCGATGCCAGCCAACAGACTGAGCGTGCCATGGCGCGTATATTCATGATCCCGCGCGAAGGCAGGATGGACATCGGGTTCGGGGGCAGGTCAGGAGTTGTTGTGGCGATGGCTTGGATGCCGGGCTTTTCGTCACAAGAGACGACCGCGACGGACTTTGCCTTGTTCGGTTTGCCCTTCGTCGACTTGGTCCGGGCCTTCTTCAGCACCGCGACTTCCCGATAGACGCACAGAACCTCGGCCATCTTCCGTTCGAACTCGGCGTCACGATTTTCAAGATAGCAGCGGACCTTGTGTGGCTTGATGTCCTCGTTGCCGAGGATCTTGCAGACGGTGCCTTGGACCAGGTGGGCCAGGCACTGATGTCCTGCCGCCGGCCCCTGTTTACGCCCGTGGTCAGCCAGCAATCGCGTCGTCCACAACTCGTGCGGATAGCCGTGGTCTTTGGCCTTGTCGCAAGCCAGCCATACCATCCACGTCCTGGCCTCTGGAGTGATCGTCGGTTCCTTGCCGGGCCGCGGTCGATCGTCCAGCGCCGAAAGCGGCCCGTAGGCCAGCGCCCGCTCGACGCAGCGCTCGACCGTTTGATGGTGCACTCCAACGGCACGCCCCACCGCAAAGAACGAGGGCGTCTCCCGGTAGGCGAGCAACATCTTCGCACGCATCACCCGGCTTCCCGTTCAGTTCGGGACCGGGCAATCGCCGTCAGCTTGGAGATGTCGTCGTCGCTCAAGGCCAACTCGATCGCCTGCCGCCATCCACCCATCACCGTATCCTCGTTTGTCCAGCTCAAACAAGGCAGCCACCAACAAATTCATCGTTCCATGAAGCTGGTTTCATGGAATCGGTCGTCTAGCTTCGCCGGCAATGCCGGTGGAAAATCCCGAAGACGCGGACGAAATCATTGGGGAGGATGCTGAGTCGGTCAGCTTTGACTTTCATGTACGGACTGCTGGCCGCCCCGTCCTCGTGGCCCGCGGGGCGGTTCAGTATGTCCGGCAAGGATACGTGGAGGATCAGATCCTTGGCGTTGGCTGCTGCGTGCCAAGAACTCGTCGCCGCGCCGATTGCGGCATCGCCGACCTCTTCGACCGATCTCTCTAACCTTCTCGATCTCGCTCGACGGCAAGATTGTCAACGAATTGTGCTAGATACCAAAGTGGCGCTGGTCGGCAAGACTTCGGCACACTGGCGCGCATCGGCGGCTTCGATCTGCTCGCCATCGTCGGTCTTCTTGTGCTCGGCATCTGGCAGCGATGCGCGGGCTCACGGACTTCTTACGCTTCGACTGATCGAGCCTTGATCCATGCGTCTGCCGGAGACGATGAACCATGGGCATGCATAGGCTGCTGTCCTCAGCAAGCGCATCCTCAGAGAAAATGCGCAGAGTGCCAATATTCCGCGAGCCAAGCCTCTGCCACGAGCTAACCAGCCTCAAGCACGACTCACCTGATGATGGGCCAGAAGGCGCCAGCAAAACTTGCGGTCAAGCAATGTATGGAAAAGGCAGCTGGCATACACACCAGCGCCACGATCAAAGAGGCCCGATCGAGCGTTACCGTGGAACGGCCAACTCGTTCGGCCCCGGAGATCCCGTCAGCGCCAGCGAACTCCGTCACGGCACCTGTACTCTCTTCACCGTACTGCATCGCTGCTCCCGTTACAATGATCGTTCCTGCGGTTACGGCGTATCAGGCCAGCCCGCTCCCAGGATCTCAGCCGACGGCTGGTCCGCATCCTGTTCCAGCTCCACTGTCGTCCCAGCTCAGCAGCACTGATGGTCAGGCAGCTTGCCGGTTGCGACCATAGCCAGGTCAGGGCCTCGGTATCATCAAGCGTTTGGAAAGGACCGGAATCGGTCATGATCAGTTGCCGCCCCTAACCTGGTGTTCAAGAGAGCCCGATATCCGCGCTTTTGTCGGCCGCTCACCAAGGTAAGGCTAAGCCCAACAACCGAAACGGAAACGAACGACCTCGACTGCGATGGCTCATGCTGTCCTGCGATGTCGCGAGCAAGCACTGACTTGCACACAATGGTCGGCGAAGGTGGCTCGTCCAAAGCGCGAGCGGAACGAGCAGCCGTACGACAACGCACGCTATGGCGCTTTCTCTGGGGACGACAAGCGCGTGGCCGTCAGAGGGACATGCAAACAGCACGCTGTTATGGTTGCGAAGACGGGCGGCTTGACGCGCGCCAAGCGTCAGCTTGGACTCGAAATCCGCTAGCTTCACGGCTGATGAATGGTCACAGACGAGGAATTCTTCGCATCTCATTCACGGCCGACCAGCGCGTTGAATGCAGGTTCTCCGTCCGAATTCCATCAACGGCCAGCAAGGATCTCACGACAGAATGTGCAGCGCACTGCAATTTCTCGCAGCCGAGACGTTGCCTTGCGCTGGTCGTTCGTATGGCTCCCGTAGAGGGCGAGCTGGAGCACCGTCCGTAATCGGCCTAACCGCCCAACTGCTGACGCGACAGCGGCGGCCACGCAGAATGAGCGCTCTCAACAACACAGGAGGCGCGCTATGGAGCTCTTCCGCGGACTGGATGTCGGCATGGATCAGACCGCGATTTGCGTGGTCGACGATAAGGGCGGCGGACTGCTGGAGGTCGCGGCGATGACCGACCCGGAAGCGATCAAGGGCGCAAGCGATGTGGTGCGACGGCACGGCGTATTGGGGCGATCAGGCGGTCAGCACCGCCGACGCTGGCGCGCATGCCCAACGCAAGGACCGCAGGCTGCTGGGAGAACTTGCATGAAACAAAGCGGCATGAACCAGAGCAGTAATCCTGCAGCAACCGATGGGCGTCGCGGGCGGCGCGCGAAGTGATGGAGCTCCGCTGTCAGCGGATGAGGACCGGTGCAGATCCAAGACGACGGAACGCACGCTATCTTGCCTGCGAGGCGGTGTCCGAAGGGACGGCGCGATCGCGCAAAATTGCCTGTGACGTGGCTCCGTCAGACCGATGGAAAATTGCGCCGCGACGGCTATGCTGCTGCCATCGTGCAGGAGCGCCACGCCGTCGCTGAGCGCGGAAAGCTGCACGGCGCACTGGGACTTCTCGCTGTCAACGAGCTGCAGATCAGGCTGCGCTGCAGACGTGTTTTTGACGATGAAGATGGAGAGCACCGATGGCGAAAGCGACGAAGACGATCGTGGCAGAGAGGCAGACCACCCGGCCGATTAAAGCTGCAAGATAAAAGCGCCTCTCCGCGGCGTAGAATCGGCGGTCGTAAGTGCCTGTCTTGACTACTAGCACTCTGGCACTCACGAATGTTATTGTTGCTGTTTCAATACAATTGGTGAGGAGGATCAATCCCCCGAATGGCACTATTCCCACCATAGCGTACGTCTGCGTGGGATCGGCGGAATTGGACCTTCGACGGAAGAACGTGCTCTCCCCGGTGATCCAAGCATCAACACACGTGATGGCCGCTATGACTAGCGACGGCTGCTCTAGCAGGACGCAGTTTCTCCCTCCGGGGGACGGCCGATACCTTGTTCGGAACATGAGCAAATTTGTCGAAGCGCATCGTAGGATCGGCATGATGGTGGTTCGCGTTTGCCGTGGCATGTTCGCTCATGAACTACAGCAACCCTCCCTCTCAACAACCACGCCTCTCCAGGGAAGCTAAGCCAGCTGCAGTCGGCGATAGCGCGTCCGCAGGCATGATCGATCAGCGTGCGGTCAAACTGACCCGCCGGCGAGCGGGGCTCAGCATAGGCCGCCGACGGTGCACGGGCATGTTCTCGTGGGTTTCCACTGCAGCCGGCCCTGAAAGACCATCAGCAACCTCTTCCATGCGGCCGCCCTGCTCTCCGGCCGCGACGGCTGAAGAGGCCGTGAGGCTTGCAATCCTGCAACGCTCATGAGCCGCGCTGTTGGTCTTTCCGCATCTCGGTCCCGGTCGATTGCGGTGACAAGGGCCGACGAATTGGGTGCGCGCGCTTGACCATCGTTCGCCGCGAGCACAGGGCGCATTTCACGATCGTGCCGAATGCCGTGTTCACTGACGAACGGCTTTCGGTCGAGGCCAAGGGCGTGCTCGGTTTGCTTCTGTCACGCCCACACAAGTGGCGCGTCCGTCTCGACCATATCGGGCGGACGCTTCTGGTCGGCAGGAAGAAACTGCAACGCATTTTCCGTGAATTGATCTCAGCTGGTTACGTCAGCCGCGAGCAGCAGCGACTCGCCGACGGCCAGCGGTTCGGCGAGATCGATTATGTCGTCCGCGACGTGCCGGTCCCTGCCAATATTGCTGGTCCGCCGCGGGGCCAAAAGGGACCTGCGGCGCCGCAGGTCCAAAAGGGACCTGCGTATAAAGAAGCACCGCGGGGCCCTAAGGGACCTGCCTATAAAGAAATAAATAAAAACAGATCACCGGCATCGGCGAACCATCTTCCTCAGGCGTCCCGCAGACATCTGCAGGCCAAGCCGATCGAGGCAGCCCATGACGACGATGATGCCGCGCGGCACGATCTGCGGATCGTCGAGCTGTTCCCGGACAGGGGCGAAGGCTGGGCATTCCTAATCGCCCTTTCAGCGGAGGATCGTGGTGTTCTGCGCGACTGTCAGCGACGAGGCGAGCTCAACCGAACTGCGGTGGACGAATTGCGCAAGAGGTACCGTGCCCTGCTGGACGACGGCCCCGTCAAACCGACGACAGAAGGCCAATAGCGCCGGGTTCGGGTGCCGTCGGAAGCGGAGCTGCCGCAATGGCGCCTGATGCAGTCGATCGTCGAACTCGGCACCGACTGTCCGTTTCACGCGCATTTCCCGCCAAACGTTCTCCGCCAAGAGACCGAGCACTGTTCCAATGGGGCATTTCGGCGTTTCTTGCTCGCGATCGCCGACGGCGGTTCGTCGCCTGGACAACAGTGGTCCGACGGCGCTCACAGATCGCATGGAGATGGTCGATGCCCCGCCGCCCGGCCAGGGTCACACAGGCAGACATTGCACGCGCAATTCGCGCTGCCAAGGAAGCTGGCGCCAGTGAGGTCACCGTAGATACGAACGGCGCCATCAGGATCGCTCTCACGTCGAGTGTTCGATCGGCTTCCCAGCCGAAGATCGACTTTGACCAAATCTGGACGCCGTCTGAGGCGCTTGCGCGTCGGCTCAATGGCACCGAAAACGGGTGAAACGCACCTTTCGCCATTGATGCCGAATCTGAGGATTCGTAGACTCCAGGCATTGGCTCACGGAGCACACCAATGCCTGAGACCGACCGTCCCGATCCCCGCGCGCCTGGGGATCGCCGTATGTATCTCTATTTCGACTATTCCGCAGTGGGCGCGTTGCGCTGGTACGTCAAGGTCAGCCGCAAGGGTCGCCGGATCGGAATCAGCGGGGACTATGGCACGGCTGGCTTCGACGCCGCCTATGAGGCTGCAGTTGCAGCGCTTGGGGGAGTGATGCGTAAACGCCGTGTCGAACCCGATCCACTTAAGCAACCAGAACGGCGATACGTCGGAGCCGACCGCTCGCAACGCGGACAGACGCGCTACTATGTTCAGCTTCGCAATGGACTTCCCAAGATCCGGATCAGGGCCGAATTCGGGTCAGAAGAGTTCGACAAAGAGTGCGATGTGGCAATCGTCTCGCAGATCGCGATTTACGGCGATACGACTGATGACGTCCACGCGCAGAAGCAACGCAACGAGCCGCGTGCGAGACTACCCTCCACGCCGCCGCAGCCTCACACCCTGCGCTGGTACTGGACGCTTTACAAGCAAAGCGACCATTGGCTTGGCGACCTCAGCGTCGGCCTTGACGGCCTCTCTGACACGACCAGGCTGCAGCGGACTGGACTGATCGAGAGCCTGCTGTACGAGAATGGCGAGAAGCCATTTGCCGTGATGACGCGCAAAGTCATCAAGGAGGAGATGAAGGCGAGGACCCCCTCGCAGGCAGGCAATCTTCTTTCGGCGCTGCGCGGCATGATCCGCTGGATGATCGACGAACGCTATCTGGACGAAGACGATGATCCAACCATCGGTCTTCGCTCAGGCAAGGCCAAGGCCTCTCGCGAGAGCGGCGGGTTCCTGCCCTGGACCGAGGACGACATGGCGCTGTACCGGGCGAAGTGGCCTGTTGGTACCGAGGCGCGGCTGATGTTCGACATCCTCCACTACACGTTTCTTCGGCTGGGAGACGCTTATCGCTTCGGACCGCCCCACCTCCGCCAGATCGTACGCAAGATGGCGGTTCAGATCGCAACCGAGAAGAGCAAGGGCAACACCACCGTCACGGTGCCGGTCCATCCCGAATTTGCCGAGAGCCTGCGAGCGGCACGAGCGGCTGGGATCATTGGCGCCGAGGTCTTCACCGGTAAAACGACCAAGGGCCGCGTGCTGCCGATGAACAAGAAGGCGTGGGCGATGAAGTTCAAGAAGTACGCCGTTCTGGCCGGAATCAACGAGCGCAAGAAGAGCTGCCACGGCGTCCGCAAGGCGCGGGCGGAAGTGGCCGCCTATGCAGAATGTACCGAGAGCCAGATGATGGCGATGTTCGGCTGGACCGATCCGAAGATGCCGGCCCACTACATCGCGAAAGCGAACCGGGAAAAGCTAGGAATTCGCGGAATGGACAAGATCGTTGCGTTCGATCAGAGCCAATCGCTGGATGATTTCCTTCAATCACCGGAGGAGAACGCCGCCGGAACACCGGCAGGGAACAAAGTCGTAACTTTCCGTAGTAACTTTGGGAAAAAAGCGTAACAACCTCAGTTGCTTGCGCGTGGGTATGGTGCGCTCGGAGGGACTCGAACCCCCACGGTGTTACCCACTGCCACCTCAAGGCAGCGCGTCTACCAATTCCGCCACGAGCGCTAAAAGAAGCCGGGACCAGAGGAAACTGCGGCACCGGATCAGTGGCGCCCGTGTATCAAATCGATGTCGGGGGGACAAGGCCCGCCCTGCCCCTATCTGCGGGTTTTGTGGACAGTTTTTCGGAGCCTGTCCGGTGCTATCGCGTGGTCGGCGTCGGCGATCGCGGCAGCATTTGCTTGACCTCGACCGCAATGCGGTTGCGGTCGACCAGGACCACCCCATTGGCGATCGGCAGATTGTTGGCAAGCACCTTGACGTCGTCGGCCTCGGTGGCGTCCAGCTCGATGATGGCGCCGCGGGACAGGCGCAGGACCTGGTGAATGGGCATTGAACAGGTGCCGAGCACGACCATGAGGTCGACTGTCACTTTATCGAGGGTTGACACTGCAGGACCACCGAAGTCACTGGATTCCGTTACCCGAGACATCACCATGTTGTGGTTAGCCAATGGTTAACAGCCGCGAAACGCTCGACCTGACCACCTTCGCGGGCCCTCCCGGCAATGCCGTGGCGTGGCGGATCTCCGATTCGCTCGAGGACTATGCGGCGGCCACTGCCTTCATGGAGACCCGGGCGGCGGCGATCGCGGCGCATGAGGCCGATGAGCTGGTCTGGCTGCTCGAGCACCCGCCGATCTACACCTCCGGCACCTCGGGCAAGCCTGAGGACCTGCGCGACCCGCGCTTTCCCTTCGTGCCGACCGGCCGCGGCGGCCAAGTCACCTATCACGGTCCCGGCCAGCGCGTGGCCTATGTCATGCTCGACCTCAAGCGGCGCCGCCCCGACGTCCGGGCCTATGTCGCCGCGCTGGAGGAGACGATCATTCGCACCCTGGACGCGTTCAACGTGCGCGGCGAGCGGCGCGAGGACCGCGTCGGCGTCTGGGTCAGGCGGCCCGACAAGGGCGCCGGGTACGAGGACAAGATCGCCGCCATCGGCGTGCGGCTGAAGCGCTGGGTGACCTTCCACGGCATCGCCATCAACGTCGAGCCCGACCTGTCGCATTTCCAGGCCATCGTGCCCTGCGGGGTCACCGACCCCCGCTATGGCGTCACCAGCCTGGTCGATCTCGGCCTGCCGGTGACCATGAGCGACGTCGACGTCGCGCTCCGACGGGCGTTCGAGAGCGTGTTCGGCGCGACGCGCGTCACCCTGCCAGAGAGCGCATGAACTCAGGCGGCGCCCCGCTGCGGCGAGACGTAGAGCCTGGCGGCGACGTAGCGATCCCTGCGCCCTAGCCGAGCCAGCGCGCGATTCGGGCCACCGCCTCGCGCATGTCGTCGGCCGAGCGTGCATAGGAGAAGCGCACGAAGCTGCGGCCGTGGATCGGGTCGAAGTCGACGCCGGGCGTCGCCGCGACGTGGGTTTCCTGCAGCATGCGCTTGGCGAAATCGAAGCTGTCGGAGGTGAAGTCGGAGACGTCGGCATAAAGGTAGAAGGCACCATCGGCCGGCAGGAACCTGGTCAGGCCGGCCTTCGGAAAACCCTCGATCAGGATGCGGCGATTCTCCTGATAGCCGTGCTTGATCGATTCCATCTCGGCGCGGCCATCGAAGGCTGCTTCCGCGGCGATCTGCGACAGGGTCGGCACGGAGATCGCCAGATTCTGCTGGAGACGCTCGATCGGGCGGACCAGGGCATCCGGCACCACCATCCAGCCGATACGCCAGCCGGTCATGCAGAAATACTTCGAGAACGAGTTGATGATCAGGGCATCCGCCGACAGCTCGGCCGCGGTGACCGCCGGAAAGGCATAGTCGAGGCCGTGATAGATCTCGTCGGAGATGAAGCGAATGCCGGCCTCGCGCGCGGCCGCAATGACGCCGCCCAGCGCCTCGCGCGACATCATCGTCCCCGTCGGATTGGCGGGGCTCGCCACCAGCACACCCTTCAGCGGCGTCTTGCAATGGACCGCGAGCAGTGCCTCGCCGGTCAGCGCATGGCGGTTCTCGGCCGTGGTCTCGATCAGCACCGGCTCGCAGCCGAGCGCGGTCAGGATGTGGCGATATGGCGGATATCCCGGCACCGTGACGGCGACGCGATCACCCGGCTCGAACATCGCGAGGAACGCCAGGATGAAGCCGGCCGAAGATCCCGTCGTGATCACGATGCGCGATGGATCGATCTCGCAAGCGTGCGTCTCGCGATAGTGACGCGCGATTCGTTGTCGCAGCGACGAGAGCCCGAGCGCGGACGTATAATCGATGCGCGCCCGATCGAGCGCAGCATGCGCGGCCGCGATCGCGTCCCGCGGGGCCGGCGCGGCGGGCTGGCCGACCTCCATGTGGATCACGTGGCCGCCCTCTGCCTCGATGCGCTCGGCCGCAGCCATCACGTCCATCACCATGAACGGCGGAACATTGCTGCGCGCGGACGGCGCCGTGAGGCTGGCGATCCGCTGTTCCAATGTCGGTATCACTGTCGCATCCACCATCAAGATCTGCTATGCACCCCGGCTGTTCGGACCCGCTCCCTGAACCGGCCGGCCCCTCGATGGGTCTCATTCGGGACTTTGTTCGCCGCAGATGAGCCGCATTCCGCCGTTTGGTGGGCAATAGCCCGTATCGAGCCTCACGCCAATTGCAAAGATCGCCTGATGTTGCTCCCTATCGTGCTTCGCAAGAAATTGTCCGGCGGACTCGCCGCGATCATCGCGGCGGCGGTGGCGCTTGCGCCGTTCGCGCCCGCTTCGGCACAGCAGGGCAAGGGACCGCCGATCCTGCGCGACACCGAGACCGAGGTGCTGCTGCGTGAGTACACGCGGCCGATCCTTCGCGCAGCCGGCCTCGAGAAGCAGAACATCCAGATGGTCATCATCAATGATGGCTCGTTCAACGCATTCGTCGCCGACGGCCGCCGCATCTTCGTGAACTACGGCGCGATCATGCAGTCGGAAAATCCGAACCAGTTGATCGGCGTACTCGCCCACGAGACCGGCCATCTCGCCGGCGGTCATCTCGCCAAGCTGCGCCAGCAGCTCGCCACCGCGCAGACGCAAATGATCATCGCCACCATTCTCGGCGCCGGCGCGCTCGCGGTCGGCGCCCGCGGCGGCGGCAATAGCGGCCTGGCCAATGCCGGCGCCGCGACGCTGTCGGCCCCGGGTGAGGTCATCCGCCGCTCGCTGCTGTCCTATCAGCGTCAGCAGGAGGAGAACGCCGACCGGGCCGGCGTGAAATTCCTCAGCGCGACCGGCCAGTCGCCCAAAGGCATGTACGAGACCTTCAAGCGCTTCACCAACGAGAGCCTGTTCGCGGCCCGCGGCGCCGATCCCTATCTGCAATCCCATCCGATGCCCGCCGACCGCGTCGAGGCGCTGGAGGGGCTGGCGCGGCAGTCGCCCTATTGGGACAAGAAGGACGATGCCGCGCTGCAAATGCGCCACGACATGGTCCGGGCCAAGATCTCCGCCTTCATGGAGCGGCCCGACACCGTCGCCCGGCGCTATCCGTCCTCCGACAACAGCCTGCCGGCGCGCTATGCACGGGCGATCTCGACCTATCTCCACGGCGACCTGCGCAGCGCGCTGGGCCAGATCGACGCCCTGATCCAGGTGCAGCCCAACAATCCCTATTTCTACGAGGTCCGCGGTCAGGCCCTGCTCGAAGGCGGCCGCCCGGCGGAGGCGATCGCGCCGCTGCGCAAGGCTGCACAGCTCTCCAATAACGCGCCGCTCATCAACATGTTACTTGGCCAAGCCTTGGTGGCGTCCGAGAACAAGGCCTACACTGAGGAGGCGATCTCGATCCTGCGCGCGGCGGTCGCGCGCGAATCCGAGGCGCCGCTCGGCTATTCCCAGCTCGCGATGGCCTATGGCCGCAAGGGCGACTATGCGGAGGCCGATCTGGCCTCGGCCCAGGCGGCTTTCCTGCGTGGCGACAACAAGACCGCGCGCGAGCTGGCATCGCGCGCCAAGACGCGCTTTGCCGTGGGATCGCCGGGATGGGTCAAGGCCGACGACATCGTCGCATCAAAGCCACTTTCGAGCCAGTAGAACGAAGAGTTTGCTGCTAACATCGACACCGGAATACTGAGATACCGCTCCCCGCCCTCGTCAAGGACCCGATCATTTTGACCAAAAGGACCTCCTTCATGCCGTCATTCCGCACGCTCATTCCCGCGGCGTTGCTTGCGCTCTCGCTCTGCGGCCTGCCGCAGGTTGCGACGGCAGAGAGCATCTCCGACAGCCAGCGGAGCGAGATCGAGACCATCGTCAGGAACTATCTCATCTCGCATCCCGAGGTGCTCGAGGAGGCGATGGCCGAGCTGCAGAAGCGCCAGACGGCAGCCGAGGCGGCCAAGCACGCAGCCGGCATCGCCAAGAACGCCGAGATGATCTTCAACTCGCCGCGGGGCGTCGTCGTCGGCAACAAGGATGGCGACGTCACCTTTGTCGAGTTCTTCGATTACAATTGCGGCTACTGCAAGCGCGCGATGCTCGACATGATGGAGCTGATGAAGAGCGACCCGAAGCTGAAGGTCGTGCTCAAGGAATTTCCGGTGCTGAGCCAGGGCTCGGTCGAGGCGGCCCAGGTCGCCGTCGCCGTGCGCATGCAGGCGCCGCAGAAATATCTCGACTTCCACCAGAAGCTTCTGGGGGGCCGCGGTCAGGCCGACAAGGCTCACGCGCTCGCCGTTGCCAAGGAGATCGGGCTCGACATGGCCCGCGTCGAGAAGGACATGGCAAGCCCGGAGGCCAAGGCGACGATCGAGGAGAACTTCAAGCTCGCCGAGGAGATGGGCATGAACGGCACCCCGAGCTACGTGATCGGCAAGCAGGTCGTGATCGGCGCCGTCGGCGTCGAGGGCCTGCGCGAGAAGATCAGCACCGCGCGTTGCGGCAAGGCGAGCTGCTGAGAGAAGCGCACTGCGCGATCGAGATCGGAAGGCCGGCTGGATCAGCCGGCCTTTTGCTTATGAACCGCTCGAAAACGAGCCGGGTCTTACGCCGTCAGCGTCATTCCGAGCCGGGTCCGCAGCGCCTCGCGAATATGGGCGCGCGCGACCCTTTCGGCGCGGTCGGGATCGCGCGCTGCAAGAGCCTCGATCAGCTCGCCATGCTCGGCGGCCGCCGTGGCCGGCCGTCCCTCGGCCGCAAAGGTCGTGGAGCCCAGCAGCGAGATCGCGACATGCATGTCGGCAAGGGCGGAATCCAGATAGCGATTGCGCGCGGCGCGCTGGATCGCGCCGTGCAGCAGCCGGTTCAGGCGCGCAAGCTCGGCGGCGTCCCCCTCTCCGCTCGCAAAGCGCGCATGGATGTCGCGCAGCGCCGCGATCTCGGCCGGCGCGGCATATTGCGCCGCGAGCCGTGCCGCCGCGCCTTCGAGGATCTCCCGCATCGCGTAGAGTTCGAGGATGTCGTTCTGGTCAAGGCTGCGCACGATCAAGCCGCGGCCGCCGGCCGGCTGCACCCAGCCCTTCGCCATCAGCCTGCCGAAGGCCTCCCGGACCGGCGTCCGGCTGACGTTCAGCCGCTGGGCGACCTCGTCCTCGCGCAGCCGGTCGCCCGCGCGATAGACGCCATTCTCCAAGGCCTGGCACAGCGCACGGAACACCGCCTCGCCGAGCGAGACGTTGTCGCGATCAATCGTGAACGTGCGCGTTTCGATGGACATGACCGCACTGTCTCACACCCTCGCTTTGAACAACAGCGGCTGTTGCATATTTTTGTATACAATAGTATACGAAATCAAGCTCGTCATTCTCTCGGCGCACGACGTTCCGGCGGTCTCTGCGGGCGTCGCAGCCGAACAGCGAGCGTGCACAGCAGGAGGGGCCGGCCGCCCGATCAGCCCTGCGTCGGGAACGAGGGGTCATGACGGCTGAGAACGATATTCCCGAGCATCCCGTGGCCTACGACGTCGTCGTCGCGGGCGGCGGCAATGCGGCGCTGTGCGCGGCCATCGCGGCCCGGCACGCCGGCGCCTCGGTGCTCGTGCTGGAAGCGGCCTCGAAGTTCTATCGCGGCGGCAATACGCGGCACACGCGCAACATGCGCTGTGCCCACGACACGGCGACGGCAACGTTGAGCGGCCCCTACACCGAGGACGAGTTCTGGGACGATCTCCTGCGCGTCACCGAAGGCCAGACCAACGAGCAGCTCGCGCGCATGATGATCCGCGAGTCCAAGGAAATGCTCGACTGGATCGTCGAGCAAGGCGTGCGCTTTCAACCCTCGCTCGGCGGCACGCTGAGCCTGGGCCGTACCAACTCGTTTTTCCTCGGCGGCGGCCGGGCCATGCTCAATGCGCTCTATCTGACCGCCGCGCGCCTCGGCGTCGACGTGCTGTACGAGGCCGAGGTGGTGGGGCTCGACATCGATTCCGATCGTTTCCGCGCCGCCATCATCCGGCAGCGCGACGGCATTACGCGCATCCGCGGCAAGGCGCTGGTGGCTGCAGCCGGCGGCTTCGAAGCCAACATCGACAGACTGGTGGAAGGCTGGGGCGAGATCGCGCGCAACTTCCTGATCCGCGGCACACCCCACAATCGCGGCACCGTTCTGGACATGCTGCTCGGCGCCGGCGTGGACAGCATCGGCGACCCGACCCAGTGTCACGCGGTGGCGATCGACGCGCGGGCGCCGAAATATGACGGCGGCATCATCACCCGGCTGGACTGCGTCGTGTTCGGCATCGTCGTCAACAAGCACGCGATGCGCTTCTACGACGAGGGCGAGGACGTCTGGCCGAAGCGCTATGCCATCTGGGGACGCCTGGTCGCGGCTCAACCGGACCAGATCGCCTACATCGTCTTCGACGTCAAATCCGCCAATCTGTTCATGCCGTCGCTCTATCCCGCGATCGAGGCCGCCAGCATCGCCGAACTTGCCGGCAAGCTCGGCCTCGATCCCGACGGACTGTCAGCCACCGTCGCCGCGTTCAACGCAGCGGTGCGCGACGGCAGCTTCAATCCCGACATCCTCGACGATTGCCGCACCGAGAACCTGACGCCGCCGAAATCGCATTGGGCACGGCGCATCGATACCGGTCCATACTATGCTTATCCCGTGCGTCCCGGCATCACCTTCACCTATCTCGGCGTCCGGGTCGACCACGACGCCAGGATGATGATGAAAGCCGGAGGCTCGGCTCAGAACATGTATGCCGCTGGCGAGATCATGGCCGGCAACGTGCTCGGCCGCGGTTATGCCGCCGGCATCGGCATGACCATCGGCAGTGTGTTCGGACGTATTGCAGGCCGCGGAGCAGCAAGACATGCAGCGCAGTGAGGCGTTAACCGAGGCGGATCGCCTGATGACGATCTGCAACTCCTGCCGCTATTGCGAGGGCCTGTGCGCGGTGTTTCCGGCGATGGAGCTGCGGCGCTCCTTTTCCGGCGGCGATCTCAACTACTTGTCCAATCTGTGCCATTCCTGCGGGGCTTGCTATGTCGACTGCCAATTCTCGCCGCCACACGAATTCGATGTTCGCGTCCCCTCCGTTCTGGCTCGTGTCCGGCACGAGAGCTACGCCGATTACGCCTGGCCGCGCGCGCTGGCGCCGCTGTTCCGGAGCAACGGCATCGCGGTGTCCCTGATCACCGTCGTCAGCATCGCCATTTTCATCATCGGATTCGTCGCGTTCAACGACCCCAGTGCCCTGCTTGCGAGCCGGCATGGTCCAGGCTCGTTCTACGCGCTGATGCCGCACACCACGATGGCCGCGCTGTTCGGCGCCGCCTTCCTGTGGGCGATCGTCGCCTTGATCCAGGGCGCGCGGGCGTTCTGGCACGACATGGGAGAACCGGCGTCGGTGTTGGCAGAGCCACGCCCGTTGCTATGCGCGATTCGCGATGCCGCGAGCCTGCGCTACCTCGATGGCGGCGGCGTCGGCTGCTACAATGCGGACGAGCGGCCGAAGGATGACAGGCGCTTCTTCCACCACCTGACCTTCTGGGGCTTCCTGCTGTGCTTCGCATCGACCAGCGTCGCCACGCTCTATCACTATCTGCTGCAACGAGAGGCGCCCTACCCGCTATGGGATCTGCCGGTCGTGCTCGGTACGCTCGGCGGGATCGGCATCGTGATCGGGCCGCTGGGTCTTTATGCCGCGAAACGCAAGCGGGAGCCTGCGATGATGGATGAGGGCAGCCGCAGCATGGACGTCGCATTCCTCGCCATGCTCGGACTCACCGGCACAACCGGTCTCGCGCTTCTCCTGCTGCGCGAGAGCAGCGCAATGGGCGTGCTGTTGGCGCTGCATCTTGGTGCGGTGTTCGCGCTGTTCGTCACGCTGCCTTATGGCAAGTTCGTGCACGGCCTCTATCGATTTCTGGCGCTCGTTCGCTATGCTCGCGAGCGCCACGCAAGCTAGTATCCGGTCTGGTCATCCGGCGTTCATCAGCCTGAGCATTCGTTCATTTCGTCGCGACCGATGACATTTTTTCGGAACCATCGGGCGCACGCGGAACGACTCCAATGTCCTGCCGTTGTCGGCGCGGGTAGTGCCACGACAGAGGAGGATATAGGATGACTAATCGCTTGATGGTATCAGTTGCTGCAATCGCGCTACTGGCGAGTGCAGGCTTTGCTCATGCTCAGGGCGCCGGCGGTGCAGGCGGCGCGGGAGGCCAGTCCGGCGGCGCTGCGATGCAGGGCGGTGCGACCGGCGGCGCTTCTGGCGGAGCCTCGAGCGGTGGCATGAACGCGCCCGGCGGCGCGACGATGAATCGGGACAGCGCCGCGCCGTCGGCCGGCGGTTCGTCCGACATGCGCTCCAGCCAGTCGGGTCAGAAATCGGGTGCCGAGACGAAGGGCCAGCGCGCCGAGGACGGCATGAAGGGCCCGAATTCGAAGAGCATGAGCTCCGAGAACGACAAGAGCGGCACCAAGAACATGAAGGCCGAAGGCCGCGAAGGCCGCGACAACAACATGAAGGCCGAGGGCCGCGACAGCAAGACCGGCACCAACGCCGAAACCAAGACCGGCGGCGATCGCTCGCAGACCACCACCGGACAGGCCGGCGCCGGCGCCAAGCTCTCGACCGAGCAACGCACCAAGATCACGAGCGTGATCCGCAGCCAGCGCGTCGCGCCGGTGACCAACGTGAACTTCAACATCTCGGTCGGCACCCGCGTGCCGCGCGACGTCCGCTTCTACCCGCTCCCGACCGAAGTGGTCACGATCTATCCGGAATGGCGCGGATATGACTACATCCTGGTTCGTGAGCAGATCATCGTGCTCGATCCGCGAACCCACGAGATCGTTGCAGTCCTCGACACCTGATCCCCGACCAGGCGGGTGACGAGAAAAAGGGGCGGGCAGCGATGCCCGCCCCTTTGTTGTGCAAAGAGCGGCGGCGCGTCGCCACACGCCAAACGTGCAGACCTGTCCGCTGGTCTGGTTAATCAGCGATTTCCGAGGCTTGGTCGGATTTTTTCGCGTGGCGGAGCAGCATGGACCTAGCCCTGCCGGGCGCCGAAAGGCTTCCCCTTGGCGGCTTTGTTACCTATAACGCCGCCCACTGCAGCCCACACCGCCCGGGATAGGAATGGCCGACGACGCGGAAAAGACGATTCTCGTCCTCAACGGACCCAACCTCGATCTGTTGGCGACCCGCGAGCCGGAGACGCATGGCCATGCGACCTTGGCCGAGGTCGAACGGCTCTGCGTCGAGACGGCGGCCCGTTTCGGGTTGGTGACGGACTGCCGGCAGGCCAACCACGAGGGCGCGCTTGTGGATTGCATCCATGAAGCTCGCAGCCGCGGAGTGCCCGGGATCGTCCTGAATGCCGGCACCTACTCGCATACCTCGATCGCCCTGCATGACGCCCTGACGGGGGTCAAAATCCCCACGGTCGAGGTGTATTTCGGCAACATCCGCGCCCGCGCGGGCGTCCGGCACCATTCTTTCACCGCGAAGCCCGCGTTTGCGTCGATTTGCGGCTTTGGAATCGACGGCTACCGACTCGCGATCACTGGCCTTGCCGCCAAGATCGGTGCCAAAGCCGCTCCCTCGGCCACCACGACCACCGACATCTAGCGCAAGCCTGACGTCCTCGCTTTCACGCCACCCAACGTTCCGGATCAGATCATGGCGCCCCAGACCGACGACACCACCACCGCGAAGTCCGAAGACAGCCGGCTCATCCGCGAGCTCGCCGCGCTTCTGGACGAGACCAGCCTGACCGAGATCGAGCTGGAGCGGGCCGGCCTGCGCATCCGCGTCGCCCGCAACGTGACCATCGCAGCGGCCGTGCCGTCGGCGGTCCCGGCCGCGGCCTCGAGCGTCCCCGTGATGGCCGCCGCCACGGCGGCTGCCGCCGGCGCCGACCTCTCAAAGCATCCCGGGGTCGTGCCCTCGCCGATGGTCGGCACCGCCTATTGGGCGCCGGAGCCCGGCGCCAAGCCGTTCGTCGAGGTCGGCTCCAAGGTGTCGGTCGGCCAGACCCTGATGATCATCGAGGCGATGAAGACGATGAACCAGATCCCGTCGCCGCGCGCCGGCACGGTGACGCAGATCCTGGTCGAGGACGGCCAGCCGGTCGAGTTCGGCGAGCCGCTCGTCATCATCGAATAAGCGCGGATCGCGCGCGGCGACTGGTCTCCATTCCCCCGCCCGCGCATCACTGTCCGCTACTCGCGCCCGAGGCACCATGTTCGACAAGATCCTCATCGCCAACCGCGGCGAAATCGCTCTTCGCATCCTCAGGGCCTGCAAGGAGCTCGGCATCTCCACCGTGGCGGTGCATTCCACCGCCGACGCCGATGCGATGCATGTCCGCCTCGCCGACGAGAGCGTGTGCATCGGGCCGCCGCCGTCGAAGGACAGCTATCTCAACATCCCAGCCCTGCTCGCCGCCTGCGAGATCACCGGCGCCGACGCCGTGCATCCCGGCTACGGCTTCCTGTCGGAGAACGCGCGTTTCGCCGAGATCCTCGCCGACCACAATCTGCATTTCATCGGGCCGAAGGCGGAGCACATCCGCCTGATGGGAGACAAGATCGAGGCCAAGAAGACCGCCAAGCGGCTCGGCATTCCCGTCGTTCCAGGATCCGACGGCGCGGTCACGCCCGACCAGGACGCGATGGCGATCGCCAAGGGGATCGGCTTCCCGGTGCTGGTCAAGGCCGCAGCCGGCGGCGGTGGCCGCGGCATGAAGGTCGCGCACACCGAGGCCGACCTGCAGCTGGCGCTGACCACCGCGGCGAACGAGGCCAAGTCGGCGTTCGGCGATGCGTCGGTCTATCTCGAAAAATATCTGCAGAAGCCGCGCCACATCGAGATCCAGGTGCTCGGCGACGGCCGCGGCGGCGCCATCCATCTTGGCGAGCGCGACTGCTCGTTGCAGCGCCGCCACCAGAAGGTCTGGGAGGAAGGCCCCTCGCCCGTGCTCGATGCGGCCGCGCGTGCGAAAATCGGCAATACCGTCGCCAAGGCGATGCAGGAGCTGAAATATATCGGCGTCGGCACCGTCGAATTCCTTTACGAGGACGGCGAGTTCTATTTCATCGAAATGAACACCCGCATCCAGGTCGAGCATCCCGTGACCGAGATGATCACCGGCATCGACCTCGTGCTGGAGCAGATCCGCATCGCTGCCGGCGGCGACCTGCCGATGACCCAGGACGCGGTCGTGATCAACGGCCACTCGATCGAGTGCCGCGTCAACGCCGAGAACCCCGTCAGCTTCCGGCCCTCGCCCGGCAAGATCCAGCAATACCATCCGCCCGGCGGCCTCGGCGTCCGCATCGATTCCGCCGTGTACCAGGGCTACGTGATCCCGCCATACTACGACTCGCTGGTCGGCAAGCTGATCGTCCACGGCAAGAGCCGGGTCGAGTGCCTGATGCGGCTGCGGCGCGCGCTGGACGAAATGGTGGTCGACGGGATCGAAACCACGCTGCCGCTGTTCCGCGCGCTGGTGCGCGAGCCCGCCATCATCGATGGCGACTACCACATCCACTGGCTCGAGCAGTATCTGGCCGGCCAGAAGACGGACTGAGCCACCGCTTCGAAAAGTGCCTGCTGAGCCGGAACCTTCCGGCCGGCTCTGCGTTCTGCTCGGTCGGAGCAATTCCGCCAGGGGGCAGTGATTTTCAACGACATGCGAGTATGCGGTGGCGCCTGAGGCGAGACGAAGGCGCACGCTGGGTCAGGTCCTGCTGTTGTCGGCGGGCTTTCTGGTGCTGGTCGCCGTCAGCACGGCGTCGGTCCTGCTGGTCAACAAGGCCCGCAGCGACAGCGCCTGGGTGGTGCACACCGTCGAGGCCGAGAACCAGATCAACGCCCTGCTGCTCGAAGTGCGGCGCGCCGAGAGCGCCGCCCGCGCCTACCTGCTCACCCAGGGACAGGAGTTCCTCAACGACCACGAGGCGGCCGTCGCGGCCATCGGACCGGTGCTCGACAAGCTGAATGCGCTGGTCGTGGACAACCGCGCCCAGGTCGAGAATCTCGCCGCGCTGCGCAGCGTGATCGAGACGCGGCTGTCGCAGTTCGACCGTGAGAGGCTCCTGGTTGCACGCGGCGATGTCGCCGCCGCGATCGCCCTGCTCCGCGACGCCCGCTCGACCACCAGCAGCAAGACCATGCGCGACGCCGCCGAGGCGATGCGTCTCGAGGAGGAGCGGCTGCTGGCGCTGCGGACCGCCAATGCCGATGCCAGCCAGCAACTGGCGGCCATCGTCACGATCACCGGCTCCGCAATGGTCGTCGTGCTCGCCGTCATCTCGGTGCTGCTGGTGCGCCGCTCGACCCGCGCCCGCGACGACGCCGAGGCGCAGCTGCGCGAGAGCAACCTCAATCTGGAGGCCACCGTCGACGAGCGCACGGCCGATCTGCGCGAGGCCAACGAGGAGATCCAGCGCTTCGCCTACATCGTGAGCCACGACTTGCGCTCGCCGCTAGTCAACATCATGGGCTTCACCAGCGAGCTCGACGAGCTGCGCAACGACATCTTCCGGCGCATCGCGACGCTGGCGCGGGCCGTCTCAGCATCGCCTCCGCCGGCCGAAGGCGCCGAGCCGGAGCTCGAGGGCGCCGACAAGCAGCTGTCGGAAGATTTCTCCGAGGCGCTCGGCTTCATCAAATCGTCGATCGCCAAGATGGACCGCCTGATCACCGCGATCCTCAACCTGACCCGCGAAGGCCGCCGTGAATTCGTCCCCGTGCGCATCGACACCCGCGAACTGATCGAGCAGATCGTCTCGACCCTTGCGCATCAGGCCGACGAGGCGAACACCACCATCCGCGTCGAGCCCCTGCCCGCCATCGTCAGCGACCGCCTCGCGCTGGAGCAGATCTTCTCCAATCTCATCGACAACGCCATCAAGTACATGAAGCCCGGCGTTCCCGGCGACATCGCCATCCGCGCCCGCACCAAGCTGGGTTTCGCGATCTTCGAGGTCACGGATAACGGCCGGGGGATTGATCCCCGCGATCATCAACGTATCTTTGATCTGTTTCGCCGCGCCGGGACCCAGGACCGTCCGGGTCAGGGGATCGGATTGGCGCATGTGCGCGCTCTCGTGCGCCGGCTCGGTGGAACCATGTCGGTCGCGTCGGAGCTCGACCAGGGCAGCACGTTCACCATCACGCTCCCGATCAACTGGAACGTCTCAAACCGGAACTCAGACCGATGACCATGCCCGTGACCATCATCATGATCGAGGACGACGAAGGCCACGCCCGCCTGATCGAGCGCAACATCCGCCGCTCCGGCGTCAACAACGAGATCAAGCCGTTCACCAACGGTACAGATGCGGTGAAGTATCTGCTGGGTGCTGACGGCACCGGCCTCGATCACAAGGGGCACGCGTTGCTGATCCTGCTCGACCTGAACCTGCCGGACATGACCGGCATCGACATCCTCAAGATGGTCAAGCAGAACAGCTTCCTGAAGAGCGCGCCCGTCGTCATCCTGACCACGACGGACGACAGCCAGGAGATCAAGCGCTGCTACGAGCTCGGCTGCAACGTCTACATCACCAAGCCGGTCAACTACGAGAGCTTCGCCAACGCCATTCGCCAGCTCGGCCTGTTCTTCTCCGTCATCCAGGTTCCACCCGCCGCATGAGCTCAGCCGCCCCCACGCTGCTCTACATCGACGACGACGCGGCGCTGGCGCGGCTGGTCGAGCGCGGGCTCAAGCGGCTCGGCTTCACCGTGGAGCATGCGCCAGACGGCAGCGCCGGGCTGCAGCGCATCGCGCTAGGCGGCATCGACGTGGTCGCGCTCGACCAGTACATGCCGGGACTCGACGGGCTGGAGACGCTGGAGCGCATCATGGTGCTGCCCGATGCGCCGCCGGTGGTGTTCGTCACCGCCTCCCAGGATTCCAAGATCGCGGTGACGGCCCTGAAGGCCGGCGCAGCCGACTATCTCGTCAAGGACGTCCAGGGCGAGTTCATCCCGCTGCTGCAGGTTGCGGCCGAAGGCGCCCTGCGCCAGGCCCGGCTGCAGAAGGCGCGTGACGAGGCGGAAGCCGAAGTGCGGGCCTCGCGCGACCGCTACGCCGCTTTGGCGGCCGAGCGCGAGGTTCTGCTGCGCGAGGTCAACCACCGCGTCGGCAACTCGCTGCAGATCATCGCCTCGCTGCTGCACCTGCAGGCCAATTCGAGCACGCAGGACGACGTCAAGGCCGCCCTCACCAACGCCATGGGGCGCGTCGCCGCGGTGGCCCAGGTGCACCGCCGGCTCTACACGTCGCAGGATCTCAAGAGCGTGCTGCTGAACCAATACCTGGACTCGCTGCTCGACGATCTCCGCCGCTCCGCCGAGGGCAACCGGATGTCGCGGCTCACCCTGAAGGCGGAGCCGGTCGAGATCGATCCGGATCGCGCGGTCGCGATCGGCATCGTCGTCAACGAGCTGGTGATGAACGCCGTCAAATACGCCTATCCCGACGGGCCTGGCCCGATTCACGTCGAGCTGAAGCTCGCCGGCGACGACATCGTGCTGTCGATTGCCGACAATGGCGTCGGCGTCAATGCCACCAGCGACCCGCGTTCGACCGGCATGGGCCAGCGCATCGTCAGCGCCATGGCAACCAAGCTGGATGCGAGGGTGGAGCCCGATCCGAGCCATCACGGCACCAAGATCGTCGTGCGCTTCCGCTTGACCAAGGATTCGCCGAAACCGGCCGCTGCCGCGGTGGGCTGAATCTGAGCGAGTGGGTGCCGGCTGCGGCCAACGGACCATCGCGCCGCCTTCGACATCCTGCTAGACTGGCGGGATGAATTCGCGCGACTCCGCAGCGTCCGAGATCACGCCCGAGGTCCTGCTGCGTGCCTAT
This sequence comes from Bradyrhizobium aeschynomenes, assembly GCF_013178945.1. GTDB lineage: Bacteria > Pseudomonadota > Alphaproteobacteria > Rhizobiales > Xanthobacteraceae > Bradyrhizobium > Bradyrhizobium aeschynomenes. The sequence goes on from NZ_JABFDM010000012.1 coordinate 44,174, forward strand.
GCCTGCGGCATCTTCCCGATGGCCGAAAGCGCCGACGACCCGACCTTGTTCTGGGTCGAGCCGGAGTTGCGCGGCGTCATCCCGCTCAACGGCTTCCGCGTCGCGTCACGGCTTGCCCGCACGGTCCGCTCGGATGCCTTCACCGTGACCGTGAACCAGGCCTTCAAGGCCGTCATGGATGGCTGCGCCGAGCCGCAGCCAGGGCGCGAGGACACCTGGATCAACCGGCGCATCCGCGAGCTCTACAGCGGCCTCTATGCGCTCGGCTATTGCCATAGCGTCGAATGCTGGCAGGACGGCGAGCTGGTGGGCGGCCTCTACGGCGTCAGCCTGGGTCGGGCGTTCTTCGGCGAGAGCATGTTCCACCGCACCCGGGATGCGTCGAAGGTGGCGCTGGTGCACTTGGTGGCACGCCTGATCGCAGGCGGCTTCGAGCTGCTCGATACCCAATATGTCACCGAGCACCTCAAGACGTTCGGCGCGGTCGAGATCCCGCGCCGGCGCTACACCGTCCTGCTCGAAAAGGCCCTGCAGGGGCCGGCCGCGAGCTTCCTCCGGCTCCCCGTCGACCGGCCGCTTACGGGAACCGATGCGCTCGCGATCATCGCCGAGCGCGGCTGAGGGCGCTATCGGAACACGCCGCCGAACGGTCCACCCGCCTGGGGCGGAGGTGGCGGCGGCACCTGCTGCTGGGTCTGGTACTGCGGCGGTCCCGGTGGACGCGGCGCGGCCTGCTTCTGTTGCGGCGGCCGCTTCTGGGCAGGCTGAGGCGCAGCGGGCTTCTGCTCTGGCGCGGCACTGACCACGGTGGTCTGCGGCTCTTTGCAGTCGACCAGCCAGATGTCGTAGATCGGGTGCTCGACGCCGTGCAGGCCGGGGCTGGCCGCAAACATCCAGCCCGAGAAGATCCGCTTCACTTCGCCCTGCAGGGTGATCTCATCCACCTCCACGAAGGCGTCCGTGTTTGCAGCTTCGGTCGCCGGGCGCGTGTAGCAGGCGTCGGTCTTCACCCGGAGCGCGCCAAACTGCACGGTCTCACCGACTTCCTCATCGAAGTTGATGATGCGGCCGGTGATCTTGTCCAATCCGGAGAAGCTCGCCTTCTTGTTCACGATCTTCTGCGCGGGCGGCTCGGTCACGACCTCGTCTCCCGGCTGAATGGTCGCCGGCGTCTGCGGCACCGCGCCGTTCGGCGGGATCGCCGCGTTCTGGGGCGCACCGCGGGGCGGCGCAGGCCGCTGACCGGGCTGGCCGGGCGGCGCGGCCGCGACGGGCGGATTGTTCTGCGGCAGGACGGTCATTCCCGGCGGCGGCGCAAGCGGCTGCGACTGAACCGGGCCCGGAAGGGCGGCGCCCTGCCCCGGCGGCGGGCGAGTCGGCGCCGGCAGCACGCGGCCCTGCGGCAGTTCGGGGATCTCCTCCTCTTCCTCCGGCGGCGGGATCGGTTCTCCGCGCCGCGGAATGTTGCCCGGCGGGCGAGGCACGGGGTCGGAGAAGATAGTGCCGATCTGCGCGCGTGCGGGCACGGCCAGCGCGAGGGATGTGGCGGCCAGGAACGCCGCGATACCGGTCAGGACGATTGTTCGGTGCATCTCGCGCGGCTTTATCAGGCGAATCGGGGTTCGGGACAATCAAATCGCGTCATGACCCATCCGCCGCTCTCGATCAGCCCTCCCGTTAACATGCCGAATACGGCGGGGGAAGGGCGACTTACCAGCGCACCGCGAGGTGGTCATCTGGTTCATCCAATGAGATAGTTGCATGATCAGAAGATAGCGTGAAACCAACACGCAACAAGGCCGCGGCGATGGAAGCCGGGGCCAAGGGAAGGAAGCACATGCCTGATTCGATTCGTCTCGACGGCCGGGTGGCCGTCGTCACCGGCGCGGCCGGCGTGATCGGCACGGCGACCCTGCAACGGCTGGCGGCGCGCGGCGCCCGCATCGTCGCAGTCGACCGCCGCGAGCAGGATCTGAAGGCCGCCATCGGCGATCTGCCCGCGAGCGCCGAGGCGATGGCCATTGCCGCAGATGTCACCGACGAGGCCGAGGTGGCAGCGTATGTGCGCAGCGCCTGCGAGCGCTTCGGGACCATCGACGTGTTCTTCAACAATGCCGGCATCGAAGGCGAGATCAGGTCGATCACCGACTATCCGCTCGAGACGTTCCGCCGCGTGCTCGACGTCAACGTGGTCGGCGTGTTCCTCGGTCTCAAGCATGTGCTGCCGGTGATGCTGAAGCAGAACCGCGGCTCGATCATCAACACCGCCTCGATCGCCGGCCTGATCGGCTCGCCGCAGATCGCGGTCTACAGCGCCAGCAAGCACGCGGTGATCGGACTGACCAAGAGCGCGGCGTGGGAATGCACCGGCACCAATGTCCGCGTGAACTGCATCTGCCCCGGCCTGATCGACAGCCGCATGCTCAGCGCGATCATCGAAGGCCGCAGCGGCGCTGCCGTTCCGATCGAGAAGGTCGTGGACCGCGTCCCGGCACGACGGCTCGGCCAGGGCGCGGAGGTCGCGGCGATCGTCGCCTTCCTCGCCTCCGACGATGCGAGCTACGTCTCCGGCGCTGCCTACACCGTCGATGGCGGCCGCACTGCCGCCTGACAGCCCCCTCACCTCACCCGCTTGCTCAACTCGACAGGTCCGTTGCCCATGCCCGTTCAGCTCGATGCCGATGCCGCTGCCGTCTACAAGGCGTTCCAGGAGGCCGGCAGGCCCGCTTATGAAACGCTGACCCCACAGGAGGCGCGTGACTACTATCTGGCTGCGCGCGTCGTGAGCAATCCTGAGCCGCCCGAGCTTGCGGACGTCCGGGAGCTCGCCATCCCTGCCCCGCACGGCGCGATCCCGGCACGGCTCTATCGGCCCAAGACGGTGCGGCAGACCAACGGCCTTGCACCGGGCCTGGTGTTCTTCCACGGCGGCGGCTGGGTGATCGGCAATCTGGACTCCCACGATGTGGCCTGCCGTGCGCTGGCCCATGAAGGTGAGCTGATCGTGATCTCGATCGACTACCGCCTCGCACCGGAGAACAAGTTCCCGGCTGCGGTCGACGACTGCCTCGCGGCAACGCGATGGGTGGCTGATAACGCGACCTCGCTCGGCATCGACGCCTCGAGGCTCAGCGTCGGCGGCGACTCCGCCGGCGGCAATCTCGCCGCCGTGGTCGCGCTCTCGGCGCGCGACGGCGAGGGACCAAAATTGTCGGGCCAGGTGCTGATCTATCCGGCCACCGACTTTGCGATGAGCCATCCTTCGCACAGCGAGCCCGAGACCAGCGTGCTGCTGACGCATTCGGTGATCCGCTGGTTTCGCGATCACTATCTCAACTCAGCCGCCGACATTCACGACTGGCGCGCCTCGCCGGCCAAGGCGGAGACGCTGGCCGGCCTGCCGCCCGCCTATGTTCTGACGGCGGGCGCCGATCCACTTCGCGACGAAGGCGACGACTATGCACGCCGCCTGCGCGAGGCCGGCGTGCCGGTCACGCATCGCACCCATCCCGGCCAGTTCCACGGCTTCTTCACTATGGGCAAGCTGCTCGACCAGGCCAATGTCGCCGCGCGCGACATCGGCGGCTGGCTCAAGCAGCTCGATCGTCCGAGCGGCGTCTGAGAGTGATCGCGCTGACCCTCGCACCGCAGCCGACGTCGCGTTTGCCGGCCTTGCCGGCCAGCGCGGCCAACTTATCTCGTTGATCGCAGTTGGAGACCGCGCATGAAGACCGTGAACCTCGCCGACAAGCTGAGCCAGTTCGCGAGCCATTGGGACCCGCACGTGGTCGCGGACTACAACGACAATGACGTGATGGTCGTGAAATTCATCGGCGAATTCCCGTTCCACAAGCATGACACGACGGATGACTTCTTTCTCGTTCTCGAAGGCGAGATGGAGATGGACATCCAGGGGCAGCCCTCGCGGATGGTGAAGGCTGGCGAGTTGTTCGTCGTCCCCAAGGGCGTCGTTCACCGTCCGCGCGCGGCAAAGGAGGTCAAGGTGCTCCTGATCGAACCCAAGGGCGAACCGAATTCCGGCGACGCCGACCGCGAACCCGCGCCAAAGCCGCGGATCTGACGCGCCGGGAAAAGTCAGAGCTTCGGGCTTGAAGTATCCAATCCACAGGAACAGGCGAGCATGACAGACATGGCGACAATTCTGGAGATTGCGCTGGCTGCTTCAGGCCCGAAGAGTGGGACGAGATCAAGCGGATCTGCCCGGACCTGCACGACACCTACGAGGAATGGCAGGCCAGCGCTCAGGAGATGATCGATACAATCGGGAGCCAACCGAACGAGCGGGTCGTGAAAGTCATCCTGACCGCGGCCGAGCTTCGGAAGTGGCAGCGTGCGACCGGACGCAAAGTCGATGGCAAGGTTCGCTCCCAGCTCGCCGCCAAGCGGGCCGGCAAGGCCGACATCGAGCATTCAGAACCAGACCTCGCTCCTAGGTCCGACGCGGGTGACGACGGCTGACGTTGGTCGCCCGGCGCGTTGTTGTGCATTCCGACGGGCTTGCGCCCCGACCGTCCATGCACGAAACGAGGCGGAGCACCGCCGAAATGTCCGCTGTTTTTGCAACGCAACCGAGATAGTGTCCCGGCTTCGCGACAACGGTCCATGGTCGGCTGGCGCGCCCCACTCGGAATAGGATTGCCCGCGATGTTCGAACGACTGAGCCGCCAGCCCGATGATCCCCTGCTCGCCCTGATCGGCATCTTCAAGGCCGATCCGCGCGCCGGCAAGGTCGATCTCGGCGTCGGCGTCTACCGCGACGAGGCCGGCAACTCGCCGATCTTCCGTGCCGTGAAGGCCGCCGAGCGCCTGATCTGGGAGAACCAGAGCAGCAAGTCCTACATCGCGCCGGAAGGCGACCAGGCCTTCCTCGACCTGCTGTGGACGATGGTCGGCGGCAAGGCCTCTCCCGTCCATGCCGCCGGCGTGCAGACCCCCGGCGGCTCCGGCGCGCTGCGGCTTGCCGCCGACCTGATCCGGCAGGCCGGCACCGGCAAGATCTGGCTCGGCCTGCCGAGCTGGCCCAATCACGCCGGCATCTTCGAAGCCGCGGGCCTCGCGATCGAGACCTATCCCTATTTCGACGTCGCCTCGCAGACGCTTCAGCTCGATCGCATGCTGGAGGCGCTGCGGCGCGCCGCGCCCGGCGATGCCGTCCTCATCCACGCCTCCTGCCACAACCCCACCGGCGCCCCGCTGACCGCGCAGGACTGGGCCCGCATCACGGACGTGATCGCGACCCGTGGTCTCGTGCCGCTGATCGACTCTGCCTATCAAGGCTTCGGTGCAGGTCTCGACGGCGACGCCGCCGGGCTGCGCGGAATGATCGCGGCCGTCCCCGAGGCGCTGCTCGCGGTGTCCTGCTCGAAGTCCTTCGGCCTCTACCGCGAGCGGACCGGCGCGCTGTACGCCGTCGCCGACGCGCAGGCCACGGCCGAGACGGCACGGTCCAATCTCGTCGCGCTCGCCCGCACCAGCTATTCCATGCCGCCCGACCATGGTTCGGCGATCGTGAAGACGATCCTCGGCACGCCGGAGCTGTACGCCGACTGGAGCGGCGAGCTCGAAACGATGCGCCAGCGACTTGCGGCGCTGCGCCACGCCTTCGCCGAGGCGCTCGGCGGCCGCTGGTCCAACACCGTCGCCATCGGCGTCCAGCAGGGCATGTTCTCGCTGCTGCCGGTGACGCCGGCGGAGGTGATGACCTTGCGCGAGAAGCACGGCGTGTACATGCCGACCTCCGGCCGCATCAACATCGCAGGCCTCAAGCTCGCCGACGTCGCGCGGGTCGCCGGCCTGTTCAAGTCGCTCTGAGGCGGCGAGCGTCGAGATGACCGGCGTGACCGAGGCGGTGGTGCAGGAGCGTCACAAGCTTTACGAAGACGCGATGGCGCTGACCTTGGGCACGCTGTTCGTGTCGCTCGGCATGCTCATCTATAGCAAGACATTGCTGCTGGTCGGCAGCACCGCCGGGCTGTCGCTGCTGCTGAGCTACGTCAGCGGCTACGGTTTCGGGGTCAGCTTCTTCCTGATCAACCTGCCGTTCTATGCGCTGGCGATCCGGCGCATGGGCTGGCCATTCACGATCCGCACCTTCGTGGCCGTCGCCCTGGTTGCGGTGTTCTCCCGGCTGACGACGATTTGGGTCAACATCAGCCATATCGACCCGCTCTATGCGACGGTGATCGGCGCCGGCCTGACCGGGACCGGCCTCTTGATGCTGTTCCGCCATCGCACCGGGCTCGGCGGCATCAACATCCTCGCGCTTTATCTGCAGGAGCACTGGAAGGTCCGTGCCGGCTATTTCCAGCTCGCGGTGGATGCGCTCATCATGATCGTCGCATTCTTCGTGATTCCGGTCGACCGGCTGGCCCTGTCGGTCCTGGGCATCGTGATCGTCAACGTCATCATCGCCATCAACCACAAGCCCGGGCGCTACATGGCGCTGAGCTGAGGCGCCCCACACGGCCACCCGCGCCGGATGCCGCACTGCCGCGCCGCACCTTGCCAGACGGCTCATTCCATGGGATGAAAGCTCTGGTATGCCAGCAATCGAGGCAATGGTTACCGCCTCCGTCCGCCCCTCCGGGGCGTCTGACGGCCTCCTCGGTGCGCGCTGGATCACCAATAAGAAAAGCAAACGCACAATCTCAAGCCAATCTCTGGGGAGACCAAGGCATGGCACGCAATATTCTGATTCTCGGAGCCTCCTATGGCTCCCTCCTCGGCACCAAGCTGCTGATGGCCGGCCACAATGTGACGCTGGTCTGCCGCAAGAAGACCGCCGAACTAATCAATCGCGAGGGCACGGAAGTCCGCATCAAGCTGCGCGACGAGCCCACCCACCGTTCGATCTTCTCGCGCGACCTGCCCGGCAAGCTCGACGCCGCCACGCCCGACAGTGTCGACCTGTCGCGTTACGATCTGGTCGGCCTTGCGATGCAGGAGCCGCAATACACCAACCACACCATCCGCGTGCTGATGGTCAAGATCGCCGAGGCCAAGCTGCCGTGCCTCTCGATCATGAACATGCCGCCGCTCCCCTACCTCAAGCGCATCCCGGCGCTGGCCAACAGCGATCTCGAAGAGGCTTACACCAACGCCCAGGTCTGGGAGCGCTTCACCCCTGGTCTGGTGACACTGTGCTCGCCGGATCCGCAGGCGTTCCGTCCGCCGGAGGAAGGCGCCAACGTGCTGCATGTCGGCCTGCCGACGAACTTCAAGGCTGCCGCCTTCGAGGACGAGAAGCACAATGCGCTGCTGCGTGAGCTGGAGCGCGACATCGATGCCGTCAGGCTCGATGGCCAGGACGTGCCGGTGAAGCTCAAGGTGTTCGACTCGCTGTTCGTGCCGCTGGCGAAATGGTCGATGCTGCTGACCGGCAACTACCGCTGCATCACGCGCGGCGAGCCGCAGGCGATCCGCGATGCCGTGCATGGCAATCTCGCTCTGTCGAAGTCGATCTACGAGCATGTCGACGCGATCGCGCGCAAGCTCGGCGCCGATCCGAGCGACCAGGTGCCGTTCGAGAAATACGCCAAGGCCGCCGAGAGCCTGCTCAAGCCGTCCTCGGCGGCGCGCGCGGTCGCCGCCGGTGCCCCCTTCATCGAGCGCGTCGACCTGCTGGTGAAGCTGATCGCGCAGCAGATCGGCATGCCCAGCGCCGAGATCGACCAGACGGTGCAGACCGTCGATTTCAAGCTCAACGAGAAGATCGTGCTGGGCGGCTCGACCGCGCAGTGACGCACGCGCTGCGGTCGGCGCCCGCAAAGCCGGGGGCGCGACATCGTCCGTAACGAGATGTGACTTTGCAGGAACGCGCGGCCATCGCATGGTTCGCGCGTTCTTTGATTCACATCGTTCGGAATAAAGATGCCGCCCTCCGGGCCTCTCGCTCTCCCCCTGCAGGCCCTGAGCTGGCTCGGCAACCAGGGCACGCGCGCGATCGTCGCGGTGCTGCTGGCGGCGATCGCGGTGCCGCCGCTCGGCGAGCTGGCGCGGCCCTACGTCACCGAAGCGATTTTTCTACTGCTCTGCATCTCATTCATGCGCGTCGACGTCGCGATGCTGCGCGCCCATCTGCGCCGCCCGCTGCTGGTGGTGGCGGCAACCGCCTGGACCACCATCGCCGTGCCCGGCCTCGTCGGCAGCATCGCGCGCCTCACCGGCGCCGATGCCGCCGCACCCGACCTCACCCTCGCGCTGATGCTGCAGGCGACGGCTTCGCCGATGATGGCCTCGCCGGCGCTCGCGGCCTTGATGGGACTCGACGCCACGCTGGTGCTGATCACGCTGGTGACCTCGACCGCGCTGGTACCGCTGACGGCGCCGGTGTTCGCCTATGTCTTCATGGGCGAGACCTTGTCGCTATCCCCGGCGACGCTCGGGCTGAAGCTCGCCGGCATTCTCGCCGGCGCGCTGGCTGCGGCCACCGCGATCCGCCTCGTCTTCGGCATCGAGACGATCCGCCGCCACCGCGCACCGATCGACGGCTTCAACATCTGCATTCTGTTCGTGTTCGCTTCCGCCATCATGGCGCACTTTCTGGCTGATCTGCTGGCAGCCCCGTTCCGCATGCTGGGACTCGCGGTGCTCGCCTTCGCGGTGTTCTTCCTGCTGCTGGGGACGACGGTGCTGCTCTTCCGCAACGCCGGCCGCGAGCGCGCGATGGCGCTGGGCATGATGGTGTCGCTGCGCAACATGGGGCTGATGCTGGCCGCGACCGAAGGCGCAATCCCGGGCACCACCTGGCTGTATTTCGCGATGAGCCAGTTTCCGATCCACCTGGCGCCGCAGCTGTTGCGCCCATTCGCCGAACGCCTGCGCGCTGCGCCAGGTCCATCCGGTGGAAACGATCAGGCCTTGATCAGTCCTGCACGGGAATGAGGCAGCGCAGCATCACGGCGCCGCGGCCACTCGGTCATTAGGAAGGCTGCTATCAAGTCCGACATGCTTGTTGCTGGCGCGCACGGTCAACGCTACGCTCCGCGCGTTGGTGCAGGAGGAATATGTGACAACATCAGACGATCAGAAGATTTCAGAGGACCGCCGCGAGGCGCTGCGCTACGCGCTCGCGATCGGCTCCGGCGCCGCGCTGGCGTCGGCCATGACGACGACGCCCGCCTCGGCGCAGGCCGCTGGCGACAACACGCTCGACCGCGTGCGCGCCAACAAGGTGCTGCGCATCGCCGTGCTGCCGGGCGAGCTGCCTTATTTCAACAAGGACCTCGCGTCGGGCACCTGGTCCGGCTTCTCGATCGAGATGGCCAACGACATCGCCAAGCTGCTCGACGTGAAGCTGGAATATGTCGAGTCGACCTACGGCAATTCGGTGCTCGATCTGCAGGCCGGCAAGATCGATCTCGGCTTCGCGCTGAACCCGACGCCGCAGCGCGCGCTGGTGATCGATTTCTGCGGCACGGTGTTCCCGCATCCGTTCGGCGCCATGCTGAAGAAGGGCATGGAGGCGAAGACCTGGGCCGACATCAACAAGCCCGAGGTCAGGATCGCCGTCGACGTCGGCTCCGCCAACGAGGCCGTGGCCCGGCGCTTTGCGCCGAATGCGACCATCAAGTCGCTGAAGTCGCGCGACGAGGTGATGCTGGAGATGGCGTCCGGCCGCGTCGACGTCGTCGTCAACGCGCTGATCCTCGGGCTCACCGCGATCGCCAAGAACCCCAATCTCGGCACCTACAAGATCCTGCAGTCGCCGTCGGTCGCCATCCCCTCCAGCATGGGCGTCCGCCGCGAGGCCGACAAGCGCTGGCGCGACTTCCTGGCGGTGTGGATCGACTATAACAGAGGCATCGGCCAGATGCGTGAATGGTTCGTCAAGGGCCTCGGCCTTGCTGGGGTCAAGGCCGAGGACGTCCCGGTCGAAGTGAATATCTGACGCCATCGCCACACGCACCCGCCGTCATTGCGAGGAGCGCAGCGACGAAGCAATCCAGGGCTACGCGTGCCGCCCTGGATTGCTTCGCTGCGCTCGCAATGACGGTGAGGATGTTGCTACGCCGAGCCTCTCACGCCTTGTCGTAGCTCATGCCGCGCTCGAAGCGCCGGCCCACGAGCGTCGCCGGAAACAGGATCGCGAAGTAGATGATCGCGATGATGGTGTAGACCTCTAGCGGCCGGTAGGTGTCGGCGTTGATCAGCGTCGCGTTGTAGACGAGATCCGGCACCGCGATCACCGACACCAGCGAGGTGTTCTTCAGCTGCGTGACCGACTGGTTGACGTAAGGCGCGAGCATCGGCTTCAGCGCCTGCGGAAGGATCACGAGCCGCATCATCCGCCAGGGCCGCAGGCCGAGCGCGCGGGCGGCGTCCCATTGGCCGCGCGGCACGCTCTCGATGCTGCCGCGGATGATCTCGGCGTAGAACGCCCCGCCATACAGCGACAGCACCGTGACGGCCGCGACATGCGCGGGAATGTTGACGCCGATCACCACCGGAAACGCGTAGTAGAACCAGATGATCTGCACCAGCAGCGGCGTGCAGCGGAACAGCTCGATATAGGCGATCAGCAGCCAGTCGATGACCACGGGCCGTCCGAGGCGGACGATGCCGACGACGAGTCCGATGATCGTGCCGAGCAGGATGGTGCCGAGCGTATAGGCCATGGTCCAGCCGAGCCCCACCCAGAACAGATGGCTGTACTTGGCGAGGATGGCGAAATCCCAGGTGTAGTTCATCGCAGCTCCGAGGTGGCGCGCTCGCGGCCCATCACAGATACCGGCCCGGAGCAAACGCCGAGGCGTCGAACGATGGCGCCTCGCCGGCGATCATCGCGGCGATCGCCGCGCCCGTGGCCGGCCCCGTGGTGAAGCCGATGTGCTGATTGCCGAATGCAAGCCACAGGCCGGGATGTCGCGGCGCCGGCCCGATGATCGGCAGCGAATCCGGCAGGCTCGGCCGCGACCCGCGCCAGGGCTGCGCCACCGCATCACCGAACTCGACCACGCCCCGCGCCAACGGCACCACCTGCTCGAGCTGGGAAAAGTTCGACGGCGCGTCGCGATCGGTCAGCTCGACGCCGGAGGTCACGCGCACGCCGTTCTCCATCGGCGTCATCAGGAAGCTGCCTTCGGCATCATGGATCGGCCGCAGCAGCTGTCGCGAGGGGTTCGGCGCAAACTCCTGGTGATAGCCGCGCTCGAACGCCATCGGCACGCGATAGCCGAGCGGCCTCAGGATGTCCGGCGACCACGGCCCGAGCGCGACCACGACGTGACGGGCGCGGACCTCGCCGTCGCCGAGCACCACGCGCCAGCCGTCCCCGTCCGACAACAAGGCCCTGATCTCGGACTGCCTGAGCACGCCGCCCGCCCCCTCGAACATCCGCGCATAGGCTTTGGTCACGTTGCCGGGCGAGTCGACCGACGCCGTCTGGCTGTGCAGCAGGCCCACTTTGTAGACCGGCAGCATGTTCGGCTCGAGTGCCGAGATCGCCTGTCGGTCCAGCAACTCGCTCTTGATGCCGTACTCGGCAAGAAAATCCTGCTCGGCCTTGGCCGCGCCGAGCGCCTCGCTGCGCCACGCCTTGAGCCAGCCGGTCTCACGGATGCGCTGCGGCTCGCCCGATCGGACGATCCAGTCGCGATGCAGCTTCAGCGAAGCGCCGATCAGGCCGTGCAGCGCGGTCGCGCGCGGCCTGACGCGGGACTCCACCGCATTGGCCAGGAAGCGCAACACCCATTCGACGTTGCGCAGCGTCCAGGCCGGATCCCAGCGCAGCGCCGCGCTGTTGTTGCCGAGATAGGACGGCAGCGCCCGAAACAGCGAGGGCCTGTTGAGCGGCAGGATCGAGCCGGAGGAGAGAATGCCGGCGTTGCCGTACGAGGTCTCCTCGCCCGGCGCCTTGCGGTCGACCAGCACCACCGACAGCCCGCGCTCGCGAATGGCGTAGGCCGCGGAGACGCCGACGATCCCGGCTCCCAGCACGATGACGTCGGCGGCCTGCGGAGGACTCTGCATTGATCTGAAATCCATCTACATCAGGGTCAGGCCGCCATCGACCGGCAGCACGGCGCCGGTGATGTGGCCGGCATCTTTCGACAGCAGGAAGCCGACCGCGGCCGCGATGTCGTCCGGCTCGGCGAGCCGCGCCTGCGGATTGGCCGCCGCGGCCTTCTGCCAGGCTGCCGGATCGAGCGAGCCGAGCCGGCCTTCATCCTTGCGGGTATAGCCGGGCACGACGACGTTGGCGGAGCCGCCGGTCGCGGCGAGCTCGATGGCGAGACACTTCACCAGCGCCTCCAGCGCCGCCTTGGCGGCGGCCGATGCCGGAAACGTGCCGCCCGGCAAGAAGCGATGCGCAACGAAGCTGGAGATCGCGACGACCCGCGCCGCCCCGCTCTGCAGCAGGTCCGGCAGCGCCGCGCTCGCCAGCTCATGAAAGGCGGCCGGCATCACCGCCAGGGAGCGGTCGAGCCCGTCCCGCGGCAGGTGCCGAAAACTGCGGCGATCGGCAAAGCCGGCGGCATGCACCAGCGCGTCGATGCGGCCGAACGTGGTCCGCGCCGCCATCGCCAGCTCGGTCGCGACACCGGGCTTCGCCAGGTTGCCGCAATGGAAGCCGACCTCGGCACCGGCCTGCCGGCACGCCGCGGCGACATCGCGCAGACGCGCGAGCCCGGCGTCGTCGGCGCCCTGCCCGTGCAGCATCAGTCCCTGCCCAGGCGCGGCCACGCGCCGCGCAACGGCAGCGCCGATGCCGGCTCCGCTGCCGGTGATGATGGTGACACGCATCGCGTCCTGATCCGCCCCTCGATTTCGCGGGGCGGACTATAGGTCTCACACCTGCCGATGCCAACACGCGGACGGACATGCGCCGATGTCCGCCGCGCGGGACTGCATCTCAGCTTCGGCCGTCAGAGAACCCAGGCGAGGCTCAGCACTTGGCGCCGACGCTGCAGGTCTTGGTCGATTGCGAGATCGTGCCGCCGGCCAGGCGACATGCGGCGGCGTTGGCGTTCACGCAGGCCACCTTCGCGGAGGTGCAGCCCGCATGGTCGTTCTTCACACATAGCGTCTCGCTGTAGGTGCTCAGAACGTTGCTGCCCTTCTTGCAGACACACATCCCGGTGACCTCGGCCTTCGCGGCAAAGGCGCGGTCGTGACCGCCGACCGAAACAGCAACAAACAAAATCAGCGACAGAAATACACGCATCATATCCTCCATCGGGAGTGGCAATATGCATACTATGCGCGCTTCCTACCCATGACACAACTTGAAATTGTTTCAATTGGAATCAATACGCGGCGTCGAGAACCGACACCGTGCGTCTGTAGAACTCGGCCGCGCGGACATGCGTCTGGCCGATGCAGACGACACCCAGCTTGCCGAACTCCGACAATGCCCCGATCAGGTGGAAGGCGACGCCTTCGCCCGCGGCAGCGTGGAAGTGAAGGCCGTTGACCACGGCGATGTCGACGAGATCGTCGGGCGTCAATCCGCGATAGGCGCGGCTTTCGAGATTGTCCGACGCGTAGTAGCAGCGCGGCTGACCGGCGGGCGTGAGGAATTCGCCGCTCCCAGGATCATAGCGGCCGTCCGTGAGGAACTGCAGCAACAGGAACGGATGCGTGGTGCCGCCCTTGCGCAGATTGATCTCGATCGCGACGTGGCGCCAGTCCGGCCCGTCGCGAACGGAGATGAAGTCGACCCCGAGCCGGCCGATCACGCCCTTGCGTGCGAGCGCCTCCGCGACCGCCATGCCGCGGGCCTGGATGTCACGGCGATAGTCGCCATCAGCGGGAAACCGGCAGCCGAGAAAGATCTGCCCGCTCGGTCCGCCCAATACCTGATCGTGGGTCGAGACTGCATCGACCCGGCCGAGCGGGTCGATGCGCAACTGCGCAGACGGCGACTGCTTGACGTGCCCCGGAATGAACTCCTCGACGATGCCGCCCATCCCGCGCAGCTTGGCTTCGAAGATCTCCCAGCTCATGCCGCGGGCTTCGAACGCCATGTCCGGCAGGCGATCGCGCAGCCACTGCGGCAGGCCGTGATCGTCGGGAGCCGCGCTGAGATCGATGATGGCGTTGCCCTCGCCGGAAAACCCTTCGTTGAGCTTCACCACCGCCTTGCGCAGCTCCGGCCTGCGGCGCTTCAGCTCCGTCAGCGCATCGGTGAGCGCTCCGGCATCGGAGAGATCCTCGAAGCCGTCGGGCAGATCGATGCCGACCTCCTTGAAGATGCGGCGCGAGCCACTCTTGGATCCCCATGACGACAGCGCCGGATCGCAGCCATAGATCGGCAAACCCAGTGCGAGCGCCAGCCTGCGCTCCAGCTCGCTCACGGTGAAGCAGCTCAGATGCCCCGGGCCGCCCTGCGCGAGCGCCGCGCGAAGGCGGCCGAGAAGACGCGGACGCGCGAGGATCTTCTGTGTCAGCGGAGCGGCGGAAGCATCATCGCAGGACAGCAGCGTCAATCTCGCGCGGGCGTGCCCGCCTGGCACGCCGGGCAGCAGGTGCAGATAGTAGTCGATGATGGTCTCGGAGATCGCCGTACTCGTGAGATAGATCACGCGGGTGCGCGGCATGCGCAGCAGGAGAAGCAGGCACAGCATGCGCTCCTCGTAGTGATGCACGCCGGAGACCTTCGCGAGCACCTCGGGATCGAGGCTCAGGCTCGGCACGATCACCACCGTGCGCGGCAGGCCGGGATCGTCGAACAGCGCCGTGTAGGAGGCAGCGAACTGCGCCTGCAGCGCGGCGAACCGGGCGCGCTCGGCAGCGCCGATGCCGTCCTGCGGAGCGAGCGCGGCGCCCGTCATTTGCGCGACCTCTGGGGATCGTTGAGCCGCCGTCCGTCGCGGCCGATGCGGTGCATGAGATAGCCGAGACAGTCGAGCCTGACGGCATCGGGATCGCGCGTCAGCATCGCCGGGATGGCGTCCTGCGCCAGACGGATGTCGCCGCCGCCATAGTCGAAGTAATCATCGCCGTCTTCGGCGGCGACGACCTCGAGCCGGCAGGTCCCGGCATGCGTTCCGAACGACACGCCGGCCTCGAGCTCGGCGAAATTCAGATGATCGAGATCCGGGCGGAAGCGGAAATCCGCATCGCTGCCGTCAAATGAGAACGATGCAGCCGCCGGAACCTTGATGATCGCGAAGGTCCGCATCAGATCGATGTCGGCATCGCCGACTGGATGGCCGGGAAAGTGCTGCAAGGTCAGGGCCGCCTCGATCAGCTCGACGGCATGCGCGACCCCCGCCTCCGCGCCCGGCTGACCGCATTCGACAGTGATGGCCGGACACAGCCGCGACAAGGCCGCCGATTGCACGCCGACAGGCTCCTCGAAGTACACGACGGTGCGGCCGAACAGCCGCGCCAGCTGCAACGTGTCGTCGTCGCAGCGATTGACGCAGGCATAATGCGGGTTGTTGCCGGTGTTGTTGTGGATGTCGATGCTGGCGAACAGCTGCGCACCCGCGGCGCTCGCCACGACCTCGCGCATGACGGCGGCCTCCGGCGACGAGGACTCCGCGGTGCCGGGCCAGGCGCGGTTGTAGTCGTGCTGACCGGGCAGCGTGCGCACGCCCGCCCTTGCGGCAGCGACGTTGCCGACGAGCAGCTTGATGGCACGGGCCTGCGGCCTGCCTCGCGCGCGCCTCAGGACGGTCTGGATGGCACGCCAGCCGGTGTCCTCATTGCCGTGCAGCAGCACGCTGACAAACAGCGTGCTGCTCTGCCGGCCCGGCAGATCGAACAGCGACGGCCCGGGCAGATGCCGCCACAGCTCCGACGCCGGTACGTCGAGCAGCACGTCGGGAAAGTGATCGAACCTTGCGAGCGAGAGCGGACGACTCTCGCCCGGGCACGCCGCGCGTTCAGCGCCATCAGCCGTCAATTTATCCTGCCTCGAGAGCCGCGCAATTCGACGAGCCTAGTCTCGCCCTGCCCCCTGCCCACTGATTCAGATCAACCAGCGGCCACGGTGCGCGCGGCCCGCCGCAGCGCCTGCGGCGGCTGGCCGAAGGCGCGGATGAAGGCGCGGCGCATCCGCTCGGGATCGCGAAAGCCGGTCGCTGCGGCGACCAGCTCGATCGGCTGGTGCGAGGCCTGCACGCGATCGCGCGCGACCTCCAGCCGCAGGCGCTCGATCGCCTTGGACGGCGTGGTGCCGGTCTCGGCGACGAATGCGCGGGTGAAATGGCGCGTGCTCATGCCGACGCGCTCGGCGAGGTCATCCACGGTCAGCGGCGCATCCAGATGCTCGCGCGCCCAGGTGAGCAGCTCGGCAAAGCGGCCATTCGGCGCCTTCAGCTCCAGCAGCGAGGAGAACTGCGACTGCCCGCCGCTGCGGCGATGATACAATACAAGCTGACGCGCGGTCTTCTGCGCGATCTCCTCGCCGTGATCCTCGGCGATCATCGCGAGCGCGAGATCGATGCCTGCAGTGATGCCGGCCGAGCTCCAGATCTGGCCGTCGCGGACATAGATGCTGTCCGGCTCCAGCTTGACGTTCGGATAGGTGCGCAGGAACTGCCGCGTGCGCTGCCAGTGCGTGGTCGCCCGCCGCCCGTCCAGCAGGCCCGCTTCGGCCAGCACAAAGGCGCCGGAGCAGACGCTGGCCACGCGGGTGCCGCGGCCCGCAAGCTTCTGGACGAAATTGAGGGTGCATGCATTGCGGCTCGCCGCCTCCACCCCGTCGCCGCCGGCAATCAGCAAGGTCGAAAACGCCGAGACGGGACCGAATTTCCGCGCCACCATCTCGACCCCAGACGACGATCGCACCGGGCCCGGCTGCGCCGCAATCACCCGGATCGACGGTGCAGCCCGCGCATAACGCGCGGCGATTTCGAACACCGAGATCGGTCCGGCGGCGTCGAGCAGTTGGAAGTCGGGGAAGATCAGCACGCCGATCATGCAGAGGCTCCGCGAGCGCCTGTCCGAAATCGAGGGAACTTCGACATATGAGACGGCCAGGGGATCATGCAGGATGGCGGGCGTCAACCCTTGTTCCGAACGAGCGCACCATGGCCGAACCGCTTTCGATTGCCCTTGTCCTGTTCCCGCATGTCACCCAGCTCGATCTCACCGGCCCCGTGCAGGTGTTCTCGAGCGTGCCCGGCGCCACACTCCACCTGGCCTGGAAGAGCCTCGAGCCCGTCCCGACCGACTCGGTGCTGACCTTGCTGCCGACCACGACCTTCGCCGACTGTCCTCAAGCCGACGTGATCTGCATTCCCGGCGGCTTTGGCGTCGACGCCATCCTCAACGACGCTGAGGTCATCGACTTCATCCGACGCCAGGCGGCGGGTGCGAAATACATCACCTCGGTGTGCACCGGCTCGCTCGCACTCGGCGCCGCCGGCCTGCTCGACGGCTATCGCGCTGCGACCCATTGGAGCGCGCGCGAATGCCTGCCGCTGTTCGGCGCAACCGTCAGCACCGAGCGCGTCTGCATCGATCGCAACCGCATCACCGGCGGCGGCGTCACCGCCGGTATCGATTTCGCGCTGACCCTGGTGGCGCAGCTGGTCGATCGAAGGACCGCGGAAGCGATTCAACTCCGGCTCGAATACAACCCGGCGCCGCCCTTTACGGCCGGTTCGCCGGACACCGCCCCGCCCGAGGTACTGTCAGGCATGCTGGAGCGGATCGCACCGTTCCGGAAGCAGCGCATCGCCGCGGCGGAGCGCGCGGCAGCCGCTCTCAGTCCGCAGCCACGTTGACGGCGGCAAGCTCCTGGGATCTGGGCTGCCGGACAGCAAAAAAGGCCGCCCGAAGCATCGGACGGCCCGTTGAACAGATGATCCCCAGCAAAATCGAATCAGCTGCCGGGGGTCCAGGGCTGATAATCGCCCGTCGCCTTCGGGCGGCGGCCGCTGGCCAGGGTCGATCCCGCCGGGCGATAGGCGAGCGGCGTACCGGTCAGATTCGGCTGGTGCGGCTTCTCCCATTCGCGCGGCTTGTAGCCGTCCTGCGTCGGCGGCACATCGACCATGTGATGCATCCAGGCGTGCCATTCCGGCGGAATGCGGCTGGCTTCGGCGAGGCCGTTATAGATTACCCAGCGTCGCTCGAAATGCAGCACCGGGTCGATCTTGCCGCCGGCAGTCCGATAATAGCGGTTGCCCTGCGCGTCCTGTCCCACCAGCTCGCCGAAACGCCAGGTCCACAGCTGAGTGCCGAAGGTCTGGCCGTTCCACCACGTAAAGAGCTTGAGAAAGAACTGTTTCATGCGCCTGGGGCCGGTTCTGTGAAGATCCCGGCTCTGATGCCACCGCGCTTGCGACTTGTCCAGTGTCGCCCGGCCGGCGCCCGCGACGACGCAACGGTTCGCACCGGGGAACGACATCCGCTGCCTGCGGTTAGGTCACTTTCCCCTCATGGAGCGACATCGATGACCAAACTGAAGACATTGAGCGCCGCCGCGGCCGTGGCGCTGATTCTGCCGCTGGCGGCAGCGACGACGAGCTTCGCCCAAGGTCCCGGCGGCGGCGGTCGCGGTCCGGGCGGCGGCGGTGCGGCGATCGGCGGTGGCGGTGGCGGTGGCGGTGCAGCCATCGGCGGCGGTGGCGGCGGCGCGATGGGCGGCGGCGCTGCAATCGGTGGCGGCGGCGGACGCGGCGGCTTCGCGGGTGGCCCGGGTGGCGGCGGCAGCTTCGCTGGACGTGCAGCCGTTGGCGGCGCAGGCATGATGGGCCGTGGTCCGGCGGCAGGAGCCAATGTCGCCGTGAACAATGGCGGCGGCCGCGGTAATTGGAGCGGCGGCAATTGGAGTGGCGGCGGCTGGCGTGGCGGTCACCACGGCGGCTGGCGCCACCGCGGCGGCGGCTTCTGGCCGGGCGTGGGCGTAGGGGTCGGGGTCGGCCTCGGCAGCTCCTATGCCTACTACAATGATCCGTACTACTACGGAAACGGCTACTACAACGACTACTCCTACTACGACGACTCGGCCCCGGTCGCCGTCGTCGGCGCGGAGCGAGACGATGCGTACTGCGTCCGGCGCTTCAAGTCCTACGATCCAGCTTCGGGGACCTATCTCGGCTATGATGGACAGCGTCATCCCTGCCCGTAAAACGCAGCGGAATTCCATCACACGACAACAGGGGCGGCGAGGTAACTACCTCGCCGCTTTTGCTTTCGAGAACGCCTCAATGGTGCTTGTTCTGTGTCCGATCCGCCACGTTGTCGACTGGAATTCGACGAAATTTCAACGATGTGCCCCGCGGCGTGCAGATGTATTGCGCGTTCCGGTCCAATATCCATCGAGTACTTGATTCTGCTTGGATGAGCTGAACGCAGGCCCGGTTGACTACTGCTGATGGAAACTCGATCGCGCAGACCCGAGCGCAGTGCAGAGCACTGCGCTCCGACGGTCGTGTCGCTCTCGAACGCGCCAAAAACTTTCGAACAAGGAGGCGCGCCTTGCCGACATATCATCACCGCTTTCGACGCGGCGGCACCGGAACTCGGGTGCATCAAGCTGGCCGGGACCATCCCCGAGCTGCATGCGATCCATGTCGATGACTGAGACACGCGGATGATTCATCAGCGCCTCGCTTTGGGGCTCGGGCTTGGAACTCTGCTGGCGATCGGCGCTGCGTCGACCGCGCTCGACATCAAGTCGCGCCAAGACGCGGCCTGGGTGACCTCGTCGTTGAACATCCTGCAGCGAACCTCGGATCTGCGGCTGTTGATCAGCGAAGCCGAAGCCACCTCGCGAGGATTCGCGCTCACGGGGACCGAGCCGTTTCGCGCCGAGTTCAATGTGGTCAACGCCAAGATCCCTGCCGCCGTCGCCGATCTGCAGCGCGCGGTTGCCGACAGCCCGATGCCGGCGCAGCTCCTCAATCAGACCGAAGCCCTCATCAGCCGCAGGCTCGAGATCGCCTCGGACGTGATCCGTCTGCGCGCGGCATCGGACCGCGCTGGGCTGGAGGCGCTGGGCAGCAGGGCCGAGGGGCCGGCGACCATGAGCGCGATCACCGCCAATCTCGATCGGTTCGTCGCCGATCAGCGCGAGCTGCTGGCGCAGCGCTCGGCGACGTCGAAGGCCACGGGAGCGCTGCTGCTGGCGATCGACCTGTGCGGCCTGGCGCTGGTGCTGATCATCGCCGGGTACCTGATCCGCCGTGCCTACCATGACGATCAGCTGCTGCGGGCCTCGCTGGTCCGCTCCGAGGCCGAAGCCGTCTCGCTGGCCGAAAGGGCCGAGAAGCAGCATCTCGATCTGGTCGAGGCTCACGAGAAGCTGCGCCATTCCGCCGAGATCCTGCAGAGCACGTTCAACAGCATGGCCGAAGGCGTGCTCGTGATCGACGCCGCCGATACCGTCGTGTTCTCCAATCCTGCCGTCGAGCACCTGCTCGGCTATCGGCACGGCCGCAAACTGTCCGAGGTCAGGTCGCGGCTTCGCGTCTATGAGAGTGACGGCATGACGCCGATTGCGGCACACGATCTGCCGACGCCGCGCGCCTTGCGGGGCGAGTCGTTCGACCGGCACGAGGTCATCGTCCACCAGCCCGACCGGGACGAAACGCTGCGCCTGATGATCAGCGGCCGGCCGCTGCGCGACTCGGCAGGAGGCATCACCGGCGCGGCGATGGTCTATCACGACATTACGACGGCGCACGAGACCGAGCGCCTGCTGCAGCAGGCGCAGAAGCTGGATGCGATCGGCAAGCTCACTGGCGGTGTCGCGCACGATTTCAACAACATGCTGACGATCATCACCGGCACCATCGAGACGCTGGCCGACGAGGTGAAGGACCGCCCCTCAGCCGCCGCCACGGCCGCGCTGATCGGCCAGGCTGCCGATCGCTGCACCGAGCTGATCCGGCATCTGCTGGCCTTCGCCCGCAAGCAGCCGCTGCATCCGCGCGACAGCGACGTCAACAGCACGATCCTGGACATCGCCAAGCTGCTGCGACCGACGCTGGGCGAGCAGATCGAGATCAACTCGATCCTGGAGGAGGAAACGCTGATCGCGCATATCGACTCCGCGCAGCTCGCCAACTCGCTGGTCAACATGGCCATCAACGCCCGCGACGCGATGCCCAATGGCGGCAAGCTGCTGCTCGAATCGCGCCGGGTGGAGCTCGACGAAGCCTACGCGGCAGCCAATGCCGGCGTGACCCCGGGCTCCTATGTCATGGTGGCGGTGAGCGATACCGGAACCGGCATGTCGCCAGAGGTTCGCGACCGCGCCTTCGAGCCGTTCTTCACAACCAAGGAGGCCGGCAAGGGCTCGGGCCTCGGCCTGAGCATGGTCTACGGCTTCGTCAAGCAATCCGGCGGCCACATCAAGATCTACAGCGAGGAAGGACGTGGCACGACGATCCGCCTCTACATTCCGATGCCCAAGGGCCTGCCGGCCATCCCCGCCCCGCCCGAGCCGCCGCCGCCACGCGGCGACGAGACGATCTTCATCGTCGAGGATGATCCGCTGGTGCAGGACTTCGTCGTCTCGCAACTCCAGAGCCTCGGCTACAAGACCATCACCGCGTCGACCGGTGTCGAGGCGCTGGCGAAGATCGACACCGGCCAGCCTTTCGATCTGCTGTTCACGGACGTCATCATGCCCGGCGGCGTCAATGGCAAGGAGCTCGCCGAGGAGGCGCTGCGGCAACGTCCCGGCACCAAGGTGCTCTACACGTCCGGCTATACGGACAACGCCATGGTCGAGCACGGCCGCATCGACCAGGCCGCGTTGCTCCTCACCAAGCCGTATCGCAAGTCGGAGCTGGCCCAGATGGTGCGGCGCGCATTGGTCGGCCCGGCGCAGGACACGTCGACCGCCGAGGCGCAACGGCGCGCGCATTCATCCTGACCGCCGCCCGGCATGCGGACCGAGAGCGACCTGACAAATTGAGATGGAACTCAAACGGACGATTGGCAGGACGCGCGCTCTTGCTTACAACTCATGACATTACCTAACCGAATTGTTCGCCATTCACGATAGAGCAACTCATAATCACGATGCGGCTTGATCGACCGCGCGCATCCAGCGCTCCTGGACAACAGCAATGATTCGCCGGCGCGTGGCGATCGGGCTTGGCCTTGGAACGCTGCTCGCAGTCGGTGCAGCGTCCACGGCGCTCGACCTCAAGGCGCGACGCGACACCGCCTTGGTCGAGCACACGATGGAGGTTCTCGAAAAGGCGTCCGAGCTGCGCCTGTTGCTGCGGCAGGCCGAAGCAGCCTCGCGCGGCTTTGCCTTGTCGCGCGCCGACCGGTTCGCCGCGGAGTTCCAGGAGACCAGCGGCCTCGTTCCGGCCGCCTGGGCGGAGCTGCGCCAGCTCGTCCGTGACAACTCCGCGCAAAGCGAGCGTCTGCGGTCGATCGACGGCGTGGTGCAGCGGCGCATCGAGCTTGCCGGCGAACTGATCCGTCTTCAAGCCGCGAACGATCGCAACGGCCTGCAGGCCCTGATGGCGAACGCCCCAGGTTCTGCGGCGATGACGACGATCAACGAGACGCTCGATGCCTTCACCGAGCAGGAGCGCCGCCTGCTCGCCGAGCGTGGCGCGACATCGCGGCAGACTGGAACCTGGCTGCTGGCGATCGATCTCGCCGGCGTCGCCATCGTGCTCGCGATTGCGGCCTATCTGGTCCGGCGCGCCTACTTGTCGGACCGGGCACTGCGGACATCCCTCACCCGCTCGCAGGCCACCGCGACCTCGCTGGAGGCCCAGGCGCTGCAGCAGCGAGGCGATCTCGCCGCCGCCTATGACGAACTGCGCCGCTCCTCCGCCATTCTCGAAAACACCTTCAACAGCATGGCCGAGGGCGTGCTGGTGGTCGATCCCGAGGGCACGATCATGCTGGCGAACCAGGCGGCGGGCCATTTCCTCGGAACCGATGTCGGCAAGACCTTCGCCGAAATGCTCGCCGCGAACCGCTTCTACGAGAGCGACGCCACGACGCTGATTGACGACCGGGAGCTGCCGATTGCGCGCGCGTTGCGCGGGCTCTCGTTCGATCGCCGCGAGGTCGTCGTCAAGCCGACCGACGGCCGGCCGCAATTCCGCCTGATGGTCAGCGGGCGGCCGCTGCGCAATTCGGCAGACGCGATCAGCGGCGCGGCACTGGTGTATCACGACGTCACGGAGGTCCACGAGATCGAGCGGCTGCTGCAGCAGGCGCAGAAGCTCGATGCCATCGGCAAGCTCACCGGCGGCGTCGCGCACGACTTCAACAACATGCTGACGATCATCACCGGATCGATCGAAATGCTGATCGACGCCGTTCACGACCGGCCGGCGGCGGCCGAGCTCGCCGTTCTCATCAGCAGGGCGACCGACCGCTGCACCGAGCTGATCCGTCATCTGCTTGCGTTTGCACGCAAGCAGCCGCTGCGGCCGCGTGACATCGACGTCAACGCCACGGTGGAGGACATCGCCAAGCTGCTGCGGCCGACGCTGGGCGAGCAGGTCGAAATCAGGACCATTCTCGCCGAAGGCGATCTCATCGCCCACGTCGATTCCGCGCAGTTGGCGAACTCGCTGGTGAACATGGCCATCAACGCGCGCGATGCGATGCCGGACGGCGGCAAGCTGCTGCTGGAGACGATGAAGACTGTGCTCGACGAGGCCTATGCAGCGGCCAATCCCGGCGTGGCGCCGGGCGCCTATGTCATGGTCGCCGTCAGCGACACGGGCGCCGGCATGCCGACGGATGTCAAGGACCGCGCGTTCGAGCCGTTCTTCACCACCAAGGATGCCGGCAAAGGCTCCGGCCTCGGGCTCAGCATGGTCTACGGCTTCGTCAAGCAGTCGGGCGGCCACATCAAGCTCTACAGCGAGGAGAACCGCGGCACTACGATCCGGCTCTATCTGCCGGCGGCGCACATGCTGCAACAGAACGAGCCGGAGCACGCGCAGGTTCTGCCGCGCGGCACGGAGACCATCCTGGTCGTCGAGGACGATCCGCTGGTGCGCGACTTCGTGCTCGCCCAGCTTGAGGGCCTCGGCTACACCACGCTCGTCGCCTCACACGCGGCGGAAGCGCTGACCATCGTCGCGCAGGGCCAGCC
Source organism: Bradyrhizobium aeschynomenes (assembly GCF_013178945.1). Classification (GTDB taxonomy): domain Bacteria; phylum Pseudomonadota; class Alphaproteobacteria; order Rhizobiales; family Xanthobacteraceae; genus Bradyrhizobium; species Bradyrhizobium aeschynomenes. Next base: position 68,184 of record NZ_JABFDM010000012.1, read on the forward strand.
GTTCGATCTGCTGTTCACCGACGTCATCATGCCCGGCGGCATCAGCGGCAGCCAGCTTGCGGACACGATCATGGCGACGCGTCCCGGGCTTCGGGTGCTCTACACCTCCGGCTATACCGACAATGCGATCATCGAGAACCGGCAGCTCCTGCCCGACGCTCTGCTGCTGACGAAGCCCTATCGCCGCGCCGAGCTTGCCCAGATGGTCCGCCGCGCCCTCGACGGCGCGCCGGCGGGCGGAGCTAGCCCCGCGTCGCCAGCGCCACTGCCCCGAGCGTGAAGGCGAGCGCGGCGATCTGCCCTGCGCCGAGCGGCTCGCGCAGCGCGATCGCGGAGGCCACGACGCCGATCACCGGCACCGCCATGGTGCCGATCGCCGCCACCGAGGCCGGCAGCCGCGCCAGCGCCGCGAACCAGGCGACATAGGCGACGCAGAACTGGATCACGGTCGAATAGAACATCAGCGCCCAGTCGAGCTGGTCGAGCTTCGTCCAGTCCGACGTCTCCAGAGCGAATCCGACGATCACGATCGGCACGCAGCCGATGCCGATCTGCCAGGCCGCGGCCGACAGCGGCGGCAGCTTGATCGGCAGCTTCTTGGCCATGACCGTGCCGAGCGCGAAGCCGAACGCGCCGCCCAGCACCATCAGGATGCCCGGCAGCTTGTCGCGGCTGGCGTTGAGGCCATTGGCGCCCATGATCGCGGCAAGGCCGGCGAAGGCCAGCACCAGCGCCAGCACGCGCAACACGGTCGGCCGCTCGCCGAGGATCGGCCACGCCAGCAGCGAGGCCCACACCGGCATCGTGTAGGCGATCAACGCCGCCTCGCTGGCCGGCAGCCACAGCAGCGCCAGCCCCATCAGCACCATCCAGGCGGTGACGTTGAGCATCCCCGCCAGGATCAGCCGCGGCCAGATTTCGCGGGGGACCACCAGACTCTGGCTCCTGATGACCGCGAGCAGCGCCAGCAGCAGCGCGCCGACCACGCCGGTGGTGCCGCGCAAGGTCAGCGGCGGCAGCACGCCGACCAGGTGCTTGGTCACAGGCCAGTTGAAGCCCCAGCCGAGCGAGGTGATGGCGAGGAACATCAGCCCGGCGGGCGTGATCCGCCCGCTGGCCGTTGGCTTGTCTGTCATGGAATCACCGGCACCGTCCGTGGGAGTCCGAGCTTGCCGGCGTTCTCCCGGCCACACCAGGGATTGTGGGGCATGCCTGCCCCGCGCCCTGCCCGTAAGGCGCCGTGAGTCCCGCCGATGCAAGCAAAACACACCCGTGTGACGCGAATAAATTTGCCCCTGTGAACAGCGGGACGAAGCCCTGTGGACAGGGCGCCCGCCAAATTTTTTTGGTTTCGAATCCGTGTGGACTCGCCGATAGTTACGTCCATCACGATACCGGCAATCGCCCTGGTTATCCCGTACTTTCCCCCATATTTAGTGTTTGGTTAGGGAACCCCCACTAGTCCTTGACGGGGGAAGCGGAGTCGTCCTAGCTTCCGGCCCGGTTCGGCGCTTGATCGTGTTTCTCGTTTCGCCGCCCGCCTCCCAGAAGGGTTTGAGGACGACCGCGCCAGAAGGCCAGAAGGCCCGGCGTGCGGCTTGTCGTCTGTCCCGCGGCGGGGTGGTCGCGATGACGGGGCTGCGAAGGCCCCCACTAGATGTGGGGGCTGTCTTGCAGCGGCGACGGAGCCGGACGGCACGCGTGAGGCGTTGAAGAGAGACGGGACCGGGCGACCGGTTGAACTGCGGCGGCACACGAGATCTCGGGGATGGGACTCGCAGGCCACCGCCTTTGGATGCAATGATCCCGGCCGCCAAACGCGGTCCGGCAAGAACAATTGGGGCTCGCGATGCGGATTGAACGGCGCAACACCACCGAAGGACAGTCTCCCTATGCAGGGATCGACTTCCGCCTGACCACGTCCGAGATCAAGAATCCGGACGGCTCGGTGGTGTTCCGGCTCGAGAATGTCGAGGTCCCCGAGTTCTGGTCGCAGGTCGCCTCCGACGTGCTGGCGCAGAAGTATTTCCGCAAGGCCGGCGTCGCCGCACGCCTGAAGAAGGTCGAGGAAGAGACGGTGCCGTCCTGGCTGTGGCGCTCGGTGCCCGACACCGACGCGCTCGCCGCCCTGCCGGAGAACGAGCGCTACGGCAGCGAGCGCTCGGCCAAGCAGGTGTTCGACCGCCTCGCCGGCTGCTGGACCTATTGGGGCTGGAAGGGCAACTACTTCTCCTCGGAAGAGGACGCGGTCGCGTTCTACGACGAGCTGCGCTTCATGCTCGCCAAGCAGATGGTCGCGCCGAACTCGCCGCAATGGTTCAACACCGGACTGCACTGGGCCTATGGCATCGACGGCCCCGGCCAGGGCCACTATTACGTCGACTACAAGACCGGCAAGCTGACCAAGTCGAAGTCGTCCTACGAGCATCCGCAGCCGCACGCCTGCTTCATCCAGGGCGTCGAGGACGACCTCGTCAATGACGGCGGCATCATGGACCTGTGGGTGCGCGAGGCGCGCCTGTTCAAATACGGCTCCGGCACCGGCTCCAACTTCTCGCGGCTGCGCGGCGAAGGCGAGAAGCTGTCGGGCGGCGGCCGCTCGTCCGGCCTGATGAGCTTCCTCAAGATCGGCGACCGCGCCGCCGGCGCGATCAAGTCGGGCGGCACCACCCGCCGTGCCGCCAAGATGGTCGTGGTCGACGCCGACCATCCGGACATCGAGGCCTATATCGACTGGAAGGTGAAGGAGGAGCAGAAGGTCGCCGCTCTCGTTACCGGCTCCAAGATCAACCAGAAGCACTTGAAGGCCGTGATGAAGGCCTGCGTCAATTGCGAGGGCTCCGGCGACGACTGCTTCGACCCCGAGAAGAACCCGGCGCTCCGTCGCGAGATCAAGCTCGCGCGCCGCGCGCTGGTGCCCGACAACTACATCAAGCGGGTCATCCAGTTCGCCCGCCAGGGCTACAAGGACATCGACTTCCCGATCTACGACACCGATTGGGATTCGGAGGCCTATCTCACGGTCTCCGGCCAGAATTCCAACAATTCGGTGTCGCTGAAGGACGACTTCCTCCGCGCCGTCGAGACCGACGGCGACTGGAGCCTGATCGGCCGCACCAACAAGAAGGTCGTCAAGACGCTGAAGGCCAGGGACCTCTGGGAGAAGATCGGCCACGCCGCCTGGGCCTCGGCCGATCCCGGCCTGCACTTCAACACCACGATGAACGACTGGCACACCTGCAAGGCGTCCGGCGACATCCGCGCGTCCAATCCGTGCTCGGAATACATGTTCCTGGACGACACCGCGTGCAACCTGGCGTCCGCCAACCTGCTGACGTTCTACGACACCAAGACCAAGCAGTTCGACGTCGCCTCCTACGAGCATCTCTGCCGGCTCTGGACCGTCGTGCTCGAGATCTCCGTGCTGATGGCGCAGTTCCCGTCCAAGGCGATCGCCGAGCTGTCCTACGAGTTCCGCACGCTCGGCCTCGGCTACGCCAATATCGGCGGCCTGCTGATGACCATGGGCCTGTCCTACGACTCCAAGGAAGGCCGCGCGCTGTGCGGTGCGCTCTCGGCGATCATGACCGGCATCGCCTACAAGACCTCGGCCGAGATGGCCGGCGAGCTCGGCGCCTTCCCCGGCTACAAGAAGAACGCCGCGCACATGCTGCGCGTCATCAAGAACCATCGCCGCGCGGCGAAGGGCGAGGCCACCGGCTATGAGGCGCTGTCGGTCAACCCGGTGCCGCTCGACCACGCCCACTGCCCGCAGGTCTCGCTCGTCAGCCACGCCATCCAGGCCTGGGACGACGCGCTCGCGCTCGGCGAGACCAACGGCTATCGCAACGCCCAGGTCACCGTGGTCGCCCCCACCGGCACCATCGGCCTGGTGATGGATTGCGACACCACCGGCATCGAGCCCGATTTCGCGCTGGTGAAGTTCAAGAAGCTGGCCGGCGGCGGCTACTTCAAGATCATCAACCGCGCGGTCCCCGAGGCGCTGCGCGCGCTCGGCTATCGCGAGAGCGAGATCGCCGAGATCGAGGCCTATGCCGTCGGTCACGGCTCGCTGTCCAACGCGCCTGGCATCAACGCCTCGACCCTGAAGGCCAAGGGTTTCACCGATGAAGCCATCGCCAAGGTCGAGAAGGCCTTGCCGACCGCGTTCGACATCAAGTTCGTGTTCAACAAGTGGACGCTTGGCGAGGACTTCATCACCAGGCAGCTCGGCGTCTCCGCGGAAGCTCTGGCCTCCCCGACCTTCGAGCTGCTCGCCGCCATCGGCTTCACCAAGCGCGAGATCGAAGCCGCCAACGTGCACATCTGCGGCGCGATGACGGTCGAGGGTGCTCCGCACCTGAAGGCCGAGCACTATGCGGTGTTCGATTGCGCCAATCCCTGCGGCAAGATCGGCAAGCGCTATCTCTCGGTCGAGAGCCACATCCGCATGATGGCGGCGGCGCAGCCGTTCATCTCGGGCGCGATCTCCAAGACCATCAACATGCCGAACGACGCCACGGTCGAGGACTGCAAGGCGGCGTATCTTCTGTCCTGGAAGCTCGCGCTGAAGGCCAACGCGCTGTACCGCGACGGCTCGAAGCTGTCGCAGCCGCTCAACTCGCAGCTCATCAGCGACGACGAGGACGAGGACGATGCGGTCGAGTCCTTCTACGAGAAGCCGATGGCCGCGCGTGCGACCCAGGTCTCGGAGAAGATCGTCGAGAAGCTGGTCGAGCGCATCGTCGTGATGCGCGAGCGCGAGAAGATGCCGGATCGCCGCAAGGGCTACACCCAGAAGGCGGTCGTCGGCGGCCACAAGGTGTACTTGCGCACTGGCGAGTATGATGACGGCCGTCTCGGCGAGATCTTCATCGACATGCACAAGGAGGGCGCGGCACTGCGCTCCTTCATCAACAACTTCGCCATCGCGGTGTCGCTGGGCCTGCAGTACGGCGTGCCGCTGGAGGAGTATGTCGACGCCTTCACCTTCACCCGCTTCGAGCCGGCCGGCCCCGTCCAGGGCAACGACTCGATCAAATACGCGACGTCGATCCTCGACTACGTGTTCCGCGAGCTCGCCGTCAGCTACATGTCGCGCTTCGACCTCGCCCATGTCGACCCCTCCGAGAGCAATTTCGATGCGCTCGGCCGCGGCGTCGACGAAGGCAAGCCGTCGGAGGACGGCCCGAGCCAGCAGGCCGCAAAATACGTCTCGCGCGGCCTGACCCGCTCCCGCACCGACAACCTCGTCGTCATGCGCGGCGGCACGTCAGGCGGTCACGCTGCCTCCGTTCCCTCCCCCCTCGTGGGGGAGGGTCAGGGAGGGGGGCCCCGGATCTCCGCTCTCTCGACTTCGCGCGCCGGCGACGCCATCGAAGGCGCCGTCGCCCTGAAGCAGGAAGCGCAACACGACCTCTCGCCCACCGAGAAGCTCGAGGCCCTGCAATGGAGCAAGGCCGGCACCGCCAACGCGCAAGTCGCCTCCAAGGCCGAACGCCGCGCCGAAGCCAAGGCTAGGGGTTACGAAGGCGAGATGTGCTCGGAGTGCGGAAATTTCACGCTGGTGCGGAATGGCACCTGCATGAAGTGTGATACGTGCGGCAGCACGACGGGGTGTTCGTGAGGAACGCCAAGTCTTATTATCTTGTTGTGCTCGAGCCGCTAGCGGCTCGGGCACCTACCGTCGTAGCAGAACTCTTCACCAGAGTGCGTCATTGCCAGCCGCTCACCTTTACATTTTTAGCGATGGTAGCCCTGAAGACTGGCTCGTCGACGGGCACGATGAGCGTTGGCACACGATTGCCAATCTAGTTGTTCAATCAGATCCCGCCCGAATCGAAGACATTGAACGTGGCGCATCTCACGAAGAACTCTTGCCACAAGATCCCTTCTACAACACGATCGTTGAATCAATTTCGTCAGGCCTGCCGTCTCACACGCTAAGAAAGTGGAAGACTGGACCCCAATACAAGGCGCGATTCTGCCGCGCATTTGCAGGTGTTCTAACCAAATCAAGGCCGGTGATCTCAGCCTGCTCATTTCAGGAACGCACTCTTAGAGACTCCAAGCAAGCGCTGATGGCATCTTACAATCGCCATCTCGGAGGCATAGAAGGTCGCGGGATCGATTTCGAAGAATCCTTTGACGACAGAGGCCGAAGACGCCTCAAACACTCCTTCGTGCACTGGCGCACCGGTTATCACGAGATTGAAGGGCTTGAAAATCAGATCCTCGTTCTCTTGTTCATGGCTTGGTTCATTGCTGATCAATATCGCTTTTACTACCACAAACTAGTCTCAAGCGGAACATGCGGCTTTGACGAGTTACGGTTAACTGTAGTGTCTGACAAGCTTAGCGGAGATGATGATCTTCGCCATAAAAGCGAGGCGAATTTACGGAACCTCATCGATCCTGAAAACAACGCCGTACAAGTTACTGTTACCCGATCAAGAGCCAGCGACGATTTCTCTGGAGACCTGTTAGCGGACAACTTGGCGGGTTGGCTGAACAGCTCGATGATCGACCCCAGTGGCCCCTATGCGGAGCAAGCCAAAAGTTTGGCCCCGAGCGGCGTCTGGACAGGCTGGCATCAACTGCAACCGTCAAATGATCTACTCACCGCTCGTCCAGCAGTCGATGTTCTGAAGTAGCAAGAGCCGGCGGACTAGCGAGTAAGCGTAGGGCGGATTAGCGGAGCGTAATCCGCCGCTTGACCGGATCGGCGCGTTACGCTTCGGTGACGCGCCCTACACACCGAGCCCTGGGCTCCAACTCCCTCCCCCATGCACCTCCACATCTTCTCCGATCTCCACGCCGACATGGCCGACATCAAGCCGATCGCGGCGCTGCCCAGGGTCGATGTGGTCGTGGTCGCCGGCGATGTCAGTGAGGGGGCGGTGAACGGGTTTGCGCGGCTGCGCGAGATCGTGGCGGAGGATGTGCCGATCGTCATGGTGATGGGCAACCATGAGTCCTATCACCGCACTTTTCCCGAGGAGCTGAAGCTGGCGCGGGCCGAGGCGGCGCGGTTCGGGGTGCATCTCCTCGAGAACGAGGCGGTCGTGCTCGCGGGCGTGCGCTTTGCCGGCTGCACGCTGTGGACCGACTATGCGATCTTCGGCCCCGGCTCTGAGGTCCACACCATGGCGGTCTGCCGCGACCGGATGAACGACCATCGCCGCATCACCTGGCGCAAGCAGCCCTGGCTGCGCTTCCGGCCGCAGGAGGCGCTCGGCCTGCACCGGACCTCCCGCAGCTGGCTCACGGGCCTCCTGGAGACGCCGTTCGACGGCCCGACCGTCGTGGTCACCCACCACGCCCCCGGCTGGGGCTCGGTCGCCGAGCGCTACCGCAACGACCGCGTCACCGCCGCCTACGCCTCCGACCTGTCGGCGCTGATCCAGGCGACGCAGCCGGCGCTCTGGATCCACGGCCACATCCACACGCCCTCGGACTACATGGTCGGCGCCACCCGCGTGATCTGCAACCCGCACGGCTATGGCCGCGAGAACCCGGATTTCGATCCGGCGCTGGTGGTGGAGGTGGTGTAGCCCGCTCGGCGTGGCCGGGCAGGCTCTCTCCTCCGTCATTCCGGGGCGCGCGCAGCGCGAGCCCGGAATCCATAACCACGAGCGGCTATGAGTTGAGAGATGCGGGCCGCGACGATCCGTGTCCACCACAACAGCCTGTGAGTATGGATTCCGGGCTCGCGCTATCGCGCGCCCCGGAATGACAGGTTGAGAGGGATGGGGAGACGGCGGCCTGCGCCGTTGCTGAAACGTTAGGCCTGAGCTCTCAGTGCCATCAGCGCGTGTCGAGTTGCATCACCCACGCCCGCTGCTCCTCCGTATCCGGCACATCGACGCCGCGCGCGGCGGCGATCCGCGCCAGCGCCCCGGCCGCGCTGACGCCGAGCCGGCTCATCACGCAGGCCGCGACGACGGCGGAGCGGCCGATTCCGGCGCGGCAATGGATCAGGACATCAGCGCCGTCCCTCAGCCGCACGGCGACGTCCTGTGACAGCCGCAGCGCGGCGCTGCGGCTGTCGGGACAACCGCGGTCGGGGATCGGGAACGAAACGAAGGCGATGCCGTGGCCCTCGCACAGCGCGACCTCGCGCTGCAAACCGAGATCATGCACCTCGGCCGGCTCCAGCAGGCTAACCACGACGGCGATCCCCTCGCCCGCCCAGCCGGCGATGTCGTCGGCCAGCCAGTCCTCCGCGCGCGGCCGCGCCGCGATGGCGAGGCGGCCAGAGGCAGGCAAGTCGATCCAGTGCAGGCGGGACATGGCGATGATCCTGTCGTGAATGCATGTTCGTGCCCAAGTGAACCGGGCGGCCCCCTGGTCTTCCTCCTCAGGCAAGGCGATGCTATCATTCTCGCATGACGACAGCAGAAGACCTCGAAAAAGCGGTTGAGCAGCTCAGTCGCGACGAGCTGGCGCGGTTTCGCGCCTGGTTCGAACAGTTCGATGCGCAGCTCTTCGATGCGACGATCGAGCAGGATGCTCGTTCCGGCAAGCTCGATGCATTGGCCGACGAAGCCGTCGCGGCGGCCGCTCGCGCGAGCTGTGAGCCACTTCGCGTCATCGAAATTCTGGGCCGCCTATGAGGCGCTGCCGCCGGAGCGGCGGAAGAGATCGAAACCGTAAGCCGCGGTCAGATGCAGCGCCCTCTCCCCTTGTGGGAGAGGGCATCGCCGGCCCATCCATTCACGCGGTTGGGTGAGGGGTTCTCTCCGCGAGGCGTGCGTGTGGCGAGAGACCCCTCACCCGACCGAGCTTGCTGCGCTGTCCTACATGCCCTCTCCCACAAGGGGAGAGGGCGCGGTAACGTGCACCGCGCTCGCCTTCCGACACGTGAGCGCGCGAGGACAATCGCGATGGCGACTACTTGAAGCACACCGACTTGTCGTTCGGGTCGAACGAATTCCCCGGCATCGGCCGCAACGCGGTCAGCTTGGGGTTGGCAGCCAAGAGCCGCTTCGAATACGCCCCCAGCGCGGCGTTCATCGTGTTGAGCCGGTCCTGCGCGTCGGTGCGCTGGAGTGGCGCGGTGATGACGCCTGATGCGTAGACCTCGGCGCGCGACCATTGCACGCCCTGCACGATGCGGCCGACCAGGCGCGATTTCAGGTCGGCGGCGCTGTCACCCGCGGCGCTCTTGCCGCCGACGACGTTGGGCGGCAAGAGGCTCGGGTTGACGATCCAGCCGCGCGGCTTGGCGACGTTGTTGCCGAACAGGATCAGCTCGTCGACGGTGTTGTTCAGCGCCACGTAGTCGCGCAGCGGCAGGCTGACGTCGCCGGTGCCGGTCTCCTGGACATGGCTGGCGAGATGCGGCCCCGTCGCGCAATAGGTGCCGAACACCAGTTTCACGTTGCCGGAGTCCAGATACATGTAGCTGCCGGCATCCGAGCCGCCCGGGGGCGACGGCGCGTCGTCGCCGCAGAAGGTGCCGTGCGAGGAGGCATCCTGGAGGGAGTGCAGATAGAGCCCGATGCGGGCGATCTGCACCGGCACCGGCGGCTTCCGGGGATCGTCGAACAGCACGCCGGTGGTCTTGCTCTTGTCGTCGAGAAAGGATTTCAGCTTGGTGTAGTCGACGACGTCGCTGGTGTTGCTGTTGTCGAGTACCTTGGGGCCGGAGGCGACGTTGATCGCCGGCCCGATGGCGTAGTTCTCGAGCAGCGGCACGGTGCCGCTGATCGTCGCGCCGGACAGGCATTTCGGGCCGCTGAAGTTCGACGAGCCGTTCGGCACGGTGTATCCGACGGTGCACAGCAGGCCCGGTGCCTCGTCGCCCTTCATCGCCCATTGCCGGAGATCATACAGCGTGCCCTGATACACGCTGTCGATGGTGATGGGATAGCCGGGCGGCGGATAGTGGAACGGATACACCGCCTGGACGCCGCTGGCGCCGTGGACGTCGGTGCCCTGCCCGTTCGGCGAGAAGTTCAGCAGGTAATGATACAGCGGCCCGGCGGTCGAGGCGTTGGTGCGCTGGAAGCCGTTGAAGCTCGCGGTGATGTAGCTCGCGCCCGAATTGGTCGACGACGCCTGTCCGCCGCACTGGTCGATCGGCTTGTATTGCGCGTAGTCGGCATTCTCATTGTATGCCGCGATCCAATAGGCCACGTCGGCGCGATAGCCGAGCGCCTGGGCGATGAAATAGGTGGAATCGGCGTGGATCATGCTGCGGCCGGGCGGGATGAGCGCGAACTGCACTGCTTCCAGCAGGCAGCTCCGGTTCAGCGCCTCCGCCGGATCCTTGCAGGCGCTGGCCGGCGCGATGCAGTTCTTCAGCCCGTCCTTCACGCGCGGGATGCAGATGTCCTCCAGGAACGCCTGCGCGGGGCGCGGCGTGGTCAGGCCCAAGCCGAAAACGGCAGATCCCATGACGACGGAGAGGGTCGAGACGGCAAAGCCAATGCGCATGAAAAACTCCTCGGTGATTTGAAATCCGAAAAACGCCTTGTTCAAAAGGGCGAAAGCTCAACAGCCGGCGGCAGCTCCGTGATGCATCAGAGATTCGGCACACCGGATTTGATCCTAGATCAACTGATGAATCAATCTAAAGTTGTCTTGCTGGCGGCTCCGCTCGCTCCCAGGGCAATCGCATGTGACGGTCGCAGTCTTGTGCTCATCTCTTTCCACGTCGTCATGGCCGGGCTTGTCCCGGCCATCCACGTCGGCCGGCAAGCTGAGAACGACGTGGATGCCCGGGACAAGCCCGGGCATGACGGAGTCACTGATCGGCAGAATCGCTCGTCAAGAGACTTCGCATCTCCCCGCTCGCTCCTGCTCTCCGTCGTTGCCAGCCATCACAGCCGTCACGGCTTCTTCACTGGGCGATCCAGTACGCCGAGACGCCTGTGGGTCCATTGAAAGCCGCGGCGTACTGGATGCCCGCCTGCGCGGGCATGACAGCCGAGGTTGTGGCGGCTTGCTGGGTTCACACCGCTTGGCTCATCCGCGCTACCGGCGGAACTGCAGACGGCGCATGCGTTCCATCGACCGAGTTCATCATCATCGCGCGAGCAGTGATTGATCTCGCGCGCGAGCGCCCTACCTGAAGGGGCCGGCCGCCGGCGCCTTTGGCGGATCATGTGTTCCAACCGGCCAGTGGGTTTCAGCATGAGCGCTCAGTCCTCGCCGCACGCATCGACCAACGCCGCCGATGACGGCGGGAGCGCGGCCGTCATCCGCATCGACAGCTTCGCCGCCGCGCGCGAGGTGCTGCGCTCGGGCGACGTCCGGCAGGCCGGCTTCAATGCCGAGCTGGTGCATCGATTCATCGGCCCGCGCCACGCGCCGGTGCTGTACCAGGACGGCGAGCCGCACCAGAAGCAGCGCAGCGCCACCGCGCGGTTCTTCACGCCGCGCGTGGTCGCGACCCGCTATTGTGAGCTGATGGAGGCGACCAGCCGCGACCTCGTGGCGCAGTTCTGCAAAGCACGGCGCGCCCGGCTCGACGATCTCAGCCTGTCGCTCGCGGTGGCCGTGGCCGCCGACATCATCGGGCTGACGGACAGTCCGCGCGATGCGATGGCGGCGCGGCTGAACCGGTTCTTCAGCGCGCCTGTCGGCAAGGGCGCGATCGTGACGCTGCGCAACGCCGTCTTCGGCCAGCTCCGCACCCTCGCCTTCTATTGGTTCGACGTGCGGCCGGCGATCCGCGCCCGGCGCCGCCGGCCGCGCGAGGACGTCATCTCGCATCTCCTGGCGGAAGGCTATTCCAACCGCGAGATCCTGACCGAATGCCTCACCTATGGCGCCGCGGGGATGGCGACCACGCGCGAGTTCATCGTGATGGCGGGCTTGCGGCTGTTCGAGGACGATGCGCTGCGCGCGCGCTTTCTCGCTGCCGACGAGCCGGAGCGCATGACCATTCTCGAGGAGGTGCTGCGGCTCGAGCCCGTGGTATCCACGCTGAAGCGCCGCACCGCCTGCCCCATGACGCTGCACACCGATGCGGGCGCAACGACGATCCCGGCGCGCAGCCTGGTCGAGATCGACATCGGCGCCGCCAACCGCGACGAAGCCGCCGCCGGCGCCTGCCCGCATCAACTCGATCCGGATCGCGTGCGCCCGGCCAAGGGCTCCGCCAGCCTGCTGAGCTTCGGCGATGGCCCGCACCGCTGCCCCGGCGCCGCCGTGGCGCTGCACGAGGCCGCAATCTTCCTCGATCAGCTGATGCGCGTGCCAGGATTGAAGCTGGAGCGGCGGCCGACCAAGACGATCAACCCGGTGAGCAGCGGCTATGAGCTGCGCGACGCGATGATCGTGGTGGGGTGAGGTGAGATTGCCAGCCTCCGCCCGGCGTCATTTGGTGATCATCTCCGTCCATGGTCTCCCAAGGCATCCACATCCTCCGCTGTCATGCCCGCGCAGGCGGGCATCCAGTACGCCGTGGCCGCAGTGATCAAGCCGCACCGCCGCGGCGTACTGGATCGCCCGGTCGAGCCGGGCGATGACGGTGGTGTTTGTAGCACCGGCGCCGGCCTCTCCGACGACGGCTCAGCAGCCGTTACGCCGTACGATGCAATCGGCGCGCTTCCTCAGCGCAAGCCCCCCGTCACATGCAACGTCTCGCCCGTCACATAGGACGCATCATCCGACGCGAAGAACGCGACCGCGGCGGCGATCTCCTCGGCCTTGCCGACGCGGGCCAGCGGCGTGGCGGTCTCGATCCATTGGCGCATCTCGCCCTCGTGGAAGCCGGCGGCGATCACGCCTTCGGTGACGACCATGCCGGGATTGACGGTGTTGACGCGAATCTTGCGCGGCGCGAGCTCCTTCGACAGCACCGAGGAAATGGAATCGACCGCGGCCTTGGTGGCCGTGTAGACGGCGCCGTTCGGAGGCGCGATCGTCGACACGCCCGAGGAAATATTGACGATGCTGCCGCCGGCCGGATTGAAATGCCGCGCCGCCTCCTGCGACACCAGCAGCAGGCCGAGCACGTTGAGATCGAACTGCTTGTGGAAGTGCTCCGGCGTGATCGCGTCGAGCGGCGCGAATTCGTAGACGCCGGCATTGTTGACGAGGATGTCGATCGGGCCGAGCGCCTTGACGGTGTCGGCGACGGCGGATTTCACCTGAGCCGAGTCAGTCAGATTGCCGCCGACCGCGACCGCCTTGCCGCCCTTGGCGGTGATCGCAGCGACCACGCGCTCGGCGCCGTCCTTGCTGGCACTGTAATTGACCGCGACCGCCGCGCCTTCCGCCGCCAGCCGCGCCGCGATCGCCGCGCCGATACCCTTCGAGGCGCCGGTCACCAGCGCCACCTTTCCTGCCAGTCTGCTCATCTCGCTCTCCCCTGCGCCCACGGCGCATGCTTCAATCGTTCAGAACTAGTGAACTATTGAACCGGCGCAAGGGCGTCGCTATATCTTTTTTCATGGCGCCATTGTTTCACCCGTCGCGGGACGACATCACCCTGGCCGGCGTGCTCTCAGCCCTCGCCGACCCGATGCGGCTGCGCATCGTCAAGGGCCTGATGGAACAGAGCGACTGCATGTCCTGCACTGCGGCCGCGCCCTGCCCGGACATTCCCAAATCGACGCTGTCGAACCACTTCCGCATCCTCCGCGAGGCCGGCCTGATCCAGACCACGAAGAAGGGCGTCGAGCATCGCAACGTCGTGCGCGAGGCCGACCTGAACGCGCGGTTCCCGAAGCTGTTGAAGACGATCTTGGCGTCCGCCGAATAGCGCGAACGTGGGGCGGGCAAAGGCGCGCCGCTGTCGATCACATGGGGTACGCTCTTTCGCGCGCCGTGCCCATCGCCCGCACCCACCGGCGCCGATGGTGGGCACGCGCGCCTCCGGCGTTGTTCTGCCTACCCCGATTGCGCTGATCGCCTCTGCCTCTGATTTTCGCAGAGCATCCGCATTCACCTCCGTCATGCCCGCGCAGGCGGGCATCCGGTACGCCGCGGCCGCAATGATCAAGCCGCATCGCCGCGTCGTACTGGATCGCCCGGCCTGGCCGGGCGATGACAACTGAGTCTGCGGTACGGACGACGGCCTGGCGACAGCTCAGCCAGCCCGCTGCGCTCGCAATGACAGAGTTCGGAGTGCTACTTCTCCTGCTCCATCGTCACCGCGACCGCTCCCACCGCCGACAGTCGCACCTTGTCGCCTTCGACGTCGGCGACGAGGCTCTTGTCGATGAAATGGTGATGGCCCTTGTGGCTGCCCTCGCCGCTGTCCTTCTTGGTCAGCTTGATGCGATTGCCGTCGACGCGATCGACGGTGCCGACATGCACGCCGTCGGCGCCGATGACTTCCATATGTTCCTTGATGTCGTGCATGACGAACTCCTCTGCGGCTGATGTGAGAGCTGCGTCAACCGGCTGATGAGCCAAGGGTTCCGTCGCCCGGCGGGCTCGCAATGACGACGGAACGGCTGTTCGCACGATCGGGCTTCCGCCTTGCCCCCGTCGCACACTTCCGACAAAAATAAATCTATTGCCATTTATCCGAACTTATGATCATCTCTCTTCATCCCGGCCCGCGAGAGGGGCGCTTCGCGATCGTCACGAGACGTAGGGTCTGGGGATGCGGTGGCTGCGAGTTTGCTGCAGCGGGCCTTGCGCTCGCCGACGAACGGCAGGCTTGCGGACGTGAAGACGCGTGGTCCTGGCCTCCCGGTGCTGAGGCCAAGCCGGTGGTGATGATCCGCTGGCGACGGGGTCAAGAAGCCGGTCCCCGGGGAGATCGCGACATAAGCGTGAAAACCATCGCGCGGGGAATGCCGGGTGTTCTCGGCTGAACCTGTGGTGACTGCCGCCTGCTTATCTTCTGCAGGCGGGCCATGGGTGCGGCCAGCGCCCGGCATTCCCCGCGCCCTCTCGCTTCGGAGGGCCGACGACCGGCAAGCCTCGGGCGCCATCTGCGCCGCGGGATCGCGCTCGCGCGGGCGGTGCTACGCCTTGCGCACGGTGCCGAGGAAGCCCTCGACCGCCACGCGAAAACGGTCGGCATCGTCGGACATGCGACGCACGGACTCGACCATCGCAGCCCCCGCATTGCCGGTCTGGCGGTTGAGCGCGGCGACCGAACCGATCGTGTCGGTCACGGCGCGGGTGCCCAGCGCCGCCTGCTGGAAGTTGCGCGAGATCTCGGTGGTGGCGGCGCGCTGCTCCTCGACGGCGGCCGCGATCGCGGTCATCTTCTCGTCGATGCCGGAGATGTTGAGGCTGATGGCGCGGATCGCCTCGACCGATTCGCCGGTGGCGGCCTGGATCTCGGCGATCTGCCGGGTGATGTCGTCGGTGGCGGTCGCGGTCTGCGCCGCGAGGTTCTTGACCTCGCCGGCGACCACCGCGAAGCCGCGGCCGGCCTCGCCCGCGCGCGCCGCCTCGATGGTCGCGTTGAGCGCCAGCAGGTTGGTCTGGCTGGCGATCGCGGTGATCATCTTGACCACCTCGCCGATGCGGTTGGCGGCGCGGTCGAGCATCTCGACGGTGGCGTTGGTCTGCGCCGCCTTCTCGACCGCCTGGCGGGCGTCGGCCGCGGAGGCCTGCACCTGGGCGGCGATCTCGGAGACGGAGGCCGTCAGCTCCTCGGTGGCCGCGGCGATGGTCTCGAGATTGCTGGTCGCGGTTTCCGCGGCGCTGGCGACGGCGGCGGTCTGCTCGGTGGAATCGTCCACCAGCCGGCGCACGTCGGTGGCGGAGGTGTCGAGCTGGCCGGTGGAGCCGCTCATGCTGACGATGACCGCCTGCACGGTGTCGTCGAAGCTCCGGCAGGCGCTGTCGATCGCCTGCGAGCGCTCCAGCCGGCGGCCCTGGTCGAGCTCGCGCTCGCGCGACAGCTGGTCGGCGGTGGCGGCGCTCTCGCGCAGGCCCTCGAGCGCGGCGGCCATGGCGCCGAACTCGTCGGCATGGGCGAATTGCGGCACCGGGGTCTGGTAGTCGCGCTGGCCGATGCGCTGGATCGCCTGCATCAGCGCGCCCACCGGGCGCACCAGGCGAACGCGGACCGCGCGCAGCGCCAGGCCGGCCACCACGAGCGCGGCGAGGAAGGCGATGGACTGCACGATCAGGCTGCTCAGCGCCGCGGTCCTGATCGCCTCGGCGCGCGCGATCGAGCCGTCGAGCGCGGTCATGCCGATGGCGATGATGCCGGCGAACGGGCCCTGGCAGAACGCGTTCCATTCGGGGGCCGGCATCGCCGGCTTGCCGCTGCCGTCGAAGCCCTTGGTGAGCTGGTCCATGCGCTGTTGCGCGGCATCGACCTCGGCGCGCGAGGACTTCACGACCGAGGCGAGCTGGGTGCCGCCTGCGCCGGCCAAGAGGTCGTCGAGACCGGCCCAGCCGGCCGCGACGGTGCCGCGCCACTGGCCGATCGTGCCCTTCTGCGCGTCGTCGAGCGGCTTGGAGGCATTGATGTTCGGGCGCATCGCCGAGCATTGCAGCCCGTAGCGGTCGCGGACCTGCCAGGCCAGCCGCCGCGCCTGCACCATCTTGGCGATGGTCGGGTCGGTCATCCAGGCCCGGTTGGACACCGCGAGCGAGGCCGCATTGGCGGCGTCGAGCGTCTTGGTCATCGCGTCGTACCAGGCCTGGGTGCGTGCGAGCACCCGCTCGGGCCGCGGCTTGGCGGCCTCGTCGAACAGCAGCCTGAACTGCGGAACCGTCGCCTCCCAGCTCGATTTCAGCCTGGCCGTGAGATCATCCCGCTCGGGCATGTCGACGCCAGCGAGCGCCGTGACGATGCCGTCATAGCCCTTGGCCTCGATGGCCTGATATTCGGTGAGCTTGGCGCGCGGATCCTCCTCGCTGAGCAGCACGCTCTGGATGTCGCCGCGATGGGCGCGCATCACGAGGACGTTCTGGAAGATCGCCTTGTCCGCCGCCGTCAGTTGCTCGGTCGCCACGCTCTCGCGATAGCGGCCGGCAGCGCCGCTCATCAGGATTGCCGTCGACACCAGGATGCCGGCCGCCAGGACCGACAGGAGCACCATCAGCAGGGTACTGACCGACTTCTTCATCACGCACCGCCTCACACCATAAAGTGGCAGGATGGCGCAATTGCACAAATTCTTCCTTAACCATGGACCGGCACACCGACAGCCGAGGTAATCAGTTGCCGAACAGCCCTGCTCCACTCCAACAAAAATCGCGCAAGCCGCAGCGGAGCGGCCGTTGGCGCAGGCTGCGGCGCGATATGGAGCGAATCGCACCACGCGCTGCGCGGTGGCTGGGGCGGCAGGCGAGCGCGGCGCCGCGGTGGCTCAAGCTGACCTGCATCGCCGGACTGGCGCTCGGCACCTTCGCGCTGGTCAATCTGGCCTATCACGTCGTCCGCAAGCCGACCGAGTTGTTCGTGGTGACCGGCCACTCGCTCGACAAGGAGCCGGACGAGACGTGGCGGCAATACGGCACGCTGTTCCGCGCGCATGCGACACGCGCGATCACGGCGGAGCTGCTGGCAGCTCTGGCGCAGACCGAGAGCTCCGGCAATCCGGTGGCGCGCACCTATTGGCGCTGGCGCCTGGCGTGGAATCCGTTCGCGCTGTATCAGCCGGCCTCGAGCGCCGTGGGCTTGTTCCAGATGACGGATGGCGCGTTCGCCGATGCGTCCCGCTTCTGCATCCGCGATCACGAGGTCGTCAGCGACGGCTGCGGATCGCCGAGCCTGTACGTCCGCGCCTGGCCGCCGCACGCGGTGGCGCTCACGGTCATCTCGCTCGACCGCCAGGTCGCTTCGGTGCTCGCGCGGCACCCTGCCGCAAAGCCGACGGCGCAGCAGAGGCAGGATCTCGCCGCCGTGATCCATCTCTGCGGCGCCGGTCCTGCATCAGGCTTCGTCCGCCGCGGCTTCAAGCCGGACGATGGCGAGCGCTGCGGCGACCACTCGGTGGCGGGCTATCTCCGCAAGCTCAATGCGATGAAGAAGCAGTTTCAGAAGCTCGCAGCACCGGAGCGGAGCTGACGTATCGTCGGCGCGCGCCAGCATCGGCCGCCGCCCTGCTCCGCGTTAAGCACGTCGGACGTGCCGCTGTGGGCAAGACGCCGCCGTTAAGACATTGGCAACGAACTGCCGCGCATTTTCTCCATCCCATTAGTACAGGAGTCACCATGTCAGAGATCGGCATTCCCGGCGCGCGCATCCGGTCCTTCGTCGAACGGATCGAGCACCTCGATGGCGAGTTGGCGGAACTGAACGAGCAGAAGAAGGAAGTCTTCGCCGAGGCCAAGGGCGAGGGCTTCGACGTCAAGATCCTGAAGGAGATCATCAAGCTGCGAAAGCAGGACCAGGAAGAGCGCGACGAGCACGAGACGCTGCTCGACACCTATATGCGAGCCATGGAAGCGGCCGAGACGGAAACCGCCAAGGTCCCCGAGAAAAAGGCGGCCTGAGACCCGGCTGGCTCGGCCAGCGCCATCTCGACAACGACAGCGCGCGATGGCTCTGCAACGCGCGCTGTGACTGCGGCCGTAGGCGATTTTCCTTGCCCGGTTCCATGCGAGCCTCTAACGCTGCGCCACGCTTCTGCCAGCGCCCGAGGATGAGATGACCGACGCGATGACCTGCCCGCAATGCCGCTCCGAGCACGCTTATCAGGACGGTGCCTTGTGGGTCTGTCCGGAATGCGGTCACGAATGGAGCGGTGACGCCACCGGTGCCGCTGCGGCCGATGACGACACCAGCATCCGCGACGCCAACGGCAATGTCCTCGCTGATGGGGACAGCGTCATCGTCATCAAAGACCTCAAAGTGAAAGGCTCTTCCTCGGTGGTGAAGGGCGGCACCAAGGTGCGCAACATCCGCCTGCAGGAAGCCAGCGACGGCCACAACATCGCTTGCAAGATCGACGGCATCGGCCAGATGAACTTGAAATCGGAGTTCGTGCGCAAGGCCTAGCCTTCAATCCTCCCGGAACATTTCGCGACGCCGCGGCGTTCGGTTGAACAACGGGAGAATGACCATGCTGACGGACGACCAGATCGCAACGCTTGCGGATATCGGTCAGGCGATCGCCTTCTCCCCCGCGCGGCAGGACGAGATCGACGGCCTGATCCGTGAGGGCTACGTCGCCAAGGATGGTGACATCTACGAGTTGACGGCGAAAGGCCAGAAGGTGCTGACGGATCGGGGCGCAGGCCTCAACGAAGCCTGAGCGGACGATCCCGCACCGCCGACTTGCGCTCTGACAGCCGGTCGGCCGCCAGACACCTGCACCATCACGCCCGGATCAAACGGACCCTGGTGCCCCAGGGATCCGCGGTCTCCAAACCATTCGTGAGCGTCGTCAGCACGGCACCGGCCCGACGCAGCCGCGCCTCCTGTCCAGCGAGAAGCTCTTCGCCGCGAACCTCGAAGGAGAACCAGGACAAGCCGGTGGTGCCATCGTCACGGCGGCCGGCGCCGGCGCTGCGCCAGGTGTTGGCGCCGATGTGATGGTGATAGCGGCCTGACGACAGGAAGGCGGCGCGGTCGATCGTGCGCGTCGGGCTGAGGCCGATCAGCCCGGTGTAGAACGCCGCGGCCTGACCGATATCGCCGACCTTCAGATGGACATGACCGATCCGCAAGTCCTCCGGCGCGCCGGCGTAGTTCGTGGTGCGCGCATCGGTGAGCCCGACCAGATCGTCGAGGTCGAGCTGCTCCGTGCCCATGCGAACCGAGCCGTCGCGCCACTGCCACAACTCGGGGGCGCGGTCGGCGTAGACCTCGACGCCGTTGCCTTCGGGATCGTCGAGATAGACGGCCTCGCTGACATTGTGGTCGGCAAAGCCGGTCAGCGGCGTGCGGTTGCGCGCGACATGCACCAGCCAGCGCGCGAGGTCCTTGCGGGTCGGCATCAGGAAGGCGGTGTGAAACAACCCGGCGGCGCGCGGCGATTCGCGATTCGCATCCGGGCGCGGCTCGAGCTCGACCAGCGCCACGCCGCCGGCGCCGAGCCGGACCGACGTCTCCGTCCGCTGCAACACCGAGAGGCCGATGACGTCGCGGTAGAAGCCAGCGACCTTGTCGGGATCGTTCACGCGCAAGGTCACCATGCCGATCCGAATCGGCGTCCGGCTCGCGAAGGTCGGGCCCGGCGCGGTGCTCTCGCCCCCGCCCTCAGCGCGCGCGGCGGCGATGGCGGCCACTGTGATCGATGAAACGCCGGCCAGCTCAAGAAGCGCGCGGCGGGTGAAATCGACTGTCATCACGTCCCCCAGAATGGTCCGTCTTCCTACGGAACCGCCGCCCGAGGACGCAAGTCCGCCGCCTATCGCCCCCGTCACGTCCGTGTGAAATACGGTATCCGAACGCTGCCCGCATTCGGAATGCAGCGGCGAACCGGGGCCTTCAGGACAGCCGCCCCTGAACGCCTCAGGACTGCGCAGGCGCTGCCTGCAGTTTGGCTTCGGCGCACGACGATCGTAGCTCAAATTGAAGCAGAGTGGACGTAGCTACATCCAAACAGCCAACTGATCAGCAGCGCAGGAGATCGGCACTCGGAGCGATGCGTGACGTAAGCAGTGAATCCATCACGTTTCTGTCGCCATGAAGTGACACCCGTATCAATCCTTCCCGTAGCAGCACGGCCTGGATTCATAACTTGGCATGAACTCTGCTTTCTCGATCCTCACCGGGTCCCACTCTTTGGAGGCAGAATCAACGTGCTCGTCACTCTCGTCGCAATGCTATGCAACGGCCAGCTCTGCATGGAGAAGGTCGTTACCAACAGCGAGATGTCCGGCATCACGATGGCATCATGCGCAGTCAGTGCGCAGATCGGCATCGCAGACTGGATGTCGAAGGGTCCTTACCACGAGTGGCATCTGCAGAGTTACAAGTGCGTCGCCGGCAAGTACGTGCCGAAGACCCACGCCTGATCGCGTCCCCGGCTGGCTGGCGCCCGGATCCACGGGCCCGGCCGCCGGATCCGCCGTCGCGTGCAGCACTGTCGAACGTTGGACGCTCGCGACGTCGCGTTCGGGACAAGCGCGGAAGGAAAACGGCGCTGCTTGTGCGCAAATGAGCCCAGCAGCGGCGTTTTTCAGGCCAGCTCACCGCTGGCCCGCTTCCTGCAACACCCCCTCGTGTCAACGAAGGGATGCGTGTCATGCCGTTCTACAGCTTCCATTGCGCCACCTGCGCGCAGGACGTCGAGTTGCTGATCGGGATTTCGGAAAAGCCGGTGTGCCCCACCTGCGGCGGGCGCAAGCTCGCCCGTCTGCCCTCGCTTCCGGCGCCGCCGGCGCGGAGCCCCGGCATGATCAAGGCAGCGCGCGCGCAGGCTGCCCGTGAGGGACATCTCAGCAATTTCAGTCGAGCCGAACGGAAGAAGGGCTGATCCCCGGATGGCGGCCGGCGGGGCACGTCAGTCCGAAGTGATCTGGACCTCGGGGACGTCGTCCTCGGGATCGTCGATGTCGAGCCCGTCCTCCTCATCGAGATCCACACCAGACAGACAAACGTCGCCGTCGTCGATGACGAGCTTGACCGGCAGCAGCGCCCCGCCCTGACAAGGCCCAATGAAGCACCGCCCGGTATCGAGATCGAACTGCGCGCCATGCTGGCTGCAGACGAGGAAGTTGCCCTCCTCATCCATGAACTCGCCCGGACGCTTGTCTAGCCGCGCGCCTTGATGCGGGCAGGCATTCTCGAATCCGTAGAAGTTGTTGCCTTTACGCGTGACCAGGATCGGCCAGGGCTTCGCGCTGCCATCCGGATCGCGCCGCTGCAGCACGAAGCCGCGCGCGCTGCCGTCATCGACTTCGTAGGTCGCGCAGATCGCAAACAGCGTGTTCATCAGCAGTCTCCCATCGCCGCGCAGCGGATCAGGCACACGCAATGCGCTCGAAGCGAACCTCGACGCGCGCACGCGGCAGGACGCCGGCGTATGGCGCATCCGCGACATTGCGGGGTGCCAGTACGGATCGCAGCAAGGGCCGTGCCAGGCGATATCGATGGCCGCCGAGCGCAGTCTCAGGTCAGGGGCAGGCCGAGCCGGCCAATTCCGGGAAACTTCAGAGCCGGCCGACGCACATCAAGGCCGAGGACCCCGCCGAAGACGTTCAACTCCAGCCCTTCGATCCAGCCCACGGTGAAGCCGAGATAGCCTCCCAGTGAGACGAACAGACCGGTTCCGGAAGCCGTACGTCCCCACCACCCGTCATAGGGGAAGTCCTTGCCGATCGCAGTCGGCGGCAGCACCGCGTTCAGCTCAGGAACGGCGTTCAGAGCCGCCTGCACGAAGGTGTTCGAGTTCGGTCCGGGCCACGCATTGTAGTCGCCATAGGCGCGGAAGCGATAGCCCTCGATGACGCTGCGAATCCTCGGAATCACACGCTCGGCCTCGTCACCATCAACGGCCAGCACGGTTTCCGGCAGCGCACCGAACCAGCGCCCGTCCGGTGCGAAGCCGTCGATGCGGATCGGCTCGCCCCACGCCGTGTAGTCGTAGCGTGTGTAGCGCCGGGCGCCCTTGTCCTTGACGACGATCCAGGTGTGGACCGCGAAGATGCCGCGCCAGCGCACCGTCCGTGCAGCGAACACGCGAACGACGGCATCGACGTTCTGTTCGGGAGGCGGCAGCAATCCCGCGCTCGACCGGTCCGCCGTCTGCCAGCCGCTCCCGCGGTCGCTGCGCAGATAGTTTGCGGCGGATAGTGAGATCGGGGCGACGAGGAGCAGCAGGAACAGAAGCACGAGCTTTTTCACGGCAGCTGAGGATGGCATTCAATTGCAGGACGACCACACGCATATAGTCATCGCCTCCGCCTATCGCCATCCACGAACCCGGGCGTTTCCGCGCCTCCGCGTCGATCCCGGGCTGCGTCAATGTCGCCGGAAACCACCGCCGGGCCCGGAACGACCACCGCCCCGGCCGACGCTTGCGCCCATGCGCGGCCCACTCATGGCGGAATTTCCGAAATGGGGGGCTGCTGCGCCGGGGAGCGCTCCTCCCCCGCTCATGGCGCGCATGCCGCCCATTTGCGCACGTGCACCCTGCGACGGGCCGCTGATGCGCCCCATGGAAGGCTGCACGATGCTGACAGGCATCGCGCTCTGCGCATTGCCGGCCGGCATTCGCGGTCCGGCGAGACCTGTGGTTTGTGGTGCAGGCGAGCCTGCCGCCATGCGCGGCGGCGTGGGCTGACCGCCGGCTCCGGTCGTCGCGCCGGCGACGGCGTGCCCCATCCCGGCAGGACCGCGACCGGCACCACCAGGGTTTATGCCGGGCTGCTGCGGATTTTGCGCCATCGCTGGCGGATGGTGACGCGAGTAGCGGTTCCAGAACGCATGGCGATGAAACCACGGCCGTCCGAAGTAGAAGCTGCTCCAATACGTGGTCAATACGAACGGCGCCACCGGCACGTATTCCACATATTCGGGCAAAGAGACGTACTGCTCACGATAGAGATAAGCGAGCGCCTTCGCCGCCACCCAACCGCGTTCGCCGTCGATGCTGACATCACACCAGGCCCCACCCTGGATGCAGCCGTGGATGGTGACACGTGTGCCCGCCGGAATGCGCTCGACGACCGGAAAGCCGGCGCCCGGTCCTGCACGCATCGTGGCCGGTTTGCGCAGCAGCCCCGGAGCAGCCGCAGCCAGCGACACGGACGTTGTGAGCATCAGCGCGGCGACGAGACACGTTTTGAGCTTCAGCACGAGCACCTCCTGTCCGCTTCCGGCGGCGCATCGCCCGCGCATGGGACGTTGGCCGCTCCGGCATGAACACGACAGGACGGTGACAGTCTATCGCGGCAACCTCACGGCAATCCCATGGAGGCAACGGTATGTCAGCGTGTCAGGACCGCGCTCGCGGCGGACTGCGCGTCAGGGCGCGCCGTTGTGCGAAAGGATCTGGGCGACACCGCCCAATCCGCGGCGAAACGCTTCATCGAACGTGACACCACGAAACTCCCAGTGATGCTCCGCGCCTGCCGCATCAAGCTGCCATTGCGCGACCCAGCCGAGCTCGGCATCGTCCCAGGTAAGCCGGCCCAGCAACGTCGCCTCGGCGCCCGGTATCGTCGCAGCGAGGGTTGCAGGAGGCAGCTCGGCGCGGCCAAGCGCGATCGAGCCCGCCTGCGATGCAGGGAGGAGCATGGTGAGGCCGCGCTTGCTCGCGGCGGCCCGCAACGCATCGCGCTGAAGATCCGACTGCCGATCGTCGGATGTGACGAGATAGGTCCGGCTGCCCGACGACATCGCCACCACGGCCGCGACCAACGGCCGCGGCGCCAGCCACGGCTTGATGTCGAATGAGCGCAGCAGATCGTCGATCTTGCCGCGATCGAACGACACGGTCAGGTCATAGGGCCGGTCGCGTGTCCCCTGCTCATCGCGCTTCGGCTTGCCCGACATCTGGTCGTGATAGTCGAAGCTCGTGACATATTCGCCCGCCCGCAACTTGAGCGGCGCAAGCCTCTCATCCTCCTTGAGCTGTAAGGCGCCGGACACCTTGATGAGGACATCCTCCAGGCAAAGCGCAAAGCCAGCCCGGCGATTGTCCTCCCCCTGGCCGGTGACGACGGTTTGCGCCCGGTAGAGATCATCGATCCCTGCCCTTGCGACAGGCCACAGACCGACGATCAGCCACAGCGCAACACACCATGCGCAACATCGCTGCAAACGTCCCCGCGTCCGCATCGCGCGTCCTCAGTGGAGCAAAGCTATTTCTGTCGGTCGAGCTTGATGATCGTCTTCGCTCCGGTGCCGTCGGCAGTCGAGAACGTGACGCGATCACCGGCATGAACCTCCTCGATCATCGCATTGTCCTTGACCTTGAACTCCTCGGCCGCGGCGTTTGCTCCCACTGTTCCAGCCTGAACGCGCTTGATGGCGACGGTTCCATTCAGACGGTTGATGCCCGTCACGACACCTGCAACGCCTTGGTCCGCGGCAAGCGCAGGAAGGCTCGACACGAGAGCCGCAACCGCGGCCAGAGTGATCGTTGCTGCTTTCATCGCTGTTCTCCTGCTTGATCGCGGCAGACAAGACGCTGCGCCGCTCTTTTGGTTCCGGCTGCCAGCCTATCAGCCCCGAGTGCAATCACACATGAACGCGGCCATTCGAGCCACCGCATTCATCTGCGCGCCTCATTCTGTCGCGTCCATGCGCAGGTCGGCCTTCAGGCATCCTGCAGACAGCCCGTCTCATTTAGTCATTTTCGATGGTTTGTCATCACACGCATGGGTGCCATCGCGGCGCAGAAACTCGTAACGTCGAATTCATCATTGCGTCATGATGCGCCTTGACAGCATCGGCGCACAGGAGGAGCATCGCGATGCCGTCTGCTCGCAGCAGCGACCCAACGGCAGCAAGCAAACCGGATTGCAAGGAGGCTCTATGACTCCACCTCCGTACCAGAACCGCTGAATGCGACGGTATCGCTTCGGACCATCGCATAGCGGCAACTCACGAACGGCACGCCGGGACGCGGCTTAGAGGGCTGCATCAGCGAGGCATGGCCCCTTGCCGGCCCGGCGCTGTGCCGTGAGCGACGAATTTTCGATGCGGAAGCCTCTTCGATGCGGAAGTCTCCATTGGACTCGTTGCCGCCGGGCAACTGAGTCGTGAGTTGGTGATTGCGCAAAGCCGCAGAGAGCGCGCATCGATATAACGCCATCCATAGCGCCAATGGACATCGCAAGGAGCAAAATCCGCTCACGCTCTCAACAGCCGGACATTGCTGCACCACGCCCATTGCACGCGACATACCGTGCTGGCGTGCGGACGCTTCCTCAAGCGCAGAACTCTTTCTTGAGCGTAGAACTCTTCCTTGAGCGTAGAGCTGAAGTGTCACAAGCAACGGCGGATCCGCGTGATCCGCCGCGCCTTCACTCCGCTGCGCACCGCAGCTACTTGTTGTAGTCGTAGAAGCCCTTGCCGGTCTTACGTCCGAGTTGCCCTGCGGCCACCATTTCCTTCAGCAGTGGCGCCGGGCGATATTTGGGATCGTTGAAGCCGTTGTAGAACACCTCCATCACCGACAACATCGTATCGAGTCCGATCAGGTCCGCGAGCGCCAGCGGGCCGATCGGATGATTGCAGCCGAGCTTCATGCCTTCGTCGATATCGGCAGCGGTGGCAATCCCTTCCGAATAGGCGAAGATGGCTTCGTTGATCATCGGGCACAGGATGCGGTTCACGGCGAAGCCGGGACTGTTCTTGGCGGTGATTGCAACCTTGCCGATCCGCTTGGCGAAGTCGGCCGCCGCAGCGTGGGTGGCATCGGAGGTCTGCAGGCCGCGGATCAGCTCGAGCAGCGCCATCATCGGCACGGGATTGAAGAAGTGCATGCCGATGAAGCGGTCTGGCCGGTCGGTCGCGGTGGCGAGCTTGGTGATCGAGATCGACGAGGTGTTGGTGGCGATCAGAGCTTCGGGCTTCAGGCCGGCGCAGAGGTCCTTGAGGATCTTGTGCTTGAGCTCCTCGTTCTCGGTCGCGGCCTCGATCACCAGATCACAGCTCGACAGCTTGGCCTTGTCCGTTGTGCCGGAGATCAGCGACAGCGCCCTGTCCTTGTCGGCGGCGGTCATCTTGTCCTTCTTGACCAGGCGATCGAGGCTCGAGCCGACGGTGGCGAGCCCACGCGCCACCGCCTGCTCGGAAATATCAACCATGACGATTGGCAGGCCGGCCGCCGCGCACACCTGCGCGATGCCGTTGCCCATGGTGCCTGCTCCGATGATGCCGACCGTCTGAATCATTGCCGATGCCTCTCTCCTGTCGCTCGGGACCTCGTCCCGCAGTCAGGTGTTGCTTAACAGGCTATCGCCCCGCCCGGTAGGCCCCAGCAAGCCACCGGCGACGCCTCCGGAGGGGCCCGGCCTGAGCAGCCCGTCGAGCGGCACCGGGGCGCATCGACCTGGAACGGATGCATCACCCTCTCGTTGATCGTGCACTCGGCCGATGAGATCGGTCGGGACGAGCAGCGCGGGAGGCGAACGATGGACGGCGGAGCAGCAACATTCTGGGGTTGGGGGATCGGCATCGTCATCCTCGGCCTCGTCCTTGCTTATGCAGCGACGCGGTCCGGACGGCTGCGTCCCGGCGAGCGTGCCAGGCTCGACGAGAACACGCGTGCGTCGATCGCGGCGCACGATCAGGCCGAGCGCGCCAGCGGCGCCGGGTCGCGCGTCCCCGGAATGCAGAGCAACACACCCTACGCCCTGCTGATCCCGATCGTCGTGGTTGCCGCCGCCATCGTGCTGATGTTCTGGTCGTTCGCCGGCGACAAGGGTCCACGGCAGGACACGCAGGCGACCAGCCAGCAGACCACCGGCACTGCGGCCCCGAAGCAGAGCGCCCCGGCGGCCGCCGCGCCGACCGCCCCAGGCAACGATACGGCCAGCGACAGTGCGCGAGGAAAGGGCCCGCTCAACCAGAGCCGTTGAGGCTGTCGCGCAGCGCGCTCTGACATGGCGTCCAGCGGCTGCCCACTCATGGGCGTGCTCGCCGGCACTGCATCAGGTCGCGAGAATTGGCGCTCACGCGCAGTTGAGATGGAGGACGGAATGGGACTGGCTCAATACGCAATCGTCGCGGTCGAAGATCACTGGAGCGTGCTGCACGACGGCAATGTCCACGGCGACTACGCGACCAAGGAAGCCGCATTCGAGTCGGCGGCAGCGGCGGCGACGCTGGCGCTCAAGCAAGGGCACGAGGTTCATCTGAGCGTGCCCGGCAATGATCCGGACAGGTCAAACAACTAATCAGCTCGGCGGAGATTGTTTCGGAAACCGACTTCCGCGCATCGTGAACTGCACGCTAACGTGTGTTAGCGACACGAACGCGCCGTGGCCGCATTTTTCTGTCCAGAATGACAGGAGTTCGGCCATGGCCATCAAGAGGAACCGGAGCAAGCAGATCATCCCGTTCGCGGAACGTCTGCAGCAGGCCGCCGCGGCCGCGCGCGATGCAGCTGAGCTGCTACCTGCGGGCCAGGAACGCGACATTCTGTTGAAGAAGGCGCTTCAGGCCGAGACCGCCGCCCACATCAACGAGCTGTTGAGCGCCCCGATCATGCAAGCTGCTGACAGATAGCGCCCTCTGTCTCTACGGCAGAGAACCGTATAGCGTTAAATGCCCTCGCCTGCTGGACCGTGCCCCTGCCGAGGAACCCGACCGCATCCAAACGCTTGGATCGGGTGACAGACAGGGTGTCCCGGCGAGGGTAATGATGGCGCGGATCGTGGTCGGCACATCGGGATGGCACTACGCCTCCTGGCGCGGCGCCTTCTTTCCCTCCGGCCTGCTGATCAAGCATCAGCTGCCCTACTACGCGACTCAGTTCGAGACCACAGAGCTGAACGGCGTGTTCTATCGAACCCCCACCGAGGCGGCCGTTCGCAGCTGGCGTGATCAGACCGGGCCGGACTTCGTCTTTGCCTGGAAGGCCTCCAAGTTCATCACGCATTGGAAGCGCCTGTCCGAGCGCTCGGTGAACAGCATTGCGCTGATGGAGGGCCGGATGGCGCTGCTCGGCGACAAGGCCGGCCCCGTGCTGTTTCAGCTGCCGCCGCAGTTCGAAGCGAATCTCGATCGACTGCGATCGTTCCTGCCGCTGTTGCCCACGCACAGGCGCTACAGTTTCGAATTCCGCCACCCGAGCTGGTACACGCCTTCCATCATCCGCCTGCTGCGGGAGGCGAACATCTCGCTGTGCTTGTCTGACCATCACGATGCCCCGGCCCCCTGGAAACGCACCGCCGATTTCGTCTATGTGCGCGGCCACGGCCCGGGCGGCCGCTACAAGGACAACTATCCAGCCGCAAAGCTCGAGGAATGGGCCAGGCGTATCCAGGCATGGTCGGCGCACGGCATCGACGTCTACGTCTATTTCGACAATGACCAGAAGAGTGCCGCCCCCGCCGATGCCCTGCGGCTGCGCGCCATGCTCGGCGCAGGATACAGCCGCTCAGGCCGCAGCTCGCGCCGGCCTTCCGCGGAACATCGCGTCCCGCTCACGGTTTAGTCCTCAACCCCTGAGCAAGAGGAACGATCATGAAGCGCACCATCATTGCCGTCGGCTGTCTTGTGCTGGCCGGCCCCGCTCTGGCGCAATCGGTCGGAGAGAAGACCGGCGTCAATTCGGCGCTCGGCATCGCGCCGAGCACGGAAGATTTCGTCAAGCAGGTCGCCATCAGCGACATGTTCGAGCTGCAATCGAACGAGCTCGGCGAGGAGAAAGGCAACGCACAGGAGAAGAGCTTCGCCGCGCAGATGGTGAAGGACCACACCAAGACCTCGAGCGAGCTCAAGAGCATGGTCGACAGCGGCAAGGTCAAGGTGCAGCTTCCCGCCGGCCTCGACAGCGCGCATCAGAGCAAGCTCGACAAGCTGAAGGCAGCCAAAGGCAAGGACTTCAGCTCCGATTTCGACGACATGCAGGTCAGCGCCCACAAGGACGCGGTGTCGCTGTTCGAGCGCTATGCGAAGGGCGGCGACAATCCCGAGCTGAAGGCGTGGGCCGGCAAGACCCTGCCCGCCTTGCAGCACCATCTCGAGATGGCGCAAACGCTCGACAAGGCCAAGTAGTTCTCCGCAGGTATTTCACCTCGGGCAGGCCGCGTTGCCGGATGCCGCGACGCACGGCACGCGCAAATCATGAAATGAAGGGCGCCGGATCGAAGAGGTCCGGCGCCCTTTGGTCGCTACTGTGTTGCCTTTCGCCTCAGGCCGCCCGGACCGAGCCCAGGAAGCGCGCCACTTCGCGCTTCAGCCGGCTGCTTTCGCCGGCCAGCGATTTGGCCGCATTCAGCACCTGCGCGGAAGCCTGGCCGGTTGCGCTCGCGCCACGCTGCACGTCGGTGATATTGGCCGAAACCTCCTGCGTCCCGTGCGCGGCCTGCTGAATGCTGCGCGAGATCTCCTGCGTCGCGGCGCCCTGCTCCTCCACGGCGGAGGCAATCGTCGAGGCGATCTCCGACATCTTCTCGATGGTCTCACCGATATCGCGGATCGCGTTCACGGACTCCTGCGTCGCGGCCTGGATGCCGTTGATCTGGTGGCTGATCTCATCAGTTGCCTTGGCGGTCTGCTCGGCCAGCGCTTTCACCTCGGAAGCCACGACGGCAAAGCCACGCCCGGCCTCACCGGCTCGCGCCGCCTCGATGGTCGCATTCAGCGCCAGCAGGTTGGTCTGACCCGCGATCGAATTGATCAGCTCCACGACGTCGCCGATGCGCCCGGCGGCCTTGGCAAGCTCGCCGACACGGTCGTTGGTCCGCTGAGCCTGCTGAACGGCTTCGTTGGCGACACGGGCGGAGTCCTGCACCTGGCGGCTGATCTCCGTCACCGACGAGGACATCTCCTCCGTCGCAGATGCGACCGACTGCACGTTGGTGGAGGCCTCCTCCGATGCCGAGGCCACGGTGGTCGCCAGCCGCTCCGACTGCTCGGCGGTGGTGGTGAGCGTTCCGGCCGAGCTTTCGAGCGCATTGGAGGCCGACGATACCACGTCCACGATTTCGCTGATGACCGCCTCGAATTCCCGGGTGATCGTATCCACCCGCTGTCCGCGCTGGATCTTCGCCTCAGCCTCGCTTGCTGCCGCACGATCGGCTTCCTTCTTCGCCAGCAGCGCGTCCTTGAACACCTGCAGCGAAGCGGCCAGCGTCCCGATCTCATCCTGGCGATCGCTGGCCGGAACGATCACGTCGTCACGGCCGGCGGCGAGGTCGCCGACGACCCCGGTCAGGGCTGCGAGCGGCGAGATCACGCGGCGGCGGAGCATGAAGGTGACGACACCGAGCATGCCGAGCAGCGCGATGACGGCACCCCCGCCGATACCCAGCATGAAGAAAGCGTCGTCGCGCGCGGCTTCGGCGCGCGCCCTCGCCTCGGACAGGGCGTTGTCGCGGACCGACAGGAATTTCCCGATCGGCGGCACGACCGTGCCGCCAAGTTGCTCCGGAGTGAGGCTGTAACCGGTGTTGGCGCGCGAGGCCGCGATCTCCTTTTCGATCAGCCCAGCGGCATTGTTGAAATAGGCGTCGACGGCTTCCGTCATGGCCTGCGCGACCCTGGGCGGATTCCCGAGCTGGTCGATGCTCGACTCGATCCGCTCACGATCGACCTCGACCCGGCCCTGCGCGCGATCGATGTTCGACTGCTCGGCGGGGTTCAGCGGCCTCTTGGCGCCGATGGCCGGAACGAGCATGGCGGCACGGCCGCCGGCGGTGATGCGCAGGTCTTGCGTGATGCGCGCGATCGACAGCAGCGGCGTCAGCGAGGCATCTGCGCTCGCGACGCGATTTTCCAGGCGGTTCAGCAGCGGCTCGATGGTCTTCAGGACGTCGGCGAGCGCCGGCAGGAAGCCTTTCATCGCCGCCGGATCACGCGCATTGACGGGCAGCTTGACGGCGCGGTCGACCGTCGTGCGCACGTCGGTCAGCTTCGTCCTCGCGGCATTGAGGCCATCGAGAATGACCTGGCTGTCGGAGAGATTCTCGACCGCGGCCTTTGCCTTGAGGAAGGCTGCGTCCACCTGCTGTCCGGCCTTGTCCAAGGCGTCCTGCTGCGCCGGAGTAGCCGGCGTGTCCTGGAACATCGGCGTTACGAACGGCGCGCGCAATGCAGCAACTGATTGTCCGGCGAGGAGCACGGCGCCGAACCCGTCCACCGACTTGATCGCTTCGGTCCTGCTCGCATAGGCGCGATACTGAGTGACCAGGACTTCGCCTCCGAGCACACAGGCCAAGGCCGTGACCGATAGCATCGAGACCGCGAAGAGCTGACCGACTCGCATGATTCATTCCCGGTTTATGATGTGTTGAAATTAGGCAGCGGAGCCTAAAGGGGGATTAATCTCGGGACGTCGGCGGTCGCCAGATTGTCGCGGGACTCCTTCGTTCCCCGTAGTTCACCGGGCTCTCGCGATGATCCAATGTCGTTTCGCGCTCGCCGGTGTTGCAACACGATCTCATCCGGAACGACGCTGTCATCGTTCCCGGCGCTCATGCAAAAAGAAGCGCGGTTGACGAGGTATCATGCTAACATAAGTTATTGTAGTCGCAGCACATGGAACCCCTATAAGCAATCCCGGGGGAGCCGCTCTTTGAGTCATCTTGTCCGCAAGCTCGAAAACTTCGTCCGCCTCTCTGCGGCCGACCGCCTGATGCTCAACCGCGCAGCGGCGCAGCGGGTCAGGACCTTTGCACCACGCACCGACATCGCCCGCGAAGGCGAGAAACCGAAGGATGTCCATCTCATCCTGAACGGCTGGGCCTGCCGCTACAAGCAACTCGAGGATGGCCGTCGTCAGATCGTCTCGTTCTTCCTGCCCGGCGACATCTGCGACCTCAACATCTTCATCCTGCGCGAGATGGACCATTCGATCGGCACCATCACTCCAGTCTCGATCGCCGATTTGTCGCGCGAGTTCTTCGACGAGATCAGCACCGGCTATCCGCGCATCGCCACTGCATTCTGGTGGGAAACCCTGGTCAACGCTGCCATTCAGCGCGAGTGGACGATGAATCTCGGACAGCGCACCGCGTCCGAACGAATGGCACATCTGCTATGCGAGCTGTTCTTCCGGCTACGTCTCGCGGGCCTCGCCGAGGATAACGGCTGCAGTTTCCCGTTGACTCAGGCGGATCTGGCCGAGGCAACCGGGCTGTCGAAGGTCCACGTCAATCGTACGCTTCAGGAATTGCGGGCCAACAACCTGATCGTGCTCAAGGGCAAGATGCTGGTGCTGCCAGATCTCGAGCGCCTGATGAGCGCCGGCCTGTTCAATGCGAATTATTTGCATTTGGATCGAGAAGGTCGTCAGCTCGATGCGAATGAGTAAGGCGTTCCGGGCACTGCCGCATACGACTTGCGCGAGGCTGGCCGGCTCGGGCACTCTGCCTGGGAAACGGCGATGGTTGAACAGCGCATGGCTGACGGGCCTTTTGAGCAGGAGATCGTGCAGCGCCTCGGGCTGATGCCGAATCTGTTCCGGCCAACGCCCTCGGCGCCCGAGACCGTGCGGCAGTTGTGGCAGCTCGCGAAATGCGCCTATCTCGATGCGCCATTGCCGGCGCTGTTCAAGGAGCGGCTTGCGGTCCATCTCTCACGCCTCAACGGGTCGTCCTATTGCCTCACCCGGCATTTCGCCTTCCTGATCGGGCTGGGCACCCCCGCCCCGGATGCGGCATTTCAGCCGGAGACGCTCGATCAGGCCCGCGCTCTGCTCTCGCTTCCGCTCGCGGATCCCGCGCGCATCACGGCGGCGCTGACCCGTCTGGAGGCGGTCGAGGGCCCCATCGACATTCCTGAGCCACGCAGCGACGGCGAGGCCGACGTGCTCGACGCGGCTTCGGCCATGTTCGTTTCGAGCCAGGCGGCCGCTCGCTCGAGGCTGGCGCTTCGCAAGGCGTTCGGCGAGCCCCGCTTCGAAGTCCTGACGGCGTTCATGGCCTATCTGCGCATGGCGCATTTCTGGGCCGACGCCCATCCCGAGCTCTCGCTCGATCCCGACGTGCTGGCACTCACACGGTCGGACCCGGATCTCGCCATTCGCCTGACCTGCGGTGAGCCGCGCCACCACGACATGCCGGCGCCTGCCAAGCCCGGTGCAAACGGCAGCGAGGCCAGCGCGCATCGATTGCAGCGCATCCTCGAGATCGACTCGGTCGGCGTGTTATTCTTCGATCATGTCGAGGGCACGCTGATCGATGCGAACGACGCATTCTTCAACATGACCGGCTATTCGCGCGAGGAGGTCGCGAACCGCCAGTTGACGTGGCAGCGCATGACACCGCCAGAATGGCGCGTCAGCTCTGCCGCCCAGATCGACCTGCTGCAGCGGACCGGCCGGATCGGTCCATACGAGAAGGAGTATTTCCGCAAGAACGGCGAGCGCACCTGGATGATGTTCGCCGGCCGCGACATTGGCGACGGCACCCTGGTCGAGCTCGCGATGAACATCGACGACCGCAAGCGGACCGAGGCCGCGCTGCGCGACAGCGAGACGCGCTTCCGCCAGTTCGGCGAGGCGTCCTCCGACGTGTTGTGGATCCGGGACGCAGACCGCCTGCATTGGGAATATCTCAGCCCCGCATTCGAGGCGATCTATGGAGTCCCGCGCGCGGTCGTGCTCCAAGGCGATCATATCACGCCATGGACCGATCTGATGCTGGCCGAGGATCGACCGCGGGCCGTCGAGAGCCTCGACCGTGCCCGGCGGGGCGAGCGCGACAGCTTCGACTTCCGCATCATCCGACAGACGGACGGTGCGATCCGCTGGCTGCGAATCCGTAGTTTCCCGATGGTCGATGCGACCGGTCACGTCCAGCGAATCGGCGGCATCACCCAGGACATCACCGCAGTCGTGTCGGCCAACGAGCACCAGAAGTTCCTGCTGGCCGAGTTGCAGCACCGGGTGCGCAACCTGCTCGCCGTGATCCGCTCGATCATCAGGCGCACCGGCGACAGCAGCGACAGCGTCGAGGATTTCGCAGGCCATCTCGAGGGGCGCATCTCCGCACTGTCGCGCATCCAGGCCGTGATCACGCGCGATCCGGTCGCCGGCTTCGATCTTGCCGAGCTGATCGCCGATGAGCTACGCGCAGGCGCCGCGCGCGAGGACCGGCAGTTCTCGCTGGCGGGTCCCTCGCTCCGGATCAAGGCGAAGGCGGCCGAAAGCATCGGGCTTGCTATGCACGAGCTCGCAACCAATGCGCTGAAATACGGCGCGCTGACCGTTCCGCGGGGCTTCATCAGCATCGAATGGCGTCTCGACGAGCGCGACGCGACCCGTTCTCTCGTGATCGACTGGACCGAGACCGGGATGTCCGGGCACCGGCTCACAGCGAGCAGGCAGGGATTCGGAACGGTGCTGCTCGAGCAGATGCTGCCCTATGATGTCGGCGCGCAAGTGACGCGCCGTTTCGAGCCGAGCGGCCTGCGGTGCGAGATCAGGCTGCCGGCCGACGATATCCTCAAGCGCTGACCGGTCGGCAAGGATCGCCGAGCGTACAGGGTGGCCGCGGCGCAGCCTTGCGCCATCGGGTAGCCTTCGTCGGTCATTAGGGGTATGCTCATCCTGCAACCTCCCGGACTGCAGTGTCTTGACGGGAGTGTCTTGACTGCCATGCGCTAACTGCCATGCCTTTGCCTTGGTTTGGCCTGATATGGCAGGGAGTGCGGAGTACGCGAGTGAATCGGCCGAGCGTCGGCGCGGCGGAACGATGATGGGGCGTTCCGAGGCATCCGCTCAGGCCACGACCAACACCGTGCACATGCAGAAACATGCGCACGCGGGACAACCGGTATCCAGGTTCTGTGCTGATGCGGCCTCCGGGCCGAGCGTCTCGTGACGTCGTCATCGTCAGACGACCTCGTCACCCGACGCTGTGACCACGAGACGTTGCTGCCACGAGGCGTTGGTACGACGACGTTAGTACGACGACGCGTTGGTAGGACGACACGCTGGTAGGACATGTCGGGTAGGACATGTCGGGACAGAGCCGAGCGCCGCCGCCCGAGGCGGACGACAACGGAGGACGGAGCGTCAATGCTTGCAACGACCACCACCAAAGACGCCGATCAGCAGCCCCATGCCATGATCGATCCCGACATCGTGCTGGCAGCGCGGGCCGACCGGCCAGGCATCGAGGCCGATCGCCGGAGCGCGCAGCGTCCGCCGGAGGTTCCCTCGCCCAAGATCGATCCCGAGTTCCGAACTCAGCCGGCCAGCGGCCTCGCGGAGGTCGAGCGGCGCACCACGGTCGGCACCTGGGTCGTCCGCACCGTTCTGGCCGTGCTGTTCGCCGTGGGCAGCGCGGTTGCAGCAGCCGGCTGGCAGAGCTATGGCGACCAAGCCCAGGAGATGATCGCACACTGGATGCCGCGGATCTCGCTGGCCTCGAATGCCGACAAGGATGCAACTCCGCAGTCGGCAGCGCCAGCGGCGCAGGAGAGCACCGCGGCCGCCCCATCGCAGGCGCAGGAATCCGCGACGGGTGCGATCAGCGCGAGC
Source organism: Bradyrhizobium aeschynomenes (assembly GCF_013178945.1). Classification (GTDB taxonomy): domain Bacteria; phylum Pseudomonadota; class Alphaproteobacteria; order Rhizobiales; family Xanthobacteraceae; genus Bradyrhizobium; species Bradyrhizobium aeschynomenes. The sequence goes on from NZ_JABFDM010000012.1 coordinate 104,123, forward strand.
GCGTCGCAGGAGCAGGCGCAATTGCTGCAATCCATGGCTCACGACCTCGCGGCCCTGACCCAACAGATCGGCGAGCTGAAGACGAGCCTCGCCCAGCTGAGGTCCGGCCAGGAGCAGATGGCGCGCGAGATGGCGCGCGCGGCGGAGGCCAAGGCGTCCGACAAGGCGTCCGAGCGGACGGCCGAAGCGCGGCCGTTCGACCCGCGGGCCATCGAGCAGACGATACGGCCGCGCCCGGCCCCGCGGCCCGCAACCGCCGCCGTGACGCCGGCGCAGCCCGCAGCGGCGGTGCCGCACCGTCCGCGGACGCCCCCACCGTCGTCGGCAGCCAACATGGCTCCGCCGCCCCCGGCGCCGATGGCCTTGCCGTCAGCACCCGCCGATCCGGATCAGCCGGTCGTGCGCCCGCCGATGCCGGTGCGCTGACGCCGCTCGGCGCAGCGCTCACAGACATCTCTACCATCAACCGCAGCGGGGTTGATGCAGCGGCCCGATGCACTTGTCGCGACGAGGCTTTCCGAGCTAAGGAACTGCGCCAGAAAAGCCTATCTGCGAGGGGTTCATGAGCCTGACCGATCCGACCGTTCTTTCCACCTCCGACCTCGCCGACCGCATCGCGATCCTGCGCGACAACATTCGCCAGATCACCGAGCAGGCCGCCTCGCAGTCGGGCGCCGCCGACGAGGAGCGCAACGCCGACCGTCTGGCCCAGCAGAGCGAGGAGCTGGAGATCCTGCTCAAGGAGCAGGAGCGCCGCCTCAACAAATAGGCCGCTGCCGGCGCGATCAATTCGCGCTTGCTGCACTGCCCTCGTTGTTGATCGCGCCGCAGTCCGAGGCTAGCCTTGCCGAAAATACTTGCCGAAAATAAACGGGAGGTCTGCTCGGTATGCGTTCCAAATTGACCATTGCGGCACTGCTGGTGAGCGCGGCCGTGGCTCCGGCCAGCGCCGAGCCCCGCCATGTCTACACGACCATGGTGCTGGAGGCGTTCGCCACCAAGGTCGAATGCCCCGGCATCGACGTCGCCTATCAGGATCTGGTGAAAAAGGCGCAGGACATGCAGATGCCTGACGGCACCACCGAAAAGGTCCGTAAGGCCATCGCCTACATGCACACCGGCGGCAAGATGGGCGAGAAGCAGGACGACGATCTGATGGCGGAGGTGGCCGTCGCCACGCAGGCCATCGACCTGGATCAGCGTCGCATGGGCATGACGAACTGGTGCGAGGCACACAAGAAGACCCTCGCCGGCTTCATCCGCCCCAAGAGTTGAGATCGAGGGCTGAGACCACGAGCCAAGAGCATGGCCTGAGCACGCTCGACGATGCGCCGGCTGCGGCGCACGCAATGGGGTGCGTCTCCAAACACGGATGCTGGCGCGTCCGGTAAACCGCTGCGGCAGCCTGCATCGGACGGCCGGATAACCTTCGCCGCCTGCGAAGGAACCCGAACGGCCGCCGATGCTTGGCTCAGTCTCATCGCCGCCGCGGAGCAAAGCCATGCGCATCGAGACCGCCTTTCTGTTCGACCTCGACGGCACCCTGGTCGACAGCGTCTACCAGCATGTGCTGGCGTGGAAGACGGCGCTCGATGCCGAGAACATCGAGCTGTCGGTATGGCGCATTCATCGCAAGATCGGCATGAGCGGCGGGCTGTTCACCAACCAGCTGCTGCGCGAGACCGGCTTCGCGATGGAGCCGGACCGGATCGAGCGGCTCAGGTGCGCGCATGCGGCGGCCTACCAGGAACTCGGACGGCAGGTCCGTCCCCTGCCCGGGGCCCGCGAGCTGCTGGCCTTCCTGACCGATGCCGGCATCCCCTGGGCGATCGCGACATCAGGCCGGATGGAGACGGCCGCCGTCAACCTCGCAGCGCTGGGCGTCGATCCCAAGCAGAGCCCGGTCGTCACGCGCGACGAAGTTCGCTACGCCAAGCCCGATCCCGACCTGTTCCTGGCGGCAGCCGCCCGCCTGGACGTATCGATCGAGCGCGCCGTGGTGGTCGGTGACAGCATCTGGGACATGCTGGCCGCAACGCGCTGCCGGGCGCTCGGCGTCGGCCTCCTGAGCGGCGGCTATGGCTCGGAGGAATTGCGGCAGTCCGGAGCGATCCGCGTCTACGAGGATCCGGCCGACCTCCTCGGCCATATCGACGAGGTCGGCGGCCGGCGCTAGCCGCTCTCAGCTCTGCGGGCCGGACAGCGAGATGTCGCGCTCGGCGCGGAACACGTTGGCGTAGAGATTGGCGATCCACTGCCGCCCCGTCGATGTCATGTTGAGATAGCGGATCTCGGTCTGGATGTGGGGCGCGACGCTGTTCCAATAGAACTGCGGATAGCGATTGACGATATCGGCGGGCGAGCCGTAGCCCAGCTGCCGGTTGATGCCGACCTCCTCGAATTCGTGATACAGCGCATTGGCCTTGCGGATGTAGTTGGGATCGCCGAGCTGGCCGATCAGATCGGCGGCGCGCACGATCGACTGCTCCTCGTCGAACAGCTGGCCGGCGAGCGGCGGAAAGCGCGTGCCTTCGATGGCGCGGGCGATGCGATCCTTGTCGAGCGGCGCCATGCCTTCGATGCGGTTGATCACGTACAGCTTGGATCGGTCGACGTGATACGGCATCAGGCTGGCATCCGATGAGCCGCGCGGCAGACAGATCTTGCGGCCGCCGCGATCGACGACGAACCCGTCGCTGTCGTCTTCCTTGAACAGACCTCGGACATAGCCGATGTCGTGCAGCAGGCAGGCCATGATCACATGGACGTAGTCTTCCGCCGTCATGTGGCTGTGGAGCGCGCGCCCGCGCAGGATTTCGTGGCCAGCCAGCGTGACCAGCAGCGTGTGCTCGACGTTGTGGTACAGCGCATCGCTGTTGCCGATGCATTCCAGCGCGATGCGGGCGGCCGCCGGAAGCATCTCCGACAGCTGAGTGTGGGAGGATCCGAACCGCCGGCGCATATAGGAGCTGAGGAACCGCTCCAACGCCGCTGCCGCGAGCTCCGGTAAGGTCATCATCGCTGCCGCCCCGCCTCAGACAGCTCAAAACACAACGCTAAAGACACAACTCGGCAAAACGCAAATCGCCAGGACGCTGCTAGGAAAGGCACGGCTCAGGACACGGCTCGATGTCGGACGCGAGCGGTCGAACACATCAGGGCGCAACCGCCCGCCTCGCGCGCGGAGCATAGCGCAGGTTGCGGATGTCGGCCACACCCGGATGACGATGCCCGGGAAATTGCGGGCGCCGTCCCATCTCGTTTGGCGGCGGGGCCGCGAACCGGCAGCGAGCCGGATCGCACTCGTCGCAGGCAACGCGAATGCCGCTGCCCGGCCGCAAGGCTCAGGCGACGTCAGCCCGCGGGGTTTCCTCAGGCTGCGCCGCAAGCGCGTCGAGATCGACGAGCGCTGGATCGTCCGGCGTCGGCTCGCTCTGCTGCGGCCCGCTGCCATGGACATGCATCAGCGTCTGCACCCGCCGCGCATTGAGATAGTCGACGTGCTGGTGCGCCAGCGCGAGCGGCAACAGCGCCTTGGGCAGCGCCGTCATGGTGAAGGCGGGAACGCGCTTCACCTCCTCGCCCTCGCGCCAGGTCAGCGGATTGAGCGTGTAGATCATCTGGCGGTCGGTCTCGGGCGCGGGCAATTGCCTGACCTCGGGCGGCGCCAGCAGCGCCACGTTGATGTTGCCCGCCCGCGTGCGCGTCGCCGCCGTGCGCAGCTCCCAGCAGATCAGCTCGGCGGCCGACAGCACCTCGCGGCGGATATCGTCGACATCGGCGGCGAAGCGGCTGGCCTCGGTCAACGCGGCGCGGCCGCGCGTGACCGCGTCCACGAGGGCCGCCGCACCGATCTCGAAGCGCGGAACCGCCTGCTCGATCGCGGACGCCACCGCCTCGATCTCGTTGGCGGCGCGGTCGCGATCGCGCTGCGCCACCGCGTCGGCAAAGGCGCGTTCGGCCAGGACGATCTGCTCGTCGCATTCGGCCACGGACGCGCGCAGCGCCTTGGCCTTGTGCTCGACCGCCTGCATCTTCGCTTCGGCGCGGTCGAGCTGGCCGTTGCTGGCCCCCGCCTTGGCGAGCCGCTCGGCGGCGACGCGCTTCTCCTCCAGCGCCCGCTCGGCGACGACGAGCCGCTCGGTCAGCCGCTGCCGCGCCGCCTGCTTGTCCTTCAGCGCGCGCTCGAAGATCTCGACCGGGCTCAGCTCACGCTTGAAAAAGACCATGGCAATATCCCTGGACGGCGGTCGTGCCGACGACGTTGGTCAACGGCGAATCCGCTGCCGAATCATTGCCTGAATCTTGCGGGCAAATTGGGTCGGAAACCAGGATGAGAATGCGGACGCCCCCTCTTGACGGGCATCCCCTGCCACGAATGCGCGCAGCAGAGTCGGCGCCTGCGCCCGAGCGCGCGGCCGACGATTCACTAAAATCAGAATGATGACCTTAGCTCTGATGCGGTCCGCGCATCATCTTCATGGCTTCCGCAATGTGACGCCATTCTCTGGCCTCCTCCGCCTCGCCGCCCGTCTCGCATCTCTGCGCCTGCTGCGCCGCCTGCGCGATCGCGGCAGGCCCGTGCATCTCGAGCATCTGACGCGCGACGGCATGGATCTGCGTTTCGGACATCATGCGCGGTGCTCCTATCGCCCTGGAATTCGCCGTTAACCACGACGCGCGCGATAAGTTCCAGAATCGCGCAATTGTGTGATTCCGGTCACGGCAGATGCGGTTCCAAAAGGCAACACTGCGCCCGTAATTTACCTTACGTGCTCAATCGTAATTTCGCGCAGCGCGCTGCGCTGCTAGTTGTGAGATAGATTCGAGCGATGGTGGCTGAGGAGCGAGACATGACACAGGTCTTCTTTCATTGCTCCAACGACGATGAGATCCTGATCGACCGGCGTGGAACCGCGGTTCTCGATCTCTCCGAAGCGCGCGACCACGCGACGCGCGTGATGCACGCGCTGATTTCGGCAGAGAGCGAGGAGGACTGGCGCGACTGGGTGCTTCACGTCGCCGATGACCTCGACGAGGAGATCTTCGCGGTGCCGTTCTCATCCATCCTCGGCCGCATGCATTGAGATCGAGGCCCGTGATGTTCGCGTCTGGAAATCTCCGCCTGGCTGCGTTGCGCGATCGCTGGAAGAGCTTCTTCGCGCTGGTCAGCGATCCCTACCGTCCCGAGCGCTACTACATGCGCGGCCCCGGCCCGAAATGGCGCGCCAAGTACGGAACCCGCCGTGTGACGCAGAGCTGACGCACTCATCGGCCGCCCACGCAGCGGGTCGTCCCCAACCGCATTCTTCTCGCCACATTTGTCCTTCATTTCGGCGGCGGTGAGACGAAGGGGACATCGCATGACCAGAATGCTGGCCACAACGGCGCTTGCAATCATACTCATGACATCTGCCTTGATGCCGTCAGCGCGAGCCGACGAGCATCGCGGCGGTGATGCTGCGCTCGGCGCCTTGTCGGGCGCCGTCGTGTTCGGCCCGGTCGGCGCTGTCGCAGGCGCCGTGGTCGGCTACACCGCCGGCCCTTCGATCGCCCGCTCCTGGGGCTTCCGACGCTCGCGCGCAGCCCGCTCGCAGCAGGTCCGTCGTCCGGTCCGCGACAGCCAGGCGGCAATGGTCGACTCCGCGCAGCCGCCGCAACAGGCATCGCCACGCAGTGCGCCGTCGCAACCGAGGACAGCCGCCGCTGCGCCGCCGGTCCCGCGCGGCCCCGTCGCACCGCCGGTGCAGACGCTCGAATAGACCCGCGCGTCGGCTCAATAGCCGCGGACGCGATCGACGACGTTGAGCAGCGGCTCACCGCGCAGCAGCCGCCGGGCGTTCTCGGCGACCTGCTGCGCGATCGTCTCCCAGGACGCGATCGCCGCCATGTGCGGCGTCACCAGCACGCCCGGCTCGCGCCACAACGTGTGGTCCGCAGGCAGCGGCTCCTGCTCGAACACGTCGAGCACGGCGCCGCGCAGATGACCGCTGCGCAGCAGCGCGAGCATGTCGTCCATCACGAGGTGCTCGCCGCGGCTGCACAGGATCAGCGCGGCGCCCTTCGGCAGCCGGCTCAGACGCGCCGCATCGAGCAGCCCGACCGTCGACGGCGTGAGCGGCAGCAGTGAGACCAGGATATCGGCCTCGCTGAGGAAGTCATCGAGCGCATCGGCACCGCTGAACGTCCTCACGCCTTCGAGCTGCTTGGGCGAGCGCGACCACGCGCTGACAGCGTAGCCGAGCGCGACCAGACGGCGCGCAGCGTCGGTGCCGAGCGCCCCGAGTCCGAGAATGCCGACCCTGCAATCCCCGGCCGCACGCTGCTCGTAGCGGCGCCACAGGCCGTCACGCGCATTGCCGATCACGCGGTCGAAATCACGATGAAAATACAGCGTGGCCCACAGCACGAACTCGGTCATCGCCGAGGTGATGTCGGGATCGACGATCCGGCACAACGGCACATCGGGAACGGCCGGGTCGGACAGGATGTTGTCGACGCCGGCGGCGATCGAGTGGATCAGCCGCAGCTTCGGCATCGCCGCCAGCGCGCCGGGCTCCGGCTTCCAACACACCGCAAGCTCCGCGCCGCGCGCGGCGGGCTCCGGCCAGGATGCGACGGTCACGCCCGGCAGCTCGCGCGCGAGCACCGCCTTCATCGGATCCATCAGCCCCGGGCGGCTGAGGAGTGCGACGCTGATCATGCCGGCCGCAACCCGCACCATTGCGCGACGAACATCGCGATCGAGAGCGTCGTCTTGCGCACGCTGTCGAGATCGACGCGCTCGTCGAACGCATGCGGACCGATGCCGTAGGGGCCGTAGCACAGCGCCGGAATGCCGTAATCGATCGCGTAGTAGCGCGTGTCGTTGACCGCCGTGGACAGCCGCACGTCCAGTGGCTTTTCGAACACCCGCGCATGAACCTCGGCGAGCGCGGCCTCGGCAGCGCTGCCGGGCTCGCAGACGGCGGGATCGGCCTGGAAGCCACTCCACACCAGCTCGACCGGATTCTCCGACAGGAAACTATCCGTCGCCTGCGCCTTGGCGAGGCACTGCTCGATGCCCGCCATGGCCTGTGCCGGCGTCTCGCCGGGCAGCACGCCGAGGCGGCAATCGAGATCGCACCAGGCCGGCGTCGAGCTCGCCCAGTCGCCGCCCTTGATGATGCCGACGTTGAACTTGATCGGATTCTTCACGCCCGAGAACCACGCATTCGAGGTGGCGCGCGCGTTGATCTCGTCAGTGTGCTCCTGGAAGGCGCGGATCAGATGCATCGCCGAGAGAATGGCATTGGTGCCGGTCTCCGCATAGGCGACGTGCACCGGCGTGCCGCGCACGCGCAAGCGAAACCAGATCGCGCCGACCTGGGCGCGGGTCAGCGTGTGGCCGGTCGGCTCCGGGATCAGGCACGCATCGGCCGTATAGCCGCGCATCAGGGTCGAGAGCGCGCCGTTGCCGGTGCTCTCCTCCTCGGTCACCGTCTCCACGTGAACGCGCCCGTCCGGCACGAAGCCCGCGGCCTTGATCGCATCGAGCGCGAAGATCATCGCGGAGACGCCGGCCTTCATGTCCTGCGCGCCGCGGCCGATCATCCAGCCGTCGCGCACGATGGCGTCGTAGGGCGCATCGCTCCAGAGGTCGGTCGGTCCCTCCGGCACGACGTCGATGTGGCCCTGCAAGATCAGGCTGCGGCCCTTGCCCTGGCCATCGAGGGTTGCCACCACCTGCTGCGAGCCGTCGAGCGCAATGGTGTCCATCGGCGCGGCCTTGGGATGCCGCATCAGGTCGACGTCGGCGAGGTTGAAGCGGTCGACCTTGTAGCCGCGCGCTTCGAACTCCTTCGCCAGCCAGTCCTGCACCGGCGCTTCCTCGCCGCGCAGGCTGCGAAACTGCACCAGTTGCTGCAGGAAGGCGACCTGCTGCTTGAAGTTGGCATCCACAGCGGCGGCGAGCCGCTCCATCACATCGTTCGGCACAGCCGCCGCAGTTTCAGTCACGCAAAGCCTCCAGCCTTCCCAACTCACCCTGTCCGCGTCACGCGGCCAGGCATTTCTCCAGGATCGCCAGCCCCTCGTCCACGATCGCGTCCGACGCCGTCAACGGCACGAGAATGCGGATGGTGCTCGCAGTCACGCCGCAGGATAGCAGAATGAGTCCGTTCTCGTGCGCCACGCGGGTCACGCGCTTGGTCATCTCGGCATCCGGCTCGTCGCTGCCACGCTGCTTGAGAATATCGAATGCAACCATCGCGCCAGGACCGCGCGGCCCGGAAACCGGAACCAGATTGTTGGCGCGCGAGAAGCGCTCGATCGCCGCCCTCAGCCGTTCGCCGATCGCATTGGCGCGGTCGAGCAGCTTCTCCTGCTCGAACACGTCGAGCACGGCGAGCGCGGCCGCACAGGCCAGCGGATTGCCGCCATAGGTGCCGCCGAGGCCGCCCGGCTCCGCCGCATCCATGATCGCGGCGCGGCCGATCACGCCGGACAGCGGCATGCCGCCGGCGAGACTCTTGGCGACGCAGATCAGGTCCGGCTGCACGTCGTAATGCTCCATCGCGAACATCTTGCCGGTGCGGCCGAAGCCGGTCTGCACCTCGTCGGCGATCAGCACGATGCCATGGGCGTCGCAGATCCGGCGCAGGCCGCGCATCAGCTCGGGCGGCGCCGGGTGGAAGCCGCCCTCGCCCTGCACCGGCTCGATGATGATCGCCGCGACCTGCGAGGCGTCGATGTCCGCCTTGAAGATGAAGTTGATGTAGGACAGCGTATCCTCGACTGAGACATTGCTGCCCGCGATCGGGAACGGTGCGTGCCAGACGCCCGGCAGCGGCGGGCCGAACGGCTTCTTGTACGGCATCACCTTGCCGGTCATCGCATTGGCGAGCGCGGTGCGGCCGTGGAAGGCGCCGGTGAAGGCGATGATGCCGCTGCGCCCCGTGGCGGCGCGCGCGATCTTGATGGCGTTCTCGGTCGCCTCTGCGCCGGTCGTCAGCAGGATCGACTTGGCGGGGCCGGCGATCGGCGCCAGCGCGTTCAGCCGCTCGCTCAAGCGAACGTAGGGCTCGTATTGCAGGACCTGGAAACAGGTGTGGGTGAAGCGGTCGAGCTGCGCCCGGATCGCGGCCACCACATGCGGATGGCAATGGCCGGTGTTGAGCACGGCGATGCCGCCGGCGAAGTCGACATAGCGCTTGCCTTCGACGTCCCAGACCTCGCTGTTGAGAGCGCGGTCGGCGAACAGCGGCGTCGCGTAGCTCACGCCCCTGACCACGGCCTCGTGCCGACGCGCCAGCAGTTCTTCATTCGCAGCCGAATTCGCTACCATGGCTCACCTCTCGTGCAGGATTTGAGCAGCAGGCTAGGCCGGGCAGCGACGTGATCAATCAGCTTGTTCCGCCCGACAGGTGACTTCAAGGCACCAAACAGCAAGGCACCAGACAGCCACCGATGCGCCGCTACAGCGCCAGCACCTTCTTCAGCCAGGCGCGGAGCGCCACGATGGCAGGCTCGTCCCAGCGTTCCCTGAGCGCGACGAGCTGATAGGCGCCCATGTGAACCGTCGACGGCAACACCTCGATCAGCGCGCCGCTGCGGATGTCCTCCGCGACCAGCACCTCGTTGGCGAGGGCGACGCCCTGCCCGATGCGCGCCGCCTCGATCGCCAGATGGGCATGCCACAGACGCTGGCCGCGCAAGCTGATCGGCTGGTCCAGTCCCGCCAGTTCGAACCAGCGCTCCCACTGCGCGGTGGACTCCTCGTGGATCAGCGAGGCCTTGGCGAGCCCCGTGAGCGCCGCGATCGCCGGGAAGCGCGCCAGATAGGCCGGGCTTGCGACGGGAAACACGCGCGGCCGCACCAGCGCCTCGGCCATCACGCCGCCGTTCGGCTCGAACGCCTCGGCATAGACGATCTCGGCGTCGGCCTCGCCGCGCGGCAGGTCCGGGTGCGACAAGGTCGGCTGCAGGTTGATGTCCCAGTTGCGCGGCGGTCCGCTCAGCTCGGGCAGCCGCGCCAGCAGCCGCCGGTTGGCGAGGCCGGGAATGCACCAGATGTTCAGGGTCGGCCGCGCCACCGGCCGCACTTGCGTGGTGGCGCGAGCGATGATGTCGAACGCCTGGGTGACCTCGGCATGGAACTGGCGTCCGGCCTCGGTGAGCGCCAGGCCCCGGCCCTCGGCGCGCACCAGCGCCACGCCTAGGCTGCGCTGCAGGTTCTGCAGATGCCGGGACACGACGGTGTGGCTGACGGCGAGCTCGTCACCGGCGGCGCGCACGCTGCCCTTGCGGCCGACGGCCTCGAAGGCACGCAGCGCGATGAGAGAGGGCAGTCGGGGTCGCGTCATGATCGCACAATTGTCAGCCTGCGCGATCCACGCCCTCGCCCGCTCTTGCAGCGAACCGCCACGATCTCTCGTTGCCGCAGCTGATGTCGGAGCGCCGGCCACCTTGGCGACGTCCGTTGACCGAACGCAGCCGCCCCAATCGGAGGGCTGCGTGGCGATGAGGGCGCTCACGCGCGTCAGCTCCGCTCTTAGCCTCAGCAATGCGGCGGCGCCAGCCTCGATGATGCCACAGTCGGGGGTCCACGAGCCCAACCAGGCGACCGGGTTAACGTCGAGGAAGCCTCGGCAAACAATCGTTAGCCGTCGGACCGGGACCAGCGGATTTTGCCTAAATGTTTCCACAATCCGACTTTGAATCGGCGGTGCTTCGAGCAGGAGAACCCCACATGCGGATCACCCCCGTGATCTTCGTCGGTTCGCTGGCTGCCATCGTCGCCACGGCAGCTCCCGCACTGGCGAAGAATTCCCAGACGGCCAGGGCGGACGAGCAGTCCGCCGCGACAACGCCATGCCGCGCCTACCAACAAGACCCTGATGGAACCTGGAAGGAGCTGCCCTGCCAGGGACAGACGGCGGCCGTGCCGCGGCGCCAGCAGTCGGTGACCAACACGCCGAGCAACCCCGCGCGTTAGCTGGACGCAAGATGGCAGGAGCGCGCGCGCCCCGCGCTCCGGCTTGCATCAAGATCGCAGCGCTCAATAAGGCGGCGCCTTGCGCGCCCGCTGTTCACGGCCGGCTTCGACCCACCACAACAGATCATCGGCAAAGCGCGGGAATGCGCGCGCCAGCGATTGACCCGCATCGCCCGTAGGCTTGCCGTCCGTCGAGAGCGCCTGTCCAATCGGGCCCACCGCGAGCGTGCTCGACACCACGACCATGCCCATCTCCGACAACGTGCCGTGCCAGGCGGTGGCGGCGCGCGCCCCGGACAGCCGGCCAGCGGAGTAGCTCGCGATCGCCGCCGGACGCCAGAACCATTCCTCGAGGAAGTGGTCGGTGAGATTCTTGAGCCCAGGCTGCATGCCCCAATTGTATTCGCCGGTCACGAACACGAAGCCGTCGGCCGCGCGGATCTTGGTCGCGAGCTCGGTCATGGCCGCCGGCGCCTCGCCCGGCTTGTATTCCTTGTACATGCGGTCGAGCATCGGCAGGCCGATCGCCTTGGCGTCGATCAGCTCGACGTCCTGTCCCTTGTCGCGCAGCCCATCGACGAGGAATTGCGCGAGCCGGATGCCCATCCGGTCGGAGCGGTAGGAGCCGTAGAGGACTAGGATGCGGGTGCTCATGGCGGTCAACTCCTGGCCGGACGATCCGTGCCAGTCTACCACGCCCACATTGTCATCGAAGCATTGACATCATCGAAGATCGGCATGACGCCGCGGGTCGGTCCCCAGCCAACCGGCGGCGCGTCGTTGTCGAAGCTGGCGGGGACGCTAGCGCGTCACCGTGGCCGAGGCCGAGCGTTCGGACGGACGGCCGAACACGCTGCGGCAACCGTCGCTGAGGCTGGCGCGCTGCTTCATCATGCAGGCGATGATGCGGTCGCGGTCGGGAATCTCGGACGAGCACAGCCGAAACACGTCGCCGGTGCACAGCCGCCGCTGGTCGTCCTCAGTAAAGGCGTGGCCCGCGCGCGGGCTGACGACCATGGCCAGCGCAAGCCCTGCCATTGCCACATTCAAGTTTCGCATCCTGAACAGATGAGTTCGCATCAGTGTCCCCAATTCGCCCGCTGTTTGTCCGGTTCACCCGCTGCTCCCGCATTGCCGCGAAGCAGTTGCCGCCGCAGAATCGAATGATGACACGTCGCTGCGCGCCTTCAACAAGCGCGCGTCTCGCTGCACCACTATTTTGCCGGCTGTTGCATCTTCGACTCCACGCCGCCGCCGGAACCTGTGAGGCGCCGCCAAATTGTCATTAGGCGAACGCAATCCGGCCCAGCGGCGCTCACACTCTCGCGGCGTAGTGACGACGAACCGATGGTGCTTCGGGCCATCGTCCCCAGAGTCGATGGTTGGGAGTTGAGTCATGGCGTACACGATGATCGCCGAGCGGGAGTCGCAGAAGATCCGCAAGCAGCGTGAAAGCGCGCTGATCGTGATCGCCAACGCGCAGGTAATGGAGGCCGAAGGCTGGCAGGTCGTCATCACCGACGAGGACGGCAACACCCTGCCGCTCGCCGATTTCGAAGCCACCCTCACCCAGAAATTTTCGTCCTGGTACAAGGCCAAGTCGCGGCCGGTGGTCCCGACCACGATCCCGGGGCCGAACCTGTTCGGCGAGTCCGCTGCCGACCCGGCCGAGCCGGAAGCCGTCGTAGCGGCCGAGCTTGCCGCCGAGCAGGTCGAGACAGCGGCGGCCGCCGAGGTCGATGAGGCCGAGGTCCAGGAGATCGCCGAGGACGATTTCGAGACGGCCGAGACCGCCAATGCCGCCCCGGCCGAGAAGGTCGAGCGCGACGAGATCGTGATCGAGGCCGAGGCGATGGCCGACTAGCAATATGGCCGCGCCGCAGCGCCCCCGGCGATGTCGCGCTTCGAGACGAATCGAGCGGCAGGCCCACGGCCTGGCCGATGCCCGTCGGGCGACTCAGCGCGAATTCTCCCACCACCATCGCGCATCCTGGGGGGGAGCGACCCTGAAGCCGGGATTCCCGCAAACACGATTTTCTCCATACGGATCAAGCTGATTTGGTCTGTCCAGTCCCGCCGTTGAAAATATTCTGCTTTTCCTAAATCCAAATCGATGCTCTTGTCGCGTCACCTCCCGCTCTCAGGAGGGGCGGTTCGCGGTCGTCACGGACGTGGAGCGGGAGGAGCGGTGGACGCGATGGCAGCGCAGCGCATCTTGCGCCGACGAACGCTGGCGTCGCGTACGGTCAAGTCGCGTGGTCCTGGCATCCCGCCGCTGATGCCCCCGCGGTGGCGCGCCCAAAGCGCGTCATCGTGCACGGTGACCAGAACGCCCGGCGCACCGGGGAGCGCGCGAAGCAGCCGTGAAGACCATCGCGCGGGGAATGCCGTTGTCGGCTGAACCTGTGGTGACTGCCGCCTGCTTTTTTCTGCAGGCGGGCCATGGGTTGCGGCCAGCAGCCCGGCATTCCCCGCGCCCTCTGTTCATGACGGGGGCAAAACGAACGGATCACTCGGACGCCGCGCGTCGCGAGAACGCGGGAGCATGTGCAAATGATAGAATACTTGAGGTTTGCGAAATGTCTCGGCACCCCCCCGCTGTCATTCCGGGGCGCGCGCAGCGCGAGCCCGGAATCCATACTCACGAACGGGCGTCATTGAGCGAGCTGGAGCCACCAGCACGCCTCACACGACCGCTCGTGGTTATGGATTCCGGGCTCGCGCTGCGCGCGCCCCGGAATGACGATGCTGAAAGACCGTGGCCCTACCCACCGCCGCCGTCATGCCCGCGAAGGCGGGCATCCAGTACGCCGCGGCATCTCGGTCGATCACGACCGCCTCGGAGTACCGGATCGCCCGGTCCCGTCTTCGCCCGGCGGGCTTCGACGCGACCACGAATTCGAGGGCGCGCCGCAGCATCGGCGAAGGCGGCAAGCCGGGCGATGACAGAGAGTGTGACGCGGGAGCGGACAGTCAACGCAAGCAGAAACGATCAATGCACGGCCCCAGCGACTATCCCCCTCACAGCAGCTTGGCACTCACGAACAGCGTGCGCACCGCATTGGTCGCCTGCACCGTCATGATGGCGTTGTCGGCCGCGTCCTGCAGCGCGGCCATGGCCGTGTCGTGAAGCGACTTGAACTCCATCCATTCGACGGCGTTGAGGCTGGTGAGGAATTGATGCGCCTGTCCGACCGTCGAAATCACGACCGGCTTGCCGTTCACCTTGATGTTGAAGGTGGTACGCAGACGCGTTTCCGAGTTTGCGGGATCGATCATGAGGACCTTCTGGAGGATGCGACTGCTGTCACCGCCGAGGTCGCGCACAGGTCCGGCAACAAAACGTCACTCGGTCTTCTGCGCGGTCCGCGTCGGGGTGCCAGCCTCGAGCCCGACGACGACGACGAGTCGGTTGAACTCGCCGTCATCATACGCCTTCAGGAAGCGATCGTAATTCTTGATCGACACGCAGCCGTTCGAATCGCCCTCGGGTCCCAGCATATAAGGGTGGGTCAGCAGGCCGCTCCGGCCGAGGGTCGATCCCTCCACCACGTTCATGCGCAGGGCGCGTACGCCGTGAAATGGCTTTTCTCGCGGCTTCAGGTCATAGGTGGCCGGCGGGGTCGCGCCAACCATGCGCTGATTGACGTGCTCGGGGTCGTCGCGCAGGTTGCCCATGCCGGAGTGAGCCTCGAGGCCGATGCCCGAGGGCAGATAGACCATCTTGGCCTTGATGTCGTAGACCGCCGTCCTTTCGTAGCCGAGCGCGCCGAGATCGACGCCGGAGCGCACGATGCCGCTATCGGGCCCGAGCGAGGCGAACTTGGTCGGGCTCGGCAACATGTCCGACAGCTTCTGCAGAATCGAGCGGTCGTCGACGCGGCCGACTGCTTCGGAGGCGCTGGCCGACACGAGGCTGGTCGGCAGGTTGGCCACCGATGGGCGCGGCCGCGGCAGCGGCACGCCCGGCGCGGGCATTGCGACCGTGTTACCTTCCGTCAGGGTCGGCCGCCAGTCGCTGCCGTTGAGGTCACGCGCGCCGGCATCGCGCGATTCCATGCCTTTCACCAGCGCCGCCCGAGCGTCCAGCAGTTGGCGGTCGATGCCGCGCATGGCGAAACGGTCGAGCGCCCGGATAGCGTCTTTTTCCGAATAGGCCGTCGCCGAGGCAGAGGCCGGCGCGAAGCGGGTCTCGAAGGTCATGGCCGGCGCGGCGGTCGCAGGAAGGGCGGCCGTGGCGACCGGCGGCTGCTCGCTGGTCGCATCGATCCATGCCGCTGCGCCCGCCGCGACCGCCAGTGCTGCAAGCACGAGTGCGATCGCTTCGGAGCGCCCGAAGCGGCCTTGCGACAACAGAACGTCTACGCTTGCTTCACTGGAAGCCATCACGTCCCCGATATACCCCCCTTTTCGAACACCCGTGGAAGGTGCCCGACCCCAAGGGGTACGATTCGACCCGTCATGACATAGGATGGCAAGAGTGCGGCATAATCTAGACAAAGGCCAGCCCGGATTGCTCCGGCGCCGCCGCCAGAGTCAGGCGGCTACACGACCATGCCGGATCGGGCAGACTGATGGATTGTTTCGATAATTCATATAGTTGGAGGAAATGATGGATGCCGATTGTCACGACCTCAACCGATTTGTCGACGCACAGAATTCGATATATTCGCGCGTGACCGCCGAACTTGCGGCGGGGCGGAAGCAAACCCACTGGATGTGGTTCATCTTTCCGCAGGTCGAGGGGCTGGGCCACTCCGCGATGGCGCAGCGCTATGCCATCCGCTCTCGCGCGGAGGCCGAGGCCTATCTCGATCATCCCGTGCTCGGACCGCGCCTGCGCGAATGCACCCGCCTCGTTCTGGCCGTGAGGAACAAATCGCTCCGCGAGATGCTCGGCTCGCCGGACGACATCAAGTTCAGATCATGCATGACGTTGTTTGATTCGGTCGCGCCGAACGCGGAGTTCGCTGCCGCCCTCGACCGTCATTGCAACGGCGCGCGAGATCCCGAGACAGTGGCCTTTCTGCAGCGCGGGATGCGATGAGGGAGCGTCGTCCGACATGTCGCACCGGCGTCATCGGTAGCATGCTGATGAGTCCGGAGGCCTGTGCGGCCGGATTTCGGGTGATAGCCGAACAGGAAACTTGATCGCGCCAAGATTTGCGGCTCCCATCCGCCGCATTGTTCCCACTGAGGAGACACGCTCATGAAGAAGTTTTTCCTGATTGCCGCGCTTGCGACCTTCGCCGCGGGCTCCGCCTTCGCCGAGGACAGCTGCGAGACCAAGGCGGTCGGTAAGGACGGCAAGGCGCTGGCTGGCGCTGCCAAGACCTCGTTCATGAAGAAGTGCATGGCCGAGAGCTGTGAGACCAAGGCGGTCGGCTCCGACGGCAAGAAGCTCTCCGGTGCCGCCAAGACCAGCTTCATGAAGAAGTGCGAGGCCGGCGGCTGACGCACGGCGAGCGACGACACGAGCGCCCCGCCACGACGCCGGCGGGGCCCGACAACCATCCCGCAAGTTCCATCAAAGGGGAGCGTACCGCCGGCAGCATTGACATGGTATGTTGTCAGTCGATCTCCACATCGAGCTGCTCATGCCCATTGCCCCCCTGCTGATCGTCAAACGCGCCGAGGCCTTTGCAGCGTGAGTTCTCCGGAGATCGAGGAGCTCCGCCGGCAACTGCAGGAGCTCGAAAGTGAGAATGCCCGGCTCAAGGCGCTGTTTGCCGCCGATGCCGGCAAGCGCGCACGGGCCGAGACGGCGCTGGCCGAGAGCGAGGAGCGCTATCGGACGCTGTTCAACTCGATCGATGAAGGCTTCTGCATCATCGAGTTCTTCGACGGCCCGCATGGCCCGCTGAGCGACTACGTCCACGTCGAGGCCAATCCGGCCTATGCCCTGCATGCGGGCATCCCGAACGTGGTCGGGCAGAAGGTGCGGGAGATGGTGCCGGGCGAAGCCGACGGCTGGGTCGAGCTCTATGGCGGCGTGCTGCGCACCGGCGAGCCGATCCGCTTCGAGCGCGAACTCGTCGCCACCGGCCGCCACCTGGAGCTGGCGGCGTTTCGCGTCGAGCCCGCCACGAGGCGCCAGGTCGCGGTGCTCTTTCAGGACATCACCGCGCGCAAGCGCGCCGAAGCCGCGTTGCAGGAGATCAACGACACGCTGGAGGCGCGGGTCGTCGCTGCGCTCGCCGAGCGCAAGCTGCTCGCCGACATCGTCGAAGGCACCAATGCCTTCGTGCAGGTGGTCGACATGCAGTTCCGGCTGATCGCGATCAACGGCGCCGCCGTCCAGGAATTCCAGCGCATCTTCGGCGTCCAGCCCAAGGTGGGAGATCATCTGATCGAGCTGTTCAAGGATCTTCCCGGGCACCAGGCCGCCGTCCGCGCCGTGTGGTCGCGCGCTTTGGCGGGCGAGGAGTTCGTCGAGGTCGGCGAGTTCGGCGATGCCAGCCGCGACCGCCGCTTCTACGAGTTGCGCTTCTCGGGGCTGCGCGACGCCACCGGACAGCAGATCGGCGCCTATCAATTCGCCTATGATGTCACGGAACGGCTGCGCGAGCAGGCGCGGCTGCGCGAAGCCGAGGAGGCTTTGCGGCAGTCGCAGAAGATGGAGGCGGTCGGGCAGCTGACCGGCGGGATCGCGCACGACTTCAACAATCTGCTGACCGGCATCATGGGCTCGCTCGAGATGCTGCAGACCCGGCTGCGCCAGGGCCGCTTCACCGAGGTCGACCGCTACGTCGCCGCAGCCCAGGGTGCCTCGAAGCGCGCGGCAGCGCTGACCCATCGCCTGCTCGCCTTTTCGCGCCGGCAGACGCTCGATCCCAAGCCAACCGACGTCAACCGGCTGGTGATGGGCATGGAGGAGCTGGTCCGCCGCACCGTCGGGCCGCAGATCCATCTGGAGGTCGTGACGGCCGCCGGGCTGTGGCCGGCGCTGATCGATTCCTCGCAGCTCGAGAGCGCCCTGCTCAACCTCTGCATCAATGCCCGCGACGCGATGCCCGAGGGCGGCCGGATCACGATCGAGACGGCCAACAAATGGCTCGACGACCGCGCCGCGCGCGAGCGCGACCTGCCGGCGGGCCAATACATCTCGCTCTGCGTGACCGATACCGGCACCGGAATGACGCCCGACGTGATCGAGCACGCCTTCGATCCGTTCTTCACCACCAAACCGATCGGCCAGGGCACCGGCCTCGGCCTGTCGATGGTCTACGGCTTCGCACGCCAGTCGGGCGGCCAGGTGCGGATCTATTCGGAGATCGGCCAGGGCACCACGATGTGCCTCTATTTCCCGCGCCACTATGTCGGCGAGGCTGCCGCCGCGGATCCTGCCCGTGCAGCAACCGCGGCAACGGTTCCGACGGGCAAGACCATCCTCGTTGTCGACGACGAACCGACGGTGCGCATGCTGGTGATGGAGGTGCTCGACGAGCGCGGCTATGCCGTGATCGAAGCCAAGGACGGACCGACCGGCCTCGCTGCCCTGCAATCCGATGCGCGCATCGACCTCCTGGTCACCGATGTCGGCCTGCCTGGGGGCATGAATGGCCGCCAGCTCGCCGATGCGGCGCGCGCCACCCGCGCCGATCTCAAGGTGCTGTTCATCACCGGCTATGCCGAGAACGCGATCCTGGGCAGCGGCCAGCTCGCGCCAGGCATGCAGGTGCTGACGAAGCCGTTCGACGTCGAGGCGCTGGCCAGCCGCGTGTCAGAGATGATCGAGGGCTGAGCGCGCGACCGCGGCGGCGGCATCCGTGATCAGCTGCGCAGGCCGGGCGCCTCATGACCACTCCGGGCGACGTATTCGGTATAGCCGCCGCCATATTGGTGCAGCCCGTCCGGCGTCAGCTCGAGCACGCGGTTGGAGAGCGCGGCGAGGAAGTGCCGGTCGTGCGAGACGAACAGCATGGTGCCCTCGAAGCTCGACAGCGCCGCGATCAGCATCTCCTTGGTCGCCATGTCAAGGTGGTTGGTCGGCTCGTCCAGCACCAGGAAGTTCGGCGGATCATAGAGCATCTTGGCCATCACCAGCCGGGCCTTCTCGCCCCCCGACAGCACCCGACAGCGCTTCTCGACGTCGTCACCGGAGAAGCCGAAACAGCCGGCCAGCGCGCGCAATGAGCCTTGGCCCGCCTGCGGAAAGGAATGCTCCAGCGACTCGAACACGGTCTCGTCGCCGTCCAGCAGGTCCATCGCATGCTGCGCGAAGTAGCCCATCTTGACGCTGCCGCCGATCGTCACCGAGCCGTCGTCGGGCTCGGCCGTGCCGGTGACGAGCTTCAGCAAGGTCGACTTGCCGGCACCGTTGACGCCCATCACACACCAGCGCTCCCGGCGCCGGATCATGAAGTCCAGTCCTTCATAGATGCGGCGGCTGCCATAGCTTTTCGACACGTTCTTCAGCGCGACGACATCCTCACCCGAGCGTGGCGCCGGCAGGAAGTCGAACGCCACGGTCTGGCGGCGCTTCGGCGGCTCGACGCGCTCGATCTTGTCGAGCTTCTTGACGCGACTCTGCACCTGCGCCGCATGCGATGCCCGCGCCTTGAAGCGCTCGATGAACTTGATCTCCTTGGCGAGCATCGCCTGCTGGCGCTCATATTGCGCCTGCTGCTGCTTCTCGTTCAGCGCCCGCTGCTGCTCGTAGAAGTCGTAGTCGCCCGAATAGGTCGTGAGCTGACCGGCGTCGATCTCGATGACCTTGTTGATGATGCGGTTGATGAACTCGCGGTCGTGCGAGGTCATCAGCAGCGCCCCCTCGTAACCTTTGAGGAAGTGCTCCAGCCAGATCAGGCTTTCGAGATCGAGATGGTTCGACGGCTCGTCGAGCAGCATCACGTCCGGGCGCATCAGGAGGATGCGGGCCAGCGCGACACGCATCTTCCAGCCGCCCGACAACAGGCCGACATCCTTGTCCATCATCTCCTCGGAGAAGCCGAGGCCGGCCAGCGCCTCGCGGGCGCGGCTGTCGAGGGCGTAGCCGTCGAGCTCCTCGAAGCGCGCCAGCACCTCGCCATAGCGTGCGATGATCTCGTCCATCTCGTCGGCGCGGTCCGGATCGGCCATCGCGGCCTCGAGCTCCTTGAGCTCGGCGGCGACCGACGACACCGGTCCGGCCCCGTCCATGACCTCGGCCACGGCGCTGCGGCCGCTCATCTCGCCGACATCCTGGTTGAAATAGCCGATCGAGATGCCGCGATCGGTCGAGACCTGGCCCTCGTCCGGCTGCTCGCGGCCCGAGATCATCCGGAACAAGGTCGTCTTGCCGGCCCCGTTGGGGCCGACCAGCCCGATCTTCTCGCCGCGCTGGAGGGCGGCGGAGGCTTCGATGAACAGAATCTGGTGGCCGACTTGCTTGCTGATGTTGTCGAGGCGGATCATGAGGGCTCAGGCGATGGACGGGTTGCCGCCGCTCTTAGTCGATGCGCGCCGCCGGTGGAAGGCGCAATTTTGCACCGCAACCGGCCGCACGCAACCGGCCCGATCATCGGCCCTGGGGCCGGAAATCCTGGTTGCCGAACGGCTTGTCGGTCGGGATGCGAATGGCGACGTAGCCGCGATCCATCGTCGCGTGGCAGGCATTGCAGCCTGACGTCAGCTCGGTCACCGCGGAGGCGAACCGCTTGCCATCCTTGGCGGCAATCGCATCGGAAATCGACTGGATCGGTTGGCTGAGGGTGGTCACGTTGTTCACCGGCAGACCCGAATAGAAGATCGCCGCGTCGGTCAGACTCTGTTTGAGTTGAGCGAGCTCGTAACCGGCAAGGTCCCAATTCTTGGCCTGCCCGGCGAACCACAACTTGGCGTGCCTGACCTGGATCAGATTCATGATGTCGCCGAGCCGCGGCAAATACTGGTCTGCGTTGGAGCGCGACGGCGTCGCCGCGAGCGACACGACCGAACAGGCCAGCGCAACGCCGACAACCCACTTGCGATACGTCATTCGATCCCCCGCTTCTCAGATCCGACCCACTGCCATCCAAGATGGACATACCGCTGTCCATATGCGCGGGACTTGCGATTGATCAAGAGCGGCCATTCCGGCCTGGACCCGGCCGACCACTCATTGAGAGGGGTCGACGAGTCCCAACCTCAAAACAAATGATCCGCCGAAGCGGCTGCTCCGGCGGATCATCATGTCAGCCCCTGCCCCGGGGTGTTGTGCTCGGCGTCTTAGGCTGCGGCTTTCGCGCCGGTCGGAACCATGGCGATCGTCTTCAGGACCTGAGACGCGATCTGGTAGGGGTCGCCCTGCGAGTTCGGGCGGCGGTCTTCCAGATAGCCCTTATAGGCGTTGTTCACGAACGAATGCGGCACGCGGATCGAGGCACCGCGGTCGGCCACACCCCAGCTGAAGGTGTCGATCGAAGCGGTCTCGTGCTTGCCGGTCAGACGCATGTGGTTGTCCGGACCGTACACGGCGATGTGGTCGGCGCGGGCCTCCTTGAAAGCGTCCATCAGCTTCTCGAAGTACTCCTTGCCGCCGACTTCGCGCATGTGCTTGGTCGAGAAGTTGCAGTGCATGCCCGAGCCGTTCCAGTCGGTGTCGCCGAGCGGCTTACAGTGGAACTCGATGTCGATGCCGTACTTCTCGGTCAGACGCAGCATCAGGTAGCGGGCCATCCACATCTGGTCGGCGGCGGTGCGCGAACCCTTGCCGAACACCTGGAACTCCCACTGGCCCTTCGCCACCTCGGCGTTGATGCCTTCGTGGTTGATGCCGGCCGCGAGGCAGAGGTCGAGATGCTCTTCGACGATCTTGCGGGCGACGTCGCCGACGTTCTTGAAACCGACGCCGGTGTAGTACGGACCCTGCGGAGCCGGGTAGCCGTATTCCGGGAAGCCGAGCGGACGGCCGTCCTTGTAGAAGAAGTATTCCTGCTCGAAGCCGAACCACGCGTCCGGATCGTCCAGGATGGTGGCGCGGGCGTTCGACGGATGCGGGGTCTTGCCGTCCGGCATCATGACTTCGCACATCACCAGCACGCCATTGGTGCGGGCAGCGTCGGGATACACGGCGACCGGCTTCAGCACGCAGTCGGAGCTATGGCCTTCGGCCTGCATCGTCGACGAGCCGTCGAAGCCCCAAAGAGGCAGCTGTTCCAGGGTCGGGAAAGAGGAAAATTCCTTGATCTGTGTCTTGCCGCGCAAATTCGGCACCGGCTTGTAGCCGTCGAGCCAGATGTACTCGAGCTTGTATTTCGTCATTGAGCCTCTCTGTCTTGTCGAAAGGTGGGAGCCCAGCAATCGAAGGCTCCCCGCTTACCCGGCCACGATCGGCCAGCGCACTCTTAAGCATGGAACGTGCCAAATCCATCGATGACCCTCCTCGTGCCTCGGTGCTCACCCGGAGACCGCGAGGCTCCGTACCCACTCGCCAGGGGTGCGGCAAACCAGCGCGGCCGGGTTTGCACGGAGCGCATGACGGCGCGACCAGCGTGCGAGAAACCCGCTTGTTTCATTGGCATTTGCGGCGACGCGAAAAAAGCGCCGAACAAGACAGCAGCAGTTCCCGGACATTTTCGCAAAGCTTCGCCGCCAGCCTCGCAACCTTTGATCCGGCTCAAGCGTTAATCAGCTGCCCGTTGCTTCGCAGGGGGCAAAACCATGTTTGCCCTCAAAACGCGCAATTTGTGATTTCGTTTTGATCATATTGCATTCCCCGGGGCAGCCGCCGATATCGGAACGGTAACCACAAGAGAACGAGTCGGGCGCACCATGATGGGGAGTCCGATTGAGAGGAGCCTGTTCAATGGACACAAACGTAAAAGAGGGGTCCGCAAGGATCTATCAATTCCCGCGCGGGGGGCGGGCCGGTCTCGCGCCTCGGCATCTCGGAGAAACGCCTGCGCGTCAGGCCGCTCCGTCTTTGCAGCCGGCCATCTACAGCGGCAGCTGGTATCACGACGAGGCGATTCAGGAAGCCAAGCCGGCATGGGACCGCTAATGTCGACAACTCCCGTGACGCATCTTTCGAGCCTTTGCTGAAGGGTCGGACCGCTAAGGTTCCGGCCCTTTTGCTTTCCGAGACCCTCGCCTCCTCCATCACGAGGGCGGACGCAGGTGGTTTCAAACGGATCAGCGAATGACGTACACTTGGAGTCATGTCAGCTGCGTCACCTTCGTATCCCTCCCGCCATCTCGGCCTGCAAGGGGCCAGCAATTTCAGGGATCTTGGCGGATATCCCAGCCGCGACGGCCGCCATGTGCGCTGGCGACATCTCTTCCGCTCCAACCATCTCGGTCGACTGACCGAAGCCGACGCTGCGGTCGTGCGCACACTCGGCATCCGCACGGCGTTCGATTTCCGCGGCAAGGAAGAGCGGATCGCAGGCCTCTGTGCGATCGCCGAGATCGCCGTTCATACGCTGCCGATCGAGCCCAGCGTCGTCCCTGTCCTGCGTGACCGCTGGTCGGCAGGACGTTTGACGGTGGAAGACGCCCTGGAACTGATGCGAGAGTCCTATCGCAACTATATCCGGCGCCATACGCCGCGCTTCCGCGCTCTGTTCGACCATCTGCTCGGCGATCACGCCCCGTTGGTGATTCATTGCACGGCTGGCAAGGACCGCACAGGCGTGGCCTGCGCGCTCGTGCTGTCTGCCCTCGATGTGCCCGACGAGATCATTCTCGACGATTATCTGCTCACCAACCAGCATTTTCGCCGCGACACGGCCGCCCATCCCGAGCTTCCGCAGGACGTCCTCGAGGCGATTGGCACGGTGCAGGCTTCATTCCTGGCTGCCGCTCTCGATGCCGTGCGCGAGTCGTATGGAGATATCGACAGCTATCTGCGCGAAGGCCTCGGTCTCGATGGCCCCACGCGCACTGCTCTGCAACAGCGCTACCTCACCAGCTGAGCGCTGCGCTCAGTCCGGCAGCTTGGCCGGCTGCATCGAGATCACGCGCGCCGCGGCAGATGACTTGACGGTTTTGATCATCAGTTCCAGCCGAAAGCCGAGCGCCGGCTCCTCGCTCTTGGGTTTGAAGAGAATGGCAGCAAAGCGGAGACGGCCATCGGCATCGAGCTTGACGGGCAGATCCTCACGCACGCGAAACACCCGCCCCTTCCCGGCCCGTTGCGGAGTCTTCGCGCGGACCGCCTGCTCGACCAGATCATGGAGGTTCAGGGTCACGACGTCGGGATCGCCGACCGCGTAGAAGCGGAATGAATCCGTGTCCCAGCGGCTGTTCGCGACCTCGACCACGGCGCGGCTGTCGGGCGACCAGGCGGCAATCAGATCATAGCGATTGGCACGCATCTCGCCGGTGGCCCAATAGGTGCCACCGAGCCGGCCAAGCACCGCGCCGTCCGGCAGCCTGATCAGCACATTCTCAACATCGCCGGGCGGCTCGGCCTGGCCTGTCGACAATCCCTCCGAGGTCCGCCAGCCGAAGGCCAGCTTGCCCGATGGTGAGATGGTCTCGGGAAATACGCGGATGGCATCCTTGCCATTGCCGCAAATGAAGCTTCGGTGCTGGTCCGGCACACAGGCCGCCAGGGCAGCGGCAGACGACCCTGCCAGACAGGACAGCGCAAGGAAGCTCAGCGTGGCGACGATGAAAGCCCGGTTCATGCAGTCCATGCTAACCGCAGCAGCCGTGCGACGCACGTCGCTCCGACCTCGAACGGTCGGCCGCGTGCGATTGGCGGAGATCAGGCCGCTTCGATATCCGCCGACTCGGCCGCCTCGAGCGCGTCGAGATCGGCAATGACCTCCTCAAACGCGGAGATCGCCTGCTGCACCGCTGCGATCTGCATCAACTCCCATCCGCTCACCGGGCCCGACCGGTTCTGCAATGCGACCACGAGATCCCGCCGCTGCTCTTTCAGCTGCACCAGCGGCAAACCATGGTCCGGCAGATGTCTCATCATGACAAAGCTCCAACGCCCCTCAAGCGGCATGGAAGCAGGCTAGCCGGCCGCGCTGGCGATCTGCTTACGAAACTCCGGCAAATTTTATCGATCAGGCCGGCGGCGCGGGGCTCGCCATGATGGCGTTGGCAAGGACCTCGCTCACCGTGGCGGTCGCGCATTCGCTCATATGCAGGCCATCGTCATGGCCATCATCCATGGCCCGCAACGGAATGCCGGCGTCACACCAGCCCTTCATGAGATCCCAGCGCCNGGCGTCACACCAGCCCTTCATGAGATCCCAGCGCCGGAACAGATTGACGCCCGCGGCCGAGGTAACCTCCTCGATGCGACGTTGCATGTCCCAGGCACGCGCCAGCCGCTCTGGCGGGTCGACCATCGCAGCCGTGTACTGCAGGTCCATGACGATGACATCGATCGGCAGTCGGGCCAGCCAGCCGAGGCCGTTGCGGAGCGCCGTTTCGACCTCATCGAGGTTGGAGGTCTGGTAGCGATAGACGGCGTTGGTACCGACCTGCCAGATCACCAGCGACGGCTGCTCCGCTATGACGTCGCTCTCGATGCGGGAGAGCTCTTCTGGAGCCTCCTGTCCGCCGATGCCGCGATTGAGGACGTCGATCACGCAGCCGAAATTGGCTTTCTGCTTGCGCAGCTTCTGCTCGAGCCGCGCCGGAAACGCCACGATATCGTTGGTGCCAGCGGTCGAGGACGAGCCGAGCGCCACCACGCGGGTCTTGCGCCGGGTCACGAGACCCTCGCGGAAATGCCGGATCGGATAGCGAAACGCGCTGGTAGCGTCGGGAAATCTGCAAGAGCTTGTCGCGGTCATGGTCACCTCTGACAAACCACGCCTTCTGATTGCAATTGAATGCACCGGCCGCTCAGCCATTGCAACTCGTCCGCAGGGCAATAGTATAAAAAGGAACGCTGCGGGGCGTGTGAACGGGGATCAGGGACGGAATGAACGGAGCAGTGATTGTCATCACGGGGGCGCAGGGCGCGCTCGGGCGCAGCGTGGCCGATCTCGCGCTGGCGCGTGGCGCGCATGTGGCTGGAATCGATCACGCCCAGGCCGAAATCCCTGCCAGTGACGACCGCATCGAGCTCGGAGGCGTCGATCTGTCCGATCCAGACCAGGCCAAGGTCGCAATCGACTCGGTCGCTGCCCATTTCGGCACGCTGGATGCCCTGATCAACATCGCCGGCGCATTTGCTTTCGAGAATGCCGCCGATGGCGACGACAGCGTCTGGGAGAAGATGCATGCGCGCAATCTCATGACCGCGCTGCATGCCTCCCGCGCCGCGATCCCGCATCTGGTGCGCTCCAGCACCGGCCGAATCGTCAATATCGGCGCTATGGGGGCACTGCAGGCCGGCGCCGGCATGGGCCCCTATGCCGCCTCCAAGTCCGGCGTGCATCGCTTGACCGAAGCGCTCGCGGCGGAGTGGAAGGGCAAGATCACCGTCAACGCCGTACTGCCTTCGACGATCGACACGCCGGCAAACCGCGCCAGCATGCCGAAAGCCGATTTTGACAAATGGGTGACGCCGCAGGAGCTTGCCGAGGTGATCCTGTTTCTGGCCAGCGATGCGGCAAGCGGTGTCACCGGGGCACTGATACCGGTGGTCGGCCGCGTTTAGCAGACCGCGCCCGAGCCGCAGTTCGCACTGACACGACGAGACGCATCGGGCTAGACTCGCGGCGCTTGAGTCGCAACGATGGACGCCCCTTGGAAACCACGCTCTACCTTCCCGTCAAACGCTTCCTCGAAAACCTCGGCTTCACGGCCAAGGGGGAAGTCGGCGGCTGTGACGTGGTCGCGCTGAAGGGTGAGGACCCGCCGATCGTGGTCATCTGTGAGCTGAAGCAGGCCTTCAACCTGGAACTGCTGCTGCAGGCGGTCGACCGCGCCGGCGCCTGTGACGAGGTGTGGATCGCCGCCCGATTGTCGGTGCGGGGCAAGGGCCGCGAGAGCGACACGCGCTATCGAAATCTGTGCCGACGGCTCGGTTTCGGCATGCTGGCGGTGACTTCCAACGGCCAGGTCGAAGTCCTGGTCCCGCCGCCAACCACTGCGCCCCGCAAGAACCCCAAGAAGCGATCGCGCCTGGTGATCGAGCATCAGCGCCGCAAGGGCGACCCTGTCACCGGCGGCTCGACCCGGACACCTCTCATGACGGCCTACCGGCAGCAGGCGCTGGCCTGCGCCTCGGCGCTCTCGGACGGCCCGAAACGCGTCCGCGAGCTGCGAGCGGACATTCCTGATGCACCGAAGATCCTTCAGCGCAATGTCTACGGCTGGTTCGACCGCGCCGAACGCGGCGTCTACGCCCTCACCAAAGCCGGGCACGCGGCCTTGCGCCGCTGGCCCCAGGATATCCACATGACGGCGGCAGCGTTGCCCGATCGCGACATGGTGAACGCATAGCTGGGCTGCCGCGCAGATTTCATATTGCAATGCAACAAAGCTGCTTCTAGGTATCCCCGACGATTCACGAGGCCTCCCATGAGCGAAGATTGGAACACCAAGTACGGTCCGCGTCGCGTCAGGCGTGATCCCCCGACTCTGGAGGAGGCGATCTTCGCGGCGTCCGGCATCACCGATGATGTCCAGGCCCAGGCTGAGATCGCATCAGCTCTGATGGGGCTGCCGCTCGAGCAGGTGCTGCCGGAGGTCAAGAAGGCGGTCCGGGTTGCCGCGCGCACCAATACGCGGGTCATCACGGCTGATCAGGGCACGCAGCAGCGCGCCGTCGTGGTCGAGCGCCGCACCGTACGCCGCTTCAATTTCGACAAGCGCACCGGCACCTGACCGTTGCGGCGCGCCACTGGATAGCCGCCCGCCGCAGCTAGCAACGACTTCCACGACAAAAGCGCGACAGCGAAATCGCCGTCGCGCTTTTGTCATTTGCAAGCGTTGTCGTCGACGAGCCGCTCCTGATCAAGCGGCGCGCTTGTCCCCGTACATCCGGGTCACGAGCTTCCAGCAAGCCCGGTTCAAATTGAAGAATGCACGCGCGGCTGCGATCGGCGCGTCGATCACGAGCTTGGCGAATTCATCCTGGGGCTGCTCGGTGAGATCAATCGTGCCGGTCGACTCGCCATGCCGGAACGCCAGATGCGCACCGAACTTGAAGGCGAGCGCACGCATGGCGTGGTTCTGCGAACCCGTGGTTACCCGCAGCTTGCGATAACCCTTCCAGCGCGCTTCCGAGATCACACGCTGGAACAGCAGGCTGCCGACGCCACGGCGCCGCACGCAGGACTCGACGCTGAACGCGATCTCCGGAAGCCCGTCCTCGGACTGCTCCGGCGGATGCAACTCTGCCGCGCCGCGCACCATGCCGTTTTCCATGTAGGCGACGACGATCGTGCCGTCAGCCGCACACCGGGCCGCGTAGCGTTCGATGAAACTGTCATCGAGAAAACCGTTGAACCGATCATGCCGGCTCTCAGGATCGAGCCGCAGCAGATGATCGCGCAGCAGCGGCAGTTCTTCATGCTGGCTGAGCGTCCGCACATAGCCGAAGCCCGGCCGGGGACGAAAAGTATCTACCTGTGTCACTGCCAAAGACTCCTCTCCGAAGCCCTCCGCGTACAGACGTCTTTCCCTAGACAGCAGCTATATTGTGCATCGCAACATTCATTGCAAGCCCCGTGCTCTACGGAGAGAACATGCGGCCATGCACGGGTCGCGTGAGTTAATGATTTGTTCGTATACGAATGGTCACAGCACCAGCTGAGTCTGGCTGACGATCGCCACCAGCCTACCGTCGTCGGTCTCGATACGGGTCTGCCAGACCTGGGTGCGGCGGCCACGATGCACCGGCGTCGCAATGGCCGTCACCACGCTCCCCTCCTTGGCGCCGCCGATGAAGTTGGTCTTGCTTTCGATCGTCGTGGTGCCCTTGGCATCCTCGGGCAGATTGATCACGGTCGCAGCGGCGCCGACCGAATCGGCGAGAGCCATGATCGCACCGCCATGGATGGTGTGATGTAGCGTGCAGAGATCCGGCCGGACCAGCATCTGCGCCACCACGCGCTCAGCGCTGGCCTCGGTGAAGGTGACACCCTTCAACTCGGCGAACGGCATCTTCAGAGAATTGATTCTTTCGAGCGGCGTCATGCCGTTCCCTCCTGCGACCGGACCACACGTCTTTCGCGTGCCTGCACCTGATCTGAATGCATCGAGCTTCGAATCGAAGGCAATGACCCGAGAGGTCATTGCCTTCGCGGGTCACAAAGTCAGGACGTCTCGACGCCGCACCATTCGGCAATGAACAGCGCCATGGCCTTGGTCACCTGACGCAGCGAGTCGATCTCGACATATTCATTGAAGCCGTGCATCGCCGCACCGGTGGCGCCGAAGCAGAGGCTCGGGATGTTGTAGTTCAGCCCATAGAAGCGCGTGTCGGTCAGCGCCGTGAAGACGAGATCCTGCACCTCACCGCCATAGACGGCGGCGAATGCCTTGCCGAACGCCGCCTCGGGCTCGGCCGAATTGGTTAGTTCGTAACCTTCCGACAGGAAGCCGGACCATTCGACCACCGGCGGATTGTTCGAGAGGAAGCGGTGATCGCGCGAGGCTGCGGCGATGCAGGCGAGGATCTCGTTCTGGCAATCCTTGATCGACCAGCCGGGCAGGATCGCAATCCGGCAATCGACGTCGCACCAGGCCGGTACGCTCGAGGCCCAGTCGCCGCCTCTGATGATGCCCGGATTGAAGTTGATCGGATGCGTGAGCGTCTTGAAGTGACGGTCGCTCTTGGCGCGCTCGTTCCACTCCGCTTCGAGCTTCTCCAGCGCATGAATGAGGTGATAGGTCGCCTGGATCGCATTGGCGCCGACGCCGGCCTCGAAGACATGCGCGGGGAAGCCGCGCACCTTCAGGCGGAACCAGATCACGCCGACCTGCGAGCGAACCATCTTGCCGTTGGTCGGCTCCGGAATGAAGCAGGCGTCGGCGCGGTAGCCGCGCTGCAAGGTCGAGAGCGCACCGACCCCGGTGCTCTCCTCCTCGATCACGGACTGGACGTGAATGCGTGCGGTCGGCCTGAAGCCTGCGGCCTTGATGGCGTCGAGCGCATACAGCGCGCCGATCGTCCCGGACTTCATGTCGCAGGCGCCGCGACCATACATCCGACCGTCGCGGATGACCGGCGAGAATGGCGGTGTCTCCCACATGTCGAGCGGACCGGCGGGCACGACGTCGCAATGCCCCTGCAGGATCAGCGAGCGCCCCGCCGTGGTCGTCGGCCGATACGTTCCGACGACACTGCGCCCCTTCGAGAAATCATGCTCGATCGGGCCGTAGCCCCGCATGTCCTTCAGATCATCGAGATCGATGTGCCAATCGTCGACCTCGTAGCCGCGGGCGCGCAGGAGATCACCGAACATGTCCTGGCATGGCCCTTCGGCGCCGCGCGTCGAGGGGATCGCGACGAAGTCGCTGGTTGTGGCGAGCTGCCGGTCGAAGCCGGCATCGACGGCGTCGACGATCCGCTGCGTAATGTCCTTGGTGATCATGCCTGTTCAGGTTCCAAATTGCTGACGATCCCAACAAACCATACTTCGCAGCACTGTTGCACCGGATTTGCCACTGCTTTCAGAATCGCAAGCCTCCCCGTACACTGGCGCATACGAAAAACGACAAAACATATTCTGGAATTTCACATGTCGGATCATCGCAACGTTCTTTATTTCCTGCTCGGCATTCTCACCGCGGCCATCGTCGTGCTCGGTTATAATTTCTACCAGGCCAAGAAGCAGCCCGACGGATTTCAGATCAATGTCGGGCCGAACGGTGTGAAGATCGAGGGAAAGTGATGCGTCTTGTCCATATGTCGCGGCGGTGTCGTGCCGCGCAGTCTCTTGCCGGCCTCGGCCTCGTGCTGCTGCTGCTCGCCACGCCGGCGCAGGCGCAATATGTCGGGCGCGAACAGGACGTGATCGACCTCCGGCTCGGCCAGCGCGTGCTGGTCGATGACGGCACCTGCCCCGCCGGTCAGGTCAAGGAGGTCTCCGGCTCCCGGATGGCCGAAACCGGCATTGTCCGCACCACGAAATGCGTGCCCCGCTTCGGGCCGAAGAAGAAGTAGCAGCGCATTCCGGCCGGACGTCGCCAAAACGACCGGCGTGACCTGACGCACAGAGCCTCATCGTCGCATCGCCCATGCTCCCGCCGGTGCACAATCGCGGGGACTGATCATGTCGATGTCACTGGTACAGGATCACGGCTTCTTCGAGCCGGCAGACCGGCCGCAGCCGGTCAAGGCCGATTTCAGCCGCTATGCCCTGCTCGGCTATCTGTCGATCGCGCTGGTGTTCGGCGGCTTCGGCGTATGGGCCGCCTACGCGCCGCTCGACCGCGCGGCGATCGCGCCGGGCACGGTGTCGGTCTCCGGCGATCACAAGGTCGTCCAGCACCGCGAGGGCGGGATCGTCAGGGAGATCCTGGCCAAGGAGACCCACGCCGTGCATCGCGGCGACCTGCTGTTCCGGCTGCAGCCGACCGAGGCGCAGGCCAACACGGACCTGCTGCGCAAGCAGATGGACGCCGCCTTGGCCGAGGAGGCGCGCCTGCTGGCGGAGCGCGGCAATGCGAGGATGATCTCCTTCCCCGACAGCCTGCTCCGTCGGCAGCACGTGCCTGAAGCAGCCCTCGTCATCGCCGACCAGCAGCGCCTTTTCATCGAGCGGCGCAATGGCCTGATCAGCCAGATCAACATCCTGAACTCGCAGATCGCCCAGCAGCAGCAGGAGCTCGCCGGACGCGACCGCCAGCGCGCCGCGCTCGTCGCCCAACGCGCGAGCTTCGAGACCCAGATGAACAACGTGCGGCCGGCGGTCGCCGGCGGCTACTATCCGCGCAACAAGTTCCTCGAGCTGGAACGGGAACGCGCCCGCGTCGAAGGCGACCTCGGCCAGGCGCAGGCGGACGTGGCGCGTCTGACCCAGACGGCGGCGCAAACGCGCCTGCAGATCGACCAGACCATGCAGAAGTACCTTGCCGAGGTCGGCCAGCAGCTCGACGGCACCCGCGCCAAGCTGTCCGACCTGCGCGAGAAGCTCGTCATCGCCGAGGACGTGCTGCGCCGTGTCGACATTCGCGCCGAGCGCGACGGCATCGTCATGAACATGAAGGTCCACACCGTCGGCGCCGTCGTAAAGCCCGGCGACACGCTCGCCGAGATCGTCCCGGTCGGCGAAGGCGTCGACGTGATGGCGCACGTCTCTCCGCGCGACATCGAGAGCGTCGCCATAGGCCAGAAGGCCGAGGTGCGCTTCCCCAACTTCTCCTCGCGCACGACGCCTGCGATCTTTGGCAAGGTGCAGAGCGTCTCGGCGGACGCGATGAACGACGAGGCGACCAAGCAGAGCTACTACTCGGCACGCGTCGTGATCGACTATTCGACCATTCCGCCCGACATCGCCGACAAGATCCTGCCGGGCATGCAGGCCGACGTGATCATCTCCACGGGCGAGCGCACCGTGCTCGAATATCTCGTGGGACCGCTGCTCAACACGCTTGCCAAGACGTTCCGCGAGAAATGATGCGGCGGCACCTAGACCGGCGCGTCCGGTGCAGCGCGCGCGACGGGAGCGACGTCGCGCGCACGGAGCACGCCGACGGCATCGAGATCCCCGCCCTGCTCGGCATCGGCGAGCGTCTCTTGAGCCAGCCCGGCCACGTCGTGCAGGCCTGCAGCTCTTGCCGCGTGCCCGGACAGCGCCAGCTGCCAGCCTTTGCGCTGCGCCAACGCAGCCAGGCGCGCCGGCACGTCGGTCACGGTTCCCAGCACCGCCACTCGCGTCATCCGTCCCAACGCCAACCGTCCGACGACCACCTCGCCGACATGGACACCGATTGCGAGCTCGACGGGACGACCGATCTCGGCGGCAATCTTTTCATTGACCCGGTCCATGGCGAGATCGATCGCGCCAATCGCCTGCAGCGCATCACGGCAGCCTTGATCCGGCCCGCGCTGCTCGCCGAACACGGCAAGCACGCCGTCACCAAGGAAGCGATCGATCCGCCCGGCATTGGCTTCGATGGCTCCGGACACGGCGCCGAAGATCTCGTTCATCATGAAGACGAGATCGGAAGCGAGGCGATCGCCCGCGATGGTCGCGAAGGCGCGAACGCGGATCTGGACGAGACAGACGGCGCGGCGCTCGCCTTGAGCGTCAGCCTGTTCGTTCACCTGCATCAGTGCTCCAGGGCCATCCACCAGGGGCGCGATGGTGAGCGGCGTCGCCGGGCGAATCTGGCAGGCCAGCCGTACATGCTCCGGGGCGCTCGAGCCCGTGAGCACGGCGCGCTCCTCATGACCCGGCGGCGGCAGCGTCTCTGCACCCTCCAGCACACGAACACGGCACAGGCCGCAACGGGCGCGGCCGCCGCATTCGGACCGATCGGAGAGACGGTTGCTCCTGATGATCTCGAGCAGCGTGGGACCGATGGCGGCCTGCACCGTCGCACCATTTGGAAAAGTGACGGCAACCTTTGGCGCCGCGAGCAGCGCAATGTGGCGGAAGACGACGATCGTCGCGCCCGCCACGAGCAGCGCGGCAACAGCGATCCGCGCCGACAACTGCAACAGATTGATCCACTTGCTATCGAGCTCACTCGGCCAATGCGTCACCTGCCGCATCCGGTCCGCCATGGCGGGATCGCTCAACAGCCCGGCGACCGCCCGCCCCGACACCACGAAGCCCATCAGCGCCGCCATCGGGACGGCGACGGCGAGCACGACCAACGCCGGCTGCGCCAAGCGATACCAGCGCCGGAACTTCAGCCAATGATGCAGGCCGAGACAGCCATGGACCCACACGAGCAGCAGCAGCGTCGTCTGGATCCACGCCGCACGCGGCCAGATCAGCGCAAGCGCGTAGAGGTAGTTGTCCTGAACACCGAACAAGGCATGGGCGACATGGGTCTCGACGATGTGCGGCAACAGCAGCAGCGGGATCGCCAATCCTGTGACGAGCTGAATCAGCTCCCACGCCGGCAGCCGCCAGCTGCTGCGCTGGATCGTCTTTGCCACCGCAAGCACGGCATGCGCCAGCAACGCTGCCAGCAGCACGATCATCCCGGGCCAAGACCGCGTCAGCACAAGCCGCCACTCCTGCACCTCGTCCATCGCCTCGAGACTGAACAGACCCACCGCGTGATTGAGAAAATGCGTGGCGGCGAATGCGAACAGGATGAGCCCCGACAGGAGGCGAATGTTTTGGGTCGTCAAAGTGCGCATGTCATGACTGGCGAAAAGGCAGAGCTCGAGATCAAGCGGGCGTGTCACTGCGGTAGCGGCTGAGACCGGTCAACTCAAGCACCGGCAGAGCCGTTTCGACCTATGTGAGGTCAGTCACGGTCGCCGATTCCGCAATGGACGAACCTCCCCGAGCGCCATCGTGAGGGGACCTGCCATGACGACCACCATCGCCCGAAGCCCGCTGGGAGCCGCGCTCCGCGCCTGCTTCCCCGCGCTCACCGCGACCTTCGTGCTCAGCCTCTTCATCAATGCGAGCATGCTCGCCTCGCCGCTCTACTCCATGCAGGTCTACGACCGCGTGCTCACCAGCCGCAATCTCGGCACGCTGGTGATGCTGACCCTGATCGTCGGCGTTTTCCTGGTGCTGTACGGGATCCTCGAATTCGCCCGCTCCGGCGTCTTGGCGCGCGCCGGCGTGCAGTTCGAAGGCACGCTGCGCCACCCGCTGTTCGAGACGATGATGAAGGCCGAGCTGTCGCCGCGGCACCGTTTCGGCCAGCAGATCATCCGCGACGCCGAGACGATCCGCGACTGCATCTCCAGCGGCACCGCCGCGATCGCCTGCGACCTGCCGTGGACGCCGGTGTTCGTCGCGCTGTGCTTCCTGCAGCACGCTTATCTCGGCGTCCTTTCGCTGCTCGGCGCCATCGTGCTGTTCTCGCTGGCGCTGTTCACCGAGTTCTACACGCGCGCCAGTGTCGAGCGCACCAATGCGCTGGCGAACGAGGCCTCGCGCTTCGTCGCGGCGGCCTTGCGCAACGGTGAAGTCGTGCGCGGCCTCGGCATGGGCGACATCGTGATGGATCGCTGGAGCTGCCGGCAGTCGGCGATGGTCGATGCCCACAGCACGCTGGTCGAGCGTGGCGCGGCGATGCACTCCGTGACCAAATTCGCGCGCATGGCGGTGCAGACCTCGCTGCTCTGCATCGGCGCTTGGCTCGCCATCGAGCAGCAGATCTCGCCCGGCGCAATGATGGCGACGTCGATCATCATGGGCCGCGCGCTGGCGCCGGTCGAGCAGGTCGTCGGCCAGTGGAAGCGCATCGTCGCCTTCCGCTCTGCCTATCGGCGCCTCGAGGAACTGTTCCATGCCCTCCCCGTCACGGCAGCCCCCACGGCCCTGCCGACGCCGCGCGGCGACATCGACGTCGAGAACGCCGTGGTGTGGCCGCCGGCCGCGGGACGTCCCTCCGTCAAGGGCGTCAGCTTCTCGCTCAAGGCCGGCGAGAGCCTCGCGATCGTCGGCGCCTCCGCCAGCGGCAAGTCGAGCATGGCCCGGGCGATGGCCGGCGTCTGGCCGCTCCGCGAAGGCGTGATCCGCATCGACGGCGCCGC
This sequence comes from Bradyrhizobium aeschynomenes, assembly GCF_013178945.1. Lineage (GTDB taxonomy): Bacteria > Pseudomonadota > Alphaproteobacteria > Rhizobiales > Xanthobacteraceae > Bradyrhizobium > Bradyrhizobium aeschynomenes. Next base: position 139,600 of record NZ_JABFDM010000012.1, read on the forward strand.
CTACAGCCAGTGGGACCAGAACCGGCTCGGCAAGCATATCGGCTACCTGCCGCAGGACATCGAGCTGTTCGCAGGCACGGTGGCAGACAACATCGCCCGTCTCGCCAAGGTGGACGAGGCTGCGGTCGTGGCCGCAGCCAAGGCCGCGGGCGCTCATGAGGTGATTCTGCGCCTGCCCAACGGCTACGACACCCCGATCGGAGAAGGCGGCGTGGCGCTGTCGGGCGGCATGCGCCAGCGCGTCGGCTTGGCCCGCGCGCTGTATGGCAATCCGCGGCTGCTGATCCTCGACGAGCCGAACTCCAACCTCGACGAGGACGGCGAGCGGGCGCTGGCTCATGCGATGGCCCAGGCCAAGGCCGCCGGCCGGACCGTGATCGTCGTCACGCACCGTCCGCAGCTTCTGGCGCATGTTGACCGCATCATGGTGATGGCCTTCGGCAAGACGCTGGCATGCGGCCCGCGCGACGAGGTGATCGCCAAGATGCGCGGCCAGCGCGTCGTCGTCGCCCACGACCGGGCGACGGCCAGCGCCGCGGCCTGAACCAAGCGCAAACAGATCGCACACCGCAAGGAGCCCGCCATGACCCAGCATATGTCGCCTTCCAGGATCATTCAGCTGACGCTCACAGCCGCCGTCCTGTTGCCGATCACAGCCTTCGCGGAAACACCGATGACCGCACGGCAGATGCTGGCTCACGCACAGAGCCAGGCCGTGAATGTCCCTGATGAAGTCAAGAAGCCCGAGCCGGACAAGAACGACAGGATGAGCGGCGAAGCCGTCGTGACGCCCACGGGTGCCAGCGCCGTCGCGCGCCCGCTTCCAGTGATTGAACCGCCGGCACCGATCTCGCCGCAACCGACGACGCTCTCCGCCCTGACGGTGCCGGTCGCAAGGCCCGAGCCAGCGTCGCCGCAGACCCGCACCAACTCACTCACGGCCGCCGCACCGTCGGTCGATCCGGTGAAGGCGCATGCCGCGCCCGCAACGCCGTCGGTCGCGACCGCGGCCGGCAGCACCCCCAGCGTGGCCCCGACTACGCCGCCCGTTGCAGCCGCGGCCTCTCCGGCAGCGGCCCCTGCGGTTGGCCCCGCCGCAGCGACAGCACAGCCCAGCGTGCCAACCACGATTGCCGCACCGACCCAGGAGGTTCAAGCGGTGGCGCCTTTGTCATCATCAGCGGCGAGACCCGCCGATGCGCGCCGTCCGTCGAAGGCCGCCGCCCCCCCTTCTCGCATCGTCCACAAATCGTCGCCGAGATCGTCGCTCCGCAACGATGATGCGGCGATCGGCACCCGGATCTCGAACATCATGCGACGGCCCGAGGTGCAGGCGCTGATGTCGCAATATGGCCTGGAGTGACGACCGCGCGGTGCGGTATGCCGTCGAGGGTCAGCGCTCGGCGCGCATCAGCCGGCCGGATCGAACATGCACTGCAGGGCAGGCTTGGCAATTCTGGTGAAGGTCGGTCCGATCTCGGACTGCTTCGGCACGGGCACCCAATCGGCCTCGATCGTCGGCACGCCGGTCTCACTGATGCCGCGCAGCAGGGCCTCGCGCAAGTCGGCATCCTCGACGACAGCAGCCGCATGGTCATGCAGGCAGGAGCAGACGGCTTCGGGGTGCGCCCAGCGTCCGAGCATGCGAGGCGCGCATTGCCGGACGAACTCGCCGCGCAGGTCGGGCAATCGGGTTGCCGGCCGCGCATCGGCGGATGACCAGGAGAGGCAGGACAGGACGGCAAGCGCCGCAGCACCTAGTCGAAGAAGCATGGTGGACCGCTGGTCTCGTTGTGTTGTCATGTCATCTGCGTCGGGCCGGATGACACGATCGGGATGGCAGCGCTGCCCGCTCTCACTTCATAATCGTTTCACGTTTCATCGCGTCTGCGGGACAAGCAGAAAACGGTTTCGTGGCCCCACTGCATTGTTTCATGCCGTCCGCCTGACGACACAAACCACAACCAGAACGCGAGAATATACCAACGTCAAGCAAGGCGGGACGATTTCAGCGTTCCCCATCGGACTGGCTGCGCCGTGGGCGGTCGATTCCCACCGATGGAGAGCTTCTTAAGGCCCGTCCTGTAAGCGTGCTGCCAGGGAGGCCCATTTCAGCAAGCCGGCGGCGCATGCGTTGGGGACGTCGTTGCTCCCTCAGGACCCGCATGGACAAGAACAGCACGCACATCCCCACGCCGATATCGCCAAAGCGCAGCCCTACCGCGCCCATGGCGCAACAGCGGGCAGAAAACGACGCCGGTTCGACGCCGCAGGGCCTGCTTCGGCTGGTCGGCTGCCACGACCCTGCCAAGCGCAAATTGCCTGGCAAGCCCGCGGGCAACCGCCCATTGCTCGGCAAATCCCTTATTGAATGAAGTCACCGCACTTCTGAACTTCGCCGTCGTCCGCCTTGCCCCAGGGCATGACCGGGACCGACGACGTCGAGTTCTTCGGCGAGCCCTCGATCAGCCTGTCCGAATAGACCATGTAGACGAGCACATTGCGCTTGGCATCGCAGCCACGCACGATCTGCATCTTCTTGAAGAACAGCGATCGGCGCTGCCGGAACATGTCATCCGCCTGATCGAGCTTGCGCTTGAAGCGGATCGGACCGATCTGCCGGCAGGCGAGCGAGATGTCCGAGACTTCCTCTGCCAGGCCGAGCCAGCCGGCATAGCCTCCCTTCTGCGGGACAGTGAAATGGCAGGCGACGCCCTCGACCTCAGGATCATCAACACCATAGGTCGCGAGCTTGTCATTCGGACTCAGCAGCTTGAACACTGTCGACCGACGGAAGATCAGATCCGGCTCATCCGCGGCGGAGGCTGACACCACGGGCGAAGACAGTCCGATAAGCAATAGGAAAGCTAGGGTTTTCAGCCACAGGTCAAACCGCTTGGTGGCTCTGAACGACATGTCGGTCTCCGTTATACCGCCGATGGCTCGGCATACCGCCCATGTAGGAACACAAATGCCTGCAAGGAAGGCACTCCACGCCTCCATCTCTCCAATGCGCGTTTAACGCGATGTGAGGCTTTTCTGCTACGATTGGAACGAAACTCACGGCGGGCAGAAGCCCCAAGCTGGTGAACGCAGAGTCCGTCTGCGACACTAAAGACCAGATGGTTCTTGAGGATTTGCCGGAATGCTCTGCGTTCGTGCAGCCGCCAGGGGGCGGTTTTATTGTGCCGCAATCGTTTCAGTCCCGCTTGTTCTAGCAGCGACATCTCAGGCTGACGCAGCGTCCTATTACTACTGGAACGATTCGCGGCCGGTCACCATCGCTCCGCCCGCGTTCCCGGCCATGCCCCGCAAGCCCAAAGTGCGCCACGGTCAGAAGCCGGTGACGATCGAGAAGGAGGCCGCCAAGCCGCAGGGGCCGATCACGATCGCGGTGTCGATCAGCAAGCAGCAGCTCAAGGTCTACGACGCCAACGGCCTGTTCGCGGAGGCTCCGGTCTCCACCGGCATGAAGGGACACTCCACGCCGATGGGCGTGTTCAGCGTGATCCAGAAGCAGAAATTTCACCGGTCGAACATCTATAGCGGCGCGCCGATGCCGTTCATGCAGCGGATCACCTGGTCGGGTGTCGCGCTCCATGCCGGTGTGCTTCCGGGCTATCCGGCCTCGCATGGCTGCATCCGCATGCCCGCGAGCTTCGCACCCCGGATCTATGGCTGGACGCGGATGGGATCGCGCGTCCTGGTGACGCCGGGCGAAGTGGCTCCGGCCAGTTTCTCGCATCCGCTGCTTGCCGCGCTGAAGGCGCCGCAGCCAAGCGCCTCGGTTCAGCCCGACGCCAATGCACCAGCTGCTACCAAGTCGGACAAAGGCGCCGCGGTGACGCCGGCGATCACGGTCGCAACGATCGACCTTCGCGCCACGATCGGCCATGGCGAGGTCGGCCGCTCCGCTGAAGCGATACCGGTTCAGCGCCAGATGCGCACCGCCGATGCCAGCAACGCGAGCCGACTGCCGGGCGTGGCCTCTGACGCCGCGCCGAGCGCCGATCCGGCGCGACCGGACTTGGCCGATGTGAAGGCCAGCGTCGCCGAAACGACGACCGCCGACGCATCGAGCGCCGAGGCCAAGCCCGCCGATGCTGCGCCGGCACTGGCGAGCCAGCCGGCCGACAACGCGCAGGCGGCGGCACCTGAAAAGACGACGGAAGCGCCGGGCAAACTGGAAGCGACCGGCTCGACCGATCTCAAGCCGGTCGATGCCAAAGCCGCAGACTCCAACCCTGCAGACTCCAAGGCCGCTGGCACCAAAGCTGCTGACACCAAACCATCCGCCCCAGAGATCGCGGACCAGCCTGCGGTGCCGCCGACGACAACCGCCGATGCGCCAGCCAAGCCGCTCGACGCGCAGGAGCCCTCCAAGGATCCGTCCCGTGTTGTCGCCGCACCGGACAAGCCGATCGCGCCCAAGCCCGAGCTGAAGCGCAACAGCCAGGTCGCCATCTTCATCAGCCGCAAGGATTCCAAGCTGTACGTTCGGCAGAACTTCGCGCCGGTGTTCAATACCCAGGTCACCATCGCCTCGAGCGACAAGCCGCTCGGCACGCACGTGTTCACGGCAACGGCCGACAAGGCCGATCCGGCGACCATGCATTGGTCGGTCATCTCGCTTCCTGCCTCAGCACGCGCCGCAGCAGCATCGGAGGCCACCAACAAGGTAGCCAGGCGCGGCAAGAAGTCAGCGGAGACCCACGCCGAGTCGAAGCCCGCCATTCTGTTGAGCAGTCCAGCCGAAGCGCTGGATCGCATCACCATCCCGGCGGATGTCATGGCGTGGCTCGGCGAGGCCCTGTCGACCGGCAGTTCGCTGATCGTCTCGGATCAAGGCATCAACCAAGGCGAAACCGGCGAGGGTACGGAGTTCATTCTTTCGCTGCGCTGACGACCGACGAGGTCCCTTTTTCCGCCCCAGCCTAAGGGTATCCCCTTGCTGGAACGCAGTCTGATCCAACGGACAGCCGTCGCCGTTCCAAGACCGGCTGGCGAACGTGGGTGCCTGCGTGCTTTTCGGGGCTGGCTCTGCACAGGGAGATTCTCATGATCGATCGCAGGATGGTTGTTCTCGGCCTCGGCGCGTCATTGTCGAGCTTGGCGCTGACGTCGTACGGCGCCCGCGCCGACAGCACGGCGAGCAAGACCACAGCCTACCGCTTCTCCTTCCCGGCGCTGTCCGGCGAGCCGATTCGCCTGGCCGATTTCGCGGGCAAGCCGGTCATGGTCGTGAACACGGCCTCGCAATGCGGCTACACCCCGCAATACAGCGGCCTGCAGCAGCTCTGGGGCGAGTTCCACGAGCGCGGGCTGTCGATCATCGCCGTGCCCTCCAACGACTTCCACCAGGAGCCCGGAATCGCTGGCGATATCGCCGATCTCGCCAACAAGCAATACGGCGTTACCTTCCCGATGACCGCCAAAGCGGTGGTCACCGGATCCAATGCTCACCCGTTCTACCGCTGGGCGGCGGAGGCGCGTCCCAAGGACACCCCCCGCTGGAACTTCCATAAATACCTGATCGGGCGCGACGGCTATATCGCCGACGTCTTTGCCTCCTCGGTCGAGCCCACCGACACCCGGGTGAAGACGGCGGTGGCTCGGATGCTCGCCAACGGCTGAGCAACACTCGGCAAGAATGCGGCGGAAGCTGACAACTTCCCCGTGCTTTTGCCTCGTTTCCTTTTGGCGCCGATCCGGCGGCTGGGCTAGTATCCTTGCCCGGATGGTGGAGCGACTCCTGGCATTTGCGCTCCCGCAACAACCCCGAGGAAACACGAGATGCGGATTGCGGCTGGATTGGTGTTCGCAAGCTCTTTGGCAGCTTCGCTGTTGACGTCTGGCGCGGCCTGGTCGCAGGCCCAGCGCACGGCGGCGGCCGCCGCCCCCGCGCCGGCCGCGGCTCAGCCGGCGGCGGCTCAGACCCAGCCGCCGCGCGCGCCCTGCATGAATCCGGAGGCGCTGGGCGTCGGCCGCACCGTCGAGATCGACACGACCGGCGGCCCGGGCTTCGGCTTCGAGCACTTCAAGGACCTCGACTTCCTGAAGGATCACGAGGTCGTTCTGACCTTCGACGACGGCCCGTGGCCGGAGAACACCCCCGGCGTGCTCAAGGCGCTGGCCGACCAGTGCACCACCGGCATCTTCTTCATCATCGGCAAGCACGCGACCTATTATCCGGAGATCCTCAAGCAGGTGTACAATGCCGGCCATACCGTGGGCACGCACACCTGGTCGCACGCCGCGCTGACCAACAAGAAGCTGACAGACGACCAGCGCAAGGAAGAGATCGAGCTCGGCATCAGCGCCGTGAAATGGGCGCTCGGCGGCAACTCGCCCGCACCGTTCTTCCGCTTTCCGGCGCTGCAGCACCCGCCGGAGATGGTGACCTATCTCGGCAGCCGCAACATCGGCATCTTCTCCTGCGACCTCGACTCGTTCGACTTCAAGGCGCGCAATGCGCAGGCGGTGATCGACGTCACCTTCAAGAAGCTCGACAAGCTCGGCAAGGGCATCATCCTGATGCACGACTTCCACAAGCACACGGCCGAAGCTCTGCCCGAGCTGCTCCGCCGCCTGAAGGCCGGCGGCTACAAGGTGGTCGCGATGCGGGCAAAGGCGCCGGTGCAGTCGCTTCCCAACTATGACGAGCAGCTCGGCAAGGTCGCGAAGCTTCCGACAGTGAGCCAAAGGCCGGTCTCGAGCGTTGTGACGACAGTGTCCGAATGACCGAGGATCCGTTTCGTCAGTGACCAAGCTTCGTCTCGAGGGTTATGTGATCGTGTCGGCCGACGGAATGTTGGCCGACGCCCACAATGTGATGCCGGCAGCGCTCAAATTCCCCGGCGACGCGATGTTCTTCTCCGATGCGCTCGACAGTGCCGATCTGATCGTGCACGGCCGCAACTCCTATGAAGACCAGCCGAACTCGCCGAAGCGCCGGCGGCTGGTCGTGACCCGCTCGGTGGCGGGGCTCGCGCCGGACACCGAGAAGCCACTGTCGACCCTGTGGAACCCGGCCGGCGCCTCGTTCGAGGCCGCCTGCGCGGCTGCCGGGGTCACGACGGGCACCGTGGCCATCATCGGCGGGCCGGTCGTGTTCGACATGTTCATGGACCGCTACGACACCTTTTTCCTGTCGCTCGCGCCTCACGTTTCTCTGCCCGGCGGCGCCCCCTGCTTCACGGAGATCGGTCCAGGCCGTTCGCCGCAGCAGGTGCTGACGGCCCACGGTTTTGCGCCCGCCAATCAGCTGATGCTCGATCCCGCCCACGACGTCTGCGTCACCGCCTGGAAGCGCGCCGCCTGAGGCGAACTGCTAGATGTCGCCATAGGCGCTCTGCTCGGGCGCCTTCGGCCCCCTGCCGTAGCCGAAGATCATGAACAATGCGCCGATGATCGAGAGATTCTTCAGAGCATCGATCAGGGTCTTGGCGTTATCGGGCGCGGCCTGATTCCAGAAATCGTGGAAGTAGAAGATCGTCAGTCCGACGAACACGATCATCAGAGCAGCGAAGAACCGCCCGAGAAAGTTGATCGCGATCATGGCGCCCGCGAAGACTTCAAAGGCGCCGGCCGCGATCGCCAGGATCTGCGGCATCGGCATCTTCGCGGCGGCCTCGAGCTGCGCCGCGTAGGGCGCGAGCAAGGTGGGGATCGTGACCTTGGCCGCGATGATGTCGGCGGTCGCCTGAATACCGAACAGCTTGGTCGCGCCCGTGTAGATGAAGATCACGGCAAACAGAACGCGCCCGAACGTAATGAAACCCGGCATTCCAGCCCTCACGATCAACTTCAAACCATGTGTCGCCGGCCCGTCAGGCCGGATATGTGACGTCGCGAACGCTTTTCAACAATAAAGGCGGGCGGAATACGACCGAAACCGGACGAATTCCGCCACACTTCGATCACGCCAACAAGGTTATGCGAACAGCGTCGGCTGCGCCCTCCCCGCCCGCTCCTGGGCCTCGACGGCGGCCACCGCCGTCATGTTGAGGATGCCGCGCGCCGTGACAGAGGGTGTCAGGATATGCGCCGGCCTGGCAGGGCCGATCAGGATCGGACCGACCGGAACTGCATCCGCCAGCACCTTGATCATCTGATAGGCGACGTTGGCGGCATCGAGGTTCGGCATGATCAGCACGTTCGCCGAGCCTTCGAGATCGGAATGCGGCAGGATCGCCTTGCGCGCGGTCGCCGACAGCGCGGTATCGCCCTGCATCTCGCCGTCGGCCTCGAGGTCCGGGCGATGCTGCTTCAGCAGCGCCGTCGCCTGCCGCATCTTGCGCGAGGACGCCGTGTCATAGCCGCCGAAATCGGAGTGCGAGACGAAGGCGATCTTCGGCTTGATGTTGAAGCGCGTGACGTGATTGGCCGCGAGCGACGCCATCTCGGCGAGCTCTTCCGCGGTCGGATCGGGCCGCACCTGGGTGTCGCCGATGAAATAGGCGCCCTTGCTGGTGATGGTGAGCGCCAGCGCCGCGTAGTCGCTGACCCCCGGCATGAAGCCGATGATCTCGCGCACGTGGCGCAGATGGCTCATGTAGCGGCCCTCGACGCCGCAGATCATCGCATCCGCCTCGCCCCTGACAACCGCGAGCGCCGCGATGACGGTGGCGTTGGTGCGAACCACCGTGCGCGCCGCATCCGGCGTCACGCCACGACGGCCGGCGATCTCGATGTAGCTCTGCACATAGGAGCGGTAGCGCGGATCGTCCTCGGGGTTGACGAGGTCGAAGTCGCGTCCGGCCTTGATCGACAGGCCGAAGCGCTTGATGCGGGCCTCGACGACGCTCGGGCGTCCGACCAGGATCGGCCGCGCCAGCTTTTCCTCGAGCACCACCTGGGTGGCGCGCAGTACGCGTTCGTCCTCGCCCTCGGCATAGATCACGCGCACCGGCTGCGCCTTCGCCTTGGCAAACACAGGCTTCATCACGAGGCCGGAGCGGAACGCAAAGCGTTCGAGCAGCGCGGTGTATTCGTCGAAATTGGTGATCGGCCGGGTCGCGACGCCCGACTCCATCGCGGCCTTCGCCACCGCCGGCGCGATGCGCAGGATCAGGCGCGGATCGAAGGGCGACGGGATCAGCGAGCCCGGGCCGAAGCCCTGCGTCTCGCCGGTGTCGAAGCCGCGCGACACCGCGTCCGACGGCGGGTCCTGCGCGAGCTGCGCGATCGCGTCGACCGCGGCCTGCTTCATCGCCTCGTTGATCGCGGTGGCGCCGACGTCGAGCGCGCCGCGGAAGATGAACGGGAAGCACAGCACGTTGTTGACCTGGTTCGGGAAGTCCGAACGCCCCGTGCAGATCATCGCGTCGGGCCGCGCCGCGCGCGCCTCCTCCGGCATGATCTCCGGGTTGGGATTGGCGAGCGCCATGATCAGCGGCTTCTCGGCCATCTGCTTCAGGAGCTCCTGCTTCAGCACGCCGCCGGCGGAAAGGCCCAAGAAGATGTCGGCGCCGCCGATCACGTCGGCCAAGGTCCGTTTGTCGGTCTTCTGCGCATAGACCGCCTTCCAGGGATCCATCAGCGTGTTGCGGCCCTCGTGCACGACGCCGTCGATGTCGCAGACCCAGATGTTCTCGCGTTTCGCGCCCATCGACACCAGCAGATTGAGGCAGGCGATGGCGGCGGCGCCCGCGCCCGACGTCACGATCTTGACCTCGGACAGCTGCTTGCCGGCCAGCGACAGCGCGTTCTTGATCGCGGCGCCGACGATGATCGCGGTGCCGTGCTGGTCGTCATGGAAGACCGGGATCTTCATCCGCTCCTTGAGCCGCGCCTCGATCTCGAAGCACTCCGGCCCCTTAATGTCCTCGAGGTTGATGCCACCGAAGGTCGGCTCCAACGCCGCCACCGTCTCGACCACGCGGTCGATGGTGTCGGCGGCGATCTCGATGTCGAACACGTCGATGCCGGCGAACTTCTTGAACAGAACCGCCTTGCCTTCCATGACCGGCTTGGATGCCAGTGGGCCGATATTGCCGAGACCGAGCACGGCGGTGCCGTTGGAAACCACGGCGACGAGATTGGCGCGCGCCGTCAGCGTCGCCGCTTCGGCCGGGTTGTTGGCGATCTCGGTGCACGCAGCCGCCACGCCCGGCGAATAGGCAAGCGCGAGGTCGCGCTGGTTGGCGAGCGGCTTGGAGGCCTGGATCTCCAGCTTGCCGGGCCGCGGCAGGCGGTGATAGGCCAGGGCTGCGGAACGAAGATCTTCAGAAAAGGACGACGACATACGTGCTCCAGCGTTTCCGACCCGGATTTTTGGTCTCTTGAATTTCGTTCAGACGTCGGTTTTTCCGGCCGGTGGAAGCGCATGTGATGCACGTTGGACGGCTTTCATGCAACATCCGAAACCATGTTCGTCGGCATCCCGGGCCAGCGATTCCTTAATTCGCAGAAGCACATCCCTACTCCATCGATTTCCCTGAGACCATCACCCCTCTGCTGCCTAAGCGTTGGGCGGAGCATATCGAATGAAACGTGTCGTCATCACAGTCCTCGTAGCGGTAGCCCTGGGCGCCGCCGGCTTCATCGGCGTCCCCTGGTACGCCCAGGCGCGCGCCGAGCGCGAGGTCGAGGCCAATTTCGCCCAGATCCGCCAGAACGGCGCCACCGCCAGCCACGGCAAGGTCGCCTTCGACCTGTGGTCGCGCAAGTTGACGATTGCCGACGTCAAGCTGGAATCCGCCAGCCAGCCGCCGGCCAGCGTGACCTTCGGCAGCATCGTCGCCACCGGGCTGAACCAGCCTGACAGCGAGCATGTCACGGCATCCAGCATCGAGATCAATGACGTCACGATGGCCGGCAGTCTGGCCGGCGCGGCGCCGATGCGGCTCAGCTACAAGCTGCCGCAGCTGCTGGTGAAGGACTATGCCGGCCCGGCGCGGTTCGCCGCGATCCCCTCCGGCGCCAGCATGCTCGACACCTACCGGGCACTCGCCCAGCAGTTCGTGACGATCAGCGCAGCGTCGATCTCCGTGCCGCGCACCACGGGCACCATGGACGGCGGCCCCTCGGCCGGCCCGGCCGAATTCGCCTATTCCGGGCTCACTTTCGAGACCATCAAGGCCGGCCGCATCGCCAGCTACAAGCTCGACGAGGTCACCTTCACGATGACCCCGCAGCAGCCGGGCGGCAAGGCCGACAAGATGCAGGGCCGGATGGCCGGCATCGTCCACCAGGACATGGACGCCAATGCGATCCTGGCCGTGCTCAGTCCCGACGCCGCCAAGGACGACAGGACCTATCGCATCAACGGCAAGTTCACGATGGGCGCCTACGAGATCACCACGGACTCCGGCCTGAAGATGCGCATGGAGAGCGCCAGCGCCGACGAGTTCAGCGTGCGGCCCTCCCGGCTGCAGCTGCCCGCTCTGTTCGCCATCCTGCCGGCCTCGCCGGCCGCCCAGCCGACGCCCGAGCAGGCGCGCGAGCTGATGGACCGGGTTGCCGGCATCTATGAGGGCATGGCCGTCAAGAATGCCGAGCTCCGCGGCCTTGCGATCGAGACGCCGCAAGGGCCCGCCAAGCTGGCCGCGTTCCGCCTCGACCTCCGGGACGGCAAAGGCGACATCGCCGTCGAGGGGTTTGACGGCCGTGGGCCGAACGGGCCGATCAAGCTCGGCCGCTTCGCGCTGAAGAGCTTCGATCTCGCCGGCCTGATGCATTTCGCCGCCAAATATTCCGCCGCCGGCGCCAAGCCGGCCCCGGCCGATGCGGCCGAGATGCTCAAGCTGCTCGCCGGCGTCGAGCTGAAGGCGCTGACGACACCCTACAAGTCCGGCGACAAGCCGGTGCAGATCGACACGATCAGCCTCGATTGGGGCCAATATGTCGGCCCGATCCCGACGCAGGCCCGGCTGGTCGCCAAGATGGCCGGGCCACTCGATCCCTCCAACCCGGCATTCCTGCCGCTGCTGGTCGCCGGCATCGACACTGCCGCGCTCGATGCAGATCTCGGCCTTGGCTGGACCGAGAGCGCCGGCACCTTCGCGTTGTCGCCGTTCAAGCTCGAGGTCAGCAATCTGGTCGGTGCATCCGCCAACGTCTCGCTGGCGCGCGTGCCGCGCGACGTGTTCACGGTCGATCTGCAGCAGGCGACGACGGCGGCGGCGCAGATCGAGGCGGCCGGGATCGAACTGACGTTGCGCGATCTCGGCGCCGTCGACGTGTTCGTCGCCAACTATGCGCGGACGCATGCGATTCCGCGTGACGCCGCGCGCAAGGCGCTGGTCGACAGCATCAAGGCGATCGGCGCCCAGTTCGCCGCTGACAATGCCGATGTCGCCGCCGCGGTCGAAGCCCTCAGCCGCTTCGTCGAGAAGCCGCGCCAGACGTTCTCGCTGAAGCTCTCGCCGCGCGCCAAGGTGCCAGCCATGCAGCTCGCCCAGCTCATCGCCATCGATCCGCCGAGTGCGCTGGCGCAGTTCAAGATCGAGGCGCAGACGGCGCCGTAAGACTGACGCCGATCGGAGCAGCGCGCTGAAGCAGGACGTGAGTCCACGTCTCTCTCCACGCGTCATTCCGGGGCGCGCGCAGCGCGAGCCCGGAATCCATACTCCGGGACGGTGATTGGTGAAGGAGGTCAAGCGAGCAGACATCCCGATCCTCTCGACCGGTCGTGGTTATGGATTCCGGGCTCGCGCTGCGCGCGCCCCGGAATGACGGGCGGAGAGAGCGTGCCATCAGGCGGCAACGTTGCACGCGGAGGGATCGCGCTCGCTGATCAAGACGCACGGTTGGCACCTCGCCGTCAGCACACACGTCCACGATCCCGCGGCTGAAACGCCCGAGTTGGTCCGGTTCGTTCCGCCCTCGCTTAGCGAAGAGGGCGCAGGGAATGCCGGGTGCTGGCCGCAACCCATGGCCCGCCTGCGAAGAAAAATGCAGGCGGCAGGTACCACAGGTTCAGCCGGTCATCCGGCATTCCCTGCGCGGTGGGCTTGTCGGCTGCTTCGCGCTCTCCCTGGTGCACCGGGCTTGTTGGCCACCATGCGCAACAATGCGCTTGCTGCGCATTGCGCGGGACACCAGCGTCGGGGTGTCGAGACCACGCGACTTGACCGCCTGCAATCCGCCGTTCGTCCACACGCCATCAGCGCGTTGCGACAGACTGCAGCCACCGCCTCCCCACCTCACGTCTCGTGACGACCGCGAACCGTCCCTCTTCATCGAGGCGGGATGCGCAAGAAGATGCAGGTGATCTGCCCGACGGCGCAAGCGGAAACAGTGCGGCAAACTAACACGACGGGCAGTTGGCGCATGGCGGAGATGCGGAAATTGCCCGTCGGGCAGACACGCGGAGGAGAGCGACGAACGACGACGCTGCTGTCTAAGTCGAACCGACTATGCGGATCGGACATCCGGTCTGATCGGTTCTCTCGATCCAGCCGGTCCCGATCCAACGGAAGCGACTTGCCCCGGGGACTTGGCCGCGCCGTGCACGTTCGGTTAGAACGCGACTCCCGCGAGTCGTCCCGCCTCCGTCCGAAGGAACTCTCATGGCCTTGATGCCGGTGTCCGATGCGTTGTCTGCGGTGCTCGCCGGCGCCGAACCGCTGGCCGAGGAGATGGTCGGGCTGGACGAGGCGTTTCACCGGGTGCTGGCGCGCGATCTTGCGGCGCTGCGGACACAGCCGCCGGAGGCGATGTCGGCGATGGACGGCTATGCGGTGCGCGCGGCCGATGCCGACAAGCCCCAGGCGCGGCTCAAGGTGATCGGCGAGGTCGCCGCCGGGCGGCCGTTCGATCGTGTCCTCGGACCCGGCGAGGCGGCGCGCATCTTCACCGGGGGCGTGGTGCCCGTCGGCGCCGACGCCGTCGTGATCCAGGAGGACACGATCGCGGAAGGCGATCACGTCGTGCTCAGCGAGGCAGCAATCAAGGGCCGGCACATCCGGCCGGCAGGAGTCGACTTCCACGAGGGCATGGTGCTGCTGAACGCCGGACGCCGGCTCAGCGACCGCGATCTGTCGCTCGCCGCCAGCATGAACCATCCGGCGCTGCCGGTGCGGCGGCACCCGAGGGTGGCGCTGCTCGCGACCGGCGACGAACTGGTGATGCCCGGCGCGACGCCGGGTCCGGGCCAGATCGTCTATTCCAACGGCTATGCTCTGCGCGCGCTGGTGCGCAGCGAAGGCGCCGAGCCGGTCGATCTCGGCATCGCCGCCGACACGCTCGACGCCACGGTCGCCGGCATCCGCAAGGCGCTTGATGCGCAGGCCGACATCCTGGTCACCACCGGAGGCGCTTCGGTCGGTGATCACGACCTGGTCAAGCAGGCGCTCGAGGCCGAGGGCGTCGAGATGGCGTTCTGGAAGATCGCAATGCGGCCGGGCAAGCCGATGATGCATGGCCGGCTCGGCGGCATGAGGGTGATCGGGCTGCCGGGCAATCCGGTGTCGTCCTATGTCTGCGCCATCCTGTTCCTGGTCCCCTTGATTCGACGCCTGCTGGGCCGCGACGACGCGCTGATGCCGCGCGAGACCGCCCTGCTCGGCCGCGAGCTCGGGGCCAATGATTCGCGCGAGGACTATCTGCGTGCCCGGCTCGAGGAACGCGCCGACGGCACGCTGATCGCGACGCCGGTGACACAGCAGGATTCGTCGCTGCTCGGCCATCTCGCGCTCTCCCAGGCGCTCGTGATCCGTCCGGCCTTTGCGCCGAAGGCGCCGGCCGGCAGCCCCTGCGAGATCCTGCGCCTGCCGAACTGAGCCGTTTTCCCCCGGCAAAGCCCGGATCGTTCATCATATTTTTAGGATTGCGGAACACACATCGAACATATAGTGTCCGTTCATGATTTGTTTTTAGTATGTTGCGGGCGACGCGAATACGAACGTCCAACCTCCCATCGGCCCTTGGACGCAGGGCGCGGACTCGGACGACACAAACTGGGGACCAGGTCGAGATGCTGACGCGCAAACAGTACGAACTTCTGCGGTTCATCAATGAACGGCTCAAGGAGGCCGGCGTGCCGCCGTCATTCGACGAGATGAAGGATGCCCTCGACCTGCGCTCGAAGTCCGGCATCCACCGCCTGATCACGGCGCTGGAGGAGCGCGGCTTCATCCGCCGGCTGCCCAACCGTGCCCGCGCCATCGAGGTGATCAAGCTGCCCGAGCTGTCGCAGGCCGCCAACAATCGCCGCGGTTTCACGCCGTCGGTGATCGAAGGCAATCTCGGCAAGGTGCGGACCTCGACGCCCGCGCTCGATGATGGCGAGCGCCCGGTCGCGGTGCCTGTCATGGGCCGCATCGCCGCGGGTACGCCGATCGAGGCGCTGCAGACCCGCAGCCACACGATCAGCGTGCCGGCCGACATGCTCGGCAATGGCGATCACTACGCGCTCGAGGTGCGCGGCGACTCGATGGTCGATGCCGGCATCCTCGACGGCGACATGGCGCTGATCCAGCGCAACGAGACCGCCGACACCGGTGACATCGTGGTGGCCCTGATCGACGATGAGGAGGCGACGTTGAAGCGCTTCCGTCGCCGCGGCGCCTCGATCGCGCTGGAGCCCGCCAATACCGCCTATGAGGTGCGCATCCTGCCGCCCAACCGGGTGAAGATCCAGGGCAAGCTGGTCGGGCTCTATCGCAAGTACTGAGCGCGGACCTGCAGGCATCTGCCGACATGCACAGTTGTGTGGCGGCGCGATGCCAGGAGCTGCGCTGCAGCTCAAAAACGAGTCACGCGCGAATGCACCTCATGATGTGCAGCGCGGCACGCTCAAACGCTTGTGATCATCGGCGGCCACGCGCCATGCAGATCAGCGCAGAATTGCCGTGAAGCGCGCGCTAACATCGCCTCGATGTCCACTCTGATAGAGGCCTGCGCCTGTCCGGGGGGAGCGTGGGTCGGCTATCTCTCAGCGAGGAGCGATCCGATGTGTGACTACAGCCTCCATGCCGTTGCCTCCCGTCCTGCCAAGGTCGGCGAGACGCTGATATCGACGACCTTCCGCGGCACCGCGACCCGCGGCTTCGCGGTGGAGACCGAGCCCAACGTTGCGGTGTGCATGCTGCCTGGCACCGAGCTCGCCTTCGCCGAGGACGTCCGCTACGACAGCCGCTGGCTCTGGACCCGGACGATCCGCGAGCGCGTCGCCAAGTTCAACACGATCGAAAAGCACATCCCCGACCGCCATCACGACGCCATCGAGTTTGCCGACGGCCGGCACGTGCTCGTCACGCAGCTCTGCGAAGGCCAGCGCGTCACCGTGCTGCAGCTGCCCGTCACCAGGCAGCCGGGCGAGCACCGTCCGGATACCGCGGAGGAGGCGCCGGCATCGCAGACGACGCGGATACGCCGGATCAGCATCACCTGACACGCGTCAGTCGATTTCGCCGTCTCGGATCGCTCGCCCGCAGCCCTCGGCCGGCACCTGCCGAAGCCGGGGGCGCGAGCAACAGCGCGGAAGCCGGACGAACTAATCCTCGATCACCTGCTCCGCCTCCGGCGGAGTCGCATCCTGAGCACGCGACGCAGGCGGGCGCGGTGTCAGGGTCATGTCGAATTCGCCGGTATCGGCCGAAGCCGGCCACCACGGGCGATCCGTGCCACCAGCACGCACCGGCGTGACGGCGAAGCCGGCGTCCCGCTGCACCAGCATCAAGGCGCCCTGCTGCTGCAGACGCGGGCGGTCAACCACGGCGGCTGCACATGACGACGGCGCGGCGCGCGCGGTCACGATCAGCGCGGCACGGACGCAATCGTCGGCGATGGCGTCGGCGCGCAAGGTCATGGCGACGAAACGGCCATCGGCCATCGCCACGACACAGCCCGCCTCATCGCAGGACACGCCGTCACTGAGCGCTGCATCGGCGGGCAGGCGCGTATCGGCATCGGCGGCGAGCCACTCCCGGGTGACGAACACGTCCTTGCCGGTGCGCATCACATGCAGGCGTCCGTCGCGGCCACGCACCGCCACCGCGCGTCCGTCTCCGGCAATGAGAATGTCGGGCAACGGCGTCGTGGCGGCCCACAGGGTGGCCGCCGCGAGCACGACGGCGCCCGACCAGCGCAGCGGCGTGCGCAACAGCCCGATCAGGATGAGTCCGAGACTGGCCAGGATCAGCGGGCCGATGCCGAACGCCGGAATCCGTCCGACCGCGCCCGGTAGCGCCGCCACCCAGCGCGTCACCGCGATCATCCAGTCGATCCCGAAGCCCATCAGCGACCACCAGAAGCCGTCAAGGCCAAACGGCACCGCCAGCAGTCCCATCAGACCGGCAGGCATCACCAGCACGGACACCACCGGCATCGCCGCGAGATTGGCCAGCACGCCATAAGGCGTGATGCGATGGAAGTGAAAGGCGGCGTAGGGCGTCGTCGCGAGCCCCGCGATCAGCGAAGCCAGCAGCAGCATCGCAAGCTCGCGCCCGCCCCACAACGCGATGCGCTGCGAGGCGGAGCTGTCCGGCGTCGCGAACAATCTCGGCAGGCCGAACTGCACCAGCGCGACGAGGCCGAGCGTCGCCGCGAACGACATCTGGAAGCTCGGATGCACCAGCGCCTCGGGCGCTGCGACCAGCACGATCATTGCGGCGACCGCGAGCGTGCGGAAGGTGACGGCGCGACGGTCGACCATCACGGCGATCAGCACGACCGCCGTCATGAAGAAGGATCTCTGGGTCGCGACCTCCGCGCCCGAGAGCAAGAGGTAGAACGCGGCCGCGACCAGCGCCGCGACTGCCGCCCATTTCTTGATCGGATGGCTCACGGTGAGCCCCGGAATCAGCGCCAGCAGCGCGCGCACCGCGAAGAACACGACGCCGGCGACGACCGCCATGTGATAGCCGGAGATCGACAGCACATGGCCGAGGCCGGACACGAACATCGCGTCGTTGACATCGGGCGTGATGGCGTCGCGCCGCCCGGTCAATAGCGCCGTGGCGATGGCGCGCTCGTCGCCGTCGAGCCGGGCGCGGATGCGCGCATCGATCGCATCGCGCAGACCCTGCATCAAAGCCGCATAGCGCAGGCCGAAGCCGGCCGCCTGCGGCGGCGTCACGGTCGTGATCGTTCCCATGACGAAGCCGGAGGCGCCGATGCCCTGGAAGAACATGTCGCGCGCGAAATCGTAGGCGCCCGGCCGCACCGGCGCGAGCGGCGGCAACAGCCGTGCCTTCAGCTGCACGAAGCTGCCGACGTCCGGGGCGCTGCCCTTGCGCACCGCGAGCCGCACCCGCGCCAGCGTGATCGCATTGCGCGGGCTCTCCATGGCGGTCACGCGCAGCACGATGCGGTCGCTGCGCTCGCGAATGTCGCGCGCCTCGACGAAGCCCGCGAGCGACACCGAATAGAGCGGTCGCGCCAGCACCGGATGCGCCACGCGCGCGGTCTTCACCGTCGCCACCGCAAAGCCGCAGGCGGCGGCCGCGATCATCACCGCCGCCGGAAACAGCGGATGGCGCCGCATCAGCATGGCGACCAGACAGAACAGTGCCGCGGCGATGGCGCTGACCCACAGCACCGGCTCGTGATCGGCGGAGAAATACAGCGCGATGCCGGCGCCGAAGGCCACGGGCACCCATGGCAGCAGCCGCCCTGCGCCGGCCTCCTCGCGCGCCCAGCCCCTGAGACGCGCGGC
The DNA here is from genome assembly GCF_013178945.1 of Bradyrhizobium aeschynomenes. GTDB lineage: Bacteria > Pseudomonadota > Alphaproteobacteria > Rhizobiales > Xanthobacteraceae > Bradyrhizobium > Bradyrhizobium aeschynomenes. The sequence goes on from NZ_JABFDM010000012.1 coordinate 158,204, forward strand.
AAAGGACGGCCATGCGGCCGAGCCGATCGCGGGCCAACCGCCAGCCAGCGCGCCGCGCGGCGGCCAGACGTCGGCCATCACGCCCGCGATCCCGCGACGCCATCCCGGCGGCCTGACCGGCCCCGCCATCGCCACACCACCCGCTACGACACCGGGCCGGAAGGCTACTGGAAGCTGCGCGAGCGCGCCTAGCAGAACGGAACGAGAATCCTGGATTTCTACATGCGCGGTGCACTGGAACTTTTTGCACCGCCCGCGCTTATCGGGGTATGGACGCCCACGATATCGACGACCCCTTCTCCGACCTGGATCTGGAGAAGGCCATCCATCTGCGCTGGACCCTTCGGGACATCAAGGCGCACCGGCTCACACTCTCCCCCATCGCCGACGACGACCTCTCGCTGCTGACCGAGCGCGGCCTCGTCGAGGTCAGCGACGGCGTGCCGACGCTGACCGAGGCCGGGCAGGATGCGATCAACTGACCACATCCGTTGGCCCGGGCCGCCTCACCCCTTCGCGACTTCCTTTGCGAAGGTGTCGCGCAGGCCGATCGTGCGGTTGAACACGAGCTTGTCGGGCGTGGAGTCCGGATCGCGTACGAAATAGCCCTGGCGCTCGAACTGCATCGGTTCGTCCGAATTGCTCTCGGCGATCGCCGGCTCGATCCGCGCGTCGGTCAGCACCTCCAGCGAGTTCGGATTGAGGTCGGCGGTGAAGTCGGCCGCGTTCGGGCTCGGATTGGCGAACAGCTGATTGTAGATGCGGATCTCGGCGACACGAGATTGCGCGGCGGAAAGCCAGTGCATCGTCGCCTTGACCTTGCGTCCGTCCGGCGCGTTGCCGCCTTTGGTCGCGGGATCGTAGGTGCAGCGCAGCTCGACGATCTCGCCCGCGTCGTTCTTGATCACCTCGCGGCACTTGATGAAATAGGCGTAGCGCAGCCGCACCTCGTTGCCTGGCGACAGGCGGAAGAACTTCTTCGGCGGGTTCTCCATGAAGTCGTCCTGCTCGATATAGAGCTCGCGGCCGAAGGCGATCTTGCGGGTGCCGGCTGAGGGATCATCCGGATGGTTGATCGCCTCGAGGTCCTCGACCTGGCCTTCCGGATAGTTCTCGATGACCACCTTCAGCGGACGCAGCACCGCCATGCGGCGCTGCGCCGTGCGGTTCAGCTCCTCGCGGATGCAGAATTCGAGCATGCCGACGTCGACGACGCTGTTGGCCTTGGCGATGCCGATGCGCTTGATGAATTCGCGCACCGCCGCCGGCGGCACGCCGCGCCGCTTCAGGCCCGCGACCGTGGGCATGCGCGGGTCGTTCCAGCCGGAGACGTGGCCGTCCTGCACCAGCCGCGTCAGCACGCGCTTGGACAGCAGCGTGTAGGTGAGGTTCAGGCGCGCGAACTCATACTGGCGCGGATGCGACGGCACCGGCAGCTTGTCGAGGAACCACTCGTACAGCGGCCGGTGATCCTCGAATTCCAGCGTGCAGATCGAGTGCGTGACGCCCTCGATCGCATCCGACTGGCCGTGGGCATAGTCGTAGCTCGGATAGATCTTCCAGGTGTCGCCGGTGCGCGGGTGATGGGCGTGCAGGATCCGGTACAGCACGGGGTCGCGCAGATTGATGTTGCCGGCGGCCATGTCGATCTTGGCGCGCAGCACGCGCGCGCCGTTCGGGAATTCGCCCGCCTTCATGCGCCGGAACAGGTCGAGATTCTCCTCCACCGAGCGGTCGCGGAACGGGCTGTTCTTGCCGGGCTCGGTCAAGGTGCCGCGCGACAGCCGGATCTCCTCCTGGGTCTGGTCGTCGACATAAGCGAGGCCAGCCTTGATCAGGCCCTCCGCCCACTCGTAAAGCCGCTCGAAATAATCCGATGCGTAGAACAGGTTGTCGCCCCAGTCGTAGCCGAGCCAGCGCACGTCGGCCTGGATGGAATCGATATATTCCTGCTCTTCCTTGGTCGGATTGGTGTCGTCGAAGCGAAGATTGCAGCGGCCGCCGAACTCCCTGGCGATGCCGAAGTTGAGACCGATCGACTTGGCATGGCCGATATGCAGGTAGCCGTTGGGCTCCGGCGGGAACCGGGTCACGATCGTCTTGTGCCTGCCGCTGTCGAGATCGGCCTGGACGATGTCGCGGATGAAGTCGCGCCCTGCCTCTGCCGTCGTCGCCGTGTCTGTCGTCGTGGTCATCAAGAAATATCCTGCTCCGGAATTTGCCAGCCTATCTGCCAAATCCGCCTCCCCCAAGGAAGGCTTTAGTTATGCGGTAAGCCTGCTATACACCCCCCGCCCTCTTGAGCCCCTGCCTGGATTTCGTGCTGCCGCCCATGACCTCCCCGATCGTCACGCGCTTTGCCCCCTCCCCGACCGGTTTTCTCCATATCGGAGGCGCCCGGACGGCCCTGTTCAACTGGCTGTATGCGCGCGGCCGCGGCGGCAAGATGCTGCTCAGAATCGAGGACACCGACCGCGAGCGCTCGACGACGGCGGCAATCGACGCCATCCTCGACGGGCTGAAATGGCTCGAGCTCGATTGGGACGGCGAGGTCATCTACCAATATAGCCGCGCCGCCCGGCATCGCGAGGTGGCCGAGCAGCTGCTCGCTAGCGGCATGGCGTATCGCTGCTATGCCACGGCCGAGGAGCTGACGGCGATGCGCGAGAAGGCCCGCGCCGAAGGCCGCACCCGGCTCTACGACGGCATGTGGCGCGACCGCGATCCGAAGGAGGCGCCCGAAGGCGTCAAGCCGACGATCCGGCTGCGCGCGCCGCTCACCGGCGAGACCGTGATCGAGGACCAGGTGCAGGGCCGCGTGGTCTGGCAGAACGAGAACCTCGACGACCTCGTGCTGCTGCGAGGCGATGGCAATCCGACCTACATGCTGGCCGTGGTCGTCGACGACCATGACATGGGTGTCACCCACGTCATCCGCGGCGACGACCATCTGATCAACGCCGCGCGCCAGAAGCAGATCTACGATGCGCTGGGCTGGACGGTGCCGTCGATGTCGCACATCCCGTTGATTCACGGGCCCGACGGCTCCAAGCTGTCCAAGCGCCACGGCGCGCTGGGCGTCGATGCCTACCGCGCGATGGGCTATCTGCCGTCGGCGCTGCGCAACTACCTCGTGCGGCTCGGCTGGAGCCATGGCGACCAGGAGATCTTCTCGACCGAGGAGATGATCGGGGCGTTCGACCTGCCGGCGATCGGCCGCTCCGCGGCGCGCTTCGACTTCGCCAAGCTCGAAAATCTCAACGGCCACTATATCCGTCACAGCGACGACGCCGCGCTGGTGCGCCAGTTCGAGGACGTGCTGAACTACGTGCCGAACGGCGTGGCGCTGAAGGCCAAGCTCAACGACGCCACGCGGGCGCAGCTCACGCAGGCGATGCCGAGCCTGAAGGAGCGCGCCAAGACGCTGCTGGAGCTGATCGACGGCGCCGCCTTCATCTTCGCCGACCGGCCGCTGCCGATCGACGCCAAGGCCGCGGCCCTGCTGACGCCGGACAGCCGCGCGCTGATCGGCCGACTGCACGAGGCGCTGGCTGGCGTCGAGAGCTGGAGCGGACCGGCCACGGAAGCCGCGCTGCGTGCGTTTGCCGAAACAAACAATCTCAAGCTGGGCGCCGTGGCCCAGCCGCTGCGCGCGGCGCTCACCGGACGGACCACCTCGCCCGGCATCTTCGATGTTCTGGCCATCCTCGGGCGTGATGAATCCTTAGGCCGCCTCAAGGACCAGGCCACCGCATAAGGTCTCATTTCCCCCCATCTTGCAGCGCACAGGGCAATACGATACGCAGTTGTGCGGCACAAATTGGTATCCGGGGCTTTGACGATTGTAACACGTTGCGACCGGCGCGTTTGCGAATGTAAAAGCCGAAGGACACTAGTAAGTATAAGATTCCAGTGCGGTTTCGGACTTGACCTTCGCTTAACATGTTCGCGGCAACAGTGCCGCGGACGACGCTGACGGCAAGTCAGAGCCCGCACTAGATAAAGTCCACCCGCCCTGCCATCTCTCACAAAGAACAAGGGCCAAGCCTAACGATCTCATCGGGGACAAACGATGGACGCAAAATCCGCAAGCAAGACCGCGACGCTCACCGTCGGCAACAAGAATTTCGATCTTCCGATCCTGAGCGGCACCGTGGGTCCCGACGTCATCGACATCGGCAAGCTCTACGCCCAGACCGGGATGTTCACCTATGACCCCGGCTTCACCTCGACCGGCAGCTGCCAGTCCAAGATCACCTATATCGACGGCGACGCCGGCGTCCTGGAATACCGCGGCTATCCGATCGAGCAGCTCGCCGAGAAGGGCGACTTCCTGGAGACCTGCTATCTCCTGCTGTACGGGGAGCTCCCGACCGCCGCTCAGAAGAAGGATTTCGACTATCGCGTGACCCATCACACGATGGTGCACGAGCAGATGTCGCGCTTCTTCCACGGCTTCCGCCGTGACGCGCATCCGATGGCCGTCATGGTGGCCTCGGTCGGCGCGCTCGCCGCGTTCTACCACGACTCCACCGACATCAACGATCCGAAGCAGCGCATGATCGCGTCGATGCGGATGATCGCGAAGATCCCGACGCTCGCGGCGATGGCCTACAAATACACCATCGGCCAGCCGTTCGTTTATCCGAAGAACTCGCTGTCCTTCGCCGAGAACTTCCTGCACATGTGCTTCGCGGTGCCGTGCGAGGACTACAAGCCGAACCCGGTGCTCGCCGACGCGCTCGACAAGATCTTCATCCTGCACGCCGACCACGAGCAGAATGCCTCGACCTCGACGGTGCGCATCGCCGGCTCCTCGGGCGCCAACCCGTTCGCCTGCATCGCCGCCGGCATCGCCTGCCTGTGGGGCCCGGCGCATGGCGGCGCCAACGAGGCGGCGCTGAACATGCTGGCCGAGATCGGCACCGTGGACAAGATTCCGGACTTCATCGCCAAGGTGAAGGACAAGAACAGCGACGTACGCCTGATGGGCTTCGGCCATCGCGTCTACAAGAACTACGACCCGCGCGCCAAGATCATGCAGAAGATGTGTCACGCGGTGCTCAAGGAGACGGGCCACGCCGACGATCAGATGCTCAAGGTCGCGATGGAGCTCGAGAAGATCGCGCTCAGCGATCAGTACTTCATCGATCGCAAGCTGTATCCGAACGTCGACTTCTATTCGGGCATCACCCTGAAGGCGATGGGCTTCCCGGTGTCGATGTTCACCGTGCTGTTCGCGGTCGCCCGCACCGTCGGCTGGATCAGCCAGTGGAGCGAGATGATCGAGGACCCGCAGCAGAAGATCGGCCGTCCGCGCCAGCTCTACACCGGCGTCGCGACGCGGAACTACGTCGACATGGACAAGCGCGGCTGATCGCGACAAGTGAACTCATCTCTGGTAGGCCCGTCCAGCATCCTGGACGGGCCTTTTTCTTTGCGGTGAAGGGGGCCGGCCTCGATCGTGCGCTACGGCCCCTGCCGTCCCCCGCGCATCGTGGCCAGGACGATGTCAGCGGCGCGCACGCTCGGCGAGGCAGCGCCCGTAGCCATGATGCCGTCCAGCCGATTGAACGCTTCGACCTGGCGCGCGCGGATCGGGCCATTGCCGAGAAGGTCGACGAGCACGGGCGCGAGATTGTCCGCCGTGCAGGCTTCCTGCAGGAATTCCGGAATCACGTTCTCGCCGATCACGAGGTTGGCAAGGATCACGGATTGCACGTTGACGATACGTCTGAGGATGAAGGCTTCGACCTCGCCAACGCGATAGGCGGTCACCATGGGCACGCCGGAGAGCGCGAGCTCCAGCGTGACCGTTCCCGATTTCGCGAGCGCTGCATGGGCGCGCCTGAAGGCGCTGCGCTTCTCCGCCTCGCCGGTCACGATGACCGGCGCGACCGGCCAGTGCGCCACCCCGGCCCTGACGGCGGCTTCGAGATGCGGCGTCGTCGGCACCACCGCCTCGAACGGAATGTTCTGCGCCTGCAGCCGCGCCAGGGTCTCGCCGAACACGGCGATGTGGCGCGCAACCTCGCTGCGCCGGCTGCCGGGCAGCACCAGCAGCACCGGCGGCCTGGCATCGCGCCGTGCCTGCTCTGCCGTGCTCGGGCGCAGCGTGGACAACTGCTCGATCAGAGGGTGGCCGACATAGGTGCAGGGCGGCCCACCGAGCCTGCGAAACGCGTCGGGCTCGAACGGCAACAGGCCCAGCACGTGATCGACATAGCCGCGCATCGCCCTGGCACGGCCGGGACGCCAGGCCCAGACCGTGGGCGCGACGTAGTTCACGATCGGAATCGCGCCATCGCGGGCGTGCACCCGCTTGGCGACGCGCTGGGTGAAATCGGGGCTGTCGATGATGACGAGCACGTCCGGCTGTGCTGCAACGATCGCATCGACCGTGCCACGGATCAGGCGCAGGATCTTCGGCAACTGCTTCAGCACGGCGGTGAAGCCGACGATCGACAGCTCCTCGATCGGGAACAGCGAGACGAGTCCCTCTCGCGTCATGTCGCGGCCGCCGACGCCGGTGAATTCGACGCCATCGCCGAGGCGCTGGCGTAGCACCTTCATCAGCCTGGCGCCGAGGCGATCGCCGGACTCTTCGGTGGCGACCAGACAGATCCTGCGGATGGCCGGCCCGGCCGGCGGCCGCGCCGTCACGCAGTGACACCCGTGATGAACACGCCGGCGCGATCGGCGGCCGTGACCGTCTCCTGCGGATCGGCCAGCAGCGTATGGGCGCTGGCGACCGCGACGCCGGCAAGGCCTGCGTTCGACAGACCTTCGACGGTGCGCGGGCCGATGGTCGGCAGGTCGTAGCGGAGATCCTGCCCGGCCTTCGGCGCCTTCACCAGCACGCCCCGCCCGACTGCAGAGCGAATGCGGCGATCGGCGCGCAGCCGCGCCACGCGGGCCAGCAGCCCGTCAGTGCCCTCGATATCCTCCAGCGCGACGACGTGACCGTCGATCACGACCACCGCCTGCCCCACGTCGAACGGCGCCATCGCCCTGAGCACGGCGAGGCCCTTGGCGATATCGCCGGCGACCAGATCGTTCGGCCGGCTTCGCGTCAGATGCCCTTCTGGCACGAGCAGATTGGGGGCGACGTCCTTGACGCCGATCATGTGGAAGCCATGGCGCTCGAAGATGCGCCCGACGCCCGACAGCAGATGATCATCGCCGCCACGAAACGCCGACCAGATATAAGGCAGCTCGCGCAGCGTGCCCCAGTCGAAGCGGATCTCGGACACCGCGGGGCGCACGAGATTGCCGATGAACATCAGGTCGCGGACGCCTTCCGCTTTCAGCAGCTTCAAGGCGTTGCCGAGCTGGCCGAGGCCGATCCAGTGGTGGCGGAAGCGCGCCAGCGGCTTGGGATCGCAGATGCCCTTGAGGGCGAACAGCACCGGCGTCTGGCCGCGCGCGACGATGGCGTCGGCGACCGCGAAGGGCAGCACGCCACCGGCGGCAATCAGGCCGACGGGCGCCGTGGTCTCGCTGGCCGGCCCGCCCATGACCGTCAGATCTCCGCGGGCGCGGATCTGCCGATCTCCGGCAGACACAGCGCGCGGTGGCGGCCGCCCTCGATGAAGGCGAGGATCTCGGCGATCGCCGGGTCGTCGCCGGCCATCGACCGCACTTCAGCCAGACGATCGGCGAACACGCCGGGGCCATGGAACAGCTTCTGATAGAAGGCGCGGACGGTGGCGAGGCGCTCGCGGGTGAACTTGCGGCGCTTCATGCCGATGACGTTGAGGCCTTCGAGCGCGGCGTACTGGCCGTTGACGAGACCATACGGGATGATGTCGCCGCGCACGCCGCAGACGCCGCCGACCATCACGCCATGGCCGATGCGGGTGAACTGATGCACGGCGGAGAGCCCGCCGATGTAGACGGCATCACCGACCTCGACATGGCCCCCGAGCGTCGCCGAGGTCGCGAAGATCACGTTGTTGCCGACCACGCAGTCATGGGCGACATGCGCATTGTTCATGAAGAACCCGGCATTGCCGATCGTGGTCAGGCCACCGCCCTTGGTAGTGCCGATGTTCATCGTCACGCCTTCGCGGAAGGTGTTGCCGGAGCCGATCTCGAGCCGGTGCGGCTCGCCGCGATAGCTGAGATCCTGCGGCGCACCGCCGAGCACGACGAAGGGCGAGATCACGTTGTCGTCGCCGAGCGTGGTGTGGCCCATGATCTGGACGTGGCTGATCAGCCTGCAATTGGCGCCGATCACGACGTTGGGGCCGATGATGCAGTACGGCCCGATAACGGTGCCATCGCCGATGACAGCGCCGTCCTCGACACGCGCGGTGGGATCAATCTTGCTCATTTCAACGCAACCAACTCTTTTCGGCGCAGGTCAGTCAGTCAGCATCGCGCCGACATCGGCCTCGGCAACGACCGTGCCATCGACCTTGGCATCGCCGTGGAACCACCACATCGTCTTGCGCCGGCCGATCGAGCGCATGTGGTACTCGATGGTCTGGCCCGGCAGCACCGGCTTGCGGAATTTGCACTTGTCGATGGTGAGGAAATACACCGCGCGCGGCTTTTCCGTGCCTTCGACCGATTTGATGCCGATCACGCCCGCAGTTTGCGCCATGCCCTCGATCATCAGCACGCCCGGATAGACCGGCCGCTCCGGGAAATGCCCCTGGAAGCACGGCTCGTTGAAAGAGACGTTCTTGACGCCGATGCCGCTGTAGTCGGCGCGGATGTTCTTCACGCGGTCGATCAGGAGAAACGGGTTACGGTGCGGCAGCGTCTTCAGAATCTCGTTGATATCGATGTCCGCAAACCTGATGGGTGACTCCTCCATCACTCCTGTCCTTCGTCCTTTTTCGTCGCGGTCTGATCACGCACCAGCCGTTCCACGGCGACGATCTCGCGGAACCACTGCTTGGTCGGCTTGGCGAAGAAGCCCCCCCACCGGCCGTTCGGCGGGATGTCGTCCTTGACGCCGCTCATCGCGGTCACCTGTGCGCCATCGCCGATCGTCAGGTGATTGTTGATGCCGACCTTCGCCCCGAGCGCGACGTTGTCGCCGATCGTGAGGCTTCCTGCCAGCCCGATCTGGGCCGCCAGCAGGCAATGCCGGCCGATCGTGACATTGTGGCCGATCTGAACCTGGTTGTCGATTTTGGTGCCCTCGCCGATCACCGTGTCGCGCAGGCTGCCGCGATCGATGGTAGTGCCGGCGCCGACCTCGACGTGATTCTGGATCAGTACCCGGCCGGTCTGCGGCACCTTGGTGTGCCCGTCTGCTCCGAAGAAGATGAAGCCGTAGCCGTCCTGGCCGATGCTGCAGCCGGGGTGAATCAGCACGTCGTTGCCGATCAGCGCGCACTGGATCACGGTCCGGGCGCCAACATTGCAGTCGCGGCCGATCTTGACGTGCGGGCCGATGACGGCGCCCGCACCGACAATGGTGCCCGAGCCGATCTCGGCATGAGCGCCAATCACGGCCAGCGGCTCGACGATGACGTCGTCCTCCAGCCGCGCGGTCGGATCGATGATCGCCTGGGGCGAGATGCCGTCACAGCCGAACCAGGACTGCGGCCGCAGCGCGTCGGCATGCATCTCGCGGGCGAGCTGCACGAAGGCGCGGAATGGCTGATTGGCGCGGAGCACAGCCACATGCGGCGGCACGCGCGCTTCGAAACGCGGGCTGACCAGGCAGGCCCCGGCCTTCGTCGCGGCGAGCTGGTCCGCGTATTTGAGATTGTCGAAGAACGCCAAGTGCATCGGACCGGCTTCGTCGAGCGACGCCAATCCCTTGATCACCTGGTCTCCGCGCGACGGATCGACCAGCGTGGCCTTGGCGGCCGTAGCGATCGCCGCCAGCGTCGTCCGCGGGGGGGATTGGAAGAAGGTCGGCTGAGCCATTCCGTTGTACTCTCGGGGAAAGCGTCTTCGCAAAAAGTCAGAGCCCGGCTCCGATCTCCCGGAACCGAGCTCCCATCTCTTACACCGTCCGGGTGGGCTCAGGCCAACCCGGATTTGCCCCTGGCGGCAGCCTTAGAAGCTGGTGCCACCACCGAACCGGAACTCCTGCGTCCGGTCGAACTGGCCCTTGGTGAGCGGGATCGCGTAGTCGAAGCGCAGCGGACCGAACGGCGACGCCCACACCAGACCCACACCGACCGAGGTCCGGACCGTGTTCTGGTCGTTGAACTGCAGGCCAAGGCAGGTGCCGGCGTTGTTCGGGTTGCGCGTCGGCGCCTGACAGCCGGCCACGTTGACCTCGCCGGTCTGAGCCCAGGACGTCGGGCCCTGATAGCCCCACAGGCCGCCAGCGTCGGCGTAGACCGCGCCCTTCAGACCAGTCTCCTTGGGCAGGAACCAGAACGGCATCTGCAGTTCGAGCGAAGCGCCCCAGTACTTGGTGCCACCCAGCGCATCCTGGGTGCCGAAGGGATTGATGTCACGCGGACCAATGCCGTTCGGAGCGAAGCCGCGAACCAGGTTCGGACCCATCTGGAAGTGATCGAGCATGCGCAGCTGGTTGTTGCCGATCTTGTTCAGGATGCCGCCCTGGAGGTGGACGATGCTGACGATGTCCGACACCAGCGGGGTGAAGTACTTCGCGTCGAAAGCGGTCTTCAGATAGGACACGTCGCCGCCAACGCCCGCGAAGTCCTGCTTGAAGTCGACCAGGAGGCCTTCGGTCGGGTTCTTGTTGTTGTCGAGCGTGTTGTAGTTCAGCGTGTAGCCGAGCGCCGAGGTCAGCGTCGCACCGTTCGCCAGCTCCTGACGGACCGGCAGCGACGCCTCGCCGTTGGCGAAGCAGCCCAGGCCGTTGTTGCCGGTCGGATCGACGCCGCCGAGATTGCCGTTGATGAACGCCGGCGTCGGGACGAAGGCAGGGTTCGGCAGACCATTCACGAGCTGGCGATTGTCGCAATCCCGCAGCGTCGCCGGCAGCGTGATCTCCTGACGGTAGATCGAGTAGCGCAGCTGCAGCGACAGATCTTCACGCAGCTGGAAGCCGAGGCGCGGGCTGAAGCCGAGCGTCTTGGTGCCGTAGGAGATGAAGTTGTTGGCGAGCTGCTGGCGCTGATAGAGGTCGAGCCCCAGCGCGACCCGGTAGTCGAGCAGGTACGGCTCGACGAAGGACAGCGAGTAGCCGCGGGCAAACTGGCCGTAGGTCACCGAGGCCTTGGCGAACAGGCCGCGGCCGAGGAAGTTGCGCTCGGAGATCGAGACCTCGGCCAGCGCACCGTCGGTGGTCGAGTAGCCGCCCGAGATCGAGAAGTCGCCGGTGGACTTCTCTTCGAGGTTCACGACCAGGATGACGCGGTCGCTCGACGAGCCAGGCTCGGTCGAAATCTTCACGTCCTTGAAGAAGTCGAGATTCTTCAGGCGCCGCTCGGCACGGTCGACCAGGGCGCGGTTATAGGCGTCGCCCTCGGAGATATCGAACTCGCGGCGAATGACGTAGTCGCGGGTGCGGGTGTTGCCGCGGATGTTGATGCGCTCGATATAGGTGCGCGGGCCCTCGTCGACGGCGAACACCACCGACACGGTGTGAGCCTCGAAGTTGCGATCACCGCGCGGACGGACCACCGCGAAGGCGTAGCCTCGCCGCGAGGCCTCGATCTGCATCTCCTCGACCGACTTCTCGATGTTCTCGACGTTGTACAGCGAGCCGACGCTGACGCGCGAGTAGCCGCGCAGCGAGTTGGGGTCGAGCGTCGCGATCGTCGACTGGAAGTCGACCGAACCGACCCGGTATTGCTGACCTTCCTCGATCTTGAAGGTCACCATGAAGCCCTTGCGCTCAGGGTCGTACTCGCTGAGCGCGGCCACCACCTGCACGTCTGCATAGCCGTTCTTCAGGTAGAAGCGGCGAATGAGGTCGCGGTCGGCCTCGACGCGATCCGGATCGTAGACGTCACCCGAGCCGAGGAAGCTCAGCAGGTTGGTCTCGCGGGTCTTGATGACGTCCTTGAGGCGATAGGACGAGAACGCGCTATTGCCGACGAACTCGATCGACTTCACGCCGGTCTTTGCGCCCTCCTCGATCGTGAAGATCAGGTCGACGCGGTTGTTCGGCTGCTCGATCATTTCCGGCGTGACGCGCACGTCATATCGGCCCGAGCGGCGGTAGATCTCGGAGATGCGCTGGGCGTCGGACTGCACCATCGGCCGCGACAGGGTGCCACGCGGCTTCGACTGGACCTCGGCCTGGAGCTGCTCGTCCTTGACCTTCTTGTTGCCCTCGAAGGCAACGCGTCCGATCACCGGATTCTCGACGACGGTCACGATCAGCCGGCCACCCTGGCGGTTGATCCTCACGTCCGAAAACAGGCCAGTCTCGATCAGGGCCTTCAGGCCATCGTCGACCCGGCCCGCATCCAGCGTGCCGCCAGGACCCGGCTTGAAGTACGAGCGGATCGTCTCCAGCTCGACGCGGCGATTGCCCACCACTTCGATCGAGTTGACCGTCTGAGCCGCAGCTGGCGACGAAACCACCACGCCCGCCAGCGGCAAAGCTGCCGATCCGGCGATCATGATAAAGGCGGCCGCCAAGCCCCCCCGCACCCGCAATCCGAACTTCATGCGCTACGCGCCCTTATTCCGAGGCCGGTTCGGTACCCCTACCAAACCGACAGATTCCCATTTGTCGTTCGCTTGTAGCCAATTTGGCCCCGACGGCAAACGCCGGATATCTCCGAATTTTCAAATTCGTTTCAAAACGTTGCCTATCGGCCACGTCGGAAAAGAGACGCCGTCAGGACCCCGCGATGTGAAGGATATCGTTATAGGTCGTGAAGACCAGGAGCATGAGGATGAGGCCCAGGCCGATTCGGAACCCCATCTCCTGCGCCCGCTCGGACAGGGGGCGGCCGCGAACCGCCTCCACCCCGTAAAACAGCAGGTGTCCACCATCGAGCAGCGGAACCGGGAACAGGTTCAGGAGCCCGATGGAGACGGAGATCATGGCGCACCAGTTCACCAGAACCTGGAATCCGAGGCTCGCCGCCTGTCCGGACAGCTGGGCGATCCGAATCGTTCCGCCGAGCTCGCCGGCATTGCCGGTTCCCGAGAGCAGCGATGCGATGAACTTGAAGGTTGTGCCGATGATGAACCAGACCTGCTCGACGCCGAACTTGATCGATTCGAAGAAGCCGACCGGGACCGACCGTGATTCATCCGGCTTGGCGTTGTACTGGATGCCCAGCACGCCGATTCGATGACTGTTCCCGAACGAATCCTTGCGCTCCTGCAGGGCGGGCGTGGCCTTCAAGGTGATCTCGGAGCCATCGCGCTTGATCAGGAAGGTCAGCTCGGTTCCGGCATTCACCGACACGATCCGCTGCATGTCGCCGAACGTCTCGATCGCCCGGCCGTCGATGGCGGCGATGACGTCACCCGTCTTGAAGCCGGCGGCCGCCGCGACGCTGTCCGGCTGCACCGCATCGACCCGCGGGGTCGTGTTGGGCTTGCCGTAATAGAGCGCCATGCCGGCGAAAATGATCACGGCGAGGATGAAATTGGCGATCGGGCCGGCCGCGACGATCGCGGCGCGCTGACCGACGGTCTTGTGGTGGAAGCTGCCGGCGCGCTCCTCGGGGCTCATCTTGGCGATCGCCTCGGATGACGGCGTCGAGGCCTCCGATTCGTCGCCGAAGAACTTCACATAGCCGCCGAGCGGGATCGCCGAGATCTTCCAGCGGGTGTTGTGGCGGTCGTTGAAACCGATCAACTCAGGACCAAATCCGAGCGAAAACGTTAGGACCTTCACGCCGGCCCAACGCGCGACCAGGAAATGGCCGAGCTCGTGGAAGAACACCACGATCGTCAGCACGAACAAAAACGGGATGATGTAGGCGAGAAGGCCGCCGCTCAACGTGTTGAAAATATGGTGGAAAAACTCGGTCATCCGATTCCCTTCCCGCAGGCCCGAAGGCCTATCCAACCCTCTAAGATGCTTTTGCGGCGATTTGAGGCAAGAGGCTCGCGGCCCTTTTTCGCGCATCATGGTCAATGGCGATGGCATCGTCCGCCGAACCAAGAGGTGCCTGATTACCCGACCGGGTCCAATCCTCGAGCGTCGCCTCCACCAGCCGAGCAATCGCACCGAATCGGATCTGTCCGGCGATGAAGGCCGCGACCGCGACCTCGTTCGCGGCATTGAACACCGTCGTGGCGCCGCGGCCGGTCCGCAGCGAATCGTAGGCCAGCCGCAGCCCCGGGAACCGGGCGAAGTCCGGCGCCTCGAACGTCAAGGTGCCGATCTTGGCGAGGTCGAGCCGGGCCGACGGCCCCTTGATGCGCTCCGGCCAGCCGAGGCAATGCGCGATCGGGATCCTCATATCGGGCGCGCCGAGCTGGGCCACGACCGAGCGGTCGGAAAATTCGACCATGCCGTGAACGATCGATTGCGGGTGCACCAGCACGTCGATTTCGTCCGGCGCCAGCGCGAACAGGTAGGACGCCTCGATCACCTCGAGGCCCTTGTTCATCATCGACGCCGAATCGATCGTGATCTTTTGGCCCATGCTCCAGTTCGGATGCTTGAGCGCCTGCGCCAAGGTCGCCTGCTCGATGTCAGTGGCCGCCCAGGTGCGGAACGGCCCGCCCGAAGCGGTGATGATGACCCGCACCAGTTCCTCGCGATTGCCCGAGGACAGCGCCTGGAACAGCGCATTGTGCTCCGAATCGGCCGGCAGGATGCAGGCATTCGCCTGGGCGGCGCGCTGCATGAAGAAATCGCCGGCGCAGACCAGGCATTCCTTGTTGGCGAGCGCGACCGTCGCGCCGCGGTCGACCGCGGCGAGCGCCGGCTTGAGGCCGGCGGCACCGGACACCGCGGCCATGACCCAGTCGGCGGGACGCGCGCCGGCCTCGATGATGGCGCTCTCGCCTGCCCCGCACTCGATGCCGGTGCCGGCCAGCGCCTCGCGCAGCTCGCAGAGCCGGGCGGGATCGGCGACGGCCACGAAGCGCGGATTGAACTCGCGGGCGAGCTTGGCCAGACCCTCGACGTTGCTGTTGCCGGTCAGCGCCTCGACCCGATAGCGCTCCGGCGCGCCGCGCAGGAGATCCATGGTCGAATCGCCGATCGAGCCGGTGGCGCCGAGCACGGTGATGCTGCGCACCTCCGCCAGACCGGCCTTGTTGTTCCGCAATGGCACTGCGCTCATGTTTCCACCAAAAATCTCGACCGGCGAGTCGCGCCGGTCACCAAACCAGAAGACCGCGGCCGACGCCGTCGAGACCGCCGCGCAGCAAACCCACGAATGCCGCGAACACGATCGCGGCGACATAGCCGTCCAGGCGGTCCAGTAGGCCGCCATGGCCGGGAATGATGTGACTGGAGTCCTTGACGCCGAACCGGCGCTTCACGGCGGACTCGCCGAGATCGCCGAGCTGCGACACCACCGACAGCACCGCGGCCATCGCAAGCAACGCCACCAGTCCGCCGGCGCCGGCCAGCGACCAGCCGGCGGCCGCAGCGAGGCTGGCCGCGAAGCCGCCGATCGCGCCGGCCCAGGTCTTGTTCGGGCTCACGCGGGGCGCAAGCTTGGGGCCGCCGATGCTGCGTCCGGCGACATAGCCGCCGATGTCGCTCGCCCACACGACGAGAAACACCAGCACCAGAGCACGCCAGCCTTCGGTGGTATCGAACCGCACGAGCACCGAAGCGAGCTCGGCGGCGCAGGCATAGACGAACCCGGCCGCGACCCAGGCGCGACGGCCCGCAGCGAGAGCCGTGACGGCGACCAGCCCGAGCGCGAGCACGACCATGGCAACGTCGATCAGGCCGAACGCGCAGCAGATGCCGGCAACGGCGACGGCGAGCGCGCCGGCCGTGCCGACGGAGGCCGTGCGAGCCTCGCCGACCACCATGAGCCATTCGAGATACAGGCCGACCGCGACGACCGTGACCAATGCGGTCCAGAACATGCCGCCGGCATAGGCCGCGCCGAGCGCCAACGGCACCAGCACCAGCGCCGCCGCGATCCGCATCACGAGATTGCTGGGCGCAGACTTCTTCGGCGGCACGGCGGCGTCGCGCTGCGCGGTGTTGGCGGCATCTCCCACGGCTGCGGTGTCCGGTTTGCTCACGAGGCGGTTTTCGCCACGAGGCCGCCGAAGCGGCGTTCACGCCGGCCGAACTCGGCGATCGCGCCCTCCAGCGCAGCCTTGTCGAAGTCCGGCCAATGGACGGAGACGAACACCAGCTCGCTATAGGCCGCCTGCCACATCAGGAAGTTCGACAGCCGCTGCTCGCCGCTGGTGCGGATGATGAGATCGGGATCGGGAATGTCGGGCGCATCGAGATGAGCGCCGATGGCGTCGGCATCGATCGAGGCCGGATCGCGCCGGCCCTCGGCGACCTCGCGCGCCAGACGCTGCGCCGCGCGTGCGATCTCCTGGCGCGAGCCGTAGTTGAAGGCCACCACCAGCGTCAGCTTGGTGTTGCCCCGGGTCAGCTCCTCGGCCTCGCTGAGGAGCGCGCAGATGTCGGGCTCGAGCCCGTCGCGCTCGCCGATCACCCTGACGCGAACGCCATCGCGATGCAGGGTGGCGAGATCGTTGCGGATGAAGCGGCGCAACAGGCCGAACAGGTCGCCGATCTCGCTGGCGGGCCGCGACCAGTTCTCCGACGAGAACGAGAAGATCGTGAGATAGCGGATGCCGAGCTCATGCGAGGCCCGCACCACGCGGCGCAGCGCCTCGACACCGCGGCGATGCCCTTCCGCGCGCGGCAGGCCGCGCGCCGCAGCCCAGCGGCCGTTGCCATCCATGATGATGGCAACATGCGCCGGTCCGTCGGACCGGTCCGGCGCCTCCGTCACGGGGGCCGCGGCTTTGGACATCAGGCGCATCCTTCAGACGGTGAGGATTTCCTTTTCCTTTGCCGCCAGCAGCTGGTCGATCTCCGAGATCACGCTGTCGGTCGCCTTCTGCACGTCGCCGGCGAGGCGCTCCTGGTCGTCCTCGGACATCTCGTGATTCTTCTCGAGCTTCTTGAGGGTGTCGAGCCCGTCGCGGCGGACGTGGCGGACGGCGACACGGGCAGCTTCCGCATATTTGTGCGCGACCTTGACCAGCTCCTTGCGCCGCTCCTGGTTGAGCTCGGGAATGCGCAGCCGGATCACCTGCCCCTCGGTCGCCGGCGACAGGCCGAGATTGGAATCGACGATCGCCTTCTCGACGGCCTTGACCATGCTGCGGTCCCAGACCTGCACCGACAGCAGGCGCGGCTCGGGCACGGAGACGGTCGCGAGCTGGTTGAGCGGCATGTGCGAGCCATAGGCCTCGACCTGGACCGGCTCGACCATCGACGCCGAGGCACGGCCGGTGCGCAGGCCGCCGAGCTCGTGCTTCAGCGCCTGGGTTGCGCCCTGCATGCGGCGCTTCAGGTCGTTGAGATCGAAATTGCCCGTGGTCATCACGCTTTCCTTTCCTGCAACCCCGGGCCCTTCAGCCGGTTCGGCCGCGCCTTGAAAGGCCATCGGCTGGACTCGACTGCTCCCGGACGAATTCCTGTGTCGCTTACGCTTCTACCGCAGGCACGGAGCCGGTCCAACACCGGCCGCCGACGGTGCAGCGGATCACCCCGCGACGATGGTGCCGCGCCCTTTGCCCTGCAGCATCGCGCCGATCGCGCCGGGTTCGGCAATGGAGAACACAATGATAGGCAGCGAGGTTTCCCGGGCAAGGGCGAAGGCGGTCGCGTCCATGACCTTGTAGCCGCCTTCGATGGCCTGGGAATGGGTCAGCCGGTCGAAGCGCTTGGCGGCCGGATCCTTCTTGGGATCGGCGCTGTAGACGCCGTCGACATTGGTCGCCTTCAGCACGGCCTGGGCGCCGATCTCGGCGGCCCGCAGCACGGCGGTGGTGTCGGTCGTGAAATAGGGGTTGCCGGTGCCACCGCCGAGCACCACGATGCGCCCTTCGGCGAGCGCCTTGTGCGCCGCAGCGCGGGTGAACAGCTCGCATACCTCCGGCATCACGAAGGCGGACAGTGCCAGCGCCGGGCTGCCCTTGCGCTGGATCGCGGCCTCCAAGGCGAGGCAGTTCATGACCGTCGCCAGCATGCCCATGGTGTCGCCGGTCCCGCGGGACACGCCTTGCGACGACACTTCGACGCCGCGCACCATGTTGCCGCCGCCGACGACGACGGCGATTTCGATTCCGAGCTTCTGGGCGGCGATCAGGTCGTCGGCGATCCGATCGACGGTCGGCTGGTCGATACCATGGGAATGCGGGCCGGCGAGATACTCGCCCGACAGCTTGACCACGACGCGACGATAGACCGGCTCAGCCATATGCCAATATGTCCCTATCCCGCGCGTTGAGATCCGGCGCGAAGGCCGCGCCGGATCGTGACCGTTCTCAGTCGTTACTTCTTGCCGCTGGCGGCGGCGACTTCGGCGGCGAAGTCGGTCTCTTCCTTCTCGATGCCCTCACCGAGCGCAAAGCGGACGAAACCGGCCACCTTGATCGGACCGCCGACCTTGCCTTCGGCCTCCTTCAGCGCCTGCGCGACCGACTTGCCGCTGTCATGGATGAAGGCCTGCTCGAGCAGGGTGACTTCCTTGTAGTAGGTCTTCAGACCGGACTCGACGATCTTCTCGATCACGTTTTCCGGCTTGCCCTGCTGACGATACTTGTCGGCGAGCACGTCCTTCTCGCGCTTGACGAGCTCAGGATCGAGACCGGCGGCATCGATCGCCTGCGGGTTGGCCGCGGCGACATGCATCGCGAGCTGACGGCCGAGCACGGCGAGCTCGTCGGCCTTACCGGACGATTCCAGCGCGACGATCACGCCGAGCTTGCCGGCGCCCTCGATGACGGCGCCATGCACGTAGCTCGACACCACGCCTTGGCTCACTTCGAGCGAAGCCGCACGACGCAGCGTCTGGTTCTCACCGATGGTCGCGATCGAATCGGCAATCGCGGCCTCGACCGTGATGCTGCCGACCTTGGCGGCCTTGATCTTCTCGACGTCGGCGCCGACGTCGAGCGCGACCTGGGCGATCATCTTGACCAGGCCCTGGAAGTGCTCGTTGCGCGCGACGAAGTCGGTCTCCGAGTTGACCTCGACGACCACGCCCTTCTTGCCCGAGGTCAGCGCGCCGATCAGACCCTCGGCCGCGACGCGGCCGGCCTTCTTGGCGGCCTTCGACAGGCCCTTCTTGCGCAGCCAGTCCTGCGCGGCCTGCATGTCGCCGCCGTTCTCGGTGAGCGCGGCCTTGCAATCCATCATGCCCGCGCCGGTCGACTCGCGCAGGTCCTTCACCATCGCTGCGGTGATATTAGCCATCGTTGAACGTCCTTTTGCCTGTCCAAAGCGCGACGCAGCGGATGGCTCATCGCCGTCCGCTGCCAGGAAATACCTATCTCAGTCGCGATGGCCGGCGTGCGACGCCGGCCAGTTTCTTGTCGTGTCGTCTTAGGCGTCGGCGAGCGACTTGGCCTGGGCAACCCAGGCGTCGGCCCGGCTCGGCAGACCGACTTCTTCACCGATCTGGTGCGCCGTGTCGTGGTTGAGCTCGGCGAGCTGCCAGTAGTGGAAGATGCCGAGGTCGTTCAGCTTCTTCTCGATGGCACCCGACACGCCGGTGAGCTTCTTGAGATCGTCGGCGGTGCCACGCGGACCCGGCAGACCCTGGAACGTCGAGGTGGACGCCGCCGGAAGGTCTTCCTCCAGCGGAGCCGCGGAGGCGCCGACGTCGATGCCGAGCTCGCCCTGGGCGCGCGAGATGCCGTCGATGGCGGCGCGGGCGATCAGGTCGCAATACAGCGAGATGGCGCGGCCGGCGTCGTCATTGCCCGGGACCACATAGGTGATGCCCTTCGGATCGCAATTGGTGTCGACGATCGCGGCGACCGGGATGTTGAGGCGCTGGGCCTCCTGGATCGCGATGTCTTCCTTGTTGGTGTCGATCACGAAGATCATGTCGGGCAGACCGCCCATGTCCTTGATGCCGCCGAGCGAGCGGTCGAGCTTGTCGCGCTCGCGCTGCAGGGTCAGGCGCTCCTTCTTGGTGTAGGAGTTGGCCTCGCCCGAGGACAGCACCTCATCGAGGTGACGCAGGCGCTTGATCGACGCCGAGATCGTCTTCCAGTTGGTCAGCGTGCCGCCGAGCCAGCGCGAATTGACGAAGTACTGCGCGCAGCGCTTGGCCGCATCGGCGACGTTGTCCTGCGCCTGGCGCTTGGTGCCGACGAACAGGATGCGGCCGCCCTTGGCAACCGTGTCGCTCACCGCCTGCAGCGCCGTGTGCAGCAGCGGCACGGTCTGGGCGAGGTCGATGATGTGGATGTTGTTGCGGGCTCCGAAAATGAAATCGGCCATTTTCGGATTCCAGCGGTGAGACTGGTGACCAAAGTGAACGCCAGCTTCGAGCAGCTGGCGCATCGTGAATTCAGGCAACGCCATTGGATATTCTCCGGTTGATTCCTCCGGAAACGCGTGAGCAAAAACGGGCCGTCATGGCCCGGCTTGCCACCGGACGCCCTCTAGGAGAGCCAAGTTTCCGTGTGAGATGGCGCGCTATATAGCCGGATTTTGGCGCAACGCAAGGAAAATAGGCCCCTATTCCGTCTGGAGCACCCCGGCGAGAGCGATTCCGACGCCAGCTTCGTCCAGCGGATAGAGGTCGACCGGCCCCTGTCGATGGCCTGCTTGCAGGTCCTGATCCCGCAAGAGCCTTTCTCGCTGAACAAGACCACGCACGCCTGTCCAGCCGTGCGGCCCGATCTTGCACGAGACCACCGCGGATTAGGTGCTTACGACGCACCCTGATACCAGGAACGCCTGAGCCGATCCCCCTAAATCCCCGGAGCCGAGGCGATGACGGCAGCGCGGGAACTTTCAGTCTCCGGCAGCAACGACGGTGGAACTGTGCTCAGCGCTCCACGCTGGCCGGCTTCAGCTCGGCGCGGTCGGCATCGAGCCGGGCCTTCAGCCCAGCGACATCATCCATGAACGTCTGCTCGGTTCGGAGCGGGACCAGGCGCAGCGACGGCGGCATCAGCACGTGGCTGATATTGGGCCTGCCCGAGTTCGTGAACGCCTCCGATCGCTGCAGGCTCTGCACCGCGATTGCGACCACGAGCAGCACGCCCACGACGATGCCCTTGGCGATCATGTGGGTGCGCCCGACCTCACGCAGATGAAGGAAGCAGATGGCCGCGAACACGACCCAGGACACGACGTAGCCGTAGGTAAAGACGGTCGTCCAGGTCAGCGCGAACGAGGCGATCTGCGCGAGCTCGCTGTAGAGGAAGAACACTGCCAGGCCGGCCTGGGCGATCAGCAGATGCCGGAGAAAATGCGAGCGTCCGGAAAAAAGCCGCGCCAGCAGCGCCCAGACGCCGACCCACGCCACCACGACACCGATCAAGGTCAGGGTCGGCACGAGATAGTCGGACAGATGCGGCTCCGAAGTTTGCGCAAACCAGACCAGGATCGCATTGAGGGCAACCAGAGCGGCACCGAGCACGATCGCGGCGACGATCGGGAGCGCGCCACGCTCGGATCCCGCAAGGCGCTCCGGCTCCACGGCATGACCGGCGTCGCGCACCCGCAGCAGGGTCTGGCCGATCCGGATCGGCTCGCTGCCGTCGAGCACCAGCTGCGGCTTGCGGCTCTTGCTGCGGCCGAGATAGAGGCCGTTGGCGCTGCCGAGATCTTCGGCGACGAGGCGCCCCTCCTCGTCACGGAAGATGCGGACGTGGCGCGCGGCGACATAGGGATCGTCGAGAATGACGTGATTGTCGTAGCCGCGGCCGATGCTGATCTCGGCCGCGTCGACGCGGAAGCGGCCGGCGACGTCGCGATGCTTGGACAGGATCTCGATCCAGATCATCGGGCGACCTGCAGCCGTTCGAGGAAGCTCTTGCCGAGCCGCAACGCGTCGTCATAGGCGACCGCCTGCAGATTGAGCCGCGAGACGAGCGCCTCGTCGGCGCGGTCCTGCGTCACCGCGACCAGCACGACGTCATAGAGGTCGAACTCGCGATAGCCTTGCGCACACCACATCACGCGCAGGGGCGGATGCTCGGCCGCCGGTGCGAGGCCGACGAAATCCTCATGGCAACGCTGCGGCGTATACCACTTGCGGAACGAGCCGCCCATCGTCAGCCGCGGCTGCGCCAGCTGCGTCAGCACGGTGGCGAACTGGAATTGATTGAGGTCGATCGACTTCGCGTAGGAATGACTGACTTCGACCACGCCGGTGTTGAGATCGGAGGCGACATAAACGCTCGCCTCCGCCTTGCAGCTGGTCGCATTGATGCTGGCGCGCGGCTTCGGCGATGCGCTGGCGTTGGTGCTGGCCCAGCATTCGAACCACACCGCCCGCGTTTCCGGCGCCTGGTAGGAGCCGAACACGCGATCGCGAAAGCCTTCGTCGCCGAGCGATTTGTAGAGCGCGCCGCGCCAGTTCGCGAGCTGCGCGCTCACGTCCTTGCGCAGATCGCCCGCTGCGGGCTTGGCATCCCGGCCGCGTGCGAGCAGCGCGGCGGCGAACCGGGCCGGCACCAGAAAGCTGATCAGCTGGCCGCCGCGGCGGGTCGCGACGTTGACGCCGACCACCTGCCCCTGCGCATTGACCGCCGGGCCACCGCTCATGCCCGGATTGAGCGCGCCGGTGAAGTGGATGTGGTCGTTGTAGCTGTGCTCGACCAGGCCGTTATAAGTGCCTTCGATGATGGTGAAGCCGAGGTCGAGCGGATTGCCGAGCGAGTACAGCCGCTCGCCCTTGGGCACGCTGCCGTCGAGCGCGGCCTTGTCGAACGCAAAGAACGGCGCGTCCTGCTTGTCGACGCGAACCAGCGCGAGATCATTGGGAAGATCGACGGCGAGCAGCGTCACCGCGCCTTGCGTGCCGTCGGCGCCCGTATATTCCAGCCGATAGGTCTTCGGCTCGAGCGCCGCGTCGGAGACGACGTGATAGTTCGTGATCGCCAGTCCGTCGGCCGACACCAGGAAGCCCGAGCCGGTCGACGTCTGCCGCCCCGCGTCCGCCACGAGGGTCCGGATCTGCAGGAGGCGCGGCGGCGCTGACGCGTAGACGGTGTCGGCGCCGGGCAGCCCCTGGGCCGCGACCGGTGACGAGATGCTCGACATGCCGAGACTGCAAAGCGCGGCCACCAACGCGCTTCGCCACAGCAACGCCCGCAAGGTCCGAACAAACGCTGTGATCACTGTGGCCCCCGCAACACGTCGTCGGCCGCCGACGTCCTGCGCCCACGATCGATCAGTCCGGCGGTTCGGCCAATATCGAAAACACGATCGCGTTGCAACCGCCGCGCCGCCGCGGCGGCGCGGGGCTCAGCAATGCGGAACGTTCGGAGGACACCTCTTGCCGGCCGCCTGCGGCGGCGGCGCCGGGCGCGGCGGCGGAGGCGCGGGGCGGGCCATCATCGGCGGCGGCGGCGGCGGCGGCCGGGCCACCGCTGCCATCGGCGGC
>NZ_JABFDM010000013.1 GCF_013178945.1 Bradyrhizobium aeschynomenes
TGGCCTCCGAGACGTCCATTCCACCGAATTTGGCCTTCCACTTGTAAATGCTGGCGTCGCTCACGCCGTGCTTGCGGCACAGATCGGCGACAGGAACGCCAGCCTCGTGCTCCTTCAAAATCTCGATGATCTGCTCTTCCGTAAAGCGACTGCGCTTCATGCTCTGGTCCTCTCTAGGGGCCAGAACGAACTTCAAACTAGATTAAGCCCGAGGGGCAAGGTCACACCCATTCGATGAAACGGAGGCACTGGCCTGGCTGCGCTCCCAACCCATGGGCCGCCTGACGATCAGTGCCGCTGAGCTTGGACGGCGATGGGGTTGGAACAGGATGCGAACCGGTCGTCGTCTGAAAGCTTGGGAACGCGCTGGCCTGATCCGCCGTAACGCTGAATCAATCATTGTGACGGGCAGCGTGACGTCGACCATTGAAGAGGGCTCGGTCTCCGTTACAGAGGTCGCCGCTGTCACAGGGAAATCCCGAGCTGAAGCGTCTGGTGGTTATACGACACCAGTCAACCTCGCATCTTTGATTGTGGCTTTGGCGATGGCGAGCGTTTCGGCGGCCTTCTCCATTGATGGCCTGACAGCAATCTTCGCCGGCGCCTTTTTGCTTGTCATCATGATGGGCGCGGTATTGGAGGCCGGTAAGCTCGTCGCAGCCGCCTGGTTGACCGAGCACTGGAATTCGGCCCCGTTACTCCTGCGGTACGTCCTCGTCCTGATGATCGGAGCCCTGATGGGCCTGAACGCTATAGGCGTATTCGGCTTCCTCACCCACGCTCACCTCGACCATATGACATCTATAGATCTCACCCTTGCGCAGACGTCGAGACCCGCCTCGCAATACAGAGCCAGAAGGTTGCGGACATTGACCGGCGTACTGCGCAGATCGACGCCGCTATCGACGAGTCCACACGCCTTGGCCGTCCGGTCGGCGCGATGACAATCGCTGACCAAAAGCGCCACGAACGAGCCAACATTGCCGCTGAACGCAGTCGCGAGTCGGAGTCGCTCGCGAACTTACAGATCGAAAGGGCCAGGATCCAAGCGCTGCGACGGCGCGCCGAGGCTGAAGTGGGACCGATCCGATACCTCGCCGAGTTGATGGGGATACCTGCTACCGACATTGAGCGAGCAGTCCGGCTGCTCACGCTGGCGCTCGTCGCCGTCCTTGATCCGATGGCAGTCACGCTCCTTCTCGCCGCCGGTCTTCACAGGCTTGCGCGTTCGTCATGACCATCGCCGTTTTATCTAGAGCAAGTTCGCCTGCTCGCTTCAATCATGCTCGTTCGTGCAAACCTTTGAGCATGCTGAAGGCGTCAGCCATCCGGACCGGAGCCTCGGGCGGCAGAGATCGAGGCCGTGGGATCCGTGACTTTCAATAGGCGATCGAGATGCGCTTTTTGGCGAGTTCGACAGCGAGGGCCTGTCTGAGCGCCGTGATGTCGTCCACCGGCCTGGCTCGCAGGTGATGGACTTCTTCCGCCGTGAACGGCTTGCCCCGATCGCGCGTGGGCGTGCCCCAGACGCGAAGGACGTAGTTCAGGAGCTCCGCGGTCTCGCCATCAGGAAGGGCAGCATTCACAACGCCGGGTACGTTCGCAAGATAGAGCCGGCCCTGTTCACTGCCGGCGAAATGTCCGACGATGCCGGGAAAGGGCGGGATGCGTCCGACGGACGACCCTTCGCCATCGAGACCGTGGCAACCGGAGCAGTGCAGTCGATAGAGATATTCAGTGCTCTCTGCTGCCTGCATGCGTTCGATGGCGCCGATCGTGGTTGCTGCGATCAGGACGAGGGTCAGACATCTCATGGCATCAGGCCGGAACGGATCTGCTTGATTTCGTCATTGCCGATCGGGCGGCTGCGGGTGCGAGCGACGTCGGCGGATTTGAGCTGGACCTTGGCGCGGTTCAAGCGGAACACGTAATTGACCACGGCGGCGGTCGCTTCGTCGTTCAAACCCGGTTGGGGCGGCATCGCGCTGGTGATGGTCTCACCCCCTTCGAGCGGAAGCGTACCTGAAAGCCCGTTGATTATGACCATTGCGGGATAGTCAGGCCGCTTGGTCGCCGCGTTGGAGAGCACAGGCGAGACCAATGGCGGGGCTAGCCCGGGCGAGCCGACGCCGCCGACTTGATGGCAGGCCTGACAGGTCTCGGCGTAGATCTTGGCGCCGTCGGCAGCGAGCGCGATGCCGGGCCATGTCAATGCGGCGCAAGCGGCGAAGATTGCGGTTCTCATTTCTTGTCAGCCACGCCGACCAGTACCGACACCGTGCAGTGATACATGCTCTGGGTATTGGCCATGCACCAGTTGATGTCGTTGTGGACGCCCATGCGGTAGCCGGGGCGCTCGCCGACATTGCCGTTGCAGAGACAGCGGCCGCATGTCGTCTTGCCGCAGCAATCATTGTAGGAGACGAGATAGTCCTTGCCATCGACCGGATTGTGGCAGGTGCCGACCCAGGTGACCTTCGAAGGCTCGGCGCCGGGCGGGCAGGACGAGACGCTGCCGCCGCAGCACGAGCACAGGAAGCCATCGAGCGCGCAATAGCGCCAGTAGTCGCAACTGGCCTCGTTCGCATCCGGCTTCGATGCGCCTTGGGCATGAGCCTGCCCCGAACGGTCGAACGGCAGCACCGGGAGCAGGGCCCCGCCCACCAGCAGTTTGCCTATCCCGCTCAGCGCGGAGCGTCGGCCGATGCTCTGCGCCGAGCGCCGGAAGGCCAGCTCCGCGGCCCGGTCGAAGGCCGCCATCAGCCTGTCGATGATGATGTCGGACATCAGCTTCTCCGCATGGGGCCGTGGCTAGTGGGCGGGGTGGGGCGCATCGAGATAGGACTGGATCGAAGCGACGCCGAGATCGCGGGCATTGAACAGGCTCTCGAGCTGCTCGCGGTTGTTGATCAATCCCTTGGCGCGCACCAGCCCGTTGCCGTCGATCAGCGCGGCATAAGGCAGCCGGCTGACGCGGAACGCCAGGCCGAGCTCGCGCGAGAGCACGAAGGGAAATTTGTCCAGGCGGCGTTGCGCGACGAAGGCTCGGTGCGCGGCGATGTCGCCGTCGCCGGCGAGGATCAGGTCCAGCCAGGAGCTTTCGGCTGCGGCGACGGAGGAGAGGATCGGCAGCAGTTTCTTGCAGACCGGGCAGGTCGGCGACAGGAAGAACACCAGCTGCGAGCGGGCGCCGGCGGCGCCGATCGAAATATTGCGGCCGTCGAGCGCGGTGAGATCGAAGCGCTGCACCTTCTCGCCGACCGCGGGGCCGGAGTCGGTCATGAGGGCCCCCATCGGGGAGATCCGTTCGTACAGAATGCCGACCTGGCGCGCCAGCGCGAACACCGCGATGGCCAGTCCGAGCACCAGGATACAGAGCAGGATGAATGCGACGACGAGACCGTCCATGGTCACCTCAGTTGAACGAGCCGGAGTCGAGCCGGCGAATGACCGCCCATGTTCCGATGGTTTTTTCGGCCGTTGCGAGTAGCAGCAGCAGCACGAACACGGCCATTGGCCCGATCAGCATGTCGGACCAGCCCATTGGACGTGGCGACGTCTGCAGCATGATGGCGGCACTGACCGCGACCAGCACCGCATTTCTGGCAACGAGCGTCCAGCTGACGAGCTGGCCCTCGCCGCCGCAGCCGCATTCGATCTCGCTGCGACCTGCAATCAGGACTGCAGCCATGGCGAAGGCGTAAAGGCAGAGCAGCAGGGAGNTCAGGACTGCAGCCATGGCGAAGGCGTAAAGGCAGAGCAGCAGGGAGGCGAGGATGGCTCCGATCTGGCTTGCGGCAGGATACATCAGGCACCCAATCGCCGCGATTTCCGCCGCCAGCAGCAACGGCGCGGCGAGGGGAGCCAACGCCTCAGGCAGCAGACGATAGTCGCGCAGGTTCGCCACGAAGAGAGCGTAGCCTTGAACCTTCTCCAGCACCGCGCGTGCCAGCACGACGATGATGAAGCCGCTTGCCACCAGATGCAGAAGGGGATCGAGCTGCCAATTCATCGGGGAGCCTCGACCAAAGCGGCGGTCTCGCCGAGCTTGATGTCCGCGGAGCGCGAGACCTTTCCAGTCGCATCGATCGTGAGGCGCTCGATCTTCTGGTCGACCGGATTGATCGCGAACAGCACGGTCGGGTCAACCGCCGACAATGTCAGCGACGTCAGGTTGGCAGCCGGCGAGCGCGCCAGAAGACGCTTATTGCCGATGTCGTAGGACCAGATTTCGGCGCTCGGATTCTTGTGCGCTCCGTCCTTGTCATCGGAATGCATGAGGATATAGGCGATTTTCGCCTTTGCGTCGACGGCAAAGGGCTGATAGCCGCCCGGCGCCCAGCCGGTCGCATCGGCCGGAATGATATCGAGCGTCTCGATGGCTGTGGCGCGCTCGCCCTCCAGCGAGGCGCGCAGCAGCTTGCCCTTGAAGCTAAGGAAAATGTAGCTGTCCTGGTCGTGCTCGGCGTGAATGAAAAGAGGATCGGCGCCGGCATCGAACAGCTTACCGCTCACCTTACGGTCCGCGCTGCGCAGATTTGCCGTGATCGTGTATGTGCCCACCGTTCCGTCACCGCATAGGGTCGAAAAGCGCAGCGGCGTGGACAGTGCGGGATAGATGCCGAAACATCCAGGCGCCGGAGCCTCGAGCTGACGCTTGCTGTCGGGATCGACGATGCTGACAGAGGTTGCCGGGGTGGCGTTCTGAATGAACAGCAATCTGCCGTCGCTGGAGCGTTGGAACAGGCTGCGATAGCCGAGCGCCTGGGCACGTCGCGTCAGGATCGGAATTTCGTCGATCACCTTCAAGGTCTGGTCGTCGAACACCTGGATGACGTCGGTCCGTTTGCCGCGGGTGAGCCGCTCGTAAAAGGTCGTCGCGACATAGACGCGGTGCTTGTCGGGCGCCGCGACCATCATGCCGGCGAAGCCGGCTTCCAGCATTCCTTTGAGGCTGAGGTCAGAGGCATCGAGCACGTAGACGCGTCCATCGACCATGTGGGGAAGCGCGGGGTCGGCCACATAGACGCGGTTCATGGTCGCGGGAATCGTGCTGCTCGATGTCGCCTCCGGCTTGAATTCGGCCGCAGCGCACGGGCGGAGCATCAGCGCGAGCCCGAGCAGGGATATGAACGAAGACGACCTCATCTCAATCTCTCCGCCGCCGGGCCCCCAGTACGCCTACCCCGTCGCCTTTGCAGCAGCCAAGGCTGCGACGTGCTCCGGGGAGCAAAGCATACGATGGGACGCTCCGGCTCCGTAATGATGCATATGCATCACGATCAACGCCAGAGCTTTTCGTCGCCCACGAATTCGCTACCAGGCAGGGGGCCGGGACGTAGGAAGGCGGTCAGCACGTTGCGCATGATGGTTGCGACGTTGTTGTCGCCCCCTCTGACCGGCAGCGCCTGGCTCCAGGCGATGGAGCCGATCGATAGGCAGGCGCCGTTCGAGCCGGTCGTGAAATAGGTCATGTCGGCCCGAACCAGGGGATCCTGGGTACCGCCGCGGCCGGGGAACGCGTAGGTGATCTCCTCGGATACCAGCGGGTAATTGTCGGAATGCCCGTGCGACGAGGCGACCAGCAGCGTGTGCGGTGGCGTGCCCAGCGCCAGATCATAGCGGTCGATTTCGATTCCCGCCGCCCCGCCGAGCCCCAGCCCGAAATTGCCGATCTCTTCCCGGTCGCCGATGCCTTCGAACATCCATGCTATCAGGCGGTGAAAGGAATCCGGCATGCGCTCGAACGGCTGGCTTTCGTCCATGCCCTCGGAGGTGAAGCCGACGCCGACCAGCTTTTGCGGGGCCCGGCCGCGGGAGCGCCACAGCCCCGACCGCTCGCCGGTGCTGACGAGATAGGCTTCTCCCGGATCGGCCTGCCAAGCCCGCGAGCCGTTGTCGAGCTTGCGCACTTCCATGCAATGCGGCTCGTCCTCGCGCAAGCCCGACACCCAGTAGTAGCCGTTGCCGCCGGCATAGATCAGGCGGCCGCCCGCGCGCAGATAGTCCTCGGTGCCGTCCATCATCCGCTCGGAATAATATTCCGGATGGGTGCAGTTGATGACCGCGCGATAGGGACGCAGCGCAGCGGCCCCTTCTGCATGCAGATCGTGGTCGGTGAGGATCTCGAAATCGTAGCCGGCATGTTGCAGCCACCACAAGAGCGACAGATCGGCCGGCAGGCCCCAGGTGACACCGGTTGCTGCGTTGCGATGCCGCGGCCGCATGTTGATGATCGGTCGCCGCCAGGACGAATAGCAGCACCCCGAACCGTCGGAATGGTGATCGTAGGTCGACAATCCGAATTCCTGGAGCTTGTAGAAGTCGATATCGGCCTCGCTGAAGATCGGCGTGTGGGCGGTGATCGCCTGGGCGATCGGCGCATCGAAGCCGAGGCGCTCGTTGGCATAGGCGAGATAGGTGAATGTCGACATCAGGACCGCCAGCGGCGCGCGCGGCGTCGCCGCCCGGACGAAGAACGGAATATGGTCTTCACTCTCGCCGGCCCGCAGTCGCAGCGCGTAGACGCCACTCCTCAGATCATTCGGAATCCGCAGCGTCACGGTCGGCGACCAGCGGCAGTCGGTCAGCGCATCATCGCGGAAAGCGATGCCACCGTATTGTTTGGGGTCGAGGCGAAAGCTGTCCTCCCGTCCAGCCCAGTTCCACCCCGTCATGCCGCGCACCGGCCGGTTGACGCCGAGCGCATCAAGACCATGTGGTCCAACATCGGTGATGACATCGCCGATGCCCCTGTCGGTGTACCCGGCGCTGGTGTCCCAATGAGCGATGATCGCGTCGGTGGACGGCAGCTCGCCTTGCGCCAGAGCGGCGATCGCCTCAGGCGGCAAGGCCGTGTTGAGGATTCCGGGGCGGTCGATCTTGCCTGAATAGAGCATCCCGACGAAGCGGCCGCGGCGATCGTTCTCCTCGCTCGCGCCCGCCCACAGAAACGGGACCGACTCGTCGGGCGCCTGGGGCATCACGCGGAAGGTCTCGGCGACGCGGGAATCGTAGTCGATCGGCACCACGAGGCCGAGCAGGGAGTTGTAGCGATTGACGACACCGATCTGATAGAGTCGGGCCTCCAAGGTGGCGGCATTGAACGTCGCCGCCACGAAGTACCAGGCACGGGGACGCAGCGGCACCTCGGCGGTCACATGGTCGATCAATTCGCCATTGCCGACCCAGAACTCGAGCCGGCCTTCGGTGTTGATGCCGATGCCATAGCCCTTGCCGGACATGATGTCCCACTTCGACAGGATGGCCTGGCGGCTGCCGCCCGGCCGAGTCGGAAATACGAAGCCATAGACGGTGAAATCACCAGCAGGAACGAGGCGCCGAGAGACGTCCTCGACGACGGCGTGGGCGCCGATCTGGGTGAACTGGCGCTGTACGTTCAGGGTGACCGGAATATCGCAATCGATCTCCTCTTCGAGGAATCCGGGACCGTCCGGGTGTTCGTCGCCGTGAACGAGACGAACCAGGCGGGCGTCAACGGTGTCGGTCCCTTCGGCCGAGATCATGAAGGACAGGGTCTCGCCCTGCTTGACTGTCCAGGGGTCGCAATAGCCGTAGAGCTTCTTCTCTGCCATGGCGTCGGTCTCAGCTCGCAAGCAAGTCGTTGATTCGGAGCAGGAACACCGCGTGATAGGCCTCGTCGAGGGTCGGATAGAGCTTGTCGTCGACGAGGCGGGGCGGATGGCCGGCGCGGCCGGACAAGGCCATCACGCGATAGCTGCAGGAACGCAGCGGGCCGACCCTGAGGATGGCGTATTTGTCGGGCATCTCCTCGCGGCGGAAATAGTTCAGCAGACGATCGAGCGCGTCGGAGTGCTGGCCGAGCGGTTTGGCGCGGTGTTCCGCGATCAGGTCCGGCGTGATCGACGACTTCAGCGCATCGCGCAGCCGCTTGTCGAACAGGCGCCGGTAGATCAACTGCTTGTCGGAAATCTCGGTGGCTTCCTCGGGCATGACCTCGCCCCCTTTCTCCGTCCGCGCGGCGCGCCGCTCGCTCTTCTTCCGGTTCCTGAAGGCCTGGAATTGGGCCTTGATGCCGGTCAGTCCCTCGCGCGCCGTCAGCGCGACGATGATCATGACGGCGGTGACGATGATGATGCGAAGGGGCCCGAGGCCGATCAGGCCCTTGTCGATCAGCACCACGATCGCGGTGCCGAGCACGGCGCCCTCGGAGCGGCCGAGGCCGCCGATCACGATCATCGCGAACAGCAGCAGGAGCTGATCGAGCGAGAACACCGCCAGCGAGATCGAGCGGTAAAACATCGCATAGAAGGCACCGATGGCGCCAAGCGCGCTCGAGGCGAGCACGAAGACGAGCCAGCGCGCGCGGCGGTAGTCGATACCGACGGCCTCGGCGAAGGCTTCGTCCTCGCGCGCGGTCTGCAGCAGCAGGCCAAGTCGCTCGGTGTTGACAAGGCGAAACACCAGGAGCGCACAGAGCAGAAGGACGAACGCGCCGGCAAATCCGAGGAGCAATCCGGGTCTCTGCAGGTGCCAGGCGGAAGGGATGAAGGAGGCGACCCCGTTGATGCTGCTGTTGGACGGCGCAAGCGCCTTGATCTGCGAAATCGAAACCCGACAGATCTCGGCGATCCCGAGCGTCAACAGGGCGTAATAGAGGCCGTCGAGTCGCGTCGAGGGCAGGGCGAGCAGCAGCCCGAAGATCAGGCCTACGGCGGCTCCGACCGGCATCATCAGCGGCCAGGGCAGGCCGAGATAGACGTTGGCCGCGGCGGCGGCATAGGCGCTCAGGCCGACGACCGCCATGGTCGCCAGCGAGAAGATGCCAGCCGCCCCCACGATCAACGTCCAGATCACGTTGATGGCGGCGAAGATGCAGAAGATCGCAGCAATGTTGACGAACTGATCGGACAGGAAGGGAACGGCGATCAGCAGGCCACCGAGCCCCAACGTCCACCACAGCGGCCGTTTGTCGACGAGCAGTCGCTCGCGCTGCAGCGATTTTGGATTGTAGCGTCCGCGCCAGGCCAGCCAGTGCCGCCGGCTGAAAGGCGGCCGCCAGCGATGCCACAGCTGCCCGCCGTCCGGCTTCAGCGTGACCTCGTCCGGCCTGCGGCCGACCTTCGCATACGAGGCTGCAGGTTTGTCCGCGCGCATCATTCCCGCGTCTCGTCCAGCAGGCCGCCGAGACCCCGGGGGCGAATGAGAAGAACCAGAACGATGAAGGCGAACTGCACCACCAGAACGTAGCGCTGGCCGAGAAAGGGAATGATCCCGGTAATGGCCTCGAGAAAGCCGACCAGGATCGCGCCGAGCACGGCGCCCGGGACCGAGCCGAGACCGCCGAGGAGGGCAATGGTCAGCCCCTTGATCAGCGGCGTGGTGCCGGCACTCGGGTTCACGAAGATGCTCTGCGACAGCAGCACGGCGGCGAGGCCTGCAAGCGATCCCGTCAACATCATGACTGGAAGCGCCGTCCAGCGAGTCGATATGCCACACAAGGCCGCGCCCTCGGAGTTCTGCATCACGGCACGAATTTCCAGGCCCCGGCGGCTGATCCGCAGCCACAACAACACCAGTCCGAGGAGTACGATCGTCGTTAAGATGGTGATGGCCTGATCCAGGCGCATTGGCGTGCCGAGCAGGTTGAAGCGTCCGACGCCGAAGATGCGCGGCAGCGCCTTCTGCTGGGGCCCGAAGGCGAACAACAGGGCCTGAACAGCCGCAAGATTGATGGCAAGCGTGACGATGAGACTGCGGACAGCGAAGTTCGGCTTGTCGTGGATCGGCAGGAAGGCCACCAGATAGACGAGGATGCCGAACAGCGCGCCTGCGATCATCCCCGCCATGACGGTAAGGACCGCAAGCAGAACCATTCCGTCAACGCCTGTGCTCCAGCTTCGAATAGCCGGTGCGATCGAGTCGGCCGCGAAATAGGCGGCGTAGCCGGCCACTGCGAACGTCGCACCATAGGCCATGTTGACCATGCCGATGCTCGACCAGACCAGCGAGATGCCGATCGCCATCAGCGCATAGATGGCGGCGAGATAGAGCGCATAGATGACGAGGGTTGCGTCCATCACGCGAGCCCCACATGCCCGACCTCGCCGCGCAGGCGGCCGGCGTGCATTCCCATCATGCGGCTCACGGCGCCGGAGAGCAGCGCAACGTTCTGCTCGGTGATGACCATAGCCTTGCCCTCGAGCGGGATATTCACGAGCGCCTCGATCACCCGCTTGGAGACCTTCGGCGCAAGACCGAGGGTCGGCTCGTCGATCAGGTAGAGCCTGGCGTCCGACATCAGCGCACGGCCGATCGAGACCATCCGGCGTTCGCCGCCGGAGAGCTTGCCGACCAGGGCACCTTGCAACTCATCCAATTGCGGAAACAACTGATAGACGCGCTCGCGGCGGCGAGTGCGGTCTCGCCAGGCCGTCTTGGCGTGGGCACCGCAATCCAGATGCTCCCGCACCGTCAGCCCCGGAAAGATCGCATCGCCCTGCGGCGTCATGGCAATGCCGAGCCTGACGATTCCCGGCGTATAGCGTCCCTCGCCGAGCGAGCGGGTGCCGCCGATCTCCTTGCCGTCGAACAGGATCGAGCCGCGCTGCCAGCCGACGAGCTGCATGATGGCGCGGAACAGCGTGGTCTTGCCATGGCCATTCAGGCCGACGATCGCGAGCCGCTCGCCCGGCGCAATCGAGAAGTCGATGTCGTGAAGCACCCGCAGCGGCCCGTAGCCGGCGGACAGGCCGCGAACGGCGAGGAGCGTGCCGCTCATGCGACGCCTCCGAAATACGCCGCCTGGACCCGATCGTCGCGAAACACGTCTTCGGGCGCTCCCTCCGCGATCATCGCGCCGAGATCGAGCACATAGACCCGGTCGGCGATGGCTCCGAGCAATTCGAGCCGGTGCTCGATGAGGATGATGGCGAGATGATACTCGTCTGCGAATTTGCGCAGCAGGAGATCGAGCTCCGCGATCTCGGTGTTGATCAGTCCGGAGGCCGGCTCGTCCATCAGCAATACACGCGGCCGGCGCATCATGAGGCAGGCCAGCAGGAGCTTGCGCCGATCGAACGTATCGAGCGATCCGGCCGGCCGGTCCCAGCTGGCGTCCAGCCGCACGAGGCGGGCGGCCCATTCGGCGTCATGCGCCGACATCATCGGCGCATAGGCCTTGCGAGCGGCGCGCAAGGTCTGACCTATGGTCAGCGCATTGGGAACGACGGGGCTCTGATAGGTTCGGGCGACGCCGAGCCTGGCCCGCCGAAAGATATCGAGGCGATCGAGCCGCAGCTCGTCGAGAAAGACCGATCCTCGTTGCGGATGGTAGCGCCCGGACAGGACCTCGAACAGGGAGGTCTTGCCCGCGCCGTTCGGGCCGATCAGGCCGAGCACCTCGCCGCGCTTCACGTGGAGGGACACGTCGCTCAAGATCCGCCGGCCTCCCAGCGACAGCATGACGCCTTCGCATCCGAAGCACGCGCCAGTGGGCAGCATGGTCGGTGATCCGCGTGCGTTGCGTTCAGAACCAGGGAGCAGGCTTGATCTTGACCTCCGCCAGTTCGGCCGGTGCGATGATCTTATGCTGACCGTCCTGCACCTGCAGCAGCAGATGGCTGATCCCCGCCTTCACATCCTCTGTCTGCCAGGGATGACAGGGCGGCGCCTGTTCGGCGTTGTCGAACATATAGGTGCCGCAGACGCCCTCGTAGCGAAGCTTGCGGATCGCAGAGCCGACGGCGTCGAAATTCGACGGATCGGTTTTCTCCCACACGGTCGCGAGCAGTTTGACGGTGTCGTAGCCGCTGCCCGTATAAACCAGGCCCATATTGTCGCCGAAGCGCTTGATGTACTTGCTACGGAAATCCTTGCCCTTGCCGTCGGCGTGCGTGCCGATCACGGTCCCCCAGATCATGCCTTCGGCGCTGCCGGCGGCGAGCTTGAGAAACTCCGGCTGGCTCGGGCCATATTGCAGATAGACCAGCGAGCCCTTGACCGGATCGGCCGCGAACTGCTGGGCAAAGGTGGCGAGCTCCGCCGCGACCCAATGGTCGATGAACATGACGCCGGCATCGGAATCGTGCAGCGCACGTAGTACCGGCGACCAGTCCTGAACCGGAAACTGAATGTCGGTGACGGGACCAAGCACCCATTCGCCGCCGGATTCGGCGATGGCTTTTTGCACCGACTTGGAGATCACCTGGGTGTAGGAGATCTGCTCCTGCACGATATGGATCTTGTTGTTCTTCGGCTTCCATCCAGCGGCCGCGAGCTGTTTCAGATAGCGCACGAAGCCGTAGCCGTACCAGGTCTCGGCAGGGTCGATCTGGAAGATATTCTTGTATTTGGCGGGATTTGACTTCACGAGCTCAAGCGAGGCGATCGAGGTATTGCCGTGCAGGTAGGGGGTCCCCGACGCCGCGGCGGCATCCATGGCCGGCTGTGGAATGAGCACGAAAGCCGAGGCGATGGCATGGACCCGCTTGCCCGTCAGGGTCTGCATCGCCGACACCGTGCCTTCCGGTGTCATGATGTCGATATCGGTGACTTCCGCGCGCAGCTTGCGCCCGGCGACTCCGCCGGCTGCGTTGATCTCATCGATCGCCAGCGTGACCCCGTTGAGCCAGTCCTTCTGGTCGCCGACCCCGACGGGGGATGATTGGGCGGTAGGCACCCCGATCAAAATATCATCCGCGGCCGCGGCACGGCCGGCCAGCGAGCCGGTCAGAGCGGATGCTGCCATTCCTCCGAGCAGGGTTCTGCGTGCGATCTGCATGTGCGGTGTCCTGTCCTGACCTGCGTACGATCATCAGCGATCGTTACGGTACGGCGATGGAAGGGACCCCGGTATGATGCAGATGCATTAGGGCAGGGCGAATGGCTCGCGGTTCAGCCGGCGGCCGCGGAATGGATCAGTTTGAGCAGCGCGGCCTTGTTGCGGGCGCCGAGCTTGGTCAGCACCGCCTGGGTATGATTGCGCACCGTCGCCGGCGAGATGCCGAGATGTCGTGCGATTTCCTTATGCGTCAAGCCGTCGGCGATATGGGTGACGATCTGCCGCTCGCGCAAAGTGAGATTGTCACAAGGGTCCTTGCCGAGCAGGCGGATATAATAGAGGTGCGGGTCCGCCAGCTGAGATGCGAGCTGGATTTCGAAGCGGACTTTCTCAATCGACACGATCTGCCGCGACGAATGCCGCGGCGGCCGGGCCGGCAGACGGTCTCCCTTCCAGCCAGGCCAGACATCGCGCAGGGCACGAAGCGTCTCCGGTGAAGCGGCCAGCACACGGCCGCTCTCATTGACCAGAAGATGCTTCCCGTCTGGCCCACCCAGCGCCTTGCGCTCGACGGCCAATTCCACATGGTCCAGTGCCGCGCGCAAAAATCTGAGCTCGTTCTCGGCGAGCGTTCGTGCCGAGCGGCCGCTCCGGTAGCAGGACAGAAACAGCATCACGGGCAATCGCTTGTTGTCGACCACGATGGTCGAAAACTTGTCGATGTTGTACCTGTCGGACAGCGCGACCATGCCTTCGGTGTGGCGCGTCCCCTGGCGGTTATAGGTCGGGTATGCGCAACCGGTCTCGATGAAGTCCCGGGCAAGCAGATCTTCGTGTTTGATGTCGGACCAGAATTTCACGAAGTCGGGCGGCAGGTTACGGGAGACCGAGCCGCAGATCTCGATGGCGTCGCGGCTGAGGTCGGCCCAGCCCCCCCAATTAGCATCGCACGCGGTTGTGACACCGAGGCTTTCTATGCTCCAGTGCAGGAGATCGACGGGATCAAGCACCTGGCTGCGCTCGTACAGCTCGAGAACGAACGCGCTGAAGGTCCTAAGATCGGCTCGAGCTTCCATATCGGTGTCTCAGACCGGACGGGTGATCTCGCGAGTATCATGCAAATGCCATGCAAATTGAACCAGCCTTTTCGCGGGCTGCCAAGGCCTCTGATGCGGGCCGGTGCCAAAAAGCGATGCTGCATCAGCTAACACGTAACAGTGTCATATCAGAGCAGCGCGATAGCTCCGGAAATTGCCAAGTCGCTCCAGGGCTGCATTCCGGTGGACTTATTTGCTCTAAGAAGGACCGGTCAGGGCCAAATAGCTGGCCGTATCGGGGCTGCAGCTCGGCCTCGTAGCCTTGAGCTGCTCTGCATTTTTTGGCGCTACTTTGCCTTTACAGCCGGATGAAGATCGGAGCGGACGTTCGCGAGTGGCGGCTTCATGACCTGCGCAGGCGCCGGACGATGGCGGTGAAACGTGTCCATGCGACGTCCAGCAGCAAGCCAAATGCATCGAGGCGCTGGGGCTCGATGGTCTCCGCCGAACTGAACGTCCCGTTGATGTGCCGCTCGCAGTTTTGCGCGAACGTCGTGGTGAGGCGCGACGCCAGATCGCGCACCAGCCCATCACGCGCGATCTGCGCCAACGGACCGGTGAGGCTGTAGCCGATCGCGAGCTCGACCCGGGTGGCTCGCCCGTCGTCGATCGGAATCATACGCCAGCCGATCTGTCCGGAGGTCGAGGTGCGGCTCTGCTGGTCACGGCCCGTACCAAAGAGGCGGCCGGAGAGATCCACCGGGTTCCGTTCGATGCGCGCAGAACCGCGGAAGGCGGCCGACAGCGGACCGATGGCGACCCTGATCTCACCTTCGATACGATCCGGCGCCGGGATGTCGGTGACGGTGGCGCCGGGAAAGCATGCAGCCAGGATCTTCGGCTGACCGAATAGCGCGAAGACTTGCTCGGGCGCGGCGCTCACCGTGAACGCGGCATCGAAGCTCTTGGCGGGCACGACCTCCAGAGGATCGAGCCCATTGGAGGCTGCGCTGCGAGAAAGCTTGACCTCCGTTGCCGCTGGCCGCATCGACGAGATGGCGGTCGCGCCCGGCTGCGATCCTACCGGGCCGAGCGAAGTTCGTCCTGCACCGACCATAGCCGCGATGCCTCGCTGCCGTCGTGCTGAGATCACCGCGCTGATCGCGCGCACGATCCCCGCATAGCCGGTACAGCGGCACAGATTGCCGCTCAAGCCGACGCGGATGGCCTGCTCGTCGGCGTGGTCGAGACGCAGCACGAGGTCGCGCGCCGACATGATCATCCCCGGCGTGCAGTAGCCGCATTGCAACGCATGCTCGCGCGCAAAGGCCGTCCGCAGCTCGGCTGCGATCTCGTCCTCATCCAGGCCTTCGATGGTCGTGACGGCAGCGCCATCACAGGCCACGGCCAGCGTGATGCAGGAGCGGGCCGTAGCGCCGTCGAGCAGCAACGTGCAGGCGCCGCAGACGCCGTGCTCGCAGCCGAGATGCGTACCGGTGAGGTCGAGCTGATCGCGCAGGACGTCGGCGAGATGGGCGCGGGGTTCGATTGTGGCCTCGGCCACGCGGCCGTTGACGGTGAGCTGGATCGTCGTCACGCAGCGGCCTCCGCGATCGCCCGCGCGAGT
This sequence comes from Bradyrhizobium aeschynomenes, assembly GCF_013178945.1. Lineage (GTDB taxonomy): Bacteria > Pseudomonadota > Alphaproteobacteria > Rhizobiales > Xanthobacteraceae > Bradyrhizobium > Bradyrhizobium aeschynomenes. The sequence continues at coordinate 15,428 of NZ_JABFDM010000013.1, forward strand.
ACGGTCAGATGGATGTGGCGGGCGGCCGGATCGCTCACGCCGGCCTGCATCAGCAGGCGGCAGGCGAGGTCGCGATCGAAACGCTGCCTTACATCGGTGATCGCTCCGCCGAACAGCGATGAATCGTCGACGACGATCGGCGTCGTGTCGATGGCGCCGATGACGACCCGGCTGCGGGACAGATCCGGCTCGATCAGCACGGCGGCCATCGCGTGGGCGAATTCACCGGGCTTGCGACAGGCCTTGGCGTAGCCGAAGCGCGCCGTGGGCGACAGCGAGGGGAGACGGATGGCGGTGACGAGCTCGCCGGGACGCAGCGCCGTCTGCAGTGCGCCCTGGACGAACTCCGTCACGACGAGGTCACGCTGGGCTTTGGAGTTCGTCAGCCTCACGCGGGCGCCGAGGGCAGCCAGCGTCGTCACCCAGTCGGCGGCCGGGTCGGCATGGCTGAGAGAGCCTCCGATCGTGCCGCGGTTGCGTACGGCGCGATAGGCGATGCCGCGGGCGATCCGCGGCAGCACGCCATGGGTGACGTCGGGGATGCGGCCGTCCTCAATGTTGGCGTGGGTGACGCAGGCGCCGATCACGAGAGCATCGCCATCGCGCTCGACGGAACGAAGCTCGGCAAGGCCGGCGATGTCGACGATGCGCGGCGGCTGCATCAGACGCAGGTTCAGCATCGGGCCGAGCGACTGGCCGCCGGCCATGATCCGGGCTTCGCCATCAGCGCCCGCGAGCAGCGCGAGCGCGTCGCTCATGCTGCGGGGGCGTTCATAGGCGAAGGATGCGGCCTTCACGGTGTGCTTGCCTGTTTCGCAGCGAGCACCGCCGCGACGATCCGGCGCGGCGACAGCGGCGACTGCATCAGCTCGGCACCGAGCGGCCGCAGCGCGTCGTTGACGGCATTGGCGATCGCCGCCGGCGGCGCGATGGCGCCGCCTTCGCCGATGCCCTTGACGCCGAACATCGTGTAGGGCGACGGCGTCTCCATATGAATCAGGCGCGGTGCGGGGACTTCGGTCGGACCCGGCAGCAAATAGTCGGCCAGAGTCGTCGCCAGCGGCTGGGCTGCGTCGTCGAACGGCATCTCCTCGTACAGCGCGGTGCCGATGCCCTGCGCGAGGCCACCGAGAATCTGGCCGTCGACGATCATCGGATTGACGAGGACGCCGCCGTCTTCGACGATGACGTAGTCGAGCAGCTCGACCTCGCCGAGATCCGGATCGACCGCGACCGTCACGGCATGCGCCGCGTAGGAGAAGGTGCCGCTGTCGCGCACGGGCTTGTAGCCGCCGGTGACTTCGAGGCCGGAGGGATCGACGTCGTTGGGCAGATCCTGCGGCCGGCGGTACCAGGTGTGGGCGATCTCGGCGAGGCCCACGCTGCCGTTCGGCCCGCAGGCCCGGCCCCCGCGCCAGGTGACGGCCTCCGGCGCGAGCTGCAGCAGCTTGGCGCCGATGCGCGTGGCCCGCGCGGCAAGCTGTTCGCAGGCCGTACCCACGGCGCCGCCTGCCATCACCATCGACCGCGAGCCCCAGGTGCCGGTGGAGTAGGGCGTCATGGCGGTGTCGCCGAGGATGACGCGGATTTTGTCCGGGTCGACGCCGAGGATCTCGTGCGCGACCTGGGCAAGCGTCGTCTCGAGCCCCTGGCCATGGGAATGCACGCCGACGCGCAGCTCGAGCCCGCCGTCGGGCGTCAGGCGTGCGGTCGCCTGCTCATGGCCGGGCACCATCGGAATGCCCCAGCCGGCATAGACCGAGGTGCCGTGCGCGGCCTGCTCGCAATAGATCGAAACGCCGGTGCCGATCAGCCGGCCGTCCGGCTCTCCCTGCCGCTGGCGCACGCGCACGGCGGCAACATCAATCGCTGCCAGCGCCCGCTGCAGCGCCTCGGGATAGTCGCCGCTGTCGAAATGCTTGTTGGTGATGTTGTCGAACGGCATGTCCTGCGGCTGCACCAGATTGCGCAGCCGCACGTAGCCGGGCTCGAGCCCGGCCTCCGCGGCGACGGCGTCGAGCAGCAGCTCGAGCGCGAAGCAGACGCCGGTGCGGGCCACGCCGCGATAGGGCAGGATCGGACATTTGTTGGTCGCGACCGAATAGGTGCGGCAGCGATAGGCCGGCATCCGATACGGGCCCGGCAGGATGCTCGCGATCTGCGCCGCTTCGAGGCAGGCCGAGAACGGATACGACGAGTAGGCGCCGGAATCCACGATCGCCTCGCAGTCGATGCCGCGCAAGCGTCCGTCGCGATCGGCATAGACCGTGATGTGATAGGCGTGCTCGCGGCAATTCGCGCTCGCGCTCAAATGCTCGCGCCGGTCTTCGAGCCAGCGCACCGTCATGCCCTTGTGCATGGCGAGCCAGCTCAGGCAGACCTCCTCGGGCAGCAGGATGCCCTTATGGCCGAAGCCGCCGCCGATATCCGGCGCGATGATGCGGATGCGACCCTGTTCGATGCCGAGGCAGTCGGACAGGCCGTTGCGCACGATGTGCGGCATCTGCGATCCCGTGTGGAGCGTCAGCTGATCGAGCCGGTGATCGAAGGTCGCGACGACGCCGCGGCCTTCCAGCGGCGCCATGCACTGGCGGGCGGTCGTGATGTCGCGCGTCACCTTGATCGGCGCGTCAAGCGCGGCTGATATGTCGACCTCGAAATTCGTTTCCAGGAAGACGTTGTCGCCCCAGTGCTCGTGCACCAGTGCACTGCCGGCCGCGCGTGCCAGCCGCATGTCGTGCACCGCCGGCAAGGGCTCCAGCTCGAGCTCGACGGAAGCTGCGATGTCCTCGGCCTCGGCGCGGCTGCGCCCGACGCACATCGCCACGAGCTCGCCGACGTGGCGCACCTTGCCCACAGCCAGCACCGGCTGCTCGGAGACCTTGAAGCCGGGCAGGCCGGAGACGGCGCGGATCGGCTTGATGCCGGTGAGGTCGTCGGCCGTGAACACGACGTCGCGATATTCCGCGGGAATGTGGATCGCCCTGATCTGGGCATGCGCCACCGGGCTGCGCACGAAGGCCACGTCCTTCAATCCCGGCAGTCTGATGTCGGCGACGTATTGACCGCGGCCGCGCAGAAAACGATCGTCTTCCTTGCGCGGCAAGCGCGCGCCGACGCCGCGCGGTGCGCGATCATCCGAGACGGTCGGAGCCGTGTCGGTCACGTCAGGCCGCGACCGCTGCGGGCAGGATCGGCGCCGTCGCGTCGTGACGGACTCCGGCGCGCAGGCAGAACACCGGCTGCAGCAGCTTCTCGGCGATCACCTCGGTCTTCTCGTTGTCGCGCAGGACGAACCGGCCCTGCTGCTCGCGGAGTACGCTGACATCGGCGGCCATGTCGGGCCGCAGCGCGCCGATCTGGTCGGACAGGCCGAGCATCGCGGCGGGATTGGACGTGACCATCGGCACGACCTGCTCCAAGGTCAGACCGAGCGCGACCAGTGAGCTCATCGCCTGCACCAGGCTGAACTTGGCCTGGCCGGCGAACGGATGGCTCTCGTCGTCGGCAGGCTCGTCCGGCGTGCCCGCGGGCGCCGGCACATGTGTGTTGTAGCCGTGGATGTCGGCGCCGAGCGTATGCGGCACGATGCCGGCGTCGATCGCCTTGCGCGCCAGCCGGTAGGAGAAGTGACTGCCGTGACCGACGTCGACCTTGAGCCCGCGATCGAGCGCGGCCTGGATCACTGGATGTACCTCGCCCTTGGTATTGACGAAGCCGCCGGGATGCCGCGTGAACGGATGCGCCAGCACGTCCCCCGGCCGCAGCAGCGGGATCACGCGCTCCAGGATCGTGTCGACATCCTCGCCATTGGTGCCGCTCGTGGGCAGTCCCCAGAGCTGGCCGAAATGGACGTAGACGGGGAGCTCGGCGCGGCGGCCGATCTCGGCGGCCATCTCGATGACGCGGATGCCCCAGCGCGCGAAGCCGCCGATCTCGGCATGCGCCTTGATGCCGCGAACGAGGTCGCGGTTGGCGACCGCGGATTTCACGGTGGCGTCGATGTCAACGCAGTCGGGACGATAGAGATCAGGGTAGTAGTGGCCTTCGAGGCCGCCGACGAGATAGGCCGACAGGAACGCGTAGACGCGCGACTGCGCCGGCTCGGCGACGAAGTGCCGGAAGCCCGGCAGGGTCATGCAGGACGGGCCGCCCTGGTCGATCAGGCTGGTGACGCCCGACTGTACGCCGACCATGTCAGCATTCATGCCGAAGCGGCCGGTGACGTACTGATAGACATGGGCGTGGGTGTCGATCAATCCCGGCAGCACGAGCTGGTCGGTGACGTCGACGACGTCCCTGGCACTCGATGGCAGGATGTCGGACTGGACGGCCGCGATGCGGCCATCGCGGATGGCAACATCTTTCAAGCCATCGATGCCGGAGGCGGGGTCAATGACGCGGCCGCCGCGCAGCAGCAGGTCGAACGAGGCGCTCACGGACATGCAAGCTCTCCTTATCCGGGTTGTTGTTTGTCCCGGTCAAAGCTGTCCTCGACGAGCCGGCGCGGATGATGCGCCGACCGATTTACGAAGCATACTTCGCATTACATCAAGATCCGTGCCATAGACAGCTTCAAATTGATGCAGCGTGACCAGCGCTTATGCGGGAGCCGTTCGATGGCCGGAAGGAACAAGACGAAAGCAGATGTATCGTGGCCGCTCGAGGAACGTCCGGGCTATCTGATCCGCCGCCTGCATCAGATCCACGTCGCCCTGTTCCAGGAAAAATGTGCCGCCTATGAGATCACGCCCTTGCAGTACAGCCTGTTGACGGCGCTGGCGAAACGGGGAACGGCGGACCAGACCGCATTGGCCCAGGACATCGCCCTCGACCGGACCACCACCACCGGCGCGTTGAAACGGCTGCAGGCGCGCGGCTTCGTCGACCGCAGCATCGGCCCGCACGACCGGCGCTCGCGGACCTGTCGTTTGACCCGGTCCGGCGCGGCATTGCTGCGCAAGATCGAGCGTCCCGCGCGGGCGGCGCATCTGGCGACGATCGCGGATCTCAGCAAGGCCGACCAGAAACGGTTCATCGCCATGATGCAGGCGATCGTCGCGGCGCAGGGGCAGAGGCTCGACGCGACACGATCGCCGGACTGACCGCATCGCGCTCCGATTAGATAATGGGCACCGTGCTGCCCGAAAAGCAGCGCATCGCCGAAGTGCGGTATCGGGGCGAGGTGTGCGCTAGCGCAACTACGAAGCATGCTCCGCATTCCCTGCTGCTGCGGTTTCTTTCGCAAACGGCGCTCGTGGCTGCTCAATTTCATCGGAGATGGCCGCGACAGCGGGGGCGCGCATGCTGCGCTGCGCCGGGCTCCACGAGCTCTGGCATGTCCCTTGCTGACATCTCTCATAAGAGCTGCGCGAGAAACTGCGGCGACATGAATCCGGGGCGGCGACATCGATGTCGCAGTGCGTGGAGAGAGCGATGCGATGTCTGCCGCGGCGGGATCCGCCGATCATTGCCCTGGCCAACGGCGTCCGTTGGACGTGCTGCGCCGCGCGCGACGGAAAAAGGGCGGCCTGATGTCGGAGCATGCCGATCTCATCGCGACACGATTTGGCGACGGCGGCCCCGATGCCGGCGACGTCAACGCGAATGAATTCCTGCGCGGCGTGCTGTCCCGCAAGACGGTCCGTCGCTACAGCGACCGGATGCCGGAGGAGCGGCTGCTCGATCTGCTGGTCGCCAGCGCGCTGAGCGCCTCGGCCAAGTCGGACTTCCAGCAGGCCTCGGTGATGCGCCTGCGCGATGCCGAGAAACGGGCCGCGATCGGCAAGCTGTTTCCGAGCATGCCCTGGATCGGAGCGTCGCCGGTCTTCTTCGTTTTTCTCGGCGATGCCCGCCGGCTGCAGCGGATCGGTGAACTGCGCGGCAAGCCCGTCAAGAACGGCACCCTGGAAGGCTTCTTCAACGCCTCGGTCGACGCGGCGCTGGCGCTGCAGACGATGATCCTGTGCGCGGAGTCGGTTGGTCTCGGAACCTGTCCGATCAGCGTGATCCGCAACGAGATCGACACGGTCGCCAAGGTGCTGGAACTGCCGGACATGGTGTTCCCGGTCGCCGGGCTGTGCCTGGGCTATCCCGCCGCGGAGGGGCATGTCAGCCTGCGGCTGCCGCGCAGCGTCACCACGCATCTCGATCGCTACGGCGACGACGCGCTGCCCGCGGCGCTCGACGACTACGACCGGCGGCGCCATGCCCGGCACGCGATTCCGAAAGACCAGCAGCGCGGCAATGCCGAGTTCGGCGAGGCCGAGTTCTACGGCTGGTCGGAGGACAAGGCGCGCCAGGCGGCCAAGGCGGAAGGCGCGGCCTTCCCGCCCTATCTGCGCGCGCACGGCTTCAGCTTCGACTGATCAGTTCATATGAGGAGATGCGAGATGACCAAGCCTTCGTTTCCCCGCCTTCACGTGCCGTCGCGGCGCCTCGCGCTGGCGCTGCTGGCCGCGGCGCTGACCTTGCCGGCTGCGTTCAGCGCCAAGGCCGGCAGCATGGACGAGATCAAGAAGCGCGGCCTGATCGTCGCCACCGAGGACGATTTCCGTCCCTTCGAATTCGTCAAGGACGGCAAGCCGACCGGCTTCGACAATGAGCTGATCGAGGATCTGCGCAAATACGCGCCGTTCGAAATCAAGCAGCAGATCCTGCCCTGGACCGGCATCCTGGCCGGCGTCTCCACCGGCAAGTACGATGTCGCCATCACCGCGGCGATCATCACCAAGGAGCGCAAGAAATCGCTCGACTTCACCAGCCCGATCGCCGACGCGACCCACTATTACGTCAAGCGCAAGGACGACAAGAGCATCAACGCAATCAAGGATCTCAGCGGCAAGACCGTCGGCGTCCAGGCCGGCAGCGCGCTGCTCGGCCGTCTGCCCGAGCTCCAGGCCATGCTGGAGAAGGAAGGCGGCAAGCTCGGCAAGGTGGTCGAATACACCTCCTATCCCGAAGCCTATCAGGATCTCGCGCTCGGCCGCGTCGACTACGTCGTCAACACCATCATCAACATCAAGGCGCTGGTCGCCGAGAAGCCGAACGTGTTCGCGGTCGGCCAGCCCGTCTCCGGCAAATCCTATCCGGCCTGGGCGGTCGCCAAGGGCAACACCGAGCTGGTGGAATTCCTGAACGGCTTCATCGCCAAGGAGAAGGAAACCGGCCGCTTCGCGGAGTTGCAGAAGAAGTGGTTCGGCGAGGCCTTCCCGGATCTGCCGGTCACGTTCGAGCCGGAATTCTGAGACCGCGATCGAGGTGCCGCTGATGTGCGGGTGGCGATCGCTACGCGCCTGTGCCTTTGACGGTGAATTGACCGTCGAGGGCTCGCGGCCCGCTTCGGTGCGCCTGCCGCACACGGCGACGGATGGACGGCGATGAGCGCGGCCGACGTGCTGGCCATCCTGCAGGGCGCCGTGGTCACGGTGACGCTGTCCTTGATCGGCATCCTGATCGGATTGCCGATCGGACTTGGCCTGGCGCTGCTGCGCTGGGCCAACGTCCCCGTCATCGCCCGCGTGGTCGCCGTCTACGTCTCGGTGCTGCGCGCGACGCCGCTGGTGACCCTGCTGCTGCTGCTGTTCTTCGCGCTGCCCAATGTCGGGATCGCGATCGGTCCGGTGTCGGCGGCGATCCTGGCGCTGGTCATGAACACCTCGGCGTTCAACTGCGAGGTCTGGCGCGCCGCGCTGATGAACTTCCCGAAAGAGCAGTACGAGGCGGCGCAGTCGGTCGGCATGCATGCGAGCCTGCGCTTTCGCCGCATCGTACTGCCGCAGATCGTGCGCGTCAGCCTTCCCGGACTCGTCAACGAGATGTCGCTGCTGATCAAGGTCACGCCGGTGCTGGCGGTGGTCGGCGTCGTCGACATCACCCGTGCCGCGGTGCGGATTGGCGCCGAGACCTACGAGCCGCTGCCGCCGTTCCTGGTGGCGATCGCGATGTATGCGCCGATCGTGTTCGCGCTCGTTTCCCTGCAGCGCTTCATCGAGCGGCGGCAGCTTGCAGCCGAGGCCGCATGATCCGCGATTTCGCCATCGTCTGGAGCGAGCGCGATCTGCTGCTGAGCGGGCTCGGCAACACCACGATCCTCTCGGTGCTGTCGGCCATTGCCGGGCTCGTGATCGCCTTCGTTCTGACGCCGGCGTTGATGTCGAAGCGGCGCTGGCTGGCGCTCACGGTGCGGGTGTTCGTCGACGGCATGCGCTGCGTGCCGTTCCTGCTGTTCGCCTACATCGTCTACTACGGCCTGCCGTCGTTCGGCATCCGGCTCGACAATTGGAGCTCGGGGCTGGTGGCGCTGACCGTCTATCATGCCGCCTATCTCGCCGAGATCCTGCGCGGCGCCTGGGTGGCGCAGCCGCGCGAGCCGATCGAGGCCGGGGTGGCCTTCGGCTTCTCGGGGCCGCGTCTGTTCCGGCGCATCATTTTGCCGCCGCTGCTGCTCGCCGCGGGTCCGGTGATCGGCAACCAGATGATCCAGATCGTCAAGGACAGCGCCTTCCTCACCATCATTGCGCTGCCCGAGCTGACGCACGCCGCGAGCTCGATCCAGTCGCGCCATTATGTGCCGTTCGCCGCCTTCATCACCGCCGTGTTCCTCTATTGGGGCCTCTGTCTGGTGATCGAGGCAGGCGTCAGCGGCATCGACCGGCTGGCGTCGGCACGACGCTGAGGGGAGGCTCGGATGACCAACGACATGGCCGTGCTCGACGTCGCCGGCATCTCCAAGCGCTTCGGCGACCTCCAGGTGCTGTCCGACATCAGCTTCACGGTGACGCGCGGCGAGACGGTCTGCGTGCTCGGCCCGTCCGGCTCCGGCAAGTCGACCTTGCTACGCTGCATCAACTGGCTGGAGCGGCCCGATGCCGGCCAGATCTATCTCAATGGCGACCGCATCGGCATCAACAATGGCGGCGTCGTGATGTCCGACCGCGAGCTGTCGCGGGTCCGCACCCGGATCGGCATGGTGTTCCAGCACTTCGCGCTCTGGCCGCATCTGACCGTGCTTCAGAACCTGATGGAGGCGCCTGTGCAAGTGCAGAGGCGCCCCGCGGCCGAGGTGCGCGAGGAGGCGATGGCGCTGCTCGCCAAGGTCGGGCTCTCCGACAAGGCCGATGTGTTTCCGGCGCGGCTGTCCGGCGGGCAGAAGCAGCGCGTCGGCATTGCGCGCGCGCTGGCGATGAAGCCCGATGTGCTGCTGTTCGACGAGCCGACCAGCGCGCTCGATCCGGAGCTCGTCGGCGAGGTGCTGCTGGTGATGCGCGAGCTCGCCCGCGAGGGCCGCACGATGGTGATCGTGACCCATGAGATGGGCTTTGCCCGCGACGCCGCCACCCGCATCCTGTTCATGGATCGCGGTCGCGTCGTCGAGACCGGGCCGCCGGAGCGCTTCTTCGTCAGCCCGGACACCGAGCGCGCGCGCCAGTTCATTCAGCGCTACGCCGCCGGATAGCCAAGAGAACAGCGAGAACACGCCATGGATCCGATCTATCATCTGCTTCCCGACGCGCCGAAGCCGGTCACGCCCTACAGCCATGCGGTGCAGGCAGGCCCGTTCCTGTTCGTCACCGGCCAGCTGGCGACCGATCCCGATGACGATTCGCTGCCGCTTCCCGACGGCATCGAGGCGCAGACGCGCAAGGTGATGGACAACCTCGCGCGGGTGCTGAAGGGCTGCGGCATGAGCTTTGCGAATGTCGTGTTCGCCCGCATCTATCTGACCGATTTCAAGCGCGACTACGCGCCGATGAACGCGATCTTCTCCAGCCATTTCGACGACGCGCACCGGCCGGGCCGGACCACCATCGGCGTCTGCGATCTCGCGCGCGGCGGCATCGTCGAGATCGATATGGTCGCCTATAAGCCCTGAGGGAGAGTGCAATGGAACCGATCGAGATTCCCGCGCGGCGCGGCAAGGCGGCGTTCGTGGCGGCAGGCCAGATCGTCACCGTGATCAACACCCATGGCGAGCAGGTGGTCGATACCTGGGCGTTCAACCGTGCCGACCTCTCCGAGTTCATGTCGAACGAGCACACGCGCGCGCATTCGCTGCATCTGGTGCCGCGGCCGGGCGACGTGCTCCGGACCAACATGCGCCGGCCGATCCTGACGATGATCGAGGACACTTCGGGCGGCATCCACGACACCCTGATCGCGGCATGCGACCGCTATCGCTACGCGTTTCTCGGGCACGAGGGCCATCACGACAATTGCACCGACAATCTGTTCGCCGGCATGGCCGAGCTCGGCCTGACGCCGCCGGAGGTGCCGAGCCCGCTCAACCTCTTCATGAACATTCCGTGGGACGCCCAGGGCACGCTCGGCTTTGCCGCGCCGCCTCGCCCCGTGCCCGGCGGCCATGTGCGCCTGCGCGCCGAGATGGACCTTGTGATCGCGTTCTCGGCCTGTCCGCAGGATATCCTGCCGATCAACGGCAAGGCCGGGAAGCCGGTCGAGGCGCATTTCACGGTGACATCAGCATGAGCGGAGGAGGCAAGTCCAAGCGGGCCGCGGCCAACCGCCGCCGCTATGAGGAGCTGCGCGCGGCGGGGCAGGAGCTCAAGCAGTTGCCAGCACCGACGGCGCTCGACGGTGCGCCGGTCGCGCCGGACGCGATCATCCAGACCGAGCAGGTGCCGCCCGGCTGGCACACGACGGTGCGGCTGGCGCGCGGCGAGGGCCTGCGCATCATCGATGATCTCGGGCGCTCGAGCGTGTCGCTGCTGGCGTGGCGGACCGAGGATCCGAGCGAGCGGATCAACTGCGCCGATACGGTGAAGGTGCAGTGGAGCGCAGCACTGTCGAAGGGCCGGATGATCCTGTCGGACATGGGACGGGTGCTCCTGTCGGTGATCGAGGATACGTCCGGCGCGCATGATCTCCTGGTCGGCGGCTCGACCGCGGACTCGACGCTCTCGCCCTATGGCGAGGTGATGCGCAACACGCAGGCGAACTTCATCTCCGCGGCCGCCAAGATTGGGCTCGGCCTGCGCGACATCCCGCCCTGCGTGACCTTCTTTGCGCCGGTGACGACGGATGCGACGGGGCGCTTCGTCTGGCACGCCGCGCGCAAGCGCGCCGGCGATTTCGTCGATCTGCGTGCCGAGATGAACCTGATCGTCGCGGTCTCCAACTGCGCCCATCCGCTCGACCCGGCGCGGCCGGCCACGACCGCCCCGGTCACGCTGATCCGCCACCGTCTGCCGCCGCCCGCCGCCGACGACGTCTGCCGCACGGCGTCGCCGGAGGCGCTGCGCGCCTACGCTTTCACCGATCAGCTGTTCGTCTGAGGGAGCGTGATCATGTCATCGACCGACCCGGGCACTCTCGTCTACGCCTTCGACATTCCCGCCGAGCAGCCCTGGTCGCGGGTGCTGAAGAAGGGCCAGACGCTGCGCATCATCGACAGCGAAGGCGAGCAGGCGGTTGACGCGCTGATGTATGTCGCCGACGATTCCGCCGAGCGCTACAGCGCGCAGGATACGTTGCGTGTCCAGGGCTCCGCCTATCTCGAGCTCGGCACGCAGCTCATCTCCAACCGCGGCCGGGTGATGGCAAGGATCACCGCCGACACCTGCGGCCGCCACGACACCTCCGCGGGCTGCTGTTCCTGCGAGAGCAACGCCGTGCGCTTCGGCGAGGCGACACGCTACCAGCATGCCTGCCGGGAGAACTTCATCCTGGAGCTGTCGCGACACGGCCTGACCAAGCGCGACATCGTCTCCAACCTCAACTTCTTCATGAACGTGCCGATCGAGCCCACCGGCAATTTCACCGTGCTGGATGGTCCCTCAGTGCCGGGCAACTATGTCGACGTCACCGCCGAACTGGACGTGCTGTTCGTGATCTCGAACTGTCCGCAGGTCAACAACCCCTGCAATGGTTTCGATCCGACGCCGATCCGCGTCGAGATCAGGGAGGCGGCTGCGGCTGAGATGTCCTGAACGGCCGTTTCCGAAGTCCTGGCACATTGATCATGGTCACCGGCTGTCATCGTCCGCGAAAGCGGGCGATCCAGTACGCCGTGACACCTCGGTGAATCTCTTCTGCCGCGGAGTACTGGATGCTCCGCTTTCGCGGAGCGTGACCGCAATGGAGATGGCGAGACCTCGATCGGGAAGCGACCGGTTCTAACGAACGCTCGTCTAGTTCTGCGGGCGAACCTGATCGCTGTCCGTATCAGATCCCGGGATGACGCTTGTGCCAGTCGGTGACGCGCTGAAACGCATCGCCGGCGCGGACCAGGCTGGCCTCGTCGAAATGACGGCCGACGAACTGGAAGCCCACCGGACCGCCATTCGCAGCAAAGCCTCCCGGCAAGGTCACGGTCGGACTTCCCGTCATGTCGAACGGGCAGGTGAAACGCAGCAGGCCACCGATCAGCGAAGCGTCCTCGCCGAGTGTCGCCATCTTGGCGAGGCTCGGCGCAGCAAAGGCCTGCGCCGGAACCGCAAGCAGATCGATGGACTCGAACAACACGCGGACCGCGCCGCGAAACGCCTCGCGCCGAAGCACGATCTTCTGATAGTCCCTGCCTGATTGTTGCCGGCCGAGATCCAGCAGGCCCGCGAGTCCGGGACCGTACTCGTCCTTGCGCGCAGGATAGGTGTCCTCGTGCGCGACCGCGGCCTCGATGCCACAAAGCGGGAACCAATCGTCGATGATCGCCTGGGGATCAGGGAATTCGATCTCCTTGATCTCAGCACCGAGATCGGCCGCCACACGCAGGCCTTCGGCCAGCGCGCCGGCTGCGTCGCTGTCGGTGCCTTCGCTCGTCCAGCGCCTGTCGATCCCGATCCTCACGCCCCGGAGATTGCCGGAGAGATCGGCGAGATAGTCGGGCACAGGCAGCGGAACCGAGGTCGTGTCCTTGGGATCCTGTCCTGCGATAACGCCAAGGATGGCACCGCAGTCGACCGCGCGCCGCGCCATCGGCCCAATGTGATCCAGCGTCGCCGCGAGCTCGTACGCGCCGTAGCGGCTGACACGTCCCCAGGTCGGCTTGAGTCCGGTGACGCCATTGGCTGCGGATGGGAAGCGGATCGAGCCGCCCGTATCCGTGCCGAGCGAGCCGAAGCAGAGGCCGGCTGCCGTAGCGGCGCCGGACCCGCTCGAGGATGCGCCGGGCCATAGATCTGCATTCCAGGGATTCTTTGGCGGATCGATCTTCGGATGATGATCGGCGTAAGCGCCTTCGGTCTGCTGTAGCTTGCCAAGGATGACGGCGCCGGCATCCTTCAGCCGCGCGACCACCGTGGCGTCCTCCGTCGGACGGAAGTCACGATGAATGGTCATGCCGTGCGCCGCCGGCGCGCCCTTGGCCCAGCACAGATCCTTCACCGCCACCGGCACGCCGTGCAGCGGTCCCCTGATCTTGCCGGAGGCAATCTCTGTCTCGGCCGCCGCAGCCTCGGCGAGCGCGGAGTCCGCCATCACATAGGCGAAGCTCTTGAGCTTGCCGTCGAGTTGCTCGATCCGCCCGAGCATGGCCTTGGTCACCTCGACCGGCGACAGCTCCTTGGCCTGGATCTTCCGCCCGATATCGACGAGTCCGAGATAGTGGAGATCTGTTGCTGCCATCGTTCTTTCCTCTCTCGCGATAAGGTGCACGCTCGCACTCGGACATGCGTTGCCGTTCTGGCCACGCGGACGCATCGGACGCTTCTCAAGCGGCAAACGAAAAAAGCCATCCGTACCTCCCGAATGAGGCAACGAATGGCTTACATGCCGCGTCCATGATTCTCGTCAGGGTCCGTCTTCAAACGAAGCGTCTAATGCAAGGAGCCGGACGACGTCGGCCAGATCAGTGCATGCCACGTTCGACGAGGACACCCTTCAAATAAGGTAGATAACTGTCCCTCGCATTGTCAACGAAGGAATCCAATCTGGCCGCGGTTCTGTGCGAGGACGGCGACATTGTGCCGCTCGCGCGTTAACTGATCATTCCCTGCGTCGAGATGCACGGGATTGAGTTCGCGAAGATGTGCGCAGAAGGACGTGCGATCGAACTCGGTAGGACAATTGGCGGCGGTCGGTGCCGGCGGCCGGCCAGGGAGGCGCGGCCGCCGTTCCGAGGTATCGATCAGGATAGGCCTCAGCGGCAATTCCAGGTCGTGCCCTGGGCGCAGACCGCATTCGGGCTGTCGCCGCCATAGACCTGATAGGGGTATTCGCCCTTGCGATAATAGCCGTAGGCGTTCGGGTTCGGGCCGTAATAGGACGGCGCCGCGTGGTAGGCCGGGCCGCCATAGACCGGACCATCATAATAATCGTAGGCGTCGCGGCTCGCGGCGATCGCAAGACCGGTGCCGATGACGCCTGCCGCGATCGCTGCGCCGGCCGCGGCGCCGCCGCCGTGCCAGCGGCCATTTCGCGCGTCGGCACTGGTCGGGCTCAAGGCGCCGATCGCGAGTGCGGTCAATGAAGCGATGACGGCCGTGCGGCCGAGCAGAGCAGGTTTGGTCGACATGTCAGGCCTCCAGTGAAGTATGCCGTAATCAGCGGATATGTCTGGTGTTCGCGGTCTGCCAAGAGCTGTCGACGACTGTCAGAACCGAAAGACACCATACGGATGAGAAGTGTCAGCTCGGGACCTGACCTCGCGCGCGCGGCGCTAGCGGTGCCACTCAGGCGAATGTCCAATCCTCCGAACTAGAACTTCAACTTGCCTTTCGGGTTCCGGCCCGGCGAACACCGTGCTTTGCTCGCGTGAACCGCGGATATCAGCCGATTGGCGGGGAGGCGGTGCGGCCTGGCTCAACGCGGCGCAGCGATCAGATGCCCCTGATTACCTTTCGGTCCGCACAACATGCTGGTAAATCACGTGATTATTATGCATAGATCGGTCAGCTGAAATTGCTGGAACCCGCTGCGTGAGCTCGGAAAGCACATTGGATATCGGTCCGCGCCTTCGGCGCGCCCGTCTGGCCAAGGGAATGCGGATGCGCGACCTTGCGCACGTGGTCGGCTGCGATGAAAGCATGATCTCCAAGATCGAGGCCGGCAAGGTCATGCCGTCGCTGCCGATGCTCGACAAGATGGTCCACGCGCTCGACCGCGACATGGCCTCGTTCTTCGGCCTGAGGGTCGACGACTACAAGCTGGTGCAGAAGCCTGAGGATCGGATGAAGGTGCCGGTCGATGCGCTGCGCGGCGGCGAGGGCGTCATCTACGAGCGCCTGGTGCCGGTGGCCGCAGGGAATTTGCTCGAGGCGAACATTCACGTCGTCGCCCCCGGCGGTGAGAAGGTCGATCTCATCACTCATCAGGGTGAGGCTGTCGGCTATCTCGTGTCCGGAACCATCGAACTCACCATCGACGACACGACTTATCTGATGACCGCCGGCGACTCCTTCTTCTTCAAGGCCTATCTGACCAACAGCTATCGCAACGTCGGATCCGACGAGGCGCGGATCGTCTGGGTCAACACGCCTCAGGTCCACTAGATCATGAGGCGATTCCACGGAAGCGCATCATGGTCCTATCCCTTTGTTTGAGCATGATCTTCCCGGAAAACCGGTTTCCACTTTTCCGGATCATGCTCTAGGTCGATTGCAGGCATCGGTCATCTCGCTGATCTCTGCGCGATTGCATGAATTTCATGCATGTGGCGAGAACGGAAGCAATGAGCGTAAAGCGCGCTGAGTTCCGCAGTTCTCCATGCAACAGAATTGGCGCACAACCCGCGAGCTTTTCCTCCAATCCTGCAGTTGAAAAGGCCGCTGCGACGGTGGCATAGCGTTTGCTTGAATTCGACAGGATTGTGATGCATGCCAATTGCCCCTGGCTGCGTCCGACTGTCGATGGGGCCTCACCCGTTGAGGCGCGCGGCGCAAGCCGTCGCCGCGGCGATGATGGCAGGCGAACCGCTGATGGCTTTCGTTTGGAAACGACTGCTCGGCACTATCCCGAGCCTGGTGGGCGTCGTCGTTCTCACGTTTTTCATTTCGCGCGCGCTGCCCGGAGATCCCGCAGCGTTCTTCGCCGGGCCTGCGGCCAATGCCGCGTCGATCGCCAGCATTCGCGCCACGTTAGGACTGGATCGTCCGCTGCCGGCGCAGTTCGTCAGCTACATCGCCGATCTCGCGCACGGCAATCTCGGCCGCTCCCTCACGACCGGGCAGCCGGTGCTGACCGATCTGCTCGAACGGCTGCCCGCATCGCTGGAGCTGTCGTCCTTCGCGCTACTGTTCGCCATCGGCATCGCCATTCCGATGGGAGTCTGGGCGGCGACCCGCATCAATGGCGGCGTCGATCATGCCTGCCGCGCGCTGGTCACCGTCAGCGCCGCCTTTCCGACCTTCTTCGTCGGCCTTCTATTCGTCTACATCTTCTACTTTCTGCTCGGCTGGGCGCCGCAGCCGCTCGGCCGGCTCGACGAGATCGCCTTCTCGCCGCCGCCCCGCGTCACCGGCGCCTATACGATCGACGCCGTCATCGCGGGCGACTGGCCGGTGTTGCGCGCGGCGTTGGCACAACTTGTCCTGCCTGCGATCTCACTCGGCCTGTTCGCACTGGCGCCGATTGCGCGGATCACGCGCGCCGCGATGCTCGAGGCGCTGAGCAGCGATTTCATCCGCACCGCGCGGGCCAGCGGCCTGCCGGTGCGCAAGATCCTGATGGCCTACGCCTTCCGCAATGTGCTGCTGCCGGTCTCGAGCGTGCTCGGCATGGTGTTCTCCTTCCTGATCGGCTCCAACGTGCTGATCGAGCAGGTGTTCGGCTGGCAGGGCGTGGGCGCCTATGCGGTGGCAGCGGTCATCGCCTCCGATTACGCGGCGGTGCAGGGCTTCGTGCTGATGATGGCCGTGCTCTACGTGCTGCTCAATCTCGCGGTCGACGTGTTCGCAACGCTGGTCGATCCCCGCGTCCGGTTCGAGGGCTGAGCGATGAGTCTCGTCACGCTCGCCCGCAACACCGGCTACGCGTTTGGCGAAAACCGCCTCACGTTGGTCGCCGCGATCATCCTGGCACTGCTGACGCTGTGCGCGATCTTCGGTCCCTCCATCGCGCCTTACGATCCTCTGCTCACCTCGGCGACGACCAAGCTCGCGCGCCCGAGCCTGTTGCATCCGTTCGGCACCGATGCGCTCGGACGCGACATCCTGAGCCGCGTCATCGTCGCGACGCGGCTCGATCTCGGCATGGCGGTGTCGGCGGTGGCGCTGTCCTTCGTGGTCGGCCTCGCGCTCGGCGCGCTCGCCGGCTATTTCGGCGGCTGGACCGATCGCATCATCGGCCGGGCGATGGACACCATCATG
Source organism: Bradyrhizobium aeschynomenes (assembly GCF_013178945.1). Taxonomy (GTDB): domain Bacteria; phylum Pseudomonadota; class Alphaproteobacteria; order Rhizobiales; family Xanthobacteraceae; genus Bradyrhizobium; species Bradyrhizobium aeschynomenes. The sequence continues at coordinate 32,692 of NZ_JABFDM010000013.1, forward strand.
GCGTTCCCGCTGTTCGTGCTCGCGATGGGCATCGTGGTGGCGCTCGGCAACAGCGTCGCCAACATCATCATCGCCACCATGATCATCAACCTGCCGTTCTACTGCCGCTTCGCCCGCGCGGAGGTGAACGTGCGGCGCGAGCTCGGCTATGTCGAGGCGGCGCGCATGGGCGGCAATGGGCCGCTGCGCGTGCTGATCAACCACATCGTCCCGAACATCCTGCCGCCGATGATGGTGCAGGCCTCGCTCAACATGGGCTGGGCGATCCTCAATGCCGCCGGCCTGTCCTTCATCGGGCTCGGAGTCCGGCCGCCGACGCCGGAATGGGGCATCATGGTGTCGGAAGGCGCGAGCTACATCATTTCCGGCGAGTGGTGGGCGTTCATGTTCCCGGGCGCGGCGCTCGTGCTCGCGGTGTTCTCCTTCAACATGCTGGGTGACGGGCTGCGCGATCTGCTCGATCCGAGAAAGCGCGTGTGATGGCGCAGCTCGAGATCGATAATCTCTCCGTGGAATTTCGCACCCGGCACGGCGTGGTACGGGCACTGGATGCCGTCAGCCTGTCGGTCTCGCGCGGCGAGATCGTCGGCGTGGTCGGCGAAAGCGGCTCCGGCAAATCCGTCACCGCCTACACTGTCATGGGCCTCAACGATGCCGCTGCACGCATCACCAAGGGCGCGATCACGATGGGCGGCATCGATCTCTTGGCGGCGCGCCCCGAGGCGATGCGCGAGCTGCGCGGACGCGAGATGGCGATGATTTTCCAGAGCCCGCGCACCGCACTCAATCCGATCCGCAAGGTCGGCAAGCAGATCGAGGACGTCCTGCAGGAACATGCCGCGCTGCCGCGGCGCGACCTGAAGAAGGCGGCGATATCAGCACTCGCGCGGGTGCGCATTCCCGATCCCGAACGCCGCGCGGAGGCTTATCCGTTCGAGCTCTCCGGCGGCATGTGCCAGCGCGTGATGATCGCGATGGCGCTGGCCTGCACGCCGTCCGTGCTGATCGCCGACGAGCCGACGACGGGGCTCGATGTGACGACCCAGGCCGTGATCATGGACCTGATCCGGGAGATGAGCCGCGCGACGCAGATGTCGACCCTGCTGATCACCCATGACCTCGGCCTCGCCGGCGAATATTGCGACCGCATCGCCGTCATGCATGCCGGCCACATCGTCGAGATCGCGCCGACCGAGGAGCTGCTGGAGCGTCCGGCGCATCCGTACACGCGCCGGCTGCTGGCGGCCACGCCGGTGCCGGATTCGCGGCTCGACGATCTCAATGCCATTCCGGGCCATCTGCCCGATCTGCGCGGCGCGCTGCCGCCGTGCCGCTTCAGCGGACGCTGCGAGCTGAGGCAGCCCATCTGTGACGAGGCGGAGCTGCCCTGGACCGAGTTGTCGCCCCAGCACCTCGTGCGTTGCCGGTTTCCGCTGTCATGACGGCGCTGCTCGAGCTCAGGTCACTGTCCAAGTTGTACCCGATCAAGCGGGCGGGGAAGGGGGCGAACCTTCATGCGGTGGACGATGTCAGCCTGATGATGTCAGCCGGAGAAAGCGTCGGTCTCGTCGGTGAGTCCGGCTGCGGCAAGTCCACTATGGTGCGCCTCCTCGGCCGGCTGATCGATCCCACCGCGGGCCAGGTCCTGATGGATGGCGAGGATCTCACCGCGATCGCGCAGGCGAAGTTTGCCGCCTCGCCGAACCGGCGGCGCATCCAGGTCGTGTTCCAGGATGCGACCGAGAGCCTCAATCCCTCCTTCCGTGCCTTTCAGGCGATCGCCGATCCCTTGAAGCGGCTGCTCGGCCTCAGCGACAGCGCCGAGATCGCGCGCCGCGTTCATGCCACCGCCGCCCTGGTCGGGCTGCCGGACGAACTGCTGCAGCGCTATCCGCATCAGCTCTCGGGCGGTCAGCGCGCGCGCGTCGGCATCGCGCGCGCGGTCGCCGTCGAGCCCTCGCTGCTGATCCTGGACGAGCCGACCTCGGCGCTCGACGTCTCCGTGCAGGCCGTGATCCTGCGGCTGCTCGCCGATTTGCGCGCGCGGCTGTCGATGAGCTATCTGTTCGTGTCGCACGATCTCAACGTCGTGCGGCTGCTCTGCTCCCGCGTGGTCGTGATGTATCTCGGCAAGATCGTCGAGATTGCGCCGGCGGAGGCGCTGTTCACCGCGCCAAGCCATCCCTACACGCAGGCGCTGGTCGCCGCGATCCCGGATCCCGCGCGGCGTGGCGAAGCGCGGCCCCGGCTCGACGGCAGCCCGGCCAGCCCGATCAATCCCGATCCCAACGTCTGCCGCTTCTACGGACGCTGTCCGAAGGCGGCTGACCTCTGCGCCAGCGCCATGCCGCCGCTGCGCGCGGTGGGACCGGATCATTTCGCCGCCTGCCACTTCGCTGTTTCACCCGCTGGAGGAAACGATGAGCGCTGACAACGAAATCTGCCGCATGGACGCCGTCACCGTTGCGGCGAAGGTCAAGGACAAGACTCTCTCGGCCACTGAGGTCACCGAGGCGGTCCTGCGCCGCATGGACAAGCTCGAGCCGCACATCCATGCCTTCTGCACGCCGACCCCCGACGTTGCGCGTGCTGCGGCCGCCGCCGTCGACGCGAAGATCGCGGCTGGCGAGGATCCCGGCCTGCTCGCCGGCGTGCCGATCGGCATCAAGGATCTGGTCGCGACCAAGGACATCCTCACGGTGATGGGGTCGCCGCTCTACCGCGACTTCGTGCCGGATGAGGACGACATCGTCGTCGAGCGCCTCAAGGCCGCTGGCGCCGTCATCATCGGCAAGACCAATGTGCCGGAGTTCGGCTACAGCGGCGTCGGCCACAATCCGGTATTTCCGGCGACGCGCAATCCTTGGAATCTCGACATGACGTCGGGTGGATCGAGCGCCGGCTCGGGTGCCTCGGTCGCGTCAGGTGTCGCGCCGTTCGCGATCGGCTCCGACGGCGGCGGCTCGATCCGCATTCCCTCGGCGCTGTGCGGCCTCTACGGCATCAAGGCTTCGATGGGCCGCGTGCCGCTGTATCCGGGCTGCCGCGACGAGCGCTATCCCGGCGTGTCGAGCTGGGAATCGCTCGAACATGTAGGCCCGATGAGCCGCACCGTGGCCGACTCCGCGTTGATGCTGAAGGTCATTACGGGACCCGATCCGCGTGATCGCTACTCGATTCCATCAGCCGATTTCGACTACGTCGATGCCACCAAGGAGAGCATCAAGGGCCTGCGCATCGCCTATAGCGAGGACTGGGGCTATGCGCCGGTCGACCCGGAGGTCCGGCGCGTCGTCTCCGAGGCGGTGCGCGTATTCGAGACCGATCTCGGCTGCACGGTCGAGCGCGCCAATCCGGGCTGGGACGATCCGTTTCCGCATTTCTGGACCATCGTCGCCGGCGACACCGATCTCACCGGCATGCGCCGGATGATGAAGGGGCGCGAGAAGGAGATGTCGCCGCATCTCGTGGCGCTGTTGCAGCGGCAGTGGACGGCGGAGGAGTTCACCGATGCCAAGATGATCCGCCAGATGGTCTGCAACCGCATGTGGCGGTTCATGGCCAACTACGATCTCCTGATCACGCCTACGCTCGCGGTGCCGGCCTTTCCGCTCTACATGCAGGGGCCCGAGATCATCGAAGACAAGATGGTCACGACCGGCGACTGGCTCTGCTTCACCTTCATCTGCAACCTCACCGGCCAGCCCGCCGCGACGATCCCCGCGGGCTTCACCAAGACGGGCCTTCCTGTCGGCATGCAGATCATCGGCCGCCATCTGGCGGATCGGACCGTGCTCGCCGCCTCCGGCGCCTTCGAACAGGCGCGCCCATGGGCTCACAAATGGCCGAAGCTTTTGACCGAGCTCGGCCTCTGACACTGCCTCCACCCCCACCTGAAACATCCAGAAAGGACGCACGATATGAAGCTCTATCGCAGTCTCGTTGCAGCGGCGTTGCTCACAGCGTCCGCTGTGCTGCCAGGCGCCATCGCGCATGCGGAGATCGCCAAGGACACTTTGGTGATCGTATCGGAGATGGGCCCCAACGGCCTCGACACGATGGTGCCGACCGCCAACGATCACAGCCGCATGGTGGTCTGGCAGGCCTATGACCGGCTCGTCAGCCATGGCGAGAAGACGCTGGCGGACGGCACGGTGTCCTACGACGCCAAGATCATGACGCCGGAGCTCGCCGAGAGCTGGGAAGCCAGCGAGGACGGCAAGACCTACATCTTTCATCTGCGCAAGGACGCGACATTCCACGACGGCACGCCGGTCACCGCCAAGGACGTCAAATGGTCGTTCGACCGCGCCATCGCCGCCGGCGGCTTTCCGGCCGTGCAGATGGCGGCCGGCTCGCTGGTCAAGCCCGAGCAGTTCTCGGTGGTCGACGATCACACCTTCAAGGCCACGTTCGACCAGTTCAACAAGCTGACCATGCCGGACCTCGTCGTGCCGGTGCCGGTCATCATCAACTCCGAGCTCGCCAAGAAGCACGCCACCGCGCAGGACCCGTGGGCGTTCGACTGGGTGTCGCGCAACGATTGCGGCGGCGGCGCCTACAAGGTCGAATCGTGGACGCCGGGACAGCAGACCGTCTTCACGCGGTTCGACGCCTGGAAGTCCGGACCGCTGCCCAAGCTCAAGCGCGTGGTCTATCGGCAGATCGCCTCGGCCGGCACGCGCCGCGCACTGCTGGAGAAGGGCGACGTCGACATGTCGGTCGGACTGCCGCCGAAGGACTATGCCGAGTTGGCGGAGCAGGGCAAGGTCACGATCATCGGCGTGCCCGTGCAGAACGACCTCGTCTTCGTCGACATGAACGTGAAGATCGCCCCGTTCGACAATCCGAAGGTGCGTGAAGCGATCTCCTACGCCATTCCCTACAAGGAGATCGTCAGCTCCGCGCTCTACAACCGCGCCAAGCCAATGTTCGGCGGCGATCCGGCAAAGCCCTATCCCGACGCGACCTGGCCGGTGCCGATCAAGCACGGCCAGGATCTCGCGAAGGCCAAGCAGCTACTCACCGAGGCCGGCTTCCCGAACGGCTTCAAGACGACGCTGTCGATCGACCTCAGCGAGTCCACGGTGCGTGAGCCGACCGCGATCCTGATCCAGGAGGCCCTCAAGAACATCGGTGTGGAGCTGACGATCGAAAAGGTGCCAGGCTCGAACTGGTTCGCGCAGATGGCCAGCAAGACGATGCCGATGGTGATCGCCGAATTCTACGGCTGGCTCGATTATCCCGACTACTTCTTCTTCTGGACGTTCCATGGCGGCAACAATTCGGTATTCAACACCGCCAACTACGTCAATCCCGACCTCGACAAGGTCATCGACGAGGCCCGCTTCACCCGAGATCCGGAAGTTTACAAGACCAGCCTGAACAAGATGGTCGACATCGTCATGACAGATCTGCCGCGCATCCCGCTCTACACCCGCTTCGCCGACTACGCGATGCAGAAGAACGTCAAGGGCTTCGAATATTGGTTCCACACGCATCCGGACTTCCGCAAACTCTACAAGGAGTGACGCGGAGTGAGCGGACAGCAGGCGCGCCCGGGCCGGGCACGCCTGCCAGCATTTCAGAATACTCTTCGGGCGATCGGGAGATCCATGGTGCAGGACACACTCGGAGCCTTCCTTCCTGGCACGATCATTCAGCGTCCGCCGCATCGGTCGGGGCCGTTGTCGGGCCTAAGTTTCGCGGTCAAGGACCTGTTCGACGTCGGCGGTGACGTCACCGGCTGCGGCAACCCGGATTGGGCGGCTAGTCATGACACCCCGGAGACGGATGCCTGGGCGGTCGACGCGCTGCGCGGCGCCGGTGCGACGCTGATCGGCAAGACCATCACGGATGAAATTTCGCTCGGGCTGCTCGGCATCAACAAGTTCTACGGTACGCCGCTCAATCCGCGCGCGCCAGATCGCGTTCCCGGCGGCTCCTCGAGTGGCTCCGCGTCTGCCGTGGCCGGTGGACTTGTCCATGTTGCCTTGGGCACCGACTCCGGCGGCTCCGTGCGCACGCCCGCGAGCTTCTGCGGGATCTACGGCCTGCGCCCGACGCACGGCCGTATCTCGGTCGCCGGCCTGATGACTCAGGCGCCGTCGTTCGACACGGTGGGCTATTTTACGAGGGACGCGCAGACGTTCAGCCGGGTCGGCGCCGTGCTTCTCGGCGAGCCGATCGCGGACGCCTTGCTCCCGGAGATCGTCATTGCATCTGACTGTTTCGCGCTCGCCGATGCGCCGGCCTGGGACGCGCTGCAACCGGTTGTCGGCCGGCTCGGCAATGCCACGGCAACCCATTCGTTGCCTCTGGCTGACGGTGAGCTGCTCGACTGGGCACGCCATCAGCGCGTCCTGCAGAAGAGCGAATTCCACGCGACGTTTCGCGACTGGATCGATCGGGTGAACCCGCGCTTCTCCTCGGAGGTGGCCGGCGCCTTCGCTGATGACGGCCGCATCACGGTGGACGAACTCGCTGCCGCCAAGGCGTTCCGCGCGGCCGCCGCGAAGCGTCTCGACGATCTCCTGGACGGGCGGCGCATGCTGTGTCTGCCGACCTCGCCCATTCTGCCGATCGCGCGCAATGCGCGTCTGTCGGAGATCCGCGCTGCCGTGAACCGGATCGTCGATCTCACCTGCATCGCCGGACTGACGGGGCTTCCGCAGGTGAGCCTGCCTGTGGCGACATCCGGCCCGATTCCGGTTGGGCTGTCTTTGATCGGCTGGCGCGGCGGCGATGCGCCGCTGATCGCTGCAGCGCGCACGCTGGCCCGGGACTTCTCCATTGGCCTGTTCGAGGAGCAACCATGACCGACGTCAAGGACACGAGGACGCTGACGCTTCCAGGTGGGCTTAAGGTGCTGAACGCGGCCATCGCGGAGGCGACGCGGATCGGACAGCCCATGTGCATTGCTGTTGTCGATAGTGGCGGCAACCTGCTGGCGTTTGGGCGCATGGACGGTGCGAAGGGACTGAGCGTGACCTCGTCGATCAACAAGGCGCGGACCTCGGCGCTGTCGGGGACGCCGACGGGCGGGGCTCATGCGGACGTGGAAATCCAGGTCACCCTGGCGCATGAGAGCCGCTGGACCAACCTGATCGGCGGGCTGCCGATTTGCGTCGACGGCTTCATCCTCGGCGCAGTGTCGGCGGGCTCCGGGTCTGGTGCGCAGGATCTCGCCGTCGCCCGCGCTGGCGCGGCCGCCATCCCCGGCGCCGACATGTACATCGACTTCAAACCCATGGGGGCAGAAGATACAGGGATCATCAGGGGGACGACGCACCAGGGGCAGGTCTGACCACCCAATCTCCTGCGTGAAAATGCCTGGCGATTAGCTCGAAACCAAGGTGCGGTTATGTGGGAATTGGCGGTCTGAAGACGGCGGTTGTGCTGAAGAATACTGGCGCCAGAAAGTGCCCATCTCCGTTCGATAAGCACCGTTTCGGTCCGCTTGCGAGATAAGCCATTGAAATCGCAACCGACGTCTCCGCCCTCCGAGCGCACCAAGCACAATAAGTCAGATATGAAGCGGATTTCAGCGCGCGCCAGTTGATGCGCTAGCGGGCCTTACTGCTCCGGCAAGCCTGCATCGACCATGGACTGAACGATGCGAACCGAGGCTGCGAGGCACACCGGGCTCACATTTTTCCAAGGCGGCGTGACGTTGAGTTTCGTCGTGCCGGGACGCAGCCTCAGTCCCTCCGCCATCGCCGCTCTCGCCTCCTCGAACCGGCCCGATCTCTGGTAGGCAGCGGCGAGCAGCATATGCGAGCGGCCGGTCGCCGGCGTAATCGCGATCGAGCGTTGCAGCCATGGCAACGCCTCCTCGTCGCGCCCCATCAAGAGATTCGCCCAGCCCGCGCCGAGCAGCCAGGTCCAGCGCGAGGCCGGCGGCGTGTCGTAACGATCGGCTTGACGGAATGTCGCGAGCGCATCGTCGAAGCGGCCGAGAAAGATCTGCCCGAGGCCGATCAGATAAAGCGCAGACCCGTTCCACGGATCGAAGCTCAAGGCTTTGGCGCAGGTCACCAGACTTTTGACGAAATGGTTGGTGGCGCTGAGGAAGCGGCAATGGGCCTCGAGCACCGGAATGGAATTCGGCTTCGACCGTAACGCCCGCTCAAGCGTCGCGTTGGCCCTGGCCTCGACCGCGACCGCTTCCTCTGGGCTGAACCAGACCATCTGGATTCCGCGCATCTGCAGCGAAGCAAGCGCGACGGCGAGGTCGACATTGTCAGGATCCTCCGTGAGCGCATTTTGCAGCATCGACTGCGCCGCGCCATAGCGCTCGCGCGTGGTTTGATTGATCGATGCGAGCGCCTGCTCGAGGGCAACCTTGTCACCGCCCGCGGACGATCCGCGCGGGCTGGACGACGGCGCGCTGGGCACCAGCATTTCGTTGAGGCGGCGGGCAAGGACATGACCCACGCCGGCGGCGAGGCGGGACTGCGCAAGCTGCGCGTCCGCCTCGTCAGCGGCGACCGAAGCGGCGGCGACCGCCTGAACCTCGCCGGTGGTCGTCTTGATCATGCGCGCCCGCAGCGTCCAGGATTGATCGCCATGCTGCAACTCGCCGCGAATTTCGTAGTCGGATGATGCGGCAGGCAGCCCGGTGGGTTCGACGCCTGCGACCGCCGCCGATCGTGGCGCGACCACGCTGACGTTCTGGATCTTGGCAAAGCCGTCCACGAGGCGGCCGGTGACCTCCGCCGCCATCACCGCGCCGCGCGAATCGCTGCTGGCGTCAACGATCGGCATCATGGCGATGCGCGGCGGCGTTCGCCTGAAGAGGAGGTCCGGCTTCAACACCGGTGCAGCCACCGCAAGCCCCGCGATCGCACCAAGCCCGGCCACTGCGGCGACCATGGCCCGCCGGCTGAAACCGAAGACTGAGCGTTGCGACGTTGCCTGTATCACGGCACCGTTGGTGGGCGCCGGCGAACTGGTCTCCACGGCCTCCGCGAGCGGAGCCACCTCGCCTCCCGCCGTGACCTCGGGCTCGACCTCAACCTCCGCCGTCAGCAGATAACCGCCGCCGGATGCGAGCCTGATCAACTGCCGCCGATCGTCGCCGAGCGCTGAGCGAAGCTCACGGATGCACTGGAACAGGCTGTCCTCGCCGACGTGAACGTTCGGCCAGACCGCCTCCATCAGCTCCTGCTTGCTCAGGACCCGGCCGCCGCTGGTGGCGAACAGCCGCAGCATCTCGAAGGTCTTCGGCCGTAGCTTGATCGGCGTGCCATCGGCCCCGCGAAGCTCCTCGCGCCGCTGGTCCAGCTCGAAGCCGGCGAAACGAAGCAAATCATCCCCCAAACGCGTTTCTCAAAATGGCCCGTATAGCGGAAGTCTGTCCGAAATGCCCCAAAGTCGGTTCTGAAACCGAAATATCAGAAACTTTCAGAAATGGGGCGCCCCCACATCAGGACACCCCTTCCGCCCAATGCGATGAATTGGGGCGAAGACTTGCGGACCCTGTGATTGGGGGAAGTGGTGAGGACCGGGAAAGATCATTTCAAGGCGACCCGCCGCCTGCGGGCCGCGCTGCTGGCGTCGTCGGCGCTGACCTTGGCCTGGATGCTCGCGGCCACGGGGCCGGCGCGGGCCCAGGATGCCACTTGGCTCGCCACTCCGGGATCGAACGATTTCTACGACGCAAACAACTGGACCCCGGGCAGCGTGCCGACCGGCACGGCCACGTTCGGCGCCTCGAACACGACCGCGTTGACGCTGGGGTCTTCCGGTACCTTCGGCGGCTGGACGTTCAATGCCGCAGCCTCGAATTATGCGTTCGATATCGCGGCCTCCACGACCCAGGATTTCACCGGAGCCGGCATCGCCATCAATGGCGGCAGCGCCAGCATCACCAACCTCGGCAGCCTGACTTTCTACAACGCCAGCACTGCCGACAGCGCCGCCATCGCCAATGGCGGGTTCATGGAGTTCCGCAACAGCAGCACCGGCGGCAGCGCCGCCATCACCAACAGCAACGCCCTAAATTTCGTCGAGACCAGCACGGCCGGCAATGCCACCATCACCAATAACAGCGTCATGCTCTTCTACGGCAGCAGCACGGCCGGCAGCGCCACCATCACCAACAATGGCGGCCTGGACTTTAGCGGAGCCAGCACGGCGGGCAGTGCCAATATTTTGAACAACCACTATCTGAACTTCCTGGGCACGAGCACCGCCGGCGGCGCCGCCATCACCAACAATGACACCCTGACCTTCCGCGACGCCAGCACGGGCGGTAGCGCCACCATCACCAACAGCGGCACCTTGCAATTCCTCGACGTCAGTTCGGGCGGCAATGCCGCCCTCATCAACCAAGCGGGAGGCACTGTCGATATCTCGGGCGTCGACACGTCGATGACCGCCGGGTCGATCGCGGGAGCCGGCAACTACATCCTTGGCTCCAATCGGTTGATTGTCGGCTCGAACGATCTCTCGACCGAGGTGAGCGGCGTGATCTCCGGCATCGGCGGCAGGCTGGACAAGACCGGCGCGGGCACGCTGACGCTGACCGGCGCCAACACCTATACCGGTGGCACAACCATCACCAGCGCCTCCTCCAGCAGTCGCAGCACGTTACAACTCGGCACTGCCAGCCGAGCCGGCTCCATTCTGGGGACGGTCACCGTCGGTGATTGGTCCACGCTGAATGTCGTCAACGCCGACATGAGCGGCACGTCGATCACGAGCAACTTCGGTTACGTCGATTTCCGCAATGCCAGCACCGCAGGCAGCGCGACCATCGCCAACAACAACGGCGTCCTGAGTTTTCACGACACCAGCACGGCCGGCAGCGCCACCATCACCAACGATGGCACCGTGCATTTCCAGGACGCCAGCACGGCGGGCAACGCCACCATCACCAACAACGGCTACCTCGACTTCATCAATGGCAGCACGGCCGGCAACGCCACCATCATCAACAGCAGTTTGAGCTCCGGCCTGACTTTCGACGAAGCCACGGCGGGCAGCGCCATCATCATCAACAACTCATACCTGCTTTTCGCCCGCACCGGCACGGCAGGCAACGCCACGATCGCCAACACTGGCGGCATGGATTTCATTGATACCAGCACGGCGGGCAATGCCACGATCACCAATGCCGGCACCATCCAGTTCCTCCAATCGAGCGAGGCGGGCAGTGCCAGCATTGCCAACACCGGCAGTCTGCAAGTCTTCAGCAGCGCTGGCCATGCCGCCATCACCAACAACAACATCCTGGACTTCCGCGGCAGCGGCACGGCAGCCAGCGCCGCCATCACCAACGCCAACGCCGGCGTTCTGTCGTTCTTCGATTTCAGCACGGCGGGCAACGCCACCATCACCAACAATGGCAGCCTGCAATTCCACAACACCAGCACGGCCGGAAACGCTGCCCTCATCAACAACGCCGGAGGCATCGTTGATTTCTCGGACAGTTTCGGTCCGGGCAGCCTCCAGAGGCTGAGCGCGGGATCGATCGCCGGAGCCGGAAACTACCTCCTCGGCGCCAACGAGCTGACCGTCGGCTCGAACGATTTTTCGACCGAGGTGAGCGGCGTCATCTCCGGCAGTGGTTCGCTGGTCAAGACCGGCGCGGGCATGCTGACCCTGACGGGCGCCAACACCTATGCCGGTGCGACACGCGTCGACCGCGGCGTGCTGCGCGTGGACGGCTCGATCGCGACCTCGAGCGGGGTGACGGTGAATGCGAACGGCACGCTGATGGGCACGGGAACGGTCGGCGGCACGGCGATCACCAGCGGCGGCTCGCTGCTGGGCGGCAACGGCACCGCCAGCACATCGCTCGCGATCTCCGGCAATCTCGCGTTCCAGTCGGGCGCCCGTTATCTCGTCGAGGTCAATCCGGCGACGGCCTCGTTCGTCAACGTGACCGGCGCGGCGACACTGGGCGGCGCTACCGTCAATGCGGCGTTCGCGAGCGGCTCCGTCGCCAAGCAGTACACGATCCTGACCGCCGGCAGCGTCAGCGGCGCGTTCAACCCGCAGGTCGATACCAACCTGTCGTCGAACTTCCGGACCGAGCTGAGCTACGACGCCACCCACGCCTATCTGAACCTGACGCTGAGCTTCGTCCCGCCGCCGGGCAGCGGACCGGGCGGCAATCAGCAGAATGTCGGCAATGCTCTCGTCAACTCCTTCAACGGCAACGGCAGCATCCCGCTGGTCTACGGCTCGCTCACGGCCGCCGGCCTGACGCAGGCGTCCGGCGAGACCGCGGCGGGGTCGCAAGCGACCACGTTCCAGGCGATGGGCCAGTTCATGGGCCTGCTGACAGATCCCTTCAGCACGGGCCGCGAAGCGGCGGCATCCGCGCCGCCGGCCTATGCCGACAACGGGCCGGCAGGCGCCGCGCGCGACGCCTATGCGATGCTCGCCAAGGTGCCACCGGCCAAGACCTTCGAGCAGCGCTGGAACGTGTGGGCTGCAGGCTTCGGCGGATCGCAGACCACGGACGGCAGCACCGCGCAGGGATCGAACAGTGTGACCAGCCGGCTGTTCGGCACCGCCGCCGGCGCCGAGTACGCCTTCTCGCCACAAACGCTGGCCGGCTTCGCGCTCGCCGGCGGTGGCACCAGCTTCTCCGTGACTGGCGGTGGCACGGGCCGCTCGGACCTGTTCCAGGCCGGCGCCTATCTCCGGCACACCAATGGCCCGAGCTACATCACCGCGGCGCTGGCCTATGGCTGGCAGGATGTCACCACCGATCGCACCGTGACGCTCGCCGGCGTCGATCGCCTGCGTGCCGAGTTCAATGCCAATGCCTGGAGCGGACGTATCGAGGGCGGCTATCGCCTCATTGCGCCGTGGGCCGGCGGCTTCGGCCTGACTCCATATGCCGCGGGCCAGTTCACGACGTTCACCCTGCCGGCCTATGCCGAGACGGCGGTCTCGGGGAGCAACGCCTTCGCGCTGGCCTATGCCGCCAGGAGCGTGACCGCCACGCGCAGCGAAGTCGGCCTGCGCACCGACAAGTCCTTTGCCATGCAGAACGCGGTTCTCACCCTGCGCGGCCGCGCCGCCTGGGCGCACGACTTCAATCCGGACCGTTCGGTCGCTGCGACGTTCCAGGCGCTGCCCGGCACGAGCTTTGTCGTCAGCGGCGCACGACCGGCGGCGGACTCCGCGCTCACCACTGCCTCCGCAGAAATGAAATGGCTGAACGGCTGGTCCGCCGCTGCGACCTTCGAAGGCGAGTTCTCCCATGTGACGAAGAGCTATGCCGGCAAAGGCGTCGTCCGCTATGCGTGGTGATGACTTTGGCAAGCCATCGAAATCGCAGTAGATGCGACCGCCGTCCGAGCGCACCATCCCTCTCTCCCCTAGTTCAAATCTGTTTGCGGTTTGTTGAGGCCTCGCGCCCTTCGTTCGGGCGAGGGGCTGCGGTCCCGCGGCGCGATCGCGTCCGAGTTGTGCCGCTCGTTCCGCCCTCGAGAATGAGAGGGCGCGGGGAATGCCGGGCGCTGGCCGCACCCATGGCCCGCCTGCTGAAAAAATGCAGGCGGCAGGAACCACAGGTTCAGCCGAGACATCCCGGCATTCCCCGCGCGATGGTTTTCACGCTTATGTCGCGATCTCCCCGGTGTCCGGCTTTTTAGCCACCGTCGCCCTCGGGATCATCGCCCGACGACTTGGCGCCAGCATCGGGGCGCCAGGACCACGCGTCTTCACGTCCGCACACCTGCCGTTCGTCGGCGAGCCCGTGAGCCCGCTGCAGCACGCCTGCGGCCACCGCATCCCCAGACCCCACGTCTCGTGACGATCGCGAAGCGCCCCTCTCGGCGAGTCCAGGATGGCGATACCCAACCATATATTCGGAAAAATAGCAACAAGATTATTTTCTTCAGAAGGTCTGGACGGGCCCAATCAGCTTGATCACAGCTCGTGCGACCCCGCGGAGTGCGAGGCGTCAGCAGGCCAAAGGCGAGCTTTGCGCCGGCTTTCCCTGTCCGGCACCGAGCCCTGCGTATTCCAGCGGGCGGCCGCGTCCGAACCAGAAGATGCCGCCGTGCGGCCCGGTTTGTTCGAGGCGTCATCTCGAGAGAGGGCGTCCCTCGGCGTGCAACCGCGAGGACGCCAGGCTGCAACGAGACCGCGCAGTGGAGGCGCGCCTGTTCATCCCGGCAATGACGATCCTTCCGCACACAGGTGATGAAATTTCGGTAAGTCGATGAACGGTCGTGATAATCGGCGTTCGGCCCCGATCCCGCGCGCCTACTACCTTCCGCCTATGAGAGCCGGGCAGAGCTGATGCTGTAATCGCCCCGTTGCTCGCAGCGCGACCGCTCATCTCGGGCCTGGCGCACGCGCCATACGACCACAACAAAGACATAAGCGGAGGGAACTGATGAACTTCACGAGCAGGAGATTCTTGGCTGGCATCTCGACGGTTGCGTTCCTCGTTGCTGGCACGCTGGGCGTTCGCGCCAACGACACGGCGCTGAAGGCTGCCAGCGAGCCGGGCGCCTGGGCGATGGCGGGGCACGACTACGGCAACACCCGGTTCAGCCCGCTGAAGGAGATCACCACCGAGAACGCCGGCAAGCTGTCGCTGGTGTATTCGTTCTCGCTGGCCTCGCTGCGCTCGAACGAGGCCTCGCCGATCGTGATCGGCAACACGCTCTACGTCTCGACCTCATGGGGACCGAAATACGTCTATGCGCTGGATGCCGCGACCGGCGCGCGCAAATGGACCTACGAGCCTGAGATTCCGGACGACACGCTGCAATATGCCTGCTGCGACGTGAACAGCCGCGGCATCTCCTATGCCGACGGCAAGCTGTTCGTCGGCAGGCTCGACGGCAAGCTGACCGCGCTCGATGCCGCCACCGGCAAGGAGCTGTGGACGTCCAAGGTGGTCGACTACAAGCAAGGCTCGGTGATCACCTCGCCGCCGCTGGTCGTCCGCGACAAGGTCATCACCGGCTTCGGCGGCGGCGAGTACGGCGTGCGCGGCTCGCTTCAGGCCTACGACATCAACTCCGGCAAGATGGTCTGGCAGACCTACACCGTGCCCGCGCCCGGCGAGCCCGGCAGCGAGACCTGGAAGGGCGACACCGGCCTGCATGGCGGCGGCGCGGCCTGGCTGGTCGGCTCCTACGATCCGAAGAGCGACACGGTCTATTGGGGCACCAGCAACCCCGGTCCCTGGAACACCGCTGTGCGCTCGACCGGCAATGGCGATTTCGGCAAGCTGACCAATCTGTATACGGCGTCCACGCTGGCGCTCGATCCGAACACCGGCAAGATCAAGTGGCACATCCAGACCACGCCTGCCGATGCCTGGGACTATGACGGCGTCAACGAGGCCATTCTCGCCGACCTCAAGCTGGGCGGTGCAGCCGTTCCCACGCTGATGAAGGCCGATCGCAACGGCTTCTTCTTCGTGGCCAATCGCGAGACCGGCAAGGTGATCTCGGCCGAGAAGTACGTCTTCGCCAACTGGGCGCAGAAATGGGACACATCCACGCTGCGCGCGGTCGAGGATCCGGACAAGCGGCCGGGCCCCGGGCATCCCGTCAAGGACGTCTGCCCGAACCTGATCGGCGGCAAGAACTGGCAGCCGATGTCGTACAATCCGGACACCGGCCTGGTCTACATCCCGACCAACAACGTCTGCATGGACTGGTCGGTCAGCGACGTCTCGTACAAGCGCGGCGTGTTCTATCTCGGCGCGGAATTCCCGACCAAGGAAGGGCCCGGCGGATTCCTGGGTGAGCTCATCGCCTGGGATCCCGTGAACAACAAGAAGGTCTGGTCGATTCAGGAAGACCTTCCGTTCAACGGTGGCACGCTGAGCACCGCCGGCGGCCTGGTGTTCTCCGGCAACCTGCACGGCGATTTCCGCGCCATCGACGCCAAGACCGGCAAGATCCTGTGGAAGAAGAATCTCGGCTCCGGCATCGGCGCCGGCCCGGTGACCTACTCGGTCGACGGCAAGCAGTACGTCGCCGTCGTCGTCGGCCGCACCGCCTCGATCCCGGCTTTCCTGGGCGAGATCGGCAAGAAGATGACCAACGCAGCTCCCGAAGGCGGCGCCCTGTTCGTGTTCGCGGTCCAATAGCCGCAACTGCCGCGATGGCCGCGCGTGTCCCCGGCCGCGGGGACACGCGCTGCGCTCAGCCAACCCGCGTCGAGCGCACGAAGGAAGACGTCCCGTTCGCGAGGGCGAGCCGTACCATCCAAACAACAAACAAGATCGAGGGACCGAGGATGCGCCTGAATCGCCGACAGACTGGCTCGAATGGACGGGCCGCCGCCGAACCGGCAGCACGCGCGACGGCTCTCGTCGCCTTGACGGCCTGCACCCTGCTGGCCGCGTCGGCCGCAGCCCTGACTCATGAGATGGAGCCGCTGCGGCTCTGTGCGGATCCGACCAATCTTCCGTTCTCGAGCGACAACGCAGCGCAGCCGGGATTCTATCTCGAGATCGGACAGGCGCTGTCACGCGAGCTCGGCCGCCCCGTGACGTATAACTGGTACAAATCCTATTTCGGCAAGCGAACCGTGCGCGTGACGCTGCTGGGCAAGCAGTGCGACGCGATGATCGGCCTGCCGCTGTCAGCGGACTTCATGGGGCCGGCAGTAATCTTCTCGAAGAAGATCGCGACCGAAACCTACGCGCTCGTCAGCCGCGAGACGCTGGTCGTCCATGGCATCGACGACCTTCGTGGCAAGCGGGTCGCCGTGCAATATCAGACCACGCCGCAGAACCTGCTGGCCCAGCTTGATGACATCGAGAAGGTGACGGTGCTGACGCCGGACGAGGGCTTGGCGGCGCTGGCGAAGGGCAAGGTCGACATCGCCTTCGTCTGGGGACCGGTCGCAGGCTGGCTGAACAAGACGACCTACCAGAGCAGCTTCCGGATCCAGCCGGTCGAGGGCGAGGGTCTGTCCTGGGATGCCGCGATCGGCCTCGCCAAGAGCTCCACGCAATTGCGCGATCAGATCGACGCTGCATTGCCGAAGCTCGCAGCCGGGATCGCCGAGCTGGCCGTCAAATACGGGCTGCCGAGCGAGCCGTCGATCAGGCTCGGCGCCGTGCCCCGTCCGATCAGGCTGGCGTCGCTGATCGAGCCTGCTCGGCTTCTGCACCAGCCGGTTGCCGAGTCCGTCGTGACGAGGGTTTCGGACTCGACTGCGGGCCACTCGAAGACCGAGGCGGTGACGCTGGGCAAGGAGATCTTCAACGGCACCTGCGCGCATTGTCACGGACCCGACGCCGTGCAGGCCGAACGTCGCATCGACCTGCGACGGCTGCAGACCCGCTACGGCGAGGACATGCGCGACAGGTATTGGACGACGGTGCATGAAGGCCGCCCCTCCAAGGGCATGCCCGCCTGGAAGGAGGTCTTTACCGACGACCAGTTCGAGAGCATCTATTCATTCCTGCTGACCGTGCAGACGTCCGAAACGGCCAACTGAAGGAGGCGGACACCGGGCGGCCCGATCTGTCGGGATCATCCGGTCCGTGCCGGCGGCAAGTGAGAGTCGGACATGACGCGCTTTCTGATCATCGACGATCATCCGTTGTTTCGCGAAGCGCTCGGCAATGCCGTGCGTCTGGCGCATCCGGACGCCGAGATCTTCGAGGCGCTGTCGATTGCCGATGCGCTCAACACCCTTGCAACGGGGCCCGACATCGACCTTGCGCTGCTCGACCTGACGCTTCCCGACGCCGTGGGCTTCTCGGGGTTCCTGCGGTTGCGCGCGACGCATCCGCGGCTTCCGGTCGCGATCGTCTCGAGTGAGGAAGACCCGAACGTCGTGCGCGAGGCGCTGTCGCTCGGCGCCGCCGGCTATCTGCCGAAGTCGACCTCGAAGCGTGAGCTGACGTCGGCGATCGAGCGCGTGCTCAGCGGCTCGATTTCGGTCCCGAAGGACTTCGTGCCCGCAGCGGAGCGACAGGGCAACGGCTCCTCGCGTGCGCTGCAGGCGAGGCTGGCGGAGCTGACCCCGCAGCAGCTTCGTGTACTCGACCTGATCAGACGAGGCTATCAGAACCGGCAGATCGCCGGCGAGCTCCAGCTCGCGGAGTCGACCGTCAAGGCGCACATCACCGAGATCCTGCGAAAACTCCGCCTGTTCAGCCGCAACAAGGCCGTCATCGAGATCGGCAAGATCGCGCTGCCGGCGCCGGCCGACCGTCAGGGACCGCGCACCGCCTCGCGCAGAAACCCGTAGCGGAATTGCTGCGGCGCAAGACGTCGCGGCCGTCGCGACATCGCCGACGTCTTGGACGTTGATTGCGACCGACCTCCGCGCTATCGCTGTTGCTCCGGCCCTGACATCGGTTCGAAGACGCAGCGCGCGCACTGGTTTGAATGTCAGGTCCGCGACAATGACCAAGCTGGATCTCCGGTCCGGCCGGGGAGGGGACAGGCACGTGGCTCGATTGCTCATCATCGAGGACCATCCGCTGTTTCGCGAGGCGCTGGAGAGCGCCATCCGCGCTGCTCTGGCCGATGCCGAGATGCGCGAGGCGACATCGATCGACATGGCCGTCGATCTTCTTTCATCCCCGGCGAGATTCGACCTGATCCTGCTCGATCTCGCGACACCCGGGACGACCGGACTCTCCGGCGTCATTCGCGTGCGCAAGGCTGCGCCGCGCACGCCGATCCTCGTCGTGTCAGCGCATCAGGATCCGGGCCTCGTCGCCCATGTTCTCGCGCTGGGTGTCTCCGGCTACATCTCGAAATCGACCTCCAAGCTTCAACTGGCCGATGCGATCAAGGCGGTGCTGTCAGGCGACGTCCATGTCGAAGCCGGCTCGCTCGGCACCGGCGCGCGCCGCGCCAGTCTTCCTGCTCGCGATCTCCTGAAGCGTCTCCACGAACTGACGCCGCAGCAGCTGCGTGTGCTCGATCTGATCCGCTGCGGTCTGCAGAACAAGCAGATCGCCTATGAGCTCGGGATCTGCGAGACCACGGTGAAGGTCCACGTCTCTGAGATCCTGCGCAAGCTCCGCGTCATGAGCCGGACCAAGGCGATCGTCGAGATGGAGAAGATCGACTTCGTCAACCTCATCAGCGGACCGCGGCCGAGCGGCGCCGACGAACTCATGACAGCAGGAACGACAGCAGCGCGCGAAGCTCCGCAGGCCTGACCGGCTTGGTCAGGATCTCGAGGCCGTATTGGCTTGCTTCCCTGGCTGCGTCGTCGGAATAGTCGGCGGTCACGATCATGGCCGGAACCTCTCGGCCGAGGAATTGACGAATGTCCCGGATCGCGGCAAGCCCGCTCTCGTCGCCTTCCAAATGGAGGTCCGCGATGATCGTCTCGGGGATTGCCCCGAGCGCGCTCAGGCGCAGCAGCGCGTCCGTCGTCGACACCGTGGCGACAACGTCGCAGCCCCATTTCTCCAGCAGACTGACCATGGCATCCGCCGTGGCCAGATCGTTTTCGATCAGCAGGATCTTTGCGCCTTCGAGCCCGCCGAAATCATGCTCGACGTGCTCGGCAGGATGCGGATCCGGCAGTACGGCGGCCGGGTCCGCCCGGTCGAGCGCGAGCCTGAACGTCGAGCCGTGATCCATTCGCGACGCCAGCCCGACCTCGTGGTTCAAGGCGTTGGCGAAGCGGCGGACGATCGACAGGCCGAGCCCAAAACCGGCCTGGTCTTCGGCGCTCGGCTGACCGCGCTGGAATTCGAGAAAGATCGCCTCCTGCTGCGGCCCGGGAATGCCCGGGCCGGTGTCGTAGACCTCGATCCGAACCCGGTCTGCGCCCGGTCCTCGCCGACATCCCATGACGACGCCGCCCTGTCGCGTGTAGCGCAGGGCGTTCGCGAGGAGATTCTGCAAGATGCGCCGCAGCATCATGGCATCCGAGACCACCGCCACGGAGCAGGGACAAATGCGCAAGGACAGGCCGCGTCTGGCCGCGATAGGAGCGAATTCGCGTTCGAGCGGCTCGAACAGGCTCGAGAGCAGAATGGGCCTCATGTCGGGGCGCAGGGCTCCGGCATCGAGCTTGGCAATCTCCAGCAGCGACCGCAGCAGATCCTCGAGGGTGGCCAGCGAATGGTCGACCTGGCCGACCATGGCCGTGCCACGATCGGACGAGACCTCGTCGGCCAACGTCGACAGCGTCAGCCGCGCGGCATTGAGCGGCTGAAGCAGATCATGGGTGACCGAGATGAGAACCGAGGACTTCAGGGAACTGGCTGCTTCGGCCTGCTGCTTGGCGCGAAACAGGTCCTTGTTCGCCGTTTCGATCGAATGCAGCGCATCGCGCAACTGCCGCGTCCGCTCGCGAACCTGGTGATCGAGCGCGATCGCCGTTTCGAACAGCGAGAATGCATTGAACTGCTGGTCCATCGAGCGTTCGACCCGGGACATCAGAGCGGCATTGATCTTCCTCAGTTTGGCCGCCTCGCGCTGCAGGTCGTCCGGAGACCCGGCACCGGTCATTGCTGCGCTCCCGGACGCTTGCCGATCGCGACCCCCGTCAGCGTCTGATTGACGTGCATCGAGCCGTACTGCTCGCCATAGGTATGGAATCCGACGATCCGGTTCTCGCGGTAGAGCTCGGACATTTCCCGCGCAAACTGGTGCTGCTCGGCGTCAAGTCGCCTGAGAATGCATTCGAAGCCGATGAAGATCGAGACCTCGCCGATGTCGTCGCGGACCTCGGCCAGCATCTCTCGGGCGGCCGCCACGGAGTTGCGCGACCTTGCGGCCGTCAGCACCATGCCCTCGTCGATGGCGCAGAAGAACCGGAGCGAGCCGTCCGGGCTCACCCGCTGAATCGAGCGCGCGAAATAGGATCCTCCCACGCGCACCAGGACCGGATGGGCCGCAAACAGGAACGGGTCGAGCTCGGAATCGGCGATCCCGATTGCGCGACAATATTCCTCCGCCGCCGGCTCGGCGTTGAGCTGCTTGACGATGCGCTGCTCGAGATCGGCCTCCGTCACCACCATCTTGGTCGAGGTCGGCTCGAAATTGTCGCATTTGAACAGCCGGAACGGCAATGAGGTCCTGATCAGGATGAGGACAGCCATGTCCGTGTGAGCTTTGCCGTCGTGAAAGACCCAGGTCTGCTCGAAGCGCAGACCATCGCCGGCCGACCCGCCAACCAGGGGAATGTTGTCGAGCGACGCATAGATCGCCGACATGATGGCCTCCTCGCGCTGACACATGCCGTCGATCAGGACGAGCCCAAACACGCTCTCGCCGTCGCGGCCTTCATGCTGCGACAGATCCTGCCTCAACTGGAGGCCCAGGCGCCGGCCTTCGTCGACGCGAAAGCCGGACAACCCGAAGATCGGCTGTGCGAACACGGTGAAATCGTCGGCGGCAAAGCCGAGCGCGACGACACTGTTGTCGTCCCAGCCATCGGGCGACAGCTCTCCAGCCGTGGTGCAGCCATACACGGGGATGTCCGCAAGACGGATCGTCATCTCCGACATGAACGCGTTCGGATCGTAGTGGGGCGAGAGGAAGATCAGCACCATGGCGAGGCCGTCGGCAGGTAACTGGCCGCAGATGTCGGCCACCGCAGCGGCCTCCGTCGCAGCCTTCGACTTCGCCGCAATCACGCCGGACGGACGCGCGGGCCGAGGATCGGCGTTTCCCACCGGGCACCTCCCTGAACTACACTTTCGAGCATCGTGTTGCAGATCGTTCGTTTTTTTAGAAGATTAGGCGAATTGAGCAGCAACGGCAACTGCGCGGCTTGATCCAGGACAAGGACTTGGACCGGGCAGTCGTCCGATCATCTGCGCGGATCTGCTCATGGTCTGGCCGCGGGGCTGGCCCGCGCCCGCTCCGGGGCGAAAGAGGGGAAGGATTCACATGCTCCGCCGCATCGCTCTTGCCGCCGTTCTCGCCGGCCTGGCCCCGAGCGCGCACGCGCTCGACGGAGATGCCGCCGCCGGGAAAAGCATCTTCCAGCGCATCTGCCACAACTGCCACTCTGCCGAGATCGGCGTCAACAAGGTCGGACCGAGCCTCTGGAACGTCGTTGGACGGCAGCCAGCCGCCGTGCCGGATTACGCATATTCGGAGAGCATGAAAAGGAACAATGCGCCCTGGACCGCAGCGGCTCTGGACGCCTATATCGCCGATCCGCGCGGGGATGTTCACGGAGTCAAGATGTACTTCAAAGGACTGGCGGACGCGAAGGAGCGGGCCGACGTCGTCGCCTATCTGTCGACGCTGAAATAGCGCAGCCGGGCAGGATAGCTCTCGTACCTGGCCTGCTTCCTGCCTCAGTGCACCCAACAGCGCATGATGCACGCCCCGGGCCTAGTCGACAGCTGAATGGATCGTGAGGTCGCCGGACAGCTCGGTCTCGTCGGATTGTTGCGAGGGCGCAACGCGCTCGTAGACAAACCTGTTCGTGACATCGCCGCCATCGGCTGACACGCTGATCTGATTCCGTTCGCTGGAACCGCGATATCGCAGATATCCCCCGCTCTCGAGCTTCAGGCGGATATGCTCGCCGCCGGGCAACTCGTCGAGCGTGAAGGTGGAGTCCGGCCCAACGCCGTCACCATCGGGGGCCATGTAGTTGTCTTCTCTCTTGCGCAGATGCTTGCCGTTGCCGTTGTCGGCCTTCAGAGCGAAACCGCCACGGTCGGCAGCGACCACCTTGAACAGGCAGAAATAGTCGCGGGCAGGTTTCGAGGCGTACAAGCAGTCGCGGTTCTCCCAGTAGCGCGAGAGATACAGGCCGTTCGAGGCCTTCAACGCGATCGTGTCGCCGGCTTGAAGAACGTGCTCCGCGACCCGGGCCAGAACCCAGTTCTTGATGCCTTCATCCACCGTGCAATGCGGCTGATTCCCGGAGGGGACGTACCATTTGTTGAACGGTGTCTCACCCGGCTGCACCGTTCTCGCCTCGAACGCGTAGGCGTCCTGACGGGGAACGCCGAGCGCACTGTGAACCGGGATGAAGCAGTTGACCTCGTAGTGCAGAGCCGCTCTCTGAGGGCAGATCAATGCGTCGTAGATCGTTTTGAAGTTCTTGGCGAGGCCGCCGGCGCAGCCGTCGCGCGTGTAGAAGCCCTGGGCGTCGGAGTCCACAGAGTAGGAGACGCGCGCATTGCGCGTCTGGTCCCACATGTAGAGCTCGGCATAGTAGGTCTTGGAATTGAAGATCTTGTTCGGTGTCGCCCAGAGCTCCACCTTGTAGACGGTCGGTGAATCCGTTCGTTCGATGGAGAGGGTCTTGGCGCCGCCCGGAATGCTGACGACATGTGAATCGAGTGCGCCGTTGCAGATGGCATACTTCTTTGGTCGAGTCGGATAGCCGTGGAATGCGAGCGCCTCCAGTTCCGCGTAGAACTTGCTGAACTCCGGCTTGGTCAATGACTCCCGTTCGCCATCCCAGCGCCAGACCTGATGGATCAGCATCTGCTTGGCCGCAGGATAATTCAGCAGCGTGTCGGGATCCGGCTGGCGATAGGCGAAGAACCTCGCCGTGATCTGAGCGGCGAGCGGCACATTGGCCGCCTGATGAGGCGAGTCGAATGTCGTCAGGGCCGCGACGTCGCCGGGGTCGAGCCGCTGCTGCTCGGCGTAGGCGAGCGCATAGCGGGCGATCAGGCCGCCCATGCTGCCGCCCATGGCATGAATTCGCGGCCGGCCTTGCGCGCCGTTGTCACGGATCCAGTACAGCGCCTGGAGATAGACGAACGCGTTGCCCTGAATCGGAGAGCCGCGTTCGTCGAAAATCAGGATGACGAGATCGTAGCCGGCGACGCGCAACTCGTCCGCAAGCTTGGCATTGGGGTTGTTGCGCTCCCCCGTGAACCCATTGAAATAATCGTAGATGGCGTTTGCATCGTTCTTGCCCGGAAATCCCTCGGCCAGCAGCAGGGGCTTTCTGAGCTTTCCGCTCCTGTTGCTCCAGGCCCAGTAGACGTGCATCACGCCCTGGTAGAGCTTGCCCTCGTGGGCGATGCTCGCCCTCACGTGAATCCGACTGGCCGGGACGGGCGCGCCGTTGCCACGCTCGGGGGGAGTCGCGTGCCGAGCGGCATCCGCCACGATGAATCGAAAGGCAGCGCAGCGGGCCTCGTCACCGAACCATGCTCGCAGCACGATGCGCTGCTCGCCGGCTTCGTCATACGTCACGATGCTTTCGGTGTCGAACAGGGCGGGCCGAAAGCCTCCACCGTCGCCGAAATCGATCTCGAGACGGTCCGGCAATTCGCCGTTCGAGACGTAGAGCGTCCTGTCCAGCTTGAAATGCACCTCGAGCCCGTCGTGCACCTCCTGCTGGCGGGAGACGCCCCAATAGGCCGGAGGCAGGATCGCACAGGCGGCGAACGCGGTCCTGGTTTCGATCATGTCGGAGATGTCGGTCCCCGGCGGCAACTCCAGAGCTGCCTGATCGCGGACGGCCCGGCGCAACGCACCCGCCAGCCTGCGGTCCGGGGCCTGGTATTGCACGTTCAGAACGCCGATCGCGACCGCGCCTTGCTGCGAGTCCGCGAGGTCGAACATGGCGGAAAGCGGCGGAATGGTCTGCTCCGCCGCAACGGCCAGCTCACCGTACATCGCCTCCCATTGCCGTTGGTCGATGGTGTCGGCGTAGAGAGCACCATCCCGCAGATTTGCGAGGCCATTCAATCCAAGCAGGATCGGGATGTTCCGGTCTCGCCCGGCTCTGGAGCGCTGGGTCGCGATGAATTCATCAAGGACGCTGGAGCAGACGGTCTCGCGCTCGGCTGTCAGAATGGCGGACATGGTCGTCTCCTTGCCTCCAGACGTGCTGGCGTGCGTGATTTCGTCGAACCGGCATTCACCCTCGAAGGTATTAAGTTGCATGGTGCTATCTCTGGTCGAGATAGCCAAATGGCTACCTGTCGCCGTTGCGCCGGGAGCATCGAAACTGCGACGGGTCCCCGCGATGGAACTCGTCTGGATCGTCGCGGGCTTTGCCGTGTCGCGCGCCTCCTGAGCCTTCCGGATTGCCGGCCTGGGCCGCGCGTGTATAAGTCGGCGGCTCGTGCCGCGGCTGCCGCGGACGGTTGTCCGATGGCAGGTCATGGTCGAGAGCGACGTCAACAGATCCGACGGCATGCCGCAGCCGCCGCGCCGCGGCGCCGTTGCCTTCATCTTTGTCACCATTCTGCTCGACATGCTCGCGCTCGGGCTGATCATGCCGATCCTGCCGAAGCTGATCGAAGGCTTCGTCGGCAACGACACCGCGCAGGCGGCGCGCATCTTCGGCCTGTTCGGCACCGCCTGGGCGCTGATGCAGTTCGTGTTCTCGCCGGTGCTCGGCAGCCTGTCCGACCGGTTCGGGCGGCGGCCGGTGATCCTGTTGTCGAATTTCGGGCTCGCGGCGGACTACGTGCTGATGGCGCTGGCGCCCTCGCTCGCCTGGCTCTTTCTGGGGCGGCTGATCTCCGGCGTCACCTCGGCCAGCATCTCCACGGCGTTTGCCTACATCGCCGACCTGACGCCGCCGGAGCGCCGCGCAGCGATCTTCGGCCGCATTGGCGCGGCGTTCGGCGCCGGCTTCGTGCTGGGTCCGGCCACCGGCGGACTGCTCGGCGACATCGATCCGCGACTGCCGTTCTGGGCTGCAGCAGGGCTCAGCTTCGCCAACGCCCTGTATGGATTGCTGGTGCTGCCGGAATCGCTCTCGCCCGAACGGCGCAGTCCATTCCGCTGGCGAACCGCCAACCCGCTCGGCGCGCTGCAATTGCTGCGCTCGGACAGGACGCTCGCCGGACTCTCCGCCGTCAACTTCATCACCCAGCTCGCCCATGTCGTGCTGCCGTCGACCTTCGTGCTGTATGCGACCTATCGCTATGGCTGGGACACGCGCACCGTCGGCCTCACGTTGGCGATCGTCGGGGTCTGCGCCATGATCGTGCAGGGCGGGGCGGTCGGGCTGATCGTGCGCTCGCTCGGCGAGCGCGGCGCGCTGATGCTGGGACTGTCGGCTGGCGCGGTGGGATTTCTGATCTTCGGCCTCGCGCCCACGGGAACGCTGAGCTGGCTCGGCATTCCCGCGATGGCGCTGTGGGGCGTGTCGGGTGCTGCGATCCAGGCGCTGATGACGCGGCTGGTGGCGCCCGACAAACAAGGTCAGCTGCAGGGCGCGACGTCGAGCGTGCAGAGCATGGCCCAGCTTGCCGGACCGTTCCTGTTCACGCTGACCTTTGCCTATTTCATCGGCGCTGCCGCGCCGGTGCATCTGCCGGGCGCGCCGTTCCTGCTGGCTGCGGCGCTGCTGATCGGAGCACTCGTGATGGCCGTCCGGACACTGCGTGCGGGCAACGAAAAACCCTCATCCTGACACGCGGAGTTGAATGCGTGTGGGATGAGGGTTGATCGGGACCGGGGGCCTCATGGTTGGAGATGGCGCGAGGCGCCTCATCACCATGAGGGTCCGTCGAGGGGCCGCAGGCCTACTTCTTCACCAGCGGACAGTCGCTGGCCTCGAGCGGCTTGGCGGCGTCCTCCGGCGCGATCTTGGCGATCAGCTTGTAGTAGTCCCACGGATATTTGGACTCTTCCGGCTTCTTGACCTCGAAGAGATAGGCCGGGATCAGGCGGCGGCCGTCGGCGCGCAGCGGGCCCTTGCCGAACAGCGGGTCGTCGGTCGGGATCTCCTTCATCTTGGCCACGACCTTGGCGCCGTCATGCGGATTGCCGCCGAGCGCCTCCAGTGCCTTCAGGTAATGCAGCGTGCCGGCGTAGTTGCCGGCCACCGTCATCGACGGCATCGTGCCCTTCGGCGACAGCTTCTGGAAACGCTTCGACCATTCGCGGGTCTGGTCGTTCAGATCCCAGTAGAACGATTCCGTGAACGTCAGGCCCTGCGCGACCTTCAGCCCCAGCGCATGCACGTCGTTGACGAACAGCAAGAGCGCGGCGAGCTTCTGGCCGCCCTGGACGATGCCGAATTCGGAGGCCTGCTTGATCGAGTTGGTGGTGTCGCCGCCGGCATTGGCAAGCCCGATGACCTTCGCCTTCGACGACTGCGCCTGCAGCAGGAAGGACGAGAAGTCGGCGGTGTTGAGCGGATGCTTCACCGAGCCCAGCACCTTGCCGCCGCTGCTGGTCACCACGGCCGAGGTGTCGCGCTCCAGCGCGTGACCGAAGGCGTAGTCGGCGGTGAGGAAGAACCAGCTGTCGCCGCCGGCCTTGGTCAGCGCCTTGCCGGTGCCGTTGGCGAGCATGTAGGTGTCGTAGGTGAAGGAGATGGTGTTGGCGTTGCAGGCCTTGCCGGTGAGGTCCGCCGTGGCGGCACCGGAGTTCAGCAGGATCGAGTTCTTCTCCTTGACCAGATTGGAGACGGCCAGCGCCACGCCCGAGTTCGGCGTGTCCATGATCACGTCGACCTTCTGGGTGTCGATCCACTGCCGGCCGATGTTGACGCCGACGTCAGGCTTGTTCTGGTGATCGCCGCTGATGACCTCGATGGTCCAGCCCTTGGCCTTGAGGCCGGAATCCTCGACCGCCATGTTGACGGCCGCGACCGAGTTGGGGCCGCCGATGTCGGCATAGAGGCTCGACATGTCGTTGAGCACGCCGATCTTGACGACCTTGTCGTCGGCGAAGGCGGAGCCGGCAAAGCAGAGCGCGGTGGCAGCGAGCAGCGCGGCCATCCGGCGCGTATGAGACGTCGTCATCAAAGTCCTCCCTGGTGTCGTGTCGCGGCGGGGTTTGTTGGGCGCCCCTTGCCGTCTGTCATCCTGGATAGCCGGTCTCGTGGGTTGCGGCAATGCGCCAATAGGGGGGAGGGGCGCCCAAGCTTTGTGCTGATGGCGTGAGCGTTAACGCAGGGCGTCCGAGGTCAGCCTGAATTTCTGGATGCGCTTTCCGGTGTCGACCTCGGCGGTATAAACGTTGCCTTGCTTGTCGACGGCCATCGCATGCACCCAATGGAACTGGCCGGCATTGCGGCCATTGTGACCGAAGCTCCCGACCACGCTGCCGTCGGCGCGGCGGATGATGCGGATCTCGTTGTTCTCGCCGTCCGCGGACAACAGATAGGTCTGCTTCGGATCGGGCCAGATCGCGACGTCCCACACCGCGCCGTTGCCCAGCGTGTTCTTCTCGAAGAACCATTCCGTCACGAAGGTGCCGTCCTTCCTGAACACCTGGATGCGATCGTTGATGCGGTCGCAGACATAGACGAGGCCGTCGTCGGCGATCTTCACGCAATGTACGGGATTGCCGAACTGCTGCGCCGCCGGCGCCTTGGGATCGTAGGGCGGCTGCTTGGCATCGTCGGGAGTGCGACCATACGCGCCCCAATGCCGCTTGTAGGCCAGCGTCGTCGCATCGAACACGATGACGCGGCGGTTGCCGTAGCCGTCGGCCACATAGATCTCGTTCGCGTCCTTGTCGATCGCGGTCTCCGCCGGCTTGCCGAGCTGCGTCGTGTCGTTCGAGCCCTTGCTCGGCGCAATCGCTCCGATCTGTGCGACGAACTTGCCGTCTACGGTGAATTTCAGGATCGCGTTGTCGTTGTCGGCATTGCCGCCGATCCAGACGAAGCCGCGCTCGTCGACCTCGATGCCGTGCTCACGGCCGACCCATTCGTAGCCCTGTCCTGGGCCGCCCCAGGCGCGCAGCAGATTGCCGTCGACGTCGAATTCCAGCACCGGCGGCGCCGGAATGCAGCATTTCGAGCGCGGCGGATTCAGCGCTGCGCCCTTTTCGTCGTCGGTCAGCGAGCGTGGCCGCTGGATGACCCAGATGTGGCCCTGGCCATCCACGGTGACGCCGCCCACCTGGCCGAGGATCCAATTGTTGGGCAACTGCTTCGGCCAGGACGGCTCGACGGCGAAGGCCGGGATGTCGGCGGCGCTGACGCTGCGCGGCAGCAAAAGAACGGTGGCCGCAATCGCCGAGACAAGCATCATCAGGGCAAGATCGATCGCTCGTCTGCGCGGTGCTCGCGTCATGGCATCCTCCCCCCGAGATCGGCTGCGGTCGGCCGCTTTGTTGCAAGCAGTCAATCGTGCGCAGGGGAGGGTGTCAATTGAAGTGCAGGCGGGCGTCAGGTGTGAGCGGCCGTGTGCCTGGTCGCCGAGGGCGGCGCAAGGAAGCGTCTCAGCATGATCCGCAGATGCGCACTGCTCGCCGGAATGTCGACGGCCGGATTGCGGATCGGCAGCGCGCGGGCGCCGTCGACGATGGCGAGCAGGAGATTGGCGGTCGCCTCGGGATCGAGCCCGGCATCGACCTCGCCACGCTGCTGCGCCTGGACGAGGAACTCGACCAGGAGCGTACGCATCGCGCACGTCTGGGCGTGGACGATCGCCGCGAAGTCGGGATTGCGGCAGGCCTCCGCCAGCGCCTCGGTGCTGAGCATCTGGGCCTGCGGCTGGTGGAGGCTGGTGTTTTCGAGTTCATGCACCAGCGCATCGATCACATCAGGCGCCGCCAGCACGGCCTGGAGCCGGGCCGCGGCATGGCTGAGGTTCATCTCCACCAGCGCCTGGATCATGGCCTCCTTGCTCGGGAAGTAGTGATAGAGGTGGCCCGGGCTGATTTTGGCGGCAGCGCAGATGTCGGTGGTGCTGGCGCCGTGAAACCCGCTCCTGACGAAGCACGACAGCGCCGCCTGGAGAATCTCCCGGCGCTTCTGCTCATGCTTGACCGGATCGACCTTCCGCATCGCTTCAATTCCGCCGCCCAACTCTCGCCAAAATCGCAGGCTCCCGACAACTCATTGTAATATAAAATAATATTTCGCGCCGCTGTAATCTAGAGAATTTGATCTAGCTTTGTTGGACAAGTGCCGACGCTTGTGAGAATAAATAGAGTAAGTTCTCTATCAATGGGTTTTCCGCGTCATGCGTGTCGCCTCGCTGCAGTGGACGGCGCTTCTCTCCGTGGCCTTGGCGCAGTCGGGTTGCGCGACCGCACCGCTGGAACGCGCCGGTTCGCTGCGGAATTACGACCGGCTCGCTGACGCCAACGGTCTCCTGACCCGGGCTCAGATCAAGGCCAACAAGCAAGAGTTGATCGAAGCGAAGACCATCCGGATCGAGCCGACCGCATTTCCGCCGCGTCCCGACGTCACCCTGGACGAATCCGAGCGCAAGCTGGTGGCCAATGTGATCAGCCGCGAAATGTGCCTGCGCTTGAGCGAGCGCTTCCGCATCGTCTCGCCGGGAGAGGATTCCGACCTGACGGTGAGGGCGACCGTAACCCACGCGACCGCCACCAATGCGACCGCATCCGCGGCCTCGCAGGCGGCCTCGGTCGCCAAGAGCGTGGCGCTTCCGGGCGTGCCGGTGCCCGTGCCGCGGCTTCCGGTCGGGCTGGGAACATTGTCGGTCGAGGCCGAGGCGCGCAACTTCGCCGGTTTCCAGGCCGCCGCGATGGTATGGGCGCGCGGCGCCAATTCTGTCTCGACGGCCCGCATGGCCAATGACGGCGATGCCTACGATCTCGCGTCCGAGTTCGGGGCCGATTTCGCCAAGCTGGTCTCGACCGGCGAGTCGCCGTTCGGCGGCCTGCCGTCGCTGCCGTCGGCATCGAGCCTGCCGGCCAAGCTGGGCGGCGCGCCAAAATATGCCGCCTGCGAGCAGTTCGGGCGCTTTCCCGGCGTGAAGGGGTTTGTCGGCGCGGGTCTTGGCCTGCCTCCGGGCTGGACCGACAAGGGCGCCGAGGAGGCGAGCTCCACAGCGCAACCGCCGCCGCCGGTGGTCGCGCGCATGGAGCAGCAGCCCGCGCGATGACCCCGGCCGTTGATGTCCGCACCGTCGTCTCGCGTGTGTTGCTGACGCTCGCCGTCGCGCTGCCGCTGGCGGCCTGCGCCGCGATCATGCCGCGCAACGCCGCGCCCGAGCTCGCGGCCGCCAGCGCCGAGCCGGTCGGTTTTCGCGACGTGCGCTATTGGGGCGATGAGCCGGCGCCGCGCTTTGCCGAGGCTTCCGTGCAGCGCGCCTCGGCCATGCTTCCCGCCCAGCGCTCGCTGAACTTTCTGGCGATCTCCGGCGGCGCGGAGAACGGCGCGTTCGGCGCCGGGCTCCTCGTCGGCTGGAGCGAGGCGGGCAACCGGCCGAACTTCGACATGGTGACCGGCGTGAGCTCCGGCGCGCTGATCGCGCCCTTCGTCTTCCTCGGGCGGGCGCATGACGACCGGCTGCAGGAGGTGTTCACGGCTTATGAGCGCAAGGACATCTTCACCTCCAACATTCCCGGCCTGTTGCAGGGCTCGGCGCTGGCCGACAACACGCCGCTGTCGCGGCTGATCGAGAAATATGTCGATCGCGAGTTCCTGCGCGACGTCGCCCGCGAGAGCAGCAAGGGCAGGGTGCTGCTGGTCGGCACCACCAATCTCGACGCGCAGCGGCCGGTGCTGTGGGACATGGGCCGCATCGCCGCCGCCGACACGCCGGAGGCGATCGAGCTGTTCCGCAAGGTGCTGCTGGCCTCGGCGACGGTGCCCGGCGCGTTCGCGCCGGTGCGCATCAAGGTGCGGATCGGCGACACCGACTATGACGAGCTGCATGTCGATGGCGGTGTCACCCGCCAGGTCTTCATCGGCCCCTCGGTGCTGCGCCTCGTCTCCGGGCGCGGCCCGCGCCGCACCGTGAACGGCGCGCATCTTTACGTCATCCGCAATGCCCGCATCGATCCGCAATTCGAGAGCGTCGGTGCCGACGTGCTCTCGGTGACGCAGCGCTCGCTCGCCACGCTGATCAAGAACCAGGGCATCGGCGACATCTACCGGATCTATTCGGTAGCGAAGTTCAACGGCATCGACTTCAACCTCGCGAGCGTTCCCGGCGATTTCCAGGTCAAAGCCGACGGCCCGTTCGACCGCACCTACATGACCGCTTTGTTCGACCGCGGCCGCGACATGGGCCGCCGCGGCTATCCCTGGGTGAAGGCTCTTCCGGGCCTGCAGTCCAACGAGCATGGCATCACGGCGCAACTGCCAGCGCCCACGATGGCAGCCGCGCGATGACCTTCGCGATGTGCCGTTCCGGCTTCGGAGTCTCCATGCGCGCGGCGCTGGCCTGCTGGCCGCTGCTGATCATCCTGCCGCTCGCCGGTTGCGCAACCACGAGCACACCTGCGCCAAAAGCCGGCGGGCAGTTTCACGACACCTACAACTATCTGCCCGTCAACGACGTGCCGCACGACGATCAGCGGCCGGTGCTGTCGGTGGAGCAGCAGGAGAAGCTGCGCAAGGAGCTGACGGCCGTCCGCGATCGTCAGCTGCCGGCCGCCGTAAAGGGGACGCCAGCGAAGCCTGCACCGGCGAGTCCTGCTCCGAAATAGGCGGTGGTGCCGATCTGCCACGATGTCTGTCATTCACAAAACTGTTGATGGAGCATCATGAGGTAGGAAGCGCCAACCAAGTCCTCCACCGTCGTCCCGGCGAACGCCGGGACCCATACCGCGTGATGTGCGTGGGGATAGAAGTCTGAGCTGCCATCATCTGAAAACATGACCGCCTGTGGTTATGGGTCCCAGCGTTCGCCGGGACGACGGCTGTGGGTGTTGCAAAAGCCGGGCATGATCCGGTCGCGTAGCGGCAGGCGGGACGTCAAGGATGCGGCGCTGATCGTCGCCTCCGGTGCCACGAAAATTCCTTGTCGCGCGAGCACGGAGGAGATGACGACAGCCTCAATTGCGCCGTGCATTGTCTGGCTTATTCCACTGCGCTACGACGTCGCGCATGTTGCAGGGAAAGATGATCCGCATGCTCCGGTGGCCGCTTGGCCTGACGGCCGCGATGGGCCTGATCCTGTCGGCTGCTGCCGAGGGGCAGGCCGTCGATTGTGGTGCGGCTCCCACGGTCAAATGTCTGGCGTCCACCGTCTTCAGGCTCGCCAAGACGTTGCCGGAAGACAGCTTCGTCCGCCGCCAAGTCACCTTCGCCGAGCAGGAGCTGGCGCCCGGCGACCTCAAGGTCGCGCTGTCGCATATTCATTCCGACGCTCCGGATTCGCCGCCGTGGGAGGATATCGATTGGATCGCGCAGGCCGGACGTTTCGACCGCGCGATCGAGCTGGCACGGCAGCGAGCCTCGGCGGTCGAGCGCCTCGGCGGACTCGCCGAGGTCGCCAGTCAGCTCCTCGACAAGGAGCAGACGGCCCGCGCCGCGAAGCTTGTCGACGAGGTCGAACGCGCCTTGCCGTCGCTGAAGGCCGAGGAGAGCGACGAGTATGCGAGTGTGATCCCGCAGAAGGTCGGCCGTCTCAGGGCGCGGCTGGGCCAGATCGATCGTGCGACGCGCCTTTTCAAGGGCGGCGGTTTGGGCTCGGTGAGCGAGTTGCTCGACATTGCCGAAAAATACCCGGTCGCCGTGAGTCTGCGTGAACTGGCTTGGCAGGAGGCCGAGAGCGCCAACGAGCCCTATGCCTGGGAGTTGATGCTCAAGGATGCGTCCACGCGTGGGCCGAGCGACGTGTCCGACGCCGTGCGTCGGATCGGCGATCGCCTGTATGGAAAATTGAATGCCGACAGCGCGAACACCGCGGCGGAGCTGGTCCGTTTGCTCCTGAGCGCCGGCCTGCGGGAGCGCGCGGACAAATTGATCGATCCCTGGCCGCAATGGGTCAATGGGCGAAAGTCGCAGGAGCAGTGCAACACGCTGATGGCGCTGCTTCCGGTGCTCGTCGACCTCGCGCGCGATCAGGATGTCGAGAAGGCAACGCATGCCGTCGAGGACCCACGCGAACGGACTCAATGTATGAGCATTGCCGCGAATTCCTATTTCCGGATCGGCCGTACCGATCGTGCCATGAGGTTCGATCGCGAGGCCTTGTTTGTTGCGCAGAACGCCCCGGCATTCGAGGCTAGGGATCGCGTCGAGCGCGATTCCATTCTGCACAATCTCGCGCTGATGCGAGCCGATCACGGTGATATCGAAGGTGCGCTGAACGTCGTCGCCAAGATCAGCGATGAAGCCAAGATGCGCGACGTGACGGCATGGGTGGTGACCCGCGCGATTCTCGGCGGGCATGGACCGGTGGCCGGTCCAGCCATTGCAGCGGTGCAGCAGCAGGCGCGGACGACCCAGGACGCCCGCCTGTGGCTGGAGGCGGCGAGCGACTGGTCCCAGATCGACAACGAGACCGAGGCGCGCAGCGCTCTCGCCGAGGCAATGAAGCTGATCAAGCAAGGCCAGCCGTCGCTCAATCCGAACGACATCAGCCTCGCGGCCGAGCTCACCTGGCGCATCGAAGGCAAGGAGGATCCGCGTGCGATGCTGGCGATCGTCGATCAACTCGGCATCAATGATCCCAATGCGATCGACCGCCTGGTCGAAACAATGAGGTCGATTTCACCGGCGGCTGCCGTGCAACTCGCCAGTCGGCAGACCGAGGTCGAGCGCCAGATCGACGAACTCGCGGCCATCGGCGAGGCGATCGCCGGAGCTGCGAAGTAGCCTGTCTTACGCCGGCGGCTGAAAACTCTTCAGCGTGCGGGTCTTGTACTCGTAGATCTTGCCGGTCTCCGTCCAGGACGGCAGGCACATCGGCAGGATGAACTCGGCGACCTGCTCGGGCGTCTCCAGCGTCATCGGGTCCTCGCCGGGCATCACCGTGGCGCGCATGCGGGTGCGGATCGGGCCCGGGCTGAACAGGTTCACGCGCAGCGGCGTGCGCTCGGTCTCGTGGGCCCAGACGCGCGCCAGGGTCTCCAGCGCGGCCTTGGTGACGGCGTAGGGGCCGAGATAGGCCTGCGCCTTGTGGGCGGCGCCCGAGGTGAGGAACACGGCGCGGCCGGCGTCGGAGGCCTTCAGCAGCGGCTCCATGCAGCGGATGAGCTGGAAGTTCGCGGAGAGATTGACGGCGACGACGTCGTTCCACGGCTTGAGGTCGATATGGCCGAGCGGCGACGACGGGCCGGGCACGGCGGCGTTGCCGACGAGGATGTCGAGCTTGCCGTGGCGCTCATGCAGCGCGGCGCCGAGCCGGGCGATGCCGTCGCTGTCGGTCATGCTGAGCGGCACCAAGGTGGCGCCGTTGCCGGTTTCTTTGCGGATCTCGTCGTCGAGCTCCTCCAGCCCTCCTTGCGTGCGGGCGACGGCCACGACATGCGCGCCGGCGCGGGCGAGCGCGCGGGCGGTCGCATGGCCAATGCCGCGCGAGGCGCCGGTGATGAGGGCAATCCGATTGGCGAGGGGAAGGGTCATCACGATGATCTCACGGCCGTCGTCCCGGCGAACGCCGGGACCCATACTCCGCGGCGGTTATGATGGAGTTGGCTGGTTGTGGCTAGTGCTGTCCGCCAAACCGCTGTCGGTGATTATGGGTCCCGGCTTTCGCCGGGACGACGCACAATCTTTGATGCGCCCCTCACGTATCGCTGCCACCATCGCCGTAGTTGGCCTGGCCGCTGCGATCCGGCCGATCGTCCGGCGTGACCTTCAGGCCCTGGCGGGACGCGAACACGACGAACGCAAGCAGGAGCGCGTCGCCGGTCGTTGCAAGGAGCTGCAGGAGCACGCTCACGGCCTGCACGCTCACGGCTTGAGCCTCAGCTCGCCTCGGCCAGCAGCGACAGCTGCTGCTGGGTCGGCTCGACCAGCGACTGGTCGGTGAGGTGGGTCGGGTAGCTGCCGGTGAAGCAGTGGTCGGCGTATTTCGGCGCGGCGGGGTCGCGGGCCGGCTCGCCCATGGCGCGGTACATGCCGTCGATCGACAGGAACGCCAGCGAATCGGCGCCGATCAGCTCGCGCATCTGCTCGAGCGAGTGCGTTGCCGCCAGCAGGCCGCCGCGGTCCGGCAGGTCGATGCCGTAATAGTCGGGGTAGAGGATCGGCGGCGAGGCCAGGCGGAAATGCACCTCGGTGGCGCCGGCGTCGCGCATCATGCGCACGATCTTGCGCGAGGTGGTGCCGCGCACCAGCGAATCGTCGATCAGGATGATGCGCTTGCCTTCGATGGCGGCGCGGTTGGCCGAGTGCTTCATGCGCACGCCGGATTCGCGGATCGCCTGGGTCGGCTGGATGAAGGTGCGGCCGACATAGTGGTTGCGGATGATGCCGAGCTCGAACGGCACGCCCGAATATTGGCTGTAGCCGATCGCCGCCGGCACGCCGGAATCCGGCACGGGCACGACGACGTCCACCTCGGGGTGGCTCTCGCGCGCCAGCTGCGCGCCGAACGCCTTGCGCACCTCGTAGACGGAGCGGCCGCCGACCACTGAGTCGGGGCGGGCGAAGTAGATGTATTCGAACACGCAGGGACGCGCCGGCTTCGGCGGGAACGGCTTGTGGCTGTGCATGCCGGTCTCGTCGAAGATCACGACCTCACCCGGCTCGATGTCGCGGATGTAGCGGGCGCCGATCATGTCGAGCGCGCAGGTCTCCGAGGCCAGGATCGGGCAGCCTTCGAGCTCGCCATAGACCAGCGGACGAATGCCGAGAGGATCGCGGGCGCCGATCAGCTTCTTGTTGGTCATGCAGACCAGCGAGTAGGCGCCTTCAAGTGCGCGCAAAGCCTCGATGAAGCGGTCGATGAAGTTGCTGCGGCGGGAATGCGCGACCAGATGCAGGATCACCTCGGTGTCGGTGGTCGACTGCATGATGGCGCCGGCGCGCACCAGCTCGCGGCGGAGCGTGAGGCCGTTGGTGAGGTTGCCGTTGTGGCCGACGGCGAAGCCGCCGGCACCGAGCTCGGCGAACAGCGGCTGCACGTTGCGCAGGATAGTCGCGCCGGTCGTGGCATAACGGACATGGCCGATCGCGGCATTGCCGGGCAGTCGCTCAATCACCTCGCGGCGGGAGAAGGTGTCGCCAACCAGGCCGAGGCGGCGCTCGCTGTGGAAGCGGGCACCGTCATAGGACACGATGCCGGCGGCTTCCTGGCCGCGATGCTGGAGCGCATGCAGGCCGAGCGCGGTGATCGCGGCGGCATCATTGTGCCCATAAATGCCGAACACGCCGCACTCCTCGCGCAGCGTGTCTCCGT
Source organism: Bradyrhizobium aeschynomenes (assembly GCF_013178945.1). GTDB lineage: Bacteria > Pseudomonadota > Alphaproteobacteria > Rhizobiales > Xanthobacteraceae > Bradyrhizobium > Bradyrhizobium aeschynomenes. Next base: position 69,578 of record NZ_JABFDM010000013.1, read on the forward strand.
CTAGGTCTGGGTCTCTCGTGTAGGCTTGAGGTCCGAAGTCCAGATCCGCCTGGATATCCATTTGGGCTTCGCCGGAAGAATCGTGGTGCTGGTCCATCGCGCCTCTCTTCTGGGCTTGGCTCACTTGGCCGCGGGTTTCTCGATCAGCTTCTTCAAGCTGTCGCGGGCAGGCTTGCTGTACCCATCGCCGCCCGCTGCGGGCGACTCGGTGTCAGTCTGGTCGTCGTCCGGCTTGTTCTTCTTGAATTTCTTTAAAATGGTGTTCTCGGGATCATCAGGCAAGAGCGACATCAGCCAATCCCCGGTTCCCTGCAGGACGACGCGGGACTTGGCGGAGGTGACCCAGTCCGGACGCTGCTTGTCCGGCACCAGCCAGCTGAAGAACAGGAAGGCGACCACGACGATCAGCAGGCCGCGGCCCAATCCGAACAGGAATCCGAGGGTGCGGTCGAGCGCGCCGATGCGCGAATCGAGGATCATGTCGGAAATCTTGACCGTGATCACCGAGACGATGAGCAGGGTGCCCACGAAAGTACCGGCGACGACGACGACGCTCGCGACGGTATCGTTGTTGAAGTAGGTCTTGGCGGTCGGCAGCAGCTTGGAGAATGAATAAAGCGTGACCAGGGCAGCCGCGCCCCACGCCGCGATCGAGAGGATCTCGCGCATGAAGCCGCGGACCATCGCGAGCAGCCCAGACACCAGCATCACGCCGAGCAGGATGAGATCGAGGATCGTTATCGGCATCGGCTGCTCAGGTCCGCTTCACAGGTCCAAGGTTCGCTTCAAGGTTCGCATCGAATCGACCGAGGACCGATCCTCCGCGTGGAGGAAAGCAGGGTTCCCCGGCAAGTCCGGAGGCGGCACGCGATGGCCTGCGCGCGCCCGGTTGCGGCGTTGTATAGCGGCGAGTCACGCGAACGTCACGGTCCGCCTAGCCGTCCTGGCGGCGGAATCTCGCTGGTGTGGCATTTTTTTCGGCATGGCTGGGGCCACGGCGGCCCTGATCGCGCGAATCCTCGTCGTCCCGGCTGCCGGCTTGACGTGCACGCGGGGTGCCGCGGGCGGCAATGTCAGCGACCAGCGACGTCAATCCGCCGACGGTATTGAGGTTAAGCCCGGCGTCGCCGCCGGCCTCGCCGCGTGCGCGTTCCGGCAGCACCACGCGCAGAAAGCCGAGCTTGGCGGCCTCCTTCAGGCGCGCCGAGGTCTGTGCCACCGGGCGGACCGCGCCGGACAGCGAGATTTCCCCGAAATAGACCGCATCCGGCGGCAGCGGGGCATTGACCAGCGAGGAGACCAGCGCCGCGGCGGCGGCGAGGTCGGCGGCCGGCTCGTGGATGCGCAGGCCGCCGGCGACGTTCAGATAGACGTCGTGGCCCGACAGCTTGACGCCGCAATGCGCCTCGAGCACCGCCAGCACCATCGACAGCCGGCTCGGATCCCAGCCGACCACGGCGCGGCGCGGGGTGCCGAGCGAGGTCGGCGCCACCAGGGCCTGCATCTCGACCAGCACCGGCCGCGTGCCCTCGATGCCGGCGAACACTGCAGTGCCGGGGCTGCCGAGGTCGCGCTCGGACAAAAACAGCTCGGAGGGATTGGTGACCTCGCGCAGACCGAGGCCGGTCATCTCGAACACGCCGATCTCATCGGTCGGCCCGAAACGGTTCTTCACCGCGCGCAGGATGCGGAACTGCTGCGAGCCCTCGCCCTCGAACGACAGCACGGCGTCGACCATGTGCTCAACGACCCGGGGGCCTGCGATCTGGCCGTCCTTGGTGACGTGGCCGACCAGGATGATGGCCGCGCCGGATTTCTTGGCAAAGCGAATGAGCTTCTGCGCGGAGGCGCGCACCTGGGTGACCGTGCCCGGGGCCGATTCCACGGTGTCGGTCCACATCGTCTGGATCGAATCGATGACGATCAGCCGGGGCACGGCGCCCTCGGACAGGGTCGAGATGATGTCCTCGACCGAAGTCTCGGCCGCCAGCTGCACCGGCGCGTCAGCGAGCCCGAGGCGCTCGGCGCGCAGCCGCACCTGGGCCACGGCTTCCTCGCCTGAAATGTAGACCGCGCGATGGCCGGCGCGCGCCATCATCGCGGTGGCCTGGGTCAACAGCGTGGACTTGCCGATGCCGGGATCGCCGCCAACCAGCAGGATCGAGCCGCGCACGAAGCCGCCGCCGGTGACGCGGTCGAGCTCGGTCATGCCCGAGGACAGCCGCGGGGCGTCGATGCTCTTGCCGGTCAGCGATTCCAGCTGGAAGGTGCGGCCCTTGCGCTTGGAGCGCAACGACACCGGCGCCGAGGTCGCGCCCGTCGTGTCTTCCTCCGCCAGCGTGTTCCACTCGCCGCAGGCCTCGCATTTGCCCTGCCAGCGCGAATAGGCCGCGCCGCAGTTCTGGCAGACGAAGGAGAGCGTGGTCTTGGCCATGGGGCTGAGAATCGATGCGGTCAGGAATGGATGGCGTTCCATAACATACTTAGGCCCGCGGCCAGCATGATGCCATCCATCACCACGCGGAACACATCGGGCTTCATGTGCAGCACGAAGCGCTTGGCGACGAAGGCGCCGGCCATCAGCGAGCCGCCGGCGATCAGGCCTTTCAGCAGGATGTCCGGCGTCAGCGCGCCGAAGCGCTGGAAAGTGACGGATTTCGAGAGGTAGAGCCCGAGCGAGCTCGCGGCCTCGGTCGCAAGGAATGCGCCCTTCGATAGCCCGTAGAACAGGAACAGCGGCACGCTGAGCGGCCCGGTCGAGACCACGATGCCGGTCAGAAATCCGATCACCGCACCGCCGAGCGCGAGATGCCAGCGGTTGGCCTTGATCTCGTGCCGCGCCAGCCAGTGCCGCACCGGCACCATCGCCATCAGGAACAGTCCGATGGTGATGTCGACGGCCTGAGAGGGCAGGATCAGCAAGGTGCGCGCGCCGAGCGCCGCGGCCGGGATGCCCGTCATCGAATAGGCCGCGCACGCCCGCCAATCGACCTCGCGCCACCATGCCAGGATGCGCGACAGGTTCGCCATCACGGCAGCCACCGCCATGATCGGCACGGCCTCCTTCGGGCCGTACTCGTAGGCGAGCACCGGCATCAGCATGATCGACGAACCGGTGCCGACGATGCCGGACAAGGTGCCGGCGACGAGACCGACCGCGAGGACGAACAGGAAGCCCAAGAGTGTTGTCCTCCGCGGTGATGAGGCGCGAACCCTCCACACGTCATTGCGAGGAGCGAAGCGACGAAGCAATCCAGGGCGACGCCCGCGGCCCTGGATTGCTTCGCTTCGCTCGCAATGACGATGGGGGGAGCTGCGCCGGTGGTTAACGGGTGGTTCGCGCCGACTCGAAATCGCCGATGATTGTGCGTCCGCATCATTAAAAGTTGAAGCGTATTCCTCGCATGTCCGCTGATCTTGCCGGACGATGACGATGAGCAAAACGCCAATGTCCTTGCAGGTGCGGCCGTCCATGACGGCAACCGCCGATGCGCAGTTCCCCTGGTTCACGGCCGCGATGCTGGCCATGGAAGCCGCAGAGGTCATCCGGCTCCGGCTGGAAAAGTTCGCGCGCGGCGAAGCCGATGCGGGCGAGGAGGCGGAGCTGATGGTCAGCGAGAAGATCGCCGCAGCCCTGGAGGCGACGGCGAAGCTGATGGCCGGCGCGAGCCCGGCGGCGGTCGTCGATCTCTATCGGGATTATGTCGCGGCCAACGCCGAGCGGCTGTCGGCGTAAGCCCCGCGCAGTCCGATTGCGTTGGACTGCGGATGTCGAGCAACCGAGCGCGGACGAGCTGGTCGAAATGCCGCCGACCGGGCCGTTTCATGTGTTCAGGTGCGGTGTTGCCATTGTGATGGAGATCGGACACCTTCCGGAAAACACCGACTGCTGCTCACTTCCTTTCGTCGGACCGATCCAGTGCGACTGCTCTTACGCCTCCTGCAACGCGTGCTGGTCGCCGGGCTCGGGATCTTCACGGTCTGGCTGATCGTGTTCGTGGTGTTCGAGACGGCGAACCGCAGGCTGCCCTGGATTGTGGCCGTCGGCGTCAGCTACGCAATCGCCGCCTATGTCGTTCTGCCACGCGTCATCCGATTGAGTCTCAGGATACTTCAGAGCCGGCGGGTGCCCAGCTACACGATCACCAGCGATGGATTGCCCGGCGACCCCGTCAATCTCGCCCTGATCGGCACGCTTCGACAGCTCCGTGCGAGCTTTGCTGCGATCGGCTGGTGCGAGGCGGACCGATTGGGGCCGGCAAGCTCGTGGGCCATGGTTTGCGCCTTCGTTCTCGCCAGGCCGTACCCCAGCGCTCCTTTCAGCACCCTCTATCTGTTCGGTCGCGGCCAGGATATCGGCTTCCAGAAAGCCATCGGCGATAGTCCGCGAAAGCGTCATCACGTCCGGTTCTGGGCCGTTGACCTCGCCCACGCCGAGAAGAGCTGGGAAGCTGGCGATTTCTGGTCGACGACCGCCATGCCTGCGGCCGATGAATCCGTCCTCTGGGTCGGTGCCGGCACGAAGGATACGGGCCTGTCGCTGACCCGGCTGACCTTTCAGATCACGCACGCCACCGATCCGGATGCCAATGCCGAGCGGGACTACATCATGGCCGAACTGACCAGGACACGATTGATCGAGTCCGTCGAGCTGTACAAGGCCGGTCAGAGCCTGCCCAAGCGGGTCAATCACTACGTGACGGACGGCGACATCGCGTTGGCCAGCGTGGTGATCGCCACCAATACCGACGCGCATCAGGGGTCTTCGCCGCCGGCCTAGGGGACATGCTGACGAGCCGCGTTCGCGGCCGTTCGCTCCGCTCGGGGGCGGACCAGGACGGCGGTGCCGAGCAGGACGACCATCGCAGCGCAGACGACAGTCAGGAACGCCTGATCGAAGGCGCGATGGGCGTGCGAGGTGACGATGGCAGCGAGTTCGGTCGGCAGCCGCTCGGCGGCGATCAGCGCCTCGTCGATGCTGTCGCGCGCAGCGGCGGGAATGCCGAGGCCGTCGGGCAGAACCATGAACGCGGTATAGACTCCGGACAGGATGCTTCCGAAAATGCTGATGCCGATCGTGCCGCCGAGCTCGAACGACACCTCCTCGATCGACGCCGCCATGCCTTCGCGGCCTTCCGGCGCGTGATTCATCACGGCGTTGGAGGCGGCGGCAATGGATGCGCCGAGCCCAAGCCCGTTGATCGCGATGCAGATCAGTTGCAGCGCCAGGCTGGCGTTGTAGCAGAGCAGGTAGCCGGCCGCGCCGATTCCGGCGATCAACAGCGCGCCGGACATCGTGGCGGCAGCTCCCACGCGACGGAGCATGAGGCTCGCGAGCGGCCCGCCGATGAACGCACCGAGCGGGGCCGGCAGGATGTACAATGCCGCCTGCAGCGGCGAGTAGCCGAGCACGAGCTGCAGGCGCTGGCTGATCGCGAGCTCGGTGCCCGCGATGGCGAGTGACGCCACGATCGCGGTGATCACGCTGAGTGTGAACTCGGCGTTCCGGAACAGGGTGAAATCCAGCAAAGGATCCTTGAGCTGCAATTGGCGGCGTACAAAGACCGTCAACATGATGGCCGTCGCGACAGCCGTGCCGGCGAGGACGACATAGGGAGACTGGCGACTGCCGAGCTCCTCGACGACGTAGGCGAACCCGATCAGCCCCGCCATCACCTGCGCTGAACCGAGGAGGTCCCAGTCGCGGTCAGCTCGATCGGCCGGTGCAGGAATCAACAGCAGGCCGGCAACCAGCGCCAGCACGACCAGCGGCACGTTGATGAGAAACACCGAGCCCCACCAGAAGTATTCCAGCAGGACGCCGCCGACCAAGGGGCCGACGGCCGCGCCACTGGATGCGACGGCTCCCCAGATGGCGATAGCCAGTGCCCGTTCGTGATCATCGGAAAAGGTGATGCGAATGATCGACAGCGTCGCCGGCATCATCAGCGCGGCGCCGACCGCCAGCAGGACACGCCCGCCGATCAGGGCCATGGCGGTTGGCGAATAGGCGGCCACGACCGAGGCCAGTCCGAAGATGATGAGGCCGGCGACGAATGTCCGCTTGTGCCCGATGCGATCGCCGAGCGAGCCGAAGCCGGGAAGCAGACCGGCAACGACAAGCCCGTAGGACATGACGATCCACAATTTCTCCGAGGCGGTTGCTCCGAGCTCATAGGTTAGGCTGGGCAGCGCCGTATACAGCACCGTCATGTCGATCACGACGAGCGCCAGCGCGCCGGAGACGGTCAGGAGGATGAGCCAGCGATTGCGTTTCGACATCGGCGCGCCTTGTCAGGTCCGGAATGATCGGGTCGGCGTCCCATCCGAGCGCAGCCTCACTTTGGGAACAGCAAGGCGAGGCTTGCCCTAAACTGCCAAGGCGATGCCTGTTCGGGCTTGAGCAGGTTGTAGTAGACACCGATCTCTGCATTGATCGGCTGCTTGTCGACCATGAACAGCTTGCCCACGCCCACGCCGACCGGCACGATCCAGCGATCATGACCCTTCGCGAGCCAGTTCGCCGTGATGATGGGACTCGCGCTGATGTAGGACCCGTCGGAGAAATTGTAGGTGACGAAGTACTGCAGCATCATCTGGTTCACCGGCGCTCGGTCGCTCGGACCGGCAAACGACCAGATGTTGTTGGCGAGCACCCCGAGCACCCACGGGCCCGGCATGGTCAGCGCGACGATGGTCGGGCCCGCGCTCCATCTGCCCGAGCCGAGGGTGGGGTCGGTCGCCGACGGATAGGAGAAGGTCGGGCCGACACCCCAGATCAGGGCGCCCGAATGGGACGGGGTGAGTGCGAAAATCTGGTTGATGTCGCCGAGGCCGCCGATCCGGCCTTGCTCATGGGAGAAGCGCACTTGCGCGATACCGGGAATGGTCGTGCGCGTCACCAGATTCCATTCGGCATTGAGCCGGAACGGGATGACCGGCTCGATCTTGAAGACGTCGGCCGTCTGCCGTTGCGGACCCGTGTTGGGCATGGCGATATTCTCCAGCCCGACGCTGATCGTATCCGCGATCGGGTTTTGCGCCGCCCTCGCGAGATCTTCGAGCGAAGGCGTCTTGTGCTGTGCCGAGTTCTGCTGTGCCAAGGCGCCAGCGCCTGGGCACAATGCTGAGATCAGCAACAGGAGGACCACCGGTCGAAAGCGTCTCGGATGCATTTCCGACCTCACTGTCGAAGCACTGTTCTCGCAGCCATTGTCTCGCAGCGCTCCGTTTCGTCACTATGCTGTCAGGTGAAGGTCGGGAATCGCTCGCCGGAGAACAGTGACCGCCGCAGACGAGACCAGTTCGATGCGAACTGGAACGTGTCGAGGTCGCTGTATGTCTGGCCGATCACCTGCATGCCCGAAGGCATGCGGTCCTCGACCAGGCCGAGCGGGACATCGACGACCGGATACCGGTTGAGCAGATTCCAGTGCCACGTCAGCGCCAAGTTCAGGCCGGTGCCCACCCACGGGTCCACCTTGTTGTCCTTGCTCTTGAACATGTCGGCCCCGACGAGAGGCGTTGCCATGGTCGGCATGAGCAGGATGCGGTAGCCCTTGCTGAACACGCGCTGCTGGACCTGGCGATGCAGCCGCTGCAGCAACTCTTCGGCCTCTTCGGCCTGGCGCGGTCCGACCGGGCCGACCTGGTCGAGCATTTCAGTCATGTAGGGCGAGAGCTGATCGCGATGCGCATTCGAGATCTCGATCGCGGTGCCGATGGACGTCGACATCAGCCCACGGATGAAGACCATCTTGTGGGCCTTCGTGAAGCCGCAGTCGACCTCGTCCACCGTGCAGCCGGCGGCGCGCAGCGCCTCGATGCCTTTCAGCATCGCTGCCTTCACCGACGGTATCACGTCCGCAATGCCGGCGCCCCAATCCACGGCGATGCGCCATCTGGAGAGGCGCGGATAACGGGTGGGATAGTCGAGGCGAGGGCGCATCGCGGCCATCACCCGCTCGGACGGACCGACGATCGCGTTCTGGAGGCGGACGAGGTCGTCGAAGCGCCGCGCCATCGGGCCCGAGGTCGAGAACGGGATTTCTCCACCGGCGACGCGTCCGAACGGCGGCCTGAAGCCATAGAGACCACATTGGGAGGCGGGAATTCGGATCGAGCCGCCCATGTCCGAGCCGAGGGCGAGCGTCGTGAAGCCTGCCGCCAACGCCGCGCCCGATCCCGCCGACGACCCGCCTGGAGAGTATTCGAGATTCCATGGATTGCGTGTCGTGCCCCAGGCGCGGGTGGATGCGCCGAGGAAAAGATAGAATTCCGGCACGGTTGTCTGGAACGGCATGACGGCGCCAGCGGCCTCGAGCGAGTCGATGATGGCCGCGTTCTCCGTTGCCGGCGGCGAGTCCTTGTAGATGAGCGAGCCCTGTGTCGTCCGCCAGCCCGGCCTGGAGAATTCGTCCTTGATGGCCACCGTGACCCCTTCGAGAGGTCTCGGGTTGCCTCGCCGATAACGGTCTTCGGACTGCTTTGCCTCTTTCAGCGCCTGGTCGAAGTGCTCGTAGGTGATGCAATTGACCTTCGGGTTGTAGGCTTCGATCCGCTTGATCTGGGCCTTCAAGAGATCGACCGGCGACGCCTTCCGGGCCCGGAACATGGCGATGAGATCGGCGACCGGAGCGTAGCAGAGCGGATCGGCGGACTCGGCCCGCGCGCCCGGCAAACCGAGTTCGGACGCGACCAGCGCCGCTCCCGCGCCTTTGATGAGCGTTCTTCTGTCGATCATATACGCCTCCGCATGTCCGGGAATGGGTCCGAGTCTGTCGACGTGGTCCTGAAGGTGACGGTCCGAGTGTCGCTGGATTCAGCTTCGCTGGTCGTGTCCGACCGGGCCGTCGCGAAACACGATGTCGGTCTTGCCGCCGCCGGTCGCGGCGAACGCCGCACCTGCCTGCACGAGCCGGCGTCGCGACGGCTCGGCCTCGTTGACGAATTCAGAACCAAGCGGGAGCAAACCACGGAATCCTGGCCAGTTGCACGCGATGCACGTGCATTCGATCTTGCACGCTCTGCGGGAAAGACACTATTTCCGATTCCGAGGATGATATGAACTCGGGGGAACTACGTAGTAGCGTGCGAAGCGTTCTCATGAGCTGCTCGCGTTCGAGACGATTAGATTTGAATGAATGTAATTTCGAGAAGAAGACGAACTTTTCGAAGCGGAATTGCCAGTTCGAAGCAAGCAGGGCCGCACCACATTGTCGTGGGCGATTGTCGTGGACGCCGGCGCATCACTGGTTTCGCGATTAGGTCGCGAACTCATCCGGTCTGCCGCGTTCAGCGCCCGGCAACGAAATCGATGTAAGCTTGCAAGTGCACGATTCGTGCGGCTCTGCGGGCAAGATTCTGCCTGCATCCGTGTCGCAACTGGCGGTCCCGCTTCGCTCGGCAATGTGCTCTCATGATCTTGCCGCTAGCCGTGATGCTTCAGCCGAGGGGCGACCGCAGACCGACGGAGTGAAGAATGTTCACACTGGTACATGCGGGGACTTGGCTCGTCGTCGGCCTGATCGGCGGCGGCCTTGCCGGAATCCTGGTGAAGCGCCGCCGTTCAGGTTTTGGGCTCCTGACCAACATCGGATTGGGATGCGTCGGCGCCCTCATCGGCGGTGTCTTGTTCAACCTGTTCGGGTTGTTTCCGGGCATGGGCAGCATCGTCGTTTCGCTGCGCGATGTCGTCGCGGCGTTCGTCGGCTCGCTCGTCCTGTTGGCGGCAATCTGGTTGTGGGGTGCAGCCCGCGAACCCAGCCCGCGCTGACCCCAGGCGGTTGTCAGTCTGAGTGAGGCGCGGTCTCCGCGCGCCAGTCGCGCGGGCGCAGGCCGAAGCGCTGCTTGAAGCGGCGCGAGAAGTGCGACAGATCCGAAAATCCCCAGTCGAAGGCGATGCTGCCGATGTCGCGGCCGGCGCAGGCGGGATCGCGCAAGTCGCGCGCAATGCCGTCGAGCCTTCGTTCCATCACGAGCTCCGAGAAGCTGGTGCCGGCGCGCGCCAGCAGCTTGTGGACGTAGCGCTCGCTGATCCCCACGCGGGCTGCGATGGTCGCCACGGTCAGGCGGGGCTCGCGCAGATGCGCATGGATCGCGCGGCGCAACGCCAGCGTCGTGGCATCGGCGAAGGAGGTGGTGGCCAGCGCCTCGCGGCGGTGGCTGCGCGACAGGCTCAGCGCCACGAGGTCGAGCAGCACGCCGAACAGAGCCGCTGCATCGCCGGGCGCGAGCCGCAGCGCATTGGCATTGAGCGAGCGCGCAGTCTCGACGATCAGCGCGCCGACGCAGGGGTCGTCGGACAGCCGCGCCGGCGCGAGGTCCGGCACGGTCGCCATGCGGTCGCACAGCGCCGTTGCCGGGACGCGGAACGAGATCACGCCGAGCGAGGGACCGCGGTCGTGCTGCAGCACGAAGGTCCGGTCGCTGTCGAAGATCCCGACCTGTCCGGCGGACAGGCTGACCTCGCAATCGTCCTGCAGGATGGTGCATCGCCCAGCCAGCTTGAGGTTGAGATAGAAGCATCGCTGGCCGGAGGCCGCGATATCCGCGCGTGAGCGGCGCACGACGTGCTCGGGAAAGGTCACGCGGTTGATGGCGCCGTCGCCGACGACGATGCTCTGCACGTCGGCAGCGAAGCCGATGCCGCGCGCGGGCTCCGGCGTGAGGTTCATGAACGCCTGGCAGATCGCCTCGCGATAGTACGAGAACTGCTCCTGCGGCCGCACCGCCGCCGTATTCCAGCTTCGCTGACGTTCCTGCTGCACGGGCGGCACCGGTTCACTCCGAGACCAATTGGGTTCAGTTGCAGCCAAGCGCGGCAGATGCCGTCCGGCCATCATTCCTTGCACCACGTTCAAGAGTGCAAAGGAACCTCACCATGTCAACCTACGTCCTGGTCCACGGCGCCTGGCATACCGGCGCCGAGTTCGAGCCGGTCGCGGCGCCGATCCGCGCCGCTGGTCATGTCGTCCACCTGCCGACCGTCAGCGGCAACCGGCCAGGCGACGCCAAGACAACCGGGCTCGACGAGGCCATCGCCTCGATCTGCGACTACTTCACCGAGCACCACATCACCGACGCCGTGCTGATGGGCCACTCCTATGGCGGCATGGTCATCACCGGCGTCGCCGACCGGATGCCGGAGCGCATTCGCCGGCTGGTCTACTGGAATGCGTTCGTGCCCAACAATGGCGAGTGCCTCAACGACATGGTGCCGCCGCACTACGTCGCGCTGTTCGACGCCGTCGCGGCCGAGCGCGGCGACGGCTCGGTGGTGCTGCCATTCCCGGTCTGGCGCGAGGCCTTCATCAACGACGCCGATCTGACCACCGCGACGCGGACCTATGAGTTGCTCAATCCGCATCCCAACAAGACCTTCACCGATGCGATCAAGCTGAAGACCAATCCCGCCGAGATGACCATCGCCAAATCCTACATCAACTGCACCGAGGACACGGCGTTGCCGCACAGCCTGCCATGGCATCCGCGGCTCTCGGGCAAGCTCGGCCTGTTTCGCCTGGTGCAGGTGCCCGGCAGCCACGAGCTGTGCTTCTCCGATCCGGCGCGGCTGGCGCAGGCGATCATGGATGCGGGCCGGGACTGACAGGGCCAGGGACTTGATAAGGCAGGAGCGCTGACCGTCAGCCGTGTGGCGGTCGTGCACGAAAATCCCCGGTTGTGATCCGCCTCACATTCGCCGCCGCCGGGACCTGCAAGATTAATCTCCGATGAACGGACCCGGTTGGTCAGCAATCCCTGCCGAAGCATCGGAGATCGCAGTCATGGCCCAGCTCCATCTGACGTCCTCGTCCAAGGTTCTCGCGTCCGAGGCTCTCAGCGACACCTCGAACGCGCCCGCTTCCGTCGCCAAGACGGGCTGGACCACTGGCTGGCTGGCGATGGCGGCCGGCGCGCTGACCACGGTGTTCGCGGCGATCGGCGCCGTGAACAGCGTCATTCCCGCGGTGTCGAACATCGGCTCGGCCACCCTGGACATGCTGAACCTGCCGGCCTGCTTCAGCTATGCCGATCACTTCGGCGGCACCCAGAGCAGCTTCCGCAAGGAGGGCAACCTCTGGCGCGAATATCCGCGCGGATCGGAGACCTTCAGCTACGAGTTCAAGGAGATCCGGCGCACCCGCCAGGAGATCATGCTGTGGAACGTGACGCCGCGGCCGAACGTGCCCGATGCCGCCAGCCTCGTCGTGCATCTGCCGGTGTGCGGCGGCATGGCGGTGCTGACCGAGGGCCTGCCGGAGCGTTCGACCAAGCTTCAAGAGACCTGGCCGGAGCGCAGCTGATCTCGTCGTGTCCCGACATTTGGTCGGGCCTGCGGATGAGGCGGCACGGATCTCGGAGCTATCTGAGCACGATCCAGGCCGGAGCATGATCGCTGGCGCCATCCTCGCCGCGGATGGCGCGATCGACGCCGGCCTTGCCGAGGCGCGGGGCAAGAGCCGGGCTCAGCAGCAGATGATCGAGCCTCAGGCCGGCGTCGCGCGGCCAGCGGTTGCGCTTATAGTCCCAGAAGGTGAACATCGGCGCGTCAGGATGGAGCGTGCGGATCGCATCGCACCAGCCCTGATCGAGCAGCGCCTCGAAGGCGGCGCGGCTCTTCGGCTGGATCAGCGCATCCTTGTCCCATGACCGCGTCGGGTAGATGTCCTGCGGCGTCGGCGCGACGTTGTAGTCGCCGGCCAGCACGACCGGCAGGTCGTCCTTGATGAACTTGGCCGCATGCCGGTGCAGCCGCTTGAACCAGGCGAGCTTGTGGTCGAATTTCGGCCCCGGCTGCGGATTGCCGTTGGGCAGATACAGGCAGCCGACGACGATGCCGCGCACCGCGGCCTCGATGTAGCGTGCCTCCCTGTCCGCCGGCGCCCCGGGCAGGGCGGTGCGCGTCAGCACCGGCTCGGACTTGCGGGCGAGAATGGCGACGCCGTTCCAGGTCTTCTGCCCCTGCCACACCGCGCCGTAGCCGGCCTTGGCGATCTCATCGATCGGAAATTCGGCCTGCGCGCATTTCAGCTCCTGCAGGCAGACGATGTCAGGCCTGGCGGTTCGCATCCAGGCCAGCAAATTGGGGAGACGTCGTCTGACATTGTTGATGTTGAAGGTCGCGATCTTCATGATGCTTCAGCTGAGGGAAAGGCCGGATGAAAAAGCTCGCAATCGCAATTTTGTTCACGCTGACGGTTGCCGCCGTCCCTGCGGCGCACGCGCAGCGGCAGCCGACCGACGAGGAGCGCGCCGCATGCCAGGCCGATTACGACAAGTTCTGTCTCGGCCTGATCCCCGGCGGCGGCCGCATCATCGCCTGCCTCACGCGGAACTATGCGCAGCTCGCCTTCTCCTGCAAGAAGATGCTGGACTCCTACAAGGCCGAGGCCAAGGAGTAGACCGCGCGGATGCGGTCTGCCCTAGCGCTGCCAGTTTGCAAGTCACCCCGCGAGCACCATCATGGTCAAAGCGCCGATCCCGCATCCGATCCTGTCGACCTCGCGGCTGACGCTGCGCCAGTTTCGAGCCGATGATGCCGAAGGGATGCATCGCTGTTTCAGCGACGCGGGCGCGATGCGCTTCTGGGACCACGCGGTCCACAGCAAAGCCAGCGAGAGCGAGCGGAGCGTCCGTCGCTTCATCGATTGCACGCCGACCTACTATCGGTTCTGGGCGGTGGCGGAGGCGGCGAGCGACCGCTGCATCGGCATGGTCAACTATCACGACGGTCACATGCGCAGCCGGCGCGTCACGATCGGCTACATCGTCGATCCCGCCCGGCAGCGCGAGGGCATCGCCTTCGAGGCTGTCGGGGCAATGCTCGACTTCTGCTTCGGCGAGCTCGGCCTGCATCGGGTGCAGGCGTTCATCCACCCAGACAACACTGCCTCGCGAAAACTCGCCGAGAAGCTCGGCTTCCGCTGCGAGGGCCGGCTCCGCGATCATCTGCGCGTCGGCGGCGAATGGCGCGACGAGATGCTCTATGCGCTGCTGGCGAAGGATGATCGGGGATGGAAGCAGAATCCGCTGCTGGCGTGAGCGCAGTGACGACAGGGAGCCGCCTGTGGATGTGGCGCCGAATGGTGTTTCGCGCCATACGGTGAGGGTTTGGTGCAGCGTCACCGAAATTCCCCGATACCGTGCTCGACGCCGCGAATGTGGCGCCCACCAAGGGGCATAAGCCCGCTGCTCAATCGAGCACGAGCTTGTCCTGTGCGGCCGCAACGATCTCGTCCTGCAGCGCCGAGGGGCGGAGCGCGCGGGCCATCACCACGGTGCCGATCAGCATCGTCAGCATACGGATCGCTTCGCCGCGCGCCCCGCGCTCGGCCGCGCCGCGCGCGACGAGGCCGGCCGCGACGCGGGTGATCAACTGCTCGGCGCCGTCGGCGAATTCGACGCCGAGCACGTCCGGTATCCGTCCCGCGTCGGCGCCGAAGCCTGCCGCCGGGCAGCCAAGGCCGGGGTGGGCGATGTGCTCGGCCGAAAGATAGCGCGCCACATAGGCCGCGAGCGCCGCTTCGGCACCGCCGGTGTCCGTGTCGCGGTCGATGCCGCCGGCCATGGTCGCGAAGGCGTGCCGGGTCGCGGCGGCGAGCATGTCGTTCTTGGACGCGAAGTGCCGGTAGAAGCCGCCCTGGGTCATGCCGGCGGCGCTCATCACGTCGGCGATGCTTGCCCCGGCCACCCCGCGCTCGCGCAGCAGCCGCGCGGCCGTATCGACGATTTTCGCTCTGCTCTCAGCGGTTTGTTCGCGGGTCTTGCGCATCTGATCGAACCTGTCTCGTGGCGCTTGACAATTTAGCGGTCGTTCGACATCTTTGCAATTAGCGTTCGATCGTAATCTAAATTGGATCTGACCGATGACCAACCGATCGCAGCGCCCGCTGGCGCAGGCGGAGCGCCTGAGGCGGGCCTATGGTGCCCATGCGGTGGTAACCGGCGCCTCAGACGGGATCGGCCGCGCGTTCGCTATGCGGCTGGCGGAGGCTGGCTTCGGCCTCGTGCTGGTCGCACGGCGCGAGGCCGTGCTGGAAGCGCTGGCCGCCGAGCTCGAATCGCGCGCAGGCACTCGCCCTGTCGTGATCTCAGCCGATCTCTCGGTGCCGGAGGACGTCGCCCGGATCGAGCGGGAGACCGCGCATCTCGATGTCGGCCTGCTGGTCGCGGCCGCAGGCTTCGGCACCTCGGGCCCGTTCGTCGAGGGCGATCTTGCAGCCGAGCTCGACATGATCGACGTCAACTGCCGCGCGCTGGCGCAACTCACGTATCTGTTCGGCCGGCGCTTCGCCGCGCGACGGCGCGGCGGCATCGTGCTGATGAGTTCGCTGGTCGCGTTCCAGGGCGTGCCGCGCGCCGCCAACTACGCGGCGACCAAGGCCTTCGTGCAGAGCCTCGCCGAGGGGCTGGCACCGGAGCTCAGGCCTGTTGGCGTCGACGTGCTGGCCTCGGCGCCGGGGCCTGTGATGAGCGGCTTCGGCCAGCGCGCCCGCATGGCGATCGCGAGCGGGCAGACGCCGGACGAGGTCGCCGTCGGCACGCTCAACATGCTCGGACGGCGCACCACGGTGCGGCCCGGCTTACTCGCCAAGGCGCTGGAGGCCAGCCTGATGCTGCTGCCGCGCTCGGCCCGTGCCGCGATGCTGGCGCGGGTGATGGCCGGCATGACAAAGGCGGCGTGAGTGGACCAGTCCCGCAGCCCGGAGCGCGAAGCCATGACGACCGCCACGCCGCCCGCCGCTGCCGTCGCGCCGTTGCCGCGGCTGTCGGCGGCCGAGCTGCTCGATCTCGCGCGTGCCTGCGGCGCCGATGATTGCGGCCTCGCCTCGATCGACGATCCCAGTCTTGCCGAGGACCGGCCCTACATCCTCGCAGCGTTTCCAAAGGCGCGCACGCTCCTGGTGCTGGTCGGACGGATGCATCGCGAGCCGGTCCGTTCGCCGGCGCGCTCGGTCGCCAATCTCGAGTTTCACCGCTCCGGCGACCACATCGACGAGGTCGCGCGCGGCATCGTCCGCGCGCTGGAGGATCGCGGCATCCGCGCGCTCAACCCGGCGATGGCGTTCCCGATGGAGATGGACAACTTCCCGGACCGCGCCTGGATCGTCTCGCACAAGCGCGCCGCCGAGGCGGCCGGGCTCGGCCGCATGGGCATCCATCGCAGCGTCATCCATCCGCGCTTCGGCAGCTTCATCCTGCTCGGCACGGTGCTGATCGCCGCCGAGGTCGATGCCGTCGGGACCCCGCTCGAGCATAATCCGTGCCTGGAGTGCAAGCTGTGCGTCGCCGTCTGTCCGGTCGGCGCGATCAAGCCCGACGGAGCCTTCGACTTCTCCGCTTGCCTCACCCACAACTATCAGCAGTTCATGGGCGGCTTCGTGAACTTCGTCGAGGACATCGCCGAGGCCAAATCGGCCAAGGACCTGCGCGGCCGCATGAGCTACGCCGAGACGGTGACGCGCTGGCAGAGCCTGTCCTATGGGCCGAACTACAACGCCGCCTATTGCCTTGCGGTCTGCCCGGCCGGCCATGACGTCATCGGGCCTTATCTCGCAGACCGCAAGCAGCACGTCGCTGATGTGCTCGAGCCGCTGACGCGCAAGACCGAGCCGGTCTATGTCATGCCCGGCAGCGACGCCGCCGACTACGTCGCTCGGCGCTTTCAGCACAAAAAGATCCGCTTCGTGCGGTCGAGCGCGCGGGCGACCTCGATCCGCGGCTTCCTCCAGGGCATGCGGCTGACCTTCCAGCCGGGCAAGTCCAAAGGCCTCGATGCGAGCTACCACTTCACCTTCACCGGCGCAGAGCCGGCTGAAGCCACCGTCACCATCCGCGACCGCCGGCTGACCGTGCAGCCCGGCCATGTCGGCAAGGCCGACCTCAGCATCACCGCCGATGCAACGAACTGGCTGCGCTTCCTCGCCAAGGAGATCTCGGTGGCGCGACTGATCCTGACGCGCACGCTGAAGCTGAAGGGGCCGGTGCGGCTGATGGCGGCGTTCGGGAAATGCTTTCCGTCCTGATGGAAGACAGGCGTCATCACGCAAGGGATGCGCGCGAGGAGTCGCTTCAACGCTGTCACACGATCTGGTCGGATCGGCGATCCTGGCGAGGCTGTTCCCGCTCCATCGGGTGATCGTCATCCGCCAGCGTGCTCTTGTTCGATCGGACGCCGGAGCTGGAGCCGTCGCTGTCTCCCGAGGCCGTCGAGGCGGCGGCTGGATGGTCAATTTGCTGCTCCCCCGACGGCGGTGAAGTTGGTTGCGGCACATCGTCGTCGCGCTCGTTGCGGAAGCGCCGACGCAGCTTTTCCCCCTGGTCGAAGATGATCCCGAGCAGCCAGCCTGCGATCGGCCGCGCGATCGCACGGAACGATCGGGCGATGATGAAGCCGCCCTTGACGTTCTCGATCGGGAAGGCCAGCGCGTTGATCAGCGTATCCGCGGTTACGTGCCTGTAGTTGTTCGCCAGATGCTCGGAATTGATCAGCATCTGGATGGTCGGCTTGTCGTCGTCGCCGTTGATCAGGACCTTTGCAAAGAACCTGTCCGACCCGGTCAGCTCGTTGGCAGCCGCCGCAGGAAGGGGATGCAGGCGCACCAAACTGGCTTCGGTTTCCTTGCGGTAGTGGATCGCGAGCGTGAGCTGGCCCATCTGCACGGCTGCCAGCAGCGCGTCGAGATAGCCGGTATCGATCTCGGGGCGCTCGAATTTGACGCCCGGCACCATCTCGATGATATCGAGAATGCTGCCAAGATCCGCCGCCGCCGCCGCGCGGGTCGCCAGGCTGGCGGCGAGGTCGGCAATGGCGCCGGAGGCTTTCGCGAACTGCCCGCCGACGCTTTTCGCCGCGCCGCTGGCGATTTCCTTGAGTTTGGAGAACAAAGCAATGTCTTTCGTTGGACGAGGGACCAATCATTGACCTGAGGCGCCTAGACTCGTCGGCTTCTCCCAACTCCAGCAAAATATCTAGGCTTCGCCGTCGCAGCCTCAAGGTCCGACATCGCAATGAACGGCCAAGCCGCGAACTCGCCTGCCTCTTCGAACTCTTGCCATCGCCGAGCCTTGCGGCGTTCCCACCAACCGAAAGTTAGGATGTTCATCGGCCAGTTCACGATTTGAAGGAACGAGTATTCGGGCCAGAGATACTCATTGCGACTGTGCAGGAACACGATCCACTTTGCGATGTTGCGTCGATCACGGCGGGATATCTTGTGCCGGCCCTTTGCATAATGGCTCTTTGTATCGTCGTAGAGTGTCCATGCGGCCTGCTTGACGGCAACCGCTCCGCGATCGCGCCAATCAACCTCGACCTCATCCAGAGTGTCGTTGTCGATCCGTCCGGCGACGTAGCGCCGCAGAGCCAGGGCCAATCGAACTCGGGACTGCTCACAAATCATGCGCCGGTCTCGCTTGCAGGCTGGAAGACGTCCATATCACATCATCCCGAACACGATATCCAGAAGCCGCTGCCGATCTGCCCGACAGGGTTCGCATTCGTGCGCGGAGAAGTCGGATTTCTCAGCGAATTCAAAGCGACTTACCTTGTCCAGTGCTGCGCGGAAAAATATTCATCTTTCGTTTTTCCGAAAATTATGATTGTATAGCGCCGTCCCGCCTCGATACGAGGGGCGCATCGCGATCGTCACGACACGCGGGGTGGGATGCGGTGGGCGCTTCGGGTCGCAGCATGGCTTGGCCGTGCGGACGAACGGCACGGAGCGCACGTCGAAAACGTATGGTCCTGGCATCTCGACGCTGATGCTACGCCGGCGGTGACGATGATCCGCCGGTCACGGGGGCAAGACAGCCGATCCCCGGGGAGAGTACGCATAAGACGTAAGGCCATCGCGCAGGGAATGCCGGTTGACCGGCTGGACCTGTGGTTCCTGCCGCCTGCATTTTTTTCGCAGGCGGGCCATGGGTTGCGGCCAGCACCCGGCATTCCCTGCGCCCTCGTTTGATAGGAGGGTGAAGATGAGATGTACGACTCGGCGCGAACGGCGCGCGAGAATGAGGAGGCGTGGCCTCCAATGAGATCGAATGGTTGCACCTCACACTCGATCGTCGTTCCCGCGAAAGAGCGGATCCAGTACGCCGCGGCCGATCGAGGACTCACAACGGTCTCTGGAATACTGGATCGCCCGGTCAAGCCGGGCGATGACAGCGGAGAGGGGCGGGCAATGGTGCGTCCGCATGCAGCCCCCACATCAGCCCGGAGTGCTTCCGCCTTCGCTCTTCGAGCTGCGCCCTGATGAGATCGATCGCACCTCACACTCGGTCGTCATCCCCGCGAAGGCGGGGATCCAGTACGCCGCGGCCCATCGAGGACTCACAGCCGTCTCTGGAATAGTGGAACGCCCGGTCGAGCCGGGCGATGACAGCGGAAGTTGGCGCACGGGCCCGGCATCGCGTGGTTGGCGAAGCGTCGCCGTCAGACAATCAGCTCTCCGCCGCCGCCGCGTCGCCCTTGTAGATGCGGTGATAGCGCCGGCCGAGATTGGTCAGGACTTCGTAGCCGATGGTGCCGAAATGATGCGCGAGCTCGTCGACGGTGATGCCTTCGCCGAGCAAAGTGGCGAAGTGGCCGCGGCGGGCGGCTTTCGGCGGCAGGTCTGTCACGTCCACCGCGATCAGGTCCATCGACACGCGGCCGGCGACGGGACAGCGCTGGCCGGCGATGATGACGTCGGCGCCGCGGGTGCCGTCGTTGGACGAGGCGGCGCGGAAATAGCCGTCGGCATAGCCGGCGGAGAGGATCGCGATTTTCGTCGGCCGGCGCGCGGTCCAGGTGCCGCCATAGCCGACGGCGTCACCGCGGGCGAGGTCGCGCAGCTGAACGATGCGAGCCTTGATCTCGGCGACCGGCAGCATCGGGTTGTCGGCCTCCGGCGTCGGGTTGACGCCGTAGAGCGCCGCACCGGGACGCACCATGTCGAACTGGAAGGAGGCGCCGAGGAAGATGCCGGAGGAGGCGGCGAGCGCAGCCGGTACGCCGGTGAAGACGCTCGTGACCTCTCGGAATGTCGCGAGCTGGCGCGCATTCGCGGGGCTGTTGACCTGCTCGGCCGAGGCGAGATGGCTCATCACCAGCGTGATGCCGTGGTCGCCGGTCTGAATGCGCGGGATCATGCCCTGCGCATCGATCGGGGGCAGGCCGAGCCGGTTCATGCCGGTGTCGACATGGATGGCAGCACCGCCCTTCCATCCCGTGCGGCGGCAGAACATGTCCCACTCGGCAAGCTCATTGAGATCGCCGATGACGGGGCGGCAATTGATCGCCGCGTAGTCGTCGCCGGTGTTCTGGAAGAAGCCGTCGAGCACGTAGAGCGCGGCCGTGTCGGGCAGCGCGGCGCGCGCGGTCTTGGCCTCGCCGAGCGTCGCGACGAAGAAGGTCTTGCAGCCGGCGGCCGCGAGCGTGCGCGCCACCTGGGGGATGCCGCAGCCATAGGCGTCGGCTTTGATCACGCCGGCGCATTCGGCCGGCACCGCCGTCTTTTCCAGCTTGCGCCAGTTGGCGGCGAGCGCGTCGAGATCGATGGTCAGCACGCCCGTGGCGCTGGCCGGAACTTGGCTGACATCGTCAGCCAATGCGGGATGCTCGGGAGGTTTCGGTTCGGGAACACTCATGGGGCGCTTTTACGCGCCGCAGCGTCTGCGTTCAACAGCACACGGTCAATAGTCGTGGTTCTGCTGCACCATGCCGTCATGGGCGAGATCGCCGAACCGGGTGACCGAGGCGTCGAAGTGCAATTCGACCGTGCCGGTCGGGCCGTGGCGCTGCTTGCCGATGATGACTTCGGCCTTGCCGAGCGCCAGATCCATCTCCATCTGCCATTTCTGGTGCTCCTCGGTGCCGGGGCGCGGCTCCTTGGCGGCCAGATAGTACTCGCCACGGTACACGAACAGCACGACGTCGGCGTCCTGCTCGATCGAGCCGGATTCACGCAGGTCCGACAGTTGCGGCCGCTTGTCCTCGCGGTTTTCGACCTGACGCGACAGCTGCGACAGCGCGATGATGGGAACGCTGAGCTCCTTGGCCAGCGCCTTCAGGCTGGTGGTGATCTCGGTAATTTCCTGCACGCGGTTGTCGTTGCCGCGCTTGCCCGAGCCCGACAGCAGCTGGATGTAGTCGATCACCAGCAGGTCGAGGCCCTTCTGGCGCTTCAGCCGGCGGGCGCGGGCCATCACCTGCGCGATCGAGATGCCGCCGGTTTCGTCGACATAAAACGGCAGCGACTGCAGCTCGATCGAGCATTCGCGCAGCTTCTCGAAATCGGCCTCGGTGATGCCGCCACGGCGGATGTGGCTGGAGGGAATGCCAGAGCGCTCTGCGATGATACGGGTGGCGAGCTGCTCGCCGCTCATTTCGCACGAGAAGAATCCGACCACGCCGCCCTGCGCGGCCCGATAGGTGCCGTCGGGCTGCAGTTCCGGAACATAAGCCTGGGCGACGTTGTAGGCGATGTTGGTGGCGAGCGAGGTCTTGCCCATGCCGGGACGGCCGGCGAGGATGATCAAGTCCGAATGCTGCAGGCCGCCCATCTTGGCGTCGAGATCGCGCAGGCCCGTGGAGATGCCCGACAGCTTGCCGTCGCGCTGGAACGCCTTGGCGGCCATGTCGAGCGCGGTCGTCAGCGCCTGCGAGAATTTCTGGAAGCCGCCGTCGTAGCGGCCGGACTCGGCGAGCTCGTACAGCCGGCGCTCGGCATCCTCGATCTGGTTGCGCGGCGCGAAGTCGACCGGCGCGTCATAGGCGACGTTGACCATGTCCTCGCCGATGCCGATCAGGTCACGGCGCAACGACAGGTCGTAGATGGTGCGGCCATAGTCCTGAGCGTTGATGATCGTGGTCGCCTCGGCCGCGAGCCGCGCCAGGTATTGCCCGACGGTCATGCCGCCAAGATCGACGTCAGCCGGCAGGAACGTCTTCAAGGTCACGGGCGTCGCGACCTTGCCCATCCGGATCAGGCTGCCGGTGGTTTCGAAAATGGTCTGATGCAGCGGTTCGAAGAAATGCTTCGGCTCGAGGAAGTCGGAGACACGATAGAATGCGTCGTTGTTGACCAGGATGGCGCCGAGCAGACCCTGCTCCGCCTCGATGTTGTGAGGCGCGCTGCGATAGGCCGGCGTGGCGGCGTCCGTAGGAGCCAGCTTGAGAACGTTCGAATCGGTCAATGCCATGGATGCGTGTTTAGCAGCTTTGAAGGGGAGGGGATAAAGCGCCAGTCGCTGCCTAAGCGGAAGCGAAAGCTGAGCGCTATTCACCGTCCGGTAAATCTGGTGGATGAATCCGGACTCGCCAGATGCCGTGCTTGACGGGATCAGGGAGACTCGCGGCCGCTCGCGGTGGAACGGAACCCCGGTTCAATCATGGGGCGAGAGCCGCCGCGCAACCGCTAGTCTCGGTGCGAGCGAGACTGGGGGAGACGGGAGAAGAAGCCGGCAGCGGTCAGCCCGCGCAGGTGCGGCCTTCCGGGGGGTGCGTGGCGTCAGACCAGCAGCAGATAGAGCAGCGCGATGAGGGATGCGCCCACGCCGGCGGCAATCAGCGCGTAGTCGGTGCTGAAGTCGGTCTTGGGTTCCAACATGGCTTGCGTGGGGCTCTGGGACATGCCGGAACATTACGGCCGCATATTCACGGGGTCTGTGAGCCAGTTCACAGATCGAACGATTTGTTCGAAAGTTTGAGACGGATCGCTGCGATCTCGCTTTTGGCGTGCGCCTCATCGGATGAGCATCTCGAAATTGAAGTTGGGGCCGCAAGAGAGTTGAGCGGAGGCTTTCGATGGCTCGTCAATGATCGCAGCTCGCGCTCACTACTCTCCTGCCATCCGCAGTGCCGGACGGGTGCTGCGCTCGAGCGTGCGCAGCCGGGCCTCCTCGTGAGGGATGTAGTCGCGCGTCATGGGCACCACGCCCTGGCGCCTGGTCAGCTGGATCTGGAAGTTCATCATGTTCTGCTTGCGGAATGCCATCTCCGCACAAGCCAGGTAGAACTCCCACATCCGCGCAAAGCGCTCGTCATAGAGCTGCACGGCCTCCTCGCGGCGGGCCAGGAAGCGCTCGCGCCAGGCTTTCAGCGTCTGCGCGTAGTGCAGCCGCAGGACCTCGATGTCGCAGACCAGGAGGCCGGCGCGCTCGATGGCCGGCAGCACCTCGGAGAGGGCCGGGATGTAGCCGCCGGGGAAAATGTATTTGGCGATCCACGGATTGGTGGCGTCCGGCCCCTCGGAGCGTCCGATCGAATGCAGCACCATGATGCCGTCCTCGTCGAGCAGCTCGGCGCAACGGCGGAAGAAGGTGTCGTAGAAGGCGACGCCGACATGCTCGAACATGCCGACCGAGACGATGCGGTCGAACGTGCCGGGCACGTCGCGGTAGTCCTGGAGCAGAAAGCGCGCGGAGGCGGAGAGGTGCCGTTCCGCGGCGCGGGCCCTGGCGACTTGCAACTGCTCGGTCGACAGCGTCACGCCGGTGATGTCGGCGCCGAGAATCTCCGCCAGATACAGGCCGAGACCACCCCAGCCGCAGCCGATGTCGAGCACGCGGTCGTTGCGGCCGATCATGAGCTTGGCGGCGATATGGCGCTTCTTGGCGAGCTGGGCGTCATCGAGCGTCGCGTCCGCACGCTCGAAATAGGCGCAGGAATATTGCCGGTCGGCGTCGAGGAACAGCGCGTAGAGCCGGCCGTCGAGATCATAGTGGTGGGCGACGTTGTGGCGCGCGCGTTGTTGGATGTTGAGCTGACGCAGCAGTCTGATCCCATAGCGCAGCCACCATTGCATCTTCGCCCATCGCGGCACCATTGCCGGCTGATCCATCACCACCGCGAGCAGGTCGGCAATCGAGCCTTGCTGGATGACCAAGGAGCCATCCATGTAGATTTCGCCGAGCGCGAGCTCTGGGTTGGTCAGGATCCGGCGCTCTGCCGCACGGGTGAGGAACCTGGCAGCGACGGGCGCGCCCGTGCCATCGCCGCAGCGGAATGTCGCACCGTCAGCGGTCGTGAAGCTGATCGAGCCGCGGCAGATGAAACGACTGAGGAGACGTCGCAACAAACGGTCCATCCACACCACCCAACGAGTTATCCCCGTGAGATGCCGATCTTTCCCGCTGTTGCACACGACGCATGTCGCCCCGTTTGGTTCCCATGTCCTCTCAATCTATGTTAGTCGTTGGGCATAGGTGGTGCCCCTCGGGTGAACACAAAGCGGTTATTTCAAATGAGATTGAGCGATGGACATCTCCGCGCAGCAGGATCTGTGCGCTTTCATTCCCTCGCCAATTCGCTAAAAAGGCGCCCGCCGGTTGCAAGACCGGCAGCCGGAATATGAGAGCCGGCAGTGGGCTCATGGGTCTGCCGTCGCGGGCGAAGCGGCCGCGGTTGTCGGTCGTTGCGTCCGGGCGGTGAAGAGGAGCATGGCGGCGGTATCGGGCAGAGACCGCGTCGTGAGGGCGAAACGATAGCTGGAGAATGAGGATGGTGGGCCGAGCGCTCAATTTGGCGGCGGCGGTGGCCGTGTTCTGCATGATGCTCGCGAATGGGGCCGCGGCGCAGGAAAATCTGGATGCAGGCAAGACGCCTTCTCAGCTCTACAACGGCACCTGCGTGGTCTGTCACAAATCTCCGCGCGGCCTCGCCAAGAACACGTCGGCGAGCTCGCTGCCGGGGTTCTTGCGGCAACATTACACGACCAGTCCCGAGATGGCCGGCGTGCTCGCCAACTACCTGATCTCGAACGGCGCGGCCGATGCGCGCTA
This sequence comes from Bradyrhizobium aeschynomenes, assembly GCF_013178945.1. GTDB lineage: Bacteria > Pseudomonadota > Alphaproteobacteria > Rhizobiales > Xanthobacteraceae > Bradyrhizobium > Bradyrhizobium aeschynomenes. Next base: position 94,346 of record NZ_JABFDM010000013.1, read on the forward strand.
CATGGGACACTCGGGCAAGGACGGTAAGGAGACGCGGTCCGAGCGCCGCGCCCGGTCGGCCGTCACCGAGCCTTCCGAGGCGAAGCCTGCCGCCGAAGCGGACGGCCAGGCCGAGCCACGCCGCCGCTCGCGCCACCATTCGAAGCGTTCGGACCCATCGGCGCCGGCCGAGCCGAAGCCCGAGGCCGGAGCGGACGGCAGGGATCCGGTCGCCGGGCCCGCCGATGGCGAGGGCAGCGCGCCGGGCAAGAAGGGCAAAGTCGGCAAGCGCAAGAAGCCGGCCCAGGAGGGAGCCGCTGCGGATGAGATGCGCGGCGAATCCACCGGGGCCACCCGGCCGTCGCCGGCGCGCGACGACAGTGACGCCCGCGCCGAGCCGCCGAAGGTGGAAACACCGAAGTCGAGCGACGCCGCGCCGTCGCTGCGCGCCGACCCGGTGCCGCCGGTGACGCCGGCCCCGGCGACGACGCAGTCGGTGCCGTCGGATCCCTCGGTGCCGTCGTCGCCATCGCGATGAGGCGACTAAAAAGCCCGGCTCGCTGAGCCGGGCTTTTCTGCAAGCGGCGCTGGAGGGCGCTTATTGCTCGGCGGTCTCGCCGGCAGTGCCCTCGTCCTGGGCCTCCGGATCGAAGAACTCGCCGGCGGCGGCGATGGCCTCGGCGGCGGCGTCGCGGTCCTCCTGGCGGGTCGAGATGTCCTCGCCGCGCTTGATGCGCTCGGCCTCGTCGGCGCTGCGGGCCACCGTCACGGTCACCGAGGTCTCGACCTCCGGGTGGATCGCGATGGTGATCTTCTGCTGGCCGATGGTCTTGATCGGCGCATCGAGCCAGACCTGCGGGCGGCTGACGGTGATGCCGTCGGCGGCGAGCGCTACGACGATGTCACGAACCGAGACCGAGCCGAACAGCTGGCCGGATTCGGAGGCCTGGCGGATGATGACGATGTCGCGGCCGTCGATCTTCTCGGCGACCTTGGACGCCTCGCCCTTGGCCTTGATGTTGTTGGCCTCGAGCTCGGCCTTCATGCCCTCATACTTGGCCTTGTTCTCGGCGGTCGCGCGCAGCGCCTTCTTGCGCTTGAGCAGGAAGTTGCGGGCGAACCCGTCCTTGACCTTCACGATCTCGCCCATCTGGCCGAGCTTGGCGACGCGTTCCAGCAGAATGACTTCCATCGATGTTCTCCTTGAGATGTTCGGAAGCGGTTGGTGTGAGGTTGAAGGTCTACGGCACCGGCAACGGCGGCGGTTGCCGCGGGCCGAAGCGGTGGCGGAGGTCGAAGGCGGCGTCGGCGAGGCCGAGGACGACCATCGCCAGCACCGGCCAGATGAACAGCACGATGACGACGTAGATCGAGCCCAGCCACAACGCGCGGCTGCGCAGCGCCAGCGTGAGCGTATGCAGCACGGCGAAGCCGGTCAGCGCGTAGGCCATCAGCAGCGCCGCCGCGATGATGACGGCCATCAAAGCAGGAAGACCGCTGCTAAAGGCGAAGCCGATGGCGACCAGCAGCGCCACCAGCGTCATCGGCGGCAGCGCGGTGGCTCGCAGGTCCGGCCAGGGCCGCCGCAGCCGACCGGAGGTCGCGGAAATCTTGCCGGCGAGCCACAAATTGAGGCTCAGCGTCAGAGTCGCGAACATCGCCGCCCCTCCAGGCGCGATTCGGATGAGCGCGTCGATCCACCGGTCAGCGTCCGGAGGCAACGGAGAGTCGGCGGCGTTCAAGATCCGGGCGAGCGCGCGGCGCAGGGTGCCGGTAATCGTGTCGGCATCGGTGCCGAGCGTCAGCAGGGCGGCCAGTGTCGTGAGCGCCGCCAGGGCGGAGATCCACAGCAGGATGCGACCGATCGGATACCATTCGATTGCACCCGGCGCGTCGGGCGAGGTCGCCTCAGCAGGACGGCCGAGCATCACGAGGTGCCCGAGCCACCAGGCGGGCAGTGCCACGGCCACGACGAAGGCGATGCAGTAGGGGAAGCTGACGAGGAGGCCGAGCCCGATCGCCGCAGCGATGCCGCCGATGCTGGCGTAAAGCGGGCCCCAGGCGATGGCGGTCACCATCAGCGGCAGCGGCGCCAGATAGAACAGGGCAAGCGAGATCAGGACGCCCGAGACGATCGAGGCGAACATGACGGCGGCGGCGGCGCCTGCCGCGAGCGCGATGAGAATCGGTGCGATCATCAGCTGTCCCGCTCCCTTCGAGCGGTTAGAGGCCTCGAGGCCCCAACCATCGGCAACCGGACGACCCGGAAGCCTTATGAGAATTCCAGTCAAGAGAACCGGCGGCGCGAGGCCGCCGGTTTGACGCTGAAATCAGCGAATGACGTAGGGCAGCAGGCCGAGGAAGCGGGCGCGCTTGATGGCACGGGCCAGCTCGCGCTGCTTCTTGGCGGACACCGCCGTGATGCGGCTCGGCACGATCTTGCCGCGCTCGGACACGTAGCGCATCAGCAGCTTGGAGTCCTTGTAGTCGATCTTCGGCGCATTCGGACCCGTGAACGGGCAGGTCTTGCGGCGGCGGAAGAACGGGCGACGTGCGGGGGCTTCAGCCATTGATCTTACTCCTCGTCCGCAGTTTCTTCGTCACGGGGCCGGCGCGGGCCTCGATCACCACGGTCACCGCGATCGCCACGGAAGCCGCCGCCATCGCGCTCACCACGGAAGCCACCGCCGCGGTCATCGCGCTCACGATCGCGATCGGCTTTGCGCATCATGGCCGAGGGGCCTTCCTCAAGCTCGTCGACGCGGACGCTGAGGTAACGGATGACGTCCTCGCTGATCCGCTCCTGACGCTCGATCTCGGCGATCGCCGCGGACGGCGCCTCGATATTGAGCAGCACGAAGTGCGCCTTGCGGTTCTTGTTCATGCGGTAGGTGAGGGAGCGAACGCCCCAATTCTCGGTCTTCGTGACCTTACCGCCGAGACCCTCGACGATACCGGTCATCTGAGCCGTCAGTTCTTCCACCTGCTGGGTGCTCGCGTCCTGACGCGCGAGGAAAACATGCTCGTAAAGCGGCATGGCTGTCCTTTCCAAGTTGGCGCAGATCCCGGCGTCAAGCCCTTCGAGCCCTTGTGGAAAGGACTCGCAGACGTCAGCTCAGAAGGCGGAAACACGGGACGACGGGCCGACTGGCCCTGCCACATCAAAGTCGCCTGGAATAGCAGGTGAAACTTGCTGGGACCGTCCGTTCAGCTCCCGGCTCGGGATCCACGGATGGCGGGCCTTATACCGATTTTCGGCGTCAAGGCAAGGGAAAGTGGTCGAATTGCGCCCGTCACGCGCTTGACATGACAGCCGTTGCCAGTGTCTTTCCGGCCAAAGTTACTCAATTCCAGGGATTTTGGAACGTTCAGGGGGCGGCCATGACGGCAGCATTCACTTTTCCGGGGCAGGGGTCCCAGGCCGTCGGCATGGGCAAGGCGCTCGCGGACGCATTTCCGGCGGCCCGCGCCGTGTTCGACGAGGTCGATGCTTCCCTCGGCGAGAAGCTGACCGCCATCATCTGGGATGGTCCGGCCGAAACCCTGCAACTGACCGAGAATGCCCAGCCCGCCCTGATGGCGGTGTCGATGGCGACCTTGCGGGTGCTGGAGACGGAGGCGGGGTTCTCGGTCGGCCGAGACGCGGCGTTCGTCGCCGGCCATTCTCTCGGCGAATATTCGGCGCTTGCGGCTGCCGGGAGCCTGACGATTGCCGATACCGCCCGCCTGCTGCGCACCCGCGGCCTTGCCATGCAGAAGGCCGTCCCGGTCGGCGTCGGCGCGATGGCGGCGCTGCTCGGCATGGATTACGAGGCTGCGGTCGCCGTGGCCGAAGAGGCGGCCCAGGGTGAGGTCTGCCAGGCCGCGAACGACAATGGCGGTGGCCAGGTGGTCGTCTCCGGCAACAAGGCTGCCGTGGACCGCGCCGTCGAGATTGCACGTGCCAAGGGTGCCAAGCGCGCCATGCTGCTGCCGGTGTCTGCGCCGTTCCACTGCCAGCTGATGCAACCGGCCGCCGATGTGATGGCCGAGGCGCTGTCGAAGGTGACGATCAAGGCGCCGGCCGCGCCGGTCGTGTCCAATGTTCTGGCCGCGCCGATCAGCGATCCCGACGAGATTCGCCGTCGTCTGGTCGAGCAGGTCACGGGGACCGTGCGGTGGCGCGAATCGATCGCCTATATGGCGGGCCAGGGCGTGACGCGATTCTTCGAGATCGGTGCCGGCAAGGTGCTGAGCGGCCTGGTCAAGCGGATCGCGGAGGGCGCAGTGGGCGTCGCCGTCGGCGGGCCGGCGGACATCGCGGCCGCCAAGGATGCGCTGGCTGCAGCCAAAACGTCGTAGAGCGTCGCGTAAGGCGGCATTGAGGAGAGTTGGATGTTCGATCTGAGTGGCAGGACCGCGCTGGTCACCGGCGCGACCGGCGGCATCGGCAATGCGATCGCGAAGGCATTGCATGCCCAGGGGGCGACCGTTGCCGTGTCCGGCACGCGCCGCGAGGTGCTGGAGACCTTGGCGGGCGAGTTGGGCAACCGCGTGCATGTGCTGCCTTGCAACCTGTCGGATGCCGCCGAGGTCGAGGCGCTGGTCCCGGCTGCAGAGCAGGCCATGGGGCAGGTCGACATCCTCGTCGCCAACGCCGGCATCACCCGGGACAACCTGTTCGTGCAGCTGCGCGACGAGGACTGGGACGAGGTGATCAAGGTCAACCTCACCGCCACCTTCCGCCTGTCGCGCGCCGCCACCAAGCTGATGATGCGCAAGCGCTTCGGCCGCATCATCGCGATCACCTCGATCGTCGGCGTCACCGGCAATCCGGGGCAGGGCAATTACACCGCGTCCAAGGCCGGGATCATCGGCATGATCAAGACGCTCGGCGCCGAATACGCCAAGCGCGGCGTCACCGCCAACTGCATCGCACCCGGCTTCATCAAGACGCCGATGACGGATGCGCTCAACGAGAAGCAGCGCGAGAGCATCCTGGCCAAGGTGCCGGCGGCGCGCCTGGGCACGCCCGAGGATATTGCTGCAGCTGCGGTGTACCTCGCTTCCAACGAGGCCGCCTATGTCACGGGTCAGACCATCCACGTCAACGGCGGCATGGCCATGATCTAGCTCTTGATCTAGCTCCTGGCCCGCGGCCCGGAATGCGGCGAAAAGACGTCGCGCTTACGGGCCGGGGCCGTGTGGTCAATGATTCGCGTGTATGGTAACCGAGCCGCTCACGGGGGCACGAAGAACGCCATTGCAGGATTTCCAAACCCTGTATATTGGCGGGGCGAGCTGCCATCGTTCGCCGGGCCTCCGTCCGGCTGGTGCTGCTGATCCGGGTTCCTGTTCGAGCGTCCAGGATCGGAGGCGTACCGGCCTCATGGAGTGTGTGGATTGGAGTTTGTGAGTGGCCCCGTTTCCGAAGTTTTCGGACCGCATGTTGTCCGCCAATTTCGGTAAAGGGGCGCTGCGGGGCAAATCTGGTTTTGCGCGATCGCGAAGGAAGTTTGACGGCCGGGGTGATGCGGATCATCCGGGGGTCGGGTCTTAAAGGAACAAGCACGAGGTTGAACGATGAGTGAGATTGGCGAGCGGGTTAAGAAGATCGTGGTCGAACACCTTGGTGTCGAGCCCGAGAAAGTGGTCGACAACGCGAGCTTCATTGACGACCTCGGTGCCGACAGCCTCGACACGGTCGAGCTCGTCATGGCTTTCGAGGAAGAGTTCGGTTGCGAGATCCCGGACGACGCCGCAGAGACCATCCTGACGGTCGGCGACGCCACCAAGTTCCTCGAGAAGAACGCCAAGAGCTGACGCTCCGGCGAGAGTTGCGCGAAACCGGCCGATCCGTCTTGCGCGGTCGACCGGTTTCTTGCTGTTGGCGGCATGCGATGAGCCGTCATCCGGCGGCCGGCAAGGCACCATTCGGACGCGATGGCCGGCCCAGAACGTGTTGCTCGAACAATTGACCCGAGGTGCCGCGACGGCCGTCAGCCGGTTCACAAGCGCTCAAGGTCGGGTCTGGAGAAACGAACATGAGGCGGGTTGTCGTCACTGGCCTTGGCATGGTTTCGCCGCTTGGCTGTGGTGTGGAAACGACCTGGCAGCGGATCCTTCAGGGCAAGAGCGGTGCGCGCGTGATCGAGTCGTTCGACGTCTCCGATCTGCCCGCCAGGGTGGCCTGCCAGGTGCCGCGAGGCGCTGGCAATGACGGCACGTTCAATGCCGATCAGTGGATGGAGCCGAAGGACCAGCGCAAGGTCGACGACTTCATCATCTTCGCCATGGCGGCTGCGCGTCAGGCGCTCGACGACGCCAACTGGCATCCCGCGACGGAAGAGGACCGCTGCGCGACCGGCACGCTGATCGGCTCCGGCATCGGCGGCCTCTCGGGCATTGCCGACACCGCGATCCTGCTCAAGGAGCGCGGCCCCCGGAAGGTCTCGCCGTTCTTCATTCCCGGACGTCTGATCAATCTCGCCTCGGGCTATGTCTCGATCGAGCATGGGCTGAAGGGCCCCAATCACTCGGTGGTCACGGCCTGCTCGACGGGCGCGCATGCGATCGGCGACGCGAGCCGGCTGATCGCGCTCGGCGATGCCGACGTCATGGTCGCCGGAGGCACGGAGTCGCCGATCTGCCGAATCGGCATGGCCGGCTTCTGCGCGGCACGCGCGCTCTCCACCGGGTTCAACGAAACGCCGGAACGGGCCTCGCGGCCCTACGACAAGGATCGCGACGGTTTCGTCATGGGCGAGGGTGCCGGCGTGGTCGTGCTCGAGGAGTATGAGCACGCCAAGGCGCGCGGCGCGCGGATCTACGCTGAGGTCTGTGGCTATGGCCTGTCGGGCGATGCCTATCACATCACCTCGCCATCGCCCGATGGTGACGGCGGTTTCCGCAGCATGAGCGCGGCGTTGAAGCGTGCCGGCATCACGGCCGCCGACATCGACTACATCAACGCCCACGGCACCTCGACGCAGGTCGGTGACGAGATCGAGCTTGGCGCGGTCGAGCGTCTGCTCGGCGATGCCGCCTCGAAGGTCTTGATGTCCTCGACCAAATCATCGATCGGTCATCTGCTCGGAGCTGCGGGCGCCGTCGAAGCGATCTTCAGCATTCTCGCGATTCGGGATAACATCGCTCCGCCGACGATCAATCTGGAGAACCCGTCGGTGCAGACGGCGATCGATCTCGTGCCGCACGCGCCTCGCGAACGCGAGATCAACGTGGCGCTGTCGAACTCGTTCGGTTTCGGCGGCACCAACGCCTCTGTGATCCTGCGGCGCGTGGTGAGCTAGTGCGGAGGGACGGAAGGCCGTGCGGACCGATAGTCACTTGGTCACGCGGATATCCGACTGCAGCCACACTAGAACCCAAGACTTCGCGTGTCTTGACTTCGCGTGTCTTTCTCGGTGTCCGCTTAGGACGCCGATACGGTAAGCGGATGTGCATGGCGGGGAGGTCCGGCGAAAACACCTTTTCGCCGTATTCAATGACGAATCGTTGAGATGGGCGTGGACTTCTGGTCGCTTGCGTTGGGGAGCGCACGGCCGCGACGAGAGCGACAGGACTGAAGGTTGCATCGATGAGTGAACGGCCGCCCATCTCGCCCCGCAGTCCGCGCGCAGCGCTGGAGCCCGAACGCGTGCCGCCGCCGCCGCGCCGCTCCGAGCGGGCACGCAACCCCTTCGTGGTGGTCGGCAATGCGATCATCACGCTGCTTCTGCTCGCGATGGTCGGGGCGGGTGCTGCATACTATTATGGCCGGCAGATGCTCGAGGCCGCCGGGCCGCTGCAGGAAGACAGGATCGTCAACATTCCTCAGCGCGCCGGCAAGCGCGACATCGCCGATGTGCTGGCGCGCGAAGGCGTCATCGACGTCAATCCCTGGATATTCATCGGCGGCGTCTACGCATTGAAGGCGAGTTCCGACCTGAAGCCGGGCGAGTATGCGTTCCAGAAGAATGCGTCGCTGCGTGACGTGATCGGCGTGATCGTCGAAGGCAAGGTCGTGCAGCATGGCGTCACGATTCCCGAAGGCCTGACCTCCGAGCAGATCGTCGCCCGCCTGTCCGACAACGAGATCTTCACCGGCAGCGTCCGCGAGATTCCGCGCGAGGGCACGCTGCTGCCGGAGACCTACAAGTTCCCGCGCGGCACCAGCCGCGATCAGGTCATCCAGCGCATGCAACAGGCGCAGAAGCGTGTGCTCGCCGAGATCTGGGAGCGCCGAAGTCCCGATCTGCCGGTCAAGACGCCCGAGCAATTGGTGACCCTGGCCTCGATCGTGGAGAAGGAGACCGGCAAGCCGGACGAGCGCAGCCGTGTCGCCGCGGTGTTCGTGAACCGGCTGAGGCAGCGGATCAAGCTGCAGTCCGATCCGACCATCATCTACGGCCTGGTCGGCGGCAAGGGGACGCTGGGACGTCCGATCAAGCGCAGCGAGATCACTCAGCCCTCGCCCTACAACACCTATGTGATCGAGGGCCTGCCGCCCGGGCCAATCTCGAATCCCGGCCGCGCCTCGCTGGAAGCGACGGCGAATCCGGCGCGCACGCGCGATCTGTATTTCGTGGCTGACGGCACCGGCGGCCATGCCTTCACCGAGACCTACGACCTGCACCAGAAGAACGTCGCGAAGCTCAGGGCGATGGAACGGCAGACCCAGAACGACACCGTCGAGCCGGACGAGGCGTTGCCTGCCGTTGCCGGCGGAGCGGTGGATCCGGCGGCCGGGGCAACCACTCCCAGGGCGCCGGCGGGGGCGAAGAAGCCGCCCGCCAGCCGTGCCCCCGGCGGCGCTGCTCCCGGCAATGGGGCACGGCAGGGCGCCGCACAGCCGACCCCGCCGGTCGTTCAGCAATAATTTCCCACGCAGGCCGGCCGCGCAGAACCGGGCTTAACATTTGCCCAAAAGCCCGTAAGGTTCGCGCACTTTTGGCGGGGCGAGTCTGTCCCCCGCTGCTGATGTGCCGGAGAGATTGACGAAATGGCGCTGTCGAGCATGACCGGCTTTGCCCGTAGCCACGGGGCAAGCGGTCCCTACTCGTTCGAGTGGGAGTTGAAGTCGGTCAATGCCAAGGGATTGGACGTCCGGGTGCGCCTGCCGCAGGGCTGGGACGAGGTCGAGGCGTTCGCCAAGAAGCGCGCCACCGAGGTGCTCTCCCGGGGCACCGTCTATGCGAACCTCACCGTGAAGCGTGCCGAGACCGGTACGACCGTGCGCATCAACGAGGACGTGCTGGCTGCTGTCGTGAAGGTCGCGGGCTCGCTCGCCGGCAGGATCGATGCTGTCGCGCCGAGCATCGATGGCCTGTTGTCCATCAAGGGCGTGATCGAGGTCGCCGAGCCGGAGAGCGACGAGGCCGAGGACAAGGCTGCCAAGGACGCCGCTATGGCGTCGTTCGAAACTGCTCTGAAGCATCTCGTCGAGATGCGCCGGCGCGAGGGCGACACGCTCGGGCAGATCCTCAACCAGCGCGTCGACGAGATCGAAACGCTGGCGAAGAAGGCGGAAGCATCGCCCGGCCGCAAGCCCGAAGCCGTCAAGGCCCGGCTCGCGGAGCAGGTTGCGGCCTTGCTCGAAACGTCCGATCGCTTCGATCCCGATCGCCTGGCGCAGGAGGCGCTGCTGATCGCGGCCAAGGCCGACGTGCGCGAGGAGCTCGATCGCATCGCCTCGCACATCGCGCAGGCGCGCGAGATGCTCGGCAAGGGCGGACCTGTCGGCCGCCGGCTCGACTTCCTCTCCCAGGAATTCCACCGCGAGGTCAACACCACCTGCTCGAAGTCGAACGACATCGAACTGACGAATACGGGACTCGAGATGAAGACCGTGGTCGAGCAGTTCCGCGAACAGGTCCAGAATCTGGAGTGATCCATGGCGGCTCACGACGGAAGCTTTGATGGAGTCGAGCGGCGCGGCCTGATGTTCGTGCTGTCATCGCCTTCAGGGGCGGGCAAGACGACGCTGTCGCGCCTGCTGATCGAGCGCATGTCGGGCCTGCGGATGTCTGTCTCGGCGACGACGCGGCCGATGCGGCCGGGTGAGGTCGACGGCCGCGACTATCACTTCGTCGACCGGGCGCGCTTCGAGGACATGGCCAAGCGCAACGAGCTGCTCGAATGGGCCACTGTGTTCGACAACCGCTATGGCACGCCGCGCGCGCCGGTCGAAGCGGCGTTGTCGGCGGGCCAGGACGTGCTGTTCGACATCGACTGGCAGGGCACGCAGCAGCTGCGCGAGAAGGCGCGGCAGGACGTGGTCAGCGTGTTCATCCTGCCGCCGTCCGCCGCCGATCTGGAGAAGCGTCTCCACACGCGCGCGCAGGACTCCGATGAGGTCATCCGCGGGCGCATGAGCCGGGCCAGCCACGAGATGAGCCACTGGGCGGAGTACGACTACATCGTCATCAACCGCAACGTCGACGACGCGTTTGCCGAGGTGCAGTCGATCCTCAAGGCCGAGCGCCTGAAGCGCGAGCGCCGGACCGGGTTGACGACCTTCGTCCGCGAACTGCAGCGCCAGCTCGAAAGCTGACGTTCCCTAGTATGCTTGTTTGAGCATGATCCTTCGGAAAACCGGTTTCCACTTTTCCGGGTCATTCTCTAGGCTCTGCGGCCGAGGCGCGCCAGGATGTCCTGGATGCCGTCGAGCGACTCGTCCTGCTGAATGTTGCGAGGCCGAGGCCGCAGAGCCGGCGGCCGCGGAATGAAATCGAGCGGCGGGGTCGCCGGATCCTCGAACGGCGTCGGCGCGAACGGGGGCCGTTGCTGTGGCGCCCGCTGCTGATGCGGCTGCTGCGGCGTGTGCCGCTTGGGCTGCTGCTGCGGTGGTGGTCTGTCGATGAGGGGCGGTGCGGCCGGGATCGATGATCGCGATTCCAGCAGACTCATGAGCTGCGCGGCAGGATCATCGTGGATCTGCAAGACGGGCTGCGGCGCCTCGACGGCAAACTCTTCCTGGGCGTCCCGAGGCGGCTCCGTCTCCAGCTCGTCCTCCGGCAAGGAGAAGCGCGACTGCAGCAGATTGATCAGCGCTGCCGCGGGATCGTCGAGGTCGTCGTCAGCAGCGGCCGTGGGCGCCTCCGGCAGGGCTGCCGCATCAGCCGATGCCATGTTGTCATCCGTCTGATAGGCGGGCTGCCGCGCTGCATGCGCGCGAAGCGTAGCGATCAGCGCCGCGGCAGGGTCGCCCGATTCGGCCTCCACTGCGCCGGCGGCGGCAGGCTGATCCGATGTGGCAGGTCCGGGCTGAGCCGCCAGCTGGCGGCTGCGCAGACGATTCATGAGCTGTTGCGCGGCTTGAGATTGAGACATGGCGGCCTCCGCCGCGGGCGGCGGGGGCGCTTCGACGGCGACGGCTACCGACGGGCTGTCGCCGGTCTCGTTCGTTGCTGCCTGGGTCGTCCGCCGCTTGGCTGCGCGCGACACCAGCAGCGCGGCAATCACCTTGGCGGCGTCGAGCGGAGCTGCGCCCGCCGACGGCGATGCGGCCTCGCTGGTGCGGGCCTTGCGTAGAGCCGACACGATCTCGCTGACGTCGACGGGGGCCGGTGGTGCAGCCGGCGCGGGATCCTGGGCCGGAGGCGCGGGAGGCGGGGTGGTCACGAAGGCTGGCGTTGGAATGGCTGCTGCAGAGCTTTGTGGCGCCGACCAGGAGCTCGGGGCTGGTTCGGCCGGTGCCGCGTGAGCGGGCGACGCCTGGGGAGCGAGCGCCGCCGCCGCGCTGGCTTTGGCAGCCGCGATCTTGACGGCAGCGGCTTGCGCCGCAGCCATCTGGGCAGCAACCATCTGTTGTTGTTGCGTCGGCGGCGCTGTGGGCGCCATCATCGCAACAGGAGCCGGCTGAGCGGCGGCCGCTGCCATCTGCTCGGCGACGGCAGGCGCACGCCGGGCTGCGGAGCGGTCGGCGAGCTGGTCCGCAGCCTGCCACACGGCGTCGGTGCTCTGCGGCCGCTGCATGTCCATCGCAGCGTCGAGCTCGCGCCGGCGTGCCGAGACGGGCTGACGATGGTCCGGGTGCTGTGGGGATGCCGCCTGTCGGTGCTGACGCGACTCCAGGTGCTCCGGCTGGGATGCCGACAGCCGCGCGCTCGCAAGGTCGAGCGCGGAGGCCGGCTGTGAGCCGCGGCCGCTATCGGCCTGAGGCGCATGGGCCATGCCGCCGCGACCGGCACGCATTCCCGTCGGCGCCGCCTTGGATCGTGGCTTGGTGCGGGCGCGGCGCAATTGCACCGCATCCTCGTGCCAGCTGCCGTTGCGCCGGCGCCGCCGTCCCATGCGGCTGAGCCGGTAGAGCGCGCTGGCGAGCAGGCCCGAAATTCCGAGTGCGCCGATCACCACCAGCATCAGCATGTGGATCGGCGCTTCGGGCTTGGTCGCTTTGGACGCGGCGGCACTCTGGCCGTCGCTCGCAGAAGCCGCGGTGGCGCCGGCATCGGCACCGGCATTGCCGTCATCGGCCATGGCTGCCGGCGCCGTATCCATCGGCGTCGTATCCGCCTGTTGCGGCGGCGCCGACGGCCAGGGCGAGGCATCGAGGCTGCGCGGCAGGCTGGCGTCCGAGGCCGTCAGGGTCGTGGGTGTGATGGCGAGATTCTGCGGCTTCGGGGTGCCCCTTGGGTCGACGCCGGTGCGCAGGCGGGATTGCGGCAGCTCGGCCATCGCGTCGGCGCCAGAGCGCAGGGTTGGACCATCGGTACGTCGCGGTGCCAGCTTAGGGGCGGCGGGCTGGGCGAAGTCCCAGGGGGCCGGCTGCTGCGTCGCGCGGGCAGGCGCGGCGATCTCGCGGCCATTTGCGTCCTTGAGATACCAGCAGCGGCGATTGGTGCCGCGGTCGAAACGATAGTACCAATGCTGAGCGTCGGACTTGTCGCCGGTCGGCTCCGTCAGGCATTCCTCGGCCGTCACGGCAGCGCGCGGCAGCGCGAACAGTACGGTCGCTGCAATGCCGGTCGCAATGGCAAATGCAACTCCTGCCGTTCGGCTTGCCATTGACGACTCCGGATACGCTTACGCAACGGCGCGTTCTCGGAAACAAGTTGGGTGGCAATGAGCCGCAATTCCGGATTAATTCTGGCTCGGTCCTTTCGTGCCCGAGTGCGGCTTTTTTCCCACAAGAGATTCTGTCTGCCTTCGCGGTTTTGGCCGCGATGTCGCGCCAAATCGGTCGCATCGGTGACGACCGACGGCATGTTTCACCCTCCGCGATCAGGGAGATGGCGCCGACAACCGCTAGGTTTGTGGACGAACGATCTGTGGACGGGACGCAGGGCATTGCGGTCGCATCACCCTCCGCCTGATCGCAAGGTGGCCGGGGCGAGGGGAGCAGCAGGCGGCGACGGTGCAAGACCTGCGGCCGCCTGCGCGATGATGGCCACGGCTCATCAGTTCGTGAGGACCACCCGCCCGACCACGTGTCCGGCCCGCAGCGCATCGATCCACTTCTGCACGTCGCCCATCGGCTCCTCGCGCATCGGCGGCGGCTTGATCTTTCCGGCGCGGGCCAGCGCCATCAACTCGTGCGCCTCAGTCAGGGTGCCGACCATGAAGCCTTCGATGGTCATGCGCTTGTAGACCCATTGAACCATCGGCAGGGTGAACTGGCCCCCCATCAGTCCGGACACGACGATCTTGCCGCCGCGTGCAACAACGGACACCGCGAAGGCCATCGACTTCTCGTTGCCGGCGAAATCGACGACCTCGTCGAAGCCGCCCTCGGTCTCCTTGAGGATGCGCTTGATCACATCCGGTTCGGCCGGGTCGTAGGCCGTCGCTGCGCCATTCTTCAGCGCCGTCTCGCGCGCGGCGGCCGAAAGATCGGCCACCGAGATCGGCTGCTTGAACATCGCCTGCGCGAACGACAGCCCCATCATGCCGACGCCGCCGAGTCCGATCAGCAGCAGATTGCGCTGGCGCGGCCGGTCCACGAGGCGCTTGAGCGCGCCATAGGCCGTGACGCCGGAGCACATCAGCGTCGCGGCCTGGTTGACCGGCAGCGGATCGTATTCCAGCAGATACTTCGCATCCGGCACCAGCACGTGGGTGGCGAAGCCGCCGTCGATCGAGACGCCGAGGAAGCGCTGCTTGGCGCACAGATTCTCGTCGCCATTGACGCAGTCGCGGCACTGGCCGCAGCCGATCCATGGAAAAACCGCGCGCCGGGCGCCGATCAGCTCCTTCGGCACGTCCGGTCCGACCTCGTCGACCACGCCGGCGATCTCATGGCCGAGCGTGAAGGGCAGGGTCATGCCGCGCGTCGTGTCCAGGCGCTTGCCATTGCCGAGATCGGCATAGCCATCCTGGATGTGCAAATCGGAGTGACAGAGGCCGCAGCGCTCGATGCGAACCAGAACTTCGCGGCCTTGCGGCTTCGGTGTCTCGACGATCGTCTCGCACAGCGGCGCGTCGAACTTGACGAGCGATTGGCGGCGCATCAACGCCATGATGAATCTCCCTGAAATGCTTGTTGTTAGGTCTTGTTGTCGTTGCGACTATTGGTCAATTCGCGAGCCATGGCAACAAAGCCGGACACCGGGATGGTCTCGGCGCGACGGGTGGGATCGACGCCGGCGGCCGCTGCCAGCCGCGCGGGATCGGCAGGCAGGGACTTCAGGCTCTGCCGCAGCATCTTGCGCCGCTGGCCGAAGGCGGCGGCGGCGACCTGCTCCAGCGCGCGGCGGTCACACGGCTCGGGCGCCGCGCGGGGCACCAGCCGCACCACGGACGAGGTGACCTTCGGCGGCGGCACGAAGGCGGACGGCGAGATGTCGAACAGGATCTTGGTCTCGCAGCGCCAGTTGGCGAGCACGCCCAGCCGGCCGTAGGCCTCCTCGTTCTCGCGCGCGACGATGCGCTCGGCGACCTCGCGCTGGAACATCAGCACCATCATGTCGTACCAGGGCGGCCACGGCTCGGCGGAGAGCCAGCCGATCAAAAGGTGCGTCGCGATGTTGTAGGGCAGGTTGGCGACGATCTTCGCCTTGGTGCTTCCGAGATAGGGAGCGACATCAAAGGTCCGTGCATCGCCGCAGACGATCTCCAGCCGCCCGGGATAATGGTCGGCGATCGCCTGCAGTGCAGGAATCGCGCGCTCGTCGTGCTCGACCGCGATCACATGGCGGGCGCCGAGCGCGAGCAGGGCCCGCGTCAGGCCTCCCGGACCCGGGCCGATCTCCACCACGGTGGCGTCCTCCAGGGGACCTGCGGCGCGCGCGATCCGGGCCGTGAGGTTGAGATCGAGCAGGAAATTCTGGCCGAGCGCCTTGCGTGCCGACAGCTGGTGCTCGCGGATGACCTCGCGCAGCGGCGGGAGGTCGTCGATCGCGCTCATGACGATTGGCTGGCCATGCGCGCGGCGAGCTGGAGAGCCGCGATCAGGCTCGCCGGGTTGGCGGTGCCCTTGCCGGCGATGCCGAAGGCCGTGCCGTGATCCGGCGAGGTGCGGATGAAGGGCAGGCCGAGCGTCACGTTGACCCCTTCGTCGAACGCCAGCGTCTTGATCGGGATCAGCGCCTGGTCGTGGTACATGCAGACGGCGCAATCATAGCTCTTGCGCGCGGCATCGTGAAACATCGTGTCGGCCGGCAGCGGCCCCTGCACGTCGAGTCCCGCATTGCGCAGGGTCGCGATCGCCGGCGCGATGATCGTGTCCTCCTCGGTGCCCATCGTGCCATCCTCGCCGGCATGCGGATTGAGTCCGGACATGGCGATGCGCGGCCGTGAGACGCCGAAATAGCGCCGCAGACTGGCGGCGACGATGCGCGTCGTCGAGGTGATCAGCGGGCTCGTCAGTTGCTCGATCGCCTCGCGCAAGGACACGTGGATGGTCACGGGCACGACGGCCAGCGTCGGTGACCACAGCATCATGACGGGCTGCGGCACCGCGCCGCCGTCGGCAGCGAGCTCGGCGAGGAATTCGGTGTGACCCGGATGCGAGAAGCCGGCGCGGTACAGCACGGCCTTGGCGATCGGATTGGTGACGACGGCGCCGGCCCGTCCGGCCCTCACATCGGCAACGGCCTGGCGGATCGCGCCGATGGCGGCCTCGGCGCTGGTCGCATCGGGGCGGCCGGGCAAGGCGGTAACGCGATGACCCGTGGAGACCACGGGAAGTGCCGCTGCAAAGGCCTCCGGCGCCTGTTCGGGTCGCACCTCGGCGACGGGAACGGGGAGATCGAGCAGCTTGGCGCGCTGCGCCAGAAGAGCCGGGTCGCCGAGCACGTAGAAGGCGGGGAGACCGAGTGCATTGCGGCGCAGCCAGGCCTGCAACGTGATGTCGGGTCCGATGCCTGCGGGCTCCCCCAGGGTTAGCGCAAGGGGCTTGGTCATCAGCGATATTCGATCATCGCCGCCTTGCGGACTTCCTGCAGATAGGCCTTGGAGGTCGCCTCGTATTTCTTCGCGTACATCTGCTCCTTGATCTCGCGCTTCTTCGGCGTGTCGATCGTCGTCGGCGTGCGCGCGCAGAGGGCCACCATCTGGATGCCCTGCTTGGTGGCTTCAGGCGGGGTCAGATGGCCGATCGGCGTGTCGTCGAGCAGCTTGCGCAAGTTCGGCGGGATGTCGGCAGAAGTCTTGATCACGATCTCCTTGATCACGGCATTGGCCGTCGTTCTAAGGATGGAGTTGGCGTCGGCGCAACTCTGGATCCTCGCGCGCAGGGCTTCCGCTTCCTTATGCCGGACTTCCATCGCGCCCTGATTGGACGAATTGGCGACGATCAGAACCACCGGCTGCATCTTGTACTCGAACGCCTGGCCCTGCTGGTCCGAGTCGCCGCCCGCCGCCGCGACGGCTGCAGCCACGTCCTTGTCGGAGACGATCAGGCGTTCCTTGTAGCGGCCGCGCACGAGGCTGGTCCAGACGATCTCCGCCTTGATGCGGGCCTTGAGCGTCTCCGGCCGGACGCCCTGGCTCTCGAGCGATTTGGTGAGCTGATCGGCATTGAGGCGCATGCGGGAGCCCATGCCGGCGTAGGACTGGTCGACGTCAGCGGAGGTCGGCTCGACGCCGAATTTCTTGCCTTCCTTGATCTTCACCTTGTCGTCGATCAGCTCGTTGATGACCTCCTGGCGAGACTGCTGCTTGCGGGTGCTCAGGAAGTTCAGCTTGGTGCGCTGCTCGACGTCGTAATTGGTGATGGGATCGCCATTCACCATGACGACGATGCTCTGAGCCTGGGCCGAGATCATGCCACAGCCCCAGACCAGCGCGGCAACCGCGCAGATCGTCAGGGCCCGAAGGCGAGGAGGGAACGCAATCGTCATGGCCAAGCTTCGCTGTTCGCAATGGATCCAACTGAAAGCGGCGCCACGGCTCTCAACCGCAAGACTCTCGACGCGGGCCTCTTCTCAGACCCAAGGGAGCCGGCCGGAGACTGGCGCGCGCTACTGAAGGCCCCCAGCCCCGGTTCCCGTCGACGAGGAATTGGCGAGTGTCCGGAGTCCGATCTGGAGCATATAGGCATGGCTCAGAACGGGGGCGGTGGTGCCTGTCGTGTAATTATACGACGTTACATAGTTGGCGGCCAGCACGAAACAATCGTCCACGTAGCCCGCACCGATCACATACTGGTTGATCTTGTTGGCCGCGAGGTCCCACCGCGCAGCACCGGTCACGACCCAGTTCGGCGCGACCTTGACCGAGCCGCTGCCCAGGATGCCCTCGCGTCGGGCGAGGTAGCCGATCGCCGGATCGGCGGCGTAGTTGCCATAGGTCAGAGCCATCGACCAGCGGTCGAAGTTCGCCTTGGCTTCCGCCTCGAAGCGCTGGACGTTCAGGTTCTGCTGATCGAACCGGCTGCGCATGCTGAACGTGTAGGTCCGGTTCGGCGAGTAATCCACCCGGGCCACGTAGTCGGACACGTTCTTGTCCAGGCCGGAACCGATGGCGGTGTTGTTCATGTCCTGAACGGCGAACGAGTTCAGGCCGAACAGGTGGTAGGACTGGCCGAACAGCACGTTGATGGTGCCGCCGCGGTCGAACTGCGTGGTCGCCTGCACGCCGACATTGGCGCGGCCGCCGCCTTCGACGCGGTCGTAGCCGGAGAACTTGTCGACGCTGAACAGGTTGCTGGCGTCGAACACCATGCTCTGGGCGTCCTCGTTCGGCAGCCGGCCGGCATAGGTTTCGTTCGGCCGGATGATCACCTGGGCGATCGGCTCGATCGTGGTGGTGCCCCACGGCTGAACGTTGATGAACGGGTAGCGGTATTCGAGGCCGACGGTCGGCATCAACCGCAGCGCCTGGGTGTCGCCGGTCGGCAGGAAGTTGCCGACGCCCGGCTGCGCCGTGACGTTGGCGTTGATCGCGTCGGCGCGCAGGATCGCGAACGGCGTCCAGATCTGTCCGTAGGGATCGGTGAACGACTTCCGCCACTGTGCCTGCGCGCTCAGGCGCGTATAGGTTCCGGGCGTGGCACGCAGCAGGCACTGGGTCGGCAGGCGCGCCAGCGGGTCGGCCGACGTCGTCGTGCACAGGCCATTGGTGTTGGCCGTCGTCGTGATCGGATCGAACACCGCCTGCTCGCGGGTCAGGTTGACGAAGTTGGTCTTGTAGCTGAACTCGCCGCCGAACACCGGGTAGTTGAGCACGTTCGAGTAATCCAGCACCGGATAGACGATCGGAACCGTCTGCTGGTTGCCGGAGAAGCTCAGATAGTGGATCGCCCGGACATCGAAGAAGCTGCGGCTGCCGACGCCGGTCAGATACAGTTGCGAGATCGCTTCCGTCGGCAGGCTCATGAAGGAGTTGAACGGATCGCGATACTGCGCCAGCCGGTAGTCCGACAGGAACATGTAGTCGGACAGCAGGATGCCGTCCCAGCCGAACACCCATTTGTCGTTGAGCGCGAACTGGCCCTTGGTGTCGACGCCGCCGCGGAACTGGCGGTCGCCCGGCTGGCCGGCGAACGCGTTGCGGTTCAGCTGGTCGATGCCGTACAGGCGCACCTGATAGCCGCCATTGCTGAGGCGCTGGCGGAACTCGGTCTGCACCAGCACGCCCTGCTTGGAGGTGATGCGCGGCGTGAAGGTCGCGTCGTAATCCGGCGCGATCGCCCAGTAATAGGGGATGTCGACACCGAAGCCGTAGCCACCCGTCTGGGTGAAGCCCGGCATCAGGAAGCCGCTCTTGCGCTTGACCGTCGGATCAGGCGTCGAGAAGTAGGGGATATAGGCCAGCGGGACGCCGAAGAATTCGAGCTGGGCATTCTCGAAATACAGCATCTTCTCGGTCTGGTCGTGGATGATGCGCGCACCCTTGACCTGCCACAGCGGCGGCTTCTTCGGATCGTCCTTACAGGGCGCGCAGGCTGTGTACACGCCGTTCTCGAAGACCGTGTAATTGCCCTTGGAGCGGTCGGCGCGCGTGGCCGCCATCCGCGTCTGGTCCTCGGTCTCGACGCGCAGCGAATCGACGAAGCCGTCGCGGTAGTCGTCGGACAGATCGAGGCTGTTGGCGTAGGTGATCTTGCCGTCGGCGTCGGTCATGCGGATGTTGCCTTCCGCATGCAGGCGCTTGGTCTTCTGGTCGTAGATCACCCGGTCGGCCTCGACCGAGGTGCCGTTGTAGAACAACTGGACGTTGCCGACCGCCGACACGCGCGAATTGTTGTAGTCGTAATCGACCTCGGTCGCCTGCACCAGCATCTGGTTGTCGTTGGCGACGCGCGGCGGCGGCGCCTTCGGCGGGCGCGGGTTGTAGGTGAAGCTCTGGGCAGCGGCAGGCGACAGCGCAGACTCGGCCACGAGGCCGAGCGTCAGCGCGACGGCGCAGACGAGTACGGCAGACCCGGCGCAACGGGCGCCCGCGCAAGCAAGGCGCGCAACGGCATGCAGCCGGAGCGCGGCGAGCGCGGTCTGACGGACGGCAACGAACGACACTAGCCGTCCTCCTGGTAGAGCAAGGCCATAAAACCGGTGAGGCCGCCGACGAACACGGGCAGCCACGCCGCAGCGATCGGATTCATCAACGCAGCCTTGCTCAAATCTTCCGTTACTTTCGACAGCACGTAGAGCAGAAAGCCGGCGCCCACGCCACTCAAAACCATTTTTTGAACGCCACCCATACGGAAGAACCTGAGGGACACGGACGCAGCCAGCATGACCATCGCAGCCAGCAAAAACGGCTGCGCGATGAGCTTATGATACTGCAGTCGGTACCCCGCGGTCGCGAAGCCCGAACTCTCCGACGAACGGATGTAGCTCGGCAGTTGCCAAAACGACACAGTTTCGGGGGTGGAGAAGCTGTTGCGGACCTGCGCCGGCGTCAAAGTGGTGGGCAGGACGAACGTCGGTTCGTCCACCGGCGGTGCATCGAGCGAGAATCGGCGCACCGATTTGAACACCCATTGGCCTTCCTCGAGACTGGCCTCGCGGGCCTCGATTCGGTCCTTGAAGCGATTCTGCGTATCAAAACGGAACAGCGTGAGGCCGGTCAGCCGAACGCCCTGCTGCTCGCTGCGCGCGGCGTTGATGATGACCGAGCCGTCCGGATTGAGCTGATTCAGCCAGAAGCCCGACGCATCCTGCACGCCGCCGCCCGGGGCCGCGCCGAACAGCTCGGCCTCCATGCGCTTCGACAGCTCGCGCAGATTGGCCGACATCGGATTGTAGAGCGTCGTCGCCATCAGGCCGAGCATGATCGCGCTCGCCAGCGCCGGCGCAATGAACTGCCAGGCCGAGACGCCGGCGGCGCGCGCCACCACGAGTTCGAGCCGCCGCGACAGCGCGAGATAGCAGGTCATGGCGCCGATCAGCACGCAGAACGGCATCATTTTTTCGAGCAGCTGCGGCACGCGAAACAGCGAGGTCTCCGCCACCATCAGGGCCGAGGCGGAAGCCAGGCCCGACGTCCTGCGCACCATCTCGATGTAGTCGACCAGCACCAGCAGCAGGAAGATGCTCGCGAACACACCGACCGCCGAAACCAGGAAACGGCCAGCAAAGTAGCGCCCGAGCGTGTTCGTGATCATGCTCATGCGGTGGCGGGCCTTCTGAACAGCCGCGCGATTCGCGCATTGGAGCGGTTGATGGCCTCCATGAGACGCGCCGGCGGCTCGACGACCACGCCGCCGACGATGATCCAGATGGACAGGCCAAGAGCGCCGAACAGCATCAGGTACTGGATCAATGCGGCGATCGGGGTTTTCACGGTCATGACCGAGCAGGCAAAGCCGGCCATACGGACGCCGAACACGGCGAGGATGGCGCTGCCGAACGAGAAATTTCGGCTCTGGCGCGTGGTCCGCGGCGCTCCCAAAAATGCGAAGGTGAGCGCGGCGAACGCGAACGGGTAGATCGGGGCGAGGAAGCGGTCGTGCAATTCCTGCCGGAATTGTCCGGGGATCTGCTTGTAGATGGGATCATCCTCGGCCGGCGCCATCAGCTCCCACACGTAGCGTTCGCGGATGCCGAGCGTGACGTCACGTCCCTGATTCGAGAACTTCGACATGTCGAAGGCATAGCGGGCGAACGCAACCATCGCCGGCTCACGCTTGCCGATCTCGAACCGCTCCAGATTGCCGTCCTCCAGCACCAGGAACGAACCGTCGGCGTTCTTCACTACGGTGCCCTTTTCGGCGATGATCGTGATCCGTTCCTTGGGATCGCGACGGTCGTCGATCAGGATGTTCTTCAACTCGCCGCCCGGCTGGCGTTCGCCGATCCGGATCGTCAGGTTCTGGTCGAGCTGCGCAAACCGCCCCGGCTGCAGGATGTTGGTCAGCACGTCGGCGGTGATTTCTGCGTCCCACTGCTTGATCCTGCGCAGACCGTCTGGCGCGATATAGGACGCGAGCAAGGTGACGAGCAGGGCGACCACGCAGGTCGCATAGGCGAACGGCACGAACAGCCGGATCGGCGACATGCCGGCGGCGTTCATGACGATGATCTCCGAATCGGTCGCGAGCTTGTTCAGCGTGTGCGAGACCGCGATCATCAGCGCGATCGGCGCGATGACCCCGAGCAGCGAGGGAATGACGAGGCCGGTGATGCCGAGGAAGGTCAGGATGGTCTGGCCCTGGCTCGTCATCAGGTCGATGCCGCGCAACGCCTGGGTGATCCAGATCACCCCGGTGAGGCTCACCAGGACCAACGCAAACGACGCGAGCGTCGTGCGAAAGATGTACCTGTCGATGGACCCCATCGTGTGCGCTCGATCCCCAATCAGCGGTCCCGGAACGAGCGCTGCAGCCACCCCTCGAAACGGGTCCTTACGCTGCCTGCGCCGTCACGTTCCAAGGGCAGAGAATATCTTTACCATCCCTTTGATCCGTCGACAAAATGGCTGTGGCGTGGCGTCACGAAAATACGATCAAAATTTCATTGATGTGGCCGCCCCGCCACGGGAAGGCTTGGCAGCTCTGGCCAAGCCGGGTCATACTGTTGCCAAGTTGGGTTCCGAACTGCCGCCATCCTCGCCTGTCCGCACGGATTTCGGCCGGTCGCGGCGGCTCTCACGTCGAAATTTTGGAGGATTGCTTGATGTCCGACACCGTCAAGGTCGGCTTCGTTCCGCTGTCGACCGCTCCGCGCGGTATCATGGTGGTGTTCTGTGATGATTCGCTGCGACTTGGAGCCGCGACCGAGAAGGCGCTCGGAGGGGTTTCGGACCTGATCAAGCGTGCCGCGTCGGCCGCGCGATTCAAGGGCAAGGATGGCGCCGTGCTGGACCTGCTGGCCCCCGAGGGAATCAAGATTCAGCGCTTGATCGTCATCGGGACGGGCAAGGGCGCTGACCTCAAGGACAAGGATTTCCTCAAATTTGGCGGGACCTTAACCGGAAAACTGAATGCCGGAACTGAACCGGTGACGGTGCTGGCCGAGCTGCCGGCCGGACCGATGACGCCGGATCAGGTCAGCTCGCTCGCCGCCGGGATCAGGCTGCGGGCCTATCGATTCGACCGCTACAAGACCAAGAAGAAGGACGACGAGGCGGGCGTCAGCGCGGCTGTGTCCGTCGCGGTCGCGGATGTCGCGGCGGCCAAGAAGGCGTTCGCGCCGCGCGCCCACGTCACCGATGGCGTGATTCTGGCGCGTGATCTCGTCAACGAGCCGCCGAACGTGCTCTACCCTGAGGAGTTCGCCAAGCGCGCCGCCGCGCTGCGCAAGCTCGGCGTCACCGTCGAGATCCTCGATGTGCCCGCGATGAAGAAGCTCGGCATGGGGGCGCTGCTCGGCGTCGGCCAGGGCTCGGCGCGGCCGAGCCGCACCGTGGTGATGCGCTACGATGGCGGCAAGAAAGGCGAGCAGCCGGTCGCCTTCATCGGCAAGGGCGTCTGCTTCGACACCGGCGGCATCTCGATCAAGCCGGCCGGCTCGATGGAGGACATGAAGGGCGACATGGGTGGCGCGGCCTGCGTGGTCGGCCTGATGCATGCGCTGGCGGCCCGCAAGGCCAAGGCCAACGTGATCGGTGCGATCGGGCTGGTCGAGAACATGCCGGACGGCAACGCCCAGCGTCCCGGTGACATCGTCACCTCGATGTCCGGCCAGACCATCGAGATCATCAACACCGACGCGGAAGGGCGGCTCGTGCTCGCCGACGTTCTCTGGTACGTCGCCACCAAGTTCAAGCCGAAATTCATGATCGACCTGGCGACCCTGACCGGCGCGATCATGGTTGCGCTCGGCACCGAGCATGCGGGCCTGTTCTCCAACAACGACGATCTGGCCGACAAGCTGCTCAAGGCGGGGCAGGAGACCGGCGAGAAGGTCTGGCGCATGCCGCTCGGTCCCGAATACGACAAGCTGGTCGATTCGCAGTTTGCCGACATGAAGAACACCGGCGGCCGCCACGGCGGCTCGATCACGGCCGCGCAATTCCTTCAGCGCTTCGTCAACGACACGCCGTGGGCGCATCTCGACATCGCCGGCACGGCCATGGGCGCGCCGAAATCCGAGATCAACCAGAGCTGGGGATCCGGCTACGGCGTCCGCCTGCTCGACCGTCTCGTCTGGGACTCGTACGAAGGGAAGGCGTGACGGAGCTGAGCCGATGACCGAAGTCCTGTTCTATCATCTGCAGAACATGACCCTGGAAGGCGTGCTGCCGCCGTTGCTCGAGAAGTCGCTCGAGCGCGGCTGGCGTGTCGTGGTGCAGTCGACCTCGGAGGAGCGTGCAGATGCGCTCGATGCACATCTGTGGACCTATCGTGACGATTCGTTTCTGCCGCACGCTACCTGGCGCGTGGCCGATGTAGCCGATCAGCCGATCGTGCTTTCGGTGGAGGAGAGCAATCCCAACGGCGCGAACGTCCGGTTCCTGGTGGACAACGCGGCGCTGCCGGCCGATTCACACAGCTATGAGCGCATGGTGCTGGTCTTCAACGGTGACGATGCCGATGCGCTTGCTGCAGCGCGATCGGCCTGGACCGATTGCAAAACACGTGGATTCGAGGTCACCTATTGGCAGGCCGACGAGCGTGGGCGCTGGCAACGCCGACAATGATGGCGTAAGCGGAGCGAGCGTGCCGATGATGGCAGCGCCGCGCGATTAATGATAATCTGCCGATTTGCCGGCAGAGCGTTGGCAAAGCCACGAACGTGCCGCAAAGTGATGATGGGACAACACGTTAGAGTGTCCACAAGTTGCAATTCAGCAAGGTTCATCGTGCGAGACCACACCAAACAACTGACGCGCGTTCTGCCGTTCCTTGTGCTTGCAGCGGTCGTGTCCGGATGCTCGAGCACGCCGGATTTCCTGTCCAAGGACGCCGAATGGTTCAATCGGCCGCAGCGTCTGTTCATCAAGAACATCTCGATCGACGCGCCGCCGCTCACGCCTGACAAGCCCGTCAACGCCGACGATCTCGTCAGCGCAGAGGGCGCGTGTCCGGGCATGGCGCCGGCTGGCGGTGCTGCCGGTGCGAATGCGTTGACGAACGATGCGGCTGCGGCGCCGCCGCCGGCCGCAGGCGGCACTGTCGCGCTCGGTCACACCGAATGCGACGTCGTGCGAGGCATCGGCGCGCCGGACAGCGTCAACATCGGCAACAATGGCGGCGATCGGGTTGCGACCGTGACGTGGCTGCGGGGCGCACGAGCCGGCGTCTACACGTTCACCGCAGGCCGCCTGTCCTCGGTGGAGCGCGCTCCCGATCCGGGGCCGGCGCCGAAGATGGCCAAGCCCAAGGCGGCCAAGAAGCGCGCGACCTGAGCGGGCTCGCCGCCGGCGCGGTCGGTCGACGACGATCAGTTCGTCAACCGGCGACCTCGTCATACAGCGTGCTGGCCTCCAGCCACTGCTCCTCGGCTCGCGCCAGCGCATCGGCGGCATTGGCTCGCGCCTTCGACAATTGCGCCGCCTGCTTCGGATCGCGCGTGAAGATGTCGGGCAGCGACAACGCGCCGTCGATCTTGGCAATGATCTCGGTGATGCGGGAAATCTCGGCCTCGGCGGCCGTGATCTTCTGCTTCAGTGCGTTGCGCCGGTTGTCGCCGCGCGGCCGCTCCGTCTTCTCGGTCACCTGCGTGCGGTCCGTCTCACGCGCGGCGGCGCCGCTGCGCGAGGACAGGATCATCCGCCGGTAATCGTCGAGATCACCGTCATAGGTCTTGACGGTCTTGTCGGCGACAACCCACAGCCGGTCGGCGCACGCCTCGATCAGGTAGCGATCGTGCGACACCATGATCACCGCGCCCGGAAATTCGTTGATCGCTTCTGCCAGCGCGGCGCGGCTGTCGATGTCGAGATGGTTGGTCGGCTCGTCCAGGATGATCATGTTCGGGCCGAAGAACGTGGCGAGGCCGAGCAGCAGTCGCGCCTTCTCGCCGCCCGACAAGCTCTTCACCAGCGTATCCGCAGCCTTGCCGGAGAAGCCGATCGCGCCGGCGCGCGCGCGCACCTTCGATTCGGGCGCCTCTGCCATCAGTTTGCGGACATGCGTGTAGGGCGAGCCGGTCTCGTCGAGCTCGTCGAGCTGATGCTGGGCGAAATAGGCGATGGAGAGCTTGTCGGCGCGCGTGACCTTGCCGGAGAACGGCGCGAGGCGTCCGGCAAGTAGCTTGACCAACGTCGACTTGCCGTTGCCGTTCGAACCGAGCAGCGCGACACGATCGTCATTGTCGATGCGCAAGGTGACGCGGTTGAGCACGGGCTGCGCGGGATCGTAGCCGACCGAGGCGTTGTCGACGGCGATGATCGGTGGCGACAGCAATCGCTCCGGGGCGGGGAAAGTGATCTCGCGCACGTCCTGGGTGACGAGCGCGGCGATCGGCTTCATCCGCTCCAGCATCTTGACGCGGGATTGCGCCTGGCGTGCCTTCGAGGCCTTGGCCTTGAAGCGCTCGACGAAGGCCTGCAACCGGGCGCGCTCGGCCTCCTGGCGCTTGACCGCCTTGGCGTCGAGCATCTCGCGCGTGGCGCGCTGCTCTTCGAACGAGGAATAGCCGCCGCGATACAGCGTCAGCCTGCCGCGGTCCAGATGCAGGATCTGGTCGACCGAGGTCTCCAGCAGGTCGCGGTCATGGCTGATCACGATCACCGTGCGCGGATAGTGCGCCAGATGGTCCTCGAGCCACAGCGTGCCTTCGAGGTCGAGATAGTTGGTCGGCTCGTCCAGCAGCAGCAGGTCAGGCGCGGCGAACAGGGTGGCGGCGAGCGCGACCCGCATGCGCCAGCCGCCGGAGAACTCCGAACATGCCCGCGCCTGGTCGGCGGCGGAGAAGCCGAGGCCGCTGAGAATGGCTGCGGCGCGCGCCGGCGCCGAATGCGCGTCGATGTCGACGAGGCGGGTCTGGATCTCGGCAATGCGATCTGGGTCGTCGGCCGTCTCGGACTCCCGCAACAGCGCATCACGCTCGAGATCGGCCCGCAGCACCACCTCGATCAGGCTTTCGGGCCCGCTCGGCGCCTCCTGGGCCAGGCTGCCGACGCGCCACCGCGGCGGCAGGCTGATGCTGCCGCTCTCCAGCGACAGTTCGCCGCGGATGGCTTTGAACAGCGTCGATTTGCCGGTGCCGTTGCGGCCGACCAGGCCGACGCGCGCACCGGGCGGAATCTGCACCGTGCTCTGGTCGATGAGCAGCCGTCCGGCGAGACGGATGGAGATGTCGGTGATGGAAAGCATTCGCGCCTTGTCACCGCGCGCGCGGCCAAACGCAACCGCTTTGTCGCCGATTCAGGCGCAGCGGCCTTCAATCGAAACGCGCGAGCGGCTCATCGCGCTTACGCAACTCGTTCATGAGAGGCGCCAGCGGATCGGGCAAATGAGAGCCGTCAGGCGGCAGACTGCGCTGCAGCCGTTCGCCCACGGCGTCGCAGATCGACCGGCTGGTCTTGCGATCGAGCGCCTCGCTGAAATCGGCGGTGCGGCCAGTCATGACGGAGTTCCACGAGCAGTTGCAATACGATGTCGTATCAAGTCGTGGGCGGCCGATTTGTTTCCGGAGTGCTGCCGGAATGCGCCGGATTGAGTTGAAAATGCATGAAAAAAGCCCCGGCGTGGGGGAACGCCGGGGCGATGCGAGTTCGGAGCGGCGGGGGGCGGGTGCCGCGCCGAGGCTCGTATCAGAGGCTCAAATCAGTAGCAGCGGTTGATCCAGCGCCAGCGCGGTCCCCACGGGGTCGGAACCACGCGGCGGACGTAGCAGCCGCCGTAGCCGTAGCTGTAGGCCGGGCCGCCGACGAAGAAGCGGGGGCCGTAGAACGGACGGTGCCAGCCGCCATGCCAGCCTCCGCCATGATGCCAGCCGCCACCATGATGCCAGCCGCCGCCATGCCATCCTGCCGATGCGGCGGTCGGGGCGAGGGCGGCTGTGCCCAGGGCAATTGCGGCCGCCGCGGTGAGGGAGAGTTTGCGCAACATGATCGTCTCCTGGATGACAGCGCTGGTGGCGCCGAAATTGTCCGACGGATGAGGCTGGGAGAAGGCGGCCAGCGGAAGGCGGCTGGTTCATCTTCGCCCGATACCGATCACCTTAAGTCACGGCAGCTGAACGCTGGTCGCACGGCGCCTTCAGACTATGTTCAGAATCGTGAAATTGTCGTAAGGCGTCGCGCCTCCGGCAGGGGCCCGGTCGCTTGCCGTCGGCCAATCGCGTCGATATAAGCCCGCAACTCACCCAAATCCCGCATCTCCAAGGACGATATCATGGCGATTGAGCGCACCTTTTCCATCATCAAGCCCGACGCGACCGAGCGCAATCTGACCGGCGCGATCAACGCGCTGATCGAGAAGGCCGGCCTGCGCATCGTGGCCCAGAAGCGGATCCGCATGACCCGCGATCAGGCCGAGACCTTCTACGCCGTGCACAAGGCGCGGCCGTTCTTCGGTGAACTGGTCGACTTCATGATCTCCGGCCCTGTCGTGGTCCAGGTGCTGGAAGGCGAGGGCGCCATCCTGAAGTACCGTGACGTGATGGGCGCGACCGACCCGTCCAAGGCGGCCGATGGCACCATCCGCAAGGCGCACGCGAAGTCGATCGGCGAGAATTCCGTGCACGGCTCGGACGCGCCGGAGACCGCCGCGATCGAGATCGCGCAGTTCTTCGCCGGCAACGAGATCGTCGGCTGAGCGGGGTTCGCTGCGGCGAGGCCTAAGCTTCGCCGCAGCATCGCCCGCATGCGAAATCACGTCGAACGCATCTGAAAGGTCTGGCCGTGAACTGGCTATCGCAGCTTGCTGATCCCGCCACTTACGGCCATTTGCTCGCTCAATTCGAAGCCGACCTGCACAGCCCGGGCTTCTGGCTCGCGCTCGGCAAGATCGTCTGGATCAACGTGCTGTTGTCGGGTGACAACGCGCTGGTGATCGCGCTCGCCTGCCGCGGCTTGCACGGCAAGCATCGCGTCTGGGGCATGGTGGCCGGCTCCGGCATCGCCGTTGCGCTGCGCATCGCTTTTACCGGCATCGTCGCCACCCTGATGGCGCTGCCTTATCTGAAGCTGATCGGCGGTCTGGCGCTGCTGGTGATCGCTGCCAAGCTGCTGGTGCCCGAGGACGAGAACGACGACATCGCCGCCGGCACCACGCTGTGGCACGCGGTGCGCATCGTCGCGCTCGCCGACCTCGTGATGAGCCTCGACAACGTGATCGCGGTGGCAGCCGCCGCCAACGGCCAGGCCTCGCTGCTGATCATCGGCCTCGCCATGAGCATCCCGTTGATCATCGCGGGCGCCGCGCTGATCATGCTCGTGCTCGACCGTTTTCCGCTCTTGGTCTGGCTCGGCGCCATGCTGCTCGGCTGGGTCGCCGGCGAGGTGATCGCGACCGATCCGGCCATCGAGCCGATGCTGCACCATCTCCTCGACGGCACCGTGGTCATCAACATCGAGGCAGCCTCGGGCCTGTTCGCGGGCAAGACTCATCTCTCCAGCCATGTCGACGTCATGGAGACGCTGATGTCGCTGCTCGGCGCCGCGGTCGTGCTGGTCGCCGGCTCGATTTGGCGCCGTCGCGCCCTGGAGCACCAGGCCAAGGACGAACTCGAGGCGGTGCCCGCGCGCGGCGTCAACCTGCCGTAGCTGATCCGCCGCGGTTCAGACTTCTCACGCGCCATCGATCGCGGCCGCTCGTCACATGAGCGGTCCGCCCGATCCGCGTCTCGATCGGCCTAAGCGCCGGTCGTGATGATCGAGCCGAGTGATGGCCGCGAAGCGCTGCCGTCAGCCGAACCCGGTACCAGCTCTCGGATATCTCGCGGATTGCGCGGCCCCAATTGCCCGATTATGGAGGGCTGAGCCGTCGCTCTCTCGCGGCCGGACCTGTGCGTGCCGCATCTTTCCCGATGTCGATACGGCTGCGGCAAGGTGCCGCGCTGCGGGCAAATACCGTAGGGTCGGTTATCAGCTCCTCGTAGTCTTGAACCACAATGTGCCGCGGCGACACCACCACGTCGTACTCATTCCTCGCTGCTGATTTGCATGCCTTGAACCGGACTTGATAATGTTGACTGCAGAGGAGATCGGTCACGTCAGATCGTCGTTCGACATGGTGTTTGCCAATGCTTCGGACATGACGACGACGTTTTACAACCGTGTTTTCGAGCTCGCCCCGGAATGCCGCCCGATGTTTCGCGACGATATGGACGTGCTCAAGCGGGACTTCATCGCAACGCTGGCCGTGCTCGTCGGCAGTCTCGACCAGATGACGGGATTGATGTCGAGCACCGACATTCTCGGCCGCAACCATGCGCGCTACGGCGTCAAGCCGGAGCATTATCCCGTGGTCGGCGAAGCGCTGTTGTGGACGCTGGCCAGGGGGCTTGGCCCGCAATGGAGCGACGAGGTGGAGCAGGCCTGGCGCAAGGTCTACGGCATCATCGCGCAACGCATGATCGCGATCTCTGCGCGGGCGCCGCGGCCCTGATCCCGCTCAAGCGAGCAGAAACGCTCGCGGGGACCGCCTCGCGATTCCTGCCGTGTCGTGCAGATCGTTGGCGAACGCCTCGAACATGGCCGCTCAGTTCAGCACTACAGAGCCCGAGCGCCCGACCAGCCGCGCGAGCTGCTTGAAGCGGCCGCCGACGCGGTCGGCGACGAGGTCGACCAGATGATGCTCGAACACCAGCATCAGCTTGCGGTCCTGGGTGCGGAAATGGGTGGCGGGCAGCACCCCCGGCCGCGCGGCCGAGATCAGATGCGCGACGCGGAAGGCGGTGCCGAGCAGACGCGCGCGATCGATTTGGGCCGGGCTCAGCTGCTCGGTGAGGGCAGGCGCCGCGGCCTCGTCGCCCAGGCCCTCGTAGCGAAAGAACACCGACAGCGCCGCGAAGATGCGGCCCTCATGGCTGATCGAGCCGAAATTGCCGTTGAGGATGATGCCATAGGTCTGCTCGCCGCGATGATCCGGATGCATCCGCCAGCCAATGTCGGACATCAGGCAGGCGGCATGGCGCAGCCTTCGCTCCTCCTCGGTCTCGCGGATATGAACCACGCGGAACAGCCGGTCGGTCCAGTCGATCAGCTCGCGCGCATGCTGGGCGGAGCGCGACAGCAACTCGTTCAGCCCTTGCGCTGCAGAGAGCAGGCCGTCCTTGGCGCGCTCGGGATCGGGAAGCTTGGAGTACAGCAGGCCCTCGCGCACGCCGAAGGTCGAGAACACCACGGTGGTCGGCTTGGCAACGCGGATGATGTGCTCGAGCACGAGCGCGGCATAGGCGAGCAGGGGGCGCCGGGCTTCGGCGATCGCCTCGATGTCGGCCAGCATGTCGGCGGCGACGAGCCGGCGCAGGCGGCGCACGAAGGCAAGGGCATCGGTCGCGGGGATCGCATAGCCGTGCATGACGCCGAGCGGATAGCCGCTCTGGATAATGTGAATGCGGGCTAGCGCGCGCCAGGTCCCACCCACGGCGTAGAAGGTGCGGCCCTCGCCGGCCAGCAGTTGCGGCAAATCGGTCAGCGCCTCGCTGGCGATTCGCTGCGCTTTCTTCAGCGACTTCTCCGCCAGATCCTGCAGCGCCAGGCTGCCGAGCGGCAGGGTGACGCCGCTGCGCACCTGGTGGCCGCGTACGTCGATCAGCTCCAGCGAGCCGCCGCCGAGATCGCCGACGATGCCGTCGGGCTTATGAATGCCGGAGATGACGCCGAGCGCCGAATAGCGGGCTTCCTCGGGCCCGGTGAGGATCTGGATCGGCGCGCCGCAGATCTTCTCCGCCTTGGCGATGAAGTCGGGGCCGTTCGAGGCATCGCGGCAGGCGGCTGTCGCGATGGCGTAGACGCTGCCGACCTGCTGCACCTTGCACAGCGCGCGGAAACGCTTCAGCGCGGTCAGCGCCTTGTCGACGGCATCGGTCGCCAGCAGGCCCGTCGTCTGGACCTCGCGGCCCAGCCCGCACAGCGCCTTCTCGTTGAACACGGTGACGAGGCTGCGCTCCATCGCCTGGTAGACGACGAGGCGGACCGAGTTCGAGCCGATGTCGATGACGCCAACGCTGGCCGCCTGGGCAGCGGGCCGTCTCACCGCGGCGTCCTCCGACGAGCGTCGCCGCTACGAAGAGTTGCGTTCGTTCCGGCGCGTGAGCCGGCGCGGCGATGATTCCTTGAGCGACTTTCCACGGCCGGACAGACTCGGATTCGTCATGAAGTAATTGTGCAGGTTGAACGGCTCCTCGCCCTTCGCGGCCTTCATACGCGTTGACGACCCATCCGGCAACAATTGCCAGCTCTGCTCGGTATCCTTCAGATTGGCGACCATGATCTGCTCCAGAACCTGCTGATGAACAGTCGGGTTCTGCAGCGGGCACAGCACCTCGACGCGGCGGTCGAGATTGCGCGGCATCATGTCGGCCGAGGAGATGTAGACGGCGGCCTTGGCGCTCGGCAGGCCCTGACCCATACCAAAGCAGTAGATGCGGCCGTGCTCGAGGAAGCGGCCGATCACCGATTTGACTCGGATGTTGTCCGAGAGGCCGGGAATGCCCGGACGCAGGCAGCAGATGCCGCGCACGATCAGCTCGATCGACACGCCGGCCTGCGAGGCCTCGTACAGCGCGTCGATGATGTCGGGATCGACCAGCGAATTCATCTTCATCCAGATCACGGCCGGCTTGCCCTGGCGGGCGAAGCTGGTCTCGCCCTGGATGTGCTCGATCATGCGCTTGCGAAGCGTGAGCGGTGACACCGCCATCTTCTCGATGTCGATCGGCTCGGCATAGCCGGTGATGTAGTTGAACACGCGCGTGACGTCGCGGCCGATCACCGGGTCCGACGTGAAGTAGGACAGGTCGGTGTAGATGCGTGCCGTCACCGGGTGATAGTTGCCGGTGCCGGTGTGCACATAGGTCGTGAGGCTTCCGCCCTCGCGGCGCACGACCATCGACAGCTTGGCATGCGTCTTCAGCTCCAGGAATCCGTAGACGACCTGCACGCCGGCGCGCTCCAGATCGCGAGCCCAGCGGATATTGGCCTCCTCGTCGAACCGCGCCTTGAGCTCGACCAGCGCGGTCACGGACTTGCCGGCCTCGGCGGCTTCCACCAGCGTGCGCACGATCGGCGAGTTGTTGGAGGTGCGGTACAGCGTCTGCTTGATCGCCACCACATCGGGATCGCGCGCCGCCTGCTGCAGGAACTGCACGACGACGTCGAACGATTCATACGGATGGTGGACGATGAGGTCCTTCTGCCGGATGGCGGCGAAGATGTCGCCGCCATGGTCACGGACGCGCTCCGGATGGCGCGGCACGTAGGGCGCGAATTCGAGGTCGGGACGGTCGACCCGCGTCAGCTGCGACAGCTCGTTCATCGCCAGCACGCCGTCGACGACGAACACCTCGTCGTCGGTCGTGGACAGCGCATTCTGCACGAAACGGCGCAGCTCCTCCGGCATGTTGGCCTCGATCTCGAGCCGGATCACCGAGCCGCGGCGGCGCCGCTTCAGTGCCGTCTCGAACAGCCGCACCAGGTCCTCGGCCTCTTCCTCGATTTCGATCTCGCTGTCGCGGATGATGCGGAAGGCGCCCTGGCCCTTGACGGTATAGCCCGGGAACAGCCGGCCGATGAACAGGCCGGTGGCCTGCTCCAGCGTGATCAGGCGGATCGCGCCGTCCTTGGCGCCGGGGAAGCGGATGAAGCGGTCGATCTTGCCGGGCATGCGGATCAGCGCATTCATCGGCCGACCGTCGGCGGTGCGCGTCAGCTGCAGCGCGACGGTGAAGCCGAGGCTCGGGATGAACGGGAACGGATGCGCCGGATCGATCGCGAGCGGCGTCAGCAGCGGGAAGATGTTGGCGAGGAAATGGTCCTCGATCCAGGCCCGCTCGCTCTTGCTGACGTCCTGGCCGTCGACCAGCACGATGCCGAGTTCGGCGAGAAATTTGCGCAGGTCGCGCCAGATCGCCTGCTGGTCGATGGCGAGCTGGGAGACGGTCTCGTTGATCAGCTTCAGCTGCTCGGTCGGCGTCAGCCCGTCCGGGCTGCGCTCGGCGATGCCCTCGCGCACCTGGGCGCGGATGCCGGCGACGCGGACCATGAAGAATTCATCGAGATTGTTGGCGGAAATCGACAGGAAGCGCACCCGCTCCAGCGCCGGATGGCGCGGATTGACCGACTCCTCGAGCACGCGGCGGTTGAAATGCAGCCAGGACAGCTCCCGATTGATGAAGCGCTCGGGACTCGACGCGATCTGCAGCGGCGCCGCCACAGCCGGCTCTTTCGAAACGATCTCAGAAACTTGTTCGGTATCCATCAGAAATTCGATCCATATCCGATCACGGCATCAAATCAGGGCGCTCACCCTCGACCGTAGCCCACTCTGGGTGACCAGGGGATGACGTTCCCGGCACCATTGAGGTTCCCCGGCGGACCGGCGTCAAGATGGCCGCAAGATGGCCGCCCGTCACACCGGGCGCAGCAGTTCGGCGGCCAGTGCGCGGGTGACCGGTCGGCCGAGCCTCAACGACTCATTGTCCAGCAGCGCGATGGTCTCGCGGGCTGCGGCGTAGGATCGCTCGATCCGGGTGGCGAGGTAGCTGACGACCGTTTCGTCGATCGCCAGTTGCCGGTCCGCGGCCAGCTTGACGATCAGGGCGCGGAACAGCTGGTCGTCCGGTGGCAACAGCGTGACCACGGGAACGGCGCGCAGCCGCGATCTCAGATCGGCGAGCCCGATCGGCAGCGCCGCCGGCGCCTCCCGCGCGGTGACCAGGATGTAGGCCTCGTCCTGACGCGCCAGGTTCAGCAGGTGGAACAGCGCCCGCTCGTCGAGATCGGTCGCCGTCAGATCCTCCAGCACCAGGGCCCCCGTGGCGAGCGCCCCGGGCACGGTGCTCGCCTCCAGCGCATGCGCCGACAGCGAGCGGGCGCCGGAGCGCTCGGCCCAGATCGCCGCCAGATGACTTTTGCCCGAGCCGTCGGGGCCGACGAGGAACATGGTCCGCGCGGGCCATTCCGGCCAGGCATCGACCAGCGCGAGCCCCGCCGCATTGCCCGGCCCCTCGAAGAAATTGTCCCGCGTCAGGCTCTCCGCATGCGGCAGCGCGAGCGCCAATTGACGAGGGGGGATATGGCCGGCCAAGGTTGACGTGCTCCGTGTCGTGTCGTCGGCGGGGGCGGTACAGGGCCTGCCTGGCGGGCTCATCGCACTTCGATCGTGTTCATGTGGCGCACCCATTCGACGAGATACAGCCCGACCGATACGAGGGTAAAGACCGTCACGAGCACCATCAGCACGACATCGTAGGGCTTGGGCTCGAAGCCGAACGCGAGCGCGGCCAGCACCAGCCCTGCGAATCCGACCTGCGCCGCGGTATTCAGCTTCGAGACCATCAATGGCTTCATTGCGACGGGCCGGTCGAACAGCCAGGAGACGATCACGGCAGCGACGATCATGATGTCGCGCGACACCACCAGGATCACGATCCAGCGCGGGATGGCCCCCCAAATGCCGAGGGTGACGAATATCGACACCAGCAGGGCCTTGTCGGCGAGCGGGTCGAGCAGGGCGCCGAGCTCGGAGCGCAGATTGAAGCGCTTGGCCAGAAAACCGTCCACCGCGTCGCTCACGCCCGCGACGACGAACACCATGAATGCGACTTCCATCTCGCCGGCCGCGATCGCCCAGACGACGATCGGAACCAGCAGGATTCGGCCGAGTGTAATGAGATTGGGGATAGAGTGGGGAATGGTCACGCAGAACGTCCCGACGACAACTCGATCAAAATCCAACCCGATTCCGAAGCGGGGCGAACCGGTCCGGTTCCTAGATAGTATGGGGACGAGCCCCTTGCGAGCCATTGCGCGCGGCCGGATTCCGACGTAACCAGCGGCCAGATTAGGGGTTTTGACCATGACCGAGCGCAAGAACGGGCTCACTTATGCAGATTCGGGCGTCGATATCGATGCCGGCAATCGTCTGGTCGATATGATCAAGCCCATGGTGCGCGCCACCGCGCGCGCTGGCGCGGATGCCGAGATCGGCGGCTTCGGCGGCCTGTTCGACCTGAAGGCGGCCGGCTTCAAGGATCCGGTGCTGGTGGCGGCCACCGATGGGGTCGGCACCAAGGTGAAGATCGCGATCGAGACGGGGCTGCATGGCGGGATCGGCATCGATCTGGTCGCCATGTCGGTCAACGACCTGGTGGTGCAGGGCGCCGAGCCGCTGTTCTTCCTCGACTACTTTGCCTGCGGCAAGCTCGATCCCGAGGCGACCGCGTCGATCGTGGCAGGCGTCGCCGAGGGCTGCCGGGAGTCCGGCTGTGCCCTGATCGGCGGCGAGACCGCGGAGATGCCGGGCCTCTACAAGGATGGTGACTATGATCTCGCCGGCTTTGCGGTCGGCGCGGCCGAGCGTGGCACGTTGCTGCCGTCGCCGGACATTGCCGCTGGCGATGTGGTGCTGGGGCTCGCGTCGTCGGGCGTGCATTCGAACGGCTATTCGCTGGTACGCAAAATCGTTGCCCAGTCCGGCCTCGGTTTCGATGCCCCTGCGCCGTTTGCGCCGGTCCTGACCCTGGGAGCGGCGCTGCTGACGCCGACCCGGCTGTACGTGAAATCCTGTCTGCGTGCGATCCGCGAGACCGGCGCGGTGAAGGGGCTGGCGCACATCACAGGCGGCGGCTTCACCGACAACATTCCGCGCGTGCTGCCGAAGCACCTCGGCGTCTCGATCGACCTGGCGCATCTGCCGGTGCTGCCGGTATTCAAATGGCTGGCGGAGCAGGGTGGCATTGCCGAGCGCGAGCTGCTCCGCACCTTCAATTGCGGGATCGGCATGATCGTGATCGTCAAGGCCGAGGCCGTCGATGCCGTGACCGAGGTGTTCACCGCCAATGGCGAGCACGTCGCACGGCTCGGCGAGGTCGTTGCTGCCGCAGGCGACGAGCGCGTGATCTATACCGGCGCGCTCGACCTGTCCCTGTGAGACGAGTGACGAGATGAAGCGCCGCGTCGCCATCCTGATTTCCGGCCGTGGGTCCAACATGGCCGCGCTGATCCGAGCGGCCACGCAGTCGGATTTTCCGGCCGAGATCGCCGTCGTCATCTCCAACCGCGCCGACGCCGCCGGTCTGCAAAAGGCGGCGGAGAGCGGCATCGCCGTCGAGGTCATCGAAAGCAAGCCGTTCGGTAAGGACCGGGCGGGCTTCGAAGCCAAGCTGCAGACGGCGTTGGATGCGCGGGGCATCGAGATCATCTGCCTCGCCGGCTTCATGCGGCTATTCACGGCGGAGTTCGTCCAGCACTGGTATGGCCGGATGCTGAACATCCATCCGTCGCTGCTGCCGTCGTTCCCAGGCCTCGATCCGCACGGCCAGGCGCTGCGCGCCGGCGTGAAGCTGTCCGGCGCGACCGTGCATTTCGTCATCCCCGAGACGGATGCGGGACCGATCGTCATGCAGGGCGCTGTGGTGGTCAGGGACAATGATACGCCCGATACGCTGTCGCAGCGCATTCTCGGCGTCGAGCATCGGATCTATCCGGAGGCGCTCAAGCTGCTGGCAAGGGATCAGGTGCGGCTGGAAGGCGACCTCTGCCGTACGGCCGCGACGACACAGGCGGATCAGATGATGATCTGGCCGGTGGTCTCGTAGTCGCTCTGCGTGTTGTCTGTTGGCCTCCATCTAAGACGGTGCTCTCTCGCGGAGAGAACCCGTCATTGTGAGGACCACGCCGGCGTCCGTGTAGCTCTCTTCCACGAGGGGAGAGGGCGAATTCATGGGCAATGCACGAACTTGGATTAGTGCAAAAGCACTGACGGGCTCTGCGGCACGATTGCGCGATACAGCGCCCTCTTCCCTTGAGAGGGCATCGCCGCCCCATTCGCAGGCTCGCTCGGTGAGGGGGCCTCTCAACGCAGAGACGGTCGCGTGCAGCTCATTGCCACAGCCGGACAAAAAAATCCCCGGCAGGGCCGGGGGCACATCAAGGGGCTGACGAAGTCTGATCATCCGCGCGGAGTTAGTCTTGCGCGGACCTCGTTGGTCGAGACCGGCGTAGGCAACGACGCCCGGCGCCTGAGCACCTCAAGAGAGCTTCAGGTTCTCCGCCGACGTCTTTCCCCGGCTCTCCACGAGATCGTATTCGATCGGCTGGTTTTCGTTGAGCGTGGTCAGCCCCGCGCGCTCCACGGCCGAGATGTGGACGAACACGTCCTTGTCCCCGCCGGTCGGTTTGATGAAGCCATATCCCTTGGTCGGGTTGAACCATTTCACGCTGCCTTTGTAGGTCGGCATCGCCGTCTCCTCGTCTAGACGAAAAAAAGACGCGGTCACGCTCTCGCGTGCCACGCCACAAGCGGGCTTTCCGAAGTCTGCTGGATTTTCGAATTCACGAAACGCACAGTCGAACGGCCAAATCCGATTGTTGCTGGGATTGCAACACGATTTCTCATCGATATCAAGTTGGGGCGCGAGATGAGAACGCGTCGCGGAGTCGCGGTTGCAGGAGCTTGTCACCGCCGTCGTTGTGGCGTTGGAACCACAATTCGTCGGACGGCAGGCTTGGCGAAGCCGATCGCGATTGACCGCGCTCGGGAACTACAGGCAAATCATTCGGCCACATTTAGACAGATTTGAGCGGGCGGCGGACAGAGCCGATGCGGGGACCATTTCAGCTTGGACGGGACGGACGACCGTGCACCGGCGCGTTCGTAGCCGTGTCGTTCGTTGTTGCGCTCGCCGCCGGTTGTCTGGCGACGAGTGCGACTGATGCCGCGAGCCTTCCGAGCGTCGCCGCAAGTCCAACGCCGGCTCCGACGCCCAGCCCTTCGCCGAGCCCGATTCCGAGTGCCGTCAGTTCCGATCTCTCATCCGGACGAACGGTGCTCGACCTCGGGTCGAATTTCCTCGAACGGCTCGGCAATCAGGCGACGTTTGGCGGCAGCCGGCTGCAGCGAAGCAATCCCGGTGGCGGTGGTGCCTCCGGGGCGTCGGAGCAGCCCCGGTTCCGGAGCTGGGCCGAAGCCTATGGCGTGACGGCTCGTTCCAACGCTCAAGGTGACTTCGTGGGCGACAAGAGGGTGACGTGGGGCGGCGTCGCCGGTATCGGCATGCGGCTCGCACCCGGTGTCAACGTCGGGCTGTCGATCGACCAGAGCCGGACCCGAGTCGACGTGCCGCTGGCGCTGCAGTCGGCAGCGCTGGACCTGACCCAGCTCGGATTCAACGCTTCCGTCGACCACGGCCCGTGGACCTGGGCGATTGCCATCGTCCACGGCTTCGGCGGCATCAATGCGCGGCGCGATACCATCCTCGGTGCGACGACCTCCGTCTATGGCGCCCACATCACGGGGGTTCTGAGCGAGCTCGACTACTACTGGAGCTTCGGCGAGAGCCGCGTGGTTCCGAAGCTCGCCTTCGAATATGCGCGCGCCACGACCGCTGCGTTCCAGGAAACCGGCGGGCTCGACCCGCTGTCGGTCAGCGGCACGTCGCTGGAGCGCGGCCGTGTCCTGGTCGGCGCCGAGGTCGGCCGCTATTTCGTCGTCGACGGCAGGATTCTCGACGTCTCCGCCTACGGCAAGTTCGTCGACAACTTCACGCAGAATCTCGGCACGGTCACCGTCAGCCTCGGCGTGCAGAGCATCACGCTGCAAGGGCTCGGCGAAGGACGCTATGGCGCCGACGCCGGCGCGGCGCTGTCGCTCTCCCTGAGCAGCACGGCGCGCCTTTACCTGAACTACGATGCCAAGCTGCGCTCGGCGCTGCAGTCGCATCAGGGCACGCTGGGCGTCGAGCTCAAATGGTAGGCGATCCCACCGGCCTCGGTGCCACATAGTCGTTGAAGCCGACGACGTGGCGCGCCTCGGTCATCATCGGCACGAGATCGAGGGGGTGGATGAAATCATCGCGGAAGCAGGCGTGAACCTTCGGATCGAAGATGCGCTTGAGCCAATCGATGACCACCTTGTGCCGATCAGAGGTGCGAAACTCCTTGTGATAGGTCAGCCACAGATCCATGTGGTAGTTGATGCCGAGATCGACCGGAACCAGCGGCGCGCCTAGCGCGACCGCAGATGTCGGAAGAAAGCCGATGCCGGCGCCGCGCTCGACCGCGTAGAGCACCGCCACGCTTGAATTGGTGGAGATGCCGACGATCCCTTCGAGCGATTCCAATCCGAGGATGCGCGCATAGCCGGTCTCGTCGAGCTGCACGCCGTGCTGCTTGATGATGCGGTGGTTCCTGAGGTCGGCCAATGAGGCCGGCAGGCCATGAGCCTCGCGATAGGATTCCGACACGAAGCCGTAGATGTGCAGCCGGCCGAGCTTGGTGACGATCACGTCCGGATTGGTCGGCCGCTCGAACTGGATCGAGATGTCGGCCTCGAGCCGTGAGACATCGGCCTGCTGCATGGCGCAGCTCAGATCGACGGTGATCCTGCGATACGTCTTCTGAAAATCGATCAGCCGCGGCAGGACCCAGAAATTGCCGGGGCCTTCAGTCACGGCGACGCGCACCGATCCTTGCGTATCGGTCGACAACGAGGCGCGACGGAAGATGTTGAAGCTCAGCCGTTCCATCTGCTCGACGTCGAACAGCAGCGACCGGCCCTCGTCGGTCAGCGAAAGCCCGGACTGATCGCGGATGAAGAGCTTGCATCCGAGCTCGTCCTCGAGCCGGTCGATCTTGCGCATCAGCGTGGTGCCGGTCAGTCCGAGAACCTCCGCCGCGTTCCTGAAGCTCTTGTGCCGCGTGCAAAGGAGAAATGCTCTTAAATCTTCCCACGAGGCATTAAGCGTTTCGTCAGATTTCCCGCGCTGCGTAGATGCAGCACCCCGATGCAAATGTTGCCGCATACACTCCAGCCCCGACAAGTATGATGACGTCATCAAAGCCAAGCTGGAAACATAGATGCAGAACCTGCAGCGCGGAAGCACAGAATTCACAGTGCGACATCAGCTCGACGCATTGCCCTGCACTGATCTGATCACCGCGCAGGCGGTCACCTCGGATCGGCTCGGCGAGCTCGCGGCGCTGGCGCGGCGGGAGATCCCGGGCGTGCGCGCGTCCGAGGCGGAGCTTGCGGAGTTCTTGCGGCACGATCCGGACTCGATCTTCGTGCTCTGTCGCGGCCGAGCCCTGTTGGGCGGCATCGCGTTCCTTTATCTGAACTGCGCCGGCCTGGATGCGCTGCTGCTCGACGATTTCAATTTGAACGATCCGCCGCGCCGATATCTGGCGCGGCCGGGCGAGGAGGTCGCGGCCATCTACGTCTGGGCGCTGGTGGCGCAGGGACGAGGCGCGATCGGGCTCGGCAATGTCGCGCGGACGCTGCGCGGACCGCGGTACCATGCAGCCGACTACTACGCCCAGCCCTCGAGCCCGGAGGGGCGGGCGTTCCTCGGCGCGCTCGGGTTCGCGCCAGTTGCGAGCTTTCAGCCGGACCTCTGGTGGTACCAGCGGCCTTGGAACCGGCTGCCCGACGTGATCGCGCCTTCCATTCAATCGACCACGAATTGCGAAAAAGGGAGTCTTGCGGATGCACGGCATTAGTTCAGTCAGGACGACGAAGTCTGGCCCGCGCACGATCACGGTGCGCATCGCACGAGATCCGAACGATTTGATGCTCGTCACGGCGATCCGGTCGGCGGTCTATCTGACCGAGCAGGATTGTCCGATGGAGGAGGAGTTCGACGGGAACGATCTCGTCGCGGCGCATTTCCTCGGCTTCGTCGGCAAGGAACCGGCCGGCTGCGTGCGCGTGCGCTTCTTCGGCGAGTTCGCCAAGGTCGAACGTCTCGCGGTCCGTCATCAATACCGGCGGTCGCGGTTGTCGTTCAAGCTGGTGCGGGAGGCGCTCGACTACTGCAGGCGCAAGGGCTTCAAGAAGGCCTATGGTCATGCGCAGGATCGCCTGGTCGATTTCTGGGCGCATTTCGGCGCCAGGCCGCTCGGTCACAACCGCAAGCTCACCTTCTCCGATTTCTCCTACACCGAGATGGTGCTGGATCTCGAGCCGTGCGACGACGCGATCACGCTCGACAGCGATCCCTACATGATCATCCGGCCCGAGGGTGATTGGGATCGGCCGGGCGTGCTCGATCTGTCTGCCGGGCGGCCGGCGTCCTCGCCTCTGCGCGATTTTGCTGCAGCGAGACCGTGATGGGGAACCGCGATCTGTTCGGCGCGACCGAGACGGATCCGCCGGTTCTGGTGTGCGCCGACCTGCAGTGCGAATATCTCACTGAGGGACGCAAGCACCTGATCGCCGACGGCGACGCCACCATGGCGCGCTGCCGGCAGTTGATCGCGTTGTGGCGGGACAATCTCTGGCCCGTCATCCATCTCAAGCGGATCGCGCAGGCGGCCTGGTTCAATCCGGCTTCGAACCTCACCAACTGGCTCGACGACTTCAAGCCGAAGCCGGGAGAGATCGCCTTCGAGCACCCGCTGCCGTCGGCCTACAGCTCGGCGCGGTTCGCCGACTACATGTCGAACATGCGCAGCATCCGCTGCGTCGTGCTCGGCTTCTCGCTGGACGAGACCATCCTCTCGACCGTCGTCGACGGCTATCATCGCAGCCACCGATATCAGGTGATCGGGGATGCGGTGGCCTGCCGTCAGGCGTGCGTCGGTGACGTCGCCTCCTATAAGCTGGTCGTCACCCGGGTGATCAGCAATTTTGCCGGCGTGGTCGACAGCGCCGAACTGATGGCCGCGAGCGGCCGGCTGGCGGTCTGAGCGGCAGGAGCTGCGCCGGCGTCAGCCGCCGGCGAGCCGTTCAGCCAGATCGATGACCATGCGGCGATCGGACGGGTTGCTGATCTTGTTGAATGCAACGACCAGGCGCAGCGCCTCGACGACGTGCAAATCAACAGGATTTTCGCTGAGCAGCCGCAGCAGCTTCTGTTCCGGCGGCTCGCAATCGTCTTTGCTCACACGGGCAGCTCCAGCACCGAGACCATGACATGACCCGAGAGGAAGAGCTCAAAGAGCTGGCGAGCAGCCTCCAGGCGGCCATTGCGAAGGCGCGCCAGCTCGACCTGCCGACCAGCGCCTATATCCTTTCGTTGGCTCTGGTCGAGGTGTCCCAGACAATCGCGGCAGAGTTGAGGGGGCCGTCCGATTCCAAATGACGTGCGCCGACCGTGGCCGCTTGCCACGCGGTCCGCAATCAACTGGGTAAACGCCCCGGAGGGGACGTCGAGCCCAATGCGGGCGCTCAGGCCCGGTCGACCCTGACGACGCGGCCCTTGTCGATGGCGAGCGCGAGCTTGCCATGCTTCAGCGCCAGCGCGGCCTCGCCGAACAGCTCCCGCCGCCAGCCCTGCAGTGCAGCAACGTCGGCATGATCGTCCGCGGCGATCTGCTCGAGATCGTCGACGGTGGCGATGACCTTGCTGGCGACGGCATGGCGCTCCGAGGTCATGCGCAGCAGCACCTTGAGCAGCTCGACGATCGCGGCGCCGTTGGAGTTGTTGCGCGGCTTCTCCAGCTTGGGCAGGGCCGCGAGATCGCGGGCCAGCCCGCGCTGCACGGCGGCGACGATGTCGGACCCCCATTTGGAGCGCTCGAAGCCCTTGGGCAGCGAGCGGAGATTGCCGAGCTTCTCGATCGAGGTCGGCGCGTGGGTGGCGATGTCGCCGACGGCATCGTCCTTCATGACACGGCTGCGCGGCACGTCGCGGCTCTGCGCCTCCTGCTCGCGCCAGGCGGCGACCTCGATCAGCACCGCGAGCTCCTTGGGCTTGCGGACGCGGGTCTTCAGCCGTTCCCAGGCGCGCTCGGGATGGAAATCGTAGGTCTTGGGCGAGGTCAGGATCTCCATCTCCTCGCTGACCCAGTCGCTGCGGCCGCGCTTCTTCAGGTCGGCGTCGAGGGCAGCGAACACGTCGCGCAGGTGGGTGACGTCGGCCTCGGCGTAATGCGCCTGCTCCTTGGTCAGCGGCCGGCGGGACCAGTCGGTGAAGCGATGGGTCTTGTCGGGGCGGTGGCCGGTGATGCGCTCGACCAGCTGGTCATAGGCGATGCTGTCGCCGTATCCCAGCACCATCGCAGCGACTTGGGTATCGAAGATCGGGTGCGGCACGATGCCGGCCCGGTGCCAGATGATCTCGATGTCCTGGCGGGCGGCGTGGAAGACCTTCAGGACCTTCTCATTGGCCATCAGCTCGAAGAACGCCTTGAGATCGATGCCCTCGGCGAGCGCGTCGATCACCACGGCTTCGTCCGGGCTCGCCATCTGCACGACGCAGAGCAGCGGGTAGTAGGTGGTTTCCCGCAGGAACTCGGTATCGACGGTGATGACCGGGTGCTGGGCGAGGCGGGCGCAGGCGGCTGCGAGGTCCGCGGTGGTCGTGATCAAGTCCATGAACGATCCATGACGAGGCTCTTACGCCGTCGTCCGAAAACGCTGACAAGTCAAGGGTGTCGGCAAAGGGTACGAGACGAAATTCATCTCCGCTTGTCGGCCCAATCCGCCCCGAACGCAAGCGCCGCGGTGTCAGTCGATCGCTCTATGTTTGATGATGACCCGGCCTGGAGGCCTGTCAGTGGTGCCTGACGCGGCCCGAGGGCCGCCGCCCGGAGGGCACCGCGAGCACGATCAGGCACAGCGCGATCATCGCCAGACCCATGAATTCGAACACCAGCGCGTCCACCTTCGCGACCTCCCCGAGTTGTTGCTTCAACTTGTCGGGGCTGCGTTGATCGTTTCTTAAGGACCCCGGCGTGGTCAAGGCGATGGTGGACGCGAAGTTAAGACTGCGTGTCAGGTGCCGCAGAAGGTCTGCAGCACGCGCTCTTCCGGCTGCGGCGGCTCGGCGTAATCGGCGCGATCCGGCTGGTCGTCATAGGGCTTTGCCAGCACCGCATGCAGCTCCTCGAACGGCGCGTAGTCGTCATTCTCGACCGCCGCGGTGATGACCGCCTCGATGCGGTGGTTGCGCGGGATGAAGGCCGGGTTGACCTTGCGCATGGCCTCGCGCCGCTCGGCCGGGGTTTGCGATTCCAATGCCAGCCGCTGCTGCCAGCGGGCGGCCCATTCGTCGAACCCTGC
Source organism: Bradyrhizobium aeschynomenes (assembly GCF_013178945.1). Taxonomy (GTDB): domain Bacteria; phylum Pseudomonadota; class Alphaproteobacteria; order Rhizobiales; family Xanthobacteraceae; genus Bradyrhizobium; species Bradyrhizobium aeschynomenes. The sequence continues at coordinate 139,191 of NZ_JABFDM010000013.1, forward strand.
GGGATCCTCGAACAGGGCGCGGACCTCGCCGAGATCACCGCTACCCGCGGCGTCGCTGAGTCGGCGGAACGTCAGGGTGAAATCGACCTTGGCCGCGGCCATGGTGTCGAACAGTGCCTGGGCCAGCGGCTGGTCGCCCTCGCGCTGAGAGAACAGGCCGAGCTTTCGGCGCAGGCCCGTCTGGTGCGCCTCGGTGAACTGAGCCGCAAAACCGTCGAGCGCAGCCTCGGCCTGCTTGATCGCCTGGTCCTTGTCGTCGCCGAACAGCGGCAGCAGGCATTCGGCCAGCCGGGTCAGGTTCCACAGCGCGATGCGCGGCTGGTTGGCGAAGGCATAGCGGCCGAACTCGTCGATCGAGGAGAACACCTGCTTCGGATCATAGGCGTCCATGAAGGCGCAGGGGCCGTAATCGATGGTTTCGCCCGAGACGGAGGTGTTGTCGGTGTTCATGACGCCGTGGATGAACCCGACCAGCAGCCAATCGGCAATCAGCTTGGCCTGGCGTGCGATCACCGCGTCGAGCAGGGCATGATACGGCCGCTCGGCGCCGGCGAGATCGGGATAGTGCCGGCTGATGACGTGATCGGCGAGCCGGCGCACCGCGTCGGTATCCTGGCGTGCGGCGAAATATTGGAACGTGCCGACCCGGATGTGGCTGGTGGCGACGCGCGTCAGCACCGCGCCGGGCAGGGCGATGCCGCGATTGACCTGCTCGCCGGTGACCACGGCCGCCAGCGACCGGGTGGTTGGAATGCCCAACGCCGCCATGGCCTCGCTGACGATGTATTCGCGCAAGACCGGCCCGAGTGCCGCCCGGCCGTCGCCCCGTCGCGAGAACGGGGTCGGGCCGGAGCCCTTGAGCTGGATGTCGCGGCGGACGCCGTTGCGGTCGACGACTTCACCGAGCAGCACCGCCCGGCCGTCGCCGAGTTGCGGCACGAAATGCCCGAACTGGTGCCCGGCATAGGCCATCGCGATCGGCTCGGCGCCTTCGGGCACGGTCTTGCCGGCCAGGATCTCGGCGCCCTCCGGCGTCTCGAGCTCGGCCGGGTTCAGCCCGAGCTCCTCGGCCAGCGGCCGGTTGAGCTTGATCAGGCGCGGCGCGGCGACCGGGGTGGGCGCCACCCGGGCAAAGAAATTGTCCGGCAGCGCGGCGTAGGAGTTCTGGAAGGGGAAATGCACGGTCATGGCTCCAAGATAGGCGCGGGCCGGCCGCTTTTCGAGCCCAAACGGCCGTCAGATGAGCGTTTCAGCGCCAGCTCAATTCGGCATCAGCGCCGACGTTGCAGTGCGGGTCGAGGCGGGCGGCCTTTATCCGGCGCGAAGCCGAAAAGGCCCGTTCCTGCGGTTGCCGCGCCGGGGCGGCTCGGCTAAACCCAGCGCGCATTCGGCCATGCGCCTTCGCGGCTGCGCCGATTCCCTTTTCCTCACGCCGACCATTCAGGACGACCATGCATCGCTACCGGACCCATACCTGCGGCGCGCTCCGCGACAGCAACATCGGAGAGACGGTCCGGCTGTCCGGCTGGTGCCATCGCATCCGCGACCATGGCGGCGTGCTGTTCGTCGACCTGCGCGACCATTACGGCATCACCCAATGCGTCGTCGATCCCGACTCCAAGGCGTTCGGGCTGGCCGAGAAGCTGCGCTCGGAATGGGTCGTGCGCATGGAAGGCAAGGTCCGTCACCGTCCCGAGGGCACCGAGAATGCCGAGCTGCCGACCGGGCAGGTCGAGCTCTACGTCGCCGACATCGAGGTGCTCGGCCCCGCGGCCGAGCTGCCGCTGCCGGTGTTCGGCGAGCAGGACTACCCCGAGGACATCCGGCTGAAGTATCGCTTCCTCGACCTGCGCCGCGACAGGCTGCATCAGAACATCATGACCCGCGGCGCGATCATCGATTCGATGCGCCGGCGGATGAAGGAGCAGGGCTTCTTCGAATTCCAGACGCCGATCCTGACCGCGTCCTCGCCGGAGGGCGCGCGCGACTTCCTGGTGCCCTCGCGCATCCATCCCGGCAAGTTCTACGCGCTGCCGCAGGCGCCGCAGCAGTACAAGCAGCTCTTGATGATGTCGGGCTTCGACCGCTACTTCCAGATCGCGCCGTGCTTCCGCGACGAGGACCCGCGCGCCGACCGCCTGCCCGGCGAGTTCTATCAGCTCGACGTCGAGATGAGCTTCGTCGAGCAGGAGGACGTGTTCGCGGCGATGGAGCCGGTGATCACCGGCGTGTTCGAGGACTTTGCCAAGGGCAAGCCGGTCACCAAGGGCTGGCCGCGCATCCCGTTCGCCGAGGCGCTGCGCAAATACGGCACCGACAAGCCGGACCTGCGCAATCCGCTCGAGATGCAGGACGTCTCCGAGCACTTCCGCGGCTCCGGCTTCAAGGTGTTCGCGCGCATGCTCGAGGACCCGAAGAATCAGGTCTGGGCGATCCCGGCGCCGGGTGGCGGCAGCCGCGCGTTCTGCGACCGCATGAACTCCTGGGCGCAGGGCGAAGGCCAGCCCGGCCTCGGCTACATCATGTGGCGCGAGGGCGGCGAGGGCGCGGGTCCGCTCGCCAACAACATCGGTCCGGAGCGCACGGCTGCGATCCGCAGGCAGCTCGGCACCAAGGAGGGCGATGCCGCCTTCTTCGTGGCTGGCGATCCCGACAAGTTCTGGAAGTTCGCAGGCCTCGCCCGCACCAAGGTCGGCGAGGAATTGAACCTGATCGACAAGGACCGCTTCGCGCTGGCCTGGATCGTCGACTTCCCGATGTACGAGTACAACGAGGACGACAAGAAGGTCGACTTCTCGCACAATCCGTTCTCGATGCCGCAGGGCGGCCTGGAAGCGTTGCAGACCAAGGACCCGCTGACCATCAAGGCGTTCCAGTACGACATCGCCTGCAACGGCTACGAGATCGCCTCCGGCGGTATCCGTAACCACAAGCCGGAAGCGATGGTGAAGGCGTTCGAGATCGCGGGCTATGGCGAGCAGGAGGTGGTCGACCGCTTCGGCGGCATGTACCGCGCCTTCCAGTACGGCGCCCCGCCGCATGGCGGCATGGCCGCCGGCGTCGACCGCATCGTGATGCTGCTCTGCGGCACCACCAACCTGCGCGAGATCTCGCTGTTCCCGATGAATCAGCAGGCCATGGACCTGCTGATGGGCGCGCCGTCGGAAGCCACCACCAAGCAGCTCCGCGAGTTGCACATCAGGACCAACCTGCCGAACAAGTAGGTCGGCAGACGGTCTCGCGTCGCCGCCCTCATCCGGGCGACGACATCACGCCGCCGGCCGCCCGGGCAACATCCGCGTCAGCACGCCGTCGCGGCGCACGGCGTGGTGAAACAGCGCCGCGGCGACATGCAGGCCGACCACGACCCAGGCGATCCACTTGCCGACGAAATGATGGACCGCATCGACGGGCGGTTCGAACGCCTCCCAGGATAGCGCCCAGCGGGATTCCATCCAGCCGAACAGCGCGGTCTCGCGGAAGCTCGGGACCGCGAACGCTCCGAAATCGGTCGCGGCATCGGTGCCGATATAGCCGGTCAGCGGCATCAGGATCAGCAGGGCGTAGAGCCCCAAATGCGCGGCGTGCGCAAGCCATGCCTCGGCATGCGATGCATGCGGCTGATCGGGCTGCACGTTGACGAGCCGCCACAGCAGGCGCGGCACGACGGAGACGCCGACGAAGATACCGAGCACCCAATGGACATTGAGCACCGGCAGAACTTCGGGCGCCGTGTCGTCCATGAACCAGATGACGTAGTACACGACGGCATAGGCCGCGATGAACGCAGCCGCGCTGGTCCAATGGAAGAACTTCGCGATCGCGCCGAACTCCATCCTCGTATTCTTCCACGGCATCACGGATCCCCTCGCACTCACGGCGCACCGGCAGCCGCGATCTGCTGCTATCGTCAGAGCGCCCGCTGGGCCAGAGGCTTGCGCGTGCGCCAAGCGGTCGCTCCCGTCAAATTCGCCTCACCTTGTCGTTATCGATACCGAACTGCGGCAAGCCGTCGCTGGTCGTGTCGCGGGGCGCGCTCCGTCGGACGCAAGATGACCCAGCCTTGAAAGCGTCGCTCTGCATTTGATGTTCTCGCGTTAACGCCGGTTAAGACTGCTAACAACTTCATCGTGGCGTCCGATCGCGTCCGGGCCGGGCCGGATACATCACAGGCGCCGCATCGACATCATCGGCGGGACGGCTACACCTTCCGCCGCGCACCTCGGCAAACCGTTGATTCTCAGAACTAATCGAGCATGCGGGTTGTTAGTCCGGGACGTTGCACGACGTCGCCCGAAACGGGGTGGCGCGATGTCGCGTGCCGCAAGTTCCAGGGGGCCGGCGATCGGACGAATGGATATTGCGGTGTCATGCAACCTGTCCTTAATACGATGCCTGTCTGACTCACGTAGTGAACATAGCCAACCAATCAGAAGAAAACGGATAGCTCAAAAATGACCGTTCGCTGGTGTGCGCTCCTTCTCGGAGTCTGCTTCTTCGCGTCTTCCGCTTCCGCTGCTCCCATTGCCCCCGATGTCGTTCGTGATCTCGCCTCCCGCGTCGGGCCGGTCGTCGGTCAGGCCGCGACCTGCCGCGAGATTGCCCAGGGGCGCGTCCAGACCATCATCGATCAGTTCAGCGAGGTGATCCGTCAGGGCTCGTCCAACAGCGGCGAGCGCGACGGGCTCATCCGCAGCTTCAACAGCTACATCGCCGAGGGCCGCGGTCGGGTCGCGTCCTCGCAGGTGAATTGCCAGACCGCAGAGCGCCAATTGGCGGAGCTCGAGCGATCCCTGAGCCAGCAGCAGTCCGCGGCTCCTACGCTGTCCTTCGCGCTGGCGCCCACGACCGCAGCCGCAGCGACGCAGCCCACCGCCAATCTGCCGCCACCGCTTCCGCACGGCGTCAGCGATTCCGAGATCCGCTTCGGCACCGTCATTCCGTTCTCCGGCGTCCGCAAGGAGTCCGCGCGGCAGATGAAGCTCGGCATCGAGACGGCGTTCGCCCGCACCAATGATGCCGGCGGCATCAATGGCCGCAAGCTGCGGCTGGTCGCTGCCGACGACGGCTATGATCCCACGCGGACGCTCGGCGCCATGACCCAGCTGTACGAGAAGGACCAGGTCTTCGGCTTCATCGGCAACATGGGCACGGCCAACAATGCGGTTGCGATCCCTTACGCGCTGGAGCGCCGCGCGCTGTTCTTTGCACCCTATAGCGGCTCCGCCGTCGTGCGCCGCGATCCGCCGGACCGCTACGTCTTCAACTATCGTGCAAGCTACGCGGAGGAGACCGCCGCGATCGTGCGCTATCTGATGAAGGTCAAGCGCATTCCGGCGAAGCAGATCGCGGTGTTCGCGCAGAACGATGCGTATGGCGATGACGGCGCCAACGGCGTCGCCAAGGCCTTCCGCTCGCTCGGCATCAACGACCCGATCATCCGCTACGGCTTTCCGCGCGGCTCGCTGGACGTCGACGAGGCCGTCAGCAAGCTGAAGGCGCAGACCAAGCCCGCGATCAAGGCCGTGATCATGATCGCGACCGACCGCGCGGCAGCGAAGTTCATCGAGAAGACCCACGAGGCGGTGCCGGGATTGATCTACGCCAACATCTCGGCGGTCGGATCGTCGTCGCTGGCCGCCGAGCTGAAGCTGCTCGGCAGCAAATACACCAACGGTGTCATCGTCACGCAGGGCGTTCCCTCGGTCGCGGGCTATTCGAGCCTCGTGCTCGACTACAAGACCGCACTGGCCAAGTACTTCCCCGGCGAAGCGCCTGACTACACCTCGCTGGAGGGCTTCATCTCGGCGAGCATCCTGATCCAGGCGCTGAAGCAGACGGCGCCGCTGGACACCGAGCGACTGGTCGATACGCTGGAGTCGATGCAGAGCATCGATCTCGGCCTCGGCAGCAAGCTCTCTTTCGGACGCGCCGAGCACCAGGCCTCGCACAAGATCTGGGGCACCGCGCTCGACGAGACCGGCACTTACCAGGCGATCGAGCTGGAATGATGCGCGAGGCGGGGCGGCAAGCCGCGGTCATCGCGCTTGCCGTCCCGACCGCTTATGGCATCGTGCATGGTGGTGGAATGAGTCGCACGGCGCTGCATGTTGACGATCGCAATGGAAAACCCGTCCGCGGCTGATTCCGATGCCCTGATGGCGGAGCTGTCGGCGACACTCGCCCGCATCACCGGCGATAGCGGCCGGTCGTCGTTCGACCCGGATGATGTGCGCGGGCCGCAGGCGTGCTTCGTCGTCGCGCGTGATGGCGAAGGGCAGGCGGTCGGCTGCGGCGCGCTGCGGCCCCTGGCGGCAGGAATTGCGGAGGTGAAACGGATGTATGCGCGTCCCGGCACGCAAGGCGTCGGCGTGGCGATCCTGCGGCATCTCGAAACGACGGCGGCCGGGTTCGGCTATCGGGCGATCTGGTTGGAGACGCGTCTCGTCAACGTGCGTGCGGTCGCGTTCTACGACAAGCACGGCTATCGACGTATCCCGAACTACGGCAAGTACGCCGGCAGGCCGGAGGCGGTATGCTTCGGGAAGAAGCTGTAGCGAGGCCCTGCGGTCTTTCTGGGCAGCCGTGTGCGCGGAGTGCGCGGACGGTGCCGTCGTGGAACCCATAGCCAATGTGGTCAGACCACCGCCATTTGAAGCCCGCCTTCCCGAGTTGCAGCGCTTCTGCTCCGAGATAGAAGTAGGAGTCCGGATCCTTGTTGAGGCATCGTCGGGTCTTCGACATCAGCCTCTCGCTCGGGGTCATTCGGTCGTAGCCCGTTGCACATCTGCCCGACGGGCCATTCCCGCAATCCCGCCATGCGCAGATTGCCCGTCGTGTTAGTTTGCCGCACGGTGCCCCCTTGCACCGACGGGCAAATCACCTTCACATTTCCGGCCATCCCGCCTCGATGAAGAGGGACGGTTCGCGGTCGTCACGAGACGTGAGGTGGGAGGCGGTGGCTGCATCGTGTTCGCAACGTGCCGATGGCGCGTGGACGAACGGCACGGTGCAGACGGTCAAGTCGCGTGGTCTCGACACCCCGACGCTGGTGTCAAGCGCAATGCGCGTCAGCGCATTGTCGCCATGGTGGCCAACAAGCCCGGTGCACCAGGGAGAGCGCGAAGCAGCCGAAAAGCCCATCGCGCAGGGAATGCCGGATGTCGGCTGAACCTGTGGTACCTGCCGCCTGCATTCTTCTTCGCAGGCGGGCCATGGGTTGCGGCCAGCAGCCCGGCATTCCCTGCGCCCTCTGTTTGAGGAGGGGGAGCGAAAGCAGCAAGACTCGGGCACGGCGTGCCGCGAGAACAAGTTTGCATGATCGAACACCGTCCTTGCGAGCGCAGCAAAGGCAGCCCGAAGTTCTCGGCGAACCGGCTCAGTTCGTCTCGCGTGCTCGCAGGTATGTCAGCCATCCTTCGTCTCGCCGAGACGCGATCAGATGCCGAGGGCCTGCATCGCCGCGGCGATGTCGCCGGTCGAGCGCACCAACACGGCCTGCAGCCCGCTGGCGCGGGCCCCCTCGATGTTTTCCGCGAGGTCGTCGAAGAACACGATGCGCTCGGCGGGGACGCCGATCGCCTGCACCACGTGCTCATACGCCGCGGCATCGGGTTTGCGCAGGCCGATCGACGACGACAGGAATATCTCGCGGAAATGGCCGAGCAGCCCGGCGTAGCGCGGCGAGAAGTGATCGATGTGCGGCTGGTTGGTGTTGGAGAAGGCATAGAGCGGAAGCGCGTCCGCGGCGCGGGCAAGCAAGGCGGCGATGCCGGGCATCGGGCCGACGAAGATCGCGTTCCAGCCGTCGAGAAACTGCCCGTCGGTGATGTCGATGCCGAGCTGGCGGCGCAAATGGGCGAAGAAGGCGGCATCCGACACGGTGCCGCGCTCATGGCCATGATAGATCTCGTCGCGCACGAAGCGCTGCGCAATGCGCTCCGGCGAGCAGCCTGCATGCGCGGCCCAGCGCAATACGACCTGAACGAAATCGATGTCGATCACGACGCGGCCGAGATCGAACAGCAGCGCGTCGGCGGCGCCAGGGCGGAGATCGGAGGGAAGCATCGCGACGCGCATCTTTGCCGGAGAGGAAGCCGAAGCAGGGCCTCGTCAATAGCGGTAGGGCTCGATGTCGGCCAGCGGAAACGCGCTGAACACGCCGGGCATGTGGGTGGCGGCCGCCGGATGCAGATAGGACGCGTTCAGCTCGGCAAAGGAGGTGACGCCGAGCAGTCCGAGCGCGCGAATGACCTCGTCCTCCAGCAGCTCCAACATGCGCAGGATGCCGTCCTCGCCGGCGGCGGCCAGCGCCCAGCATTGCAGGCGGCCGATGCCGACCATGTCCGCGCCGGAGGCGATCGCCTTGACGATGTCGGTGCCACGGCAGAAGCCGCCGTCGACCATGATCCTGGCACGGCCCTTCACCGCCGCGACGATCTCCGGCAGCACGTGCATCGCGCCGCGGCCATGGTCGAGCTGGCGGCCGCCATGGTTGGAGACGTAGATCCAGTCGACGCCGTGATCGAGCGCGATCTGGGCGTCCTCGGCGGTGGCGATGCCCTTGATGATCAGAGGCAGCTTGAACTTGTCCTTGATCAGCTCCACGGTGCGCCAGCTCAGCGCCTTCTGGTGATCGCCGCCGGTGGCGCGCAGCCTGCTCTCGCGGACATATCGCTTGGCGATGTCGCGCTCGCGCCGGCTGTAATGGGCGGTGTCGACAGTCAGGCAGAACGCGGTGTAGCGGTTCGCCACCGCGCGGCTCACATAATCCTCGACGAAGGCATCGTCGCCGCGGACATAGAGCTGGAAGATGCGCAGCGCGTCCGGCGCGGCCTCGGCCGTCATCTCCAACCCGGGTTCCGACACCGAGCTCAGCATGTGCGCAGCTCCGAACCGGCCGGCGCCGCGCGCCACGGCCGCCGCGCCCATCGCATCGAAGATCTCGAGCGCGCCGACCGGGGCCAGCACGACGGGCAGGCGCAGCCTGCGCCCGAACACCTCGACCGAGGCGTCGACCCGCGAGACGTCGCGCAGCACCCGCGGGCGGAACGCGATCTCGTCCAGCGCCATCCGGTTCCGGCGCAGCGTGGTCTCGGTCTCGGCGCCGCCGATGATGTAGTCCCAGGCGTTCTGGTTGAGCTGCGTTCGTGCCTTGCGGATGAACTCGTGCAGGTTCTGGAACTTCTCGTCGCTGGCGCCGAGCTCGACGTTGCGCCAGCCGGCCTCGATCGGGGTCTGTTGATTCATGCATGCCTCCCAGCAAGGATTATCATTTGTTATCCAACATCGCCCATCGGACGGGCCATACGCAAGCCATTCCGAACTGCGGCTGGCCGCGCGCGCCACGCCTGCGCATCGATTCGCCGCTGCGAACACGGCTCGTCGAGTTGTGATCGGCCGGCGACCGTGAAAGACCGGATAATCACGGTCGGGCATGATGCCGGCGTGATCGCGATCTTGATTTCGGTCGGGGAGCGTCCATTTCGGTTGACAACGCCACGGCCCTTCGCGGCACTCTGGTGGAATGTGCCGGGCCGGATATCGGCCTTGAAGAAACCGGAAATGTGGTGTGAGTTCGTAGGCCAATCCTGCCGGCGTTGCGTTCGGACCATGTGATCCGCCGGCCACCAAGCAAACCCTCGGGAAGCAAAGCAATGCGGAAAAACTGGCTGTTCCTGGCAGGCACGATGACCGGCGTCTGTCTGACCCTGATGGTCGCAGGCCCCGAGGGTGCGCAACTCGTCGCACGGGCGAAGGCCGCCGCCGGAATGGCCGACACCTATTCGCAGCTCAATCTGTTCGGCGCGGTGTTCGAGCGTGTTCGTGCCGACTATGTCGAGAAGCCGAACGATCCTGCGCTGATCGAGGGCGCCATCAACGGCATGGTGTCTTCGCTCGATCCGCATTCGCGCTACATGAACGACAAGTCCTGGCGCGACATGCAGGAAACCACGACCGGCGAGTTCGGCGGTCTGGGAATCGAGGTCACCATGGAAGAGGGGCTCGTCAAGGTCGTCGCGCCGATCGACGACACACCGGCCTCGAAGGCCGGCATCCTCTCGGGCGACCTCATTGCCAAGATTGACGGCGACAGCGTTCAGGGCCTGACGCTCGAGCAGGCGGTCGCCAAGATGAAGGGCGGCGTCAACACCAAGACCAAGCTCACCATCATCCGCAAGGGCAAGGACGCGCCGCTCGACGTCACGCTGACGCGCGAGATCATCCGCGTGCGGCCGGTGCGCTATCACACCGAGGGCGGCGATATCGGCTACATCCGCATCACCTCGTTCAACGAGCAGACCACCGAGAGCCTGCGCAAGGCGGTCGCCAGCATCTCCAGAGACATTCCGCAGGAGAAGCTCGCGGGCTTCGTGATCGATCTGCGCAACAATCCGGGCGGCCTGCTCGATCAGGCGGTGTCGGTGTCCAGCACGTTCCTGCCGCGAGGCGAGGTGGTGTCCACCCGCGGCCGCAATCCCGAGGAGACGCAGCGTTTCACCGCCCGCGGCGGCGATCTCACCAAGGGCAAGCCGCTCGTGGTGCTGATCAATGGCGGATCGGCGTCCGCGTCGGAGATCGTGGCGGGCGCGTTGCATGATCACAAGCGCGCGACGCTGGTCGGCACGCGCTCGTTCGGCAAGGGCTCGGTTCAGACGATCATTCCGCTCGGTGCCGGCAATGGCGCGCTTGCGCTGACCACGGCGCGCTACTACACGCCGTCCGGTCGCTCGATCCAGGCGCAGGGCATCGCGCCGGACATCGAGGTCAAGCAGGACGTTCCGGACGAGCTCAAGGACCGCACCGACATCAAGGGCGAGGCGGGAATGCGCGGCCATCTGTCGGCCGCCGACGGCACCGAGCAGACCGGCTCGCAGTCCTACGTTCCGCCGGACGAGAAGGACGACAAGGCCTTGCACGCGGCCTTCAACGTGCTGCGCGGCGTCACCGTGAATGCGGACGTCCGGGCCAAGGCAGCGGTGCCGAATTGAGATGAAGGGCAGGGCGCGAGGGATCTCGCGCCTGCTCCGTTCTCACACCGACGGGGCGGCTTTGCAGCCGTCCCGTCGTGGTTTTCGACCAGTGTGCACGGGCGGACATGGCCATGTCCGCCGCTCGAGATATTTCCGTGGCGGGGACCGACTGCAAGCGTCCGGCGCGGCGATCTGAAGATAGGGTTTGAAAACGGCTTGCGGAAAAGGACCAGATTGCAGCGGTTTTAGCGGTTGAATGCTTGTCCGTCAGGCCGCATCGGAGCGCGGGCGACGGCCGGTCGACGCGTCCCGGCCATGGGCGCGATGGGCCTCGAACAGGCCTCGGACGTCGGCTGCGGGCTTCGGGGGGCTGAACAGGTAGCCCTGCATCTCCGAGCAGCCGAGCCGCTTCAGCACCTGGCGCTGCGCCTCGGTCTCGACGCCTTCCGCCGTCGTGGACATCTTGCGGATCGCGGCGATGTTGACGACGGCCTGGACGATCGCGGCGGAGCCTTCGCTCTCCGTGATGTCCTTGACGAAGCAGCGGTCGATCTTGATCTTGTCGAACGGGATCCGTTGCAGATAGCTCAGGCTGGAATAGCCGGTGCCGAAATCGTCGAGCGCGATGCGGACGCCGAGCGCCCGCAGCTCGTGCAGCGTGTCGAGCGCATCGTCGTCACGAATGAGCACGGCCTCGGTGATCTCCAGTTCCAGCCGGCGCGGCGACAGGCCGGAGGCCGCGAGCGCCTTGGCAACCTTGAGCGCGAGCGTGCCGCTCTTGAACTGCACCGGCGAGACGTTGACCGCGAGCCGGATGTCATCCGGCCATGTCGCAGCCTCGGTGCAGGCGACGTTGAGAACGCGCTCGCCGAGCTGGTTGATGAGGCCGGTGTCTTCGGCGATCGGGATGAACTCGGCGGGCGAGACGTAGCCGCGGGTCGGATGCCTCCAGCGCACCAGCGCCTCGCAGCCGACGATGCGGTCGTCCTGCAGGCTGAGGCAGGGCTGGTAGTAGACCTCGAGCTGGTCGTCGACCATAGCCTGGCGCAGGTCAACCTCGAGCTGATGGCGGGCCTTGACCTGGGCGTCCATCTCCGGCTCGAAGAACCGCCACGTGCGACGTCCCGCAGCCTTGGCGGCGTACATCGCCAGATCGGCGTTCTTCATGATCTGGTCGATATCGGTGCCGTGCTGCGGAATCAGCGCCACGCCGATCGAGGCGTCTGCGGTCAATTGGTGGCCGAGGCAGTCGCGCGGGGCGCGGATGGCGGCCAGCATCTCGTCGATCAGGCAGCTGACGTCCTCGCGGCTCTTGATCGTGGTCTGCACCACGGCGAACTCGTCGCCGCCCAGACGCGCGACGAAGCCGGCGGTTCCGACACAGGCCTGCAGGCTTCTTGCAACCGACTTCAACAATTCGTCGCCGATCAGGTGGCCCAGCGAGTCGTTGACCCCCTTGAACTCGTCGATGTCGATGTAGTGCAGCGCCAGCTGCCGGCCGCTCGCCACGCCGGCCATTTCCTGCTTCAGCCGCTCGTGGAACAGGGTGCGGTTGGGCAGATCCGTCAGGGCGTCATAGTGGGCCAGATGCGTGATCTGCTCCTCGGACCGCTTGCGCTCGGTGATGTCCTCGTGGGTTGCAAGCCAGCCGCCGCCCACGATCGGCTCGTTGACGATCTGGATCCAGCGGCCGTCGGTGGTCTCGATGATCTGGGAGGTCTTGCGGCCGATGTTGCGCAACACGGCATCGGCATATTCTCCATCGTCACCGGCGAGCGAGCCGGATGCCTTGCGGTGTGCGATCAGCTCGCGGAACGTGCAGCCGGGCTTCACGACATCGGCGGACAGGCCGTACATGTCGATGTAGCGCTGATTGCTGATGACCAAGTGCTCCGATGCATCGAACAGCAGCAGACCCTGGGTCATGTTGTTGACTGCCTTGTCGAGGCGTTCCTTCTCCAGCGTCAAGCGGCGGCTGGAGGCCTCGTGATCGCTGATCAGCCGTCGCACGACGACGGTGAGCATGCCGGCGATCAGCAGCACCGAGATCAAGCCGACGGCGATCAGGAACCTCATCTGCTCGCGCCAGTCGGCCAGCGCCGCGGACACGGTGGTCGTCGCGGTGACGATCAGCGGATAGCTCGTCAGCCGGTGCGACGCGCCGATGCGATGCTCGCCGTCGACCGGGCTGCTGAAGATGCCGGTGGTGTTGCCGTCGCCGGCCAGGATCTGGCGGAAGATCGGCGCGTCCTTGTAGTTCTGGCTCAGCATCCCCTCATGGCGAGGATAGCGTGCCAGCAAGATGCCGTCCCGATGCATCATCGAGATCGCAGCGTCCGGTCCGAGCGCGACGGACGCGAAGAAGCGCTCGACGTTGATCGGTTCGAGAGTGCGGCTGATGACCCCGAGGAACTCGCCGCTCGGGCCGGTCAGCTTGAGCGCGATCACGGCGACGTTCGTGCCCGTGACCCGGCTCACGACCGGCTCGATCAGCAACTGCGGCGCCGTCGGGTCGGATTTCAGCCGCTTGAAATAGGTGCGATCAGCAACGTTGACCGGCGGCACCGGCCAAGCGGTTGCCGAATTGATCAAGTTGCCGTCGGAATCGAAGATGCTGACGCCGCCGACATAGGAAACCGCGCTCAGCTTGCCCTTCAGCATCGCGTTGACGGCCGCGGTGCCCATCTGCTCCTTGAAGCGCACGCTGGTGTCGATCCGGCTCAGCCGGACGTAGTTGGCGAGATCGCGCTGGATCGCGCCGAGGTCCTCCATCTGCTGATCGAAGTGACGCGCCAGCAGCAGCACGGTGTTTTCCAGCTCGCGCGTCGCGCTGTTGAGCGCGCGCTCCCGAAAGCTGTCGGCCATGATGGTCGCGCCGATCGCGATGGCCGCAATCAGCACGAGGCCTCCTCCAACCAGCCAGCGGATTGGTCCGCCGCGGTCAGCCGAAGCCTTGAGGGCAATTCCTGGACTGGTGTTCGTCGTCATCGGTCCCGAATACGCGTGCAAAGGGCGTCTGAGGATGGACCGCTGCAACGTCCCTCCCATAGCAATGGCTACAGGCCCGCAATGGAAGTGAGGTTAGCAAGATGAGTTAGCGAACGATTAATTTGAAGTTGTAATTGGCTTCCTGATACCGTCAGGCGCGATAATGGCCCGACTTGCCGCCGATCTTTTCTGTCAGATGGATGCCTTCGATGCGGACCCCGCGCTCGGCGGCCTTGATCATGTCGTAGATGGTCAGGCAGGCCACGGACACGGCGGTGAGCGCTTCCATCTCTACCCCGGTGGGGCCGGTCACCTTCACGGTCGCCGTAACGATGCAGCCGGGCAGGGCGGCGTCAGGCGTGATATCGACGGTGACCTTGGAGAGCGCCAGAGGGTGGCACAGCGGAATGAGTTCGGAGGTCCGTTTGGCTGCCATGATGCCGGCGATGCGGGCCGTGCCCAGCACATCGCCCTTCTTGGCGTTGCCGGACACGATCAGGTCCAGCGTTGCCGGGCTCATCACCACGCGACCTTCGGCCGTTGCCGTCCGCTCCGTCGCGGCCTTGTCCGACACGTCGACCATGCGCGCTTCGCCGCGGGCGTCGATATGGGTGAGGGACGGCTTGTCGGTCATTTGCAGCTACTCAGCCGCGCTGACGGAGGCGGCATCTCGCGCGAGCAGTGCGCGTGTCGCGGCCGTCACGTCGGCCTGCCGCATCAGGCTCTCGCCGACCAGGAAGGTCTGGATCTGGACGCGCGCCAGACGCGCGAGATCCGCGGGCGTAAAGATGCCGCTCTCGCCGACCAGCAGGCGCTCCTTTGGCACAAGCGGCGCCAGCGCTTCGGAGGTTGTTAGCGTGGTCTCGAAGGTGCGCAGATTGCGGTTGTTGATGCCGATCATCGGCGAGCGCAGCTTCAACGCTCGGTCGAGCTCGGCGCGGTCGTGGATCTCGATCAGCACGTCCATGCCGCTGTCGAGTGCCGCCGCCTCGATGTCTTGCGCCGCGGCGTCATCGAGCGCCGCCATGATGATCAGGATGCAGTCCGCGCCATGCGCCCGGGCCTCGACCACCTGGTAGGTGTCGAACATGAACTCCTTGCGCAGCACGGGCAGGGCGGTGGCGGCACGCGCCGCGACCATGAAGTTCAGATGCCCCTGGAAAGACGGGGTATCGGTGAGCACCGACAGGCAGGCTGCGCCACCGGCCTCATAGGCCTTGGCGAGGGTGGGCGGGTCGAAATCGGCACGGATCAGGCCCTTCGAGGGCGAAGCCTTCTTCACCTCCGCGATCAGCGCGTAGTCGCCCTTGGCGTGCTTGCTCCGGATCGCCGCGACGAAGCCGCGCGGCGGCGAGGCGTCACGGGCACGGGCCTCGAGCTCCGCCAGCGGGCACGCATGCTTGGCGGCGGCGATCTCCTCGCGCTTGTAGGCTTCGATCTTGGCCAGGATATCGGACATGACGCGCTCCGCGAGATCAGCCGTTGGAGACTGCGATCAGCTGCTTCAGCCGTGCCGCGGCGGCGCCGCTGTCGAGGGAGTCCTTGCCGATCGCCACGCCCTCTTTGAGAGACTTGGCGCGGCCGGCAACGACCAGAGCCGCAGCTGCGTTCAACAGAGCAACGTCGCGGTAGGGACTGGGCAGGCCGTCGAGCACGCTCTGCAGCGCCACCGCGTTGGCCGCGGCGTCACCGCCCTTGAGCCCGTCGCTGCCGCACAGGCCGAGCCCGGCCTCATCGGGCGTAACCTCGAAGGTGCGGATATGGCCGTTCTCGAGCGCCGCCACAAAGGTCGGGCCGGTCAGCGTGATCTCGTCCAGCCCGTCGGAACCGTGCACGACCCAGGCAGCTTCCGAGCCGAGATTCTTGAGTACTTGTGCCAATGGCTCGACCCATTGCCGCGAGAACACGCCGACCATCTGACGCTTGACGCCGGCGGGGTTGGACAGCGGCCCGAGCAGGTTGAAGATGGTGCGGGTCGCGAGCTCGACGCGGGTCGGGCCGACGTTCTTCATCGCCGGATGATGAGCGGGCGCGAACATGAAGCCGATGCCAGCCTCGCGCACGCAGCGCCCGACCTGGTCCGGCTTCAGGTCGATCTTGACGCCCAGCGCAGCGAGCACGTCGGCTGCGCCCGAGCGCGACGACAGCGCGCGGTTGCCATGCTTGGCGACCGGAATGCCGGCGCCGGCCACGATGAAGGAGGCGCAGGTCGAGACGTTGACCGAACCCGAGCCGTCACCGCCGGTGCCGACGATGTCCACTGCGGTTGCCGGCGCGTCGACGCGCAGCATCTTCGCCCGCATCACGCTGACGGCGCCGGTGATCTCCTCGACCGTCTCGCCGCGAACGCGCAGCGCCATCAGCAGTGCGCCCATCTGCGACGGCGTGGCCTCGCCCGACATCATGCTGTCGAAGGCGGACGCGGCCTGTTCACGGGACAGCGGCGCGCCGGTCGCGACCTTGCCAATGATCGACTTGAGATCGTCCATCACGCGTTTCCTCGCGAGCCGTCACTGGTTGCTGCCGCCGCCGACCACCTGGGCCACGGCCGCTTCGTTGATGGTGGTGCCGATGTCCTTCTCGAGCTTCAGGACATACGATGTGCCCTGCTCGTCGGCCAGGGCCCGCTGCAACTGCTCCTTCAGCTTCTTGACGTCGTCGGCTGCGAGATCGACCTTCGGCTCGACGATGTCGGTGACCCGAAACACGATCCACTGCCGGCCGCCATCCGCCTCGGTCTGTCCGACGCCGTCCTTGGCCGTGCGGAACGCTGCCGTGATGGCGCCGGTCGGGACGCCGGGCAGGGTCGCGTCCCGCTTGAATGCGCTTGCGGTCTCGAGCTTGACGCCGAGCGATGTCGCCTCGTCGCCAAGCTTGGCGCCCTCGGTGAGCTTCTTCGCAAGCTCGGTCGCCTTGGCGCGGAGCCGCGCCGCGACCTCGTCGTCGCGCCACTTGGCTGCAACCTGGTCCTTGACCTCGTCGAGCGGGCGGTCGCGCGGCGGAGTGATGCCGAGCACCTCGAACCAGACATAGCCGCCGCGGAACGAGATCGGCTCATTGTCGACGCCGACGTCGCTGTTGAACGCCTGGGACACGACATCGAGGCCGAGCGGAATGTTCGGGACTGGCTGACCATTCGGCTCCTTGCCCGACCGATCCACCGCTTCGATCGTTACGGCATTGAGGCCGAGCTTCTTGGCGGCCTCGGCCACGCTCGCGCCGCCCCCGCGCTCGTCCTCCATCTTGTCGCGGAGATTGGCGACCTCCGACTTGGCGCGGTCGGCGGCGATCTCCTTCTTGATGTCGGCGGCAACGCTCTCATAGGCCGGCTCCTGGCCGGGCTGGATCGCACTCACCTTCACCAGCGCCACGTTGAAGGCGCCCTTGACCGGCTGGCTGACCTCGCCGGTCGGCAGCGAAAACGCGGCATCGGCGACCGCGGGGTCGAGGATGGCCGACTTCGTCACCAATCCTAGATCGAGGTCGGCCGGGTTCAGGTTGCGCTCCTTGGCGAGTTCGTCGAACGTCACTTCGCCCGACGCAATCCGTGCCCGTGCCGCCTGCGCCTCTTCCATGCTCGGGAAGGTCATCTGCTGGACTTGGCGCTTTTCCGGCGTGCCCATCAGAGCCTTGCGCTGATCGAACAGCTTCCGCGCATCGTCGTCCGAGACAGTGGTCCACTTGCCGATCTCTTCAGGGGTCACCACGACGAACGAGAGCTTGCGATATTCCGGCGCCTTGAACTGCGCCTTGTGCGAGTCGAAATAGGCCGCGAGGACTTCAGGCGCGGGTGTCTCGATGGTGCCGGCCTGCGCCGCGTCGAGCTTGATATAGTCGATCGAGCGCTGCTCGTTCTGAAAGCGGCTCAGCGCATCGAGCATCGTATTCGACGGCTCGAGCCCGGCCGCGATGGTGCCGGTGATCTGCCGACGCAACGACTGCCGGCGCTGGTCAGCCAGATAGCGCTGCTCGGTAAAGCCGAAATTGCGGATGATGGCCTGGAAGCGCTGGGGATCAAATGCGCCGTTCGGGCCCTTGAAGTTGGGGTCACTGAGGATCACCCGCATTGTCTCGGCATCGGATTGGCCAAGACCGAGTCGACGGGCCTGCTCGTCGAGCGCAGCTTCCGCGATGGTCTGCTGCAGCACGGAGCGGTCGAGCCCGAACAAGCGGGCCTGATCCGTGGTCAACGGACGGCCGATCTGCCGGCCGATCTGTTGCAGCCGGTCGGTATAGATCTGGCGGAACTCGTTGATCGAGATCTCGGTGCGTCCCACGGTTGCAGCCGTCGACTGCCCGAAGCCGCGGAAGATGTCGGCGATGCCCCAGACGCCGAAACTGACGATTAGCACGCCCATGACCACCGCCATGATGGTCTTGCCGAGCCAGTTTGATGAGGCCTTGCGTAATCCTCGAAGCATGGGTCCAATCTGTCTGCAGGAAAAAGGATGAAGGGGCCGCACCTTGGAGCGAATTCCGCGGAAGGGCGTCACCGAGTTGGAACGGCTTATAATGAGGCAGCCGCCCGGTCGCAACCTCGCGCCTGAGGCGGATTGAAGCGGTGGGAAGACCGTTCCCGCTCTGGTACTCCTGCAGGGGCTCTGCTAGCCGATCTCCTGTCACAACGCTTGCTGGAATCCTGCCATGACCGACCGCATCCACCCCCTGATTGCCGGCAACTGGAAAATGAACGGTCTGAGGGCTTCGATCGCCGAGTTCGAGGCGATGATGGCGGGGGCCGCGGAGGTCACGGCGAAGGCCGATCTGCTGGTCTGTCCGCCGGCGACCCTGGTGTCGGCCTTCGCCGAGAAGGCGCTTGGCAACAAGGCGATCGTCGTCGGTGCGCAGGACTGCCACGCCAAGGCGTCGGGCGCCCATACCGGCGACATTTCGGCGGAGATGCTGGCCGATGCCGGCGCGCGCGCCATCATCGTCGGTCATTCGGAGCGGCGGGCCGATCACGGTGAAAGTGATGTCGTGGTGCACCAGAAGACCGAGGCGGTCTGGCGTGCCGGTTTGGTCGCCATCGTCTGCATCGGTGAAACCCAGCACCAGCGCGATGCCGGCCAGACGCTGGATATCCTGCGCGGCCAGCTCAACCTCAGCCTTCCCGAGGGTTCGCAGGCCGGCAATCTGGTCGTCGCCTATGAGCCGGTCTGGGCGATCGGCACCGGGCTGACGCCGACGGCAAAGGATGTCGAGCAGATTCATGCCTTTATCCGGGAGTTGCTGATCGACCGCTTCAAGGGGGAAGGTGCGAAAATGCGGATCCTCTACGGCGGTTCGGTGAAGCCCTCCAATGCCGCCGAGCTGATGGCGGTCGCGAATGTGAATGGCGCGCTGGTCGGCGGCGCCAGCCTGAAGGCGGCCGATTTTCTCGCAATTGCGAAGGGATGCTGAAGGGCCATCTCAACACGGCGCGCGAACACTCGCGCGTCATGCCGCTTGCCCTAGCCGCTTCCAATAGATCTTGGTTCCGGTGAGGCCGCCATGCGGCTTCACGGCATAGTCCGGGATGATTCCGCTGAGCTGAAAGCCGAGACCCTCGTACAGCTCCGACGCGCCGCCGTCTTCGGCGGTGTCGAGCACGAGCATCGTCCGTCCGTGCTGACGGGCGAGGCCCTCGGCGGCGCGCAGCAGCGCGGTGGCAATGCCACGTTTGCGGTGACTCACACGCGTCATCATCTTCGCGATCTCAGCGCGATGCGGCTGGTTCGGCGGCAGCTTGAGCTGCAAGGTCACGGTGCCGACCACCGTATCGCCGTCGATGGCGCCGAGCACGATCCGCTCGCCGCGCGCGGCGCTCGACAGCGAATCGCGCCAGAACGCGTTGGCGTCGTCAGCACTGAGCGGGTGCATGAAGCTGACGGAGCCGCCATTCGCCACCGTCTCGATCAGCATCTCGTTCAGCCCGGCACGAATGTCCGGCGTATCGGACAGGGGCGCAATCTGGATCGTGGACATTCTCAACTCCGGGCTAGCGCCACCACATAGGTGCAGGGCGCGTCGGTCTCATTGGCGAAGGTGGTTTCGATCGGCGGGCCGAAGCCCAGGCAGTCGCCGGGGCCAAGCTCGTGGCGCTCAGCGCCTTCGATGATCGTCAGGCGTCCGCTCTGCACCCAGAGCAGCTGGCGGATGTGGATGTAGGACGAGGCCGGCAGGGTCACGCTGCGGCGAGCGGGCATCTCGACGGACACCAGCTCGACCGGATGGTCGGGACGCAGGAACACCTGCCGCCTGAGATAGCCGGTGTCGGGATCGCGCCAGACCGGCTGCTCGCCGGCTCTCGACACACGCTCCGGCTGGGCTTCCGCGCGGAGCATCAGGCCCGCCAGGGTCAGCTCGAAGGCGCTGGCCAGCTTGACGAGCACCACGGCGGTCGGGCTCACTTCGGCGCGCTCGATCTTGCTGATGGTGGCTTTCGAGACACCCGAGCGCTCGGCGAGGTCGGCCAGCGACCAGCCGCGGCCGTCGCGCTCCAGCTGGAGGCGCCGGGCGAGCCGTTGGCTGAAATCGTCTATTATATGATCCATTCGTCTCTGATAATGGAATGTGGTTTGGCTTTCAAGAGGAAGCGACACCGCTCGTGTCTGCGCTTGTGAGAAGCGCGGCTGCGATTATCTGCGGGGTGGCGTTGCCCGATTTGATCGTGTAACACCGCGCAAATTTCCGAATAGCCCGCGAAGCTCTCGCGATCTCGGCCTCCGGTCGGGGCCAGCGAGGGCTTGTGACGGAAGGTCACCATGCAGACTGTCTTGATCGTCATCCACCTCATGATCGTCGCCGTCCTGATCGGCGCGGTGCTGTTGCAGAAGTCCGAAGGCGGCGGCCTTGGCATGGGCGGCGGCGCCGGCTTTATGTCGAGCCGTGGCACCGCGAACCTGCTGACGCGCACGACGGCGGTGCTGGCGGTCGGCTTCTTCATCACCAGCCTGCTGCTGACCTGGCTCGCCGGCCTCGAGCGCAAGCCGACCTCGATTCTCGGCAACATGCCCGGCCAGACGCAATCAGGCGGCGCGACGCCGGTGGCGCCGGGCAGCGGTGGCGTGCTCGACCAGCTCAAGAAGGCCGACGAGCAGCAGGCGCCGGCGGCGCCGAGCGCGCCGTCCGCCCCGCAGTCGCAATAACGCGGGGAAGCCATGCAGGAACGTACTTGGCGCCCTGCATCAGGAGGCGGTCTCAAGTCCCTGAGACCATTCACATTCTGACGTAACCCACAGGCCCGCGGCGTTGTTGCGGGCTGCAGGCGATTCGTTTTGGCGAATCGCGCGCGCGGCATTAAAGGTAGGGTCCCATGGCGCGGTACATCTTCATCACCGGCGGCGTGGTTTCCTCGCTCGGAAAGGGTCTGGCTTCAGCCGCGTTAGGCGCGCTGCTGCAGGCCCGCGGCTACAAGGTCCGGCTTCGCAAGCTCGACCCCTATCTCAACCTCGATCCAGGCACGATGTCGCCGTATCAGCACGGCGAAGTGTTCGTGACCGACGACGGCGCCGAGACCGATCTCGATCTCGGCCACTACGAACGCTTCACCGGGCGGCCCGCGACCAAGGCCGACAACATCACCACGGGGCGCATCTATCAGGACATCCTGACCAAGGAGCGCCGTGGCGACTATCTCGGCGCAACCATCCAGGTCGTCCCGCACGTCACCAACGCGATCAAGGATTTCGTGCTGTCGGGCAATGACGAGTACGATTTCGTGCTGGTCGAGATCGGCGGCACCGTCGGCGACATCGAGGGCCTGCCGTTCTTCGAGGCGATCCGGCAACTCGGCAACGAGCTGCCGCGCGATCACGCGATCTACATTCATCTGACGCTGCTGCCCTACATCCCAAGCGCCGGCGAACTGAAGACCAAGCCGACGCAGCACTCGGTGAAGGAGCTGCGCTCGATCGGCATCCAGCCGCACATCCTGCTGTGCCGCACCGACCGTCCGATTCCCAAGGAGGAGCGGCGCAAGCTCGGCCTGTTCTGCAACGTGCGTGAGAGCGCCGTGATCGAGGCGCGCGACGTCGACAACATCTATGCCGTGCCCGAGGCCTATCATGCCGCCGGTCTGGACGACGAGGTGCTGGCCGCGTTCGGCATCGAGCCGCGGGTGCCGCCGGCGCTGGCGAGCTGGCACACGATCAACGAGCGTGTCCGCAATCCGGAAGGCGACGTGACGATCGCGATCGTCGGCAAGTACACGGGCATGAAGGATGCGTACAAGTCGTTGATCGAGGCGCTGTCGCATGGCGGCATCGCCAACAAGGTCCGCGTCAAGCTCGACTGGATCGAGAGCGAGGTGTTCGAGAACGAGGACCCCGCGCCGTTCCTCGAGCACGTCAACGGCATCCTGGTGCCCGGCGGCTTCGGCCAGCGCGGCGCGGAAGGAAAGATCCGCGCGGCGCAGTTCGCCAGGGAGCGCGACGTGCCGTATTTTGGCATCTGCTTCGGCATGCAGATGGCGGTCATCGAGGCGGCGCGCAATCTCGTCGGGATCGCCGAGGCCAACTCCACCGAGTTCGGTCCGACCAGGGAGCCGCTGGTCGGCCTGATGACCGAATGGCTGCGCGGCAATGAGCTGGAGAAGCGCTCCAAGAGCGGCGATCTCGGCGGCACGATGCGGCTCGGCGCCTATCCTGCGGCGCTCAAGCGCGGCAGCCGCGTCTCCGAAGTCTATGGCGGCGCGACCGAGATTTCCGAGCGCCATCGCCACCGCTACGAGGTCAACACCGCCTACAAGGATCGGCTCGAGCAGCACGGTCTGAAGTTTTCCGGCCTGTCGCCGGACGGCGTGCTGCCGGAGATCGTGGAATACGAGGACCATCCCTGGTTCATCGGCGTCCAGTTCCACCCCGAGCTGAAGTCGCGCCCGTTCGAGCCGCACCCGCTGTTTGCGTCCTTCATCCAGGCCGCGGTGGTGCAGTCGCGGCTGGTGTGAGTCGGTTGCGTCGGGCGAGAACACGCTGCTCACGGCCAATGTGCACCGCCGATTGTCGCACTCAACCCCCTCCATGAACACGACTGTCGACGTGTTCATTGTCGACGCGCAGGACCGCCCTCGGTGCCAAAACCTCATGGTGAGGAGCGTCGCCCTTGCGACGCGTCTCGAACCATGAGGCCAAGGTCCGGGGCCTCGCCCTTCGAGACGCGCGCCAAGGGGCGCGCTCCTCAGGGTGAGGGGCGAACGTCGTTCTGGCCGGCGCAAAATGGAGCGGCCACTCCGCCTTTGACGGCCGCGGCGATTGTTGCGACAACGCTCCCCGGTTGAGAAGAACAGATCAGGGAGTGACCAATGATCTACGAGAGCCGCATCTATCGTTGCATTCCGGGCCGGCTGCCGGCGCTGCTGAAGCGTTTCGAAAACACCACCCTGAAGCTGTGGGAGAAGCATGGCATCCGCCCAGTCGGCTTCTTCACCACCCTGATCGGTGAATCCAACCAGGATCTGACCTATTTCCTGGCCTGGGAATCGCTGGCCGAGCGCGAGACCAAATGGACCGCGTTCATGACCAATCCCGAGTGGATCGCGGCGCGTGCCAAGAGCGAGGAGGACGGCCAGATCGTCGCCAACATCACCAGCCAGTTCCTGGTGCCGACGGCGTTCTCGGCGCTGAAATAGGCCCGGGACGGCGGCGGGGATGACCGATCCCCGCAACCCTGCTATTCGCGGGCACGCGCCGGGTTGATCCGGATGCCCGCGCCGGGCCATGGTCGCGCGCTCAAAGAGGAAGAAGTCGTGAACGCTCCGATCTCTGCCGCGCCGGTCGTCAGCCTCGGCTCCGTCAAGTTTGGCAATCAGCTGCCGCTCGCGGTGATCGCGGGGCCGTGTCAGCTCGAGAGCCGCGCCCACGCGCTCGAGGTCGCCTCGGCGCTGAAGGAGATCGCAGGCCGCCTGAACATCGGCCTCGTCTACAAGACCTCGTTCGACAAGGCCAACCGCACCTCTGGCTCGGCCGCGCGGGGGCTTGGGCTGGCACAGTCGCTGCCGATCTTCGCCGAGATCCGCGCCTCGCTCGGCCTTCCCGTGCTGACCGACGTGCACGACGCCAGCCAGTGCGCCGAGGTGGCGCAGGCCGTCGACATCCTGCAGATCCCCGCCTTCCTGTGCCGCCAGACCGACCTGCTGCTCGCGGCGGCGGCCACCGGCAAGGTGATCAACGTCAAGAAGGGTCAGTTCCTGGCGCCCTGGGACATGGCCAATGTGGTCGCCAAGATCACCGGCGCCGGCAATCCCAATGTGCTGGCGACCGAGCGCGGCGTTTCGTTCGGCTACAACACGCTGGTGTCGGACATGCGTGCGCTGCCGATCATGGCGCGCACCACCGGCGCGCCGGTCATCTTCGACGCGACGCATTCGGTGCAGCAGCCGGGCGGGCAGGGCACCTCGTCGGGCGGCCAGCGCGAATTCGTCCCGGTGCTCGCACGCGCCGCGGTCGCGGTCGGCGTGGCCGGCGTGTTCATCGAGACCCATCCCGATCCCGATCATGCGCCCTCCGACGGGCCGAACATGGTGCCGCTGGCGCAGTTCGAGGGATTGCTGCGGACGCTGATGGCGTTCGACGCGCTTGCCAAGGGACAGACGGCGGACGCCATCAGCTGATGCACCAGCCCGTTGCCAAGCCCGAGACTAAGTTTCCGCCAGCGGTCAACATCATCGCGCTGGCCGGCTTCTCGGCAGCACTGTCGACCCGCGCGCTCGATCCGGTGCTGCCGCATGTCGCCGAGGATTTTTCGATCAGCATCGCCACCGCGGCCGGCATCGCCGCCGGCTATGCGCTGATCTACGCCTTGATCCAGCCGGCGATCGGCGCCGCCGCCGACCTGTTCGGCAAGGCGCGGCTGATGACCTTGTGCCTCGCGCTGCTCGGCGTCGCCAGCGTGCTCGGCGCGCTCGCCACCTCGTTTCCGCTGCTGTTCGCCAGCCGCATCCTTGCCGGCATTGCCTCGGGCGGCGTGTTTCCGGTGGCGCTCGGATTGACCAGCGATCTGGTCGCGCCCGACAAGCGGCAGGTCGCGATCGGCCGCACGCTGGCGGGCTCGATGGCCGGCAATCTGCTCGGTGCCACCGCGTCCGGCATCATCGGCGATTTCATCGGCTGGCGCGGCGTGCTCGCGATCCTCGGCGCGCTTGGGCTGATCGCCTCCTTCGCGGTCGCCGCCGGCTTCCGCGGCGCCAAGGTCACCCACGCCGCGACCACCGATCTCGCCACCTTGAAGAAGGGCTATCGCACCATCTTCACCAATCCGAATTCGCGCTTCTGCTTCCCGGCGGTGTTCGTCGAAGGCTGCTGCGTGTTCGGGCTGTTTCCGTTCATTGCCGCGTTCCTGTTCGATCTCGGCGAGACCTCGCTGTCGATCGCCGGCATCGTCATCGCGGGCTTTGCGGTCGGCGGCCTGTTCTACACGGCCACTGTCTCGAACTTCCTGCCGCGGCTCGGCGTCAAGGGCATGATGATCTCCGGCGCTGCCCTGGTGGCCCTGCAGCTCGCCGCACTCGCCTTCGGCCCCGGCTGGAAGCTGCAATTCGCCTGCATGCTGATGATGGGCTGGGGCTTCTACATGATCCATGGCTGCCTGCAGGTGTTCGCCAGCGAGCTGTCGATCGGCGCCCGCGCGACCGCGATGTCGCTGCACTCGTTCTTCTTCTTCCTCGGCCAGACCGTCGGCCCGATCGCCTACGGTTTTGGCGTCGTCCATGGCGGCAAGCAGCCGACGCTGCTCGTCGCCGCGGCCCTGATGGTCGTCCTCGGCTTCGCCTGCGCCGCGCTGCTGCGGCAGCGCCCGCCGGCGGATGCGGCGGCGACGTGAAGGTCGTCTCCGGTGCGGGCGCATGGCCGCATTCGCCGACGTAGGGCCAGGGCCGCAGGAAGGGCTGCTCATTTGTTTCTCCGTCATGCCCGGGCTTGTCCCGGGCATCCACGTCCTTCCACGCGTGCCGACCGACGTGGATGGCCGGGACAAGCCCGGCCATGACGACGTGGAGAGAGAGGAGCGGATAATGCCCACCGTCCGCTGCGTTCGCCGTGGGCGAGAGCGAGGACGCCCTTTCTTGCTCTCGATGTTGAACATGCGCGGCTGAGACGTCTGTGTCCGGCTCATCATTCGCCGCGGGACGCACCGCCGCCATCTCGCGGCGCATCTGCGTCCGAGCTTTGCCTTTGGACATGCCCTCTTTCCTTCGAAGAGGGCACGGGGAATGCCGGGAGCTGGCCGCCCCCATGGCCCGCCTGCGGAAAAAAATGCAGGCGGCAGGTACCACAGGTTCAGCCGAGACATCCCGGCATTCCCCGCGCGATGGTTGGGCGGCTTATACGTACTCTCCCCGGGGACCGGGCTGTCTTGCCCCCGTGACCGGCGGATCATCACCGCCAGCGTAGCCTCAGCGTCGGGAGGCCAGGACCATACGACTTCGCCGGCGCATCAGGTTCGTTCGTCCGCATGAGTGATCACGCTGCAAACCCGACACGCCCACCGCATCCCGCCTCAACGTCCGTGACGACCGCGAAGCGCCCCTCCGATCGAGACGGGATGGCGGCAGTCAATCATGAATTCCGATAAATAGAAAGTCAGATATTTTTCGCGAACGATCTGACAGGCGTGATCGGCTTGAAAGCGCAGCAAAAATGGGCTTTCGGGAGCAGCGGTTTGATGGTCGCATGGAATGATAAAATCAAGCTGGGGCGTGCCCGTCGGGCGACTCAGGGGCGATGGATTGCCGACCAGAAAAGATGTATTCCGGGGTGCGGTAGAGGGCTGAGACCCAGAAAGTCCTGCTCAGCTGAAACGTGCCAAGCCAAGTAGATGAGTATCAGTGAGGCTGCACGGGCGCAGGTTGTCTGAATGTTCTCCGAACAACCGAGCGGCTTGTTTCTCATTCCCAGAAGGGACCACATAAGCCGCTGATGACCGCAAAGCCCAATGTCGTCCAAGGTCCATCGGTGAGGGCCAAGTATTCGAACTAGGTGACATAGACAGTGTCTCTGCTATGCGCGGCCCTCAAGTGTGTGAACCCGAACTCTGGTTCAGGAGCTGCCGGCCGATGGGACGCGGTCAGCTCGCCTGCCTGGACCATGCAAAGCCATCCGAAAGCTGATGGCTGTGCCGCCTTCGACTGCGATGCATCAAGCGCGGCCCAGTGCGGTGCACGAGATCGTTCACGAGCTAATGACGTTTTGCGCAGGCGAGGGGACCGACGAGCGCGAGACAACTGAAGTGAGGTCATCTATTTTTGATGCTTGCACAAGTTGTAAACCACCCGGTAGAGTGTCCCAACTCTATCGCTTGGGGGCGCTTGTTGCAGTCCATTTCGGTTTTCAACAATAAGGGGGGCGTTGGCAAAACCACCCTAACTTTCCATCTAGGATCTGTACTCATAAATGGATTCCGTTAGCTGACGAACGGTGATTCACTCCCCTTAGGTGATT
>NZ_JABFDM010000014.1 GCF_013178945.1 Bradyrhizobium aeschynomenes
TCACCTAAGGGGAGTGAATCACCGTTCGTCAGCTAACGGAATCCATTTATGAGTACAGATCCTAGTCGGTCAGGCCGGCGCGGCCGGCGAGACGTCCTGCGGCTTGCTCAGCAGCTCGCCGTCGCGGCGCAGACGTCCCGCTTCGAGAAGATCCTTGAGACAGTCCTGTACGACCTCGCGCAGCTGGGCGCTGGTCGATCCGAAGCCGAACAGCCGGACGACCGCCTGGATCAGCTGGTCCTCCTCGGCGCCGAAGTTCTGCTCCACCACCTGCAGGATGGCCGTCTTGATCTCCTCCGGCGGCAACATCTCGGGCTTGCGCAGCGTCGACGATTGCACCTCCTCGCGGTTTCGGACAACGATCGCCTGGCTCGGAACCGTGTAGAACGGACCTCCGGCGATCTGGCCCTTCGCAACGGCGGCGTTCAACGCCGCTCTCACCGCATCGCGAATGCGATTGCCAGCGCGGGCGAGGCCCCAGGCCGATCTGATCCGGACGATGATTTCCGATTCATGCACCGGCCCTTCGACGGCAACGATCTCGACGACGTACCGCGTCATGTTGGCGAGCGACGTCTCATGCGGCTCGGTCTCACGGCGCACCCGTAGCTTGGCCTCCTCGTAAGGGACCATCGTCGGCCCCTGCGCGACGACCTCTGCCCCCACGGGAGGGCCCTCAGACCGTTCAGGCGATGGCACGTCGCGCTGTGCTGGAGCCTCCGGCTGAACCTCGGCCGCTCCTTGATCGATCTCCCGCCAATGCGTCCTCGCCGCCTCGATCGCACGGAGCACCTTGTCCGTCTCCTCCTTGGGACGGAGAAACCAGTCCGTCGACCAGATGCGATGCAGCACCCAGCCATGGGCTTCCAGCACGTTCTGTCGCAGACGATCGCGGTCCCGCGCCGAACGCGAGGCGTGGTACTGAGCACCGTCGCACTCGATGCCGAGCAGGAAGCGGCCCGGCTTGTCCGGATCGACGATCGCCAGATCGACGAAGAAGCCGGCGGTTCCGATCTGCGTCTTCACGTCATGGCCGAGCGACCGCAGCCTGGCAGCGACCTGCTCCTCGAATACGGAGTCGGGATCGCGGCCGGTCTCCTGCGCGATGCCGAGCTGGCCGGTCTGGGCGAATGTCAGGAAGGTCTTCAACGCGGCGATGCCGCGGCCCTTGGCGCGCGACAGATCGATGTCGTCGCCGATGATTGAGGAGAACACCTCGCAGCGCAGCTTGGCGCGGGAGATCAGCACATTCAGCCGCCGCTCGCCGCCGTCCGAGTTGAGCGGACCGAAGCTCATCGAGACGAAGCCCTCCTTCGTCTTCCCGTAGCCCATCGAGATGAAGATGACGTCGCGCTCGTCGCCCTGGATGTTCTCGAGGTTCTTGACGAAGAACGGCTCGCTGGTTCCACGCGAGAAGAACTCCTCCGTATCTGGGCTTTCCTTCCGCAGCAGTTCGAGCTGGTCCTGAATCGCCTGGCGCTGCGCGACGGAGAAGGTTGCCACGCCGAGGCTCCTCTCCGGCACATCACGCGCGTGACGCATGACCGCCTCGGCCACGATCCGCGCTTCCCTCGGATTGGTCCGGCTGCTGCCGCGCTCGTAATGCGCGTCGGGGTTGTAGTTGAACTTCAGCCCCATGCCCGCAACGGCGTCGTAGGGGCTTGGTACGATGAACAGCCGGTTGTCGTAGAACTGCTTGTTGGAGACCGCGATCAGCGACTGGTGCTTGCTGCGATAGTGCCAGTTCAGCATCCGATGCGGCAGGCCCTTGGCGAGGCAGAGATCGAGAATGCTCTCGGCGTCCTTCACCTGGAAGGTCGGCTGCTCCTCATCCTCGTCGTCGTCGTCTTCGTTCGCGGTCAGTTTCGCGAAGAAACGCGTCGGCGGCAGCTGTCGCTCGTCGCCGACCACCACCATCTGCCGGCAGCGCGCGACGGCGCCGAGGGCATCGACCGGCTCGATCTGGGAGGCCTCGTCGACGACGAGCAGATCGAAGGCGATCGCGCCGGGCTTCAGGAACTGGGCCACCGACAGTGGACTCATCAGGAAGATGGGCTTGATCTGCTGAATGACCGGACCCGCACGTTCCAGCAACTGCCGGATCGGCAGGTGATTGCGTTTCTTGGCGAGCTCGCCATTGAGCACGCCGAGCGGGCCGATGCCGCCGGCGTTGCGCGGCAGCGCCGCGGCATGCTCATAGGCGATCTGGTCGCGGGCGAGCTGCATGCGCTCGACGTCGAGCTTTCGGAAGCCATCGACCAGCCGGTCATGCGATTCGCCGTCGAAGCGCTTGAGCTGCGGATGCTGGGCAAAGATCACGCCGCGCATGGCGTCGTAATAGGAATGGTCGAACGTCTGCTCCAGGGCGTCGCCCGGCAGCGAGCCATCCAGCGCGCGATCGACCAGCGCCGCGAGGCCATCCGCACGGGCGAGGCGAACGCGCTCCATGAACGCGATCCAGCGGGTCAGGCGCTCGGTGGAGTTTTGCCACTCGGAGACCGTTTGCGACAGCTCGCCGAATCGCAGCTGATCGGTTGTGTCGAGCGAGATGCGGCCGGGCTCCAACTGCAGGAATTCGATCAGATGCCGAAGGCCTGAGGTCAGGCTCGCGAGATCGCTCCTGAATTGATCGATCGCTTGCCTGTCGTCAGAGGATAACGTGAGAGTCGCCAGGCGTTGACGAATCTGTTCGGTCGCAAATGGTTTCGGAAAGGCGTTCCACCATGTCGTCAGTTTTGCGAGAGCATCCCAGTCCGATTGCTCCTTCTGCCATGCCGTTCCGAAGGCCGTGCGGCCGCTACTCTCCACATCCTCGAAGGACTTGCGCGCAGCTTGGGCGGCCATGAGGCCGTCGATCAGCAGAAGCCGCTGATCGAGCGACTTTGGCATCGGCACCTTCAAATACGAAGTCAGCAGCGCCATCTGTCCGCGATAGCGGGCGCTGAAAATGCGCAGCCAGGAACTGCCTTTCTCCGCGATCACCTTGCGGCAATCGACCATCGAGGCCTCCCAGGCGGACTCGACGAAGGCGGATTCGAACGCAGCTTTCAGCTTGGCGTAGCGGAGTCCCTTGTCGACGATGTCGGCAACATCTTGCGGCCGGCTCCAGATCGGGTCGCAGAAGGCTGTCTTGTCGAGTTCGGGCATCGCGGCCGTGGCTTCGGCGAAGGCCAGCAGTCCGGCAGCGTCAGCGAACGTGACCGGGGGCGGCTCTTCGAGCCGCGTACTCACGCGCGCGGCGCCTGCGGTGACCCGGCCGAGAACGCTTGCGAGGGCGTCCAGCGATGTCCGCAGCTCCGCCATCTCGGCCGGATCGAGCGCGTCGCGGCCGACGCCGCGCCACGGGTGCAGATGAGGTGCCCCATCGGCCGCGATCCGCTCGGCGAGCTCTGCGATCAGCTCGCGTCGCCGCTCCAGGTCCAGCGGCGTCCAGGAGGGGGCGCCCTGCAACGGAAGCGCCGGCCGTGTGGAGGTCTCGCCGCAACGTACGAGATGGCCGAGCAACCGGAACGGCGTGAGCTCGCTCGGCTGATGCGGCTGGTGCATCATGTCGGCGTGTCGGTTGAGACTGTCGCGACTGTCGGTCAGACGCTGCACCAAGGTTGCCTCGGCACGCGGCGCTTGAGCTGCAGCCGATTTGCAGCGCTTCAGCTCCTCGAGCAGGACGCGCTTGTTTGCCTTGTTGGAGTGCAGTTCGAGCGCGAGGGACCCGAGTCCCACGGCTTTCAGCCGCCGATGCACGACGTCGAGCGCCGCCATCTTCTCGGCCACGAACAGCACCGTCTTCCCCTCGGCTGCAGCCGAGGCGATGATGTTGGTGATGGTCTGCGACTTGCCGGTACCCGGCGGCCCCTTGACGACGAGATCGCGGCCGCGGACCACTTCCTCGATCACCACGGCCTGCGACGAATCCGCGTCGACGACGTGGTTCATTGCGATCGGCTGGATCACGGGATCGATCTTGCCGTTCTCGGCGACGATCGGCGCGGACCCTTCGAAGCCGTTCTGCAGCAGCGCCGTGATCAGCGGATGGCGGTCCAGCGCGCCGTCTAGCGGCCAGTTTTCCGGATCGAGGTCGCGATACATCAGGAACTTCGAGAACGAGAAGAAGCCGAGGACGATTGCGTCAGCTTTGACCTCCCATCTCTTCTTGTTCGCGACCGTCTCGGCGACGCCGGCCAGATATCCCGCGATATCGACATCGTCCTCGTCACCGAAATCCGCGAGCTTCAATCCGAACTCGGCGTCGAGCTTGGCCTGCAGGGACAAATTCGGCGAGGGTGGCTCGGCGCGCGAGACCAGATGAAACCGATCAGCCGCGCTGCTGCGTTCGAGTCGCACGGGCAGCAACACGAGCGGCGCGAAGCGCTCGGTGTCCGACTTGTCGTCCTCGAACCATTTCAGCAGTCCGAAGGCGAGATAGAGGATGTTGACGCCCTGTTCCTCCTCCAACGTGCGCGCGTCGTACCAGATGTCGAGGAGGCGCTTCTGCAGTGCCTCGGATGACAGGCGGGTCTGAAGGCGCGTGTCGGCTGGCCGAGGCCGTGTCTCCGAAACGTGGTCGATCTGTCTTGTATTCGCAGGCGGCGCGCTGGGTTGAGGCAGCGGGAGAGCCGGAGCGGTGTCCGGCGCCTCCGCAGGCCGTTCCACCTTGTCTGCAGGCATGTCTGCCTTCGTCGGCAGGAACGTGAAGCGCTTGCCTTCGCCGAGCAGCTCGAACAGCTCGGCGGAACGTGCGCCGACGATGTCGATGGTGCGGATGGTCTTGGTCTTGAGCGGGATGTGCACGAGCCGGTTGCGCGTGCCCAGATCGAGCAGCGCGCGCCGGTCCGCCAGCAATCGGTCTCTTACGGATGTGCTTGCCACGTGCAATCCTCCTGCGATTCGAGGATTGCAACTCGACGTCTCCGCGGTCAAGCATCCGATACCGAGGCGCCACGTCGATGCGCTGTCTCGCCCCCTCGATCGCTCTGCGGAGGAGGCGAGACAGGCATGCAGCTACGCCGCCGCCTTGTGCCGTGCCAGTTCCGCCTTGTAGAGCACGAACTCCTCGGCGATGGCGCGTGCGATCGATGGCCGTGCACGCAGGCGTTCGTAATAGGCCTTCACGGCCGGCCATTTGGCGAGCTCGACGGGCGGGGTCGCCATGGTCCAATTGATCACCGTCACCAGGTAGGCGTCCGCGACGGTGAAATGATCGAGGAGATAGTCTCGGCCCTGCAGATGATTCTCGAGATGATCAAGCCGCGACAGATTCTTCTTCAGAACGTGCGTCTTCATCTCGTCTGGCGCCGTCTTGTCGAGGATGGGAATGAACAGGCCCTTGTGCAGCTCGGTGCCGATGAAGCAGAGCCATTGATGCAGCCGGCTTCGGTCCATGCCGGGGCCGGTGCCGAGCTTCGCCGCGGGGAAGCGGTCTGCGACATATTGAAGGATCGCGGCGTTCTCGGTCAGCAGCTCGCCGTCGTCGGTGCGCAGGGTCGGAACCAGGCCGAGCGGATTCACTGCGCGAAAATCCGCACCATCATTGAGGACGTTCTTGGTCTTGGGATCCACCTCGAGATAATTCGCCTCTGCACCCGCGTCATAGAGCGCGATGCGGGTGGCGAGCGAGCAGGCGAGCGGCGAGAAATACAGGTCCATGGGCGTCTCCCTGGGAGGCTCCGCGACGGAAGCTTCGTTTGATTTTTATACTGTCTCGCATAATATCGAGGTGGTCAAGGAATTTAGTGCGAAATGGTACAAAAAAAGAAGGGGCCGCAAGGCGGCGCTCCCGGCGACAAGAATGCGGCGCCTGCCGAGCCGAAGCGGCGCGGGCGGCCGCGGGCCTATGAACCGGACGTGGCGCTCGGCAAGGCGCTCGATCTCTTTCGGTCGAGCGGCTTTGCCGCAACATCGCTGGATGATCTCAGCGCTGCCACGGGCATGAACCGACCGAGCCTCTACGGCGCGTTCGGCGACAAGCGGGAGCTCTACATCAAGAGCTACCAGCGCTACCGCGACAACGCCCGCGCCGTCATGGGCGGGATCTTTCGCGACGACCGGCCGGTGCGGGAACAATTGCAGAAGATCTTCGCAGCCGCGCTCGACATCTATCTCTCCGGCGAGGAGGGACCGCGTGGCTGCTTCACGGTGATGACCGCGGGCTCGGAGGCGGTCGCCGACCCCGACATCCGCGCCATGGTGCAGAACGCGCTGACCGAGCTGGACAAGGCGTTCGCGCAGTGCTTCCGCCGCGCCAAGGACAAGGGCGAGCTGCCCGACAGCGCCGACCCCGTCGTATTGGCGCAGCTCGCCTCGGCGACGGTCCACTCGATTGCGGTCCGGGCCCGGGCGCGGGTCCCGCGCCAGGAGCTGGAGGCGATCGTCGCCGGCGCGATCGATGTGATGGTGAGTCGAAAATTGCCTCTCAGTACCCCCTGACGCGATCGACGAGGTTGCGCAACGCGCCGCCGGATTCGAAGGTCGCGATCTGCTCGGCCACATAGCGCGAGATCGCGTCGGCGTCGGTGTCGGCGGCATTGTGCGGTGTCAGCACCACCTTCGGATGGGTCCAGAACGGGCTGTCGGCCGGCAGCGGCTCCTGGCCGAACACGTCGAGCGACACTCCGCCCAGCGTACCCTCGTCCAGACAGGCGAGGATGTCGGCCTCGTTCTGCAGGCCGCCGCGGCCGGCATTGATCATGACGGGCGCGCCGAGCGGGGAACTGCGCCGCAGCTTTGCGAACATCTTGCGGTCGAGAATGCCGCGGGTGTCCGGCGTCAGCGGCAGCAGCGACACCAAGATGTCGGTCCGCGCCAGGAACGCATCGAGCTGCGCCGCACCGTGAAAGCACTCGATGCCGTCGGCCTGCTTCTCGCTGCGGCTCCAGCCTGCGACCTGAAAGCCGAGCCGCTTGAGCACCTCGGCTGCATCGATCCCCAGCGTGCCCAGTCCGAGAATGCCGACGCCGATCGCGGCGGCGGGCCACTGATATTTCGGTGCCCAGCGCTTCACGCGCTGCGATTCGCGCAGATAGAGTTCCTGTCGATGATGCATCAGCACGTGCAGCACGACCCATTCGGTCATCCGCTGCGTGAGGTCGTCGACCGCGACCCGGACCAGCGGCAGGCTCGGCAGGGTCTTGTCGGCCATCAGTGCATCGACGCCGGCGCCGAGATTGAAGATGACGCGCAGGTTCGGAAAGCCCGCGAGCTCGCCTGGGACCGGCTTCCACACGGCAGCGTAGTGCACGTCGGCGGGGTCGAGGTCGGCATCGGGCAGCAGCACGACGGGACGGTCGCCGCAGACATCGTCGAAACGCGCCTTCCAGCGCTGTGGCGACCAGTTGTCGGTGCCGCCATGGATCAGGAGCGCCAGCGCGCCTTTGGTCATCGGAGGATCCTCGAGCTTTGAGTGACCTGTCCCACATACCAGATCGCGCGGGCAGGCCAATCTCCGCTCCATCAACACGGAGATAACATCATGCGCAAATTCCTTCTCGCGACCGCATTGATCGTCGCGTCCGCCGCGGCCCAGGCCCAGACCATCGATGTCGGCTCTATCCTGTCGGCCAACGGCATTTCCATCGGCAAGGGCGGCGGGCAGACGCAGGCCGCCGGTCAGCAGGGCGGTGCCGCGCCCGGGATGGCGCAGGGGGCCGGCAACCCCGGCGGCCAGAGCGCTGCAGGGCAGGGGCAAGGCCAGTCGCAGCAACGGCAGGCCGGGCGCGGCAAACAGCCGCGCGAGAGCGCCCAGGAGACGCGTGCGCGCAACATCGCGGCCAAGTACGGCATCTCCTGGTAGGCGGGTCGTTCCTGCCGGCGGAACCTCGCGAAAATTCTTCGCCGGCCTGTCGGCTCCGGGCATACTCCGCCGTCTTGAAGACGAAGGGAGATGTCTGCCGATGCTGTACGCGCTGCTTTGCTATCACGACGAGGATGTCGTCTGCGCCTGGAGCAAGGACCAGGATGCCGCGGTCATGGCCAAGCTCGCGGTGATCCAGGAGAAGCTCGCCAGTCAGGGACGGCTCGGGCCAGTGGCGCGGCTGCTGCCGACCACAGCCGCGACGACCTTGCGCAAGGAGGATCCGCCGCTCGTCATCGACGGCCCCTACGCCGAGACCAAGGAGCAACTGCTCGGCTTCTACCTCGTCGATTGCGCCAATCTCGACGAGGCGCTCGAGGTCGCGCGCGAGCTCGGCGAGGCCAATCCCGGCGGCTCCTACGAGATCCGTCCCGTCGGCACGTTCAGGCCCGGTGGAGCGCTGGCATGAGCGATGCGGCCTGGATCGACGCGGCCCTGACATCAGCACGTCCCCAGGCCGTCGGCGCATTGCTGCGCTATTTTCGCGATCTCGACGCGGCGGAGGAGGCGTTCCAGAACGCCTGTCTGCGCGCGCTGAAGAGCTGGCCGCAGAACGGCCCGCCGCGCGATCCCGCGGCGTGGCTGATCATGGTCGGCCGCAATGCGGGAATCGACGATGTCCGGCGCGTCCGCCGCGAGCAGCCGCTGCCGGAGGACGAGGCGATCTCCGATCTCGACGACGCCGAGAGCGCGATCGCCGACAGGCTCGACGGCTCGCATTATCGCGACGACATTCTTCGTCTGCTGTTCATCTGCTGCCACAAGGAGCTGCCAGCGACGCAGCAGATCGCATTGGCGCTGCGCGTGGTGTCCGGTCTGACGGTCAAGCAGATCGCGCGCGCCTTCCTGGTCAGCGAGGCTGCGATGGAGCAGCGCATCACCCGGGCCAAGGCGCGGGTGGCGCAGGCCAACGTGCCGTTCGAGACGCCGGGCGCGGTCGAGCGCTCCGAGCGCCTGCTGGCGGTCGCCGCCATGATCTATCTGATCTTCAACGAGGGCTATTCGGCGAGCGGCGAGACCGCCGAATTGCGCAAGCCGCTGTCGGAGGAGGCGATTCGGCTGGCGCGGCTGCTGCTGCGGCTGTTTCCGAGCGAGCCCGAGATCATGGGGCTCACGGCGCTGCTGCTGTTGCAACATGCCCGCAGCGCCGCGCGCTTCGATGCCGAGGGGGCGCTGATCCTCCTGGAGGACCAGGATCGCACGCTGTGGAATCGGCCGATGATTGCCGAAGGCGTGGCGCTGATCGACAAGGCGATCCGGCATCGCCGCAGCGGCCCGTACCAGATCCAGGCGGCGATTGCGGCGCTGCATGCGCGCGCGGCGACGCCTGCAGAGACCGACTGGACTCAGATCGACCTGCTGTATGGCGCGCTCGAGGTCGTGCAGCCCTCGCCGGTGGTGACGCTCAACCGGGCCGTGGCCGTCTCCAAGGTGCGCGGCGCGCAGGCCGCTCTCGACCTGATCGCGCCGCTGGAGGGACGCTTGGCCAACTATTTCTACTTCTTCGGCGTACGCGGCGCGCTGCTGATGCAGCTCGGACGCAATGACGAGGCGCGGACGGCGTTCGACCGCGCCATCGCGCTGGCGCACAGCTCGGCAGAGGCTGCGCATATCCGCATGCAGCTCGACCGGCTGATGCGCGACAGCGCGACCGCGCTGGTCCGGGGGAACCCGTGACGGACGCCTGAGGGCCGGCTCGGAATCTTTTGCAGCATTGTCGGATGCGCGATACGTCCGTCGTCCTTGGAGCAGCATCACTGAGCGGAGTTCGACATGTCGACGATTACTCTGGACCAGCCGGTCTCGCGTGCCGAATTGTGGAGCGGCCGCATCCTGAGCGGACTGGTGACCCTGTTCCTGCTGTTCGACGGCGCGATCAAGCTCATCCCGCTCGATGTCGTCACTCAGACCATGGATCAGATGGGCTATGGCGGCAGCGACGGCATGGCGCGCGCGCTCGGGCTGCTCACGCTGCTCTGCACCGCGCTCTATGCGCTGCCGGCGACCTCGCTGCTCGGCGCGATCCTGCTCACTGGCTATCTCGGCGGCGCTATCGCCTCGCATGTCCGCATTGGAAGTCCGCTGTTCAGCCATGTGCTGTTCGGTCTCTATCTCGGGCTGATGGTGTGGGGCGGATTGTGGCTGCGCGACCGCCGGCTGCGCGCGCTGCTGCCGCTGCGCTGACGTGTGCCGGTTCAACCAAGGAGGATGACATGATCTGTCCCTATCTCACCTTCAACGGCGACTGCGAGCAGGCCCTCAAGCACTACGGCGAGGTGCTCGGCGCCAAGATCGACATGATCATGCGCTATGGCGAGGCCCCGCCGGAGATGCCGTCCGCGCCGGAGCACAAGGACAGGATCATGCACGTCCGCTTCTCGATCGACGGGAGTGTCATGATGGCCTCCGACTCGCCGCCCGAATATTATCAAGGCAAGCCACACGGCATCTCGGTCTCGCTGCAGATCGCCGATCCGGCCGAGGCCGAACACAAGTTCAAGGCGTTGCTCGAAGGCGGTGCCATCACCATGCCGTTCGGCCAGACCTTCTGGTCCAAGGGCTTCGGCATGGGAGTCGACCGCTTCGGCATTCCCTGGATGATCAACTCCCCGGCTGACGGCTACGAGGCCTGATGCCGCTAGCGGCAGGAGGCGTACATCGCCTTGAGCTCGCGCCCGCGCAACAAGAGAAGCCGCGACGTCAGGCCGCCGCGGCGCTCGATCCAGCTACGCACCGGTGTGGGGTAGGTCTGCAGCACCAGCTTCGACGCCTCGGGCTCGGCATAGACGCGGCCGCGCCGGTCGATCGAACGGGCGGCGTGAAAGCCGAGCGAGGCGCGCCGCGTCACGCAGATGCGCTCCTCCGGCACGACGCTCAGCACCAGCGTGCAGGCCGACAGGCAGGGGCCGTCGATCACGACGCGCTCGCCGGATGCGCGCACCTTCTCGAACAATGCGAGGAACGGTCCGACCTCGCCGCCCGGCGAGGAGATGATGCGGACATCGGCACGCGCCAGCATGCTCGCGATCGCCCACAAGGCGATCGCGAGCAGCAGTGTCAGGATGATGCGCATCCGGCTCGGCATCGTCGTCTCATGCGTTCCTGCGTTGACCGCGCAATGTCGGTAGCCCGATTCCAGCGGCATCGAAGCCGCCGTCCACCGCCAGCACCTGGCCGGTGATGTAGCTCGATCGCTCCGAGCTGAGGAAGAAGATGGCTTCCGCGAGCTCCTCTTCAAGCCCGTAGCGATTGAGCGGAATGGCATCGTGATAGTCGGCGCGGATCTCCGGCGTGTGCACCGCCTTGGCCATCGCAGTCTCGACCGGACCTGGTGCCACCGCGTTGACGCGAATGCCGGCCGAGGCGAGTTCGACCGCGAGCTGCTTGGTCAGATGCGCCAGCGCCGCCTTGCTGGTGCCGTAGGCCGAGCGCAGCGTCGAGGCACGCACGGCTGAGATCGAGGTGATGTTGACGATCGCGCCGCCGTGCTCGCGCATCAAGGGCACCGCCGCCCGCGTACACAGGAACGGTCCGGTCAGATTGACGTCGAGGATGCGCTGCCAGTCGGTCTCGCTGGTTTCCATGATCGGCGCGAATCGGGCGACGCCGGCATTGTTCACCAGCGCATCGAGGCGGCCGAACCGTCCGTTGATGCGCTCCAGGGCGTCGGCCACCATCGCCGCATCCGAGACGTCGCAATGCAGCGCGAGGGTTCGCTGGGGGCAGTTGATCGCTGACGTGGCATCGTCGAGCAGCTTCTTCTCGATGTCGAGCAGCGCCACGCGCCAGCCCTCGTCCAGAAATCTCTTGGCGGTCGCCAGTCCGATGCCGCGCGCGGCGCCGGTGATCAGGGCGACCTTTTCGCTCGTCGTCGTCGGTAATTCCGTCACGGCAATCGGCTCCCTTGGCCGGCGGCCCGGCTCTTGCTCTTGTGGTTGCTAATACGGCCTTCCTAACGCGTGGTTCCTAACACGCGCGGTGCGGAGCCGCTGTGAAGGCCGTCACATTTGTCAGTGTGCGTTCAATCCAGCTCCGCCCCCCCCAGCGCAGCGAAGATCGCGGCCCTTGTCAAACAGCCAGGGGTAGTAACAGGCGCGCCGGTTCGCGTTCTCGCGGCGCGGCAGCGTCCGAGTCTTGTCGGTATCGGTGTCCCTCGCAATCGGAGGGAGCAGGGAAGGCCGGGAGCTCGCCGCCCCCATGGCCCCCGTGCGGAAAGAGTGCACGGGGCAGGAACCACAGGTTCGGCTGGGACATCCCGGCCCTCCCTGCGCGACGGTCTGACGGCTTATACGTGCTCTCCCCGGGGACCGGCTGTCTTGCCCCCGTTTTTGCCACAATGCGCACACGCACCGGACACGGCATCAGCGTCGGGATGCCAGGACCACACGATTTCGCCGTACGCGCCACGTTGTTCGTCTGCGTGTCCTCTTCTGAGCATGATCTTGTCGGAAAGCTGTGGCGCAATGGGCGTCGACAGCCTCCGGTTCCGAATCATGCTCCACGCTGCAACATCGACGCGTCCACCGCATCCCGCTCCCAACGTTCGTGACGACCGCGAAACGTCCCTCTCGATCGGCAGCAGGACAGGGTTAAGAGACCAGATATTCTGGAAAAGCGAAACAAGAAAATTTTTGCGGGAAGGACTGGACAGGGGTGATCGGCTTGAAAGTCTTCACGAAAAAAGCTCTGTGGCGCAGCGTGGAAGCGGTCGGAGCAGAGCCTTCAGGAAAGCTTTCCGTGGGGCATGCGACGGTCACGCCGCGGGTTGATTTGCCCGTCGGGTCGGCCTTTGGACGAATCCTGAACCGGTAGCGTAGAGTTTAAGAGTCTCGGTAGAATCGACATGGGCGGTCAGGTCATCAGCCACCGAATCATACCTTCCTTCCAAAGCACCGAGCCCCAGGCGCTGCCGGGCGGCTTGCTGCGCGCGCGTCGCGCGCTGCTGCTGTCCTGCGTCGTGCTCGGCCTTGCGGCGACCGGGGCTGTCTCGGCGGAGGTTCCGGCCGCGGCAAAACCCGCAGCCACGGAGCAGGCCGCCTCACCGCCACAGCCATCGCAATCGCAGACGTCGCAGTCGCAGCCTGCACAATCCCAGTCGCCGCCTCCGCAACAGGCGTTGCAGAAAACGGAGTCTGAGACGGTGGGACGGCCGGCGGAAGCGCCGACGCAGGGGCCCAAGGTCGTCCTGCCGTCGAGCGACCCGGCCAAGCCGGCCACGGCCGAGCGCAAGACCGACTCGCGCACCGCCGGCCGCGACACCAAGGATGGCAAGGACGCCAAGAACCTGTCGGTCCCGCAGCGGGTGCTGCCGGCCGACGTGGCGCAGATGATCGGCCGCAAGATCTGGCTCAATGAAGCAGGCGGCCGGCGCGACGCCATCACGTCGTGGAATGCCGGTGAGCAATTCGCCTCGCTCGGGATCGGCCATTTCATCTGGTACCCCGTCACGGCGAAGCCGCCGTTCGAGGAGGGCTTCCCGGGCCTCGTCGCGTTTCTGCGCAAGGGCAAGACGCCGCTCCCGGCCTGGCTCGACAAGAACCCGGTCCCGCCTTGTCCGTGGAACAGCCGGGCCGAGTTCAAGAAGAATTTCAACTCGCCGCAGATGCGCCAGTTGCGGCAGTTCCTGCTCGATACGATCGCCGAGCAGACGCAGTTCCTGGTGGCGCGCGCGCAGGGCGCGATGGACAAGATCCTGGCCAACACGCCCGACGGTGCCGAGCGCGAGCACATCGTCGCGCAATATTCGCGCGTCGTGCGCGCCTCCGACGACCTCTATCCGCTGATCGACTACATCAACTTCAAGGGCGAGGGCACCAATCCCGCCGAGACCGCGGTCGACAAGGAAACCGGACAGCGTCAGGGCTGGGGTCTCAAGCAGGTGCTGCTCAAGATGAACGGCACCACCACCGAGCCGAAGGCCGTCCTCGCGGAATATTCCGACGCCGTGCAGGTCGTCCTGCAGCAGCGGGTTCGCAATCTACCTTCCAACCGCGTCTGGGAGGCGGGCTGGCTGCGCCGCGCGGAGACCTACCGCCGCCCGATCGCGCAGCTCGAGCAGCTGCCCGAGCGACCGATGCGGAAATCATCGCGCTATAGGGCCGACAATACGCCGTTCTAACGAAGATCGAGCGGCGCGAGCCATTCGGTCCACGCGGCTCGGCTCCGCCGCGCATCAGGCGTTGGACGTCCGGGCTTTGTTGGCGGCAACGATCTTCTGATACGCCGCCTGCAGCCGCTCGCCGACGCTTGGTCCTGCCTTCCTGCGCTTCTTCACGCCGAGATGGATCTCGCGCAGCTCGTCCATGAACTCGGCCCACATCCTGGGTCCGCCGTCCATCAACAGCTTGGCCCGGATGCCGAGCTCCTCCGACACCGGCAGATATTTGTAACCCCAGCCGGCCATCTGCGCGAGGATCGGCAACAGCTCGATGCCCCGCTCCGTCAGGGAATAGATCCCCTTCTGCTTGTGGCTCGGATCATCCTCGCGGCTGATGATGCCGGCCGCGAGCAGCGTCTTCAGCCGGTCGGCGAGGATGTTCGAGGAGATGCCTTCCTCAGAGCCGCCGAGCAGTTCGCGATAGTGCCGGCGATTCCCGAACATCAGGTCGCGGATGATCAACAGGCTCCATTTGTCCCCCACCACTTCGAGCGTGAGGTTGATCGGGCAGCCGGAGCGCTGAACGTCTGACATTGAAAACTCATCGGCGGTGTCGCGAATAACCGCTTGCAATATTGCATCAGTCTCGGCATTCTCAAACTGCTTGCAAAACGAAAGCAGTTAGAGAGGCGTGCTGCCCATGGCCAGGCTGGTGTTGTGGAACATGATGACGCTCGACGGCATGGTCGCGGGCGCGAACGGCGACATTTCCTGGCATGAGGACGTCTGGGGGCCTGAGCTGGAGCAGTTCTCCGAGGCGCAGCTGCAGGAGGCGAGCGGGCTGCTGTTCGGGCGGCTGACCTATGATCTGATGGCCGGCTATTGGCCGAGAGAGTCCGGCGTGATCGCCGACTTCATGAACCGCGTGCCGAAATACGTGGCGTCACGTTCGCTCTCGCGCCTGGAATGGTCGAACGCGCATCTGCTGGCCGCGGATCTCGCCGCCGACGTGGACAGGCTGAAGGAGGGCAGCGCCAAGGATCTCTTCCTGTTCGGGAGCGCCGACCTCGCCTCAACGCTCATCGCGCATGATCTGATCGACGAGTATCGTCTGGCGATCAATCCGCGCGTGCTCGGCGGCGGCGCGCCGCTGTTCAAGCCGGGGCAGGCGATCAAGCTGCGGCTGATCGACAGTCGCGCGCTGTCCAGCGGCGTCGTCATCGTGCGCTATGTTCCCGTGCGGGAGGTGTGAGCATATTTTTCGGAGCGCGCGCTGTCGCCTCCGATGCGAGAACACCGGGTCATTGAGACGCGACTGTCGCGCGGCGCACCCGTGTCCCTCGCCCCGCTCGCGGCAGCGCGATCGCCTCTGCCGAATGGTCGCCAATTAGCTACTCCCGTCATGCCCGGGCTTTGTCCCGGGCATCCACGTCGCTCCGAGCGCGCAGGGCGACGTGGATGGCCGGGACAGGCCCGGCCATGACGACGTGGAAACAGACGAGCGCCACATGCAGATCGACACATGCGAGAGCTCTACCGTTTGCGAGGGCAGGTCGGATTGCCTTGCAAAACGTGATCCGGGTGAGGGGGACAGGTGTCTGGCCATTTGCACCATCCGTGCGTCTGCCCCTCACCCCAACCCTCTCCCCGTAAGAACGGGGAGAGGGAGCGCTCCGTCCTCGGTGTGGGAGCGGAGGCTCGAGCGAAGCTGTTCTGCGATGTCTTCATCAGGAGCGAACGATGTCTCTCACCCTTTATTACCATCCCTTGTCGTCATTCTGCTGGAAGGTGCTGATCGCGCTGTATGAGAACGACGTTCCGTTCACGCCGAAGCTGATCAACCTCGGCGATGCGGACGAGCGCGCGGCGTTCTTGAAGCTGTGGCCGGTCGGCAAGTTTCCGGTGCTGCGCGACGAGCAAAGCCAGCGCACGATTCCGGAGTCGAGCATCATCATCGAATATCTCGACCAACACTTTGCGGGTCCGACGCGCCTCATTCCTGAAGAGATCGATCTGGCGCTGCAGACGCGGCTGCGCGATCGCTTTCTCGATCTTTATCTGCACATGCCGACGCAGGCCGTCGTGTTCGACCGCCTGCGGCGGAACGACGCGCGCGATCCGCTCGGCGTCGCCGATGCGCGTGCCCGGCTGCGCGCATCCTACGCGATGCTGGAGGCCGAGCTGCCGCGGGACGGCTGGGCGATGGGTGAGCGGTTCACGCTTGCGGATTGCGCGGCGCTGCCGGCGCTGTTCTATGCCGACAAGGTGGAGCCTTTCGGTGATGAGCTGGCCACGGTGCGGGCTTATCTCGACCGTCTCAAGGCACGGCGGTCGGTGTCGCGGGTGCTCGCCGAGGCCGAGCCCTATTTCCACATGTTCCCGCAGGAGCCGGGCTGAG
Source organism: Bradyrhizobium aeschynomenes (assembly GCF_013178945.1). Taxonomy (GTDB): domain Bacteria; phylum Pseudomonadota; class Alphaproteobacteria; order Rhizobiales; family Xanthobacteraceae; genus Bradyrhizobium; species Bradyrhizobium aeschynomenes. Next base: position 16,342 of record NZ_JABFDM010000014.1, read on the forward strand.
CCTGGGACTTCCAAAATAATCGCCGTGTCGTGTCGGCGGCACCGGGACCGGATCGTCTTACTGATGAGGGCAGGGGCCATCCTGCCCGACAGCATCAGGGAGAGTGACCATGCGGTTCATGGTGATCGTGAAGGCGACCAAGGAGACGGAAGCCGGCATCCTGCCCACCACCGAGGAATTCGCCGCCATGGGCCGGTTCAACGAGGAACTGGTCAAGGCCGGCATGATGGAGGCGGGCGAAGGCCTGCATCCGACCGCCAAGGGTGCGCGGATCGACTTCTCGCAGGGCGAGGCGCGCGTGAAGCGCGGTCCATTCGATCTTTCCGGCGATCTCGCCGCCGGCTTCTGGATGCTCAAGGCCGGCTCGCTCGACGAGGTGATCGAGCACATGAAGCGGGCGCCGTTTCCGAGCGGTCAGATCGAGATTCGCCGGGTCTATGCAGCCGAGGATTTCGGCGAGGCGTTCACGCCGGAGCTGCGCGAGCAGGAGGAGCGGCTGCGGGCCCGGGGTTCGCAGCGCTGAACGAAGCCGACTCGATCAGGAAGGGAGAACGTGATGCGTTTCATGATGCTGATGATCCCGCTCGGCTATGAAAGCGCGCCGCCGGATGTGCAGCTCGATCCGGAGCGGGTCGCGGCGATGATGCGCTACAACGAGGCATTGAAGGATGCCGGCGTGCTGATCACGCTGGAAGGGCTGCATCCGCCGTCAATGGGCGCCCGAGTCTCGTTCGCAGGCGGCAAACCCGTGGTGACCGATGGCCCGTTCGCCGAGGCCAAGGAGGTGCTCGGCGGCTATTGGATGATCGAGGTGGCCTCGCGCGAGGAGGCGATCGCCTGGGCCAAGCAATGTCCGGCGTCGGACAACGAGATCATCGAGATTCGCCAGGTCCAGGAGATGACGGACTTTTCCGAAGAGGTGCAGCAGGCGGCGGCGGGCTTTGCCGAGCTGCCGCATGCCGGCCGGGCCTGATCATCCATTTCAGAGCAGGAGGGAAGTGCAATGAGCGACAACAGCAACACCTATCTCGCGATCTTTCTCGGCAGCCGGACCAGTTCAGCCTGGGAGGCCTGGGATGCGCTGTCGGACGCGGATCGGCATAAGCGTGAGCGGGAAGGCATGGCCGCGTGGCACGCCTGGGTCGACACCCACAAGGACGCCGTCGTCGCGATGGGCGGGCCGCTCGGCAAGACCAAGCGGGTCGGCCCGGACGGCATCAACGACATCACCAACCAGATGGCCGGGTTCACGGTCATCCGCGCCGCCTCGCATGAGGACGCCGCGAAGCTGTTCGTGAACCATCCGCATTTTACGATCTTCCCTGGCGACGGGATCGAGATCATGCCGGTGTTGCCGGTTCCCGGCGGTTAGCCGGGCCCTTGCAGCCGAACGGTATCGGTGTGCAATCGGATTGGTGGGAGCGCCTGCAGCCGGCGCGCCCCCGGGTTCAACTGACCGGAGTCACCGGCGCCGTGCCAGGCTCATCCCCTCCCTGAGGGTTTCCAGGAAGGAGGGACCTGGGTCTGGGCTTGGCAATCCGCGCCGGATTGGCCCGGTGTTGAAGGCCGGAAAAGTCTCTGGCTTCTTTTCACTCCGCTCATGTAAAAGCCCTTAACATGAGCTGGCGCAAGGAAGAGCGCCGCGCTGAGCGCGGCTATCATCACGGCAACCTGAAGGAGGCGCTGCTGCAGGCGGCGCTCGACCTGATCGCGCAGAAGGGGGCCGCCGGCTTCACCTTCGCCGACGCCGCGCGCATGGCCGGCGTCAGCCCGGCCGCGCCGTACCGGCATTTCCGAGATCGCGACGAATTGCTGTCCAGCATCGCCCAGCGCGGCTTTGAGCAGTTCGAGTCGCAACTGTCGGCGGCGTGGGATGACGGCCGTCCCGATACGGTCACGGCGTTCGAGCGCGTCGGCAAGGCCTATCTCGCCTTCGCCCGTTCGGAGCCGGCATTCTATTCGGCGATGTTCGAATCCGGCGTGCCGGCGGATTCCACGGCGGGTCTCATGGCGGCCGGAGAGCGCGCTTTCGGCGTGATCCGCGCCGCGGCGGAGCGGCTGGCGGCGCTGGCGCCGCCGGGCGTGCCGCGGCCGCCGGCGATGATGATGGCGCTGCACATCTGGTCGATGGCGCACGGCATTGCCTCGCTGTTCGCGCGCGGCGATGCCGCCCGGCGCAAGCTGCCGATGTCGCCGGAGGAGCTGCTGGAAGCCGAGGTGCTGATCTATCTGCGCGGGCTGGGCTTCCCCACCGACCGCCGGCCGGCGCCGGCGTCGGGTGCAGAACCTCCGCCGCTGCCGGAGGACGACAGGCCGGCGGGCCCGTGGGGCCGGCCGAAATAAGGTTCAAGCAAACGCGAAAAATAATTCGGGCGGCGCGTCAGGCGGTCGCCTTGACAAAATCCCGGGTTGAGCTAGCTATGTAAATGTTATTTACATTCACACGGCATGGCGCCGCGAATGGAGAGGGAGATGGCCTACACCGCAGATGTCAATCGATGGCGCGGTTCGGAGGAGGAGCAGAGGTATCGGCCCCGCATGATGGAGTCGCCCTGGCATCCCGGCTGGATCGCCGTGACCGTGCTCGGCTTCATCATCTGGTGGCCGATCGGACTTGCCCTTCTCTTTTTCACACTCGGGAGCAGAAAGATGGCGTGCTGGAACGGCGGTGATCGCTGGTCGAACAAGATGGAGCGGATGCAGTGGAAGATGGACCGCATGCGCGACAAGATGGAGCGCCGCGGCTTCGGCTTCGGGTTCGCGCAGCCGGCCTCGAGCGGCAACCGCGCCTTCGATGAGTACCGCATGGAGACCCTGCGGCGCCTGGAGGAGGAGCAGCAGGAGTTCCGGGACTTCCTGACCCGCCTGCGCCACGCCAAGGACAAGGAAGAGTTCGACGCGTTCATGGCCCAGCACAAGCCGCGCCCGACGCCGCCGAACGACCAGCCGCAGAGCTGATCGTAGCCGTCCCTGACGCCGCAGGGCTCTCAGCCCCCGCCCTGACGGCACAAGACGCCCGCTTGCGGTTCCCCGCTGGCGGGCGTTTTTGTATTTCCCCGGATACCGCCGACCTGCGGCGGCTCGCCGCTGCCTGCCAGGTCGCCGCACGGCCATGGTCCGGCAAGGGTCTGATCACAAAGGCTCTATCTGGCTGGCCCGGCTGGACCTTTGACCTCGGTAGAACTCCGCGGTAACCCCGCCTTAACCCCGGAGGGGGTTTGGTTAAGGGGCGCTTACGGGCGCCGGAGCCCTTGTTTTGACACGTTGGCGGAGGAAGCAGGCCACTTGTGGCTTCGGCGGGCCTCTTAAAGCGATCAGTTCAGGGTTTTCTTGCGTAGGCGCAGTGCGCCGCGACGGCATCCGCCGTGGAACGGCAGATGCATGGTCCCGGGTGCCCGGGATGGTTGGTTGAGAGGATACTGCGGATGGAAGGCGACTTCTCCCTGATCGCGCTGTTCTGGCAGGCGCATTGGGTCGTGAAGGGCGTGATGCTCGGCCTCATCACCTGTTCGGTCTGGGTGTGGGCGATCGCGATCGACAAGCTGTTCCTCTATTCCCGGACGCGCCGCTCGATGGACCGCTTTGAGCAGGCGTTCTGGTCCGGCGAGTCGATCGAGGAGCTGTATCGGGTGCTCTCGGCCAAGCCGACGCAGTCGATGGCGGCCTGCTTCGTGGCGGCGATGCGCGAGTGGAAGCGCTCGTTCGAGGGCCATGCGCGCTCCTTTGCCGGGCTGCAGATGCGGATCGAGAAGGTGATGAACGTCTCGATCGCCCGCGAGGTCGAACGGCTGGAGCGCCGGCTCCTCGTGCTGGCCACGGTCGGTTCCGCCGGCCCCTTCGTCGGCCTGTTCGGCACCGTCTGGGGCATCATGACGAGCTTCCAGGCCATCGCCGGCTCGAAGAACACGTCGCTGGCCGTGGTCGCGCCGGGCATCGCGGAGGCGCTGTTCGCCACCGCCATCGGCCTGATCGCGGCCATTCCGGCGACGATTTTCTACAACAAGTTCTCTTCCGAGGTGAACCGGCAGGCGCAGCGGCTGGAAGGCTTCGCGGATGAATTTTCGGCCATCCTGTCCCGTCAGATCGACGAGCGGGGATGAGGGCAGGTATAGTGGCGTCGTGATCGTGAGCACCAGAACATGGGCATGAGCATGGGAAGCGCGTCCGGCGGCGGTGGTCGCCGCGGTCGGCGCAAGGCACCGGTGATGTCGGAGATCAACGTCACGCCGATGGTCGACGTCATGCTGGTGCTGCTGATCATCTTCATGGTCGCGGCGCCCCTGCTCACCGTGAACATCCAGGTCGACCTGCCGCAGGCGCAGGGTGGCTCGGCGTCGACCGCCGATGCCAAGCCGCCGCTCGAGGTCACCGTGAAGAAGACCGGCGGCGGTTGCGCCTCCAAGGTCGACGTCTATCTCGGCGAGACGCCGATCGCGATCGGCGAGCTCGGACCCAAGATCAAGGCGATGAAGGACGCCGGCGCCGGCGGCGCCGACAACGTCGTCAAGATTCGCGGCGACCGCGATGCCTGCTATTCCGACATGATGAAGGTGCTGGGCCTGGCGCGCGACGCCGGCTACCGCGCCAGCATCGTCGTGCTGCCGGAACAGGGCTCATGACGGCGAAAGACCTCATCCGGTTCGCTCGTACGCGCAAAGGCACGGTGCTCTCCGTGGCCCTGCACGTGCTCGTGCTGGGCTGGGGTCTGTTCAGCTTCTCCGCGCGCTCGATGGTGGCGCCGCCGGAGGATCTGGTGCCGGTCGACGTGATCTCCGAGGACAACACCTCGAAGGCCAAGGCCGGCGCGCTGACCGGCAAGAAGGAGGTCGCCAAGCTCCTGGCCGACAAGATCGGTGAGAAGAAGCCGACCGAAGACATCGTCGGCAAGGTCGATCCGAAGCCGGTCACCGAGACCGACGCCGCGCCGACGCCGCAGCCCAAGCCGGAAAAGCCGGTCGAGAAGAAACCCGACCCGCCGAAGCCGGTCGAGAAGCAGCCGGACACGCCCAAGCCGGTGGCCGAGAAGAAGCCGGAGCCGCCCAAGCCCGCGCCCGCCGAGAAGCCGAAGCCCGAGGAGAAGAAGCCTGACCCGTTCAATCCGGATCAGATCGCCAGCGTGCTGAACAAGGACAAGCCGAAGCAGCCGCCGAAGCCGCAGCAGACCGCGGCCGCCACGCCGGAGCCACCGAAGCACAAGAGCGAGCGCAAGTTCGACGCCGAGAAGATGGCGAGCCTGATCAACCAGAAGGACCCGACCCGGCAGGCCGTGACGGGAGCCGAGCTGAACGCCAATGCGGCGCTGGGCTCTGCGCGGGGCATGGCGGATAGCAATATCGCGAGCTGGAGCGGCGCGTTCCAGACCGCCGTGCGGCGCTGTTTCGGCTTCCCCTATAACGGCCAGGATGCGGACCTGTATGAGGCCGACATCGACATTCCGATGCGCCTCGATGGGACGGTCGCGGGCGAGCCGAGAATCGTGGCGGTGCGGGGACCGTCCCGGTCGGTTGCCATGGCAATGGCCGAGAGCGCGAGGCGCGCCATCATCCAGTGCCAGTCCTACTCCTTCCTGCCCAAGACCCAGTATGAATCTTGGAAGCTGATTCAACTCGTATTTGGTCTGAAAGATTTGCGATGATTTCGAAGTTCGGCTCCAAGGTTCCCATGCAATCCATCACCAGAGTATCGCGACGCGGTTTCATCGCAGGAGCTGGCACTGCGGCTCTTGGATTGTCTGCCGCTTTGGCGCAGGCCCAGCAAGGCCGTCTGCGCATCGATCCCGCCGACTTCAAGCCGATCCCGATCGCGATTCCGCCGTTCGTCCCAGGCGGACCCGGCGATGCCGACGTCGCCAACGGCATTGCGCAGGTCATCACCAACAACCTGAAGCGCAGCGGCTATTTCGCGCCGCTTGATCAGGCTGCGTTCGCCGAGCGCATCACCAATTTCGACCAGGTGCCGCAGTTCGCGAGCTGGAAGCCGCTCAGCGTGCAGGGGCTGCTGACCGGCCGTGCCACCCGCCAGGGCGATGGACGGCTGAAGGCCGAGTTCAGACTGTGGGACGTCAATTCGGGACAGCAGTCGGCAGCCCAGCAATACGTCACCGCGCCGGAATATTGGCGGCGGATCGCCCACATCATCTCGGACCAGATCTACACCACCCTGCTCGGCGAGAAGGGCTATTTCGATAGCCGCGTCGTCTTTGTCGACGAGAGCGGGCCGTCGGATCGCCGCGTCAAGCGGCTAGCGCTGATGGACCAGGACGGCGCCAACGTCCGCTATCTGACCCGCGGTGCCGACCTCGTGCTGACGCCGCGCTTCTCGCCGTCGAGCCAGGAGATCACCTACATGGAGTTCGGGCAGGGCGACCCGAAGGTCTATCTGTTCAACATCGAGACCGGTCAGCGCGAGATCGTCGGCAATTTTCCTGGCATGTCGTTCTCGCCGCGCTTCTCGCCGGACGGCCAGCGCATCATCCTGAGCCTGCAGCAGGGCGGCAATTCCAACCTGTTCGTGATGGACCTGCGCTCGCGCACGACCACGCGCCTCACCGACACGCCGGCGATCGACACCTCGCCGTGCTACTCGCCCGACGGCAGCCAGATCTGCTTCGAATCGGATCGCGGCGGCAAGCCGCAGATCTACGTGATGCCGGCGACCGGCGGCGGTGCGCAGCGCATCTCGTTCGGCGAGGGAAGCTACTCGACGCCGGTGTGGTCGCCGCGCGGCGACTACATCGCCTTCACCAAGCAGGGCGGCGGCCAGTTCGCGATCGGCATCATGAAGACCGACGGCTCGGGCGAACGCATCCTCACCTCCGGCTTCCACAATGAGGGCCCGACCTTCGCGCCCAACGGCCGCGTGCTGATGTTCTTCCGCGATCCCGGCGGTACCGCAGGCCCGTCGCTCTACACGATCGACGTCTCCGGCCGCTTCGAGCAGAAGGTGCCGACGCCGGGCTACGCGTCGGATCCGGCGTGGTCGCCGCTGCTGTCGTAACCCGCAGGCGGGCCCGCTCCGGCCTGCTCACGCTTCGGTGGACACGATTTTTCGAGTCGCGCGATGCGTGTTGTTGGAAAAATTGGAACCATTCGTTGCAGGAACTGGGTAGGGTTTGCCTAGTTTGCTGAATTTTCGGCGGTTTTTGCGTGCCCCTGCGCTGCGGCAACGCTCCGCTAACGATGTTCCCTCAGAAAGACTTCACCTGCGAACGGTAATGTTTGCGCACCGAACAGGACGCGTGCGCACGAATGCAGCTTGCTAGTCAAAACGGAGAAGACGATCGAAAGTTGTCGCCTGCGATCCAGGCGGCTCTCGTCGACTCTCTCTTCCAGGATCCCGGCCCGATGTTTGCCGGCGCACTCTGCGCCGCCATCGCCGCCGTCATGACCGCCGTCAAGAGCGGTGACGCCAACCTATGGCCCTGCGCGGTCATACTCATCGTCGTCGGCGCGCTCCGCTCGCTCGACATGCGCTATTACCGCCATCTTTGCGATGCCGGTCGGCTCACCCAGGAGGCCGTGGCGCGCTGGGAGATCCGCTATCAGGTTGGCGCGATGCTCTATGCGGTCGTGCTCGGTGTGTGGTGCGTCGTCGCAGTCGCCGACAACGGTGATCCGGTCGTCCACTTGATCGCGATCTCGGTCACGCTCTGCTACATGTCCGCCGGCGCCGGCCGCACCTATGGCCGGCCCTGGATCTTTCACGTCCAGATCCTGCTCGCCTGCGGGCCGCTTGCACTGGCGCTCGCGCTGCACGGCAGTCCCTATTACATGGGAATGGCGGCGTTCTGCGTGCTGTTCTTCCTGTCGCTGAAGCACATCTCGACCAACCTGCAGCGCATCTTCGTGCAGGCCTTCGTGGCGCGCGAAGGCGAGGCTGCGCTGGCCAAGCAGTTCGACACCGCGCTGAACAACATGCCGCACGGTCTGTGCATGTTCCGCCCGGACGGACGCCTCGCGGTGATGAACCATCGCTTCGGCCAGATGATGGGCCTGCCGGAGGACACGCTGCAGCGTGGCGGCAAGGCGGCCGACATCATCAATGCCTGCGTCATCTCCGGGACGATCTCGGCCTCGAGCGGCCGGATGATTCTGTCCGAGATCGAGAACACCAAGACGCACAACATCATCACCAGCGACCCCGACGTGGTGCGCGACCGCTCGCTGTCCTGGACCTTCCAGCCCATGGCGGATGGCGGCGCGGTGGTCCTGCTCGAGGACATCACCGAGCGGCAGAATGCCGAGGCGAGGATCTCGCACCTCGCGCGCTATGACGAGCTCACGACCTTGCCGAACCGGGTCAGCTTCCGTGACGAGATCGAGCGCCTGCTCAAGATTCCGCAACGACATGGCGAGTTGTCGGCGCTGCTGTTCGTCGATCTCGACCGCTTCAAGCAGGTCAACGACACGCTCGGGCACCCCTGCGGCGACCAGCTGCTCTGCGCCGTGTCCGAGCGGCTGCGCGACATGCTCAGGCCTGAGGATTTCGTCGCGCGCTTCGGCGGCGACGAGTTCGTCGTGTTCCAGCGCAACATCCGTTCCAACGACGACGCCGCCGTGCTGGCGCGGCGCATCGTCGATCAGCTGAGCGAACGCTACAAGATCGACAATCACCTGGTCGAGATCGGCGCCAGCGTCGGCATCGCAATGACGGCGCCGGGGATCAGCGCCGACACGCTGCTCAAGAACGCCGACATGGCGCTCTACCGGGCGAAGGCGGAGGGACGGGGCACCTTCTGCTTCTTCCGCGACGAGCTCGCCCAGACCGTCGAAGCGCGCCGCATCCTCGAGCTCGACCTGCGCAAGGCGCTGGCCAATGAGGAGTTCGAGCTGTTCTATCAGCCGCTGGTCAATCTCAAATCCGGCAAGATCTCCACCTGCGAGGCGCTGTTGCGCTGGAATCATCCGGTGCGCGGCACGGTCTCGCCGGTCGACATCATCCCGGTTGCCGAGGACATGGGCCTGATCGTCGATCTCGGCCGCTGGATCCTGCGCAAGGCCTGCCTGGAATGCATGAAGTGGCCGGAGGCGGTGAGCGTCGCGGTCAACTTCTCCCCACAGCAGTTCCATCAGCGCGACGTGCTGAGCGAGGTGCGCTACGCCCTCGAAGTGTCGGGCCTGCCGCCGCACCGCCTCGAGATCGAGATCACCGAATCCTCCTTGTTGCGCAACACGCAGCTGACCCACGACGTGCTGTCGCAGCTGCACATGCTCGGCGTCAGGATCTCGCTCGACGACTTCGGCACCGGCTATTCGAGCCTCAGCTATCTGCACAACTTCCCGCTGGAGAAGGTCAAGATCGACCGCTCGTTCCTCGAGGGCATCGACAGTGATCGGCCGCTTACGCTGCTGCGCGGCGTCGCCCGGCTGTCGGCTGATCTCGGCATGTCGGTCGTCGTCGAAGGCATCGAGACCAACGAGCAGCTGGAGCTGGTCAGCGTCGACGGCACCGTCACTGAAGCTCAGGGCTACCTGTTCAGCCGCCCGGTGCCCGCAGTGCGAATTCGTCAGCTCCTGAACGCCTCTCACGGGCGGCGGCCCGCGGACGAGCCGATCCAAGCCTTTGCCGCCACGCGCTCGATCGCCTGATCTGCCCTGACCTCGGGGCATGGCTGCGGCCGCAGCCATGCAGGACAACCGCACGTCGTATCATGCGAGGGCAGCGGGCGCGTATGCCAAGCGAATTCGTTTCGTATTGAGACGCAGCTGATCTGAAGCGATCCTCTTCCGTCCTGCCGCTCCCCCCGTAAGTCACGGTTGTGGCACCGGGATTCTACGTACCGTTAACTGTGTACCGCCGAAAGCTTTGCATCCGAATTAACGCGCTGTTAATCTCACAACTGCTCGCAGGAGTTGTGTGAAAAGGGGTTGCGAATGAAGTCGGCGGCTAGAGTGACTGCCGTTGCTGATCAGAAGTTGGATGCGCTCGAGAACGTGGACTATCGGCTGGCTCTGACTGCTGAGGACAAGGACGAGATCTATCGGCTGCGCTACCGCGCCTATCTGCGCGAAGGCGCCATTCTCCCCTCGGCCAGCGAGCGCGTCACCGACGAGTACGATGATCTCCCCAACAGCTTCATCTTCGGCGTCTACGTCAATGGCGAGCTCTACAGCTCGATCCGCATCAGCGTGCTGAATTCGCAGTGGCGCAAGTCGTTGTCGTCGGACATGTTCGCCGACCTGCTGCATCCCGAGCTCGACCGCGGCAAGGTGATCATCGACCCGACGCGGTTCGTCGCCGACTATGAGAAGGCCCGGCTGTTTCCCGCGCTTCCTTACGTGACGGTGCGGCTCGGCTACGTCGCCTGCGCTCATTTCCACGCGGACATCGGCCTCGCCAACGTGCGGCCGGAACATCGTGCCTTCTACAAGAAGGTGTTCCTGCAGGAACCCTGGGGCGAGCCGCGGCTCTACTCCGGCCTGACCAAGCCGGTCGGCCTCGTGGCGGCGCACTATCCCAGGATCCGCGACCGTGTGTTCCAGCGCTTCCCGTTCATGCGCTCCAGCGCCTTCGAACGGCGGATGCTGTTCGATCGTGCCGCGCCGGACGCCTTCTCTGATTCGTTTGGCATTCAGCCGGTCGCCAAAGCCGGCTGACCACGTCTGATTTGACCAAGACGGCGCCGATCGTTCCCAAGATGAACGGGCGCAGGGCCGGGCGCGCGGCCCGTTTCGTGGCTTTGACGCAAAAATCAGCGAAAAAGCGCCGTGCTCCGGACGCGCGGCCGCTTGCCTTCACCCTGGCGCCACATTTACAACCCATTAACCATCGCGGTCGCTTTTTCGGGTTTCGTTAGCATTTGACGGGGTTCGGCAAGACCCCATCAAGGTTGACGGAACGTTCGCTTAACCATCGCCCTGTAGACCGGATGGCAGTCTAAGAACGTGAGCGTGGAGGCTCCCGGAATGAAATATCAGATGCGTATCCTCCAGGGATTGAAGTTGGCCGCCGTTCTCGCGGTCGCGCTGTCGATGGGCGCGTGCGCCAACAAAAACCTCACCGGGGCAGATGGTGCGATGGCAAGCGCTGCGACTCCAGGCAGCCAGCAGGATTTCGTCGTGAACGTCGGCGATCGCGTCTTCTTCGAGAGCGACCAGACCGATCTGACGCCACAGGCGATCGCGACCCTGGAAAAGCAGGCGCAGTGGCTGCAGAGCTATCCGCGCTACAGCTTCACGATCGAAGGCCACGCCGATGAGCGCGGCACCCGCGAGTACAACATTGCGCTCGGCGCGCGCCGCGCGCAGTCGGTCCGCAATTTCCTGGCCTCGCGCGGCATCGACCAGGGGCGGATGCGCACCATCTCCTACGGCAAGGAGCGGCCGGTCGCGGTCTGTAACGACATCTCGTGCTGGTCGCAGAACCGGCGCGCGGTCACCGTGCTGAACGCAAGTTCATAAAGCTGAACGGATTGTTTGTTGACGAAGCCGGCGTCGCCACCGACGCCGGCTTCGTTGTTTTGTCTTCATTGTTTGGTCTTCGCTCGAACGTCATTTGTCTGTATGGCCGTTCTGACGTAGAGCCTCGCGTTCAGGGTTATTATTTCCAACGTCTCGCTGATCCGGTTGTCAGGGCAACATGTCGTTCATGTTTCTTTCCAGGAGCGTCGCCGCGGTTCTCGCAGCGCTCGTCGTTTTCTCGTGCCAGGCCTTGTCGTCGCGGGCGCTCGCCCAGGTCGACGACGACCCTGAGATCCGCATTCAGCGGCTCGAAAACCAGCTCCGGCAACTGACCGGGCAGAACGAGGAGCTACAATATCGCAACCGCCAGCTCGAGGAGCGGCTGCGGCAGCTGCAGAGCGGGGCCCAGCCGACCGCGCCTGCACCCCAGCCAAGCGCGGCAGCGCCGCCAACCCAGCTCTCTCCCGCCTACGGGCAGCCGGCTCAGCCCGCCTATGGCCAGCCGCAATACGGTCAACAGCAGCAGGCCTATCCGCAGCAGCAGCCAGGCTATGTGCCGCCGCAGGCCGCGGCTCCCGCACCCATCGCCCAGGACCCGCCAGCCGCAGGCGCCGGCGTCCGCCGCCGCGGTGATGCGTTCGACCCCACTCAGAACCCGGCTGCGCCGGGCGCACCGCAGGCGCTCGGCGGCGGCCCGCTGCCGATCCAGCCCGGCGGCGGCCCGCCCGTCGGTCGTCCCCCCGCCGCCGACCCTGCAATGTCCGCCAACACCGCAGGTGGCCGCTATCCCCAGGGCGCGCCGGTCGCTGCGCCGGGCGCCGGCGGCCTCGAGACCGCGCCGCCGCGGCAGACGCCGCGCGACGAATACGATCTCGGCATCGGCTACATGCAGCGCCGCGACTATGCGCTGGCCGAGCAGACCATGCGCAACTTCACCCAGAAATATCCCAACGATCCGATGATCGGCGACGCGCAATACTGGCTTGGCGAGAGCTTGTACCAGCGCCAGCAATACCGCGATGCCGCCGAAATCTTTCTCGCCGTAACGACCAAGCACGACAAGTCGTCGAAGGCGGCGGACGCACTGCTGCGGCTTGGTCAGTCGCTGGCGGCGCTGAAGGAGAAGGAGGCGGCCTGCGCCGCGTTCGGCGAGGTGACGCGCAAATATCCGCGGGCTTCGGCCGGCGTGAAGAGCACGGTCGACCGCGAGCAGAAGCGGGTGAAGTGCTGACGGCGACCACGCGCGGCGGCGCCATTCGGAGCGTCGACCGGCGGGCATGTCCGACGCCGCCGGAGTTTGTTGTTCCGGCGGCCCGCGCCTAATGTCCGCTGCCATGGCAGCAAGCAAGACCGCGCAGGACCAAGCTCCCGAGGACGGCGATCCGATCTCCGCAGCCGAAGCTGAGCACCTGTTCGCACCGCTCGCCACTGCTCCAGCGCTCGTGCTTGCCGTCTCCGGCGGGCCTGATTCGATGGCGCTGATGTGGCTGGCGGCGCGCTGGTGCGGAGCGCGGGCCGACGGCCCGCGTCTTGTCGTGGTCACGGTGGACCATGGTCTGCGCCCCGAGGCGCGGCGGGAGGCGCAAATGGTCAAGCAGATCGCGCGGCAGCTCGGGCTGGCGCATCGGACGTTGCGCTGGAGGGATGAGAAGCCGGCGGCCGGACTTCCCGAAGCGGCGCGGCGGGCGAGATACCGCCTGCTGGCAGCGGCGGCGCATCGGGCCGGCGCCAGCCATGTCGTCACGGCCCACACACGCGATGACCAGGCCGAGACCGTGCTGATGCGGCTGCTGCGCGGCAGCGGCATCGTCGGGCTCGCGGCCATGGCGGCGGTCAGCGAGCGCGACGGCATGCTCTTGGCGCGGCCGTTGCTCGCGCTGCCCAAGGCCCGCCTCGTGGCGACGCTTCGCTCCGCCGGTGTCGTGTTTGCCGACGATCCGACCAATCGCGACCTCGCTTATACGCGGCCGCGTCTGCGGGCGCTGATGCCGGCTCTGGCTGTCGAGGGTGGCGATGCGCGGACGCTGGCGACGCTCGCCGCCCGCCTCGGCCGCGCCAATGCCGCGATCGAGCTCATGGTCGATGACGCCGAGAAGGACCTCGCGCTGCTCGCGGCTGGCTCCCGTGCCGTCCGGCCGGATCACGGCCAGATGTTCGAGCCGCGCGCCTTTGTCGCACTCCCGGCGGAAATCAGACTGCGCCTGCTGATGCGCGCCATCAATCGGGTGGGAACCGAAGGTCCAGTGGAACTCGGCAAGGCGGAAGCCCTGCTCGATCGCCTGGACCGGACTCTTGCGGGGACCGGAGGCGGTGGTACGTCGACGCCGGGCAGGCTAAAACAGACGCTGGCAGGTGCGCTGGTAAGCACGACGCGCGATGCGATCCGGATCACTCCCGCGCCGCCTCGGCGACCGCGCGGGACCTCGGGCGGACGATAGGTTTCGCGGACCCTTAACCACCTGCCTCGGCGGCGCTTTCCCGCGCCATTTTTTAAGCGGGAATCGGGCTAGGATGCGTTAAATAGTCCTGTCTGGTTCCCTTGGCATTGGTGCGAGTGGTACCTAGATTACGAAGCGGTCGACCGGGGGATTCCCTCGTGGCTACCCAGGGATGAGTCCGAGGATAGACGGCCGCGATCCGCGCGACCACGAAGGAAAATCGATGAACGCCAATCTGCGCAATTTCGCCCTTTGGGTCATTATTGTCCTGTTGCTGTTGGCGCTGTTCACACTGTTTCAGAATCCGGGGCAACGCGCGTCCTCGACCGACATCAACTTCTCGCAGCTGCTGACCGAGGTTGATCAAGGCAACGTGCGCGACGTCGTGATTCAGGGGCCGGAGATTCACGGCACCTTCAAGAACGGCTCGTCGTTCCAGACCTACGCGCCGAGCGATCCGAATCTCGTCAAGCGTCTGTACGACGCCAAGGTCAACATCCAGGCCAAGCCGCCGGGCGACAACGTGCCGTGGTTCGTGTCGCTGCTGGTCTCCTGGCTGCCCTTCATCGCGCTGATCGGCGTCTGGATCTTCCTGTCGCGGCAGATGCAGGGCGGCGCCGGCAAGGCGATGGGCTTCGGCAAGTCGCGTGCGAAGATGCTGACCGAGGCGCATGGCCGTGTGACGTTCGAGGACGTCGCGGGCGTGGATGAGGCCAAGCAGGATTTGCAGGAGATCGTCGAATTCCTGCGCGACCCCGGCAAGTTTCAGCGGCTCGGCGGCCGCATCCCGCGTGGCGTGCTGCTGGTCGGCCCTCCCGGCACCGGCAAGACGCTCATCGCGCGCGCCGTCGCAGGCGAAGCCAACGTGCCGTTCTTCACCATCTCCGGTTCTGACTTCGTCGAGATGTTCGTCGGCGTCGGTGCCAGCCGCGTGCGTGACATGTTCGAGCAGGCCAAGAAGAATGCGCCGTGCATCATCTTCATCGACGAAATCGACGCCGTCGGCCGTCATCGCGGCGCCGGTCTCGGCGGCGGCAATGACGAGCGCGAGCAGACCCTGAACCAGCTGCTGGTCGAGATGGACGGCTTCGAGGCCAATGAGGGCGTGATCCTGATCGCTGCCACCAACCGGCCCGACGTGCTCGATCCGGCCCTGATGCGTCCCGGCCGCTTCGACCGTCAGGTCGTGGTCTCCAACCCGGACATCATGGGCCGCGAGCAGATCCTCAAGGTCCACGTCCGCAAGGTGCCGCTGGCGCCGGACGTCAACCTCAAGACCATCGCCCGCGGTACGCCTGGTTTCTCGGGCGCCGACCTGATGAACCTCGTCAACGAGGCCGCGCTGACCGCCGCCCGCCGCAACAAGCGGATGGTGACGCAGGCCGAGTTCGAGGAGGCCAAGGACAAGGTGCTGATGGGCGCCGAGCGCCGCTCGATGGTCATGACCGAGGAAGAGAAGATGCTGACCGCCTATCACGAGGCGGGCCACGCGATCGTCGGCCTCAATGTCCCCAGCCACGACCCGATCCACAAGGCCACCATCATTCCGCGCGGCCGTGCGCTCGGCATGGTGCAGTCGCTGCCTGAGGCCGATCGTCACTCGCACACCCGCGAGTGGTGCGTGTCCAAGCTCGCGATGATGTTCGGCGGCCGCGAGGCCGAGGTGCAGAAGTTCGGCGCGGAGAAGGTCACCAACGGCGCCACCGGTGACATTCAGCAGGCGACCAACCTCGCGCGGGCGATGGTCATGGAATGGGGCATGTCCGACAAGCTCGGCCGCGTGCGCTACCAGAGCAATGAGCAGGAGGTTTTCCTGGGGCATTCGGTGGCGCGTTCGACCAACATCTCGGACGATACCGCCCGTCTGATCGATTCCGAAATTCGCGGCCTGATCGAGGCCGGCGAACAGGAAGCGCGCCGGATCATCACCGAGAAGCGCGAGGATTGGGAGGCGATCGCCCAGGCGCTGCTCGAATACGAGACGCTGACCGGCGAGGAGATCCTCGATCTGCTCAAGGGCAAGAAGCCGAACCGCGAATCGGCGATCGAGCCGTCGACTCCCCGCGCCTCGGCCGTGCCGCCCGCCGGCAAGCCGCGGCCGCGGCCCGATCCGGATCCCGGCCTGGAGCCGCAGCCCCAGGCATAGGACGGGGCAGGGAATCAGCTTCTCTCGCAGGCAAGATCACGAGAACCAAGCGATGGCCCGGCTTACAGCCGGGCTTTTCGTTGTCTGCGGATGGCTGGCATGTTCAACCATCCGGCAAAAGGCTGTCGCTTGCCGGTCAGGGCTTGTCGAACCAGGCCTTCCATTGCGGGACGGCGGTCGCGAACGTGCCGCGATGACTGGTCGGTCCAGTCGACACCGCCTCGACCTTGGTGTTGCCGGCGCCGATCGCCTGCTGGTAGGTCATCGCCAGCCGGCCGAGGCCGGTCGAGATCGCCTCGTCGGTCTCGCCATAATAGTTGCGCACCGGCGTCTTGATGATCCAGCGATAGGCCTGGGTCTGTGCGACCAGGCGGCCATAGGCCGACGCCGCGAAATATTGCGCGTCGAAATACTCCGGCTTCAGCAGCTTGTGCAGATCGGTCGGGACTTCGGCGACGTTGAAGGGCTCGCGCATATAGGCCTTGCGGGCGACCTCGTAGGAGCTGTCGCTGATGACCGAGCGCGCTAGGCCCGGCACGGCGTAGTAGTTCTCGAAGGCGAACGCCGACAGGATGAACAGCGAGTTGACCCAGGAGGCGTCATTGCTGCGCGGGAAGCTGAGGAAGCCATTGAGCGCGACGAACACATCCACCGGCGCGCTTGCGGTCGCCGCCGCCGCGACCGGCACGCCGGCGCTTTCGAGCTTCTCCAGATAGGCCATGGTCACGAAGCCGCCCTGCGACCAGCCGGCGATCGACAGTCTGGTGGCCGTCAGGTGCATGTCGTTCAGCACGGCCCGGCTTGCGCGCAGCATGTCATAGGTCGCCTGCTGATGGCTGCCCTTGACCATGTAGCCTTCCGGCTCGCTCGAGGTCCCCATGCCGAAATAGTCGGCGCCGATCACCAGATAGCCCTGGCCGGCGAACTGCGCGATCATCAGCTGCGTCTCGGGTGACTGCTCCGGGAACGACGGCACCTCCTGTTTGCCGTAAACCGTGCCGTGCTGATACGACACCATCGGCAGATTCGTGTCGCTGATCTCGGGCACGGCCAGCAGTCCCGTCGCGCTGATCGGCTTGTTGCCGCGCTCGGGGACGACGGACGCGTAGGTCACGCGGTAGAGCCGGACGGCGTTGCGGGCCGGTGTGTAGCTGACCGTGATGCCGGCGAATTTCGGCGTGTCCACGGTCAGGATCTTGTTCAGCCGCTCCACGTCCCAGCGCGCCAGGTATTCGTAGGAGACATCTGACGTGACGCGTACTGCGGCCGTGTCCTGGGCGGAGCCTGCCGTCGGCCAGGCCAGACAGAGCGCGAGGGCGATGATGATACGAAGCATGGGCTTGAGAACTCCTGCGTGGCCGACCGTCAGTTGCGCCGGAGCTCTTTGCTACAGAGCGCGCGTAAATAATCGGTACGGCCGGCACCGTCCGCGTCAGCCAGGGCAGGCCCCGCTTAAGCCTTCTTCAAGCCTCCAGGCCTATGTCTCGATCGGGAATGCGCCCGGGTCGGCGCGGGCGAGGTTCAGATGGCCGACGATTTGGATGCCGCCGCGATCTCATCGCAGCGTCGTGCTGTTCCGGCGAGCCTGTTTGCCGTGTGCTTCGCGCTCGCCTGCATCAATGCGGCCTTCTTCCCCGCGGGGCTGCTGTCCGGCATCTGGATCTGGGGTGCTGACGGGCTCGGCATCCCCACCGATTTCGTCAACGTCTGGGCGGCCGGCAAGCTGGCCCTGCAGGGCCAGCCGGCGCTGGCGTGGGATTGGGACGTGCAGCGGCAGATCGAGCTCGATCTGTTGCGACAGGATTTTCCGGGCTATTTCGCCTGGCACTATCCGCCGCCATTCCTGTTCGTCGCAGCCTTCCTGGCGCAGTTTCCCTACATCGTCGCATTCGCCGGCTGGGCCTATGCGAGCTTCATTCCGTATGCGCTGGTCATGCGCGCGATCGTCGGCCGCGGCTTCGGCCTCGTGCTTGCGGCCGGCTTTCCGGCGCTGTTCTCCAACACCCTGGTCGGCCAGAACGGCTGTCTGACGGCGGCTCTCGTCGGCGGCACGCTGTATTTGCTGCCGGTGCGGCCGGTGCTGGCGGGGATCTGTCTCGGGCTTCTGACCTACAAGCCGCAATACGGTCTGCTGTTTCCGGTTCTGCTGATCGCCACGCAGCGCTGGACGGCCTTCGTCTCGGCGAGCGTCACCGCCGTCGTGCTGGCGCTCGCGTCCTGGCTGGCGTTCGGGCTCGAGAGCTGGCAGGCCTTCATCCACTGGATGCCGGCGTTCTCGCAGGCCTTCCTGACTGAAGGCAAGGCGACCTGGTGGAAGCTGCAGAGCCTGTTCTCGCTCGTGCGCTATTTCGGCGGGTCGGAAGCGCTCGGCTGGGCCTTCCAATGGGTGCTGACGGCCGCGGTCGCGGTGGTGTTGGTGACGCTGTGGCGCAGCCCGGTGCGCTACTCGCTGAAGGCGGCGGCGCTCGCCGTCGGGCTGCTGCTGACCACGCCCTATCTGTTCATGTACGACATGATGGTGCAGGCGATCGCGGTGGCGTGGCTCGTGCGGATCGGGCTCGGCGAGGGATTCCGCCGCTACGAGCTGCCCGTGCTCGGCTGCATCGCGGCGCTCCAGATCACCTTCATGCTCACTGGCATTCCCCTCGGCCTGGTCGCCAATTTGATGACGGGCGCCCTGGTGCTGGCCAGGGCCGGAACATGGTGGCGGCGGCAGCCGCTGCCTTCAGAGACCTTGCTCGCTGCGGCCTGACCGTGCCGCTGCCGTCGCGGAGGTCATGATTCCCCTTGTCTTCTTTCCTGAACAAGTGTTCAGTTCTTCTAAGCCATTTGCGAGGATGATCCTCCAAAAACACTGAACCAGCGTTCGCCGGGCGTTTCCTGGACGAACGCGTCCGGGACGAGAAACGCCATGGTCTACCGGCGAACCCATCAGGTCGTGAAGCGGCTGGCGGCCCGCCGCAGCGCGATTCTCGCCGCTGCCCGCGAAGCCGCGGCCGAAGGAGGCATGTCGGCCGTTCAGATCGCCCCCGTCGCGGTCCGCGCCAACGTCGCTGCCGGAACCGTCTACCGCTATTTTCCCTCCAAGGCCGATCTGATCTCCGAGCTGATCGCCGAGGTGTCGCGTGACGAGCTGACGGCGGTCCGGCGTGCCGCCGATGCGGCGCCTGGTCCGTCCTCGGCGCTGGCCGCGGCGGTCTCCACCGTCGCCGTCCACGTCCTGTCCCAGCGCAAGCTCGCCTGGGGCATTCTGGCCGAGCCGGTCGACGTCGACGTGACGGCGTCGCGCATCGCCAGCCGCCGCGAGATCGTGGGCGAGATCGCCTCGCGCATCGACGCGGCCGTCCGTGCCGGCCATCTTCCGGCGCAGGACACCCAGTTGGCGGCGACTGCGCTGCTCGGCGCGCTGCACGAGGCCCTGGTCGGGCCGCTCGCGACCGACACGCTGGACGATCCCGCCAAGCTCCGAGACATCGTGCAGGCGGTCACCTTGCTGGCGCTGCGCGCGGTCGGTGTGATGGATGCCCGCGCCCGTGGCCTCGTGGTGCAGGCCGTGCTGCCGGTCAAGAGCCTGGTCGGCGCCTGAAGCATGATCCGGAAAAGTGCGCAGCGGTTTTCCGAAAAGATCATGCGCAAACAACAACCTAAAGCGCGATGACGATTCACCCTGATCTCATCGCGCTTTAGCGCAGCGGCCGGCTGCGCTTAAGCAAGGATTCACGCCTCGCCGCCATGGTCGGGTGCGGCGCCGGGACGGCTGCTGCGGCTTGCAATCCAGGCGTATCTCACGACCGATGTCGATCGCACGCAAACAACTGGCGATGCCGCTCGTGATCGCCGGATCGGCGGGCGCCGGTGCCATCTATGCCTATGTCGCCGGCGAGGACATCAACTGGGATTGGCAGAACTACCACGAGTATGCGGGGGTCGCGCTCGTTCAAGGCCGCTTCGATGTCGACGCCGCGCCCGGCGGCTTTCAGAGTTTCCTCAATCCGCTGATCTACCTGCTGCCTTATCTGCTCCGCCACGGACTGCCGGCGCCGTGGTGGGGATTGGCCCTCGGCGCGCTGCACGGGCTGAATCTCGCGCTGATCTGGTGGGTCACGCGGGTGCTGCTCGGACGGACCGCCGATGCCGTCACGATGACCGCGGCCGTGACCATCGCAGCTTTCAGTCCCATGGCCCTGTCCGAGGTCGGCACCAGCTTCGCCGACATCCTGACCGCGATCCCGATCCTTGCCGGGGTCGGGCTGATATTCAGCGATGACGACGAGCTTGGCCGGCGCTTTGTGCTGGCGGGACTGCTGATCGGCGCCGCCACCGGGCTGAAGCTCACCAACGCCACCTTCTTGATCGGCGCCGGAGTGTCGCTGCTGCTGGTCGCCAGGCCGCTGCGCGCCATCCTCGCCTTTGCCGCGGGTAGCGCGATCGCCGGCGTCGTCACGGCCGGGCCGTGGGCGCTGAAGATGGCGCGCGATTTCGGCAGTCCGCTCTATCCGTTCTACAATTCGATCTTCCGCTCGCCGGATGCCCCGCTGGGCTCGATCGCGGATACGCGCTTCATGCCGCAAGGCGTGCTCGATGCGCTCGCCTATCCGTTCTATTGGGCGATCGGCCGGCACCCCTCGTCGGAATCGCCGTTCCGCGATCCGCGCTTTGCCGTCGTCATCCTGCTGCTGATGGCGGTCATCGTCACCGGCCTGTGGCAAAGGCGCGAGGTGCTGTCGCTGCGCGACCGGCGCTTCATCGTCTTCGGCTGGGTCAGCTATGCCCTGTGGATGCAGGCGTTCTCGATTCAGCGCTATCTGATTCCGCTCGAGCTGCTGTCGGCGCCGCTGATCGTGCTGCTGCTGGCGCGCCTGATCGATGCATGGCGTGAACGGGACGCACCGGCGGCGCCGTCGCGAAGCGTGCAAGCCGTCACCGTCGCCGGCGCGCTGGCCATTGCGCTGGCCTCGCAGCCCAGCGACTGGACGCGCAGGCCGTGGTCCGATCCGTATCGGCCGCGGCTTGCGGAGGCCCTGCAGCAGCCGGCGGCGTTCCTGCTGCTGCACAAGCCGCTCGGCTACCTCGTCCCGCTGCTGCCGGCGGGCTCGCGCTTCTATCAGCTGTCGGAGATCGTGGTTCCGATCGCCCCAGGCGGTGTGCTCGACCGCCGCATCCGCAGCGGCTTGTCCGAGCCGCTGCCCGGCGGCATCTGGGCCCTGTACTTCGCCAACAGCCGGGCGGACTATCCGCCGCGGCTCGAGCTGCTGGCCGACTACGATCTCAGGATCGACGAATCCCGCCCTTGTGAGCACGTTCCAGGCGTCGACGGCACCGACATCATGGCCTGCCCGGTCGTGCCCGGCGCGATCTCTGCGGCGCCGACTGCAGGCCTGAAGCCGGGCAGCAGGGCCGACTGATCAGCTCAGAGGCTGGCCTCGCTGGACGGCCCGACATAGGCGATCCGCACCATGTTGGTCGTGCCGGGTGTGCCGAGCGGCACGCCTGCGACCACGATGACCCGCTGGCCGGCGCGGACGAAGCCGTCGCGGAACGCGATCGAGCCGGCGCGCTCGACCATGTCGTCCTGGTCGCGCGCATCTTCCGCCACCACGCAATGCACGCCCCAGACGACCGACAATCGTCGTCCGGTTGCCAGATTGGGCGTGATCGCCACCACCGGTGGCTTCGGCCGCTCACGTGCGACGCGGATCGCGGTCGAGCCGGATGACGTCCAGCAGATGATGGTCGGCAGATCGAGATTTTCGGCAATCTGGCGTGCGGCTTCCGCGATGGCGTCGCCCGCAGTCGACTCCGGCTCGGGGCGCTGAGCCGCGATCACCGAGCGGTAGACGACGTCGCGCTCGACCTCCTCGCCGATCCGGTTCATGGTCGAGACCGCTTCGACCGGATATTTGCCGGCAGCCGATTCGGCCGACAGCATGATGGCGTCGGCGCCTTCGTAGACCGCCGTGGCGACGTCCGAGACCTCGGCGCGCGTCGGCACCGGCGACTGGATCATCGATTCCAGCATCTGCGTCGCGACCACGACCGGCTTACCGGCGCGGCGCGCCAGCCGCGTCATCTGCTTCTGCAGGCCGGGTACCCGCTCCAGCGGCAGTTCGACGCCGAGATCGCCGCGCGCCACCATCAGCGCATCGGAGACGTCGACGATGTCGTTCAGCCGGTCGATGGCCTGCGGCTTCTCGATCTTGGACATCACGGCGGCGCGGCCGCGGATGATCTTCTTGGCCTCCAGAACGTCGTCGGCGCGCTGCACGAAGGACAGCGCGATCCAGTCGATGCCGATGTTCAGCGCCGCTTCGAGATCTGCCCGGTCTTTCGGGGTCATCGCCGACACCGGCAGATCGGTATCGGGCAGGCTGACGCCCTTGCGGTCCGACATCTTGCCGCCGATGACGACGCGCGTGACCGCGCGGGTCGGCGAGGTCTCCTCGGCGATCAGGCGCACCTTGCCGTCATCCAGCAGCAGGGCGTGGCCCGGCTGCAGGGCTGCCAGGATTTCCGGATGCGGCAGGTGAACCCGCGTCGCATCGCCCGGCGTCTTGTCGGAATCGAGCACGAAGCTCTGGCCGTTGTTCAGCTGCACCGGACCGCCGGCAAAGGTGCCGACCCGCAGCTTCGGTCCCTGCAGATCGACCAGGATGCCGATCGGCCGGCCGTAGCTCGCTTCGACGCTGCGGATCGTGGTGACCAGCTCCCGCAGCTTGTCGTGCGGGGTATGGCTCATGTTGATCCGGAAAATATCGGCCCCGGCCTCGAACAGCTTGCGAATCATCGCGCTGTCCGAGGAGGCGGGACCGAGCGTGGCGAGGATCTTGATGCGGCGCAGTCGTCTCATGGTTTGGGTGCTTGCCCCGAGGGCAGGCCGGACCCTGCGGGCGGCGTGCCCTGCGGACCGTTGGGCAGACCCGGCATGTTGCCGCCAGGCCCAAGGGTGCCGGGAATGCCGGGCACACGCTGCTGCGCCGGCTGCTCATTGGCTTCGGTCAGCTGCACCGTCCAGGCGCGCTGGTCCCCCGTGTCGACCTCGAAGAAGCCGGTGCGGTCGAAGCCGCGGGCCAGGCAATTGTCCGTGCCCTTGATGGTGAACTCCTTGTCGCGCGAGCACATGAAGGCCTGGCCGGACCATTCACCGCCACGGTCATAATCCAGCGCGTAGATGTAGTAGTAGCGCGCGACGAGGGTGCCCTTGAGCAGGGTTTCGCAACTGCGAGAGGAAACGTTCCACCAGCCTTCGGTGGTCCAGCCCTCCGCGTCCTTGTAGCCGAGGGCAATCCCGACCCGGCTGGAGGTGTTGTTGCAAAGCCGGAAGTCGGCTGCGGCGGGGCTCGACGACAGACAGAGCGCGACGAGCCCAAGCAGCGAAAGCAGTCCGAAACCGGGGCGGCGGGGAATGCGATGCAAGATGGAGGAGGTTTCAGGGATCATTGCGCGACGCTATATCAAACGACGATTGATGTCGCGCGACTTGGCTGCGGCTGTCAACGGCAAGGCGATTTCGTGGCGAGGCGGATGCGATCGAGCGCCCGCGCCGATGAAGGTGCTGCGATATGGCCAAACCTGCGACGATGCCGCATCCTTTAGCAGACAACCGCCCCGGCGCGGAACAGGGAACCAAAGCGATGACGATGGACAGCACGACCCGAACCGAACTCGAAGCTGCCGCCTTCCGCAGGCTGGTGGAGCATCTGCGGACGAGAACCGATGTTCAGAACATCGACCTGATGAATCTGGCCGGGTTCTGCCGCAACTGCCTGTCCAATTGGCTGAAGGACGCGGCGGACGCCAAGGAAGTGCCGATGACCAGGGATGAGAGCCGCGAGGCGGTCTATGGCATGCCTTATGACGAGTGGAAGGCGAAGCACCAGCGCGAAGCGAGTGCGGAGCAGCTCGAGACCATGAAGAAGGTGCACCCGGGCCATTGACGCTCGGCGAAGGCGAGGGGCTACGAAGGCTTCGGGCCCGCGAATCGCGCGCTGCGCAGGATGACGACCCAAACGCAAGCCGCACGGCCGGCTTGCTTACGCTTCAGATGGTGCAGCCCAACAACATGTGGGCGCACTGTGGATGAGGGCGATGTCAGCTTGACGCAGGGCACGCCAGCTTTGAGGGTCGCGGCCAACACGCGCGCCCTGCCGGGCGCCTTCCTCGGACACATCAGTTCCACTCAGGAGTATCAGATGGCTACCCCCGCCGCCGCGAAGGACGACGACTCGCCCGCGACCCGCTTCGCCGTAGATCAGCTCAAATCGATCATCGAGCGCATCGAGCGGCTGGAGGAGGAGAAGAAGGCCATCTCCGAGGACATCAAGGACGTCTATGCCGAGAGCAAGGGCAACGGTTTCGACGTCAAGGCGCTGCGCACGATCATCCGGCTTCGCAAGCAGGACCCGAATGAGCGCCAGGAAGAAGAGAGCATTCTCGAGACCTACATGCAGGCGCTCGGCATGCTCTGAACCGGTCGGTCGGCGAACCGGCTGATCCTGCCTTAATCTCAAAATGCCCCCGCGCGATCGCCGGGGGCATTTGTTTCAAGGACGTCATCAGGTGCGGGGCATGCCGGCTTCGATCAGCGCAACGCTGCTGCGCGCATCGTGAACGATTTGGTTTCGAGCTTGATGATCGCAGGTCCGGTGAACTGGTCGTAGCTCAATCCCGGGGTCGGATCGGCGGCGAAGCTCATGGCCAGCGCGATCTGCGGCTTGACGAAGTAACTGCGCATGACGGTCAGATCCGGGTCGCCCATTTTCGTGACCGACATCGACGACGAAGCGCTCGGCGTCAGCATGATCGCGCGCATCCAGGTCGAATCGGGACCCTTGGAGGCCGCGAGCCGCGTTGCCATCGTGATCAGTCCGTCCTGACCTTGCCCGCTTTTGGCGGCCGGCTCCTGGGCGGGAGCTGCATTGCGGGTCGCAGGACGGGAGTTGCGGACGGGAATGGCCGTCGTCGCTGTGCCGTTGCTACGCTCGGCAGGAGCGGGAGCGAAGGCCATGGCCTGCATCAGGCTCGCGGTTTGCGCCTGGTCGATCGCCGACAGTGCCCGCCGCGCTGTGATGGCGGCGACCTGCTCAGGCGTTGCCTGCTTGGGCGTCGAGGGGTTGTCACCCCAGAAGCCGCGCGAATTGATGATGTCGGCGACGCTTTGCGGTGCGCCGTCCCGCGGCACGCCGGAGATCGCGCTCGTGGTCTCGGCCTTCGCCTCCGGCTTGGCGGCCATGGGCTGCGCAGCCTGCGAATCAGCCGACGCCAGCTGCAGGGCATTTGCGATCTTGCCGCGAGCCGTCGATGGCTTGTTGTCCGGGGAGCGGTCGGCGCTCCGATTGTCCTTGTCGGCGGCCTTGGTAGCCAGCGAGGCGGTCTGAACCGGCTTGGTCTCGGCCTTGCTCTCGCTCTCGCCCGACTCCTCGTCATCCTCGCTCGGACGTCCGCGGAACAGGCGCGCAAACAGGTTGGAGCGGCCGGATGACGCATCGTCGCCTGGGCCGCGCTTCTCGATCTCGGCCTTGGCGACCTCATAGCCCTTGAGCGGTACGCCGTTGCTCGGGACATGCACGGTCTTGCCGTCCGGGAAGACGCGCGCCAACTGGTCGGCGGTCATGCGCGGCCAGTGGCGGATGTTGCCGGTGTCGAGGTGAACGAAGGGCGAGCCGGAGGTCGGATAGAAGCCGACGCCACCGCGCTGCAGCCGCAGACCGGCGTAGCGGATCTGCTCGAGCGGTACGCCAGGGATATAGAAATCCATGGCGTGGCCGAGCATGTGCTGGCTGTGGCGGGCAACCCCGGAATGCGCCGAGCG
This sequence comes from Bradyrhizobium aeschynomenes, assembly GCF_013178945.1. Classification (GTDB taxonomy): domain Bacteria; phylum Pseudomonadota; class Alphaproteobacteria; order Rhizobiales; family Xanthobacteraceae; genus Bradyrhizobium; species Bradyrhizobium aeschynomenes. Next base: position 42,133 of record NZ_JABFDM010000014.1, read on the forward strand.
GCGGCGCAGCATCGAATTCGTGGCGGGCGATCGGTACGACGAGATGATCTGGATCGGCTGCTTGCCGTCGACGTCGCGATAGACCTCCCAGAGGATGTCGAACAGTCGGCGGTCCATGACCGTCGAATCCTGGGTGCGCCAGTCGCGCAGGAAGTGGTTGAGCTTCTTCAGCGCGTCTTCGTCGTAGCGGCCTTCGCGCTTGAAGGTGACCGTCAGGTCTTCGCCGGAATGGGTGTGATGGAAGGAAAGGGTGCGCGTTTCGTTGAGCGCTTCTGCGTCACGGACGGTGCCCGCTCCCAGCAGCAGGAGCAGGGAAGCGAGGCCGTAGCGGCAGACGGCGTTCCAGCCCGCTCTGGGCAGCGAACGCGATTGGCGCGCGAAAACAGACAGCAAGATGCAGCCCACCCCGTCGACGAGCGTTTACTCAGATACCCTCTTGCGGCCCGTCCGGCGGAAGAGAGAGGAAACGCTTACCTAAGGCGGGATGGTTAAAGGATACTCACCGACCCGCCCCCCAATTACCCTTAACATATACTCTTGAGTGTGGCGAAAAAGAGCCATCGAATCGTGGTTGATCATTGTGGTTAACCCAAAGCAAAGGCCCCGCCGGTGGGCGAGGCCTTTGATCTCAAAACGAAAATTTGGGTCGTGATCGGCGGGCCGATCAGCGGGTGAACACCCGGCGCGGCGGGCGGCCGACCGGTGCCGGCGGGGTCGGCTGACCACCGCCGAACAGGCGCTCGAAGAAGTTCGGGCCGGATGAGCCGGAGGAGAAGCTGTTGTCGCTGACATTGACCGCGTTCGGCAGCGGACCCTTCGGCCGAGAATAGTTCGGCTGGGCGTGGGCGACGACGTTCTCGAGATCCTTGCCGCGGCTGTTCTTGAGGATCGAGATCATGGCGGCGTCGCGACCATAGACGTCCTTGCGGAATTGCAGCTTGCCCGCATCGTCGACGAAAGCGGTCTGGTAGGTGATGTTGACCGGGATCGGCGTCGGGAATTTCAAGTCGATCTCGCTCCGCCCATACATGCTGCGGATGCGCTCGGGGGTGTAGCGCTCGTTCGGCATCGCGATGTTGAGCAGCACCGATGCGTATTGATCCGGATACTGCACGCGCATGCAGCCATGGCTGAAGGCGCGCTCGTCACGGGCGAACAGGTTCTTGTCCGGCGTGTCGTGCTGATAGACCAGGAACTTGTTCGGGAAGTTGAAGCGGATGCGGCCGAGCGCATTGGCTTCGCCCGGCGGCTGCGAGATGTGGATCGAGCCGTCGCGGGCGCGCTCGAGCTTCAGGCCCATGCGATCGAGCACGGTCGGATCCTGCTGCAGCGCCGGCAGATACTCGTTGTAGATGATCGACGGCGGCACGTTCCAGGTTGGGTTGACCGTGATGAACTTCATCGTCTCGCTGAGCAGCGGCGTCGCGTGCTGGCCCGGCTTGCCGGTCACGACGCGGGTGGTCCACACCTGCGCTCCGCGCTGCATGACCTTCAGCGTGTAGTCGGGAACGTTGAGGATCACATAGGCGTCGCCGAGCGACGGTGCGCCGAGATCGCGCGGCAGCCAGCGCCAGCGCTCCATGTTGACGATGACGGTGTCGATCTGCTTGTCCCGCTTCGGCGTATTCAGCGCCTTGACGGTGCGGTCGTCGAGCACGCCGGTCGGCTTGAGGTCGACGCTCGCCTGGAATTTACGCACCGCGGCCGCGACCTTGGCGTCATAGCGGATGTCGTCGGCGTTCTCCGTGAGGCCGAGCTTGGCGCGCAGCTTCGGCACGCGCGGATCGGACATCTGCGCCTCGGCCTCCGGCGCGTTCTTGCCGCGCGCGGGGGTGTATTTCAGCGGTTCGCCCTCGTCGATGAGGACGGGGGGCCCATCCGCGCCGCCGCGCAACTCGGCGAGCTTGGCCTTCAGCAGCTTGTAGAGCTTGTGCGGCGGGTTGTAGCCCTCGAGCGCCGCCGACGCATCCTTGGCGGTGGTGACGTTGGCCAGCACCTCGTTCGGGTCGATCGGATGCTCGGGATACTGGATGTCAGCCGACACCTGCGACCAATGCATGCGGCCGCTCTGCGCCTGCCGCGCGTAGTCCATCATGCTCTCGGTGAGCTTGAGGTCGGCTTCGGCCAGTGCGTCCGGCGCCGAGCCTGCGGCGGCAAAGTCCGGCACCGGATAGTCGGCGGGATTGAGGCCGTCGGAAGCCGCATCCTTCAGGCGCGCGATCACGCCCTTGGCCGCGGCGGTCAGGTTGCCGCCCTGGGTCCAGATCGGCGCGTAGTCGCGGCCGGTGTAGAACTTCTCGACGGCGGCGCGTTCGGCCTTGCGGTCGAAATACTTCGTTGCCTTGGTCGCGATCAGGTCGCGCAGACGATCGGCGACCGGCTGGTCGGCGGCGGGAACGGTGCTGGCGGTCTTGGCCGGTTCGGGCGCAGGAGCGGTCGCAGTCGCAGCCGCAGGGGCCGTGGCGGGCGGCGGCGAGACAACGGTCTTGGCCGGATCGGCCGCAGGCACCGCCGCAGAGTCGAGCGGCTTTGTAGTCGGTTCGGACGGCTTGGCCTGAGCAGGCGAGACGGTGGCGGTGGTGTCGAGCTTGAAATCGCTGGCGGTCGGTGGCGGCACGTTGGCCGGCTCGGGGAACGGGATCGCCGCATCGATGGCCAGTTCGGCGGCATTGTTGCGAGGGGCGTCGCCCTGGGCGAGGGCCGAAGTCGCGGACACCGCGAGGAAGGTTGCCGCGACAGCCATCAGCACGCGGTCATATCCGCCACGGTTGGTCACACAATCTCGCATCATCAATCCCTCGAATGATCTGTCCCGCCAGGAACAGGGTCGGTAACAAGGTCGATCGCTGCCCGCCAGTTCCGGCTCAAGCACCGCTCGTGAGAATGGATCTCGCCTGTACGCAATGATTCACGCCCAAACGATACTCAAGCCCCTGTTCTGCGGCCAGCGCCACACGGGACAACTCACGACAAACTGACTCTTGGGAAACCCCGGCCAAACCGATCGTGCGTTTGTGCCACGCGTTTTTTCCTTTGTCTGTCACCGCAAGGCAACGGTTCAGATGTTCCAGTATTGCCGAGCCTTGCGGCGTTTTTCGGACAGCGGCGGATCATCAGAGCGGCGGCGACTCCGTCGAAGGCGTCTCGCCATTGGCCTCGTCGAGCTTGCGGTACAGCGTCGAGCGTCCGATTTTGAGACGCCGCGCCACCTCGGACATCTGGCCGCGATAATGGGCGATGGAGAAGCGGATGATCTCGTGCTCCATCTCCTCCAGCGGGCGCACGTCGCCGCTCGCGGTCAGCATCGACAGGCTGCCATGCGAGGGCGGGGGCGAGGGAGCAATGGGTACTTCACTACCCGGCACCATGGCGGGCAGCGCCGGATGGAGTGGGCGCTCCACCGTCAGCGCCGGCAATGAATCCACCGGAGGCGCGTGGGTCGGGATGAGCGGGAAATCGGTCACGCCGAGCTGGTCGGTCTCGCTCATGACGACGGCGCGATAGACGGCGTTCTCAAGCTGACGGATGTTGCCGGGCCAGTCAAGCCTGGTCAGATAGGCGACGGCTTCGCCGCTGATGCCTGAAACGGCGCGGTTCTCCTCGGCGGCGAACCGCGCGAGAAAATGCCGCAGCAGGTGCGGGATGTCCTCGCGGCGGGCGCGCAGAGGCGGGATGGTCAGCGGCAGCACGTGGAGGCGGTAGAACAGGTCCTCGCGGAAATGACCGTCCTTGACGCGGTCGAGCAGGCGGCGATTGGTCGCCGAGATGATGCGGACGTCGACCTTGACCGGCTTGCGGCCGCCGACCGCCTCGACGGCGCCCTCCTGCAGCGCGCGCAGCAGCTTGACCTGGGCGGTGAGCGGCAGCTCCGAGACCTCGTCGAGGAACAGCGTGCCGCCATGGGCTTCGACGAACTTGCCCATGTGACGCTCGGTCGCGCCGGTGAATGCGCCCTTCTCGTGGCCGAAAAGAATCGACTCCACCAGATTGTCCGGAATCGCGCCGCAATTGACCGCGACGAAGGGCCTGGTCTTGCGCTCGCTGGTGCCGTGGATGGCGCGGGCGAACAGCTCCTTGCCGACGCCCGACTCGCCCTCGATGAGAACGGGAATCGACGACGCCGCAGCCTTCTCGGCGATGCGCAGGATCGGCGCCATCGCTTCGGCACGGGTGATGATGTCGGTGAAGGTCAGCCGCCCCTCGCGGCTGTGCCGGATGCGCTGCAATTCGCCCTTCAGCGCCGACGTATTCAGCGCGTTGCGCAAGGACACCTGCAGCCGCTCGATGCCGACGGGCTTGACGACGAAGTCCTGGGCGCCCGCACGCATCGCCGAGACGACGTTGTCGATGCCGCCGTGTGCGGTCTGCACGATCACCGGAATCGAGATCCCGGCCTCGCGCATCTTCGAGAGCACCCCCATGCCGTCGAGGCCGGGCATCACGAGATCCAGGACGATGGCGTCGATCGGGGCGGCATCGGGATTGGTCAGCTTCTCGATCACGGCGTCGCCGGTCTCGACGACGACCGCCTCGTAGCCGCATTTTTGAACCATGTTCTCCACCAGCCGGCGCTGGACCGGATCATCATCGGCAATCAAAATGCTGGCAGCCATGGCTTTCCTTGCACGCTACGACTATCTGTCTCGAATCGGGGCACTCTCGCCGACGCCGATTAACGCAACCTTAAACCTCGCTGATCGGGATAAACGTTCGAACAACAGGTTACCCATCCGATGACCTCGCGCGCCTCTTCCGCCCTTCGCAAGCCCACCAAAGCTGCTCCTCCGCCCAAAACCGCGTCAAAGACTGCCAAGGCCAAGCCGGCCAATAAGTCCGTCGTCAAGACTCCGTCGAAGCAGGCAGCCGCCAAGACCAAGCGTGGCGCGACGGCCAAATCGTCTGCAAAGCCGGCGAAGAAGATGGTCGCGGCCAAGACGGGGATCGGGACGCTGCCCGAATGGAATCTCGGCGACCTTTATAGGGGCATCGACGCGCCGGAGATCGCTCACGATCTCGCGAAGATGGATACCGAATGCGTCGCGTTTGAGACCGACTACAAGGGCAAACTCGCCGAGCACGTCGCACGCGAGGATGGCGGCGAATGGCTCGCAGGCGCAGTGCGGCGTTATGAAGCGATCGACGACCTCGCCGGACGGCTCGGCTCGTTCGCCGGGCTCGCGCATGCCGGCGACAGCGTCGATCCCGCGATCTCGAAATTCTACGGTGACATCTCGGAGCGGCTGACGGCAGCCTCGACGCATCTGCTGTTCTTTCCGCTCGAGCTCAACCGCATCGACGACGCCGTGATCGCGCGCGCGATGGAGACGTCAGCGCTCGGCTACTACCGGCCGTGGATCGAGGATCTACGCAAGGACAAGCCGTATCAGCTCGAAGATCGCGTCGAGCAGCTGTTCCACGAGAAGTCGCAGACGGGATACTCGGCCTGGAACCGGCTGTTCGACCAGACCATCGCGGGCCTGCGCTTCCAGATCGGCGGCAAGGACCTTGCGATCGAACCGACCTTGAACTTCCTGCAGGACCGTGATGGGGCCAAGCGCAAGGCCGCGGCGGAGGCGCTGGCCAAGACCTTCAAGGCCAATGAGCGTACTTTTGCGCTTATCACCAATACGCTCGCCAAGGACAAGGACATCTCCGACCGCTGGCGCGGCTTCCAGGATGTTGCGGACTCCCGCCACTTGAACAACCGCGTCGAGCGCGAGGTGGTCGATGCGCTGGTGTCCTCGGTACGGGCGGCCTATCCGAAACTGTCGCATCGCTACTACCAGCTCAAGGCGCGCTGGTTCAAAAAGAAGAAGCTCGCGCATTGGGACCGCAATGCGCCGTTGCCGTTTGCTGCCAATGCCACGATCGCCTGGCCGGAAGCCAAGAGCATGGTGCTGACGGCGTATCGCGGCTTCTCGCCCGAGATGGCCGACATCGCGCAGCGCTTCTTCGACGACAGCTGGATCGATGCGCCGGTTCGGCCGGGCAAGGCGCCCGGCGCATTCTCGCATCCGACCACGCCGTCGGCACATCCCTATGTGCTGATGAACTATCAAGGCAAGCCGCGCGACGTGATGACGCTCGCGCACGAGCTCGGCCATGGTGTGCACCAGGTGCTGGCGGCCAAGAACGGCGCGCTGATGGCGCCGACGCCGTTGACGCTCGCCGAGACCGCGAGCGTGTTCGGCGAGATGCTGACGTTCAAGCGGCTGTTGTCGGAGACCCGCGACGCCAGGCAGCGCCAGGCGCTGCTCGCCGGCAAGGTCGAAGACATGATCAACACGGTGGTGCGGCAGATCGCGTTCTATTCGTTCGAGCGCGCCGTGCACACCGAGCGCAAGAACGGCGAGCTGACGGCCGAGCGGCTCGGACAGCTCTGGCTGTCGGTGCAGACCGAAAGCCTCGGCGAGGCGATCGAGATCAAGCCGGGCTACGAGAACTTCTGGATGTACATCCCGCACTTCATCCATTCGCCGTTCTACGTCTACGCCTATGCGTTCGGCGATTGTCTCGTGAACTCGCTCTACGCGGTCTACGAGCACGCCGCCGACGGCTTCGCCGAGCGCTATCTGGCGATGCTCGCGGCCGGCGGCACCAAGCATTATTCCGAGCTGCTCAGGCCGTTCGGCCTCGACGCCAAGGACCCCAAATTCTGGGACGGCGGCCTGTCGGTCATCGCTGGCATGATCGACGAACTGGAGGCGATGGGGTAGGGCGGCGTAAAACATTTGTTGAACGGAACGAAGAGGCGCGTTATACATCTGTATAACGCGCCTCTTTTCCGATGGTATTGACCCATGAAGATCGAAATCAAGAAAATCGGCAATTCCGATGGCCTGCTGCTGCCGCGCGAGCTGATGCAGCGGCTCGATCTCAAGCGCGGCCAGCAACTGCACATCGTCGAGTTGCCGGGCGGCGGGTTCCAGGCGCTGCCCTACGATCCGGATTTCGAGCGGACGATGGAAATCGCCGACGAGATCATGGATGAGTACCGCGACACGCTCGCGGCGCTCGCTAAATGAGCGAGCAGCGGGAGCCGCTGTGGATCACGTATGAGCAGGCCGTCGCGATCCACGCACGTCAGCTGCGCCGGTTCGGCGGCGCACCGGGGCTGCGCGACGAAGGCATGCTGTGCTCTGCTCTGGAACGGCCCGTCAACAAATGGAGCTACGAGCAGGCTACGCTGCCCGAGCTTGCCGCGGCCTACGCATTTGGCTTGGCCAAGAACCACGCTTTCGTCGACGTTAGCAAGCGCATCGCGTTCATGGCGATGATGACGTTTCTGCGCAGAAACGACATCGCGTTTGCGCCGGACCCGGCTCAGGCCACTGCCATGATCCTCGCCCTCGCCGCCGGCGAGGTCAGCGAGGCCAGCCTGACGCGATGGATTCGCGACAATTGGCCGGGCCAATCAGGCGATCGGAAAAACCGATAAAACTCTCTGGCATACCTGCCGTTGCCCTTGCATTGGCTTTGAGGTATGCGACCTTAACAAAGCAATTTTCTCTGGGGGACCCCGATGGCAAACCATGGCGAGATCGCCTACTCGACGGCGGACGGCAATGACTACGTGGCGCATGAGGCCACCTATGAGGGCTTCATCAAGCTGGTGAAGTACGGCACGATCGGCGTTGCCCTCATCGTCATCTTGATGGCCATTTTCCTCGTTTAATGTCGCTATGGGCCCGCCGGCATCCCCGCCGGCGGGCCTTCAGCTGACTGCCGCAGCCGATGGCTGGTCCGGCGTCATGCTGAAGCCCATGGACGTCCCGCCCTTTTAAGCTCGCGCGCGCATTCGCGCCGGAGGCCTCATGAAGATTGCCGTCGCCAAGGAAATCGACCCGTTGGAGCCGCGGGTCGCCGCCTCTCCCGATACGGTGAAGAAGTTCAAGGCGCTGGGTGCCGAGATCGCGGTCGAGCCTGGCGCCGGCATCAAGTCCGGCCTGCCGGATTCGGAATTCACCGCAGTAGGAGCGACCGTCAGCGCGGATGCGCTCAAGGATGCCGACATCATCATCAAGGTGAAGCGGCCGGAAGCCTCGGAGCTCGCCAATTACCGGCGCGGCGCCTTGGTGTTCGCGATCATGGATCCCTATGGCAACGACGCTGCGCTCAAGGCGATGGCCGATGCCGGCATCGCCTCCTTTGCGATGGAGCTGATGCCGCGCATCACCCGCGCCCAGGTGATGGACGTGCTGTCGAGCCAGGCCAACCTCGCCGGCTACCGCGCCGTCATCGAAGGCGCCGAGGCATTCGGCCGCGCCTTCCCGATGATGATGACCGCGGCCGGCACCGTGCCGGCGACGAAGGTCTTCGTGATGGGTGTCGGCGTTGCCGGCCTGCAGGCGATCGCGACCGCGCGGCGGCTCGGCGCCATGGTCTCGGCCACCGACGTGCGCCCGGCCACCAAGGAGCAGGTGGAAAGCCTCGGCGCCAAGTTCCTGGCGGTCGAGGACGAGGAGTTCAAGAACGCCCAGACCGCGGGCGGCTACGCCAAGGAGATGTCGAAAGAGTACCAGGCCAAGCAGGCCGCTCTGACGGCGGAACACATCAAGAAGCAGGACGTGATCATCACGACGGCGCTGATCCCCGGCCGTCCGGCGCCGCGCCTCGTCACCATGGAGATGGTGAAGTCGATGCGCCCCGGCTCGGTGCTGGTCGATCTCGCGGTCGAGCGCGGCGGCAATGTCGAGGGCGTCAAGCTCGGCGAGACTGTCGAGATCGATGGCGTCAAGATCATCGGCTACCCGAACCTTGCAGGCCGGGTCGCAGCCTCGGCCTCCGGCCTCTACGCCCGCAACCTGTTCTCCTTCATCGAGACGATGATCGACAAGAAAGAGAAGACGCTGGCGGTGAATTGGGACGACGAACTGGTCAAGGCCACGGCTTTGACAAAGGACGGCGCCATCATCCACCCGAATTTTCAGCCGAAGGCATAGTCGGAAGATATCAGGAGCTAAGCCATGGAACATGTCGTCCAAGCCGTCGATCCGTTCGTTTTCCGGCTCTCGATCTTCGTCCTTGCCGTTTTCGTCGGCTATTTCGTCGTGTGGTCGGTGACGCCGGCCCTGCACACGCCGCTGATGTCGGTGACCAACGCGATCTCCTCGGTGATCGTGGTCGGCGCGCTGCTCGCGGTCGGCGTTCCCATGCTGTCGAGCGGCAGCGGTCTGGCGCGGGCCTTCGGCTTCGTCGCGCTGATCTTCGCCTGCGTGAACATCTTCGGAGGCTTCCTCGTCACCCAGCGCATGCTCGCGATGTACAAGAAGAAGTCCAAATAACAACGTCGCTTAACAACGCCGCACGACGCGGGATGACAGGCATAACGGGGCATCTGCAATGAACGCCAATCTGTCGGCACTCCTTTATCTCGTGGCAGGTGTGCTGTTCATCCTGTCGCTCCGCGGGCTGTCGAGTCCCGCCTCGAGCCGCCAGGGCAACTTCTTCGGCATGGCCGGCATGGCGATCGCGGTCGCCACCACCCTGGCCGGGCATCCACCAGCGGATGCGATCGCCTGGATCCTCGTGATCCTCGGCGTTGCGATCGGCGGTGGCATCGGTGCGGTGATTGCGCGCCGGGTGCCGATGACGTCGATGCCCGAGCTCGTCGCCGCGTTCCATTCGCTGGTCGGCATGGCCGCGGTGCTGGTCGCCGCCGGCGCCTTCTTCGCGCCGGAAGCCTTCGACATCGGCACGCCCGGCAACATCCATCCGCAGAGCCTGGTCGAAATGTCGCTCGGCGTCGCCATCGGCGCGCTGACCTTCACCGGCTCGGTGATCGCGTTCCTGAAGCTGTCGGCCCGGATGAGCGGTGCGCCGATCATCCTGCCGGCGCGCCACATCATCAACATCGCGCTCGCGGTCGCGCTCGTCTTCTTCGTGGTCCGCTTGGTGATGACCGGCGGCGGCTTCGACTTCCTGATGGTGACGCTGCTGGCGCTCGCGCTCGGCGTGCTCATGATCATCCCGATCGGCGGCGCCGACATGCCGGTCGTGATCTCGATGCTGAACTCCTATTCGGGCTGGGCCGCCGCCGGCATCGGATTCACACTGGGCAATTCGGCTCTGATCATCACCGGCGCGCTGGTCGGCTCGTCCGGTGCGATCCTGTCCTACATCATGTGCCACGCGATGAACCGGTCCTTCATCTCGGTCATCCTCGGCGGCTTCGGCGGTGAGACCGCTGCGGCCGGTGGCGGCACCGGCGAGCAGAAGCCCGCCAAGCTCGGCTCGGCTGATGACGCGGCCTTCATCATGAAGAATGCTTCGAAGGTCATCATCGTCCCCGGCTACGGCATGGCGGTGGCCCAGGCCCAGCACGCGCTGCGCGAGCTGGCCGACACGCTGAAGAAGGAAGGCGTCGAGGTGAAGTACGCCATCCACCCGGTCGCGGGCCGCATGCCCGGCCACATGAACGTGCTGCTCGCCGAGGCCAACGTGCCCTATGACGAGGTGTTCGAGCTCGAGGACATCAACTCGGAGTTCGCACAGGCCGACGTCGCCTTCGTGATCGGCGCCAACGACGTCACCAATCCCGCTGCCGAGGAGGACAAGACCTCGCCGATCTACGGCATGCCCGTGCTGCAGGTGTGGAAGGCCGGCACCGTGATGTTCATCAAGCGCTCGCTCGCCTCGGGCTACGCCGGCATCGACAATCCGTTGTTCTATCGCGACAACACGATGATGCTGCTCGGCGACGCCAAGAAGATGACCGAGAACATCGTCAAGGGCATGTAGTCGATCCGGTCGGGAGCCATGGTCGTCCTGAAATGGCTCCTGATCGTCGTTGTGGCGATCTACGCCACCGTGCTGGCGGTTCTGTTCGTGCGCCAGCGCGAGATGCTGTTTCCGATCCCGCCGGTCGGCCGCACGGCGCCGGACGCCGCCGGTTTTCCGCAGGCCGAAGAGCATGTGCTGACGTCGGCGGACGGTGAGAAGGTCATCGTCTGGCATGTGCCGGCGCAGCCCGGCCGCAGGGTGGTGCTATATTTCCCCGGCAATGGCGATTTCCTTGCCGGGGTGGTCTCCCGCTTCAAGGCGCTCACGGCCGACGGCACTGGCCTGATCGCACTGTCCTACCGTGGCTATGCCGGCTCGACGGGGAGTCCGAGCGAGCCAGGGCTGCTTCAGGATGCCGCAGCCGCCTATGCCTTCACGCGGGAGCACTACGAGGCGCAGCGCATCGTCGCGTGGGGCTTCTCGCTCGGCAGCGGCGTCGCGACGGCTGTTGCGGCGGAGCAGCCGCTCGCGAAGCTGATCCTCGAAGCGCCTTATACGTCGACCGTCGACGTCGCTTCCGACATGCTCAAGGTGGTTCCCGTCAGCCTGCTCATGCGCGACCGCTTCCATTCCGATCAGCGTATCACCAAGGTGCACGTGCCGCTGCTGATCATGCACGGCGCGAAGGATCCTGGGATTCCGATCCGCTTCGGGGAACGCTTGTTCGCACTTGCGCAAGACCCCAAGCGCTTCGTACGGTTTCCCGACGGCGGACATAATGATTTGGATTTTTTTGGTGCGACTGAGACAGCCAAGAGCTTCATCGACGGCCCCTAATGTCCGCGCAGCGCGCTGGCCGGCAGTGGTCGCCGTCCTGGTCGTTGCAGGTCTGCCGATGCAGGCGACGGCCGCCGAACTGAACGGCGCCGTGATGACCTGGCCCTTCGCGCTGCCGTTCGCGGGATTGCTGCTGTCGATCGCCCTTGGCCCGCTGCTGTTTGCCCGCTTCTGGCATCACCACTACGGAAAGATCGCCGCGGCATGGGCTCTGGTTACGCTCGCGGCATTGACCTGGAATGCCGGGCCTGGCACGGCGCTCGCTGCCTTCGTCCATGCATTGCTCGCCGAATATCTCAGCTTCATCGTGCTGCTGTTCGCGCTGTACACGGTGGCGGGCGGCATCCTGGTGACCGGCGACATCAAGGGCACGCCGACGACCAACACGGCCATCCTCGCGCTCGGCACCATCATCGCGAGCGTCGTCGGCACCACGGGCGCCGCGATGATCCTGGTGCGCCCCCTGATCCGCGCCAATCTGACGCGGTCCCACAATGTGCATGTGCTGGTGTTCTTCATCATCCTCGCTGCCAATGTCGGTGGCGCGCTCAGTCCACTCGGCGATCCGCCGTTGTTCGTCGGCTTTCTGCGCGGCGTCGACTTCTTCTGGACCACACGCAGTCTCTGGCTGCAGACGGCGATCGTCGCCGGCCTGCTGCTCGTGATCTTCGCCGCGATCGACGCATGGCGCTTCCGTCAGGAGAGGCCCGAGGCGGAAACGTCCGAAACGAAGCAGCCGGTGCGTGTCCGCGGGCTCATCAACGTCGTCCTGATCGCCGCCATCGTCGCAAATACGCTGGTGTCCGCAACATGGAAGCCGGGCGTCTCCTTCGATGTCTACGGCACCCATCTCGAGCTGCAGAACCTCGTCCGCGACGCCATCCTCGTGGCCATTGCCGGCCTGTCGCTGTGGCTCACACCGGACGAGCACCGTGAGGCCAACGGTTTCAATTGGGAGCCGATCCGCGAGGTCGCGAAGCTGTTTGCGGCGATCTTCACGGCGATCGTCCCGGTCATCGCCATGCTGAACGCCGGCCACGACGGCTCGTTCGGCTGGCTGCTGAACGCGGTGACGACGCCGTCCGGTGCGCCACGGGAGGTGGCCTATTTCTGGTTCACCGGGCTGATGTCCGCGTTCCTCGACAATGCTCCGACCTATCTGCTGTTCTTCGAACTCGCCGGCGGCGATCCCAAGGTCCTGATGGGCCAGCTCGGAGGGACGCTCGCGGCGATCTCGATGGGCGCGGTGTACATGGGAGCGCTCACCTATATCGGAAATGCGCCGAACTTCATGGTGGCGGCGATCGCCAATGAGCGGGGCATCAAGATGCCGAGCTTCTTCGGCTACATGCTGCGAGCCGGCGCGGTCTTGATTCCGCTGTTCGTGCTGTTGACCTTGCTGCCGATTCATCCGCTGCTCAGTGCCAACTAGGCGCAGCGCATGCGTTGGGCGCGATCTTGAGCTCGCCTGTCCGGGCCAGTGACGAGCGCCTCGCCGTTACGCATAGTCGTCTGCGACAAATTCGGAGCGCGAATCATGAGCGTGGAGGCCGCGGCGCCCGCCTCATCGGTGATCTTCCCGGGCTTGGCGGTGGCGCTGGTCGCAGGCGTGACGGTGACGCACTACGATTTCACACCCTCGGCGGCTGGCATGGTCTTCGCCGCGGTGCTGCTCGTCATCCTGTTCGGCACAGTGTTCGCGGCCGTGCATCACGCCGAGGTGATCGCGCATGAAATCGGCGAACCCTTCGGCACGCTGCTCCTGACCCTGGCGGTGACGGTCATCGAGGTCGCGCTGATCGCCACCATCATGCTCGGCGACAAGGCGGCGCCGGCTCTGGCGCGGGATACCGTGTTTGCGGTCGTGATGATCGTCTGCAACGGGCTGGTCGGCATCTGCATCTTCATCGGCGGCCTGCGCTATCGCGAGCAGGACGTCCTGGTCTCCGGCGCCAATCTGTATCTCAGCGTGCTGTTCACGATGGCGACGATTACGCTGGTGCTGCCGAACTATACGCTGACCGCGCCTGGACCGGTCTTCTCGGCGGCACAACTGGCCTTCGTCAGCGTGGTCACGATCCTGCTCTATGCCATGTTCCTCTACGCCCAGACCACGCGCCATCGGGACTATTTCGTCGGCAGTGCGACAGGGTTCGGCGATGACGATGTCCGGCTGCCGCGCGCGAAGCTCCTTCTCAGCATCGGGCTGCTGCTGGTGGCGCTGCTAGCGGTCGTGCTGCTGGCGAAGAAGTTCTCCCTGGTGGTCGACGCCGGCGTCGCGGCCACCGGCTCGCCACCCGCCGTCGCCGGCGTGCTCGTGGCGTTGTTGATCCTGCTGCCGGAGAGCGTCGCCGCGATCTCGGCCGCCCGCGCCAACGATCTGCAGAAGAGCATCAACCTCGCGCTCGGCTCCTCGCTTGCCACCATCGGCCTGACGATCCCCGCGGTAGCGGTCGCCGCTCATGCGCTCGACAAGCAGCTCGTGCTCGGCCTGGACGCGCAAGGCATGGTGCTGCTGGTCCTGACCTTCGTTTTGAGCATGCTGACCTTCGGCACCGGCAGGACGAACATCCTGTTCGGGCTGGTGCACATGGTGGTGTTCGCGATATTCCTTTTCCTGCTCTTCGTACCCTGACTTGAGAGAGATCCCCATGCTGAGCGCCCAGTCCGACGTCCAGGTCGATACGCCCGAGGTCCGCGTCACCGAGTGGCGGCTGGCGCCGGGCAGTGCGACGGGCCGGCACGTCCACGAGATGGATTATGTGATCGTGCCGGTGACCGCCGGAGAGATGACGATCGTGGCGCCGTCGGGCGAGCGCTCGAAGGCGCAGCTCGCGGTCGGGAAATCCTATTTCCGCAAAGCAGGCGTCGAACACGATGTGCTGAACGAGACCAGTTCCGAGATCGTTTTCCTCGAAGTTGAGCTCAAGCCCTAACCATTTGTTTACCGGCATGCCGCTGATTGTGGTATCTCAAGCCGGTGATCCGGAAAGCTGCGGCGGCGTCCGAGCGGTCTCGGATTGCAGCACGGCTCCGGTCTCAAAGGCTTTCAGGAAAACGACTATTCGCGGTTTGCCCGCGCGCATCTTGCGCGGTTAGGAGCCGCGGAGAGTGGGGAATGGTCCCTTAATTGTGCCTCAAAGTTCCCGCAAATACCGCGCGGGAGTGGTCAGCATGCTGAAATATCTCACCAAGTTTGCCCTGGAGATCATCCCGTCGGTGGTCGCCACCATCGTCGGGGCTTACATCGTCAACCACTACATCAATACCAAGCCAGACTCGCCCCCTTCGACGGTGGCGGCGGTGGCATCGGCCGCCTATGCCAAGTTGACGGGCTCCAAAGCTGAGGCCAAGGGCGACGCTCCCAAATCTCTCGACAAGTCCGCCGATGGCGCCAAGGTCGAAGCCAAAGCTGGCGCCAAGCCGGCCGAAACATCGGCCGACGTCTCCAACATCCCGGCACCGGGCATCAAGGCAAAGGGCGTGTCCGAGAAGTCGCTGGCCGACAAGGCCGCCGAGAAGGCGGTCGAGGTGAAGCCGACCGAGACCGCGAGCCTGCCGGCCGAGACGCCGCGTCATCCGGTCTCACCGCGCGAGAAGATAATGTCCCGCAACGCGCCAGCGGAGGCGCCGGCGGCCCCGCAGGAGGATCGCCGCGACGCTGCCGATCTCGCCCGCGCCGCCATCGAACGGTTGCGTGCCAATGAAGGCAAGACGGCAGGCGAGAGAGCCGCCGAAAAGCCATCCCAGGTCGATCCGGCGCGCGAGATGCCGCGCATCGTGACTGCGGCGCCGCAGGTGGCTCCGGTGCGTCCGCTGCCGCCACCGATATCGGTCTCTGCGCCGCCCAACGATCAGAGCGTGCTTGCCACCAACGCGCCGGGCGTGGCGCCCTCCTACACGGGATCCGTGCAGCCGGATGGCCGCCCGACGCCGCCGGCCGAAATCCCGGCCAGCCAGTTGCGCCCGCTCGACCTGCGGGCCGACAGGGCCGATCCGTCGATCAAGGACCAGATGTCCAGCGTGGCGAAGGACATGATGTCAGCGGCCAAGTCGGTGTTCCACTCGGTGCTGCCCAAGTAGCTCATCGTAGCTCATCCGGTGGATCCTGATCACAATGCAAGAGCGGCGGCCGTCGGGGCCGCCGCTTTTTGCTGTCGGTGATGTCACGGCGGCAGCCGGCCGTTTGCAAGACCAAGCGCGAACTCGGCGGCTGGCTGAATGGTCGGGAGAGGGGGGCGATCCGGCCAACGCGCAAAGCAAAAGCGCGAGCCGTGGGCCCGCGCTTTCAAATGTCGCCAGATGTATGTGCAGAGATCAGCGCGGCGCGCCAGGGCGGGCGCCCGCGCCCGGACCACGACCGGCGCCACGGTCACCGCCGGCGCCAGCACCGAACACCGGCTTCGGCTTCATCGGCAGCAGACCTTCGCGCTGCAGCTTCTTGCGGGCCAGCTTGCGCGCACGGCGCACGGCTTCGGCCTTCTCGCGGGCTTTCTTCTCAGAGGGCTTCTCGTAATGGCCGCGGAGCTTCATCTCGCGGAAAATGCCCTCACGCTGCATCTTCTTCTTGAGCGCCTTGAGGGCTTGATCGACATTGTTATCGCGAACGAGAACCTGCACGCGGCATCCTCTTTCTCAGTCTATCGGTTTGAAATCGGCTGAAAGTCAGGGCCGGCAAATGGCCTCGCCCTTAACCTTGAGGGCGCCCGTGTATCAGACAACCTCGTTGCTGTCCACCCGCTGACGGGCTCTTAACGGCAAGTTTAATGCGGCGGGCCTGCTTAATTTCGACCTTGCCGGGGAGGAAGAGGCGATACCTGGGTGACGTGCCCCATCTTGCGGCCCGGGCGCGCGGCTCCCTTGCCGTAGAGGTGCACGGTTGCCCCGGGAACGGTGAGCCATTGCTCGTAGCCGTCGATCTCGTCGCCGATCAGATTGGTCATGGTGACGTGACCGTGGCGCAGCGGCTTGCCGAGCGGCCAGCCGGCGATCGCCCGGATGTGCTGCTCGAATTGCGAGATCGATGCGCCGTCGAGGGTCCAGTGGCCGGAATTGTGCACCCTCGGGGCGATTTCGTTGACCAGGACGCCGGGGTTGGGCCCGCCGGAGACGACGAACATCTCGACCGCCAGGACCCCGACATAGTCGAGCGCGGTGGCGATCCGGCTGGCGATGTCCCGGGCCTCGTCGGCGAGCGCGTCCGGAATGGCGGCCGGCGCCCGCGACACTTTCAGGATGTGGTCGCGATGTTCGTTCTCGGTGACGTCGAAACACTCGACCTGGCCGTCGGCGGCGCGCGCCGCGACCACGGAAATCTCGCGCTCGAATGGCACGAAAGCCTCGAGGATTGCCGATTTGGTGCCGAGTTCGGCCCAGATCCGCTCAAGGTCGTCACCAGGGCGAATCTTGACCTGGCCCTTGCCGTCATAGCCGAAACGCCGCGTCTTCAGGACGGACGGCTGCCCGATCCGCAACACCGCCTCGCGCAGCGTGGCGAGCGAGGATATGTCGGCGTAATTGGCGGTGCGGATGCCGAGCGAGGTGACGAAATCCTTCTCGATCAACCGATCCTGCGTGGTCTCGAGCGCCGAACGGCTCGGCAGCACCGGACGCCTTGCGGCCAGCACCATCGCCGCTGCCGAAGGAACGTTCTCGAATTCATAGGTTACGACGTCGACGTCGTTGGCAAACAGCTCCAGCGCCTCCACGTCGGCATATTCCGCGCAGGTGGCGTTGAGGACCACGTCGAATGCCGGCGAGTCCGGGTCCGGCGAGAACACCTGGCAGCGCAGCCCGAGCCGTGCCGCGGCAAGTGCCAGCATGCGACCCAGCTGGCCGCCGCCGAGAATGCCGATGGTGTCGCCGGGCTTGAGCTTGACCCGATTCGATCCGGTCACGCCGCGCCCTCCGGACGTTCAGCGATCGCGTTGGTCTGGGCTTGGCGCCAAGCCGCAAGTCGATCGGCCAGCGCCGAGTCCGACAACGCCAGCACGCTGGCCGCCAGCAGCGCTGCATTGATGGCGCCGGATTTGCCGATGGCAAGTGTTCCCACGGGAATACCGGCGGGCATCTGGACGATCGAATAAAGTGAATCGAGCCCCGATAGCGCCTTGGACTCGACGGGGACGCCGAACACCGGCAGCTCGGTGAGCGATGCGGTCATGCCCGGGAGATGGGCTGCGCCGCCTGCGCCGGCGATCACGACCTTGAAGCCGGCTGCCTTGGCGCCCCGGGCAAAGGCATACAGGCGATCCGGAGTGCGGTGCGCCGAGACGATGCGAGCGTCATAGCTCACGCCCAGCGCACCGAGTGTTTCGGCGGCATGGCGCATGGTATCCCAGTCCGACTGGCTTCCCATGATGATGGCGATCGGGGCGGTCATGACCTCAATTCTTCTCGGGAATCCATCAGCATGGGCCGGAGTATAGGATCGGTCCCGACAGCGGCAAGCCATGGCATGGAGGTGTGAATGGACTATCCTGTCTTGGTTAAAGCCGGCAAGTCCAAACCTCGGCGCGGCAGGGAATGGGATGAAAAAGAAGCGCATCAAGAAGGGGGGACCGGCCGGTAAGCGCGGAACCCGCTACCGCAGCAGGGTTTCACGGGGGCGCTCGCCGCAGGCAGGTCCCGCACCGGCGGGGGCCCGGCAGACCATCCGGCGTCTCAAGGCCGAGCTCGCCGCGGCGCAGGCCCGGATCGCTGAGCTCACAGCCACCGCCGAGCGTGACTTCCTGCTCGACATCTTCAACCGCCGTGGCTTCGCCCGCGAGCTTCACCGCTCGATCGCATTCATCAAGCGCTATGACGCGACCGGTGCCCTGGTCGTGCTCGACGTCGACCGCCTGAAGCCGATCAACGATACTTACGGCCACGCCGCCGGTGATGAGGTCCTGAAAGCCGTTGCGCGCGTTCTCAGCGAGGAGGTGCGGTCCTCCGACGTCATCGGGCGGCTCGGCGGCGATGAGTTCGGCGTCCTGCTGTGGCACCTCAGCGAGACCGATGCGCGGGTGAAGGCCGCCGCGCTCGAGGAGGCAATCGACCGCCTGAGCTTCACCTTCGGCGATCAGACCGTGCGCGCGGGCGCCTCTGCCGGGGTGGCCCTGCTCGACAAGCGCGTCAACCCGGTGCGCGCGTTGGAGGAAGCCGATCGCGCGATGTACATCCGCAAGGCGCAGAGGCGGCACGAGGTCCGCTCCTGACGGGGGGAAGATTGGCGGCCACGCGCGCGATCACAGCTCGCCGAGGTCGTCGGGCAGCTCGCCGAATTTGTGCAGCAGCCGCGCGTCGCTGAACTCGCCCATCAATGGATCACCGCTGCGGCTGAAGGCGATGGCGCCGATGTTGTCCGGCAAGCGCGACATCGCCTCGGCGCGACGAAGGGCGGCCGTCGAGCTCTGGCATTCCTCGGCTGCTCCGGCGATCAGTGTGCCCAGCTCGTCCCGCCTGAAGGGCATGGCGACGTAATAGGTGACATCGGGCATTGCGCGCTCCTTGCTCCTTCGAAGCTCCTGGCAAGTGCAGTCGCGCTCGTTGCGGGGCCCTCGAAATCGTCGGAGGATTACGCCGCACTGCTCTGCGCGTCGTCCGAGGCCGTGTTCGGCATGCAACCGCACGAGATCGCGGCGCGCAACTCCTGCAGCTCGAGCTCGAGATATTCATTCGCCATGATCAGCGCCTTGATGGTGGAACGCAGATTGCCGTCGCACATTGCGATGGCCTGATCGCAGGCCTGTTCGTAGAGACGATCATGGGGAGAGAAGGGAGCGGGCATCAGAACCATCCTGAACGTTCGAGGGCGCGCGGAGTTGGTTCTAAGTGTTCCCTATTTGTTCCTATTTGTCAAGATCAGTTGGAAGCCGACGTGAAAACGACAAGAGCGCTGACGCTTCGCGTCAGGCGATGATGTCAGGCGTAATCTGGTCTTCGATGAAGGCGATCCGATCGCGTAGCAGGAGCTTCCGCTTCTTCAGTCGTTGCAGCCGCAACAGATCGGGTGCGGGCGATTGATGTAACGCGTCAATCGCCGCATCGAGGTCGCGGTGCTCCTGCTGCAGGCGCGCGAGTTCGGCCTGCAGTTCGCGCTCGTCTTGGTCAGCCATGATCTATGATAGCAAAAAAGCGGAAGGAAGTGGGAAGCCTCGCGAAAGGCGGGGTGCAAATATTGCGCTTGCGAAGCGTCATACGCAAGCTGCGAACGTCATCATCTCTGCAGCTGTCCCGTGAATTTCGGGTTGGCGTCGGCGCGAGATTCGTCCGCATCTGCTCACGCTTCGTTACACACGGTGCTCAAATTTGCATGTGCGGTCTTTTGGCCCCATCGACAGGTCAAGCGACTTGTGTACACTCATTGGCCCTGGTCGAATCTCAGGTTCACCTACCAAGGAGGTTTCGAATGGCCATTCAGGCGCATCTCGTTGAACTGGAGCGTAAGCATAAAGTTCTTGAAAACGAATTGCATGAAGCTCTCCTGCATCCATCGACTGACGATCTACGAATTGCCGAGCTGAAGCGACGTAAGTTGATGGTGAAGGATGAGATCGAGCGCTTGAGGCAGGTGACCACCGAAACGCTTCACTGACATGTGACGACAACAATCCCCGCAAACTTCCGACTGCAAGGCCGTGCGCACTGGGATGGCCACGAGCTCCATCCCAGGCGCAGCTTCGATGACAGTTGAGGCGCAACCGATCGCTTCTCTGGCGCCGGACATCGCCGGCGCTCCGCTTCGCATCTCATGCGCGGATTGCGTCAGTCCGCGGTGAGATCGACGAGGTGAGATCGACGACATGGGCGGCGATCGCAAGCGATGACGTGAGTCCGGGCGATTCGATTCCGAACAAATTGATCAGTCCCGTGACGCCGTGGTCGCGCGGGCCCTGGATGACAAAGTCCTGTGACGCCACCGCGGGTGGTACGATCTTTGGACGGATGCCCGAATAGCTCGGCATCAGTGCGCCATCAGGGAGCGTCGGCCAGTATTTTCGGATCGCCGGATAGAAGCGTTCGGCGCGCGCTGGATCGACCGTGTAGTCGATGGTTTCGATCCATTCGACGTCGGGACCGAAGCGGGCCTGGCCGGCCATGTCGAGCGTGAGATGCACGCCGAGTCCGCCGGGCTCCGGCACCGGGTAGATCAGCCGGCTGAACGGGGCCTTGGCGCTGCAGCTGAAGTAATTTCCCTTCGCGAGATAGGCCGTGGGCACCAGCTCCGGCGGCATGCCGTCGATCAGGCGGGCCACGGCCGGCGCGCTCAGGCCGGCCGCATTGACCAGAAGCTCGCAGGATAGCGTCATCGGCTGCTCGCCGCCGGCCTCGATCTCGATCGCGCCGTCCGTCGCCTTGGCGCGCAGCAGCGGGGTGTGGAACGCCAGGGCGCCGCCGGCATCCTCGATCTCGCCGCGCAGCGACAGCATGAAGGCGTGGCTGTCGAGAATTCCGGTCGAGGGCGACAGCAGGGCCGCCTCGCACGCGAGGGCTGGCTCCATGGCCCGGGCCTCGGATCCCGCCAGCAGCCGCATACCCTCGACGCCGTTCGCCTCGGCATGGGCGCGGATGCCCTGCAGCTTCTCGGTCTCGGCCGCATTGGTGGCGACGATCAGCTTGCCGCAATTGCGGTAAGGAACGCCGTGCTCGTCGCAATAACGGTAGAGCATCCGCTTGCCGTCGACGCAGAAGCGGGCCATCAGGCTGCCGGCCTTGTAGTAAATGCCGGCGTGGATCACTTCGCTGTTGCGAGACGAGGTTACGGTGCCGATGTCCTCGGCGGCCTCGAGAACGATGACTTCCCGGCCGGCCTTGGCCAGCTGGCGGGCGACGGCGAGCCCGACGACACCGGCTCCCACGACGACGCAATCGACCTTATCCATTCGGGTTCCTGAGGCGATCTGGCGAAGTCACGGTCTTCTGCAATCCCTGGTGGGCGGAACCCCGGTCCAGAGCACGTCGCAGCTTAGCAATCCGTTCATCATAGGAGGTCATTGCGTGAATTTGCTTCGTCTTTTTCGAAGTTTGCGGAAACCGTTTACCCGATCCCAACGGGTCAAGCCAGAGACTGTCATCCGAATACCGCGGGTGATTGATGGCAGGCAAGAATTGGCAGGCGAGCGACCGAAACGCGTTTCGTGCGCGTGTCGTTGCGGCCCCGATGGCCGCCATGGCCACGCTGACGGCTGCCTTGCCGGGGCGTGCGTGGGCGGCTTCGTCTGATTTCTCTCCCTCGAGCTATCTCGGCACCGTCGAGCCGGACGTGCTGTGGAAGGTGCTGATCGGGGGCATCGTCGTCTGCGCTTTCCTGGCCTCGGTCCTGATCTGGATCCATTCGGCATTGCGGCGCACCAAACGGGCGCAGCTGCGGCGTAACGTTTTCATCAGCTCCGCCCTGAACAATCTGAGCCAGGGACTGATGCTGACCGACGCCGCCAACCGCGTCGTCTTCTACAACCAGCGCTTCCTTGAGATCTACGGCATGAGCCGGGCCGACATTCCGCCCGGTTGCACCGGCCGGGATCTGGTCGAGTTGCGGCGGCAGCGCGGCCTGCTTCATCTGACGGTCGAGGACTATGCGCGCCAGGCGCGGGAGCCGGACGGGTGTCTGACCGAGCTGCCCGGCGGTCGTGTGGTGCGCGCACAGATCTTCCGCCTTCCGACCGGCGGATCGATCGGCATCCACGAAGACTGTACTGTGCAGCACCGGCTGGAGCGCGAGCTCGCCTCGACCAAGCAGTTCCTGGAATCGGTGGTCGATCAGGTCCCCGTCTGCGTCGCAGCCAAGAATATCGACGACGGCCGCTACATCTTTGCCAACCGGGCGTTCGAGCAGTTCTCGCAGGTGCCGCGGGATCAGATCATCGGACGGCGCCCGAGCGACCTGTTCGGCGACGCGACGGCGGCCGACATCGCGGCTGCCGACCGCGAAGCGATGCTGGCGCCTGGCACCACCTACTGCAGCGAGCTGGTCGTTCAACGCGGCGACGACAAGCGCATCCTGGAAGCCCATCGCGTCGTTGCCCGCAATGAGAAGAACGAACCGCAATTCCTCATCGCGCTGTTCGACGACGCCACCGAGCGGCGGTCGCTGAGCCGCGAGCTGGAGAACAGCAAGAAGTTCCTGGAGCTGGTCGTCGACAACATTCCGGTTTCGCTGATCGTCGAAAGCGTCGATGACGGCCGCTATCTGCTCGCCAACCGCAGTGCCGAGATCATCCTCAATCGCAAGCGCGAGGATGCGACGGGCCTGACCGCCGCCGATATCTTCAATCCCCGTGAAGCGCGGCTGATCATTGCCCGCGACGAGGCCGCCATCAAGAAGCGCAGCCTCCTGACCGAGGAGCATCCGATCTCGACCAAGGACGGCCTGCGGCTGTTCCTGACCCGGCGGGTGACGGTGCTGGGCGATGCGGGCGAGCCGCAATATCTGATCAAGACCTATGAGGACGTGACCGACCGGCGCCAGACCGAATCGCGGATGGCGCACATGGCCTATCATGACGGCCTCACCGACCTGCCGAACCGCGCCGCCTTCCTGCAGGCGTTGAGCCAGATGATCGAGGCCTGTGCCGACACGGACGAAGAGTTCGCGGTGCTGAACGTGGACCTCAAGGGCCTGAAGGACGTCAATGACGTGTTCGGCCATGCCATCGGCGACAAGCTCCTGATCGAGGTCGCCCGCCGCGTCCATCATGTCGCCCGCGGCGGCGTGGTGGCACGTCTGTCCGGCGACGAATTCGGGCTGATCATCGACGGCAAGCAGCCGGAGGCGGGCAGGGCGCTGGCCGACCAACTGGCCGAGGCGATCGCCGTCGAGTTCCAGATCGACGGCAAGTCGATCCGCACCGCGCTCACCACCGGCATCTCGGTGTTTCCGCACAATGGTTCGGATCCGGCTTCGCTGCTCGCAAATGCCGGCGCCGCGCTGTTCCGTGCCAAGGCGAAGGCGCGCGGCAGCATCACCTTCTACGAGCCCGAGATGGACCAGCAGATCCGCGATCGTCGCGTGCTGCATCAGGAGCTGTCGGTCGCGATCAAGCATGGCGAGCTGTCGCTGTACTTCCAGCCGCAGGCGAGCTCGGGCCGCACCGTCGACTCCAGCGAGATCATCGGCTTCGAGGCGCTGGCGCGCTGGCATCATCCCGTCCGCGGCTTCGTGCCGCCGAGCGATTTCATTCCGCTCGCCGAAGAGAGCGGTCTGATCGTCGAGATGGGCGAGTGGATCCTGCGCCAGGCCTGCCGCGAGGCGGCCTCCTGGCCGAAGCCGCTGCAGATCGCGGTCAATCTCTCTCCGGCCCAGTTCGTCCATGGCGATCTGGTTGCGCTGGTGCATTCGATCCTGCTCGAGACCGGGCTGTCGCCCGGTCGGCTCGAGCTCGAGATCACCGAGGGCGTGCTGATCGAGGATTTCGACCGCGGTGTCGCGCTGCTGCGCCGGCTGAAGGCGCTCGGCGTGCGCGTGTCGATGGACGATTTCGGCAGCGGCTACTCGTCGCTCAGCTATCTGCAGGCCTTCCCGTTCGACAAGATCAAGATCGACCGCGCCTTCGTGATGAATCTCGGCCGCAACCCGCAATCGGCGGCGATCATTCGTGCGGTCATCGGTCTCGGACACGGCATGAACATGTCGATCGTGGCCGAAGGCGTCGAGACCCAGGAGCAACTCGGCTTCCTCGCCGAGCAGGGCTGCGATTCGGTCCAGGGGTATCTGCTCGGCAAGCCGCTGCCGATCGCCAAATATGACGGCGTCGTCGGCCGTGCTCATGACGACGTCGTGGCCACCGTTCGCAAGACCGGCTGACCGTACGAGTCCGGTCAGAGGCGATCGCGCAACAGC
This sequence comes from Bradyrhizobium aeschynomenes, assembly GCF_013178945.1. Lineage (GTDB taxonomy): Bacteria > Pseudomonadota > Alphaproteobacteria > Rhizobiales > Xanthobacteraceae > Bradyrhizobium > Bradyrhizobium aeschynomenes. Next base: position 66,515 of record NZ_JABFDM010000014.1, read on the forward strand.
ACGAATTTATCCGCCGACGTTGCTGCCGCCCGCTACGAGAATCATCGGCGCAGGTCTACGCTCGTTCGTCCTGACACGCTCGAAGACGTTGCGTATGGCGGACTACGATCTTGCGATCATCGGTGGTGGCCTGAGCGGCGTCAGCCTGGCGCGCGACGCGGCGGGCCGTGGCTTGCGCGTCATCCTGATCGAGCAGGGCGATCTCGGCAGCGCCGCTTCGTCGGCCACGTCCCGGCTGGTGCATGGCGATCTCGCCGCGCTGGAGCGCCGGAGCTTCCTGCGTGTGCGCACATCGCTGGTCGAACGCGACGTCTGGCTCACCACCGCGCCGCATCTGGTGCGCCCGGTCCGCTTTGTGATCCCGGCCCACGCCGATGAGCGTCCGCATTGGCAGCTGCGTGCCGGGCTGTGGCTTTATGACCGGCTCGCCGCGCGCAAGCGGCTGCCTGCCGCGACGACGCTCGATGTGACGCATCATCCGGTCGGCGACGCGCTGAAGCGTCCGATCGGCACCGCGTTCGAATATTCCGACTGCGTCGTCGACGATTCCCGCCTGGTCGTGCTGACGGCGCTCGATGCTGCCGAGCGGGGCGCCGCGATCAGAACCGGCGCGCGCTGCATCCGGGCTGACCGCGACCGCATCTGGCGCCTGGCCATCATCGATCGCGGGCACCGCCGCATCGTCACCTCCCGTGCCCTGGCCAACGCGACCGGCGCCTGGAGCGTCTTGACCGCGGAGACCGTGCTGCGCCAGCCGCCGCCCCGGGTGGCCACGCGGCAGGTCAGCCAGATCGTGGTGCCCCGGCTGTTCGAGGTCGACGCCGTCTACGTGTTCCAGAACGCGGATGGGCGGCTGATCTTCGCCCAGCCCTATGAGCACGACTTCACGCTGATCGGCACCGTGGCTCATGGCTTCCGAGGCGATCCGGCCGTGGTCGCGACGGCGGCGCCCGACGTCACCTATCTCTGCAAGGCGGCCAACCGCTATTTCCGCGCGGACATCCAGCCCGCCGACGTCGTCAGAACCGTGTCTGGCGCCAACATGATGCTGCTGCGCGGTGATGTGGGGGCAAGACTGGAGACGGTCGTGAGCCTCGATACCGGCCGGCAGAGGGCGCCGCTGCTGACGATGTGCGGCGGTGATGTCACCACCGTCCGCCGGCGCGCGGAGCAGGCGGTGTCCCGGCTCGCCAGATTTTGTCCGATGTCGCCGGGCTGGACTGCCAGGGCACCGCTGCCCGGCGGCGATTTCGAATGGGATCGCTTCGAGGATCTCGTCGACGACGTGCGGGATCGCTGGCGTTTTCTCGGTGAAGCCGAGGCACGGCGGCTGGTCGCCGCCTACGGCACCCGGTCCGCGGAGATTCTCGGCGAGGCCAAGAGCCGGGCCGATCTCGGTCAGGCCTTCGGATCGCAACTGACGGCCGCGGAGGTCCGCTATCTCGTGACCAGGGAATGGGCACGGTTTCCGGATGACGTGCTGTGGCGGCGGACCAAGCTCGGCCTGAGCGTCTCGGCAGCCGAGCGCGATGCTCTGGCCGTATTCATGGCCACCGCAACCGCCGCACAGACCACGCCGCCCGCGCGCGAGGTGGACGGGGATAGTCCGGCCCGTGCGGTTGAGCTGCGGTCGATCGGCGGCTAGCTTGCCCTCCGCCGTGCCGTTGTGGGCCGGCAGGGTGAATTGACTGGATCATGGCTCTGGACATGGCTGACGACATCGCGACCCCAGAGCCCGCTGCCGAGCCGACGCCATCGCCGGAACCCCGTCCTGATCCCCAGCCGCCGATCCTGCGGATCGAGAACGTCGTGAAGACCTTCGGCAGCTTCCGCGCGGTCGACGGGGTCTCGCTCGACATCCGCGCTGGCGAGTTCTTCGCGCTGCTCGGCCCGAGCGGCTGCGGCAAGACCACGCTGTTGCGCATGCTGGCCGGCTTCGAGACGCCGGATGAAGGGCGCATCCTGCTGTCGGGTGAGGACATCGCGCAGGTTCTGCCGCACGAGCGGCCCGTCAACATGATGTTCCAGAATTACGCGCTGTTCCCACATCTGAATGTACGCGACAACATTGCCTTCGGCCTCCGCCGCGCCGGCATGCCGCGCGCCGAGATCACCACCCGCGTCGCGGAGATGGTGGCGCTGGTCCGGCTCGAAGGGCTGGAGAAGCGCAAGCCCGATCAGCTCTCCGGCGGCCAGAAGCAGCGCGTGGCGCTGGCGCGCTCGCTGGCGCGGCGGCCGCAGGTGCTGCTGCTCGACGAGCCGATGGCCGCGCTCGACAAGAAGCTGCGCGAGAGCACGCAGTTCGAGCTGATGGAGCTGCAGCGCCGGCTCGGCATGACCTTCATCATCGTCACCCACGATCAGGAGGAGGCGATGACCGTGGCGAGCCGCATCGGCGTCATGAAGGCCGGAAAGCTCGAGCAGGTCGCCGTGCCGCGCCGCCTCTATGAGGAGCCGGCCTCGCGCTGGGTGGCGCAGTTCGTTGGCGACATCAATCTGTTCGAGGGCGAGGTGACCGCGCGGGAGCCGCACCGGCTCAGGGTCAGCACGGCGTCCGCCGGCGAGCTGGTGGCGGCACAGCCCGTTGCTCCGATCGACGAGAGCAAGGTCGCGGTCGCGATCCGTCCCGAGAAGATCCGCCTCGCGCTCCGCCGGCCCGCGGGCGACGCCGCCGCGATCAATTGCGTCGAGGGGATCATCTCCGATACGAGCTATCTCGGCGGCAAGACCGTGTACAAGATCAGGCTCGATGGGGGCGCCGCCATTCACGCCGCGCAGGCCAACACGGCGCGGCTCGATGCCGATGGCTATGGGCTGAACCAGCGCGTCGTGGCCTGGTTCACCCCCGACGACTGCGTGGTGCTGGAGCGATGAGCGCGCGCCGCATCTTCTCGCGTCCGGCGCGTTTCGCCGCGATCGCGCCCTATGTCTGGATGGTGCTGTTCTTCCTGGTGCCGTTCGCCTTCGTCGCCAAGATCAGCCTGTCGCAGACCGCCATCGCGCAGCCGCCTTATACGCCGGTGTTTTCGCTGGCCGGTGGGTGGTCGTCACTCAGTGACGCCTTCGCAGCGCTGTCGCCGGACAATTTCCGACTGCTGCTCTCCGACGATCTCTATCTCTCGTCCTATCTGCGCAGCGTCGTCGTCGCATTGACGTCGACCGCGATCCTGCTCCTGATCGGCTACCCGATCGCCTATGGCATGGCGCGGCTGCCCAGGCGATGGCAGGGCATCGCGATGATGCTGGTCATCATCCCGTTCTGGACCTCGTTCCTGATCCGCATCTATGCCTGGGTCAACATCCTGCAGCATGACGGGCTGTTGAACCAGATCCTGCTCGCGCTGCACCTGGTGTCGACACCGGTGGTGTGGCTGTCGACCGACAGCGCGATGTATGTCGGCATCGTCTACTCCTATCTGCCGTTCATGATCCTGCCGCTGTTCGCGACCTTGACCAAGCTGGAGCCGGCGCTTGAGGAGGCCGCCGCCGACCTCGGTGCCTCGCCGCGCGAGATCTTCTGGCTGGTGACGTTTCCGTTGTCGCTGCCCGGCGTCGGCGCAGGCAGCCTGCTGTGCTTCATCCCGATCGTCGGCGAGTTCGTGATTCCCGATCTGCTTGCTGGATCGAAGTCGCTGATGATCGGGCAGACGCTCTGGCTCGAATTCTTCACCAACAAGGATTGGCCGGTGGCCTCCAGCATCGCCGTGGTGCTGCTCGTCGTCCTGCTGCTCCCGCTCCTGCTCTACGACCGGCTGCAACGCCGGCAGCTGGAAGAGAGCCGGTGATGGCGGCAAAATCGTCCCGCCTGTCCCGCTTCAACGTCGCCTCGCTGACGCTCGGGCTCGCCTTCCTGTATCTGCCGATCCTGATCCTGGTGATCTACTCGTTCAACGCCTCGCGGCTGGTGACGGTGTGGGGCGGCTGGTCGCTGCGCTGGTATCACGAGTTCTTCAACGACCGCGCCATGATCGACGCGGCCTGGATGAGTCTGCGCGTCGGCGCGACGTCGGCCACGGTGGCGACGGTGCTCGGCACGCTGGCGGCCGTGGCGCTGTCGCGCGGCGAGGGCTTTCGCGGGCGCATGCTGTTCTCCGGCATGTTGTATGCGCCGCTCGTCATGCCCGAGGTGATCACCGGCCTGTCGCTGCTGTTGCTGTTCGTGGCGTTGGAGGCGGAGCGCGGCTTCTGGACGGTGACGATCGCTCACACCACGTTGACGATGTGCTTCGTGGCGGTGGTCGTACAGTCGCGGCTGGTGTCGCTCGACCGAAGTCTCGAAGAGGCCGCGATGGATCTCGGCTGCGATCCCGTCCGCGCCTTCGTGATGGTCACGCTGCCGCTGATCGCGCCGGCCGTGCTCGCCGGCTGGATGCTGGCGTTCACACTGTCGCTCGACGATCTCGTGATCGCGAGCTTCACCACTGGCCCGGGCTCTGCGACCTTGCCGATCCGGATCTATTCGGAGGTGCGGCTCGGTGTGAAGCCGGAGATCAACGCGATCTGTACGCTGGTGATCGGGCTGATCGCGGTGGTCATCGTGATCGCTTCGTTGGCGTCGAAACTGTCCAGCGACCGCGGCGAGAGCGCGGCCCCACTCTAGCGATCGTCATTGCGAGCGCAGCGAAGCAATCCAGGGCCGCGCAAAACCTCCGGCTTGCTTCGCTGCGCTCGCAATGACGGAGATCGGTGTGAGAGCGTCGCTCAGGCGGCGAACAGCTGCAACGCAGCTGTCACAACCGTGCGATGGACCGCGCCGCGGTCGACCGAGGGCGGATCGACGCAGCAGACAGGATCGGAGCTGCGGCCGAGTTCGGTGCTTTCGGGCAGAAATACGTAGTGGCCGGCATCGTCAGCGACGATGTCGAACGTGCTGTCCGGCAATCGTTCCTGCAGCCAACGCGCCGACGGCAGCAGCGCATCCGCGCCGCCGACCATGATTCGCGTGGGGACTTTGATCGCGGCGACGCTCTCCTCAGAGAAGCCCTGGACCGAGCGGCCGGGCGCCAGCAGCAGCGCCGCCTTGATGCGGGGATCGTGATAGGAGACCGACATGCGCGCCCAGGAATCGCGGAAGATTGCGCTCTCGCCCATCAGGCGCGGCAGATGATCGGCAAGATCCGGAAACTCACGCGGGCCGCGGCCGAGATTGGCGCCGGGCTCGAACGGCGAGCGGATCATGATGGCGCCGAGCAGGGCGGTGGCCGTGACGCCGCCGAGCGAGTAGCCGACCGCGGATATGCGATCGAGGTCGACGTGGCCTGCGAAGTCGGGATGCGCAACGATGTGGTCGATCAGCACCGAGATGTCGCGCGGCCGCTCCCACGAGCAGAGAAAGCCTTCGGCGCGGAACGGTGCGGCATTGTTGTTGCCGTGATGGTTGACCCCGACCGCGATGAAGCCACGGCTGGCCAGCTCGCGCGCCAGCCACTCGACCTGCAGGGCATTGCAACCGGTGCCGTGCGAATAGACCAGCAGCGGACGAGACCCGTTGCCCGCGAGCGGCGCATTCAGCGCCGCAGTTCCAGCCTTGAACCAGCCTTCGGGCCACGGCGCGACCGGAAGCGCTGCTTCGATTGCGCTCTCCGCGGCCGGGTACCACGCGAACCAGTCGATCGGGCGCGGACCATCGCCATCCCAGTTCGGCCGTGAGGCATCCGCGAACCGGCCCTGACGAAATCCGACCTTCATCGCTCCGTCACGACTTCACGGCGCCGGCGGTGAGACCGCCCACCATGTAGCGCTTGAAGGCGTAATACACGGCGGCCGGCGGCAGCGCGTAGATGAAGCCGGTAGTCATCAGGAGCTCCCACGGCGAATCGTCGGCTGCCAGGAAGTTGCCGAGCGCCACGGGCAGCGTGATGTCCTTGTCGTTCGACAGCAGCAGGAACGCATAGAGATACTCGTTCCAGGCCAGCAGCACGGCATAGGTGCCGATCGCGACCAGCGAGGGCATCATCAGCGGCACATAGACGAGACGGAAGATCTGCAACGGGCTCGCGCCGTCCATGACGGCCGCCTCGTCCAGCTCGACCGGCAGCTTGTCGGAGGCCTGCTTCAGCACCCAGATCGCGTAGGGCGAGGCGATCGTCACCATCGCCAGGATCAGCGACCAGTCGTTGTTGAGCAGGCCGTATTTGCCCATGGTGCGATACATCGGCACCGCGAGGAACGCCGCCGGAATGAAATAGGTGAACAGCGCGAGGTTCATCACTACGCGGCTGCCGGGCACGCGCAAACGCGAGATCGCATAAGCGGCGCATGTTGCGATCACCAGGGTCAAGGCGCCGACGGCCACGGCGATCACGACCGAGTTGCCGAACTGGATCCAGAAGTCGCGCAGGAAGTAATGCTGCTGGTGGAACACGATCGAGAAGTTGTGCAAGGTCGGATGGTCCGGCCACAGCTTGCCCGAGAACGCGTCCTCCTTCGGCGAGATCGCGAACAGGAACATGTGGTAGATCGGGATCATCGTCCAGATGAAGACGGGAATGCCGATCAGCAGCAGCCGGGCTTCGGTCCCGACTTCGCGCAGGGTGGGGAGCTTCATCGCGACAACCGCTTCATCATGAAATAGACCAGGGGGAGCACCAGCGGCATCGCGCAGACGATCGAGGCCATCGCGAGGCTGAGCTGGTCGAGCCGGAGATAGCGGATGCCGAGCGTCGAGAGGACGTGGGTCAGATCGGCCGGTCCGCCGCCGGTCAACAGATAGACGCTGTTGAAGTCACCCAGCGTCCAGATCATCGAGAGCAGCGTGCAGGTGATGTAGAGCGTCTGCATCGACGGCCAGGTGATGAAGCGGAACTTCTGCCACCAGGTCGCGCCGTCGACCTCGGCAGCCTCGAACAGATCGTGCGAGATCGCCAGCCGTCCGGTCATCAGGATCAGCGTCCAGAACGGCAGCGACTTCCAGATGTGCATGCCGATGGCCATCGCCAGCGCGACCGTTGGGTCGTTCAGCCAGTTCGGGCCGTCCTCGCCGGTGAACTTGAAGATCAGCTGGTTGATCACGCCCCATTCGGGATTGAGCATGAAGCGGACCGACAGGATGGTCGGGATCGACGGCACCGCCCAGGGCAGGATGAAGATCACCGACAGCCATTTGATCCAGCCGCGCTGCTGGATGAAGAAGCCGGACAGGAACAGTGCGATCAGCATCTTCAGATTGATGCCGACCAGCAGGAAAATGAGCGTGTTGACGGCGGCGCGCGCGAAGATCGGATCGTTGAACAGCGCGACGTAGCTGGCCGGATCTCGCGCCAGCCACAGGCCGTAGCCGACAGGATAGACGACGAAGGCCAGGAAGACGAGCAGGTAGGGCGCGAGCATGACGATGCCCCACACCTGTGACGGTGTCAGCAGCACCGGACGCGGGGCTTCCGCGAGCGCGGAATCGGAAGCTGAGAGCGTGATCGCCATGGTCGTTTCTTCCCGGGTCGTCTTGTCCCGCCTATCGCCAAACCGGCCGCAGACGCTGCGGCCGGCACGTGTTGTCGTTCGTCAGGATGTCAGGCTAGTGCATCGCGTTGCGAGTGACTAGCCGGCGACTTCCTTGAGGCGGGCGATCAGCTCGTCGACGGCCTTCTCGACCGGCACCTTCTCGCTGACCACGCGGTTCATCGCCTTCGCCCAGACGTTCTCATTGTTGAGAATCGTGAACTTGTAGTTCTTGGTGAAGTCGAACGGCGTCGTGCCACCCGTGAACTGGGTGTAGACGGCCTTGCGATGGCGGTCGGCCTGCCAGAACGGGCTCTGCTGGCTTGCCGTGGTCACCGGGAACCAGCGGCCGAGCGCGCCCTCGATATAGGGCCGCAGGTTCTCCTCCTGCATCAGGAATTTGATGAACTCCTTGGCCTGCGCCTTGTTCTTCGCGTTGCTGAAGATGAGACCGGTCTTGACGTCGGAGCGGTACTTGATCGGCGTGCCATCGGGCTTGTTGGGGAAGGACGCGGTGATGATGTCCTCCTCATAGGCCTTCTTGCCGGCCGCGCGCTGCTCGGGGGTCAGCGCCGGGTTGGTGGAGTCCTCGAACCATTTGGCTGCGATCGAGATCGTGAAATTGTGGGTCATCACGATCGTCTTGTTGTGGAAGGCGACGTTGTTGTCGGGATCCTTCCAGGTCGTCGAGGACGGCGGCGTGCAGCCCTTGACGTAGGTGTCGGTGTAATCCTTCATCGCCTTGATGAGACCGTCGCGCACCTTGGGATCGTCGACCAGCAGCTTGCCGTCGTCGTCGACCAGCTTGACGTTGTAGGCGTCCATGAAGGTGTAGAACGACTGGAACGAGTCGGTGGATTCCACGCCCATCGGCTGGCCGACACCATACATGCGCTGGCCGGTCGCCTTGCGCACCGCCGGCTGCACCTTGTCGCACCAGAACGTCCAATAGTCTTCCCACTTGGTCGGGATGTCGCTCTGCTTGAAGCCGGCCTTGTCCAGCAGGTCGCCCCAGATCTGGACGTGCATGCTCTGCTGCTTCAGCGGGAAGCCGTAATAGGCCTTCTTCTTGGTGACGTTGTTGAAGAGATAGGCGGTCTCGAGCGTGTTCGGAGCGAAGGCCGACTTCATCGGCTCCAGGATGTCGGTGAGGTCCTCGAGCTTGCCTTCATAGGCCCACTTGCCCTGGGCCTGGACGTCGTAGGTGTCGGCATAGGCCACGTCGGGCACGGTGCCGGAATCGAGCGCGGCGACCGTCTTCGGGATCATGTCCTGGATCGCATATTGCGACAGCTCGACCTTGATGCCGGTCTTGGCTTCGAACTTCTTGACGACGTTGAGCAGCGCATCGTCCTCGGACTTGTAGAAGCCCTTGCTCCACCAGATCGTGATGGTGTCCTGAGCGACAGCCGGTGCTGCAGCGCAAAACAGCCCGGCGGCTACTGCGATTGAAAGCGCACCCATTCCCCTGGATTTCACATGTCTCTCCCTGATCCGCCGATCTTGCTTGATCGGTTGCGCGGACACTAACCCAGGGGCACGGCGCGATCCAGAAGTAATATATCAGACATAGGTCGCGGCGGCGGCCGTGCTTCTCTGTCGTTCCACGATGAGATCAGGTCAGTTCTGCTTTGTGGAACCGTCGGCCGCCGGCGCATCGGCTTGCGGGGCGTTGTCCGGCTGCGTCGGCCGCAGCCCGCCGCCGGTGAAGCGCTCGAGCACGGAGCGCACGGCATCGCGCGTCTTGCGGTCCTTGACGGCGTCGAGCAGAGGGGCGGCGGCCGGAGCACGGCGGATCAGGCTCTCCGGATCGGGAAAGATCAACGGATCTTCCCAGGGGCCCTGCACGACGAACGGCAGCTCGAAGCCGTTATTGCCGTTGCCGGCCGACAACAGGCTCGCCACACCCTTGAAGTCGTATTCGCGGCTCGGCACCGACGCCGTGCCGGTCATGGTGATGCGTGCGGTCGGGCTCTCCACCCTGATGTCCTCGGCGGTGGCGACACCGTCCGCGAACTTCACGGCGATCGTCAGCGAGTCGTATGGCGTCGAGCCGGTGCGGAAATTGCCGCCGCGCGACAACGGGCTGCGCTCGAGACGCTTCAGCAACTGCTCGACGTTGAAACCGGAGATCGCGCCGTCGCGGCCCTGCAGATTGGCGCTGCCGTCCAGGGACTGCGCGAGCCCGAACGGGCTCGAGCCGGAGGCGGTCAGCGAAACGTTGAGATTGCCACGCCCGGACAGCGACGAGATGCCGAACATCTCGTTGGCGCAGGCCTGCAGATCGACGTCGTTGAACTGCAGCTCGGCCTTCACGTCGGCGATCGTGTCCGCCCGGGCGATGCCGACCGAGCCCCGCACGACGCCGCCATACATCTGCGCTTCTCCCACGGAGAGAGCGAGCACGCCGTTGCGCAAATTGGCGCCGAAGGCCGTACGTCCGAGCTTCGAAGACCCGACCGTGACCTTTGCGGCCGATAGCCGCATGTCGAGGTCCGTCGTGGACAGCGCCTTGAGGTCGAACAGCTGACGATTCCAGTCGCGCGCGCCGTTGGCGAGCAGCCGGAACGTCGAGATATAGGGGGTGAAGTCGAGCGCATCGGCTGCAAGCGTCGCCTGCAGCGCCTGCCGACCGTTGTTGGTGTAGGTCATCACGCCCTCGGCCGTGTTGCCGTCGAGCTCGACATTGACATTGGTGAGCGCGATCGAGGCGCCCACGACATTGGCGCGCGCGCGCAACGCGAAGCGGCCGAAGCCGCCGCCGCCGAGCGGCGTCTGCCCGGTCCATCGCAGCGCGTCGCGCAGCGACGGGCTGTCGACCGTCAGCGTGCCTTCCATCAGCGCGCTGGTGCGGTTGGCGACCGTACCGTCGAAGGCGACCTTCAAAGGCGGACTGGCCAGGCGCATCTTCAGCCCAGACCGGTCTCCCGACAGTGCCGCCAGGAAATCGCTGACGCTGATCGAGCCCTCGATGCGCTGGCCGCGCCAATCGAATTGCCCGGTCGCGGCGAACGAGCGCGAGATCGAGGGCCAGGCCAGCGACAGGTCGATGTCGTCGAGCCGCTCGGTCGCATGATGGCTGTTGTCCTCATAGACCAGGATGCCGTCCTGAATGCGGATCTCGGAGAACGACATCTGACTGTCGGGACCAGGGCGCATGGTGCGCGCGATGGTCTCGATGAAGGGCGTCCAGTTGCTGTTGCCGTCGGCTTCGCGGGTGACGTTGATCTGCGGCCGCAGCATCATGACGTCGGCGATCTCGAAACGCTGCAGCAGCAGTGGCAGGAGTTGCAGATTGGCGGTCAGAACATCGACGCGCAATGCGGGGTCATCGGTGCCGCTGCCCTTCAGGCCGACATCGTGGAAGGACACGTAGCTGCCGGGGAACAAGGAGACGTCGATGTGTCCCTTGACGACCAGCTCGAGACCCGTCACGGCGCGGATCTGGGTCGCGACGGCGTGCCGAAGTGCCTCACGATTGACCAGCCAGGAGCTCGCGAGCAGGCCCACGAACGCGATCCCGAGCAGCACCGCAATCGGTGTGCCGAGCCGCCTCATTCCTTGGGCCATGGTCACGGACATGTCCTGGGGTCGTCGGATCGCTGTTTACTGGGGATGGGCAGGGCGCGCCGAAAACCCTTGCCAACATCAACAACTTGATGCGTTTTCTTGACGCTTTCAAGGCCGCGCCGCCGGTGTGGCCGGATTGCGGCGAGGCCTGCGGATCCCGTCCCCCAGATCATTCCGGAGCCGCGGGTGGCCCCGACAGCTAACGCACGATCTGCACGTTGGGAAGGCATCATTGACGCATTGCGAAGATTTCGCCTAATAATCCGGTCGATATCCGCGCGCTCGCCGCTCTGCATCAGGTCATTCCCGTATGAACAAGGTCTATCCGGACGCCAAATCCGCCCTTGCGGGCCTTCTCAAGGACGGCATGACCATCATGTCCGGCGGGTTCGGCCTTTGCGGCATCGCAGAAACCCTGTCTGACGCCATTCGCGAGTCCGGGGTAAAGAACCTCACCGTCATCTCCAACAATGCCGGCGTCGACGGCATCGGCCTCAGCCGGCTGCTGGAGACGCGGCAGATCAAGAAGATGATCTCGTCCTATGTCGGCGAGAATAAGCTGTTCGCACAGCAATATCTGGCTGGCGAGCTGGAGCTGGAATTCTGCCCGCAGGGCACCCTGGCCGAGCGCATCCGCGCCGGCGGCGCGGGCATCCCGGCCTTCTTCACCAAGACCGGCGTCGGTACGCTGGTCGCGGAAGGCAAGGAAGTGCGCGAATTCGACGGCGAGAAATACCTGATGGAGCGCGGCCTGTTCGCCGACCTCGCGATCGTGCACGCCTGGAAGGGCGACACCGCCGGAAACCTCGTCTACCGGAAGACCGCGCGAAACTTCAATCCGATGATGGCCACGGCGGCCAAGGTCACGGTCGCGGAGGTCGAGCATCTGCTGCCGGCCGGCCAGATCGATCCCGACCACATCCACACGCCGGGCATCTTCGTGAAGCGAATCATCCAGGTTGGAACCGCGCTCAAGCGCATCGAGCAGCGCACCGTGCGCAAACGTGAAGCCGCCGCTGCAGCCGGGGAGGAAGTCTGATGGCCTGGACGCGAGAGCAGATGGCGGCGCGCGCCGCCAAGGAGCTGCGGGACGGCTACTACGTCAATCTCGGCATCGGCATTCCGACGCTGGTCTCCAACTACATTCCGCCGGGCGTCGACGTCGCGCTGCAGAGCGAGAACGGCATGCTCGGCATGGGTCCGTTCCCCTATGAGGGCGAGGAGGATCCCGACCTCATCAATGCCGGCAAGCAGACCGTCACCGAGCTGCCGATCACCAGCTATTTCTCCTCGGCGGATTCGTTCGCGATGGTTCGCGGCGGCCACATCGATCTCTCCATCCTCGGCGCCATGCAGGTGGCCCAGAACGGCGACCTCGCCAACTGGATGATCCCCGGCAAGATGGTCAAGGGCATGGGCGGCGCGATGGATCTCGTCGCCGGCGTCAAGCGCGTGGTCGTCGTGATGGAACACAGCGCCAAGGACGGACCGAAGCTGCTCAAGCAGTGCAATCTGCCGCTGACGGGCGAGCGCGTGGTCGACATGGTCGTGACGGATCTTGCGGTGTTCACCATCGACAAGCACGGCAATGACGGAATGGCGCTGATCGAGCTTGCCGACGGCGTGACGCTCGACGAGGTCAAGGCCAAGACCGAAGCCGAATTCCGGGTCGCGCTGAAGAACACCTGAGGCGCGACTACCAGCGCCGGCACAGCATTTCCGCGACCTTGACCGCAAGCCGGCAGGCCGCGTTGTGCCGCGGGCTCGCGTGAGCCTGCGACGGCGTCAGGCTATGGACCACCAGACAGGGCACGCCGCGGCCGAGGCAGATCAGTCCCATGATATAAGCCGTGCCGTCCACCGCGAGGGCGCCCGGGAACGCCGCCGAGACATCGGCGGCGGTCCCTTCGTCGTTGCGCGTGACCGTCGTCCCCTCGAAGAACACGCCGATCTCGTCGAGCATGGCCTGCGCCGATTCATGCGCGAGACGACAGAGCTCCGGATCGGCCGGGATCATCATGCCCCCCTCATGGGGAAAAGGCGGCTCGGCGATGCTGAGCGCGTCCCGCACTTGGACATCGATCCGAAACGGCGCCAGCGAGGCCGCGATGACCAGATCGCCCGCGCCGGCGCCGACGAAACGGACGCCGTGGCCGGCTTGCGCGAGGGCCGGCCCCAGGGCCTGCGCACGAGCCGGCATGATCACCCACCGTGCGCCATGCTCCTCGACCGCGACGGCCGTGGCGCTCGCCACCTCGGTCATCGATCGCCCCAGGCAGATGACGGCATGGAAGCACGAATGCCGGATGATCGCCCGCGCGGCGTTGCGCTGCTCGATCAGCGTGCCCGGCCCCATCGCCTGGATCAGGCCTTCGATGTCATCGGGCGTTTCCACCACGAAGCCGATCGTATGCGCCTTGGCATGGAGGAAGCGCAGCGCGTCGAGCATGGCGTTGATGGCGGCCTTGTCGCGGTCGTCGAGCTGCGGCCATAGCGCCTCGAGCACGTCGAGGGAGGCCTCGATGCCGGCGCCGATCACGCCCTGACCGAGAGGGCGTCCGGGCGTCTCGCAGCGATAGAGCTCCTCCAGCGTCTGCAGGACGGTTCGGCGATCCTTGATCGCGCCGGCGCCCTGTAGGATGCGGGCGAGAACGAGCGCCCGCTTGGCGGGCTCGAGCGGCACGGCCAGCCAGGCGAAATCCGCCAGCTCCGCGGCCTGTTCGCTCGCTGCGCGCTGAAATTCGCCGACGACCTGACCATAATGCCAGCTGAGCTGCCAGGGTGTCACTTGCCGGCCGCGATACCTGCCGCGCTCGATGCGTTCGAGCGCCTGGGCCTGCAGCTCGTGGCGCAGATCCGGATCGAAGCCGGATGCGCGCGTGTCCAGCAGCCGATGGGCACGCGTCGCGACCGCCGGGCCAAACCACTCCTGATCGGCATTGCCGACCGAAAGGCCGCTGGGCATGCGGATGTGCACGGTTCTGCGAAACTGGTCGAGCTCGCGCTTCGCGACTTGCGCCGCCGTGGCGGAGACCGTCTGCACCTCGCAGAGGGCATCGACCACGCCGGCCCAGTCCCAGAAATCATCGCCGTAAAACGGAATGCGGTATTGGCGACTCGCGACGATCCGCGCGCAGACCTCCTCGATCGCCGGCGTTACGCGGTCGAGAATGTCGCGTCGCGCGAGGGCAGGGTCCGCAAGACACTGATGAACGACGCGTGCGGCGTTCGCGTTCACCACGTGCCAGTCCCTGGCGGCGAATTTCGGGGACGTCCGCAGATATTCCAGCGCGTCGATGAGGCAGCGCCCGGCCAGCGCGCGGGGCGAATTATCGTCGAACCAGCTGGTATTGCCGATTCCGTACCCATGCAGGTCGGACGTGAAGAAGACCGGCGGATGTCGAGAAACCACACTCGCCTCCTGGTCCGCTCATCGCGTCTCTCAACTGCAATTGTCTAACGTTTGTAGCTCGATTTTCGCAACCGAAAGTTGATATTGGGTGACTGTCAATTGTGCCAGTGTCAGGGCACCGCCAAGCGGGCCACTGGATGCTCGGCGCAACCCGGAGGGATCTCGCCGTCAGATGCTGACGGCGCCGAGCAGCCGGCGGAGACGATGCGCCATGCTGCGGCCCCATCCAGGCTGCTCACGGACCAGCCGGAAGCCCAGATTGGCCGGTGGCTTGCCCGAGGCGCAGCCGCCGGCGCGCGCATCGCGGATGAAGTCGGTCATGTAGGCCCGGTGCGCGCCTTCCGCGAGGCGAACGCCGCAATTGCTGACGGTCTTGATGACGCGTCCGGCATCGTCCTGCACCTTGCGTGTGAAGCACGTCGACGTCCATTCCCAGACATTCCCTGCGAGATCGGCAACGCCGTGCTCGTTGTTGCCGAAGCCGCCGAAACTGCGGGTCTCGGATTCGTCGGGCAAGGCGGCTTCCCGTTCGTAGCGCGCGATCCAGCGCCGCGATGGGTCAGTGTCGTCGATTGCGACGCCATCGTCCTTGAAACGGCTGCCGGCTGCATGAGCCCACTCGGTGTCCGTGGGCAGGCGATAGCGATCGCCGGTCTTGCGCGAGAGCCATTCTGCATAAGCGACGGCATCGTGCCAGCTCACCTGCACGGCCGGGCGGTCGATGGCGATGCGGACATCGCGGTCGAGCGCGCGGCATGCGCGAGCTTCGACACAGGTGTGATAGTCGGCGGCGCTGACCTGGTTGGTCATGATCGTCAGCGGACGATCGAAGCGGACCCTCGCGACGGGAGCCTCGGCGGGGCGGCCGTTGCGCAGATGGTCGCCGGAATCGCGATAGCTCACCACGCCCGGTGCAATCTCGGTGAGGGCTGGACTGTAGCCGGCGGCAGGGTTTTGGAGGCTCGTGAGGAGGGGCGCCATCGCCGTTGGGCCGGCCAGTCCGACGATGCAGGCGAGGGTGAGCTTGATCTTGAAGGCGAGCAGCATGGCAGCACATCGAGGAGAGCGGGGGCCGGACGGGCCGGCCCCCTTGGGCTGATCAGTTGGTCGATCCGGTCGGGATATCCGCCGGGGCTTTCACCTGCGTCATCAGGTCGTCGTTCCACTTGCCTTCGACCTTGAAATGCGCGGTGGCGCCGAGATTGGCCGCCTCGATCAGATTGTGGGTGACATAGGCGTAGATGCCGGGCTGCAGGAACTTGTAGAGCGCGGCACCCGCCGAGCCACCACGGATGAACCAGGTCTCGAGCCCGGTCTCCGGCGCATTGGAGAACTTGCCGGTCTCCCAGACATAGTCGCCGTGGCCGCCGATCAGATGCGGACGGCTGTCGCGGTTGGCCTGCGAGTGCACGATCAGCACGTTCTCGCCGACTTTGGCCGTCAGCGCGTCCTTGCCGGTCAGCGCGCCCGCCTTGCCGTTGAACACGACGTGGGTCGGCGTCAGCCTCCGCATGACCTCCTCGGTGTCGCTATAGGCCTCGCCGGGCGAATCGTAGGATTTGAAATTCCCCTTCTCGTCGCGCGGCACATAGAGGTCCTGCTCGCCGATGTAGTAGACGCGATCGTAGCGCAGCGCATGGCCGCGGCCGTCATTGAGGCCGTCGCGCGGCAGCACCATCACGGCGCCGTTCATGCCGGAGACGACGTGCCAGGGGATCATCGGTCCGCCCGGGGCGCAGTGATAGACGAACACGCCGGTCCGGGTCGCCTTCCAGCGCAGCACGACCTGCTCTCCCGGATTGACCAGGGTCAGAGCGCCGCCGCCGAGCGCGCCGGTTGCGGAGTGGAAGTCGATGTTGTGCGGCATGGTGTTCGTTGCCGGATTGACCAGCGTCACCTCGACATAGTCGCCCTCGTGAACGACCATCAGCGGGCCCGGCATCGAGCCGTTGAACGTCATGGCCTGGAAGGTGGTGCCCTTCTCGTCGATCACCATCTTCTTCTCCTGGACCACGAGCTTGAACTCCATGATCTTCGGTCCCTGCTTGGTGGCCTGCTCGTGCACATGCACGAACGGCGGGGCCACCAGATCGACCCTCTGCCGCGGCAGCTTGAGGTCGTCGGCAACGGCGGGAGCCGCAAGCATCATCGCGGCGATGGCTGCACTGAGCAGGGCGGTGCGGCGGGTCAACATGGATCGCTCCTTCATTGGATCTGTTGTAGTGCCGTAAACAGCATGCGCCTGTTGGAACCCGGCTTGTTTGTGCTGCAACAAGCAACTTAGCAATTGCGGAACGATCGGAGGGGCGCGTGCAGATGATGCCGGCGCAGGTGCACTCGGGCCGCGCGAATGCGTGGCATCGGCAGGCCCGATCAAGATGATGATGATTTATCGGCAGTGCGCGCGCCGACCTGCTCGCGCGCCAGATCGCCGCGCGGCCCCGGTGCGATGCCGTGAACGGACGAGCGCCATGGGAGCCGCCGAGGGCGCGCCGCGCGCCACCCTTCGCGATTGGTCTGGGGAGATCGTCAGCTCATCCAGCGGACCGCCAGCAGCACGACGAAGGCCACTGCGGCTGCCACGCAGAAGAGCGTTGTCAGGAACATCGCGACGTTGCCGAGCAGCCCGGCGGGCGTCTGGTCGTCGCGGAAGGATTCGAAGCCATCGGATTGAGGAATGTGGCCGCGAATGCTGGCAAGGAGAGCGAAGGAACGGATGAGCAGTTGCAGAGCTTCCATTGCGGATTCCTCGAATCGTCAATGGGTTGATGATGATGCGAAATGGTCCGGCCACTTTGAGGAAGCGCAAAGTCCGGCACGAAAGCCGGCGTTCTACTGGAATCCCCACGGGGCTCTGCCGGCCGCCGCTTTGAGAAAGCTCAAGGTCGCGCCGGTTGCCTTGTGTCAAGAACGTCCGAACCCAAGGTGGACAGGCAGGACATGAGACCAGATCTCGCGGCATGCTACGGACAAGAGCGCCTCCCGCGCTACACCAGCTATCCCACGGCGCCGCATTTCTCCGCTGCGGTCGGGCCATCGACCTATGCGGAATGGTTGCGCGCCATCCCGGCGAGCGCGACGGCATCTCTGTACCTGCACGTGCCGTTCTGCCGGTCGATGTGCTGGTATTGCGGCTGCAACACCATGGTGGCCAAGCGCGACGAGCCGATCGCGGTCTATGAATCGGCGCTGCGCTGCGAGATCGATATGGTGTCGCGCCAGATCGGCCGGCGTCTTCCGGTCGGCCACATTCACTTCGGCGGCGGCACGCCCACCATCATGGCGCCGGAGTCGTTGATCGATCTGGTCGGCTCGCTGCGTCATTCGTTCTTCGTGCTGCCCTCGGCCGAGATTGCCATCGAGATCGATCCGCGCACGCTGACGCCTGACATGATCGATGCGCTGGGGGTCAGCGGGGTCAACCGGGCGAGCCTGGGGGTGCAGAGCTTCGACCCGCTGGTGCAGAAGGCGATCAACCGGGTGCAGAGCTTCGAGCAGACCGCGGCGGCGACGATTGGGCTGCGCAGGGCCGGTGTTGCCGGCATCAATTTCGACCTGATCTACGGGCTGCCGCATCAGACCGTCTTCTCCTGTCTGGACACTGTCCGGCGCGCCATCGATCTGCGCCCCGATCGGCTGTCCGTGTTTGGCTATGCGCACGTCCCGACGTTCAAGACGCACCAGCGCAAGATCCAGGATTCGTCCTTGCCCGACAGTCTGGAGCGGTACGATCAGGCGTGCGCGATCAGCGATGCGCTGAAGGAAGCCGGCTACGTCCAGATCGGGCTCGATCATTTCGCGTTGCCGACCGACCCGATGACGATCGCCTTCCGTGAAGGCCGGCTGCACCGCAATTTCCAGGGCTATACGACGGACGCCAACGACCTCCTGATCGGCTTCGGCGCCTCGGCGATCGGACAGCTGCCGCAGGGCTACGTCCAGAATGCACCGCAGGTTCGTGCCTATGAGGGGCAGATCGCGTCCGGCAGCCTCGCCACTGTGAAAGGCTATGGCCTGACCGACGACGATCGCCTGCGGGCCGACATCATCGAGCGCATCATGTGCGACTATGGCGTCGACCTCGACGTGATCTGCACGCGGCACGGCATCGAGACCGATGCAATGCTGCAATCGGCGCCGCGGCTGCAGTCCCTGATCTCCGATGGCGTGGTCGAGCTCAACGGCAGCGCGCTGGCGGTGACCGAGCATTCGCGGTTCCTGGTGCGCAGCGTGGCCGCGGCGTTCGACGCGCATCTCGACGCCTCGAAGCAGCTGCACAGCCGGGCGGTCTAAAGCGCGATGAGATCAGGATGAATCATCATCGCGCTCTAGGTTGTTGTTTGCGCATGATCTTTTCGGAAAACCGCTGCGCACTTTTCCGGATCATGCTTTAGCCCGCCGCACGACGCGGTGCTTGTGCCGCGACAAAGATGGTCGACGGGCCACCGGCTACCATTCGCCTTCGAATGGAGGCGCGCATGCCCATCACCTTCGATGAACTGGTCGACGATCTCATGCGGCGCAAGCCGGAGACGATCGGCGTCTTTCTCGCGTTCCAAATGCGATGCGTCGGCTGCCCGATCGCCTGCTTTCACAATGTCGCCGATGCCTGTCGCGAGCACGGCGTCGAGCCCGACGCATTTCTGTCGGCGCTGTCCGCCTGCACGTGATCAGGAGCGCGACGCGCTGTCGCCCGCGCTCTGTTCGGCGAGCAGCACGATCTTGTGCGGTTCACGGAGCACGATCTTCTGACGGCCGCTCTCGACGAGGCCGAGCTGCTCCCAGCCGGAGAGGATGCGGCTGACCGTGTGCAGCGTGGTGCCGGTCATCTGCGCGATGTCCTGCCTGCTGATCGGAAAGTCGATCTGCACGCCGTGATCGAGCTTGCGTCCCGCCTGGTTGGCGAGCCGCAGCAGCGCATGCGCGATGCGCTGCTCGACCTGCTGCGTCGACATCTCGATCACGCGCGCATGGGTTTCCTGCAGCCGCTGGCCGACGGTCTGCAGCGTATTTGCGGCCAGCGACGGGAACCGCGCGACCAGCCGCGGCCAGGCGGCGGAGGGCCAGGCCAGCACGATGCTGTCGTCGACGGCGGTGGCCGTCGCCGGATAATGCTGCAGGCCGATCGCGGGGGCGACGCCGAAGGTGTCGCCGGGCACGACATAGCGGACCACGATCTGGTCGCCGGTCGGCGTGGTCTTGGTGGCGCGGACATGGCCGTGCAGCAGCAGGAAGAACGAGCTCGCATCCGCGCCCTGCTCGAACACCGCGGCGTTGCGGGGCACGCGAATCGAACGGGCCTCCCGCAGCACCTCGGTAAGATCCTCGTTGGAGAGCCCCGCAAACAGCGGCAGATGCGCGACCAGCGAGCGGTCGATGGAAGCCATGATCTTCTCCGGGCCGGGCGCGGCGAAATGCGCGCCGCTCAATAACACGTTTTCGCGATCCGTCGGAAGTTTGTGCTGGCGCAATCCGCCGCGAGCCGTCCGCAACTACGTGTGGGAGGCGCCATCATCGGCGCGGTTCCCGTCCAGCATCGAGCGAGCATGCACATGGCCATTCCGCGCAACTATCAGGGCTTGACCGTTCTCGGCAACGGGTTCCGTCCGTTCTTCCTGCTCGGTGCGATGCAGGCCGCGCTGGCGATCCTGGTCTGGCTGCCGGCCTATTACGGCGAGTTGACGCTGAGCTCTGCGTTTACGCCGCGCGACTGGCACGTGCATGAGATGCTCTACGGCTATCTGCCGGCCATCGTCACGGGCTTTCTGTTCACGGCAATTCCGAACTGGACCGGACGGCTGCCGATCCGCGGCCTGCCGCTGCTGACGCTCGTCACCGTGTGGCTGGCGGGGCGGATTGCCGTGACGCTGTCTGCCTTCGCTCCGTGGTGGGCGGCGCTGCTGATCGATGCAAGCTTCCTGCTGCTGGTCGTCCTTGCCGCGGCACGCGAGATCGTGGCGGGGCGAAACTGGCGCAATCTGCCGGTCGTCGCGGTCGTCGGCGTGCTGTGCGCCGGCAACATCGCGTTTCATCTCGAAGTGCATCTGCGCGGCTCGGCCGATGATGCGATCCGCGTCGGCGTCGCCGTCATCGTGCTGCTGCTCGCCTTGATCGGCGGCCGCATCACGCCGAGCTTCACGCGCAACTGGCTGGTCAAGCACAATCCCGGCCGGCTTCCGGCCCCGTTCGGCCGCTTCGACATGGCCGTCGTGGTCATCAGTGCGCTGAGCCTGCTGGGCTGGATCGTCGTGCCCGACAGCGCCGCGACCGGGCTCGCACTGGCCG
Organism: Bradyrhizobium aeschynomenes; assembly: GCF_013178945.1. Taxonomy (GTDB): domain Bacteria; phylum Pseudomonadota; class Alphaproteobacteria; order Rhizobiales; family Xanthobacteraceae; genus Bradyrhizobium; species Bradyrhizobium aeschynomenes. The sequence goes on from NZ_JABFDM010000014.1 coordinate 87,219, forward strand.
CGGCCGGCATGCTGCACGCGGTGCGGCTGGCGCGCTGGGCCGGCGATCGCACGCTGCGTGAACGGCTGCTGGTGATCCTGCATGTCGGCTATGCCTTCGTGCCGCTCGGCTTCCTGATCAATGCGGCGGCGAGCTTCGGATGGGTGCTGCCGAGCGCCGGGCTGCATGCCTGGATGGTCGGCGCCGCCGGAATCATGACGCTCGCGGTGATGACCCGAGCCACGCTCGGCCACACCGGTCAGGCGCTGACCGCCTCGGTCGCCACGCAGGTGATCTATCTCGGGATCATCGTGGCGGCGGTCACGCGGGTCTGTGCCGTGCTGGTGCCGGCGCATGCGGGAGCGCTGCTGCACGTTGCGGCCTTCGCCTGGATCATCGCCTTCTCGGGCTTTGCCCTGGCGTTCGGTCCGCTGCTGCTGGGTCTCAGGCTGCGCGCGCTCGCGATCCGCTCGACGGGGGCGGCTCAGCCGGTGCTCTGATTGCGGGCGACCGCGCGTGAGAACACCACCTCCATGAGCGTGCCGGATTTCGGCGCCGCCTTGACGTGAAACTGCGCCCGGTTGGCTTCGACCAGCGCCTTGGTCAGCGACAGGCTGAGACCCGCGCCCTCGGAGCTCAGCTCGGCGCCGGCCGTCGCACGGAACGGCTCGAGCGCCGCAGCGACGGCCTGATCATTCAACCCATGACCGGTGTCGCGCACGCGGAGCACCACCTCGCCGAAATCCGACAGCGCTGTCGAGACGATGACCTGGCCGCCGGCATTGGCCAGCGAGATCGAGGCCGAGATCAGGTTCGTGGCGATCTGGCGCAGCGCCCTGGTGTCGGCGATGACGGGCGGCAGCGTCTGCGACAGCGAGGTGCGGATGATGATGCGGGCGCGGTTGGCCTGCGGCTGCATCACCGCGACGCAGCCCTCGACCAGCTCGTTCAGATTCTGCGCGGTGAAGGCCAGCTCGAGCTTTCCGGTCTCGATGCGCGACAGCTCGAGCAGATCGTCGATCAGCGACACCACGCGTTCGCCGGAGGTGCGGATGTCCTTCATGTATTCGGCGTAGCGCGCATTGCCGAGCGTGCCGAAGCGTTCGCCGATCATGACCTCGGCAAAGCCGATGATCGCGTTCAGCGGCGCACGCACCTCGTGGCTGATCCGCGCCAGCATGTCGGCCTTGGCGTTGGCCGCCCGGTCGGCGACGCGCCGGGCCTGCAGCAACTCGCTTTCGCCGCGGCGCAGCTGCGACAGATCGCGGAACACGGCGAAGAAGTTCGGGCCGTCGATTCTGGTCCGGCCGATCGTCATCGAGAGCGGGATCGCGCCGCCCTGGGCGACCTTGCCGAGCACCTCGCGGCCTTGATCCAGCATGCTGGAGGCGCCGGACTGCTGCACGCAGTCGAGATAGTCCACCACCAGCCGCGCGCTCTCCGGCGCGAACAGCTCGATCAGATTGCGGCGGACCAGCTCCGCTCCGTCGTAGCCGAACAAGGCCTCGGCGCTGCGGTTGCAGGCGTGGATGTTGCCGCCGGCATCGAACATCAGGATGCCTTCGGCCGTGACGTCGAGGATCGCGGCCAGGTCTTCGGCTTCGGCATGGCCGGCGGCCGGAGGCGGGGCGACCACGAGTGCGGGCGGCGCGGACGGCGGCGGAGCCGGCGCTGGCGCGGCTTCGGCGGCAGAAGGAAGAGCTGCCGCCGGGCCGGGCGCCGGTGCGAAGATCAGCGCATGCGCGCTGTCGCCGTCCCAGGTGATCGTGAACAAGCGCGCCTCGGCCTTGATCTCCTCGCTGGAGGAGCCGTCGGCGGCCGAGATCGTCACCGGCGTGCCTGCTTCGGATCTGCCCGTGGCGGATGGCGCGCCGGGCTCGACATAGAGGGCATCGAGCCCGCCGGCCTGCTCCAGGGTCGGCAGGTCGGCATAGCCCATCTGCTTGAAGAAGGCTGGATTGGCGTAGAGCAGCCGGTCGAGCCGATAGATCAGCATGCCGGTCGGCAGCAGATCGAGCAGGATCCGGTCGCGCTGGCTGTCGCCCTGTGCCGGCGGCGCTTCGGGCGTCAGCCAGTCCGTCTGAAGGGCGGTGCCGTGCTCAGTCACGACCTCGCTCGCCGGCGGCGCATCCGGATGCTGTGGTGGACCAAACGGATCGCTCATGCGCGGGGCCGCTTCGAACGTCGCGCCGGGACCGTCGGCCGGCGTGTTGCGGATTTCACCTTCGAGCCGGGCCGACAACTGGCGCGCAAGTTCATGAAACGCATTGTTCTCCACCGGCGTCAGCGCCGGAAGCTTGGCCTCGCCCGGGGCGCGGAACGGCACGACGTTCCCTGCCGCCTCCAAGCCGACGCCATCGACGTGGGAGGCTTCCATTGCAGCGGAAGCGTCACGCGCCGACACGGTGATGTTGTCCTGGTGCGGCGGCGCATCTGCGGCCGGCGCATGGTCGGATTGGGCATCGTCCGGGAGCGCCTCGGCGGCGGAGGCGACATCGTCTCCGTCCGCATGCCCGGCATCGGCCATGTTCATCTCGGCCGCAGCCGCAAGCTGCGTTTCCAACCGGTCCAGCGCGTCGAGGTCGCGGCAGACGCCGAAGCCGCGATAGCCCGCATGGCTCTTGCCCTCGGCGAGGACGGGAAGTCCCGACAGCTCCACGGCCAGCCGCTCGCCATGCGCCGCAGGCCAGGTGACGACGAGCCCGCTCCAGGTTTCCCGGGTCTCGATGGCCGTGGCGACACGCCCATCCGGATCGAGCCCGAGCGCCGCCGCAAGGTCGTGCCAGGGCCGGCCCAGTTGCGCGGCGCTGGATGCGCCGATCAGGCGGGCGAACTCGTCGGAGCCGAGCGAGAACCGTCCCTCGGCATCCATCTGCCACGAAAAGCGTAGGGGATGACGGCGGCCGCGTATGGACGGATCACCGGCCGCGATGTCGTTGCTGTCGTCCAGGGCGTGCTGCATCTCCATCGAGGACGCCGCTATTTCGGCGACCTCGGGAGCGTTGGGGAGTTCGCGAGCCCTTGTCTGCTCGGCAGTCTGGGCGACCAGCACTTCGTGGGAGGGGGGCGGCGCAGGTTCGAAGTCGGATGGATGCATGTCGGTCGTCGTCTGCGACGCGAGCGGCTCGAACAACTCGGCTTCGGCGGGATCGTCGATCAGGAGGAATTCGGCCGGAGCTTCGTTGGACAGCGCAGGGGCTTCGTAGTCGGTCTGGCGTTCGGTCATTTCATCCATCGAAGGAGCAGGCGGAGTCTCGGCCGCGTCCGCGAGATCCGCGGAAGCCGGTGATGCCGGGGCGGCATCTGCGGTGAGCTCTGCATCAGGTGTCGGCACCGGGCGCGGCGCGTCCAACTCGTCGGGCGGGGCGGGCAGCGGTACGGCGATCAGTCCGGTCTGACTGCCACTGCCGATCCGGTAGAGGGTTGCGCGCTCGCTGCCGAGCAAAACCTCGGCGGCTCCATCGGCCAGCGCCGCGTTGCGGATCGCGGCGAATCGCGGATCGCTCAGATCGTGCATGCCGAACAGGTCGCGGCCGGCCGTGCTGATGCCGGCGAACTGACCGTCCTGAGTAAACGCGATCAGCGCATGCGCGCTGTCATCCACCAGCCGTTTCAAGCGATCCGCCAAGGGGAAGCTGCGGCCGCCGCTGTCGGTGCCGGTGATCAGCACCGCGTACGCCCCGTCGGGAAGGTCGATCCGGGCGCAGCCGCAGGTCGCGAGCGTGCCGAGCGGCGCGCCGAAGCCGCGCAGACGTTCGAGTCGCAACGCGCCATGCCCGGGCAACCGCCGGCCCAATTGCGCGATCTGGCGGCGATGCTGATCGGCGGGACCAAATGTTTTGGCGATCAGCGCCGGCACGTTTGCCGCCCCGAGCGCACGTGCGCCGACCGCATTGGCCCACAGCACGTGGCGGCCGTCGGCCGACCAGAGCCACGCAGGCAGCGCGCCCGCGGCATGGACGGCCAGCCGGGGATCGCTGAGGGCCTGCAATTCGAGATCGGCGTGGGTCATGGGCGACGACGGCGAACGGCTCTTGTGGCGTTGATCGGCTGCCGGAAGTGGCAGCGTTAAGAATTCGTTACTATCGCGCGTTTTGAGGGCAGAGGTCCACGGCCGGGCCGGGCTGTGGTCCTGCTAAAGCTTGGATAACCTTAATGTGTTCCTCGGGCGCTCAGGAGGCGCCGAACCGGCGGCGAAAGTCGGGGTTGGACGTGGGAAGCGCGGCCGGGCGGTCAGGATGATAGGCAATGGGCCGAAGCCGCAGGCCGTCCGGCCCGATCCGGGCCAGCGGCGATGGGGCAGGCGGAGCCGATCCCGCAGCTGATGGAGGGACTCATGACCGACGACGGGCGTCGATACGACATGCCGAAGGATATGCGGACCTTGGCGGAAGCCGGCTTCGACCAGGCGCGCCAGACGTTCGAGAAGTTCCTGGCCGGCGCTGAAGCGACCGCCGGCTCGCTCGAAGAGCGCGGCGCGACCATGCGTGCGGGCGCGAAGGACATCGGAGCCAGGGTGCTGACCTACGCCGAGAAGAACGTGCAGTCGTCGCTGGACTATGCGCAGTCGCTGGTTCACGCCAAGGATCTCCCCGAAGTGCTCAAGCTGCATAGCGAATTCGTCCAGGGCCAGATGCGCTCATTGGCCGAGCAGGCCGGCGACATGGGCCAAGCCTTCAGCAAGGCGGCCATCGAAGCCACCAAGCCGAAAGCGTGAGGTTTTGGACACCCGAGTGCGTTGCGGCTCGTCACACGCACCGGTAGAGTTGGCATTCGGCTCGGCCCCGGGCGCGACAAACAGTTCCTGATAGTGGAATTTCCGTTGCGTTGCACAAATTCGACACGATATAGCTCTACGCGAGGTTGTTACTCACCTCCCAGGGGCGGTTCCTCTGCGTGATCCGAAGTGACTCTCCGATTGCCGGGGCGGTCCAGTCTCAATGTTTCGAAGGATGCATGCCATGACCAATGCCACCGATCCTTTCTCCGCGTCCATCATCCCGTTCGAGGTTCCCGAGCAGGTGCGCGCGCTCGCCGAAAAAGGCGTGTCGCAGGCCCGTGAGAACTACGCCAAGTTCAAGGACGCCGCAGAGACCCACAATTCGGCCATCGAGGCCTTCTTCGCCAATGCCAGCAAGGGCGCCGGCGCCTACTCCTCCAAGGTGATGGAGTTCACCAAGGCCAACACGACGGCCTCGCTCGACTTCGCCCAGGAGTTGTTCGGGGTGAAGTCGCCGACCGAGGCGATGGAGCTGTGGACCGGCTTCGCCCGCAAGCAGTTCGAGGCCTTCACCGCCCAGGCCAAGGAACTCGGCGAGCTCGGCCAGAAGGTCGCCACCGAGACGGTCGAGCCGATCAAGGAAAGCGCCACCAAGCTGTTCAAGCCGGCGGCCTGAGATCGCTTCGCCTGGCGCCCGACGGCGTCGGCGGCAATGGCCGACCATCCCGAGCCCGGCGCTGCGCGTCCGGGCTCGCTCCTTTTTAGGGCCCGCATTTCGGGCAGGCTCCGAAACCGCTCACAAAGGCGGCAAAAAACGCCGGGGAGGCGGCCGACTTTATCCGTTCTCGGACTTGCCAAATCCGCCCGTTGCACCTAGTTTCCGGCCCGTTCGGGCGCCCCCTCTCGCGGGGCTCTGCCCGTTTCGGATGCAGTTGTAGCTCAGTTGGTTAGAGCGCCTGTCTGTGGAACAGGAGGTCGGTGGTTCGAGCCCACCCAACTGTACCAAATCCCGACATATCCATCGTTTGCATCACCACTAGGTTCGTCCGATCTTGCGAGGTAACGAACGTCGGGGGCTGCCGATGAGCTCCGTGGCTGGCGCGGGGCAAATGGGCGCCAAGCGATCTCTGATCCCGAGGACGCATGATGGATTCGAAGTGGGCCGCAGTATTCAAGCAGCATGTCGAGCGGTCCATCGAGCAATTGTCGCTCGCGCTCACGCTTGCCGAAGAAGCCTGTGAAGACCAAGAATTTCTGAGGTTTAGGGGGACGATCGGCGATGTCATCGCTCGGCTGGACGCCATGCTTCAATGTCGTAGGGCGGATTAGCGCCAGCGTAATCCGCCCTCTCGAGCAAGATATTCGCGACGACCGTTGTTCCTGCCAGCGCCCTTGAGCAGCCTCTGCCCCATCCATCTCACGGTCTTGACGATGAAACGGCGGATCGCGCTGCGCTGATCCGCCCGACGCGCTGACGCATTTGAGGCCATCGTATTAGGATGCCGATCTTCGCCAAGAGACCGGAGCCAACGTGCCGACGTATTTTCCAATCGATGCGGGCGTGAGCTTCGCGTGCGATGACAGCGATCTTCTCGCCGTGAACTGGCAACGGGATCATCTCTCGGCAGATTTCATCCTTCCGGGCGCGGAGAAGCGCGCGCTCCGCGTTCACTTCAACGACGCCACCATCGTCCGTCTCCTCGACGAATTTCCGCTCAGCACCGAGGCGGACACAAAGCCGGAGGGGCTGGCCTCACGCCATTTCGCCTATCGTGTCGAGGGCTCCGTGTTTGCGGAGACTCAATCGGAGGCTTGGAAGTTGAATTTTCATCCTGCCAGCCACTATCGCTTCATCACGGGATGGGGATGCATGGACGTGCTCTCCAAAGCACCGCCTCGCTTTGAAGTCGTTGATCTCGATCTCTGATTAGTATCCGCGTGGGGCCGAAGGCAATCTGCCTGTTTGGGCCGCTTGCTTGTTCGCTGACCTCAAAGAACGGACTCTGCGTCACTTTCCGGTTTTCAGAATAATTCTTGACGCCGCCCCCAAATCAGTGGTTTTATCCGCGCATCCCGCCCAAGCGAAGGGGCGTACGCGCGGTCGTCACGATACGTGGGGCTGGGATGCGGTGGCCGTGGTGGATCAGGCGCTGATGCGCGACGACTGATCGATTGCGGACGATGAAGTCGTGTGGTCCTGGCCTCTCGTCGCTGAGGTCAAGTCCGCAAGCGTTGCCTGACGGCACGCGCGGGCGATGGGGGCAAGAACGCCGATCCCCAGGGAGATCACGTATAAATCGTAAGCCCATCGCGCAGGGAATGCCGGATGTTCGGCTGAACCTGTGGTGACTGCCGCCTGCTTTTCTTGTTGCAGGCGGGCCATGGGTGAGGCCTTCACCCGGCATTCCCTGCGCCCTCGCGTTGAGCGGGGGAAACGGCAGACCAACTCGGGCGTCCGGCGCCGCGAGAATGTTGGCGCGCGGGTCGACATCTCGCGATCATCATTCCGGTTCGCGGCGGGCACCAACGCTTGCCCAAGACTCCGCCGTCGTCCCTGCGAACGCAGGGACCGATAACCACAGGCTTTGATAGGATGATAACTGGCAGTTGCGCGTCACACGGAAATTCGCACGGAGCACGCGCGACGAGGACCGAGCGTCTGGCACAGATCTACGTCACACCGTCGATGGCATTTTTTCTCCCCTCTTGTCTCGGTTGAAGATCTGATTGATTCACGACCTTCAATGCCGTGGCTGCAACCATCGCGTGTCGTCATACATCTAGAGATAGAATTTTGCTTTTAGCCAGAGTGAGAATCACGTAGTCCGAGATTGCACCTGGAGCAACTTGCAACAATGAGCCGTCAAGAGCGTCGGACCTTGCAGACGAAGGCGAAGCCCAAACCTGTTCAACCCGATGGTGCTGCGATTCTCTACGAGTCAGCATTGCGTGAAATCGCGAGTGGCCGCCACGCAGACGCCGAGGGGTGTTGCCACATGGCGCTTGCGATCGATGGAGGACACGCGCCCACACTGAACTTGCTGGGCATCCTCGCGCTGCAGGCAGGGCATTACGATGCCGCGCTACAGTGGGTATCCCGTGCGCTCCAGCAGGACGTTCAGCCGCAATACTTCTTGAGTCTCGGCACGGTTCTCCAGGTCCAGGGACGGCCAGACGAGGTGATCAAGGTCTTCGACAAGGCGAGGGCGCTCGGTCTTGATAGCCCCGATCTGTGGATGCTGCGGGGCAATGCTCTGCTTCATCTGCAGCAGCTGGCCGACGCGGTCTCGAGCTTCCAACGCGTGCTGGAACTGAATCCGCAGAATTGGGATGCCGCAAACCAGTGCGGCATCACGCTTCAACGGTTGGGGCGGATCGACGAAGCGCTGGCCTGTCTCGACCTGAGCGACGCTTTGCGGCCCAACCATGTGCCGACACTCTTGATGCGTGGCGCGCTTCTGAATGCTCTGAAGCGCTTCGACGAGGCTCTTTCGATCTGCCGGCGAGCTCACGAGATCGAACCTGGCAACTCCGATATCTGCGTCAAGACGGGTATTGTCTTGCGCACGATGCGCAGAGACGAAGAAGCGCTGGCGTGGTTCGAGCGGGCTCTGGCCGTGCAGCCTGGCTCCAGGGATGCGCTGCACGACAAGGCTGCTGTCCTGACGAAGCTTCGCAGGTTCGACGAGGCCTTCGGGATCTACAGGCGGTTGAAGGACATCGAGCCGAGTGACGCTTTGGCTGATCTGGGAACAGCTCATCTGAACCTGCTGTTGGGGAATTTCGATGCGGGCTGGCGGGGGCGAGAAGCTCGTTGGCAGTTGCCGAGCGCCTATCCCCGGTTCCAGCAACCCATGTGGTTGGGTCATGACGACATCGCGGGAAAAACCATTGTCATCGCAGCCGACGAAGGGCTGGGCGATACGATCCAGTTTGCCCGCTACGTGCCGATGGTCGCAGCGCTCGGGGCTCGCGTCGTTCTGGCGGTCCAAAAGTCGCTGGTTGCTCTCCTGTCGAATATGGCTGGGATTTCGCAATGCATTCCGGTCTCCGAAGCGGCCGAGCTGGCGGCCGTTGATTTCCATTGCCCCATCATGAGCCTCCCTTTTGCGTTTCGAACGACGCTGGAGACGGTTCCTGCACCCGTCTCTTATTTGCGGGCGCCCGATCCGGAACGGATCCAATTCTGGGAGGAGCGTCTCGGCGCGCATGACAAACTGCGTGTCGGCCTGGTCTGGTCAGGCAATCCAAACCATCTGGACGACCACAACCGCTCCATCCCGTTGCGCATGTTGTCCGGCCTGCTCGGCGACGAAGCGGCGTTCATCAGCCTGCAGAAGGAGCCGAAGCCGGACGACAAGGCTGCCCTGCTGGAGGCGAGCCGGATCCTGGACCTGACCAGCGAGATCACCGATTTTGCGGACACGGCCGCGCTGATCTCCTGCCTCGATCTGGTGATCACGGTCGATACCAGTGTCGCCCATCTCGCCGGCGCGCTCGGTCGCCCGACCTGGACGCTTCTGTCGTACACGCCGGATTATCGCTGGCTGCTGGACCGTGACGACAGCGTCTGGTACCCGACGATGCGTCTTTTCCGGCAATGCGAAAGACGCAACTGGGCCGAAGTGGTCGAGCAGGTCGGAACGGCTCTTCACGAGATGACGACCCGGAGGGCGTTGCTCTCGGATCAACCCCAGCATGAATGAAGCGGCCTGCCGATCAAGCGTCGTGATGACGATGCTCTCGCGACCACTCTTGCCGCGAGATCCGGCTGCATCGAAGCCAAATCGCAACTACTCCCGATCTCCGTATTTTGACGGAGTTCTCGGCGCCGCGCGTCCGCGATCCCATGCGTACCGGCAGGATGCAGCGCGTTCGCTTGCGAATCCGACCTCGTTCAATCACAATTTGTGGCAACGAGGGGAGGGGACGATGAGGAGAATGGATCTCAATCCAGGCATGGCGGCCGTGCTGATCGGGACGGCGATCTTGTTAGTGCCGGCCGCGGCGCGCGCCTATACGGCCGAGCAGGAGCAGGCCTGCACCAGCGATGCCTTCCGGCTTTGTAGTTCCGACATTCCCAATGTCGATCGCGTCACCGCCTGCATGGTCCGTCGCAAAGCCGAGCTGTCGCCGCCTTGTCGCGCGCAGTTCGGGCCACAGCCACGCCAAGCCGCGTCATCGGGCCGCACAGACCGGCCGATGAGCATCCGGCCCGCAGCTAAGAAGCCGGTGAATGCGCGTGCGGGCAAGACGAAGAAGCCGTCGCGACCGGAACCGACCTGAGCACCGCCATGCCGCCGGACGCGTCACGGCGCGAACGGCGTGTCGCCACGCCCTGCTCGTTTCCGGTGCATATGCGCAGCCTCAGCATGCAAATGCGATCGGACATGACTGGATGTTGTCGAACGACACGCCTGACGTGCTGCGTTTTTGCTGATGGTGTGACTCAAAAACCAATGCGTTTCAGCAATCAGGAGTTACGCCCCGGCAATCGCTAAATTTATCTTCCGCGAATCAGTCCGCTGATTCATTTTCGCGGCCGGGGTCAATCTGGAGGCCAAGGTATGAACGTTATTGTTTTCGCATCGCGTAAGGGCGGTTCAGGCAAGAGCACCCTGGCCGCCCATCTCGCTGCGCAGATCAAGGCGAGCAAGTCTTGCCTGCTCATCGATGCCGACCCTCAGGGGTCGCTGACGCTTTGGCACAAGCTGCGCGGCACCAACGAGCCGCCGATCAAGACCGCCGTGAACTCGGTGAGCGCGATCGTGTCCGCGGCCCGCCGCGACGGCGTCGAGTGGGTGCTGATCGATACGCCGCCGACGATCTCGGCCGTGGTCGAGGATGCGATCAAGAACGCGACCATGGTGATCATCCCGGCCCGCCCGGGCGTGTTCGACGTCAACGCGGTTCAGGAGACGATCCAGACCTGCCGCGCTGCGCGCAAGCCGTATGCGGTCGTTCTCAACGGCGCTCCGGCGCGCCGCGACGACGCCGAGAGCCCGATCGTGACCATTGCCCGCGAGGCGCTGGCCAAGTTCAAGGCACCGGTGTGGGGCGGACAGATCACCAACCGCGCCGATCTCTTGATGGCGCTGGGCCAGGGCGAGGGCGTGCGCGAGTATTATGCGGAGGGTCGTGCTGCGGCCGAGATCGCCCGGCTGTGGGCGGCGATCGAGCGTTCGGTGAGGGCGATTCGCGGGACCGTCTCGGCGAATGGGGCCATGCACAAGCAGGCCGCCTGATCGCGATCGCTCCCACGAGGCATCGACGCGCGGTCTTCCGCGCGTTTTTCGCGCCGGATCCGATCGTTGTGATCGCAGCGATCGGGCAGGCCGCGAGGCGGCCACGCCCGCGCGGGACGCGAGGTCAGGCGACCATCAGCAGATAGAATGCAATCGCCGGCGTCAAAGTCAGGATCACCGACCAGATCCCGACCGCCCAGATAATGTCCTCGACGCTAAATCCCTGACGTTCAGGGAATGCATGATCCTGAAAAGCCACGACGCCCCCGCGCTCTTTGGTTTTCAACATTCATAGCGGAACATCTTTAAACAGCAGGTTGCGGACTGCGCGGCTTTTGATCGCCTCTGTTAGTTCGGATTAACTCTGCTGCCTCACGCAGGCGCGCCGTTATTCCGGGGTCGAGCCTGCGGGCCGCCCCGGAATGACCCCGGTCGCGACGGCTCAGGCGACGCGGGCTTGCGTAACAGACCTGCGGCGTTCGATCTCCAGGTCTAGCCGAGCGGCGAGCTCGTCTCCCACCTCCACCATCGGCAGTCGCATCTCGGCGCTGGCGATCAGGCTGGTCCGAGCCAGCCAGTACTTTGCCGGGGCCGGGCTCGGCTCGGTGAACAGCAGGCGCGTGAGATCCTCCACCTGCGCCCAGCATGCTGCCGCGGCGTCATGGCGGCCGGCCTTCACGTGATCGAGAATGGCCGCAAAATTGGTCGTCTCCAGATGCGCGGAGAGCAGGATGGCGCCGTCGGCGCCGACCTGCAAGGCGTCGAAGCTCTGGGCGTCTTCCCCGGTCAGAATTTGAAAGCCGGCAGGCCGGCGCGCGATCAGGTCGCGGGTCTGCATCCGGTTGGCGCAGCAATCCTTCAGCCCCGCGATGGCCGGATGCGCAGCGAGCTGGAGCAGCGTCGCATTGTCGAGCCCCACCGCCGAGCGATAGGGAATGTTGTAGAGCACGATCGGATGGGCGGCGCGATCGGCCAAGGCGGTGAAGTGCGCCAGCAGCCCGCGCTGCGACGGGCGCACATAAGGCGGGCTCGAGATCAGATAGAAGTCGATCGACCACGACGCCGTTCGATCGAGCGCCTCGATCAGATCGGCCGTCGCCACGCCCCCGATGCCGAGGCAGATCGGTAGCAGCCGGCCGATGGTGTCCAGCTCATCGCGGACCACGCTGACAAGACGCGCGCGCTCGTCCCATGACAGCGCCAATCCTTCGCCCGAGGTCGCACCGAGCACGAGGCCATCGATGGGCTGGGCGGCGTAGTGTCGGATCAGATGACGCAACGATCCTTCGTCGAGCGCGCCGTCGCAGAAGGGCGTGATCAGCGGCAGCCAGAGTCCTTGCAGTCGCGTTCGGGGGGTGGTCATGGTCCATCTCCTTGGGTGTCGTGAGCCGGAGACGGGACATGAAAAAACCCCGTCCTTGCGGCGGGGCTTGGTGAGGCGGCGGTGAACTCTCGAGAGGTTCTAGCGCGCGCGTCCACGGCTCCCCGGAAGGGGAGCTTTTTTCGACGACAGCTTGGCGTACGAAAATGCGGACATGCCTCCTACATGCGCGGCGCCGCTCAGACTGTCAACGTCGCAACACCAGCGAGACGGATACAAAGGGAAAAACCGAGCAAAAAAATAGCCGGGCCCAATGAGCCCGGCTGGAGGTATTGGCCAACGCGGCCGACACAATCACCTTCCAAGAGGGATTTCTGAGCGTCCGCGCCACTGGAGGAGGGGGACAATGCGTAACGCCGACGCTCAGCACCAAGACACTATGGTCTTCGTCGCGGCCCTGCAGCAAGCAGGTGTGCCGCATGTCAGACATGCACAATCTCAGGCCGGCCAGCGCTGTGCTTTGCTCACGACAAAGTCACGGAACACCTGAACGCGCGCGACCGTTTTCAATTCCTCTGGATAGACGAAGTAGGTGTCGAGCTGGATCGAGTCGGACTCGCCGAACAGCTGCACGAGGCGGCTGTTCTCTTCGACGAGATAGTCGGGCAGCGCGGCGATGCCGAGGCCCTGCTGACAGGCACGCACGAGACCGAGGATGTTGTTGACGCGGAAATAGGCCTCGCGCGGACCCGAGCCGTTGCGGCCGGCATCGACCAGCCAGCTGCGGTTCTGCAGATGCGGAGCAACCTGGCCGTCGGCGAGCATGATGATGCGATGATCGTCGAGCTCGTCGAGGGTGCGGGGCGTTCCGAAGCGCTTCACATATTCCGGCGAGCAGTAAGCGTGGAAGCTGATCGCGAACAGCTTGCGCTGGATCAGATCCGGCTGTGTCGGCTTCCGCGTGCGGATCGCGACGTCGGCCTCGCGCATCGACAGATCCAGCTCTTCGTCGGTGACGATCAGCGAGATCCGGATCTCCGGATACATGGCGGTGAATTCGCCGAGCCTCGGAATCAGCCAGTTGATGCCGACGCCGGGGGTGGTCGTGATCTTGAGGTCGCCGCTCGGACGCTCGCGGCTGTCGGTGAGCTTGGCGCGCGCCGCCTGAAGCTGCATGAAGACATCGTGCGCGGTGCGGAACAGCAGATCGCCCTGCTCGGTAAGGATCAGGCCGCGGGCATGGCGATGAAACAGCGAGACCGCGAGCTCCTGCTCCAGCGCGCTGACCTGGCGCGAGACCGCCGATTGCGACAGCCCGAGCTGCTCCCCGGCATGCGTGAAGCTCCCAGCTTCCGCCGCTGCGTGAAACACCTTCAGCTTGTCCCAATCCATATCCGTAAATCCATCCCGTGATCGTGGCATCGTCAGTTCATTCCGCAGCGGCGCGTTCGCTCGCCGCGTGGGCGATGAAGCGTTCGGCCTCGAGGGCTGCCATGCAGCCCATGCCGGCGGCGGTGATCGCCTGCCGATAGGTTTCGTCGGCGACGTCGCCAGCGGCGAACACGCCGGGGACCGAGGTCGCGGTCGAGCCGGGCACCACCTCGACATAGCCGGACGGCTTCAGCTTCAACTGACCTGCCACCAGCTCCGTGGCCGGTGCATGGCCGATCGCGATGAAGACGCCGTCGGCGGGCAGCTCGGTGAGCGCGCCGGTCTTGACGTTCTTCAGCCGGACATGGGTCACCTTCGACGGCGAGCTGGCGCCGCAGATTTCGTCGAGCGCACTGTCCCAGACGACCTTGATCTTGGGGTGCTTGAACAGCCGTTCCTGCAGGATGCGCTCGGCACGGAAATGATCGCGCCGGTGCACGACCGTGACGGTAGAGGCGAAATTGGTCAGGAACAGCGCTTCCTCGACGGCGGTGTTGCCGCCGCCGACCACGATGACCTCCTTGCCGCGATAGAAGAAGCCGTCGCAGGTTGCGCATGCCGACACGCCGAAGCCCTTGAACGTCTCCTCTGATGGCAACCCCAGCCAGCGCGCCTGGGCGCCGGTGGCCAGGATGACCGTCTCCGCCAGATAGACGTCGCCGGAATCGCAGGTCAGTCGGAACGGGCGCTGCGCCAGCTCGAGCTTGGTCACGAGGTCCGTCTTGATCTGGGCGCCGACATGGGTCGCCTGCTTCTCCATCTGCTCCATCAGCCAGGGGCCCTGGATGACGTCGGCAAAGCCCGGATAGTTCTCGACGTCGGTGGTGATGGTGAGCTGTCCGCCCGGTTGGATGCCCTGAATCAGGATCGGCTCCAGCATCGCTCGTGCCGCGTAGATCGCCGCCGTGTAGCCGGCAGGGCCGGAACCGATGATGACGACTTTGGCATGGATCGGAGCTTGCATGGGGTCGATAACTCGCTGGAAAAGGGAGGATTGACGACGCAGCGAGCGGAATGCGTGGACCAAACGCCCCGAAGCCCCATCGAAAATGTCAAATCCAAGTCTAAGCCATCTGGCAAGCTATGCAAGAATTGCAACGCATCTCGGCGAATTTTCCCTTCACGACCCGGTCAACAGGGGAAATCTAGAGTAATAAAATTGCGCAAATTGACCGGTGTGCGCTAAGAGAGTTGCCATCCGCCCGGGGGCCGTGCCTCCCGCAAGTTCCCGCCAGACCCCCGCTCCCCCTGTGTCCAAGAATCTTGACGAGATCGATCTCAAAATCCTGAGCGAGATCCAGGCCGATGGCCGGATCACCAATGTCGAATTGGCCAAGCGGGTCGGCATCTCGCCGCCGCCCTGCCTGCGGCGTGTTCGGACCCTGGAGGAGGAAGGCTACATCACCGGCTATCGCGGCCTGCTCGATCCGCGCAAGCTCGGCTTCGACGTCACCGTGTTTGCCGCGGTCCACCTGTCGAGCCAAGCGGATGCCGACCTGAAGGCGTTCGAGGAGTTCGTCCGCGCCGAGTCGTTGGTGCGGGAATGCTGGATGCTGTCGGGCGAGGTGGACTTCATCCTGAAATGCGTCGCGCCTGACATGGCGACCTTCCAGGAATTCGTCACGCATCTGACGGCGGCACCGCACGTGCGCAACGTGCGGACGTCGCTTGTGCTGCACAATTCGAAATACGAGGCGGCGGTGCCGCTCGAGGTCAAGGGACGGAGCTAGACGCCCGGTCATTCCGGGGCAGCCTCGGAAGGGGCCGAACCCGGAATCTCGATATGGCATTTGTAAGCTCGGGATTCCGGGTTTGACGCTGGCGCATCGCCCCGGAATGACAGCGGATCGAGCGAGCGCTCAGCCCTTCTTGCGCAGCAGCGCGTCCAGGCTGATCGGCCCGCCGCCGGCCGTCGCCAGATACAGGCACGAGAAGCAGAACGCGATCGCCGCGGTGCCGTTGTTCAGCAGCGGCAGCCAGACCGGTTCGCCGGTCTTGAACATGTGGCCGAGGAAATAGGCGAAGGCCATCTGGCCCGAGAGGATGAACGCGACGGGCCGCGTGAGCAGGCCGACCATCAGCAGCGCGCCGAGCACCAGCTCGATCATGCCGGCCGTGTAGATCAGCGGCGGAATGTTCGCAAAATACGGAATCACCGGAAACTTGAAGATCTTCGCCACGCCGTACTGAAACAGCAGCAGGCCGGTGATGAAGCGAAACAGGCTGAGCGCAGCCGGTTGCCATTTCGAGAGCATCTGCTCCATGTCTGATCATCCCCCAAATCAAAGAAATCATGGTCGGACGACGCCGCGCCAGTGCGGCGCGTCAGCCCTGAACTAACCCAATAACGGACCCCCGTCACCGGCGTGTGTCACCAGGCTCGATGAATTGACCGTGTGCTGCCAGAATCCCGAGGCCGGCCGTGGCGCACTGCAAAAACCGAAGGGCCGCATCCGGGATGCGGCCCTTTGCGTCGTTCAGGCTGAGTCGTTCACGCCGAACGTTCCGCTTCAGCGCCACTCGACCTTGGCGATCTCGTAAGACTTGGCGCCGCCGGGCGCCATGACCTCTACGGTGGTGCCCATCTTCTTGCCGATCAAGGCGCGCGCCAGCGGCGACGTGATCGAAATCCGGCCCTTCTTGGCATCGGCCTCGACCTCGCCGACGATCTGCCAGACCGTCTTCTTCTCGGTGTCCTCGTCGATCAGAGTCACCGTCGCGCCGAACTTGATCGTATCGCCCGAAAGCTTGGCGACATCGATGATGTCGGCGCGGGCGAGCTTGTCCTCGAGCTCGGCGATGCGGCCCTCATTGTGCGACTGCTCTTCCTTGGCGGCGTGGTATTCCGCGTTCTCCGACAGGTCGCCATGCGAGCGCGCCTCGGCGATGTGCTCGATGATGCGCGGGCGGTCCACCGACTGGCGCTGCTTCAGCTCGTTCTCGAGCGCGGCGTAGCCGCCCGCGGTCATAGGAACCTTTTCGACCATCTCTTCTCGTCCTTCAGTCGTGCGGATAAAGCGTGCGCACGATCAGCATCTTCAGAATAGGCCTTCGCGGCTCAAAGCAAAGCCGAAAAGCCGGGCCATGCCGACCCGTCAAAGGCCGGACCAACATCGAACAAGGCGGCGAGTTCCTGCCGAGAGGGCTTATTGCCGATTGTTGCCAACCGCTTAGCGGGCTCTCGCCCGCGTGACGCGATTAGTTTTCGGAAAAGTAACTCTGCAAGGTGCGGACCTCAAGGTCTCCCCCGAGATAGGCACGGATACCTTGCGCAGCCGCCACGGCACCCGAAAGAGTGGTGTAATACGGCACTTTATGCAAGAGGGCAGCGCGCCGCAGCGAGCGGCTGTCGGCCAGGGCCTGCGGACCTTCAGTGGTGTTGAAGACCAGCTGGATGTCGCCATTGGTGATGGCGTCCACGATGTGCGGCCTGCCTTCCAGCACCTTGTTGATCTTCTCGGCCGGGACGCCCTGATCGACCAGGAAGCGCTGAGTGCCGGAGGTCGCGACCACCTTGAAGCCGTGCTCGTGCAGCATCCGCACCACCTCGGTGATTCGGGCCTTGTCGCTCTCGCGCACCGAGACGAACACCGTACCCTTGCGCGGCACGCGTGTGCCGCCGCCGAGCTGGCTCTTGGCGAAGGCCACCGCGAACGAGCGGTCGATGCCCATCACCTCGCCGGTCGAGCGCATCTCCGGGCCGAGCACCGTGTCGACGCCGGGGAAGCGGGCGAACGGGAAGACCGACTCCTTGACACCGACGTGCTTGAGCGCGCGCTTGGTCAGGCCGAAATCAGCGAGCTTTTCGCCCGCCATGATTCGGGCCGCGATCTTGGCGACCGGTGTGCCGACCACCTTGGCGACGAACGGCACCGTGCGCGAGGCGCGCGGATTGACCTCCAGCACGTAGATGGCGCCGTCCTTGATCGCGTATTGCACGTTCATCAGGCCGACGACATCGAGCCCGAGCGCGAGATCGCGGGTCTGCCGCTCCAGCTCGGCAATGGTCGCCTCGTCGAGCGAATGCGGCGGCAGCGAGCAAGCCGAATCGCCCGAGTGGATGCCGGCTTCCTCGATGTGCTCCATGATGCCGACGATGAAGGTGTCCTTGCCGTCGGAGAGACAGTCGACGTCGATCTCGGTCGCGTCCGACAGATAGCGGTCGAACAGTAGCGGGTTCTTGCCGAGCACCGTGTTGATCTGGCCGGTCTTGTCGTTCGGATAGCGCGCCTTGACGTCGGCCGGCACCAGCTCGGGCAGGGTGCCGAGCAGGTAGTCGCTGAGCTGGTTGTCCTCGCGGATGATCTGCATCGCGCGGCCGCCCAGCACGTAGGACGGACGCACCACCAGCGGCAGGCCGAGATCGGCCGCCACCAAGCGCGCCTGCTCGACCGAATAGGCGATGCCGTTCTTCGGCTGCTTCAAATGCAGCTTGTCGAGGATGCGCTTGAAGCGGTCGCGGTCCTCGGCGAGGTCGATGGCTTCCGGCGAGGTGCCGAGAATCGGCACCTCCGCGGCTTCCAGCGCGCGCGCGAGCTTCAGCGGCGTCTGGCCGCCGAACTGCACGATGACGCCGTGGACGGTGCCGTTCTTGCGCTCGGTGGCGATGATCTCGAGCACGTCCTCCGCCGTGAGCGGCTCGAAATACAGCCGGTCGGCGGTGTCGTAGTCGGTCGACACCGTCTCCGGATTGCAGTTGACCATGATGGTCTCGTAGCCGGCATCGGCCAGCGCGAAACAGGCATGGCAGCAGCAATAGTCGAACTCGATGCCCTGGCCGATCCGGTTCGGACCGCCGCCGAGAATGATCACTTTCTTCTTGTCGGACGGGGCGCTCTCGTCGCCGAGTGCGCCGGCAAACGGCGTCTCATAGCTCGAATACATGTAGGCGGTGGGCGAGGCGAACTCCGCCGCGCAGGTGTCGATGCGCTTGAACGCCGGACGGACATCGAGCGCGTGCCGTTTGGCGGCGACCTCGGCTTCGGTGCTGTTGGCGAGCACCGCGAGCCGCGCGTCCGAGAAGCCCATCGCCTTCAGCGTGCGCATTCCGCTCGCATTCGGCGGCAGGCCGTGACGGCGGACCTTGTCCTCCATCTCGACGATGCCGCGCATCTGCGCCAGGAACCAGGGATCGATCTTGCAGGAGTTGAAGATGTCCTCGTCCGTCCAGCCGAGCCGCATCGCCTGCGCCACCTGCAGCAGGCGGTTCGGCGTCGGCGTGCCCAGGGCGGCGCGGATTGCGTTCTTGTCGTCGCCGCGGCCGAGACCTTCGATGTCGATCTCGTCCAGGCCGGTGAGACCCGTCTCCAGGCCGCGCAGCGCTTTCTGCAGGCTCTCCTGGAAGGTGCGGCCGATCGCCATGACCTCGCCGACCGACTTCATCGATGTCGTCAAGGTGGTCGAGGCGCCCGGGAATTTCTCGAAGGCGAAGCGCGGGATCTTGGTCACGACGTAGTCGATGGTCGGCTCGAACGAGGCCGGCGTCGCGCCGCCGGTGATGTCGTTGGCGATCTCGTCCAGCGTGTAGCCGACCGCGAGCTTGGCGGCGACCTTAGCGATCGGGAAGCCGGTTGCCTTCGACGCCAGCGCCGAGGAGCGCGACACGCGCGGATTCATCTCGATCACAACCATGCGGCCGTCGGCGGGGTTGACGCCGAACTGCACGTTGGAGCCGCCGGTCTCGACGCCGATCTCGCGCAGCACCGCCAGCGAGGCGTCGCGCATGATCTGATATTCCTTGTCGGTGAGCGTCAGCGCCGGCGCGACGGTGATGGAGTCGCCGGTGTGCACGCCCATCGGATCGAGGTTCTCGATCGAGCAGACGATGATGCAGTTGTCCTTCTTGTCGCGGACGACCTCCATCTCGTACTCCTTCCACCCGAGCACCGACTCTTCGATCAGCACTTCGTTGGTGGGCGAGGCGTCGAGACCGCGCTCGATGATGTCGAGATATTCTTCCTTGTTGTAGGCGATGCCGCCGCCGGTGCCGCCCATCGTGAAGGAGGGACGGATGATGGCGGGCAGGCCGATCTCGGACAGCGCCATCAGCGCCTGGCCGAGCGCGTGCTCCTGGTACCGCTTGCGGCGCTCGTTCTCGCCGAGCGTCCATTGCCGGTCGAGCTCGTCGCGCTCGGCGCCCGACAGCTTCTCGCGCTCGGCGTAGTACTTGTCGCGGTATTGCTTCTTCAGCGCGGAGGCGTTGGCGAGCCGCGACTTCGGCGTCTGCAGCCCGATCTTCTCCATGGCGTTGCGGAACAGCTGGCGGTCCTCGGCCTTGTCGATCGCGTCAGCCGTGGCGCCGATCATCTCGACGTCGAACTTCTCCAGCGTGCCCTGCCGGCGCAGCGACAGCGCGCAGTTCAGCGCGGTCTGCCCGCCCATGGTCGGCAGCAGCGCGAAGCCGCCGGGGATGACGTGACGTTCCTTCTCGATGATCTTGGCGACGATCTCGGGCGTGATCGGCTCGATGTAGGTCGCATCGGCCAATTCCGGATCGGTCATGATCGTGGCCGGATTGGAATTGACGAGGACGACGCGGTAGCCCTCCTCCTTGAGCGCCTTTACCGCCTGCGTGCCCGAATAGTCGAATTCGCAGGCCTGGCCGATCACGATCGGACCGGCGCCAATGATCAGGATGGTCGAGATGTCAGTGCGTTTCGGCATTCAAGCTCACGGGCAAGAAACGGCAGAGAATTGGGCACAAAAAAAGGGCGCGCGTGCCGCGCGTCCCCCACAGGCCCAGGGAAGGCCAAGGCGCGACCAGTGCTCGCGCGCGAGCGGTCTTTAGACCAGTTTCCTCTGAGCGAAAAGGGTTTTGGGCCGAAATCAACGGCCAAATTGGCGAGGGCAGGGCGCAAGGACAGCCGATCTTGGCTGGCTTGCCGAGCCGAAGCTGCGAAAGCCGCGAAGGCTGGAGGCCCGGCCTGGACTTGAACCAGGTTCAAGAGCGTTGCACCGCTCTTCGCGTCGTAGCTTCCGCCACCGGGCCGGGGGCGATCTTACCTCTCACGGCGGCGTGAGCCAGCCCGTGTTTCAGTTAACCCTAATCCAATTGCCGGATGTTCGGTTCCAGCGGGCGGGAGGTCAGGCGGTTCCCGTCGCCGGACGTGCCACGAAGGTCATCCGCCAGGGATTGTGGCCGATGTTCTTGGGCGCGCGGACGGCACTCAGCCCGGCCCTCTTCAGCCGCGCCAGAATATCGGCCTCGCTATAGCGCTGCAGGCCGACCTTGGTCCGCAGCTGCCGGTAATCGGACAGCGCGGTGGCGACCAGGCCGACCAGCGCATCCTTGAGGAAGCCGTCCCGCGCGGCAAACCTCAGCAATGCAAGCACGTCTCGGCCCATCCCGACATCCGGGCGCAGCACGTCGCCGAGCACGAATTGCCCCGACGGCTTCAGCAGCCGCCGGATCACCGCCAGGGCGGCATCGAAGTCGGCCTCGCTCATGTATTGCGCGACCGAGTTCATGACGATGAGGTCGATCGAGCCTTCCGGCATGTTGCGCAGCTCATCCAGCGAGCGCACGCGGATCTTGGTGTTAGGGGCGAAGCGGGCGATCAGCCGGCCACGCACGCCCGGCGCCGGCTCGGCCAGGATCAGCGTCATGCAGGCGTCCGCGACCTTGGCGGCCGACAAGGCCTCGCCGCAGGAATAATCGAGCACGACGGCATCAGCCGACGGAATATAGCTGACGATGTCGCGCGCGATCCCCTGGAAGTGCAGGTCGCGATGCAGCTTGCTCGCATAGATCGTGTGCGTGGAATCGTAATAATCGATCCAATCGTCCATGGCGGCGGGTTCCGGCAAACACAGTTCCTTGATGGGAACTTGAAGGGTCAGCGAGCGTTAACGGGTCCGATCACCCGTGTCCATTGCTGGTTCTAACAGGAAGGTTAAGCCGTGAGTAAAGCAAAGACAGACAAGACCGCCCCCGAGCTCGATACGCCGACCGATCTGTCGCCCGACGCCGTGAACAAGATTTCGACAGCTTTGAACACGCTGCTTGCCGACGCCTTCGCGCTGTATCTGAAGACCAAGAATTTCCATTGGCACGTCAGCGGCCGGCACTTTCACGACTATCACGAGATGCTCGACGAGCAGTCGGATGCGATCTTCGCCACCACGGACCAACTGGCCGAGCGGGTGCGCAAGCTCGGCGGCACCACGATCAAATCGATCAGCCAGATCAGCAAGCTGCAGACCATCAAGGACAACAACGAGGAGTATGTGCCACCGCGCGAGATGCTGCGGGAGTTGATGGAGGACAACAAGCACATCGCTGCCGCGATGCGGAAGGCGCATGAGGTGTGCGACGACAATGACGACCCGGCGACCGCGGGATTGCTGGAAAACTTCATCGACGAGACCGAGCGACGCACCTGGTTCTTGTTCGAAGCGAGCCGCCAGGAAGGCAGCAACGCGGCGTGAACTGACCGCAGGATGCGATCTGAGCGACGCGCTGCGACGACGTGGCGCGTCTCTTTTCGGTTTGGCCCACGTGTTCGCCTGGGCGTCGTCGATTGGGTGCGGTGCTAGCCGGCCCCGCTCATCGCGAGCAGGCTGCGGTAGATCATGTAGGCAGCCACCGCAAAGACCATCGTGGCGAAAACCTTGTTCAAGGTGCCGCGCGTTCCTGAGAGGCGAGCTGCGAGCCTCGCGCCGGCAAGGCCGCCGGCGATGCCGGCGACCAGAAAGATCGCTGCCAGGGCCCAGTCGACCAGTCCCGACAACGCGTAATTGGTGGCCGTCGTCAGGCCGAAGGCGGTGACGGACACGAGCGACGAGCCGATCGCATAGAGGATCGGCATGCCCGTCGCGAACATCAGGGCCGGCACGATCAGGAAGCCGCCGCCGATCCCGAAGAAGCCGGACAACGTTCCCGTGCCGAAGCCGAATGCCAGCAGCGGCCACAAATTGTCCCGTGAGAGCTTGACGTCCAGATGGCCCTCGCCGCCGCGTTTGCGCAGCATCAGGAGCCCGATGACGATCATCACCAGGGCGAACAGCAGCAGCAGCTTCTGACCGTCGATCGTTTTACCCAGGGTCGACCCTGCGAAGGCGCCGACCACACCGGTGGCCGCGAACACCAGCGCGCACGGCCATTTGACGTTGCCGGAACGGGCATGATTGGCGAGGTTGGCGGCCGCGTTGATCGCCACTGCGACCGCGCTGGTGCCGATTGCGACATGCGGATTGGCGACGCCGACCAGATAGACCATCAGCGGGACGGCAAGGACGGATCCGCCGCCCCCGATGAGGCCGAGCGTGAACCCGACCAGCGAGCCGGATAGCGAGCCGAGCGCAAGCTCGGCACCGGAAAAGGTCATGGAAGGAATGCTCCGCCGGAACGTGTCCGGCGCTCGATGGAGGGGGCTGCGGGCCCGGTGGGGGGCCCCGTGCGAAGATCGGTGCGCGTCGTCAAAGCGCGTTGAGCGGAACCTTCAGGAAGCGGCGTCCGCTCTCGTCGGCGCTCGGCAATTGCCCCGCCTTCATGTTCACCTGCAGCGAGGGAATGATCAGCTTGGGCATGTCCAGTGTGCGGTCGCGCGCCTCCCGCGCCGCGACGAACTCATCCTCGGTGATGCCATCGCGCGCATGGATGTTGTGCGCGCGCTGTTCGGCGACGGTCGTTTCCCAGCGGATGTCGCGGCCGTTCGGGCCATAATCGTGGCACATGAACAGCCGTGTCGCTGCGGGCAGCTCCAGCACCCGGCGGATCGAGCGATACAGCGTGCGCGCATCGCCGCCAGGGAAATCGGCGCGCGCCGAGCCGCCGTCCGGCATGAACAGGGTGTCGCCGACGAACGCGGCGTCGCCGATCACATGGGTCATGCAGGCCGGCGTGTGTCCCGGCGTATGCATGGCGAACGCGGTCATTCCGCCGATCTGGTAGGTGTCGCCATCCTGGAACAGCCGGTCGAACTGGCTGCCGTCGCGCTGGAATTCGGTGCCCTCGTTGAAGATCTTGCCGAAGGTCTCCTGCACGACCCTGATGTTGTCGCCGATGCCGATCTTGCCGCCCAGCTTTGACTGGATGTACGGCGCCGCCGACAGATGATCAGCATGAACATGCGTCTCGATCAGCCATTCCAGATGCCATCCGCGCTCTTGGATCAGGCCGATGATCCTGTCCGCCGACAGCGGCGCGATGTGGCCGGACGCATAGTCGATGTCCATGACGGAATCGATCACGGCGCAGGCGGACGAGTTCGGATCCTTCACCACATAGCTGACGGTGTTGGTGGCCGGATCGAAGAACGGCGTGATGTCGGGCTTCACCGACAGATCGACCGGATGCGGAATGCTGGACATTTGAACCTCCGTCGAAGACCGTTTCTTGTTCATTCTGAAGCAGCAGTGGAGAGCGATGGCTGGCGGCTCGCGAAGAGGCGCGCCGCGGCCATCCCGATCAGCATGGCGACCACGAACAGCACGATCGCAGGCGAGCCGTAGCCGAGCGCCACGAAGGCGGGGCCCGGGCAGATGCCGGCGAGGCCCCAGCCGATGCCTAAGATGGCGGGGCCGATCGCGATCCGCCAGTCCAGGGTCTGCGAGGACGGCAGATGGAAGCGATCGTCGAGGAGAGGGCGCTGGCGCCTGAAGATGAGCCGGAAGCCGACGAAAGTCACCGCCACGGCGCCCGCCATGACGAAGATGAGACTCGGATCCCAGCCGCCGGAGCGGATCGCGGCAAGGTCGAGAAAGTCCAGCACCTTCTCGGGATTGGACATTCCCGACAGCAGCAGGCCGAGGCCAAAAACGAGTCCGACGACGAACTGGGTGAGAACGGTCATGTCAGCCTCACATCACGTGACGTGCAAGGAACGTGGTCGCGACCGCGGTCACCATGAACACCAGCGTGGCGACCATCGACCGCGGCGACAGGCTGGCCAATCCGCACACTCCGTGGCCGGAGGTACAACCGTTGCCCAGCACCGCGCCAAAACCGACCAGCAGCCCGGCCGCCACCAGATCGACCGTGCCGGCCTCGAGATTGAGGGGCGGCAGGCCGCCAGTCAGGAGGCGGACGATCAGGGCGGCTGCGATCAGGCCCAGAATGAAGGCAAAGCGGCCGGCGATCGCGCCGTTCCAGGGCGGCAGCAGGCGTGCGGCGATCCCGCTGACGCCGGCAATTCGGCCGGTCAGACCCATCATCATCACGGCGGAAGCCCCAATGAGAGCGCCACCCGCGAGCGCCGTTATGAATGTATACTCGTTGATCATCGTTCTCGGCATTCCTGGCAGTCGGCACATTGCAATTGGATTTCATGTGCATTATTGCTAATATACGAAAATAGAGAAGTAACAATCATGGCAACGCGTGTCGCTCGCAAGTCGGAGGCAGCCCTGGTGGCGGGCCTCGAAGACAAGGCCGAGGAGGCCGCGCGCCTGCTCACGGCCATGGCGAACCCGAAGCGGCTCATGGTGCTGTGCAACCTGATCGAAGGCGAACGCGCAGTCGGGGAGCTGGCCGAACAAGTGGGCTTGCGCCAGGCGGCGCTGTCACAACATCTCGCGATGATGCGCGCGCTCGACCTGGTCGCGACGCGGCGCGAGGGCCAGACGATCTATTACCGGCTGGCGAGCCACGAGGTCCGCGAGATCCTGCAGACGCTGTACCGCCTGTATTGCGCCTGATCGGCGCGCCAGCCGTGCGTCCCAGCCCGCGCACTCTGGTTGGAGGCAGATGGTCGCCGAGAGGCCCGTCATCCGGTCCGCCGGGTCGTCTGGATGTCGTGCCGATTGACAGCGTCATGCCCGCTGAATAGCATTCTTACAATAAGTAAGAATGATGGGGAAGCGGGGTGCGGCTCATCCGCAGTCGGCGTGATACGCGATCTGCAGTCCTTGGTTACCTCTGGTGCTCCGGTGGCTCGTTCCGGCCGGATCTGGCGCAGGGGGTCGCGCTCACCGAAGCCAGCATCTCGCGCATCATCGGCGATCTGAAGGCGGAAGGCGTCATTGAGGAGACGCGGCGCACGGCGCCCTACCGCGGCGGCCCGAGCCAGTTCGTCACATTGAGCAATCAGATTCGCGTCGCAGCGATCGAGATCTCCAACAATAGTCTGTACTCCGCCGTCGGCACGCTGGCCGGCGAAACGCTGTACTCTGAGCGATACGATCTTCCCGACGGCCTCGGTGCCGCCGATGTTGCGGCGACGATGACCCGGGCCGTCTGCGATCTCGCCGGCTGGGCCAAGCAGCGCGGCATCGCCCTGGAGCAACTCGCCGTCTCGATCCCGGGCTATGATCCCGATCTGCGCACCAGTCCCATCGTTGCAGTGAACGTCGCGCGGCTCGACGACCTCCTGCAGCGCGAGCTTCCGGAGACGCCGGCACGGTTGACCAATTCGATGGTCGCGCGTGCCGTCGGGCATCGGCTGGAGATGGGAACGGGCGTTCTCGGCGGCTCGTATTTCTTCGTGTTCGTCGGCCATGGCGTCGGCGCGGCCATCGTCGACGAACTGGCCGAGAGCGGCGATGTCGAAACCTGCGAAATCGGCCATGTCGTGATCGATCCCGGCGGGGCTGTCTGCCGATGCGGGCACGCCGGCTGTCTCGAAACCTATGTGTCTACCGTCGCGCTGGCGAACATTCTCGCGGTGCAGGAAAGCGAACTGATCAACCGCGGCGACCGTTGGCCTCACGACTACCGCATCTCCGCGCCGGCGCGGGCCGAGATCAGGGCCCGCCTGGGACGGCTGGGCCTCGCGATCGGCAACGCGCTCAATCTCAATCGGCAGCGGAACGTCGTCATCGCCGGATGGCCGGGGTCTCTGCCGGCGGAGGATCGCGCCAACGTCCTGGAAGCCATCGGCCAGTCACGCCTGGGCGGCCTGCAAGGGATCGCGCTCACCTTCTCCCCTGCGAGCCTGGGGCGCGAGCCGGTCTCCGGACTGGCGCTGGCCGCCTTCTCCTTCATCCGGCGCAGCGGCGAGCGTCGCGCGCAGGGTCGGCACTTGATCACAAGCTAACACACGTCGGCAGCGCAAGTCCGACGATCACGGGAGGGAATGAATGATGAAACGACATCGAGCTCTGCTGCGCCAGGTTCTGGCAGGCGCCGTTCTCTGCCTGGCCGCCACGTTGCCGGCGACCTCCGCCCGTGCCGATACCGTCCTGAAGGTCAAGCCCTCGGGCGACCTCAAGGTGCTCGACCCGACCATTGCCGCAGATTCGATCGCGCGCAATTTCGGCTATATGATCTACGACACGCTGTTCACCGTCGACGACAAGCTTCAGGTCAAGCCGCAGATGGTCGACAGCTGGACCACGTCCGCCGACCGCAAGATTTGGACCTTCAAGCTGCGCGACGGTCTGAAGTTCGGCGACGGTGCGAGCGTGACGTCGGAGGACGTCGTCGCCTCGCTCAAGCGCTGGAGCCAGGCCGATGCGATGGGGCAGATGCTGAATGCCCATGGCGCGTCATGGGAGGTCGTCGACACCAAGACCTTCACGCTGACCTTGAAGGAGCCATGGGGCTTCGTGCTCGACGCGCTGGCGAAGCCGGGCGCGCCCGTGCCCTTCATCGTTCCGGCCAAGGTCATCGCCAGCACCGCGGTGGGCCAGCCGCTCGCGGACCAGACCGGATCGGGCCCCTTCATCTTCAAGAAGGATGAGTGGGTGCCGGGCTCGAAGCTGGTGTTCGTCAAGAACCCGCATTACGTGCCGCGCACCGAGCCGGCGGCGGGGCTTGCCGGCGGCAAAGTCGTGAAGTTCGACCGCGTCGAATGGCTGATCATTCCGGACCAGCAGACCGCGCTCGATGCGTTGAAGAAGGGCGAGCTCGATATCGCCGAGGACATTCCGACGGACCTCGTTCCGGTGGCGAAGGCCGGCAAGAACGTGGTCGTCTCCAACCAGGACGAGATCGGCGTGGCGCAGCAGATCCGGCTGAACTCGATCCAGCCGCCATTCGACAATCCCGCCATCCGCCGCGCTGCGCTGCTGGCCGTCAATCCGCAGGACTACATCGAGGCCTGGGGCGGCGGCAAGGGCGGGCTGATCAAGGCCTGCAAGTCGTTCTACATCTGCGCCTCGCCCTACTACACCGAGGCCGGCTTCCCATCCTTCGATCTGGAGAAGGCGAAGACGCTGCTGCGCGAGAGCGGCTATGACGGCACGCCCGTCGTGATCCTCGACGCGTCCGAAAATGCGCAGATCCATCCCGCGAGCCTCGTCGCCGAGCAGCAGCTCAAGGCGGCTGGTTTCAAGGTCGATGTCCAGGCGATGGACTGGGCAACGGTGGTGAGCCGCCGCACCAAGAAGGAGCCGGTCGGGCAGGGCGGCTGGTCGATCTTCATCTCCGGTCCCGGCGGCCTCGACATGATGCTGCCGATCAGCCATCTCGGCCTGCGCTCGAACTGCGACAAGGCCTGGTTCGGCTGGCCGTGCGATGCCGAGATCGAGAAGCTGCGCGGCGCCTTCGGCGACTCCGCCGACATGGCCGAGCGCAAGGCGCTGGCCGGGCAGATCCAGCAGCGCGCCGTGCAGACCGTGCCGTACATTCCGATCGCGGTGGCCTATCAGTTCCGCGCAGCGCGCTCGGACCTCATCGGCATCCTCAATCCGCCGGCGCCGGTGTACTGGAACGTGTCGCGGAAGTGAGGCGGCGGCGGGCTAGCCCTTCGGCAGCTCGAACACCAGGCAGGTGGTGGTGGCGTGCGCGAGCAGCCGTCCCTGCGTGTCGACGATGCGCGCTTCGGCAGTGGCGGCGCGGCGGCCGAACGACAGCGTGGTGCCTTCGGTTCGCACCACGCCCGTCGCTTCGGTCATCGCCTTGACGAACGAGATCTTGAATTCGAGCGTGGTGTAGCCGCTGCCCTGCGGGCACTGCGTCTGGACGGCGAGTCCCATCGCCGAATCCAGCAGGATCGCGGCATAGCCGCCGTGCACCGAGCCGATCGGATTGTAGTGCCGCAAGCTGGGCACGCTGTGCATCACGACATGGCCCGGCTCCGCGGTGCAGTCGAACGGTTCGACGGTCTGCATGATCGGCGGCTGCGGCAGGCTCCCGGCAAAGATGCCGCGCACGAAATCGAGGCCCGGCATCGAGGCCAGCACCGACACCGGTACCACGCCGAATTCGATCCCAGGTACGACGGCTTTGCTCATGTCCCATTCTCCCGAATAAATGATGATCATCATACAAAGAAGGCAGCCGCGGCGCGAGCGCAAAACGATGCGGCGTCATCACGATGCTAGGGGCGAAAAAATGCCCGGGAGCGACCCGGGCATTCGATATTCATCAGTCAGCGCGGCGTCACGCCGCGCTGCGCTTCTTCTCGCGCATCAGCTCGGCGAAGCGCTGGAACAGATAGTGCGAGTCGCGCGGGCCGGGCGAGGCTTCCGGGTGGTACTGCACCGAGAACACCGGCTTGCCCTCCAGCGCGATGCCGCAGTTCGAGCCGTCGAACAGCGAGATGTGGGTCTGCGTCGCACCGGATGGCAACGTATCCTGATCGACCGCGAAACCGTGGTTCATCGAGGTGATCTCGACCTTGCCCGTGGTCTCGTCCTTGACAGGATGGTTGGCGCCGTGATGGCCCTGATGCATCTTCTTGGTCTTGGCGCCGACCGCGAGGCCGAGCATCTGGTGGCCGAGGCAGATGCCGAAGGTCGGCGTGCCCGAGGCGATCACCTGCTGGATGACGGGCACGGCATATTTGCCGGTCGCGGCGGGATCGCCGGGGCCGTTGGACAGGAACACGCCGTCCGGCTTCATCGCCATGATGTCCTCGGCCGAGGTCGTCGCCGGCACCACCGTCACCTTGCAGCCGACGCCGGCGAGCAGGCGCAGGATGTTGCGCTTGATGCCGTAGTCGATCGCGACGACGTTGAATTCCGGCTGGGTCTGCTGGCCGAAGCCCTCGTTCCAGACCCAGGGGGTCTCGTCCCAGGTGAAGCGCTGCGCCGAGGTGACCATCGGCACGAGGTCCATGCCCTCCAGCCCCGGCCACTCCCGCGCTTCCTTCTTCAGGGCGTCGAGATCGAACGTGCCGGACTTCGAATGCGCAATCACCGCATTCGGCATCCCCTTGGAGCGGATCAGCGCGGTCAAGGCGCGCGTGTCGATGCCCGACAGGCCGATGATGCCGCGAGCGCGCAGCCACTGGTCGAGATGGCGGGTGGCGCGGTAGTTCGAGGGGTCGGTGATCGCGGTGCGCAGGATCACGCCGCGCGCACCTGGCGTCGCCGCCATGTTCACCGTCTCGATATCCTCGTCGTTGGTGCCGACATTGCCGATATGCGGGAAGGTGAAGGTGATGAGCTGGCCGGCATATGAGGGATCGGTCAGGATCTCCTCATAGCCGGTCATCGCAGTGTTGAAGCAGACCTCGCCCACGGCGTGGCCTTCGGCGCCGAGGCCGTAGCCTTCCAGCACCGTTCCATCGGCGAGCACGAGGAGCGCGGTCGGTTTATGGTCCGGCCAGGCGGCGTCAGTATCGATGTGTGTCATGAGGCCCCTACATAGTGGGGCAAGCGCCCGGCGTCAAAGCGTGAAGCGGCCGATTCACACGCGATTTCGGTCAATTTGCGCGGAGAATGGCCCATTTTCAGCATCGGCGACCGGAACGGATGCGGAACCGAGTTGTCTCAGGGGGACGAACCGCCTAGACCAGCCGCCAACGGAATTCGAGAGGGCGAGATCATGCTGCGCGACGACATCAACAACGCGGTCAAGGAGGCGATGAAGGCCAAGGACGAGCGCAAGCTGTCCACCCTTCGCATGGTCAACTCGACGCTGAAGAACGCCGACATCGCCGCGCGAGGCGAGGGCAAGCCGCCGCTGACCGATGCCGACGTGCTCGCGGTGCTGCAGAAGATGATCAAGCAGCGCCAGGAATCGGTCGAGCTGTACGAGAAGGGCGGCCGTGCCGAGCTCGCCGCCGGCGAGCGCGAGGAGATCGCGGTCATCTCGGCCTACCTGCCGAAACAGATGAGCGAGGATGAGGTGAAGTCGGCCATCTCAGCCGCGGTGGCCGAGACCGGCGCCGCCGGCATGAAGGACATGGGCAAGGTGATCGCCGTGCTGAAGGCCAAGTACACGGGACAGATGGATTTCGCCAAGGCGAGCGCCCTGGTGAAGGCGGCGTTGACAGGCTGAGCCTGTTGCCGCCGATTTGAGAACCACGACCGCCACATCGCCATGCCCGGGCTTGTCCCGGGCATCCACGTCTTTAAGACTGCACGAGCAGAAAGACGTGGATGGCCGGGACAAGCCCGGCCATGACGGAGAAAAACAGTGCTCAAGGAAACGTCCGACTACAATCAGCTCTATCGCGACTTCCGTTGGGACATCCCGGCGCAATTCAACATCGCCGGCGCGACCTGCGATCGCCACGCCGACGGCTCGGGCCGCCTGGCGCTGATCGTCGTCGAGGAGGATGGCGCCGCCCGCCGTGTGTCGTTCGACGAGCTGCGCGACTATTCCTGCCGGTTCGCCAATGTGCTGAAGGCCGACGGCCTCGCGCAGGGCGACCGCGTCGCGGTGTTCCTGTCGCAATCCCTGGAACTCCCGATCGTCCATCTCGCCGCCTTCCGCGCCGGGCTGGTCTCCGTGCCGCTGTTCACGCTGTTCGGCGAGGACGCGCTGCAATTCCGCTTGCAGAACTCCGGCGCCAAGGTCGTGGTCACCGACGCCGTGGGCCTCGCGAAGCTCGCGCGCATTCGGGACCGGCTGCCGGAGTTGAAGACGATCTATGTCACCGATGGCGGTGGAACCGGCGGGCGGCCGTTCTGGCCGACGCTGGAGCGCGCCTCCGACCAATTCCCGACCGTGGCGACGTCGAGCGACGATCCCGCGATCATCATCTATACCTCGGGCACGACCGGAAACCCCAAGGGGGCGCTGCACGCCCATCGCGTGCTGCTCGGGCACTTACCGAATGTCGAGATGGTGCACGGCTTCCTGCCGAAGCCCGGCGACGTGATGTGGACGCCGGCGGACTGGGCCTGGATCGGCGGGCTGTTCGATGCGCTGTTTCCGGCCTGGTATCACGCCGTACCCGTGGTGGGCTATCGCGCCAGGAAATTCGTGCCGCAGGCTGCGATGCAGCTGATGGCGGACTATCAGGTGCGCAACGTGTTTCTGCCGCCGACCGCGCTCAAGCTGATGCGGCAGGCGAACGTCAAGCACGACGGCGTCAAGCTGCGCAGCATCCTCACCGGCGGCGAGTCGCTCGGCGCCGAGCTGCTCGAATGGGTGCGTGCCACCTTCGGCATCGACGCGCACGAGATCTACGGCCAGACCGAATGCAATCTCGTCGTCGGCAACAACGCTAAGCTGTTCCCGATCCGCCCGGGCTCGATGGGCAAGGCGACGCCGGGCTTCGAGGTGCTGATCGTCAACGACAGCGGCGAGGAGCTGCCGCGCGGCGAGAGAGGCATCATCGGCGTGCGTCAGCCCAATCCCTGCACCATGATCGAATATTGGCGCAATCCCGAGGCGACGGCCAAGAAGTTCGCACGTGACGTGCTGCTCACCGGCGATCTCGGCACTCAGGATGAGGATGGCTATTTCTGGTACGCGAGCCGCGAGGACGACGTCATCACCTCCGCCGGCTACCGCATCGGCCCGGCCGAGATCGAGGACACCCTGCTCAAGCACCCCGCGGTGGCGCTCGCGGCCGTCGTCGGCATTCCCGATCCCGTGCGCACTGAAGCCGTGAAGGCGTGGATCGTGCTGCGGCCGGGCTTCGTTGCAAATGACACGCTGTCGCGAGAGATCCAGGAGTTCGTCAAGGTGAAGCTCGCGGCCCATGAATATCCGCGCCATGTGGAGTTCACCGACAGCCTGCCGATGACCGCAACGGGCAAGGTGTTGCGGCGGGAGCTGCGGGCGCGGGGGTAGGGGGTAATAATCTCCGCTTGAGTCTCGGCCATGACGGTGTGAAGGCAGGCGAGCGCACGGCGATCGTCAGGCGCAATCGCCTTCACGCCCCTGCCTACAAGTTGAAATTGAAATCCCCGGCCTCCCGCTGTTAGCATCCCCCCAACAAAGACAATTTGGAGGGACCGCCGATGACTGCATCCGTCTCGGGACGAACCGATCCCGTGGTGCGCCGCATCACCACGGCCGACATTGCCGAGGCCCTGACGCAGGGCTTGCGGGATTTCCAGGCGCAGCCGCTGTTTGGCCTTGCTTTCGGCCTGCTCTACGTGCTCGGCGGCATCAGCATCGTGCTGTGCGTGACCGCTTTCGGCATGGTCTACCTCGCCTATCCGCTCGCCGCAGGTTTCGCGCTGATCGGCCCGTTCGTCGCGATCGGCCTCTACGAGGTCAGCCGCCGCCGCGAGCTGGGTCAGCCGATCTCCTATGGCGCCATTCTGCGCACGGTCACCTCGCGCGGCGAGATCGGCTGGATGGCGTTCGTCACCGTGTTTTTCTTCGTGCTCTGGATGTACCAGATCAGGCTACTGATTGCGCTCCTGCTCGGGCTCAACGCCTCCTTCTCCAGCATCAAGGAATTCATGACGGTGCTGTTGACCACCAATGAGGGCCTGCTGTTTCTCGCGATCGGCAATCTCGACGGCGCGGCGCTGTCGCTGGTGCTGTTCTCGCTGACGGTGGTGTCGTTTCCGCTGCTGCTCGACCGCGACGTCGATTTCGTCACCGCGATGATCACCAGCGTGCGCGCGGTCGTGACCAGTCCAGGGCCGATGATCGGCTGGGCTGCGGTCATCACCGTGCTGCTGATCGTCTCGGCGCTGCCATACTTTCTCGGCCTGCTCGTGACCGTCCCGGTGCTCGGCCACGCGACATGGCATCTCTATCGCCGGATCGTTGCGCCGGCCTGACGGAAGAGCAGGCCGGGACGAAGGTTGCATGGCCGAGGGGCGCGCCGCCGCGTAGACTTGGTGCAAAGCGCGGCGGGCCGTCAGCTGTCCGACCAGTGCAATCACCGGGGAAGGATGATGCCAGACAACATCGCCTTGTTCGCGACCATCATACTGCTGCTGCCGATGTTCTATCTGCTGCTGGCCGCGCCGGCTTTTCTGCTGGTGCGGCTCGACATCGTGCCGGTGACGCGGCTGCTGCGTGGCATGTTCGACTCCTACTTTGTGGCTTTGGCCATCGCCGGCGGCATCGGTATGCTCGCCGTGCTGGCCGACGGACGACCCGGTCTGGCGTTCGGCATCGGGCTGATTGCCGGCTTCGCGCTGCTATCGCGCCGCTGGTTCCTGGAACGGATGGATGCGCGCATCCGCGACCGCGATGCCGGAGACGCGAATGCCGTTCGCCGGCTGCGCTGGCTGCATTGGGGCGGCATGTTCAGCAACGCGGTCCAGGTCGGCGGCGTGCTGGCATGCATCCCGCAGATCGCTGCGGTGTCTTAGGCTCGGCTAGCCGGGCAACGCGACGCCCAGCGCCTTCAAGGCCGCAAGCATGCGCGCCGGCGGCGACGTTTTCACGGCGAGT
Source organism: Bradyrhizobium aeschynomenes (assembly GCF_013178945.1). Classification (GTDB taxonomy): domain Bacteria; phylum Pseudomonadota; class Alphaproteobacteria; order Rhizobiales; family Xanthobacteraceae; genus Bradyrhizobium; species Bradyrhizobium aeschynomenes. Next base: position 121,337 of record NZ_JABFDM010000014.1, read on the forward strand.
GGCTTCCCTGTTTCTAGCAGGCTCTTGAGGCTCGACAGGATCGTCGGCCAGCCTTGGCGCCCGCCGGATAGAATGTCGTCCGACAGCGGCCGCTCATGCGCTTCGGTCATCGTGAGACGGACGGCCTCGCCGGCTGCTTCGATCTCGTAGGTGACCAGCGTGCGGCCGAGCGCCTCCACGAGGCCGGGCCAGTTGACGTCCCAGGTGATGGTCAGCCGATGCGGCGGCTCGCAGACGATCACCTCGCCGCTGATGTGCTCGGACCCGTCGGGCGCGCGGACGATGAAGTCTCCGCCGGCGCGTAGGTCGGCCTCGACGGCGAAGCCGTAAAAATATCGCCGGCTGAATTCGGCCGAGGTCAGCGCCTCCCAGACCCTCTCCGGGCTGGCGGCGATGTAGATGGTGTAGACGGTCTCCGGCTTGAACTTGGAGATGTCGACCGCTTGGCTCGGCTCAGTCATCGCCTTCCTCCAATCGCTTCTTCAATTCGCCGAGCGCTGTGAGCTTGGCGCGCTCGAATTTCCTGATCCAACGCTCGCCGATCTGGTGAATCGGCACCGGATTGAGAAAATGCAGCTTCTCGCGGCCGTGCCGGCGCGTCGTCACCAGGTTGGCCGTCTCCAGGATCGTCAGATGCTTGGTCACGGCCTGCCGCGTCATCGCGAGGCCGTCGCAGAGCTCGGTCAGGGTCTGGCCGTTCCGCGCATGCAGCCGGTCGAGCAACGCCCGCCGCGACGCATCCGCCAGCGCCTTGAAGACCTCGTCCATGGGGCGACGATATGCAACTAAATGGTTGCATGTCAACTCCTGCGATGTCCGGCGCGATCGCCATACCGCGCTTCCATCGGCCGGCTTGTCATGCATTAGTCGTGACGTCACTCGCATCGAGGCGCCTCATGTCCCTGCAAGTCTATCTCGCCTTCATCGCCGCCTGCATCGGCCTCGCGCTGCTGCCTGGCCCCGTCGTTACGCTCCTGATCGCCAACGGGTTGCGCCATGGAACGCGCGCCGCGCTGATCAATATCGCCGGCGTCCAGACGGGGCTCGCGATTGCTATCGGCATCGTCGCGATGGGCCTGACGACGCTGATGGCCACGATGGGCTACTGGTTCGAATGGGTGCGCCTGATCGGTGCCGCCTATCTGGTGTGGCTCGGCATCCAGCTGATCCGCTCGCCGGTCGAAGGCATCGCCGAAGGCGAGGCGCCGCCTCCGCCGCCGCGCGGCGGCTTCTTCCTGCAGGGCCTGCTGGTGCTGCTGTCCAACCCGAAGGTGATGGTGTTCTTCGGCGCCTTCCTGCCGCAGTTCATGGACATGAGCCGGGATCACGTGCCGCAGGTCGCGTTGCTCGGCGTCACCTTCATGGTGGTCGCGGGCCTGACCGATGCGGTCTACGCACTGCTCGCCGGGCGCGCGCGAAAGCTGTTCTCGGCCAGGCGCACCCGCCTGGTGTCGCGAATCTCCGGCGGCTTCATGATCGGCGGCGGCGTCTGGTTGGCGCTGACGCGGGCGCGGTGAGGCTCCACTCCACCAGCGGTGGATATGGCGCCTACTCGACGAGCCGTGGCCGCGGCCGAAACTCCAAGCCGGCGTAGACGTCGCGAAGCTCGAGCGTGACGTTCAGCTTCGACAACTGAATGACCGCCTCAATCCCCCTGAGCACGACGTCCGTCCAGGCGCCGTTTGCACCGCGTGAGTAGAGATGGACGTTGGGGCTGTCGGTGTCGACGAACAGAATGTAGTCGAGACAGCGCAGGGACTGATACTCCGCGAGTTTCACCGTCACATCGAAGCCGCCGGTGGTCGGCGATAGTACCTCGACCAGAAGAGCCGGTCGGTCGGCCACCAGCGAGTCCTCGTCGGGCTTGCCGCAATCCACACCGAGATCGGGCATGCGCCGGGTCGAAGGCGACGTGATCACATAGGTATCGCCCGTGAAGGTCTGGCACGGACCGCCGCGAGTCTGCGCGTGCAGTGCCGCCGTCAGGTTGACGACGATCGCGTCGTGCCGCCGGCCGGCGCCGGCCATCATGACGACCTCGCCGTCGACGAGCTCATAGCGCTCGTCCTGCGCCGTCACCCAGGAGAAGAACTGTTCGGGCGTGACCGCCGCCGGATCGACCTTGATGTTCATGCGAGAGCGCCTGTTCGGTCGAAGTATAGGCGAGCCCGTCGGCTGGCGGAAGCACGGCTCGCCATCCGTCCGCCTTGCCGAACGCGCTGCTCGGGACCTACAGGCCGATCGCGCCCTTCACCACCGGGGCGACGTCACCGCCGATCCAGATGCTGTCGCCGTCCTGCGCGACATGAACGCGGCCCGCGCGGCCGAGGACGGTGCCCTGAGCGGCGACATATTGCTCCGGAGCAATTCCGGCACCGATCAGCCATTGCGCCAGACTTGCATTGAGGCTGCCCGTGACGGGGTCCTCGACGCCGCTCCAGGTGAAGGCGCGGACCTCGAACTGGGCGTCGTGTCCATCGCGCGCAGCGTCCCACGGCGCGACCACGCCGATCGGCTGCTGCGACAGGGCCGACATATTGAAACGGATGTTGAGCAGATCCTGGCGCGACTCCATCAGCACGCCGATCCAGCCCGGGCCATTGTCGGCCCACTGCACGGCGCGCATCGCCTCTGGCTTGATGCCGAGCGCGGCCGCGATCTTGGCTGTGAGTTCGGCATCGACGGGGCCGGAGCGGCGCAGCGGCGGCGCTGCGAAAGCGAGGCGATCGCCGTCACGCTTGATGCGCACGAGGCCCGCGCCGCATTCCTGCACCACATGCTCGCCTTTCGGCCGGCCGCCGAGCGCCAGCCAGACGTGGGCCGAGCCGAGCGTCGGATGGCCCGCAAAAGGCAGCTCGCGCTGGGGCGTGAAGATGCGCACGCGGTAATCAGCGCCCGGATCCTGGGCACGCGACAGGAAGGTCGTCTCGGACAGGTTGGTCCAGTTGGCGATCGCTTGCATCGCCGCCTCGTCGAGGCCGTCGGCCTCGGCGATCACGGCAAGCGGGTTGCCCTTGAACGGGACCGCGGAGAACACGTCGACTTGTTGAAACGGAAGCGTCGGCATTGCGGTGTTCTCCTGGAGTCCTGCTCAGTCGCGCCAGAACGGCTTGTTGGCTTCCTCATGAACGACGGTCGGATCGAGCCCGCAGTCGCGCATCTGCTCGGAGTCGAGCAGCGCGAGCTCCGAACGCCAGAACAGACGCTGCAGCCACAGCTGGGGGACCTGGAGCAAATTGCTCTTTCCGTGGGCAACTTGCGGAGTTGCCCAACGCTGCGCCAGGGAATATGCCATGAGTCACCTATTGGTCTTCGATTGCGTTGTTCGAAGAGCAATCGCGCAGTACATATCTCGGTGCAATCGAAACATTGCTCTCGGTGCAATATAGCATGAATGCTTCGTATACGACCCTGGTGGACGACATCGCCGAGGACATCGCGCAGGGCCGGCTGAAGGCCGGCGACCGGCTGCCGCCGCAGCGCCAGTTCGCCTATGAGCGGGGAATTGCCGCATCCACGGCAGCCCGCGTCTATGCCGAATTATTGCGCAGGGGTCTCGTGGTCGGCGAGGTCGGCCGTGGCACCTTCGTCGCCGGTGAGCCGGTGCCGGTGCCGTCCTCGTTGCGGCTCGAGCCGTTCGACGGCCGCATCGACCTCGAGTTCAATTTTCCGACGCTGCCCGATCAGGCGGCCATGATCGCGAAATCGATGGCGGTCTGGCAGCGGCCCGAGAAGCTCGCGCCGGTGCTGGCGCCGATCACGCAGCGCCGCCTGATCGAGGCCGGGCGCACCGCCGCGGCGTTCTTCGCCGGGGAGCGCTGGCGCCCGCGCGCGGAGAATTTCGTGTTCGCCGGCAGCGGCCGGCAATCGCTGGCGGCGGCGATCTCGGCGCTGGTGCCGGTCGGTGGCCGGCTCGGCGTCGAGGCCGTGACCTATCCGATGATCAAGGGCATCGCGGCGCGGCTCGGCGTCACCCTGGTGCCGCTGGCGATGGACGCCGAGGGCATCCGCCCGGACGCCATGACCAAGGCGCATCGCACCAGCGCGCTGAACGCGATCTACATTCAGCCGGTGATGCAGAACCCGCTCGGACTGACCATGAGCGAAGCGCGGCGGGAGGAGATCGTGCGGCTCGTGCGCAAGCACGATCTGATGATCATCGAGGATCTCGTCTACGGCTTCCTCAGCGATCAGGTCTCGCTGGCTGCGCAGGCCGAGGAGCGCGTCATCATCGTCGACAGCCTCGCCAAGCGCCTTGCGCCGGGCATTGCCGTCGGCTTCCTCTATGTGCCCTCGCATCTGCGCGAGAAGTTCGCCGCAACCGTGCGCACCGGCGCGTGGTCGGTGACCTCGCTCGCGCTGGCGGCCGGCATGGGGCTGCTCGCCGACGGCACGGCGGCCGAGATTACCCGGCGCAAGCGCGCCGATGCCGTGGTGCGGCAGGCGATCGTCGCCGAATGTCTCGCGGGCCATCGCATCGACGCCGATCCGCGCTCCTATCACGTCTGGCTGCATCTGCCGGAGGGCTGGCGCGCCGAGGCGCTGACGGCCGCGGCCGCGCGCGCGGGCATTGCGATCACGCCGGCGAGCGCCTTCGCAGTGGCGCACGGTCATTCACCCAATGCTGTCAGGCTCGCGCTCGGCCTTCCCAGCCACGACGACCTGCGCACGGCGCTGTGGCGGCTCGCCGGCCTGCTGTCGCACCACGACGCCTCGGACATGACGGAGTAGGAGCTAGGCGAGACCCTTGCCGCGCAGCTCGCTTTCGATCTCGCCGAGGATGCGGATCAGCCGCTCGGCCCAGACCTGTTGCCCCTCGGGCTCGGCGATCTCGTTCTGCCGGATCTCGATGCCCGAATTGATCAGGCCGCGGCTTTCGCCATGTACGGGGATGGTGTAGTCGGTGTTGTCGCCCACCGCATAAGGCTGGTTGTCGCCGACGACGAGGTCCGGCTCTGCGCGCAGCGCCTTCAACAGCAGCGGCGGCAGCACCTTGTCGTGCTGATACAGCGTGCCGATGTGCCAGGGCCGGGCGATCCCCGCATACACAGGCGTGAAGCTGTGCAGCGAAACGAGGATGGTCGGACGTCCCGCTTGCTTGCGCGCATCGAGCACCGCGGTGATGCGGTCGTGATAGGGAACGAAGATTGCGCGGCGCCGCAGCTCGGCGTCCTCGTGCGTCAGGCCCTCGTTGCCAGGAATCGTGGTCCGCTCGCTGATCATCGGAATCGCGTTCGGCGCCTGCGGCCAGCGGTTGCAGTCGATCACGAGGCGTGAATAGCGCTGCGCCAGCAGATGCGCATCGAGCGCGCGCGACACTTGCTCGGCGACGCCGGCAATGCCGATGTCCCAGGCGATGTGCCGCTCCAGCTCGCTCTCGTCGAGGCCGAGATCGCCGAGCGCGCGCGGCAGCAGCCGGCCGTAGTGGTCGCAGGTGAAGACCAGTGCCGAGGCGCCATCGGCGTTCTGCTCGTAGACCGGCGGAACTTCGTCGGCTTGAAGGAGTCTTGCTGTATCGGTCGCGTCGGGAAGCTTCATGATCAATTGCTGCTCATTCAGGCGGCATGACGAACTGCAATTGAGCAGATGTGAATCTGGATTGCATGGCCGAAAACCGCGATGATGATTCGATGACGATGCCGATCCTGAGAGGCGATCACAAGGCCTGAAATCGCCGGATCCGGCCGCTTCTGTGGGAAGCGCCGCATGGTGCCGGCGCGGCCGATCTGCTGAAACCGATGAACACGCCGCGAGGCAGACAGGCGCAAGAGGGAATCGATGGAGATCAAGGTCGGGTTCGAGATCGCCTACACAGCGCCTGCGGCGACGCCCATGGTGATCATGCTGTCGATCCATCCGTCGCGTCTTCCCGACATCGTCGGCACCGAGACGATCACGACCGAGCCCAGCGTGCCGATCAAGTTCTACAATGACAGCTTCGGCAATCTGTGCGGCCGCCTGGTGGCGCCGGCCGGCGGCGTCACCTTCCACGGCAGCGCCATCGTGCGCGATTCCGGATTGCCCGATATCGTCGATCCCTCGGCGCAGCAGATGCCGATCGATCAGCTCCCGGATGAACTGCTGCTCTACCTGATGCCGAGCCGCTATTGCGAGACCGACAAGCTCACCGACATTGCCTGGTCGCTGTTCGGCAATGCGCCGGCGGGCTGGGCGCGGGTCCAGGCGATCTGCGACTTCGTCCACAAGCATGTCAGCTTCGGCTACGAGCACGCCCATCACATGAAATCGGCGCATGACGTCTATCAGCAGCGCACCGGCGTCTGCCGCGACTTCGCGCATCTGGCGCTGACCTTGTGCCGCTGCATGGGCATTCCGGCGCGCTACTGCACCGGCTACATGGGCGACATCGGCATTCCGCCGGAGCCTTATCCGATGGACTTCTCCGGCTGGTTTCAGGTCTATCTCTCCGGCCAGTGGTACACTTTCGATGCCCGCCACAACGTGCCGCGCATGGGCCGAATCCTGATGGCGACCGGCCGCGACGCCGCCGACGTCGCGCTGTCGACCTCGTTCGGCCGGATGACCTTGACCAAATTCCATGTCGTCAGCGACGAGATCCTGCCCGCCCGCGGCGCGGCGTGAGCTGGCCTTGCCGCGCCGGGGCGGCTATGCAGGGCCATGAGCTCCGACACGACCTCCGATCTCCTGTTCGTCTACGGCACCTTGATGCGTGGCTTCGACCATCCGATGGCGCGGCTGCTGTCGGCCAATGCTGATTTTGTCGCCGAGGCGCACTGCCGCGGCCGGCTCTACCTCATCCAGCATTATCCCGGGCTCGTGCTCTCGGACGACGTGGCCGACGTGGTCCATGGCGAGCTGTTCCGGCTGCACCAGCCTGCGCCGATGCTGCGCGAGTTCGACATGTACGAAGCCTGCGGCGAGGGGTTCGAACAGCCGACCGAATATCTGCGCCAGCACCTCGGTGTGACGCTGGCGGACGGTTCGGCCTGCGACGCCTGGACCTACGTCTACAACTGGCCGGTGGACGAAGCCGCCCGCATCACTTCCGGGCGCTTCCTGGCGCCTTAGTCTCCGCCGTCATTCCGGGACATCGCGCAGCGATGGGCCCGGAATCCATAACCACGAACCGCACGGAGGCACGCAGGCGGCGCGGCCGCGCGCCTCACGGCCGCTCGTGGCTATGGATTCCGGGCTCGCCCTGCGGGCGCCCCGGAATGACGGCGGAGAGAGCACAGGCTGTGAATAGCCCGGACAAGGCCAAGGAAGTTCACATTTCGTACCCGGCTGCCTATATGCGTAAGTCCACCAGCACAGGACCGCTCCGCCGCCCATGGCCCGCTTCACGCCGGAATTTCTCGATGAGCTGCGCGCCCGGCTTCCGGTCTCGGATGTCGTCGGCAAGCGCGTGAAGCTCAAGAAGGCTGGGCGCGAGTGGAAGGGGCTGTCGCCGTTCCAGCAGGAGAAGACGCCGTCCTTCTACGTCAACGACCAGAAGGGCTTTTATCACGACTTCTCCTCCGGCAAGCACGGCAACATCTTCGACTTCGTGATGGAGACCGAGGGCTGCTCGTTCCCCGAGGCCGTGGAGCGGCTGGCGGGGATTGCCGGCCTGGCGCTGCCGGTCGCGACGCCGGATGCGGCGCGGCAGGAGCGGCAGCGCAAGACGCTGTATGACGTGATGGAGCTGGCGGCGAAGTTCTTCGCCGACATGCTGGCCTCGCGCCAGGGCGCGCGCGCCCGCGGCTATCTCGCCGATCGGGCCATCCTGCCGCAGACGCAGCTCCAGTTCCGGCTCGGCTATGCGCCGCCGGACCGCTTTGGCCTGAAGGAATATCTCGGCGCCCAGGGCGTGCCGGTGAACGACATGGTCGAAGCCGGCTTGCTCGTCGCCGGCGAGGACATTCCGGTGCCGTACGACCGCTTCCGTGATCGCGTGATGTTCCCGATCACCGATGTCCGCAACCGCGTCATCGCCTTCGGCGGCCGCGCGATGCAGAAGGACGTGCCGGCGAAATATCTCAACTCGCCGGAGACGCCGCTCTTCCACAAGGGCGACAACCTCTACAATCTGCCGAGCGCCCGTCAGGCCGCCCATAACGGCGCGCCGATGATCGTGGTCGAGGGCTATGTCGACGTCATCGCGCTGGTCGCGGCCGGCTTCGCCGGCGCCGTGGCGCCGCTCGGCACCGCGCTGACCGAGAGCCAGCTGGCGCTGATCTGGAAGATGGTCGACGAGCCGATCCTCTGCTTCGACGGCGACCGCGCCGGCCAGAAGGCAGCCTATCGGGCCGCGGACATCGCGCTGCCGCACCTCAAGCCGGGTAAGAGCCTGCGCTTCGCGCTGCTGCCGGAGGGCCAGGATCCCGACGACCTCGTCCGCTCAGGCGGCCGCGGCGCGGTCGAGGAGGTGCTCAAGGTCGCCAAGCCGCTCGCCGAGGTGATCTGGTCGCGCGAGATCGAGGGCGGCAGCTTCACCACGCCGGAGCGCCGCGCCGCGCTGGAGGCGCGTATCGGCCAGCTCACCGGCGGCATCGCCGACGAGGTGGTGCGCCGCTACTACAAGCAGGACCTCAGCGACCGGCTGTACCGCGCCTTCTCCCCCGACGGTGGCCGGGGCTTCGGCCGCGGCTACGGTGCCGAATCAGGACGCCGGTTTGCCCCGCGCGGTCCCGGTTCCGGACAACAGGGGCGGTTATCCACAGGGGGCGGCCGCCGCGGCGGGCCGTCATCCACAGGCCTGGTGATGTCCCGCGGACCCTACCAGGTGGCGAGCCCGCAGCTCGCGATGAGCCCGATCATGCGCGGCCAGCGCTCGGCGATCTCGCGCCGCGAGGCGCTGATCCTGCAATGCCTGATCAACCATCCCTGGATCCTGCACGACCACCTCGAGGAGGTCGCAGCGCTCGAACTCGCCCATCCCGAGGCGCACAAGCTGCGCGCCGCGATCATCGCGGCCTTCGCCCACGACCATCACCATTCGCCGGATCCGGACGAGCAGGCCGAAAAGATGCGCACCGACCTGGAGAAGTCCGGCTTTTCCGAGCTTCTTCAACGGGTTGAGCGGGCGATCACGACCGCGGCGGTGTGGGCCGCCAAGCCTGGTGCCGCGCGCGATGACGTTCTTGCGACCTGGCACCAGCTCGTTGCCTTGCATCGGCAATGGCACTCCTTACTTAGGGAATTGAAGGATGCCGAGCTTGCCTTGGGCGAGGAGCCGAGCGAGCCGAACATGGGCTGGTTGAGGGACGTGAAGGCCAGGATGGCCGAGATGGACGGCACCGAGGCGCTGATCGAAGGCTTCGGGGAACTGTCCGGGCGTACCAATCGCAACGTGTAGAATTCGGGCCCGGCGCCCTGTCGTCGACGAGCACATTTCGGCCCGGTCCGCCCGAGCGGTCTCGGGTCCGCGCGAAAAGACTCGCCAAATCCATGGTTTGGCTGCAAAAACAGGGTTAATCGAAGTTTAAGAGGTCCGGGGCATTTTCTGCAGCAGATGGGTTGGTTTCGCTGTCGGACACCACGCCGGAATATGGGCGCCGGATTCGATTGCAAAACCGGTATCGCTTTTGCAAGAAACGCGCGCCGGTCCAAAACGGGACGACACCAGCGACAGACTTCATGGGGTGGCGACGTTAAATGTGCGCCGCCCTTTCCGCGTCGAGAACAGTTTGAGTAGAGCAGGCGGGCGCCGCGATGCCAAGGGCTACGATGCCACGGGTAGAGCGGGCGCGTTTCGGGAGCAATGAATGGCCACGAAGGCAAAGACGCTGCAGGTGAAGGACAAGGAAAAGGACGACAAGGCCGCGGACGCTCCCGAAAAGGACTCCGCCGACGCGCCTTCGCCGTTGCTCGACCTGTCGGACGCCGCCGTCAAGAAGATGATCAAGCAGGCCAAGAAGCGCGGCTTCGTGACCTTTGATCAGCTCAACGAAGTGCTGCCTTCCGACACCACCTCGCCGGAACAGATCGAAGACATCATGTCGATGCTCTCGGACATGGGCATCAACGTGACCGAGGCCGAGGAGGCCGACGAGTCCGAGGAGAAGGACGACGGCGAGGACGAGACCGACAACGAGCTCGTCGAGATCACGCAGAAGGCCGTCACCGAGGTCAAGAAGTCGGAGCCCGGCGAGCGCACCGACGATCCCGTGCGCATGTATCTGCGCGAGATGGGCACCGTCGAGCTGCTGTCGCGCGAGGGCGAAATCGCGATCGCCAAGCGCATCGAGGCCGGCCGCGAGGCGATGATCGCGGGCCTCTGCGAAAGCCCGCTGACGTTCCAGGCCATCATCATCTGGCGCGACGAGCTCAACGAAGGCAAGATCTTCCTTCGCGACATCATCGATCTCGAAGCCACCTATGCCGGCCCTGAAGCCAAGGGCGGCATGAACCCGCAGATCGCAGCACCCGCCAATGGCGAAGGCGCCGCAAGCGAGGGCGGCGAGGTCCAGGCCGCGGTCGCGCCGCCGGCCGCTCCGCAGCAGCCGACGCCGTTCCGTGCCGCGCCGAACGGCGCGCCCGCCGAGGAGAAGGATCCCGGCGAGGCGGCCGCCGAAGCCGACATGGACGACGACGAGTTCGAGAACCAGATGTCGCTCGCCGCCATCGAGGCCGAGCTGAAGCCGAAGGTGGTCGAGACCTTCGACAAGATCGCGTCCGAGTACAAGAAGCTGCGCCGCCTGCAGGAGCAGGACATCGCCAACCAGCTGCAGAGCGAGTCGCTGTCGCCCTCGCAGGAGCGCAAGTACAAGAAGCTCAAGGACGAGATCATCGTCGAGGTGAAGTCGCTGCGCCTCAACCAGGCCCGTATCGATTCACTCGTCGAGCAGCTCTACGACATCAACAAGAAGCTGGTCTCGTTCGAGAGCCGGCTGATGCGGCTCGCCGACTCCCACGGCGTCGCGCGCGAGGACTTCCTGCGCAACTACCAGGGCTCTGAGCTCGATCCGCGCTGGCTCAACCGCGTCTCCAAGCTCTCCGCAAAAGGCTGGAAGAACTTCGTCCACTACGAGAAGGACCGCATCAAGGACCTGCGCCAGGAGGTGCAGGCCATGGCCGCGCTCACTGGCCTCGAGATCGGCGAATTCCGCAAGATCGTGCACTCGGTGCAGAAGGGCGAGCGCGAGGCCCGTCAGGCCAAGAAGGAGATGGTGGAAGCCAACCTCCGTCTCGTGATCTCGATCGCCAAGAAGTACACCAACCGCGGCCTGCAGTTCCTCGACCTGATCCAGGAAGGCAACATCGGCCTGATGAAGGCGGTCGACAAGTTCGAGTACCGCCGCGGCTACAAGTTCTCGACCTACGCCACCTGGTGGATCCGGCAGGCGATCACCCGCTCGATCGCCGACCAGGCCCGCACCATCCGCATCCCCGTGCACATGATCGAGACGATCAACAAGATCGTCCGCACCTCGCGCCAGATGCTGAACGAGATCGGCCGCGAGCCGACCCCGGAGGAGCTCGCCGAAAAGCTCGGCATGCCCCTGGAGAAGGTGCGCAAGGTCCTCAAGATCGCCAAGGAGCCGCTGTCGCTCGAAACCCCCGTGGGTGACGAGGAGGACAGCCATCTCGGCGACTTCATCGAGGACAAGAACGCGATCCTGCCGATCGACGCCGCGATCCAGTCGAACCTGCGCGAGACCACGACCCGCGTGCTGGCCTCGCTGACCCCGCGCGAAGAACGCGTGCTCCGCATGCGCTTCGGCATCGGCATGAACACCGATCACACCCTGGAAGAGGTGGGCCAGCAGTTCTCGGTGACCAGAGAGCGTATCCGCCAGATCGAGGCGAAGGCGCTAAGGAAGCTGAAGCATCCGAGCCGGTCAAGGAAGCTGCGGAGCTTCTTGGATAATTGACCCAAGGTCTCCTGCGGGAGACCTATCACGCCCGATGCCCCTCCCGCTCAGGAGGGGCAAACCTTTGGCTCATTGCCAAGGGGCGTGGATGAAGAGGGGAACGCCAGACCCGCAGTGTTCGCCAAACGCCCATCGCTTTACTTTTTACGTCGAATCGTGCATCACGCTTTAGGCGTCGATCACAAGGATTCGCGACTGTGTTGGAACAGATCGAGGAAGTCGTTCAGAACGACATTGATCCTGATTTTTTGAAATCGGTTTGTATTCTGATGGGGTGGGCCTATCCGGACCTCTTCGCTGAACTTGTGGCGATTCATGGGGTGGACGACGCGTATGCCCAGGAGACCTTCGCAAGGCGGAGGTCGGAAGCCGCAGTTCTTGCCCTAGTTCGAGCAGCGAGGCTTCACGGAATTCCTTACGAATACAAGCGATTAAGCTGCAATGGGCAAAGCAAGCTGCTCTTGAGGATCGGCCGTGTGGTGCTGATGCAGGAGCCTATTTTGACACTCTCAGATGAGCCCCGGGTGTCTGATTACAAGCAGGAACTTGCCGACTCGCACGGTCTCATCCGCCAATTGGAATTGGACCTTGGCGACCGCCCGGTGAGAAACTCGGACTGGTCCGGCTGCGTGTTGGCCGTCATGTTGCATGGGTCTGCCGGACCGAGGTTTACTTCAGAGCACAAATCGCTCGGAGCTCTAATGCTCGCAGTTCCGGACGCCCACTACAGTCAATGGGTGTTGCGGCTAGATCTTCATACAATGGCAACAGAAGGACGGGGCTTCGACAGTCACGACGGACAAGAATCGCTATCGCGTCAATCGGATAACGTTCGCGTCACTCTTAAGAGGCGGTATTCCGAGCGAGAGAGCGGAGCATGAAGTTTGGTGTGCAAAATTTTCACGGCAGAAGGCTTACAGAGGCAAGGCTTGCTCGTGGTTTGTTTAAGAAAGCCTTGGCTGAAAAGATCGGAGTCTCGGCGGTTGCGATCGGGCGCTATGAGGATTGCTTAGATAATCCTCAGCACGACAAGCTGCGTCAAATTGCAGAACAGCTAGATTTTCCGGTCGAGTTCTTTCTTAGACCTGCATGGTCGGAAGAACTTGAGCTTGTATTTTGGAGGCATCGGTCATCCGAGACAAAGTATGCTCGCGAGATGACGGAGCAGCGCATGCGTTGGCTCTGCGAGCTATTCTTTTTCCTGGAGGAAGAGGTGGATTTTCCTGCCCTCAAGCTACCAAAAATTGATCTCCCGAGTGACTTTCGTCTCATTAACTCTGAGATGATTGAAGATATCGCATTGCGGGTGCGTCATCATTGGGGCCTTAGAGAGCTTCCTATACCCGACGTGACCTTGGCGCTTGAAAACGCGGGAATACCGGTCGTCAATCTTCAGATTAATTCCGAGAAACAGGATGGTTTCTGCTTCCGCTCAAAGGCACTTGAGCGTCCGTTTGTTGGTATCAATGTTTACAATATTAGCTCCGCTCGTGCGCGTTTCGATGCGGCGCACGAGTTGGGGCACATCATCTTACATAGGCAAGTAACTCCGAGGGAGTCGCAGGATCCTTTGCTGCATAAGCTGTTAGAGCAGCAAGTGCATCGTTTTGCGGGTGCTTTCCTGTTTCCACGTAGTAGCTTTATGAGAGAAGTGGGCGCTCCAACACTCTATTATTTTTGCGACCTGAAAAGACGCTGGGGGATGTCTATCGCGGCGATGATCTATCGTGCGTTTGATCTCGGTGTGATTGATGAGCAAGAGAAATCTGCCCTGTACCACAATATGGCTCGGCGTCATTGGCGTGGTGTACTAAGAGAGCCATTTGATAGCGTGGAGGATATGCCTTTGGAGCGTCCGCGTATGCTTAGGCGAGCGCTGGAGCTCGTTGTAGAGTCCGGAACATTTGGGCGTTCTGCTATTCGGTCGTCTCTTTCGCTTCCGCAAGGCGAGATCGAGCAACTTGCCGGGGTGGAAGTCGGTTTCTTAAGTGAAGCGGACGTCGTCTCTCTCGTTGCACCTAAACAGCGGAATGCGTTTCGAACACTCGATCTCGAAACTGGCGAAGTAATCGAATTTCGAGGAGCGTCGAAAAGACCATCATCCGGCTAGGATATCGGTGACACTACCAATCTCTCGCGGCGAAAGACGGTGACGAAGTGCTAGGCTTAGCGGACAGTAATTTTGTCCGCAAATGTCCGTGTCCTTGCCGCAAGAGGCCGAATTTTGCGCAAACAACGTTCTGCGATCGACTGCTAGGAGTGGGCGTCTCACCGGACGCCGACTCCCATGCATGACCACGAGCCTTCATCGTCCTTAGCGCACGACAGCGCTGCCGCCATCTGGCCGCCTCTGCGCCCCTTCATCGCCGCCGAAACCCGCCTCGCGGCTCGCGCAGCCACAACGCCCAGCACCGCCTTCCTTTATGAATTCCTCCGCTTCGGCGTGAAGCAGGGTTGGGCCTGCCTGTTCGGCGGCATCGCGGTGGCGCTGATGCTGGCGACGTGGCGGTTCTATCCGGCCCACGCACCGGTGCGCGCTACGACTTCCTGCTGCTCTGCATGCTCGGCATCCAGGTCGCGCTGCTCGCTGCGCGCCTGGAGACCTGGGAGGAGGCGAAGATCATCCTGATCTATCACCTCGTCGGCACGGCCATGGAGCTGTTCAAGACCGCGACCGGCTCCTGGATCTATCCCGAGCCGAGCCTGATCCGGATCAGTGGCGTGCCGCTGTTCTCCGGCTTCATGTATTCCTGCATCGGCAGCTATCTCTGCCGGGTCTGGCGCCTGTTCGATTTCCGCTTCACCGGCCATCCGTCGCGGCGCTGGCTGATCGCGCTGAGCGCTGCGATCTATCTCAACTTCTTCACCGACCATTACGGGCTCGATCTCAGGCTCGTGCTGTTCGGCTGGGCCGCGCTGCTATTCGCGCCCGCGACTGTGCACTTCAAGGTCTGGCGCGCGCACCGCGCGATGCCGCTGCTGCTCGGGCTCACCCTGGTGTCGCTGTTCATCTGGCTGTCGGAGAACATCGGCACATTGTCGCGCACCTGGATCTATCCGGCGCAGGCGCAGGGCTGGGCGATGGTGTCGCCCGCCAAGCTGGCTCGTGGTTTCTGCTGCTGATCATCAGCTACACGCTGGTGAGCCTGATCAACCGGCCGCGGGAGTTGGAATGAGCAGAGCAGTCTCGGCTGCGGACAAGACGGCCAGGAGGCTGCCTGATGCCTTGTCGTCAGTGCGTTGAGCACACCGACATTTCACCGTCTGCCGCGGACAGGACATAAGCTCTTCTCGAGCCGTCGGGCACGGATGCCTGCTGTGTCCGACCTCGTGGTCGGTCACAGCCAACATTCGTCAGAATTTCCAGGGCGAAAAGAATTTGCCTGTAGGTGCGAGCGAACTCGCGGCAGGCTTGAATTCGTTGTTGCCCTGCAGCAGGTCCCTGCTGACGGCTTGGCACGGTTTGATCAGTTCGACGATCTTTTCAGACGGTTGGTTCTGCTTCTGAGCATCGGCAACGGCCTGAGCGAGGTTCGAGCAATATTGCAGCGTGCGCTGCTTCTGTGCGGCCTCGGAGGAGATGTCCTCGGCGAATGCCGTTGTCGTAAGCGAGAGTCCCGCGTGTAGCGAAGCACCAGCACCGATGCCGTTCGCGCCAGCGGCGACGCAGAAGATGACGAGCGAATTGAGGACGTAGAACACGGTTTTCTGGAGCAGATTGCGAGTCGTCGCCAGAACGAGCAGGCCAAATACGAAGCTGAGGCCGAGGCCGACCCATGCGCGCGGCATGGCGAAATTCACAGTCAGGGCGTTCGTGATCATCATCGTCAGCGAGCCGGCGACGCCTGGAGTCAACATTGCTTCCGGCGTAAGGAAATCCGAAAGGGGATTGTCGGGCTTACTGGCGTGGGAATCTGATGTCGTCGTCACGGTCATCTGTCCCTCCAAAAAGACTTGAAAAATCTAAATGGCCCCCGCTCGACGTTAGGCGATATCTGAAAAGTTTGCTACCAAAAGGTGTCGAGGCGCGTTGTCGTCGACAAGACGGATTTGCGCGTCGGTGCGGCCCCGCGACATATTTCGGTTGCAGCAGCGTACGGCTGCGCGACGTCTCGCGGGGCGATGTTACCGTTGCAGGCACCGCGATGGCGGCGTTGTCGAAACGACGACGAGTTCGCCCAAGGCGACGCGAACCTCCCGCGAGATGCGCGTGCGCCGGACGGACATCAGGGCTTCGACGCCTTGCGGCAGCGCGGCTGAACTACTTCTTCTTCGCCCCGACCCGCTCCAGCGACTTGATCGCCAGCGGCGGGCGGCCGGACTTTTCCGCGATGTCGCGGTCCTGCTCCATGATGAAGCCGCGCGCGGGTTCGTCGCCGTCGAGGCCGCCGAGCAGCTCGGCCGGGACGCGGCGGTTGGAGCGCTGCGAGCCGTCCTCATAGGTCACGTTGAAGAAGGCGAATTCGCCTTTGGGATTGGAGCCGGGTTTTTTCGCCATAGGGGCGCTTTACGGCGGCGGAGGCCGTCCGGTCAATGCCGGAAAATGCTTATCCGCTGACGGAATTTGACTTTTTCGTCATATGGTTTTCGTGGAATCGGCAGGCTGGCCGAGGCGAGCACGGGCCGGCCGGCGGGCTCCCGAAACTCCTCGATTTTGCCGGATGAAAGTGCGTTCATCGTGGACGTCTCACCCGCCGCGAACGCAGCCCATGTCGATGCCCCAACTCACCATCTGGTACAACACGCGCTGCCCGGTCTGCGATGCCGGCATCGACTGGCAGCGCAACAAGCTGCTGGCGCTGGTCAAGTCGGGGCGGGTCGCGTTCAAGGACATCAACGAGCAGCCCGACGCGCTGGCCGCGTTCGGCGCCGATGTCGACGCCGTCCGCCGCCGCCTGCACGCGACCGACGAGGACGGCGAACTGATCACCGGCGCCGACGTGGCGCTGCTGCTGTGGGCGCTGACGCCGGGCGAGGGCTGGCTGGCGACCCTGTTCGGCAACCGCCTGGTGCGGCCGCTGACGCGGTTCGGCTATGACCGGTTTGCCGATGTGCTGTTCGCCTGGAACAGGCGGAGGGGGCATTGGTGAGCGACGTGCTCGCGCGAGCCACCGCATTCGCCGCGAGCTTGGTCGACTCCCCTCCCCCTTGCGGGGAGGGGTCGGGGGTGGGGGTCCACGAGTCCCGCTGCCGCTGAGGCGCACTGATCTCGCAGAGCATCTCCAAGGGATACGGCAATCGAATTGAATGCTCGCACGTCTTGTCGAGAGCACCTCGCTGAGTTCAGCGCCCGGAGACCCCCACCCCCGACCCCTCCCCGCAAGGGGGAGGGGAGCCCACCGCGGGTGGGGCAGCGACTCGCCCCTCTATCGTCCCCGCACCTTCGCCCGCGCAGGCACCCGCGTGCCGCCGCTCGGGCCGTCGTCATCATCACTGCGGCCGAGCGCCATGATCGCGGTGCCCATCGCGGTCGAGCCGAAAGTGACGAAGAACGAGCCGAGCAAGAGACCGATGGCGACGCCGGGCGAGTGGTCGGCGAAGATCAGGTGACGCAGGCCCCAGGGATCGAGCAGCAGCAATCCGCCGACCAGCACCACGGCCATGCCGAGGCCGAGCGCAAGGTTGATCGCGAGCAGGCGGAACAGAGGGATCTGGAGCAATCGGCGCTGACGTTGATTGTGCTGCATCGGCGATCTCCCGAGGGATCGTGAACGATCAGCGCAAGCGTAGCACCGATCGCGGCGCGCTCAAGGCCGGAGCCGCCCGGAGCGGACATGGCTGTGGCGCGGCGAAGGCGGATCGTTTTGGGACAGCGGGCATGAGTGATCGGCGCAAGGCGGCGGGTCGTCGTCTGAGTCCCTCATCTCGGAAGAGCTGTCATCCCCAACGGCGCATGATTCCTGCGACGCACTCGCCTGTCGTCATTCCGGGGCGCGCGCAGCGCGAGCCCGGAATCCATAACCACGACTGTGTGCGTGGCGCATGCTGGAGCGGCAGCTGTGTCTCATCACGGCCGCCCGTGGCTATGGATTCCGGGCTCGCCCTTCGGGCGCCCCGGAATGACAAAGCAAGGCAAGAGCGCCCGCCGTTCAATGAAGGCCTTGAACCGACCAGCGGCCTCAGTCGCGCCTCTCAGCCTCAGCCTCAGCCTCAGCCTCAGCCCTCACGCCGCCTCGCCCTCGGCGACGCCGTGCTGCCTCGCGATCACGCTCTGCCAGACGCTGGCGATGGCACGTTGCGTCTCCGGTGCGATCAGGCAGTGGCCTTCATTGTCGAAGCCGCAGAAGCGCACCGAGGGATCGTGCCGCACCTCGACCAGCGCCTTGTTGATCATCTCCAGCGAGGCCATCACCTGGCCGATGTTCTGCAGCCGCGTGTGATGCAGGATGTCGATCAGGCGAAACATCATGATCGGCGGCTGGCCCATCGCGATTCCCGGCCGGGCGAACTCGAAGAACACGTTCACCGCGGGCAGCGCGCTCTGGATCTGCGCCAGCACCTTCGCGGCATCCTCGACGCTGCAGGCGACGAGATGCGCGCTCTGGGCGGGGAGGGCAGGCGTCGGCGGCGCCTCCGGGCCGAGCCCCAGACCCGACAGCACCTGATGCTCGATCCAGCGTCGCACCTCCGGCGGCGCCGAGCGGATCTGGTCGGCGGACAGCGTAATCCCGATCATGGCGTCGTCTCCATTTCGGCCGCGAAGCTTAGGGAGTCATGATGGCACGGTATTGACGAGGATCAAGCGGCCGCGCCGGCGCGCACCGTCTCAGGGCGCCACCAGTTCGACGCGGCGGTTGAGGGCGCGACCTGCATCGGTGGCATTGCTGCCGACCGGAGCGAGCAGGCCGACGCCCGCGGTGCGCAGCCGCGCCGGCGCAATCCGGTAGCTCCGCGCCAGCTCGGCGGCGACCGCCTCGGCGCGCCGCCGCGACAGATCGAGATTGTAGTCGTAGCTGCCCTGGTTGTCGGTATGGCCGACGATGAAGACGCTGAGCTGCGGCTGGCCGGCGAGCAACTGCGCGATCTGCTCCAGGGTCGGCCGGCTCTCCGGCTTCATCGTCGCCTTGTCGGTGTCGAAATAGATGCCGTAGAGCGCGATGTGGCCCTTGTCGCCGAGGCCCTTCGCCATCTCGGCGGCGCTCACCATCTTGTTCTCCATCGCGCCGAGCTCGGCGATGGTGAGCTGGGCGTAGATCTGCTGGTTGTTCTGGCTGACCAGCACGCTGGCAAAGGTCTCGCGGCCGCCGGCCTGCTTGCGGCCGGCAAAATAGCGGTAGTCGAAGCCGTCGGCCCACATCTGTGGCACCGGCAGCAGGTCGATCGCCTCGGTGAAGGGAATGCCGCCGCAGGCATCGGTGTCGCAGGCGAGGAGCGTCTCGAAGCCGGCCTTGGCGAGCTGGTTCTCGAAATTGCGCGACACTTCGAGGATCGAGGGACCCGGCGCGGTGCGATAGGCGATCCTGACGACGCGACCCTCCAGGCGTCGCTCGTCCGTCGCCTTGTCCGCCTTGAACGGTGCCGCCTGCAGTCGCACCGCGTCGAAATCCTTGGCGACATAGCCGGTGATCACGCTGCCGGCGAAGCGGCCGATCCCGGGGTAATCCTTTGCGCCCGCCACATCGCCGGGCTGAGCGGCTGCGGGCGCCAGGCCGTGACACATCAGGCCCGCGGCCAAGGTGAGCTGTGCCAGTGTGCCGAGCCGGAACATCATCGTCATGGGGACCTCTCCCGAAAAGTGGCGCCAACGCTCGTGGTTTTCAGAACGCGCGCTTGGATCGGCGCGCGAAAAACGACGCGACGTCGGACGAGGCACGCCTTGCATGAGTGGCGACGGGACCACCGACCGTTCAAAAAAAGATGACGACAGGATGCGGTTCGGCGGCTGTCGCCCACCGGCTGGCCTGCTCCCGCCAAATCAGGCATTGTGACGACGTCCGCCGGCCTGCCGTCATCATGCTCTCATGCAGGGACCCTTCTCCTCATGTTCGTTGTCCGCTTCCTCGTTGCCGTCGCGATCCTGTCCTTTGCCTCTCCCGCTTTCGCCGCGCGCTGCGGCGGCGACTTCAACACCTTCATCGTGAACTTCTCCGCGGAGGCGCAGAGCGCCGGCGTGTCGGCCGGCACGATCAGCCAGGCGCTGTCGGGCGTGACGCTCGATCCGGCCGTGCTCGCCTTCGACCGCCGCCAGCGCTACACCTTCAACAAGAGTTTCGAGCAGTACGTCTCGACCCGTGTCGGTGCCGGACGCATCAATGGCGGCCGGGCGATGCTGCAGCGGCACGCGGCGCTGCTGTCGAAGATCGAGCAGCAATACGGCGTGCCGCGGCAGATCCTGGTCGCGATCTGGGGGCTGGAGACCGATTTCGGCAAGGGCGACATGGGCAAGCTGCCGGTGATCCGCACGCTGGCCACCTTGGCGCATGATTGCCGCCGCACCGAGCTGTTCCAGGGCGAGCTGATGGCCGCGCTCAAGATCGTCGAGCGCGGCGATCTCACCCTGCGCGACCTCGTCGGCGCGTTTGCCGGAGAGATCGGCCAGACCCAGTTCCTGCCGTCCTCCTACATCAAATACGGCGTCGACTTCGACGGCGACGGCCGCGTCGATCTCCGCCATTCCACCGCCGACGTGCTGGCCTCCACCGCCAACCTGCTGAAGACCAGCGGCTTCAAGATGGGCCAGCCCTATGACGAGGGCTCGGCGAACTTCGACGCGATGCGCGAGTGGAACAGGGCGGTGATCTACCGCAAGACCATCGGCTACTACGCGGATAAGCTGATGGGGAGGTAGGGCAGGGGATTGCCTCCCCCTCGCTGTCATGCAGGCGAAGGCGGGCATCCAGTACACCGTGACCTCTCAGCTCGACAACGACCGGCTATGAATACTGGATCGCCCGGTCGAGCCGGGCGATGACAGCTTCGGGTCTGGCCACAGCGCTCAACCCCGCCCACGCCGTCATTCCGGGCTCGCGCTTTCGCACGCCCCGGAATGATGCTGCGAGAGATCTCGGCACATACCCGCCCTGCGCCAATTGCCCGTCGTGTTAGTTTGTCGCAGCATCCGCCCTTGCCACGTCGGGCAAATCAGCCGCACATTTCCGCTCGTCCCGGCCCGCCGGAGGGGCGTTTCGCGATCGTCACGAGGCGTGGGCCGTTGGATGCGATGGGCGTAGAGCTCCGCAGCGTGGCCAAGTCCGCGCCGACGAACGGAGCGATGCGCACGCCGAAATCGTGGCGTCCCGACACCCCGACGCTGGTGTCCCGCGCAATGCGCGCAAGCGCG
This sequence comes from Bradyrhizobium aeschynomenes, assembly GCF_013178945.1. GTDB lineage: Bacteria > Pseudomonadota > Alphaproteobacteria > Rhizobiales > Xanthobacteraceae > Bradyrhizobium > Bradyrhizobium aeschynomenes. The sequence continues at coordinate 142,454 of NZ_JABFDM010000014.1, forward strand.
TTGTCGCGCATGGTGGCCAACAAGCCCGGTGCACCAGGGAGACCACGTATAAGGCGTCAACCCATTGCGCAGGGAGGGCCGGGTCTGTCCGGCTGAACCTGTGGTAACCGCCGCGTGCATTTTCTTGTTGCACGCGGGCCGCAGGCCTCAGCCGAGGCCTGGCTCTCCCTGCGCCCTCCCTCTCGAGGAGGGCGGCGAATGGCACAGCTCGGACGCTTCACGCGCCGCGAGGCTTTCTTCGCTCGACCGCAAGCTCACGCGTCCTTCGCGGCCGCCTTCTCCAGTCGCTTCGCCATCACCTTCCAATAGGTGCCGGGCATGAACCGCTGCAACAGATCCATGAAGCGCGCATCGCCGCCGATCAGGATGCGCGGCTCGTTGCGCTCGATGCCTGCGATGATGCGCAGCGCGGCGTCGCGTGGGCTGGTTTTCGCAAGCCGCTCGAAGCGTTCGATCGCCTGCACGCGGCGCGCATTGTCGGTCATGCCGTGGCCTGCGCGGGCATTGCGCGCGATCGCGGTCGCGACGCCGCCGGGATGCACCACCGAGAGCTTCACCGGGCTGTTGGCCATCGCAAGCTCATGACGCAGGCTTTCGGAGAAGCCGCGCACCGCGAACTTCGCCGCCGCATAAGCCGATTGGCCGGGCGGCGCGATGATGCCGAAGATCGAGGACAGGTTGACGATGTGCGCTTCGCGTTGGCGCGAAAGATGCGGCAGGAAGGCGCGGGTGCCGTGCACGACGCCCCAGAAATTGATGTTGAACAGCCACTCCATCTCGGCCTGGTCGATCTCATGGAAGCCGCCGAACAGCGCGACGCCGGCATTGTTGATGACGATGTTGAGCGACGGATGCGCGGCCGTCGCGGCATCGGCGAATTGCGCGATGGCCGGGGGATCGCTGACGTCGAGCCGGTGGGTGGTGACCTTGCGGCCGCGCGATGCGAGCTCGGCCGCCACACTGGCCAGCCCCGCTTCGTCGCGATCGGCGAGCGCGAGGTCGCAGCCGCGCCCCGCCAGTTCCAGCGCCAGCGCCCGGCCGATGCCGCCGGCCGCGCCCGTCACCGCCGCCGCTCCGTGAAGTGCCGTCATCGTCGTGTCCTCCCCCTGATCGTTCGCTCGCATGTGCCGGTTCCAAAAGTCTTGCGCGCATTGCGTCACTTTTTCGCATTGGAACCGAACCATCCGGCAGCTTTGCTTTTAACCCACGTGGCTTTTTGGGAAGACAGATTCTTGGAGGTATTGCATGGGACAGTCGCAGCCCTTTCGCGCAACGGCGCTGATCGTGGAGGATGATCCGGCCCAGCGTGAGATGATCGCTTTGTTGCTCGAGGAGAGCGACTACGATGTCATCGCGTGCGAGAGCGCCGAGGCGGCCGAGCTGATCCTGAACAAGCCGGGCCATCGCGTCGTGCTGCTGATGACGGACGTCAATCTCGCCGGCCGCATGAGCGGCGTCGAGCTCGCGCACATCGCCCGTGCGCGTCACCCCCACATCAACATCGTGGTCACCTCGGGACGGCCGCTGTCGCAACCCTTGCCCGGCAATGCCAAGTTCTGGAGCAAGCCATGGGCGCCGCTCGACGTGCTGCGCGAGGCCGAGGTGACGCTGGAGCGCGCGCCGGAGCTGCAGCGGAGGCTCGGGGAATAGGAAGGTCGTCCCCCTTGATGGCCCGGGTCGCTGATCCCATTTCTGAAAGCGCGAAGAGCGGCGATCGCGGGGTGAGGCGGAGGACGCGGCACCAGCAGAGACCGGGTGGAAGCCGCGCTCCCACCCGGGGAGTGCAACTACTTCTTCTTGGCGGCCTTCTTGGTCTTCTTCGCCGCCTTCTTGGTCGCCTTCGCGGCCTTCTTCGCCTTCTTCGCCATGGAATCCTCGTCAGGAGTTGATGGATTGCAACGCGACTTCGAGGCCTCGCTGGCGCAGGCCAGCCATGCATCAGCCTCGGGACGCAATCCCAGCAGATTCGCGAAGCTCTGCCTTACGCCGTCACCAGGGCACCTGCGCTTATCCACAGCTCGCTGCACTCAGCAGCGCCATGCGGGCCCCGGGCGCGGTGCGGCGCGGTTAACGCCGGGCAAATGATGTCTTCATTGATTCAAAACCAAGGCGCAATCTTGGTTGCGCAATTGAGGAAGCATTAAGTGCGCGGCGCTCATGTTACCGCGAACCACAGGGAAGGTCATGAGCGCTGCGTTATTGATCATTGGGGACAGGACTCGTGACGTCCTGCGGCCGGGATGTTGAACGTTCCGACGCTGTGGACGGCCTTCGTGGTCAACTTCCTCGCTCTGGGCCTGATCTGGGCCTATGTGATGCGCAGCTATCCCAACCTGGTTTCGGCCCGCTATTGGACGGCATCAGCCTTCATGTGTGCGCCGGCCGCGCTGTTCGCGCTCGGTCGGTTCTATTTCGGCTCGTTCGCGCCGCTGCTCGCCGGCGGCTCGCTGATGACCCTCGCAATCTGCCTCGCGGCAATGGGGGTGGAGCGCTTCTATGGTCGGAAGGCCTCCTGGCGGCTGAGCCTTATCGTCGTCGGTCTGACCTTTGCGTCGATCGCGTTCTTCTTCTACGCCTACGACAGCAGCCCGCTACGAATCCTGTGCTACTCGCTGGGGCAGGCCGTTCCGATGGCCATGATCGCGCGGCTGGTGCTGGACTCGCGTCATGGGCCGGTCAATCCGGGCGCCCGGCTGGCCGGCCTGCTGTCGCTCCTGATCATCGCCGTCTTCGCCGCCCGGCCCATCGCGACCCTGATGGGCGCCGATTTCAATTTCAGCCATTCAACCAGCGGCCAGGCGGCTGCGGTGCTGCTGCTGATCTTCCTGTCGATGTCGCTGAATTTCGGGTTCCTGCTGATGGCGGTGGACCGGCTGCGCAACGAGGTCGCCGATCTCGCGCTGCTCGACGATCTCACCGGCGTCGCCAACCGCCGTCACCTGATGCAGCGGCTCACCGAGGAGTGCGCACGGGCGGAGCGGTCCGGAAAGCCGTTTGCGCTGCTGGTGATCGATCTCGACGGCTTCAAGCTCATCAACGACACCCACGGCCATGCGGCAGGCGACGCCTGCTTGCAGCACTTCACGCTGATGGCGCAGACCCGGCTGCGGCCCGGTGACATGCTGGCCCGCACCGGCGGCGACGAGTTCTGCATCCTGCTGCCGTCCTCGTCGTTGCGCGAGGGCGCGATGATCGCGCGGCGCATACTGCGGGTCTGCCGCGACGATGCCGAAGCCTGTGCCGGCGCCGACGTTCCGATCGAGGTCTCCATCGGCGTCGCCGAGTGGACGCCGGATGTCGGCGCGTTCCCGGACCGGGTGATGGCGCGGGCGGATCAGGCGCTCTATGCGGCCAAGAAGGACGGCAAGAACGGCTTTGCGGTCTATCAGCACGACACGCCGGCGCTGGCGCCGGATCAGGTCGAGGCGATCGTCACATCCCAACCCCGGCACGATGCCGCGGCGGAGTAGTCGGTGCTATCGTTCGGCCATGAGGCCGGTCTTGAACTCTCTCCAGGCAGCGCTCGCGCTGCTTCTCCTTCTCTCCCGGCCAGCGATGGCCGAGGATCTCGCCGCGCTCGCCCGGTCATCGGGCACGCCGGATATTCCCGGCCTGAAGATGGTCTGGCTGGCGCCGTGGGGCGAGCCGGCCAAGGCCCATCCCTGGACCAACATCATCGTCCACCAGACCGAGGGCCCGGCGGGATCCGCGCGGGCGGGGGCGCTGGCGCAGGCCAAGAACCCGAAACGGCGCGGCGTCACCCTGTGGGTGGAAACCGATGGCACGGTGTATTGGGCGGTGCCGGAAACCCTGGTCACGCTGCACGGCGACGGCGCCAATCGCAACGACAACCGCTATATCGATAACGGCCCCACCTACCGCAAGGTCGTGCGCGACAATTCCATCGGCGTGGAGTTCGCCGGCAACTATCCCGACGTCACCGCGCCTCCGACCGAAGCCCAGATCGCGGCGTGGCGCATCCTCTCGAAGCTGCTCCGGCTGCGCTATCAGATCCCGCGGGAGCGGATCTATGCGCACAACTGGATCGACTACAAGGACGCCCGCTATTGCGAGGGCTGTGCGCTCGCCGAGCTCGCGCGCGCCATGCCGGACTAGCCTCAACTAACAAGAAGCCGGCGTTTCCGCCGGCTCCGATCGCATCCAAAACCACCTTCAAGCAAGCCGCGCGCGTCTAGTGCGCGGCCTCCAGCGCCGCCGCCTCCTGCTTGGCGATGGCGCCCTTGACGGCGGACTGCACCTTCTCGAACGCGCGCACCTCGATCTGGCGGACGCGTTCGCGCGACACGCCGAACTCGGCCGCCAGGTCCTCGAGCGTCATCGGCTCGTCGGCCAGGCGCCGCGCCTCGAAGATGCGGCGCTCCCTGGCGTTGAGCACGCCGATCGCGCCGTTGAGCGCCTGCCTTCGGTGGTCGTACTCCTCGTGCTCGGCCATGATGGCTTCCTGGTTGGGCGTGTTATCGACCAGCCAGTCCTGCCATTCGCCCGCTTCGCCGTCGTCGCGGATCGGCGCGTTCAGCGAGGCGTCGCCGCCGAGGCGGCGGTTCATGTCGACCACGTCCTGATCGGTCACGCCGAGGCGCTTCGCGATCAGCTTGACCTGATCCGGATGCAGATCGCCTTCATCCAGCGCCGAGATCTTGCTCTTGGCCTTGCGCAGGTTGAAGAACAGCTTCTTCTGGTTCGCGGTGGTGCCCATCTTCACGAGCGACCACGAACGCAGGATGTACTCTTGTATCGACGCCTTGATCCACCACATGGCGTAGGTGGCGAGGCGAAAGCCCTTCTCGGGCTCGAACCTCTTCACCGCCTGCATCAGGCCGACATTGCCTTCCGATACGACTTCGGATATCGGCAGGCCGTAGCCGCGATAGCCCATGGCGATCTTGGCCACGAGCCTGAGGTGGCTGGTCACGAGTTTATGTGCTGCGTCGCTGTCGTCATGCTCGCGCCAACGCTTGGCGAGCATGTACTCCTCCTGCGGTTCCAGCATCGGGAACTTGCGGATCTCGGAGAGGTAGCGAGCAAGGCCGGATTCTCCGTTGAGAACCGGTAGTGTAGCTGTACGGGCCATCGAGCGCCCTCCAGTTGGTTCAGGCCCCCGATAGCGGCGGGCCAGGCAAAACGGTCGCTTGGTTAAAGCCGGCCGGTTTGCGACGTTCCATGCGTCGACCATTCGACGCAGGCGCAACATACACCAAAATTCGCCCTCCGTGGAAGGATTCCGGGGGTCACGACCCCGTGTGGCCGCATTAAGATTTTGACATGATTGCGTTTTTCTGAACGTCCTGCGTCATAGCGCCGCTCGGAGGGCCTCGCCCAAGAGAGAAAGATCCTCCGGAAGCTCCGATTCCCAGCGCATGATTTCTCCGGTGCGCGGGTGCTCGATCACCAGCAGATAGGCGTGCAGCGCCTGCCGCCCCAACTGGTCGAGCGCCGCCCGCGCCCCCGGCGCCAGCTGGTTCGCCTTGGTCTTGAAATGCGGGCCATAGACGGCGTCGCCCATCAGCGGATGTCCGAGATGGGCCAGATGCACGCGGATCTGGTGGGTGCGCCCGGTCTCGAGATGGCAGGCGATCAGCGAGGCCACCGGCTTGCCGTCGCGGCCGGTAAAACTCTCCATCACCTCGTAATGGGTGATGGCCTCGCGCCCCCGTGGGCGCACCGCCATCTTGTCGCGGGCATGCGGATGGCGGTCGATGGCTGCGTTGATCGTGCCATGCGGCCGGTGCGGCAGGCCCCAGGCGAAGGCGAGATAGCCGCGCTCCATCGCGCCGGTGCGACCGTGATCGGCGAACTGCGCGCTCAAGGAGGCGTGGGCGTGATCGTTCTTGGCGACCACCATCAGCCCCGTGGTGTCCTTGTCCAGCCGGTGCACGATGCCCGGCCGCTTGACCCCCCCAATACCTGAAAGACTGGCGCCGCAATGCGCGATCAGCGCGTTCACCAGCGTTCCGGTCTCATGCCCGGCGGCCGGATGCACCACCAAGCCCGCAGGCTTGTCGATGACGATGATGTCGTCGTCCTCGTAGACGATTGTCAGCGGGATCGCCTCGGCGGCGGGCTCGGCCGGGATGGCGTCGGGCACGTCGATTGTGATCGTGTCGCCGGCCGTGACGTGATAAGCGGGGTCCCGCACCGCCGCCTCGCGGAGCGACACCTGTCCGGCCAGGATCAGCGCCTTCAGCCGGGATCGCGACAGCTCCGGCAGCCTGGCTGCCAGCACGCGATCGAGCCGCGGCGAGCCTTCGTCGCCGGCGACAATGACCGTCATCAGACCGTGGGATTGTGAAGTCGAGATGTCCATGAATACTACCGTTGCGCCCGAGCCGTCCTCGCCCGAGCAGGCCCAGCTGATGGCGCGGCTGCGGCGCATGATGATGATCGCGGGCGTGACCACCTCGATCGCGATCGCCGTGCTTCTGGTCGCCATCGGCTACCGCCTTTTCCGCGGCGAGGGAAGCACAGCTTCAGGCCCGGACCTCACCGCCATGCTGCCCAAGGGCGCCCGCATCGTTTCCACCGGCACCGCCGGCGACCGCCTGGCCGTCACTCTGGATGTGGGGGGCGCCACCGAGATCCGCACCTTCGACGCCAAAACCCTCAAACCCACCGGCCGCCTCCGCTTCGCGGTGGAGCCGTAAGGGCAGGGGCGGAGCCCATCCTCCCGCCGCCGCCTTCGAGACGACTGCCTGCGGCGGTCTCCTCTGATGATATCGTTCGAACCGGCCTGCAACCTCCGCACCGCTTCGCGATGCAGCGCCCTCGCCCCTTGTGGGAGAGGGCAGCGCCGGCCGATCCGCAGGCTCGGTCGGGTGAGGGGTTCTCTCCGCGATTGCAACTCGTTGAGGCAGACCCCTCACCCGACCGAGATCGTTGCGCGATCATCCATGCCCTCTCCCACAAGGGGCGAGGGCGCAGTCACGGCCATCGCGCCCGCGGCGAGGTCGATTGGCTTCCTGCTTCTCCACAAGGTTACTCTCTATGACTACGCTGACAGCGTAGGCTCCAGTGTGCAGCGGCCGCTCCGCCACTGACGGCTGATGGTGAGGAGCGCCGCAAGCGGCGCGTCTCGAACCATGGGGCCTCTGCCGCCTCGGCTTCCTGCCGCGAATCGACCATCCCGCGCACGGAGCCGCTCCGCAACTCCCGGTATCATTGTCCCCCGGTTCCATCTCTGCTCTAAACTCCTCCAGGGAACTCTGGAGTGGGGTGGAATGACCGGACGTCTCTCGCGCGCGCTGAGCCTGCTGGCGGCGGCGCTGCTGCTGACCGCCTGCGCCGCCACGTCGGCGCTGGAATCGCAGACCAAGCAGCGCGACGGCCGGATGGCGCGGCTGTATTTCCTGCGCGAGAAGGGCCTGGTCGGCGCCATGGGCGGTACCGCCGCGACCGCCGAGATCAAGATCGACGACAAATCCGTTGGCGTGCTGCGCAACGGCTATTACCTGTTCGTCGATCGTCCCGCAGGCACCCACACCCTCTCGGTCCAGAGCGGGATTTCGACGGCCTACGACACCGAGGTGCAAGTGCAGGCCGGACAGGTCTATTATTTCAGTCTGGGGATCACGCCCTATGGTCCGCCCGGCCAGGTGCTGTTGAACCAGGCCTTCATCGGCGGCGGCCACGGCGAGCTGCTGGAGCCCAAGTCGAGGTTCACCTCGGCCATGGCCGGCACCGTGATCTATCGGATGGACCCCGCCGCCGGCGCCGCGCTGATGGCCCAGCTCCAGGCGCCGTGAGGCCGGCGCCGACGACCGTTCCGCAACGCCGGCCATGAAATTTGCATCTGCCGTCTTGCGGCGCGGCGCGTTCAAGGCTATGCGGTTCACCTCACGCTCCCTTCGTCTAGCGGTTAGGACGCGGCCCTCTCAAGGCTGAAACAGGGGTTCGATTCCCCTAGGGAGCGCCATTTTCCAAGCTAAACTATTGATATCCAAGGCTTCATCGGTGGAGTTTGCCACTTCGCCAATTGGCGGTTTGCCACTTTCATTTTTGGACTGCCGCTGGATCGCCTGTCTCGCCAGCCGCTCCTGGTCAGCCGCGCGCGTATAGCGCTCAACTTCTGCTAGCGTCTTGTGCCCGGTAATCGCCGCAATCTCGCTTGCGGAGCACCCGGCTTCGGCTAGTCGCCGCGCGGCGGCTTTTCGGAGCCCATGGGCCTTGCAGCGTTGGGGGAGCCCTGCTTCCCGGATGGCGGCCGAGATCATCTGGCCGAAGCCCTTCACGGAGAACCGCTCGCCATAAGCCGTCGCCAGGATTGTCGAATGGCTACGGTTCGCAGTCGAAAGGACGCGATCCAGCGCCTCATGGATCGGAATGGTGAGCTTCGCGGCTGTCTTTTGCTGTGCAACGCGGATCGCACCTCCTGAAATGTCTGCCCACGTCATCCGATAAACGTCTGACCCGCGTTGACCCGTGTAGAGGAGCAGCGCAAACGTCAGACGCTCCCGGGTGCCTTCCGGCCAATGGCGCTCGAAGACCGCTATCTCGCTTTCATTCCAGGTATGGATTTCCTTCGACTTGTAGCCCCGCACACCGGCAGTTGGATCTCGATCGGTCCATCCCAGCGCCATGGCGTAGCGGACCAGGGTTCGGATCCGCTTCAGCAAGATAATGCCGGCTCCCGGCCTGTCGGCCATCTTGCCGATGACGATGTCGACATGCTCTCGCGTCATTTGATCGACACGCCGGTGACCGTGCTCTTCAAGGAAGCCGTCGATCACTCGCCTATAGTTAGTGCGGCTGGAAGTGGACAGCGACCGATACTGGGGGGAGCCGTAATAGAGGATCGCGAGTGCGGCGAAGGTCTTGGGAGCGGCTGCCCGTCGTAGCTCAGCAGGCTTTGGCCTGTTGGCCAACAGCGCCGCGTATGTGTCCATGAACTCACGACAGCCGGGCAAGCCAGGAAGGGGCGTACGCCTTCCGTCGCGGCGGAAGTAGTAGCGCATGCGGCCCTGACGATCACGAAATGCGTGAACATACTTCAACCGGATTACACCACGTCCGCCCATGTATCGGATCCTTCGCTCTCTCCTTCATGAGGAAGAGCCTTGAACGCCGCGCGCAGCTCATCAACGTCCCAGACAAAGCGCCGGTCAATTCGCCGAGGCCGCGGCATCCGGGCTTCTTTGACGAGCGCGCGGAACTTGCTTGCGGAGACGCCGATCGCCGCGGCCGCCTCGATTTCGCCAAGGCCAAATACAACTGGCAAAAGTGGCAACATGTCGATTCGCGAGGGTGCGCGCTTCATGGGTTCGGCTGAGGCTGCTCAGGACTTTGCGGTTAGAATTTCCGCCAATCTGGCAAATCCACATTTTGAACTGAAGTACCGACTTTCTTTATCGCAGGATCGACGAGCTTTGAATACAATCGGCCAAGTATGAGAGCGCCGCGCGATCCGCAGTGAATCCAGGCGGCGGAGATTTGTTGGTCGCCAATCGTCCACCTCCTTCTTGTCCGCTGCTTATGAACGTGCGGTTGATCCTGATGCTGCGGAGCATCTGTAAAGGGACGGAACAGCGAGGATCGGTGATCGGACGCGTCCCTTCAAGGGTCCGTAGGGCCCGCTCTACGAGCCGCGTGGCTCGCTTTAGCGCAAAGGCGCTCTTTTTTGTTCCAAACCGAACTAGCCGAGGTTTTCACAGCAGGATCGCAACCGTCGTGGGCACTCAAGCGAGTCGCGCTCAAGAGGTCTACGCGTGCTGACCGCGACTCTGCGCGGCCATACAGCCTGTGGGCGATGGAGTAAAGTACTGAAAACCTTGGATATGCAGATTGCCGGCCACAAATAGCTGGACGATTTCGCAAACGTTCACATAGAGTTACGACCGCAAACGACTCAATGGACGGGGAAATCACCTACAGATGGCGGCCGGGAAGAACGATGACGTAGATGACGACTTCGAGCTAGAAGTTCAGGATGAGCCCGCGGGTCCGACTCCAAAGGCCAAGAAGCCCAAGTCTAAGAAGTCGAAGGCGCCGAACGCACCCGCACAGATTGTCAGCTATCGGCATCCCGACAAGCGGGTCAACAATCCTGAAGTGGGCATGGTTCACCCGGAGAACGATCCGGACGAGCCCAAGACAGTATGGCGATATGATCCACACATTGATCCTGCCCTTCAGTTTGACAGCACCCGGAGTCGAGTTGAGGCGCTCATCGATGAGGCGCTGGAGAGTGGTGATCAAGAAGCCATGCACGCAGCGCTTTCTGAACTGAAGCGGTTGCAGTTGCCCTACCTGAACTGGACCGGCAGGGCCGAGCGTACGTCTTTCGAGGTTGATACTGTTTCTTTGCACGTTCACGAGCGGATTGATCCTGCGTCCATTCTGGCCGCCGTTCGTCGGAAGATGAAAAGCGAGAAGGGAACGGTTGAGCGACCGGTTCAGCCCGGTTTGTTCGACGCTCCTTTTGAAGCGCTGCCCCTTCGGCAAGCGGTCGATTTTTACAAGCACGAGAAAAGTTGGTCGAACCGGCTTATTGCTGGAGACTCCCTGCTTATCATGAACTCCCTTCTTAAAAAGGAGAGTATGGCTGGGCAGATTCAGATGATCTACATCGACCCACCTTACGGCATTAAGTACGGCTCGAATTTTCAACCCTTCACGAACAAGCGGGATGTAAAGGACGGTGCTGATGCGGATCTGACCCAAGAACCGGAAATGATCAAAGCTTTCCGGGATACTTGGGAGCTTGGGATCCACTCATATCTGACCTACCTGCGCGATCGCCTCTTGATGGCGCGATCTCTTCTGCATGCCTCCGGCAGCATTTTCGTGCAGATCGGAGATGAAAACCTCCACCTTGTCCGCCAGCTTCTCGATGAGGTGTTCGGAGCAGAAAATTTCTCCGCTCAGATCGCGTTCAAGGCCACCGATCCGCTTGGGCAAAAAGGCGTCGCCCGCGTTTATGATCACCTGCTCTGGTACGCCAAGAGCCGCGCCCAAATGAAATTTCGCGGCATCTACCGGCCACGCAATATTGCCGACGACAATGAGTATCGCTTCTTCGATCTTTTTCCCGGCGAAGAGGAGCCATCGAGAGACTCAGAGCGGTTCCGGACTACGGTATACCGGCGTCGGAATGCGACCTCATCAGGCTTTACTGAATCCTGCACCTTCGATCTGGAATTTCAAGGTGAGCGCTTCCCGCCGCCGGGCAACAAAAGTTGGTCGAGCAACTCCGAAGGAATGGCGCGGCTGATCAGAGCAAACCGTCTCTTCTTATTAGGGAAAGACCCCTACTACAAGCAGTTTAACCGTGACTTCCCTCTTTCCCAATATGAGAATTGCTGGACCGATAAGCCTGCTGCGCAGGGTAAGAAGTATGTGGTGGAGACGGCCGCCAAATTTGTTGAGCGCTGTCTTCTTATGACCACAGATCCTGGTGACCTGATTCTTGATCCGACTTGCGGCTCCGGAACGACTGCTTTTGTTGCGGAGAAGTGGGGGCGACGCTGGATCACCTGCGACACCTCTCGTGTGGCCATCACGCTGGCTAAGCAGCGCTTGATGACGGCAAGCTACGACTACTACACGCTGCGCTATCCTCACGAGGGTCTCAAAGGCGGCTTCTCTTATAAGACAGTTCCACACGTGACTTTGAAGTCAATCGCGAATAATCCGGAGATTGACGAGATTTTCGATGCACTTCATCCGGCCGTCATTAAGGCGCTCGACGCTCTAAATCAGCAGTTGAAGTCCGTACCGACTTTCACCGTCCTAACTGGAACCCGAAAGGACAAAAAGCTTCGACTTTCTGCGGAAGACACTTTGGAAGAATGGGAAGTACCTGTTGAGTGGCCAAACGAATGGCCAGCGAATGCTCAAGAGGCCTTTGAGCAATTCCATCATGCGCGACGTGCTCTCCAAAGCAAAATTGATAGCTCTATCACTGCTCATGCCGAACAGGAGGTGCTCTATGATGATCCTGAAGTTGACAGGAACCGGCAGAGGATCGTTGGTCCGTTCAGTGTAGAAGCTGTCCCAAACCCCACCGTCATTAGCCTCGATAAGGCACAGCCTTCACACTCCTCACACGCATCAATTGTGCGAACTGGAGAAACATCACGTCAAAGCTCTTGGCGCGACGAGCTTATGAAGGCTGGCGTTCGTGGAAAGGGCGGCCAAAAGCTAAAGTTCGCCGAACTTGAGACGATACCCGGCCTGAGAAATCTGCATACGAGCGGAGCGCTCGACACTGGCGAGCGCGTCGTCGTCAGCTTTGGTCCCGAACATGCCGCGCTCGAACAGCGGCAAGTCGAACTGGCGCTCAAGGATGCCGAGAAACTTCGACCCTCGCCGAAATTCGTGGTGTTCTGCGCCTTCGCCTTTGATCCTGAGGCCGCGAAGGATATCGACGAGATCAATTGGCCCGGAGTGACCATGCTGCGGGTACAGATGAACACTGACCTCCTGACCGAGGACTTGAAAAAGGGGCGCGCCAGCAACGAAAGCTTCTGGCTCATGGGGCAGCCTGATGTAGAGCTCAGGGCACTAGCTGATGGGCGTTGGCAGGTCGAAGTGCACGGGTTTGACTATTTTGATACGAAGCAAGGTGAGCTCGTGTCGGGTGGCAAGAACAGAATCGCGATGTGGTCTCTGGACCCCGACTACGATCAGCGGTCATTATTCCCGCATCAGGTCTTCTTCCCCATAGCGGGCAAAAAGGACGGCTGGCAGCGGCTGAAGAAAACGATCCGCGCCGAACTGGACGAGTCTCTTTTGGACAAGTTCAACGGCACAGTGTCCTTGCCTTTTGAGGCTGGTGAAAACCAGTGTGTTGCCGTGAAAATTGTCGATGATCGCGGCATTGAGTCGCTCAAAGTCATTCCCCTGAACCGATGAGAGTGAGTGCGTGACCAAGCCGAAGTCTCTCATTATCAACTCACCATTTGACTGCCCGCAGCAGCATTGGGTACCCGGTGCTGCCGGACTTGAAATCAAGCCTGAGCGGCGACCTGCCGGGTACGAGATCTTTGACGTTCGTAACAATACGCGGCGCTTCGTAGAGTTGAACTTAGTAAATACGATCCGTGGCCGTGTCGACCAGTGGCGCGATGCCGGATACCCAGGCGTCACGGCCGTTACGCGTCGGCTGCTCGAGCACTGGCACGACCCCTCTGTTCGGCAGAACGCCTTCTACTTCTGTCAGTTGGAGGCCATCGAGACCCTCATCTGGTGGGTCGAGGCGGCGGCGGAATTCCGCCAGGGCATTTTCGTTCCCGGTGACGGGGGGCCTTGGGAACGCGTCTGCAACAAGATGGCGACCGGTAGCGGCAAGACCACGGTGATGGCCATGATCATTACATGGCAAGTTCTCAATGCCCTGACCTATCCAAAGCGTAACAAGGATTTCAGCAGCGCCATCTTTATTGTAGCGCCGGGCCTTACTGTGAAAGACCGGCTGCGCGTGCTGTACTCGGGCGAGCCGGACAATTACTACGACGAATATTCATTGTGCCCCTCAGAGGCGCTGCGTCAGAAGCTGAACCAGGCCGATATTCTGATCGAGAACTGGCACGCACTGATGCCGCTTAAGGATGCCAAGCGCTCGGTCGTCAAGAAAGGAGCCGAAACGGACGAGGCGTTTAGTCGGCGGGTGCTTGGCAAGCTCGCTGCTTCTAAAGGCATCGTTATCATCAACGATGAAGCTCACCATGCCTACCGTAAGCCAGCAGAGGTCAAGATTAGTAAGAAGGACGCCGAAGAGCAAGGTATTGATCTTGATGAGGCGACGCGTTGGATTGAGGGACTCGACCGAATCCATAACACCCGGCGGATCAATCGTTGTTTTGACCTGTCGGCCACACCCTTCGCGCCTACCGGCAAGAATACGACCGAAAGCGCCCTGTTCGGCTGGATCGTCTCCGACTTCGGTCTTAACGACGCTATCGAAGCGGGTCTCGTGAAGACTCCGCGCGTAGTTGTGCGTGATGATGCGCTCCCGGATGCGCAGACACTGCGTTCAAAGCTCTACCATATCTACCGCGATCCCTCGGTTTCGGAAGACCTTAACCGTAAGGCCGAGCCTGAGGAGCCGCTGCCAAAGCTTGTGCAGGATGCTTACACTTTACTAGCCGCTGATTGGCGCGAAATTCGTCAAGAGTGGGTGGCGGCCGGTTTTACGCCTCCCGTTATGTTGACAGTATGCAACCGAACAGAAACGGCGGCCCGGATCGAGAACTATCTTAACAAGGGTGATGCCCACTGGCCTGAGTTGCACTCTCCTTCGCAGACGCTGCGGGTTGACTCCAAGGTGCTCGAAAAGGCCGAAATCGGTGAGGCCTCCGCCGCCGACAAGGGTTATGAGGCTCGGCTGGCAGCAATAGTGCAGGGTAGCGGCCTTCCTGAGACAAAAACGGCTCGACTGGATGATCTGAAAAAGGAGGAGCTTCTCCGCGAAATCGTCGATACAGTGGGCAAGCGCGGTGGCGCCGGACAAAATCTGCAGAGCATTATCTCGGTCGCAATGCTGTCCGAGGGCTGGGATGCCAAGACTGTGACCCACATCATGGGACTGCGCGCATTCACCTCGCAGCTACTCTGTGAGCAGGTCATTGGTCGCGGATTGCGTCGGGTTACTTACGACAAGGACGAGAACGGTCTGTTTCGGCCGGAATACGTCAATGTGTTCGGCGTGCCACTTTCTATTTACGAAGACATCGGTGATGGCGGCGAGCCGCCGCCTCCGCCCCGGCCAAGCACTCAGATCGAGATCATACCAGAGCGCAACAATCTGGAGATCAAGTGGCCTAATGTCCTTCGCACCGAGACGGTCGTGAGTCAGACACTTACGGTGGACTGGGCTCAGGTCGAGAAGCTCAGCCTAGATCCTGCTTCGACGCCTATCTCTGCGGATATTGCACCTGCGCTGGGCGGAGCTGCGGACTTGAGCAAGGTCAAGTCGATTGACCTGGAGAAATTGCCCGAAGGGTTCCGTTTGCAGCGCCTGGTCTTTCAGGCCGCACGCAAGGCGTTCGCGTTGCTCAAGCGCGGTTTCAAAGGCAACGAGGATTTTTTGGCGTTCCAGTTGATTCAGTTGGTCGAGGCGTTCTTGAAATCGGACCGTATCGAAGTCCCGTCGCTGTTCCACCAGGACCCGCTACGGAGGCGAATTCTCTTCGCGCTAAACATAGACCTCATTGTTCAGCATCTGCTGCGCTTCGTAAAGCAACAAAACACCACCACGCTTGAGCCTATTTACGATGATGAAAATCCCATCGGCTCCACCGCGCAGATGCGCACCTGGTACACGACCAAACCCAACAATCCCACCGTACGATCTCACGTCAGTCATGTCGTTGGAGACTCATCGTGGGAGCAATACGCGGCCAATATCTTCGATACCCGCGATGGTATCGATGCGTACGCAAAGAATGATCATTTGGGTTTCCAAATTCATTATCTGTGGGCCGGATCACGCCGTCGCTATTCACCCGACTTCCTGGTCAAGTTGAGCAACGGCAAGACCCTCGTTTTGGAAATTAAAGGTGAGGACAGTCCGCAAAACGTAGCCAAGCGTGAGGCACTCAGCGAATGGGTTGCTGCGGTGAATGCTAGTGGTGGCTTTGGTACTTGGTGCTGGGATGTGGCGTTTAAGCCAGCAGAAGTCCACGACATTTTGGATCGCCATATGCAGGCAAGTGGTTCCTCGGTTGCAAACAACACAGGAATGGAAACGTAGGAGGCGCGATGACCAAGGGCACAATGCTGAATCTGGATGGCGTCTTCTATCCGGCCTATAAGGCGGCAAATGCGTCTTTTAGTGCTGATACGTTTGCCTGTGCCGAGGATGTCGTTCGAGAGTTGCTCTCGTCATCCACCTCGGCCGAGCACCCCGGCATGCTGCTAGGGAAGGTTCAAAGCGGAAAGACACGGACGTTCATTAGTACGGTGGCCTTGGCATTCGATAATAAGTACGACATCGCGATTATACTGAGTAAGAACTCGAGGGCGCTAATTGAACAAACCTACAAGCGGCTAACGAGTGAGTTTGAGCAGTTTATTGATGACGGTGAGCTGGCGATCTACGACATCATGCATACGCCGGAAAAGTTCGGAAAATTTGAGTTGGATTCAAAACTCATTTTTGTAGCGAAGAAACAGACAGACAATCTCGATCGCTTGACCAGTCTTTTCGTCGACAACCCTGCGATGGCGGGGAGGCGAACGCTTATAATCGATGACGAAGCGGACAGTGCGTCCATCGGGTACACGAAGAAGGCCGGATTGATAGAAGCTAGGCAAATTTCCCTGCAGATCAGCAATTTGCGAACAGCTATTCATCAGACGTCATTCCTGCAAGTGACCGCAACGCCTTACTCGCTCTATCTCCAGCCAACTGAGATTGAGGTGGCGAATGTCACGGAATTTAAACCGACACGACCGGCGTTTACAAAACTCGTTCCCGTGCCTCCTGAATATGTCGGTGGAGACGTCTATTTCGGAGCGTCTTCACACAGTGAGTCGGACACCATTGAGAGTTTGATTCATCATACAGTCGATCACCGTGAATTCGATCGTTTGAAAAAGCAGGATCGACGGTCATTTGACCTCGCTGAGGTTCTAACGACTAGGAATCTCGTTGGGCTTCGAACCGCAATTGTGACCTTCATTGTCGGTGGGACTATCCAGCGCATCAACGGCAAGAGCGGTGGAGGAAAAGACAAGAAGCTCCGGTATTCCTTTTTGTTGCACTCTGAAGCAAGTCGAGAAGCGCATAATTGGCAAGAAACGTTGGTCAAGCGAATTGTTTCTGAGCTTGGAGAAGCCGCGCTGCAGAAAAATATGATCTTTTCCGATCTGGTCTCCGAGAGCTATGGCGATCTTATCAAGTCACTGGCCTTGGATGGAGCGCCAGTGCCCGAGCTTTCCGAGGTGCTCTTGGCGACGGAAACAGCTCTCGCCGATGAGCACATAACGATCGCTAAGGTCAATTCCGATGACGATGTCGCGGCCCTTCTTGATAGTTCCGGACAGCTAAAACTCCGTAGCCCGCTCAATATCTTCATCGGCGGCCAGGTATTGGATCGGGGAGTGACGTTGGCAAATTTGATCGGATTCTACTACGGCCGGAGGCCCAACAAGTTTCAGCAAGATACGGTTCTGCAGCACTCTCGAATGTACGGGTATCGTCGACCCGACCTTGCCGTGACCCGCTTCTATACATCAAAGGCGATCCGGTACGCCATGGCACAGATGGAAGAGTTCGACACCTCCTTGCGTGCAACGGTCCAGGCAGGAGGTGATCGTGCGGTGCAATTCATTCGTAAATCCGCGAATGGCAGTATTGTGCCCTGCAGCCCGAACAAGATCCTCATAGCGACGACGCAGACGTTGCGGCCCAACAAACGCATCCTTCCGATTGGCTTTCAGACTGGCTATAAGACGGGTAGTAGTGGCATTGGCAAAGCTATTCAGGCGATTGACGATGAGGTCTGCAAGCTTTGTGGCTTCAACTCTGATCAGGCTGTGTTGGTTGATCTTAAGATTGCAATCGGATTTTTGGATCGCATTGAGCCAACGTTAGAGTTCCCTGAGGACGACGCGCCGCCATTTGACTGGGACGCGGCTCGTGCCGCTCTGACCCACCTTTCTCAGCAAGCAATTAATCCGGAAGATCGTGGCAAGGTCTGGCTCTGGGCAGCCGATAATCGTAATTCGTCGCGAATCGCAAGTGAAAGCTCTCACGCGACTTACATCGAGACGCCGGATTCAGAGCGTACAGAAGGCCAGTTGGCGAAGACTTATGCAGTCTCGCAGCCGATATTGTTTCTACTTCGCCAGAACGGAGATGAGAGCAGGGGTTGGCGTGGTACGCCGTTCTACTGGCCCGTCGTGAGAGCGCAGGCTCAGACACCCGTGGCAATTTACACGGCTGAGGTCATCGACTGAGGCCTTTGTCGTGTTGGCTCGTCAGAGTGCTGGTTCACTCTTTCGTCAATACTGGCCAAGTCTGAGCTCAATGGCTTAGAAGTCTACAATAGTCGTTATACGACTCCTGCTTCCCAAGTCGCGTGATAGGCAGCCAGAATCTGTGCACCTTGCCGTGATGACACCAGAGGTCCCCGGTTTGGACTAGTTCGTTTCTGTTCAGAACGCGATAGCCGTGAGGAACATCGCTAAGACTGCCGCCTTCCGTCTGAATCGTTGCGTAAGTTTTGAACTGCTGCCAAAATGTTACTTCGTAGAGTGCGCTGTACTTATCCCCGTCTACAGTTGCACGGATTATTTCAAGGCCAGGCTCCCGCTTGTATGCTTGTCCGGCCTTTTTGATCATCTCCCTTGCAACGTCTGCTCCCGTTCCATCTAGAAAGGTCTGAATGGTATAGGGAGGTTCGATAAACCGTCCGTCCTCGCGATAGGCCAGGCCTCTCACGATCTTCTCAGTCATGGCATCGAGACCCGCACGTGGGATCTGAATGGCCAACTGCTCAGACTTGCCGCGTCCCCAACGCTCGCCGAGACCATGCACAACTTGGTCTTCCGGTATTGCTTCGCCCTTGAGCGTGTCGGCCAATAACTTTCTGCGTCTTGCCGCGCGCGCTCCAGCATCTTTCTCGTTCCTACCCGCATTCGGGTCGATTGCCCTTAGCGCTGCGTCGACGAGGCCCTGCGATGCAGGATGTTTGGCGTCAAGCACGAGCGCGAACCGGTTCAGCAGGTCATCTTCGATCTTGCTGTAGCGCTGATTGCACTCGAAGCAGCACGGAAATTGCCACTTCTCAAGATTTTCCGGCGTCGCGTCCGGATACCAGGCTTGTGGAAACATGTGATCGGACGTTAGCTCCACGCCATCTCTGAGGCAGTGGACGCACTTCCCGATCTTCGCTTTCTTAGCCATCGGAGGTCTCGCTCGAAAAACTCAACCCGATTATAGCACGGCCGCCATGGTGGGCACTTCGAGTTTGTCTATAGATGGAGCCAACGGCTTCGATGGTCCTGGAGCCGTCCTCCTCTCCTGCTCGACACACAAGGCTCATTCTGGCGCGGTTCTATTGCGTCTTAGGCCTGCTCCCGTCTGGAGGCTGCATCTATTGCGCGGCCAGTGGGACGGGGAATTTGGGACCGAAGCGCGTCAGCGCAAGGCATCCAACCGTATCCCGGAGGGGCCCTCGGTCGGAGCCTCCTTGCCCTGCCGCTCATCCTTCGTTCCCAAGGAATTCCCGTCCGGCCGCGAATGGCGCAGCCGGTTAGACCAAACGGGAGTATACAAGATGAGACGCAACGAAAGAAAATTGGCGCCGTATGCGGTCTATTTGGTCGAAGGGGAAGGTGACAATGCCCTCTGGACCAAGATCGGCGCAGCCTGGAAGCACCAGGACGGCAAGGGTTTCAACATCCAGTTGATCTGCCTGCCCTTGAATGGCCGCCTCGTCATTCGCGAGACCGACGCGGAGGCGGGGCGATGAGCCCCGCTGCCACGCCGCGGTACGCTGTCCAAGACTCGGCCGCTGAGATCCCTGTTCGACATTACGGGGGACAAAAACCCGGGAGATAGAGTCGCGCACTTCTGCCGAAGCGGCAACCAGGTGAGCTGGAGCTATCAGAGCCCCGCAATGACTCACCAGATGTCCGTGCCTATTCAAGCGAGACAGAGTGCGTGGGTTATCAGACCCGTGTTGCCAACGCAGGCGGTAACGTTCTGATGAAGATGCTAAGCGCAACAAAGCCGACAAGAATGATGCGGCCCCAGCGCATCTGGTGCGCGCGGGCTGGTATCGACCGGTCCATGTCGAGAGCCCGGAGAGCCATCTACGGTCGCTGCTCGGTCACCGGCGGACGCTCAAGCGCAATCTGCTCGACATCGAAAACGAGATCAGGAAGTTGCTGACGGTGTTCGGTCTGTTGGTTGAACCGCGGATTCAGCGGGCCTTGTTTACGGCGCAAGTGCGAGACCTGGTGACTCATGACCATCTGATTGGAGGCATGGCGGAATGCATGTTATGGTCCTGGGAAGCACTTGGCCGAGTACAAGAGGCTGCACGGCTTGCTGGTTCCAATGGTTGACTCGGACGAGCTCTGCGGGCGCGTCTGCGCCATTCCAGGCGTTGGTCCGGTGTCGGCTTTGAACTTCAAGGCGGCGATCGACGCTCCGCACCGGTTCAGCAAGTCCAAGATGGTTGGTGCGCACTTTGGACTGACGTCTCCGCGCATCCCGGCGGGCACATCGATCGACATCGAACGGCACATCTCGAAGTGCGGAGATAGGGAGGTTCGTACCGTGCTCTACAAGATCGCGAGCGCAATGCTGGCGCGTTCCAAGCAATGGTGCCGCATCCAGGCCTGGGGTGTCCGATCGCAGCCAAGCATGGCCACAAACGCGCGGTCGTGGCCGTTGCACTCAATCTAGCAGTAACATCGCATGTGGATTGACGGATCCGCCTTCCGGTTCGCGACCCAGAATGAACGTGCCGATGAGCCGAATTTAAGCTACCCGACGGCGCTCGCCGCCGCAATGTGAGAGCTCTGGCGAGCGCCGTCTGGCAGACAGCTCGATGACAGAAGATTGGCTGAGCTTCCGCTGATTGGCGGAGAGAGCCGTTTGATGGATCGAAGCGGATACGGCGAGCACGCTACTGTGTCTGTGTTGCCCCGCGATCCCGACGACGACATGTGCGCCCGCTTGGCAGGCGAGGCTGAGCACGAACTCCTGGATGGACCACCAGAGGTCATCACCCCGAGATCACGACGAAAGCCGGACCAATGCCATGTTGTCGACCGCTCGTGTGCAGCCGTATAATATCAAGCAGAGGAGACGATCATGTTGGAGCAGAAGGCGGAGAAGCGCCCGATTACTCCCTGCCGTCCGTAATCGGCCTGACCGTCCAACTGCTGACGCGGCAGCGGCGGCCATGCAGAATGAGCGCTCTCACCAACACAGGAGGCGCGCCATGGAGTTCTTCTGCGGACTGGATGTCGGCATGGATCAGACCGCGATTTGTGTGGTCGACGACAAGGGCGCAGTGCTGCTGGAGGTCGCGGTGATGACCGACCCGGACGCGATCAAGGGCGCACTGTCGCCGTATCTCAGCCGGCTGCGGCGGGTCGGCCACGAGGCCGGCGCGCTGTCGCCGTGGCTGCATGGCGAATTGCTCCGTCGCGGCCTGCCGGCGATCTGTCTGGAGACCCAGCACGTGCGCGCCGCGCTGCATGCGCAGCGCAACAAGACCGACCGTGCGGACGCGCTTGGGATTGCGCACATCATGCGCACTGGCTGGTTCCGGCGCGCGCACATCAAGACCGCGCCGTGCTATCGGCTGCGGCTGCTGCTGACGCACCGCCGCAATCTCAAGCGCAAATTCCTCGATCTCGAGAACGCGATCCGGCACTCCTTGAAGGCGTTCG
>NZ_JABFDM010000015.1 GCF_013178945.1 Bradyrhizobium aeschynomenes
AAGGGCCCGGCGAGAGGACATGCAATTGGGATTGACAAACCAAGGCCCGTTACAGAAGCCCGGATGAAAGGAGCGGCATCCGGGGCCTCACGAACTCCGAGTTTGAACCCGGATATCGCTCCGCTCATCCGGGCTACGCAGCCGGACTTTGGCTGATCCTGCCCATCCGGGGAGTTCCGAAACCCCGTCCGACGCTCCACATTGGCTACGACCCATGGAGCCATCGATGCCCGACCTCTCTTCGCTCTCCGCGCTGTCGTCAGCGATATCCGCGACCGTCGCCGCTGCCGCGCCCTCGCTCGTCTCCGTTCATTCGCACCGCTCGCGGGCCTCCGGCTTCATCTGGAAGCCGGGCCTCGTGGTCACAGCCGACGAAGCGCTAGCCGACGAAGGCGAGGTATCACTCGCATTCGCTGACGGTACGACGCGCGCTGCGACCATCGCCGGGCGCGATCACACCACGGACATCGCGCTGCTTCGCTTCGGCGGTCAGGACGCGCCGGCTGCGCTGCTCACAAACGA
Organism: Bradyrhizobium aeschynomenes; assembly: GCF_013178945.1. Taxonomy (GTDB): domain Bacteria; phylum Pseudomonadota; class Alphaproteobacteria; order Rhizobiales; family Xanthobacteraceae; genus Bradyrhizobium; species Bradyrhizobium aeschynomenes. Next base: position 523 of record NZ_JABFDM010000015.1, read on the forward strand.
TGTCCCGCCGCTCGGATCGCTCGCCGTCATCATGGCCGCCGACCAGGGCACGCCGGTCGCGGCACTCGCGCTCGTGTCGAAATCCGCCGGTCCCTGGCGTAGCCTGCGCGGCGGCGACATCGAGGCGAGGGTCGAGCTCGACACCCGCTTGCGCCACAGCTCCGAAGGCGGCCTCGTGCTCGACGCGCAGGGACACGCGATCGGGATGGCCGTACGCGGGCCGCGCCGCACGCTCGTCATTCCCGCCGCGACCATCGCCCGGGTGGCCGGCAAGCTCGAGACCCACGGCCGCATCGCGCGCGGCTATCTCGGCGCCGGGCTGCAGCCGGTCAGGCTCGATGACGGCTTGGGCGCAATGGTGATGAGCGTCGACAAGACTGGTCCGGCCGCCGTCGCCGGACTGCGCCAGGGCGATATCATCACCGCACTCAACAACCAGCCATTCAGAGGCATGCGCGCGCTGATGCGCGAGCTCGGCCCGGATAGCGTCGGCGCCGTGGTCGAGGTGGCGGCGCTGCGCGGCGGCGAGCCGTTACAGGTGGCACTGACCATCGGCGAGCGGCCCGCGTGAGCGCGGACGAACCCGCGCCGATCACGATCGCCATCACGGTCGACGATGCCGAGCTGGCCGACCGGCTGGCGGCGCTGCTCGGCGGCGTCGCCGGATTGCGGTTGGTCGCATCAGGCGAATACGCCGAGGTGGCGGTCACGCGCAACAGCGAGGACGCAAGCGACCGCCGGACGCCAGACGGTGCCGCGAGCGACGCGTTTCAGCTCACCGCGCGCGAGCGCGACGTGCTGGCGCTGATGGCCGAGGGCTGCTCCAACAAGGAGATCGCGCGCAGCCTCGGCATCTCCGTGCACACCGCGAAATTCCACGTCGGCTCGCTGCTCGACAAGCTCGATGCCACCGGCCGGACGGATGCGGTGGCGCATGCGGCACGGCGCGGGATCATCGAGCTTTAAGATGATCTCTCCGCACCGTCATTCCGGGGCGCCCGCAGGGCGAACCCGGAATCCATCGGGCGGCAGAACAAGAGGCAAGATGGATTCCGGGTTCATCGCTGCGCGATGCCCCGGAATGACGACGGAGTGTCGGGCGGCTACGCCTTCTTCTTCACGTCCTTGACGTTGGAGAACACGATGCCTTCTGCGCGTTCCTTGGTGTAGCCGAGATAGAACTCGTTCTTGGCGAGGAACACCGGATCGCCATCGACGTCGTCGGCGACACCGGAATTGTTGGAGGCGATGAACGCTTCCAGCTTCTTCTTGTCGTCGCAGGAGATCCAGCGGGCCAACGAGAATTCGGAGACCTCGAACTCCACCGGCAGCGAATATTCGGCGTCGAGCCGCGCCTTGAGCACGTCGAGCTGCAGCGGACCGACGACGCCGACCAGCGCCGGCGCACCGTCGCGCGGGCGGAACACCTGCACGACGCCCTCCTCCGACATCTGCTGCAGGGCTTCCTTCAGCTTCTTCGCCTTCATCGCATCGGTGAGGCGGACGCGGCGGACGATTTCCGGTGCGAAGCTCGGCACGCCGACGAAGGTCAGGTCCTCGCCCTCGGTCAGCGTGTCGCCGATGCGAAGCGAGCCGTGATTGGGAATGCCGACGACGTCGCCGGCAAAGGCTTCGTCCGCGACCGAGCGGTCCTGGGCGAAGAAGAATTGCGGGCTCGACAGCGGCATGGTCTTGCCGGTGCGCACCAGCTTGGCCTTCATGCCGCGGTTGAGCTTGCCCGAGCACAGCCGCGCGAACGCGATGCGGTCGCGATGGTTCGGATCCATGTTCGCCTGGATCTTGAACACGAAGGCGCTCATGCGCGGCTCGGCGGCATCGACCTTGCGCAGATTGGACTCCTGCGCACGCGGCGACGGCGCGTAGCGGCCGAGGCCTTCGAGCAGATCGCCGACGCCGAAATTGCGTAGCGCGCTGCCGAAATAGACCGGCGTCAGATGGCCCTCGCGGAACGCATCGAGCTCGAACGGCTTGCAGGCTTCCTTGACCAGCTCCAGCTCGTCGGTGATCTGGCCCATGTCGAGATTGGCGTTGAGCTTGCCGAGCTCGGAGATCGCGATCTGCTGCGCCGCGCCGGTCTTGGCGCCGCCGCCTTCGAGCAGGCGCACGCCGCCGTCGCGAACATCATAGGTGCCGATGAAGTCGCGGCCGCGGCCGACCGGCCAGGTCATCGGCGTGGTGTCGAGCGCCAGCGTCTTCTCGATCTCGTCCAAGAGATCGAACGTGTCGCGGCTCTCGCGATCCATCTTGTTGATGAAGGTGATGATCGGGATGTCGCGCAGGCGGCAGACCTCGAACAGCTTTCGCGTGCGCGCCTCGATGCCTTTGGCGGCGTCGATCACCATGACGGCGGAGTCGACCGCGGTCAGCGTACGGTAGGTGTCCTCGCTGAAGTCCTCGTGGCCCGGCGTGTCCAGCAGGTTGAAGACGAGGCCTTCGAACTCGAAGGTCATCACCGAGGTCACGACCGAGATGCCGCGCTCGCGCTCGATCTTCATCCAGTCCGAACGGGTGTTGCGGCGCTCGCCCTTGGCCTTGACCTGGCCGGCGAGATTGATGGCGCCGCCGAACAGCAGCAGTTTCTCCGTCAGCGTGGTCTTGCCGGCGTCCGGATGCGAGATGATGGCAAAGGTGCGCCGGCGCGCGACCTCGTCGGACAAGGCGGTGCGGGCGGGCTGTTCGGTCGTGATGGTGGTGTCGGACATGAGGCGGCAGGCGTCGTTTCGGGCCAGAGAACGGGCGATGTGTCGGGAGACGCGCGGGCTCACGGCCGCCGCGCGCCCTCCATATAGGCGTTTTGCACCGCAACTCCAACCGGGGAGTTCATCCCCCGCCCGCCCCGGATCAGTGCCGGAGCACCGACACCAGCCAGAAGGTCAGCGCCGAGACGATCGCGGAGGCCGGAATCGTGAAGATCCAAGCGTAGACGATCGATCCGGCGACGTTCCAGCGCACCGCAGAGGCGCGGCGGGCGGCGCCCACGCCGACGATGGCACCGGTGATGGTATGAGTGGTCGAGACGGGCACGCCGAGGAAGGTGGCCAGGAACAAGGTGATCGCACCGCCGGTCTCGGCACAGAAGCCCTGCATCGGATTCAGTTTGGTGATGCGCAGGCCCATGGTGCGGACGATGCGCCAGCCGCCCATCAGGGTGCCCAGCGCCATCGCCGCCTGACACGACAGCACCACCCAGAACGGCACCGTGAACTGCTCGCCGAGATGGCCTTGCGAATACAACAGCACGGCGATGATGCCCATCGTCTTCTGGGCGTCATTGCCGCCATGGCCGAGCGAGTAGAGCGAGGCGGAGGCGAATTGCAGGATGCGGAAGGCGCGGTCCACGGCAAACGGCGTCGATCGCACCGAGGCCCAGGACACGATCGCCACCAGGATCATCGCCAGCACCAATCCGACGAGGGGCGACAGCACGATGGCGAGGAGCGTCTTCGACAGTCCGCTCCAGACGGCGGCCGAGATGCCGGCCTTGGCGATCCCTGCCCCCACCAGCCCGCCGATCAGAGCGTGCGAGCTCGACGAGGGAATGCCGGCCGCCCAGGTGACGAGGTTCCAGACGATGGCGCCGACCAGCGCGGCAAAGATCACCTGTGCGTCGACGATCGCGGGATCGATGATTCCGGTGCCGATGGTCTGGGCAACATGCAGGCCGAATACGCCGAAAGCGATGAAGTTGAAGAACGCGGCCCAGAACACCGCATATTGCGGCCTGAGCACCCGGGTCGAAACGATGGTCGCGATCGAGTTGGCGGCATCGTGCAAGCCGTTCAGGAAGTCGAAGGCGAGCGCGACGCCGATGAGGCCGACCAGGATCGGAAGGCCGAGATGAGCATCCACGGCGCGCGCCCCTAGACCTGTTCGATCATGATCGAATTGATCTCGTTGGCGACGTCGTCGAAGCGGTCCGCGACCTTCTCCAGATGGTCGTAGATCTCGGCGCCGACGATGAAGTCCATGGTGTTGGCGTTGCGGTGCTTGAGGAACAGCTCCTTCAGGCCGATGTCATGGAGATCGTCGACACGCCCCTCGAGCTTGGTCATCTCCTCGGTGATCGCGGTGATCATCGGCACGTTCTGGCCGATGGCCTGCAGCAGCGGCAGCGCCTTCCCGATCAGATTGGCGCATTCGACCAGCAAAGTGCCCATCTCGCGCATGGTCGGCTCGAACTCCTTCACCTCGAACAGCACCACGGCCTTGGCCGTCTGCTGCATCTGGTCGATGGCGTCGTCCATCGAGGTGATCAGGTTCTTGATGTCGCCGCGATCGAACGGGGTGATGAAGGTGCGGCGGACGGCGGTCAGCACCTCCCTGGTGATGTTGTCGGCCTCGTTCTCGAACTGGCTGACGCGCTGGCAATGAACGAGAATGTCATCGCCGCCCTGCAGCATGTCCTGCAGCGCATGCGCGCCCTGGATCACCACCTTGTTGTGGCGGGTGAACAAATCGAAAAACCGCTCCTCCCGCGGGAGGACGGCGCGAAACCAGTGCAACATGGGACGAGGTCCATCGATTCTGGAACGGGCCAGGGCCGGCCCGTCACAGAACTGTCATATCCCGGATCTCGCCGCAGCAGAAGCGGCGGTCGGATCATCCACCGCTTTCTGCCATCTCGTAGGAATTACTCGCAAATCAATGACTTAGAGGGAGCGCTTGAACAGATGGGCGAGTTCCCCGATCACGCCGCGGCGGAAGGTCAGCACGCAGGCGACGAAGATGCCGCCCTGGATGACTTTCACCCACTGCCCGAAGCCGGCCAGATATTGCTCCATACCCACGATCACGAACGCGCCGACGACGGGCCCGAACACGGTTCCGAGGCCGCCGACCAGGGTCATCAGCACGATCTGACCCGACATCGCCACTTCGACGTCGGTCAGCGAGGCGTTCTGTGCAACGAACACCTTCAACGCGCCGGCCAAGCCGGCCAGCGTCCCCGACAGGATGAAGGCGAGCAGCTTGTACTGGTCGGTCTTGTAGCCAAGCGAGATCGCACGCTGCTCGTTCTCACGGATCGACTTCAACACCTCGCCGAACGGCGAGTTGATGGTGCGAAAGATCAACAGGAAGCCGCCCAGGAAACCAACCAGCACGACGTAATAGAGCACCGTCGGCTTGGACAGATCCAGGATGCCGAACATCCGGCCCTGCGGAATGCCCTGGATGCCGTCCTCACCATGGGTAAAGGGCACCTGCAGGTAGATGAAGTACAGCAGCTGCGACAGCGCCAAAGTGATCATCGCGAAATAGATGCCCTGGCGGCGGATCGAGATGTATCCCGCGACGACCGAGAGGACGAATGATCCGGCCACGCCGACCAGGATGCCGAGCTCGGGCGGCAGGCCCCAGACCTTGAGTGCGTGCGCGCTGCAATAACCGGCGGTGCCGAGGAACATCGCGTGACCGAACGACAGCAGGCCGCCATAGCCGATCAGCAAGTTGAAGGCGCAGGCGAGCAGCGCGAAGCACAGCGCCTGCATGACGAAGAACGGGTAGAGCCCCGTCCAGGGCACGATGGCGAGCAGCGCCGCCATGATGACGAACACGATCATCTCGTCGCGCATCGCGCGCGGGGTGATCGGCAGGGTCGCGTCGGTGATCGATGTCATGTCAGGCCGCCCGTCCGGTCAGACCCGTCGGCTTCACCAGCAGCACCAGGACCATCAGAACGAAGACCACGGTGTTGGAAGCCTCGGGATAGAAATATTTGGTCAGTCCCTCGATCACGCCGAGAGCAAAGCCGGTGATGATGGAGCCCATGATCGAGCCCATGCCGCCGATCACGACCACCGCGAACACGACGATAATCATGTTCTCGCCCATCAGCGGACGGACCTGGTTGATCGGTGCCGACAGCACGCCCGCGAGTGCGGCGAGTCCGACACCGAGCCCGTAGGTGAGCGTGATCATGCGCGGCACGTTGATGCCGAACGCCCTCACCAATGTCGGGTTCTCCGTGGCGGCGCGCAGATAGGCCCCGAGCCGGGTCCGCTCGATCAGGAACCAGGTCGCCAGACAGACGACAAGGGAGAAGATAACGACCCAGCCGCGATAGACCGGCAGATACATGAACCCGAGATTCATGCCGCCGCGGAGCTGATCGGGAATCGCATAAGGCAGGCCGGACGAGCCGAAGAAGTTCTGGAACACGCCCTGGATGATCAGCGCCAGACCGAAGGTCAGCAGCAGGCCGTAGAGATGATCGAGCCCGGCCAGCCATTGCAACATGGTGCGCTCGAGGACCATGCCGAAGATGCCGACGATGATCGGCGCCAGCAGCAGCGCCCACCAATAGCCGATGCCGCCGAGGTTCAACAGGAAATAGGCGCAGAACGCGCCCATCATGTAGAGCGCGCCATGGGCGAAGTTGATGATGTTGAGCATGCCGAAGATGACGGCAAGCCCGAGACTGAGCAGCGCGTAGAACGAGCCGTTGATCAGTCCAACCAGAAGCTGTGCGTAGAGGGCCTGCATCGTCTTGTTCTATTTTCTCTCGGCGTTTCCTCAGGGACCAACAGCCCCGGCGGCATCAGCCGCCTGGACTGCTGCGGCTCACTTCTTCAACAAGGCGCACGCGCTCTTGTCGAGCGGCGTGAAGGCCTGGTCGCCCGGCACCGAGCCGACCAGCTTATAGAGGTCCCACGGGCCCTTCGACTCCGCGGGCTTCTTCACCTCGAACAGATAGGCGGTGTGGATGGTGCGGCCGTTGGGCTGGATCTCGCCCTTCCCGAACAGCGCATCGTCGGTCGGCATCGACTTCATCTTGTCGACGATCTTGATGCCGTCATGCGGATTCTCGCCGAGCGCGTCCAGCGCCTTGAAGTAATGCGACAGGCCTGCATAGACGCCGGCCTGCACCATCGTCGGCGGCGCGCCGTTCTTCATCCGCTTGGCGAAGCGTTCGGAGAACGCTCGGGTCTGATCGTTCATGTCCCAGTAGAAGGTCTCGGTGAAGTTGAGGCCTTGCGCGATGTCGAGCCCAATCGATTTGACGTCGGTCAGGAACAAGAGCAGCGCCGCGAGCTTCTGGCCGCCCTTGGTGAGGCCGAACTCGGCCGCCTGCTTGATCGAATTGGTGGTGTCGCCGCCGGCATTGGCAAGACCGATGACCTTGGCGTTCGACGACTGCGCCTGCAGCAGGAAGGACGAGAAGTCGGAGGTGTTGAGCGGATGCTTGACGCCGCCGATCACCTTGCCGCCATTGGCAGTCACCACAGCCGTGGTATCGCGCTCCAGCGCCGCGCCAAAGGCATAGTCCGCGGTCAGGAAGAACCAGCTCGTGCCGCCCGCCTTGACCAGCGCCTGGCCGGTGGTGTGCGCGAGCATGTAGGTATCGTAGGTCCAGTGCACCGTGTTCGGCGAGCATTGCGCATTGGTGAGGTCGGAGGTGGCCGCGCCCGAATTGATATAGACGCCGTTCTTCTCCTTGACGACGTTGTTCACCGCCAGCGCCACGCCGGAGTTGGGCACGTCGACGACGACGTCGACCTTCTCCACGTCGAACCACTGCCGCGCGATCGAGGTGCCGATGTCGGGCTTGTTCTGGTGATCACCGGAGATCACATCGATCTTCCAGCCCTTGGCGGTGAGGCCGGAATCCTCGATCGCCATCTGCGCCGCGAGGGTCGAGCCGGGGCCGCCGAGGTCCGAGTACAGACCGGACTGATCGGACAGCGCGCCGATCTTGACGGTCTTGTCTCCGGCCGAGGCGATGCTGCCGGCTGCCACCGTGAGCGCCGTTCCCAGCAGCAATGACGCGATGAATCTGCTCTTCATTTCCAACTTTCCAGAACGTCCCAAAAACAGTGCCCCGACGCCGGTCAGACGCCGAGATAAGTATGCAGCTTGTCCATGTTGGCGGACAGATCGGCATTGGCGAATCCATCGATGATCTTGCCATGCTCGACGACGTAGTAGCGGTCCGCGACCGTCGAGGCGAACCGGAAGTTCTGCTCGACCAGGAGGATCGTGAAGCCCTCCTTCTTCAGCCGCGCGATGGTGTGACCGATCTGCTGGATGATGACCGGCGCGAGGCCTTCGGTCGGCTCGTCAAGCATCAGGAAACTGGCGCCCGTACGCAGGATGCGTGCGATCGCCAGCATCTGCTGCTCGCCGCCCGATAGCTTGGTGCCCTGGCTCTTCAAGCGCTCTTTCAGGTTCGGAAACAGCTCGAAGATCTGGTCGAGCGTCAGCCCGCCCGGCCGCACCACCGGCGGCAGCAGCAGGTTCTCGCGCACGTCGAGGCTTGCGAAGATGCCGCGCTCCTCCGGGCATAGTGCGATGCCGAGCCGCGCGATCTTGTCGGAGGTCATGCGGATCAGCTGCTGGCCGTTGAACTGAACCGAGCCGGTGCGTTTGCCGATGATCCCCATGATCGACTTCAGGGTCGTGGTCTTGCCGGCGCCGTTGCGCCCGAGCAGGGTGACCACCTCGCCGGCATTCACGTTGAAGTTCATGCCGTGGAGAATGTGGGATTCGCCGTACCAGCTCTCGAGATTCTTGACCTCGAGAATGGTGCTGGTGGCAGCCGCCTGCCCTGGGGTCGTGGCCGTCATCACCTCAGGCATGTCCGGCTCCCAGATAGGCTTCCTTGACGCGCTCGTCCTTGGAGAGCTCCGAATATGGACCTTCCGTCAGCACCTGCCCGCGCGTCAGCACGGTAATGGTGTCGGAGAGGTTGGCGACGACGCTGAGATTATGTTCGACCATCAGGATCGTGTACTTGGCCGAGATCCGCTTGATCAGGGCGGCGATCTTGTCGATGTCCTCGTGACCCATGCCGGCCATCGGCTCGTCCAGCAGCATCATCTCCGGATCGAGCGCCAACGTCGTCGCAATCTCCAGCGCGCGCTTGCGCCCATAGGGCATTTCGACTGCCGGAATATTGGCGAACTCGCTGAGACCGACGTCGTTGAGCAGCTCCAGCGCCCGACCGTTGAAGTGGTTCAGCACGCTCTTGGAGCGCCAGAAGTCGAATGACGAGCCATGCTGCCGCTGCAGGGCGACGCGAACGTTCTCCAGCGCGGTCATGTGCGGAAACACCGCGGAGATCTGGAACGAACGAACCAAGCCGAGGCGCGCCACGTCGGCCGGTGCCACGGCTGTAATGTCCTGACCCTTATAGAGAATCGTGCCGGCCGAGGGCCGTAGGAACTTGGTCAGCAGGTTGAAGCACGTCGTCTTGCCAGCCCCGTTCGGGCCGATCAGCGCGTGAATGGTGCCCCGGCGAATTTTGAGCGAAACATCGCGAACGGCAAAAAACCCCGCGAACTCCTTCGTCAATCCGTGGGTCTCGAGAATGAACTCGTCAGCCAAACAGATTCCCCCCGAGCCGGCGCCGTCAGCGCCTGGCCCTCGCTTCTCTTCCTGTAAGGCGGCTCTGCCGGATGGCTGGACGATTCCCGTCGCCACCCGCGGCCGCTTCGCGCCGGAATATGCCGTCAACCGAGGGAGTTAGGCAAGGCGGAAAGCTGGGCAACGGCGTCGCAAGCCGGCCGGTTGACCTTGCGTTGCGGGGGGTCTGTACTTCCCGCATACATAGAACCAAGCCCGACGCCGTCGCATGGACCGGGCGGAAGCTCGCGGGCGCGCCGACGGCCGTTCATCGGCGCAGCCGAAAGGTGCTCGCCGCTGCTGCGCTGCTACTTCGCCGTCTTCACCTCTTTGGCGTAGAGGTCGGGCTTGAAGCCCACCACCCGCTTGCCGCCGAGGTCCAGAACCGGCCGCTTGATCATCGACGGCTGCGCCAGCATCAGCGCGATCGCCTTGCTCTTGGTCAGGCCCTCCTTGTCGGCCTCTGGCAATTTCTTGAACGTGGTGCCGGCGCGATTGAGCAGCAGCTCCCAGCCGACCTCCTCGCTCCATGCCTCGAGCTTGGCCTTCTCGATGCCTGCGGCCTTGTAGTCGTGGAAGTCGTAAGCCACGCCGTGATCATCGAGCCAGGCCCGCGCCTTCTTCATCGTGTCGCAGTTCTTGATTCCGTAGATCGTGATGCTCATGCCACGCGTCCTCAACCAATCGTGTCCGACCGCGGCGCCTGTCTCATGTTGCGACAATCGGCCCCGCATTTTGCAGTGCGATTCACTCGCTTTTGATGCGGCAGCCGCAGTCCGTTCCGCAGTCGGAATTCACTCCGACCTTTGCCACGAAAGTGTCGGCTGAGCATTACATTTTCTTCGCATCCCCGGCGTATCTGGCCCACGAACAGGAGACCGCGAATGGGCAAGATCATGGTCCGTTGTCCGCAGACCGGCCGCAGCATCGAGACAGGGATGGAAATGGACGCCGAGCGCTTTCAGCGCATGCCCGTGTTCTTCTCCCGCGCCTACTGCCCGCACTGCCGCACCTACCATGAATGGTTTGCCGCCCACGCCTGGGTCGAAGAGACACGCGACCGCGAGCGCGTTGCGGTGGCGTGATTGCACATGCGATGACGCACGCCGTGACGACGGACGCGAGATCAAGATAGCAATGCAGCAACATCGTCCTCGGTGAGCGCCTTGCCGATGTTGCCTTCATTGTCGAACAACCGGTCGGCGATCGTCTGCTTGCGCAGCTTCAACTCGCCGATCTTCTCCTCGATCGTGCCGGCGGTCACGAGCCGATAGACGAAGTCCTTCTTGTCCTGGCCGATAAGGTGGGCGCGGTCGATCGCATGGGCTTGGACCGCCGGATTCCACCAGGGATCGTGGGTGACCACCGTGTCGGCGGCCGTCAGGTTCAGCCCGACGCCGCCCGCCTTTCAGGCGGATCGGGAATACCGGAATGTCACCGCGCTGGAACGGTGCGATCGCACGCTTGCGGTCGCGCGTGTTGCCGGTCAGCAGCTCATAGTCGATGTCAGCCGCCTCGAAGCGCTGCTCGATCAATTCGAGCATCGGAAGCAGCAGGATGGTGAACCTGGCGCACGCCGACGCGCATGCGCAGCATCCATGTACCGCGATCAGTGCCGAAGGATGGACTGGCGCTGCGGCCTGGGGATATCTGGGCGGGCCGCCGCATCTCATGGCTGGTACTGACAGCCCGCGGCGCGAGGTCAGCCATGCGCCGGAGGGCGCGGCATGCCGGCGGTGCCCGCAGCCGGCATGAGCGGCTGCCCGATCCAGGCGCGATTCAGTAAGCACGTGAGGGACGGACAGGGTTCGCCGCGGATGCGTGCCATGGCTTCCTGATAGGGGCCGACGGTCCGCAATCTCTCCGGCAATGCTGCGTAGGCCCGCGGCAGCCAGATTCGAGCTCGCGCCGCGCTGCGGCGATCGCGCTCGTCGAAGGGCAGTGCAAATGCCAGCCGCAGCCGCTCCGGCAGCATCTCGGCGGTCAGCGCCGTGAACCAGCGCGGCGGCCCGATCCATGTGGCCTCGCCCGAAAAGATGCGCTGCGCGATGTCACGCGCGGCGGCGCTGACCGTCAGCGTATCCGACGCCATCATCCCGGCCGTGTAGGCCTTGAAGGACACCCAGTCCGGCGGCAGCGCCTCGTGCGGAATGCCGAACAGCCCGGCGAAGCGCGTCGCCTCGCGCCAATATTGCTCGCGCTCAGCGTCACCGAGCGGCGGACACAACAGGCCGTAGGACATCATCGCCGTCTCGACCAGCGTCGCGTGCACCCAGCGCAGCGCATCGACGTCGTTGGCGACAAAGCGCGAGCCGACCGGGAATGGCCCGACGCTCTCCGGCATCACGCCGTCGACCGCAGCGTGCCGCCGATGAAGACGGCGCGCCACAGCGACCGCCTGAGCGCGCGTGCCGAACACCATGGTGTAGACGATGCCGAACGTGCGATGGAAGCGGCCGAGCGGATCGGCGAACACTTTCGACTGCTCGGCAATTCCGGCCGCGACCCAGGGATGGGCGAGTTGCAGCAGCAGCGCGCGTCCTGCCCCGAGAAACAGCGCGGCTTCGCGATGCACAAGCCACATCACGCTGTCAGGTCCAAGCACGCCATCGCCCGCGACGGCGGGGGCCGACAGCACCTCGTCGAGACAGCGCTGGAAATCGGCCTCGCTGACGATCACGGCCGTTTGGGGATCTCCAGCCCGCGCTGCACCGCCGGCCGCGCCAGGCCGCGTTCGAGCCAGGCCTTGACCTGCTTCAGTTCATCGAAGACGACCAGCTCGCGCGCGCCATAGAAGCCGATCAGATTGCGGACCCAACCGAGCGTGGCGATGTCGGCGATGGTGTAGTCGTCCTCCATGATCCACTGCCGGCCGTCGAGCCGCGCCTCGAGCACCGAGAGCAGCCGCCTGCTCTCGGCGACGTAGCGCTGCAGTGGCCGCTTGTCTTCGTACTCACGGCCGGCGAATTTGTGGAAGAAGCCGAGCTGGCCGAACATCGGCCCGATGCCGCCCATCTGGAAGTGCAGCCATTGGATGGTCTGCCAGCGCCGCGCCGGATCCGTGGGGAGGAATTTCCCGGTCTTCTCGGCCAGATATTGCAGGATCGCGCCGGACTCGAACAGGCCGAGCGGCTTGCCGCCGGGCCCATCGGGATCGACGATCGCCGGGATCTTGCCGTTCGGATTGAGCGAGAGAAACTCCGGCGTCTTCTGGTCGTCCGTGCCGAAATCGATCGTGTGCGGCTCGTAGGCCAGCCCGGTCTCCTCCAGCATGATCGAGACCTTCACGCCGTTGGGCGTCGGCAGCGAGTAGAGCTGGATGCGGTCGGGATGCTGCGCCGGCCAGCGCGTGGTGATCGGGAAGCTGGAGAGGTCGGACATCAGGGCTTGCTCGCGCGTTGCGGTGAGGCCTTCAATCTAAGTTCATCCCGAGCCGCTGCAAGATGTCAGGAACCGGCCGCACGTCCGGGGCCTTATGTGGCTGCAACGCGCAGAAGGTCAGCATGCCAAGTCCGACCTACCAGCTGATCATGCAGGCGATGCATGCACGACGACAGGTGTTGTGCATGTATGGTGGATTTGCCCGTGCGCTGTGCCCTATCATCCTCGGTCATACTGCGGGACGTGAGCGCGTGCTCGCATTTCAGTTCGCCGGTGGCGCGAGCCGCGGCCTGCCGCGAGGCGGACAGTGGAAGTGTTTCGACATTGCCGAGATGAGCGAGGTCGAGCTGCGCGAGGGCCGCTGGCATTCCGGGCGCAATCATCGCCACCCGCAACATTGCGTCGCCGAGGTCGAGCTCGATGTGAACCCGGACAGTCCCTACGCGCCGACGCGACCGATTGCGACGCCAAGCAGGCGATGATGCTATTGCGGCTCGCGCAGGCGCACACGCAGCAGCGCCGGCAGCTTGGCCGTGGCCTCGTGCTGGGCGAGCTTGGCCGCGACGCGGCGCATCAGCGACGAGGCCCCCTGCTTTGCCAGCACCTTCAGACCACGCGCGCTGAAATCGACAACCACCTCGTGATGGCGCATGCCCTTGCCGCCCTTGACCAGGCCAAGGTCGCGCACCAGGCAATAATGCCCGTCGCTCATGCGTGCCAATCGGGTGTTCTCGAACATGTCGAGAAGCAATGCATCGAGTCGGGATTCCGTCAAGATTGACAGGAACGACTCAGGAACTCAGCACGCTACCGACCGGACGTCGCGGTGAAAACGGCAGCGCAGGCCCGTAGCCGAAGCGCAGCACGAGATCCGGCCGCCGCGTCGTCCCGATCAGACGCGCCAGCTCGGGCCGCAAGGCGGCCACTTCGACCGGCTGGTTGATGAAGGCAAGCTTGAGCCCGAGCCGCGTTGCTTCGAGCGCGAAGCGCTGACAGGCCTGTCCGACCTTGATCCAGTGCGCGGCATCGGCCTGCTCGGCCGCGAACACGGCAATCCCCGCAGAGGACGCGATCTGGCGCGCATATTTGTCGTTCTCGGCGGATGCGTCGAACAGGCGGTCGAACGCGAGGCTGCCCAGCGCCGTCGGCAATGATGGATTGCCGCTGGCTCCAGCAAACAGGCCGTCGCCACTCGCCATCGCACTGCGCGGATTGAAGCGGATCCAGTCCTTCAGCTCGCGCATGAACGCGGCGTCGCGCATCTGTGCGCTGTTGCCGGCCATGACGAGATCGCGGATTGCCGCGATGGCGGCAGGCGCCGTGATGATGGCGAGATCGACACCGGCCACCGCTGACGCGACCTGCAGGGACGAGAGATCGCGCGGCGGCACCTCGCGTCCGTCATAGTCACCGCGCGTCGACTGTCTGCGGACGATGGCGGACAGCAGCGGATCGACGTCATCACGCCGCCCTCCGGTGAAGCTGTAGCGCACCATCGGACCGTCGATCATCACCTCGCCCGGACGGCCGCTGGCAGCGGCCGCGATCGCAAGGTTGGCCGCCGCGCAGCCGAGGCTGACGTACAGATGATGATCGTCGGGATCCACCACCGCCGTGCGTCGCGACAGATCGGGCGTGATCGTGATCGCATCGGCCGCCACGGCGAAGCGCCATGGCTGCGTGTTGTGGCCGTTGGCCGCCAAGGTCGCGTAGCGGATCACGTCGGCGACCTCCGCCGACAGCGGCGCGCGCAGCCGCGCGCTGTAGTCGTCGTATGCGGACATCGTCCCGGTGGCGGAGCGCCACGCACCCGCGCCGAGCGCAGCCGCCGTCAGCGCGCCGCTTGCTCCTAACAGGATCTGCCGTCGGTTCATGATCACATGCTCGCCGAACTGATGACGACGAGGATAAACGTGTCTCGCGCCAAAGTGTTGTTTCAGATCAACAACGTCACGTTCGACCAAAATACCTCGCAATGCGCCGTTGACAGCAACAACAAACGAGCGTAGGTACCGCCGCCTTGCGGATGACTGCACCCGCGACGAACATGAGCGAACCAATGTCCTTCTACGAACACATCATCTGCACGTCCAACGGCTTCGGGCCGTCGGATCGCGCACGCCATGCTCGGGGGAGCGGTCTTGCCTGACGCAAGATCCATTGTCCGGTTCACACGGACCCTCCCGAGCCAGCCGCTCCGGAGGGTTTTTTGTTGCCCTCACGTCAGCGGCTCGCACGGCGAACTCACAATTGTCCCGGCGACCAGCCGGAACGGGAGACCCGGATCCCGGGGCTCGCGCAGGTGATGCGCGTGCCCAAGAGCGCGGGGCCTGTCGGAGGGAACGAGGCGTTCGCGCCGGACACCGATGACAGAGCGAGCTTCCTTGGAGCTCGCACCATGCGGCGTCGATGAGCGCCGCAGACAAGCTATTTGAATTCCCGGCCGCTTGCGGCCCGGAACTGCTGGTGGTGAAGATCGCGGATCCTTCGCGCCAATGCGGCGACGAGCCGCCTTCGATCGATCGTACCGTGGAATCCGTCAAGCGAGACGGGTGAGTCGCGGGTTGCGGTGAGGCCGACGCCAAACCTGCGTTTCGATCGTCGTATTGCCGCGATCGCCCGTTCCCCAGCATGCAAACATCGTCGCCCGGCTGCATTTCGCAGCCGAGCAACGCACCGTCGCAACTAACAATCGGCGTCGTCCGCGCGAACGCGGGGCGACACAGCGGAGTTGCACGGCCCCACATCCACGAGCCGTGGTGAAGACGACTGTTACTTCGCTTGCCACGCCAGAGGTCGCGGGTTCGAATCCCGTCCGGCAGCACGCCGGTAGCTCAGAGGTCAGAGCGCTGTCCGGTCCGCGAAAGTGGGACCGGGTCTCAGTCGTCGCCTGTTCCCGGCTCGTGGTCCCGCTTTCGCGGCGGTGGTGAAGATGTCTGTTACTTCGTTGAAACCGAGCGCCCGACAAGGGCAGCGACAGCATCGACCCGTCCCCGCCGCCCCCTTGCCACGCGCCGTGGTGAAGAGTGCTGATACTTCGATTGCTAATCGAGAGGTCGTGGGTTCGACTCCCATCCGGCGTTCCATGCGCCGGTAGCTCAGCGGCAGAGCACTATCCGGTCCGCGCGAGTGGAGCGGAGCTCAGCATTCGCCCGTTCCCGGCGCGTGGTCGCCATCGCGTGTGATGTCACGGCATCGCGCGTGTCGGCCGGTGCTCCGGCCATTCCATCCAACATCCATCAACCCAGAGGAGGCCACCATGGTCAGGCTCAACACGTTCCTGCGCGCCTTCACCCACGAGGGTGCGCCATCCCGACAGCTCGCGCCGGTGCAGGCGCTCCAGCGCACGCTGATGAGCTGCCTGTTGTGGGAGGACCAGTTCTACGAGGACGGGGTCGCGATCGCCGATCGGATCAAGGCTCTCGTGGCGCAGGTCGAACCGCGCGAGGTCGCTCAGCTTGCAGTGCGCGCGCGCGAGGAGATGAAGCTGCGCCACGCGCCGCTGCTCGTCGCCCGAGAAATGGCACGGCTGCCGTCGCACCGCGCGCTGGTCGCCGAGACGCTGGCCCGCATCATCCAGCGGCCGGACGAGATGACCGAGCTGCTCGCGATCTACTGGGCGGATTCTCTGGGTCCGCAGCAGCAGCGCAAGCGGCAGCCGGTCTCGGCGCAGGTCAAGAAGGGGCTGGCGAAGGCGTTTGCGAAGTTCGACGCCTATCAGCTCGCGAAGTATGACCGCGACGGCCCGGTGCGGCTGCGCGACGTCCTGTTCCTGGTGCACGCCAAGCCCAAGGACGCGGACCAGGAGGCGGTGTGGAAGCAGCTCGTCGATGGCGAGCTGCCCTCGCCCGACACTTGGGAGGTCGCGCTGTCGGCGGGTGCGGACAAGCGGGCGAGCTTCGAGCGGCTGCTCGCCGAGAAGCGGCTCGGAGCGCTGGCGCTGCTGCGCAACCTGCGCCTGATGCGCCAGGCCGGGGTGCCGCGCGCGACGATCGCGGCCGCGATCGAGACGATGCGGACGGACCGTGTCCTGCCGTATCGGTTCATCACGGCGGCCCGGCATGCGCCGAACTTCGAGCCCGAGCTCGAGCAGGCAATGCTGCGCTCGGTCAAGGGCCATGCGCGGCTTCCGGGCCGCACGCGGCTCCTGATCGACGTGTCCGGTTCGATGTTCGCGACGCTGTCCGCCAAGTCGGAGATGACGCGGGCGGAGGCGGCGTGCGGGCTGGCGGTCCTCGCCCGCGAGGTCTGCGACGAGGTGGAGATCTTCACGTTCAGCGATGAGGTCGTGAAGCTGCCGCCGCGGCGGGGTTTCGCGCTGCGCGATGCGATCATCAACTCGCAGCCGCATTCCGGGACCTATCTCGGCCGCGCGGTGAAGGAGGTCGACCGCAAGGGCGACCGCCTGATCGTCTTCACCGACGAGCAGAGCCACGATCCGGTACCGTCGCCGAAAGCGCGCGGGACCATGGTCAACGTGGCGTCGTACCAGCACGGGGTCGGTTACGGCCCCTGGACGCGGGTCGACGGCTTCTCCGAGGCCGTGATCGCCTGGATCGCGGCGCAGGAGCAGACCCTCCGCGGCGCCACGCTGCACTGACGACAACCGGCCCGGACGCGTCACAGACGCGCCCGGGTCTCACTTCGAAAACGAGCACTGATGACATCTGCGCCGATCTCATCCGCGCGCAGCGAACGCCGTCTCCGCCTCGCGACGCAGCCGGTCCGGCGTGTCGACATAGCGCGGCGAGTAATGGAAGGTCGTCAGGCGTCGCGCGCCGGCCTCACGCGCCAGACGGCCCGCTTGGGCCGCGGTGAGATGCCGCCGCTCCCGCGCAATATCCGCATCTTCGTCGGCAAAGGCGCTCTCGATGAACAGGTGATCGGCGTTGCGCGCGAGCGCGACGATCCCAGCGGCGTTCTCGGGGGTGAACGCGGCATCGGTGACATAGGCGATGCGTTGGCCGGGGCCGCGGCGCAGCACATGCTCGCACAGCAGCCCCAGCGGCAGGATGCGACCGCCCGCCTCGATCGGTGTGTCGTCCCCCTCGCCGCGTCGTGCCGCGCTCTTGGCGATGTTGAGCCACGGACCGACGTCGAGACCGAGCGTGGCGAGGCCCTCGGTCCAGACATTGATCCGCATGGCTTCCTGCAGTGCGAAGCCGAGCGAGGGAATGTTGTGCTCCAGCGCGCAAGCCTCGATTCTGAGTTCGCCATCGTCGAACACGATGCCCTCCGGGAAGGACTCCTCCGGCAGCGCCTCGCCGCGGAATGCGTGCCGCGCGCGGAAGAGTGCGCGGCCGGCAAGTCGGTTGGACACGAACTCGCCGACATCGATCACGAGATCCGGCGAGCCCTCGCCGAGCAGATTCCAGTCGTAAGCGGCAAGCTTCGCAGCAACGCCTTCGATCAGGCCGGAAGGTCCGACCACACGCAGCGCGCCCATGCGCCCGAGATGTACGCGCAGCAGCCGGTCGAAGCCGCAAAAATGATCGAGATGGCGGTGGCTGACGAACACCTCGCTGACGCGCAGCAGCTCGCGATGGGACAAGGATCCGAGGTCGCCGCAGTCGAACAGCATCGCGCGGCGGCCGAAGCTGAAATCGACATAGACGCCGGGATCGCCGAACACATCGTTGATCAGGCGCGGCTGCACCAACGCACTCATGATGCCCTGCCGTGCTGTTCCACGAGCCCTCCGTCATCATCGCTCAATCAAGCATCGCGCGGCCTTCATCAGCGCAAAGCCGAGCAGATTGAAGCCAAGCCGTGCGGAGGGATCGCGCGCCCTTCGCAGCCATCACCTGATGGCCGCGATCAGATGTGCCAGATTTTCCTGCGATGTCCAGCTGCCGAGAAGGCAGCGAGCGGGCTCGTTCGTCTCACCGCCTGCTCGTTCGTCGCGCAACCCGTTCTTGCGTTGATCGAGGCGCTTGCACCGGCCGGCCCTCAAAGCGACTTCGCGCTGACCCGCCGCGCGCCCGCTTCCTTCAGTATGCCCTCCACCTCGCCCGACTGCCGTCCGTGACAATCGACGGATACCTCGATCTCGCCTCCCAGCTCGGGCGCGCCCGTCTTGTCGACGCCGGGGTGGCCACTCTCGACGTCGGCGCCGGCGGCTTGCGAGCCGGCGCTGTTGGCGGTGCCCGGCGCCTGCACGAACACGTCGGTGCGGGCGATGCCGTGATCCTGCACCAGATGCTCGACGGCGAGCTCGGCGTCACGGCGCGTTGCGAAATGACCGATGATCGTGCGTTCCATTTGATAGTCCTTGGCTGTCTCGCCGCTGAGCATCATCTGTGTTCAGCGTCGAACGCATGGCGCATGGACACCGTTCCATGGCGCCGCGGCGCCGGTGATCGACGCGCGCCGGCGCCATGCTCCACCGGGCCGAAGGGTTGGAACGATCACGATCGGCTGTTGTTGCCGGGTCCGGCAAACCGTTTCCCTCAGGACGTCTCGTCTCACGCGCATGACCGTCGACCATGCGTGGTGTTCGCGGGCGGGCTCGGACTCGGCGCCTATCATGGCGGTGTCATCGAAGCTTTCGTCGCGCGAGGCGGCCGGCTCGATTGCGTGACGGGCGCCTCCGCCGGCGCGATCACCGCGGTTCTGATCACAGGCAGCGCGCCCGACGCACGCCGGCAATTCAAGCGACTGTTGGCAGGCGGAGCACACGCTCGACGCCCGCTTGCTGCAGACAGCTGCAAGGCCGCGCCGGAACCGAGGAGATTCACCTGTCGAGCGACCTACCGTCCGGGCGCCGAGGAGGCCGGACCCGCAAAGTCGCTCGACCTTTCGGCCGCGGCGCTCGACGAGCGCTGGCGTGCCGGTTCCCTCGACACGCAGCAGGCCAGGGCGATGTCGCCGCCTGTCGACGGTATCCAGGTCGTGCGGCGGTCCTCCAATGCTTGACGACGGCCGAAATTCCCCAAAAACGCCGCTTCAACCCGCCGTCCGAGGTCACAGCCCTTGACGGAACAGCCATAAACCGGACAAAGATTGCGCCAAAATGTCGCGGCGGAGGTGATCCCATGAGATACGTCGACGGCGCTGTGATGTTCTTCAGCCTGTGGCTGCTGGCATCCATGATTCTCGACGCGCTGACGCCGCCCGAGCTGAATTTCTACATGATCGGCCCGATCATCGCGCCCGCGGTGCTCATCACCGGCTTCCTGTATGGGCTCCGCATTCCCTCTCGCGACTTCGTGCTGGTGTCAGCGGCGGTCTGGCTGGTCTGCGAGATGATGCTGGAGATGATCACCCCGAAACCGCTCTCACCCTTCCTGGCTGTTTCAGCCGTCGCGCCGCTGCTGTTGGCCGGCATCCTCCTGCACATCCAGCACTGGCGCCAGACCGGCGGCCATCCGCGCCGGCCCGGTTCGCCGTCGTTGACCGACGCGCCGGTCTCCTCCAACGTCCTTCCGAGCCGACGCCCGTTCTGACGGGATCCGGCAGCCCGCGTCACACGCCGGTGGCCTCCATCGCCAAGCCGGACGGCCCTGAACCGGCACCATCGCCCCTCGCCGCTTAGGAACGGCGGATCGCACGCATCGTGGTGACCGAATCGCGCGACCGCGGATTGCTCCGCACGCGCATCGAATCGCCATGGCGCGACGTGAGAGCAGGAATGGCGAGTGGCCCGTTTCAAGACGGTGCGCCGGGAGCGCTGGCGCTGCGGCCCGGCGAGGGCAAGCCGGACAACGCGACCGACCCCTATTTCATTGGGGTCCGCGACGATCTCGCCGACAAGGGATTCTTCACCGCAAATGCGGAGGAGCTGATCACCTGGGCGCGCAGCGGCTCGTTGATGTGGATGACCTTCGGGCTCGCCTGCTGCGCCGTGGAGATGATGCAGATGTCGATGCCGCGCTACGATGCCGAGCGCTTCGGCTTCGCGCCGCGCGCCTCGCCTCGGCAATCGGATGTGATCATCGTCGCCGGCACGCTCACCCACAGAATGGCGCCGGCCTTCCGCAAGATCTACGATCAGATGCCGGAGCCGCGCTACGTCATCTCGACACCGGGGCGAACGCGTAACGGCGTCATGCGCCCAGAAATTCGTTTCGCTTGTCAGCTCAACGACATCAGCGCTGTCCAGTCTTGTCCTTGAAAATATTTCTCTTTCTATTTTTCGGAATTCGTGTTCTATCTGCGTGATCCCGTGCTCCTCGAGAGGGACGCTTCGCGATCGTTACGGACGTTGGGCGCGGGATGCGGTGGCCGCTGACATGCCGCAGCGCAGGTGACTGTGCGGACGAACGGCAGTTGGCGGACGTGAAATCGCGTGGTCCTGGCATCCCGACGCTGATGCCAAGCCTTTGGGTGATGATGATCCCGAAGGCGACGGTGGCTAACACGCCGGACACCGGGGAGATCGCGTATAAGCGTGAAGACCATCGCGCGGGGAATGCCGGGTTGATCCGGCTGCACCTGTGGTGACTGCCGCCTGCTTTTCTTGCTGCAGGCGGGCCATGGGTGAGGCCATCACCCGGCATTCCCCGCGCCCTCTGTTTTCCGAGGGCGAACCGACCGCACAGCTCGGGCGCCATGCGCGTCGCGAGGC
Source organism: Bradyrhizobium aeschynomenes (assembly GCF_013178945.1). Lineage (GTDB taxonomy): Bacteria > Pseudomonadota > Alphaproteobacteria > Rhizobiales > Xanthobacteraceae > Bradyrhizobium > Bradyrhizobium aeschynomenes. The sequence continues at coordinate 21,833 of NZ_JABFDM010000015.1, forward strand.
CGAACGCTGACGTCTGCAGGGGACGATGATGTCACCGCCGCCGGAGCAATCAGCGACAGAACCTCGAGGCCGAGAGAGAGACGTTCTCCGCCCTGGCAGCCTTTGGATAATGCACGGCAGAATGCAGAATTTTCCGTAATCCTACGGGACTGAAAATTTACGTGGAACTCAGAAACCTGCTCTTAAGCTCTCTACGTCCATCAGAAGCCGACACACAGCCGCGCGGGGACCATGCTGAACGAACTTCTTGTGATCGAAGATGCCGACGTTCATCTGTCGATCCTGCGCAAGATCGCTGTGCAGGCGGGCTTTGCGACGACCGGCGTAAACTCGGTGGACGGCGCCATGAACGTGCTGCGCCGGCGCAACTTCGAGTGCATTACGCTCGACCTGAATCTCGGCGAGCGCTCCGGCACCGAGGTGCTGCAACTCCTCGCCGACATCAAATCCCGCACCCCCGTCCTGATCATCAGCGGCTCGGACGACCAGACCCGCGACGTCACCGTCCGCGCCGGCAAGATCCTCGGCCTCAACGTCTACCCGCCCTTCTCCAAGCCGGTCGACCTCGCGCTGCTGCGTCAGACCTTGCGCCAGATCGCCGCCGATACCGATCGCCAGCGGCTCGTCAAAGCCAACATCCGCTAGCGCGAACGCGCGTCTCTCACCGGTGCTCTTCCTGCCGGCGCCCGCGGCATTGCCGCGCGGCGGCCATCGCCATGTCGCCTTTGATGCAGATCAAGGCGCCGCACGCCCGCCGCCTGTTGGCTGGTCCGGGGCGAACGGAAACGAGATGCAATGACGGCAGCGAATTCAGCCAGCGAAGCAGCGGTGGTCGAGGCCACGCCCTACGAACTCATCGGCGGGGAAGCGGGCGTGCGACGTCTGGCCGAGCGCTTCTACACGATCATGGACGAGGAGCCCGACGCGAGCGGCATCCGCGCGATGCACGATGCCGACCTCGGTCCGATCAAGCAGCTGCTGTTCGAGTTTCTCAGCGGCTGGCTGGGCGGACCGGCGCTGTATTTCGAGCGCGCCGAGCATCGCTGCATCATGTCGGCCCACCGGCCCTATCCGATCGGCGACGCCGAGCGCGACGAGTGGATGACGTGCATGCGCCGCGCGATGTTCGATTGCGACATCACCGGCGACATGTACGATCTGCTCGATCGGGCGTTCCTGCGGATGGCCAACGCCTTCCGGACGCGCACTGCCGGCTGAGCCCCTCGGGCTCAGCCCCGCTTCTCGGCGGCTTCGCGCGCCAAGCGCTCGGCGCGAAGACGCTCGCGGTTCTTGTAGAAGGCCCGCTGGGCCTCCTCATGCTCGCGCATGGCCTGCTCGGCATCGGCCCTGCGCATGGCATCGCGCGCCCGACGCTCTTCAGGCGTGAGGACGCGTGGCGGTCTGGCTGTGCTTTCGTAAGTCATGTTCAGATAACGCCGGGCATCGCGAGGAGTTCCGGGCGGGCCGGTCACTCAGTCCGCTTTGCGAGGAAACAGCCGGTCGCGGATGTAACGGGACGTCGGCGTCAGGCTCAGTCCGTAGGGCTTCTGCCAGACCGCGCGGTCGATCTCCTTCTTGTCGCCGATCTCGAGCCGGCCCTTGGCGTGCTTGGCAATGAAGATCGCGTCGCTCATCTTGCGACCGGACCGCTTGTTCTTGGCGGTGACCTCCTTCCACAGGCGCAGCCGGCCGAGCTTGAGCTTCGGAAGCTCCTCCTTGATCTCGCGCTTCAGACAGTCCTTCGCGGTCTCGCGCGCCCGCTTGCGGCCGCCTGGAAACATCCAGCGCCCATCGATACGGCGCCGGACCAGGAGAACCTTTCCGCCCTTGGCGGCAACCAGCTTGGACGCCTTGGTCATGTCTCCGGAACTCTCACCTCGGACGAGCAATGAAGCGGAGCGTATCAGGATTCGTTCCCAATCCCGCCCCGGACCTTTGCGGAGCCTCGCTGCGGTCCAACATCGTCAGGCTTCGCCGGCCGGCGAACGCCGCGCAGCCCGACGCCGCGCGGTTCTGCCCGGCGGCATCTCCGAGAGCGCCGGCTTGCAGCGCCTCGGCGATCAGGACCGGTCTAGTAGCAGGAGCGCGGATCGACCGCGACGTACTCTCCCGACGGGTAGCGATAGTAGCAATTGCCCTGCGACAGATAATAACCCGGCCGGGACGCTGCGGTCGCGCCCGCGATCGCTCCGGTGGCGCCACCGAGCACGGCGCCTGCGGCTGCGCCGCCGGCCTTGCCGGTCAGGATGCCGCCGAGGACGCCACCGATGATGGCGCCGCCGAGCGCGCTGGCGGCAGGATCCGGATCGGCCGGCGGGGGCGCGGGTTCGTATTCGACCGCCGGCGGCGCGCGATAGGCTGCGGCCGGCGCATAGACGACGTCGTCGGCGTAGTCCTCGGACACGTAGGTCGGCGGTCCGTCCATCGGCTCGTCATAATAATACCAGACGCCGCCCACGTCCCACCACCAGCCGCGGCGCCCATTGTGCACCTCGTGACGCCAGCGGCCGCCTTCCCAGCCGAGCCGGCCCCGATAGGATTGCCCGCCATAGTCCCGCACGGCGATGCCGCCGCGCGCATATCGGGCGTCGGGGCTCCGGCCCGCGGCCGCGGGGCCGGGCCCGGGAGCGTAGCCATGGCCACGGTCATAGCCGGCGCCCGGAGGGCGCCCCTGCTGTTGCGCGACGGGTGCCGCTGGACGAGGCTGGGGCGGCATGGCGACGCGCGGCGCCGGTCCACCCGGCTGTCCTGCCACCGGACCTTGGCTCGGCGTTGGGATGTGCCCCTGGACAGCCCCTTGCATAGCGCCCTGGCGTGGCCCCTGCTGCGCCTGGGGCTGACCGGCCGGCTGACCACCCTGCCCCTGGCGGATGACACCTGGCGGGCGGCCCTGCGGAGGATGGCCCGGGCCGGCCTGGTCCGGGCCGGGACCCTGGGCGTTTCCGGCGGCAGGCCATGCCACGGCCGTGAGGATCGCCAAGGCCGGCAGCCAGAATCTGGTTTGATCGAACGACGTCATGCTTCCCTACCCCTCGCTCGCCCGCCAACTCTGCTGTCGTGGCCAGGGCGGTGGCTTGCCGATCTCCGGCTGGACGCTGCGCCGAACCTCTCGGCCGCACCACATTCTGCGCGACAAACCGATCAAATCGCGACAATTTTGCGGCGAGTTCCCTCGGCCACGATCAGGATACGCGAAAAGCGCCCTGATTCGCCGCCGCGATCGCCCGGTCGAGCCGATGCGCAGCGGGCGATGATCGGGCTGCAGCCGATGCCGCATTCGGTGCTGCGTAATCGGGGGCCACCGTCCTCAGCGCTCCGGCGTGATGACGTTGCAATTGCTCCGCCCCGACATCAGGCAATCCTGCATCTTGCTCGCGGCCGTAAGGCTGTGCGCCAGCCAGAGGCCGAAACCGACCATAACTGCTGCGAACACCAGCGCTGCGATTGCGCCTCCGCGGCCGCTGCCCTCGTCCTGTCCACCCATGCGATGACGTGCCTAGGCCGAGCGCTGGTCGGCCGCCGCGCCGTGGGGCTCCTGGTGCTGACGCGAAGCCGGCGTGACCGGCGCGATCCGGGTGCAGCTCGTCACCCAGAAGATCTGCCCGCATTCCCATTCCGCGCCGAGCACGCCGGGCGGCACCGGCGTGGGACGGGCGAGGACCGCAGTCATGACGCATGCGCTGATCACGAGGCCCACAAGCGCGAGGGCGAGCGCGATGCGCCCGCGCCCCCGAAATACAGAGGTCATGCCGGTAAACTCCGTTGGACGTCGCACCCGGGCGGTGCGCCAGTGCCCGTGGGGTGTGAGGCAATTCACATCCGGCTGACCTTCGTCAGCGTGACGGGGAATGTTTACATAGCGCTGGGCGTACAGCATGCAAGCGTGGGGCATGACCGATGTGGAGGAGCGGCGATAAAGCATTTGTCATCGACGCATGCGATCCTATACACACGGCCTCGCGCTGGCCTTCGCTCCTGTTCACACGACCGTGGACGACCTGCCGGGTGGCGCACACAGCCCCTGACCGACCACACCCTGACCGAACACCCAAATAGCGAAGTGACGACGTCTCCATGAGAGGATTCAAGGAACCTGGATTTGCCGACCGGCAGAAGGCCGCACAGCAGGCCCGCCAGAGCATCGTGCAGAAGTTCAAGGCGCAGCCCGGGCCGGACGATCCCGAAGTCGTGAAGCGCCGGCAGGAGCGCGAAGCTGCCGCCGCCCGCCGCGAGCAGCAGCGGCTCGAGCGCGAGGTCGCGAAGGCCGAGCAGAAGCGGCTCGAGGAGGAGGCGAAGGCGGCCGAGGCCGCGCGGCTTGCCCGCGAAGCCGAAGAAGAGGCCGCCCGCCTGGCCGAGATGGAAGCCGAGCAGAAGGCCAAGCGCGATGCGCGCTACGCCGCGCGCAAGGCGCGCGGAAAGAAGAAGTAAGCGTGCGGGGCGCCGTGGCGAGCTGCTCGCCACGGCGCCCTCGTCGATGTTTCCGGCTTGGCCTCCAGACCAAGCCTCGAGCCTGACAGGGATTCGAGCCTGACAGGGACTCGGGCCCGACGGGGATGGGCCGAATCAGTTCTTCTTCATCATCCCGTCGTCCTTCTTCATTCCGTCCTTGGACATGGCATCGTCCTTCTTCATGCCGTCCTTGGCCATCGTGTCCTTCTTCATGCCGTCGTGGGACATCGCCCCTTTCTTCATCCCGTCGTCCTTGCCCATCTTGTCATCCGCAAAAGCGGCCGGCGCCGCAGCGACGCTGAACGCGACGGCAGCGGCAGACAAAGCGAGGATGAGGCGGTTGCGAGAGGTCATGATGGTCGCTCCTTCGAGGTGCGGGGTTGGACGGCGATCAATGCGCCGCTCACCCATCTCGACGATGCAAACAGAGCGGTTGTTACGGGCGCTCGGAATTATTTCCGTCGATCAATTTTGATTCGAGTTTGGCGATGTTTGGAACGTCGACACAATTTCGCCCAGGCAGGCCGATGTTAGTGCAACCGCTGCACGGGACTCAGAGGCTGACATTTGCGCCGCAGCAATATGTCGCTTCCCCTGCATTTGAACTCGAACCAACTGTATAGTTCGGCTAGAGGTAATTCCGGCGGTTTGGCTAATAATCAGCAGGCCAGCGAACCCGGTCGGGAACCCAATCAGAAGTTGTCCAGGGGAAGTCTCATGCTCTCACGACGCCATATCATCGCCTCCGCGCTCGCTGCGCCGGCCATCCTGCGCTTTGGAACGGGAACCGCCCAGGCCGCAACGACGCTGAAAATCTCGCATCAGTTCCCCGGTGGAACCATCGACAAAGGCGACTTCCGCGACCGGCTCTGCCGCGTGTTCTCCGAGGAAGTGGCCAAGCGTTCCGGCGGCGAGATCGCCACCGAGATCTACCCGAACTCGTCGCTCATCAAGACGGTGGCGCAGTTTTCGGCGATGCGGAAGGGTGCGCTCGATATCAGTCTTTACCCCATGCCCTACGCCGGCGGCGAGGTTCCCGAGACCAACATCGCGTTGATGCCGGGCCTTGTCACCACCTATGACCAGGGCATGCGCTGGAAGAACGAGCCGGTCGGCAAGATGCTGAGCGACTTCCTCGCCGACAAAGGCATCATTCTGCTGAGCTGGGTCTGGCAGGCCGGCGGCGTCGCCAGCCGCTCGCGTCCGCTGGTGACGCCCGACGATGCAAAGGGCATGAAGGTGCGCGGCGGCTCGCGCGAGATGGACATGGTGCTGCAGACCGCCGGCGCGTCCGTGCTTTCGGTTCCCTCGAACGAGATCTACACCGCGATGCAGACCGGCGCCTGCGATGCCGGCATCACGTCGTCGACCAGCCTGATCTCGTTCCGCCTGGAGGAGGTCTCGAAGGCCCTGACCTCCGGCGCCAAGGCGTCGTACTGGTTCATGCTCGAGCCGCTGATGATGTCCAAGGCCTCGTTCGACAAGCTGCCGAAGAACCAGCAGGACATCCTGCTCGCCGTCGGCGCAGAGATGGAAGCGTTCGGGCGCAAGGGCGCGCAGGAGGACGATATCGAGGTCGCCAAGGTCTATGAAAAGGCCGGTGCCAAGGTTGCCGAACTCGACGCCGAGACCGTCAACAAATGGCGCGACATCGCCCGCGACACCGCCTGGAAGGACTATGGCGGCAAGTCGGCGAACTGCGCCAAGCTCCTCAAGCTCGCCTCCGACGTCGCGGCCTGATTGATGCACGCGCCCGTCTCCGATAGCGAGGCATCGCCGGTCACCGGCGCCAGCGGACCGCTGGCGCCGCTTCAGCGTGTGATCTCGCTGCTCAACAGCATCATCGTCGTTCTCGCCGCGATCGCACTGGTCGCGGCCTGCGTCATCCTCAGCTACAGCGTGGCCGGCCGTGCGCTGTTCAAGGCCGCCAACTACTGGCAGGACGAGGCCGCCGTGTTCCTGCTCGTCGGCGCCACCTTCATGACCGCGGCCTATGTGCAGGAGCATCGCGGTCACGTCAGCATCGAGGCGTTCGTCGGCCTGATGTCGCCGCTCGCCAACAAGATCAGGCTCTGGCTGGTCGATGTCGCGAGCTTTTTGTTTTGCGCCTTCTTCACCTGGAAGTCCTGGACGCTGACCCACGAGGCCTGGGTCGATGGCCAGGTGTCCAACTCGATGTGGTCGCCGCCGCTCGCGATTCCGTACGGCCTGATGGCCGCCGGCATGAGCCTGCTGTGCATTCAGATGCTGCTGCAGATCGTGTCGCCGCTGACCGGAGCCCGTCGATGAGCGTATTCGGAATTGGAGTCGCTTACGGGCTTTCCACCCTGTTTGCGATGTTCGCGGGCATGCCGATCGCGTTCGCGCTCGGCGCCGTCGCTGTGGTGTTCATGGCGATCTACATGCCGACGGCATCGCTCGATACGGTCACGCAGAACGTCTACGAGGAAATGGCCTCGATCACGCTGCTGTCGATCCCGCTGTTCATCCTCAAGGGTGCCGCGATCGGCCGCTCCCGCGCCGGCCAGGATCTCTACTCGGCGCTGCATGCCTGGCTGCATCGCGTTCCCGGCGGCCTCGGCGTCGCCAACGTGTTCGCCTGCGCGTTGTTTGCCGCGATGGCCGGATCCTCGCCCGCCACCTGCTCGGCGATCGGCTCGGCCGGCATCCCCGAGATGCGCAAGCGCGGCTATTCCGGCGGCTTCGCGGCCGGCATCATCGCCGCCGGCGGCACGCTCGGCATTCTGTTGCCGCCCTCGATCACGATGATCCTGTTCGCAATCGCCGCCGAGAAATCGCTGGGCCGTCTCTTCCTGGCCGGCATCGGCCCGGGACTTCTGCTGGTCACCCTGTTCGGCGTCTACGCGGTGGTGCGCTTTCGCCAGGAATACGCCCGGGCCAAGGTCGCCTATGAGAAGTCCGGCGCCTGGTCAGACATCCTGACCAAGGACGACTTCACGATGGCGCAGCGCTTCTCGGTGCTGCCCCGCGTGATCCCGTTCGTGCTGCTCTTGACCGGCGTCATGGTCGCACTCTACGGCGGCTTCGCCACGCCGTCGGAGACGGCCGGCCTCGGCGGCATCCTCGCGCTGGTGCTGATTGCGATCATCTACCAGGTCTGGAGCCCGGCCGATCTCGCGCCGATCATGAAGGCGACCTTGCGGGAATCGACCATGCTGATGCTGATCATCGGCATGTCGCTGCTGTACTCCTACGTGATGAGCTACCTGCACATCTCGCAATCCGTGGCGGAGTACATCGTATCGCTGCATCTGCCGCGTTGGGAACTGTTGTTCGCGATCCTGCTGATGGTGGTGGTGCTCGGCTTCTTCCTGCCGCCGGTGTCGATCATCCTGATGACCGCGCCGATCATCCTGCCGCCGCTGCGGGCGGCGAATTTCGACATCATCTGGTTCGGCGTCGTTATGACGATCGTGATGGAGATGGGCCTGATCCACCCGCCGGTGGGCCTGAACATCTTCGTCATCCGCAACGTCGCTCCCGACATCCCCTTGCGCGAGGTGATCTGGGGCACCCTGCCCTTCGTGCTGCTGATGATGGCCGCGGTGGTGCTGCTCTGCTTCGTGCCGCAGATCTCGACCGCGCTGCCGGACCTGGTGATGGGGCCGGATCTCAGCCGCTGACGCGGCGGCGAATGACGACTAGGGAGTAGCGAATAGGGACGATCCGGTAGGCCTCGCCCATTCGCTACTCGCCATTCGCTACTCGCTTTTGTTTTGCATTCAGCGCGGCAGCGACACGGCTGACCGGCGGGCGGGCGAGCAGCCGGCTCATCTCATTGGTAGCCGCCAAGAGCTTCGTCATGTCGACGCCGGTGCGGATGCCCATCCCTTCGAGCATGTAGACGACGTCTTCGGTCGCGACATTCCCCGTCGCGCCCGGTGCGAACGGGCAGCCGCCGAGGCCGCCGGCGGCGGCGTCGATCACGCGGACTCCCTCCTCCAGGCCAGCATAGAGGTTGGCCAGCGCCTGCCCGTAGGTGTCGTGGAAGTGCATCGCCAGATGCGACACAGGGACGTCGTCGCAGACCGCACGCAGCATCTGCTTGGCCTTGAGCGGCGTGCCGACGCCGATCGTGTCGCCGAGCGAGACCTCGTAGCAGCCGAGGTCCCACAACGCCTTGGCGACATCGGCCACCGCCTGCGGCTTGATCTCGCCTTCATAGGGACAGCCGAGCGCGCAGGAGACGTAGCCGCGCACCTTGATGCCGTCGGTCTTGGCGTGCGCGATCACCGGCTTGAACCGCTCCAGCGACTCCTCGATTCCGCAGTTGATGTTGGCGCGGGAGAAGCTCTCCGAGGCCGCTGTGAACACCGAGATCACCTTGGCGCCGGCAGCATGCGCGGCCTCGTAGCCCTTCACGTTGGGCACCAGCACGTGGAATTCGCCGGGCAGCGCCGCCACGCTGCGCATGACCTCGTCCGAGCCCACCATCTGCGGGATCGCCTTGGGCGAGACGAACGCGCCGACCTCGACGGTGGTCAGGCCGGCGTCCACCAGCGCGCGGACGAAGGCGATGCGGTCGGCGACGCTGACCTGCGTCTTCTCGTTCTGCAGGCCGTCGCGCGGGCCCATTTCGATGATGCGCACGCTCTCGCTCATGCTGCCCTCTTTTGTTGGAGGATCAGGCGGAGGGTTCGACCTCCGCCAGTTCGACGCCTTCCTGCACGATGTCGCCGACCTTGCACTTGATCGCCTTGAGCCGACCGGCGAAGGGGGCACGCAAGGTCTGCTCCATCTTCATCACCTCCAGCGTCAGGATTGCCGCGCCTTTCTCCAGCTCGGCCCCCTCCTGCGCCAGCAAGGCCACCACCGTCCCCGGCAGCGGCGCAACGATCTTGTCCTCGCCGCTTTGCTCCTCGTCATCGCCGCCGAACGGATCGACCCAATGCAAGTCGAAGCGGCCATTGCGGGTGCGGAGATACAGTTCGTGCCCTTCGATGACGGCCACCACATGGGATTTGACACCGTCGCGTACAAGGTCGAAGCCGCCATCCTCGGTCGGAATGGCCGAGAATGAGCTCACGCGGTCCTCAATCGTCAAGGTCTGTGCGCCCGGACCATAGCCCAGCGTGATCGTGCGCGGCTCGCTGCCTGTACCCTGGCGCAACGAGAACACGCGCTGCCGCAGCCCGACAGGCATCCAGCCGGAGGCGCGCCATGGCGAGCCCCGCTCCGCCGCGGCGATCTTCTGCTCCTCGATGAGAATGGCGGCGACGGCAGCGCAGAGCTCGAGATCGCCGGCCGTAGCGCCGGCCTCCGTCAAACGCGTCAGGTGACGCTCGATGAAGCCGGTATCGATCGCATTGGCCGCGACGTCGGGATGGGTCAGCAACGCCGAGAGGAACGGAATGTTGCTGACGATCCCACGAACGTCCGTGTCCTCGAGGCCGCGATTGAGCCGTTCGATCGCCACGTCCCGCGTCGGCGCCCAGGCGATCATCTTGGCCAGCATGGCATCGTAATAGGGTGACACGGCATCGCCTTCGCGATAGCCGGCGTCGATGCGCAAGCCACCGGTCTCCGCCGGAGTCCGCCAGGTCTTGATGGTGCCGACCGAGGGCATGAAGTTCTTGGCAGGGTTCTCGGCGTAGACACGGGCCTCGATCGCATGCCCGTTCAGAGGAATCCGGTCCTGAGTCAGCGGTAGCTGCTCGCCAAACGCAACACGCAGTTGCCATTCGACGAGATCGACGCCCGTGATCAGTTCGGTGACGGGATGCTCGACCTGGAGACGCGTGTTCATTTCGATGAAGAACACGTCGCGGCCGTCGGAGACGAACTCGATCGTGCCGGCGCCCACATAGTTGACCGCCCCCGCCGCGCGGCGCGCGGCCGCGCACACCGCCTCGCGCTGCGCCGGCGTCAGCGTCGGCGACGGCGCCTCCTCGATCACCTTCTGATGCCGGCGCTGCAGCGTGCATTCGCGCTCGAACAGCGAGACAAGATTGCCGTGGCTGTCGCCGACGATCTGCACCTCGATGTGGCGTGGATTCTCGACGAACTTCTCGATCAGCACCCGGTCGTCACCGAACGCGGCCTTGGCTTCGCGCTTGGCGCTGGTGACCGCATCGGCGAGATCGCCCGCAGCATGCACCACGCGCATGCCGCGGCCGCCACCGCCGGCGGACGCCTTGATCAGCACGGGATAGCCGATCCGCGCGGCCTCGTTGGCGAGCGTCGGCGCGTCCTGTGCTTCGCCGTGATAGCCGGGCACCAGCGGGACGCCAGCCTGCTCCATCAGGAACTTGGAGCCGGATTTCGAGCCCATCGCGGTGATCATCGCGGCGGTCGGACCGACGAAGACGAGCCCCGCGTCGAGACAGGCCTGCGCGAACTCGGCGCTTTCGGACAGGAAGCCGTAACCGGGATGGACGGCCTCGGCGCCGGTCTGCCGGGCCGCTTCGATCAGCCGCTCGATGTTGAGATAGGAGTCACGGGCGCGCGCCGGCCCGAGCAGCACCGCTTCGTCGGCGAGTGCAACGTGCAGCGCACTGCGATCGGCCTCGGAATAGACGGCGACGGTCTTCAATCCCATCGCGCGGGCGCTGCGGATGACGCGCACGGCGATCTCGCCGCGGTTGGCGATCAGAAGCTTGTGGAAACGACGATACAATCCGGGACGAGCCATGATCACATCCTGAACAGGCCGAACTTGGTCGGCTCGACCGGGGCATTGGCGGCAGCCGACAATCCGAGACCAAGCACGAGGCGGGTGTCGGCGGGATCAATCACGCCATCGTCCCACAGCCGCGCCGTTGCGTAGTATGGATTGCCCTGCGCCTCATATTGCGCGCGGATGGGGCTGCGGAATTTCTCTTCCTCTTCCGATGACCAGCTCTCGCCTTTGGCCTCGATGCCGTCGCGGCGGACCTGGCTCAGCACCATCGCCGCCTGCTCGCCGCCCATGACCGAGATGCGGGCGTTCGGCCACATCCACAGAAAGCGCGGCGCATAGGCGCGGCCGCACATGCCGTAATTGCCAGCGCCGTAGGAGCCGCCGATCACGACGGTGAACTTCGGCACCGAGGCGGTCGCGACTGCCGTCACCAGCTTGGCGCCGTCGCGGGCGATGCCGCCGGCCTCGTATTTTTTCCCGACCATGAAGCCGGTGATGTTCTGCAGGAAGACCAGCGGGATGTTGCGCTGGCAGCACAGCTCGATGAAGTGCGCGCCCTTCAGCGAGCTCTCGCTGAACAGGATGCCATTGTTGGCGATGATGCCGACGGGATAGCCGAAGATGTGGGCGAAGCCGCACACCAGCGTCTGGCCGTACAGCTTCTTGAACTCGTCGAACTCCGAGCCGTCGACCACCCGCGCGATGATGTCGCGGACATCGAACGGCTTGCGGCCGTCGACCGGCACCACCCCGTAGATCTCCTCGGCCTGATAGCGCGGCTCGCGCACATCGCGCATGTTGAGCGCGGTGCGCACGCCCGGCGGCTTCAAGGTGCCGACGATGCGGCGCGCGATGCCGATCGCATGGGCATCGTTCTGGGCGTAGTGGTCGGTGACGCCGGATTGGCGCGAATGCACGTCGGCGCCGCCGAGTTCCTCGGCGCTGACGACCTCGCCGGTGGCGGCCTTCACCAGCGGCGGGCCGCCGAGGAAGATCGTGCCCTGATTGCGCACGATGATGCTCTCGTCGGACATCGCCGGCACGTAGGCTCCGCCCGCCGTGCAGGAGCCCATCACGATCGCGATCTGCGGAATACCCGCCGCCGACATCTGCGCCTGGTTGAAGAAGATGCGGCCGAAATGCCGCTCGTCGGGAAAGATCTCGTCCTGCAGCGGCAGAAATGCGCCGCCGGAATCGACCATGTAGACGCAGGGCAGATTGTTCTGCCGCGCGATGTCCTGGGCGCGCAGATGCTTCTTCACCGTCATCGGGTAGTAGGTGCCGCCCTTGATGGTGGCATCGTTGGCGACGACCATGCATTCGCGCCCCGCGATGCGGCCGATGCCGGTGACGATACTGGCCGAGTGCACGTCGCCGCCATAGAGCCCGTGAGCGGCCAGCGGCGACAGCTCCAGAAACGCGGTGCCGGGATCGAGCAGCAGGTCGACGCGCTGGCGCGCCAGCATCTTGCCGCGCGACAGATGCCGCTTGCGCGAGGCCTCGCCGCCGCCTTCGGACACCTGCGCGAGCTTGGTTCGCAGATCGGCGACCAGGGCCCGCATGGCGTCGGCGTTACGTGCAAAATCGGAGGATGAGGGATCGATCGTGGAATGAAGCGTCATGACCGGCGTCTTCGTTGCTGGGGCCGATTGGAAAGCCGTAGGAGCACGCGTCAGGACACGCGCGGCCGGAGCGACCGCCGCGAGCACGGGTGTACCATCTTTGCCGGCATCCTGTCCTCCCTGCCCGTCTGCGGCCATCAGAGGGCCGTCCGTCGTTCTCGAATTAAACGATCATACGTTTTTAAATTCTATTCTCAAGCGGATTGTTGTATGATCCAAACAGAATGGCAGCCTATTGAGAAAACGAATGTTTTCATACGTCAGCGACGAAAGCCGATCGCGTCGGGCTCTCCAAATCGACGCCCGCAGGACGGCCGGGCGAGGCTGAGATGGCGCGCACGATCGGGTCCCATGGTCCGACCACGATGGAGGCGATCCGCAAGGCCGGCCTGCGGCTGATCTTCCAGCATGGCTACGAGGCCATGAGCCTGCGCCAGCTCGCCGCCGAGGTCGGCATCCAGCCCGGCTCTCTCTACAATCACATCAGCACCAAGCAGGAGCTGCTGGCGGACCTGATCCAGGACCACATCAACGATCTTCTGCGCGAGCTCGAGACGGCGCTGCGCGACAAGGAGGGTGCGGTCGAACGTCTCAGGGCCTTCGTCGCCTTCCACGTCAGCTATCACATGACCAGGAAGCGCGAGGTCTTCATCGCCAATTCGGAGCTGCGCAGCCTCGACCCGCGCAACTATGAGGCGGTGGTGGCACTGCGCGGCGCGTATGAGCAGCGGCTCGCCGAGATCCTCACCGATGGCGTCGCGGAAGGCGTGTTCGACGTCGACGACGTCCAGGTCGCGACCTTTGCCATCATCGCGCTGCTCACGGGCCTGTGCAGCTGGTATCGTCCGGGAGGCCGGCTGACCAAGGATGCGATCATCGCCGCCCATGAAAAGCTCGTGTTGTCCGGCGTCATGCCGCGGAGCGCAAAGCCATCGCCGAGCGGCCGCGACGGCATCAAGACGGAATAGGCAAAGGCGGCGATGACGGAGCGCCCCGACCTCGACGAGATCGACCGCAGGATCCTCCGGGAGCTGCAGGCCGACGGCCGCATCCGCATCAACGAGCTCGCCGACCGTGTCGGCATCTCCCATCCGAATTGTCTGCGCCGCGTCCGCGCGCTGCGCAGCAGCGGCGTGATCAAGGCGATCCGCGCCACCATCGACGAGCGGCGGCTGGGCTATGAGGTCGTGTCTTTCGTGACGATTCAGCTGGAGAGCCAGCACCAGACAGCGCTGGGAGCATTCGAGGCCGCGATCATGCCGCTGTCTTGGGTCCAGCAATGCTGGCGGATCTCGGGAGACGCGGATTTCCTGCTGAAATGCGTCTCGACCGGGGTCGAGGGGATGAGCCGGCAGCTGCGCCAGTTTGCCGCCCTGCCCGGCGTCCGCGCGATCCGAAGCTTTCCGTCGCTCGGCCAGTCCAAAGACGAGCCCCTGCCGATCCCCGGCCGCGGCGATGACGCGCCCGGCTGAGCCTCGAGGGCACAGCAGGCCGTCCGGCCGGTCCGCCGGAATCAGGGCGCGAGGATCAGTGCGCGAGGATCAGTGCGTCCAAGGCTCGCCGCGGCGGAACGAGAAATTGTCGGCATAGGCGATCTGCCGCTTCACCGGCTCCTTCGGCTCGATCACCTGGTAGGGAATGCCCTTGCGCTCGCAATAAGCAATCGCCTCGTCCTTGCTGTCGAAACGCAGGGTCAGCTGCTGCTTCATGTCCGACGAGGACGTCCAGCCCATCAGCGGCTCGACCGCGCGGGGCTGCTCCGGCTCGTAATCCAGCTGCCAGTCCCGGGTCTTGGCCTTCCCGGATTGCATGGCGTTCTTGGCCGGCTTGAAAATGCGTGCGGTCATGGCTGGAAGAGCCCCTGGAAGCTGCGGTCGTCAGGCGTTTGGCGGAAACGGCCGGGATGGGGTACACGCAACCTTCAGCACGGAACGGTGATTCCCATCCTGGATGTGACCGTCTATCGTGCTCCGTATAGTCATTCTGCCGTCCCGTGACAATCTCGGTCGACTGCCACGGCGCCTCCTGCTCCCAAACGTTCCTCATTCAAAACAGCGCGTTGAAGCGGCCATGAAAATCAATGCCACGCTGCCCGAGAGGGGGCGCGACCTTCGGCTGGACCTGTTTCGCGGAATCGCCAACTGGGCGATCTATCTCGACCACATCCCCGACAATGTGGTGAACTGGATCACGACCCGGAATTACGGCTTCAGCGACGCCGCCGACCTGTTCGTCTTCATCTCCGGATATACCGCCTCGTTCGTCTATGCTCGGATGATGATCGACCGCGGCTTCATCGTCGGCGCAACGCGCCTGACCAAGCGCGTGTGGCAGCTCTACGTCGCCCACATCGTGCTGTTCGTGATCTACATCGTGGCCATCAGCTATCTGGCGACACGGTTCGGCGTGTCCGAGATCATCGACGAGTTCAACGTCGCAGGCCTCGTCGACCATGCCAGCGATACCCTTGCGCAAGGCCTGATCCTGAAGTTCAAGCCGGTCAATCTCGACGTTCTGCCGCTCTATATCGTGTTGATGGGGTTCTTCCCGCCGGTGCTGTGGATGATGCTGCGCCAGCCGGATCTGACGATGATCGCCTCGATCGTGCTGTGGCTCGTGGCGCGCCAGATGGGCTGGAATTTCGCCGCCTATCCGGCCGGCACCTGGTACTTCAATCCGTATTGCTGGCAGGTGCTGTTCGTGTTCGGCTCCTGGTGCGCGCTCGGCGGCGCCCGCCGTTCGATGGGCATCATCATGGCGCCCGCGACACTCTATTTCTGCCTCGCTTATCTGCTGCTCGCGCTGATCATGACGATGGCGGGCCGCTTCCCGGACTACGGCACGATGATGCCGCACTGGCTGTACTCGGCGTTCAACCCGAACGACAAGACCAATCTCGCGCCGTACCGCTTCCTGCATTTCGTGGTGATCGTGATCCTGGTCATCCGCTTCGTGCCCAAGGAATGGCCCGGGCTGGAATGGAAGGGCTTCGATCCGCTGGTCGTATGCGGCCAGCAGTCGCTCGCGGTGTTCTGCGTCGGCGTGTTCCTGTCCTTCATCGGACACTTCACGCTCATGCTGAGCTCGGGCTCGCTGCTGGCACAGATCCTGGTCAGCGCGGCCGGCATCGCGATCATGACGACGGTGGCCTATTACATCTCGTGGTCGAAGCGGCAGGACAAGCCGCTGCCGAAGCCGGCGGCCGCGAAGCCTGCCGCACCGGCTTCAGGCGGCGTCGAGGGGCGTATCGGTGAGCGGCCCGTCGGTTGACCTGCATCAAGGGCCCTCGAGCCGGGCCCGCTAAGGTCCGCAGCACAAGAGATGCCGCATCCGCAGCGCGCGCTTTCCGCGAGCGCGCCGATTGCAGCGCGGCGTCTTGCTGACGAGTTTGCTGACAAGGACCAGATCATGTCGACCCATTTCCATGCCGTCGTGTGGCTCGATCACAGCGAGGCCAAGCTGTTCCATATCGGCCTTACCGGCTCCGACGAGCTGACGCTGCATCCGCATCTGCAGACCAAGCATCTGCATCACAAGGCGAACGCGATCGGCAGCGGCCACGCCGCTCCCGACAAGCATTTCCTCGAGGAGATCGCCCACGCGCTCAACGACGCCGGTGAGATCCTGATCATCGGTCCGGCCAGCGCCAAGACGGAGCTTGCCAAGTACCTGCACGAGAAGCATCCTGCGGTTGGAAAGCGCATCGTCGCCGTCGAAGCAGCCGATCATCCGACCGATCGCCAGATCGTCGCCTATGCCAAGCAGCACTTCAAGATGGCGCCGCCGCGCGTGGCGACGGGCACTGCGGGCTAAATTGCGCCGTCGTCCCGTCGCAGGGTCCGCTCGATCATGGACATGCTGACGCCGGACGATGCCAACGCCATCAACGTTACGCCGGACGCTCATCACGGCCGGCGTCGCGTCCCCTGGTCCGGGCTGATCTCGATCATCCTGCTGCTGGCTGCCCTTGCCGGCTTGGCTGCGTGGTGGCTGCGCGGACCTGTCATCACCACAACGCGCATCACCCGCGGCACGGCGGCCGAGATCGTTTATGCGACCGGCGCGGTCGAGCCGGAGACGTGGTCGCGGACGACGCCCCTGGTGCGCGGCCGCATTGTCGAGCGCTGCCGCTGCGAGGGGCGGCAAGTGAAGGCCGGCGACCTCCTGGCGCGGCTCGACGACAAGGAGGCGCAGGCCACCTTGAACGATCTGCGCGCACAGGAGGACTTCCAGCGCCACGAATTCGAGCGGCAATCGCAGCTGCTGGCCCGGGGCGCCGCGACCTCGCAATCCTATCAGCGCTCAGAGAGCGACCTCGCCCGCATCCGCGCCCAGATCGCGGCGCAAAGCCAGCGCCTCGACTACTACAAGCTGGTCGCGCCGATGGACGGCGTCGTCCTCAAGGAGGATGGCGAGGTCGGCGACATGGTCGATCCCGGCACCATCCTCTACCGCGTCGGCCTGGAGAAGCCGCTCTGGGTCGTGGCCGATGTCAACGAGGAGGACATCCCCCGCGTCCAGGTCGGCCAGAAGGTGCTGCTGCGCACGGATGCGTTCGGCAATCAGGCCCTGGCCGGCACGGTGAAGCAGATCACGCCGGCCGGGGATCCCGTCGCCAAGACGTTCCGGGTCCGGATCGGCCTGCCCGACGACACGCCGCTGCGGGTCGGCATGAGCGTGGAGGCCAACATCGTCAGCCGCGAGAAGGCGGACGTGCTGCTCGCCCCAGCCAATGCGGTGGTGAGCAACAGCCTGCTGGTGATCGCGGACGACCGGGTGCACCGGCGCAAGGTCCGGATCGGCATCCGCGGCGCCGCGGCCGTGGAGATCGTGGAGGGCGCACAGGAGGGCGAGCTGGTGGCATCGCCGGCGACCGCCGACATCAGAGACGGTGAACGCGTCCGGCCGCAGGCCGAGACCGCACTGCCATGAAGCTCGTCCTCAGCATCGCCTGGACCCATGTGCGCCACCGCGCCCGGCAGACCCTGGTCGCGATCGCCGGCGTCATGACCGGCGTGGCGTTCTCGGTGATGATGGCCGCGATGATGGAGGGATCGCAGGACGACTTCATCCGCACCCTGGTCGACGCCCTACCGCACATCTCGATCACCGACGAGCTGCGCCGGCCGAGCCGGCAGCCGGCGGATAGGGTCTTTGCGGCAGCCGAATTCCACGGCCTGATCCCGAACGTGCGCCGCCCCGGCATCAAGAACCCGATGGCGACCATCGCCTCGTTGCAGAGCTGGGTCCCCGGCGCGCTGACGGCGTCGGTGCAATCCAAGGCCGTGCTGCGCTACGCCGGCCGCAATCTGACCGTCTCGATCATCGGCATCGACCCGCATACCGAGCGCGAGGTGTCGACGCTGGCCAGCCACATGCGCCAGGGCAACCTCAATTCCCTGTATCGCTCCTCGCACGCGATCCTGCTCGGCGACCGGCTTGCGGCCAAGATCGGTGCGCGGGTGAACTCCAACCTCACCCTCGCCTCGGCCCAGGGCGTGAGCATGAACGCCACCGTGGCCGGCACCTTCCATTCCGGCTTCCGAGCCACCGACGAGACCACCGGCTACGTGCTGTTGCGTACCGCGCAGATCCTGGAGCGCCAGACCGGCATCATCAACGAAATCCGTATCCGCACCAATGATCCGATGCAGGCGCGGCTGATCAGCGAGCGCATCGGCGAGCAGACCGGCTACAAGGCGATTTCCTGGCAGGAGGCGCAGGAGGATCTGCTGTCGGCGATCACGCTGCGCAACATACTGATGTACACGATCGTCGGCGCCATCCTGCTGGTGGCGAGCTTCGGCACCTACAACATCATCTCCACAATCACCCATGAGAAGACCCGCGACATCGCGATCCTCAAATCGCTCGGCTTCCGCGACCGGACCATTCGCGCCATCTTCATCGTCGAGGCGCTGCTCATCGGCCTGACCGGCGCCGCCCTCGGCTGGGTGTTCGGTTATCTCCTGA
Organism: Bradyrhizobium aeschynomenes; assembly: GCF_013178945.1. Classification (GTDB taxonomy): domain Bacteria; phylum Pseudomonadota; class Alphaproteobacteria; order Rhizobiales; family Xanthobacteraceae; genus Bradyrhizobium; species Bradyrhizobium aeschynomenes. Next base: position 40,517 of record NZ_JABFDM010000015.1, read on the forward strand.
CCCGCGGGCTTGCCTCGCTCGAGTTCAAGACGCCGTTCTCCGACTACAACCACCTGCCGGTGCTGTATTCGCTGAAACACTATCTGCTTGCCGGCGCCGTCGCGCTGGTCTCGAGCCTCGTCGCTGGCTACTTCCCGGCCCGCGCCGCGGCGCGTCTGCATCCGGTCGACATCATTCGGGGCGCGACGTGAGTCCGCCACTGATCGAAGCGCGCAAGATGACCAAGGTGCTGCCGGGCGAAGTGCCCGTGACACTGGTCGCCGACATCGATCTGGCGATCGCGCCGCGTGAGTTCATCGCCATCACGGGCCCGTCCGGATCGGGCAAGTCGTCCCTGCTCTATCTCCTCGGCCTGCTCGATTTGCCGAGCCGCGGCGACGTGCTGATCGACGGGCGTTCGACAACGGCCATGAGCGAGGAGGACCGGGCCGAGGTGCGGCTGTCGCGGCTCGGCTTCGTTTTCCAGTTTCATTTCCTGCTGCCGGAATTCTCGATCGCGGAGAACGTCGCCCTGCCGATGCGCGCGCTCGGCCGGCTGTCGCCGCGCGCGATCAGCCAACGCGCCGAGGAGCTGCTTACCTCGCTCGGTCTTGCCGACCATCTGCGCAAGACGCCGGACAAGCTGTCAGGCGGCCAGCGCCAGCGCGTGGCGGTCGCGCGTGCCCTCGCCAACGACCCGCCCGTGATCCTCGCCGACGAGCCGACCGGAAGTCTCGACACCGCTGCGACCGCGCAGGTGTTCGGCATCCTGCGCGATCTGGTCCTGATCAGGGGCAAGACGGTGGTGGCCGTGACCCACGACCTCAACCTCGCCGCCCAGATGCAACGGCGCGTGCACATCATCGATGGTCGGCTGGCGCAGGACGAGCTGACGCACCGAGCTCTCGGTGCATCAATCCCGCCAGGAGATTCGGCAGGTTCAGCCGGACAAGCCCCAAGCCGTTGATTTGATTTAGCGCAAAGACGCGTGTTTCGGATTCAGATGATGTGAGGGCTGGCGGATGTTCCTTCCCCGGATTCACCCGCACCACTTCGGATGCTCCCGGGTCTTGCCGCTGCGGGAGCATCCGGATTTTTTTGTAAAGCCGCGCATCGATCGCTTGTGCCGCTCGACGTCGCCCCCCGGAGCGACGTCCCTCCCCGGTGTCCCCATCATCGTGAGTCTCGGGACGGCAAGCCGCACGCTGCTTGCTGCGTCCGGGCAGACCCAGCCGCACGGGAATTGGTCGGGGCAGCTGGATTCGAACCAACGACCTGCAGTACCCAAAACTGCCGCGCTACCAGGCTGCGCTATACCCCGATGTCCTCAGGACCACCGTCCCGGAAGGACTAGGTCACTACACGGTCACGGCCCCGGCAGCAAGACCGCGGACAGCGGCATCCAAGGACCGGGCCCAGTCGCTTCGGCAGGGAAGCGGCAGAGGCAAAGAATGGCGTGCCTGACGACCTCCAGGAATGACAAAGCCCCGAACCCGGGGCTCTGCGAACTCGGCCAGATGCGCCTCGCTCAGTGCGAGGACAGCGCCGGAGATCCCGTCTCGGGATGGATCTCGGCCGCCATCATGCCCTTCGAGCCCGGCCCGTAGCGAACCAGCACCCACTGGCCGGGCCTCAACTCGGTCATGCCGAACCTGCGCAGGGTCTCCATATGGACGAAGATGTCCGGGCTCCCCTCGCCGCAGGTCACGAAGCCGAAACCGCGCAGGCGGTTGAACCACTTAACCTGAGCCCGCTCCAGCCCGCTGGTCGGCGTCACCGTGACGTGGGTGCGCGGCGGCAGCATCTGCGCCGGATGGATCGCCGTCGACTCGTCCATCGAGACGATGCGGAAGGCCTGGTAGCCCTTGGCGCGCTGGACGCATTCAACCACCAGACGGGCCCCCTCATAGGCGGTCTGGTAGCCGTCCCGCCTGAGCACCGTGACGTGCAGCAGAACATCCGGCCAGCCATTGTCGGGAACGATGAAGCCGTATCCCTTCGAGGCATCGAACCATTTGATGACGCCGCTGATTTCGACGAGGTTCTCGCCTAGACCAGCCAGCGCATCGATTGCCGAGTCGCGCGCGGCACCGCTCTGATAGTCAGCCCCGAGCCGGCTTGGTGTAGTAACACCAGCAACCGGGCCCCCAAGCTTCTTGGACTCAAATCCGTCCGACCCCATAACCCCGGACCTCACAGATGAATTGTGAGCCGCCACCCCTGCAACGGCGCCCTGCGCGTGCTCATCACTTATACCCTCGACGAGTCACGCGAATCTCTCGAATCAAAGATAACATTCCCTCGTGCCGCGCATAGACAAAAATCGGATTCAGTGAGGCATATGAACAGACTTGCCGACAAAAATGCATCAATTTCCGTTCAATTACGGACGAATGGTCCGAGCACTTCACCGATGTCGAAGCGAATGACGAGGTCTGCAACGTCGTCCTGATCGGTCGGTTCCCGATTGATGATCGCGAGTTGTGCGCCCGCCTGCTTTGCCATCAATGGAAAGCCGGCCGCCGGCCACACCACCAGCGATGAACCGATGGCGAGAAACAGATCGCAATGCTGCGCAAGCTCGGTCGCGCGCCGCATCTCAGCCTCGGGCATCGCCTGACCGAACGAGACCGTCGCCGTCTTCACCGGTTCGGCGCATTCCGGACAATCGGGCGCGGCGCCACCGGTCTGGAAGCGCCGCTGCACCCAGTCGAGCTCATAGCGCTGCCCGCATCCGATGCAGCGCGCATAGGTGGTGTTGCCGTGCAGCTCGATGACATGATCGGGGGCGAAGCCGGAGTCCTGATGCAGGTTGTCGATGTTCTGGGTGATGACCGCCGGAATCTTGCCGGCACGATAGAGTGAGGCGAGAGCATGATGGCCCCGGCCGGGCCGCGCCGCGGCAAATGTCTCCTGCATCGCGAAGCGTCGCCGCCACGCCTCGTCCCGCGCATCCTGGCTGGCAACGAACTCGTCGAAATGGATCGGGCGGTTGCGCGTCCACAGCCCGCCCGGGGAGCGGAAGTCGGGGATGCCGGTCTCGGTCGAGATGCCCGCCCCCGTAAACGGGACGATGACGTTCGCGCCCGCGATCATGTCGCCCAGGCGGTTCACGCCGTCCTGCAGATTGGACGCAATCATCAGCGGCCGCTCCGATGCATCTCGGTTGGCATCATTTTCTTCCCCTTCCTAGCACGTTCGGGACTGCCCGGTCCGGCGCCGCTCCTGCGTCGTTGAGCCACCCGAGCGCCGGAACTCTTCAGCATCGCGCTGCAAGCGGAACGAGTCTCGAACATCGGATTCTCCCGTGAGACGGCATCCCGCCCCTGCTCTCCCCAGCCAAGCCATCGACGTTGCGCGACCGGGCGGGCTCTCCGCAATCACGCCGCAATCAGGCATCCACATCGCGCCAGCGATTCGCCAGGAAGTTTGTCACGCGTCTCATGGCTCGTTTCGCCGGATAGCGACCGGAGCAGAGAGGATCCGTGGCCCAGAAAGAGACGCAGGACGATCGGCGCACCCAGGAGCGTGCCGAGATCACGGCAAGGATTGCGCGATTCAAGTCGACACAAGAGAGGTTCGCGCGCGAGCGCGAGGAATATGCGCGGCAAGCCTGGCGCAAAGCCCAGCGCGGCGAGGCTGCCGAATAGCGAGCCTTGCGTGCGGATGAAAGAAAAGCCCGGAGGCAGTGCCGTCCGGGCTGTTCTTCTCATCTCCGGCGCTCGCGCTTACCAGTGATGACGCCAGTAGTGACGGCGATGATAGTAGGGGGCGCCGTAATAGGCATACGGACCGGGTCCATAGGCGTAACGCGGGCCGTAACCGTAGTAGCCATAGCCCGGGCCATAGTAATAGGGATGCGAGGCCGCGATCGCGCCCGCGGTCAGCGCTCCCGCCGCGAGGCCGAATGCGAGCCCGGGTCCAAGGCCGCGCGCCTGTGCGGGCGCGGGCGTGGCCAGTGCGGTGGCAGCGACGGCGCCTGCTGTCGCCAGAACAGCCAATGTCTTTCTCAGCATGATGACCTCCAATTCAAATGCGTCCAAACAACGCAGTCGGCAGCGAATTGGTTGCAGCTGAGGGTGCCGTGACTGTGGGAACCGAAGACCCTCCCCGGACGTTTTGTGGGGTCAAGGTGGAGCGGACATGGCGTCTTGGCTGGAACTTCTGTTCAACATCATCGGCTATGGCGGCTTCGTCGTGATCGCCTCGCGGCACCATGCGCCGGCGTCCGTCGATGTGCGGGAGCGCCACGGCGATGTGCCCGGCGTGGATGGAGACGGCCTCTGACATCACACGGAGGCAGCCAGCTCCTCCACAGGTCATCCGCAGCATATCCACAGCTCGGTACGATCCGCTTTGGCGCCACCCGATCAACGGCTTGGTGCGCAATATGCGCAGAATTGTCCACATGATGCGGAGAACACCTGCCATCCGCCCCTCGCCCGCGGGATGCCTGCGGCTGCCGCTCGTGCCTGCGCTGCGGCGTCGGATCCGGCTTTACAAATTGCCTTGAACCTTCTGGTGCCTGCCCAAGACACATCAATACTGGGGATTTCAGGGCCCAGTCTTCGAGGGTGGCGCCACGCGACGAAGATATTCCGTCGCGCTGGCGCTGCTGTCGTTTCAGCTCGGCCGCTGCGCCATGCCGTCGACCGATCCCGCAAGGATCCACCCGGCCATGTCGTCAAAAAAAAAGAGGCCCCCTCTTCAGGGAGCCTCTGATCGCGATCGGCAACCGTGGAAGGTCGGATCAGGCGACCGCGTCCTTGGCGGCCTTGACCGGGCGTGCGCGCACGATCTTGCGGGCCGGCTTGGCCTTGAACATCATCTCTTCGCCGGTGAAGGGGTTGGTGCCCTTGCGCGCCTTGACGGCCGGCTTCTTGACGACGACGAACTTGGCGAAGCCCGGCACGAGGAACACGCCGTTCTTCTTCAGCTCCTTGTGGCCGACGTCGGTGAGCGTCTCCATGACGTTCTTGACGTCGCGCTTGGACAGCTCGGTGGAGGTCGCAATCTTCTCGATCAACTGCGACTTGGAAAGTTGGGTAGCCATCGTATCTCCTCGTGATTGGTACCGGGTGATTGGTACTGATGAATGACGTGACGACTGCGCGGCTATCAGCGCATTGCTGCGCAGACTGGTCGGGGCTTTCTGGCTGCATTGCACAGCCGGGACTTCAGTCGTCTGGTGGCGTATCACCCCGCGATTTTCGGGATTGTCCTGCATTTCAAGGGGCCCCGAAGCACCCACAGCGGCGCCAAAATTCCAACGGAGCGCGAAGAAGTCAAGCTGCGATGGCGATCGAACGGAGCATGCGATTCATTTTCCCCTATATTTCCAGGCATTTTCGACGCTCCTGCGTGATTTTGGCCGCACATGAGCGTCGAAAAGCGCTGAAAAGCCTGCACGCGGCGGCATCGCGCCGTTCATTCGTCGCCGCGAATCACTGCCAAAATAGCGATTCGTCAGCATTTCGCGGTCGCTACCCCGTCGCGCAAACCCAGTAAAGCTACGCGTCGAGCGGATCACAATCCGGCGCGGGCCCACATGTCTCGATCACAGGCGTGATGCGCGAAAGAACCAATTGCTGCTATGGATCGACGTCCATAGGCGGCGGTTGATCATCCGCTGCAAGTTCAGGGAGAGAAGAAACGATGCGTTATCTTCACACCATGCTGCGCGTGCGCAATCTCGACGCCGCGCTCAAATTCTATTCCGATGCGCTGGGCCTCAAGGAGGTACGCCGGATCGACAACGACAAGGGACGATTCACGCTGGTGTTTCTCTGCGCACCCGAAGATGAACATCTGCTGAAGAGCCTGCCGCCGACGCGCGGCGCGCCACTGGTCGAGCTCACCTACAATTGGGATGAGGAAAGCTATGGCGAGGATCGGTACTTCGGCCATCTCGCTTATGAGGTCGACGACATCTACGCCACCTGCGATCGGCTGATGAAGCTCGGCATCACCATCAACCGGCCGCCGCGCGACGGCAACATGGCCTTCGTCCGCTCGCCCGACCTGCACTCCATTGAACTGCTGCAGAAAGGCGAGCCGAAGGCGCCCGCCGAGCCCTGGCTGTCGATGCCGAACACCGGACATTGGTAGGCCGCTCGCCCGCATCATCCGGCCGGAACATCGAGCCCACCCTCGCGTTGTCGCTCCGATTGACGGAGAGGATATGAGGAGGCCGAGATGGGTCGTGGAATTCTACTGTGGTTGTTGGGCGTGCCGATCCCGGTGATCATTCTGCTGTGGCTGTTCTTCGGCCGCTGATCGCCGCGAACGATACGTTCGACGGAAAAGCCCCGCTTCGAGCGGGGCTTTTTGCGTAACATGAGCTAACGTCGATGCCATGCGAACGCCGAGACAGGAGCCGAACGTGTCCGACAACAAACTGACGATCTGGGGCCGTCCCAACTCGGTGAATGTACAGAAGGTGCTGTGGTGTCTCGCCGAGCTCGACCTCGCTCATGAGCGGATCGACGCCGGCATGCAATTCGGCCGCAACAACGAAGCCGACTATCTCGCCATGAATCCGAACGGCCGCATTCCCACGCTGGTCGATGGTGATTTCGTGCTGTGGGAGAGCAACGCGATCATGCGTTATCTCTGTCTGGCGGACGGCAAGGGCACCCCGCTCTATCCGGTCCTGCCGCGCCACCGCGCCGGCGTCGAGCGCTGGTTGGACTGGACCCTCTCGACGGTGCAGCCGATCGAGCGGCCGCTGTTCTGGGGCCTGGTGCGAACTCCGCCCGCGGAGCGCGATATGCGCGGGCTGCAGAAGGCGGCCGACGAGGCCGCGGCGATGTGGCGCATCCTGGACGCGCATCTGGCGACGCGAAGCTATGTCGAGGCCGAGAGCTTCACCCTCGCCGACATCGCGCTCGGCGCCTATGCGCGGCGCTGGTTCGGCGTCGAAGGCGTCGTCAAGCCGGAGCTGATCAACCTGGCGCGCTGGTACCACGTCGTCGCGCAGCGCCCGGCCTTCATCCGCCACATCGCGCCGCCGCTATCGTGAGGGCATCAGCGCCCGACCGAGGTCCCCGTCTCGAACCGCAGGGCCCCGCCGACTTTCATGCAGGTGTCAGTGCCTTCGACGCGGACGAAATTGGCGCCGTAGGATGCGCAGGGATTCCGAGCGACCGCGGCGGGACGGGATGCCGGCTTGTTGGTTGCCGCGGCCTTGGGTGTCAGGAGCGATGACCCCGGCGCGCCCGCGGATGCGGGGAGCGGCGCGACGGCCAACCATGTGACGATGCCGAGGATGAAAGACCTGAACATATCAGCTTGATAGCGCGTCGGTCGCGAGAACGCGACGGCGCGATGCGCTACTTCCCGATGAACTTGACGCCGACCGAAGCGCCGCGGCGCCAGACCACCTGGCACAGCCGGCCGGTGCGCGCATCACGCGCGAAGGCGAGCCGGATGGTCGCCGGCAGAGCCGCGGCATCCTCCAGGGTCAGCCGGGCGCCGGCACTCGAAATGTCCTGAACCAGGCAGTGCCGCACGGCGAATCCACCCTCCAGCGTGATCCACGCCGGTTGCTTCATCGATTTGCGGGCTTCCCGCTTCTTGGGCGCGGCCATCATCCTTCTCCTGCTTGCCCGCTGCAGTACGGCAAGGACCCTAATGGACGGTTGATTGGACCAAACAGGCCTCCGACCGACCGGAAGCCCGACCGTCGATCAATTGCGAATAATGAGGATGACCGTGCGGGGTGGCGCTCCCTAGCGGAATCGAACCGCTCTCTCCACCGTGAAAGGGTGGCGTCCTAACCGATAGACGAAGGGAGCCTACGTACGATGCTGCCAGGGCAAGCCACCCCAACACCACCGCCGCCTGCGCGCATTTGGCAAAACCTTCAACAAATCAGCGAGTTGAGGCTGAGATCTGCGAGGTCGGCCGAACCACCGGAGATGATTCCGTGCCGCGCGCGGCCGAACGTATAGAGGCGTTTGTCCGCCCGGGCAAGCCGCCCCTTGCACGTCTTTACCGGTCCTGTCGTGCCATGCTCAACGCGCCGCAAACAACGGAGAGATCCCGTCCGTGTCGATATAGACGATGCCGTCCTCGACCTTCAGGGGATACTGGGCCAGCGCGCTCTCCGGCGGATGCACGGGCTGGCCGGTCAGGGCATCCCAGGTCCAGTTGTGCACCGGACAGCTCAGCAGGCGGCCGTCAAAGCCAGCCTCCTCCATCGGCGCTGCGGTATGCGGGCACACGCCCTGGAAGGCCTTGAGCTCGCCCTGGTCGGGCCAGGCGAGGATGATGAGCTGGGCGTCGGCGATGACGAGGCGCATCCCGCCCTCGTCGATTGTGTCGGCCTTGCAGACGCGGGTGAACATGCGGGCCTCCTCGGTCCTGCCTGCGACGTACGTGGACGAAGCCAGACCAGCAAGACTCATTCCGTGCGCTCTTCGCGCCCACAGCAACAGCCCGGTGCTGGCACCCTTCTTGCGACATTACTCGCTGGGATCGCGTTGGACGTCGCGTCGTGTCGCAAAGGCGACAGAGCGTGCGGCCGGCGGCAAGTGGCGGCGGAGTGCGACATGACCGACATGACGGAACTGAGGACACGCAAGGAGCCGCTCAATCTCGCGATCGTGCATGTCGATCCCGACGCCTTCATCGCCAACCTGATGGGCTGGCTCGAGATCACGGCCTTCATCAAGGCGCAACGTGCCGGCGAGGCTGTCGTGCCTGCTGACGGCAAGACGCCGGCTTTGACGGCTGCGCAGCTGAAGAATGGCGGCGTGCATGAGGTCGGCAACGACGCGCTGTTCGCCTTCGCGATGACGGCGGCATTGAAGGGCGACAAGCCCGCCGTCGACAAGGTCGAGACCGCCCTGCTCGACAGCATGGGGCAGGATTTTCCGGGGTCGTTCGCGCTGTGGCACTTCCGCGCTGCGATCGACGCGCCGACCACGCTCGACGATTTCGTCGGCCAAGCGGGCAAGAAGATGCTGACGGGCGATCTGCCGCCGCCCCCCTTGCGCGCCAAGGAGTCTTGGAGCGCCGGACTGCGGTTCTTCGAGAAGGCGCGCAAGTCCAACTTCGTCCACGAGATCATGTATCCGCTGGCGAAATGGACGCGGGCGCGCTGGACCGAGACCGCCGAGAAAGGCGTCGCCTTCCTGCATCACATCGAGGACAACGTTCCGGTGCTGCGCGAGGTGCTCGAGGAGAAGCGCAACGACCAGGCGTTCATCGCCAACGTCCTGCTGCGGCTGGCGCCCGCCGTCGACATGGAGCTGAACGAGGAATATCAGGGATTTCTGCGCTCGCTGGCGCGGCGCAACTGACGGGGTCGCCCTCGCCGTGAGCTCGGTCGTCCGTAACGGGCGATTGCGATGGTGGGGTTTGCGACACGCGACAGCAAAAAGGCCGGCGGGCGTTACGCCGCCGACCTTTTGTCGCGACTGCCGGCTCCGGCTGGCCGGTTCCGTCGCACTCCTGGGGGAGTCCACGGACAGGGTCGCGCGACCTGGTTAATGATCTCCTAACGGCGACAGCCGTGCGCTTACGGAGAGCTCGGTCAGCTCAGCAGCAATGCACGCTTCTTCTCGCGCCGCAGCTTGAGCTCCTGACAACCGGAGAGCCGGACCAGCTCCTGCGGGTGCATGTCGTAGCCGTGGCTGCCATAGAGATTTTGCTGCGCCATCGGGACCTGCGCCGGCCGGCCGGCCACATCGGCGGTCAGCGAATCCCCGGACGGCGAACCACGGACCGGTTCGATCCCTGTCCTCAAAGCGGTCATAGCCAACTCCGTGAAAGAGTGCCTGCCCCCGGCGTGGAACTATAGCCCTCTGCCGGCGCGGCGCAATTGGGACAAAATGCCATCAGCGGCTGGCGCGGGCCTGCTCCGCCTCCTGCTCCCAGCGCAGGATCGACCGCTCCAGACTGTGAAATTTCTCGGCGACGTCGCCGTCGAATAGCGGGTCCTTGCGGTCGGACATGCGGGCGTCGATGTCGGCCCAGTCCTCGGCATGCAGGGCGCGCAAGGCAGCAGGAAACAGCAGCGTCTCCTCCTTGCGCAGATGCTCGCGCTGGCTGTCGATGAACTGCAGCACGGCCGCGTGGAAACTCTCGCGCAGGATCTCCTGGTCCGACAGCACCGCGTTCACCGCCTCGGCAAAGCCGCGCAGCCGCTGCGCCTCGCTGTCGTGCTCGTCATCGACGTCGCCATAGGTGGCCGCCGCCGCGGGATCGCGCGCGCGCAGCTTGGCGAAGATCATCTCCTCCTTGGGATGATGACAGCGCTGCGGATAGTCCTCGAAATAGGCGATGATGCTTTGCAGGATGTCGTAGTCGGGCTTCCGATTGTGATCGAACAGCTCCAGCTCGTGCTCGAGCACCGAAAGAAGCTTCTCGAGATTCTCGTGCTCCTGCAGCAGCGCTTCGATGATCTTTGCCATGGCGGTCTCGCCTTTGAGCCGGCCGGAACTGCCGAACCGGCATGCTCCCCTGATCGCAAAAGAATACGCCCGCGCGAGCGCGGGCGGCATTGCGGCAGATCAAACTGACACGGCGACATGACAGGCCGGCGGGACAGCCCTTACTCCGCGGCCATCGCCTGCGACGCACGCGGCAGGCCGAGCCGGTCCCAGACCTCGACCAGCGCTTCGGCAAGCGTGTCGATCAGGCCGTCATCATGGTAGGGCGACGGGGTGATGCGCAGCCGCTCCAGGCCGCGCGGCACGGTCGGGTAGTTGATCGGCTGGATGTAGATGCTGTGCTCGGCCAACAGCAGATCGGACGCCGTCTTGCACTTCTCGGGATCGCCGACATGCACCGGCACGATGTGGGTATCGGAGGGCATCACCGGCAGCCCGGAGGCGTTGAGCACGGCCTTCAGCCGCGCGGCGCGGTCCTGGTGCCGGTCGCGCTCCCATTGCGAGGTCTTCAAATGGCGGATCGCGGCGGTCGCGGCGGCGCAGACCGGCGGCGGCAGCGCCGTGGTGAAGATGAAGCCCGGCGCATAGGAGCGCACGGCGTCGATCAGATTGGCGTTGGCGGCGATGTAGCCGCCGAGGCAGCCGTAGGCCTTGGCCAGCGTGCCCTCGAGGATGTCGATGCGCGCCATCGCGCCGTCGCGCTCGGCAATGCCGCCGCCGCGCGGACCGTACATGCCGACCGCATGGACCTCGTCCACGTAAGTCAGCGCGTTGTAGCGCTCGGCCAGGTCGCAGATGCGATGCAGCGGCGCGACGTCGCCGTCCATCGAGTACAGGCTCTCGCAGACGATCAGCTTGGGCCGGTCCGGATCGGCCTGACGCAGCAGCTCTTCGAGATGGGCGAGGTCGTTGTGCCGCCAGACCTGCTTCTCGGTGCCGGCCTTGCGGACCCCCTCGATCATCGAATTGTGGTTCAGCGCATCCGACAGCAACAGGCAGTTCGGCAGCAGCTTTGCGATCGTCGAAATGCCGGTCTCGTTGGAGACGTAGCCTGACGTGAACACCAGCGCGGCTTCCTTGCCGTGGAGATCGGCGAGCTCGCGCTCGAGCTCGATCAGCGGATGGTTGGTGCCGGCGATGTTGCGGGTGCCGCCGGCGCCGGTGCCCATGCGCGCAGCGACATCGACCATGGCGCCGATGACCTTCGGGTGCTGGCCCATGCCGAGATAGTCGTTGGAGCACCAGATGACGACGTCCTTCGGCCCCTCTGGCGAATGCCAGATCGCGTGCGGAAAGCGGCCGGCGAGGCGCTCGAGATCGGCGAATACGCGATAGCGGCGCTCCTGGTGCAATTGATCGAGGGCGCGGTCGAAATAGCTGTCGTAGGTCTTCACCTGATCCGTCCTTCCCCTGCCCGGCGGTCCGACGTCACAGGTCCCCGCGAGCCCTCTTGAGGTTTGTTTCTGGCGTGGACCAAAGCGCAGTTCTGCCCCCCCTTCGTTGATCCAGATCAGGGATCGAGCAGGTCGGAGGGCATCCGGACCGGCTCAGGGGCTGGTGGGATTGGCTGCGTCGGCGATGTCGAGGGGGAGCGACCCACCGGTGTCGAGAAACGCGGACAGAGCTGCCTCGTACGGCGCGGGATCGAGGCCGCGGCCGGCCAGCCATTGCGGCTCGTAATAGGTCTGGCGGTAGCGCTCGCCGGAATCGCAGATCAGCGTGACCAGCGAGCCGGTCCGCCCGTCCTGCCGCATCTCGGCAGCGAGCCGGCACAGCGCCAGGAAGTTGGTCCCGGTCGAGCCGCCGACCGGACGGCGCAAACGCCGCGTCAGCACGTTCATCGCCGCGATCGAGGCGGCGTCCGGCACCTTCATCATCCGGTCGACCACGCCGGGCACGAAGGACGGCTCGCAGCGCGGACGGCCGACGCCCTCGATCAGCGACGGCCGATCGCAGGTCCTCGCGCAATCGCCCGAGCAGAAGGCGTCGAAGAACGCCGAGTGCTCGACATCGGCGACGCACAGTCGCGTCGGATGGCGGCGATAGCGCAGATAGCGCCCCATCGTGGCCGACGTGCCGCCGGTTCCCGCCCCCATCACGATCCATTCGGGCAGCGGACAACGCTCGCCCTGCAACTGGGTGAAGATCGACTCGGCGATGTTGTTGTTGCCGCGCCAGTCGGTGGCACGCTCGGCGAAGGTGAACTGGTCCATGTAATGGCCGCCGAGCCGGCTCGCGAGCGCCGCCGCCTCGGCATAGAGCGCGCGGCCGTCGTCGATCAGGTGGCAGTTGCCGCCATAATGCGTGATCGCCGCGATCTTTTCCGCCGAGGTCGTGCGCGGCATGACGGCATAGAACGGCACGCCGATCATCTGCGCGAAGTAGGCCTCGGACACCGCGGTCGAGCCCGAGGAGGCCTCGACGACCGGCGTGCCCTCACGGATATGGCCGTTGCACAGCGCGTACAGGAACAGCGAGCGCGCCAACCGATGCTTGAGGCTGCCGGTCGGGTGCGTCGATTCGTCCTTCAGGTAGACATCGATGCCGGCGAGCGCGGGCAGGATCAGGCGGATCAGATGGGTGTCGGCGGTCCGGCACTGGTCGGCCTCGATGGCCGCCACGGCGTCGTCGACCCAGCCGCGGCGATAGCGCGGACCACAGGGGATGGAAGGTGACCAAAGCGGCGAATTCATTGCGGCAACCGACCATGATCGCTTGCCGGCATCAAGCCCGTCGGTCCGGTCATGCGGAGCAAGCTGGGGGCAAACGGCTCGGCGCCAGCGATTCGCAAGTTCCCGCGCAGCCGCCGCGCCACCCCCAAGGCTCTCGCCCCGCGCGCAACGCGAGGCAGTCGCACGTGCGCGCCTCAGCAGGAATTTTGAATGACGGCGACAATGGTCAAACAAATGCACACTTTCGCGACGAAGTATGGCCGGGCATGGTCGACCGGGCGCGACCGCAATCGACCCATGCATGCGGGCGCACCGAGCCCGCTCCGAGGGGCACCATGAGAGTTGTTTCGATCATCCTTGTTGCGTGTGCAATCAGCCAGGCGGCCTCGGCAGAGGGCCTGGAATGCCGGCGTGTCGCCGATCCGACCCCGCGCCTGAGCTGCGTGGAGACACCGACCACGGCGCAGGCGCCGACGACGTCGCGCACCGACGCCTGGACGCCGGTCGAGCCACGGCGGGAGACCCCGCGTGACGGTGACGGCGCGGCTGCGCGAGGCTCCCGGACGCGCTGAGGCGGGCGCCCTGGGACCACCCTCCGGCTTGCGGGACGGCCGCGCGAGGTCCGCTCCGTCCATGCCTTGATGTGCGGCCGTTTTTGCCGACATGTAGGTCGTGGCTCGCAGCCACGGACCGACGTCGACCCCATGCCAGGCGCGGCAGGTGACGAGTTGGTTCGGCCAGCGGCACGGAATGATTGGAGACCATGGCCTACCTGCCCTCGCAAATGACCCTGCTCGAAGCGCTTGCGACCGTAATCGGCACCGCTGCCATCGCCCCTGCGCTGCTGATCCTGTGGCTGGTGGTGGCCGCCGGGGACAATTCCGGTCCGCCGCTCAAGATATGGACCGCATTCCTGCTCGGGGCAGCCAGCGTGTTGCTGCTCGGCATCGTCAGGATCCCGTTCCAGCACGTCGGATTGTCGCTGGAGAACCCGTGGATTGCGCAGGCCGTCCGGGCCCTGTTCACCGTCGCTCTCCCGGAAGAGATCGCCAAGGTGGCCGTGATCGCGGCGCTATGGTCGCGGCGCCGCCAAGTCGGCAATGCCATGGATACGGTGTTCTATGGCGCTGCAGTCGGCCTCGGCTTCGCGGCCTATGAGAACCTCGCCTACCTCGTCCAGCACGCGGAGATGTGGCGTTCGCTGGCGATCCTGCGCAGCGTGCTCACCGTGCCGTTCCATGGTGCGCTCGGCATCATCGCCGGCGCCTATCTGGCGATCGCCCGCACCTCGACGGCGCTCGGCGCCAACCGGCACAACCGCGACTGGGCGCGGATGTCGAGCTGGGCGCTGGTGCTGGCCGCCCCCGTGGCGCTGCATGCGGCCTTCGACTATCCTCTGCTGCTGCTGCAGCGGGCCTCCAATCTCGATCCGACCTCACGGCTCTGGCTCGGCGGCGTCAGCGTCTTGATCGGCTTCTCCTCGATCGGGCTTGCCGTGCGGCTGGTGCGCCGGGTCGCCCATCACCACACACCACGCACCGAGGTGGCGAAGGCCCGGCTCAGCCAGTTGCGCCGGATGTGGGCGCTGCTGCTGCTCGGCGGCGCGGCCGGCTTCATTGGTCTGGGCTTCGTGCTGACCTCGATCCGGCACTGGCTGCTCAACCCCGATCGCAACGTCGCCGGCGTCCTGGTTCCCCTGGGGCTGACGGCAATCCTGCTCGGGGTCGCCCTCCTGATTGTCACGACCACCATCTATGTCTTCGGCCGCAACCGGATGCGGACGACTGCGTAGGCGCAGGCCGCAGGACCTCGGATTGCAGCGAAACGCGCATCACGCGCTTGTCCGGGCCGCCGTTCCTCACCATTTGCCTGGCAGGCAGGCGCGTGGCCTTGCCCGGAGTGACGATCAATGACCCTTCCCCAGGATTCGATTCCGCCCGAGCTCGAGCGCATGAGGTCGCAGATGAGCGCGGCCGTGCACGCGCATTGGAAGGCCTTTCTCATCGAAGGCATCCTGCTCGCGGTGCTCGGCCTTGTTGCGATGGTTCTCACCCCGCTGGCGAGCCTCGCGGTGACGATCTTCCTCGGCTGGATGTTCCTGATCTCGGGCATTGCCGGGCTGGCGCTCACCTTCTGGGCGCGCGGCATGCCCGGCTTCTGGTGGTCGCTGCTATCTGCGGCGTTGGCCATCATCGCCGGCTTCATCCTGGTGGCACAGCCGGTCCAGGGCACGGTCACGCTGACCGTCGTGGTGGGCGTCTATTTCCTCGCGGAGGGCGTCGCCACCATCATGTATGCGCTGGAGCACCGGCGCGAGCTATCAGGACGCTGGTCGTGGCTCGCCATCTCCGGCATCGTCGACATCGCGATCGCCGGCATCATCATCTCTGGCCTGCCGGGCACGGCGACGTGGGCGATCGGCCTGCTGGTCGGCATCAACCTGCTGTTCGGCGGGCTGTCGATGATCGGCATGGCGCTCGCCGCGCGCAATGCCTGAGGCCGGACGGTCACGATTTTCCGGATGACAAGCGGCCGCGCGGCCGCTATAGAGCCTGTCATGATCACCGTCGCCACCAGCTATTATTGGTACTTTAGCTACGACAGCTCGCTGGCGGCGGGAGGATCGCGCTCAATCTGACACATTGCAGCAAGATATCCGAACGAGCCGCCAGACCTGGCGGCTTTTTTATTGCCGGCAGGTGCCCACCAAGACACGCAGGAGCCCGCCGTGCTGAGCACCACAGACGATCTTCGTATCAAGGAAATCAAGGAGTTGAGCCTGCCCGTGGAGGTGATGGGCGAGATTCCGCGGACCCTCACCGCCACCCGGGTGGTGATGGCCGCGCGTAACGCCATCCACGCCATCCTGACCGGGAGCGACGACCGCCTGCTGGTCATCGTCGGCCCCTGCTCGATCCATGATCCGGACGCCGCGATCGACTACGCCGGCCGGCTCGCGGCGCTGCGCGAGCGCCTGGGCGATCGGCTCGAGATCGTGATGCGCGTGTATTTCGAGAAGCCGCGCACCACCGTCGGCTGGAAGGGCCTGATCAACGATCCCGGTCTCGACAACTCGTTCGACATCAACAAGGGCCTGCGCCTCGCGCGCAGCGTGCTCTCGGCGGTCAACAATCTGGGCCTGCCGGCCGGATGCGAATTCCTCGACATGACGACGCCGCAATACATCGCGGATCTCGTCGCCTGGGCCGCGATCGGCGCGCGCACGACCGAGAGCCAGATCCATCGCGAGCTCGCCTCCGGCCTGTCCTGTCCGGTCGGCTTCAAGAACGGCACCGACGGCAACATCCGCATCGCGACGGATGCGGTGAAGTCGGCCGCGCACCCGCATCATTTCATGGCGGTGACCAAGGGCGGCCGCTCCGGCATCGCGGCGACCACGGGCAACGAGGACTGCCACATCATCCTGCGCGGCGGCAGCGGCCCGAACTACGACGCAGCTCATGTCGAGCAGGCCTCGGCCGAGCTGATCAAGGCTGGCCTGCCGGCGCGGCTGATGATCGACACCAGCCACGCCAATTCGAGCAAGAAGCCGGAGAACCAGCCGCTCGTCGCCGCCGACATCGCAGGCCAGCTCATCGCGGGCGAGCAGCGCATCATGGGCGTGATGATCGAAAGTCATCTCGTGGCGGGCCGGCAGGACGTCAAGCCTGGCGTGCCGCTGACCTACGGCCAGAGCATCACCGACGGCTGCATCGGATGGGACACGACGGTCGAGGTGCTGGAGCGGCTCGCCGAGGCGGTCGCGGCGCGACGGGCGCTGGGCCGCGAGGCCGTGCGAGAGCGCTCGGCTTAAGGCCCATTGGCATGAATGAGCGGTGCGCCTCCGGCGCGCCGTGGCCGCTCTCAGCAGCCGCGGCAGATGCTCTTGATCTTGCGATCGAGCTCGCGCTCTTCCTTGCTCATGCCGCTCATCGAACTTTCCTCGGCCTGCTCGGCCTTCGGCAGATCGCTCGGACGCGGCTGGCGGCGCTTCTTCTGCATCTGCGTCGAGGGATCGCCGCTCGCACCGCTGCTCTGCGCCAGCACGGCGCCATCGGTCACGAGGATCAGGAGCCCCATCGCGAGCGCAAGTTTCTTCATGTTGCTCCTCCGTGTCTGCGGATCGACTTCAGCGGAATCGCCGGGACACTTCATTCCCCGGCGGGCGGATAGAGGTGCGCCTCGCCGCAATAGTCAATCACACGATAGCGCTTTTGCGCATCCGCGGCATGATCCTGCTCAACAGAATCATCGGCAGTGAGGTATTGCGGCCCCACCGGCGCCTTGCCATGGCCGCCGGGAATGTCGAGCACATAGTCGGGCTGACATAGGCCTGACACGCGGCCGCGCAGCGACCGGACCAGGGCCTGCCCCTGCGCCAGGGTCGTACGCAGATGGGCTGTCCCCGGAGCGAGATCGCCGTGGTGCAGATAATACGGCTTGATACGGGTCTCGACAAACGCGCGCATCAGCGCAGCCAGAACCGCGGCATCGTCATTCACCCCGCGCAGCAGCACCGACTGGCTCACCATCGGAATCCCTGCGTCGACCAGCCGCGCGCAGGCGGCGCGCACCTCCGCGCTCAATTCGCGCGGATGATTGGCATGGAGCGCCACCCAGGTCGCTGCATTCTGCGCCTTCAGCGCATCGACCAGCGCCGGCGTGATGCGCCGGGGATCTGCGACCGGCAGCCGCGTGTGGATGCGGATGATCCTGACGTGCTCGATATCAGCGAGATCGGCCATGATCTCCTTCAGCCGCCGCGGCGACAGCATCAGGGGATCGCCACCGGTGAGGATGACCTCCCAGATTTCGCCGTGCGCGCGGATGTAGTCCAGCGCGCCGCGATAGGCGTCCTCCGACAGCGCATTGTCCTTGCCGGGACCGACCATCTCGCGGCGGAAGCAGAAGCGGCAATACACCGCGCAGACATGCACGAGCTTGAGCAGCACGCGATCGGGATAACGGTGCACGATGCCCGGCACCGGCGCATGCGCATCGTCGCCGATCGGATCGCCGCGTTCGCCGGGCGCCGCGACCAGCTCCTCTTCCGACGGCACGAACTGGCGCGCAATCGGATCATTGGGATCGTCGACGTCGATCAGGTCGGCCAGATGCGTCGTCACTGCGACGGCGTAGCGCTCGGCCACGCGCTCCAGCGCGGCCTGCTCGCTCGGATCGGCGAGGCCCTGTGCGACCAGGTCGGCCGCGCTGCGCAATGTCGTGGGCCGTTCGATCCTGTTCATCGCTCACCTGCCGGCGGCGTCCACACCACCTGATCGATCCTGACAGCGCCGGCCGCCAGCATCACCAGCCGGTCGAAGCCGAGGGCAACGCCGCTCGCCTGCGGCATCGCGGCCACGGCGGCGAGGAAATCCTCGTCGAGCGGATAGCGCTCGCCATAACGCCGCTGCTTCTCAGCCATCTCGTCCTCGAAGCGGCGGCGCTGCTCGGCCGCGTCCGTCAGTTCGCCGAAGCCGTTGGCCAGCTCGACGCCGCAGGCATAGACCTCGAAGCGCTCGGCGACGCGGGGGTCGCCGGTCTTCACCCGCGCCAGCGCAGCCTCAGGCGATGGGTATTCATACAGCACGGTCAACCGTCCCTGCCCGAGATGCGGCTCGACGTACTCGACCAGCAGCTTGCTGAACAGGTCCGACCAGGTGTCGTCCGCGGTGATCCGGATCTTGCCCGCAGCGGCCGCCGCGAGCGCCTCACGGTCTCCCGTCCGGTCACGGATGGTGGCCAAGAGGTCGATGCTTGCATGGCGGGCGAAGGCTGCGGCCACCGTCAGCAGCTCGGGTTCGGCGAAGGGATCGGCGGTCCGGCCACGGAAAGCGAACTGGCGGATGCCGGTCGCCTGGGCGGCGTGGGCGATCACCACGACCGTATCCGCCATGATGGCGTCGTAAGGCGCCTCGGCGCGATACCACTCGAGCATGGTGAATTCCGGCAAGTGCAGATCGCCGCGCTCGCGGTCGCGGAAGACGCGGGCAAACTCGAAGATCCGGCGCTCCCCGGCCGCCAGCAGCTTCTTGCAGGCGAATTCCGGCGAGGTCCTGAGATACCGCCGATGCCGGGTTCCATCGACCGCCGTCAGCTCGGTGGCCGGGGCGTGCAGATGGGTCTCGTTGCCAGGCGACACCTGCAGGACGCCGGTCTCGACCTCCATGAAGCCCTGCTCGTCGAACCAGGCCCGCAGCGCGCGGACGATTGCGGCCCGCGCCTGGAGGAACGGCCTGACGTCGGCGTGCCGCTGCGGCGACCACCAGGGGGACGGCGCGGGCTCCCGGGACATCAGGGGATCGCCCGCCGGAGGCGCAAAAGACTGGCAACCCCGGACAAAATCAGTATGTTGCCGCCCGAAACCGCATCCCGCGTCACGTGGCGCCCCGGCCCTGCCCGGCGCCCCCTTTTCAGTGTCAGGAAAACAGCTTTGAAAGTCATCGCCAGCTCTATTCGCAAGGGTAACGTCATTGAGCAAGATGGAAAGCTCTATGTCGTCGTGACCGCCGAGAACATCCATCCCGGCAAGGGCACCCCGGTCAGCCAGATCGAAATGCGCCGAATCAGCGACGGCGTGAAGATCTCCGAGCGCTTCAAGACCACCGACCAGGTCGAGAAGGCAACGATCGAGGAGCGCAACTTCACCTTCCTGTACGAAGATGCCGACGGCTTCCACTTCATGAACCCGGAAACCTACGACCAGGTCCAGGTGCCGAAGGACGTGGTCGGCACGCAGGCCGCCTATCTCCAGGAGAACATGACCGTCAAGCTGTCGATGCACGACGTGGTGCCGGTGGCGATCGCCCTGCCCCAGCGCGTCACGCTCGAGGTCGTCGAGACCGAGCCGGTCACCAAGGGCCAGACGGCGTCGTCGTCCTACAAGCCGGCGGTGCTGTCGAACGGCGTCCGCACCGGCGTGCCGGCGCACATCACGGTCGGCACCCGCATCGTGGTGATGACCGAGGACGGCTCCTATTGCGAGCGCGCCAAGGATTGACGCATGATGGTGCGCGCAGCGATGGCATGATCTGACGCCGGGGGGCGTGGGGATTGGGGGCAAGGATCACCTTTATCACCGCAGCCCTGGCGGCGGTGATCACGCTGGCCGCGACCTCCGCGGGACGCGCGGCCGACTCCTTCGCCACGCCTGCCATCTCGCTTCAGCGCGCCGACTGGCGCGCGGCGCTCGACCAGCTTCGTTCCGAGCTCACGACGGCACCTGACGTCGCAGCCGATGTCGCGCTGTCGGCGCGCCGGCGCGACGTCAGCAGCGATGACCCGCGCCGACGGCCCGCTTTGGTCCAGCTCAACGGCGTGACCTCGACCGTCTTCACGGGGATCGGACGCAGTCCGGTCCCCGTTTTGCTGCCGCTCGACACGTCGGCCTATCTGAGCGCGCGCCGGCGCGGCGCGGTCGATCCGCAGACCCTGCCGCGCTACCAGGCCGACTTCCAGGCCGACCTGTTCGATGCCGGCCCCTCCGGCTACGACGCCGTGTTCTCGCTTGCACCGGAGGTGACCGCGGGCCTGCCGTCGCGGATCTTCGCCAAGCCGGTCGAGGTCCAGATCACCGGCTCGCTCATCACCTACGACATCGCCGATCCCGCCGGCGGCAAGGGCGAGGGCGTGAAGGCGCTGTCGGCGCAATATCCCGACCTGCGCCGCTTCATCCGCGAGGGCTATGTCCGCTACGCCTTCACCCGCTTCGGCGTGCCCTATGTGGTCTCGATCCAGTGCCTCGACAGCGCACCGCGGCCGAAGCGCCTCGCGTGCCGCGAGGCGTATCCGATCGCCGAGCGCTTTCTGAGGGCGCTGCGCGTCGCCGGCGGCCAACCGTCGCGCAACGCACCGGAGATCACGCCGATCGCCGCCGAGCGGCCGTCGGCCTCCGATGCCGACTTCACCTATCGTCCGGTCGGCGACATCGTCGTCAACTCGGGTGCGCGCGGCCAGGGCGGCCGCGCCGATCCGACCGCCTATTCCCAGATCCGCTATCCGCTCGACGCGCCGGCCTATGTGCATTCGCAATCGTTCGGCCGCCGCCGCACCAGCGACAAGTTCGACCAGCCCTGGAGCCAATATCCCTGGCGCGACAATTTCTGCGAAACCCGCGACTTCAACGTCGGCCAGTGCGCCAGCGGGTTAGGCCACCAGGGCCAGGATCTCCGGCCCGGCGCATGTCCGGTCCGCCGCGACGGTCCCGACGGCTGCGATCCGTGGCGGCAGCGCGTGCTCGCGGTGCGCGACGGCGTGGTGATCCGGAGCGCCAGGCAACAGGGCGCCATCATCCAGGTCAATAGCGGCACCGAGCACGTCCGCTTCCGCTACATGCACATGAACCCGGCCGCGATGGACAAAGACGGCCTGCTCAACGGCCGCAGACTTCGCGAGGGCGAGCCGATCGGCGTGGTGTCGAACTATCTCGACCATCCCAACGGCACCACGCGGCATCTGCATTTCGACGTCCAGCTGTTCACGCGCGACGGCTGGATCTGGGTCAATCCCTACATGACCCTGATCGCGGCCTATGAGCGTCTGATCGGCGGCCGCGGCCGCGAGGTCGGGGTGGAGATCGCGGCAACGCCGCCCCCGGCGACGACCGGGGCACTGGGAACGCCGGCACTAGACTCTTCGCCGCTCGGCCCGGCCGCCGATGCCGCTGCAGGGCGCGATCGGAACTGAACGCAGCCGCGGCGGCGCGACGTGCCGGAACCGACCTCCACCGCTGCGGGTTAGCTGCCAGACGGAGGATGACGGATGACCACGAGCACGCTTGATCGCAGGACCGGATTGGCGCTGATGTCGGCGGCCATCGCGCTGGCATGCGTCGGCGCGCTCACCATGCTGGTGCGCGACCGCTGGCATCCGCCGGAGATCAAATCCGCCGAGGCGGCCCGACACTCGATGACCGGCGAAGTCGCCCGCGCCGCCGGCGCCCGCGTGATGCCGACCGACCCACGCCTCGCCGTGGAGCCGAAGCCCGAAGGGCCCAAACGCGCGCAGCCGGCCAATCCGTTCTGAGAGCACGAGTCCCCCGCCGGGGAGCGCGACGCCGTCAGCCGTCTCGCAGCCCGCAACCTGAAGCCATCGTCACGACTCAAGCCGACCACTTGTCCTCTTCTCGCCGGTGTTCCTCGGCGTTGAGGCGCTCGGCGATCTCATGTGCCATCGCCGCGTCCTTCGTCGTGGCGATCGGCTTGCCATTCTGGCACCGCACCCGCTCCTTGTCGGCCTCGAGCGGAAAATCGTCCGGCTTGAGCGGATCGTTCGCGTCGGTCATATGCGCCTCCTCGTTTAAAGGCACAACTCGCATCGCTTTGTCACGGTTCCCGACGACTCAGGAGGCCGCGCGCGCCGGCCGCTCAGCCGGGGTCCAGCGGAACGCGACGCCATAGCGGTTCCAGAGGTTGATGACGCCGATCGCCGAGGTCAGGAACACGAGCTCCGCTTCGGAGAATTCCGCGCGCGCCAGCGCATAGACCTCGTCGCTCACGCCGCCCTCCAGCCTGGTGAGCGCCTCGGTGAAGGCCAGCGCCGCGCGCTCGCGCGCCGTGAACTGTGGCGCCTCGCGCCAGACCACGACCAGGTTGATCTTGTCGGCGGACAGGCCGAGCTTCTCGGCCAGCAGCACGTGGTGCTGCACGCAGAACGCACAGCCGTTGATCTGCGAGGCCCGGATCTTGACGAGCTCCAGCAGCTGCTTGTCGAGGCCGGCCTTGGCCGCCTGCTGGCTGACGGCGAGAATGGCGTCGTAGAGCTCGGGCGCCAAGCTCCTGAAATCGGTGTACTCGCTGCGGGCATGTGACATGTTCTGTCTCTCATGTTATCATAGGTCTGATAACTTATCAGGGCTCTGAATATATGCGCAAGGCACGGATGTTGACGTCCTCGCGATCGCCTCGAAAGCCTCGCCCCGCGCGCCGTAAGGCAGCCGTCCGCCCGCCTCTCCCGGGCGAAGGCAAGCGCGGCGAGGACGGTCACCTCGCTTATCTGCTGCGCCAGGCGCAGGCGGCGGCGCGGCTCTCGCTGGACCGTGCGCTCACGGCGACCGGTCTCACCCATCCGCAATTCGTGGTGCTGACGATGCTGAAGGCCTATCCCGGCCTGTCCGGCGCCGACTGCGCCCGCGTCGCGCTGCTGACGCCGCAGACCGTGAACGTGATCATCGGCAACCTCGAACGCTACGGCGCCATTCGGAGCACGCCGCACCCAATCCATGGCCGCGTGCTGCAATGGAGCCTGACCCGCCGCGGCATCGCACTGCTGACCAGGGCGCGACGGCAGGCCATGGCGCTGGAGCGCAGGCTCGCGGGCGGTCTCGGCGAGCGGGACCTCGCGACCATCCGCCGCTGGCTGGCGCGCGTCGCCGTGGAGCTCCACGAGGCGTAAAGGTTCCGGCCCGCTTGAGGGCTTTGCCGCCGGCCCGCATCAGCGGGTAGAATGGGCGCCATGACACAGCCCGATTCCATGACCCGCCGCACCCTGCTCGGCTCCGGCCTCGGCGCCGCCGCGCTGCTCGTTCCGGCCTGGCCCGCCTCGGCCGCGCCGGCTGAATTCGAGGCCTGGCGCGACGGCTTTCGCAGCCGCGCCCTCGCCAAGGGCATTTCACAGGCGACCTGGACGCGGGTCATGGCGCGGCTCGAGCCCGACATGACCGTGTTCAAGGAGATGCGCAATCAGCCGGAGTTCAAGGAGCAGCTCTGGCAGTACATCAACCGTCGCGTCTCCGACTGGCGCGTCATCAATGGCAAGGCGGCGCTGGCGAAGAACGAGGCGCTGTTCGCCCGGATCGAGAAGGATTTCGGCGTCGAGCGCGGCACGCTGCTGGCGCTGTGGGGCGTCGAGTCCGCGTTCGGCGATCCCCTGGTGCAGCAGAACCACATGCGCCCGGTGTTTCCGGCGCTCGCCGCGCTCGCCTGGAACGAGCCGCGCCGCAAGGCCTATTGGGAGACCGAGCTGACCAACGCGCTCAGAATCGTCGATCGCGGCTGGAGCACGCCGGACGAGATGCGCGGCTCCTGGGCCGGCGCGATGGGCCACACGCAATGGATGCCCGAGGTCTGGCTCAATGTCGGCTTCGACTATGACGGCGACGGCAAGATCAACCCGTTCGGCCGGCCCGACGATGCGCTCGGCTCGACCGCGCGCTATCTCGTCAACCGCGGCAAGTATCACCGCGGCGAGCATTGGGGCTATGAGGTGCGCGCCCCCGGCAACATGTCGGGCAGCAGGACCTACGCGGCCTGGCAGGCGGCCGGCGTCACCCGCGCCGACGGTCAGCCCTTCCCGCAGCCGAATGCGTCGGCGCAGCTCTGGATCCCCGTCGCGGGCGGCCCCGCCTTCCTGCTCGGTCCGAACTTCTATTCGGTGAAGTCCTACAATCCGGCGATGAGCTACGCGCTCGCGATCTGCCATCTCGGCGATCGCATCCTGGGCGGACCGCCGTTCCTGCAGCCCTTCCCCGGCTCCGAGCGCGCGCTGACGCTCGCCGAGGTGCAGGAGATGCAGAAGCGCCTGACGGCGGCCGGCTTCGACACCGGCGGCACCGACGGCCGCGTCGGCAACGACACCATGAAGGCGATCCGCGACTTCCAGGCCAAGGCCGGCCTCACGCCCGCCGACGGCTATGGCGGGCTGAAGGTGCTGGCGAAGCTGAGACAAGGCGGGTAAGGCGGGTGATTGCCGCACAGCGCCGCTACGTCGCGGTCGTCCTTGCCGTGCTGACGTGGTTCAGTCTCTCGATCGCCGGATTTGCGTATCGCTTCGATGCGCTGACCACGCCGGCGCATCTCGCGGGCCTGCAATCGGCTGAACGCGACAACATCATTCTCCCGGCCGATCTCCGCTACAACGCCGCCTTCAAGCGGGCGCGCATCGCCGAGCTGGCGCCCGACATCATCGTCATCAGCAGCTCTCGCGCCGGCACGCTGCGCGACTGGATGTTCAGGCCCTATCGCTTCTACAACGCCGCCTTCACCGCCTGGACGACGCGGCAGCTCCTCGACGTGTTCGAGCATCTGACCCGCGAGGTCCGGCCCCGCGCCGTGATCGTGGTGCTCGACTATTTCATGTTCACCGATGCGTGGGAGGAGGCCTACGGCGCGCAGCGCACGATGGTCTACAGCTCGTCGCGCTACGTGTCGTTCAAGCTCGCCCGCCTGATCCGCGCGCTGCCGTCGCCGTCGGCTTTCCGCGAGCAGCGGCGACCCGACGGCTTCCGCGCCGACGGCTCGTATCTCTATCCGCAGGACTTCATCGACACCGCTCGGGAGAAATTCCAGACCGCGGCGCGACTGATCGAATCTTCGCCCGGCGCACCGCAGATGTCGGAACGGCAGAAGGAGCCGATCGCGCGGCTGGCGGCGCTCGCGCGCGAGCGCAACGTCCGGCTCATCGCCGTCCAGCTGCCTTACGTGCGCGCCGCGGTCGACTATCTCGACCACGACGAAGCCTATTGGACATATTCAGGCGTCTGGCGCGAGTTCGAAAGCCGGCAGACCGCGGACTGGCTGCGCGGTCTCGGCATCCCCTTCGTCGACCTCGCGCGGTCGGAGATTTCCGACTCTTCCCTCAACTTCATCGATGCCTTCCACCCTTCGGAGGATGGCATGGTCAGGGTGCGCGACGTCCTGGCACGGCAGCCTGACGTCCAGGCCGTGCTGCCGGAGCTGCAGCCGGCCCAATAGCCGGCTCAGCCCTTGGCCGATCCCTCCCGCTGCGCGGTCCGCGGCGCCCGCGCCTTGGGCTGCGAGCCCGTCGCCGGCTT
Source organism: Bradyrhizobium aeschynomenes (assembly GCF_013178945.1). Taxonomy (GTDB): domain Bacteria; phylum Pseudomonadota; class Alphaproteobacteria; order Rhizobiales; family Xanthobacteraceae; genus Bradyrhizobium; species Bradyrhizobium aeschynomenes. The sequence goes on from NZ_JABFDM010000015.1 coordinate 66,334, forward strand.
GACGCGGATGCGCACCGAGCCGCCACCTTTCGACTGCTCCTCGATCTCGAAGGCGCCGGTCTTGCGCACGAGGTCGCTGAGCTTGCGGCAGCCATAGCTGCGCGGATCGAAGTCGGACACCAGGTTGGAGAGCTGCTTGCCGACCTCGCCGAGCGCAACCCAGCCGTCCTCGCTCTCCATCTGCGTGATCACCTTCTTGATCATCGGCGTCGCCGCGCTGATCGGCAGCAGCGGCTTCGGCGCCGCGGCGCTGTCCGCATCCTTGCTGCCGGCAGCATCGCTGCGCAGATTCTCGGTGTAGATGAATCTGCGGCAGGCCTGCCGAAAGCTCTCAGGCGTCTTCTGCTCGCCGAAGCCGAACACGTCGATGCCCTGCTCGCGGATGCGCGCCGCGAGCCGCGTGAAGTCGCTGTCAGACGACACCAGGCAGAAGCCATCGAAGCGGCCGCTGTGCAACAGGTCCATGGCGTCGATCACCAGTGTGATGTCGGAGGCGTTCTTGCCGGTGGTGTAGGCGAACTGCTGTTGCGGCACGATCGCATGTCGCGCCAGCGTATCGGCCCACGGCTTGGAGCGCGGGCTGGAGAAGTCGCCATAGATCCGGCGCACGCTGGCCTCCCCGATCTTGGCGATCTCCTCGAACAGCCCATCCACGATCTTGGCGGAGGCATTGTCGGCGTCGATGAGCACGGCAAGGCGCGGCGAACGGGCTTCGGATGGCATGGATCGGTCTCTCAAAGGCATCTGGTGTCGTACGTATCACGCTCGCCCGCTTGCGTCAGGCAAACTTTCTCTGCGGCTGCGGCGGAAACGCGTCGCCCGTAGAGTACCTTCATTCGCCGACGATCAAGGCGGCCGTCGTCCTTGGCGTAGTCTCTCTGGCAGCCCCGAATCCCATCGATGACCGTTCGTACACGAACAAATTGAGGGTTTTCGCCGCTATTCGGCGATCGTTTTCACCTTCCCTTAATTCGCACCGCACGACGATGCCGCGACCCAACGACGGGATCTGCGGCAGATGATGAAGGAAGGCACCTATTCCGCCTGGTTCAGGACCCCCAAGGGCCAAGGAACCGGCATCGTTGAGCTCGTTGGCGGCAAGGTCTGCGGCGGCGATACCGTGCTGAGCTACGCCGGAAGCTACGAGGCCCATGGCGATCGGTTTACCGCCATCATCAAGACCAAACGTCACGCCCCGGGACAGCCGTCCTTGTTCGGCCCGGACGAACTGACGCTCAGCCTCGAAGGGTGCTGCCGAGGGACGCCCGTCACGTGCTCCGGCTATGCCGCGGAAGCTCCCGACGTGCCGTTCGAGGCGCTTCTGCTGTTCTCGGCGTCCGACGACGCCGCGCCTCCGCCAGTTCCTCGGCCGACGCCGAAATTCAATCCCGATCAACTCCCGAAGCCCTCCTGGCGCTGAGCTGAAGATTGACTCGGCCGGCTCATGCCTGCGCGTGCCCGATCGCTCGTGCCAGCCTCTGCTCCGCGACAATCCGCACCGGCGGAAACACGACGCAATCGATGACATCGAATACGACCGTGAGGCGCCGGTCGAACGAGCGTGCAAAGGCCATGGCGTCGTCGCGGCGCGCATCCAAGATCCGCGTGCCCAGCGTGCAATGAGGTACCCACACGCTTGGGCGATAATGCTGGCGACAAAGCGCCGGGTCGATCGCCGCTGCGATCGCGGCGTGCCACTTGAGCAAGCCCTCGTTCATTTCCGGCTCGGCCCAGAGCACGAATCGCGGAGTCGAAAACCAGTTGATGCGGTTGAACTCCAGCTGCAAGGCCGGGGCAGCCTCAACGGCCGCGCGCATGACGCGCGAAGCAGTCTCGACGTCAATCTCAGGTGCATCATAGATGGCGAGGGTGAAATGCGGTCGATAGCCGAGACCGCGCATCGACGGCTCGTCCTCGAACGCCGCGACCTGATCCCACAGGCGCTCGATGTAGCCCGCGGAGACGTGGTCTGATCGAATATTGAGCGCGATGGCCATTGCGTGTTTCGCTCAAGGGACCAATGCACTGATCCTGCCAACAAGATCGAGAAAGCGTTGTGTGCGAACGCCTTGCTTGTTTACGGCAAGATCGACCAGCTCGACCAATATCAGATGTTTGGATGGAACGACCACGACCAGCTGTCCGCCGTAGCCCACGGCATAAAAGCCGCTGACACCCGATCTTCCGCTGCTGAAGGTCCACCAGAGATAGCCGTAGCCGCGTCCGGGCTCGGTGTCCGAGAGACGGCTCGTCGATTCCGTCACCCATTTCGACGGGATCAGTTGAGCCCCATTCCAGCGTCCGCCGTTCAGGAACAGCAGGCCGAACCGCGCCAGGTCGCGGGCGCTCATCCGGAACAGATAGGCCCGATGGACCGACGAAGACTCCCCCAAATACAGGCCATCGTAAGCGGAGAAATCCTCCATGCCGATTGGCCGGGCAATCCGCTTCTCGAAGCTCGCAAACACGTCGTCGACGGAGCGCTGATAGATCGTGCCGAGCGCGTTGAAGTCCCAGTTGTTGTAGTACCAGAAGCTGCCCGGCGGATGGCTCTCGCGCGCGGGCCGGAGCCGTTTCGTCTCGGGCGTCTCATAGGCCGCGAGATGATAGACCCCGGAGCGCGCCATGAGCAGTTGACGAACCGTCGCGGTCTTCTCGACCGGCGAAAGGGCCGGCGGAATGTCGTCGATCTCCAGCGCGGCAAGCGTGCTGTCGAGGTCGATCCGGCCGTCTTCGACGGCGATGCCATACAGCGCGCTCAGCAGACTCTTGCGTACTGACCGGACATTGACCTTCGCACCAAGGTCCCCGAACGAGGCAACAATGTCGTCGTCCCTGACCACCATGATCGCCGTCGGCTTCTGTTCGACCGCGAACTCCTGCACCTCGCGGGCGATGGATGCAGACCACGGCTTTTCATCCGGTCCTGCCGCCTGCCAATTCCGACCCGGTTCGGCGTGCGCCCAACACGATCCCAGCAGGACGGCTCCGAACACTGCAGGCAAACGTCGCATGGCCCCCTCAATCGGCTCGTCACAACTCAAGGTCGGGAGCGTAGTGGACGACAGTTGGAAGGTACAGTGGTCACGGCCCTGCGCCTTGCCCGGTGCGAAACACGTACCGGCGCGCGATGATCAATTTCGTCTGCGGCAACAGTCGGATGCCGGCCATCGCCGCACCGGCCGGAAGATTTCGCTTGCTTTCATTCCGAAAATCGGAAATAACGTCGATGTCCCGTCCTCATGAGAGGGGCGCTTCGCGATCGTCATGAACGTGGAGGGCGGGATGCGGTGGCCGCGATCGTGTCGCAGCGTGCTTCATGTGCGCGGACGAACGGCAGGTTGCGGACGTGAAATCGCGTGGTCCTGGCGCCCCGACGCTGGCGCCAAGCCTTCGGGGGATGATCAGCCCGCGGGCGACGGTGGCTAACAAGCCGGACACCGGGGAGATCGCGTATAAGCGTTAAGCCCATCGCGCAGGGAATGCCGGTTGACCGGCCTACCTGTGGTGACTGCCGCCTGCTTTTTGTTTGCAGGCGGGCCATGGGTGAGGCCTTCACCCGGCATTCCCTGCGCCCTCTCTTATCAAGAGGGTCATTGACGATGCATCACTCGGGCGCGAATGCGCGGCGAGATCGAATGGTCGTGTTGCATTTGATCATGCGAGGCACGATGCGCGCCACACACCCCGCTGTCGTCCCGGCCCCCGAGCCGGGACCCATACCCACAGGGAGCGGTGTGAGGCAGGATCGCAATGGGCATCTCGTCCTCTCAACATCCGCCGCGGCGTATGGATCCCGGATCGGCGCTCCGCCGACGCGAGCGTCGGCGAAGCTTGTCCGGGACGACACTGTGAGTGTGGCTCTACCTGATCATCGCCGGTCGACAATCGCGAACGCAAGCGCGGCGACATGTGGCTGGTCGCGGGTCATGAGAGGCACGACGGTCGCGTCGTCATACTCCGCTGTCGTCCCGGCCTCCGAGCCGGGACCCATACCCACAGGAAGCGGTGTGAGGCAGGATCGCAATGGGCATCTCGTTCTGACGACATCTGCTGCGGCGTATGGGTCCCGGATCGGCGCTTCGCCGACGCGCGCGTCGTCGAAGCTTGTCCGGGACGACACCGTTGATGTTGCTCTACCTGATCATCGCCGGACCATGATCCGGCACGGCGACGTCGAGCACGCGCAGCTGCACGCGCTCGACCCCCTGGTAGCGGTCGACGGTCAGCGTGCCCGCGACATGCAGCACCTGGCCGCGATGCTGCACCAGGGCATTGCCGAGCTTCTGGCCGACCGAGCGGAACGCGATGGCGTTCACGGTGGCGCCGTCGCCGGACTTGAAGCGCAGCTTGAGATGCGCCTGCCCGACCTCGTCGGCATAGACCAGCTGGTGCGACGGCAGCGCCACGATCGGCTCGGGATTGCCACTGCCGAAGGGACCTGCGCGGTTGAGCGTCGCGACCAGCTCCGGCGTCGCGGCGCGCGCACTGATCGCGCCATCGATCAGGATCTCGTTGACGTGACGCGCCGCGGCGACGTCGGCCGCGAGGGCGCTTTCGAGAAAGGCGCGAAACTCCGCCAGCCGCTCCTTGCGCAGGGTGACGCCGGCAGCCATCGCATGCCCGCCGCCCTTCATCAGGATGCCCTGCTCCACCGCATGGCGCACCGCCTTGCCGAGATCGACGCCGGGAATCGAGCGGCCCGATCCGGTGCCGATGCCGCCCGGCTCAAGCGCGATCGCAAATGCCGGCCGCGCAAACTTTTCCTTGAGCCTGGACGCGACCAGCCCGACCACACCGGGGTGCCAGCCCTCGGACGCCGTAACGATCACCGCGCCTTTGTCCTCCAGGCCGAGCGAGGCCAGCGCCTCGGCCTCGGCCTGCGCCTCGGCGTGCTGCTCGATGACGCGCCGCTCGGTGTTGAGCCGGTCGAGCTCGGCGGCGATCCGCGCGGCTTCCGACACGTCGGTCTCCAGCAGCAGCCGAACACCGAGATCGGCGCGGCCGATGCGGCCGCCGGCATTGATGCGCGGCCCCAGCATGAAGCCGAGATGCCAGGCCTCCGGGGGGCCATTGAGCCGGGCGACGTCCATCAGCGCGGTATGGCCGACGTGGTCGCGCCGGCGCATCGCGATCAGGCCCTTGGCGACGAAGGCGCGGTTGAGCCCGATCAGCGGGGCGACGTCGGCGACGGTGCCGAGCGCGACGTGATGCAGCATGCTCAGCAGATCCGGCTCCGGCCGCGTGCTGCTCCAAAAGCCGCGACCGCGCAGCTCGCGATTGACGGCAACCAGCGTCACGAGAGTGAGCCCGACGGCGGCGAGATGGCCGAGCCCGGAGAGATCGTCCGGCCGGTTCGGATTGACCAGCGCCTCGACCTCCGGCAATTCCTCGCCGCATTGATGGTGATCGATCACCACGACGGACATGCCGAGCCGCCGCGCCTCCGCGAGCGGCTCCAGACTGGTGGTGCCGCAGTCGACGGTCACGAGCAGCGTCGCGCCCTTGTTGGCAAGGCCACGGATGGCCTCGCTGTTCGGCCCGTAGCCCTCGAAGATGCGGTCGGGAATGTGGATCAGCGGATCGAGCCCGCAATGCCGCAGGTGCCAGGCGAGCAGCGCCGCCGAGGTCGCGCCGTCGACGTCGTAATCGCCGAAGATGGCGACCTTCTCGCCCTTGACTGCGGCGTCTGCAATGCGCTGCGCCGCCGCCTCCATCTGCGTCACCGTGAACGGGTCCGGCATCAGCTTGCGAATGGTCGGGTCGAGGAAGTCGTTGACCGCTTCGAGCTCGACGTCGCGCCCGGCGAGCACCCGCGCCAGCATCTCCGGCAGTTGATAGCGCTGGACGATGGCGAGCGCCCGCGCCGCACCGCGCGTATCCAGCCGGTCGCGCCACAGCTTGTTGGTCAACGACAGCCGCACGCCGAGGAACGCCTGCGGGGCGCTCACGGGCAGTGCAAGGGCGGATGGTGCCATCGGGCTAAGGGCCTCGCGTGCAGCATGGCGATTCGAGAACGACGGCACGGAATCTACAGTAAGTCTGCGGGCGCAGCAGGCCCTCACGGGGGAACCCACCGGAATCGCACTGCATCATCGCGGAAATCAGGCCCTGAGAGCGGGCAGCTGATGATATATGGTGCGACTTGCCTAAAATTACAGCTGTGTTCAGGACCGTGCATTAAACAGCCGTTAGGCGAACTCCGTGACATTTCAATCAAATTATACCGAGTAATTGCTCGCGGTCTCCGCATCTCGACTGAGACAGCGATGATATGGAGTTGTTCAATGCTAGCCGCGCCTGAGCTGAAGACCTCCCCCTCGATTGCGCCCTCCCCCACGCCCCCCCAGGACGAGACCGACGTCTCGGCGCTGATTGCGCGGCTCACCGGCGAGGTCAACCAGATCGCCTGCGAGAAGACCAAGTCGATCCAGCAGATCACCAACCAGATGAAGATGCTGGCGCTGAACGCGCTGATCGAGAGCTCGCGGGTGGGCGCGCAAGGCGCAGGCTTTGCCGTGGTGGCCCAGGAGGTACGTGCGGTTGGCCAGCTGGTCGAGACCATCGCGCGCGAGCTGGAAGGCCAGCTGACGACGCGCACCGGCAATCTCAAGAGCTCGATCGAGCGCATGACCGAGCGGGCGCGCGGCGAGCGCATGGTCGATCTCGCCCTGAACGCGATCGAGCTGATCGACCGCAATCTCTATGAGCGGACCTGCGACGTGCGCTGGTGGGCGACCGATTCCGCGGTGGTCGACTGCGCCGCTGCGCCGGAGGCCGACCGCGTCGCCTATGTCTCCGAACGGCTCGCGGTGATCCTGTCGGCCTACACGGTCTATCTCGATCTCTGGCTGTGCGACCCCAGCGGCAAGGTGATCGCCAACGGCCGCACCGACCGCTACAACGTGGTCGGCCAGAGCGTCGCCGACACCAAATGGTTTCGCGAGGCCCGCGGCCTGCGCTCGGGCGACGATTACGTCGCAGGCGACGTCGAGTGCCAGCCGCTGCTCGGCAACGCCCAGGTCGCGACCTATTGCGCCTCGGTCCGAGAGGACGGCAAGGCCCACGGCAAGCCGCTCGGCGTGCTCGCCATCCATTTCGACTGGGAGGCCCAGGCTCGCGCGATCGTGCAAGGGGTGCGCGTCGGCGAGAGCGACAAGGCCCGCGCGCTGCTGGTGGACTCCAATCACCGCGTGATCGCATCGTCGGATGGCCAGGGCATCCTCAGCGAACGGGTGTCGCTGAAGCTCGATGGCAAGCGCAGCGGCTTCTACCAGGATGCGTCCGGCCGCATGATCGCGTTCCACGCCACGCCCGGCTACGAGACCTACAAGGGGCTCGGCTGGTACGGCGTGATCGTGTCGGGCGCGTGAAGGAGGCGATCAGCAGCCAAGGCGATCGGCGATACCGTTGAAGTCAGCGGCGACGATGTCCCAGGCGCCGGTGGCCTCGAAGTCGCGGTTCTGCAGCGGGCCGTATTCGGTGGGCCGGGCGACGAAGGCGGTCTTCAGGCCGTAGCTTTGCGCAGCTTCGAGATCATTGTTGTGCGCGGCGACCATCATCACCTCGCCGGGCGCAACACCAAGCAGACGCGCGGCGCCGAGATAGGTCTCGGGGTCGGGCTTGTAGTGCGCGAACAGCTCGGCTGAGAGGATCAGGTCCCACGGCAGGCCTGCGAACTTCGCCATGTTGGTGAGCAGCGCGACGTTGCCGTTGGAGAGCGGCGCAATGATGTATCTGGACTTGAGCCGGGTCAGCCCGGCGACACTGTCCGTCCACGGATGCAGCCGGTGCCAGCCGCGGGTCAGGTAGTCGAGATCGGCTTCGGTCAGGCCGGTGATGCCGAGCTGGGCGACGAGCGTCTCCAGCGAGCGCCGGTGCAGCACGTCGAGGATGACGTAGCCGCGCTCGGGATGCTTGCGGACCTCGTCCATCGAGCCGACATAAAGCCCGCGCCAGCCGTCGACCAGCGCGGTCCAGTCGCCCTGAATGCCGCGGGTCTTCGACCACTCGGTGAAGTCGTCGATCAGGCTGGTGCGCCAGTCGACGACGGTGCCGAATACGTCGAACACCAGCGCCTTGACCATGGACAGGTCGGACATGTCAGCGCTCCGCCGTCAGTCGAGGTGGAACTTCTCGAGCTGGCGGTGCTCGGCGCGGATGTAGCGCACGGTGCCGGTGACCGAGCGCATCACGACCGTCTCGGTCTCGATCACGCCGTCCTTGCGGAACTTGACGCCGGAGAGCAGCGAGCCGGTGGTGACGCCGGTGGCCGCGAACAGGCAGTCGCCGCGGGCCATGTCCTCGATGCCGTAGATCATCTTGGGGTCGCCGACACCCATCTTGTGAGCGCGCTCACGCTTCTCCTCGGTGTCGAGGATCAGGCGGCACTGCATCTGGCCGCCGATGCAGCGCAGCGCCACCGCGGCCAGCACGCCTTCCGGCGCACCGCCGGTGCCAAGATACATGTCGACGCCGGTGTTGTCGGGATCGGCGCAGTGAATCACGCCAGCGACGTCACCATCGGTGATCAGGCGCACCGCGGCGCCGGTCGAGCGCACGCCCTGGATGATGTCGGCATGGCGCGGACGGTCCAGCACCAGCACCGTGATCGCGCCGGGCTCGACGCCCTTGGCCTTGGCGAGACGGCGGACGTTGTCGGCCGGGCTGGCATCGATGTCGACGACACCCTTGGCGTAGCCGGGGCCGACCGCGATCTTCTGCATGTAGACGTCCGGGGCATGCAGCAAGGTGCCGCCATCGGCCATCGCCATGGTCGCGATCGCGCCGGGCATGTTCTTGGCGCACAGCGTGGTGCCTTCGAGCGGGTCCACCGCGATATCGACCTTCGGGCCGGCATTGAGGCCGACCTTCTCGCCGATGTAGAGCATCGGCGCCTCGTCGCGCTCGCCCTCGCCGATCACGACCGTGCCTTCGATCGGCAGCTTGTTGAGCTCGCGGCGCATCGCGTCCACGGCCGCCTGGTCGGCCGGCTTCTCCTGGCCATGGCCGCGCAGCCGCGCCGCCGACACCGCAGCGCGCTCGGTCACGCGCACCAGCTCCAGCGTCAGGATGCGCTCGAGCAGCAATTGTTGCGGGACGGAAATCTGCGTCGACATCGGTCAACTCCTCAAGACGTCAAGGCGGCTCACCGCCATCAAATTCTACCAGCCGGAGGCCGCCGTCGGAGACGGCTCACGGTTCAGCGGGATGGCCCGGATGACCGCTCCTCGCCTCTCGATTCCACCGGTTTGAGCATGAACCTAACCCAAACGCCACGCGTTTGTTTGAGCAGGGACAAGCGGTTCCCCGGACATCATGCGCTAGTTCTTCTCGATGCGGATGACCTGCGGCTTGCCGCTGATGACCTTGTCCCGCTGCACGGCCTGAAGCGCGCGATGCACGGCGTCCTCATGGGTCGCATAGGTGATCAGGATGACCGGTACCGGCGCCGACTTGCCGGTGGTCTTCGCGGGCTCGCTGCCGTTCGGATGGCGCTGCACGATCGACTCGATCGAGATCTTCTGCTCGGCCAGCCGGGTCGCGATCGTCGCGGCGGTGCCGGCGTGATCGCGCGCCATCAGGCGGATGTAGTAGCCGCCCTCGTGCCGCTCCATGGGGGCCTTCTCCGTCGCCTGCAGCTTGTCGACCGGTCGACCGAACGGCGCCGCGCGGATGCCGCGCGCGACATCGGCGATGTCTGCCACCACAGCGGACGCCGTGGCCGCGCCCCCTGCTCCCGGACCGACAAGCGTGATCGGCGGGATCCCCTCGCCGTCGATCGTGACCGCATTGGTCACGCCCATGACCTGGGCGATGGAAGAGGATTTCGGCACCATCGTCGGATGCACGCGCTGCTCGATGCCCTTGGCGGTACGCATGGCGACGCCGAGCAGCTTGACGCGATAACCCAGCTCGGCCGCGGCCTTCAGATCCTCCGGGGCGATCGAGGAGATGCCTTCCACGTAGATGGATTTTTCGGCCACCTGGGTGCCGAAGGCGAGACTCGCCAGGATCGCCAGCTTCTGCGCGGTATCGTGGCCATGAATGTCGAACGACGGATCGGCCTCGGCGTAACCCAGGCGCTGGGCGTCCTTCAGGCACTCGTCGAACGACAGGCCCTCCTGCTCCATCCGGGTCAGGATGTAGTTGCAGGTCCCGTTGAGGATGCCATAGACGCGGCTGATGCCGGTGCCGGCGAGCCCCTCGCGCAGGGTCTTGATGACCGGAATGGCGGCCCCGACGGCGGCCTCGAAGTTCAGCGCTCCGCCGTGCTTCTCGGCGGCCTTGGCGAGTTTCAGGCCATGCTTGGCGATCAGCGCCTTGTTGGCGGTGACCACCGACTTGCCGGCCTTAAGCGCGGTGTCGATCGCTGACAGCGCCGGATCGCCGGCGCCGCCCATCAACTCGACGAAGCAGTCGACGTCCGGATCAGCAGCCAGCGCCAGCGGATCCTTGGCCCACTTGATGCCCGAGAGATCGACGGCGCGCCTCTTCTTCGACCGCGCCGTCACCGCCACCACCTGTACGGAACGTCCCGTCCGCTCGGTGAGCACGCGCCCCTGCTGCTCGATGAGACGAACGACTTCGGCACCCACGGTGCCGAGGCCCGCGATGCCCACTCTCAGGGGTGCGACCATGGAATCAAAGAACCTGTCGAAAGGAAAGTATGGGAGGGTTCAGCGCCGGTTGGCGATGGGAACGACGTTGTGCAACGTTTCGATGCCGCTTTCAAGGAAGCGGCGAACGTTGCGCGCGGCCTGCCGAATGCGCTGCTCGTTCTCGACCATCGCAATGCGGACATAGCCTTCGCCATGCTCGCCGAAGCCGACGCCCGGCGACACCGCCACGCCGGACTTCTCGACCATGAGCGTCGCAAACTGCATGCTGCCGAGGGTCTTGAACTTCTCCGGCAAAGGCGCCCAGGCGAACATCGAAGCCTCGGGGGACGGAATCTCCCAGCCGGCCCGGCCGAACGACTCGACCAGCGTATCGCGGCGCTTGCGGTAGACATCACGCATCTCGCGGATGCAGTCGTCGGGGCCGTTGAGCGCGGCGGTGGCCGCCACCTGGACAGGGGTGAACGCGCCGTAATCGAGGTAGGATTTCACGCGCGCGAGGGCGGCGATGATGCGCTCGTTGCCGACGGCAAAGCCCATGCGCCAGCCGGCCATCGAGTACGTCTTCGACATCGAGGTGAACTCGACCGCGACGTCCATCGCGCCCGGCACCTGCAGCACCGACGGCGGCGGATTCTTGTCGTCGAAATAGACCTCGGCGTAAGCGAGGTCCGACAGGATCAGGATCTCGTGCTTCTTCGCGAATGCGACGAGGTCGCGATAGAAGTCGAGGCTGGCGACATAGGCGGTCGGATTGCTCGGATAGCAGACGATCAGCGCCAGCGGCTTCGGGATGGAATGAATGATCGCACGCTCGGCCGCCTCGAAGAATTGCGGGGTCGGTTCCGACGGCACCGAGCGGATCACACCGCCCGCCATCAGGAAGCCGAAGGCGTGAATCGGATAGCTCGGATTCGGGCAAAGGATCACGTCGCCCGGCGCGGTGATCGCCTGAGCGACGTTGGCGAACCCTTCCTTGGAGCCGAGCGTGGCGACGATCTGGGTGTCAGGATTGAGCTTCACCCCGAAACGACGGTCATAATAGGCGGCCTGCGCCCGGCGCAGACCGACGATGCCGCGCGAGGCCGAATAGCGGTCGGTCCGCGGCTTGCCCAGGGTCTCCTTGAGCTTCTCCAGCACATGCGGCGGCGCCGGCAGATCCGGATTGCCCATGCCAAGATCGATGATGTCGGCGCCGGCGTTCCGCGCGGCCGCCTTGGCCCGGTTGACCTGCTCGAACACGTAAGGCGGCAGACGGCGGATGCGATAGAAATCTTCCATGGGTCTCTCGGCTCCGGCAACCGGGGGCGGATCAGCCAGCATCGCTGGCACGGTGGCGGCGCTGCCCTGAAATCCGTGCTAGAACATAAGCTTAGCACGGCCACGCGGCCTGGCTGGCGACGACACGCTGAGGTGCGGTTGATTCCGGTGTTTTATCATGGACACCGCGCCACGCCAGATAATTACGTCGCTCGTCCCGACCGCTTACCGGTCCCTGGCACCCGGCGGTCCCGCCGACGCTTGGCGGTCGCGGGCAGCCTTGAGCTCCTGCTCGATCTGGGCTCGCTCCTCCGGGGAGATCATCCGCGTCTCGCGCTCGCGCGGAACGTCGTTGACGGGAAGATAGCCCCCGGGCTCCCTGGGGCGCACGATGGCGTCAGCTTCCAGCGAAGGCATGTCGGCAATCGGGCTGGAACAGCCAGACAGCGCCAAGGGGGTGCAAAGCACCACGCTCGCTGCAAGGGCTCGCGCCCACCTCCTCCGCCCCTGACCCGCCGACGTCACGCCACAGCCCTCACTGACTCCACAACCGCCAGCCGCAATGCGGTGCATTTTGCCGCAGCACAACCCATTGTCACTCGAAAGGTTGGCGGCTTGAACAGGAATTTCGACCGCCTATGAGATCAGTATGACCGAAGCAAGAGACTTTTTCGCAGCGCAACACGTAGAAATCGAATTTACCGCGAACTCGCGGATTGTTGATCTCGCGCGGTGACGAAACGATTCCGACGCGATAGTGTAAGTTTGCCATGACCGACGTTCCGAACAACACCAATTCACAAAAAACATTCGACGCCGAAGCCTTCGCGACGAACATCGCGAGAGCAATGGAGACCAGCGGCAAGGCCCTCGCTGCCTATCTCAAGCCGCGGGAGACGGGAGAGGTTCAGGACCGGCCACCGACCGAGCTCGCCGAGGTCGTGAAGTCGTTCACGGCGGTCGCCGACTACTGGCTGTCGGACAAGGATCGCGCCGCCGACATCCAGACCAAGATCGCCAAGGGCTATCTCGACCTGTGGGGCTCAGCCTCGCGGCGCCTGGCTGGCGAAGAAGCGCCTCCGGCGATCTCGCCGTCGCCGCGCGACAAGCGCTTCGCCGATCCGGAATGGAAGTCGAACCAGTTCTACGATTTCGTCATGCAGGCCTATCTGCTGACGACGCAATGGGCGCAGGATCTGGTCCACAATGCCGAAGGACTCGATCCGCACACCCGCAAGAAGGCCGAGTTCTACGTCAACCAGATCACCAACGCGCTGGCGCCGTCGAACTTCGTCCTGACAAATCCCGAGGTGATGCGGCAGACGGTGGCCACGAGCGGCGACAATCTGGTGCGGGGCATGCAGATGCTCGCCGAGGACATCGAGGCCGGCAAGGGCTCACTGAAGATCCGCCAGTCCGACCCCGGCAATCTCGAGGTCGGCGTCAACATGGCGATGACGCCCGGCAAGGTGATCTTCCAGAATGACATGATGCAGCTGATCCAGTACGCACCGTCGACGGAGAACGTGCTGCGGACGCCGCTGCTGATCGTGCCGCCCTGGATCAACAAGTTCTACATCCTCGACCTGCGCCCCGAAAAATCCTTTGTCAAATGGTGCGTCGATCAGGGTCTCACGGTGTTCGTGATCTCCTGGGTCAATCCCGACAAGAAGCTCGGGAACAAGACCTGGGAGGACTACATGAAGGAGGGCCCGCTCACCGCGATGGACGTCATCGAGAAGGTGACGGGCGAGATGAAGGTGCACACGCTCGGCTATTGCGTCGGCGGCACCATGCTCGCGACCACCCTGGCCTGGCTTGCCGACAAGCGCCGTCAGCGTGTTACCTCCGCGACCTTCCTGGCCGCGCAGGTCGATTTCACTCATGCCGGTGATCTCCTGGTGTTCGTCGACGAGACCCAGATCTCGGCGCTCGAGCGCGACATGCAGGCCGCAGGCGTGCTCGAAGGCAGCAAGATGGCGATGGCCTTCAACATGCTCAGGTCGAACGATCTGATCTGGTCCTATGTCGTCAACAACTACCTCAAGGGCCAGCCACCGCAGGCTTTCGACCTGCTGCACTGGAATTCAGACGCCACCCGCATGTCGGCGGCCAATCATTCCTACTACCTGCGCAACTGCTATCTCGAGAACCGCCTGACATCGGGCACGATGGTGCTCGACAACACGCTGCTCGACCTCTCCAAGGTGAAGGTGCCGGTCTATAATCTCGCGACACGGGAGGACCACATCGCGCCGGCCGATTCCGTGCTGTATGGCTCGCAGTTCTTCGGCGGCCCGGTGAAGTATGTACTATCGGGCTCCGGCCACATCGCCGGCGTCGTCAACCCGCCCTCGTCGGGCAAATACCAGTACTGGACCAACGACCAGATCCACGACATCTCGCTGAAGGAGTGGATCAAGGGCGCGCAGGAGCACAAGGGTTCGTGGTGGCCCGACTGGCGCGCATGGCTGAGCGAGCTCGATCCGGAAGAGGTTCCCGCACGCGGCGTCGGCACCAATGCCTATCCACCGCTCGAGGACGCTCCGGGCTCCTATGTCCGTGTCCGCGCATAGCGCGATCCCCCGCAATTGACTATAACCGCTCCGTCCCGCCGGGACGGGACGGATATCAGTTGAGGGGATCTCGATGACGCGCGAACTGTTCTGGCTGACGCTGACGGTCATTCTGACCGGGCTGCTGTGGGTTCCCTATATCCTGAACCGCTGCCAGATCCGCGGCCTCACCGGCGCGATGGCCAATCCGACCCGCAACGACAAGCCGCACGCGCCCTGGGCGACGCGGCTGATGTTCGCGCACGACAACGCGATCGAGAACCTCGTGATCTTCGCGCCGCTGGTGCTGATCCTCAACGCGATCGACTACTCGACCAAATGGACCGTGCTCGCCTGCGCCGTCTATTTCTGGTCACGCGTCGCGCACGTCATCGTCTATGCGATCGGCTTGCCCGTGTTCCGCACGCTGGCGTTCGTGGTCGGCTTCGCGGCACAGGCGGTGCTGGCGATCGCGATCTTCGGCTGGCTGTAGCCCGTCAGCTACGGCAGATTATCCCGCAGAAAGATGTCGATGCGGATGCGCTCCTGATCGGGGCTGATCGGCTCGCCCGAGCAATGCGCGAGCAGGACGCGTGCCGCGGAGCGCGCCTCGTGGCCCGGATCCTGGTTGATGATGGCGTCGCACGTGCCACGGACCAGGAACCGCCTCGTGTGCTGGGTCAGCTCATGCGTGATCCAGACCACCTCGCGCGCCCGGCCCGAGGCTTCCAGCGCATCGGCAATGCCGCGGTTGCCGGCGCCGCAGCAATAGATGCCGCGCAGGTCGCCATGGCGCGCGAACAGCGTGGCAGTGAGCTCCCGCGTGCGCTCGCTGTCGTCGCGTCCCTCGAGGGCTGGCAACGCGCGCAGGTTCGGGTACTCGCTGGAGAGAATCTGGCTGAAGCCGAACTGCCGCTCGGCATGATCGCGCAGCGACAGCGATCCGGCGATGACAGCGACGGTCCCCTCCTGACCGCCGAGGTACCGTCCCATCAGCGTCGCCGCCGTCCGCCCCGCAGCCGGATTGTCGATCCCGACATAATGCAGACGGCGCGAGCTCGGCGCATCCGAGACCAGCGTCACCACGGCAACGCCGCGGGCGGAGAGCTCGTCGATCGCGGCCCGCACCCTGGGATGGTCTAGCGCGATGACGGCGACGCCCTGATAGGCCGGCGACAAGGTCTCCAGCGCGCCGGCCAGCACGTCCGGGTCGAACACGTCGACATGGATGATATCGATGAAGCCGCGCTGCCCGGCCAGCCACTCCGCGGTGTGCCGTACCTGCTCCGTCAGATTGGTCATGAAGCTGTTGCCGCCGGTCGGCAGCACGAAGGCAAAGCGGAAGCTCTGTCCGCGGGCGAGCCGCGCCGCGGCGATGTCGGCGCGGTAGCCGAGCTTCGCAACGGCGGCCTCGACCCGCGCAACCGTCTTCGCCCGCACGCCCTCGCGCCGGTTGATCACGCGGTCGACGGTGGCGAGCGACACGCCCGCCGTCCGCGCGACATCTTCGAGCGTGGCCCGCACCGGCAACGGGGTCGCCTCAGCTGTCACGCGCGCGCCGCCCATAGCATGCCGCGGGTCATCAACGTCCGGATCTCGGGGACGTCGAGCTCGTAGGCGCGGTGGCCGAGGGAAGAATAGAAGACCCTGCCCGCGCCATAACGCTTCTTCCAGACCACCGGCATCACCACCCCCTCGATCCAGGGGGCGTGCTCGCCGGTAAAGGTGGTCGTGGCCAACACCTCGTTGGCCGGGTCGACATGCATGTAATACTGCTCGGAACGATGCTCGAAGCTCTTCAGACCCTTCATGATGGGATCGTCCGGCCTGGTCAAGTCGACGCGGTAATCGATGATATTGCCGGGATGCGCGACCCACTGCCCGCCGCAGAGAAACTGGTAATCGACCGAATCGCGAAAGGCGTCGCACATACCGCCATGATGGCCGGCGAAGCCGACGCCGCTGCGGACCGCCGCGCAGAGGTTGAGCGCTTCGGCCTTTTCGATCTTCGACATCGTATAGATCGGGATGATCAGCGACAGGTCGTGGATCGCGGGATCGGCGAACGCCGCGGTCGTGGTCTCGATCCGCACCTCGAAGCCTTCCGCCTTCAACCAGCCGCGGATCATCGAGGCGCACAAATCAGGGTCGTGCCCCGGCCAGCCGCCCCATACAATCATTGCCTTGCGCATGTGTCCGTCCTCAGTCGATCTGTCCGGTTTCGCATCCCGCCGGCAGCATCGCCGGCCGCTCGACGCGGCTCTCGATCCTGACGCGCCGGCCTTCGCGGGCGGAGGTCTGGAACGCCTCCATTACCTCCAGCACATGAAAGGCGAGCGCGCCGCTGGCGCGGTGCGGCCGGTCGTTCAGGATCGCGGTGGCCATGTCGGCCACGCCGATGGAGCGGAATTCGCCGTCGACGTGGCCGTGCGTCAGCGGCACCGTCTCCCAGTCACCTCCGGTCTTGGCGACCTGGACCTCGCCGCCGAAGCGGTTCGGGTCCGGTACCAGCATGCTGCCCTCCTCCCCATAGATCTCGATCGGCGCGTGGCGGTGCTTCGGCACGTCGAAGCTCATCGTCACCGACACCACCGCCCCACTCTCGAATTCGAGCGTGCCCGCGACATGGGTGGCGACCTCGACCGGAATCAGCGTGCCATTCATCGGCTCGCTGGTGACGCGGCGCTCCGCGCGCGGGCGCGCGGTCGAGCCCTGCACGCCGGCGACTGGCCCGAGCAGCTGCACGAGATCGGTGATGTAATACGGCCCCATGTCGAGCATCGGCCCGCCGCCCCGCAGATAGTAGAAGCCCGGCGCGGGATGCCAGCGCTCATGCCCGGGGCAGCCGAAGAACGCGCTCCCCGCCACGGGCTTTCCGATCGCGCCGTCGTCGATCAGCTTGCGCGCGGTCTGGTGCCCGCCGCCGAGAAAGGTGTCGGGGGCACAGCCGACGCGCAGGTTCTTCTGCGCGGCGAGCTCGATCACCTTGCGAGCCTCGGCGACATCGATGCCGAGCGGCTTCTCGGAATGGACGTGCTTGCCGGCGTTCAACACCGCAAGGCTGACATCGGTGTGGGCGAGCGGCACGGTGAGATTGACGACGATCTCGACGTCATCGCGCCTGAGGAGCTGGTCGACCCGCATGGCGGGCAGGCCGAACGCAGCACCCTGCCGCTCGGCGACGTCGCTGCGCATGTCGGCAAGTGCCTTCACCTCCAGGACGGGGAAGCGCTGGGCCGCCTTCAGATAAGCGGTGCTGATGACGCCGCAGCCGACGATGCCGATGCCTACTCTTCTCATTGTGGTCTCCGTGAGGCCCCGTTCATCCCTTGATCGCACCCGACGTCAGGCCGGCAACGATGTGCTTCTGCGCCAGAAGGAAGAGGGTGATGGTAGGGAGGATGGTCAGGGTGATGAAGGCGAGGATCAGGTGCCACTCGGACGAATACTCGCCCTGATAGACCATGATGCCGAGCGGCCAGGGATACAGCGCGTCGGTGTTGAGCATCACGAGCGGCAGGAGATAGGCGTTCCAGCTGTTGACGAAGGTGATGGTGCCGACCGTCGCCAGGATCGGGCGCGACAGCGGCAGTGTCACATAGCGGAAGAACTTGACGTAGCTGCAGCCGTCGACCAGAGCGGCTTCGAGCAGCTCATAGGGGATGTCCTTGAAGAAGCGGCGCAGCAGCAGCACGCTCATCGCGAGGCTGAAGGCGACCTGCGGCAGCGCCACGCCGAAGTAAGTATCGAGCAGCCCGAGATCGCGTACCTTGATGAACAGTGGCAGCACCGCGGTCGCCGCCGGAAACAGCAGGCCAAGCGTCAGATAGCTCAGCAGCATCGAGCTGCCGAAGAACCGGACATGGGCGAAGGTGAACGCCGCCATGGAAGCGACGATCAGGGTCAGGGCCACCGTCAGAGTCGAGATGATGAGCGAATTGCGAAGCAGCTGCCAGTAGCGACCGGAAAACAGGATCTCGGCATAGTTCTGCCACTCCCAATGCTGGGGAAGGCCGAACGGATTGACGCGCAGCTCGCCGAGCGACTTGAAGCCGCCGAGCAGGGTCGCGAGCAGCGGCACCAGCACAAAGACGGCGACGGTCGCGAGAAACACCGCCTTGAACGGCACCGCCGGATCGAACGGCGCCCTCGTGGTCTCGGCATTACTCATCGCGCATGAACCATCGCTTGTAGGTGAAGGCAAAGGTCACGCAGATCACGAACAGAATGACGCCGATGGCGCTGCCATAGCCGACGCGCATGCGCGAGATGCCGTTGTTGTAGAGAAAGCTCACCATCGTGTTCGACGAATCGGCGGGTCCGCCGCGGGTCAGCGGCATGACCAGGTCGAACAGCTGCAAGGAGCCAACGACGGCAAAGAACACCGACAGCCGGATCGTCGGGTAGAGCAAGGGGATGACGACGTGGCGCAGGCTCTGCGCCCGCGTCGCGCCGTCGATCCGGGCGGCCTCAACCAGGCTCTTGTCGATGCTCTGCAGCGCCGCGATGAACAGCATCATGTGGAAGCCGAAATATTTCCAGACGATGACGATCAGTACCGCCAGCATCGCCGTGTCGGTCGAGGCCAGCAGATGCGGCGGGTCGGCGCCGAAGCTGCGCCAGATCGAGGCGACCAGGCCGTAATCGCCGTCATAGACGAAGCTGAAGATCAGCCCGGTCGCGATCTCGGCGAGGATGTAAGGCATGAAGAACAGCATGCGCAGCGCCACCGCGCCGCGGAACCGCTCCGCGAGCATCAGGGCCAGCGCCAGGGCCAGCGGCAGCTGCACGCACAGCGAGACCGCGATGATCAGGCCGTTGTTGCGTAGCGCCAGCCAGAACGCGCGCGTCTCCAGCACGAAGCGGTAATTGTCGAGCCCGATCCAGTTGGTCGGCTTGCCGAAGCCGTTCCAGTTGAAGGCCGAGTACCAGGCAGCCTCGCCGATTGGCAGCACGACGAACAGCGTGAACAGCACCAGCGCCGGCGGCAGGAACAGGATCAGGACGGTGAAGCGGCCGTCCCAGCTCGGCCCGCGCACCGCCTGTGCGGTGCGCGATGGCTGCGCAACGCCCATCGCCGGCGAACTCGCAATCGGTCGCGCCACGTCAATTGCCCTGCTTGCGCGCAGCCTCGATCGTCTTGGCCGCCTCCTGCGGGCTCATGCTGCCGCCGGCGATCTCCGCCGAGGCATCGTTGACGACGCGACCGACCGAAGGACCGAGGCTCTGATCGTAGAAGTTCTGGTGATAGTTCGACTTCGCCAGATTCGACGCGACCCGCTTCATGAAAGAGTTGTTGAGGCCGGCGTCGGCGCCCTGCACAACGGGAACGATGAAATTGCCGGCCGCAAGCCGCGTCTGCACGTCCTTCGAGATGAAGTACTTCAGGAAGTCGGCCGCTTCCTTCGGCGAGCCCTTCGTGATCAGCCAGCCGGTGATGCCGCCGAGCGTATCGGTCGGTGCGCCCTTGCCGCCCGCCACCGTCGGAAAATCGAACCAGCAGATCTTGTCCTCACCCAAGCCCACCTTGTCGGCCGCGAGCGCCCGCTGGAGATTGTAGACGGAGCTGATCGCGAGCGTCATCGCCGCCTTGCCGTCGCCGAAATAGCCCACGGCCTGCGGGTTCTTGAAGCCAAGGAAACCGTTCTGGAACGGCTGCAGGTCGACGAGCTGCTTGAACAGCTCGCCGGATTTGACGAAGGTGTCGCCGGCAAACCCGCCGTTCTCGCCGCGCAGCGCTGCCTCGAAGGCCGGTTTGCCGCCGATACGCACGGCGAGATGCGTCCAGTAGAAGTGCAGCGGCCATTTGTCGGCGCCGCCGACCACGATCGGGGTCACGCCCGCCGCCTTCAAGGTCTTCACGGCCGCCAGCAGATCGTCCCACGTCTTGATGGAGGCGGGATCGACCTTGGCCTTGGCCATCAGCTCCCTGTTGCAGACGAAGCCAACCTGCGACAACGCGGTCGGCAGGCCGTAGACGTGGCCATTGTCGGTGAAAGCCGCGAGCGCTGCCGGGGTCAGGCTGTCGCTGTAACCCTTCACCTGATCGGTGATGTCCTCCAACACACCGGCTTCGATCTGCGCGTTCAGGACGCCGCCGGCCCAGCTGTAGATGATGTTCGGCCGGTCCTTGGATTGCAGGATGGTCGGCAGCTTGGCCTTGTAGGCCTCGTTCTCCAGGAACTGCATCTCGACCTTGACGCCCGGATGCGACGCCTCATAGGCGCGGGCGACCTCCTCCCAGATCTTCACCTGGGCCGGGTTGACCTCGATGTGCAACCATTTGACGGTGGTGTCGGCGCTCGCGGCGTTGGCCCAGAGCAGGCATGCGGCAGCGGCGAGTCCCAGCTTCGCGAGCAGTCTCATTACAGTCCTCCCAACCATCTTCTTTTGTTGCGGTAATCCTGTCCTCAAATTTTGAGGTGCGCAACTAAAATTCTGATCTATGCACCTCACTCGGAGGCGTCTAAGCTTTGGAGTCGAGCTGGGCGGCGCGTCGCCCCACGAAAATCAAAGTTGGGAGATGTCCATGGCTGCCACTTATTCCGATCTCGCCCATAAGGTCGTTCTCGTGACCGGCGGCGCATCGGGAATCGGCGCAGCGACCGTGCGGCGCTTTGCCCAGCAGCGATCCACCGTCGTGTTCTTCGACATCAAGGCCGATGAGGGCCGCGGCCTGGAGCGCGAATTGTCGGGTCAAGGTCTCAGCGCGCATTTCCAATGCGTCGACCTGACCGACATCGCCGCTTTGCGGGCAGGCGTCGCGGAGGCACGCAAGGCACACGGCGCGATCAACGTCCTCGTCAACAATGCCGCCAATGACGAACGACACAGCACCGAGGAGATGACGCCGGAGTATTGGGACGACCGCGTCGCGGTCAACCTGAAGCACCAGTTCTTCGCCGCGCAGGCCGTACTGCCGGACATGAAGGCCGCGAATGCCGGCGTCATCATCAATTACGGCTCGATCTCATGGATGGCCGGACAAGGCGGCATGGCCGCCTACACGGCGAGCAAGTCAGCCGTGCTCGGCCTGACCCGCTCGCTGGCGCGCGACTACGGCCCCTACAATATCCGCGTGAACGCGATCGCGCCGGGATGGATCATGACCGAGCGCCAGCTCGAGAAGTGGATGACTCCACAAGGCGAGGTCGAGCTGATGCAGCGGCAATGCCTGAAGCGGAAGCTGATCCCCGACGAGCTCGCAAAGTTCACCGTCTTCCTCGCCTCCGAGGAGGCGTCAGCCTGCACCGGCCAGCACTATGTCGTCGATGGCGGCTGGGTGTGAATTACTGCTCCGTCGGTCTATCGCGCCGCAGTCCCCTCAGGTGCAGCGCGCCTGAAAGTTGGCTGCGGTCAGCCGCGTCATCACGTCGTTGAGATGCGCCTGGTCGCGCGTCTCGATCACCAGCTCCAGCAAGGTCGCCTTGGCCGGCAGGTCGGAGAAGGTGCGCTGATGCGACACCTCGATGATGTTGGCGCCGGCGTCCGCCAGCAGGGTCGACACGGCGGCGAGCTGCCCCGGGCGGTCGACGATGTCGATCGACAGCTGCGTCAGCCGTCCCTCGCGTGCAAGCTCGCGGGTCAGCACCGAGGCGATCAGGCGGGTGTCGATGTTGCCGCCGCTCAGCACCAGCCCGACATTGCGCCCGGCGAACTGCGCGGGGTGCGCGAGCACCGCCGCGAGGCCGACGGCGCCGGCGCCTTCGACCACCGTCTTCTCGATCGAGATCAAGGTGGCCAACGCCCGCTCGATCTGCGGCTCGGTGACGAGCAGGATGTCGTCGACGAGGTGGCGGATGATCTCGGTCGTGATGCGGCCCGGCGATTTCACCGCAATGCCCTCCGCCAGCGTATCGCCGCGCATCGGCAGGCCGCTGCTGTTGATGGCGTTGAACATCGACGGATAGAGCCCGGCCTGCACGCCGATGATGCGCAGGCCCGGCTTGAGGGCGCGCGCCGCGACCGCCATGCCGGAGATCAGGCCACCACCGCCGATCGGCACCACGAGGGTGTCGAGTTCGGGGACCACCGCCAGCATCTCGAGCGCCACGGTGCCCTGCCCTGCGATGATCAGCGGGTCGTCGTAGGGATGAATCATCGTCATGCCCTTGGCCACACCGTGCTCCCTGGCGAACGCGCCCGCCTCCTCCAACGTGGCACCGGAGATGACGACCTCGGCGCCGTGCCGTTTGGTGTTCTCCACCTTCACCATCGGCGTGCCAACCGGCATCACGATGGTGGCGGGAATTCCGAGACGCCGCGCGTTGTAGGCCACGCCCTGCGCATGGTTGCCGGCGGACATCGCGATCACGCCGCGCTCGCGCTGCTCGGCCGACAGCGCGTTCAACCTGTTAAGCGCGCCGCGCTCCTTGAACGAGGAGGTGAACTGCAGGTTCTCGAATTTGAGCCAGATGTTGCAACCGCAGATCTCGCCCAACGTCCGGCTTTGGTTGCAGGCGGTGGCCAGCACCGCGCCGCCGATGGTGTCCGCGGCGGCGCGCACATCGCTCAAGGTCACGGGCAGCGCGGTCAGATCGATGGCGGTCATGGCTCTGCCCATCCTTCAACGTGCATTATTGCACGGCGATATTGCACGGCGATGCCGACGAAGCACCGGCGCTCGCACGATATTGCCGATACGAGCCGACCGCCGGCGCGGTCGGACGGTTCGCCTCGATCTCAGGCCCCGAGATCGGGCAGCCCGAGCATCAGCCGCATATTCTGCACGGCCGCGCCCGAGGCGCCCTTGCCGAGATTGTCGAGGCGCGCCACCAGCACCGCCTGGTGATGCTTGTCGCTCGCGAACACGTGCAGCTCGAGCTTGTTGGTCTCGTTCAGCGCCTCCGGCTCGAGTCGGCCGCTCCTGGCCGCCGCGCCATCGAGCGGCATCACCGAGACGTACTTGCTGCCTGCATAATGCTTTGCCAACGCGGCCTGCAGGTCCGCACCACCAGGCTTGCCCGGCAGCGTGTCCAATTGCAGCGGCACCGAGACCAGCATGCCCTGCCGGTAATTGCCGACCGAGGGAATGAAGATCGGGCGCCGCGTCAGCCGCGAATAGAGCTGCAGCTCCGGCAGATGCTTGTGCTCGAGACTGAGACCATACAGCTCGAAATTGGGCGCGGTGCCATTCTCGTAAGCCGCAATCATCGTCTTGCCACCGCCGGAATAGCCGCTCACCGCATTCACGGTGATCGGATAGTCCTGCGGCAGCAGGCCGGCATCGACCAGCGGCCGCAGCAGCGCGATGCCGCCGGTCGGATAGCAGCCGGGATTGGAGACCTTGCGCGCGCTCCGGATCTTGTCGGCCTGGTCGGCCGCCAGCTCGGGAAAGCCATAGGCCCAGTCCGGCGCGACTCGATAGGCGGTCGACGCGTCCAGCACCTTCGGCGCCGACGAGCCCATGCCGTCGATCAACGCGACGGTCTCCTTGGCCGCGTCATCCGGCAGGCAGAGGATGACGAGATCCACCTCAGCCATCAGCTCGCGCTTGGCGGCGGGATCCTTGCGCCTGTCGTCGGCGATCGTCTTCACGACGATGTCGTTCTGATGCGCCAGCCGCTCGGCGATCCCGAGGCCGGTCGTCCCGGAGCCGCCGTCGACGAACACGGAACGGGTCGCGGCGCCGGTTGGGGTGTGAGCCTTCGGGTTGCTATCGATCACGGTCATGACACGCTCCTTCAGGTCTGGGGTTCGCCGGCAAAGGCCTGGGGCCGCGCCTGCCGCATGAGAGAGGATATCTGTTGCGAGCCGATGTCGGACCGCTCGCCGAGCCTGGCTGCGATCGCCGCGTAATCCGCTTCGGACTTGTGCTGGTTGAGCTTGAAGCTGCCCTCGACGGTCTCGATCGTCATGACGATTCCGACGATGGCCTTGCGCATCGCCTCGAGGCGTCCCGCCGTCATCTTGTCCGAAGTCCAGGGCTTCTTCGGCAGCAGGCGCTGCTCGAACTTGGCACTGACCTCGTCCACCTGCCGCGCAAGCTCAGCTTCGGACAGGATCCGCGCCGTGCCGGTCAGATGCACCGCCTGATAGAGCCAGGTCGGCACCTGGTCGGGCGACACGTACCAGTCGGCCGAGACATAGGCATCGGAGCCGCTCACGGCGAGCAGCCAGGGCGTCGCGCCGTCGGCAACCTTGGCCAACGGATTGTTGCGCGCGACATGAAAGAACGCCTGCGGCGTGCCGTCGTTCAGCGCGCCCAGATGAAACGGCACCGGCGACGCAATCGGCTTGCTGCCGTCCCACGCGCAGACCGTGCCGAAGCCGCGCGCGTCCGCAAAGCCGAGGCTCGCGGCGCGGTCAAGCTTGAAGGGCGGTGGCGTGTACATCGGAAACTCCTGCTGGACGAAGGAGCCGCCTGATCAATCGCGCCGCAAGGAGAAGGATTGCCGCGGGACCGGATCCGGCGGCAGGGGCTGTGATCTCAAACGCAGATCATCGCCCGTACCGCGGGGGTACGACGGCGCATTCCGGCGATCATGTTGGTCGCTGCGTGGATCATGGGCGCAGGCGTATAAGGCCGCACGGTTCCTGCGTCAAGATCGCAACTCGCCGGCGCGCATCAGACCGTGCGCCAGAGCCATTCCATGATGCGGCCGATGATGTCGCCGAACAGCAGCAGCACCGCCGACCACATCAGCGCCGAGACGAAATTGGCAACCTGGAACATCAGATAAGGCATCTCGAAGATGCCGGCCGCCAGCGGCACCGAGGCGCGCAACGGCCCGAAGAACCGGCCGATGAAGATGCTCGGTACCCCCCAGTCGCGCACGAAGGCTTCGCCACGCGGCAGCAACTCCGGATAGCGCGACAGCGGCCACATCTGGGCGACACGATCCTTGTAGCGGTAGCCGAACCAGTAGGAGACCCAGTCGCCGAGCGCTGCACCGATGCCGCCGGCCAGCCACACCGGCCAGAAGCTGATGCCGGTGGCCCCGATCAGGGCGCCGATCGCAACCAGGGCGCCCCAGGCGGGAATCAGCAGCGAAATGAAAGCGAGCGACTCGCCGAAAGCGAGCAGCAGGACGATCGGAGCAGCCCAGGCCTGATGGTCGCGCACGAAATCAGCTACCGCGCGGCCAAAATCTTCCATCTGCTCGATGCCTTTCCCGCTATGGAGCCCTAAGTCCTTGAAGGCTTTCGCGGTTCCCTGGCTCAGACTGGTACGCCACCGGGCCCGCCCACTTCAAGTCACAACAACCGGCTGTCTGCGTGAACGAATGTCTGTTCGGCCCTGCGGACGGGCGAAGGCGGTGCCGGAGCGTCCAGGGTCGATGTTTCCGGGGTCATTGTTTTATGGCCGCCCATGGCATAGTCAGGCTCGACGATTCGTTCCATCTTGCGCGAGCGCAACATCAGATTCCATGGGTAAGCCGTTGAAATCAGCTGCAAAAGCCAAGGGCAAGGGTATCGCCGACCCGTTGGCGGCGTTCGCCGCCAAGGGCAAGGCCCCCGCCAAGCCAGCCGCCCGCGCGGCGGGTGCGGAGGGCGATTACACCGCCCGTGACATCGAGGTGCTCGAGGGCCTGGAGCCGGTGCGCCGCCGCCCCGGCATGTATATCGGCGGCACCGACGAGAAGGCGCTGCACCACCTGTTCGCCGAGGTCATCGACAACTCGATGGACGAGGCGCTGGCCGGCCACGCCACTTTCATCGAGGTCGAGCTGGACGCCGAAGGCTTCCTGACGGTCACCGACAACGGCCGCGGCATTCCGATTGATCCCCACCCCAAATTCCCGAAGAAGTCGGCGCTCGAAATCATCATGTGCACGCTGCACGCGGGCGGCAAGTTCGACTCCAAGGTCTACGAGACCTCGGGCGGCCTGCACGGCGTCGGCATCTCCGTGGTGAACGCGCTGTCGACCCGGCTCGAGGTCGAGGTCGCGCGCAACCAGAAGCTCTACCGCATGATCTTCGAGCGCGGCCACCCCAAGGGCAAGCTCGAGGAAATCGGCAAGGTCGCAAACCGGCGCGGCACGAGGGTGCGCTTCCAGCCCGACCCGACCATCTTCGGCGCCAAGGCCACGTTCAAGCCGCAGCGCCTGTTCAAGATGGCGCGCTCCAAGGCCTACCTGTTCGGCGGCGTCGAGATCCGCTGGAAGTGCGATCCCGCGCTGCTCAAGGGCATCGAGGACGTCCAGCCCGAGGCGACCTTCCATTTCCCCGGCGGCCTGAAGGACTATCTTGCGGCCGCGATCCACGCCGACACGCTGGTCCATCCCGACATCTTCGCCGGCAAGTCCGGCCGGACCGGCGGCCATGGCGGCTGCGAATGGGCGGTGGCCTGGACCGCCGACGCCGACGGCTTCCTGTCGTCCTACTGCAACACGATTCCGACGCCCGATGGCGGCACGCACGAATCGGGCATCCGCAGCGCCCTGCTGCGTGGCCTGAAGGACCACGCCGAGCGCGTCGGCCAGGGCAAGCGCTCGGCCAACATCACCTCCGAGGACATCATGGCGGGCGCCGCCATCATGCTCTCGGTGTTCGTGCGCGAGCCGGAATTCCAGGGCCAGACCAAGGACCGCCTCGCCACGGCGGAGGCCCAGCGCATCGTCGAACAGGCCGTCAAGGACCCGTTCGATCATTGGCTGTCCGGCAATCCGGTGCAGGCGAATCGCCTGCTCGACTTCGTCGTCGAGCGCGCCGAGGAGCGCATCCGCCGCCGCCAGGAAAAGGAGACGGCGCGCAAGACCGCGACCAAGAAGCTGCGGCTGCCCGGCAAGCTCGCCGACTGCACCGACGCCGGCACCGAGGGCTCCGAGCTGTTCATCGTCGAGGGCGATTCGGCCGGCGGCAGCGCCAAGCAGGCGCGCGACCGCAAGAAGCAGGCGGTGCTCCCGCTGCGCGGCAAGATCCTCAACGTCGCCTCCGCCGGCAAGGACAAGCTGACCGCCAACGCCCAGCTCGCCGATCTCGTGATGGCGATCGGCGCCGGTACCGGCACGTCGTATCGCGAAGAGGATCTGCGCTATCAACGCATCATCATCATGACCGATGCCGACGTCGATGGCGCCCACATCGCCTCGCTGCTGATCACCTTCTTCTACCGGCAGATGCCGCGGCTGATCGACGAGGGCCATCTGTACCTGGCCGTGCCGCCGCTCTATCGGCTGACTCACAACAGCAAGACGTTCTACGCCCGCGACGACGCCCACAGGGACGAGATCCTCAAGCGCGAGTTCAACGCCAACGCCAAGGTCGACATCGGCCGCTTCAAAGGCCTGGGCGAGATGATGCCTGCGCAGTTGAAGGAAACCACCATGGATCCGTCCAAGCGAACCCTGCTCCGCGTGACGCTGATCGCTGATGATCGCGACGGCACCGCCGACTCTGTCGAACGCCTGATGGGCACCAAAGCGGAGGCGCGCTTCGCCTTCATCTCGGAGAAGGCGGAGTTCGCAAGCGACGAACTGCTCGACGTCTAGCTTTTGACCCGACTTCTCGCATCGATTGCAGGTTCCACGCACTCGCGCGGGCCTGCTTTTTCTTTTTATAAACAATCTGTTACCATTGCACTCGGCGTCCCGCACCGCACTTTCCCCTCCACTGTGCTCAACCGGCAACAGCTTTTGGGCACCAATCGGCTATAGTTCGGGCACATCTGGCGAGGGAATCGCCGCCGCTTTCCGGTCTTTCCGACCCGTCGATCTCTTGGGGAATTGAATATGAAAAAGCTTTTGCTTGCTGCGACCGCGGTGGTGGCGATGACGGGTGCAGCATCGGCTGCCGATCTGGCCGCCCGTCCCTATGCGAAGGCTCCGATGGCTGCGCCGGTCGCGCCGAGCTGGACTGGCTTCTACATCTTCGGTGGTGGCGGTGGCGGCCTCTGGAACGCCGACACCAACATTGTCAGCACTGCGACGGGGGCCGCACTCATCGGCCTCAACCAGAAGCAGGGTGGCGAAGGTTGGCTGGGCACCGCTGGCGCCGGTTACGACTGGCAGGTGACCCCGAGCTGGGTGTTCGGTATTCTGGCCGATGGTCAGTTCGGCAGCATCAAGGGCACGATCCAGGATCAGGGCCCGTTCATCGCCGGCAACATCAAGAACGACTATTCGTGGGCCGTCGGTGCGCGCGTCGGTTATCTCGTTGCCCCGAACGTTCTGTCCTACGTCAACGCCGGCTACTCCAGCTCGCACTGGAAGGGCACCACTCTCCTCAGCACGGTCACTGGCGCGCCCTCCGGCCTGCACACCGATGGCTTCGATCGCAGCGGCTGGTTCATCGGCGGCGGTGTCGAGAACAACCTGAACTTCTTCGGCATCACCGCGCCGGGCTGGTTCATGAAGACCGAGTACCGTTCGGCCTTCTACGACCGCAAGAACATCACCGAGCGCGTGGATGGCACGAATGCCGCGTTCGGCCGCGACATCACCTTCAAGCCGTGGGTCCAGACCATCACCACCTCGCTGGTCTACCGCTTCAACTGGACTGGCCCGGTGGTTGCCAAGTACTGAGCCGTTCCCACTCGACATCTCGAATTCGCTGCGAAAAGCCCCGGTTGATCCGGGGCTTTTTGTTTTGACGCGCGATCCGCTGGTCATCCGTCCCGTCCGCCGCTAGCTTCCTCTTCATAAAACTTCACAAAAAAGACGGCTGCAGCGTTTCCCATGCGGTGACGCCGGTCGACGAGGGAGGAAATGGCCATGCGGAGATTCCTGATGATCGGCGGCCTGCTTCTGCTCGCCGTCGGCCTGCTCTGGGTTGGTCAGGGCACCGGGGTTGTGGCGTGGCCGCGGACCAGCTTCATGATCAATCAGCTGCAATGGGCTGGCTACGGCGTCGGAATGGGTGCGCTGGGCCTGGTGATGATCTGGCAGGGCACCTGCTGACGACTTTCTCAATTTGATCTGGAGATGATGCATGGCGGGCCGTTTCGACCTCAAGGGCAAGGTTGCGATCGTGACAGGAGGCAATGGCGGAATCGGCCTCGGTATGGCCCGCGGTCTCGCCGAGGCCGGCGCCGATATCGCCGTGGTCGGCCGCAACGAGGCCAAGTCGCAGACTGCCGTGGCTGATCTCGCCACCCGCGGCGTCCGGACCATCGCGGTCACGGCGGATGTCAGCAACAAGGACGACGTCGCGGCGATGGTCGAGCGGGTGCTGGGCAGCTTCGGCCGCATCGACATCCTGATCAACAATGCCGGCATGAGCATCCGCAAGCCGCCGCACCAGCTCGAGCTGGAGGAATGGCAGGAGGTGATCGACACCAACCTCACCAGCGCCTTCCTGTGCTCGAAGGCCGCCTACCCCGCACTCAAAGCCACAGGCCGCGGCAAGATCATCAACATCGGCTCGATGCTGTCGATCTTCGGAGCCAGCTTCGCGCCGGCCTACGCCGCCAGCAAAGGCGGCATCGTGCAGTACACGCGCGCTTGCGCCTGCGCCTGGGCGCCCGACAACATCCAGGTGAATGCGATTCTGCCGGGCTGGATCGACACCGATCTGACCCGCGCCGCCCGCAAGCAGATCGACGGCCTGCACGACCGCGTGCTGGCGCGTACGCCGTCAGGACGTTGGGGCGACATCGACGATTTCGCCGGGATCGCCACCTTCCTGAGCTCGCCCGCTTCGGACTTCGTCACGGGCACCGCGATTCCGGTCGACGGCGGCTATTCGATCATGGCGTGAAGCCGGCCCGTCAACGCCGGAAGCTCTTGATCTCGGAGACGCTGCCGTCGCGGTAGGTCAGCTCGACCGAGACGAACTTCGTCGCCGGCGGCAGCTTGAGGTAGGGCATGGCGTTGGAAGGGATCGCGATCGGATCGCGCATGTCGCAGCCAGGCATGTTCAGCACCTTGTCCGGCACGGCGCTGTCGATGCCGATGCGCACCTCGCGGATCGCGCAGCGGTACGACATCAGATGCGTGTAGTAGACCAGCAGGCCGTTGAACTCGCGGAACGACAGCCAGCTGGTCGCGGTCATATCGAGGATCTTGCGCTGGTCGCGCACCAGCGCAACCTCAGGCTCGAAGCGAATCGGAAACGGCCCCTGCATCTCGCCTGACGCATCGACATAGCGGACCTGGATGGTGCCGGCCGGCGCATCCGCGGGCAATTGGATCGAGGGATTGGGCATGCGCTTTCGCGTGCGCGGATCGAGCACGTCCATGAAGCCGGTCTCGCGGAAATCTCCGCTCTCCCCCATGCGCCAGGAAATGCCGAGCGTCGGATCGGCGATCGAGAAGGTGACCGTCCAGCCGCCATTGTGGCGCGAGAACATCGCAATCGGCGCGTTCAGGATCTCGTTGGCCGGAGGAATGCGCGGCGCGGAGACGGGAGGAAGCGCCGCAAGCTTCTGCTGCGGCTCGGCGGGCTTGTCGGCGGCGGCCGGCCCCTTTGCCACGCCGTTGAGGAAGACGTCGTCGACCATCTGGTCGAAATAGACCGGGATCTGCTTGTGACGCACGGTCTCGGCGAGCTCGCTGACCGCGCGCCGAGTTCGCTGCGCCACCTGCACCAGGTTGACGCCGGGCTGCGTCAGCTCCTTGGCGAAGGTGCGCGTGAACACCGAGTTCGGATTGGCGTCGTCGTTCGAGAGCCGGTCGAGCGCCGTCTGCCGAGGACCAGCCGAGAACACCGAGAACACGCCCTCGGGCAACTGGGTCATCGGCGCGAGGCCGCCGGCACCTGCGACCGCGCGCGTGCCCGAACGCTCGAACGGATTGTTGCGGCAGGCGTCGAAGACGAGAATCGAGGTGCGCGCCTTCTTGTTCTGCAGCCGCTCGATGATGCGGTCCGCGAGGATCGAGGCGTCGCGCACCAGCTCTTCCTGCCCTTCAGTCGCAGCCGGCACGTCAGTCGGCAGCAGGAAGTTCTGGCCCGCAATTTCGAATCCGTGGCCGGCGTAGAAGAAAAATGCGGTGTCACCAGGCTCGACGGCGTTGTCGAACGTCAGCAATGTCTGGCTGAACTGCTGGCGATTGAGATTCTCCGCGACCATCACGCTGAAGCCGAGCTGCTTCAGCGTATCGCCCATCGTGCGTGCGTCGTTGACGGCCTTCTGCAGCTTCGGAACGAAGCGGTAGTCGTTGTTGCCGATCACGAGCGCAACGCGCTTCTCGGCTTGTGCGGCGGCTGGCGCCAGAACCACCACCAGCACCGCCAGCCCGCACGCCAGCCACGTCCGCATCGATCTCATCGTTCGTCCCTGCTTTCATCGCGTGGGCTGCCGCCTTCGATAGTCGGCGGTACGCCACCCCCGGTTCATGCCCGAACCGCCTGCGGCCGCTCCTCCCCGCCGAACACACGCCGCAATTCCGTCGACAATTCGACCAGAGCGCTTTCCGCGACCGGCCGCCAAGAGCTTCGGAGCACCCGAATACGACAGCTCGACGACAGGTTGCCTGCAAATAATGCAAAAACATTAAGCTTTTTCGGCACTTCGTCCCCCTCTTCCATTGACTTTGCGGGATTCGCCCCTATCTTCCCGTTCAGCGCGGCCGGGATCGGATCCGATTCCCAAACATTGACCGCGGGTCAGCGTAAGTCAGAACACCCCCAGCTTCCTTAGAGCATGCCGTTTCGGGGTTGAACGCGACCACAGCCTTTTACCCCTCGATTCCTAACGGCGGCGTCGAATAGAGGCCCCGTCGCCTGTTGGCGCGTGACACAGAGGCTCGATGTCCTTTTCCAATCTCGGCTTGTCCGACAAGGTGTTGGCTGCAGTTGCGGCCACCGGTTACACCACCCCGACCCCCATCCAGGAACAGGCGATTCCTCACGTATTGGCGCGCCGCGACGTGCTCGGCATCGCCCAGACCGGCACCGGCAAGACCGCCGCTTTCGTCCTGCCGATGCTCACCATTCTCGAAAAGGGCCGTGCCCGGGCGCGGATGCCGCGGACCCTGATCCTGGAGCCGACGCGCGAGCTGGCCGCCCAGGTCAAGGAGAATTTCGACCGCTACGGCGCCGGACAGAAGCTCAACGTCGCCCTCCTGATCGGCGGCGTGTCCTTCGGGGACCAGGATGCCAAGCTGACCCGCGGCGTCGACGTCCTGATCGCCACCCCCGGCCGCCTGCTCGATCACACCGAGCGCGGTGGATTGCTGCTCACCGGCGTCGAGCTCCTGGTCATCGACGAAGCGGATCGCATGCTCGACATGGGGTTCATTCCGGACATCGAGCGCATCTGCAAGCTCGTCCCGTTCACCCGCCAGACGCTGTTCTTCACCGCGACCATGCCGCCGGAGATCCGGCGCATCACCGAGGCCTTCCTGCACAATCCGCAGAAGGTCGAAGTGTCGAAGCCGGCGACGACGGCGGTCACCGTCACGCAGCTGCAAGTGCCCTCGGGACGCGAGGCGCATCAGAAGCGCGAGGTGCTGCGCAGGCTGTTGCGGGACGCCAAGGATCTCAACAACGCGATCATCTTCTGCAACCGCAAGCGCGACGTCGCCATCGTTCACAAGTCGCTGCAGAAGCATGGTTTCAGCGTCGGAGCCCTGCACGGCGACATGGACCAGTCGGCCCGCACCGCCGCGCTCGATCAGTTCCGCAAGGGCGAGCTGCCCTTGCTCGTGGCCTCCGATGTCGCGGCACGCGGCCTCGACATTCCCGAAGTGAGCCACGTCTTCAATTTCGACGTTCCGCACCATTCGGATGACTACGTCCACCGCATCGGTCGTACCGGCCGCGCCGGACGGACCGGTACCGCGATCTCGATCGTCTGCCCGGCCGAGCAGAAGTCGATGGTCGCGATCGAGAAGCTGATCGGACAGAGCATTCCGACCATCGAAGGCGACTACGAAGTAACCGAGGCCGCGCGCGATGAGGATACGCGTGAGCGCCGTCCGCGCGACAGCTCCCGCCGCAGCCGCGGCAAGACTCCGCGTGAGCGCGAGCCGCGTGAGCCCCGTGAGCGCGAGCACCGTGAACGTGAGCCGCGCGAGCCGCGTCCCTCCGCCGCCGCAGCGCCGCGCTCGGCCCAGCCCGCCTCACCTCGACCCGCACCCAGCGCCCGTAGCGAGCAGCCTCGCAACGAGCAGCCCCGCAATGAACCCCGACGGCCACGGCGCGACCACGACAATGAGCCAGCCGATCATTCGCATCTGCCCGCGTTCCTGCTCCGCCCGGTCCGCGCGCCGCTTCCTTGAACGGTCCAAGCTCCGGGCTCCGCCAACGGGGACGCTCGGAGTTCCGGCTCGTTGTCTTCTGCTGGTCTCACATAAGTTATTCGATCGATCGCGAGTGCAGCGCGATCGTGTCCGAGTCCGCGTGCTGGCAACGCTCAAGCAAGGCTGGCGGCGCACTTATGCAACTCATTGAACATATGAAATGACGGCCATCCTGTAAGCGTCGCTTGACGTTTGCCCGTGACTCTACGGCCGTATTTACCCCTGGTTCACACACGTCCTTTAGCTTGGCCGGCATTGTTTAAATTCATTGCTGTGACGGCGACGCGGGCGATTGGGGAGAACCTGTTGTGGTCAATGCGCTTGATGAACACGAACGCACGATAGCCTTCGCCGAGGTCGCGCTCAGCCAGATCAAGACGTTGCGTCACGCGGCCAACCCGCGCAACTACGAGATCTGGTACGTCTATGCGACGGGCTACAACGCGCAGCTGAACGAGATCATCAACGGAACGCTGTCCCGCAACGGCAAGCTGTCCCAGGCCGATCTCGACCAGCTTTATGAATCCTATCTCGCGCATCTCAAGACGTCGGACCGCATCGACAAGGTCGGCGCGCGCGTCGTCGGCGAGATCGACGACCTGATGACCATGATCACGGACGCTCTCGGCAGGACCGCGAGCTACGATGCGAGCCTCGCAGGCGCCGACCGGATGCTCGCCGCGGCCAACAGCCGCGAGCAGCTTGTCGATATCATCGAGGCGCTCGCGCATTCGACCAAGCAGATGCGGGAGACCAACCGGGTTCTCGAGGAGCGACTGTCGCTGTCCAAGGACGAGATCAGCGGACTGCAGCACAGCCTCGAAGCGATCCGGGCCGAGAGCCTGACCGATCCGCTCACCGGCCTCGGCAACCGCAAATATTTCGACCGGATGATCGAGACGACGGTGCAGACGGGGCTTGCGACCGATCAGCCGTTGTCGCTCCTGATGTTCGACATCGACCACTTTAAGTCGTTCAACGACTCCTACGGTCACCTCACCGGCGACCAGGTCCTGCGCCTCGTGGGAATGACCCTGAAGCACGCCATCAAGGGCCAGGACATCGCCGCGCGCTACGGCGGCGAAGAATTCGCGGTCGTGCTGCCGAACACTTCGCTGCGGCAGGCCTTGACCGTCGCCGACCAG
The DNA here is from genome assembly GCF_013178945.1 of Bradyrhizobium aeschynomenes. Classification (GTDB taxonomy): domain Bacteria; phylum Pseudomonadota; class Alphaproteobacteria; order Rhizobiales; family Xanthobacteraceae; genus Bradyrhizobium; species Bradyrhizobium aeschynomenes. The sequence continues at coordinate 101,037 of NZ_JABFDM010000015.1, forward strand.
ATCCGCCGCGCGGTGACCGCGAAGGAGCTGAAGAAGAAGTCGACAGGTGAGATCCTGGGCCGCGTCACCATTTCGGTCGGCGTGTCGATGCTCCGCGCCGGCGACGACACCGATGCGCTGATCGAGCGCGCCGACGCCTGCCTCTATGCCGCCAAGCGCGGCGGCCGCAACAAGGTGGTGTGCGAGAGCGATCCCGAATATGCGGCAGCCACGCGCGGCCAGGTCGCCTGACGGTAGCCGGCCAGCCGCGTTCTCAGCACCATCAGCGCGTTCGCGAAGCGGCCGCGCTGCGCGTCTTGCGGCCGGTCGCGGCCGCCTTGCCGACGCTCTTGGCAGCCTTCCGCGTCTTGGCAGGCTTCGCCTTCTTCGCTGCCTTCTTAGTCGCTCCGAGCTTCGCCTCACCTGCGGTGGGCCTGCTGCGCGACGCTCCGCGCTTCGTCCTGGTCCGTTTGCTCAGGGCGGCCCTCTGGGCCGCCGCAAACGCCTCTCTTGCCCACATCGCAAAGTCGTCGGTGTCGTCGAACAGATGCGCCGGCACCTGCCAGTACGACCGCACGGTCATGGTCCGCGCGCGCGTTTCGTACGAAAACGGCTTGGATCCTGCGGCCTCGAACTTCCCGAAGCTCGCTTCGTCGGCCCGCAGATAGAGGCCGCTGCGCAGTGCCAGCGCAAAGTTGATGCCGTCCGCAGAGATCCCGAAACCAGAAAACATCCGCCGGATCGTGACCGGACCGAAGCCCGCGAACAGATCGATCAGGAACTCGCGGTCCATCGCGACACCTCCCGCCAACACCCAGTTGCTCCCTGGGGTTTGTCGGTCGGGAGCGTGGCGCGTGTCAATGTCCGGAACGCGACATGTCCGAATGCCGTCCCGGCTGACGGCGAACGGTCACACCTCGGCCGGCTTCAATTGTACCGACTCGCCGCAGCCACAGGCGCTGATCTGGTTCGGGTTGTTGAAGACGAACTGGGCCTGCATCTTGTCGGCCTGATAGTCCATCTCGGTGCCCAACAGGAACAGCACCGCCTTGGGATCGACGAGGATCTTGACGCCCTTATCCTCGACGACCTCGTCGGTCGGCCGGACGTCGTGGGCATATTCGACCGTATAGGACTGGCCGGCGCAGCCGCCGTTCTTGACGCCGACGCGCAGGCCGATGATCTCGGACTCCGCGCGATCGGTCAGCTCGCGGATGCGCGTGGCTGCCGCATCGGTCAACCGCATCACCTGCGGACGGGGCCGCGGCTTGGGCTTGCTGGCAACTGGCGTGTTCGTCATATCGGTCATCTGGTCAATCCCGGCGTTCGATCAATCCCGACCGCCATTCAAACTTCGTGCCTCACCACATATTGAGCACGAGGCGTGCCTCGTCGCTCATCCGGTCTGGCGTCCATTGCGGCTCCCAGACGATGCTGACGTTGACGATGCCGACGCCCGGGACACTCGCAATCGCGTTCTCGACCATCGTCGGCAGCTCGCCGGCCGCCGGACAGTTCGGGGTCGTCAGCGTCATCAGCACGTCGACGCTGCGGTCGTCCTTGATGTCGACCTTGTAGATCAGGCCCAGCTCGTAGATGTCGGCCGGGATCTCCGGATCGAACACCGTCTTCAGCGCCGCGATGATTTCGCTGGAGAGCCGTTCGGTCTCCTCCATCGGCAGCGCCGAATGAGTTTCGATAGACTGAGTTTTGACGTCGGCGGTGTCGGTCATGCAAACAAATCCTGCGCCTTGATCAATGCCTGTACCAGCTGATCGACCTCTTCCCTCGTATTGTACATGCCAAACGAGGCCCGGCAGGTCGCGGTGACGTTGAATCTCTCCAAAAGCGGCATCACGCAATGCGTGCCGGCCCGCACGGCGACGCCCTGGCGGTCGATCACGGTCGCGATGTCGTGGGCGTGCGCGCCCTTCATCTCGAACGAGATCACCGGCCCCTTGCCCTTGGCGGTGCCGATCAGCCGCAACGAATTGATCTCGCGCAGCCGCTCTTGCGCATATGTGAGCAGGTCGTGCTCGTGCGCGGCGATGCGCTCCTTGCCGACCGAGTTGACATAGTCGATGGCAGCGCCCAACCCGACTGCCTCGACGATCATCGGGGTGCCCGCCTCGAACCGGTGCGGCGGATCGCCATAGGTGACGACATCGCGCGAGACCTCGCGGATCATCTCGCCGCCACCATTGAAGGGGCGCATCGCGGCGAGCAGATCGTATTTGCCGTAGAGGACGCCGATGCCGGTCGGCCCATACAGCTTGTGGCCGGTGAAGACGTAGAAGTCGCAGTCGATGTCCTGAACATCGATGGCCAGATGCACCGCCGCCTGACTGCCGTCGACCAGCACCGGAATGCCGCGCGCGTGCGCGATGCGCACGACCTCCTTCACGGGGACGAGCGTGCCGAGCATGTTCGACATCTGCGTGATGGCGACCAGCTTGGTCTTGTCGGTCAGCAGCTTCTCGAACTCGTCGATCAGGAAGTTGCCGTCGTCATCGACCGGGGCCCACTTGATCACCGCCCCCTGGCGCTCGCGCAAGAAGTGCCACGGCACGATGTTGGAATGGTGCTCCATGATCGAGAGCACGATCTCGTCGCCCTCGCCGATGTTCGGCCCGCCCCAGGACGACGCCACGAGGTTGATCGCCTCGGTCGCGTTGCGGGTGAAAATGATCTCCTCGCTGCGCCGCGCATTGAGGAAGCGCGTCACTCGCTCGCGGCCGCCCTCATAGGCTTCGGTTGCCGCATTGGCGAGATAATGCAGGCCGCGATGCACGTTGGCGTATTCGCTGGTGTAGGCCTGCGTCATGCGGTCGAGCACCGCGCGCGGCTTCTGCGCCGAGGCAGCGTTGTCGAGATAGACCAGCTTCTTCCCATAGACCTGCAGCGCCAGCGCCGGGAAGTCCTCGCGGATGCGGGCGACGTCATAGGAGCCGTTGGTGACGGCCGGATGAGTGCTCATGCGCGCGCCTCCATCCAGTCCTGGGCGGAAGCGATGACGCGCTCGCGCAAATGGTCGTCCTCGATCGCCTCGATGGCCTCACCGACGAAGGCCTGGATCAGCAGCGCCTGCGCCTGCTTCTCGGGGAGACCGCGGGCACGCAGATAGAACAATAGGCTGTCGTCGAGCGCGCCGGCAGTGGCGCCATGTCCGCAGGAGACGTCGTCAGCGAAGATCTCGAGCTCCGGCTTGCTGTCGGCCTCGGCCTCGTCGGACAGCAGCAGCGCCCGCGTCATCATCTTGCCATCGGTCTGCTGCGCGTCCTGGCGGACGATGATGCGTCCCTGGAACACGGAGTGCGCGCGATCATCAAGCACGGCGCGAAAATTCTCACGGCTGGTGCAGCCGGGCACCGCGTGATCGACCACCAGCGTCATGTCGCCATGCTGCTTGTCACGCAGCAGGTTGACGCCGTTGACGATCAGCTCACTGCCTTCGCCTGCCATCGTGAAGAACGCCTGCAGCCGGCTGACGGCGGCGCCGCTGGTCATGTTGAACAGGTTGAGCCTGGACTTGGCGCCAATGGTGAACAGTTCGGACGAGACGTTCACGGCATCAGAGGCATCGCGCATCAGCCGGACATGCGACAACTGAGCCTCGTCGCCGACCCACACCACCGCGGCATCGTTGGCTTGGTAGGCGGCGGCGCCGGCGGCGGCGATCGCGCTCTCGACCAGAGTCACGCGCGCGCCCTGCCCGACCCGCACATGCGAGCGGCTGTAGCGCGCCGCCTTGGAGGCGGTGGCGACGTGAATGAGTTGCAAAGGCGACGAGAGCTGCGTGCCGTCCGCCACCGTGACCACGACGCCGTCGGTCACGAGCGCCGCGTTCAGCGACAGCATGGGATCGCTGGTCTTGGTGAGCAGCAAGTCGGCACGGGAGTCATTGGACTGCTCGTCGAGCACCGCGCGCAACATCCGCACCGTCACGCCGGAAGGCAGTGCCGCGAGATCCGACAGATCGGTGGCAACGACGCCATCGACCAGCACCAGCTTGGTCGCGCCTTCGATCGCAGCCTCTGCAACCGCGGCCTTCGCCCGCGCCAGCGCCGCCGCGTCGGGCGCGCCTGCCAGCGGCAGCACGTCGCGCACCAGCGCGCGCAGATCGGTGTACTTCCATTCCTCGATACGCCGGTGCGGCAGGCCGGTGCGCTCGAAGGCCGCAAAAGCATCGCGCCGGATCTCCGCCACCTTGCCGGTGCCGGGCAGCCGGCCCTGGGCGGCAGCGAACACGCTGCTCGCCGCCGGACCGCTGTCGTTCTTGACCAAAGCTACGTTCATCACAGATCCATTCAGGCCAGCGATCAGGCCGCGTCTTCGAACTGGGCGTAACCGGACGCCTCCAGCTCGAGCGCGAGCTCCTTGCCGCCGCTTTTCACGACACGGCCCTTCGACATCACGTGAACGACGTCGGGCACGATGTAGTTCAGAAGCCGCTGATAGTGGGTGATCACGATCATCGAGCGCTCCGGCGACCGCAGCGCATTGACGCCGTCGGCCGCGATACGCAGCGCGTCGATGTCGAGGCCGGAATCCATCTCGTCGAGGATGCACAGCGACGGCTGGAACAGCGCCATCTGCAGCACCTCGTTGCGCTTCTTCTCGCCGCCGGAGAAGCCGACATTGACGCCGCGCTTGAGCATGTCCTGCGGGATGTTGAGCGACTTCGAGATCTCGCGAACCTTCTTCAGGAAATCAGGCGTCGAATACTCCTCCTCACCGCGCGCCTTGCGCTGCGCATTCAGCGCGGTGCGCAGGAACGTCATGGTGGCGACGCCGGGGATCTCGACCGGATATTGGAACGCCAGGAACACACCCTTGGCGGCGCGCTCGTCCGGCGCCATGGCGAGCAGATCCTCGCCCTTGAACAGGATCTCGCCGCCCGTCACCTCATAGCCGGGCTTGCCGGCGATGACGTGGGACAGCGTCGACTTGCCGGAGCCGTTCGGCCCCATGATCGCGTGCACCTTGCCGGCGTCGATCGTCAGCGTCAGTCCGTGGAGGATCTCGCGTTCCTCGACGCGGACCTGAAGGTTCTTGATTTCGAGTAGTGCCATTGTTTTCTCTTCTGTCTGTTCCTCGTCCTCTCGGAGCGCCGCCGGCGCGTCTCGAAGGACCGAGGCCCACAAAGCTGATGCTTGCAGGAGGCCGCCCGGTGGCCTCCTCGCGATACGGCCTTAGCCGACCGATCCCTCGAGGCTGATCGAGATCAGCTTCTGCGCCTCGACGGCGAACTCCATCGGCAGCTGCTGCAGCACGTCCTTGACGAAGCCGTTGACGACGAGCCCGACCGCCTCTTCCTGCGAAAGACCGCGCTGGATGCAGTAGAACAGCACGTCCTCGGAGATCTTGGACGTGGTCGCCTCGTGCTCGAACGTGGCCGAGGAGTTCTTGGCCTCGATGTACGGCACGGTGTGCGCGCCGCATTTGTCGCCGATCAGCAGCGAATCGCAGGCGGTGAAGTTGCGCGCGTTGGACGCCTTGCGATGCGCCGTGACGAGACCACGATAGGTGTTCTGCGAGCGGCCCGCCGCGATGCCCTTGGAGATGATCCGGCTGGTCGTGTTCTTGCCGAGATGGATCATCTTGGTGCCGCTATCGACCTGCTGATAGCCGTTCGAGATCGCGATCGAATAGAACTCGCCGCGCGAATTGTCGCCGCGCAGGATGCAGCTCGGATATTTCCAGGTGATTGCCGATCCGGTCTCCACCTGGGTCCAGGAGATCTTCGAGTTGTTGCCACGGCAGTCGCCGCGTTTGGTGACGAAATTGTAGATGCCGCCCTTGCCTTCCGAATTGCCCGGATACCAGTTCTGCACCGTCGAATATTTGATCTCGGCATCGTCATGCGCGACCAGCTCGACGACCGCCGCGTGCAGCTGGTTTTCGTCGCGCTGCGGCGCCGTGCAGCCTTCGAGATAGCTGACGTAAGCGCCCTTGTCGGCGATGATGAGCGTGCGCTCGAACTGGCCGGTGTTGCGCTCGTTGATGCGGAAATAGGTCGACAGCTCCATCGGGCACCGCACACCCGGCGGCACGTAGACGAACGAGCCGTCGGAGAACACAGCCGAGTTCNCCGCACACCCGGCGGCACGTAGACGAACGAGCCGTCGGAGAACACAGCCGAGTTCAGCGTCGCATAGAAATTGTCGGACGTCGGCACCACGCTGCCGAGATATTTCTGCACGAGCTCAGGGTGCTCGCGAATGGCCTCCGAGATCGGCATGAAGATCACGCCGGCCTTCTTCAGCTCCTCCTTGAACGTCGTCGCCACCGACACCGAATCAAACACGGCATCGACCGCGATCTTACGCGTCTCGGGGCTACCGGCGCCGGGCTTCGGCTCCACACCCTCCAGGATCGCGACCTCGCGCAGGGGGATGCCAAGCTTCTCATAGGTCTTCAGGATCTCCGGATCGATCTCGTCGATCGAGGAGAGCTGCTTCTTCGGCTTCGGCGCCGAATAATAATACAGATCCTGGAAGTCGATCTTCGGGTAGTCGACGCGCGCCCAGGTCGGCTCCTGCATGGTCAGCCAGCGGCGATAGGCCTCCAGGCGCCATTCGAGCATCCAGGCGGGCTCGTTCTTCTTGCCCGAGATGTAGCGGATCGTGTCTTCGGAAAGCCCCTTGGGGGCCTTCTCGGATTCGATGACGGTCTCGAACCCATATCGATATTGATCGACGTCGATCCGCCTGACGCGGTCGACTGTCTCTTGTACGGCTGGCATTCCATCCTCCGCTCGCGGTTTCAAGGACCGCGGTGGACACGTTCTGGAACCGTCTTACGACGTTTCGCAGACGAAATCACGCCCTTAGAATCGCTCAAGCGCTGTTTCGTCACGTCCTTTAAGTAGGGTCAGGGACAACTTTCGCCAAGCCTGCAGACAGCGATCCACCTCCGCATCCGTCGTGGACCAGCCCAGACTGAGGCGCACCGCTCCCTGCGCGGCCGAAGGACTGACGCCCATGGCCTCCAGCACGTGAGAGGGCTGGACCTTGCCGGAGGAGCAGGCCGAGCCGGAAGATACTGCAATACCTTCGAGATCGAAGCCAATCACCGCCGTCTCGGCCTTCAGACCTGGCGCGGTGAACAGCGTGGTGTTGGGCAACCGCGCCGCCTGTGCGGAAAATACCGTCACGTTCTCTGTCTGCCGGAGCCCGGCTTCCAGCCGGTTGCGCAACGCCGAAACGCGCAGGTGCTCGGTCTCCAGGGCGGCCAGCGCTGCGCCAGCCGCCGCGCCGAACCCGGCGATGCCGATCACGTTCTCGGTTCCAGCCCGTCGCCCACGCTCCTGACCGCCGCCGCGCAGCAAAGGAATGACGTCGTCGACACCGGCGCCCAACACCAACGCGCCCACCCCCTTGGGGCCGCCGATCTTATGCCCAGAAAGGGTGACAAGATCTGCACCTATCCCATTGATATCCAGATGAATTTTTCCGAACGCCTGGATCGCATCGACATGCAGCAGGCCGCCCCCGCGGCGAACGATCCCCGCAACCTCCGAAATCGGTTGAAGCACGCCGGTCTCGTTGTTGGCGGACATCACGGAGACCAGTGCCGGCGGGCCGCCCGCCAGAAGCGTGTCCAGGCCGCAGAGATCGACTACGCCGGACGAATCGACCGGGATGGTCTGGACTGCCGACGGCGCGAACCGACCGCCCGCGAGCACCGAGGCATGCTCGGTTGCCGACACCAGCAGCCGCTCGGCCGGCCCTGCGGGGGCTTTGAGCCCCGGGCTCAAAGCGAGGACGTTGGCCTCGGTCCCCCCTGAGGTGAGCACCACCCGGCGGGCCACCGTTCCGAGGCCGCGGGCGATCACCTCGCGGGCTTCCTCCATCAACCGCCTGGCTTTGCGGCCCTCGGCATGAACCGAGGACGGATTGCCGAGAAGATCCATGGCGGCGAGCATCGCCTGCCGCGCTTCGGGGCGCAGCGGCGTCGTCGCGTTCCAATCGAGATAGATCCTGTCGGCCATCGTCCGTTCTTAGCAAGTTGCACTGCGACCGGCCATCGCGGCCATCCCGCGATGCTGCTCTGGCGCAAGGCGACGTGGTAACGTCGCATATCGGGATTGAGATAGCGGCTGCGCCACCATGAACAAGCTCGTCGTTTCCGTTTTGAGTTCCGTCTCGCGTCCAACCGATCGCATCTTCTACGCGGCCGTCGCCGCGATCTCGCTCGGCACCGGCCTCGTCAACGCCTTGTCAGCCGCGCAGGATGCCGCGAAGCGCGGTGCGATCTATGATGTACGCACGCCGCTGCTGTGGGAAATGACGAGCATCGTCGCGATCATCCTGCTCGCGCCGCTGCTGCTCCTCGCCGTCCGCACCCTTCGCCGGCGTCCGGCCGGGTCCGTCCGCATCGCCATCGCACTCGGCGCGATCCTGGCCTTCTCCGCGCTCCACATCGCCGGCATGGTGAGCTTGCGTAAGCTCGTGCTGTGGGCAGCCGGCAGCAGCTACGATTTCCATGTCTCGCTTGCCACCCTGGTCTACGAGTTCCGCAAGGACGTGCTCACGGCGATCCTGATCGGAGGCGCGCTCTGGCTGTTCGATCGTGCCTACGACGCAGCGGGCCGCGCAGAGGCGCCGAGCGAGGAGCGCCCGGCATCGGCGCCAGCCTCGCTGTGGCTGCGCGACGGCGCGAACCGCGTCCGCATCGTGCCGGCCGATATTCTCTGGGTCGCGTCCGCCGGCAACTATGTCGAATACGCCATGGCCGACGGCCGTCAGCACCTCGTCCGCGGCACGCTCTCGGCCGTCGAGACCGAGCTCGCCTGCTTCGCACTGGTGCGCATCCACCGCGGCCGGCTGGTCAACATGGCCAGGGTCACAGCGCTCTCGGTCCTGCCATCGGGCGAGTTCGGCCTGACCTTCGACACCGGGCAATCGGTCCAGGGCAGCCGTCGCTATCGAGGCGCCGTGGCCCATCTGGAGCGAATGCCGGCGGCGCGCTGAAACGGCGGCGTGGAGAATTGTGAAAACTCCAGCATTTTCATTGGATTGCAAAGGCATCCGGGTGGTCGACAGCAGCACCGGTCCCGCGAACCTGCAGCAGCGGCGACGGCCGCATTCGCCTCACAGTCCCCTTGCCGGGCGTTGAAAACCCTTGCTTTTTGCCCCGCGCGGCATGCTAGAAGGCCAACTTCCAGTCACGCCAGCGCCACTCCGTCCAAGCGCACGGAAGGCGCTCGATCACCACTTTTTCTGCTGATGTCGTCGGCGAGGCGCCAGATGAAGCACGGACGAAGTCGGTCGACGCTCTGCCAAGGATTCTCTGATGCCTGAAGTCATCTTCAACGGTCCGGCGGGCCGCCTCGAGGGCCGTTATCACCCGGCCAAGCAGAAGAACGCGCCGATCGCGATGATCCTGCATCCGCATCCGCAGTTCCATGGCACGATGAACCATCAAATCGTGTATCAGTGCTACTACGCTTTCGCGCATCGCGGCTTCTCGGTGCTGCGCTTCAATTTCCGCGGCGTCGGCCGTAGCCAGGGATCGTTCGATCACGGCACGGGTGAACTGTCGGATGCCGCGTCCGCGCTCGACTGGGCGCAGACCATCAACCCGGAAGCACGCGCCTGCTGGGTCGCCGGCTTCTCATTCGGCGCCTGGATCGGCATGCAGCTCTTGATGCGCCGCCCGGAGGTCGAGGGCTTCATCTCGATCGCTCCGCCCGCCAATCTTTACGACTTCTCGTTCCTCGCGCCCTGCCCGTCCTCGGGCCTCATCGTGCACGGCGAGAAGGACGCGGTTGTTCCGCCGAAGGACGTCAACACGCTGGTCGAGAAGCTGAAGACGCAGAAGGGCATCGTGATCGACCAGCAGGTCATCCCCGGCGCCAACCACTTCTTCGACGGCAAGCTCGAGCCGCTGATGGAAACCATCACGGCCTATCTGGACATGCGTCTCGCCAATGTGAGGTGAGACTGGCGCGCGCCGTTGCGAACCCCGATGTGTGACAACAATTCGGGCCATCTCGCGCGCCGTTCGAGGATCGGAGATGAGACGCCGCACATATCAAGGCGCCTCTCTCCTTGGCGGAGAGGGCCAGTCACGTACCGGCCGACATTTTCCAGCGCCGCGATGACGGACAAAATTGATGCGGTTCGCCGGGACGACTTAGTGAGCCAAACATCGTCACATTGAAGACTGCGGGTCCGGCACAGTCGTGAGGCTCAACCGCCGATCAGTCCGGGGTCGATGCCCCCCGTTGTGGCGGCTCCAGAATGACCGGAGCGCGGCCACGTGACGATCGAGTGACGATGTTACTGCCGGTCCCGAGGCGCCGTCAAATGGGTCGGCGTCGCATCCACCACTAGCGCTTTTCGTTCAGCATCGGGAAGCCGCGCTGATGCCAGACCGGATAGGCGGCGGGGATGTCGCTGGCGGCATCGAGCGTAGCCACCTGCTCCGCCGTCAGGCTCCAGCCGACCGCGCCGATGTTCTCGATCAACTGACGCTCGTCACGAGCGCCGACGATGATCGTCGACACGGTCGGGCGCTGCAGCAGCCAGTTCAGCGCGACCTGCGGAATGGTCTTGCCGGTCTCCTTGGCGACGCCGTCGAGCGCATCGACGACGCGATACAGCCGCTCCTCCTCGAAATGCGGCCCGGTGCCGGCGATGTCGTGGGCGCGGGTGCCGGGCTTGGCAGGCTGGCCCCGGCGGATCTTGCCGGTCAGCTTGCCCCAGCCGAGCGGGCTCCACACCACCGCGCCGACGCCCTGGTCGATGCCGAGCGGCATCAGCTCCCATTCATAGTCGCGGTTGAGCAGCGAGTAGTAGGCCTGATGCGCGACGTAGCGGGAATAGCCGTAGCGGTCCGACGCGGACAACGATTTCATCAGGTGCCAGCCGGAGAAGTTGGAGCAGCCGATGTAGCGGATCTTGCCGGCGCGCACGAACTGGTCGAGCGTCGCCAAGGTCTCCTCGACCGGCGTGTTGTAGTCCTGGCCATGCAGCTGGAACAGGTCGATATGATCGACGCCGAGCCGCTTCAGCGAGCCCTCGATCGCCTCGATCAGATGCTGGCGCGACGAGCCGTAGTCGTTGGGGCCGGCGCCCTTCGGGAAGGTGCCCTTGGTCGAAATCAAGAGGCGGTTGCGCTTGCCCTTGATGGCCTGGCCGAGGATGCTCTCGGCAAGACCGTCCGAATACACGTCGGCGCTATCGAACATCGAGATGCCGTGATCGAGACAGACATCGATCAGCCGCGCCGCGCCCTCGGCGTCGGTGCCGCCCCAGGCCTTGAAGAAGTCGTTGCTGCCGCCGAAAGTCGCGGTGCCGAAGCTGAGCGCCGGCACGCGCAGGCCGGAATGGCCGAGACGTCGCTGGTCCATGATGGTCTCCCTCAAGTGTTGGCCGCATGAATACGCGCAGCGCCCGCCCCGGACCATGCCACACCGCGCATGGCATTGTTGCGCCCGCCTGTGATTCCCGCCGCATGTGCCTTGACCGCAGTGGTCACGGCTTGGTCTAACCGGGCGTCCCTCCTCAAGGCTCCTGGAACTTGGCCATGCGCATCGCCACCTGGAACGTCAATTCGGTCCGGCAACGGATCGAGCACCTCGTGACCTGGCTGAAGGAGTGCTCGCCGGACATCGTCTGCCTGCAGGAGATCAAGTGCACGGATGACGCGTTCCCGCGGCTGGAGATCGAGGCGCTCGGCTACAATGTCGTGACCCACGGCCAGAAGACTTTCAACGGCGTCGCGCTGCTCTCCAAACTGCCGTTCGACGAGACCAAGTCCGGCCTCGCAGGCGACGCCGAGGACGTGCATGCGCGGTTCCTGGAAGGCGTCGTCAGCCTCAAGAGCGGCGTCGTGCGCATCGCCTGCCTCTATCTGCCCAACGGCAATCCTGCGAACACCGAGAAATATCCCTACAAGCTCAAGTGGATGGCGCGGCTTCGCGACTATGCGCGTGAACGGCTGAAGACCGAAGAGCCGCTGATCCTCGCAGGCGACTTCAACGTGATCCCGGCCGCCGCCGACGTTTCCAATCCCGACGCCTGGATCGAGGACGCGCTGTTCCGCCCGGAGACGCGCGAGAGCTTCCAGTCGCTGCTCGGGCTCGGCCTGACGGATGCGCTGCGCGCGGTCAACGACGCGCCGGGACAGTACACGTTCTGGGACTACCAGGCTGGCGCCTGGCAGAAGAACATGGGCATCCGCATCGATCACCTGTTGTTGTCCCCGCAGGCCAGCGACCGGCTGGTCGAGGTCGGCATCGACAGCTATGTCCGTGCCTGGGAGAAGCCGTCGGATCACGTGCCGGTGTGGGCCGATTTCGATCTCGAGACGGCGTAGATCGAAGGACGGTTCCTGTGACGCGCTACACCCGGCGGCAAGTGTTTCCGATCGCGCTCGCGCCCCTGCTCCTCAAGCCGGCGATGGCCGCCGATCTTCAGGCCACGGTCGCCAATATCGAAATCGACAGCGGCGGGCGTCTCGGCGTGGCGCTGCTGGACACCGCAAGCGGTGCGCTCAGCGGCCATCGGCTCGACGAACGGTTCCCGATGTGCAGCACCTTCAAGGTGCTTCTGGCGGCTGCGATCCTGACCAAGGTCGATGCTGGCGCCGAGCAGCTCTCGCAGCGGCTTCCGATCACGCAAGCGGACATCCTGTCCTACGCGCCGGTCACCAAGCTGCATGTCGGAACATCGGGCCTTTCGATCGGCGAACTCTGCGAAGCGACTGTGACGCTCAGCGACAACACGGCGGCGAACCTTCTGCTTGCGACGCTCGGCGGCCCGGTCGGGCTCACGCGCGCGATCCGCGGCTTCGGCGACGCGATCACCCGGCTCGACCGCATCGAGCCTGCGCTCAATGAGAGCGTGGCGGGCGATCCCAGGGACACGACGACGCCGGCGGCCATGGCGCAGACCTTGGCGAAGCTCACGACCGGAAACACGTTGTCGGGCGCGTCGCGCGATGTCCTGAATGGCTGGCTGATCGGCTGCAAGACCGGCGCCGCCAAGCTGCGCGCCGGCCTGCCTGCCTCATGGCGCGTCGGCGACAAGACGGGCGCAGGCGACAACGGCAGCAGCAACGACGTCGCGGTGATCTGGCCGACGGGCCGTGGCCCAGTGATCGTGACGAGCTACCTCACCGAAACCAAGGCCGGTGACGACAAGCGCAACGCGGCTCACGCCGCGGTCGGCCGCGCGGTGGCGGCGGCGCTCGGCGCCTGAGCGGCGCGCCGTCCGAGATCAATCGCGCGAACCAGCGCTGCGATCGCGTCGAAGCCGGCGCGCAGCTGGCGAACCTCGCGAGCCGCGAGCCGAACGCCGACGCCAGCGCTGTCCGGCAGCAGACTCGCGGCTGCGTAAAGCTGATCGATGCCCGCGAGCGCGTCAGCAAGGCGCACACGGATCGCGGCCCGGTCGTCCATCTGCGGCAGCATGAGCACGGCTGAGCCGAACGCGCGGCGCCCGTTGAACGGCGCGCTCGTGGGATCGCGCAGATGCATGCGGTCGATCAGCAGTGGCTCCTGCCCTTGCCGGCGGACGATCAGCGTGGAATCGAGCTCGCGAAACAACCGGCCCTGCCCGTCCGGGTCATGCATGGTGAACGCGTCGGTGACGAGCGCCGAGGCATCGGTCGCACACTCCAGCTCGAGCACTTGGCACAAGGCGGCATCGGGAAACAGGATGCGCGGCTCCGGGCGATAGTCGAGCGACGCACCGTTCGCGACACGCAGCAGCGCCTGCTCCGCGGCGCGCGCGCCCGGCTCGGCGCGATGCACCGAGGTTGCGCCCTGCGTGGTGACGCAGACGGATGTCCCCGCCTGCAGCGTGAAGCGCTGCGTCAGCCGGTCCTCGCCATGGACGGCGCCGCTGCCGGTCTGCAGGATGACGCTGAGGACATCCGGCCGATGCACATCGGTGTGGAAGCTGCGCGTCAGCACGAACGGCCACGCGAACAGCCGCCGGTCGATGACGGTCCGGCCGCCGCGCCGGACGAAAGAGAGATCAAGCCGCGGCTTCTCTGGTTCTGAATCGCTCACGTGCGGAACAGCACCTCGCGCTCGAGCAGATCGACGATCGCGTCGATCCCTTCGCCGCGCCTGCAATTCGTCAGCAGCACCGAGCGGCCGCCGCGCACCTCGGCCGCTTCGCGCTGCATGCGGGCGAGATCGACGCCGACATGCGGGGCGAGATCGACCTTGTTGATGACCAGGAGATCGGCGCGGATCACGCCGGGGCCGCGCTTGCGCGGGATATCGTCGCCGCCGGCGACGTCGATCACGAACATCCAGAAATCGGTGAGGTCGCGCGAGAAGGTGGAGGCGAGATTGTCCCCGCCGCTCTCTAGCAGGATCAGCTCGACGCCGGGAAATCGCCGCTCCAATTCGTCGGCGGCCTCGATGTTGAGCGTCGGGTCCTCGCGGATCACGGTGTGCGGACAGGCACCCGCCTCCACGGCCGAGACGCGCTCGGGATCGATCAGGCCGGAGCGGCGGACGCGCTCGGCATCCTCGGCCGTGACGAGATCGTTGGTGATGACGGCAATGTCGATGCCGCGCGCCTGCAGTGCCGGGATCAGGCGCTCGACCAGCGCGGTCTTGCCGGAGCCGACGGGGCCGCCGATGCCGACGCGGGCGGCGATCATCGGGGCATCAGTGCGGGTGAGAGCGAGACGGCTCATCGCAGCATGAACCTCCTCGCCAGCGGCACGGTCGTCGCGGGCGGGCACATCAGCAGCTTGCCGTCGGCGCGGACCTCGAAGGTCTGCGGATCGACCTCGACATGCGGCATCGCTGCGTTTCGGACCATGTCCGTCTTGCGCAGCCGGCGCACGTTCTTGATCTGCACGGTCTCACGTCCGAGCCCAAGCTTGGCGCGGATGCCGGCGTCGACCGCGAGCTTGGACATGAAGTTGACGCCGAGCCGCTGCGGTGCGGCGCCGAGCGCGCCCCACATCCGCTTCTGGATCATCGGCTCCGACAGACCGAGGCTGCCATTGCCATCGCCCATCGCGGCCCAGACCGGAAAGCCGTTCTTGATCACCATATAGGGCTTGAGGCCGAACGAGGCGCGGGGCCACAGCACGAGATCGGCCATCTTGCCGACCTCGATCGAGCCGACGACATGATCGATGCCGACCGCGATCGCCGGATTGATCGTGAGCTTGGCGACGTAGCGCTTGATGCGCTCATTGTCGGCGCGAACTGTCGTCTCCTCTTGCAGGCGGCCGATGCGGTCCTTCATCACGCTCGCAAGCTGCCAGCATTTGGCGACGTTCTCGGCGAGCCGGCCCATGCCCTGGGTGTCCGTGCCGAAGATCGAGATCGCGCCCATGTCGTGCAGAAAGTCTTCTGCGGCCATCGACTGCGCCCGCACCCGCGCCTCGCCGAACATGACGTCCTCGGGGGCGTTGTAGTTGAGCTGATGGCAGATCATCGTCATCGGCACGCCCTCCTCCATGCCATAGGAGGTGTAGGGATTCGTCGGGTTGGTCGACGACGGAATCACGTTGGGCCAGGACACGACCTTGAGCAGGTCGGGCGCATGGCCGCCGCCGGCGCCCTCGACGTGATACATGTGGATGGTGCGGCCATCGACCGCCGCCATCGTGTCCTCGCAGAAGCCGTATTCGTTGATCGAGTCGGTATGCAGATGCACCGCGAAATCGTGACGGTCAGCCGCGATCAGGGTCTTGTCGATCACGTCAGGCGCCGCGCCAAAATCCTCGTGGATCTTGACCGACATGCCGCCGGCCGCGACGGCCTCTTCCACGGCCTCCGGATTGGAACCACCGCGGCCGAACAGCGCGTAGTTCAGCGGCGAGAACTCGATCGATTTGAGGAAGTGGCCGAAGTTCGGGCCCGAGCCTGAGCCGACGTCGAACACCGGCCCCGAGCCATTGCCCACCATCGTCGTAGTGCCGCCGGCAAGCGCGTGATCCGACTGCTCCGGCGAGATCAGATGCGCGTGGCTTTCGATCGCGCCGGCGGTGACGATGAACGGACCGCCGGCGATCGGCGCCGTGGTGTGGCCGACCACCATATCGGGATGCACATCGGGCATGATATCCGGATTGCCGGCCTTGCCGATGCCGACGATGCGGCCGTCGCGAATGCCGATGTCGGCCTTCACGATGCCGATCACGGCGTCGACGATGGTCGCGTTCTTGACGACGACGTCAAGGGTCTTGTGCTGCGACGTACGGTGTGCCGCGACGGCCTCGCCGTCGCGCAGGTTCTTGCCGGCGCCAACCAGCAGTTCATGGCCATAGGTGGTGTAGTCGTGCTCGATCTCGGCGAGCAGGCTGGTATCGGCGAGCCGGACGAGATCGCCCTTGGTCGGGCCATAGAGCTCGGCATAAGCTTGGCGGGTGAGCGTGGCCATGGCTTTATGCTCCGAGATAGCCGCGCGACTGCGCGAGCTTGAGCGCGGCATCGCGAGCGCCGGGCGCATCCAACGGACCGTTGACCAGGCCGGCCTGGCCGCGCACGATCCGGTCGCCTGTAATCGGCACCAGCCGCACCGATTTGAACACGCCCGGCTCGAAGCGAACGCCGAGGCCCGCGGGCCGGTCGATCTTCATGCCCCAGGCGGCGGCGCGATCGAAGCGCAAAGCACGATTGACCTCGAAGAAGTGGGTATGGCTGCGCACCTGAATGTCGCGATCGCCGGTGTTGACGACGTCGAGCGTGACTGCCGGCAGTTCGGTGAACATCGCAATGTCGTCGCCGCCGGCGATGATCTCGCCGGGCACGATGTCGTCAGCCGCGGCGCCTTCTGCCGGCTGGATCGGCTCGAACAGCGCCATCACCTTGGTGCCCTCGGCGAACATGAGCTCGACATAGAGCATCGGGATCATCTGGGCGACGCCGGGCTCGACATCGTCGGTCGTCAGCAGCCGTCCCGCCATGTCGCGGATCTCGGCGTAAGGCAGATTGCGGCGCGCGGCGGTCATCACCTCATCGGTGATGTAGGCGACCGCCTCGGGATGGCTCAGCTTGATGCCCAGCGAGCGGTTGCGCCGCGCCATCTGCGCGGCGTTGAAGATGACGAGACGATCGAGCTCCGTGGGCGACAGGTTCATCATGGCCAGGGCACCTCAGGTCGTGAACATCCGCACGTGCCGCAGCGGCCCGCGCGACACGGCGATATCGATGAAGGGCGTGAAGCTCGACGGCATCGCGTCGTCGTCGGGCGTGTCCGTGAGTAGTTCGGAGAGCAGCGCGCGGGCGCGCGTCAGGCTCTGCTGCGAGTCGATGTGACCGATCAGGCCGAGCCGCACCGCGGCGCTGACGAGGCCGGTGATGAGCGTCCAACCTGAGACGAGCTCAGCGGCATCAAGGCTCAGGCCGGCGTCGCGGCCGGTGATCGCCTGCACGACGGCGAGGTGCCCCAGCCTCGGATCGGCCGAGACGCGCGCGCGGTAGGATACGGATAAGGGCTTTGCGAGCTTGACCCAGACACCGAGCAACGCCCTGCCCGCGCGCCGCGAACCGTCGCGCATCTCGGCGGATGAAGTCGTGGCTTCGGCAAGGCGATCGACCGAACTGATTGCGTCGGTGTCGCTCGCGCGCCAGGCACGCCGCAGCAGGATGCGATCCATCGTCGCCCAGCGCTGCGCCAGATGATCAGCGATGACACCGTCGAGATCGTCGTGGCCGGCCAACAGGCCGTCGGCAGCGAGGCCCTCGACGCCCCAGGAAAATGCAAAACCGCCGGCGGGAAAGGCACTGTCGCCGAGCTGCAGCAACGCGAGCGCCTCGCCGCGGTCAAACATCTCTGCGCTCCACGACTTCGCCGGACTCGATCAGGGGCCGAATACGGGCGCGGTAGTTGTCGACCGGCGCGTCGAGCAGGACGACCAGATGGTCACCCTCGAAGCGCACGCGCCAATGCAGGTTGCCGGCATGCCAGCCGAGCTTGAGCGCGCTCGCCGCGTCACGCGCGCGCAGGCGCCAGACCTGCTGCTCGCCGAAGCGGGCAATGATGGCGCGCTCGGGTTCGAGATACAGCAGCGCGCCGTCGACCAGCTCTTCGTCGCGATCGAGACTGACCGCGCAATCGGTCCCGCGATCGGTGGTCAGGCGGAAACGCTTGCGGCCGGCATCGGCCGGCGGCACGAACAGCAGCTCGATGCCGCCGTGGTGCTTCAGCGTGTGGAGTTGCCGGGCATAGGCCTTGTCGTCGGCGCGTCCAATGATGCCGTGCAGACGCAGCATCGGCGGTGGTCCTCTTTGTTCGTCAGTTCTCGGCATTGGGCCTCATGGTTCGAGACGCCCGCCAAGTGGCGGGCTCCTCACCATGAGGGTTGAGAGTTTCGCGGTGCGTTAGCTCGCTATGAGTTTTCTCCCGCCACACCCGCCGCCCTCGTCCTGAGGAGCCCGCCGCTTGGCGGGCGTCTCGAAGGACGATTGGCGGACTGAGCTATCGCAGCGCCCTACCGCATCGTTGCCGATACCTCCTGCGAGGTCACCAGAATGACCTCGCCGTCGAGGATCGGCTTGGCGATGCCGAAGAAGGTCGCCACCGCGGCGGAGCCGTTGTGGCGGTCCATCGCGGCCTTGTCGGCGAAGCGCTCATAGGTGGTGAACAGACCGGGCTCGGTCTCGCTCTGCGAGATGAAGAACCCGATCGTCTCCGGCTCGTTGGCCGCGACATGGGCCGCGACGGCGACGAGGGCGTCGCGCATCGTGGCCTCGTGTCCCGCCTTGGCCCTGATGACCGCGGTGATGGTGATCATCAGAACTTCTTCCAGTCACCGTCGGCCTCGAACGCCGCCGCCGCCTGGTAGATCGTGGACTCCGCATAGTCCTTGCCGATCAGCATCAGGCCGACCGGCAGGCCGTCAGAGAGGCCGCAGGGCACCGTCATCGCGGGATGACCGGTGACGTCGAACGGGCTCGTCGTCGCGGTCATTTCGAAGGCGCGCTGCACGACTTCGGCGAGCGGCGCGTCCTTGGCCGGGATCGGCGTCGCGACGCAGGGCAAGGTCGGCATCAGCAACAGATCGTAGGAGCCGAACATGGCGTCATAGGCCGCCTTGGCCTGGATCGCGATGTTGCGCGACTTGGCGTAATAGCGGCCGCGATAGTGCTCGAGGCCCCACTGGCCGACCAGCATGGTCAGCTTCAAGGTCACTGACAGATCGTCGGCACGCGTGCGCCAGCCGGAATGCGCGTCGAGCAGGCCGACGTCGTAGAGGCCCTTCCAGTTGAAGCCCATGCCATTGCCGAGCATCATCTGCACCAGGAAGCCTTCCAGCGTGATCGGATTCCACGCCGCCAGCGCATGCATGTGCTCGGGGATCGACACCTCCGAGACGCTGGCGCCCATCTTGGCGAAGCGCTCCGCGCCGGCCTTGACCTTGGACACCACGCCCTCTTCCATGTTCGGTGCGCTGAAGCCTTCCTTGAGCACGCCGATCTTGAGGCCCTTGACGCCCTTGCCGAGCGCCTCGGTGTATGCCGAGACCTTCGGCGCGTATTGCCGCGGATCGAGGCCGTCGGCGCCCGCCAGCACTTCGAGCAGCAGCGCGTTGTCCTTGACGTTGGCCGTCATCGGTCCGGTGTGGTCGATCGTCGACTCGATCGGCATCACGCCGGTGTAGGGCACGAGGCCGTGGGTCGCCTTCATGCCGTAGATGCCGCAATAGGACGCGGGGATGCGGATGGAGCCGCCCTGGTCGCCGCCAATGGACATGTCGACCTCGCCGGCCGCCACCAGCGCGGCGCTGCCCGACGACGAGCCGCCGGCCGAATAGCCCATCTTCCAGGGGTTGTGCACCGGCGCCGGATCGGACGTGTGGCTGCCGCCGGACAGGCAGAAATGCTCGCACACGGCCTTGCCGACGATCGTTCCGCCGGCATCGAGGATGCGCGAGACGATGGTCGCGTCAGCGGCGGGAATGAAGCCCTCGAGCGTGGTCGAGCCGTTCATCATGGGAACGCCGGCGAGTGCGACGTTGTCCTTCAGCACGACGGTACGGCCGGCGAGCTTGCCGGAGCCTGCGCCCTTCACCTCGGTCTTGATCGCCCAGGCGTTGTACTTGTTCTCCTTGGCCGGCGGCTTGGCACCCGGGGTGCGCGGATATTTCACCGGCGGCAGCGGGTTCGGCAGTTCGTCGATGATGTCGTACTGATCGAACATGCCACCCATCAGCGACAGATATTCGGCGGCCTCCTCGACCGTCATGTTCATGTGCAGGCTGGCGGCGAGATCGGCGACTTCCTCGGCATTCGGGCGTTTGATTGACATGAGTCATCCTTTCTTGTGAGGACAAGCTGGAGCAGAGACAGGAGTGTGCAGTTCAGTTGCGCCGGCGCAGCCGCGCCGGAATTCGCTAGCTCGGGATCATCTGACCTTCCCGGGCCAACAAAGTCTCACGGTCGAGTTCCTCGGTGATGCGTCCCTTCTGGATGTGCAGGATGCGGTCCGATAACGACGTGATGAATTCGAGGTTCTGCTCGACGACGATGAGGGACATCTTCCAGCGCGTCTTCAGCGCCAGCAAGGTCTCGATGATCTCCTCGATGATCGAGGGCTGAATGCCTTCGGTGGGTTCGTCCAGCAGGATCAGCTTCGGCTTGGTGCAAAGGCAGCGGGCCAGCGCCAGCAATTGCTGCTCGCCGCCGGACAGCGCGCCGCCGCGGCGGTCGAGCAGCCGCACCAGGCGCGGGAAATCCTGCAGCACTGTATCGATGACGCCACGGTCTTCCTTGGGTGCCGCGGCGAGGCCCATGCGGAGATTCTCCATCACCGACAGATCCGGGAAGATCTCGCGGCCCTGCGGCACCAGGCCGATGCCGAGCCGCGAACGCTCGTGCGGTTTCAAATGCGTGATGGTCTTGCCGGCGAACACGACCGAGCCGTCGGTGGTCGGCAGATGCCCCATCAGGGTGCGCAGCGCCGTGGTCTTGCCCATGCCGTTATGGCCGAGGATGCCGAGATACTCGCCGTCGGCGACCGTCAGATCGACGCCGAACAGGATCGGGATCCGGCCGTAGCCGGACTTGAGACCCTTGACCTCGAGAAGCGTGCTCATGCCGCCACCTTCTTGCCGAGATAGACGTCGCGGACGCGCTGGTCGGCGAGCACCTTGTCGACGGTGTCCTCGACCAGCACGCGGCCCTGATGGAACACGGTGACGCGCTTGGCGATCTGCTTGATGAACTCCATGTCGTGCTCGACGACGACGATGGCGCGGGTCTGGTTGATCTCGCGGATGATCGCAGCGGTATGGAACGTCTCCTCGTCGGTCATCCCCGCGGCGGGCTCGTCGAGCAGGATCAGTTCCGGCTCGGCCGCGAGCACCATGCCGATCTCGACCCACTGCCGCTGGCCGTGCGAGAGCGTCGCGACGATGCTTTCGGCATAGTCGGTCAACCGGATCATCTCCAGCACCGCGTCGACGGCAGGTCCCTGCTGCCGCGGCGTCGCCTTGCGGCGCACGGCCATCCAGATGTTCTCGCGCACCGAGAGACCGTTGAACACGTTCGGCACCTGGGTCTTGATGCCGATGCCCATGCGCGCGATCTCGTGCGAAGCCTTGCCGGCGATCGGCAGGCCGCGGAACGCGATGGAGCCGGACGTCGGCACCAGCTGTCCCGTGAGGGTCTTGAAGAACGTGCTCTTGCCGGCG
This sequence comes from Bradyrhizobium aeschynomenes, assembly GCF_013178945.1. Classification (GTDB taxonomy): domain Bacteria; phylum Pseudomonadota; class Alphaproteobacteria; order Rhizobiales; family Xanthobacteraceae; genus Bradyrhizobium; species Bradyrhizobium aeschynomenes. Next base: position 122,640 of record NZ_JABFDM010000015.1, read on the forward strand.
CCGTTCGGGCCGATCAGGCAGCGCAGCTCCATCTCCTGCAAGGTGAAGGTGATGTCGTCATTGGCGACCACGCCGCCGAAGCGCATCGTCAGGTGCTCGGCCTTGAGCAGAGGGACAAGTTCCGCCATGTCATTCGGCTCCTGCGGGATGCGGCGCCGCCGCCGACGGCACCGGGCCATTGGTCTTCGGCTTCTTGTCCGGGATCAGCCGCATGACCAGATCACGCGCGGTCGGGAAGATGCCCTTGGGCAGCAGCAGCACGAACACGACCAGCACGCCGCCGAGCACGAGGTTCGAGTTCAGAAGCTGCTGCGAGCCGATATAGGCGACGATATATTCGATCACGACGCAGCCGATGATCGGTCCGAGCAAGGTGCCGAGCCCGCCGACGGTGATCCAGATGATGATCTCCGCCGAGAGCGACAGGCTGAAGATGGTCGGGCTGACGAAGGCGCCCCAATTGACGTAGAGCGCGCCGGCAAGACCCGCGATGGCGCCGCCGAGAATGAAGGTCAGGCATTTCACCAGGCGCGGATCGTAGCCGAGCAGCGAGGCCCGCACTTCGTTCTCGCGCACGGCGACGATGATGCGACCGGCCGGCAGCGCCAGCAGCAGCCGCAGCAGCAGGAACACGCCGAGCAGCACATAGGCCGTCGTCCACCACGACTGCTCCGGCGAGAGCACCGTCGACGGATCGAACGGCATGTTGAAGGTCGGCACCGCCGGCATGCCGTTGAAGCCGCCGAGCAGCGCCTTGCCGATCTTGTAGGCGTCGCCCGAGGTCGAGTTGACCGAGTTGAACAGGATCAAGGTGACGGTGAGCGTGATGACCCCGAGATAGACGTCCGAGATGCGGCCGAAGAAGATGAAGTAGCCGAGGATCGCCGCGAACAGCGCGGGCACCACGATCGCCAGCAGGATTGCCGGCGTCGAGTCCTGAAAGTTCACTGCCGCGATCGCATAGGCGTAGCCGCCGAGGCCGAAGAACGCGGTCTGGCCGAACGACAGGATGCCGCCATAGCCCCAGATGAAGGCGAGGCTCAGCGCCAGCACCGACATCGCGGCGAACAACGTCAGCTGCATCAGGCCGAACAGCTCGATCACGCTCGGCACGATCGCGATCACGCCGATGGCGACAACGGTGCCCGCGGCCTGGAGCGCGAGACGAAGGCGCTTGTCCATCACAGGTTCCCCTTGAAGAAGCGCCCGGAGATACCCTGCGGCAGCAGACGAATGAGCACGATCGCCGTGGTGAAGACGATGACCTCGCCATAGACCGGCGTGGTGAAGTAGGCGCCGACCTGGTTGACCGAGCCGAACAGGCTCGCCGCCGAGAGCGTGCCCGAGAGGATCGCGGCGCCGCCGCCGACCACGGTCATGAAAGCCTTGGCGACGTAGGCTCCGCCCATCACGGGCGTGATGCCGGAGACCGGCGCCAGCAGGCCGCCGGCAAGGCCCGTGACGGCCGCACCAAGCGCGAAGGTGCTCATATAGACCCGGGCCGGGTTGACGCCGAGCGTCGCCGCCATCGCCGGGTTCTGCATCGTCGCGCGGGCGACCAGGCCGAAGCGGGTGTAGCGCATCACGCCGTAGATGATCGCCATCATCACCGCCGCCATGAAGGCGAGGAACAGCGTGTAATAGCTCGACTGGTACGAGCCGATCGAGAAGCCGCCGAGCGGCGTCGGCACGCCCTGCTGGGTGTTGCCGTAGATCGTGGTGATGATGCCGATGATGAGGAGGCTCAGGCCCCAGGTCGCGAGCATCGAATCGACCAGCCGGCCATAGAGAAAGCGGATCAGGCAGCGCTCGATGACCAGGCCGACGATGCCGACGAACAGGGGCGCGACGATCAGCATCGCGATCCAGATGTTCACCCCGGCATTGGCGGAGATCACGGTCGCATAGGCGCCCAGCATGATGAACTCGCCATGGGCGAGATTGATGATCTTCATCATGCCAAAGATGATCGCCAGCCCCAGGCACAGCAGGAACAGCGAGGAAATTCCATTGAGAACGTCGAGCGCGAGGATGACGTAGATCGCCATGCGTCAGGTCTTTCAGGGCAGTCCAGGGAAACCGGGCCCCGCCGGACGGCGGGACCCGGAAGCACGTCAGAGATTGATGATGTACTGCTTGACGTCGTTCGGGTTCTTGACGAGGTCGCAGACGCTCGCGGTGTCCGCCGGCTTGGCGTCGGTGTAGGTCTCCAGCACCGACCATTTGCGATCCTTCACCTCGGCGAGGAACGCGTTGCGGACGGTGTGGTGGGTCGGCTTGTCCAGCGAGACCTTGCCGCTCGGACCGTCGAACACGAGACCACTCTCGAGCGCTTCGATGACCTTCATGCGGTCGATGCTGCCGGCCTTCTTGACGCCCTCGGCCCAGAGCATGACACCCTCATAGGTGCAGGAAGCGAGCTCGCTGATATAGGGCGAGTCCGGATGCGCCTTCTTGATCTTCTCGACGAAGCTCTTGGAGGCCGGCGTGGTCAGCTCCTCGAAGTAGCCGTAGGCGCCGATGATGGCGTCGCTCTCGGCGGCGTCGAGCGTCGAGGGCTCGTTGACGAGGCCGAAGGTGGTCGAGGCGATCGGGATCTTCCCCTTCATGCCGGCTGCGGTCCACTGCCGGTAGAACGCGGTGTGGTTGCCGCCGACCAGCGCCGAGAGGATGAGGTCGGGCTTGGCCGCCTGGATCTTCGAGATGGTCGAGCCGAAATTGGTGACGTCGAGCGGGAAGAAGTCGGTCGAGAGGATCTCGCCGCCATTGTCCTTGCAGTATTTGGTCATCCACTTCGCGGTGATCTGACCGTAATTGTAGTCGGCGGCGATGATGTAGGCCTTCTTGCCCGCCTTCTTCATCGCGCTCGGAACCAGCTTCTCGACGGTCTGTGCCGGCGTGGTGCCGGTGCAGAAGGTGTTGCGGTCGCAGACGCCGCCTTCGTACAGCGTGTTGTAGAAGTACAGCACCTTGAAGCGGTCGAAGGTCGGCCTGATGGCCTCGCGCGAGGCCGAGGTGATGCCGCCATGCACGACGTCGACCTTGTCCTTCACGGCCAGCTGCTGGGCATATTGCGAGTACAGCTGGATGTTGGACTGGGTGTCGTAGTGCATGACCTTCAGCGGCCGCCCGAGCAGGCCGCCCGCGGCGTTGATCTCCTCAACGGCGAGCTGCAGCGCGTAGACCATCGGTGTGCCGGAGGTGCCGATCGGGCCGGACTGGTCGTGCAGGCTGCCGACGGTGATCGGGTTCTCGGCCGCGAGCGCGCCCGAGCGGAACACCGCGGGTGCTGCGATCAAGGTCGACGTCGCGATGGCCGAGCGTTGCAGGAAACGACGGCGGGAAAGAGTCATCAGGGATCCCCATGGGTTGGTGATGCGGGTTCACGAGCCGCACGAAGTTTAAAATTACAATATTTGAAATGGCAAGTTATTTTTTGACGCCACCCGCGTCTAGCGCGATGCGACGACCGAAAAATCGTAGCCGTCCAGCTCGGCGAGATGGATCGGGTGGCGGCCGCCGACCACCGGCTTGGCCTCGTTGCCGCGGGCGGTGCGCCCCTGCAGGGTTCGTCCGAACACGCGCCGGAGATCGCGCGCATCGAAACTCTCGGCGCGCTCTATCAGCGCGGCCAGCGCGTGAATGCCCTCGTAGCAGGACTCGCCATAGCCGTTCGCCGGCGGCGGATTGTCGCCATAGGCCGTGTAGTAGCGCTCGAGAAATGCGCCGTTGTTGCGCGAGCGCAGCGAGGCGAAGTAGCTGGAAGCCACGTAGACGTTCTCGGTCTCGCTACAGTCGAGGCCATACACGATGGTCTCGTCGAAGGCCGAGGAGAAGCGCAGCACGTGGCGGCTGAGGCCGGCGGCGCAGAAGGCGCGATTGAACGCGATGCAATCGGAGCCGAGGAAGACCGGCAGGACGACGTCGCTGCGCGTCGCCTTGATGCGGTCGAGCATCTCGTCGAAGTCATGCACGCCGACCGGCACGTAGTGCTCGCCGGTGACGGTCCCGCCGAATCGGGCGATCAGCCGCCTGGCGATCTGCAGCGAGGAGCGCGGCCAGATATAGTCGTTCCCGCACAGAAAGAAGCGGCGGGCGCGCTTGCATTCGGAGAGCCACTGAATGGCGGGCGCCAGCAATTCGCGGGCGGTCTCGCCGGTGGTCATGACATCGCTGTTCGGCGACAGGCCTTCGAACTGCGGCGTGTAGACGAATGGCACGCGGCCGCGCGCGGCGCGGGCGACTGGATCGCGCGCATAGCTCGGCAGCATGCCGACGAGACCGTCGACCGCGAGTTCATCGACCGCCTCCGCGGCCGCCTGCCCCGCGCTGGCGCCACTGGCACCTCCATCGATGACAACGAGTTCAACCGGCCTGCGGCGGATGCCCGCAGCCTGGTTGAGCTCGGTTACGGCCAGCCGCCCACAGGCTTCGGCCGAGGGCGCCCACAACCCTGCCGAGCCGCGCTGAGGAATGATCAGGCCGATCCGAACGTTGCGCAAACGTACCGCCTTCTGCTGTTGCAGAGGACTTGCACTCACAAATCGTGCCAAGCGCGATTCGGTACCGGCGCAGTCGTTTGTGCATCAAAGTTCGCCGAATTTGGTCTGGGAGCCGAAGGCTGATCAAAACAGCAGCCACTCATCGCCCAATCGTTAGGCAACGGCAGACAGGACGCTGATGACGAGCGGCGCGGTGCGACTCAGCCCACCGGGGCAATAAGCTTGCGCATCGGATAGGACGCGGCGGTGCCAAACCTCCCGGCGGGGATGCCGACGTCGGCATAGCCGCGGGCGAGATAGAATCGGTGCGCGGTCTCGGTGCTCAACAGCTCGATCTCACGGGCGCCGAGCGCCGCCGCTCGCTGCTCCAGCGCGGCCACCAGGGCCGAGCTCACGCCGCGAAAGCGCGCCTGCGGCGACACATAGTTCGCCGTGATCTCGTTGGGATGAGCGAGGCCGCCGACAGCGAGAATCGTCCCCTCCTCGACCGCGACCAGCAGCGATCGGTCCTGCCCGTCGGCCCAGCTGGCGACGATCTCCGGTGTCTTGTTCGCGAGCCAGCGGCCGAGGATGTCCGGATTGCCGCGATGATCCGCCCCGCACAATTCGATGATGGAGGCGCGTAATACGGCGCAGGCTGCCTCGGCATCATCAGGCGTCGCATCGCGGATGATCATCCCAGTCCCTCCGTCGCGCGGAGGGAATGCGATGCATTCCGCTTCCGCTTACTCGCGCTTGCCCTGCACCCAGCTCTCAAGCATCTGCAGTGCCGAGGCACGGTCGTCGTCGGACGCCTTGGCGAAGGCGCGGTTGTAGCTTTCCTTGATCCAGACCTCGTCCGGACCGGCGCTGTCGCGCGCCAGAGTGAGCCACATCAGGCCGCGCGCCGGCTGCCGGGGCAGACGGTCGCCATTGAACAGCATCTGACCAAGCAAGGCCTGGGCCTGATGCTGCCCCTTCTGCGCGGCGAGGCCGAGCCAGCGCGCGCCATAACGAAAGTCGTCGCGCGACGCATCCGCCGTCTTCAGGTACATCCGCGCCAGATCGTACTGGGCATCGGCATTGCCGAAATAGGACGCCGCGTAGGAGAACATCTCGCGCGCACGGTCCGGATCCGCCTTCACCTTGGTGTTGGGAATGCCGCTGAGATAATAGCGGCCGAGCGCGACGAAGGCGTTGGCCACGATCTGGGCCTGCGGCGCCGACGGGCTGTCCTCCGCATGCGCATTGGCGATGCGGCTGAAATAGTCGAAGGCGCGCATGTCGTCGCGCGCGACGCCATCGCCGGCGGCGTACATCCGGCCGAGCTTGAACTGCGCGACCGGGTGACCTTCCTCCGCTGCATATTGCAGCGCAGTCAGGGACTGGGTCGGCGACGTCGAGGAGGTCGTCGCGGGCACGGTCTTGCGCAGCGCGCCAGCACCGGCCTGCGGTCCAGCCACGGCAATCGCCGGCTCCTGGTTGACCGGAGCGCCATCGAACGCGAACGACGACGTCGGCAACGCGAGCGGGGCAACCCCCAGCATCAATGCAAAAATGATCCGATCAGATGTCCGCATAGCAATACTTCTCTTGCGCACCACCTGGGTGGGTGACGGCACCCGCCACGGCCGGTCCAACCTGCTGGGCATATTTCCAAAGTGCACCTGACGTGTGATGGGTCTCACGCGGCGTCCACTTGGTCTTGCGTGTCGCCAGTTCGGCATCGCTCAACTTGACGTTAAGGATGCCGGCCTCGGCGTCGATCTCGATGATGTCGCCATCCTCGACCAGGGCGATGGGCCCGCCGATGGCCGCCTCCGGTCCGATATGGCCGATGCAGAAGCCGCGGGTCGCGCCCGAGAACCGGCCGTCGGTGATGAGCGCGATCTTGCCGCCCATGCCCTGCCCGGTCAGCGCCGCCGTGGTCTGCAGCATTTCCCGCATGCCCGGGCCGCCGCGCGGACCTTCGTAGCGAATGACGATCACCTCGCCCTCGCGATAGGTGCGTTTCTGCACGGCCTCAAAGGCATCCTCTTCCCGATCGAAGCAGCGGGCCGGCCCAGTGAATTTCAAGTTCGACATGCCCGCGACTTTCACGATCGCGCCCTCTGGCGCGAGATTGCCTTTCAGACCGACCACACCTCCGGTTGCAGTGATCGGCTGGTCGGCCGGCCTCACCACGTCCTGGTGCGGATTCCACTTCACGCCTTTGAGGTTTTCGGCGATCGTCCGGCCGGTGACTGTGAGGCAGTCGCCGTTCAAATAGCCATGGTCGAGCAACGTCTTCATCAAGAGCGGAATGCCACCAGCCTCGAACATGTCTTTGGCGACATAGCGGCCACCCGGCTTCAAATCCGCGATATAAGGTGTCTTTTTGAAGATTTCGGCGACGTCAAATAAGTCGAACTTGATGCCGGCCTCATGCGCAATCGCAGGTAGGTGCAGCGCAGCATTCGTCGACCCGCCGGACGCCGCCACAACCGCCGCGGCATTCTCCAGCGCGGCCCGTGTGACGATATCCCGCGGCCGGATGTTGGCGGCGATCAGCTCCATGACCTTCTCGCCGGCGGTCATGCAGAACGAGTCGCGGATCTCGTAGGGCGCAGGCGCACCAGCGGAGTAAGGCAGCGCCAGCCCGATCGCCTCGGAGACGGTCGCCATGGTGTTGGCCGTGAACTGGGCGCCGCAGGCGCCGGCCGACGGACAGGCGACGCGCTCGAGCTCGTCGAGATCCTCGTCCGACATCTGGCCGACCGAATGCTTGCCGACCGCCTCGAACATGTCCTGCACCGTGACCTGCTGGCCGCGGAAATTGCCCGGCAGGATCGAGCCGCCATAGATGAAGATCGAGGGCACGTTGAGCCGCACCATCGCCATCATCATGCCCGGCAGCGATTTGTCGCAGCCGGCCAGGCCGACCAGCGCATCGTACGCATGGCCGCGAATCGTCAGCTCGACCGAATCGGCGATCGCCTCGCGCGACGGCAGCGACGAGCGCATGCCGTCATGCCCCATGGCGATGCCGTCGGTCACGGTAATGGTGCAGAATTCGCGCGGCGTGCCGCCGGCGTGCGCAACGCCCTTCTTCACCGCCTGGGCCTGCCGCATCAGCGCGATGTTGCAGGGCGCGGCCTCGTTCCAGCACGAGGCAACGCCGACGAAAGGCTGGTGAATCTGGGCCGTGGTCAGACCCATCGCGTAGAGATAGGACCGATGCGGCGCACGCTCGGGCCCTTCCGTCACGTGACGGCTGGGCAGCCTGCGCTTGATGTCGGTCTTCGCGTCCATCGCTGTTCTGGCCTCCCGGTGCTGCGGAGAACGCTAAAATCCTGAAAGTGGATTTCTTGCTACCTCACACGCACTGGTACTATTCTGATCAAAGTATTTCACGACCAGGTGTGGCCAAAAAGCGGCGCGTTTGCGGAGCGCCGGAGATTGTTACCAAAACTTCGTAAACTGTGGCGGGGTCGCAACATTCGTGGCTGTTGCGCAACCATCACAGGCGGAATGAGATACCGCCAGCCTACTCCGGCACCACCCCTGCGCTTCTGATCATCGGCCACCATTTGGCGATTTCGTCACGCTGCAAGGTTCCAAGCGCATCGGGGGTGCGCCGATCCGCCGGCGGCATCTGCAATCCCAGGTTTTTCAATTGGTTTTGCACATCCGGATCATTCAGGGCGGCGACGGCCGCGCCATTGAGCGTCTCAACGACATCCTTGGCCGCTCCCTTCGGCAGCCACAGTCCCGACCACAACGTCATGTGGAAGCCCGGCAGACCGGCCTCGTCGGTGGTCGGAATCTCGGGTGCCGTATCCAGGCGCTTGGCGTCGGTGACGGCATAAGCCCGGATCATGCCGGCACGCACCTGGTTGATGGCGTTGGAGGTCTGATCGACGATGAGATCGATCTGTCCGCCAACGAGATCGTTCATCGCTGGCCCCGTGCCCCGATAGGGCACGTATTGCAGCTTGATGCCGGTGATCTGCTGCAAATAGAGCCCGGCGATATGACTGCCGGAGCCGTTGCCGGCCGTGCCGGCGGAGGCAGGAGTCGGCTGCGCCTTCAGCCAGGCGAGCAATTCGGACAGCGATTTCGCCGGCACGTTGCTCTTGCTGACGATGATCATCGGATTGCTCGGCAGCAGCACGACCGGCTCGAGATCGGCGACGAGATCATAGCCGAGCCGGTAGACCGCGCCGTTGGCGACGTGCGTACCGAGATGGCCGAAGCTCACGGTGTAGCCGTCGGGCCTCGAGCGCACGGCGCGGCCCACCCCGATCGAGCCGCCCGCGCCGGTGACGTTCTCGACCAGCACCGGCTGGCCGAGCGTCTGCTTCATGTGCTCGGCCAGGATGCGCATCATCGCGTCAGACGGTCCGCCGGCGGCGAACGGCACGATCACCGTGATGGCGCGAGAGGGGTAGGTCTCCGCAGCAGCGGAACCGACAAACAAGGCAAGCGCCGTCACCACAGCGCCAAACAGGCGTCGCATCGCGGTCCTCCCAGAGCGGCCTGATCCTTGTTGTCAGACGATCAGGCGCCAGGCCGCGATGCCGACCGTCCGGTTAGAACCGAGTGTAGTCGATCGGCTGGTGGCGATCGAGGGCCCGCTCGACCTTCGGCAGCGGATATTTCAGGCCCGTGGCGCAGTTGAACAACATCACGCGATCGCTCTTAGACACGCGCCCGTCAGCAAGGCTCTGCTTGTAGGCCGCATAGGTCGCGGCGCCCTCGGGACACAGCAACAGACCTTCCTCGCGCGCGACCTGGTTGAGAGCAGACGAAATCGCGTCGTCATCGACCGCGATCGCAAAACCGCCGCTCTCGCGCACGGCGCGCAGGATGAGGAAGTCGCCGACCGCTTGGGGCACGCGGATTCCCGAGGCAATCGTGTGCGCATCCTCCCAGCGCGTCGCATGCTCGACGCCCTGCTCGAAGGCGCGCACCATCGGCGCGCAGCCGGACGCCTGCACCGCAACCATGCGCGGGCGCTTTGCTCCGATGAACCCAATCTTCTCCAGCTCGTCGAACGCCTTCCACATGCCGATCAGACCGGTGCCGCCGCCGGTCGGATAGAAGATCACGTCGGGGACGTCCCAGCCGAGCTGCTCGGCGAGCTCGAGCCCCATCGTCTTCTTGCCCTCGATCCGATACGGCTCCTTCAAGGTCGAGGTATCGAACCAGCCGACCTTGGCCTTGCCCTCGCCGACGATCTTGCCGCAGTCATCAATGAGGCCGTTGACGCGGTAGACGGTCGCGCCCTGCAGCTCGATCTCGCTGACGTTCACCTCCGGCGTATCGGCCGGACAGAAGATCGTGGTCTTGATGCCGCAGGAGGTGGCATAGGCCGCGAGCGCGGCACCGGCATTGCCGTTGGTCGGCATCGCCATGTGCGTGATGCCGAGCGCCTTGCCCATCGACACCGCCATGACGAGGCCGCGCGCCTTGAACGAGCCGGTCGGCAGCCGGCCCTCATCCTTGACGATGATCTCGCCGCCGCCGAGCTTCTTGGCCAGCTTCGGCAGTGTGATCAGCGGCGTCATCACCTCGCCGAGGCTGACGATGTCCTCGCATTTGCGCACCGGAAGCAGCTCGCGATAGCGCCACATGTCGGCCGGCCGCTGCGCCAGCGCGTCCTTGGTCAGCGCCTGCTTCACGCCCGCGAGATCGTAGCGCACCAGCAGCGGCTTGCCGGCCTTGGAGAGATTGTGGACCTGGTCGGCCGGATAATGATCGCCCTCCATCGCGCATTCGAGATGGGTGACGAAGGTCGGGCGCTCGGTGGTGAGATTGTCGCTGGATTTCACGGCGGGACTTTCTGGCTGAGCCCTTCTGGTTACATCCGTCATTGCCGGGCTTGACCCGGCAATCCATCCGCTTCGCAAGAGTCTTCCCGAAGCGCGATGGATGCGCGGGTCAAGCCCGCGCATGACGAGCGGTGGGCGGAGCTACATGTTCAACACGCGGCCATAAGCGTCGAGCACGGCTTCCTTCATCATCTCCGACAGTGTCGGATGCGGGAACACCGTGTGCATCAGCTCCTCCTCGGTCGTCTCCAGGTTCATCGCGACGACATAGCCCTGGATCAGCTCGGTGACCTCTGCGCCGACCATGTGCGCGCCGATCAGCTGGCCCGTCTTCTTGTCGAAGATGACCTTCACCAAGCCTTGGTCCTCGCCGAGCGCGATCGCCTTGCCGTTGCCGACGAAGGGGAAGCGGCCGACGCGGATGTCACGCCCCTGCTCCTTGGCCTTGGCCTCGGTCAGCCCCACGGAAGCGACCTGCGGATGGCAGTAGGTGCAGCCCGGAATGAGGTTCTTGTCCATCGGGTGCGGGTGCAGGCCCTTGATCGCCTCGATGCAGACCACGCCCTCATGCTCGGCCTTGTGCGCCAGCATCGGGGGACCTGCGACGTCGCCGATGGCGTAGAGGCCGGGCACGTTGGTCTTGCCGTAGCCGTCGATCACGATGCAGCCGCGATCGGTTTTCACGCCGAGCTTCTCGAGCCCGAGATTCTCGATGTTGCCGACGACGCCGACCGCGGAGATCACGCGATCGAACTCGGTCGTCTCGATCTTGCCCTTGCCGTCGTCGATCGTCGCCACCACGCTGTCGCTCTTCTTGTCGAGCTTGGTGACCTTGGCGCCGGTCATGATCTTGAGGCCCTGCTTCTCCAGCTGCTTGCGGGCGATGCCGGCGATCTCGGCGTCCTCGACGGGCAGGATCTGCGGCAGCACCTCGACCACCGTCACCTCGGAGCCCATGGTGCGGAAGAACGAGGCGAACTCGATGCCGATCGCGCCCGAGCCGACGACGAGCAGCGACTTCGGCATCTTGTCAGGAACCATCGCCTCGAAATAGGTCCAGACCAGCCTCTTGTCCGGCTCGAGCCCCGGCAGCACGCGCGGCCGCGCGCCGGTGGCAACGATGATGTGCTTCGCCTGATAGGTCCCCTCGCCCAGCGCGCCCTTGGGCGCCTCGACGTCGGACTTGGTCACGGTGATCTTGCCCGGCGCGTCGATCGCAGCCTTGCCCCAGATCACCTGGACCTTGTTCTTCTTCATCAGGAAGCCGACGCCGTCATTGAGGCGCTTCGAGACGCCGCGCGAGCGCTGCACAACCGCCTTGGGATCGTAGGAGATCTTCTCCGCCGACAGGCCATAGTCTTTGGCATGCTGCATGTAGTGATAGATCTCGGCCGAGCGCAGCAGCGCCTTGGTCGGGATGCAGCCCCAGTTCAGACAGATGCCGCCGAGATAGGACTTCTCGATGATCGCGGTCTTGAAGCCGAGCTGGGCGGCGCGGATCGCGGCGACGTAGCCGCCCGGGCCGGACCCGATGATGATGATGTCGAAGGATGTGTCGGCCATGACGGCTCCCATTCAACTTAAGCAGTCGGAAATCAGACGGTGGGGCTGCGGACGGAGCGTCGCCAGATCATGGCTCGCATGACGGCTTCCAGGAGCATCAGCAGGGTGCAGATAGCGAATCCGGCGAGCGCGATTGGCGCCCAGATGCCGCGCGACAGCGCCTCGCCGGAGAAGAAGGCAGAATGGATGACGTCGATCCCGAGCGGATTGGCGAACAGCGCGGCACTCACCAGCGCCGTGATCCAGGGCCACCGCGTTCTGATGCGCATGCGTTGGCCCCGTTTGCCATCCCGCTCCGGAAAGCAAGATCACACCATCATCATCACGGGATTCTCGATCAGTTGCTTGAAGGCGCCGATCAGCTCGGCGCCGAGCGCGCCGTCGATCGCGCGGTGATCGCACGACAGCGTCACGCTCATCATGCTGGCGATCTCGATCTTGCCGTTGCGCACGACGGGCCGCTCCTCGCTCGTGCCGACCGCAAGGATCGTCGCGTGCGGCGGATTGATCACCGCCGTGAAGTGCGTAATGCCGTACATGCCGAGGTTGGAGACGGCCGTGGTGCCGCCCTGATATTCCTCCGGCTTCAGCTTGCGCGAGCGGGCGCGTGCGGCAAAGTCCTTCATCTCGCCGGAGATCGCCGACAGCGTCTTGGTCTCCGCTTTCCGGATGATCGGCGTGATCAGGCCGCCGGGCATCGCCACGGCGACGCCGACGTCGGAATGCTTGTGCTTGACCATGCCGCCTTCGGTCCAGCTGACGTTGCAGTTCGGGATCTTCTGCAGCGCCACCGCCATCGCCTTGATGACGAAGTCGTTCACCGAGAGCTTGTAGAGCGGCTTCTTCTCCTTGTCCTTCGGTGCGGCCGCGTTGATCTCCTCGCGGGCGGCGAGCAGCTTGCCGATGTCGCAGTCGATCGTGAGATAGAAATGCGGGACGGTCTGCGTCGCCGCGGTGAGGCGCTGCGCGATCGTGCGGCGCATGCCGTCATGCGGGATGACCTCGTAGGAGCCCGGCTCGAACAGCGCAAGAATCTGCTTGTCGGACATCGACTGCGCCACGGTGGGAGCGCCCGCCGCGGCGGGAGCGGCCGAGGGTGCGGCCTTGAGACCCTTGCCGGACTTGGCCTCCTCGACGTCGCGCGCCACGACGCGGCCATGCGGGCCGGTGCCGGTGATGCGGCCGAGATCGATGCCGGCATCCTTGGCGAGACGCCGCGCCAGAGGCGACGAGAAGATGCGCTCGTGACCGTTGACCTGAGGTGCAGCAGCCGCAGGAGCGGCCGGTGCGGAAGCAGCAGCCGGCTTCGGCGCGGGCGCGGCAGCAGGCGCCGGCGCAGCAGCTGGGGCCACGGACGCCGCCGGCTTGGCCTCAGCCTTGGGAGCAGCAGCCGCCGGCGCGCTGCCGGCTGCCTTGACGTCCTCGCCCTCGCCGGCAAGCACCGCGATGACGTCGTTGACCGGCACGTCCTGCGTGCCCTCGGGCACCAGGATCTTGGCGAGCGTGCCTTCGTCGACCGCCTCGACTTCCATCGTGGCCTTGTCGGTCTCGATCTCGGCGATGACCTCGCCGGACTTGACCTGGTCGCCTTCCTTCTTGAGCCAACGAGCGAGGTTGCCCTTCTCCATCGTCGGCGACAGCGCGGGCATCAGAATGTTGATCGGCATGATCAGTGACCTTGTTTCGACCTGGGGCTGGTGCTGCCCATATCAGTCGGCCGAGCCAGCTCGGCTTCGAACATCTCGACGATGCGCTGCAGCGCCTCGTCTTCGGAATAATCGCTCTCGCGCGCATAGGCGCGCGCAGCATGTCGGGCGACGTCGACCAGGAGCAGCCCCCACACGTCGGGCTCCTCGAACGCGCGCTGAAACGCGATCGAGAGCCCGCCATCGAGCACGAAGGCGCGCAACACTTCGGTGGCGTCCTCGCGGCCGACGACGTCGGGCGGCAGCGGCTGCTCCTTGGGTCCGGCCATCTGGGATTCCCTTTAGCGGTAGCAGACGGACTTGGCGGCCTGCACGACCTCGGCCGCCGACGGCAGCGCGAGCTTCTCGAGGTTCGCCGCATACGGCATCGGCACGTCCTTGCCCGACACGCGCGTGACCGGCGCATCGAGATAATCGAAGGCGTGCTCCATGATGCGCGCAGCGATCTCGGCGCCGACGCCGCTCTGCGCCCAGCCCTCTTCCACCGTGACCGCGCGGCCGGTCTTCTTGACCGACGCGATGATGGTCTCGGTGTCCATCGGCCGCAGCGTGCGCAGATCGATCACCTCGGCCTCGATGCCCTCCTTGGCGAGCTCATCGGCGGCCTTGAGCGCGTAGGTCATGCCGTTCGACCAGGAGATGATCGTGACGTCCTTGCCGCTACGCGCGATGCGCGCCTTGCCGATCGGGATGATGTAGTCGTCGAGCTTCGGCACCTCGCCGGAGTGCCCGTAGAGCACCTCGTTCTCGAGGAAGATCACCGGGTTCGGATCGCGGATCGCGGCCTTCAGCAGGCCCTTGGCATCGGCCGCCGAATACGGCGCGACGACCTTGAGGCCCGGAATGTGCGAATACCAGGACGAATAGTCCTGGCTGTGCTGCGCGGCGACGCGGGCGGCGGCGCCGTTGGGCCCGCGGAACACGATCGAGCAGCCCATCTGACCGCCGGACATGTACAGGGTCTTGGCAGCGGAGTTGATGATCTGGTCGATCGCCTGCATGGCGAAGTTGAAGGTCATGAACTCGACGATCGGCTTCAGGCCGGCCATCGCCGCGCCGACGCCGATGCCTGCGAAGCCGTGCTCGGTGATCGGCGTGTCCATGACACGGCGGGCGCCGAACTCCTGCAGCAGGCCCTGGGTCACCTTGTAGGCGCCCTGATATTCGGCGACCTCCTCGCCCATGATGAAGACGTCGCCGTCCCGGCGCATCTCCTCGGCCATGGCGTCGCGCAGCGCCTCGCGGATCGTCTGCGTCACCATCTCGGTGCCGGCGGGGACTTCCGGATCGGGCTCGGCGACGCTCTGCGGCGCAGCCACGCCAGTCGGCGCGGGCGAAGCCTGCATCGCAGCGGCCGGCTCGGCCGGCGGTGCCGACTGTGCAGCCTTCATCTCGGCGGCGGGCGCTGCCGCCTTGCCGAGGTCGGCCGCGGTCTCGCCATCGGCCAGGATGGTGGCGATCGGGGTATTCACCGCGACGTCGGCGGTGCCTTCGGGAATCAGGATCTTGCCGAGCGTGCCCTCGTCGGTCGCCTCGACCTCCATCGTCGCCTTGTCGGTCTCGATCTCGGCGATCACGTCACCCGACTTGATCGCCTCGCCTTCCTTCTTCAGCCATTTGGCGAGGTTGCCCTTCTCCATCGTGGGCGACAGCGCAGGCATCAAAACTTGAATTGGCATATCAGCTCCGGAAGAAAACAGCGTCTGCGCTTAGCGATAAACGTCGGTGTAGAGCTCGGCGGGATCCGGCTCGGGATCGGCCTGCGCGAAATCGGCAGCCTCGTTGACGATCTTGCGCACGTCGGCATCGATCGTCTTGAGGTCCTGCTCGCTGACCTTGGCCGCCAGCAGACGGTTGCGCACCTGCTCGATCGGATCCTGGTCGTGACGGACCTTCTCGACCTCCTCGCGGGTGCGATACTTGGCCGGGTCCGACATCGAGTGACCGCGGTAGCGGTAGGTCTGCATCTCGAGAATGTACGGGCCCTTGCCCTCGCGGCACCACGCCACGGCCTTCTCGCCGGCGGCCTTCACGGCGCGGACGTCCATGCCGTCGACCTGCTCGCCCGGGATGTTGAAGGAGATGCCGCGCTTGGAGAAGTCGGTCTGCGCCGAGGCGCGCGACACCGCGGTGCCCATCGCATAGCGATTGTTCTCGATGACGTAGATCACCGGCAGCTTCCAGAGCTCCGCCATGTTGAAGCTCTCATAGACCTGCCCCTGATTGGCCGCACCGTCGCCGAAATAGGCGACACTGACCGAATCGTTGCCGCGATAGCGGTTGGCGAGCGCCAGGCCCGTGCCCAGCGACACCTGGGCGCCGACGATGCCATGGCCGCCGAAGAAGTTCTTCTCCATGCTGAACATGTGCATCGAGCCGCCCTTGCCCTTGGAATAGCCGCCGCGGCGCCCGGTAAGCTCGGCCATCACGCCCTTGGCGTCCATGCCGGTAGCCAGCATGTGGCCGTGATCGCGATAGCCGGTGATGACCTGATCACCCGGCTTCAGCGCCATCTGCATGCCGACGACCACGGCTTCCTGGCCGATATAGAGGTGGCAGAAGCCGCCAATCGCACCCATGCCGTAGAGCTGACCAGCCTTTTCCTCAAAGCGGCGGATCAGCAGCATGTCGCGCAGCGCAGCCAAATCCTGGTCCCTGGTGAATTCCGGCGGCGGGCCGTTGTCTCTGTCCTGCCCTTGTTCCTTTGCGGCGGTCTTCTTGGGTGCGGCCATGGCAATTCCGGATGAGAGAAAAAGTAGCTTTCTCTAGCTCAACTCCATGGCACGTAAAAGGACTGCGTGAACCACCATTCACTTTGCTGCGCCGCACTGCAACAAGGCCGCGAAATTTTTGAAATTGAATGGAGCCGTTCTTGAAATGATGCGCGTCCGCTCGACGATCCTCCACCACCATGAGGGGCTGATCTGCCTGCTTTCGTTGCACCATCTCGCTATGTCTCCGCGCGATGAATGGCTGCCGGGAAGACAGCGCAGGGCAGCTCCCATGCGCCACGCCGTCAGCGCATTGCGACGGGCTGGCAAACGGTGGCTGCGGGCGACGATGAACGTTGATCGAATGGCCCGTTCCGCCAGCTTGACCACCCGCCGCCCTCGTACTCCTACGGAGGGCGAATTTTAACGGTTCTCAACTCGTGATCATCAACGTGCCGCCCAGCAGCAACGAGGCTGCCCCTGAGGGGAATGCAAACATGGTCCTGACGATTCCCCGCCGGTTCGGCGTGCTGGTCGCCGTTTCAATCGCGATCTGCATCGCGGCCATTGCCAGCCAGCTGCTGAACGCGCGCTCCGCACTTCTGGACGAACGAAAGACGGCCATCATAGGTCAGGTGCAGTCAGCGGCCTCGATCGTCAAGGCGCTGTCTGCCGAGGTGCAGAAGGGCACGTTGACGGAGGCGGAGGCGCAGAACCGAGCCAAGGCGACGCTGCGAAACATCCGCTATGGCAAGAACGACTATATCTTCGTCTACAAGCCGGACGGAGAGAATGTTGTTCTGGGCCCCCGTCCCGATTGGGAAGGCAAGAACCTCAGCAACGAGAAGGACGCCAATGGCCTCTTCTTCGTGCGCGAGCTGGTGGCCTCCGGCCTGCGCGATGGCGGGGGATTCACCGACTATATGTTTGCGCGCGCCGGCAGCACCGTGCCGGTTGCCAAGCTGGGCTATACGCTGAAGGCGGACTCCTGGGATTGGATCGTCGGCACCGGGGTCTATGTCGATGATCTGGACGAGATGTTCTATGCGACAGTGAAGACGGCGCTGGTCTGGGCCGCAGGATTGATCGCACTGCTCTGCCTGATCGCCCTGACGATTGCGCGGGGGCTGGTCCGGCCGCTGCAGGCCATCACGCGGGTGATGACCGAGCTCGCAACGGGCAATCTGGACGTGAACGTCCCGGGCGCCGAGCGCCGCGACGAACTGGGCGAGATGGCGCGGGCGGTCGAGGTGTTCAAGGTCAACGCTGCGGCGCGCCAGCGGCTCGAATCCGAGCAGAAGGAGCAGGAAGGCCGTCTGGTCGCTCAGCGCAAGGCAGACACCGAACGCCTCGCCAACGAGTTCGAGAGCTCGGTCGGCAGCATCATCGACACCGTCTCGTCGGCGGCGACGGCGCTCGAAACCTCGGCCAAGTCGCTCACGGCCACAGCCGACAGGTCCCAGGGGCTCGCCACCGTCGTCGCCAACGCGTCCGGCGACGCCTCGAACAACGTCCAGTCGGTGGCGGCCTCGACCGAGGAGATGTCGTCCTCCGTCAACGAGATCAGCCGACAGGTCCAGCAATCGGCCGCGATCGCGAGCGAAGCCGTAGAGCAGGCGCGGCGCACCAACGAGCGGGTCGGCGAATTGTCGCAGGCCGCAGCCCGCATCGGCGATGTCGTCGAGCTGATCAACACGATCGCGGGCCAGACGAACCTGCTGGCACTGAACGCGACGATCGAGGCGGCGCGGGCCGGCGACGCGGGCCGCGGCTTCGCTGTGGTCGCCTCCGAGGTCAAGGCTCTGGCCGAGCAGACCGCCAAGGCGACCGATGAAATCAGCCAGCAGATCGGCTCGATCCAGGCCGCCACGCAGCATTCGGTCTCGGCCATCAGGGAAATCGGCGACACGATCGGACGAATGTCCGAGATCGCCTCGACTATCGCCGCCGCCGTCGAGGAACAGGGCGCGGCAACGCAGGAAATCTCCCGCAACATTCAGCAGGCCGCACAGGGCACACGGGAGGTTTCCGCCAACATCGCAAAGGTCCAGCGCGAGGCGAGCCAGACGGGATCGGCGTCGTCGCAGGTGCTCTCCTCCGTCCAGAGCCTGTCGCAGGAGAGCCAGCGCCTGAAGATCGAGGTCAGCCGATTCCTGGGGTCGGTGCGCGCCGCCTGACCACTGATCGAGGCAACCAGCCCGATCGCGCACCGGCATTCCGGCGCAGCCGGAGCGAGCCTTGGCGCTCGATCACTGCGGCCGAATGATGCGGATCAAGTCGCGCGGGTTGGCATAGCCGAGCTCGAAGCGGGCGCGCTCATCGAGCATGTCGGGGTCGACCCGGTCGGAGCGCAGCAGCGACACCCGCTTCTCGCCTTCGGCCCGTTCCTGCTTCAACCGCACGAGTTCGGAGGTGAGCGCGACGATCTCCTGGTCGAGCTCCTGACGGGCATTGAGCCCATAGCGTCCGGTATAGGCGTTGATGCCGAAATAGCCGATGATGGCCGCCGCCATCGTGTAGAGGGCGAGCCCGGTGAGGAATGATTTCAGGCGTGCGCGGGAGACCATGGCCGGCAGAATGCGGTGCCCCGGTTAAGGAATCGCTAACCCTGCTGGCCCGCCCGCTGTGCGCTCAACCGCGGTAGGCCGGCTCCTCGAGGTCGAGCGTCCGCTTGATCGCTTCGAGATGCAGCCGGGCCGATTCCGCATCCCCCTCGCGCATCTGGCGATAGGCGGCCTCGGCGATGGCGCTGTCGACCGGCACCACCTTGCGCCCGGTCGACAGCGCGAGGCATTGCACCTGGCAGGCACGCTCGAGATAATACAGATCGTCCCAGGCCTCGGCGATGGTCGGCGCCAGCACCATGACGCCGTGATGCTTCATGAAGACGATGTCGGCCTCGCCGATCGCGCCGGCGATGCGGTCGCCCTCGCGGGTGTCGAGCGCGAGGCCGTTGTAGTTCTCGTCGACGGCGGTGCGGCCGTAGAATTTCAGCGCCGTCTGCCCGGCAAAGATCAGCGGTGCGCCCTCCGTCATCGAGAGCGCCGTGGCATACGGCATGTGCGTATGGAACGCGACCTTGGCGCGCGGCAGCGCTTTGTGGATGCGGGCGTGGATGTAGAACGCCGTCGCCTCGGGACGGCCGTCGCCGGCAATGACGTTGCCGTCGAAATCGCATACCAGGAGCTTCGAGGCGGTCAGCTCGCGGAAGGCGTAGCCGTAGGGATTGACGATGAAGAGGTCGTCATAGCCGGGCACCAGCGCCGAGAAGTGATTGCAGATGCCCTCTTCCAGCCCGTAGCGCGCGGCCATGCGGAAACAGGCCGCGAGATCGGCCCGCGCCTGCCAGACCGCTTCCGAGTTCAGATCCGGCTGGTTCGCCCCGGGGGTTGACGTGCTGGCGGGTGTGAAGGCGTGGGCCATCGAATATCCTTGGCAACGCGCATTCCTGCGCAGGTGACCGGCCCTTGCCTTGAAACGGATCGGGCAAGGCGCGTCAACGCCCTGCCCCGCTCATACCCGTCATGCAGCCGGCGACAGCGGGATGCACCGTCGCCGGGCTGTCATGAGGTCAGCCGTTCTGCTTGGCCACGAAGGCGGCGAAGGCGTCGAGATATTGCTGCAGCACCGTCTTCAGCGCGTCCTTGATCAGCTCGCCATTGCCATCGAACGCATCGCCGACGCCGTTCAGGTAGATCTCAGGCTGGCCCATCACGGGGCCCGAAATACCCGGCATGATGTTCTGCAGATGCTTCGCCGCGGCGACGCCGCCGAGCGGACCTGGCGAGTTGGAGACCAGGCCGACCGGCTTGCCCAGGAACGAGCTCTGGCCGTAGGGCCGCGAAGCGATGTCGATCGCGTTCTTCAGGACGCCCGGGATCGAGCGGTTGTATTCGGGCGTCAGGATCAGCACGCCCTGCGAGGCCTTGAGCTTCTCGCGAAAGGCGAGCCACTCGGCCGGCGGATTGGCTTCGAGATCCTGATTGAAGAACGACAGTCCTTCGAGCGTGACCACGTCGATCTTCAGGCTGGCGGGCGCCAGCTTGGCCAGCGCTTTCGCGATCTTGAGCGTGAAGCTCTCCTTGCGGAGGCTGCCGACGAGCGCGACGATGGAATAGGGGGCGGGCATTGGGATATCCTTTGAGGAGGAACGAATCGGCCGCACTTAAGGCCCGACGGCAAGAACATGCAAGTGCATGAATATGGCATGCTGCGAAACACTGCGTTTCATCGCATGAAACGTTCGGATGTTCCCCCTCCCCTGGACTTCTCGCAATTCAGCCCGCCGCCTGGATGCAACGCGTGAATTCGGTCACCGCCTGATGGGTGAGCCAGATCGATTGCCCCTCGACCGGCTGCGGCCAGCTCGACAGCTTGGCGATGACGATCCCGTTGGCGGCATCGACGAACAGGTTCTGACCGTGAATGCCCATCGCGAACAGCAGTTGCGGCTGATCGTTGGTGACGTACCAGCCGCTGCGATAGTGCATGTTGCGGCTGATCGCGGCGAAGCTGTCGCGCCACTGGCCGTCGCGCCAGGCCTCGGTATCGCCGTTGTACCTGATGTCGTCGAGCCAGGCTTCGGGGATGATCGCGTGCGAGCCGCGGCGGCCGCCCGACAGCACGAGCTGGCCCAGCCGGGCGAAGTCGCGCAAGGTGGCGCAGAAGCCGCCGGTGCAGCGCGGCGCGCCCTCGCGGTCGAGCGTGATGAAGGCCTCGCCGCTCGCCCCCATCGGCTGCCATAGCAGCGTGCCGACGAGGCTCGCGAAACTGCGGCCGGTGGCGCGCTCGATCGCCCATCCGAGCAGATCCGTGTTGGACGAGACGTAGCTGAAGGGACCGCCATGCGGCTTGGCCTGCGCACGCATCGTCGCAAGGAAATCGTGCAGGTTCGGCGGCGTGCCGGGCGTGACCGGCTCCCAGCCGGCGGCGTCGGCATAGGCCTGGAGGCCGGCGGCATCGAAGACGATGCCGGCACGCATGTCGGTGAGCTCACGGATGGTGGCGCCGCGATAGGCCGTGCCTTCGACCTCCGGCACGTAGCGCGTGACCTCGGCCTCGATGTCAATCTCGCCGCGATCGGCGAGGATGCCGAGCATCAGGCCGGTGATCGACTTGGTCGCGGACATCAGGATGTGCGGCGCGTCGCGATCGGTGCCGCCGTCATAATGCTCGAACACGATGCGGCCGTCGTGCAGGATCAGGAGCCCGTCGGTCGCCGTGGCCTTGAGGAAGCCATCGAGGTCGAGCGTGCCGCCCTTCGGCAGCCGCAGGCTGAAATCGTCGAATGAAACGGGGCTCGCCGGTAGCGGCCAGGCGCTGCCCGGCGCGCTCGCGATGTCGGCCACCGGCAGGATCGAGCGGACGTTGTGGAAAGCCCAGCGGCTGAACGGCGCGGTGCGCCAGTTGGAGAGATCGGCGCTGGAGGGAGATGGATCGGTCGACATGCACGGTCCTGCGAACTACGAAACGTCCGACATAGGCGTTCACGGCCGCAGCGGAAAGCCCGGCATTTCGCGTATGCAAAAACGAACAGGCCGCCCGGAGGCGGCCTGTTACAGTCTCTCCTCCGTCATTGCGAGGAGCGAAGCGACGAAGCAATCCAGAGTCCCGACCGAGCCCCTGGATTGCTTCGCTTCGCTCGCAATGACGAAGAAAACTTACAGCACCGGATTCCACGGCGCCGGAATCAGCCGGTACCGCGGTCCATCCTTCTCGACATAGCCCACCGACGGGAACGAGAAGTGGAAGCCGATCACCCTCGCCTTCTCGGCGGCGGCCATGTCGTAGAACTTGTGCCGCGTCTCCTGGGCCTGCGCCGCATCGGTGTCGAACATCACGTGCCAGTCGGGATTGCGCAGGAACAGCTCCGGCACGTTGGTGACGTCGGACTGGATGAACACCTTGGCGTTGCCCGAGGCGACCGCGAACGAGGTGTGGCCCGGCGTATGGCCGGGCGTCGCCAGCGCGGTGATCCCTGGCGCGACCTCCTTGTCCCACTCGTACTGTGTGACCTTGCTCTCGAGCCCGCCGAACACCTTCTTGAAGTTGGCAAAGTTGCCCTTCATCAAATCGGTCTGCGCCTTGGCGGCATTCTCGTCACTATTCCAGAACGCCCATTCCTTGGCCGGCACCTTGATCTCGGCGTTCGGAAACGCCAGCGAGCCGTCGGCGAGCTTGAGGCCGTTGATGTGGTCGCCATGCATGTGCGAGAGCACGACGACGTCGATGCTCTTGGGATCGATGCCGGCAGCGGCGAGGTTCTGCAAGGTGCGGCCGACCGCGCCCTTGCTGGCCTCGAAGGCGCCGGCGCCGTTGCCGGTGTCGATCAGCACCAGCTTGGAGCCGGTGTTGATGAGCTGCGGATTGAAGGGAATCGTGATCATGCCCTTGGGCATGTAGGCGCTCTCGGCCGCGGCGAGCGCCTCGTCCTTCGGCGTGTTGACCACGAACTTGTCGGGCATCGGGAAGGTGCGCGCACCGTCATTGACGGAGGTGCATTCGTAGTCGCCGACCTTGTAGCGGTAGAAGCCGGGCGCCTGGGCGCCGGCGGGGGCGACCGCTGCGCGCGCCTGCCCGCCGGTCAGCGATGGCAACGCGCTCGCGGCTCCGGCAAGGGCCGCACCGGCCAGAAATCGACGGCGATCCAATTGGCTCATGACAAGTCTCTCCTCAGTGCTTGATGCGCGGCAGACACCGCCCCCTGAAAAACCGGGCGGATTGTCTCCGGCCGCGGGGCAAACGCAAGCCCGTCAGCAACGTCCGGGGAGCGGCGTTAGGTCACTTATCTTTGTTGGGGGCGATAAGGAATTTTTCGCCGGTGGCCCGTTTGGCGTACGCCGCGAGGTTGGTCGGATCGAGCGCCTCCGTCAGCGAAACGACCTTGGTGTAGTGGCTGGCGAACGTCGTCTTGAGCTCGTCGACGACGCGCTGCCGCAGCCGGTCGCCATCCGCACGCCCGATCTTCATCAGGAACGGAAACAGCAGCCAGCCGCCGACACTCCAGGTCATGCCGAAGCCGCGCGTGATCTCGGTCGGCCGGGTGTCCAGGCTGCCGTAGATGTAGACCTGCTTGTGCACGTTCGATCCGTAACGGCTGTAAGCGTGCTTGCCGGACTTGTTGATCGCCGCTTCCATCGCGTTGAGGATCTGGCCGGCGAGCTTGCCGCCGCCGATCGCGTCGAAGGCGATGGTCGCGCCGGTCTCGACCAGCGCCGCAATCAGCTCGTCCATGAAATTCGGCGACGTCGAATCGACGACATGCTTCGCGCCGATGCCGCGCAGCAGTTCGGCCTGCGCCTGGCTGCGGACGATGTTGACCAGGGGGATGCCGTCCTTGAGGCAGATCTTGTTGAGCATCTGCCCGAGATTGGAGGCGGCCGCGGTATGCACCAGCGCGGTATGGCCCTCGCGCTTCATCGTCTCGGTCATGCCGAGCGAGGTCAGCGGATTGACGAAGCAGGATGCGCCCTCTTCCGGCGTCGTGCCGTCCGGCAGCGGCAGGCACTCGGAGACCTTCAGGCAGCGATACTGGCTGTACATGGCGCCGCCGATCGCGGCGACGGTGCGGCCCATCAGCGCCTTGGCGGCGTCCGACGACCCGGTCCTGACCACGATTCCGGCGCCCTCGTTGCCGATCGGCATCGACTCGTCGACGCGGGCGGCCATTGCCCGCATCCCGGCCTCCGGTACTTTCGCCGTGATGACGGGCCGGTCCTTGGTGCCGGACGCCTTGACGGTCGCGAGGTCGGCCGCGCCGACGAGCAGGCCGAGATCCGACGGATTGATCGGCGCCGCCTCGATGCGCACCACGACCTCGTCCGGCCCCGGTTCAGGGGTCGGCACGTCGACCAGCGACAGTTCGAGCTCACCGCTGCGCTTGATCAGTGTCCGCAGTTGCAGGCCGGTCTCGCCACTCATCTGTGCCTCCCCTGTTGTGTTGTCGTCAGCGATCAGGCCAGCGCCTTCAGCGCCGCCCTGCCCGCATATTTGGCCTGCGAATCCAGCTCCTGCTCGATGCGCAGCAGCTGGTTGTACTTGGCGGTGCGGTCGGAGCGGGCCAGCGAGCCGGTCTTGATCTGTCCGCAATTGGTGGCGACCGCGAGGTCGGCGATGGTCGAATCCTCGGTCTCGCCCGAGCGATGCGACATCACGGCGGTGTAGCCGGCCTTGTAGGCCATCTCGACCGCGGCCAAGGTCTCGGTCAGCGTGCCGATCTGGTTGACCTTGATCAGGATCGAGTTGGCGCGGCCGTTGCGGATGCCGTCGGCGAGGCGGTTGACGTTGGTGACGAACAGGTCGTCGCCGACCAGCTGGCACTTGTGGCCGATCAGGTCGGTCAGCTCCTTCCAGCCGTCCATGTCGTCCTCGGACATGCCGTCCTCGATCGAGCAGATCGGATAGCGCGCGACGAGATCGGCGAGATATTTCGCCTGCTCCGAGCGCGAGCGGCTCTTGTTCTCGCCCTCATAGACGTACTTGCCGTCCTTGAAGAACTCGGTCGCGGCGCAGTCCAGCGCCAGCATGACGTCCTCGCCCGCGGTGTAGCCGGCCTTGCCGATCGCGCTCATGACGAAGTCGAGGGCGGCGTCCGCCGACGGCAGGTTCGGCGCGAAGCCGCCCTCGTCGCCGACATTGGTGTTGTGGCCGGCCTTCTTCAGCTCGCCCTTCAGCGTATGGAAGATCTCCGAGCCGCAGCGCAGCGCCTCGGCAAAGGTCGGCGCGCCCACCGGCATGATCATGAATTCCTGGAAGTCGATCGGGTTGTCGGCGTGAACGCCGCCATTGACGATGTTCATCATCGGCACCGGCAAGGTGCGGGCGGAGGTGCCGCCGACATAGCGATACAGCGGCATGTCGTAGGAGATCGCCGCGGCCCTGGCGCAGGCGAGCGAGACGCCGAGAATGGCGTTGGCGCCGATCCGGCTCTTGTTCTCGGTGCCGTCGAGCTCGATCAGGATCTGGTCGATCTGGACCTGGTCCTGCACCGACATGTCGCTGAGCGCCTCGTAGATCTCGTCGTTGATGGCCTCGACGGCCTTCAGCACGCCCTTGCCGAGATAGCGGTGCTTGTCGCCGTCGCGCAGCTCGACCGCCTCATGGGCGCCGGTCGAGGCGCCGGAGGGAACCGCGGCGCGGCCGACCGAGCCGTCCTCCAGCACGACGTCGACCTCGACCGTGGGATTGCCGCGGCTGTCCAGGATTTCGCGGCCGATGATGTCGACGATGGCGGTCATGGGGGGTCCTCGTGAGGCGTTTCCGGGTGGGCTTTGCTGCGCCGCTTCTACCGCAAGGTCACGGGGGCGAAAAGGCCACCTGACGCCGAAATCACGAAGCGGATGACGCGGGCGCTCCGATTGGCTAAACGGGCGCCTCTGCGGCAGGTGACCCGACACATGGCGAAAAAATCCAACCCATCCCTGACATCGGCCGGCCTTCAGCTCGGCCGCGAGGTGGCGGCCCCGGACAGCCCGGAGGCGGCCAAGCTCGACCGCGTTCCCAATCCGCAGAAGGACACGGATTACCTGGCCCGCTTCACGGTGCCCGAGTTCACCTCGCTATGCCCGGTGACCGGCCAACCGGACTTCGCCCATCTCGTCATCGATTACGCGCCCGGCCCCTGGCTGGTCGAGTCCAAGTCGCTCAAGCTCTACCTCGCGAGCTTCCGCAACCACGGCGCCTTCCACGAGGACTGCACGGTCGCGATCGGCAAGCGCCTCGCCGCCGAGCTCAAGCCGAAATGGCTGCGCATCGGCGGCTACTGGTACCCCCGCGGCGGCATCCCGATCGACGTGTTCTGGCAGACCGGCAGGCTGCCGAAGGGACTGTGGGTGCCGGACCAGGGCGTCGCGCCGTATCGCGGGCGGGGGTAAGATGCATGATCGGCCCGTCTCAATAGGCGACAAAGCCGCGAACTTTGCCTTATAGGCGAACGGGCACAAGATCTCGAACGTCTTCAATCCCGCCCGAACGAACTCATACCTGGATAAAACTTGGGGGCAAGGTCAGCACCTATTGAGATTATGGCGGCGTCCTTACGCACGAATTCAGCTGTCATTTCCAGGTCGAGCCGGAACGGAGTTCGCGTCAACGCTGTTAAATATAGATGTAACAAGTCTTGACCCTGCACCGACCACCTTTGCCAAGACATGCAACTGCTCTGCGCAACTCCGTATCGTTGTGGAATTTGGATAGTTCAGCTGGTGGTCAATCTCCCCCCAGATTTCCTCAAATAGTGTGCGGACCTGTATTTCACACGAAAGAGGAGAGTCTGGTCTCGGCTTAACTACGAAATGAACACTTGTATAAAAACTGTCTTTCCTCCTGCATCTACAGCCAAGTTCTAGGAAGTATCGTTCGTACTCTGGATCCCATGTATAGGCGATCGGCGTTTCGAACAGATGCCAGTCGCGATTTGTAACCCTTTCGTCTATTACATCTTTGATAGTTTTGAAGTCTTCTTGCTTAAGGTGGAGAACACGAATTCCGGCAAAATCCGTAATTTGGTCAAAGCAATTCTCAGCGTCTACCAACTCGCCCTTATCAGCTTTCCGCTGAAGCTTATTACGGAGATGATTTTCACTCTTTATCCTCTTTCGTATTGAGTGAACAATCGGAAACGGATCTTTAGTTATCGTCGGATGTTTCTGAAAGAGGCCGCCTACGGCATCCATAAACAATTCAAACTCGTGCCTCATCGAGTTGAATCTGTCGATCACTTTCTGATCGCTGCTCATATGTCAAGCGTGCTGAGCCGATTCAACACGTCCTTTGCAAATTGCTGATACTTTAAGCGGGTACCTTCGTAAGTTGCTCTATTTCCGGCGATCGTAGCTCTGTCAGACCCCTCTAGCTGGGCTGACGGCACCTTCCAGATGGGAAGATGATACTTTTGAGCCATGCTGGGGAGCGTGGAATGCGTATGCATTACGGCAGTTTCCCCTATTGGCGTCTCCAACTGAGATGAACTCAGATGCGACCTGATCTCCTTTTTTATGTATTGCTTGATTGTAGTCGGAATCTGTTTTGCGAAATTATAGTGAGCCGTAGCGAGGTCCCACTCATTCGTCCCGCCGTACTTCTTAGCGTTATAAATCGTAAAGCCTAGAAACCTAACAAAATCCTCCGGAAAGTTTGATCGCTTCTCGACTGACAGCAAATGGAAGATGGTCTCGAACTGTTTTTTCCATATTGATAATGAGTTTCCTATGTTGCGTATGCCGTACAGAGAAAACATGTCTGGATTACAAGGCACTACAAATCCATCGACTAATGAAATGACCGCCTTATTCAATGCGCCCAAGCTTGGCGAAGTGTCGAAGATTACGATATCGTACCCATAGATCTCGGCGTACTCCTCGGCTATTGACCGGGCGCGCGTTACGGTGCGTATAGCGAGCGGATCGCCTTGATAAATGTCACTCCATCGCGACGCTATCTTGTCTTCGTAAAAGTGCAGCGTCAGCCTTCCAGGCAATAGATGCAAATTAGGCGTAAGTGCGAATGGAGGAGGAAGGGAGGGTAGCTCTGCCGTCCCGTCCTCGGTCGGCTTAAGCACGAAATGAACTGACCTAGGTTCCTTTAGAACGTCTTCGAACTGAGGGTTCTTTTCTCTCGTACTGTTGAAGTCATCGATGTAGTCATCCTCTTTAGACCACGTCTTCCAGATGACCTCGTCAGGGAGTGCGAATATCGTCAGATTGCACTGCGGGTCCAAGTCTACGACGAGCGTCTTCTTTCCTAGCTCCGCCAAAGCGTGAGCTAGGGCGTGGACTCATAAGCCTTGGCCCAGAGGCGGGTTGAGCCGAGTGCGACTGCCGCGAGAAAG
>NZ_JABFDM010000016.1 GCF_013178945.1 Bradyrhizobium aeschynomenes
GTCGCGACAAGGTGAAGACCTGGGGACTGGCGGTTGCCAAGCGGTCTGGACACCGCAAGGCGGTGGTGGCGGTGGCGCGCAAACTGGCGGTGATCATGCACGCGATGTGGTGCGACGGCACGGCGTATTGCGGCGACCAGGCCGTCAGCACCGCCGACGCGGCCGCGCATGCCAAGCGCAAGGATCGCAGGCTGCTGGGAGCGCTGGCATGAACCGTAGCAACAGCCCGGCAGCAACGAACGGGCGTCGCGGACGACGCGCGAATTGATGGAGCTCCGCTGTCAGCGGATGAGGACCGGTGCAGATCAGAGATGACGGAACGCACGCTATCTTGCCTGCGACGCGGTGCCCGAAGGGACGGCGCGATCGCGCGAAATTGCCTGTGACGTGGCTCCGTCAGACCGATGGAAAATTGCGCCGCGACGGCTATGCTGCTGCCATCGTGCAGCCGCGCCACGCCGTCGCTGAGCGCGGAAAGCTGCACGGCGCACTGGGACTCCTCGCTGTCGAAGAGCTGCAGATCAGACCGCGCTGCAGGCGTGTTTTTGACAATGAAGATGGAGAGCACCGATGGCGAAAACGACGAAGACGATCGTGGCGGAGAGGCAGAACATCCGGCCGATTAAAGCGGCAAGATAAAAGCGCCTCTCCGCGGCGTAGAATCGGCGGTCGTAAGTTCTTGTGTCCCCTTCTTACAGCGTGGCACCATTCCGAGAATGGTGGTGTTGCTAACAGAAGAAAGCGACGAGAATTCAAGTTCTTTAGCGGCACTCGTAGTAGATTGGCGAAGTCGGGCGTAAATTGGTGCAGATAGCTCATTGGCTCGAGAAACGGCCGCTCGCATTTCATATAGATCGGTTATGTTCGGATCTTCAGCGCAGGCGGCGGACGTTCAGCCGCCGCGGCTAATTGACGTCTGTGGCCATCGAGCCGTCTCAAGGGATCGCCAGCAATGAAACAAAAGGACTCGGCCGGCCCATTTGCCTTCTGACCTAACCGGCGCAACGGCGCCGCAGCGGATGCCGAGCGGCCAGTGCGTCACGCTCACGGTCTGTGGTATGATCGGAGCTTTCTGCGCGCCGAATGCAATCCGCCGAGGTCTATGCCGATGGAATTTGTTCTTGTGCCAGGACCCATGGTTCGTGCGTCTAGCCTTGAGCCAACCGCGCGCCATTTAGAGGGGCTAGGATATCGTATTCAGCTGCCCGATGTTCTAGCGCATCGGCATACGCCACCCGCCTGGAGGGAGTGGACCTCCCATTTGGCGGCCCTCGTGGACCTGAGTCCGAGGGCCGTCCTCGTTGGGCACAGCTCCGCCACCGCATTGATCGCTGATCTGGCAGCGAGACTGCCGTGCCGCTGCTTGATCATGGTCGACGGCGAAGTGCCGCCGTCGAAGGGAGCGGCCGCCCCGATTAGACCGGCATTGCGAGAGCTCATCGAGACGTTTGCAAAACCAGATGGGACGCTTCCGATCTGGTCCAGGTGGCAGGGGGATCAACGACGCGAGGCTCTCCTTGGGCTCGATATCTTAGGGCGTGACCCCTCCGCGCTAGCTGCCTTCGAAAGCGACCTGCCTGAGTTTTCGATCAAATGGTTCGACGATATCATCGAGCTTTCCGAGTGGGACCACATCCCGGCTGGGTTCATTCAAACGTCAGCAATCCATGAGCATTCGGCTGCTGAAGCCCGGCATCGCGGTTGGCCGGTCGTACGGCTGAACGGGACGCATCTTCACCCGACTCTCAGTCCGGCCGAAACTGCAGACGCCATCGTTGCCATGTCCAAGGGACTCGTCGAAGACTTCGATCCCTAGTGCAGTGTTGGATGCTTAGTCTGTTAGCTGGTCCGGACGATTCTCAGGCATTGCAGGCGTCCTTCTGCGCCGGCCGGGCCAGCAATCCCGGCGTCGCCTCAATTTCGATTTGTCCGACGCCGCGGCGAGGCC
Source organism: Bradyrhizobium aeschynomenes (assembly GCF_013178945.1). GTDB lineage: Bacteria > Pseudomonadota > Alphaproteobacteria > Rhizobiales > Xanthobacteraceae > Bradyrhizobium > Bradyrhizobium aeschynomenes. The sequence goes on from NZ_JABFDM010000016.1 coordinate 1,949, forward strand.
GCGCAGAATTTGCGGTGCTGTTGACGACTGGAAAGTGTCGATAGCCCTGAGAGCTTGAGGTAAAGTCTGTCAGCGCCTTTGTAGTTTGATTGGCGCCGTAACTGTGGCCGGGAGAGCCCATGGAAAAGACAAGGAACGCTCAAGGAACAGCACCGACACAGAACCAGCTGGAGGACCAGCTGGTCACCCTTGATCGGTCGGCAAAGGGACGCCCCGGCCACCTCACTCCGACTCAACTCGCGGCCCATCTGGCTTGTCCCCACCTTACCCAAATCGAGCGCCAGAGGCGTGACGGGCTCCTGTCTATCGAGTACAGCCCCGACCCACGCCTCGAGGCGCTGCGTGAGCGAGGCCGCCAACACGAGGCGGCCTATGTCGAGAGGCTGCGGAGTGCCGGCCGCTCGATCTGCGACCTGCGTGACGAGCGCGATCCTAGGGCAACCCAGCGAGCGATGGAGGCCGGCTTCGACGCTATCGTGCAGGCTACATTAGCCAATGATGTCTTCAGCGGTATTGCGGACGTGTTACTGCGCGTCGGCAGCACGACTTCGTCATTGCCCGGCTACGCTTACGAGCCGGCCGACACTAAGCTTTCACTTCAGACCAAGCCAGGCACGATCCTGCAACTGTGCACTTACGCCGAATTGCTGAAGCCGATGCAGGGGCTGGAACCCGAATCCATCCACGTCATCACGCCGCTTCAGCAGGAAACCTACCGCACCGCGCAGTTTGCGGCGTACTACCGTCTGGTACGTACCCGCCTGTTGACCGCAGTAAGCGCAGTTCCGGCGCCGAGCACGTATCCGCAACCTGTGGCTCACTGCGACGTCTGCACCCATTGGCGCTATTGCGACCAGCAGAGGCGCGCCGACGACCACCCTTCCTTGGTCGCAGGCATCAGCGGCGCTCAAGTGCGTGAGTTCCAGCAGCAGGGACTTCCCACGGTTACTGCCATTGCCCAAGGAGAGGGTCGGCTTCCTGACAAGCCCAAGCGAGGCGCTGAAGAAACCTACCGACGGCTCGGACAACAAGCCCGGTTGCAAGTGGCAAGCCGAGGTGCCGAGATGCCGCAGATCGAGGCGCTTGCGCTTGACCCAGGCCGCGGGCTGGCAAGATTACCAGAGCCTTCGGTCGGCGATATTTTCCTCGACTTCGAGGGCGATCCATTCGTTGCCCCGCACGGCCTAGAATACCTCACCGGGGTGTGTTTCACCAATAAGGCCGGAATCGTCGAGTTCAACCAACAGTGGGCGCTACAGACGGCTGAGGAGAAGGCTGCTTTTGAGGCCTTCATCGACTTTGCGCTGGCTCGCGTGCAGGAGCACCCTGGGACCCATGTCTATCACTTCGGCGCTTACGAGCCCGCGGCCCTGAAAAGGCTCTCAGCCCGTCATGCGACCCGGGGGTCTGAGCTGGACCAATTGCTACGTGGCCGGCGATTCGTGGACTTGCACGCCGTTGTGCGCGAGAGCTTTCGCATAGGCGTGGAGCGCTACGGTCTCAAGGAGCTGGAAGCCTTGCATGGCTTTCAACGCCGACTGGACCTTCGAGACGCCGGCATCGCACGGCGCAACCTCGAACTAGCGCTTGAACTGGGCAATATCGAAGTCCTCCCAGACGAAGTTCGTGGCCGCGTCGCCGCCTACAACGCGGACGACTGCCTCTCCACGGAGAGCCTGCGTGGCTGGCTCGAGCGCCAGCGCGACGATTGTCTCGCGCGCGGCCAGTACATTGATCGGCCGGTGCCCGGCACGCTGACGCCAAGTGAGGATGTCAGCGCCCGCGATCAGCGCATTTCGGCGCTCAGGGACATCTTGCGGCAGGGCTTGCCGGCGGACCTCGAAACCTGGACGGCGGACGAAAGGGCGCGGGCGCCCCTCGCTGCGATGCTCGGGTACTTCCGTCAGGAAGAAAAGAACGCCTGGTGGGAGTTCTTTCGGCTTCGCGATCTGCCCGATGATGAACACCTCGAAGAACGCCATATGCTTGCCGGGCTTGAGTTCGTCGAACGTCTTCCGAAAAGAGGGCGCGAGCGGAATGCGCGATGCCGTTTCCGTTTCCCCATCCAGGAAACCGCTGTCGATGTCGGTGACAGCGTCGTATGGCCGCTCCCCGCAGAGTCGGGCCAGGAACCTCACACGATGAAAGCCACGGTCGAAGCGCTCGATCTCGCCGACCGAACCATCGTATTGAGCATCAGCGAGAAGGCCATGCAGTCCCTCCCTGCCTCGGTTTTCAAAGATCCGGTGGTCGGTGCCAAGCCGCTCGAAGAAGCCGTGCTGGCTTTCGCCGAGCATGTCTGCAACAGCGGGTTCGATCACGACAGCCCCTACGCCGCTGCAGGTGAACTCTTGCGAGCACGCCCGCCGCGCCGGATCGCTGGCGTCGGCTACGAGCTCCGCCGTGCCGATGAAGAGGCTGGCCCGGCGCTGGTACGCCTGTCTAGCGAAATCGAAGGCGGCGTGCTGCCCGTCCAGGGGCCGCCAGGAGCCGGCAAGACGACTCAAGGTGCCAATGCCATCCTGGCGCTCGCCGCGGCGGGCAAGAAGATAGGCATCACAGCCGTCAGCCACAAAGTCATCGATAACCTGTTGATCGCCGTAGGCAACACCAACAATGCATCGCGGAGCGTCCAAGAACTGCACTTGGTACACAAGGATGATGAGCACGACGGTGTGGACGGCATTGAATTTGCCAAGTCGTCACGCGACGCGCTCGATCGCATTGCCCCGGGCACCATCGTCGGCGGCACCGCTTGGCTGTGGGCGCATCCTGACGCTATCGGCCGCCTGGACGTGCTGGTCATCGACGAGGCTGGACAGATGGCTCTGGCACAGGCGCTCGCGGCCGCGCGCGCGGCCCGCAATTTGCTGTTACTCGGTGACCCGCAGCAGCTTGAACAGCCCACGCGGGGCGCCCACGAAGACGGCGCGGACGTTGCTGCACTTGTGCACCTGCTAGGTCCCGGGCAGGCGACCCTGCGCCCCGACCAAGGTCTGTTCCTCGACCGCACTTACCGGCTGCACCCCGCCATTTGCGCGTTCACGTCGGAGGCCTATTACGAAGGGCGGCTGCAGTCTAATCGCGGTTTAGAGCGCCAACGTATCGATGGCGCCACGCTGTTCGCCGGTGCAGGTCTGTTCCTGGTGGAGGTGGCCCATCAAGGCAACCAAGCCCAATCCCTCGAAGAGGTTGAGGCTGTCGTTGCGATCGCTCGTTCGTTGCTGCAACCCGGCAACACGTGGACAAACGCCGATGGGGAAGCCCGCTTTTTGGAGCCGGAGGACATCCTAGTCGTCGCGCCCTACAATTCTCAAGTAAGTGCGCTGAGGCGTGCACTCGCCAGCTTTGATGTAGTCCGCGTCGGGACTGTTGACAAATTTCAGGGCCAGCAAGCGCCAGTAGTGATTTATTCGTGCGCAAGTTCCTCACCTGAGGACGCGCCGCGCGGCATGGCGTTCCTCTATGACCCGCATCGGTTCAATGTGGCGACTAGCCGGGCGCGCGGCATAGTCATTGTTGTTGCGAATCCACGTCTCTTCGAACCCGATTGCCGCACGCCCGACCAGATGGCCTGGGCGAGCGGGTTCTGCCGGTTTGAGGAATTGGCAACGAAGATCACACTACCCGAAATCGGAGGGGGTGGTCGTCTTCAAGGCGAGTAGCGGCGTAGAGATTGTCTCAGGGGAGGGCCGACCGGCGGGGAGCAACGTCAGGCGAGCCGCCGACGGCGACTCCGCCCTCCTCATAAACAACTAGCCGCCTTGCGGATGTTCGCTATGCCGCGGCTAGCCAAAGACGAGGAGACAGGCGGCACTATTCGCCAAAGTTCGGCTGGCGAATGTCTACGGGCACGTGCGCAATCTTACAGATCTCCTCAACGAGGAGCCGTACCGCTCGCCCTTGCCAATCAATTTGATCGATCGGAGATTCCCAATACTCTGATAGGACGTAGGCCAAATGGCGCGCCTTTATGCTCAGGCCTTTCAAAGTGCTGGCGGGCGTCTCCATGATCGCTCGTTCGACAGGATCAAGGCGGGCCAGCAACGCCTCGTCATGTGCCGTAACGTACTCGTCAGCTTGCTTCGATAGGTCGGAAACGCTGCGATCGAGTTCTGCCGCCAGCGCAATAAGCTGTTCCTCAAGAGCTGTGAGACCAGCGTCTGGGTCCGACGACGTCCCAGAATCAAGACTGTTAAACGATGTTCGCGTTTCCATTTGAGCTCCGAAAGAGTCGCGTGCGGCGCACAGCCTCACAGTCGTGTATCGCCCCTAGCCGCTGGGCCCCTGCGATTCCGATGATGTCTAGTATTCGCTCAGGCTGCTGTTGCTTGCTGCTGTCGGGCCGTTGTGCCGGCCCCCCGGTCTCCTCGAGAGTCTAACTGTTTGAGCTTCGCGCCCCCTGCATCATCGCTCTGTCTCCGAAATCCAGGGGCATGCGCCCATTCGGAATCCGCCCCACAACTCCAAAGAGGTGGCGGTATTTTCGTATTATAGGTTATAACCTATAGAATTTCCAGCCCCGCTTTGGTCCTACCGTCCAGATGAACTGGTCGGACCCAAAGGCGGCGCGCGGCGTTCTCGGGGAGAATGTTAGGCGGCTTCGCAAAGCAAAAAGGTTTAGCCAAGAACGCTTGGCCGAGCTGACCGAGCTCGACCAGCCGCACATCAGCGAAATTGAGGCAGGGCTGATTAATCTCACCCTCGATAACGTCCAGGCGCTGGCCGTAGCGCTGGGCGTTGAGCCCTCCGATCTGCTGAAGCCGCCTTTCTAAACGAGAACGTTTGGAATTGCGGTGGACGAGCCGGCTAGGCAGCAAGTCGATCCCGCTCCGAGCAGTACCTGCGCCGTAGTTTGAGGCTCGTCCGGCCACCGACGCGGCTATTCGTCTGCCCGCTCACCTTCTACGCACCGGCCTCGTCCCGGCTGCTTCGATGCGGCTGATGCTGTCCGTGTCCCTCGATTGGACGTGGATAGCCTAATCGCATAGCGGCGGAGCACAGCGAATACTCGGCGATATGCCAGCCCGCAATGGATATGGCACAATCGGCTTATGTTGCCGCGCTGCCATTGCAGGAGTGAGTTGCGCATATCGGGGAATGCGAGATCCGGCAAACTGCTGAAAGAGGCGAATACTCGTGTAAGCCTCGCACGCCATCCTGCAGGGAGAATGGGTTCCCCCCGGCCGGCTGAAGATTGCAGCGATCTGGACGGACACCCCTAGATGGTCAACCGCCAGTGACGATCGTCCGTCGCGAGCACAGGGCGCAATTCACCATCGTCCCGAACGCTGTCTTCGCGGATCCCCGCCTATCTGTCGAGGCGAAGGGCGTGCTCGGCTATCTGCTGTCGCGTCCCCACAAATGGCACGTCCGCCTGGATCACGTCGGGCGGACCCTGGTTGTTGGCCGCAAGAAGCTGCAGCGCATCTTTCGAGAGTTAATCGCCGCCGGCTATGTCGCCCGCGAAGCGCAACGATTCGTCGACGGACACCGGTTCGGCGAGCTCGACTATGTCGTCCATGACGTGCCTGTGCCTGTGGATAAGTCGTTGCGTCCGCGGGGTCGAAAGGGACCTGCGGCTCCGCGGGTCCAAAAGGGACCTGCGTATAAAGACTCGCCGCGGGGCCCTAAGGGACCTGCCTATAAAGAACTATATAAAAACAGACCTTCTCCACCAGCGGCCTATGCACCTGATGGTTGGTCGAACGCCATCGGCGTGACGCAAGATCGGCTTGACCAGCTCCAGGACGACGAGGCTCGGCTGGATCCGGCGATCGTGGGGCTTTTCGACGACGTCGCTGAAGGTTGGGAATTGGTGGCCGCGCTTCCGGATCAAGAACGGGCTGAGCTGCGCCAACGCTTCAGACGGGGTGAGCTCGATCGGTCGGCGATCATTGAGCTCCGGAATCGATACCTGCATGTGCTGGGTGGCCGTCGGGGTAAGAGGTGATCGCTGCTGTCGGGCTCCAGAGCCCCCTGACCGGTTCTGACCGGTGCGGGGTCGGCAGATGATCCACGCCAGGCAGAGCGCGGGGCAAGGCCGTCGAGTCTGATACGAAATTTCATCCGACTTGGTGTCTCGCCTCAATGCCCCTGACCATATCCCTAAGGCCATAGCGCGGGCCTAGGAGACTGAAGCGGCTCTGGCGGCTTGTGTCTGCCGCCAAACTCCGTTGAAGCCCCCAGAGGCGCCGGAAGGGCTCAAGAGCCATGGATCCGAGAAGAGGGCTGAGGGCACAGCAGTCTGCTGAGATCCGCTGCGTCGCAGGTTGCCTGCGCCTGGGCCGGAGTTGCGGCAAACCGGGTGAGATCGCCGAGCGAATCTGTTTGCCAATCGCCGAAATAGCCGTTGTGGCTCAGTGGTGGAACTCGTGGCTGGAAAATTGGCAAACGCCTTGAATTGTTGGCTTTTTCACTCTTCCCTAGGGAGCGCCATTCCCCGGCGCTCAACCCTCGATCTCTGACCCTCGCGGCGCGGCTCCTCAGCCTCGCGGCGCATTCCTGCGTCCGAGCTTTGCTCTTCGGGACGCCCCTCATCAAGAAGGGCGCAGGGAAGGCCGGGTGCAGGCCGCACCCATGGCCCGCCTGCAGAAAGAAAAGCAGGCGGCAGTCACCACAGGATTGGCCGAACAACCGGCCTTCCCTGCGCGATGGGTTGAACGGCTGCTCCGTGCTCTCCCAGGGGACCGGGCTTGCTTGCCCCCGTCATCGGGATGTCGCCGACCAAGACACCAGCGTCGGGGTGTCGGGACCACACGGCTTGACCGTCCGCCCGAGGTTCGTTCGTCCGCACGCGAAACGCGCACTGCGACCCCAGGCGGCCACCGCATCTCCCGCTCCACGGTCCGTGACGATCGCGAAACGCCCCTTCAGCGAGCAGGAGACGGCGGCAGTCTAGCATGATTTCCGGAAAAGAGAAATTGTTTTTTGAGTGCTTCTGTATTTCGCTCGGTGGCGCATCCGGCACACGAAAGTGATGCACCTGCTCTGACGAGCAAATTAGCGAGTTGCTTTCGGCTTGCCGAAGCAAGGAGGCACGTCTAAGTTGAAAAGATCGTGCATGGTTAGAGCAGAGGATCGCCAAGCGCGGTGACAGCGGTACAAATTTGGAGTGCAGCCCCATCTACGGCTCCACTGACTGTCGAGAGGACTGCGTTCGCGGGGATCCCTGAGCCTTTACCTGCTCCCGCTGCGGTCATCCGATGGCAGAAAGCATTTCGTCAGTCCATTTTGGCCGCAACTGCTCAGCGGAAGGGAGTTCCGATGAACCTTCCTCGTTCTGTACCCGATTGTGAGTTCATGACGGTCTAACAAGCCATTACGCCTCACGAATAATCAGCGCACTCGGGAGGACGAAGGGACGCCAGCGAGTTCTAAGGATGAAATAGATGGCTGAGAAGTCGAGACCATTCTCAATCTACTTACTGCGACCTAATTATAACGCTGCCAATGTGTTGGTCGAAGATCATAGCCTCGAAGCGGTCGAGGGCGCGCATATTCCCGACGGTGGGATCTTCTATATTCTGGACGCCGAGCCTAAACGGCCATGGTGGCGTGGATATTTTGGAGTTGAGGAGGATATCTGGCAGGAGACTAAGGGGGCAATACTCTTTCTTTCAGTCAGCGACAGGTGCTTCGCCGTGACCTTTGGTCAAGTGCATCACAACCTCAAAGATGTCGCTTATGAGTATGATTTTGGTCTGCGAGTAACGTTGAACATGCTTGACCCAAAGCAGCTGCGAAGCGCCGACATGGTTGAGCCCGGCCCGGCTCGTCGCAAGAGAACTCAAGTGCCAATTTCGACAGAGTTGACTTATCTCGACTTTGACGCAAACAGCGAGATCATCAAGAGTCTTACCGGAAAGGTGAAGCCTGAGTTCGAGGATCTGTTTAAGGCGGCTACAGGTTCGGCCAGCTTGAAGGTCAGTCTGAAGGTCAAGCCTGACGATCTAGCAGACAGATGTCACCGGTTCCTCGAGCTTTATGAAAGCGAAGAGTACAAAGAGTCGTTTCCGAATATTGAAAATATTACGCCTGTGCGAAATCCGGATGATTTGGCTCCTCTAGAGGACTGCCTTCTGAAATCGATCAAGAGTAAGGACGGCGAAACTACGCTTACTATACCGGACATAGTCGATTACCGAGATGCTACGTGCTGCATGTTTGCCGGAGGCTCGGGTTCAAGCCAGATTTATCCGGACATATCCCTTGAGCAATTCTATGAATACGTTGGTCACGATGGATTGGCCTCCCTAACGCTTGACCAGCTCAAACGCGACTATCGTCTCATCCTTACCGATACGGAAGGTGTTCCTGATAAATCGTACGGGCTGTATCGTAGTCTTATTTTCGATATTCAGCTTGAGGGAGAGGGTGCGATCTATCATCTTTGCGAGGGCGCTTGGTATAAGGTCGAGCGCGCGTTTGCGGCTCGGTTGCGCGATTATTTGGATGCTAAATGGGAGCCGACCGATTTATCTGCGTACGATCATGATGTTCAAAGCAATGGTAAGCTGATTTATAGCGAAGAAAACTATAATATCGCCATGGCCGCTGCACATCCGGGGCTGCTTTGCCTCGACCAAAAAGATATCAGCCCATCAGGTGCAACTGCGATAGAGCCCTGCGATCTCTACATAGCCCGGGCGGATGAGGGTGCGGCGTCAGGACGACGCGGATTTTTCTATCATGTGAAGATTTCGACGCGCTCTGCACATCTCAGTCATTTGTTTAATCAGGGCCTGAATGCTTTGGAGCTTATCCGTCATGAGCCGGCGTCGCGTGCAAAGATGGAGGCCCTCATAACGGCGGAGCTAAATGGAGTTGATCCGACTTCCTATATCGCGCCGTTCGTACATTCTGACTACAAGATTGTGTTCGGGATCATCACCCACAAGGACCCCGCTGCGCGTTCTTCGAACCTTCCGCTTTTCTCTAAGCTAAGCTTAATGCGGAATATGCAACGACTAGACTTTGCTAGAATCCCGTGTGCTCTCACTTTTATTCCAGACCGCAGCCCTGCCAAGGGAGGCCATATGCCATACCAGGCCGTGCTAGTTGAGGTCGTGCAGGATGGCCGTAAAAAGGTTGTTCGCGCGATTCAAGGTCAGGGACTGGATACTAACGTAAACATCAAAGGATGCCCTAAGGAAGTGTCATCGAGTCAACCCGGTACGCGTTTCAATCTCTCCGTGAAGACCAGCGAAGCCGGTTATACTTCATCGTTCCATTGGCCCTATGCTTTGGCTGACTAGCCAATCCAATCCGGAATTGCGGTTACGTGCACTTGATGCTCAGATACTGGCGCCTCTGCAGGTTTAACGATCCCGGTCGTGGGAGTGCTAAAGATTAGCAGCACTGCTACCGAAACTGTACTGTATCCGCTTTGAAGGTCTCTGGCTCGCCGTGCTCCTAATCATGCCGGCAAAGGAGCGCGAGGCCAGCGCCGGCACCGAAGCCCAGGACAGCAAAGCCTGTGGCGGACGGAACTTCCAACGCTTGTTTAGGGCAAGTTCCTGTGCACTGATTAGCGTATCATAGACGGAAAGTGGTGGTTTCCGAATCGCGACAATGGTGGCATTATTTCATGGTTGCATTCATGAGTTGTTTTTGGCTTCGAGATGGATAGGGCCCTCCGTTTTGGGCCTCGAAGGCATGGCGGATTATTGAAGCGATGCTTGCAGCAGATTTTAGCCACGGTGTAGCCAAGTTCCCGATAGTCGCCCTTGAAGGGGCGAGCGGCATCGGGAAGTCCACGATGCTCCATATGATCTCGGAAGAGTTAGGCCGGGCGAACGTCTCTTTCGATCTGTGCAGCAACAACGACAGCGGGCGTTGGAGCGCGGTCATCCGGGATCTCGCCGGTACGTCAGACCGGCCGTTGACACTGGCCCTTGCCACTGCAGCCGCTCGCGCCGAGCTGAGAGAGAGCGCGCAGCGGCCCCAGCTTTGTGACCGTTTCGTCGTCTCGACGCTGGTCTATCAGCGTTTTGCGGGTGTGCCCGTCAAATATCTCTACGAGGTGAACCGGCCGGTGCTGGCCGAATCGGTCACATTTGTCTTGCGGCTCGAGGCGGAGGCGCTGGAGGCAAGACGCCGCAGCCGTCCGGCCAAGTCGGACTGGTTCAAGGATCGATTGAAGCCTCGCGAGGAGATCGAATTCTACGATGAAGCGGCTACTCTTCTGAAAGAGCAGGGCCACGATGTGCGGGTCGTGGATGCATCGCCTGACCAAACGACGTTGGCGCGGGCGCTCGCCGCCGAAATCGCGGACATGTGGCAGAGGACCGGCTCATGATGAAGCCGCAGCCGGCCATCGAGAGCGGCATCGACCTCGTCCTGGTGAACTCGCCGCTTAGGAACTACGACCAGGAACCAAGGCGTAACGAATTCACGCTGCCGACGCTCGGGCTAGCGTACATCGCGACCTGTGCCAACCAAAGCGGCTTTTCGGTCCGCGTGCTGGATGCCGAGGCCAGGGGACTTGGTCTTTCCGAGGTCGCGACACTTCTCAATCGCGTCGCTCCACGCTGGGTCGGCCTCAATCTGCTGGCGCCGACCTATGTCCATAGCGTCCGACTCCTGCAACTGCTCGATCCAGAGATATCCGTGATGTTGGGTGGCCACCATGCCAAAGCCCTGCCGCGTGCCATTCTCGAAGATAGCCGCATTCCGCGGATCGATGCGCTCGTCCTTGGCGAAGCTGAAACGCGTGTCCCATTCCTGCTCTGCGATGTGACATCGCGGGCTGAGCTGCCGGGCGTGTTTTGGCGCGAGGGGCAACGGCCAGTGATGCCGACCGTACGCGCCAAAGACCCGCTTCTGCTGGCACCCGATCTCGACGCGATGCCGCTCCTGGACAGGAGCCATTTGGATCGGGATCCGTACAGTGACGGCGGAATTCTGGAATCGGCGATGGTGGCGTCGCGCGGATGCCCTTTCGACTGCTCTTTTTGCGGCGCTGCCGTCAGCAGCAATCCAGACGTCACCATCCGCATGCGTAAGCCGGACAGGATCATAGAGGAGGTCGTCGACATCAGAGCCCGGCTCGGCGTGCAAAGGGTTAGATTCGTCGATGACCTCTTCCTGGCTAATCAGAGGATGATGCGAACGACACTTCGTGCCTTTGTCGATGCCGGCTTGGATATGCGCTGGGACGCGACCGGGCGGATCAACGTTCTGGCAACGGCACAGGACGACCTCCTCGATCTGATGCGCGCAGCAGGGTGTCGTGAGGTCGCTTTGGGCATCGAAAGCGGCAGCGACCGCGTGTTGCGACACGTGGACAAGAAGATCACCGTTTCTCAGGTCGTGCGCGCCGTGACGAGACTCTGCAGGATCGGGATTGACGTTAAAGGATATTTCATCCTTGGACTGCCTACTGAGACCCGGGACGAGCATCAGGAAACCCTGGCGTTGATAAGGCAGCTTTGGGATCTGACGGACGGCATGCCGGGGCGTTTCCGCTGTAGCGTCTTCGAATACCGACCTTATCCGGGCACGCCGGACTGGCAGCGGCTGGTTGATGCTGGTCACTTACCGGAGGCCATGTTGGACTATTCGGACCGGATGGCCGACGCAGACTGTCCGCCGGATCGCGACGAGTTCAACTTTTCCACCGGTTTGCAGTTCGGCGACGTGCCGGTCGACGTCATCCGCCGCAATTTGGCGACGATAATGCGAGAGCAGCGATTGCGATGAAGCGGGCGACGATCTTATTCCTGGGACCATGCCGCAAGTTCGATCCGGCAACTTCCAAGCCGTTTCCCGCCTTCTCCTCCCAATCCCGCTCGGGCAAATTCCTGCGAAGCGCAATCGAAGCCGCGGCGGCATCTGACGATGTTATAATACGCTTCGACAACGTGATACCGCGCGTGCTTTTCGACAAGGAGGGCCGGGAGCGCTACCCGAGCTGTGGCGAACTCGTTGAGGAACTGGAACGGCACGCCTTGTGGAAGCTTTCCAGGTCTGACGTCGTGATCGGGCTGAGCGCAATCGTGGGTGACGCGCTCCAGAGAGTCGAAGGCTCACGCCTTAAAGCCGGCCATCATGCTGGACCAACCGTGGTCCGGCTTGAGCATCCCTCATTCATGATGAGAAGACCCATCAAGGAGCGAACGGACTATGTTCGACGGTTGCGCGAATGCATCTGTCTGGCGGTGGACGCGTCAATCGGTTCAAGTGCCGTCGCGCTGGCGAACGCTTGAGGCTACAAACGACGCGATTGATCTTCTTCCGCAGAAGTCGTCGAGCTCAGAAAGCGGCCCGCGTTTGTCTTCGTCGTGCCAAAAGACGCTTCGAAGGACTCCCTCGTGGTGTGACGGGTGTCAGCGCGCGATACTACTACGCGTCGTGCGGCGTTGTGGGACCATTAATCCTGATCGCCGCGTGCTGCTAGACGGAATAAGCGAGCTCTCGCCCTCATCCTAATGTAGCCTCACCGCCAACCCCAGCGGCCCCCGAAACCCGAACCCGTGCCACCGCACGCTCGCCGCATCCACCAGCTCCATCTTCGGAAACCGCTCGAACAGCATCGGCAGCAGGATCGCGCCGACGGTGCGGCGGGAAAGGTGGGCGCCGGCGCAGTGGTGGGGGCCGTTGCCGAAGGCCTGGTGGGGATTGGGGTCGCGCAGCGCGTTGGTGTGCTCGCCGTCGGTGAACAGGTCCTCGTCGCGGTTGGCGGAGGCCTGGATGGTCATCACGGTGTCGCCCTTCGGGATCAGGCAGCCGCGGATCTCGGTGTCCTCCATGACCAGGCGTGAGCTCGCCTGAATCGGCGCCACCCAGCGCACGCGGTCCTCGAAGGCGGCGCGCCATTTGTCCGGCACCTTGACGGGTGACGGTGCGCGAAACCTGCGAGCCGCGGGCGAGGACAGTCTCCAGATCAATCCCCGATTCCCCTTTATCTCCTTTGCGCCGGTGCTCCATTCACGGAGGAAACGGGAGGCCCGGGGCGGCCCGGCATGCATGATATGTTGCCGACGGTGTTGGGGCCGTACTGGACGAAGCCGGTCGCCGTGGTCGGCGAATGCGGCGCCGAGATCGGCAGATAGACGTAGCACACGGTGCCATCGACGGGATCGCGCAGCCGCTGGATCACGGTGTCCTGCAGCGGGCCGGAGAATTGCCGTTCGAGAATCATCTTCGGCAGGTTGGTCCATTGCAGCGATGGCTGGAATTGAGGTGCGGCCGGTTGCGGTGGTTGGGCAGGGACCTGCGCCTGCATGGGAGCCGGCTGTTGCTGGGCGGTCGCGGGCTGCGGCAGGGCGGCGATGACGAGCGGACCTGCCGCGGCTCGCATCAACCAGCGGCACACGGCCGCCAGCGTGGTGCGGGACCGAGGGCGGTCCCGATCGCGGCGGTCGGTCGGCCGCGTCGGCATCAGAACTCCACCGCCATGCCGCCGCGGCCGACATGCTCGTTGCCGCCGCCATTGGAATAGCTGCCATAGATCAATGTGGGAATGCCGAGGTTCAGCCGATGCGACACGCCGATGCTGACGCCGGTTTCGCCACGGTAGTAGCCGGTCCGGCGGCGACCGACGTCTTGCCCGGCGCCGACGGCATCAGCACCGGTGCCACGGCGACGGCGGCGACGATGCCGCGCCGCGCCTCGCGGCGCGTGTCGGTGATCTGGTTCTGCAGGCCCGCCGCGACCGACTGCAGCTGCCCGACGTTGACGGCGTCGGTCTGGCTGATGCCGGCGGCGACATTGGTCAGCCGGCGCTCGTTTCCAGCAGAGCCGAACGACACCGTGTTGGCGACCGTGTTAGTCGATCCCGATCCGATGGCGACGGCATTCGCTGCCGTGGCGGACGCATTCGGACCGATGGCGGTGGCCAGCGAGCCGGTCGCCACGGCGCCGTCGCCATAGGCTGCGCCGCCATTGGCCGCCGAGGCGGCAGCGCCGACCGCGACCGAGCCGGTGGCCACGGCGCCGGTGCCGATCGCGATGGCATTGACGCCGGTCGACGCCGCGTCGAGCCCGACCGCGATCGATCCCGATTGCGTCGCCTGGGCGTTGCCGCCGATCGCGATCGCATCGGCGCCCGAGGCCGTTGCCGCCGCAGCCGTGCTGTTGATCTTGGTGTAGCGTCCGGCCTGCGAGATGCCGCCGATGGTCGCGCTGAGCGCGGCAATGTCGGTGGTGTTGGTGGCGACCTGGCCGGACAGCGACGCGATCTGCTGGTTGGTGGCATAGAGCTGGCTGCCGTTGACCGCGTCGGTGCTGGTTGCATTCAGCGCGCCGGCGGCGACGCCGGTGACGGTGCGATTGCCGGAGCTGCCGGCGACGCTCACCGTCGTGCCGTCCGTCGCGCCACCGACGCTGATGATCCGGGTCGCGGCGTTCTGCTGCACCAGGCCGATCGCGCCGCTGTTGAGCTGGGTCTGCAGGTTGGCGATGCTGGCCGCGTTGGCGGTCAGCGCGCTGTCGACCGCGCCCAGCGCGCCCCCGACATTGTCGTAGGCGACGCTCTGGATGATGTAGCTCGGCATCGTCAACTGCCCGTTGGCGTCCACCCCGGCGTTGCCGCCGAAGGCCGCGGCGACGCGCTGGTTCGCCGTCATCAATTGGCCGCCGTTGATCGCGTCGGTGCTGTTGGCGGCGATCGTGCCTGCGGCGAGGTTGACGATCCTGCGCTCGCTGCCGACGCTTCCGACCGACACGGTGTCGGCGATATCCGCCACGGAGTTCGCGCCGAGCGCAACCGAATTGGTGGCGATCGCGACGGAGTAGGAGCCGATCGCCGTGCTTTCGTTCACGGTCGCCCTGGCGCCGATGCCGAGCGCCGTGCTGTATTCGCCGTCCGCCCTGGTGCCCGCGCCGAGCGCCGTGCTCGCCAGGGCGATCGCCCTGCTGGCCTGCCCGATCGCCGTGCTCGTGTTGCCGCTCGCCGTGCTGTGGTCTCCGATCGCCGTGCTTCCGTCATCTGTGGCCGCGCTGGCGACGCCGTTGGCCGTGCTCTGGAGGCCGCTCGCAACGCTGGAAAAGCCGGTGGCCGTGCTGGCGTAGCCGCTCGCCGTGCTGCTGTTGCCGGTCGCCGTGCTGTAGTCGCCGCTCGCCGTGCTGCCGATGCCAGTGGCCGTGCTGCTGAGGCCGGTCGCCGTTTGTGCCTGAGCAGGCGCCGTCATCAGCGCGGCGATCGCAATGGCGGCGCAGCATGCAAGACCCGCTTGCGGGCGGACGCTCCACGCTGCAAGCCGCGAGGCGAGCGGTCTGCTGCCCGGCAGGCGACGACACCGCCGCCGCAATCGGCGCGCATCGGCCGCACGATCGTCCAACATGATACGAACCTGGATCATACGAACCTGAACCTCCATCCGGATCAGCCGGGACATGCGTCGCCAAATGATGCGCCGGAAAGGCAGCAGCGCGCCGGTTCGTCCCTTGCACCCGGAGGCTCGTGCTCAACTCAGTGCACGGAGAACGTCAGATAGCCTAACGTACGGTGTTACCCGTGACTGTGACTTCAAGGTAACTTTCAGACACAAATATCGTAAGGTTGTAAATCTATTCATTGCAACCTCATTCCTGTGCCCAACGACTCGTCGCGCGTCATGGTGCTGTCCATCGGAGGTCGAGGCGCTGGCCAAGCAGACGGCGAAAGCGACGGGCGAGACCGCGGCCCCGGTTGCGATGGTCTGGCACGCGAGGAGCGTGCAGGAGGGGGCGATCTCAGGGGATGCAGCTTGCGCGCTCGTCCCGATCCTACTACAGCCGCACCGGCAAATTGAGCGGCCCCCGAAACCCGAACCCGTGCCACCGCACGCTGGCCGCATCCACCAGCTCTATCTTCGGAAACCGCTCGAACAGCATCGGCAGCAGGATGGCGCCGACGGTGCGGCGGGAGAGGTGGGCGCCGGCGCAGTGGTGGGGGCCGTTGCCGAAGGCCTGGTGGGGGTTGGGGTCGCGCAGGGCGTTGTAGTGCTCGCCGTCGGTGAACAGCTCCTCGTCGCGGTTGGCGGAGGCCTGGATGGTCATCACGGTGTCGCCCTTCGGGATCAGGCAGCCGCGGATCTCGGTGTCCTCCATCACCAGGCGTGAGCTCGCCTGGATCGGCGCCACCCAGCGCACGCCTTCCTCGAAGGCGGAGCGCCATTTGTCCTGCGCGCGCACGGCCTCCAGCTGCTCCGGGTTGGTCAGCAGGCCGTAGAGGATCGTCAGCAGCGCGTCGCGCGGCTCGTTGATGCCGCCGCCGATCGCGATCTTGATGTTGGCGATGATCTGGCTCTCGGGGATCGGGTTCTTGGCGTTGACCATGAAGGACAGCGCGGAGGAATCCGGCGCGGCGCGGACGCGTTCCATGTTGGCGCGGATACAGCGGTCCATCTCGGCATTGGCGACGTCGGTCGCGTCGAACGGCCCCGGCATCCAGCCGAAATTGCCGGCGCCGTCGATCAGCGCCTGCGACCAGCGCTGCATGTCGTCGTCGCTGGCATCGGGAATGCCCATGACATGGGCGAGGATGCGCGCGGCCAGCGGGCCGGCGAGCGAGGGGAAGAGATCGACCACCTCGCCGCGCGGCAGCCGGTCGAGATAGTCGGTGGCGAATTTGGTGTAGAGCGGCTCCCAGACGGCTTCGATCGTCTTCGGCATCAGGGCCGGCATCATCGCCATGCGCTCGGCGCGGTGCTCGTCGTGATCCTTGCGCATCAGGGTATGCGCGAGGAAGGCGCGCTTCATCGGCGTGTTCGGATCGTCGGACGAGAACAGCGCCGCATTGTCCTTCACATACTTGGTGTCGGCCGCCTTGGTGAGGAACGTCCGGCCCACCGATTTGACCCGCAGCACCGGCGCCTCGCGCCGCAGCCGCTGATAGATCGGGTAGGGATCGCGCGTCAGATCCGCGATGGTGATGGTCTCGTCCAGGGGAGCCGGAGTCGCGGTCGGCATGGGGCGCTCCTGTTTGGGATGCGGGCCAGCGCGGATCTCATGTGAGGATAGTGGCAGCGGCGCGACCGTGCAATCCTGGCCGGAGGCGCGCCGCAGCGGTCGGCATGGGCGTGCTGCCTGGACGTGCTGCTCGCCGGAGCCTGCGGGCCGCGTCGGGTCGGAGCGGCCCGATCCGCGTCGCCCGGCGGTTCGTCCCGCACGCGCCTTCGCAGAGGCGCATGCGAGACGGAGCCGTCGACGGACTCGCGCGGGCCTACGGGCAGAACCAGGCGGGGCCGATCTGCATGCAGCCGCGGCGGCTATAGTCGTGCGGGCGGGAGCGGAAGCGGTGCCAGCCGGACGGCGGGCCATGACGCCGCTCGTAGCCGCGATGATGATGGCGCCGCTGCTCGCGCTGCCAGCGACCGTCGCGGTCGCGGTCGCGGTGATCGCGCTGCGCAAGGCGCATCGGCGACGCCGCCGCCTCGCTTGCCGTTGTTTCGCTTTGCGTGGTGGCGGCGGCCATCGGCGCCGCGGAGGCTCCGACGGTGCCGACGAGAAGAATGGCGGACAGGGCCGCGATGGTGGCTCGCATGGGGAACTCCAGTTCATTGTCGGGGATGAGGTGAGGCGGTCGCCGGGAGGCGCGCGGGGTTCGGCGCCGCGGCAGCGAGGCGCTGTCGTTGCGGCTTCCGCTTCGTGTGTGACGGCAACGGCCGGGCACCGCGCCCGTTCCCGGCGGGGCTCCCTGCGAAGGCGCGTCAAACTGTCCTGCTCGAATGGGCTTGCCAAGCGTCTTGAGCCGGCGGCGGAGCGATGATGGTGACGGTGAGGAACGGCGGGCGCGGCAGCGGATCACGCTGCGCTGATCCGTCCTACGGACTGTCGCTCGGATGAAGCTTCGCGGGGGCGCTCGCGGGCTGAATCGTCAGTAGCGGCCGCCGCTGCGTTCCTGCTGCTTGATCCAGTCCGACAATGTCTGCTTGGGGGCTGCTCCCGCGGCGGGGCGCTGTGGCTTTGCCGCGCCGGAGCGGGCGCCTGCGCTGGTCGACTCCGCACGCGGACGCAGCGCTGCGTGGGCACCGGGGCTGCCGCGTGAGGCCGCGGCCAGCTTCTCCGCCTCCTCCTTCTCCAGCCGCAGCTTGCGCAGCCGCTCCATCTTCTCGCGTTCCGGATCGGGCGGCGGCGGCGGCAGCTCGCGCTGGCGGGCTTCCTCGGCCGAGATCAGCAGCGCCTTGACGGCGGCTTCGCCGAGCGCCTTGCAGGCTTCGAGGCGGTGCAGGCCTTCGACCAGGACATAATGGTCCTTGTCGCGGCGGACGAGGATCGGCTCGCGCTGGCCGGACTCCAGGATGCTCTCGGCCAGCGCGTCGACCACGTCCTGCTTGAGCGCTTTGCGCTTCTTGTCGGGAACGTGGATCTTGTCGATGGGGAAGCTTTCCGGGGCGGACACTGGCGATACTCCGTCTTGCGTGCGCGGGCGTGATGCTGCGGTCGGACAGTCACGATCGCCGATACGGAGGCGGGCACGCGAGGATACCATAGGGACATTCCGCCGGGCATCGCAAGCCGCCTCGCGGCGGTGTGTGGGGCGCCGCTCTCTCGTCCGTACTCCGTCATTCCGGGGCGGGCTCGGAGTTCCCAAGTTGGCGGCGATCGGGCGCTTGTCGATCACCCGCCGAAAGTCGCTCTGATATCATCCGAGACTGCTATGTTGCATCGCCTCATACAGGAGATGTCGCGATGAAGATACGCATGCTGGTTGCCGCGCTCGCCTTCGCTTTGCCTCACGTGACCTACGCCCAGGACACGCCGGTCGAGGAGCAGCTCGTCAATGCCATGAACAAGGTGTTCGGCGTCCATGCCGGCTTTCGCGCCAATCACGCCAAGGGCGTGGTGGTCGAAGGCAAGTTCAAGCCGTCCGCCGAGGCGGCGAGCTTGAGCAAGGCGGTGCTGTTCAGCGGCGGCGAGATCCCGGTGACGGTGCGGTTCTCAAATTCCACGGGCGTGCCGAACCTGCCGGACGGCTCCGACGACGCCAATCCGCACGGCATGGCGGTGAAGTTTCATCTCCCCGGCGGCAGCGACATGGACATCGTGATCAACTCGCTGAAGTTCTTTCCGGTGGCGACCGCGGAGGAGCTGCGCGATCTGTTCCTGGCGATCGCCGACAGCGGGCCGGGCGCGGCCAAGCCGACCAGGCTCGATCAGTTCGTGGCCGGCCACCCGTCCGTGCCGGCGGCGCTCGGCACCATCGCGACGCCCGAGAGCCTGGCCAGCGAGGCCTATTTCGGCGTCAACGCCTTCGTGCTCGTCAACAAGGCCGGCGAGAAGCAGGCGGTGCGCTGGCAGATGCTGCCGGAGAAGGTCGTGCATCTCGACAAGGCCGACGCCGCCAAGCGCGCACCGGACTTCCTGATGGCCGAGCTGCCGGCGCGGCTGAAGCAGGGGCCGGTCGTGTTCCGCTTCAAGGCGCAACTGGCGGCGGCCGGCGATTCCACGAAGGATCCGTCGAAGCCGTGGCCGGATGACCGCAAGCTGGTCGAGCTCGGCACGCTCACGATCGACAAGGCGGTCGCCGACAGCGACGCGGCACAGAAGACGCTGTTGTTCCTGCCGGGCCAGCTCACCGACGGCATCGAAACGTCGGACGATCCGATGATCGACATCCGCAACGGCGCCTACGCCATCTCGTTCTCGCGGCGCAATCCCTGAGCCGTCACGCGGTGCGCCGGGCCGGCCGCGATCTCCGCAGCAGCCCATCGCGCACCGCGCGTGCGTCGGCCGAATTGTCGACGTCACCGCGCCTTCATTGCTGATGAGCTGCCGCCGCGCCGGCTGCTTGTCGCCGCATTCGCGCTCATTGCGGCAAGGCATGCCGCGCTTTCTCCCGATCGATGGCGCCGCATGTGTGGGAGCGTCGCGGCCGCACGCGGACGCGCTGCGCCGGTCGACGGCCCTGACGGTGCGAGGCGCCATCGAAATGCGGCGGACGGCGCGACGCGTCGACGATGCGAGGCGCACAATCAACGCGTGCAACGGATCGCGCGGCACGCAAGGCGCTCGCGCGCGGTGTGAGCGCGATGTCGTCAAACCTCTTCTGGCAAGGCAGTCGCGCGCCATCGCGCCGCGCATGTTCGTGCACGAACGTCGTCGGCGACGGTGCCGCGCGACGCGGCGCCGCGCTCCCGCTTTGCGGCCTGCTTGATTTCGCCAGATTTCTGCATCTTGCGTGCAACACTCAACAGTGAATTTTCATCGCGCTGGCGTCGCGATCTGCATTCCTTCCGAATGACATTTTTCAATTCAGTTCGCGACACATTCTGACCCTCCTGATGCGGCCGTCGTTTGTTGCGGCACGTGTTCAGGAGTTATGAGTTCGATGCGTCGCGTATTTGGCGTGTGTCTTTGTCTATCGACTTTCGCAGGAAGTACGTCATCGGTCTGGGCGACTGATCTCGCCCTGCCCCCACCGCTCCCGCCGCCCGACGTGTTCGCCTACAGGTGGAGTGGCTGTCATGCCGGCGCCAATGGCGGCATGGCGTGGTCGCGCCAGCAGCAGACCTGGAGCCAGGTCGCCAATGCCGGCGGGGCCGTGCAGCCGGTGGGCGCCGCGCCCGTCGGCAATGCGCCTGGCGCGAATCCGCCCGTTGCCAATCCGCCGGTCGTCAACCCGCCGCCGGTGGTCGCGAACCCCGTCCCGAAGCCGCCGCAGCCGAACAACCCCGGCGGGAACAATGGCGGCGGCAAGCCGCCGTACAAGCCCCCCTACAAGCCGCCGGTCTACGGCCATCACGGCGACAAGGGCTGGTGGCAGCCGGGCAAGTACCAGCACGACAACAACTACAAAGACCACAAATGGACCAAGCACGACGAGAAGCACGACAAGCCCGGCCATGATGATGGCTATCATTGGCCGAAGTTCGGGGCAAAGGATGGCTACAACAAGCACGCCGATCATGATTGGCCGTGGCAGACCAAGCCGGACAAGGACGACAAGTATAAAGACGACAAGCACGTCGCCGGCGGCTGGTCGCAGCTGCATTCGAACGGCTACTCGGACCGCTACGGCTGGCTGCGTCACGACGGCGACGACAAGCACGGCGGCGGCTGGGGCAAGAAGGACAAGGACGGCGACCACGACAAGCAGGTCTTCGGCTGGTCGAAGCAGCCGTCGAAGGGCGAGTACGATCGTTATGCCTGGCTGAAGCCGGACAAGGACGACGACAAGAACCACAACGACAAGCACGGCGGCGACGGCTGGCAGAAGCAGGCCGGCTACGACAAGCACGACAACGACGATTGGAAGAAGGACGGCTGGCAGAAGGACAAAGACAAGGACGACTGGAAGCAGCACGACGGCAAGCACGACCATCATGGCGGCTACAAGCCGCCGGTGAAGCCCGGCTGGCCGCCGAAGAATCCGCCGCCGAACAATGGCGGGGGCCAGCCGAACCCGCCGCCGCAGGGCAATAATGGCGGCGGCCAGCCGCAGAACCCGCCCGTCGTCGGCGGCGGCGGCGTGGCGCCGTTGCCCAACGTGGCGCTGCAGCTCCCGGCGGCGGTCTCCACCAACGGCAGCGATGCGATCGGCGGCATCCAGGTCGGCTGCGACTACCAGATCGACCGCCTCGTGCTGGGCGTCCAGGCGATGGCCGATCTCGGCATCATTAACGCGTCGTCCCCGCTCGGGCCGTCGCTGACGCTGGATACGCGGACGAGCAACCTCTACACCGCCACGCTGCGCGCGGGCTATCTAGTGACGCCGGAGATCCTGCTCTATGCGAGGGCCGGTGCGGCCTGGACGCGGACTCGCGTCGCGGTGGTCAACAATGCCACCGGCCAATCGGCGAGCGCGGCGTTCAACCGCACTGGATGGACGGTCGGCGCCGGCGTCGAGTGGATGTTCGCGCGCAACTGGTCGGCCTTCGCGGAATACGACTACGCCGATTTCGGCACCGCGACCGGCGTCGTGCCCGGCGCCGCCGCGATCACCGGCGGACCCAACGTCGTGAGCCAGAAGACCCAGATCCACACCGCGCTGGTGGGCATCAACTACCGCTTCGAGATGCTGTCACGCGGACGCTGAGACTCGTCATTCATCACGACAAGGCCGCCTGGATCATCCAGGCGGCCTTTGTCGTCTTGCGGCGTCGTCTGCCCGCGAGGCTAGGCCACCCGGCGCTGCGGCACGGCGAGGCATGATCGGACACAGGCCCGCGCCAGCGTGTCGGTCGGGTCGAGCAGTCGCGGCTTCAACTCGCCCGTGACCGCGGCCAGCGCCAGCGGAATCTCGGTGCAGGCCATCGCCACCTGCGAGCAGCCGCCGGCCACCAGCGCCTGCGCCTCCCGGTTCAGGATCGTGGTCGCAGCGTCGACATCGCCGGCCTTCACGAGCCGAATGGCGCGCATCACCTCGGCCTGTCCGCTGGCATCGGGCATCGCGCAGGAAAAGCCGCGCTTGGCGAGGCGGCGCTGATAGATGCCGGCGCGAACGGTGCCGTCGGTCGCGAGCAAGCCGATCGTCGTGCCCTGCTGGCCGCGCTCGGTCAGCGCGTCGGCGAGCGCGTCGACGATGTGCAGGATCGGCACGGCGGTGCGCGCCTGCAATTCGCCGTGCCAATGATGCGCCGTGTTGCAGGGGATGGCGATGCAGGTGGCGCCGGAGCGCTCCAGCCGCTTCAGCGCGTCGAGCATCGCGGGGAGCGGATCGCAGCCCCGATCGAGGATCGCCGCGGTGCGATCGGGCACGGACGTGGCCGAGCAGACCACCATCTCGATATGGTCCTGGTCGCAGGCCGCCGGCGTGTTCCGGATCACCTTGCCCATGAAATCGACCGTCGCCATCGGGCCCATGCCGCCGAGAACGCCAAGCATCATCGTCTCATTTCCTTCCCGTCCCGCTCATGATGCGGGATCGGCCTCGCCAGATCCAATGCCGAGACCGACAGCGCCATTCCAATTCGTCATAGTTTCGCCGGCGAGCTGCCGGGCGGCGCTCCAGACCCGCTCCACGATCGGGCGGGTGCGCCGGACGCTGCGATAGAGCCGGATGTCGAGGGGGATCTCCGGCCCGAGCAGGATCAGCGAGCCCTCGTCGAGATCCCGGGCGATCAGGCTGCGCGGCAGCCAGGCGAGGCCATGGCCCTCGAGCGCCATGAATCGAAGCGCGTCGGCCATCGCATTCTCATTGGTATGCGCCACCTGCACCGGCGGCGCGCCGGCCTCGGCCTGGGCGAACTGGGCCTGTGCGAAGGTCGCGAGTCGTCCGAGGAACGAGCTCGTGGCATAGCTGAGCAGCGGCAGCGGCGAGGTGTCGTCCTCGCCGCAGGCCAGCCGCGGACTGCGCGCCGCGACCAGGCTGTCGGTGCCGACCACGAGATGCGGATAGAGCTCCGGCTCCAGCGGGATCGGCACGTTGGGATGGTGGAAGGTGAGCAGGAAATCGTAGCTGCCCTCGACGATGGCCTGCAGGCAGCTATGGAAATCGTCCGGCAGGAGCCGGCTGCCGACCTGCCCGACCTGCGCCTCGATGCTGCGAAACCAGCGCGGGAAAAAGCGCAGCGACAGCGTATGCAGCGCGGCCACCGAGACCATCTGAGTGGTCGGCCGCATGCTGGCCTGGAGCGACACGCGGCTGGCATGCAACATACGCACGGTCTCCTCGGCGGTCTCGAGAAACAGCCGGCCCTCGGCGGTCAGGGTCGTCGGGTAGCTGCTCCGGTCGATCAGCGACACGCCGAGCCAGAGCTCGAGCGCCTGGATGCGGCGGCTGAAGGCGGATTGCGTGACATGCCTCTCCTCGGCCGATCGCGAGAAGCTGCGGGTGCGCGCGAGGCTGAGAAAATCCTCGAGCCATTTCAATTCCATGATCCGACCTCGCATCCCCCCTGCGCCGGGGCGCGATCGAAAGAGGACGGGCGCATCGGCGATCGCATGCCCGGTTGCAGTGCTTGATTTCATGCAAACTCGGAATGACGGGTGCGCACATAGCATTGGATCGTTGCCACGTCCTGAACAAAACATCCGCCGCATCCGGCCGCGAGCTGCGACGCACCGTCGCCGCGCGTCCGGCAACGAAAAGGACCAGGGAGAGCCCATGCGTACGGAGCATGATCTGCTGGGGGACCGCGAGGTGCCCGCGGAGGCCTATTATGGCGTGCATACGCTGCGCGCAGCCGAGAACTTTCGCATCACCGGCATAGCGATATCGAGCTATCCGCAGCTGATCAACGCGCTCGCCGCGATCAAGCAGGCGGCTGCGCTCGCCAACATCGAGCTCGGCCTGCTGGATGATTCGAGGGGGCAGGCGATCGTCGCGGCCTGCAAGGAGGTGCGCGCCGGCAAGCTGCATGAGCACTTCCTGATCGACGCGATCCAGGGCGGCGCCGGCACCTCGACCAACATGAATGCCAACGAGGTGATCGCCAACCGCGCGCTGGAGCTGCTCGGCCATGCCAAGGGCGACTATGCGCGGCTGCATCCCAACGAGCACGTCAACATGAGCCAGTCGACCAACGACGTGTATCCCACGGCGTTGAAGATCGCGACCTGCCGGTCCCTGCGCGACCTCGCCGCGGCGATGGACATCCTGCGGCTGGCCTTCGCGCGCAAGGCCGACGAGTTCAAGGACGTGCTCAAGATGGGCCGCACCCAGCTGCAGGATGCGGTGCCGATGACGCTCGGCCAGGAATTCCACACCTATGCGGTGATGCTCGGCGAGGATCAGGAGCGCCTGCACGAGGCAGCCCTGCTGATCCAGGAGATCAACATGGGGGCGACGGCGATCGGCACCGGCATCGCCTCGCACCCGGCCTATGCCCGCATCGTCTGCAAGCATCTGATCGCAATCACCGGCCTGCCGCTGATGACTGCGCCCGATCTCGTCGAGGCGACGCAGGATTGCGGCGCCTTCGTCCAGGTGTCGGGCGTGCTGAAGCGCATCGCGGTGAAGATCTCCAAGATCTGCAACGACCTTCGGCTGCTGTCGAGCGGGCCGCGCGCCGGCTTCAACGAGATCAATCTGCCGGCGGTGCAGGCCGGCTCCTCGATCATGCCGGGCAAGGTCAACCCGGTCATTCCTGAGGTCGTGAACCAGGTCGCGTTCGAGGTGATCGGCAACGATCTGACGGTGACCATGGCGGCGGAAGCCGGTCAGCTCCAGCTCAATGCCTTCGAGCCGGTCATCGCCCACAGCCTGTTCAAGAGCGTCAGCCATCTGCGGCAGGCGTGCCTCACCTTGGAAGAGCGCTGCGTCAACGGCATCACCGCCAACCGCGAGCGGCTGCTGGCCGATGTCGAGAATTCGATCGGCCTCGTCACCGCGCTCAATCCGTATATCGGCTACGCCGCCGCGACCGCCGTCGCGATCGAGGCCCATGCCACCGGACGCGGCGTCGCCGAGCTGGTGCGCGAGCGCGGCCTGCTCTCGGACGAGAAGCTCGCCGAGATTCTCGAGCCCGAGAACCTCACCCGGCCGCAGAGCATCATCGCTCCCGCCGGCGGTGAGGACGCGATGCGGCCATCCCTGCGGGATCGCCGCAAGGACTGCGCGATGGACGGCCTGCGGCCGCTCACGACGAAGCTGAACTAAGAAGAACCAAGGGAGATGAAGACGACCATGACGAGCGCCGCAGATGGCTCAACCATGCATTCCAAACGCTTGACCCATGCTCTGATCGCCAGCCTGCTGCTGGGCATCGTGACGGGCTATGTCTGCCATGGCATGGCGGCGACTCCGGAGATGGCCAAGACCATCGCCGGCTATTTCTCGATCATCACCGACGTGTTCCTGCGGCTCATCAAGATGATCATTGCGCCGCTGGTGTTCGCGACCATCGCCTCCGGCATCACCAGCCTCGGCGCGGAAGGCCGCGCCGTCGGGCGCATCGCCGCGAAGTCGATGGGCTGGTTCGTCTCGGCGTCCGTGGTCTCGCTTGGGCTGGGCATGATCTTCGCGAACTTGTTCGCGCCGGGGCATGATCTGATGCTGCCGCTGCCCCACGCCGATGCGTCGACCAACCTGCAGACAGCCGGCATCAACCTGAAGGACTTCATCACCCACGTCGTGCCGGCCAGCGCCGCGCAGGCGATGGCGACCAACGAGGTGCTGCAGATCCTGGTCTTCTCGGTGTTCTTCGGCCTCGCGCTGAGCCGGCTCAGGACCGGCTATGCCCGGACGCTCGCAACCTCGATCGACGAGCTCGTCCTCGTCATGCTGCAGATCACCAGCTTCGTGATGCGCTTCGCGCCGTTCGGCGTCTTCGCCGCCATCGCCGCCGTCGTCACCACGCAGGGCCTTGGCGTGCTCGTGACCTATGGCAAGTTCATCGCCACGTTCTATCTCAGCCTTCTCGTGCTCTGGACGGTGCTGATCCTCGCCGGCCTGGTTGCGCTGGGAACACCGGTGTTTCGCCTCATCAGGCTGCTGCGCGAGCCGATGCTGCTGGCGTTCTCCACCGCGAGCAGCGAGGCGGCCTATCCCAAAATGATCGAGCAGCTGACGAAGTTCGGCGTCAAGGGCCGCATCACCAGCTTCGTGCTGCCGCTCGGCTATTCGTTCAACCTCGACGGCTCCATGATGTACCAGGCCTTCGCCGCCTTGTTCATCGCGCAGGCCTACGGCATCGAGCTCGGCATCATGCAGCAGATCGCGCTGCTGCTGGTGATGATGGTCACCAGCAAGGGCATCGCCGGCGTGCCGCGCGCCTCGCTGGTCGTGGTCGCCGCTACGTTGCCCATGTTCAACCTGCCGATCGGCGGCATCCTCCTGATCATGGGGATCGACCAGATCCTCGACATGGGACGCACGATGACCAACGTGATCGGCAACGGCATCGCCACGGCGGCGGTGGCGACATGGGAGGGCGAGCTGAATGCGGCCGAGAATCTATCGCCCGAACAGCCCGTGCCGGCCGTGGCCGTGGTCGCCGGCGGCTGACACCGACGAAGCCCTTGCTGTCGAGGGCAGGGCGGTCGCATCGGGCGCTCTCGATTGGTGCCCCTGTCTCCACTCCGTCATGGCGGGACAATCCCGACATGGCGGAGTAACTCTTGGCAGTTGTGCGACTGGTCGGGCCCATCATTGAACCGCGCTGGCGATCCGGGGGCAGCCGCTGCGGAGCGGGTCACACGGGCACGCGCGTCCCGCATTCGGCCGCGCGCTTGATCGCGTCGATCACGCGCAGCGTCTTCAGCCCCTCGCGGCCGCTGACGACCGGCGCGGCCGTGCCGCGGATGACCGCGCAGAAATTGGCGATCTGCAGGCCGAGCGGGTCGTGCATCTCGTAGCTCAGCCGCTCGCGCGCGATCGGCGCCCACCAGCTCGCTCCGTCCGGGTGATGCCACAGGTCGAGCTGCGGGATCGCCAGCGACGCCTGCGTGCCGCCGATCTGGTAGCAGCTCTCCGGCGTCCGGCTGTAGGCCGGGTTCTCGCCGCTGGTGAACTCATAGCTCCATGGCGCCTGGATCGTATCGGAGACGCTGAACGTGCCGAGTGCACCGCACGCGAAATGGAGGATGATTGCCGCGGTGTCTTCCACGGCATATCCGCGCACCTGGCTGGACTGCGCCGCCTGCACCGCGACGATGTCGCCGCAGAGATGGCGCAGCAGATCGATGTCGTGGATGAGATTGATCAGCACGGGCCCTGCGCCTGTCTCGCGACGCCAGGCAACGTCGAAATACTCGCTCGGCTTGATCAGCCAGAACATGCCGTTGACCGCGACGATCCGTCCGAGCCGACCGCCGTCGATCTCTGCCTTGGCGCGCTGGATCATCGGATTATGGCGGCGGTGATGGCCGGTCAGCAATGCGATGCCGGCACGCTCGAACGCTTCGACCAGCACCTGCGCCGCCGCGACGTCATCGGCCAGCGGCTTCTCGATCAGCGCGGGAAGGCCGGCGTCGACACAGGCGAGGCCGTGGGCAACATGCATCTGGTTCGGGGTGGCGATGACCACTCCCTCGGGCCGGTTCTGGGTGGGCATGTCGTGGAGCGACGGAAACCAGTCCACATCGAGCGTCTGTGCGAGGTCCCGGGCCGACGGTGCCGGGTCGATGATCGACGTCAGGAGTGCCTCGGGACGCGCGCGAATGTGCTCGATGTGACGCCGGCCGATGAGACCTGCCCCGGCGACCACGAGCCGGACGGGGCGGGCCATCAGGAGCTGGCTTTGCCGTCGTCGAGCAGCCGGGCAACGCGCCGCAATGCCAGCTGATAGCCCTGCGTACCGAAGCCGGCCATCACGCCGTCGGCGCGCTTGGAGACGAACGAGTGGTGGCGGAATTCCTCGCGCTTGTGCACGTTGGAAATGTGGACCTCGATGACCGTTCCGTCGAACGCATTCAGCGCATCGAGGATCGCGACCGACGTATGCGTGAACGCGCCGGGATTGATGACGATGCCGCCGGCGGTCTCGCG
This sequence comes from Bradyrhizobium aeschynomenes, assembly GCF_013178945.1. Classification (GTDB taxonomy): domain Bacteria; phylum Pseudomonadota; class Alphaproteobacteria; order Rhizobiales; family Xanthobacteraceae; genus Bradyrhizobium; species Bradyrhizobium aeschynomenes. Next base: position 30,246 of record NZ_JABFDM010000016.1, read on the forward strand.
CGCCTCATGGATCCAGTCGATCAGCTCGTATTCGCGGTTCGACTGGTGGAAGCGGATCTCCAGCCCGAGCTCTGCCGCCAGGGCCCTGCAATCCCGCTCCACGTCGGCGAGCGTCTCATGGCCGTAGATGTGCGGCTGGCGTTTGCCGAGAAGGTTCAGATTGGGTCCGTTGAGAACGTAGACGAGGCGGCTCATGAAGAGACTCCGGTTCGGGGGCAGCGCAACGACGAAGGTCCGACTTTGCCGTCCGTGAGCGCCGCGGGCAGTGCTTGCCACGAAGATCGCGGGCTTGGCAACATCCGAGCCGCGCCCCTGCGCGCTGCCGCTCCCGCGCCGTCGACCTGGCGCAGACCCGCCAGCCGGGGGCCAATCACCTTGACGCGGATCAAGGCCGGGTGCTGTAGTCGTTGCAATATGACGGTAAAGACCCGCGGGGTTGTTGTGAGCCGCAGGGGCAGGGGAGAAAGCCGGAGCAGGGAGATGGGGCGTTCGCCCGGAAATTCCCATTCGGACCGCGTGCTCGACGTCGTCGCCAAGGGAGCGCCGGCGGTTTCTGCGCTGGCCGCGTCGTGGCGCCGTTCCGGACATCTGCACGCACTCGATCCTGCCACCCATGCGCCATCCTGCCGGCTGACGGCGGCCGAGATCGCGGCGGCGCGTGAGCGGCTCGGGCGGCTGCTCGCGATCGCGCAAGCGAGCCTCGACCGGCTGTTCCTCGCCGTCGGCGGCGTCGGCTGCTCGGTGCTGCTGGCCGATGCCGATGGCACGGTCGTCGACCGCCGCGGCGCGCGGGGTGATGACACGACGTTCGACGCCTGGGGCCTGTGGACCGGGGCGGTGTGGAGCGAGCGGCACGAGGGGACCAATGCCATCGGCACCTGCCTGGTCGAAAAGCGGCCGCTGACCATCGACCGCGACCAGCATTATCTTGCGCGCAATGCGCGGCTGTTCTGCACGACGGCGCCAATCTTCGACGAGCATGGCCAGCTCAAGGCGGCGCTCGACGTGTCATCGTGCCGTGCCGATCTCACCGAGGGCTTCGGCCGGCTGATCGCGACCACGGTGGCGGATGCTGCGCGCCTGATCGAAGCCGAGAATTTCCGCCAGGCCTTTCCGCGTGCACGCATCGTTCTGACGCCGGACAGCGAGCGCGACATCAACTCGATGCTGGCGGTCGACAGCAATGATCTCGTGATCGGCGCCACGCGCGCGGCCCGCCGCGCGCTCGGTCTGTCCCCATCGGCGCTGGCGCGTCCGGTTCCGGCCGGCGACCTGATCAAGGGCGCGCAGGCCCACGGCGACGACATCGACGCCGCCGAGCGCGCCGTGCTGAAACGTGCGCTGGCGCGCGCTGGCGGCAACGTGTCGAAGGCGGCGAAGGAGCTCGACATGTCCCGCGCCACCTTGCACCGGAAGATGAAGCGGCTCGGCCTCGAGCGATGACCGCGACGCAATCGGCTATTCGCAGCCGACCTGTCGCAGAACTGCGACACATCCGCCAACGTCCTGCTGTCAGCCTCTGGTCTGTCGAGCGCGTTTGACCGAGCCTCTCCTCAACGCCGTGTGCATCGGCGTGAATGGGAGAGACAGATGACCAAGGTTGACGTCAATGCGGCGCTCAAGCCGCCGTTCGCTGCGCGTTACGACAACTTCATCGGCGGTGGCTGGAAGGCCCCCAGCGCCGGCAAGTACTTCGACAATATCTCGCCGATCACCGGTCAGCCGGTGTGCCAGATCGCGCGCTCCGATGCCGCCGACATCGAGGCCGCGCTCGACGCCGCGCATGCCGCCAAGGACGGCTGGGCGCGCACCACCGTCACCGAGCGGGCGATGGTCCTCAACCGGATCGCCGATCGCATGGAGGCCAATCTCGCCAAGCTTGCGCTCGCCGAGACCTGGGACAACGGCAAGCCGATCCGCGAGACGACGGCCGCTGACATCCCGCTCGCGATCGATCATTTCCGCTATTTCGCCGGCGTCATCCGCGCCCAGGAAGGCTCGATCGCCGAGATCGACCACGACACCATCGCCTATCACTTCCACGAGCCGCTCGGCGTCGTCGGCCAGATCATTCCCTGGAATTTCCCGATCCTGATGGCGGCGTGGAAGCTTGCGCCGGCGCTTGCCGCCGGCAATTGCGTCGTGATGAAACCGGCCGAGCAGACCCCGGCCTCGATCATGGTGTGGATGGAGCTGATCGGCGATCTCTTGCCGGCCGGCGTGCTCAACGTCGTCAACGGCTTCGGCCTCGAGGCCGGCAAGCCGCTGGCCTCCTCGCCGCGCATCGCCAAGATCGCCTTCACCGGCGAGACCTCGACGGGGCGGCTGATCATGCAATATGCCTCGCAGAACCTGATCCCCGTCACGCTCGAGCTCGGCGGCAAGTCGCCGAACATCTTCTTCAAGGACGTCTGCGCCGAGGACGACGACTTCCTCGACAAGGCGATCGAAGGCTTCGTGATGTTCGCGCTCAACCAGGGCGAGGTCTGCACCTGTCCGAGCCGCGCGCTGATCCACGAATCGATCTATGAGCGTTTCATGGAGCGCGCACTTCAGCGCGTCGGCGCGATCGTGCAGGGCAGTCCGCTCGATCCCGCGACCATGATCGGCGCCCAGGCCTCCGCCGAGCAGATGTCCAAGATCCTGTCCTACATCGACATCGGCAAGAACGAAGGCGCGCAGCTCCTGATCGGCGGCGAGCGCAATCTGCTCGGCGGCGATCTCGCCGGCGGCTACTACGTCAAGCCGACGGTGTTCAAGGGACACAACAAGATGCGCGTGTTCCAGGAGGAGATCTTCGGGCCGGTGGTGTCGGTGACGACCTTCAAGACCGAGGACGAGGCGCTCTCGATCGCCAACGATACGCTCTACGGCCTCGGCGCCGGCGTGTGGAGCCGCGACGCCAACACCTGCTACCGCTTCGGCCGCGCCATCCAGGCCGGCCGTGTCTGGACCAATTGCTACCACGCCTATCCGGCGCATGCGGCGTTCGGCGGCTACAAGCAGTCGGGCGTCGGCCGCGAGACCCACAAGGTGATGCTCGACCACTACCAGCAGACCAAGAACATGCTGGTCAGCTACAGCCCGAAGAAGCTCGGCTTCTTCTGAGGGCGCGGCTCGGCGACGAGGCGGGACGGGGCGCCGAACGGCGTCCCGTCAGCCGGTGGCCGCGACTTCAGCCCAATTCCGCCAGCAGCGCCTCGCGCGCCTCGGAGATGCGCCGATAAAGCTCGCTGCTGCCGCCCGCGTCGGGATGGGCTGATTTGGCGAGCCGACGGAACGCGGTCTTGATGTCGGACGCCGTCAGGCGGCCCTGCAACGGCAGCTCGAGGATGGCGCGGAAGGCTTCATCATCCTCGCCGCGTGCGAACTGATCCAGCAGAGCGCGACGCGCGGCCCGTGCCGCGATGCGCAGCGCATCCTGATCCTGTCGCCAGCGCTGCTGTGACATCACCAGACACGCGCCGAACGTGATGCGGCCCTGTGTCTCCAGCTCGTCGAGGCTGAACGGTCCGACGACGTCGTACGGCGGCGCGAGCGACGCGAGCCGTCCGGTTGCGCCGTCGACGATGCGGCCGAGCCGGACCTCGTCGACGATCCCCATCGATCCGTTCCAGATCACCCATCCGCCGGCGCTGGTCATGCTGCTGATCTCGTCGATGCTGCCGTTCTGCCGTGGCGCCCTTGCAGGCGCCGCCCTCGGCTGCCCCCATCCTCTCTGCGTCAGGCCGGCGCCCGGAGAGGCTTGACCGGCCCGACATCGACCTGAATCTCGCTGCCCTCGACCTGCAGCGGATAGGCGTGCAGCGTGTTGCGCACCAGATGCGTGACGCATTTGCCGCTGACGCCGTCGAAGCCCCATTGATGGTGCGGGCAGGTGATGGTCTTGCCGTCGAAGGTCGCCTCGGTCAGCGGCACGTCGGCATGCGGACAGCGGCCGCGAAACGCCTTCAGCTCGCCGCCCGCGGGCCAGAGCAGCAGCACGCTCTTCTTGCCGACCTGAAACAGGCCCATGCCGCCTTCGGATATGGCGCTTGTCGGACAGACTGCAGTGAAAGCCATCGGATCGCCCAGGGAATGGTGACGTCAGGCTGGCTCACGCAAGTTCCGGACCAGCGGAAATCAAGCACAAACCGACGATCGTTGTCGGACACGCGACAATGCGACGGCTGCCTCGTCCGGTGCGACTGCGACCTCGTGGAATGTGGGCAGATAATATTCCAGCGTGCCGGAGAACGCGCAGCCCGGACGCCAGATCGGCAGCAGATGCGCGTAGATCGCGAGCTGCACGAGATCGGCCTTCTGCCGCGCGCCCTGGCTGAGCCTGTAGTCGACGACCTCGAGATGACGCTCGGGATGGATGCGGATGGCGTCGTCGAGCTTCGTAGCCATCGGCATCCACCCCCAAAGGAACTGTCGGCTTCAACTCGCCGGCGCGGATCGAAATTCCTTCGTCCAAGGCGTTGTTTGCCATATCTCCTGCACACGCGCGAGTCCGTCGCCAGTCGCCTTTCGATTCTGACCTGCATCGATGCAACGCTGAGTTCCCGAGCAAACGCCGCCCGGTGACGGGCGGCGCTGCTGAAGATGCCGGGTGCAAGAGCGTGTGGATCTACTCCTTCCGCTCCGAGGTCCAGCCCTTGTACTGGGCGACATTGTCGCGCGTGATCAGCTTGGAGGGCAGCAGCTCGACGGTCGAAGCCGGCTTCTGGCCGTTCAACAGACCGACGCCGATCTGCACGGCGCGGCGGGCCATGAAGAACGGATCCTGTGAGGCCGAGGCCTGGATCTGCTGCGCGGCCGGATCCTTGAGCGCTGCCTCGATGTCCGGGGCGCCGTCGACGGCGGTGATGATGATGCCGGTGCGCTGCTGCTGGCGGGCGGCGAGATCAGTGCCGATCGCCTGCGGATCGTTGATGGCGAAGATCGCATCGATCTTCGGGTAGCGCGTCAGATAGCCCTGCGTCACCGTGAGGCCGCCCTCGCGCGAGCCCTTGCCGTCCTGGTCGCTCGACAGCAGCTTGATGCCAGGAGCCTTGGCGAGCACGCTCTTGCAGCCGTTGACGCGGTCGATGACGGCGGAGACTTGCGGACCGTTCTGGATGATCACGTCGCCCTTGCCGCCGAGCTTGTCGACGATGTACTGGCACGAAATCTCGCCGGCCTGCACGTTGTTGGTGGTGACCGTGGCATCGGCGCCTTCAGCCGCGGTGTCGACGGCGACCACGAGGATGCCGGCGGCCTGCGCCTTCTTGATCGCGGGTCCGATAGCCTTGGGATCGCCGGGGTTGAGCAGGATCATGTCGACGCCGGCGGCGATGAAATTGTCGATCTGCGTGACCTGCTTGCCGAGGTCGTACTCGAAGCCGACCGCGGTGATCTTGACGTTGGGGTTGGTCTTCTTGGCCTCGAACTCGGCGCCCTTCGACAATGCGACGAAGAACGGGTTGCCGAGCGAGCCCAGCGACACGCCGATCGATTTCAGCTCCTTGGCTGATGACGGCGCGGAGCTCATGACGAGCGCCAGCGCGGCACCGGCTGATAACATCGACTTGAACATCTGTTTCCTCCCTGGCCCTTTCTGTTGGTCTACGCACGGCGGACCAGTGGCCGTGGAAGAATCCGTTGCGGCAAGGCGCTCGCGGCGCCCGCCGATGTCTCTCAGGTGCGCGCCGAGCCCTGCAGCCGGTAGCGGTCGAGCGCGACGGCGCCGATGATCACGAGGCCCTTGATGACGTATTGCCAGATGTCGGACACGCCGACCAGGATAAGCCCGTTCGACAACACCGCGATGATGAGGGCGCCGACCAGCGTGCCCCAGATCGAGCCGATGCCGCCGACGAAGGAGGTGCCGCCGAGGATCACGGCGGTGATGGCGTCGAGCTCATAGGACTGGCCGAGCTGCAGGCCGTTCGCCGCATACAGCCGCGCCGCCTGCATACCGCCGCCGAGGCCGGCGAGCAGGCCGGACATGCCGTAGACGAAGATCAGCACCGCCCAGACCTTGATGCCGGCAAGCCGCGCCGCGCTCTCATTGCCGCCGACGGCATAGATGTGAACGCCGAGCACGGTGCGGCGCAGGATCAGCCACGACGCCACGATCACCAGCAGCGCGATCACCGCCAGCCAGGGGATCGAGACGATGCCGGGGATGATCGTCAGCGAGGCGTTGCCGATGAACGCATAGGGGATCGACGGATTGAACACGGTGGTGTCGCCGCCCATCAGCCGGGCGAGGCCGCGCACCGCGGTGAGCGAGCCGAGCGTGACGATGAAGGGCGGCAGCCGCAGGAGTGCAATCAGCGCCCCGTTGACGACACCGAAGGCCAGCCCCGTCAGCACCGCCGCCGGCAGCCAGAGCGCGCCGAGCTCGGGCATCTTCGACAGTGTCAGGCCGGCCATCGCCGCCGCGGCGAGGATCGAGCCGACCGAAAGATCGATGCCGCCGGTCAGGATGACGAAGGTCATGCCGGCGGCGAGCACGGTGTTGACCGCGGCCTGCTGCAGCACGATTCCCAGATTTTGTCCGGTGAAGAAGCGTCCTTCCGACAGCATGTGGAAGCCGATGCACAAGATCAGCAGCACCGGCAGCATGCCGGCGGCGCGGATCATCAGCCGCAGCCGCTGCTGCTTGTTGTCGGCTGCCGACGGCAGGCCGGATGAGGGTGCGGTCTCGGCTTGAGCTGGACTGTTGTCAGGCATCGACGTGCTCCGTCCCCGTGGCCAGCGCCATGATGTCTTCCTGGGTCATGGGCGATGTCGCGCTCTGCTGCAGCTCGCCCGCGAGATGTCCCTCGCGCATCACCAGCACGCGATCGCAGATGCCGAGGATCTCCGGCAGGTCGGACGAGATGACGAGGATCGCGGTGCCGGACTTGGCGAGATTGTCGATGATCGAATAGATCTCGGACTTGGCGCCGACGTCGACGCCGCGGGTCGGCTCGTCCAGGATCAGCACTTTCGGCGCCGTTGCGAGCAGCCGCGACAGCAGCACCTTCTGCTGATTGCCGCCCGACAGGCCGCCGACCGTGACGCCGGGATTGGGCGCGCGGATGCCCAGCGCCGCGAATGCCTCGTCGGCGCGTGTCTTCGCCTTGTCGCGGTCGAGAATGCCGCCGAGCTTCGCGTCGCGGCCGATCACGGCGAGGTTGATGTTGTCGGCGCAGGACATGTCGAGGAACAGGCCGAGTGCCTTGCGATCCTCGGTGAGATAGGCGATGCCGGCATCGAGCGCGTCGCGCGGCGTGTCGATGTCGATGCGCTCGCCGTCGAGCTCGATGTGTCCGGTCGTCTTCGGCGCAGCCCCGATGATCAGATGCGCGAGCTCGGTGCGCCCCGCGCCGATCAGTCCGGCGAGGCCGACCACCTCGCCGGCATGAACGGTCAGCGAGCAGTTTCTGACACGGCGGCCGTCGCCGAGATCGACGGTCGTCAGCACCGCGCGGTCGCGCTTGGCGTGCGGGTCGTGGTCCTTCTTGTAGAAGGACGAGACGTCGCGGCCGACCATCATGCGGACGATGCTGTCGGCGCGGATCTCCGGCCTGTCGAGCGAGCCCACCAGCCTGCCGTCGCGCAGCACGGTGACGCGGTCACCCAGCGCATAGACCTCGTCCATGCGGTGCGAGATGTAGATGATCGCGAGACCTTCGCTGCGCAGCTGGCGGATCAGCGCGAACAGCTTCTCGCTCTCGCCAGCCGACAGCGACGTCGTCGGCTCGTCCATGATCAGGATCTTGGAGCGCGCATGCAGCGCGCGGGCGATCTCGACCAGCTGCCGCTGGCCCATCGACAACTCGGCAACCAAGGTCGATGCCGAGAAATCCGCGCCGAGTCTTTGCAGGATCGGGCCGACACCCTCGCGCATGGCGCCGCGCGAAAGCAGGCCGGTCTGCGACAGCTCGCGCCCGAGATAGATGTTTTCGGCGACCGTCAGGTTCGGCGCCAGCGACAACTCCTGGTAGATGATCGAGATGCCGGCGTTTCGGCCGCCCATCGGCCCTTCGATGCGCGCCACCTTGCCTTCGATCCGGATCTCACCACCGGGATCGGGGCGATAGGCGCCGGAGAGAATCTTCATCAGGGTGGATTTGCCGGCGCCGTTTTCGCCCATCAATGCATGGACTTCCCCGGCATAGACGGTGAGGTCGACCTTCTGCAGGGCCTTGATGGTGAAGAATGACTTCGACACCCCGCGCATCTCGAGGATCGGACCGCTCATCGTGCCTCCCAATGCACGTCGTCTCGTTTCCGCGGCTCGTTGATCGCTGGCGCGGGGAAGTCATTAAACTAGAGGCTGTCGCCGAATACAATATGGAAGAGACGCAACTGCAACACGTCGACGCGATTGAACGTCGCGCGCCGGGAGCAGATCTAATGGCTGGGACGATAGAGCAGGCGCCAATGCGGCAGTCGCTCGGCATAGGCTGCCGCGAGCGCAGGCTCCGGCGAGAACGTCGCGGTGCGGGCTGGCGCGATGCACACGCTGGCGATCGCCTCGCCGGTCACGGCCAGTCGCGCCAGGCGGGCGGCGCCGAATGCAGCGCCGGTCTCGCCTTCCGCGAGGCGATGGATCGGGATGTTCAAGACATTCGCCAGGATCGCGAGCCAGAGATCGGAGCGCGAGCCGCCGCCGATTGCATCGGCTTCCGGGATGATCAGGCCCGTGTCCGTCAGCACGTCACGACAATCAGCCAATGCAAAGGCGACGCCTTCGAGCACGGCCTGCACGATGGCGCTGCGGCTGGTGGCGTGGCTCAGGCCGCCGAGCAGGCCCCGCACATCGGTGTCGTCATGCGGCGTCCGCTCGCCCGCGAGATAGGGCAGGAAGCTCACCGGCGATGGTGCGGCGGGCCGGGAGCCCAGCGGTGCCAGCAACTCGGCCTCCGAGGCGCCGAGCAATTGTGAGATCCAGGCGAGGCAAGAGCCCGCCGACAGCATCGCGCCGGCCTGCAGCCACATCGCCGGGATCGCATGACAGAAGGTGTGAACGATCCGGTCGGGATTGGCGGTGACGGACTCGACCGGCGTGATCACGGCGCCGGACGTGCCGAGGGTAATGAACGTTGCGCCCGGACGGACGGCGCCGATACCGATCGCGCCGGCCGGGTTGTCGCCGGCGCCGCCCGCGATGAGTGGCCGCTTCGACATGCCCCAGCGCTGTGTGAGGTCGTGGCGCAACCGGCCCGCCTCGGCGCAGCCCTCGACGAGGCGCGGCATCTGCGTGCGCGTGAGGCCGGTAGCGGCGAGGCCCTCGTCGGACCAGTCCCGCCTGACGACGTCGAGCCACAGCGAGCCCGATGCGTCCGAGACGTCCTCGATCGCCTCGCCCGAGAGCACCAGCCTGACATAGGCCTTGGTCAGCAGAACGAGGCGGGTGGCCGCGAAGATCTCCGGCTCATGGTCCGCGATCCAGAGGAGCTTGGGCGCGGCGAAGCCGGGCATCGCCTTGTTGCCGGTGGTCGCGCGCAACGCCGGCCAGCGCCGTTCCAGCACCGTGCACTCGCGTGCGGAGCGGCCATCGTTCCAGAGGATGCAGGGCCGCAGCGGATTCATGTCGGCATCGAGCAGCACCGGGCCGTGCATCTGGCCGGACAGGCCGATGCCTTCGACGGCGGCCATCTCGCGGGGGTGATCCGCCTTGAGCGAATCCAGCGTTGCGAACACGGCGGCGATCCATGTCGCAGGATCCTGCTCCGCCCAGCCGGACTGCGGCACATCGATGGTCAGCGCGTGGCTGCGGCTCGCGACCACGCGCTGCGCATCGTCGACCAGGATCGTCTTGACCGCGGAGGTACCGAGATCGATGCCGAGATACATGGCGCCTCTCGCTCGCGCGTCGTGACGGATCAGGAATGGAGCGATACCAGACTCCTGATAGCCTTGTCATCCGGGCCGCGACATGCCATCCGCGCCAAGCGGGATCATTCCGAGGAGTCGAGAGATGCAGCCAACCGTTCCATCGACCGAGCGCGCCGCGCGTCTCGTTGGACAATACGCGCTGGTGACCGGCGCCGCGCAGGGCATCGGCCGTGCGATCGCGGTGCGCTTTGCCGAGGAAGGGGCGCATGTCGCGATCAATTTTGGCGGCCCCTCGCCCTCGGGAGATGAGACACTTGCGCTGGTGCAGGCGGCGTCGGCCGCGCGCGGCCATGCTGCGCGCGATCACTTCACGGTGAAAGCCGATATCGGCGTGGAAGCCGACATCGCCGCAATGTTCGAGACGTTGCTACGGCGTTGGCCGCGGCTCGACTGCCTCGTCAACAATGCGGGCTTCCAGCGGGAGTCTCCGAGCGAGGCGCTCGACGTCGACACCTATCGCGCCATCCTCGAGGTCAATCTCAATGGCGCCGTGCTGTGCGCGCGCCATGCGCTCGCGCATTTCGTCGCCCGCGGGGCCGGCAACATCATCAACACGTCGAGCGTGCACCAGATCATTCCGAAGCCCGGCTATCTCGCTTATTCGATCAGCAAGAGCGCGATGGCCGGTCTCACCCGCACGTTGGCACTCGAATTCGCCGGCCGCGGCATCCGCGTCAATTCGGTCGGGCCCGGCGCGGTGGATACGCCGATCAACGCAGCGTGGACCGGTGACCCGGCCAAGCGCGCGGTCGTGGAGTCGCACATCCCGATGGGGCGGGTCGCGAGCGCTGAGGAGATCGCCGGCGTGTTCGCCTTTCTCGCCTCGTCCGAGGCGAGCTACATCACCGGGCAGACGATCTATGCGTGCGGCGGCATCACGCTGTTCGGTGAATTCCGCGACAGCTGGGCGAGCTAAAGCATGATCCGGAAAAGTGCGCAGCGGTTTTCCGAAAAGATCATGCGCAAACAACAATCTAAAGCGCGGTGACGATTCATCCTGATCTCATCGCGCTTTAGTCGCCGGCGGGAAGCGCAGGCAATTCGAATTGTCGTCGTGCAGGTGAGACTCTCTTAAGCATCGCGGGTGCATGGCAGCCCTTCGCGGGTGCAGCGATATTTCGTTAAGGCGTGGGTACGATAGTGCGCGCAATTCATGCAATGGAATTGCGATGCAACGATTGGACCCGGACACTCGTCGCGAACTCGCGCATCTGCTGTACAGCTCGATGCCGCTGGTCGGGACGATTTCGGCTGCTGCCGTCGTGATCGGGACCGTGATGGCCTGGGTCGTACGCGATCCTGGCTACGCCGCGATCACGGCCGCGCTGGTCGTGATCGGTGCATTGCGCGTCATCAAGCTGCTGATGTTCGCGGCCCGCTTCGATCAGCTCGATCACGACGCCATCATCCGTTGGGAGCGCCTTTACGGGCTCGGTGCCGCCGCCTTCGGTCTTGCCGTCGGCGCCTTGTCGGCGCGCGCGTTTCAGATCGGCGATGGTCCAGGGATCTGGATGTGCTTCGGCCTGTCGATGGCCTTCTGCGTCGGCATCGTGTCGCGGGTCAGCCCCTGGATCGTGATGAGCTCGTCGGCCGTGCTGCTGATTCCGACCGTGATCGCCTGCCTGATGCAGCCGGAGCCGGTGTATCGCATGGGCGCCGGAATGGTCGTGCTGTTCTGGATCACCTTGCGCGGCACGTCCTATCGTCTCACGGCGGCATTCACCGAACGGATCACGGCGCAGCAGGCGTTGCGTCGCCAGGCGCACCAGGATTTCCTCACCGGGTTGCCGAACCGTGCAGCCTTCATCGAGGCGCTTCGCCAACTCGACCAGCCGGCCGCGATCATCGCGGTCGATCTCGATGGCTTCAAGGGGGTCAATGACCGCTTCGGCCATCAGGCGGGCGACGCGCTGCTGTGCCAGGTCGGCGAGCGGCTGCTGGACTGTCTCGGCGAGAGCGGCCTCGCGGCCCGCTTCGGTGGTGACGAGTTCATGCTGCTGCTGCCGGTCCCGGCAGGCTCCGCTGGACGAGATGCGGCGCTCGCGCTGACCAGGGCGGTCGTGGCGTCGCTCGCGCATCCGTTCTCGCTGGCGGGAGGCGTCGTGCAGATCGGCGCCAGCGCCGGCATCTTCCTTGCCGAGCGCCGGGCGGCGGAAACGGAGGCGCTGCTCGACCAGGCCGACCGTGCGCTCTATGCCGCGAAGCGCGCCGGCGGCCATCAGTGGCGATGGGCCGATGCTGAAACGGCTGCCGGCGAAGGGGCGCGTTGTCGCGAGGCACCCGCGCTGGCGCCTGCGCTGTAAGGCCATTGCGCGCGGCCGGTACTGGCAAGGCCGTCGCTGGATCGCTATCCTCATCGCAATGATCATGACAGGCGGGAGGAGCGTTCATGCGAAGCGTCAGGATCGGCGCCGGCGCCGGCTATTCCGGTGACCGCATCGAGCCCGCGATCGAGCTTGCCGACAAAGGCGGGCTGAACTATCTCGTGTTCGAGTGCCTCGCCGAGCGCACCATCGCGCTGGCGCAGCAGGCGCGGCTGAAGGACCCGCAGACCGGTTACGATCCGCTGCTGGCCGCCCGCATGCAGGCGGTGCTGCCGATCTGCCGCGCCAACAAGGTCCGCATCGTCACCAACATGGGTGCGGCCAATCCAGTCGCCGCAGCTGAAGCCACCCGCGCGACCGCGCGCAAGCTCGGACTGACAGGGCTCAGAATCGCGGCCGTCACCGGCGACGACGTGCTGGCGCGATTGAAAGCGGCTGACGCCACGCTCGACACCGGTGCCACGATCACCGGTCTCGGCAATCGCATCGTCTCCGCCAATGCCTATGTCGGCGCGCGCGCCATCGCCGAGGCGCTCGCCGCCGGCGCGGATGTCGTGATCACCGGGCGCGCCGCCGACCCGGCGCTGTTCCTCGGCCCGCTGATCCATGAGTTCGGCTGGGCGATGGATGATTGGGACCGGCTCGGACAGGGGACCGTCGTCGGCCATCTCCTGGAATGCGCCGGCCAGATCACCGGCGGCTATTTCGCCGACCCGGGCTTCAAGGATGTGCCCGAGCTCGCCCGCCTCGGATTTCCGATCGGCGAGGTGCGCGAGGATGGCGAACTGATCGTCACCAAGGTCGCGGGCTCCGGCGGCCGTGTCACGCCGGCCACCGTGAAGGAGCAGCTGCTCTATGAGATCCACGATCCCGCAGCCTACTATCAGCCGGACGTGGTGGCTGATTTCTCGCAAGTCACGGTCGAGGCGATCGGCTCCGATCGGGTCAAGGTTGTCGGGGGCCGCGGCAAGCCCAAGACCGGCTTGCTGAAGACCTCGGTCGGCTATCTCGATTCCTACGTCGGCGAGGGCCAGATCTCCTATGCCGGCCCCGGCGCCGTCGCGCGCGGCCGGCTCGCGCTGGACATCGTCCGCGCGCGTCTGGCGCTGACGGGCGTGGCCATGAGCGAGCTGCGCTGCGATCTGATCGGGCTCGATGCATTGCATGGAGAGAGGCTCGCGCAAGGCCGCGAGCCCTCCGAGGTGCGCGTTCGTGTCGCAGGACGGACCGAGACGATGGCCGAGGCGGTCAGGATCGGCAACGAGGTCGAGACGCTCTACACCAACGGACCGGCGGGTGGCGGCGGCGCGTGGAAGTCGGCGCGCGAGGTGATCGCGGTGGCGTCCTGCCTCGTTGCCGAGGACGCGGCGCAGCCCTGCGTTGGCATGCTGGTGGCCTGACATTTCCAGCACTTCACGGATCGGATCATCCGGCGCAAGGTGCCGTCATGGTTACGGTGGCCGTGCACAGCGAGAAGCAGATCCATGTATGACGTCATTGTCGTCGGCGGTGGCTCCGCGGGAGCAGCCGTCGCTGCCCGCCTGTCGGAAGATCCCGAGAGGCGGGTTCTGCTGCTCGAGGCGGGAGCGGACTGGCGCGCGGCCGACGTGCCGTGGGAGATTGCGACGCCGAACCCGATTCCGATCATCCATGACCGCGCATTGCAGGAGAAATGGCAATGGCCGCAGCTGATGTCGCGCCGGGTGGCCGGGCAGGACATGCGGTTCTATTGGCGCGGCAAGGGCCTCGGCGGCAGCTCGATGATGAACGGCCAGATCGCGATCCGCGGCGTGGCCGATGCGTTCGACGAATGGGCCGCCAATGGTTGCTCCGGATGGTCGGCGCGGGAGATCATGCCGCTGTTCTCGGTGATCGAGGATGACCTCGCCTTCGGCGACCGCGGCGGACATGGCCGCGGCGGTCCGCTGCCGGTGTATCGCGCGCCGCCGGAGCAATGGGGCCCGATCGATCGGGCCTTGCGCGATGCGGCGCTGGCGAGCGGCTATCCCTGGTGCGACGATCTCAACGGACCCGATGGCGAGGGCGTCGCCTGCTATCCGATCAACAGCCGCGACAGCCGCCGCATCTCCACCAACGAGGGCTATCTGGAGCCGGCGCGGAGCCGCGCCAATCTGGAGATCCGCGGCCGCGCGCTGGTCGATCGTCTGCTGATCAGCGATTCCAAGGCCACCGGCGTGCGCGTCCATCTCGAAGCCGAGGGCACAAGGGACATCGCCGCGCGCGAGATCGTGCTGTGCGCCGGCGCCATTCACAGCCCGGCCATCCTGCTGCGCTCGGGCATTGGGCCGGCGGCGGATCTGCAGGCGATGGGCGTCGGCGTCATCCGCGATCTTCCCGTCGGCCGGCACTTCTTCGATCATCCGCTGTTCCGCACCACCATCCAGCTGCGCGAGGCGCTGCGTCCGACCGACCGCGACACCCGCCACACCAATTGCTGCGTCACCTATTCGTCGGGCCTGGCCGGCGGCGGCAAGCGCGACATGATCCTGATTGCGTTCAACCATCGCGGCATCGGCGTGCCCGGCGCGATCGGCGCCGGCCTGTTCAACGCGTTCTCGCGCGGCACGCTGAAGCTCGCCTCGATCGACCCGGCCGTCGACCCGATCGTGGAGGAGAACATGCTGGCCGATTCGCGCGACATCGCACGGATGCGCGATGCGGTGAAGCGGCTGGCCGTGATCACGACACAGCCGGCGCTGCAAGGCGTCGCGGATTGGATCCGGCTCGGTGATACGCCATTCACACCGTCGCAGGCGGCCGCGCTGCCGGATGCCGAGCTCGACGCGCTGCTGCGCCAGATCACCGGCGACATCCAGCACGCCGCTGGAAGCTGCCGCATGAGCGACTTCGACGACGATGACGGCGTGGTCAATCCGGACGGCACCGTCAAGGGCATCGCCGGCCTGCGCGTCGCCGACGCCTCGATCATGCCGTCCGATTGCCGCGCCAACACGCATTTCACGACGGTCGTCATCGGCGAGGCGATCGCCCGGAGGATGCGGCAGAGATCGTAGATCGTAGCCCGGATGTCGCTTCCGCTCATCCGGGCGACGCTCTCTCAGGCGATGGCGAAGCGCAGTCCGGCGCGGGCGCGGCCGCCGGAGATCGCGATCGGCGTGCCGTCGGCGCGCCAGCACGCCGCACCCGTCAGCGTGCCGTCATCGCCGAACGCGATCGCGTTCATGCCGCCGGCGACGACCGGCTCGCGCTTGATCTCGTGGCCGCGTGCCGCGAGCTCCCTCGCCACATCGTCGGGGAAGGCCGGCTCCAGTTCGAGCACGCCGCCCTGCGTCCACAGCCGCGGCGCCTCCACCGCCTCCTGGAGGGACATGCCGTGGTCGATCAGGTTGACCAGCGCCTGAAACGCCGAGGGGAAGATGCGCAGGCCGCCAGGAAGACCAAGCGCATAACGCAGCTTGCCGTCGCGCAGCGCCATCATCGGCGCCATCGAGGTGAAGACGCGCTTGCCGGGCGCAATCGACAGCGCGCGGCCTGGATGCGGATCGAAATTGTACATGTAGTTGTTGGCGGTCATGCCGGTGCCCGGGATCTGCACACAGGCGCCGAACAGGCCGTTGATGGTCTGGGTCGCGGCGATGACGTTGCCCTCGGCATCGGCCACCGTGACATGCGTGGTGTTGGCGGATTCGGTCGGCGACAGTCCGGGGGTGAAGCTCTGGGCGCGGGCCATATCGATCTGCGCACGCCGCTCGGCGGCGTAGGCCTTCGACGTCAGGCGGTCGACCGGCACGTCGACGAAGGCCGGATCGGCGGTCGCGACCGCGCGATCGGCGAAGGCGATCTTCAGGGCCTCGGCGAGCAGATGCGTTCCGTCGGCCGAGCCGAAGCCGAGCGCGCCGACGTCGAATCCCTCGAGGATGTTGAGCATCTGCGCGATGTGCACGCCGGACGAGGAGGGCGGCGGCGGGCCGAGGATTTCATAACCGCGATAGGAGCCGCGAATGGGCTCCCGTTCGATCACGCGGTAGGCTTTGAGGTCTGCGAGATCGATCAGACCGCCTTGGCCGGTCATGTAGTTGGCGAGCGCGGTCCCGAGCGGTCCATCATAGAGCGCATCCGGTCCGTGCCCGGCGATCAGCCGCAGCGTCGCGGCGTAGTCGCTCTGGATCACGTGCGTGCCGGCTTTGACTGCCTCGCCGCCCGGCAGGAACAGCGCCGACAGATTCGGATCGCGGGTGAGATCGCTCGCGACCTGCCGGACGCAGTCGTTGAGATAGGCGCTTGCGACGAAGCCATGCTCGGCGAGCCGGATCGCGGGCGCCATCACCTCGTGCAGCGGCAGCCGGCCGAATCGCGCCAGTGCCTCGCACCAGCCTTTCAGCGCGCCCGGCACCGCGACGGCCAACGCGCCGACCGCGTTGCGGCGGTCGCGCGTCTCGCGGGCCAGCGCGATCTCGTCCGACACCGGATCATACATGTCGGCGCTGGCGCGCCGCGGCGCGGTGCTGAGGCCGTCGAGCACGATGTGGCGGCCGTCGGCGAGCCGGATATGCGACAGGCCGCCGCCGAGCAGGCCGACCATCATCGGCTCGACCACGGTGAGCGCGAACAGGGCTGCGATCGCGGCATCGATCGCATTGCCGTCGCGCATCAGCATCTCGGCGCCGGCGCTGGAAGCCAGCGGATGGTTGGTGACCACCATGCCGCGCGCGCCGGTCGCTGGCTGCTTTTCGCAGGTGAAGTCGGCGATGCGGTGGCTGGACGAAGCCATTCGGTGTCTCCTCTGTCGCACTCGATCCTGACCGATCCGTTGCGTCAGGGGAAGAGCGTCGCCGCAGGGACGAACTGATAGGTGCGCGACGCATGGCTCGGCGCGTATCGATCTCTCCCGCCGCGTTCTCATCGCCGCGCATCCGTGTTAGGGCTTCCGGCAGTTCCACTTCGCGAGCCCAGCTGATTTCATGCCTCAATACGATCTGATCATTCGCGGCGGGCGTGTGCTCGACCCGGAAACGAACCTCGACACGACGGCGGACGTCGCCATCAAGGATGGCGCGGTCGCCGCGGTCGGCGACGTCGGCAGTGCGGCCGATCGGGTGATCGACGCGGCGGGCCTCGTGGTCGTGCCCGGCTTCATCGATCTGCACGCGCATGGCCAGTCGCTGCCGGCGGACCGCATGCAGGCGTTCGACGGCGTCACCACGACGCTGGAGCTCGAGGTCGGCGTGATGCCGGTGGCGCGCTGGTATGATGAACAGGCGGCGATCGGCCGTACGCTCAACTACGGCGCGGCAGCGGGCTGGGTGTTCGCGCGCATCGCGACGATGACGACGCAGCAGACCGCCTCGACCATCGGCGGCATGGGCGAGGCGATGCGCGACAAACGCTGGGTCGAGGAGGTCGCGACACCGGCCGAGACCGCGGAGATCGTCGAGCGCACCAAGCAGGCCCTCGACCAGGGCGGCCTCGGCATCGCCTTCCCGAACGCCTACGCGCCGGGGACCGGCATGAAGGAGCTGTCCGAGCTGTGCAGCCTCGCGGCGAAGCAGGACGTACCGACCTACACTCACATCGCCTACATGTCGAATGTCGACCCGCGCAGCTCGGTCGATGCCTATACGCGGCTGATCGGCCTGGCCGGCTCGACCGGCGCGCACATGCACATCTGTCACTTCAACAGCACCAGCCTGCAGGACGTCGAGCGCTGCGCCGAGCTGGTGCAGACCGCGCAGAGGCAGGGCCTCAAGGTCACGACGGAGGCCTATCCCTACGGCACCGGCTCGACGGTGGTCGGCGCCGGCTTCTTCGCCGATCCCGCCTTCTGCCAGCGCATGGGCACCGGCTATGACGCGATCGAGATGGTGGCCGAGCGGCATCGTCTGGGCAGCCGCGACGAGCTGTTGCAACGGCAGCAGGAGGATCCCGGCGCGCTGGTGCTGATCCATTTCCTCGACGTCGCCGTGAACCAGCGCCACCGTGATCTGCTCGACGTCTCCGTGCTGTTCCCGGGCGGCGCCATCGCCTCCGATGCGATGCCGTGGATCCTGGCCAACGGCACCGACTACACCGGCGACGCGTGGCCGCTGCCGGACGACGCCGTGTCGCATCCCCGTTCATCGGCGACCTTCACCAAATTCCTGCGCGAATGGGTGCTGGACCGCAAGACGGTGTCGCTGATGGACGGCATCGCCAAGTGCACGCTGATCCCGGCGCAGATCCTGGAGACCTCGACCCCGGCGATGCGCAAGAAGGGCCGGCTGCAGGCCGGCTGCGACGCCGACATCGCGGTGCTCGATCTCGAAGGGCTTCGCGACCGCGCCGACTTTCTCAACATGAACCGGGCGTCCGAGGGCGTGAGGCATCTGCTCGTCAACGGTGCGTCCGTCATCAGCGACGGCGATCTCGTGCGCGATGCGCGGCCGGGACGCGCGGTGCGCCGGCCCGTGCTGTCATGATCGTTCCGGTCCTGCTGGTCGCCGGCGCGCTCGGCGCCGGCAAGACCACGTTGCTGAACCATCTGCTCGCCAATCCCGACGGCCGGCGCATCGCCGCCATCGTCAACGATTTCGGTGCCGTCGACATCGATGCGCAGCTGCTCGGCACCGTGACCGAGGAAGTGATCAGCCTGAAGAACGGCTGCATCTGCTGCTCGCTGCAGGGTGACCTGCTGCGCACGCTGTCGTCGGTGATCAAGCGCGATCCGGCGCCCGATGCCATTGCGATCGAGACGTCGGGCATCTCGGATCCGGCCGAGATCATCCGCAACCTGATGGACCCCGTCATCTTCAAAGTCGCGCCGCTCGAGACCGTGGTGACCCTGGTCGATCCACAGCGGCTGCATGACGAGCCGGCGCTGGAGCAGGACGGGCTGTGGCGCTCGCAGCTGCGCGCCGCCGACTTCGTGCTGCTGACGAAAGCGGATCTCATCGCACGCGACGCGCTCGACGAGGTCCGCGCCGTCGTCGGCCGCTACAAGCCGCAATCGGCGATCTTCGACATTGCGCATGGCGACGTTGCGCCGGACCTGCTGTTCAGCCGCGACCTGCGCGCGCCGCGCACGCTGCCGCCGCGCGCGCCGAGCTCGCCGCTCCCGTTCGCAACCGTCACCTGGACCTCGCAAGCGCCGCTGTCGCTGGCGCGCTTCCAGCAGGTCATCGGCAGGATCGCGCCCCGCACCTTGCGCATCAAGGGCGTTCTGCTGTTCACCGAACATCCCACTCAGCCGATCCTGTTCCAGTCGGTGGCGACGCGCGGCACCCTGGCGCCCTCGCCGGTGTCGCCGGCCGACGGGCTCACGGCGCAGCTCGTGCTGATCGGTCGCGAGGGTGAGTTCGATGCGGACGAGCTGGGCGCTCTCCTGCGAGGTGTGGAGGAGCCGTAGATCCGCGTGAGAGATGGTCGTGCTCAGCCCGCCTGGCGCAGCGTCGTTGCGCCGGCCTCGGCCCAGGTGCATCCGCCGCCGCCGGCGCGTTTGGCCACGTAGAGCGCATCGTCGACCCGCCGCAGCAGCTCGTCGACCGCCTCATCGGTCAGCGGCTGATCGCTGACGAGCAGACCGGCACTGGCGCCGATCAGCACCGGGATATCGGAAAGCAGGAACGGCATCGACAGCGCGCGGACGGCCTCGCGCGCGAGCTCCAGCGCGTCGTCGCGTCCCTGTGCGCCGCCGGCCACCGGCCGCAGCAGCATGAACTCGTCGCCGCCGAAACGTGCGGCAAGGCCACCCGATCCGACGCAGTCCGATAGCCGGATCGCGACCTGACGCAGCAGCTCGTCGCCGGCATGATGGCCGTGCCGATCATTGACGGGTTTGAAGCCGTCGAGATCGATGGCAACGATGGCTACGCTGCCAGTCGTCCGTTCGAGCGCGGCGAGAAACGCCGCGCGGTTCGGCAGCCCGGTCAGGAAATCGTGGTTGGCCTGCCGCGCCAGCGCGTGCTTGGCTTCCAGCCGCTCGATGAAGGCGGTGCTGAGATGGCGCGACGCCTCGCGGATCGAGAACCAGAACAGCACGAGCATCGCCGCGCCGAGCTGATAGGGCAGTTCGGGACGCATCAGCCCGGCGATCAGCGTGGGTGCGAACAGCACGGCCGTCGTCGTCAGGACGACCCACGGGCGGATCGCCGCGCGGGACACCATGCCCACGCAATAGGACATCGACAGACCGAAGGCGATCCACGCGCCGGGCGCGTCGTTCAGCTGAAAGGCGCGGAAGGTCAGGGCGCCGAGCGCAAGGCCGAACGCCGCGGCGCCGGCCGCATAGACCTTCTCCCACAGAATCACGTCGGGGTCGGACAGGCGCCCGCCATGCTGCTTGTAGCGGAGCAGGCTGACCACGCGACCGATCGCATTGACGATGATCGCGAACGTGATCGCGATATAGCCGGGGTCGCGATGCATGACCGCGAGCGTCACCGACCCGGTGATCGCGGCCGCGTTGATCGACATCACCTGCGGCAGGGACGTGTAGAGGAGATCGACGAGCTCGCGCCGGATCGCCGGATTCGGATGAATGAATTTTGCGAGCAGCCCATGTCCCATGGCGCCACCATGAGACAGCTTTCCTAACAGTTGATGGCCGCGGCCGCTCTCCGCGCCGCAGGTTCGCAATTACCTTAAATCTTCGTCAATGCGTCTTCGGTCCGGTTCACGGAGCGCGGCTGGGGTCGCTCGTCGCATAGATCGGCGTCGCCGTCGACATCCGCGGCGACATCGTCGCCGCGGCTGCCACTCTCGGCGTTTCTGCCTTCGGCGCGTCCGCCTTGATGTCGGCCTTGACGTCGGCCCGCATGTCGGGCTTGGGCGGGTCGAGCTTCAGGGGGCGCAGCGGCTGGCGCTTGGCCATCGCGTCCAGGACGGCGCGGTTGGTCTTCTCGATCCGCTTGGCCGCGGCCACATCGGCGAAGGCGCGGTCGAACTTGCGCATGCGGTAGAACACGATGCCGCGATCGATGTAGGCGTCGTAGTAGCGCGGATCGAGCTGAATCGCGGCGTCGAGGTCAGCCAGGGCGGCGTTCAAATCCCCCTTCTGGAACGACGCCATGCCGCGGTCGCGATAGCCCCGGGCCTCGTTGGACGTCGTGCCGCCGGGCAGGGTTGCGTCCGAGACGCAGGCGGCAGTCGTTGCCTGGCCGCAGGACGCATGCTCCTGCTCGGCTGAAGAGACCGCGTCGACCTTGCTGACCCGGATTGGCAGCGGCTCGGCTGGGGTGGCGGCACTGCCGGTGGTGACGCCGGCCGCCGGCTCGCTGCCGGCATTCGCAGCCGCCTCGCCTACCGTCGGCGCGACGGACGCGCTTTCGATCGGGTTGGCGGGCACCTCGTGCGGCTTGACCTTGTTGGTCGCGACCACGATCGGCTCGAGGGGCGCGACGGACGCCGCCGACATATGGGTGAAGAGCAGATAGCCTGTCAGCGCCATAGCGGAGGCGCCGGCGAGCGCCATCACGCCGGAGGCCACCTTGTGCACCCTGGCTGCGACGGCCAGCTTGGACTCCTGCCGATGTTCGTCCCGCGCGGCACCGAGCAGACGATCGTAGGCCGTGCGCTGCTCCTTGTCGCCGAGAATGTCGTTGGCGCGGATGATCTGTCGAAACCGCAGTGCGGCGTCGGGATCTCCGGGATTGATGTCGGGATGGCTCTCTTTGACCGCCTTGCGGAAGGCCGCCCGGATGTCCTCAGCGTCATCGTCCGGAAGAGCTCCGAGTAAATCGTAAAGCGTCTTCATGGTCGCACTCGCTGCAGGCTTCCCTCGTCTCCGATCGAAATTCCTACGGCGAATTTACGCTGGAGCACTCGAACTAACTGTTTCCGCTTGGCATGATGATCGGTCAATCCGGCGGAAAAATGACTGAAAATGGCGAACTCGGCAGCCATTTCTGCCGAGTTCGGAACCATCGTGCGCGTACATCCGCGTCGTGATGAGCGCAATCGGAGATTGAATCGCGCCACTCGGATCGGCTCCCCGACCTCCGCGACGCTCCTGCCGAAGAGAGGGTTTGAAGCCGGATTCAACGGCGGGCCGGCTGACCGGCCGTCATCCGCCGGAGGCGCATCGGGCTTCCCCGCGCGGCGTGTGGGCAGGCGGTCTGCTTGCCGAAGCGGCGGCCCGGCCGCTATACCGGCTGCATGACCGAATTTCATGGCGTCTTTCCCTATCTCGCGTCTCCGATCAATGCCGAGGGCACAATCCGCACCGACGTGCTCGGGCGGCTCTGCGATGACCTGATCCATGCCGGCGTGCACGGGCTGACGCCGCTCGGCTCGACCGGCGAGTTCGCCTATCTCGACCGCGCCCAGCGCATGGCGGTGGTGGAGGCGACCATCGAGGCAGCCCAGGGGCGCGTTCCCGTCATCGCCGGCGTGGCTTCGACCGCGATCGCCGATGCGGTGGCGCAGGCCAAGGCCTACCAGAAGCGCGGCGCGACCGGGATTCTGGCCGTGCTGGAAGCCTATTTCCCGGTCAGCGATGCCGGCATCGAAGCCTATTTCCGCGCGATCGCGGATGCCGTCGATGTGCCCGTGGTGATCTACACCAATCCGCAATTCCAGCGCTCGGACCTGTCGCTCGACGTGATCGCCCGGCTCGCCGAGCACCCGCGCATCAACTACATCAAGGATGCCTCGACCAACACCGGACGCCTGCTGTCGATCATCAATCGCTGCGGTGACGCCATCAAGGTGTTCGCGGCCTCCTCCCACATTCCGGCAGCCGTGATGCTGATCGGCGGCAAGGGCTGGATGGCGGGGCCGGCCTGCATCATCCCGCGCCAGAGCGTGGAACTCTACAATCTCTGCAAGGCGTCGTGCTGGGACGATGCGCTCGCGCTGCAGAAGAGGCTGTGGCGCATCAACGAGGCCTTCGCCCGCTTCAACCTCGCCGCCTGCATCAAGGCGGGCCTGTCGATTCAGGGTTACGACGTCGGTGACCCCGTGCCGCCGCAGGCTGCCCTGACATCAGAGCAGCGCAAGGTCGTCGAAGAGGTGCTGCTCAGCCTGGGGTGACACTCAGATGACGGCCCCGCTCTCTCCGCCGTCATTCCGGGGCAGCCCGAAGGGCTGAGCCCGGAATCCATACGCCGTGTCCTTCTTGGGGTACGTCGGGAGAGGCCGAGCCTTCAGACTCCCGTTCGTGGTTATGGATTCCGGGCTCGCGCTGCGCGCGCCCCGGAATGACGGCGGTGGTTGTGTCGGGCGGCAAATCCGCTAAAATCCCATGCAATTACATTGAACTGGCCAAGGATTCTCGAATGAACATTCTTCCCAACAACATGCGCTTCGGTGCGGGGCAGCCCGTGAAACGTCTGGAGGATCAGCGGCTGCTGACCGGGAAGGGACAGTTCATCGACGACAAGCCGGAAGACGGCGCGCTCTGGCTCTACGTACTGCGCTCCCCGCACGCCCATGCCAAGATCCTCTCGATCGACAGCGCTGCCGCCCGCGACATTCCGGGCGTGGAGGCGATCTACACCGGCGCGGATCTCGTCGCCGACGACGTCGGCAGCATCCCGACGCTCGCGATCTTCAAGCGTCCCGATGGCAAGCCGATGACCGTGCCGCCGCGCCGCCTGCTGGCGCATGAGACCGTCCGCTTCACCGGCGAGGCCGTCGCGGCCGTCGTCGCCACGTCGCGCACGATCGCGCAGGAGGCGGCCGAGGCGATCGTCGTGGACTACCAGGTGCTGCCGGCCGTGACCGATCCTGTGAAGGCGATCGAGCCGGGCGCGCCTGCGGTCTGGGCCGAGGCGCCCGACAACATCGTCGCCGCGATGAGCTACGGCGATGCCGCCAAGGTCGAGCAGGCCTTCGTCAGCGCCCCGCACAAGGTCTCGCTCGACATCACCAGCCAGCGTCTGGTGCCCTCCGCGATGGAGCCGCGCTCGACCATTGCCGAGATCGAGAAGAAGACCGGCCGGCTCTTGTTGTACGTGCAGTCGCAGACCCCGGCCTCGACCCGCGACGTGCTCGCCGACGCCGTGCTGAAGCGGCCGAAGGAGAGCATCCGCGTGCTGGTCGGCGACATCGGCGGCGGCTTCGGCCAGAAGACCAACCTCTATCCGGAGGACGGCATCGTCGCCTATGCCGCGACCAAGCTGAACAAGAAAGTCCGCTGGCGCGCCGAGCGCACCGACGAGTTCGTCGGCGGCACCCATGGCCGCGACCTCACCTCGACCGCGGAGTTCGCGCTCGATGCCAAGGGCAAGGTGCTGGCCTATCGCGTGCGCTCGATCGGCGCCACCGGCGCCTATTCCTCGGGCGCGGCCAACATCATCCCGCTGGTGCTCGGCCCGTTCGTGCAGACCGGCGTCTACGACCTGCCGCTGGTGCACTTCGAGATCAAGACCGTCATGACGCACACCGCGCCGGTCGGCGCCTATCGCGGTGCCGGCCGTCCCGAGGCAGTGTTCATCGTCGAGCGGCTGTTTGACACCGCCGCGCGCCAGATCGGCATCGATCCGCGCACCATCCGCAAGGCGAACTACATCAAGCCGGCGCAGCTGCCCTACACCAATGCCGTCGGCCAGGTGTATGATTCCGGCGCCTTCGCCCACATGCTGGAGCGCGCCGCCAAGCTCGCCGACTGGGACGGCTTCAACGCGCGCAAGCGCGAGGCCAAGAAGCGCGGCATGCTCTATGGCCGTGGCCTGACCAGCTACATCGAATGGACCGGCGGCCGCGCCCACACCGAGAAGGTGTCGCTGCATGCGACGTCCGAGGGCCGCGTCATCCTGCATTCCGGCACCATGGCAATGGGGCAGGGGCTGCAAACCACCTACACGCAGATGATCTCCGACACGCTGGGCATCCCGCTCGACAAGATCGACGTCGTGCAAGGTGACACCGATCTCGCCACCGGGTTCGGCAGCGTCGGCTCGCGCTCGCTGTTCGTCGGCGGCACCGCGGTCGCTGTGTCGTCGAACGACCTGATCACTAAGGCGCGCGAGAAGGCCTCCAACCTCTTGGAGACCGCGGTCGAGGACATCGAATATCGTGACGGTGTCCTCACCGTCGTCGGCACCGACCGCCGCATCAGCCTGTTCGAGATTGCGCAGAAGGAGCAGGGCGCCAAGCTGTCGGTCGACAGCGAGGGCGAGGTGGATGGCCCGAGCTGGCCGAACGGCACGCATATCTGCGAGGTCGAGATCGATCCGGACACCGGCATCAGCCGCGTCGTGCGCTACACCACGGTCGACGACGTCGGCGTCGCCGTCAACCCGATGCTGGTCGCCGGCCAGATCCATGGCGGCGTCGCGCAGGGCATCGGCCAGGCGCTGTACGAGAACGTCGCCTATGACGCCGACGGCCAGCTCCTGACCGCGACCTATCAGGACTACTGCATCCCGCGCGCCGACGACGTGCCGCCGATCGTAGTCACCCTCGACGATTCCGCGCCGTGCAAGACCAACCCGCTCGGCGCCAAAGGCTGCGGCGAATCCGGCGCCATCGGCGGCCCGCCCTGCGTCACCAACGGCGTGATGGACGCGCTGTTCGAACTGGGCATCACCAACCTGCAGACCCCGCTGACGCCGGAGAAGGTGTGGGCGGCGATCCGGGACGCGAAGGCCAGGAAGGCGGCGGCGTAAGTCCGGAGCACAGCGGCTTTCATCAGAGCCCTTTGGATCCGAGCCCTTACCACAAGCACACTGCGCCCCCCTCCCCCTTGCGGGGAGGGGTCGGGGGTGGGGGTCTCCGGGCGCCGAACGTAGTTGAGCGCGCCAATCAATCTCGCCGTGCTCGCGGATTGATCGAGTGCGAAAGCTGGACTGCATCAGTCGCCGATGATCTAATTTCCTAACATTCAGCGTCATTCGGGGACCCCCACCCCCGACCCCTCCCCGCAAGGGGGAGGGGAGCTCACCGGCTTCGGAGCGGCAGCTCGAGTCTAATCTCGACGTTTCTTCACTTGGGTCTGATAGGGGACGGATCAGCTAAGCTGTCGCTGATCGGCAGCTCGAGCCTCACGCTGAAATCACCCGCTCTGCCGCCGAAGCGTAAGCTTCCGCCATGGGCCTGTGCGACCTCGTTGGCGATCGCGAGTCCGAGCCCGGAGCCGTGCGAGCCAGCGCCCTTCTGGAATGGCACCAGCAATCCAGCCTGCGCCTCCGCCGCAATGCCCGGCCCATCATCCCAGACGACGATCGCGACACTCTCCGCTGTCCGCTCCACCTTCACCATCAGCCGCGTCCGCGCGCCATGCGCCAGCGCATTGTGGATCAGATTGGCGAGCGCCTCGCGCAGGCTGATGGCATCGGCTGCGACGACGACATCGTCGTCGGATTCCACGAAGCTCACGGAGACTTCGCGGTCGAGCGACAGCGGCACGCTCTGCGACAGCACGGACTTGGCCAGCGCGTTGATGTCGGTCGGCGCAAGGCGAGGCGCCTGGGCGCGGTGCTGGATCATCGCGTGATCGAGCAACTGACTGGTGAGGCGGGCAAGATCCCCGATGCGGCCGCGCAGCCGGTCGAGCGTCTTCGGATCTTTGCTCTGATCGCTCAGCAGCTCCACCTCGGCATCGATCGCTGCCAGCGGCGTGCGCAGTTGATGCGTGGCGTCGGCGATGAAGCGTTGCATCAGCGTGATGCGCTCGGCGAGGCGCTGCATGAAGCCGTCGATCGCGCCGACCAGCGCGCGGACCTCGCGCGGCGGCGTCATGGCAATGGGGCTGAGATCATCCGGCCGCCGCTTGACGATCTCGGCCTCGATCCGCGTCAGCGGCGCGAACACCAGCCGCAGGCACAACGCGGTCGCGACCAGCGCCAGCAGGCTCATCGCCGCGATCAGGCCGATGGCCTTCGACGCGAGATCCCAGGTCAGCGCGTCCCGCGCGCGCAACGTCTGCGCCAGTACGATCTCGCTCCAGCCGTCGCCGGAGGCTCCATCGAGCCTGCGCGCCACCGCGGCGACGCGCACCGGCTGGTCGCGGTAGACGCCATCGCGCAGCACCACGCCTTCGCGCAGCGCGCTCTTGGGTGCCTGGATCGTGAGATCGTCATAGCCGGCGACGACGACGCCGCGCGGATCGGTGACGCGGTAGAACACGTGGTCATAGGCCGACAAGGTCGCGAACGCCGCCGCCGGCGGATCCAGCGTCACCACGCCGCCCTGCATGTAGATGTTTTCGGCGATTTGCACGGCGCCGCCGGCGAGCAGCTTGTCATAGGCATCGCGCGCGGCCGTCGCCGCATATTGCCAGGCGGCGAGGCTGAGCACGACCGCGCCGACCGCCAGGATCGCGCCGATCGCGATCAGCAGCCGCGCGCGCAGCGAGGTCCGGAGATCACGAAGCGTGGAGCTGATAGCCAAGGCCGCGCTCGGTCTTGATCTCGACGGTCGTTGCCGCGAGCTTGCGCCTGAGACGCGCGATGAACTGCTCGACGGCGTTCGGGCTCGGGTCCTGGTCGAAGCTGAACAGCTGCTCCACGAGCTCCTCCTTTGCGACGTAGCGGCCCGGGCGCGCGGCCAGGATCTCCAGCACGGTCAGCTCGCGTCGGGTCAGGTCGAGTGGCTGGCCGGCGACGCTCGCGGTTCGCCCGGCGCGATCGATCACCAGCGGCCCCAAGGTCAGCAGATTGTCGGACTGCCCGGCCGCCCGGCGGAGCAGGGCTCGCGCCCGTGCCTCCAGCTCGCGATAGTCGAACGGCTTGATCAGATAGTCGTCGGCGCCGAGGTCGAGCGCGCCGATGCGGTCATCGACCGCCGAGCGCGCGGTCAGCACCAGCACCGGCGTGCGCAGGCCGCGCTTGCGCAAATGCTTGAGCACGGCAAAGCCATCCATGTTCGGCAGCATCACGTCGAGCACGATGAGGTCATAGGTCTGCACCTCGATCAGCTCGCTCGCGGTGCGGCCGTCCTTTTCCCAGTCGACGGCGTAGCCGATCCGCTCGAACCGGCTGGTCACGGCGGCGCCGATCTCGGGCGTGTCTTCCACCAGCAGGATGCGCAAGGTCGTCGTCTCAGTCCCGGAGTCAGGTTCGCGTCAGTCTCCTCCTCTATCACTTCGAACAAGGGCGCCGAAGTGCACCAGGCGAAATTTCGCGCTGCAACATAGAGGGAGGACGCATGACCGTCCATCAGACACCATCCCAGTTCGAGCCGCTGCTCTCCGTCGAGGGCGTGACGCTCCAGTACAAGACGCCGGACACGCTGGTCACGGCGACCTATCGCGTCGATTTCAAGGTGTTCGATTCCGACCGCTTCGTGCTGCTCGGGCCCTCCGGCTGCGGCAAGTCCACCCTGCTCAAGGCGATCGGCGGCTACCTCAAGCCGACCGAGGGCCGCATCCGGCTGAAAGGCAATGAGGTTACCGAGCCCGGTCCGGACCGGATGATGGTGTTCCAGGAATTCGACCAGCTGCTGCCGTGGAAGACGGTGCGCGAGAACGTCGTGTTCGCGCTGACGGCGAGCGGCCGGCTGAGCGCTGATGAGGCGCAGGAGCGCGCAAAATCCTACATCGACAAGGTCGGCCTCACCAAGTTCATCGATTCCTATCCGCACATGCTCTCCGGCGGTATGAAGCAGCGCGTCGCCATTGCCAGGGGCATGGCGATGGAGCCGGACGTGCTGCTGATGGACGAGCCGTTCGCCGCGCTCGACGCCCTGACCCGGCGCAAGATGCAGGACGAGCTGCTGCAGCTGTGGCAGGACACCCGCTTCACCGTGCTGTTCGTGACGCATTCGATCGAGGAGGCGATCAAGATCGGCTCGCGCATCCTGCTGCTGTCGCCGCATCCCGGCCGCGTCCGCGCCGAGCTGAACAGCGTGCCTCCGGGCACGATGGGCTCGCCCGAGCAGGTCGCGCTCGAAGGACGCATCAACGACATGCTGTTCGGCCATCACTGAGGGACGGGAGAGAGATCATGAGCGAGACGCTGGCGCTGCGCCCCGAGATCGTCAATGCAGAGACGCCCCTCGGCGACGTCAAGGTCGAGGCGAGCCTGTCCTGGCTGGAACGCATCTACCGCTTCGGTGCGGTCCGCAAGGCCATCATCCTGGTGGCCCTGGCCGCGCTGTGGCAGGCCTACGGAGTGTGGCTCGGCAATCCCCTGCTGTTTCCGACCTTCACCGACACGCTGTCGGCATTTTTCGAGAACGTCGCCAATGGTGTGATCCCGGCGCGCACTTTGGTGTCGCTGGAGACGCTCCTGATCGGCTACGGCGTCGGCATTGCGCTGGCTGCCGTGCTGACCACGATCGCGATCGGCTCGCGGATCGGCGCTGATTTCCTGGAGGCGCTGACCTCGATGTTCAACCCGCTGCCGGCGATCGCGCTGCTACCGCTGGCGCTGATCTGGTTCGGCCTCGGCAAGGGCAGCATCATCTTCGTGCTGGTGCATTCGGTGCTGTGGGCGATCGCGCTGAACACGCATTCCGGCTTCCGCTCGGTGTCGAACACGCTGCGCATGGTCGGTCTCAACTACGGCCTGCGCGGGCTGAAGCTGGTGCGCTTCATCCTGATCCCCGCCGCCTTCCCGGCGATCCTGACCGGCCTCAAGGTGGGCTGGGCCTTCGCCTGGCGCACGCTGATCGCGGCCGAGCTGGTCTTCGGCGTGTCGTCCGGGTCCGGCGGCCTCGGCTGGTTCATCTTCGAGAACCGCAATCAGCTCGAGACGGCGAACGTGTTCGCCGGCCTGTTCACCGTGATCATCATCGGCCTCGTGATCGAGAACGTCGTGTTCGCCACCATCGAACGCAAGACGGTGCGGCGTTGGGGCATGCAGCACTGATCGGCTATAACCACAACGACTGGGTAAGGGAGACAAACATGTCCTGGAGCAAATCACTCGCGGGTGCCGCGATCGGCCTCGCCGCGCTGCTTGGCGCCACCGCCGCGCAGGCCGAAGTCAAGGAGATCAGGCTCTCCAAGGGCTACGGCATCCTCTATCTGCCGCTGATCGTGATGGAGGATCAGAAGCTGATGGAGAAGCAGGCCGAGAAGGCCGGGCTAGGTCCGTTCAAGGTCAGCTGGCAGCTGCTCGACGGCGGCAACATCATCAACGATGCGATGATGGCCGGCTCGCTCGACATCGCCGGCACCGGCGCGCCCGGCTTCATCACCTTGTGGGCCAAGGCCAAGGGCATTCCGGCGGTCGAGGTGGTCGGCGTCAGCGGCCTCTCCTCGACGTCGCTGTGGATGAACACCAACAATCCCGAGATCAAGTCGCTGAAGGATTTCAAGCCGAGCGACAAGATCGCGCTGCCGGGCATCAAGACCTCGCTGTCGGCGGTCATGCTGCAGATGATGGCGGCGCATGAGTTCGGCAAGGAGAACTACGCCAAGCTCGATCCGATGACCGTCGGCCTGCCGCATCCGGAAGCGGTGGCGGCGCTGACCTCGGGCAAGACCGAGATCACGGCGCATTTCACCTCGCCGCCGTTCTCCTATATCGAGCTGAAGGATTCCAAGATCCGCCGCGTCGCCAATTCCGCCGACGTCCTCGGACGGCTGACGATGGACGTCGTGTTCGCGCCGAAGCGCTTCGTCGATGCCAATCCGAAGGTCGTGCAGGCCTTCCTGGACGCGCTCGACGAGGCCTGCAACCTGATCGCCAACGACAAGGCCGCCGCCGCCGAGATCTACGCCCGCACCGCCAAGGTGAAGACCACCAAGGAGGATGTGCTCGAGATGCTGCAGGACAAGGACACCTGGTTCTCCGCGACGCCGGAGGGGGTGTTGAAGATCGCCGAGTTCATGCACGGCGTCGGCTCGATCAAGGTCAAGCCGGCGAACTGGCAGGACATGTTCGTCACCCAGCTGCGCGACAGGAAAGGCAGCTGACGCCGCACTTGGTCTAGGAGGCCTGCGGAAACGCGACGCGCACCCGCAGGCCGCCTTCCGGTGAGGTCGACAGATCGAGGCTGGCGCCATGGGCGTCGGCGATCTGCTTGACGATGGCGAGGCCGAGCCCGCTGCCGCCGGTGCTGCGGCTGCGGGAGTTCTCCAGCCGGAAGAACGGCTCGAACACCGCGTTGCGCGCGTCGGGCGGAATGCCCGGACCATCGTCGTCGATCGCGATCACGGCGGACTTGTCCGGCAGCACCCGCACGGTGCAGCGCGTGGCGAAGCGCAACGCGTTCTCGATCAGGTTGATGAACAGGCGTCGCAGCGCGGTTGGCTCGCCGAGGACGGTCAGCGGCGCGCGGCCGAGCTCGGCGCTGATCTGCGCGCCGCTCTGCCGCCGGTCGTCCACGATCTCCATGAGCATCGCCGTGAGATCGAGTGGCTGGCGCTGGATGGCGGCAAAGCCGCCGCGCGAGACCGCCAGTGCGTCCTCGAGCAGGCGGGTCATCTCGTCGAGATCGCCGGCCGCCTTGTCGCGCTGCTCCTGCTCCGGCAGGCGCTCGACGCGAAGCCGCAGCCGGGTGATGTAGGTCTTGAGGTCGTGTGACACCGCTCCAAGCAGCAGCGTGCGGCCGCGCACCAGCTCGGAGATGCGCGTCTGCATGTCGTTCACCGCCGATATCAGGTTGCGGATCTCCGGTGCGCCCGCCGGCTTCACATGCACCGCGGTGGCATCACTGCTGAACTGGCCGAGCGAGCGGCTGAGCTGGCGCAGCGGCCGCGCCTCGCGCGCGATCGCGATCACTGCGGCCATGCCGATCAGCGCGCCGAGCAGGCCGACGCCGAAGCCGGGCGGCAGCCCGAACAGGCGCGGGCCGGCGGCGCCACTGGCTTCGAACACGACATAGTCGTGGTCGCGCAGCGACACCGCAAAGCGCACCGAGCGGCTGGCGTTGCGCCAATAGTCGCCAAGGTGCCAGTCGCGCCAGCGCGGCAGCCCGGCACGCGACCGCAGCACAATGACGTCGCGGGGCCGCAGCGCTTGCAGATACAATTTCAGGAACTGCTCGGCGAGCGGCCGGCGCATCGTCTCCGCTGACGCCTCGGGGCGCTCCTGGGTCAGCGTGACGCGCAGCCGCTCGCTGCTGGCAGCCTTGAGGATGAGCGGGCGCTCCGCGGACCCTGCGTTTTCGATCAGCTCGACGATGGCGCTGACCTGCTCGGGCAGCGGAAACAGCCGCCTGAAAATCTCCTCGCGCGACTCGCTGAGGAACAGCCAGCCGAGACCGACCGCCCACAGCGCGATCAGCGCGAACAGCACGATCGCCATCAGCCGGCCGGCGAAGCCGAGGCGTCCGAGCACGGCTTACAGCTCCTTGACCGAACCGGTGAAGATGTAGCCGGCGCTGCGCACGGTCTTGATCAGTTCGTCCTCGCCGTCACGCTCGATCTTCTTGCGCAGCCGGCTGACCTGCACGTCGATGGTGCGGTCGAGCGGATCGGCCTGCCGGCCGCGGGTCCAGTCCATCAACTGATCGCGCGACAGCACGCGGTTAGGCCTGACCAGGAAGCAGCCGAGCAGCTCGAATTCGGCGCTGGTGAGCGGCAGCGGTCCGTCCTCCGCATGCGCGATCTCGCGCTTGTCCAGATCGACCGTGAGCTTGGCGTTGACGAGGAAGCGGCGAGTCTCCAGCGGCGCGGGCTCGGCGCGGCGCAGGATGGCGCGGATGCGCGCCACCAGCTCGCGCGGGCTGAACGGCTTCGGCAGATAGTCGTCGGCGCCCATCTCGAGCCCGACGATGCGGTCGATCTCGTCGCCCTTGGCGGTGAGCATCAGGATCGGCACGCGTGAGGCCGCGCGCAGCCGCCTGCAGATCGACAGGCCATCCTCTCCGGGCAGCATGATGTCGAGCACGACGAGGTCGGGATCGCCGAAGGTATTGCGGAAGCGGTCGAGCGCCGCGCCGCCGTCGCCGACATCGACGCGGAAGCCTTCGCGCGCCAGATGGTCGCGCAGCAGGCTGCGGATCTCGATGTCGTCCTCGATGATCAGGAGATGGGGGCGCTGGTCCATGCCGGTCGTTTTAAGAACACCTCGCGTGATCGGGCAACCCTGCCTCAGGGACCGTTACAAAACGTTACATGGCCGCTCTTTCCTGCAATCCGCCGGCAAAGTTGATCGGCGAGGCTCTCCTCACGCCATGAGGCGGTGTCGAAGTAACAGGAGAGACAGATGAGTTCAGTTCGGACCCCGATTGCGGCCGCGGCGATCGCCGCGATGGTGATGGCGCTGGGGGCGTCCAGCGCCCAGGCCTGGACCCGCAGCGGCGGCGGCGTCGGCCCGCGCGGCGGCACCTGGTCGTCCTCCGGCTCGGGCGGCTGTGGCGGCGGCAGCTGCAGCCATAGCCGCAGTTTCACCGGCCCGCGCGGTGGCGTCGTCACCAACAGCGGTCAGACGACCTGCGCCGGCGGCAGCTGTACCCACACCGGAACGACGACGGGTCCGTATGGCGGCACCGTCAGCCGCAGCAGCACCGTCACGCGCTGACGCGATCGACACCGGCTCCGCACCTCCCGCGGGGCCGGGCGGGCGCAAATCGTCCGCGGCTCTCGAGCACCCAATGGAGACCTCATGCGCAAGATCCATCGCCTGTCGCTGGCGAGCGCGCTCGCGACCACGCTCGCCTTTGCAGCCTCCCTGGCGCGCGCCGGCGGTATCGACGTCGGCCCGGCGTTGCAGCGGCCTGACGTCCGGGCCGCCATCGCAGCCTGCCATGCCGACCAGAGGCGGCTGTGTGCCACCGTCCGGCCGGGAGGGGGCCGCATCGTGCGCTGTCTCGCTGCCCAATCCGATCAGCTCAGCGACACCTGCGCCGGCGCGATGCAAGCCGCGAGCGACGCTCTGACGGCTGCCGGCGCCGCGCTGCGACCCGCGCCGCAATCGCGTACCAGGCTGTAGGCGCCCGGCCATCAGGCCTTCAACGAGACCAGTATCATCGTGCAGGAGTACGCCGACCATGCGCGCCGTTCTCGACGACCATGCCGCCGGCTGGCCATTGCTCCTCGCCATCGCCTTCATCGGCCTCGAGCTGATCTACGGACGGCTGGCCGACCATGAGGACATCTACGATCCGGCTGAGACGCTGGCGTCGTTCGGCGTGGCGATCGGCAACGTCATCGCCAAGGCATCGACCAGCGGTGTGGCGGCGTTTCCGTTGGTCTTCGCCTATCAGCACCGGCTGTTCGAGATCCCGCTCGATTCCGTCTGGAGCTGGACCGTGCTCTTCATCGCGGTCGAGTTCTGCTACTACTGGTTCCACCGCGCCTCTCACCGGATCCGCTGGCTATGGGCCACGCATGCGGTGCATCATTCGGCGACGCGTTTCAATCTCTCGGCGGGCATCCGGCTCGGCTGGACCGGGCAACTGACCGGCGCCTTCCTGTTCTTCGTGCCGCTCGCCTGGATCGGCTTTCATCCGCTGGCGATCATGCTGCTGCTCGGACTGGGCCTGCTCTACCAGTTCTTCCTGCACACCGGCGCCCCCGTCCATCTCGGTCCACTGGAATGGGTGCTGAACACGCCGCGCCATCATCGCACGCATCACGCCGTCAACGACAGCTGCCTCGACCGCAACTACGGCTCCGTGCTGATCGTGTTCGACCTGATGTTCGGGACCTTCGCCGAAGCGCCTCGCGACGAACCGCTGCAGTTCGGCCTCCGCGGCCGCTTGCCCACCAACAATCCGTTCCGCATCGTGTTCGGCGAATGGATCGCGCTCGCAGGGGATGCCTGGCGGGCGCCCGGTGTCCGGCGCAAGCTGCGGCTGTTGTTCGGGCCGCCGTAACTGAGGCCGTCCACCTTTCATTTTGCCGCGATGTCGACTATCTGATCCTGCGCAGGCAATGCCGCGCCCGGACAATGTTCCCGCGCGGCGGCCGATGATGGGGGAGATTGCGATGCGGAGATTGCTGACCGNGCGGCCGATGATGGGGGAGATTGCGATGCGGAGATTGCTGACCGTGCTGGCGGCGCTCATGACGCTGAGCCTGACCAATTGCGGCTACAACGCGATCCAGACCAATGACGAGCAGGTCAAGGCGGCCTGGTCCGAGGTCGTCAACCAGTATCAGCGCCGCGCCGATCTGGTGCCCAACCTCGTCAACAGCGTGAAGGGGTTTGCGCAGCAGGAGAAGGATGTGCTGCTCGGCGTCACCAACGCCCGCGCCAAGGTCGGCAGCGTGCAGGCCACGCCCGACGTCGTCAACGATCCCGCCGCGCTGCAGAAGTTCCAGGCCGCGCAGAGCGAGCTGACTGGCGCGCTGTCGCGACTCCTGGTCGTCACCGAGAACTATCCGCAGCTGAAATCGGATGCGCTGTTCCGCGACCTGATGTCCCAGCTCGAAGGCACCGAAAACCGTATCACGGTGGCGCGCAACCGCTACATCAAGTCGGTGCAGGAGTACAACGTCGGCATCCGCACCTTTCCGAACAACCTCACGGCCATGGCGTTCGGCTACAAGGAGAAGGCCAACTTCACCGTCGAGAACGAGCGCGAAATCTCGGTCGCGCCGAAAGTCGACTTCAACGCGCCGTCGCCTGCGCCCTCCAAATAGCCGGAGCTTCCGATCTTGCGCGCGCGCTCAGCCGTCAAGGCGCTGCTTGCGACGCTGCTCGTCTGCCTCGCGACGATCGTGCTGGCCGATGTCGCAGTTCCGCAGCTGACGGGCCGCGTCGTCGACCAGACCGGGACGCTGTCCTCGTCGGACGTCGCGCGTCTCACCCAGAAGCTCAAGGACCTGGAGACCCGCAAGGGCAGCCAGGTCGCGGTGCTGATCGTGCCGACCACGCAGCCCGAGACGATCGAGCAGTTCTCGATCCGCGTCGCCGAGGCCTGGAAGATCGGCCGCAGGAAGGTCGACGACGGCGCGCTGCTGGTGATCGCCAAGAACGACCGCAAGCTGCGCATCGAGGTCGGCTACGGCCTGGAAGGCAGCCTCACCGACGCCACCGCGCGCCGCATCATCGACGAGGTCATCGCGCCGAAATTCCGCTCCGGCGATTTCGCCGGCGGCATCGATGCCGGCGTCGATCGCATGATCGGCGTGATCAATGGCGAGGCTCTGCCGGTGCCGCAGCCGCAGGCTTCGCACGGCACCGACCTCGATATGGACTCCATCACCTCGTTTGCGCCGGTGGCGCTGTTCGGCGCGCTGGTGATCGGCGGCATCCTGCGGACGCTGCTCGGCCGTCTGCTCGGTTCGCTCGCGACCGGCGGCGCGATGGGCGTGATCGCCTGGGTGCTGGTGGGATCGGCGGGGCTGGTGGCGCTGTCGGCGATCGCAGGCTTCGTCATCGCCTTCATTGCCGACAGCTTCGCCTCGATGGCGGGGCCGGGGAGCGGCCGCCGCGGCGGCTGGTCGAGCGGCTCTTCGTCGGGAGGCTGGAGCAGCGGGAGTTCGAGCAGCGGTGGCTTCTCAGGAGGCGGCGGCAGCTTCGGCGGCGGCGGCGCCTCGGGCAGCTGGTGAGGCGAACGCACATGAGCATCACACGGATCGGCCGGCATCTGCTGCATCATCATTGGCAGCTCACGCGCATCTTCACGCCGGATGTACTGGCGAGGATCGAGCAGGCGATCAAGGACAGCGAGCGGGTCCATGCCGGCCAGCTTCGCTTCGTCGTCGAAGGCGCGCTCGACGGCCGGCCGCTGTGGCGCAACCAGCCGCCGCGCGAGCGCGCGCTCGACGTGTTCTCGCAACTGCGGATCTGGGACACCGCCCACAACAACGGCGTTCTGATCTATCTGCTGCTCGCCGACCGCGACGTCGAGATCATCGCCGACCGCGGCATCCATGAGCGCGTCGGTGCCGCCGGCTGGGAGACGATCTGCCGAGCGATGGAGGCCGAGTTCCGCGCCGGGCGATTCGAGCAGGGCGTGATGCTAGGCATCGCCGCGGTGTCGCGTGAGCTCGCCAAGCATTATCCGCCGCACGCCGGCGAGACCAACGAGCTGCCCGACGCGCCAGTGGTGATGTAGCTCGTCTCAGCCCTCCCGCGTTCGCTCACCCCGGCTGCGCGTGAGTAACCCCACGCCCTCACCACGTCATTCCGGGGCGCGGGGCACGCGCGAGCCCGGAATCCATAGCCACGAGATATGGTGAGGCGCGGGATCGCCGTGGCGCTCTTCTTCGTCCCAACACCGCTCCGGATTGTGGATTCCGGGCTCGTCGCTGCGCGCCGCCCCGGAATGACGCGCGGAGAGAGTCCTGGTCGGCCACTCACATTCTCTCCGCAGAGCCGCCGTAGCGCTTCGCCATCGCCGCCGCCAGCTCCGCCATCTTCGCCCGCAGCTCCGGCGGATCGATCACCTCGACCTCCGGGCCGAAGCGCAGCAGCTCGCCGGCCGCGTGCCATAGCGTCGTGCCGGTCGGGATCGTCGCGATGCGCCAGCCATCGGCATCGGCGTCGTCGGCGAGCCGCGTGCGGGCCCGCACATAAGGCTGGCTCCACACCTCCAGCAGCTTCACGCCGCGCGGCGACAGGCGCACGGTCGCTGCGTTCGGATGCATCTCTGCCTCGAGCCGCTCCGTCGCGGCACGCCAATAGGCGGCGAGATCGAAATCGGCCGGCCGCGCGAAGCTCTCGGTGGACACCGCGCAATCGAGAATGCGTGCGACCCGATAGGTGCGCACGCTGCGTTCGACCCCTCCTGCGAGATACCAGCTGCCGCCCTTGAGCACGAGGCCGAGCGGCGCGACGCGACGGCGCTTCTCGGCGCGCCAAGTCTGATAGCGGATGTCGATCTGGCGGTCGGCGAGCAGCGCATCGGCGATGGCGCGCAGATGCACCGGCTCCTCGGCCTCGCCGAACCAGCCGGGCGCATCGAGATGAAACCGCGCCTGCATCCGGCCGGCATTGGCGCGATGGCTCGGCGGCAGCGCCGCGACGAGCTTGCTCTGCGCCGCGCTCATCGCGCCATCGAGCCCGAGCGCGGCGGCGGGGCCGGGCAGGCCCGCCATGAACAGCGCATCGGTCTCCGCCGGCGACAGCCCGTTGAGCCGGACGCGATAGCCGTCGAGCAGGCGGAACCCACCCTCGGCGCCGCGCTCGGCATAGACTGGGATTCCGGCGGCGGAGAGCGCGTCGATGTCGCGATAGATCGTGCGCACCGAGACCTCGCAGGCATCCGCGAGCTCGGGCGCGGTGACCTGTCCCTTGGCCTGGAGGGTCGTGAGGATGGAGAGCAGACGACTGGCGCGCATGCCGTTGTTTAAACATACCTGACACGCCTTGTCAGGTATGGTGTGCGACAAGCCCGCCACCGCAGCCGGCAATGGGAGGAGACCATCATGACCGCCGACGACAAGATCACGCTGTATTATTCACCGCAGACCCGCGCCGCCGGCACACGCGTCCTGCTCGAAGAGCTCGGCGCGCCCTACGATCTGCATGTCCTCAACATGAAGGCCGGCGAGCAGCGCAAGCCGGAGTTCCTGGCCGTCAATCCGCTCGGCAAGGTGCCGACGATCGGACATCGCGGCCAGATCGTGACCGAGCAGGTCGCGATCTTCATCTATCTCGCCGATCTGTTTCCGCAGGCGGGGCTGACGCCGGCACTCGACGACGTCCTGCGCGGTCCCTATTTGCGCTGGATCGCCTATTACGGCGCCTCGTTCGAGCCGGCCGTGATCGACCATTTCATGAAGCGCGAGCCGGCGCCGGTCACGCAGTCGCCCTATGCCGACTACGACACGATGCTGGGGGCGCTGGAGCAGCAGCTCGCCAAGGGGCCGTATCTCCTCGGTGAGCGCATGACCGCCGCCGACGTGCTGTGGGGCGTCGCCTTCAACTGGACCATGATGTTCGGCGTGGTGCCGCGCAAGGACGTGTTCGTGCGCTACGCCGAGCGCATCACCCAGCGTCCGGCGTTCCAGCGCGTCACGGCCGCGGATGCCGAGATGGCCGCCCAGCACGCGGCCGCCGCCGGCGTCTGAGCGCCGGCCATCGCTGGAATCGAGCGAGGTCCCGCCGGCAGCGGGACCTCGCCGAAGCGATTGCACATCGTCTGGCAGGCTGGGATCGCCAAACCTCGTGCTTCCCGCAGCGGCGTCGCTAGTTCAGGCTGATCCCCGCGAGCGGCGTGCCGTCGACGCCGTTGTTGCTGATCGCGTTGTTCTTGAAGGACGAGACGGAGCCACCGCCGGTCTGGACGACGCCGTTGGAATTGCCCTGGATGACGGAATTTCCCAACGTCACGATGGCGCCGCTGCCGCTTGCCAGAACCCCGGTGTTGTTGAACTCGGAGACCAGCCGGTCGAGAAAGACGCCCATCCCCGGCTTTCCGGCCGGGACCGTCGCGGATATCCCGGCATTGCCATTTACGATGGTCCTCGTGTTCGAGACGAGCACGCTGATCGCGCTCGCCGAATTCGCGGTCGAGACGGTGACGCCGAAGGCGGACGCCTTCAGCGAGGAGTCGGCGATCACCACCTGCGCCGCACCTGACGGCGCGACCGAGACTGCACTCTGTGAGAAGTTCTCGATCGTACAGTTCTCAATGACGAGCTTTCGGCCGGCGAGGAAATTGACGCCGTTGATGCCGAGGGTCGTGCCGGCGCCGTTGATGCTCAGATTGCGCAGGATGATGACGTCGTTGGCGCCGGCATTCACGTTGATGCCGTTGGTCGCCGACGCCAGGACCGAGGCCATGGTCCCCCCGCCGTCGATGGTAATCGATTTGGTGATCGTCACGGCGCCGAAGCCGCCGGGATCGAGCACATCGATCTCGCCGCCGGCGGCGGTCTTCGAGATCGCGCCGGCGAAGGTCTTGCATGGCGCCGTCCGGCTACACGGGTTGACGTCGTCGCCGACCCCGGACACCCAGGTTCGCGTCGCCTGCGCCTGCGCGCCTGACGAGGCAAGCATCAACATTGCAACGCACAAAAATCCGATCGAAGAAACGAGCTTTCGCATGGAGCGCTCCCCTAGAAATTCTGGTGATGAAAAAATAGTCCGAACACAGAGTATTAGTCTATGAAAGCAACCAGAGCGTTCATTGAAATCCATGAGGAGAGACGGCACATTTTGCGATCGACAACCGGCGCCAAGACGTTGAGAGTTCACAGGACGCCGGCAAGATGGCATCCATCACGCGATGCGCACCTCTGCCTCTTCCGCCAAATTGAGCCCTCATTCGGCGGCGTAACTCGCGGAGCGAGCTTCTGAGTCGGCCCCCCAGGACGCCGACTCCTGGGACGCGACGTCGCGTCCGCGGCGTTTTGCCCGCTCCTGGTTTCGTTGATTGTGATGTCCGATTATGCAATCTAAGGATTATTGCCGCTTTCCTTGTTCGTATTGCTCATCCAGATTTGGATTCGGAGAATTTCATGCGGGTTGCCTCCTATAATGTGGAGAATCTGTTTTCGCGTCCGGCTGTCCTGAACATGAAGGACAATGACTACGCCGCGGGAATTCTTGCTCAGATCGCGGAGCTGACTGGGCTCCTGGAGCTGAAGAGCTATGCCGGCGAGAAGAGCCGGATCGAGAAGTTGCACGCCGACGTAAAGAAGTACATCTCCATCAATATTCGATCGTCGACGGCAGGGCGCTTCCTGTTCAGCGCCGACAGTAAACTTCTGGCGAATGGCCGGACCGATTGGGACGGCTTCGTTGATCTTCAACGGGAACGCTTTTCGGAGGAGCAGATCAAGTTTACCGGCAAGGTGATCAAGGAAGTCGCTGCTGATGTTCAATGCCTTGTCGAGGTCGAGAGTGCCGATACTCTGAAGAGATTCAACACGGATATCATCGACTCGCGCTTTAGCGACCGCATCGTCATCGATGGAAACGACCCCCGTGGTATCGACATCGCTCTCGGCGCCGTCAAGACTGTGCCGATCCTCTCTGCTCGCACGAACATATTCGCTCGCGACAAGATCGGGACCATCTTCTCGCGCGACTGCCTCGAGGTCGAGCTTCGACTCAAGAAGGACAGAAGACTCCATGTCCTCGTGAATCACTTCAAGGCGAAAGATCGCAACAAGCAGGAATCGGACGCCAAGCGCAGACGCCAGGCCGCCGAGGTGTCGCGCATTCTGCAAACCCGATACAATCTCAAGAAAGATCTGGTCGTCGTAGCCGGTGATCTCAACGATGAGCCCGACAGCAAGCCGCTGGCTCCACTGATCAGAACGCCAAACCTCCACAATTGCTTCGATCTGGTCGATCGTCCGCTGGACGATCGCTGGACATACTACTACGGCGCGGACCGCCAGTATAACACGATCGACTATCTCTTCGTTTCGGAAGCCCTGCGGCAACATGTCGTGGATGCAGGGTTGGAGCGCCGCGGCATGTGGAAGCTTGAAGAGCTCACGGGCGGCAAGGAGCATCCTTTCAAGGGCATCGATAATTGGAAGCTGGCGGCTTCCGACCACGCCGCCATCTGGGTTGATCTGGACGTTTGACGGCGAGCTGGCGAAGGGTGAAGTCGAGCCGGGATCGAGGCCGAACTTGGAGTGAA
The DNA here is from genome assembly GCF_013178945.1 of Bradyrhizobium aeschynomenes. Taxonomy (GTDB): domain Bacteria; phylum Pseudomonadota; class Alphaproteobacteria; order Rhizobiales; family Xanthobacteraceae; genus Bradyrhizobium; species Bradyrhizobium aeschynomenes. The sequence continues at coordinate 71,711 of NZ_JABFDM010000016.1, forward strand.
GCGCAGCTTTCGCAGATGAGTCTCAGACAAGGCGAGTCTCAGACAAGGGGGATCGGCCATGAACGTTGACGAGGACCTGCCCTTTCAACCGATTCGATCGCACGTCTATGAGTCACAAGAACTCATGCGCGGCTTCGATGTCGCAGATCCCGGGAGTCATCTCCGGATTCCCGATTTCCTGACCTATGTCTATTTCGTGCAGAACGGTCGCGCGGCACCCAAAACCAGGGATGCCGGAATGATGGAGGCACTTCACGACAACTCCATCCTTCGCGCCATGTGGAAGGTCATTTCCGCTCGCAAGCAGCCGACCGTGGCAATCATGAGAGGTCATAAGGAGCTGCGAGGTTCGAAGACCTATGTCGCCGTTGCCGAAATGGCTCGACGGCTCACAAAGGAGGGGGTTCTTGATGGCCAGCGGCGGGGGGCCGGGCGCCATGGAAGCCGTTCATCTCGGGGAGTTGCTGGCGCAGGAAGATGATCAGACATCGGCGAGGCGATCGTCCAACTTGCGACGGAGGCAAGCTTGCCAAGCTTGCTCCGAGGGTCGTTCTTGATTTCTCTCATTATGCTTGTGCCCTTATAGAGAGAACAGTGGTGTTGGAACCGAGAAGGCGATCGAGGAGTTCGAGACTGATGGCCTTCGATGTTGCCGTGTGAGGTCATCTCTTTGGCGGCCGACGTGCAAGTGGTCCGCAAGAGCAGGTCTTGAAGATCAGCGCTCAAAGAGACGTCGCGTCGGGATCGCGAAAGCACCCCCTCCAACCTGGAAGCGGATGAGCCATGAGCTACACAATCAATCGGATGATCTCCGAGGCGGGCATCGACGACGTCGATGCCCGTGCGCGAAAGGCGCTTGCGGACCATGGCTTTGGCGTCCTGACCGAGATCGACGTCAAGGCGACGATGAAAAAGAAGCTCGATGTCGAGATGAAAGGGTACCGAATTCTTGGCGCGTGCAACCCAAAGATGGCGCATCAGGCAATCGGAATCGAACCACGGGTGGGCGCGATGCTTCCCTGCAACGTCATCCTGCGGGAGGTTGAGGGCGGCGTTGAGGTCAGTGCCATCGATCCGGTGGCCTCGATGCAGGCGATCGAGAACACTGAACTCATCCGTGTTGCGGGGCAGGTACGGGATCTGCTCGCCGACGCGGTTGCCGCGATCTAGGTGTTCTTCGGCGGGCCGCGGGCAGCAATCGATTGGAGCACCGGCACCGCGCAATCGTGCACTTCGCCAGTCGCGTGATCAGCGTTTACGGACCGCATTCAGAAGGTCGGTCCGCCAACAGGTATCGTTTCGTAGTTGTCGAGGCGGATCGTCTTCATGCCGAGAAATAGCGGGGCAATATTTCCTTGTCTGATAACGTTGAAGAAGTCCGGGTTGTCGTCGCCTTGTACGGTCAAGTTGAGCTTGCTTGGACAGTCTCTTGGAGAGTCGATGTCGAGGGAAAACGGAATCGGGAAGGTCGTTCTCGTGTTGGGGACCACGAAGTATTGAAATCGTTCCTCACGGCTTGATCCGCTTCTCTGTACGGTCTCGTCGAGCGAGAAAAACAGGAACTTCGAAGGCGAGACTCGATATTCCCGGCGAGCCTCATCTTCTGGCGAGCGCACCAGCTCTCCGCGTAGCGTCGTCTTGCATGTCCCGAGTGCGCTGGTCGACACCACCATTGCCATTGATGCCGCGACGGTCACGGCAGTCGCTATCGACGAGAAGGTCCGCATGGCAGTCATGGTAAGCACGTCATGTTCTATGCGACGAGCGCACGGGGGCGCAGGCTACGAGATATTGTAGTGACAGTGCGTGAAACGCGACGAACGTTCAACCTGCCCTCACTCCCACTCACCCGACGGGCAATTCCCGCAATCCCACCATGCGCCAACTGCCCGTCGAGCCAGTTTGTCGCACGCTTGCCGACTTGTGTCGTCGGGCAAATCACGACGATGATCCCGGCCATCCCGCCTGCGATGAAGAGGGACGTTTCGGCCGATCGTCACGAGGCGTAGCAGCGGGGAGCGGTGGCCGTATCGGGCTTGGGGCTCTGCGCAAGCGGGCCGGCGAGCAAGCGCGGTACGGACGGTCAAGTCGTAGGGTCCTGGCATCCCGATGCCGATGCCAAGTTCGCATGCAGGCTTCGCCTCGTGCGGATGACGGTGACCAGAAAGCCCGGCGCACCGGGGAGACTACGAAGCAGCCGTAAGCCCATCGCGCAGGGAAGGCCGGGTCGTTCCGGCTGAACCTGTGGTTCCTGCCCCGTGCATTTTTTCCGCACGGGGGCCACGGGCCTCAGCCGAGGCTCGGTCTTCCCTGCGCCCTCCGATCTGAGGAGGGAGAACGCTGCCGAGAGCTCGGGCGCGAAGACGTGCCGCGGGAGCGCAGCCTGCTGTGTCCTGACAGGGCGGCCGGTTAACGATGATTATTCGGGCACCGCCTGCCACACCTGCTCCACTTTGTCGGCGCAAATCCGCCCCGGATGAATCCCTAAAACTCAGGTAAGCCCTTCAAAAGTAAGATTTTGGCAATCAATCAAACGCTAACTAAGGTTACCAAGGGCTGAACGTCATCTGGAGACTTGATCGTGAGCGAGCAAAAGGCCGAACAGACCAGTCTTGGCACTGCAAGCCTCGGCACAGCCAGCCTCGGCATTGCAAGTCCTGGCGTGGCCAGCGCTGAGCCGGCGCTGAGGACCGCTGCGTCCCCCGACGTTGCCGATGCCGCCGTGCCGGCGATCGCTCCGGCCGCGCAGGCGATGATCTCGCCCGATCACGAGGCGCCCACGGCGGACCGTCAGGCTGCCGACGTGAAGGCTTTGACCACCGACGTTTCAGCGGTGACGCCGCAGGCCAAGCCCGAGCTGGTCGCCGCTGACGCCGTCAAGGCCGAGTCCACCTCCGAGCCGAAGGCGGAGACCAACGTCGAGCCTGCCAAGGTCGAGGAGATCAAGGCGGAGGCCGTCAAGGTCGAGCCGGCACCGGCCGAGTCCGCCAAGCTCGAGGTGGCCAAGCCCGAGGCGACCAAGCCCGAGCCGAAGCGGCTCGATCTGGTCAAGTCCGACAAGACCAAATCGGACAAGGTCAAGCCGGAGACGGCCAAAGCGGATGCGATCAAGTCCGACCCGATCAAGGTCAACTCCGGCCAGAGCATCTCGAATCCGGGCGCAGCCAAATCGCCGTCGACGATCCTGGACCTGATCAGGACCGAGCCGGTCAAGTCGGAGCCGGTCAAGACCGTGGCCGCGGCGGGCGATCTGCTCAAGGTGGAGACGCCCAAGCTGTCCGCGCTGGCGGCCAACGCGCCGAAGATCGGCCCGATGGGCGCCTCTGCGCCGAAGCAGGACGCGGCGGGCAAGACGGACGTGTCAGCCCGGTCGGAAGCGCCGGGCAAGCCGGCGGTTGCCGCAGCCAAGCCCGAGGGCGCTGCCAAGGCTGAGCCGGCTGCCAAAGCTGACGGCATGGCCAAGGCTGATGGCATGGCCAAGTCGGAGGCGGCCGTGAAGCCCGAGCTCGCCGCGAAGCCGGAGCCGGCGGTGAAGACCGAGGCGCCGATCAAGCCCGATGTGGCCGCCAAGCCCCCGGCGGGGGCGGCCGAAACGGCTGCCGAGCCGGTCAGCAAAGCGGGTCTGGCCGGAGCTGCCGTGGACAAGGCCGCCGCCTGGGCCAAGGGCAAGCTGAAGGCCGAGCCGTTCAAATTCGACGCGATGTCCAAGTCCGAGGCTGCGTCCAAGGGACCGTCCATGGGACCGTCCAAGGCTCCGCCCGCTGCGACGATCGCGGCCGCCGCAGCGGCGCTGCCGCCGCAACCGGGCAAGGCCGGGTCGCCTCCCGCTGCGATGACCGGGCGTTTCGGGCTTCCGGCCGTCGCCGCGATCGTGCTGCTGGCGATGGTGGTCGGTGGTGTCGCCGGCGCCGTCGTGACGGCCACTCTGATCGATCGCACCGGCGGCGGCATGGCCGAGACGTCGGCAGGCGGTGCTGCGGATCCGGCCATAAGTGCGGCAGTGTCGCGCATCGACAACGAGATCGCCACCCTCAAGGCCAGCCTCGATCAGACCAATCAGACCAGCCTGGTCGAGCTCAACAAATCGGCCGAGCGGCTCGACCGGCTCGAAAAGGTGCTGGGTGAGCTCGCGACGAAGTCGTCGGGCAAGCCGAGCGAGCTGCAGCGGCTCAGCGAGGCGGTGGACCGGCTGCGCGCGGCGCAGGCGTCCGCGACCTCGCAGGCGACGGCGCGTGACAACACGGCGTCGGTGCCTCAGGCGGTCGGCGCGATCAACGCGGCGGCCCCGCCGTCAGGCGTGCCGATGCGGCAGGAGGCGAGCCGGGCCGAGCCGGCCAGGACGGACTCGGGCCGTGCCGAAACCGCCCGCGCCGAGACGGCCAGGGCAGAGGCGAGCCGCGCGGAGGCCGCCAAGCCCAAGGTCGTCGAAGGCTGGGTGCTGCGCGACGTCGGCCGTGGCGGCGCCCTCATTGAAGGCCGCGGCGGACTCTACGAGGTCTATGCCGGCGATCCCGTGCCCGGCCTCGGCAAGGTGGACGCCATTCGCAAGCAGGACGGGCGCTGGGTGGTGGTCACGACCAAGGGGCTCGTCGTCGCGCGCTGACCAACCATCTCTGCGTGAACCCATCCGACGAGGCGCCTCACCGCGACGTGAGGCGCCTCGTCGCACAATTGGCCGGCGCTGCCGCCTTTCGGCTATGTTCGGCCGGTAGCAAGCCGGCGCGCGGCTCAGCCGATGGCGTGGTCTGCGCGGTCGGTTGCGAAACAGGAGGCGCGTCGTGCGATTGTTGGTAGTGGGCCTGGCCATGCTGTGTTGCAGCTCGCTCGCACACGCGGACGAGCGCGCGCCGCTCGAGCGCGGCACCGCGATCCTGGAGCCGTTCGCGCTGCGCGCGCTCGACAAGGGCGCGTTCGGCCTCGGCCGCATGCTGGCGTCCGCGGCCGCGAATGAGGCGCCGCTGACCGGCGCCGCGCTGTTCGGGCTGCCGTCGATGGTGCCGGTACGCAAGGCGCTCGAGGCCGAGTTCGACCGCTATGTCGAGAAGCACAAAGCGAGCCTGCCGAACGAGAGCATCGGCGTCGGGACTTCCTACGCCTTCCAGCTGTTCGATCGCGGCATGCTCGACTCCCCGGATGCACGCTTCGTGCTGACCGGCGTCGTCAACCGGATGGACCGCGCCTTCGTCGATCCCGAGCATTGCGGCGAGGTGCGGCTGCTGTACCGCCTGACGCGGACCACGCCGCCGGAGGCCAAGGGCGGCGAGATCGCCTCGCCCCGGCTGCCGATGACGCTCAACGTCGTGCTCAAGGCGCGCAGTGATGCGGAGGCGAAGAGCAATACGCCGAGCTGTGCGGAGATTGCCAGGCGCTGGCTGGCGACGGCGGATCTGCAGCTGACGGGTCCGGAGCTTGCGGCGAAGCTTTCGGAGCCGGCTGGCCCGCTGGCGCTGATCCGGCCGGAGAACATCCACCGCATCGAGACCAACCTCCAGGTCGCGCATGCGCCGAAATCGGCCATCCGCGATTTCCGCACCGACTACATGATGAAGGTTTTCGACTATCAGGCCACCACCGCAACCTTCGAGGAGGCGGTGCTGGAGGACCAGATCGATCGCGACCGGCTGCTGGCGGATGCCGGCCTCGCGCGCGAGTTCAAGGCGTGGCTGCTCGATCCCGTCCATCTCGGCGAGCTCGATCGCGGCATGGCGGTCATCCCCGACAAGTTCCTGGCCAAGGTCGCGGTGGCGCCGACGCCGACAGGTTTCGTCAATTCCGACATGCTGCCGGCCTACGGGTTGGTGCAGGGCGAGGCGGGCGGGCCGGCTCCGGTGTTCAGCGAGAGCGACGTGGTGGGGGCGCTGGCGAAGGCGGCCGCGCAGGGCATCCGACTGCAGAACATCCAGTCGGTCTCGGGCTTCGAGCGCCGCCTGAACGATTCGAGCTGCGGGGGGTGCCACCAGACCCGCGGCATCGGCGGCTTCCATTTCCCCGGCGTGGACTGGATGGCGGAGAAGCCGTCCAACACCGTCGTGGTGCCGGGTTCGCCGCATTTCTTCGGCGACCAGATCCGCCGCCGCGACATCCTCACCGCCATCGCCGACGGCCGCACACCGGATTTCTCGCGCGGCTTCGCCAGCCGCCCGCAGCTGCGCGGCAGCGAGGAGCTCGCCGGCACGGTCTACAATGACGGCTGGGGCGGGCACTGCTATGCGAGCCGCGCCGACGCCGCCGACAACGACAAGAGCTTCTCGACATGGACCTGCGCCGCGAACCTGGCCTGTCAGACAGGTCCTGCGACGCGGTTCGGCATGTGCTTCATCGCGACGCGTTAGCTCAGGCCACCGCGCCGCGCGACCTGAGGTCGCGGATGGCCTCGTCATCGAAGCCGGCCTGCCGCAGGATGTCGTCGCTGTGCTCGCCGACGCCCGGCGGCTTGCGCGGGGCGACCTTGCGCTGGCCGTCGATGAAGATCGGGCTGCTGACGGTCAGCATGGTGTCGTTCTCGAACGGCACCAGCACCTCGTTCTCGATCATCTGCTTGTCGTCGGGGATGTCATCGAGAATGCCCACCACGCCGAACACGAGCCCGCTGCCGTCGAGGATCTTGCGCCATTCCGCCAGCGGCCTGGTCGCGAACACCGCATCGAATTCCTGGATCAGCTCGACCGAGCGCGCGTGGCGATCCGCCTTGGTGACGAAGCGCAGGTCGTCGATCAGGTCGTCGCGGCCGAGACAGCGGGCCAGGATCGGCCACTGCTTCTCCTCGTTGAGCAGCGACAGCATGATCCAGCGGCCATCCCTGCACTTGTAGTGGTTGGCCACCGCGTTCAGCGCCCGCTCGCGCGGCCGCCGCTCGACGAATTTCGCGCCGCAAAGCTTGGCCTGGGCCAGGACGGAGGCCGCCCAGACGCCGTTCGCCATCAGGTTGGAGGCGACGTGGCAGCCCTTGCCGGTCTTCTCCCGCTGATACAGCGCGGTCACGATGGCACCATAGAACGCCATCGCGCAGGGATGGTCGCCCATGCCGGCGACAGATCGGGCCGGTGTCGTGCTCTCGTCGGCGCGGACGAGGTCCATCAGCCCGGATCGTGCCCAATAGGCATTGCTATCGAAGCCCGGTTTGTCGGCCTCCTCGCCCCTCTCGCCATAGCCGGTGAACGACGCATAGATCAGACGCGAATTGAGCGGCGCGAGCTTCTCGTAGGTCAGGCCGAGCTTCTTTCTAACCGAGGGCGGGAAGTTTGTGATGAAGACATCCGCCTCCGCGACCAGCCGCTGCAGCACCGATTGCGCTTCGGGCTTCGAGAGGTCGAGCGCGATGCTGCGCTTGTTGCGGGCTTCGAGGTACCAAGCGTAGTTGTGCTCGCTGCGAGGATAGCCGGGCAGGTTCGGCAGGTTGCGGTAGGGGTCGCCGGCGCCGGGGGGCTCGATCTTGATGACGTCGGCGCCAAAATCGGAAAGAACGGTCGCGGCGGCGGGGGCGGCGATGAAGCTGGCGCAGTCCAGCACCTTCAAGCCATGGAAAATGCCCTTGTCGTCCATGAGGCGTCGCTCCCGTTTGTTGCTTTCCGCGTGCTGGAATTCATCATTCGCGCGGTTCGAAGCCCATTTGACCCAGGTCGGGCGGTCGAGGCAATGGCGGGGAGAGAGTTCGTACTACAAAGAAACGCAAGTATGGTCAGGAGCGGGCACCGCTCCTGTCTGGTCTCGGAGTGCCTCGTGCTACGGTGGCATGATGAAAAAAGCGATGCGCGCCGAAAAGCCGTAGAGCGGGAAAAGCCGCCGGGCGGAATGGCGCGGCTCGTCGTCTTCTACACTTTCAGGTTCTCGGCCGAGCTTCTGCCGCGGTTGGCGATCTCCTCGTACTCGATCGTCTGGCCCTCGTTGAGGGTCGTCAGTCCCGCCTTCTGTACTGCAGAGATATGGACGAAAATGTCTTTGCCCCCGGCCGCCGGCTGAATGAAGCCGTAGCCCTTGGTCGGGTTGAACCACTTGACCGTACCTTTAGCCATACGTTGCCTCCGCGGGATCAATCCAGTTCGAGCCGGCGGTCCCCGCAAACCGTCACACTCGGAGTTCAAGACTACTTCGGTTGCTACAGGCTTGGTAGCGTAAACAGCGGGCGCTTTTGACCCGAAATGATCGATATCATGGCGCCTTTGCGGCAATTGGCCGCTCACACTTATCGTTCCGCCGGCCGCTTCAACCTTCTGGGTATGACAGAGCACGGTGCAAACAGGTTCAACGAGACCCTCACGCGGCGGCGCCTTCCTCCGTAGCAGGTGCGAGCGACCCGAGGTCGGCCGGATCCATCGCCGTTCGAACCCGCATCGGCTCGGCGCGTCCGCGGATCTCCACCTCCTGCTGCGGCAATGTGCCGGAAGCAACTCCGGCACGCGCGTAAACGTCGTCGGAGATGATGACTTGGCAACCGAGCGCCTTTGTCATGTCCTGCAGGCGTGATGCGACGTTGACGGCATCGCCGAGCGCGGTGAACACCATGTGGTCGCGATAGCCGATCTCGCCGACGATGACCTCGCCGCCATGAATGCCGATCCCGAAGCGGATCGGATCGTGCAGATCGTGGCTGAGCACCGCGTTGAGCTCGGCGATGTTGGCCGCAATGTCGCGGGCGGCCTGGATCGCCTGGCGGCAGGCCATGTGCGGATCGACGGCAAGACCGAACAGCGCCAGCATGCCGTCGCCGACGAACTGATTGGGCTGGCCGCCATTGCTCAAGACGGCCTGCGAGACTGCGCCCAGGAAGCGGTTGACGATGAACACGACATCGAACGGCAGCCGCTTCTCGGCAAGGCCGGTCGATCCGCGCATGTCGACGAACAGACTGACCAGATAGCGCTCCTGCCCGATGCCGGCGCGTTGGCTGCCGCGATCGCCCGGCGCCAGGTTCGGCATGAACAGCTGGAAAAAGGAGAGATCGTCGGTTGGGCGCAGCTGACAGGCCAGCCGGATCGAGGGATCTGCAGCGCCGACCTGCGCCAGCACGAACGCCTCACGCGGCGACGGCGCGGGCAGAGCGCTGGCATCACCGATCACCCTGATGCGACAGGTCGAGCACCGCGCGCGGCCGCCGCACATGCTGGCATGCGGCACGTTGTTGCGCTGGCTGGCCTCGAGCACTGAAAGTCCCTTCGGCACGCGGATGATGCGCCCATTGTTGTAGGACAGTGTCACCATGCCGCCCCGCCGCTCATGCAATGCGCGTGCGCCGCGGGCGGCGAGCACGATTCCGATCAGGCCGAAATAGCCGATCAGGAAGCCGTTCATGATGGCCTCGAGCTTTGCCTGTTCCGGCGGCGTCCCCATCTGTCTGGGCGACAGGTTCTCGGCGCGCCACTGCTGCGCCGCGCTCGCGGTCATGACGTCACGGCCGCCGCGATAGAAGCCGAGCAGCGCCAGCGTCGGTATGAGCACCGCGCAGGCGAGCAGCCATGGTGCCGCCCGCCTGTAGAACGGCTTCAGACGCAGCCAGAAATGCAGGCCGATGCAGCCATGGGTCCACGACATCAGCAGGGTCGCCGTCATCAGCCAGAGCCGCCACGACGGCCCGGCCCAATAGGAATACAGCACCTGCGGATAGAGCTTCTCGTGTCCGTAGAGGGTGTACCCGAGGCGGACGCCGGCGAGATGGCTGAAGATCAGCGCCGGAATGCTCAGGCCGAGCACGAGCTGCAGCGGCTCCAACGTGTTGCGGCTGAATTGGCGGCGTTGGTAGAGCGCCCATATGCCGAGGCCGCCATGGGTGAGAGCGGCGGCGTAGAACAGGACAGCCACCGGGAGGAACTGCCAGAATGCCAGGTGGTACGCCACGCCGTCGGCGAGCGCCTGCAGCGAGACGTTCCCGAGAGCGTGATTGAGAAAATGGCTGAGCAGGTAGCTGAAGAGAATGAGGCCGCAGATGAGCCGCAGCTGGCGGACGCCGATGCCGCGAAGAGCCATTTTCAGACGATGGGAAAGCGAAGGGGTCATGCGGTCCGTGTGATCTCGAACCGCGATGCTAGAGATTTATTCCCTGCCGGCCTAGAGGGGCGGGCGCCGAGGCCGGGCGAGCGAGGCTGGCGCGTGGGAGCGTTGACTCGCCCCGCGGAGTCGGGGAAAAGCACCGCGTGACGGCCCTTTCCTCCAGCATTGACAGCTCTCATCCGCGGTCCACGCGCGCCGCGTGGCTCCTGACCTTGGCTGTGATCACAGGTATGACGATCGTTCGCATCGTCTATGCGAGCGTCCTCGATCTGCGCACCGACGAGGCCTATTACTGGACCTGGTCGAAGGAGCTGCAGCTCTGCTTCCTCGATCATCCGCCCATGATCGCCTGGTTCATTCGGCTGGGGACCGCGCTGTTCGGCGACACCAATCTCGGCGTACGCTTCGCCGGTATTGTTGCGATGGGCGCGTCGCAGCTGCTGCTTGCCGACATCGTCCGCCGCGTCACGCATGATGCGCGCGCCGTGATGCTCGCCGCGCTGCTGCCGGAAGCCGCGCTGTATTACGGCCTGCTGATGGCCAAGGTGGCTCCGGATATCGCAGCAATCCCGTTCGCGCTGGCGATGATCTGGGCGCTGGTGCGGCTCGCCGAGACCGATGACGGCCGCTGGTGGCTGGCAGCCGGGCTGTTCGGCGGCCTCGCGCTGCTGTCGAAGTTCACCGTCGTCATGCTGCTGCCGGCCGTGGCCGCGTTCCTGCTCGTCCCTGGATGGCGCAGCCGCTGGCTCCTCAGCCCCTATCCCTGGTGTGGCGCGTTGATTGCGCTCGTCGTGTTCTCTCCGGTTCTGATCTGGAACGCGCAGCATGATTGGGCTTCGTTTCGATTCCAGTTCGTCCGCGCCACTGCCCCGCGCGACTTTTCGTTCCGGACGTTTGGCGACTATCTCGGCTTGCAGTTCGGACAGGTCGGCTTCGTGGTGCTGCCTGTCACGCTGTCCGCGCTGACGCTCACGGCCCGGCGCGGCTATCGCGAGCGGCAGCCGGTCGCGATCCTGCTGTCGACCGCAGTGCTGGTGCCGTTCCTGTACTTCCTCTGGAAGTCGTTCACGCTGCGGATCGGCGACACCTGGCCGATGTTCATGTGGCCGATCGGTTTTGCAGCGGTCGCGATCAACATCGTCGCGCTGCCGCGGGACGGTGCGTCGGCGTGGTTCACTCGCTCGACCAGGCGCTGGGCGCGCATTGCCGTCGCGAGCGGCATTGCCACGGTCCTGCTGATCTTCCTGTATTATGTCGCCGCGCCCTGGAATTTCCTCGGGCGGACCGATCCGATCGGGGCCGAGGCCGGTTATCAGCAGGTCGCCGCGCGCGTCGATCAGGAGTTGGCAAGGACCGGTGCCACCTGGATCGCGACCTCCGACTATCGCACCTATGCGATGATGCGGTGGTTCTTCAGGGGGCGCGTGCCGGTCATTCAGATCAACGAGCGTGCCCGCTTCATGGGCTTTCGTGATCCCGGCATGGGCCTGATCGCGGGGCATCCCGGCCTCTATGTCGTCCGCGAGCCGGACGGCACCGGCCGGCTGCTTGCGGAAACGACCGCGCGCCGCGAGCCGCTCGGCCGCGTCGAGCGGACCTGGCGCGGCGTCGTCATGGATCGCTATGCGATCGACAGTCTGACCGGCTGGACGCCGGAGCTGGCGCCGCCGCCGGACTCGCCGTTCTACCAATGGCGGTGGCTCGCCGGCGAACTCGACGGCACGGCGCGCGCCTGATCATTTTTCGTCCTCCTCCTGCTTGCGCAGCAGATCCTTGGCGAGATCGGCGAGCGCCGGGCGCGGCAGCGCGGCGAACGGCATCGGCCGCGTCACGTCGATGGCGGCGAGGCCGAGCCGCGCCGTGAGCAGGCCGTTGAGCACGCCTTCGCCGAGGCGCTGCGACAGCTTCGCCGCAATGCCGTGACCCAGCACCTGCTGGATCAGGCTGTCGCTGGCTGCCATGCCGCCGGTGATGGCGAGATGGGCGATCACGTGACGGAGCAGGCTGATCATGCCGAGCGCGCCGGGGCGGCCGCCATAGAGCCGCGCCAGCTGCCGGATCATTCGCAAGCTGGCGACGAATACGAACAGCACGTCGATCAGCGCGCGCGGGCTGACGGCGGTTACCACGGAGACGCGCTGTGCCGCGACCGAGACCAGCCGCCGCGCCTCGATGTCGAGCGGGGCCATCAGCTCGCGCTCTGCGAGCTTGATCATGTCGGCGCCGTCGATGATGTCGTCGGCATGGCCGGCGAGCTCGGCGCGCGGCCGTGCCAGCCGCGGATTGGCGTGGGCGATCCGCAGCAGCTCGGCGACGACCTCGCGGCTCTCGGCGCGATCATCCGACAGCAGCACCGCGGCGGCGCGCGCGTGCAGCTTCTCGATGGTGGCCAGCCGCACCAGCCCATAGGTCTCGCGCCCGATCACGGCGGCCAGCGCGATGGCCGCTGCCGCGGCAAAGCCCGCGCCGACATAGCCCAGCGCCTGGCTGCGCGCGAACAGATCCTCGATCAGCCTGGTGACGCCGAGGCCGAGACCGAGCAGGACGAGGCCGCCGACCGAGCCCCAGAACAGCGCGCCCCAGCGAAAGCCGCGCCGCGCCGGCAGCGCGACCTCGACCGGCACCGGCAATAGGGCCGGATCGGCTTCCGGCGTGATCTGGATCGTGCCGCGGCCCGGCCGGGCGGCATCGTCGGCATCGACCACGACCACATCGGGATCGTCGAGCCGGAACGTCTGGGGACGGCGGTGCCTGGTGCGTTCGCTCATTGCAGCCGGTCTCCGATCAGGAACTGAAGGGCGCGGTCGAGACGGATATGGGGCAAAGCGGGCTCGCCGCCAGCGTCCGCCTCCAGGAGCGGCGGGCGGAAGCGCAGAAAGCGGAAATCGGTCCCGTCGGCGGCGGCGCTCGACAGGCCGCGATAGGCGCCGCCCTTGAACAGCTCCTCCGCATCGGCGGGCAGCTCGCCCGGAAACGTCGCTACTTCGGTATTGCCGTCGAAGATCTCGCCATTGGCACTCTCGCCGGCAGCGGGGGTGCCGAGCAATGACGGCAGCTTGTCGCGGCCGCGCGCGACCAGCGCCTCGCGTGTCGCCCTGACCGCGGCCAGCGCCACCACATCGATCGCAGCACCCGTGCTCTCGGCGCGGGCCACCGCCCGGTTGACGGCGCGGCGGAGCACCGCCTCGAGCCGGTCGTGGCTGGTATGATGCAGATGGTCAGCCTTGGTGGCCGCGAACAGAATGCGGTCGATGCGCGGCCTGAACAAGGTGGACAGCACCGAGCTGCGCCCGACGCGGAAGCAATCGAGAATGCCGGTCAGCGCGGCTTCGAGATCATGCAGGGCCTCCGGTCCGGCATTGAACGCCGACAGCGCGTCGACCAGCACGATCTGGCGGTCGAGCCGGGCGAAATGGTCGCGGAAGAACGGCCTGACCACGATGTCCTTGTAGGATTCGTAGCGGCGCACCATCATCGCCCATAGCGAGCCGTCCGGCGCATGGCCGTCAGCCGGCACGTCGAGCGGCGCAAAGGTCAGCGCCGGTGATCCCGCGAGATTGCCGGGCATCAGAAAACGCCCGGGCGGCAGCAGGCTCATGGCGAAACGGTCGTCGCGGCAGGCGCGAAGATAGTCCGTGAACAGGCGTGCGGCTTCCAGCGTCGCCGGCTCGTCCTCGCGCCCTTCGGCGGAGAGGGTCGCCAGATGCGCGTGCCATGCGCCGGCCAGATTTGCGCGCGGCTCGCTGCGCGACAGCGCAAGGCTCTCGCGCGCCCATTGCTCATAGCTCTTGTTGAGCAGCGGCAGGTCAAGCAGCCATTCGCCGGGATAGTCGACGATGTCCAGCGTCAGGGTGCGCTCGGCGCCGTTGCCGCGCTGGAATTCGATCACCAGGCGGAGCTCGCTGATGTCCACCGTCGAGCTCGGCCAGCGCCGCTCTGCGACCAGCGACCGGACATGACTTTCATAGGCAAAGCGCGGCACGCCGTCGTCCGGTTGCGGCGCGAGATACGCGCGGGCGATGCGGCCGGAGGCCAGAGCCTCGAACACAGGCAGGCGCCCGCCGCGGACGAGGCCGTGGATCAGCGCCGTGATGAACACGGTCTTGCCGGCCCGTGACAGCCCGGTGACCCCGAGCCGGATCGTCGGGTTGAGGAAGCTCTCGCCGTAGTCGAGCAAGGCGCGGGCCGAGAGCCGTGCTTCCTCGACGAGTTCGGAAAAGGACACCATGGCAGGGAAGGGAGATTCGCCAGTTGAAAAGGGCGTGAGCGACTTTTGATAGGTGGCGATGCAAAACGCCGGATTCAAGCTCACATTTGCGGCCTGTTCCAGGTAGAACCACAGCTTGAACGGAACGTTGACCACTGGAAACCATAATCGTCCCTGCAAGCTTATCTCCCGGCAATCCAGCGCCAGGTTCGTCCCAGGTTCGTCCATGACCGTATTTCAACTTAAGCAGTTCGCCTCCACGTCCGTCCACGCCGCCACCGGGGCGGTCCGCTGGAATTACGACAAGGTCGAGATGATCGCCGACGGCATCGTTCATCTGGTCGGCATCAGCTTTGGCCTGGTGGCCGCGACCGTGCTCGTCGTTCTGACGTCGATCTATGCCAACCCCGTCGACATCGTCGTGGTGTCGATCTACGTGTCCGGCCTGCTGTCGATGCTGATCCTGTCGGCAACCTATAATCTGTGGCCGGTGTCGCCGACCAAATGGGTGCTGCGCCGGTTCGATCATTCGGCAATCTATGTGCTGATCGCGGCGACCTATACCCCGTTCATCGCGGCGCTGAAGGATTCGCTGTTCTCGGCGGCGCTGCTGCTCGGGGTCTGGGGCGTCGCGATCTTCGGCATCGTGCTCAAGCTGCGCTGGCCGGGCCGGTTCGACACGCTGTCGATCGGGCTGTATCTGGCGCTCGGCTGGAGCGGCATCATGATGTACGACCGGGTGATCACGGTCATGCCGACCTCCGTGCTGGCCTGCGTGCTCACCGGCGGCATCCTCTACAGCCTCGGCGTCATTTTCCACTCGTGGCGGCGCTTGCGCTTCCAGAACGCGATCTGGCATGGTTTCGTGCTGCTGGGGGCCGGCTTCCACTATACCGCAGTGCTCGATCTGGTTCTGACATAGAAAATTCCACGCGGAGGGCTTTGCATGCAGGTGACCGGAAACATCGTGGTGGTCACCGGCGGAGCCCGCGGCATCGGCAAGGCGATGTGCGAGGCGTTCGCGCGCGCGGGCGCGGCCAAGGTGATCGTGGCCGATCTGGACGAGGCCGGCGCCAACGCGGTCGCGGATTCGATCGGCGGTGCGGTCTTCCGATGCGACGTCTCCCAGGAATCCGACGTCAGGCGCGTCATCGAGGAGACCGAGCGGCGTTTCGGGCCGATCGCCCTGTTCTGCTCGAATGCCGGCATCGGCGGCGGCTTCGATCCGCTGTCCGTGAATGTCGGCGGCACCTCCGACGAGGCCTGGGCGCGCAGCTGGGCCATTCACGTGATGGCCCATGTGTGGGCTGCGCGGCACCTGATCCCGCGCTACAAGGCGCGCGGCGGCGGCTATTTCCTCAACACGATCTCGGCGGCCGGCCTGGAGTCGCAGGTCGGCAGCGCGCCGTATTCGACCACCAAGCACGCCGCGGTGGGATTTGCCGAGAATCTCGCGATCTCGCACAAGGCCGACAACATCAAGGTCTCGATCCTGTGTCCGCAGGGCGTCGACACCGACATGCTGCGATCGATCCCCAAGGGCCCGCAATCCGGCGACGGCGACCTGACGCCGGAGCAGGTGGCACAGGACGTGCTGAAGGGGCTTGCCGAGGAGAGCTTCCTGATCCTGCCGCATCCGCAGGTGCTCGGCTACATGCGCAAGAAGGCCGAGAACTACGACCGCTGGCTCGGCGGCATGGCCAAGATCCAGGCGAGGATGCGCGAGGAGTTCGGGACGTAGGGCTGCGGTTGCCGTCCGCCGACGACGATGCCCGCGAACTTTCTCAACGTCCTCCGTTGTCGTCCCGGCGAACGCCGGACCCATCACCCCAGGGAGCAGTTCGAGGCACGCGCGTCGACGATCTCGCTCGACGATTTCAGCCGCGGCGTATGGATCCCGGCGATCGCCAGGATGACGATGGAGGGAGATTGTCGGCACACCATCAGCAGCGGACATGATCGAACATCGCTGGACGTCATTGGGCCTTCTCGCGGCACATCATGCCCGAGTTGTACGTTGACTTGTCCCTTCCAGCAAACGAAGGGCGCAGGGAATGCCGGGTGACGGCGTCACCCATGGCCCGCCTGCGAAAAAAATGCAGGCGGCAGGTACCACAGGTTCAGCCGGATCAACCCGGCATTCCCCGCGCGGTGGTTTTCACGCTTACTTTGCGCTCTCCTCGGTGTCCGGCGTTTAGCCACCGTCGCCCGTACGATGCGTGAGCATCGCCACGCGCTTGACGCCAGCATCGGGGCGCCAGGACCACGCAACTTCACGTCCGCACCAGCATCGTTCGTCCGCACCTCCGAAGAGACGCTGCGAGCTGTCGCGGCCACCGCATCCCCGCCTCGCGTGTCGTGACGATCGCGCGCAACGCCCCTCCGTGGTGAGGCGGGATGCGCGGAAAGATCGTCGTGATTTGCCCGACGACACAAGGCCTCCCGCTGCGGCATTTCAACACGACGGGCAGTTTTCTCATGGCTCTCATGCGCGATCCGCCCGCCGGGCGCATCGCGAGGGCATGATCCGGAAAAATGGAAACCGGTTCTCCGAAAGGATGATGCTCAAACAAAGAGATGAGATCATGATGCGTTTCCGCCGACACGCATCATGATCTAGTCCGGCGATTGCATATCGCGGTCCGTCGCGCGCCAGGTCTCCAGAGCGCGGGCGTACAGCAAAAGGCCTTCGCGTACCGTCTGCCGTTCGGCCTTCGACAGCGAAGACAGCGCGCCGCGAACCTGCTGCCGGCCGAAGGCGTGCAGCGCGGCCAGCGTCTTCCGTCCCTTGGCGGTGAGGCAGAGCGGCTTGATGCGGGCATCGGCCGGATCGACGGTCTCCTGCAACTCGCCGCTGTCGACCAGCTTGCGCACCATGCGGCTGATGCTGGATTTCTCCAGATGCAAGATCGTGCCGAGCTGCATCGCCGTCAGCGGGCCGCGCAGGCCGATCTCCAGGATGGTGTGAACGGCCGATGGCGGATGGTCGGTTGCGGCCAGCGTCGATTCCATGAAGCCGAGCTCGCGCACCATCAGGCGGGAAGCGGCACGGACGTCGTCGACGAGGGTGAGATCGGGATCGGGCATCTTGACTCCTGCCATATAGTTGTATCATACAACAAATAGCCGATGCAACGTCGCATCGACGGCGCTGTCTCGCCGGAGGATACGAGATGACCGATACGCCGCTCACCACCGACGCCCGCTCGCCCAAGGCGTCGTGCATGCAGGGGCAGGTCTGCCTCGTCACGGGAGGCGGCTCCGGCATAGGCCGCGCAACCGCCGTGAAGCTCGCGGCCGAAGGCGCACAGGCGGTCGTCGTCGCCGGCCGACGCGAGGCCGCGCTGGCAGATACGGCGGCACGGTGCCGCTTGCTCGGCGCGGAGGCGCTGGTGGTGAAAGCCGACGTCACCCAAGAGGCGGACGTGGTGCATCTCGTGCGGTCGGTGATGGATCGATACGGCCGGTTGGACGCGGCCTTCAACAATGCGGGGTTCCAGGAGCGTCGGGCGCCGATCGAGCAGCAGGGCGACGGCGTCTATGCGGACGTGTTTGACGCCAACGTGCGCTCGGTATTCCTCTGCCTGCGCGCGCAACTGCCGATCATGTATGCGCGGGGGCATGGGCGCATCGTGATCAATGCCTCCGTGAGCGGCGTGCGCAATCCGAATGTCGGGCTTGCGCTGTACTCGGCCTCGAAAGCCGCCGTCATCTCGCTGACGCGCTCGGTCGCGCTCGAGGCGGCACCGCGTGGCGTCCGGATCAATGCGATTGCGCCGGGACGCGTCGTTACCGACATGATGCTGCGCGCGGGTGTCGGCGACATCGCGACCGTCGCCGCGGGCCTGCCACTGCGCCGGATGGGGCAGCCTGAGGACATCGCCGAGGCGGTGCTGTGGCTGCTGTCGGACGCCTCGTCCTATGTCGTCGGCCACGTATTGGCCGCAGATGGCGGGTTTCTGGCCTCCTGAGGCCGACGGATCATGTCGGTCGCCCGGGAGCGGCGGGCGCGGCCCGCAGCTGCCTCCGGAATGGGGCGAGATCTGTCATCGGCGATCCCTGCGGTATCGTCGCAAAGCCGGATTTCAGCCAATATCGGCGGCGATGAGCGGTCCGCATCGTCGTTTCAACTAATTAGTTCTGTCCACGAACGCCGAGACCGCGATGCGGTCCGCGTAGGGCAGCTTGCTGCGGGCGTCCGTCCGCATGAAATCTCCGCAGCTCGGCAAAACTTCCGCCGACCTTTGCCGGTCATCTGGCCGGCAAGGGGAGTTGGTCGCGTGCACAGGCTGCGTGTGATGTCGGCAGCGCCCCGACGTCATCGCACGATTTCTGCACAGCCCCGGCTTTCCGTTGCAAGCTCATTCACCACACAAGACCGGCGCGTTCGCCGTGCGGACGAAGCGGCTCATGGTGACGCGATCCCAGCGCGGGGTTACGCTTGCGCTCGTCGAGGTGCTGCTTCTGACCGTGATGGTGGTGGATGCCGCGTCCGCGCAGCAGACCATCAAGACCAAGCCGACCGATGTCGTGCCGGGACGTGCCGATCGGCTGTTCTTTCGTCACGTCACCGCGCGAAGCATCTACTACCACGTTCCGCGGATCACCACCGACGGCCGGACACTGATGATGCGTCAGGATCCGCGCAGCGTCAGCGCGCTGTTGCGCCCCGTGCGAGAGGCCGGCGCGCCAACCTTGGCTGCGCCAGGCAGGCCTGCCGGCGGCTTTGGCCCCGCGATGTTTCAGCCGGCGCGCGGCGCGCTGATCGCCACGGCCGAGCCGGCGCGCGAGGCCGCGCGCACGATGTCTCCCGCGCCGCCATCCGCAGCCAGGCAGATTGCGGCAAGGCCTGCGGCTCCGGCGAATGCGCCCCCGGCGGAGAAGCCGGAGGACACCGTGGCGGCAGCCCAGCCGGCGGCCGTGCTGCGCAACCGCGACGTCCTGCCGGAGCGCAATCTCAACACGGTGAAGCCGCAGCCGGTGACGGCCGAAGCCAAGCCCTACGATCCAACCGGCTTGACGGTCGGGTCTTTCCTGGTGAAGCCGGCCGTCGAGATCCAGGCGGGCTACGACACCAATCCGACGCGGCGCAACGCAGGGCCCGGGTCACCCGTCGCCATCGTGGCGACGGAAGTTGCGGTACGGTCGCAATGGGAGCGGCATCAGCTCAATGCCGATTTCCGCGGCGCCTACACCGAGGACACCAATGTCCGCTCCCTCAGCCATCCGACCTTCGAGGCGCGCGCGCAAGGGCGCTACGACGTCACCGAGGGCACTGCGGTCACGGGCGAGGCGCGGTTCGTCAACGATGCCCTGGCGCTTCCGGGGGCGCTCAAGCTGCCGCGCGCGACGACCTTCGGGGGCAGCGCCGGCGTGCTGCAGAAGATCGGCCCGACCGAGATCGCCTTCAAGGGATCGGCCGATCGGGTCGTCTTCAACGATGCCATGATCACGGCCAACGTGCCGCTGCGGACCCGGGATCGCAACTACACCCAGCCGGGCGCCCAGGTGCGCGTCACCTATGTGCTGACGCCGAACATCTCGCCCTTCATCGACATGAGCTTCGATCGTCGCAACCACGATCTGCAGGTCGATTTCAACGGCCAGCGCCGCGACTCCACCGGCATTTCCGGGCGGGCCGGTGCCGTCGTCAACATGGGATCGCTGACCGGCGAGGCCTCGGTGGGCTATCTCACGCGCCGCATGGATTCGCCCATGATGCCCAACATCAGCGGCGTGATCGCGGACGCGACCCTCGCATGGGCCGCGACCGATGCCACGACCTTCGTGCTGGTGGCACGATCGCAGGCCTCCGAGACGCCGGCGATCAACGTCTCGGGCATCCTGTCGCGCGACGTGATCCTGCAGATGGATCATCAGTTCGAGCCCTGGCTGATCGGCACGCTGCGCGCCGGCTATGGCCAGGATCAGTTCGTCGGCAGCGGCCGGGTCGACCAGCGCATGTTCGTCGCCGCCGCTGGCACCTACAAGGTCAACCGCAACATTCAGCTGAAGAGCGAGGTCCGCACCGAATGGACGCGCTCGAACATCCCGCTCAACAACTTCATGGCGGTCGTCGGTCTCGTCGGCGTGCGCTATCAATATTGAGCGTCTTGGAGCGCTCCGTCGTCCGCCGCGATCGCATTTGTTGGGCTGGCGGACGATCAGTTCGCTGCGGGAGACTGCGCCGCCCCGTTCCGCTGCCTCCTACCTCATCCCTCTCAGCGACAGCGAGGCTCGTCGCGCGCCCGTGAAGGACGGGGAGAGGGAGTGCGCCGGGCTCGCGCGTCGGCCCGCGCAAAAAAAAGCCCCGCAAGGGGGCGGGGCGGGAGGCATGCATGGCCGGCGGATGGGGGGACCGGGGCGGATCAGTTGACGGGGTGAGGTCAGATCCCGTCGCGTGACCGTGATCCCCCGGCCTGTTCGGCATGCGGCTGGTGAGGGCCTTGTTCTGATTATCGGGTCCGCGCCGCCCAGGATTAACCGGAGGGCGACGCGGAGCGCCGTGGCCTTACTGCTCGAGGGCGGCCAGCGCGGCGTTGCCGATCTGTTGCGCCTCGGCCCAGGCAGCCTGGGTCGCCTGCTGCGCGGCGGCGTAGCCGGCCTGGATCTGCTGCTGGGCCGCTGCGCGCAACGCTCCCTCCTGCTGCTCGCCGGTCTCGCGGGCCTGGGTCAGGGCCTGGTTGTCGGCGTTCAGCGTGGCGTTCGCCTGGTTGAACGCGGTCGTGGCGGTCTGCGCCTTGGCCTGAGCGGCAGCCAATGCGGCCTGGTTCGCCGCGTTGTTGGCGCGCTCGACCGCTTCGGCGGCTTCCTGCGCCTCATGCTGCGCCGTCTGCGCCGCCTGGCGGGCCTTCTCCAGGGTCTGCCGATCGGCATTCACCTTCTGCTCGGCCGCCTCGACCGCAGCGTCGATCGCGCCGATCTTCTGGTTCAGCGCGGCCTCGACGGTCTTCTGGTTCTGGCTCGCGGCGGCGTTGGCGGCCTGGGTCTTCTGCTGGGCGACCGCGCGCGCCTGCTCGCCGGTCTTCAGCGCCGCCTGCAGCGCGGCCTGCTCGGCGGCTTCCTTCGCCTCCTGGTTCTGCTGGTTGTTGTTATTGTTGTTGGCGTTGCCGTTGCCGGCCGCGGCGCCGCCATTGTTCGCATTGCCGCCATTGTTGGCATTGCCTGCGGCCTGGCCGGCTTGCTGAGCAGCCTTCCCGGCAGCCTCGGCCGTCTCGCGTGCCGTATCCTTGGCGGCGTTGGCGGCTTCCTTGGCCTCGTTGGACACGTCGATGTCCTTGTCGAGCTTCTGGAAGGCGGCCTGCAGCGCGGCGGAGGCGGCAGCCAGCTTCGCGGCATTCGCGGTGGCCGCGGCCTGGTTGGCGGCCGTCGGGTTCTTCTCGGCCTGCTCCTGGGCCTCGATCGCGGCGCCCTTTGCGTTCTGCTCGGCCTGGCGCGCAACGTCGATGGCCTTGCGGTCGGCGGCGACCTGGGCCTCGGCGGCGGCAGCGGCCTGGGCTGCAGCCGCCGCTGCGGCGTTCGCCTTTGCGACGGCATCGGTGCTGCTCGCGGCGGCGGCGGCGGCAGCCTTGGCGGGCGTTGCTGCGGCCGCAGGCGTGGCGGTGGCCTTGGCGACGGCAACGGTGGTGGCCGCCGCTGCGGCGGCCGCCGGCTTGGCAGCGGTCGTCGTCGTGGTGGTCGCGGCTGCCGTCTTGGCCGTGCCGGTGGTCGTCGTCGATGCCGCGGCCGCTGCAACCGGCTTTGCGGCGGTACTGGTCGTTGCGGCGGCAGCGGCGGGTTTGGCGGTGCTCGTGGTCGCGGCCGTGCTCGCGACAGCCGTCTTGGCGGCCGTGCTCGCGGCGGTCGCCGCGGCCGTGGTGGCAGCGGTCGTCGCTGCCGTCGTTGCTGCCTTGGCGGCGGCGTTCGCGGCGGCCTTCGCAGCCGCATTGGCGGCGGCCTTCGCGGCAGCATTCGCTGCGGCCTTCGCGGCCGCGTCGCTGGCCGCCTTTGCCGCTGCCTTCGCGGCCGCGTCCTGGGCGGCCTTGCTGGCCGCCGTGGCAGCAGCCTTGGCAGCGGCGTCCTGGGCCGCCTTGGCGGCTGCCTGGGCAGCAGCCTTCGCCGCGGCATCCTGCGCCGCCTTGGCGGCGGCGTTGGTCGTCGCGGAGGTGGCGAGCGCGGTGGTCACAGCCTGCGCATTGGCCTGATGCGGGAGCGCCGTCAGCGCCAGAGCGGACATCAGGGCCAGCACGCTGACATGGCGATAGAGATCGGTCCTCGATGCTGCGGTTTTGAAATTCTTGTTTTCCGCCATCAGCTCAACTCCCTTGGTACGCTGGATTGGATGATGGAACCTTGTGGAAATGATTTTGGTTTGCAGGATGGTCGGACCTTGCAAGCAGCATGGCGCCCGCTTGCCATCTGGCGGCAGGATTTCGCGGTGTTTGCGGCGGGCTGGCCGCGGCGACATGGCGCAGGGGGCCAGAAAGCTTTTGAAACAATCGGTTGTAGACGCCGGTGGCGGTTGCACCGATGCGGCCGGCCGGTGGGCATTTCGCGGCATGCCACCCCGCCGCCATTGAAGATGCGACGCATTGTCGCATCGGCGTTGCGTTGACAAGACGTCCGCTGAGCGAACGGCGGCTTAGCCCTCGCTCAGCTCTTGCTCAGCTCTTGGCGTAGAGCAGCGGGACCGCGGAATCGACCATCACCTCGACGAGGCTGGTGCCGTCATGCGCCAGAGCCCGCGCCAGGGCGGCGGCGAGATCGGCCGAGCGGCTGACGCGCACGGCATCGCAGCCCATGCCTTCGGCGAGCTTGACGAAATCGAGGCCCGGCAGATCGAGCCCGGGCACGTTGCGCACCTGCATGACCTGGCTGAACGAGCGCATCGCGCCGTAGCCGGAATTGTTGATGACGACCACCGTCATCGGCAGCCCGCGCTGGGCGGCGGTCCACAGCGCCTGCAGCGAATACATCGCCGAGCCGTCGCCGATCAGGCACACCGTGCGGCCCGCGTTGCGGCCCAGCGCCATGCCGACCGCCGCCGGCAGGCTGTAGCCGAGCCCGCCGCTCGCCATCGTGTAGAACGAATCCGCGCCCGGCATCGGCATGAACTTGTGCATCACCGGGCGATGCGAGGGGATCTCCTCGACGACAGCGGCGCTGGCGGGCAGCGCCTGCGACAGCGTGTGCAGGAGGTAATCGACCGGGATCGGATCCGCCGGCTTCGGCGCATCGGGCAGGACGCGGCCCTTCGGCGCGGCGCGCCGGCTCTCCGGCAGCAACTCCAGCAGCAGCGACAATGCGGGACGCATCGTCGCGATGATGCTGGTGCCGATCGGGGGCACCGCGGCGCCGTCGGCATCGTCCGTGATCTGATACAGCGTCGTCGCGCCGTCGAAGATCGCGGCATGGCCTTCGACATGGAAGGTGAAGACCGGCGCGCCGATCACCATCACGAGGTCGTGCGGCTTCAGGGCCTCCGAGAGTTGTCCGGGTGAGGCGTGCAGAAAGCCCTGGAATTGCGGATGGCGTTCGGGGAACGAGCAGCGCGCCGAGAACGGGCTGGTCCAGACGCTGGCCTTCGTCTTCTCCGCCACCGCGACCATCAGATCGACGCAGCCGGCGCGATCGACGCCGGGGCCGATGACGAGCGCGGGGTTGGTCGCCGCGGCGAGCGCACCGACCAATTCTTCGATCGCGGCGCGGTCGGGGCCGAGTTCGCGGCTGACCTTGCGCGCCGATAGCGGCTGCGCCGGATGCATCCAGTCGTCGATCGGGATCGAGACGAAGGTCGGGCCGCAGGGCGGCTGCATCGCCGTGTAGTAGGCGCGCGCGATCGCGCCCGGCACGTCCTCGGGCCGCGCCGGCTCGACGCTGTATTTGACGTAAGGCCGCGGAAATTCGCTCGGGCGTTCGGCGTAGAGGAACGCCTGCAGCGGCAGGATCGAGCGCGCCTGCTGGCCGGCGGTGATGACCAGCGGCGTCTGGTTGCGGTGCGCGGTGTAGATATTTCCGAGCGCATTGCCGACGCCGGCGGCCGAATGCAGATTGACGAAGCCGGCGTTGCGCGTCGCCTGCGCATAGCCGTCGGCCATGCCGACCACGGAGGCCTCCTGCAGGCCGAGTACGTAGTCGATGTCGTCGGGCCAGTCGCTGAGGAACGGCAGCTCGGTCGAACCGGGATTGCCGAACACCTTTTTGATGCCGAAGGCGCGCAGCAGCTCGAAGGTGGCCTGCTTGACCGTGACGGGCTTGGTCGTTGTTTTCGTTGTCTTGGCCAAAGGCGTTTCCTCAGTTGCCGTCATTGCGAGGAGCGAAGCGACGACGCAATGCAGAGTCGCTACGGAACTCTGGATTGCGTCGCTTCGCTCGCAATGACGAGGCTTATATCACCACGTCGCCGTGCCCTTCATCGTCGGCTGGCGCTCGGCGTTGGCGGTCCACAGCTCCAGGTCGCCGTCCTTGTCGGTGGCATTCACCGAGAATTCGCTGCCCTCGAACAGCGGCTGCACGCCGCGATAGGCGAACTTGGCGGGCGGCTTGCCCTTGAGCTTGGCGGCAAACTCGACCAGCAGCGCGGCCTGCAATGGGCCGTGGAAGACGAGGCCCGGATAGCCCTCGACCTTGGTCACGTAGTCGCGGTCGTAGTGGATGCGATGGCCGTTGAAGGTCAGCGCGGAATAGCGAAACAGCAGCACCGGATCGGAGACATGGCTCTCGCTGTGTTGCGCGGCCGGCGGAGGCGGCGGTGCCTTCGCGGGTGCAGCCGGCGCGCCGCCCATGTCGCGATAGACGATGTCCTGGCGCTCGCGGATCGCGACACCGCGCGGCGTCGACACGACATGTTCGACCGCGACGAAGCAGAGCTGGCCGGTGGAGCCGCTCTTCAAGCTGACGTCTGATATCGTCGACACCCGCGTGGCGACGTCGCCGACGCGCAGGGGATCGACGACCTGCACCTCGCCGCCGGCCCACATCCGGCGCGGCAGCGGCACCGGCGGCAGGAAGCCGCCGCGGGTCGGGTGGCCGTCGGGGCCGAGCTGATCGTGCGGAAACACCGGCTGGGCCAGGCACCAATGCACCGTGTAGGGCGCGATCTCGCCCGATGTCGGCTCGCCGATGTCCTGGAAGAGCGTCGCGCGGAGGCCCTTGGTGAGCTGCGCCGTCACGATGTCGGTGGCTTCGGCGCTGCGGCCGACCCATTGCTTGAGGTGATCGAGATCGAGCGTGTCCGTCATGATCAACCCTTTCGCTGATGCGGCGAGGCGGCTTCACCGACCGCGGGCACCGCGCCATAGCGCCTGTCATCGCCGACCACGATCGCCGCCGGCGCCGGATAGGAGACGACGCCGTTCGGCGTGTCGACCTCGATGCGCCGAAGATGCGGATGCACGGCGAGATCGGCCATGCTGTTGACCTCGGCAAAGGCGATATCGGCGGCCGCGAGCTTGGCCAGCAACTCGTCGCGCGACAGCGCCGCGAAGCGCGCGGCGACGATGCCGTCGGTGACGCTGCGATTGCGGACGCGCTCGACCATGTTGGCGAAGCGCGGGTCCTCGGGCAGAGCAGGCTGGTCCAGCACCTTGGCGCACAGCGTCTTCCACTCGCGCTCGCTCTGGATCGAGATCAGGATGTCCTTGCCGTCCTTCGAGGTGAACACACCGTAGGGCGCGATCGAGGGATGGGCGAGGCCGATGCGCTTCGGCGCATTGCCGGCTTCGGCGTTGAGCAAGGGCACCGTGAGCCAGTCGGCCATCACGTCGAACATCGAGATCCGGATGTCGGCGCCCTCGCCGGTGCGGCCGCGCTTGATCAGCGCCTCCAGGATCGCCGCATGGGCGGTTGCGCCGGTTGCGACGTCGACGATGGACATGCCGACACGCGACGGGCCTTCGGGGCCGCCGGTGATCGAGGCGAGGCCGCTCTCGGCCTGGATCAGCAGGTCGTAGGCCTTGCGGTCGGCGTAGGGACCCGTGTCGCCATAGCCGGTGATGGTGCAGCAGATCAGCTTCGGATAGTCCTTGCGCAGCCGCTCGCGGGCAAAGCCCATTCTGTCCATCGAGCCCGGCTTGAGGTTCTGCAGCAGCACGTCGGCGCTTGCGATCAGCGTCTCGAGCTCGGCGCGGCCGTCCGACTTGGCGAGATCGACGACGCGCGACTCCTTGCCGCGGTTGAGCCAGACGAAGTAGCTGCTTTGGCCCTTGGCAGCGGCGTCATAGCCCCTGGCGAAATCGCCCTCGGGACGTTCGATCTTGACGACATGGGCGCCGGCATCCGCCAGGCGCGACGAGCAGAACGGCGCAGCCACGGCCTGCTCGACGGCGACGACGGTGATCCCTTCAAGCGGAAGCATGACAGACCTCAGTACGACCTGGGCATGCCGAGCACGTGCTCGGCGACGTAGGAGAGGATGAGGTTGGTCGAGATCGGCGCCACCTGATACAGCCGCGTCTCGCGGAATTTGCGCTCGACGTCGTACTCTTCGGCGAAGCCGAAGCCGCCATGGGTCTGGATGCAGGCATTGGCAGCCTCGAACGAGGCGTCGGCGGCGAGCATCTTGGCCATGTTGGCCTCGGCGCCGCAATCCAGTCCCGCCTCGTATTTGCGGGTGGCTTCCTTGACCATGAGCTCGGCCGCGCGCATCGAGGCATAGGCCTTGGCGATCGGGAACTGAATGCCCTGGTTCTGGCCGATCGGACGGCCGAACACGACGCGCTCCTTGGCATAGGCGGTGGCCTTGGCGATGAACCATTTGGCATCGCCGACGCATTCGGCCGCGATCAGGATACGCTCGGCATTCATGCCGGAGAGAATGTATCGGAAACCTTTGCCCTCCTCGCCGATCAGGTTCTCGGCGGGCACGCGCATGTCGGTGAAGAACACCTCCGTGGTCGCATGGTTCATCATCGTTCGGATCGGGCGGATGGTCAGCCCGGCCTTCTTGGCCTCGCGCATGTCGACGATGAAGACGGAGAGACCATCGGTGCGCTTCTGCGCCTGATCCTTCGGCGTGGTGCGCGCCAGCAGGATCATCAGATCGGAATATTCGGCGCGGCTGGTCCAGATCTTCTGGCCGTTGACGACGTAGCTGTCGCCGTCGCGCTTCGCGAAGGTCTTGAGCGAGGAAGTGTCGGTGCCCGAGGTCGGCTCGGTGACGCCGAAGGCCTGCAGCCGCAACTCGCCGCTCGCGACCTTGGGCAGCCACTTCGCCTTCTGCTCGGCGGAGCCGTGCCGCAATACCGTGCCCATCGTGTACATCTGGGCGTGGCAGCCGCCGCCGTTGCAGCCGGCGCGCTGGATTTCCTCGAGGATCGCGGCCGCTGCCGACAGCTTCAGCCCGGCGCCGCCATATTCCTCGGGGATCAGCACGGAGAGATAGCCAGCCTGCGTGAGCGCATCGACGAACGCCGACGGATAGGCCATCTCGCGATCGAGCTTGCGCCAATATTCGCCGGGGAACTGGGCGCAGAGCTTCGCGACGGCATCACGAATGTCGGCATAATCGTCGTGCTGATGTTGTTCTGTCATTGGCTTCCTCGCAGGCCGATCCTGCACGGCCTGCGTCTCCCTCTGCTTGTTCCTGATAGCCTATGACGAAGCGTGCCACGCTTGGCAAGCTTGGAATGCCAGCGTTGCCGCCGGTCAGCCTTGCCGCAGCGACAGATCGAAGCACGAGGCGCCGTGTTCTAGCTGACGGGATATCCGAGATGGCGGCGAAAGCGGGTCTTCAGATAGACGCCATCACGCGCGGGCAAAGCGCGGTCGACGTGCTCGGTCGAGATGCCAACGCGGGCGAAATGCGGGCCGGCGAGATCGTGCAGCTTCGGACGGAAAGCATCGAGCGCAGCCTGATCGGCGATCGTGCTCACCGAAGGAAAGCCGGCGCCGGTGGCGATCAGCTCCAGATTGGCGCCAAGCCCGGAATGGCTCTGCTGCATCCCGGTTTCGCCGAAATGCGCATTGTCGAGCACGATGATGGCGAGGTTCTTCGGCTTCTTCGCGGCGATCGTGGCGAGGCTGCCGAGCCCCATCAGTTGCTCGCCATCGCCGGTGATCACCGCCACCGGCCGCGACGGCTGCGCCAATGCCAGCCCCAGGCCGATCATGGCCGCGCCGCCCATCGCGCCCCAGAGGTAGAAGTTTGCCGGATGGTCGCCGGCGGCGAACACGTCGTAGGACGATGAGCCGAGGCCGCTGACGACCAGGAGTTCGCCGCGGTCCCGCAGAAGCGCGTTGACGGCGGCGCGGCGGTCGAGTGCTGCGTCCATCACCTGCTCTCCGTCCACTTCTTGGCGCCGATCATGCGCTGGGCGATCAGCACCGCGATCGGCTGATCGCTGTCGTAAGCGAGCCTTGCGGCTGCGGCTGCCATCTCGCCGGCGTCCTCGGGACGTTCCAGCCGGAACACGGTGACGCCCATGATCTCGAAGGCGGCTTGCGTCGCCTTGCCCATTGCGACCTGCCATGGATTGAACTCGGCCCATTCGCCGCGCATGGTCACGAAGCTCAGGAACGGGAAGCGGCAGCTCGACAGCAGCGACAGCATGTTGACGCAATTGCCGACGCCGCTGGACTGCATCAGCAACACCGCGCGCTGGCCGCCGAGCCAGGCCCCGGCGGAGAGCGCGACGCCTTCCTCCTCGGTGGTGAGCACCGTCGTCGCGATCGCCGGATCGTCATGCGCGAGCCGGATCAGGCGGGAATGGCCGGCGTCGGGCACGTAGCAGAGCTGCCGGACGTCGGCCGCCTTGAGCGCCTGATAAATGGCGAGCGGCCAATCGGGAGCTGGGCTGGGCGGATCTGAGACGGTCATCGCGTCCTGCAGTTCATGAGCATCCGGTTGCGAGGGCCTCATGGTTCCAGACGCGCCGCGAGCGGCGCTCCTCGCCATGAGGGTTGAAAGGTCCGCCATTGCGAAGGGTGTCACCCCTCATGGTGAGGAGCCGCGTAGCGGCGTCTCGAACCATGAGGCCGAGGTCTCGCGCCTCGCCGTTCGAGACGGGCTCCTCACGGTGAGGAGCGGAGGTGCTCATCCCGGAATCCGGACCGGCAGGCTCTCATACCCCCGCACGAAGCTCGAATACACACGCTTCGGCTCACCGACCACCTCGATGCGGTCGAAGCGCTTCAGGATCTCCTCCCAGACGATGCGCAGCTGCAGTTCGGCCAGCCGCATGCCGACGCAGCGGTGGATGCCGAAGCCGAAGGAGAGATGGATGCGCGGCCGCTTGCGGTCGATGATGAAGGCATCGGGGTTCTCGATCACCTCCTCGTCGCGGTTGCCCGAAACGTACCACATCACGACACGATCGCCCTTGCGGATCTTCCGGCCGCCCAGTTCGGTATCGACCAGCGCGGTGCGGCGCATATGTGCGAGCGGCGTCTGCCAGCGGATCACTTCCGGCACCATGGTCTCGATCAGCGCCGGGTTGTCGCGCAGCTTCTGATACTCGGCAGGGTTCTCGTTCAGCGCCAGCACCGAGGCCGTCATGGTGTTGCGCGTGGTGTCGTTGCCGCCGACGATGAGCAGGATCAGATTGCCCATCAGATTGTCCGGCGTCATGTGCCGCGTCGCCTCGCTATGCGCCATCATCGAGATCAGGTCACGGCCCGGATGGGCCTGGCGTTCCTTCCACATCCTGCCGAACGTCTCGGCGCAATCCGCAAGCTCGCGCCGGCGCTCTTCTTCCGAGGACACGATGCCGCTCTTGGGCAAGGCGGTCGAGACATCCGACCAGCGCGTCAGCTTGCGGCGCTCCTCGAACGGGAAGTCGAACAGCGTTGCCAGCATCTGCGTCGTCAGCTCGATCGACACCTTCTCGACCCAGTTGAAGGTCTCGTTGCGCGGCAGCGAATCCAGCACTCTCGCCGAGCGCTGCCGGATCAGCACCGCCATCTCGTCGAGATGATCCGGCGTGAACATCGGCTGCACCGTCTTGCGCTGCTCGCCATGGCGGGGCTCGTCCATCGCGATGAAGCTCGGCCATTCATAGCCGGGCGGCACGTCGCGGATCATGATGCCGCCGTTGCTGACGTCGGAGGAAAACAGCGCGTGGTTGGTGTCGACATGCATGATGTCGTGGTAGCGCGTCACCGACCAATAGGGTTCGATCGGCGCCTTGGTGCAGTAATGCACGGGCGCCTCCTTGCGCAGCCGCTCGAACCACGGCCACAGCGTGTCGTTCTGGAACAGCCTGGGCGCGCCGGGATGGAAGTCCTCGATCGGCGTCGAATACGCCTCCCGCCGCGCCTCGCGCAGCAGATCGGCATGGTCGGAACGAAGCGCGGCCTGGCCGGTCATGGAGTGGTCCTTTTTCAACGGTCGATCCATTCTCGACAATGCATGAAGTATGGTTGGTCTCCGTCATTGCGAGCGAAGCGAAGCAATCCAGGGCCAGGAAGAAAGTCTGGATTGCTTCGTCGCCTTCGGCTCCTCGCAATGACGGATTCGCAGATAGTTCGTACGCGAAATCGTCGAGCGGATTAAACTTACGCCGCAATCCTCACCGGCAATGTCTCATACCCCTTCACGAAGCTGGAATAGACCCTCTTTGGCTCGTCCATCACGTCGATATGATCGAAGCGCTTCAGGATCTCCTCCCAGATGATCTTGAGTTGCAGCTCGGCCAGCCGCAGGCCGACGCAGCGGTGGATGCCGAAGCCGAAGGACAGATGCTGCCGGGGCCTGGAGCGATCGATGATGAAGTCGTAGGGGCGCTCGATCGCGGCTTCGTCGCGGTTGCCCGAGACGTACCACATCACCACCTTGTCGCCCTTGCGAATCTGCTTGCCGCGGAACTCGATGTCGGCGAGCGCCGTCCGCCGCATGTGCGCGAGCGGGGTCTGCCAGCGGATCACCTCCGGCACGAAGCTGTCGATCAGCGCCGGATTGGTCTTGAGTTTGCGGTACTGCTCCGGATGCTGGCTGAGTGCGTAGATGCTCCCGGACATGGTGTTGCGCGTGGTGTCGTTGCCTCCGACGATCAGCAGCACGAGGTTGCCGAGGAAGTTCTTCGGATCCATGTTCCGCGTCGCCTCGCTGTGCGCCATCATCGACAGCAGGTCGCTCTTGGGCGGCTGGCTGGCACGCTCCTGCCACAGCCGCGCGAAATAGCGCGCGCACTCCATCAGTTCGGCCTGCCGCTCGTCCTCGGTCGCGACCAGGCCGTCCGGTCCGGGCAGCGTTGTCGCGATGTCGGACCAGCGCGTCAGCTTGCGGCGGTCCTCCCAGGGAAAGTCGAACAGCACGGCCAGCATCTGCGTGGTCAGCTCGATCGAGACGCGGTCGACCCAGTCGAACACCTCGCCGACGGGCAGGTTGTCGAGGCATTCCGCCGAGCGCTTGCGGATGTTGATCGCGAGCTCGTCGAGATGCGTCGGCGTGAACATCGGCGCCACGGTCTTGCGCTGCGCGGCATGACGCGGCGGGTCCATCGCGATGAAGCTTTCTCGGCGGAGATCGGGCGGCACGTCGCGGATGGTGATGCCGCCGAGCGCCGAGGCCGAAGAGAATACCGCGTGGTTGGTCTCGATCTCCATGATGTCGTCGTAGCGGGTGATCGACCAGTACGGACCGAACATCGAGTCCCGGCAGTAGTGCACCGGGTCCTCGCGGCGCAGCCGGTCGAAATAGGGCCAATGCGTGTCGGTGCGGAACAGCTCGGGATGGCCGGGATCGAAGTCGGCGAGCGGCAGCGATGCTGCGCGGCCGGCGGCCCGTTCGATGACGCGCTCGCCTGCCGCGGCGGGTCGATCTGCTTCGGCCGTGGTGGTGGTCCCGTGCATGGACGTCTCCTTGATGGCCAGCTTCTATTTGTCCGGCGACACTTGGCGCGATTACATCCTGCCCGGGAGCGCGGGGCAAGCGCTGAGTTTGCCGGGAGCCGCCAGGGCCGGTCTTGCGTCGCAAGGCTGGTGTTCACCTGGATGTCGGGCGTGACAAGCGCCACGTCACGGAATATGGCTTTGGGCCATTGTTGCAGAGCAGAAGACTAGCAGGAGGCCGCCCCATGATCGCCAACGCGCAGCGCATGTTCAATTTCGATCTCGGCGAGACGGCGGACGCGATCCGCGAGACGGTGGCGAGCTTTTCGCAGGAGCAGATCGCGCCGCGCGCGGCCGAGATCGACCGCTCCAATCAGTTTCCACGCGACCTCTGGCCTCGGATCGGCGAGCTCGGCCTGCACGGCATCACGGTCGAGGAGGAGTATGGCGGCGCCGGGCTCGGCTACCTCGAGCACTGTATCGCGATGGAGGAGATCTCGCGCGCCTCGGCCTCGGTCGGTCTGTCCTACGGCGCCCACTCCAACCTCTGCGTCAACCAGATCCGCCGCAACGGCAACGAGGCGCAAAAGCGCAAATACCTGCCCAAGCTGATCTCGGGCGAGCACGTCGGCTCGCTGGCGATGTCCGAGCCGCAGGCCGGCTCCGACGTGGTGTCGATGAAGACCCGCGCCGACAAGAAGGGCGACCGCTTCGTCCTCAACGGCAACAAGATGTGGATCACCAACGGTCCGATCGCCGAGACGCTGGTCGTGTATGCCAAGACCGATCCGCAAGGCGGCCCGCGCGGCATCACCGCCTTCATCATCGAGAAGGGCATGAAGGGCTTCTCGACCGCGCAGAAGCTCGACAAGCTCGGCATGCGCGGCTCCGATACCTGCGAGCTGGTGTTCGAGGATTGCGAGGTGCCGGAGGAGAACGTGCTCGGGCAGGTCGGCCGCGGCGTCAACGTGCTGATGTCGGGCCTCGACTATGAGCGCGCGGTGCTCGCCGCAGGGCCGCTCGGCATCATGCAGGCCTGCATGGACGCGGTGCTGCCCTATGTGCACGAGCGCAAGCAGTTCGGCCAGCCGATCGGCACGTTCCAGCTGGTGCAGGGCAAGGTCGCCGACATGTATACGACGATGAACGCCGCGCGCGCCTACGTCTACGCCGTGGCCAAGGCCTGCGATCGCGGCGAGACGACCCGCGAGGACGCCGCGGGCGCGATTCTCTTTGCGGCGGAGAAGGCGACCCAATGCGCGCTCGACGCCATCCAGCTGCTCGGCGGCAATGGCTACATCAACGACTATTCGACCGGGCGGCTGCTGCGCGATGCCAAGCTGTACGAGATCGGCGCCGGCACCAGCGAGATCCGGCGCATGCTGATCGGGCGGGAATTGTTCGACAAGACGTCGTGAGACGCCGGCCGGCCTGAGGCGCGCGCGAAAGATTCGCGTTCGCCAATCGGCCGGGCGCGATATTTATTTGCGCTTCGCCCCGGCCGGTGTTTTTTTCCGGCCGAGTTGCGTGCAAAATGCGTCGCCCACCTCGAACCTCGGAGTCGCCGCCGCGACGAACAACCGAGGTATTTTGTATGTCATTGCGTGTGTCGGAGGCGCGAGCCGTGAACCAGATGAGTTATGTTCCGCAGCAGCCTCCGCCGCTTCCGCCGCTCGCCGCGGTGTTTTCCGGCGCACGCGGCGAGTTCTTCCGGCTGGTCAGCCGTGGTGCGGCCATCGAACTGATCACCCTCGGCTTCTACCGGTTCTGGCTGGCGACCGACATCCGCCGGCATCTGTGGGTCAACACATCGGTCGATGGGGACGCCGCCGAATATACCGGCCGCGGCAAGGAGCTTCTGATCGGCTTCCTGTTCGCCATGGCGATCCTGGTCCCGATCTACCTTGCCTATTTCCTCGTCACCGTGGAGGCCGAGCGGTACCAGGGGTTCGCCAGCGTGCCGCTCGTGATCGCCTTCTACGCCTTCGGCCAGTTCGCGATCTATCGCGCGCGGCGCTACCGGCTGACGCGCACGGTCTGGCGCGGCATCCGGTTCTGGATGGATGGCTCGGGCTGGGCCTATTCCGGCCGCGCCATGCTGTGGACGCTGTTGGCGGTGCTGACGCTGGGATTGGCTTGGCCATGGCGCGCCGCAGCGCTCGAGCGCTACAAGATGCGGCATTCGCATTACGGCGATCTCAGCGGCGACTTCGAGGGACGCGGCTGGGAGTTTTTCAAGCGGGCCTGGTATCTCTGGGTGATCGCGCCGTTTGCGATGCTGTTGTTTCCCTTGCTGCCGTTCGTCTATGCGCAGTTCAAAGCCGTCGAATGGCGCTGGTGGCTGTCGGGCATCCGCTTTGGCGGCGTGCGCCTGGAGTCGACCTTGCCGGGCAACGCATTCTACGGCCTGTATTGGAAAGTGATCGGCTGGTGGATCCTGTTGTCGATCGCATCCGGCGCCTATTTCGGCGCTGTGGCCTTTCTGATGCACAGCCTGCTCGGGCTGGGGAGCGATGAGCTGCCGCAGGCCCAGGCGCTCTCCAACAACATTCCGATGCTGGTGCTGCTGGGGCTCGGCTACGTCGCCTGGATCCTGGCGCTCAACGTCGTGATGCGCCTCTATCTGGTGCGCGACATGTGGGCGACGGTGCTGCAATCGGTTCAGGTGCATGGCGTCGAGGCCATGGCCAATGTCGCCGCAAAGGGCGATCTGGCCAGCGCGCTCGGCGAGGGGTTTGCCGATGGACTCGACGTCGCCGGATTCTGATCCCGAGCTCAGCGCGGCTCGCGCTGCCGAGGGCGTGCCGGCCGAGCCGGCGGCGCCGTCCGGCAGTCCTGCGACCTATTTCGACGGACTGTCGAACCGGCGGCAGACCGTTACGATCGGCTTCGCCAATCAGCTCGTGATGCGCAGCGCCGACAATTTCGTATCCTGGCCCTATGCGGACATTCGTCGTGTCGACGGGCCGAGTGGCACGCTGCGCGTCAGCTGCTTGTCGGCCTCGCCGCTGGCACGGCTCGAGATCCGCGACGCCGCGGCTGCCGCCGAGCTGATCGCGCGGTGCAGCCATATCGACGAGAACCGGCTGACGCGCGGCGGAATCGCGCGCATCGTCGCCTGGTCGCTGGCGGCTGCGGCGTCCATCGTCGCGATCGTGCTG
The DNA here is from genome assembly GCF_013178945.1 of Bradyrhizobium aeschynomenes. Taxonomy (GTDB): domain Bacteria; phylum Pseudomonadota; class Alphaproteobacteria; order Rhizobiales; family Xanthobacteraceae; genus Bradyrhizobium; species Bradyrhizobium aeschynomenes. The sequence continues at coordinate 106,808 of NZ_JABFDM010000016.1, forward strand.
GTCGTGCTTCCCTTTGCCGCCGAGCGGCTGACGCCCCTCGTTCCACCGGCGATGGAGCGCCATCTCGGCGAAGCGGCCGTGGTGCAGATCCAGGCGCTGTTCGGCGACAAGCTCTGCAGCGAGGCGGCCGGGCAGGCGGCCTTCGCCAAGCTGGTGACGGCGCTGCGCCGGCCGGCCGGGCTCGACGACAGCATCGCCTCGCAGGTGCTGGATACCCCGATCCCCAACGCCTTCGCCTTGCCGGGTGGCCGCTTCTTCCTGTTCCGCGGGCTGCTCGACAAGTCGAACGATCCGGACGAGGTCGCCGGCGTTTTGGCCCATGAGCTCGGTCATCTCAAGCATCGCGACAATCTGCGGCAGCTCATTCACAACGGCGGCAGCTCGTTCCTGATCGGGCTGTTGTTCGGCGACGTCACCGGCGCGGGCGCCGCGGTCTTCGCTTCCCGGGCCATGATCGACGCGTCCTATTCGCGCGAGGCGGAGGAGGCGGCCGACAGTTTCGCCATCGAGGTGATGCGCAAGCTCGGCCGACCGACCCGGCCGATGGGCGAATTGATGTTCCGCATCACCGGCAAGCAGGACGGCAAGCTGTCGCTGTGGTCGAGCCACCCCCTGACCGAGGATCGCCTGGCCCGCATGCGCGCCGCCGACCGCCCCGCCAGCGGCCCGCCGCTGCTGAGCGCCGAGGAATGGAAGGCGATGAAGGGGATCTGCAAGTAGCTGAGTTGGCGACGCCTTCTCCCCAAATCCGGTATCGTCCCGGCGAACGCCGGGACCCATAACCACCGAGTCGGATTGTTGGAAGAAGGTCTCGCCCAGCGTGCTCCCATCGCAGGGCCGCGGCGTATGGGTCCCGGCGTTCGCCGGGACGACACCAGAGCTTGACGCGAGACAGGGGCTTCATCTGAGGGCCAAGACGATGCCCCACTAGCTGAGCTTCCGCCTCACTCCGCCAGATCGTTGACCTGCTTCACCCAGGCCCGGACATCCGTCAGCACGGCCGGCAGCACCGCCTTGACCTCGGCCAGCGACATGCCGGCCTTGACGCGCGGGTCGTACAGCATGTTGAGGATGTACTGGTCGTAGACGTCGAAATAGCCCATCGAAACGTTGTCGTTGAACATCGTCCAGGGCACGCTCGCCGTATCGTTGATCGGCCCGAGCGATTGCAGCAGCTCCTCATAGGCGCAGTCGAGGAAGACGAAATCGCCATTGTCGACGGTGAGGATCACGTCGGAATGCTCGATCTCGAATGCCTCGTTCTTGCGGAAGCCGGACAGGCATTGCGGATCGAGCGAGGTCTTGATCTCGCGGGCGCGCTCGCTGCCATAGGCCTGGCTGATGGTGTGGTAGAGGTCGCGGTCGCGTACCAGCTTGACCCGGACGTTGGCGTCGCCGTTGGTCTCGGTCATCGCGATGTCGAGATGACGGACGCGGGCGGCGATGTCGCCCACGACCTTGGCGAGCTGCGCCTTGCGGTCGGCGCGGCGGCCGTCAGCGAACACGCGCACCGGCGCGCTGTACTTGCGGATGCGATCGACGCGCCCGGCGAGATGGTATTCGGCGCCGAACGCGGTCTTGAAGAAGCCGTCAGTGATCTCGGCGTCGGTGAAGCTCTTCTTCTCGGCGCGCTGGCGCGCGGCGATGGCCGGAATCTCCGCGGTCGAGGCCGGCAGCGGGATCGTCATGGTCACGATCGAGGCCAGCGCGGCAGTCAGGGCGACTGCCGCGGTCCGGGCCGACCGCCGCAAGCGGATGGCTTGCTCCCGGCGATGATAAGCGCTCCGGCCTTGCGACATGATCCCGCGTGCAACTCGCCCGTGCTTCAGTTCTTGACGATCACCGTGGTGCCGACCGAGACGCGGTCGTAGAGATCGGTGACGTCGTCATTGGTCATGCGGAAGCAGCCCGACGACACCGCCTGGCCGATCGTCTCCGGCTCGTTGGAGCCGTGGATGCGATACAGCGTGGATCCGAGATACATCGCCCGCGCGCCGAGCGGGTTCTCGATGCCGCCGGCCATGTGACGCGGCAGATCCGGGCGGCGGCGCAGCATCTGCGACGGCGGGGTCCAGGCCGGCCATTCCTTCTTGGCGGTAATGCGATGGACGCCGCTCCAGCGGAACCCGTCGCGGCCGACGCCGATGCCGTAGCGCAGCGCCTGGCCGCCCTGCAGCACCAGATAGAGCCGGCGCTCGGAGGTGTTCACGACGATCGTGCCGGGCGCATAGTCGCCCTGGAACATGACCCTCTCGCGCGGAATGGGGCTGACGCCGCTCTGGTAGAAGTTCGTCCCGCCGCCGAAGATGTCCCTGGTGTCGAACATTTCCGCCCGCGCCATCCCGGCGCTTGCCATCAACGCGATCGCAGCAATTCCCAAAGCAAGACAGCGCTTCATTTCCATCCCCTGGCAAACATCAAATTCCGCCCGCAGACAGGCCATAAACGGTTGCATTCCGCAACCCACGGCGGCGTGAGGCCGGTATGTGGCGGCGGTCCGTGACCCAAATCCCACGGAAAATCCTGGGGCGCGCGGGTCGAACACCCTGTTAGCCACGACGGCGCATGGGCGCCGCGGCGATGGCAGCAATGCGGCCAGCCCCTTTGACGCGGCCGGCGAACAATGATTGATCTGCCCGGCATTGCAAATGGCGCGCGGACTTAAACGGGAGAATAGGATGAACGGTGCGGAAAGCCTGGTACGGACCCTGGTCGCGGGGGGCGTTGACGTCTGCTTTACCAATCCGGGCACCTCCGAGATGCACTTCGTCGCAGCGCTCGACCGGGTCGAGGGCATGCGCTGTGTGCTCGGCCTGTTCGAGGGCGTGGTGACAGGCGCGGCCGACGGCTATTTCCGCATGAAGGGCACGCCGGCCTCGACGCTTCTCCATCTCGGCCCCGGCCTCGCCAACGGCCTCGCCAATTTGCACAACGCCAAGAAGGCGCGCTCGGGCATCGTCAACATCGTCGGTCAGCACGCGACCTACCACATCGGCTTCAACGCCCCGCTGACCTCGGACATCGAGGGCCTGGCGCGGCCGATGTCGGACTGGGTGCGGACCTCGCCGAGCGCCAAGGCCGTGGCCGCCGACGGCGCCGCCGCGATCGCCGCCGCCAAGAGCGCGCCGCCGCAGATCGCCACCCTGATTCTGCCCGCCGACACCGCCTGGAACGAGGCCGACGGCATCGCCCCGGTTCCGGCCGACGCGCAGCGCCCGAGCTATTCGGCTGACGCAGTCGAGAAGGCCGCGAAGATCCTGCACGCCCACGGTCCGGAGACCCTGGTGCTGATGACCGCGGGCGCACTGACCGAGCAGGCGCTGACCTTCGCCCAGCAGATCGCCGGCAAGACCGGCTGCCGCGTGATGGGCCAGACCTATCACCCGCGGATGGCGCGCGGGGCAGGGCGGTTCTCGATCGACCGCATCCCCTATGTGATCGAGCAGGCGCTGCCGATCCTGAAGAACTACAAGCACATCGTGCTGGTCGAGGCCAACGACCCCGTCGCCTTCTTCGCCTATCCGAACAAGCCGAGCATGCTCAAGGCCGAGGGCACCGAGGTGCACCGCATGACCGCCTGGGGCGAGAACTCCGCCGCCGCGCTCGAGGCGCTGGCCGGCCATCTGGGCGCCAAGGCCGCAGACGTCAAGCCGCAGCCGCTCGCCGAGTTGATCAAGCCGACCGGCGCGCTGAACCACACGACGATCGCCCAGGCGATTGCCTATGCGATCCCGGAGAATGCGATCGTGGTTGACGAATCCATCACCACGGGCCGCGGTTTCTTCCCGCCGACGGCGGCGGCAAAGCCGCATGACTGGCTGCAGAACATGGGCGGCTCGATCGGTTTCTCGACTCCGGTCGCGACCGGCGCCGCGGTGGCTTGCCCGGATCGGAAAGTGATGTGCCTCGTCGGTGACGGCAGTGCGATGTACACGATCCAGTCGCTGTGGACCCAGGCGCGCGAGAACCTCAACGTGGTCACGGTGGTGTTCGCCAACAGGATCTACCAGATCCTGCGCGGTGAGTTCGACGGCGTCGGCGCAGGCGAACCCGGCCAGCGCGCCCAGGACATGCTCAAGATCGACCGCCCGACGCTCGACTTCGTCGCCATGGCCAAGGGCATGGGCGTTCCGGGCCGCGCCGTCACCACGGCGGACGAGTTCAACGCCGCGCTGGCGGAGGCCAATGCAGAATACGGCCCGCGCCTGATCGAAGTGCAGATGTAAATCCGCAACGCCGGCGGCCGCAAAACGGCCGCCGGCCGAGGGAAGGCGCCTCGCCTCGATTTATGGGGTTGGCGACTCACGCCGATCGCGTGTTCATGGTGAGGTGTCCTTCTCTCCTGTATCCGAGCGGCATGCACAGTGAACTGAACCGGCTGATCTCCGCGCTGCAGGAGTTCTACGCGCGCGAGCGCTACATCCTCGACCGGGATCTCGGCGAGCGCGCCTTGACGCACCGGCTGGCGGTGCATCTCGAACGCAACTTCCTCGGCTGGGACGTCGATTGCGACTACAATCGGCTCGGCGACCGCGCCATGCTGCTGCCGCGCGGCGCGATCGTCTCGACCGATGACGAACTCGGGAAGTCGATCTACCCCGACATCGTCGTGCACAAGCGCGCCGTGCCCGACAATCTGCTGGCGATCGAGGTCCGCAAGGCGAGCAACCATCAGCCGCTGGCGCACGACCGGCACAAGCTGATGGCCCTGACCGACCCGCATCTGTGGTTTGCCTATTGGATCGGCGTCTTGGTGATTCTCGACCGTCGCAGCGTGATCACGCCTGAGATCTATGTCGGAGCCCGGATCGATCCGGGGCTGTCCGCGTGGTTCGCGGGAAGATTGCAGCAGATGGGTCTGGCCGGGGGCTGAGATGCTCGCCGGCGGACCTTCACACGAGGAAGGGCCGCCCCGCATGGAGCGGCCCGATCTCGTCGGCGATATTCGCGGGTGACCGCGCCTTACTTCGACATGGCGTCGCCGGACGACTTCTTCGACGACTTCTTCTTCGTCTTGCTCATCTTCATGTCGTCGCCTCCGCCCATGGCGTCGCCGCCCTTGGCCGCCTGGCCGGTGGTCGTCATCGGCTTCTCGGTCGACTGGGCAAGAGCGGCCGACGAGACGAAGGCGAGGGCGGCGGTGGCGATGATCAGTTTACGCATGCGGAAAACCTCCGTGGGTTGGAAACGCCAGGAGCATAGGCGGTTTCGAACCGCGGCGTTCTGACGCATGGGTCAGGAAAACGTGAGAGTTCCGCCCTGCAATTGCCGCCTTGCGCCATCGCCGCTGGAGCTGGCTGGCGCATTCTGTGGCGAATGTGCTGGACGCAGGGACGACATGCGTGGGCGAGCGAGGTCAAAATGGCCGGGTGAGCGCGATCCGATTGCCCTTCATGCCGGGCTATGTCCCAACTGGGGCGGGTCACGCCTCGCGGGCAGACTCAGCAGCGCCATGCCGAGTAGTCCGGACATCAGAGATCCCAGCATAACAACGACCTTCACCTCGTTCTGAAGCGTCCCGGCGCTGGGGAATGCAAGAAGGCCGATGAACAGGCTCATGGTGAAGCCGATGCCGCACAGGACTGCCACCCCGTAGATCTGGTGCCAGGCCGCTCCGTCAGGTCGTTCAGCCAGTCCAAGGCGAATGGCCATCCATGTCGCGGCAAACACGCCGATCTGCTTGCCCAGGAACAGGCCGGTCACGATGCCGATCGTCACGGGCTCCTTCAGCACCACCCAGGCCATTCCGGCAAGAGAGACGCCGGCGTTCGCGAAGGCGAAGACAGGCAGGATCACGAAGGAGACCCATGGCTGGATTGCATGCTCCAGCCGGAGCAGCGGTGACTGGCCGGCTCCCGACGCAGGAATCGTCAGTGCGAGTGCGACACCTGCCAAGGGCGTGGACGCCGGACTGCAGCGTGGCAAACCAGAGGACGGAGCCAGGGATCAAGTAGACCCACACCCTGGCAACCCCGGCTCGATTGAGGATCAGCAGCATCAAGATGATGGCTGCTGCCGCCGCGAGCCATCCGAGCAGAAGATGATCGGTGTAGAAGACCGCAATGACCGTGACCGCCGCAAGGTCGTCCAGAATGGCGAGCGCGGTCAGGAACACCTTGAGCGATGCCGGAACGCGGGAGCCGAGCAGGCCAGTGCTCCGAGAGCGAACGCGATGTCGGTGGCTGTCGGTATCGCCCACCCGCGAATCGTCTCGGGATCGTTCAGGTTGAAGCCAACGTAGAAGAGGGCGGGAACAGCCATTCCGCCTACCGCCGCAAACGCCGGGAGCGTCCTACGCGGCCAGCTTGAAAGCTGCCCTGTCAGGAACTCGCGCTTGATCTCCAGCCCGACGAGCAGAAAGAACACCGCCATGAGAGCGTCGTTGATCCAATGCAGGACGGACAGACCCGCGACGTATCGCTGGAGAGTGCCGAAGTAGACATCTGATGCCGCAGAGTTGGCGATGATCAGAGCGGCGGTCGCCGAGATCATCAGGATGACGCCGGCGCCCGCTTGACTGGCCGCATGACGCTTCAACGAATGAAACAGTGGCAACATCGTATGGTCTATGCCAGCCGCAGGCAGTCAAACCTTGTGGCTCTGACACGGATGCGGCCAATCGCTGCGGCCCGCATGGCTCGATGCTCCCGGCAAGCGACGGAACCTGGGCAGCCGCATCGTCCGAGATGAAGACGAAGATCTCGGTAGCGTCGCTCCCTAACGATGAACCTGACAGCCGCCGCGCGGATGGCGCCGCTTGTCAGAGCACCGGCGACGATTTCCGATTCTTCGGCCTGTCGAAGCATGGCACTTGATCCGGACTACGACCGCAGGATGTGCGGCCGATTCGCTGGCGCATTTCGCCGCGTCCGCTCTTGAGCGAACGCCGCCCCGCGCGTGGCCCATGCCACCCTATTTCCGGATCTCTCGTCTCGGTCGGCGAGTGGCTCGCTTCGGTGGAGCGAGCCGAGCCCTGCAGGGAGAGGCCTGCGAGGCGAGGGCATTTGAGGCGAGGTGGTGACAGAAGAAGCCGAGTTAGAACGAGCTTGGGCTGGTTTTCTTTTTCAGCGCGAGCTTGAGGGCGGCGCCCCCCATTCTCGAATTCTCGATCCACAGTCGACCATCATAGAGGCTGATCAGGTCGTGGGCGATCGCGAGGCCGAGCCCGGTCCCCGGCTTGGTGTCGTCAAGTCTCGTGCCCACATCGAACACGCGTGTTCGATGTTCGACGGGAATGCCCGGCCCATCGTCCTCCACCGTGATCAACACGGTGCTCTCGAGGTCCTCGATCGCAATCACGACGCGGTCGCGCGCCCATTTGGCGGCGTTGTCGAGCAGGTTGCCGATCAGCTCGGTCAGATCGTTGGTGTCGCAGGCGACGACGAGGTCGGTCGGGCCTTCGACGTCGAACCGCCGCTCGTGCCCCGGGCCAAATCGAGAATAGGTGTTGATGACGCTCCTCAGCACGTCTGCCAACAGCGAGCACGCGCCCGCATTTGCGATTCCGGACGCCTTCGCGCGCGCTGTCTGATAGTTGATCAGCAACGCCATTCGCGAGCATTGCTCGGAGAGGACCCGGGCGTGATGCTCCTGGCCGGACGCCCTCAGCCGCGCCGCTTCCTCGTCGAGAATGGCCAGCGGTGTCTTCAGCGCATGTGCGAAATTGCCGGCGAGCACGCGGGCGCGATCAACCATCGTGAGATTGGCCGTGATCATTCCGTTCAACTCGGTCACCAGCGGCATGATTTCCCCCGGAAGGTCCTCGGGCAGGCGGGTGGTCTTGCCGCTGCGCACGTTCGCGATGGCGAGACCCATGCGTTGCAGCGGCCGCAGTCCGTAGACGACCTGGGCGTAGGCGGTGCCGACCATGGCGAGCGCCATGAAACCCAGCATCGCCACCAGCGTCAGATTGAGGTGCTGCATCTCGTCGCTGATGAGCCGCTCATCCGCACCGACCCGGACCTCGACCGGTTGCCCGAGCCGAGACGGCTCGCTGACGGTTCGAACCATCCGCAGCGGCCCGGTCGGCCCCTCCACATTCGTCAGCGTCGACATGGTGTTCGGGGGGCCGTCGCGAGGTCGGTCGGGGGTGAATGACAGAAAGAGATCGTCCTGCAGCGACGGCGAACGCGCGCTGCTGCCGTTTTGCAGATTGACCTGCCAATACATGCCGGACCGGGCAGGGGAGAAACGCGGGTCGCTCAGATGACGGGTGATGATTGGCCGCTGCGCTGCGTCGAGCTCCACGAGATCCGCGAGCTCGCGGGCATGATCGAGCAGGTCATGATCGATGTGCGCCTCTACGACGCGGCGAATGATGATCGAAAGCCCGAGTCCGCTGGAGAACAAGACGATCGAAATCCAGATCGCGGCGACGGCCATCATTCGGGCCCGGAAGTTGCGACGGAACATTGTTCTATCCGAAGCGATATCCCAAGCCTCTGATGGTGCGAATGCAGTCGCGTCCCAGCTTTCTCCTGAGCCGGGCAATGTAGACCTCGACGGTGTTGGAGTCGCCATGATCGTTGCCGGCATAGATGTGGTCCAGCAGCTCGGTCTGTGACACGATATGATCGGCACGGCGCATGAGGAGTTCGAGGACACGCAACTCGAGTGCGGTCAGGTCGACGATCTCACCATCCTTCTTGACCGAGCCTGCCGCAGGATTGAATTCGATCTGACGGAGACGGAGCACCGCCTCGGGTCTGCTGCCGACCCGGCGTAGCAGCGATTTGACACGTGCGACGAGCTCCTGGGCCTTGAAGGGCTTTTCGAGATAGTCGTCCGCTCCCGCGTTGAGACCGTTGACGCGCTCGGCCCAGCCGCTGCGCGCGGACAGGATCAGCACCGGCATCGTGTGTCCCGTATGACGCCAGCGCTGCAGCACGTCGAGGCCCGAGATGCACGGCAGACCCAGATCGAGCACCGCGGCGTCGTAGGGCTGGCTGTTGCCCAGCATCCAGCCTTGCCTGCCATCTGTCGCGAGATCCGCCTCGAAGCCGGCGTCGGCCAGGCTTTCCTTGATGCGCTCGGCGTAGACGGGCTCGTCCTCGATGAGCAGAATGCGCATTTGCCACGACTCCGGTTTGCAGAAGGGGGCCGACGATGCGAAGACGCGGATCGGCCCCGGACGCTATGGATTGATCCCGAGCTGCCTGGCGGCGTCGGCGATGCGCGTGCGTTCGGGGACGTCCTCTGCGAAGATCGACAAGGCGCGTTGCAGGGATTGCTTCGCCGCCTCGTTCTCGCCCAGCACCACCCGCGAGCGGATCAGCTTGATCCAGCCCTCTGCATCTCTCGGCGATTGCTCGAGCCTTGCCGCAAGGCCATCCACCATGCCGCGGATCATGAGGCTGCGGTCCTCCGACGACATGGTCTCCGCCTTGCGGATGTCGGCGGCACGCGGGCCGCGCGGTTCGGCCGGCTCGCTTGCGGCCGTCTGCCCGGAGCGCAGCAGCTGCTGCATGCGCTCGGCGGAGAGGTCAGGCCGAACGGGCGAGGGCGAGCTGTCGCTCTCTCCGAGCTCGCGGCGAAGTGCGTCGAGCCGCTGCTTGAGATCGGGCAGCCACGGCTCGTTCGGATCGGCCTCCGAGACGATGGCGGTCCAGTCGGCCATCGCACCTCGTTTGTCGCCCTCCTGTTCCTTCACGACGCCGACGAAGAACCGGGCGCGCGCATCCTTGGGATCGAGCCTGAGGGCTTCATCGAAATCCGCGCGCGCGTCTGACGTGACGGCGCCGTCCGCGGCCCGTACCAGCGCCTCGCCTCGCGCGCTACGGTATTCGGCCGAGCCGGGCCGCAGCTCCGTGGCGCGCCCGTAGGCCTGTGCCGCCTCGGCAAAGCGCTCGATGCTGAACAATGACCAGCCGAGCAGGCGCCATCCGTCCGCATCCCGGGGATTGCGCTCCAGCCGCGTCTGCACACGCTGGATCATCTCCTCGACCGGCGGCAGGCCGCTGCCCTGCTGCGGCCGGTCGCGTCCGTCCTGCCCGGTCATCTGCTCAAGCGAGGCAATGGCCTGGCTGCCGGCGTCGGATCGCGCCTCGCCGACCGACCTCGCGGTCGTGCTGCTGGCGGTCTGGCCCGACCCGGCTGCGGGCACATCCGGATTTCCGACGACCGCGTACAGAGCGACGGAGCCGAACACCACCGTCGTCGTGACGACCATGAGTGCGAACTTTCGTTCCGAGCTGGTGAGAGCGACGGCCGGCGGCTGTTCAGCGGCAGCCGCGGCAAGAATGCGCCGTCTGATCTCGTTGGCCGTGGTCTCGCCGTCCGACCGGTCGATCAGGCCGCGGGCCATGTCGTTCTCGATCTCGCGGAGCTGGTCGCGGTGCACGGCTAGTCCCTGCGCCGAGGCCAGCTGTCTCCGCTCATAGCCGCGGATGAAGGGCGTCGAGATGAGTACGGCGGCCACGGAAATCATCGCCGTCAGGATCAGCCACAGCATCATGAAAGGCTCCGTCGATCGAGAATCGCCTCGATGGCTTCGAGTTCATCGGCGCTGAGCGGAGCGGTGCGCTCCGTCTCGGGCGCTGCCGCATTGGCCGACGCTCGGCGGACGTAGCGGCCAAAGACGACGATGGCGCTCAGCAGCGCCAGCAGCGGGCCGATCCACAGCGGGATCGTATTCCATTGCAGGGGCGGCTTGAGCAGGACGAAGTTGCCGTAGCGCGCGACCAGGAAGTCCACCGCCTGCCGGTCGCTGTCGCCGGCCTGCAGGCGATCGCGCAGCAGGACCCTCAGATCATGCGCCAGCGGGGCGTTGGAGTCGTCGATGCTCTGATTTTGACACACGACGCAGCGCAGCTCCTGACCCAGCGCGCGCGCCCGCGCTTCCAGACGCTCATCCCGCAGCATTTCGTCGGGAAGCACTGCACGAGATGGCGACACGCTCACCGCCAGCGCCAGCGACGCGACGAGCAGCGCAGTCATTCGAATCCGCGGCCGACTCATGACTCGCTCCTCAAGGCCTTCAGAAGGGGTTCGAAATCGCTGCGCCACACCTCCTCGGTCAGCGGGCCGGGATAGCGGAAGCGGATGCGACCGGCCCGGTCGATCACGAAGGTCTCGGGAACGCCGGTCACGCCGAGATCGATGCCGGCCCGGCCGGACTCATCGGAGCCGACACGGGCATAGGGACTGCCATGCTTGGCAAGCCAGCGCTTGCCGTCGTTCCGATCGTCCTTCCAGTTCAGCCCGTAGATCGGGATCGCGGCGCTCTCTGCGAGCTTGAGCAGCATCGGGTGCTCGACGCGGCATCCGGGGCACCAGGATGCAAACACGTTGAGCAGCAGGACGTCGCCTTGCAGATCGGTATTGGCAAGACCGGCGCTCTTGCCGTCAAGCGATGCGAGCTGGAAGCGCGGCGTCGGCTTGTCGATGAGAGTCGAGGGCATCCGCCGAGGATCGTTTGTCAGGCTGAACGCCAGCCCAACGGCCAGCGCGGCGAAGGCGATGACGGGAATGAGATAAGGGAGGCGCGGCATGTCTCGTCCTATTCGGCAGGAACGGCCGCAGGCACGGCCGGCATCGCCCGGCGCGGCGCACCGACGCGCAGTCTCCGGTCGGCCAGCGAGATGAAGCCGCCGCAGGCCATCATCAGCGCGCCGATCCAGACCAGCGGCACGAGCGGATGATAGTAGCAGCGCACGGCCCAGCCGCCCTTGTCGTCGGGATCGCCGAGCGTCACGTATACGTTCCATATCAGGTTGGTGCGGATGCCCGCGGCCGTGGTCATCTGCTGCCGGACGGGATAGAAGCGACGCTCGCTGGACAGCTGCGTGAACGGCCTGCCATTCCGCGTGATGTCGAAGACGCCCCGCTCCGCTTCGTAGTTGGGGCCTGGAAACTTCCCGATAGACCGCAGCTTGATGTCGTAGCCCGCAAGCTGCAGGCTCTCGCCTGGCCGCAGCATCTGCACCTTTTCGCTGGCCCACGCCGCCATTCCCGTAATACCCGCCACGGTGACGCCCATTCCAGCATGGGCCAGCACCATCCCGTAGACCGCGAGCGGCGTGGTGCGCGCGAGGTTGAGCGAGGTCGCCAGCGGGGTCGCCGGGCCGAGGCGCATGCGATGCACCAGCACCGTCAGCGAGCCGACGACGAGCCAGACGGCGATGCCGAAGAACAACGCGACCAGGAAACGCTGTCCGAATGTCGCAATCAGGATGGCGATGACGACGAATGCCGCAAGCCCTCCGCCGAGGCGGAGCCGCTGCAACGCCGCGACGAACATGTCGCGCTTCCATTTCAGAACCGGGCCAACCACCATGGCGAGCAGCACCGGGACCATGATCGGGACGAATGTCATGTTGTAGTACGGCGGGCCGACGGAGATCTTGTCGTTCCCGAGCATGTCGACGAGAAGCGGATAGAACGTGCCGAGAAACACCGTGGCGACGGCTGCGGTGAGCAGCATGTTGTTGAGCACCAGGCCGCTCTCGCGGCTGACGGCTGCAAACAATGCTCCGCGCTTCAGGCCCGGCGCCCGGATCGCATACAGCGTCAATGCCCCGCCGGTCGCCACCAGGATCAGCGCCAGGATGAAGGCGCCGCGCGACGGGTCCTGTGCGAAGGCATGAACGCTGGTGAGTACGCCGGATCTCACCAGGAAAGTGCCGATCAGGCTCAAAGAGAAGGTCACGATCCCCAGCAGGATCGTCCAGCTCTGCAGCGCGCTCCGACGCTCGACCACCAGGGCGGAATGCAGCAGCGCCGTCCCCGCAAGCCACGGCATGAAGGAGGCGTTTTCGACGGGGTCCCAGAACCACCAGCCGCCCCAACCGAGCGTGTAGTAGGCCCACGCGCTGCCGAGCGTGATTCCGATCGTGAGAAAGCACCACGCCGCCAGCACCCACGGCCGAACCCAACGGGCCCAGCTTGCATCGACTCTGCCCTCGATCAGCGCGGCAACCGAAAATGAGAAGGCCATCGAGAAGCCGACATAGCCCAGGTAAAGAAACGGCGGATGAAACGCGAGCCCTGGATCCTGCAGGATCGGATTCAGGCCGTTGCCTTCGAGAGGAGCATCGATCAGCCGCGCGAACGGATTCGAGGTCGAGACGATGAAGGTCAGGAAGCCAAGGCCGATCATGCCGTGGACGCCAAGCACGTTGCACTGCAGCCTGTCCGGCAGGTTGGTCCCGAACAGCGCAACCGCCGCGCCGAACACCGAGAGAATCAGGACCCACAACAGCATGGATCCCTCGTGGTTTCCCCAGACCCCAGAGATCTTGTAGAGCAGCGGCTTCAGCGTGTGCGAATTGGCTGCGACGACCTGCACCGAAAAGTCGGAGTGGACGAACAGCGACGTCAGGCATGCGAACGCGATCGCGACGAACAGAAACTGAGTCAGGGCGGCGTGACGAGCGAAGCCGGCGATCATTGCGGACTGGCGATGCAGCGCCGCAAACGGAACGATCGACTGCACCAGAGACACGACAAGCGCGAGAATGAGTGCAAAGGATCCAGCCTCCGCTGTCATGTTAGCTCCCCGACCGCAGCGACCATTCCTGCGACTAATTATCAAGTGTCTGTGATGAGTTGACACTCAATGCGCCCAATGAGGCATCATTCGTACCGAATGATGATGATCATTCGACGTGCGTCGTAGTGTAAATGCAACTGATTTGCATCGGCTATTCGGGAGAGCCGCATGATCGAATATTCCGCGACGAAGCAACTTGCTGGTCGAGGAATGCCCGCTGATACCTCTTCATAGCTCGCGCGGCGAATGCCGCATCGGCGCTGGTGCAGAACCGGCTTGTCAGCTATTCCAAGAGCTTGGCAATATCGCTGTGGCCGCTGGCTGTCGCAATGTCCGCGGCACGTTCGCGCCGCTTGTTCTTCAATTGCTTCTCGGCTCCGCCGGCGAGCAGGCTCTGCACGATGCCGATATGGCCGTCATTCGCGGCCATCATCAGTGCGCTCATGCCCTGGGCGTTGCGCAAGTTCGGATCGGCTTTGCGTTTGAGAAGTTCGGCGACGACATCGGCGAGCCCCGCGCGGGCGGCGAGAATCAGCGCGGTGTTTCCGCTTGTGGTCGCACGTCTGGGATCGGCGCCATGCTCCAGCAGAAACAGCGAGGCTGGGGCACTGCGACCTTCGATGGCGGTGAGCAACGGCGTCTTTCCATCGGCGTCGGCGCGGTCGACGCCGGCGCCGGCACGGATCAGTTGCTCGAGGGCCCGTACATTGCCGTTATTGGCGGCGTGCCAGAGTGCGGTACGGCCTTGCATATCGGCGGCATTGAGGTCGGACTTCTGAACGAGCTGCCGATCGAGCGCGTCATTGGCGCATGATCCGACCGCGATGATCAGCGGAGTCCGGCCGTCCGCTGTCGTCGGCAGGCCGCTCGAAGCGCCGTCGAGAAGCGCGGCGGTGGCAGCGCCGTTGCAGCGGCTGACCGCGATCAGCAATGCAGTCGAGCCGTCCGGCCGCGCGGCGGATGGATCGGCCGCCCTCGTCAGCAGCAGTTTGACGACGTCTGGGTGATCCTTGTCCGCGGCCAGCATCAACGGCGTGTCGCCGCGCCGGTTGCTCGTGTTTGGGGTGGCGCCTGAGGCCAGCAGCAGTTCCACCAGCCGCAGATGCCCGGCTGCCGCGGCGATCGCCAGCGGTGTATCGCCGTCCTCGTTGACGGCATTGACGTCGGCCTTGGCAGCGATCAACTGACGCATTGGATCGAGCTGACCGCGGAGGGCCGCATCGATGATGGCAGGATGGCCATTTCGCATCGCGGCCTGCGCATCGAGCGTCGGAGGCGGCTTGCGCGCTGCTACGCGCTCCGTCTCGCGGGTGCGGGGGAGCGAAGGTCGATTGGCCATGTCGACCAGCAACCGCTCGGCGGGCTGATAGCCGGCCGCCGCCGATTTGCGCAGCCAATCTCGCGCGCGCTCGGGATCGGCCGGCGTTCCGCGCCCCGCGAGATACATCGCCGCGACATTGTATTGCGCCTTGACGTGTCCCTTCCTTGCACTCGCCTCCATCCATCTGAACGCCAGCGCGTCATCGGATCGGGTGCCGAGACCCGAGCGGTAGAGTGATGCAAGCCGGTACTGCGCCTCCGGATCGCCGGCGCTGGCCGCGCGCTCGAGCAGCTTCACGGCTTCCTCGGGACGTCCGGCCCGGATCGCCGTATCGGCAGCCTGGCTCGCGCCGGAGTTTGCGCTCGTCGTCGCGTCGTCGGACAGCGCCACCGACGCCATGTTCAAGCTGACGAGGCAGATCAGGGGAATGATGACGAGAGAGGTTCTACGCCGTGCCATATTTCGTCTCGACCTCGATACCCATGCTCTTCAGGAATGCGGTGGGCAGAATGCCCCCGACGCAGACGATGACGGCATCGTTTGGGATCGTGCTCATGCGGCCGTCGGCATCGATCTCGACGTCGTCACGGCCGATCCGTTTGACCGACGAGTTGTAGATGACGCGAAGCCGGCCCGATCGTGCGGCGGTCTCGACCAGCTGGCGGTTCTTCAGCTTGGCGCGATTGAACGACTCGCTGCGATGCGAAAGCGTCACGGTCGTCCCAGGCTCGTCTGCGATGGAGCAGGCGGCTTCCAGCGCGGCATCGCCGCCGCCGACGACGAGCACGTGCTGGCCACGATACTGTTCGGGATCGATCAGCCGATAGACGACCTTGGTCTGCTCCTCGCCTGGAGCCTCCAACTTGCGCGGCGTTCCGCGGCGCCCGATTGCCAGGAGCACGGCATGCGTTCTGTAATTGCCGCGGTTCGTCCTGACATCGAAACTGTCTCCGGCTCGCGTGACGGCCTCGACGCGCTCGCCGACGTTCACGTCGAGACGGGCCTTGCGCACGATGCTCATGAAGAAGGCGATCAGCTGTTCCTTGCTGAGCTCCCTGAAATTGAACTTGCCCGCGAGCGGCAGCGTGAAGGGGGCGGTCATCACCAGCTTGCCGCGGGGGAAGTGCGCGACGGTGCCGCCGAGCGAGTCCTGTTCGAGGGTGACGAAGCGCAGCCGATGCTGCAGGCAGGCGAGACTGGCGGAGAGTCCGGCCGGACCACAGCCGACGATCACGACGTCGAGCATGTCGGACTTGCCGATGGTCTTGAGCTTGCGGACGGAGTCGATCGCCTGGCGTCCCTGCTCGATCGCGTTGCGGACCAGCCCCATTCCGCCGAGCTCGCCGGCGATGAAGAGGCCCGGCACGTTGGTCTGGAATGCTTCGTCTACGTTCGGAATGTCGATGCCGCGAGTCTCGGTGCCGAAGACCAGCGTGATGGCGTTCACGGGGCACACCGCCTTGCAGGCGCCGTGTCCAATGCAATGCGAGGGCTCCACCAGCGACGCCTTGCCGCCGATGAGGCCGAGAATGTCGCCCTCCGGACACGCCCTGACGCACGAGCCGCAACCGATGCACAAGGCGGGATCGATGATCGGATGAAGCGATGCAGGCTCGAGAAGACCGGCGTCCCTGGCGGCAGAGAGCTTCGCGACGCTCTTTATTTCTTGTCTCTTGCGCACGGCCATGTAGGTGGCCCAGACGCCGAGCATCGGAGCCGCGTAGACGATCAGGAGATCGAGCGCCATGTCGTTCTCGCTCCCTCTATTCTACGAACTAACCGAAGACCGTGAGAGTCGCTGACCGCAGCGCGAAACGGTCGACGGCGGTGCTAGATGCAAATTTCTCTCAAGAGATGTCGACATAGAAATTCCAGAATGATCTGTCGTCTTGCAGACGAGGATTAGGTCATTCGTTGAACAGATGGCGTCGGCGGAAATATGGCTCGCGCTGATATCGGACTAATGACGCCAGTGTCGGAAGATCGGAGGAGTTGTTGCAAGTGGTTATCACTAAATGCTCTCCTGATTGAGATGCGGAGATCTGCAGGTAAGCCGGACATCCGCCGATCCGGCAATCGGGTTTCGCAGGACGCGTCAAGGACATGAGCAGGGCAACGGTCGCTCGCGTGAGCGGCAATCCTCTTCGCGGAGCCGTTCCGGTCGTCGTCACGGTCATCGTTCTCGGAGCGATTGCCGTCGGCTGGCTGCAGAAAGAGGAGGAGTATATTACGCCGGGATCCGGCACCGGATACTGGCTCGGAATCTACGGCAGTGTCGCGATGCTATCGCTGCTGGCCTATTCGATGCGCAAGCGCTTCAGGTCGCTGCGCGGGATGGGATCGGTGCCGTTCTGGTTCAGAACCCATATGCTGCTCGGCGTCGCCGGCCCCGTGCTCATTCTGTTTCATGCGAATTTCAGGCTGGGAGCGCTCAACAGCAACGTGGCGTTCTTCGCCATGCTGATCGTGGCGATCAGCGGTGTGATCGGCCGGTACATCTATGGCAAGATCCATATGGGCCTTCACGGCGGGAGGGCGCGTGTCAAGGAGCTGGTTGCGGAAGCCGAGGCAATGAGGACGGAGCTCGGTCAGGAGATGCAGGCTGCATCGTTCGTGTCGCGGGAGCTCGCCGCCTTCAGCAAGGGGCTCGACAACAAAGTGCCGCTGACAGCGCTGGGCAGCCTGCGGACGGGAGCGATCATCGCGGCGCGCACGAGGCGGCTGCGTGCCAACGTGGTTGCGGAAGCGCGCCGGCTCATTCGCGCTGAAGCGCGGCTGGCGCGATGGTCGTGGTCCGAGCGCCGGCGCCGCGAGAAGCGGATCGAAGCGGTCGTGCGGCGGTACGCTGCGGCAGTGCGGAAGGCCGCTGAGCTGACATTCTTCGAACGGTTGTTTTCACTGTGGCATGTGCTTCATCTGCCGCTGTTTTTCCTCATGCTGCTGGCGGGTGTCGTTCATGTCTGGGCCGTGCATCACTATTGACGGAGTTGTGTGATGCGGTGGCGCCTCGCGGTCCTTGTCGCCCTCCTGGTCGGCGTGGCCATGCTGTCGGCCGGACTTCGAGCGCAGACGTTGCTGGAGAAGCTGGTCATGCCCGGCCCGCTGACCGAAAAGCACGCCAAGCTCGAAAGCGAATGCGGAAAGTGCCACGAAGCCTTTACGCGGAAGGCGCAGTCGGGCCTCTGCCTCGATTGTCACAAGGAGATTGCCGTCGATCGCAGGCAGCGTGAGCGTCTGCACGGACGCGACCAGGCGGCGCTGACCCAGGAATGCAGGCAGTGTCACACCGACCACAAGGGGCGAGGGACCGACATCGTCCAACTCGACAAGGAGACCTTCAACCACGACATGACGAACTACCGGCTGGTCGATGCGCACAGGAACGTCCCTTGCGCAGGATGCCACGTCGCGAAGGTGAAATTCCGCAACACGCCGTCGACCTGCTTCGAGTGTCACAAGGCGCTCGATCCGCATCGCGGCCGCCTCGGTGAACGCTGCGAAAGCTGCCACACGGCGGTGAAGTGGCGCGCACCAAAGGAGTTCGACCACACGAAGACCCGGTTTCCCCTCGTAGGCGCCCACAAGTCTGTCGCCTGTGCGACGTGTCACTCCGGCCAGCAATACAAGGACCTGCAGACGTCGTGCGGCTCGTGCCATCGTCTTCAGGATGTCCATGGCGGCCGCTTCGGCGACAAATGCGAGACGTGTCACGATCAGGACAAGTGGAAGACGGTCCGCTTCAATCACGACAAGACTCGATTCCCGCTGCGGAATGCGCATGCCAAGGTGAAATGCGAGAGCTGTCATACCGGCGACCTCTATCGGGACAAGCTCGCGACGTCGTGCGTGTCCTGTCACCGCAAGCAGGATCCGCATCAGGGCAAGCTCGGCGAGCGTTGCGAGACGTGCCATAGCGATATCGGCTGGCGGAAGAAGCTCTCCTTCGATCATGAAATCACACGTTTTCCATTGATCGGCCTGCACAAGTCGGTGCCCTGCGAGGAGTGCCACCGCACTCCGACCTACAAGAACACGCCGATGGCCTGCGAGAGCTGCCACAAGGATTTCCATCAGGGGAAACTCGGCGGGCGGTGTGCGACGTGTCACAATCCGAACGGATGGCGGCTGTGGCGCTTCGATCACGCGCGGCAGACGCGATTTCCGCTGGTCGGCGTTCATCAGAAGATCACGTGCGAGGCCTGTCATAAGGCGAAGTCGCCGCCGGACCTGAAGCTGCCGATGGATTGCTTCAGCTGTCATCGCAGCTCGGACGTGCACAACGGCACGTTTGGCCAGACGTGCGAGCGCTGTCATGTCGCGACGGGATGGCGCAACGTTCAGATCAGGAACTGATTCGAGCGGCTGCCCGGCCGCATCGGACGTCGGGAGATCCCGTCGAGCTGAGATGAGCTCGCAGGAGCGGTCTCGCGGGATGCGCCGCGAGAACGTCGTGAGCGAAGCACGCCGGAATCCCTACGAGCCATTCAGCTTGAGTTCAGCTTGGCCCAGTTTTGGGCCAGCTTTACGCGTCTCTGGAAGCCCTGTCGTAGGCGTACCATGCGCTGCCTGATCTAGCTGATGACTTAGTCTCCGCTCGATCAACGTGGCGCTGGATTAAAGGAGCGGGGGGCGTTCGGCGTATTCGGTGGCTGGGGAGACGTGCCGCCGGGCCGTACAGGAAATCTGCGGAAGCTATTTAGGTTTGTCGCGGCGACCGTCGATCAGCGAGACCCGGAAGGTCTCTGCTCGATGAGTCCGATCGCCGTTGCACGTCCGGATGGCGATCGAGTCGCGAGTGAAGATCGGAGTTCGAGTTGGGCAGCTGCTACAGCAAGCTGGGGCTGTTGGCGCGAGCATCGCACCGTCTGGTGCGGTGGTTGCTCGCTGTTATGCTGCTCGCCTTCGTATTTGCAGGGCAGGCTGCTGCACAGAGCTCGTTCGACCATCTCTCGACCGGCTTTCCGCTGACCGGAGGCCATGTCGGGGTGGAGTGCTCGTCGTGCCACGTCGGTGGGCGGTTCAAGGGCACGCAGACGCAGTGCGCCAGTTGCCACAACGGCGCGCAGACAGCGGGCATGTCGGTCAATCACCCGATGACCACGCGGCGCTGCGAGAGCTGCCATCAGACCTCGACGTGGAAGGACGTTCGCGCGCTCGATCATACTCAGGCAAAGGGCTCGTGTACGACCTGCCATAACGGCGTGATGGCACGTGGCAAGCCGAAGAGTCACGTCACGACGACCGCGCCGTGCGATGTGTGCCACAGGTCGACGGCCAGCTTTCGTATCAGAATGAAGATGGATCACGCCGGCATCGTCGCCGGCTGCGCCAACTGCCACAACGGGACGACGGCGCGCGGCAAGTCCGGCAACCATCTACAGACCAATCTGCCGTGCGAGACCTGTCACACCGGCACGACCAGCTTCGCTGGTGCCGGCTTCAAGCATGCCGCGACCGACACCAACTGCGCGGCCTGCCACAACGGCAAGACCGCGATGGG
>NZ_JABFDM010000017.1 GCF_013178945.1 Bradyrhizobium aeschynomenes
AAATCACCTAAGGGGAGTGAATCACCGTTCGTCAGCTAACGGAATCCATTTATGAGTACAGATCCTAATCCACCGGCGTAGCGCGTTCGAAATTGCCGGACCGCGCCGTTTCCGCGAGATCGTGCTCAGCAACCGGAGACAAGGCGCGTGTCGCGCCGCAGGAGACGAGGATGAGCGCCTTTCAGAGCGAGACGGTGTTGTCGGTCCGGCATTGGACCGAGTCGCTGTTCAGCTTCACCGCCACGCGGGATCCCGGCTTCCGCTTCCAGAACGGGCAGTTCGCGATGATCGGGCTCGAGGTCGACGGCCGGCCGCTGATGCGCGCCTACAGCATGGCGAGCGCCAATCATGAGGAAGCGTTGGAGTTCTTCAGCATCAAGGTGGCGGATGGACCGCTGACATCGCGGCTGCAGAAGATCAAGGAAGGTGACCGTATCCTGGTCGGGCGCAAGGCGACGGGAACTCTGATCGCGGGCAACCTCATTCCCGGCAGGCGGCTGCTGCTGCTGTCGACCGGGACGGGGCTGGCGCCGTTCGCCAGCCTGATCAAGGATCCCGACATCTACGACACCTATGAGACCATCGTGCTCGCTCATGGCTGCCGCCAGGTCTCGGAGCTCGCCTATGGCGAGCAGCTCGTCGAGGGCCTGCGCGGCCATGAATTCTTCGGCCCGCTGGTCCGGGACCGGCTGCTTTATTATCCGACCGTCACGCGTGAGCCGTTCCGCAACCGCGGCCGCATCACCGACCTGATCGCATCGGGGCAGATGTTCGCCGACATCGACGGGCCCGATCTCGATCTCGGGACCGATCGCGTCATGCTGTGCGGCAGCCCGGCGATGCTGGCCGAACTTCAGGCGATGCTGGAGGAGCGCGGCTTCACCGAGGGCAACCACAGCACGCCCGGTCATTTTGTAATCGAGAAGGCGTTCGTCGAGCGCTGACCGGCTGGCGTGAAGAAACGCGCTCAGGCGACAACTAATTGCTATCGCCGGGTGCCCCCGCTGAACAAGTCTGATCCGGACCGGTGTGACCCCGGCCAAGCAGGAGCTTAGAATGGCAATGGATGAGATCGTCGACGGCCTCTCGGAGGTGTCCTGCGACGTGCTGGTGATCGGCGGCGGCACGGCCGGCCCGATGGCTGCCCTGAAAGCCAAGATGAAGAATCCCAAGGCGAACGTCGTTCTGCTGGAGAAGGCGAACGTCAAGCGGTCCGGCGCGATCTCGATGGGCATGGACGGCCTGAACAACGCCGTCATCCCCGGCTATGCGACCCCGGAGCAGTACACCAAGGAAATCACGATCGCCAATGACGGCATCGTCGACCAGAAGGCCGTCTATAAATACGCCCAGAGCTGCTACGGCATCATCGAGGAGCTGGACAGCTTCGGCATCCGCTTCCTCAAGAACGAGAACGGCGACTATGCCGTCAAGAAGGTGCACCACATCGGCACCTATGTGCTGCCGATGCCGAACGGCGAGACCGTCAAGAAGGCGCTGTACCGTCAGTTGCGCCGGGCGCGCATCCTGATCTCCAACCGCTACATGGCGACGCGGCTCTTGAAGTCGAGCGATGGCCGCATCGCCGGCGCGGTCAGCGTCAACACCCGCACCGCCGAGATGCTGGTGATCAAGGCCAAGGCGGTGATCCTGTGCATGGGCGCGGCGGGACGGCTCGGGCTGCCGACCTCGGGCTACATGTTCGGCACCTATGAGAACGCCGCCAATTCGGGTGACGGCTACGCGATGGCCTATCACGCAGGCGCGGCGCTTGCCAATCTCGAATGCTTCCAGATCAATCCGCTGATCAAGGATTACAACGGCCCGGCCTGCGCCTATGTCGCCGGTCCGTTCGGCGCCTATACCGCCAACAACGAGGATCGCCGCTTCATCGAATGCGACTATTGGTCGGGCCAGATGATGCTGGAGTTCTACAACGAGCTGCTGTCGGGCAAGGGGCCGGTGTTCCTGCAGCTCAAGCACCTGCACGACAAGACCATCGAGGAGATCGAGCACACCCTGCACAAGGTCGAGCGTCCCACGCGCGGACTGTTCCAGGAGGGAAGGGGCGTCGACTACCGCAAGGAATCGATCGAGATGCACATCTCCGAGATCGGCTTCTGCTCCGGCCACAGCGCGTCGGGCGTGTTCGTCGACGACAACGCCCGCACGACCGTACCCGGGCTCTATGCGGCCGGCGACATGGCCAGCGTTCCGCACAACTACATGCTGGGCGCATTCACCAACGGGTCGTTCGCCGGGCTGGACGCGATGGAGTTCGCCGACAATCATGATTTCGGCGCGATCGATGCCGGCGAGATCGCGCTGGAGCGCGAGCGCGTGATGGCGCCGACGAAGCGCGAGGACGGCATTCCGCCGAACCAGATCGAGTACAAGACACGGAGGCTGGTCAACGACTATCTGCAGCCGCCGAAGGTGACGCGGAAGTACGAGCTCGGCATGCGCCGGCTGGCCGAGGTCCGCGAGGACATGCAGGAGCGCATGATCGCGCGCAACGCGCACGAGTTGCTGCGCGCGCTGGAGGTCCAGTCGATCATGGATTGCGCGGACATGGCCGCCCATGCCTCGCTGTTCCGCGAGGAGAGCCGCTGGGGGCTCTATCATTGGCGCACCGATTTTCCGGAGAAGGACAACGAGAACTGGTTCTGTCACACGCTGCTCAGCAAGCAGGATGGCCGCATGACCAGCGAAAAGCGGGCGGTGCAGCCCTATGTCGTGCCGATCGCGGACGACGAGAAGGACCTCTACGACAAGCAGCGCATCCGCGCCAGCGCCTGACGATCAGACGGAGAACGAGACATGCCTCTTGCCACCTATCAGACGTCGGTTCCGGTCGTCGTCGACGACGCCAAATGCATCGCCGACAAGGGCTGCACGGTGTGCGTCGACGTCTGCCCGCTCGACGTGCTCAGGATCAGCGACATGACCGGCAAGGCCTTCATGGCCTATGACGAGTGCTGGTACTGCATGCCCTGCGAGGCGGATTGCCCGACCGGCGCCGTCACCGTCAACATTCCCTATCTGCTGAGGTGATCATGTCGAGCCCGTTCGAATCCTATGACGATCTCGACGACGCCGACGAGCGGCTCGGCGCCGCCGATCCGGCGGAGCGGCGGGTTGCGATCATCGCGTTGGGACATTCCGGCGATCCGGCCGCCGTGGCGCATCTGGCGAAGATGGTGGCCGATCCCGATGCCGGCGTGCGCCAGCAGGTCGCGATGGCGCTCGGCGAGTTCGATGGACCCGAGGCGGCGGAGGCGCTGGTTCAACTGCTCGTCGATCCCGAGCGGATCGTCGCCGCGGCGGCTGCCGACAGCCTGGCCGAGTTCAAGGATCCCGCCTCGGCCGATGCCATCCTGCCGCTCGTGAAGCATGCCCATGCCTTCGTTCGCACCGGCGCGCTGCGCGCGCTGAAGGAACTGCGGCGCAGGGACACGCTCAAGCCGGCGCTGGAGGCATTGCAGGATCCGGATGCCGCGGTCCGCGTGCAGGCGATCGGCGTCATCGGCTTTCTCAAGCTGGAAGAGTCGATTCCGGCGCTGACGGCGCTGATCGGCGATCCCGATGCGCATGTCCGGCGCGCTGCGGTCAGTGCGCTCGCGTTCTCGCACATGAAGATCGCGGCCGAGACCATCACCAGGGCGCTCGCGGATTCCGACTGGATGGTGCGCGAGATGGCAGCCGAGACGCTCGGCCTCAACGCCAATGGCGCGGTCGCGGCCGATCCGTTGATGGCATGCCTGGCGGATGAATTCTGGCAAGTGCGCCTGAAGGCGATCCGCAGCCTCGGGCGCATGAAGATCGTGCAGGCCGTGCGTCCGATCGGTCATTGCATTACCCACGAGCAGGCCAATCTGCGCAAGGAGGCAGCGGCCGCGCTCGGCGAGATCGCCGCGCCCGACGGCGAGCCGTTCCTTGCGCTGGTCGCCAACGATCTCGATCCCGACGTGCGCAAGAACGCGCGATGGGCACTGCACCAGATCGCCGCGAGCAAGGCTCGGGCGGGGTCCTAGCCTTTCCGCGGTCCCATCCTGCGTAGGCAGGCAAGGGCCGCCACGGAGTTCCGTGGCGGTTGGCCTCGAGCAACGCCTGGCTCATTCGTTGGCCGGGCTTAAGAAATCCGAGAAGCCTCACGATTTGTCGTAGTCGACATCGACATTGCCCGCGGATGTCGAATCCGACGGGACGCCATCGTAGGTTGGGGTAGGCGTGCCTCGGTCCTATCAGGCCGGCCAGCACTGAGTGCCGCCATCGATGCGCAGCACTTGACCCGAAACGAATGCTCCCATCGGACCGGCGAAGAATTCGACGACGCGCGCGACCTCGTCGACAGTGGCGATGCGGTCGAGCGTGCCGTTCTCGACCAGACGGTTCGCGTCGACGGCGCGGGTGCCGAGGAAGCGGCCGGTGCGGGTATCGCCGGGCGCGATGCAGTTGACCGTGATGTCGTAGGGGCGGAGCTGATCGGCGAGGCAGCGCGTGTAGTGCGTCACGCCCGCCTTCGCCACCGCATAGATCGCGCTGTTGGTGCGGCCCTTGAACGCGGCGACCGAGCCCAGCGTGACGATGCGGCCGCGCCGGCGCTCCATCATGCCGCGCGCGACGGCCTGGCAGGTCAGGATCGTCGAGAGCAGGTTGCGGTCCAGCACCGCGCGCACGTCGGCCTCCTTGATGTTGACGGCGTCGTTCGGGTCGGGTTTGCCGCCGCTGGCCGCGATGTCGCCCCCGGCATTGTGGACGAGAATGTCGATCGGGCCGAGGGCCGCCTCGGTTTCCGCGACCACTCTTGCAATGTCGTCGGCCTGGGTGAGGTCGCCCAGCGCGCGCGCGGTGCGGGCGCCGAAGCTGTGGCCAATCTCCGCGGCGACGGCGGTCAGCGTGGTGCCCTCGCCGTATTCCGCCGGGCCGTTCTCGCGCATGCCATGGATGGCGACGTCGGCGCCGAGTGCGGCCAGCTTCTCCGCAAAGGCGCGGCCCAGTCCACGTCCCGCGCCCGTCACCAGCGCAACCCGGCCAGCCAGAATCTTCGTCGCCTCATGCGATGCCATGATCTTCTCCATTCACGAATGTCAGTCGACCGCGAGATCGAGGCCGATCGCCAGGGCCTGTACCAGGCACATCGGCGCCACCAGCGTGCGCAGCGCCGGTTCGGGCATATCCTGGATCTCGAACACGACGCTCGCGCCTTCGGCGATGGGGCTCAGCAGGCTGTCGGTGATGGAAATGGTCGGCACGCCGCGCCCGACGAGCTCAGCAAACAGCCGGGCCGTATCGGTATAGTAGTTGCGGAAGCTGATCGCGACCAGTGCATCGTCGCGCGTCGCAGCGTGCGACTGCTCGTGAATGCTGCCGCCGGTGCCGTCGAGCAGGACCACGCGCCGTCCCAGCTTGCGCAGCACGTAGGCGAGGTGGGTTGCGACCGGAAACGAGCCGCCGAGGCCGACCAGGTAGATGTCGCGCGCTTTGGCGAGGATCGCGGTCGCGGCGTCGAGCTCGCGCGCGTGCACGGACTGGCTCAGCGCCGCCAGCGCCGATTGCGCTTCCGAGACGAAGCGCGACAGCACCGCGGCCGGCTGTCGGCCGAGCACTGATTTCTCCTCGCTCTTCATCCGCGCAAGCCGCGCCTTGTAGCTTGGCGCCACCCCGGCGACGAGGCGCGAGCGGAACACCTGCTGCATCTCGGTGAAGCCGCCAAAGCCCAGGGCGTGCGCAAAGCGCACGATGGCAGACGGCGGCACGCCCGAGCGCTGAGCCACCTCTGCGACGGTCCCGAGTGCGACATCCGTCGGGTGGTCGAGCACGAACTCGGCGATCTGCTGGAGGCGGCCGGAGAGAGTTCTATGACGCTGCGCGATCGCGCCGCGCAACTCGTCATAGTTCGTGGGGCCGGATGCCTTGTTCATCAATCGAATCTCCAGGTCGGTCCGCTCTCTAACGACATTTTGTCGCGTGGATCAAATATTCCACTTTACACATAAAATGAAACGAATATTCTGACCGCCAACAACAAGACACTTCACGGTCGGGAGGGAACGATGAAGAGGCGTCAGATTTCACGTCGAGGCGTTCTGAAGGGCAGCCTGATGACGGCCGTCATTGGCGGCACCGGCAGTTTCTTTGGCCCATGGCAGGCGAACCATGCCTGGGCGCAGGGCGCGAAGCCGATCAAGCTCGGCCTGACCTGCGATGCCAGCGGCCAGTACGGCAATAGCGGGCAGGATGATTTCCGCGGCATCAAGATGGCCATCGACGAGTTCAACGCCAAAGGCGGCGTGCTCGGTCGTCCGGTCACCTTCATCACCGCCGATACCGAGACCACACCGGCGACGGGCAGCCGTGTTGCCGAGCGCTTCATCACCCGCGAGGACTGCACGATCCTGATTGGCGCGCTGCATTCCGGTGTTGCCAACGCCATCACCCAGGTCGCCAGCAAATACGGCGTGATCTACCTCAACACCAACTCCTCGGCGCCGAGCGAGGCCGGCGAGAACTGTTCGCGCGTCAAGTTCGTCTGGGACGGCAACGGCACCAACTTTTCCAAGGCGTCGGTCAAGAACGCGGTCGAGTCCATCGGCAAGAACTGGATGCTGCTGACCAACGACTATGTCTGGGGCCATACGACGTCGGCCGCCACCAAGGCGCAGGTCGAGGGGGCCGGCGGAAAGATCATCGATAATCTGCTGGTGCCTCAGAATACGCGCGACTTCACGGCCTATCTCCTGAAGATCCAGCAGGCCAAGCCGGACGTCGTCGCGACGGCGATCGGCGGCGACGACATCAAGGCACTGCGCGAGCAGGTGGCGCAGCTCAAGCTCGACGGCAAGCCCGCCTGGATCAACAATCAGCAGGACTGGCCGGACGTCTGGGGCGCGCCGGACAGCCTGTTCGGCGTGTTCGGGACGACTTGGTATCACAAGCTTCCGCTGCCGGGTGTCACCGAGTTCGTCAAGAAGTGGCAGGCCGTCAACAAGGATGGTCCGATTCCGGTGCCCGGCAATGTGTCCTACAACGGCTACATGGCGACGCGCGAATTGCTGCGCGCCATCGAGCGCGCCGGTTCGACCAACAACGTCAAGATCATCAAGGAGCTGGAGACCCTCAAGGTCTCCGCGACCGACCGCATGCAGCATTTCGACGCCTACATGGACCCGGCGACCCACCAGATGCAGCAGACGATCTATCTGGCACGGCGCAATGCCAAGCCTGCCGACGCCACCGATCTGTACGAGATCATCAGCTGGACGGAGCCGAAATCGGCGGCCGACGATGCGGCGCCTGCCAAATGCAAGCTGACGCCCTATGAGCAGGTGCCGACGGTCGACTCCTGACGGCGGTTCGTCAAGTCGCAGAAGGCGGCGCGCCGCTCGCGCCGCCGGCCCGGGGCCAAGCGCACCGGGCGGGGACCATGCCAAGTTGCGAGACCACAACCCGTGTTCGACCTTCTTCCGCATCTCGTCAACGGGCTCACGCTGGGCCTGTTGTTCGCGCTGATCGCGCTCGGATTCATGCTCATCGTCGGGCTGATGGAGCAGATCAATCTGGCGCACGGCTCGCTGTTTGCCCTGGGAGCGTATGTCGCCATGCAGCTCACCGGGCCGCGTCCGCCGCTGCCGGCGGATGTCGCCAAAGTGTGGCTCGCGCTGCCGCTCGGCTGGCGCTACGCGGCGGCGCTGCTCGTCGCGCCGCTCGTCGTCAGCCTCGTTGGTATGGTCATCGAAGTCTGCATGCGGCGCACCTACGGCAAGGACCCGCTCTATGGCCTGCTGTTGACGTTCGGCGCGGCGATGGTGATCGAGGAGCTCATCCGCCTCGTCTGGGGCACGCGCGACTATGTCCTGCAGGTGCCGTCCGCCGTCAACGGCGGCTTCCTGTTCGGCGACCTGATCTGGTCGAGCTATCGGTTCTACGCGGCCGGCATTGCGGCGGGGATCATCGGTCTGGTCTGGCTGCTGATCGAGAAGACCTCGTTCGGTGCAACCGTGAAGGCCGGCGCCCATGACAGCGAGATCGTACGCGCGCTCGGCATCAATCTGGCGCGGCTCAGGTTGCTGGTCTTCGTGTTCGGAACCATGCTCGCTGCGGTGGCGGGCATCATCGTCGCGCCGATCTGGGGCATCCGCCCGCATATGGGCGTTGATGCCGTCATCCCGGCGTTCCTCGTGATCGTGCTCGGCGGCGTCGGAAGCTTCTGGGGCGCCGTCGTGGCCGGCCTGCTGGTCGGGCTGTGCGTCGGCCTTGCCGGGGCCTACGCGTCCGAATGGTCGCTGCTGTCAATGTACATTCTGCTCGTTGCCGTCGTGACGTTCCGTGCGCGCGGCCTCTGGGGCAAGAAAAGCGTGCTCGAGGTGTAGGACATGATCGTGGGTTCGACCACCTCGTCCGATGCGGTGCGCCTCGTCACGCCGACGATGCTGCTGCTCTGGCTCGTGCTTGCAACGGTGCCGCTCTGGATTGCGCGGATCGGGTTGTATCCCTATCTCGGGATCGAAATCCTGATCTGGGCGCTCTATGCGCTGGCCTTCAATCTGGTGCTGGGCACAGCCGGATTGCCGTCGTTCGGGCACGGCGCGTATTTCGGCATCGGCGCCTACGCGTTCGGACTGTGCCAGTTCGATATCGTCGCCAATCTCTGGATCTGCCTCGCCGCCGCCGCGCTCGCCGCAGGGGTCGCCGGAGCGATCGTCGCGCTGTTCATTTCCCATCGCCGCGGCATTTACTACGCCTTCATGACGATCGCCTTCGGTCAGATCTTCTGGACGCTGTCGATCAAATCGCACCGCGTCACCGGCGGCGAGGACGGCCTGCTCAAGATCAGGCGGCTGCCGGCCGATTTCGGCGTGGTGTCGTTCGATCTCACCGACAATGTCGCGTTCTACTATTTCGTGCTCGCCGTCTTCGCGGTCGGCATCGTCGTGCTGTGGCGCCTGGTGCACTCGCCCTACGGTCGTGTGATCGCGGCGATCAAGCAGAGCGAGGTCCGCGCCGCCCATCTCGGATACAACGTCTGGCTCTACAAGGCCTCGGTCTTCACGCTGTCGGCCGCGCTGTCCGGCTTTGCCGGCGGCCTGTTCGCGATGGCGCAGCTTGCCGCATTCCCGGATGTCATGAGCCTCCACCAGTCCGGCTACGTCGTGATGATGACGCTGGTCGGCGGCGGCCTCGTTAGTTTCTGGGGCCCGGTGATCGGCGTGCTGCTGTTTCTCACCGCACGCGACGTGATCGGCGCGTTCACCAATGCCTGGATGCTCTATTTCGGGCTGCTGTTCATGGCGATCGTGCTGTTCCGCCCCGAGGGCATCGCGGGGGCGATCGCAGCCGCCATGCAGCAGCATTCGTTGAATGCGCTGCGCCGACGTGGCAGCTCCGCGATGCGGCTGTTGTTCGGAGGCGGCCGATGAGCATGATCGAGGCCGCTGGCGTGCATGTCCGCTTCGGCGATCGCGTGGTGCTGGAAAGCGTCGACCTTGCCGTTGCCGAAGGCGAATTCCACGGCGTGATGGGACCGAACGGCGCCGGCAAGACCACCTTCTTCAACGTCCTGACGGGACGCGTGAAGCCTGACCGCGGATCGATCCGGCTCGGCGGCGAGGACGTCACCGGCCTGAGCCCGCATCGCATCGCCGCCAAGGGCATTGCCCGCTCGTTCCAGATCATGACGCTGTTCGACGAGTTCTCCGCCCGCGACAACGTCATGATGGGCTTGCCCGCGTTTCGCGCGCGCGGCCTCGACATGATCCGCGCGGCGGCCGGCGACCGCAGCCTCCTCGACCAGGCGTCCGGAGCGCTTGCAGCGGTCGGGCTTGCCGACAAAGCGGATGTTCGCGCCAAGGATCTCTCCTATGGCGATCGTCGCGCGCTGGAGATTGCGGTCGCGCTGGCCCAGGCGCCGCGGGTGCTCTGCCTGGACGAGCCGACCTCCGGCCTCGGCTCCGACGGCGTGCAACGGCTCGCCACCCTGGTCGCGCAGCTGAAGGGCAAGCTCACGATCGTCGCCATCGAGCATGACATGGAATTCCTGTTCTCGCTCGCCGACCGCATCTCGGTCATCCATTGGGGGCAGGTGGTGGCGCGCGGTACGCCGCAGGAGTTGCAGCGGAACGAATGGGTCCGCCGTTCGAACCTGGGAAAATTCGCATGATCCTCGAGGTGGACGCGATCGATACCTACTATGGCGAGACCCAGGCGCTGTTCGGCGCCTCGCTTGCGATCGCGCACGCAAAGGTCTTTGCGCTGCTCGGGCCGAACGGCGCCGGCAAGACCACCATGCTCCGCTCGATCCTCGGGCTGACGCGACCGCGGCGCGGCGCGGTCCGGTTCGACGGCCGTGAGGTGACGCGCGAGCCGACCCATGAGATCGCTCGCGCGGGCATCGGCTGGGTGCCCGACGACCGGCGGCTATGTCCAACTCTCTCGGTGGCGCGCAACCTCGCGATTGCGCAGAAGCGCACGCGCTTCCGGCGCTGGACCGTCAAGGAAGCGAGCGAGATCTTCTCGCCGCTCGCCTATCTGATGGAGCGCGACTGCGAAAACCTGTCGGGCGGCGAGATGCAGATGGTGGCGATCGCGCGTGCGCTGGTCGGCTCGCCCGGGCTGGTGCTGTTCGACGAGCCGAGTCAGGGGCTTGCGCCAAAGATCGTTGGTGATGTGCTCGCGACCATCACCCGCATGAAACAGGAAGGCATCGCCTCGCTGGTGGTCGAGCAGAACGCGGAGATTGCGCTGTCGGTTGCCGACCATGCCGCCGTGCTCGACCGCGGCAGGATCGTCTGGACCGGCGAGGCCACAGCGCTGCGTGATGACCGCTTGCTTCGTCAGCGCCTGCTGGGAGTCCACTAAGTGACCGCACCGCTGCTCGTTCTCGACCGTGTCCGCAAGGTCTACACCAGGGGACGCATTGTCCGCCGCCCGACCTTCACGCTCGAAGCCGATCTGTCGCTGGCCGAGCCGGGCATCGTCGGCGTCGTCGGGCCGAACGGTGCGGGCAAGACCACCCTGTTCGAGATGATGACGGGCTCGAACGCGCCGACCTCGGGCCGCGTGCTGGTCGGGGGCACCGATATCCATGCCGTCAAATATCGCGAGCGCGACCGGCTCGCGATTCATTATCACCAGTCCTATCAAGTCAGGCGCTTTCGCAAGCGGGTTCCGTCGGTGCTCCTGGCGCCGTCGCCCACGGCGACGCCGCTCGTGCATCTGTTTGACGAGCCGCAGTTCAACCTCCAGGACGGCTATATCGGCTTCATGCTCGACTTCTTCCGCAAGCTCGTGAGCGAGGGCCGGCTGGTGATCCTCTGCATGCATCCGACGGCCTCCTGGCATCTCGACATTCTCGCCGAGATCGCCGGCCGTTTTCTGTTCGTGGCCGGCGGTGGTGTCACCCCGGTGGCGGACTTCCGCTCGCTCGTCGCCGAACCGCGCTTCCGCCTCTACCTCGGACCGGAGATGACGCAGGCGGCGGATACGATTGGTCACGGCGCCGCTTGAAGCAGGCAACACGGAACGAGAGGGAGGGTCCATTGGCCTATTCGAACACGCAGCTCTTCATCGGCGGCCGATGGCGGTCCGCCCAATCGGGCAACGTCCTCGACATCAGAAATCCAGCGACCGAAGAGATCATCGGCACCGTCGCCCACGCTGGCAAGGCCGACCTCGACGAGGCGCTGGCCGCCGCCGCCGCGGGCTTCAAGCTCTGGCGCAGCGTCGCGCCGTTCGAGCGCTGCCGCATCATGCGCAAGGCCGCCGCGATCATGCGCGAGCGCAATGACGAGATCGCGCCGCTGCTGACGATGGAGCAGGGCAAGACGTTGACCGAGGCCAAGATGGAGGCGATGGCCGCAGCGGACGTCATCGAATGGTTTGCCGAAGAAGCCAAGCGCGCCTATGGCCGCCTGATCCCGGCGCGCGGTCCGGGCATCTACCAGATCGCGATCAAGGAGCCGGTCGGCCCAGTCGCGGCGTTCACCCCCTGGAATTTCCCGATCAACCAGGTCGTGCGTAAGCTCTCAGCCGCACTCGCCGCCGGCTGCTCGATCATCGTCAAGGCGCCGGAGGAGACGCCGGCCTCGCCAGCGCAGCTCATTCGTGCGTTCGCGGACGCGGGCGTCCCCGATGGCGTCGTCAATCTCGTCTACGGCGTGCCGTCTGAAATCTCCGAATATCTGATCCCGCATCCCGTGATCCGCAAGATCTCCTTCACCGGCTCCACCCATGTCGGCAAGCAGCTCAACGCGCTCGCCGGCCTGCACATGAAGCGTGCCACGATGGAGCTCGGCGGCCACGCGCCAGCGATCGTGTTCAAGGATGCCGATGTCGCCTCGGCCGCAAAGATCCTGGCGGCGGCAAAGTATCGCAATGCCGGCCAGGTCTGCATCTCGCCGACGCGCATGCTGGTGCAGGACGAGGTGTTCCACGAGTTCGTCGACAGGTTCGTGGACGGCGCCAAGGCCTTCAAGGTCGGCAACGGTCTCGATCCGGAATCCAGGATGGGCCCGCTCGCCAATCCACGCCGCGTCACCGCGATCGAGGGCATGGTGCAGGACGCGGTCGGCAAGGGGGCCAGGCTGGAGACCGGCGGCCACCGGATCGGCAACAAGGGCTATTTCTACGCCCCCACCGTGGTCAGCGACGTGCCGAAGGAGGCGCGCGCCATGAACGAGGAACCGTTCGCTCCCCTGGCGCTGATCTCGCGCTTCTCCACCTTCGACCAAGTGGTCGAGGAGGCCAACCGTCTGCCGTTTGGCCTCGCCTCCTATGCCTTCACCAGCTCGACGAAGACTGCAACCGCGATCGGCGCGGCGGTCGAGGCCGGCATGATGTCGATCAACAGCTTCGGTCTCGCGCTGCCTGAAGTCCCGTTCGGCGGGATCAAGGATTCCGGCTACGGCTCGGAAGGCGGCACCGAGGCGATGGAAGGTTACTTCAATACCAAGTTCATCTCGCAGACTGGCGTATGATCGGAAGCCATTGGCGTGAGGGCATTGCAAGGCCGGCCTTGATCGGATCTCCGCGCCGCGCTTGATGAGGGCGGACTGGGCCGGAGGGGCATGGTGCCGACTTTGCGCTTGCGAGCGGAGATCATTCCCACTAGGTGCCTCCAGGGTTGCCGGTTTCCGCGACAAGCAATCCCCGCGGTACGACTTTGTGGTACGTGCGGTGGATGGAAATCGACGAACATAGGCGGTGATCGGATACCTTTGGTGTGGCACCTAAATGATTGAAACTACAGGAAGAGAAGCGCCAATGCCTTGGCGCTTCTCCGTGGCGCCGATGATGGATTGGACGGACCGGCATTGCCGCATGTTCCATCGGCTGCTGTCGCGCCGTGCGCTGCTCTATACCGAGATGGTGACCACCGGCGCCGTCATCCACGGCGATCGCGCACGGCTGCTCGGCTTCGATGCGAGCGAGCATCCGGTGGCGCTGCAGCTCGGCGGTTCCGATCCGGCCGATCTCGCGACCTCGGCCGAGATCGGCGAGGAGTTCGGTTACGACGAAATCAATCTCAATGTCGGCTGCCCGTCGGATCGCGTGAAGGACGGCCGCTTCGGCGCGTGCCTGATGGCCGAGCCCGCCTTGGTCGCAGCCTGCGTTGCCGCGATGAAGCGCGTGGTGAGGATTCCGGTCACTGTGAAGTGCCGTATCGGCATCGATGATCAGGATCCCGAAGTCGCGCTCGATGCGCTGGCGGATGCGGTCGTCGATAGCGGCGCCGACGCGCTCATCGTGCATGCCCGCAAGGCGTGGTTGAACGGTCTGTCGCCGAAGGAGAACCGCGACATCCCGCCGCTCGACTATGACCGGGTGTACCGGCTCAAGGCGCGGCTGCCGCACGTGCCCGTCATCATCAATGGCGGCATCACCAGCATCGCGGCGGCGCGAGGTCATCTCGCGCATGTCGATGGCGTGATGCTCGGGCGCGCCGCCTATCAGGAGCCGTGGCGGCTGCTCGATGTGGACCCCGTGCTGTTCGGCGAGGCCGCGCCACACCAGACGATGAAGGACGCGCTGGCGGCACTCGAACCGTACATCGAACGCCAGATCGGGCAGGGCGCGCGGCTGCATGCCATCACGCGGCACCTCGTCGGTGCCTATCACGCGGTGCCCGGCGCGCGCGCCTTTCGCCGCCATCTTGCCGAGCGCGGCGTCAAGCCCGATGCCGGCATCGAGGTGCTGCGCGAGGCGGTGGCGATGGTCGAGGAGCGTGCCCTGGCGGCCGCGCTGGCCTGACCTGGCCCGTTCGTGGTCGGCAGCTCAGCCACAGCCTGACGTGCGGCGCTGGGGCAGGGTGTCGGCCGTGGCGGAGAGCGTCGGCCGGGACCTGACGCTCCCGCAAGGCGACGACGCACGCCGCGACGCGCGTCAGCTGCGATCGGGATAGCCGTGCAGCATCAACCGGTCGGAGTGCATCTCGATGCGTTCGAGCCGGTCGAGAAAGCTCATGCCGAGCAGGTTGGTCTTCATCTGGCCATTGCGCACCACCAGTGCCGGCACCGAACGCTCGACCAGCTTGCCGATCGCCAGCCGGTCCAAGGTCAGCCGCGCAGCCTTGGTGTGGCCGCCGGCGGTCTCGACGTCGACATCATAGTCGAGCAGTTCGAGCGGCAGGCCCGCGGCCTTGGCCGTCTCATAGGTCAGCACGACGGAGGTGGCGCCGGTGTCGACCACCATCGGCGCCGTGACGCCGTTGATCTTGGCGCGCAGCGCGAACTCGCCGCCTCGGGTGCGTTCGATCTCGACGGCATTTGTCTTGGGTGTCGCCTTCGCCCTGAGCGCGCGGCTGCGCAGCACCTCTGACACGGTGTCGCTGGCGAGCGCGGCCTGCTCGGGGTCCTTGTAGACGATGACGGCGCCCGCGGTGAGCACCATGGTGACGAGAACGAGCACGACTTTGTTCATGCCGCGCCTCCGCTGCGGCCGGCCGCGTTCAGCCGCGCCGGGGCGCCATCGCGGGCAGGCCGGCGTCGTGCATGCGCGCGCGAAGCCCGTCCATCAAGGCGAGCCGCTCGTCGCGCGACATGCTGCCCCAGCGCGCGATCTCCGGCAGCGTGCGGCCGCAGCCGAAGCACAGCTTGGTCTTCGGGTCGATCATGCAGACGGCGATGCAGGGCGTGTCCTGGCTCATGAGGCAAGTCAAAAAGGTTCTGGTCCGGCTTTGCAAGTGCCATCATCTCACAGTCCCGTTCCGGCATTCATGATCGGTTTGCGCAGCAGCCGCCGCTTCTCCTGAGCGGGTGCGGCGGCGTGATCGGGTTGCAGCGGCGGCGCCTCGTCGGACAGCGGGGCCAGCGCCGACATCACCCGCTCCGGCGGGAAGGTGACGATCACCTCGGTGCCGATGCGGACCTTCGATTTCAGCGTGAACGTGCCGCCATGCATCTCGATCAGGTTCTTGGCGATCGGCAAGCCCAGGCCTGCGCCCTGTTCGGCCGATTTGATCGAGTTCGAGCCCTGGCCGAACGAGGCGAGCACGATCGGGATCTCGTTCTCGGGGATGCCTGAGCCGGTGTCCTTGACGCTGAGATATTGGCCGCCGGATGCGGTCCAACCCGCCTTCAGCCAGATCTCGCCGCCCTGCGGGGTGAACTTGATCGCGTTGGACAGCAGATTGAGCACGACCTGGCGGATCGCACGTTCATCTGCCCACAGCCGCGGCATGCTCTGCTCGAACACTTCGTGGATGGTGATGCCACGGCTCGATGCGCGCAGCTTCAGGAGATGGTGGCAGTCGGCGATGACATGCACCAGCGCGACGGCCTCCTCGTTCAGCTCGTAACGGCCGGCCTCGATCCGCGACAGGTCGAGGATCTCGTTGATCAGGTTGAGCAGGTGGACGCCGGAATTGTGGATGTCGGCGGAATATTCCTTGTAGACCGGCACGGCGTGGCTGCCGAAGATCTCGCTCTTCATCACCTCGGAGAAGCCGAGGATGGCGTTCAGGGGCGTGCGCAGTTCGTGGCTCATCTGCGCGAGGAAGCGCGACTTCGCCACGTTGGCGGCCTCGGCGCGGTAACGCGCCTCGTCGGAGATCGCCTTGGCCTGTTCGAGCTCGCCGATCAGCGCGTCCTTCTCGGCGCGAGCCTCCAACGTCGCGAGCGTGGTCGAGTGCAGCTGATGCGCCAGCAGCACGAAATAGCCTTCGGCTGCGACAGCAAATCCGGCCAGCAGATAGTTGTCGAACGTGCCGGAGAGCGCAAGGCTGAGCGTGATCGCCACGGTTACCGGCGCGGTGACCGCAACGGCCGCGACGGGCAGATTGGCGGCGAGCATGCTGGAGACGGCGATCACCAGCAGCATCAGGAACATCATCAGTGTGCCCGACACCTCGGCGAGCGCGGGGTGGATGAGGATCGCCATCCAGCACACGCCGTAGAGCAGGTCGAGCAGCACGAAGCGCGTGCGCCAGCGCCGCGTCGCCGCCATCGACGGCTGTTCGGCGAGGAAGTTCGTGCAATTGCGGACGATCGCGGCGTGAATGCAGAGCACGCCGAGCGTCCAGGCGCCGGCGGCAACCGCATGCAGCCAGACGCTGAGCATCAGGCCGGTCGCCACGACCAGCAGCATCACGATGTAGGAGGCGGAGATGCGGGTCTGGGCGTATTGCCGCAGCAGCTCGCGATCGAAGGCCGGCCGCGTTCCCGATGTCGACGTTAACCGGTCGCGCGCCTCGCGCACCCGCTGCTGCGCGGCCCGACGCTGGCTTGCCGGTCCGAGCGCCGGCGCATCGGCCGGAAGCTCGACGATCTCGGGCTTTTCCGCGGGTTTACTCATCAACAACACAAATCCTGCCCGGGGCCCCACGGGCTGCTTTCTGCATCGTCTATAACTGGCTCGAAATCCTTAAGACGGATTATAGACAACGAAAAATTTGCGTTAACCGCGCGTTAAAATTAACCAATGTGGCGGGATGCGCCGCCGAGCAGACGCAGCCGCCGCCATCCGATCACCATGCCCGTGATGCTGAAGGCCGCGCCGAGCCCGCACAGGCCGACGATGAGCAGCGTGCGCAGCGTCGCATGAGCCAGCAAGGTCGGAAAGTCGAGCGTATGCAGCGCCTGATAAAGCCAGCGATAGGCGCGCCGCGATGGATCGAGCTTCTCGAGGACAGCGCCCGACGCGGAGTCGACATGATACCAAGTGTCGCCGCAGACCACGCGATGGACCGGGGCGCCCGGCACCTCTGACGTGAAGGGATGGTCGTCGCCCGGCTCGACCTCGATCGATCGCGCACAGTCGGCGCGCAGGTGCGCGGTGACCGCGTTGATTTCCGCCGGCTGCAGGAAGCGGCCGACGATGTGCCGGGCGGAGCCGTCGAGTACCGAGATCTGCTGCTGCATCAGCGCACGCCGCGCGCGCTGATGCAGGCGGCCGCCGAACGCGAACCATTCGATCTCGCGGGCCTCGCCAGGCACGGCGGTCAGAGGGGCGGCGGCGAGCCGTGTCCAATCCGGCGCGCCGGTGAGGAAGGCGTCCTCGGATGCCGTGAGATGGCCGGTCGCAAACAGCCGGCCGTGGTCCATCGACAGCCAGCCGCTGACGATCCAGGTGAGCAGGAACTGCATGCAGACGAGGCCGGCCCAATGATGCCACAGGTGCCAGCCGCGGTAGCGCGAGCTGAGCCGCGCCTTGCGCCGTCGCAGCCTGATGGGCCCGAGGAGGGCGCCGGTTACGGCCGCCATGACCGCCGCGAGCGACAGCCACCAGACTACGATGTTCCAGGCCGCCCAGTCCTTGCGCAGCACCGTCGGATAGATCCAGTGCACGACGCTGCCGACATAATTCCAGGCGCGCTCGAAGTGCGTGGTGTCGAGCACCACCTCTCCCGTCCGCGACGAGACATAGATCTCGCTGCCCTGCGAATCGTTGAGCGCGATCCGGTACAGCGGGCGATGGGAATCGAAACGGTTCGGCACCGTCCATTGATCGTAGTCGTCGCGTGCGGCGATGGCAGCGCCGCTGGCGTCAAGTCCGCGCCGTTGCGCGGTGGTGCGGGCAATCGACAGAGCGAGGTTGGGGTCTGTCACATCGGCCGCCGCCAACGTGTCGGCATGGATGGCCGTGCTGCGACCGTGCGAAGTGATTACATAGACCGGTCCGTCCGCGCGCTGCATCAGCCGGATGCGGATGGGACGGTCGATGCCACCAGCGGCGAGCGCCTCCGCGGGGCTGCGCAGGCCGGCGGTGAGGTCAAGCGACGCCAGTCCCGCGAAGCGTTCGCTCTCCGTCTGTGTCGGGAACGGCACGAAGTGCATCACGATGCCGGTGGCGAACCACAGCACGAACAGCGGGCCAAGGGGAATGCTGAGCCAGCGATGCGTGAGGATCAGCGCCCGGATCATGCCGCCTCAGAACTTGAACGAGGCTTCGACCTCGTAGGTGCGGGGCGCGCCTAAGAAGATCTGGTCGGGATAGAACGGGTCGCTCCAGGCCGCATAGCGTTTGTCGGTGACGTTGCGGACGCGGAAGGCGAGGCGCGTGCTGGTCGCGGTCGCAAACAGCGGCACCTTCGGCAGATCGACAAAGGCAAACAGGTCGGCGGTCGTGTAGGCCAGCAGCTTCACCGTGTTGGCATCGGTGCTCCAGCGGTCGCCGACGTGACGGACCGAGAATCCGAGTTCGACCGGCCACCAGCCCGGATTGGGGAAGCGATAGGAGGCGCCCCCATTGATGATGACGGCGGGAATGTTCGGCGGCGTGTTGCCCGAGAACGAGCCGCTGCCGTCGGCGAGATCGTAGTCGGCGTAGCGCGCGCGGACATAGGCGACATTGCCCCAGAGCTTGCTCTCCGGCGTCGGCCGCACCGCGGCTGCGACCTCGATGCCCTGCGACTTCACCTTGCCGGCAAGATTGAGCTGCTGGCCGGCCTGGGCGCTGTAGACGTTGTTGCGTTCAATGTCGAAGGCCGAGAAGGTCCACTCGGCGCGGCCGTTCCACAGCAGTTGCTTGACGCCGGTCTCGTAGCTGCGGGAGTCCGACAGCGTCAGGTTCTGCGTCGGAGTCAGGATGAAAATGCTGTCGGCCGAGATGTCGGTCGCGGTTGCATATTGGCTGTAGAAGGTGGTGCCCGGCAGCGCCTCCCAGGTATAGCCGATGCGGCCGGTGAGCGGCTGCCAGCTCTTTGAATAGGGGAAGCCGGACCGCTCAGCGCCGTTCCTGATCCAATTGCGATCGAGCGTGAAGGGATTGTAGCGCAGGCCGCCGATCAGGGCGAAGGTGTCGGTGAGCTTCAGCCGGTCCTCGAGGTTCAGCGCGACGCTGTCGATGGTGGCGGTCTGCAGCTGCGTTCTCAAGTCGCCATAGGTGCCGCGGTCGAACCCGACCAGCGGGACCGATTCACCGGGAAAGTTCGCCGCGCCGGGCCGCGTGAAGTCGGTATGCGAGCTCTCGACCGAGCCGACCAGGCGGTTGGCCAGACCGAAGATGCTGCCGTTCCACGTCACGTCGGTGACATTGCCGACGATGTTGTGGTTGTGGTGGACGAAGAACCGCTCGCGATCGACCGGCCTTCCGTTCGTTGCGTTGGCGTTGTAGGCCGAGACCTCGTTGTTGTACCAATCGCGGCTGGCATTGTAATTGTAGATCTGGCTCCGCAGCTTGACGGCGTTGTTGAGATCCCATTCGAAGCCGCTGCGGACCCAGGACTCCTTGATGGTCTTGTGGCCGTCGATCACGTTGTAGTTGGTCGACAGCGTGCGGCGGTCGATGGTCACGGCATCGAGAGTGCTGCCGTTGTAGGCGGATATCTTGCTGCCCGAGACGATGCCGGCGGTCGCATTGATGCCGCTGTCGCTCGCCGGCACCAGCGGCGTGCCCTCATAGGGCTTGGCCTTGTAGTCCTTGAATTCGGCGGCAACGAAGGTCTTGAAGCTGTCGGATAAGCGGTAGTTCAATTGACCCGAGACGTGGACGTTCTTGAACTCGGTGTCGTCGATGAAGCCGACTTCTTTCGTCCGGCTGACATCGAAGCGGTAGTCGAGCCCCTGCACGGTGGTGCTGCCGCCCGAGCCGAAGCCGCTCCGGAACGTGCCGCGCTGGTCGAAGCCGATGAAGGCGTCGTTCTGAACCGGGCCCGTGTGAGGTACCTTCGTTACGAAATTGATGGTGCCGCCGACGGCGCCCTGGCCTGAACTCAGCGAGGAGGGACCCTTGAGAAACTCGATGCGGTCGAGATTGAAGGTCTCCATCGTCAGCGCCGTGAAGCCGGTCGGGCCGATGTTGATGCCGTTGTAGAGCACGTTGACCTGGTTGCCCTGGAAGCCGCGCATCGCAAAGCCGACATCGTTCGGCGCATCGCCGGCGCTGACGCCGGTCGCGCCTTTCACCGCGTCGACCGTCGTATGGTAGCCCTGCTCGCGCAGCGTCTCGGCGCCGATCACTTCGACCGCCGCAGGCACCTCGCGCGCCGTCAGGCCGAGGCGGCTGCCGATAGCAGGCGTCGCATTGCCGTTGAGGGGCGTCGCGGCCGAGCCGGCGGAGGAGGGAGTGGGCTGCGCCGCTGCCTGTGCCGGCGCAGCCGCGCGCCGCGCCGCAGGCCGCAGCATCCGCTTGGCGGCTTGCCCCGCCGATGACGTCCGGCCGGCCACCTGCCGCTGGCGCGGCGCATCGACCGTGACGTCCGGCAGCGGCGTATCCGCCGTCGTCCGCCTCCCGCTCGTGGCCTGCTGCGCATGGGCCGCCGGCATGGCGGACCAGCCTGCCAGCATCACCCCCGCCAGCGATATCGAAGCCCAGACGTTTCGCGTGCTCATTCCGAATTCCCCACCGCGGATGTCCGGCTGCCCGGCGCTCCGCTTCCAAGCCAAAGTTCGTCGTAGCGGGGACGAGAGTTAGCGTAGGTGGGAGCAAATGTAATGTTATAACATTACATTTACTTCCTTCTCCTCGTATGTGTCTCGATCGAGCAACATCTGCGAACGATTAGCGATTGCAATCGGTAACAGCGAGTCGCTTGGCGCGCAACGGGCGCTGCTCTGGGCGGGCGCGTCACGTTCCGTCGCGCCGCGCACAGGGCGGGGACGAGGAAGCGCCAGCGCGGGCGAAGCCTGCCGCCGCGCGGAAGCGGCGGCAGGGGATCAGATGGGACGCGACCGCGTCACTTCTCCAGACGCGCGAGCAGGCTGCACGTGTCCCAGCGCTTGCCGCCGAGCTTCTCGACCTCGGAATAGAACTGATCGACCAGCGCGGTCACCGGCAGATGGGCGCCGTTGCGGCGCGCCTCGCTGATGCAGATCGACAGGTCCTTGCGCATCCATTCCACTGCAAAGCCAAAGTCATATTTGCCTTCGTTCATGGCCTTGTAGCGGTTCTCCATCTGCCAGGACTGCGCGGCGCCCTTGGAGATGGTGTCGATGACTGCCGGCACGTCGAGGCCCGACTTCTTCGCGAAATGGATGCCCTCGGCGAGGCCCTGCACGAGACCCGCGATGCAGATCTGGTTGACCATCTTGGTCAGCTGGCCGGAGCCGGCCGGTCCAAGCAGCTTGCACATCCGGGCATAGGCCGCGATCACCGGCTCGGCGCCCGCGAAAGCATCCTGGGTGCCGCCGCACATCACGGTCAGCACGCCATTCTCGGCGCCCGCCTGGCCGCCCGAGACCGGCGCGTCGATGAATTTGAAGCCGGACTTGGTGGCTGCGGCGTCGAGCTCACGTGCCACTTCAGCTGATGCCGTGGTGTGGTCGACGAAGGTCGCACCCTTGGTCATGCCGGCGAAGGCGCCGTCGGGGCCGATCGTGACCGAGCGCAGATCGTTGTCATTGCCGACGCAGCACATCACGAAGTCCTGGCCTTCGGCGGCCTGCTTCGGCGTCGCCGCGGTCTTGCCGCCGAACTTGTCGGCCCATTCCTTCGCCTTGGCTGCCGTGCGGTTGTAGACGGTGACCTCGTGACCACCCTTCTTCACGAGATGTCCCGCCATGGGGAACCCCATGACGCCGAGACCGATGAAAGCGACTTTAGCCATATGAGTGACCTTGCCCTTGGGGTTCTGCCGGCGGCCTTGGGATGGCCGGGCGGTTCTTGGAGAGGAAAACATCAGCAGCCGGCCGGGTTCCGGCGGCGCGCTGGACGCCGCACCATAACGGCTTGCGAGGCGGGGGCAACGGCTTCGTGACGGATGCGAAAGGGCGCCGGCGTGCTAAAGAGGCATGGTCAGGATGGCTTGCAAAGCCGTCATTCCACGACGAAATCCAGACAAGCAACGAACCAGCCAGGGAGTGTCTCGCATGGGCGTCAGCGTCGGCGTGCTCGATCATTTCAATATCCGGACCCGCAACCTGCAGGAGACCGTGCGCTTCTATGAGGACGTGCTCGGGCTCGAGAATGGCGACCGGCCGAACTTCGCGTTTCCCGGCGCGTGGATGTACAGCGAAGGCCGTCCCGTCGTGCATCTGGTCGACATCTCGCCGACCTCCGAGGCGCAGAAGCCGGACTCCGGCGTCGTCCACCACGTGGCCTTCGTCAGCCGTGGCTTTGCCGGCATGAAGGCGCGGCTCGCAGCCAAGGGCATGCCGTTCGATGCGCGGCAGGTGCCGGGCGGCGAGCTGTGGCAGATCTTCGTCCGCGACCCCAACGGCGTGATGATCGAGCTCAATTACGAGGCAGCGAAGGAGCAGGCCGAGGATGCGCCTGACGAGAACTCCGGCGACGTCGGAACCATGGTGGCGTTTTGAGCCCGGCTTCATTATGAAGCAGCGCAACAGAGGGCTGACGCGATCCTTCCGGCAACGGCGGAAGATCGCGTCCGGCCAATATGATAGGACGCGACGATGTGGCGCGTTCTGAACTTTTTCAGGAGACGCGCCGTGAGCGTGACGCAGCAGCAGGTCATCGAGGCACTCAAGCGGGTCCGCTCGCCGCGCGGCGTGGCGCTTCCCGACGCCGGCGTGCTGTCGCCGATCACGGCGAACGACGGCAAGGTGTTCTTCTCGATCAACGTCGAGGCCAGCGAGGCGCGCGCCTGGGAGGATACCCGGGCAAAGGCCGAAGCCGCCGTGCGCGCCATTCCCGGCGTCACCATGGCGATGATCGCGCTGACCGCCGAGCGCAAGGCGGGTGCTGCGGCCCCACCGCAAAGGCAGGGCGGCGTGCAGCCGGTCGCGGCGCATCGGCCGCATCAGCACCAGCATCCGGCCGATTCGCCGATGTCGAAGCAGGCGGCGATTCCCGGCATCGCTGCGGTCATCGCGGTGGCCTCCGGCAAGGGCGGCGTCGGCAAGTCGACCACCGCGATCAATCTCGCGCTGGGCCTGCGCGATCTCGGCCTCAAGGTCGGGCTGCTCGACGCCGACATCTACGGCCCGTCGGTGCCGCGGCTCACCGGGCTGCAGGAGAAGCCGCAGCTGACGCCCGAGAAGAAGATGATCCCGCTGTCCCGCTTCGGCCTTGCGATCATGTCGATCGGCTTCCTGGTCGACGAGGACTCGGCGCTGGTGTGGCGCGGGCCGATGGTGATGTCGGCCATCAACCAGATGCTGCGCGACGTCGCCTGGGGGACGCTCGATGTCCTGGTGGTTGACATGCCGCCCGGCACCGGTGACGCCCAGCTCACGCTGGCGCAGAACGTGCCGCTGAAGGGTGCGGTGATCGTCTCGACGCCTCAGGACCTGTCCCTGATCGACGCCCGCCGGGGGCTTGCGATGTTCCGCAAGGTCAACGTGCCCGTGCTCGGCATCATCGAGAACATGAGCTATTTCCAGTGTCCGCAATGCGGGACGCGTTCGGACATCTTCGGCCATGGCGGCGCGCGCCACGAGGCCGAGCGTCTCGGCGTGCCGTTCCTCGGCGAGATCCCGCTGCATATGGACATCCGATCGACGTCGGACGCTGGCAACCCGGTGGTGGAGAGTGAGCCGAACGGCCCGCACGCGGCGATCTACCGGACTATCGCGTCCTCGGTGCGGGATCAGCTCAAGGGCGCCATCGCCGCGGCTTGATGCACTGCAGCGAAGTGCGTGCGACCATTGGACTGTTTGTCATCCCAACGTCGCGTTTTCGCTTAACCGGTTCCGTGCTAAAGCCCGGCCCGGATCGCCTTCGACCGTACGCGGCCAATCGTGTCGGCGGATAAAGTTTTCAACGGGAAACGCCCCCAACAAGGAGATGCCTTAATATGAAGCGTCGTGATTTTCTGAAGGTTTCGGCCGCGGGTGCCGCGGCGACGGCTGCGGTGGCCTCGCCGGCGATCGCGCAGTCGATGCCGGAAATCAAGTGGCGGTTGACCTCGAGCTTCCCGAAGTCGCTCGACACGATCTATGGCGGCGCCGAGTACATGGCGAAGCAGGTCGCCGAGATGACCGACAACAAGTTCCAGATCCAGGTCTTCCAGGCCGGTGAGCTGGTTCCGGGTCTGCAGGCGCTCGACGCCACCTCCAAGAACACCGTCGAGATGTGCCATACGGTGTCGTATTATTACGTCGGCAAGGACCCGACCTTCGCGATCTTCGCTTCGGTCCCGTTCGGCCTCAATGCCCGGCAGCAGAACTCCTGGCTGTACCAGGGCGGCGGCAACGAGCTCGCCAACGAGTTCTACAAGAAGGC
Organism: Bradyrhizobium aeschynomenes; assembly: GCF_013178945.1. Lineage (GTDB taxonomy): Bacteria > Pseudomonadota > Alphaproteobacteria > Rhizobiales > Xanthobacteraceae > Bradyrhizobium > Bradyrhizobium aeschynomenes. Next base: position 24,556 of record NZ_JABFDM010000017.1, read on the forward strand.
CGCCAACGTCATTGGCTTCCCCTGCGGCAACACCGGCACTCAGATGGGTGGCTGGTTCCGCAAGGAGATCAAGACCGTCGCCGATCTCTCGGGCCTGAAATTCCGCATCGGCGGCATCGCCGGACAGGTGCTGCAGAAGCTCGGCGTCGTGCCGCAGCAGCTCGCGGGCGGCGACATCTATCCGTCGCTGGAGAAGGGCACTATCGACGCGGCCGAGTGGGTCGGTCCCTATGACGACGAAAAGCTCGGCTTCCAGAAGGTGGCCAAGTACTACTACTATCCGGGCTTCTGGGAGGGCGGTCCGACCGTCCACGCCTTTGCCAACCTCGACAAGTACAACGAGTTGCCGAAGCACTATCAGTCGATCCTCGCCAACGCGACGGTCAACGCCAACACCTGGATGGCTGCGCGCTACGACCAGGTGAACCCGGCAGCGCTGAAGCGGCTGGTGGCCGGCGGCACGCAGCTGCGTCCGTTCACCAACGAGGTGCTCGAAGCCTGCCTCAAGGCGACCAACGAGCTGTGGGCCGAGATCTCGGCCAAGAACGCCGACTTCAAGAAGGTGATCGACGCGATGCAGGCCTACCGCTCGGATGAATATCTGTGGTGGCAGGTTGCCGAGTATACCTACGACAGCTTCATGATCCGCTCGCGCACCCGCGGCTGATCGCAAGCATCCAAGATCGGCGGATCGAGATGGAGCCCGGCCTCGCAAGAGGCCGGGCTTTTGCGTTGCGGCAACTTTTCGCAATGGCACTCCGCCGCGCTTTGATCCACACTGGAACACAAGCCTCACAAGAAGGCTGCCCAGGAAACGCGCACACACCCAAGGGAGGGAAGACTATGAAGCGGAGAGACTTCATCAAGGTCACGGGACTCGGCGCTGCTGGTGCGGTGGCCATTGCGGCGCCGGCCATCGCGCAATCGATGCCCGAGCTGAAATGGCGCATGCCGACCAGCTGGCCGAAATCGCTCGACACGCTGTATGGCGGCGCCGAGATCATGGCCAAGGTAGTCGCCGAGGCCACCGACAACAAATTCCAGATCCAGCCGTTCGCGGCCGGCGAGATCGTGCCCGGCCTGCAGGTCGTCGACGCCGTGCAGAACGGCACGGTCGAGATCGGCCACACCGCGTCCTATTACTACTTCGGCAAGGACCCGACCTTCACCTTCGGCTCGTCGGTGCCGTTCGGCCCGAACATGCGCATCAACCAGGCCTGGTACATGCTGGGCGGGGGCCGCGAGATCCTCAACGAGTTCTACAAGAAATACAATGTGGTCTCGCTGCTGGCCGGCAATACCGGCTGTCAGATGGGCGGCTGGTTCCGCAAGGAGCTCACCGGCGTCAACGACCTGAAGGGACTCAAATTCCGCGTCGGCGGCTTTGCCGGCCGCGTGCTGCAGAAGCTCGGCGCGGTGCCGCAGCAGATTGCCGGCGGCGACATCTACCCGGCGCTGGAGAAGGGCACCATCGATGCGGCCGAATGGGTCGGTCCCTATGACGACGAGAAGCTCGGCTTCGTCAAGGTCGCGCCGCACTACTACTATCCGGGCTGGTGGGAAGGCGGGCCGATGCTGCTCGCCTTCGTCAACCAGGATAAGTGGAATGCGCTGCCCAAGCACTACCAGAAGATCCTGGAGCACGCCGGCCACTACGCCAACAACTGGATGATGGCGAAATACGACCAGGGCAACCCGCCGGCGCTGCGCCGGCTGCTCGCCGCCGGCGCCAAGCTGCACGCGTTCTCGCCGGAGATCATGCAGGCTTGCCTGAAGGCGGCGCGCGAGCTGCACAACGAGGTGTCGGCCACCAATCCCGACTTCAAGAAGACCTACGAATCGCTGTCGGCCTTCGCCGGCAACGGCTACTCCTGGTTCCAGGTCGCCGAGATCGGCTACGACGCCTTCATGGCGCGCAATCCGCTCGCCTGAGCACGCGCCGCCTCTCTGCTCGTGCACACGCAAGACAAAACCCCGGCGCAATGCGCCGGGGTTTTTCGTTGTCTGAGCGACGGAATGCCGCGGTCTTCACTGCTTCGGCGGATCGGTGTCGAATTTCGGCGGACCGAAATCGAGCGGCGGCGCGTCGATCTGCGGGATGTCGATCTTGATCGAGTTTGGATCGACGGTGGAGACGGCGCCCTTGTAGTGCATCACCATCGAGGGGAACAGGATCACCAGCAGCACCATGATCATCTGGATCACCACGAACGGCACGGCACCCCAATAGATCTGTCCCGTGGTCACCGGCTCCATCCGCTTTCCGGTGACGCGGTCGAGATATGAATCCTTCGGCGCCACCGAGCGCAGATAGAACAGCGCGAAGCCGAACGGCGGATGCATGAACGACGTCTGCATGTTCACGCCGAGGATGACGCCGAACCAGATCAGGTCGATGCCGAGCTTTTCGGCCGCGGGTCCGAGCAGCGGGATGATGATGAAGGCGAGCTCGAAGAAATCGAGGAAGAACGCCAGCACGAACACGAAGACGTTGACGAAGATCAGGAAGCCGACCTGGCCGCCGGGCAGGGAGGTCAAGAGGTGCTCGACCCAGACGTGGCCGTTGACGCCGTAGAAGGTCAGCGAGAACACGCGCGCGCCGACCAGGATGAAGACCACGAAGGCCGACAGCTTCGCCGTGGATTCGACGGCCTGCCGAACCAGGTCGAAGCTGAGCCGGCGCTTGATCGCGCCGAGGATGATCGCGCCGGTCGCGCCCATCGCACCGCCTTCGGTGGGCGTCGCCAACCCGATGAAGATCGTGCCGAGCACGAGAAAAATCAGGAACAGCGGCGGCACCATCACGAAAGTGGTCTGCTGTGCCATGCGCGACAGGAACCGATAGCCGGTGGTGCGCTCCAGGGCCCAGTTCACCACGGCGACCGCGAAGGCGAACACGATGCCGTAGAACATGCTGAGCACGACGAAATCGGCGCCATGATATTCGGAGCCGCGCATCATGAACCAGCCGAATGCGCAGGAGGCCAGGAACAGCACGCCGAGCGATTTCAGCCCGCGGTCGCCCGACTCCTCGCGGAAGCCGATCGCCTCCGCCGGCAGCCCAGGGGCTGATTTCGGGAAGATCATGCTGACGAGAAAGGCATAGCCTGCGTAGAGCGCGGACAGCACCAAGCCGGGGATGAAGGCGCCTTCGTACATGTCGCCGACCGACTTGCCGAGCTGGTCGGCCATCACGATCAGGACCAGCGACGGGGGAATAATCTGCGCCAGCGTGCCCGAGGCAGCAATGACGCCCGAAGCAACGCGCCGGTCATATCCGTAGCGCAGCATGATCGGCAGCGAGATCAGGCCCATCGAGATCACGGACGCGGCAACCACGCCGGTGGTGGCCGCGAGCAGCGCGCCGACGAAGATGACCGCGTAGGCGAGGCCGCCGCGGATGGTGCCGAACAGCTGACCGATGGTGTCGAGCAGATCCTCCGCCATGCCGGACCGTTCGAGCACCAGGCCCATGAAGGTGAAGAACGGAATCGCCAGCAGCGTGTCGTTGTTCATCACGCCGTAGACGCGTTCTGGTAGTGCCTGCAGGAAGTCCGGCCGGAATTCACCGAGCTCGATGCCGACGAGGGCGTAGAACAGGCCGACGGCGCCAAGCGAAAACGCTGCCGGATAGCCGAGCAGCAGCATGACGACCAGCGAGCCGAACATGATCGGCGCCATATTGGCGATCAGAAACGCTGTCATTGAAGTATCCCCCAGCCCGCCCGCTTATTTCTTTTCGATCGCTTCGACGAGGTGCTCGACCTCGGCCTCGATCCCGTGAGGCTTCGAAGCGTGGGGATCGGGAATGAGCCCGCGCATCACGGCGATGCGCTTGATCAGCTCGGAGATGCCCTGCACCAGCAGGAATACGAACCCAAGCATGATCAGGGATTTCGCCGGCCACTGAGGCAGGCCGCCGGCGTTGCTGGACTGCTCGTTGATCTCGATCGAGCGCAGGAAGAACGGCACGCTGGTGATGATCATCACGATGCACAGCGGCATCAGGAACAGCACGTGGCCGACAACGTCGATGGTGTCACGCAGCCATTTCGGCATCAGGGCATTGATGATGTCGATGCGGATGTGCTCGTTGTCGAGCAGGGTCCAGGGCGAGCACAGCAGGAAGACGGCCGAGAACAGCACCCATTGCAACTCGAGCCAGGAATTGGACGAGGTATCGAGCGTCTTGCGGATGATGGCGTTGAGGGTCGAGATGATGACCGCCAGCAGGATCAGCCAAGCCAGTCGCTTGCCTGTCCAGGTCGTGAACGCATCGATCCCACGGCTCAATTTCAGCAACGCTTGCAACGCAATCCTCCCCCTTGTCCCAAGATTGTCTCACGGCCCGCGTCTGGCTGCGCGTACGCAGCGGCCTTTTGCGGCCCGGCAGGCTCCGAAAACCGGGGCACCATTTCAGCGCCCGTTGTTGCCGTCAATCGGAAAATGGGCAAAAGGGGCGCTGCCGCAATGTGTTGCACCGCTGACGACGCCGCGCCACAGCTGTCGCAGCCGGCCGGCACGACGCCGCACCCGCCATCCCAGGCGGCTACATCCTCGGGCCGGATCTTCGGGGGCGGCGGGAGCCGCATCAGCGGGCCGCCGGTCCCTGCCGCGGCAAGCTTCGGCTTTACAGCACGACCACGCCGGAATGCTTGGCCTTGTTTTCCGGCTCGACGTGAATGGTGATCCAGCTGTGCTCGTCGTCCTCGCGCAGCGCGGCTTCAATCCGGTCGCAGATCTCGTGGGCCCGGTTGACCGACATCTCGCCGGGGACCACGAGGTGAAACTCGATGAAGGTCAGCTTGCCGGCATGCCGGGTCCGGACATCATGCGCCTCCAGCGCGCCGTCGGCATGCTGGCTGATGATCTGCCGGATGCGCGCGAGCGTGGCATCGGAGACGGCTTCGTCCATCAGGCCACCGGTCGACTCCTTGAGGACCTGCCATCCGGACCACAAGATGTTGACGGCGACGAGCAAGGCCAGCGCGGGGTCGAGAATGGGCAGCTTCAGCACCACCGCAAGGCCGAGCCCGATGACCACGCCGCCGGAGGAGACGACGTCGGTGAGGAGATGCCGGCCGTCTGCGACCAGCGCCGGCGAGCGCAGGCGCTTGCCACGTGTGATCAACAGCCAGCACCAGGCGGCATTGATGACGCTGGCGAAGCCATTCACGGCGAGGCCCTCGACCGGCGCCGCGAACGGCTGCGGGTTGCGGAAATTGCCGTAGGCCTCGTGGATGATGAGCAGCGCCGCGACGACGATCATGACGCCTTCGATCACTGCGCTGAAATACTCGACCTTGTGGTGGCCGAACGGGTGGTTGGCGTCGGGAGGCTTGGCGGCGATGCGCACCGCGAGCAGCGCGACCGCGGCGGTGACGACGTTGACGATGCTCTCGACGGCGTCGGAGTAGAGCGCGACCGAGCCGGTCAGCCAATAGGCGAGAAATTTCAGGCCGAGCACGATCGTCCCGACCACGAGACTGCCGATGGCGAGCTTGAGCGATTGGGAAAGCATGATGTCCTGATCCGGCCGAGAGCTGCGAGGTACTCAAGGCGGCGATGGAACGCAACGTCTGTTGCTGCGACCGGATCGCAGGAGAGTTGATGCTTCGTCGCATGGTCGGCGCAGGCGGCACCGGGCCACGATACCGCCTCGACCGCAACGATCCCGGAAATGGAAAGGCGGTGCCCGTCGCGATGGGCACGACCTTTCGCATCGCCAGAGTTCAGGGATCGGCGCCGACTACTTCTCCTTGATGATCGTGGTGGTGGTGCTGCTGCCGACGGTGCCCGAATCCTCGCAGACCTTGGTCTGCCTGATGCGGTCCTCGGCCTCGACGCGGCTGGTGAACGCCATCGGCCCGATCTGCGTCACGATCTCCCGGTCGGCGGGACGGGTGGTGGTGATGGTGCAGCGGTGGCTCGGTCCCTGCACGACGTAGTATTCATCAGCAAGCGCCGGGGCCAGCGATCCGATGATCAGTGCGCCAGCGAGAAGAAGGGGTGCTTTCATGGTCGCCTCTCTTTCCAGTTGTTTGCCGAAAGGAAGCACCGAGGCGATGAACAGACGAGCTGGGCATCGCTCGATCCTCTCCGTGGCTGAGCAACTCGCCGGGCCGTCTGTGGTTCCGACCGGGCATGCTCAGGACAATCGCCGCGGCGCAGCGTCCTGTGCGGTGAACGTTCGAGCGCGTCAGGGGACAATGGCGCCGGCATGCCGCGTCGACGATACGGCAATATGAACTGCGCGGGGGGTCGTCACATCTTTGGCGGAGATGAATGGATGCAGCCCTCGACTAATCAGGAGCGACATGTACGCTCCGTTGTGCTTGTCTGAGGGAGAAACGTATGCCGGATTCCACCAGGATGCTTGCTCTGATCGCCGCCTGTCATGATGAGGAGAAACTGCGCAGCTGGATTGCCAATGCTCGGAAAGCTGAGCAGAAAGACGTTGAAGATGCTGCCTTTCGTCGTTTGGTGGAAATCCTGCCCAAGGAAGCTCCGGGCACGGTGCAGCACGATTTCTGGAGAACGATCTATGCATTCGAACTCATCCTGACCGCGGAGCGTGGCAGGACAACGCGGCTGGCGCGTACCAGGCAAAAGGTGTCCAGGGTTGGTGAGATCGCGACGCTGAGGGACTGGGCTCTCGCCGACCGGAGCACGGATGGGTTCGACATGCTGCTCGAGCGCAAAATGCCGGAGCTGACGGGCGAGGCAATCGTCCTGCGGCATGCTGATCAGTTCGACGCGAGGGTCGTCTCTGCGGCTCAGAAGCGACTGGAGGCAGCCGGAGTGGACGTGTCTCGACTGCCGAGAACCGCCTCCTAGCTCCGGCCGCAGTCAGCCGGAGGAAATTGTTAAGTGGCCGATGCGCGGTGCGCTGAAGGCATCGTTGGTTCATGCGCAGCCGGCGACAGGTGATCAGCATGTTGAGGCCGAAATAGCTGCTGCCGAGCACAACGCCGACCAGGCCCATTTCGAGATCGAGACAGCCGAACCATGCCAGACGCGGTTCCAGGGATGGCCCGGCCGAGAAGGGATCCCCGTTGATCTGCCTGGGCGTCGCAATCGGTTGTCGCTTTGAGAGCGCAGCCTGAGCAAAAAAAGCTCGGCGACGATCTCCCGGCAGGCCGGCATTGAGTGTATGTTTGCGACAACTCGCCCTGACGGCGACGTGTCGGTCGGGCTGCAAACCTCCGCTGCTCCTGCACGCGGGTCTCGGTCGGGGGCTCGCCGCCTTGCCGTCTGCGACGTTGTCATCGGGGAGATCGGCCGTGACAGCCACCATAGCTCTGCCGCGATCGTCGGTCCGCGTTGCGCTCGAACTGCCTTATCCGACGCCGGAAGTCGCCGAATATCTGTTCGAGCCTGATGTCGTCGCGTATTGGCTTGGTGACGGATGCGCGCTTCTTCCCGCCCGGGGCGCGATCGTCCTGCTGCCGGATGCGACCGTCCACCGGCGTTCGCAGTGGATCGGTTCTGGCGGGCCCGGACGTGGACAAGTCACATCATTGACTTGGCCCTCCGCATCAGCGGGCGACGGTGATGCTGCGGGACTGACGGTCGAGCATCGCAGCTACGAGATCGTCGTCGCATTGGACGATGCGCCGGCCAAAGCGCGCGTGGCCTTTCGGCTGTCTCCACGGCCGAACGGCACGTCCCGGCTGCGCATCCAGCACAGTGGGATCGAAAGCGAAGCCGAGCGGCGCGCCAGCCTGAAGGCCTGGTCGGGCGCGTTGACGAGAATAGGACGTATCCTGGTTCAGGCCGAGCGGAGCCGCCGTCGCGATCGGCAAGCGGTGATCGTCGTTCACGGTATCGGCGAGCAGCGCCCCGGCCAGCTGCTGCGCGGGTTCGTCGCGAACATCTTCGACCCGGATGCCGGCGATCTTCACTTCGTGAAGCCCGACTATGTGTCCCCGTTGTTCGAAATGCGGGTCGCCACCGTGCCCCGCAGCGATGCAGCGCGACCGACCACCGACATCTACGAGCTGTACTGGGCGCATCTGATCCGCGACACCACCGTTGCGCAGGTCTACGGATGGATGCTGCGACTGATCTTGTCGCGCGACAACCGGATTCCACCGACGCTGGTCCGGCTCGTTTGGCTGATCCGCATCGTGCTGGTCGCCGCGATCATCGCATTCGCGTGGCTGATGACGCTGGACGTGTCCGGCTGGCTCAAGGGCATTGCCGGCGGCGCGCTGGTTTCGCTGCCGGCCATCGCCTCCTTCGTGCTCAAAGCGCTGCGCGACGAGTTCATCGTCGGCTATGCCGGCGACGCCGCGCGCTATCTCGAGCCCCGCGCGGAGAACATCGCGCGCCGGCAGGAAATCCGCGAGGCCGGCACCAAGCTGCTCGAAGCGTTGCACGACGGCGGACGCTATGCCCGCATCATCGTCTATGGTCATAGCCTCGGCAGCGTGATCGCCTACGACATCCTCAGCCATGCATGGGCGAGGCACGCCCGCAGCCGGGGGGCCGTGCCGAAGACCAGCAGCCGCGCGCTGCGGGCGCTGGAGAATCTGCTCAACCCACGCCCCGGTCGCGACAAGGCGGTCGATGTCGATCAGGTGCAGTCGATGCAGCATGCCGCGTGGCTGGAATATCGGCGCAACGGCTTTCTCTGGCGGGTCAGCGATTTCGTCACGGCGGGCTCGCCGCTCGCGCATGCCCGCTGGCTTCTGAACCTGGATGCAGCCACCGAATTCGCGGACCTCGTTCGCGAGCGATCCTTTCCCACCTGTCCTCCGCAAACGGAGCAGATCCCCAGCCCGGCGGTCGGGATGTTGCGAAAGGTCTTCACCTTCACCCATGCCTATGAGGACGAGCGAAGTCCACGTCGGACGCGGTCAGTTCAGGTGCCGCACCATGGCGGGCTGTTCGCGCTGACGCGGTGGACGAACCTGTACTTTCCCTACACGGGGCTGATCGCCGGCGACCCCATCGCCGGCCCGCTTCGGCCATGCTTCGGCGAGTGGATCAGGGATGTGAAGCTCCGGGTGACGAAGGGCTTCGCGCATTGCCGCTATACAGACCGATCCCTTGAACCCGACGCCGTGGCGGAACTGCGCACCGCGCTCCGCCTGCCGCTCCGGCGTCCCATGGCCGACTTCGCCCCGTCGGGGCGCGACCTCGCAGGGCAAAGTTGAGTGCTGCCGGCGCGCCGGTATCCCATGCCGTAGCACGGAACAGATAAGTCGCAACTCGCGGCTACGACCGGCAGCGGCCATAGCATAGAGCAGAACCGGCCGGCCGTCACGCCGGGTTCAGCTGACGCGCCATCCATGTGATCAGGCCTCAGGTCGACTTGCCGGTCCCGACCGGCCGGAGACCACGAACCTTTCGATCAGGTGCGGCTGCAAGGGCATCGCTGGAATCCATTGCGGCTGTGCCGAATTGCCGGCGCTGGCGCCGGGGTTCGCCTTCCAGTCGCGCCGTCGCGGCACGCGATCGAGGCCGATGGCGTGGACCTCGATGGCTTCGCCTTCGATGCGCAGCCGGAGGAAGTTGTTGTAGTGGCCGATGCGCAGCGCGCTGAAGGCATCGTTGCGGTTCATCCGCAGCCAGCGGCAGGTGATGAGCATGTTGAGGCCGAAATAGCTGCTGCCGAGCACGAAGCCGACGCTGCCCATCTCGAGCGCCAGCCAGCCGAGCCAGATCCAGACGCTGTACCACGGATGACCGGGCGGGAAGAGATCGCCATTATACGCGTTGAAAAAAATGGCGGCTGTGAGAGCCGTGCCGACATGGGCGGCGACGTGGACCAAGCTCGTGCCGGTGACGATCATCGCCTTGCGGAATTGAAGCCAGAGATTTTCATTGGCAAGCTCGTCGAAATCGTCCGGCTTGATGCGCCGGCGCCGCCATTTGTGGAAGATGTCGACAAGCGACACATGTTCCTGCCGCGTCGTGTAGCCGATGATGCCGGCGCCAAGCGCCAGCGTCACCAGGATATAGATGTCGATCTCGTCGCGCAGCCCGACCAGCACGCCGACGGCGAAATACACCAGCCCCATGAAAATCGAAAAATCCCAGTTCGTGACGGCGAACCACAGATTGCGCCAGAGCAGGCGGCGGCTCGTCGGCATGGAGGGGTAGGCGGTAGGCTCCTTGCTGCCAGCCTTGGTGGCCAGGGTCAGCGGCACCTTCGTGCCGGTCCAGCGCACGCTGACGTTCTTCTCGAGCTGGTGGGTCGGGTGCAGGAAGGCGCCGCCGCCGCCCGATGTGACGAACTGCGTGCCGTCTTCAGCGTGATAGCGGCTGTAGTGATGGGTGTCGCCGGACAGCAGCAGTGGAATCGTCAGTGCCTTGTCCGCCTTCTTGGCGATGCCCAAGGCGTAGTCGACGATCTCCCATGATCGCATGTTGGTGTCGGTGTAGAGCCAGCCCGGCTCCGCCGTGCACAGGATGATGTTCGATCCCGGCTTGAGCCGGTCCGACCGCGCGATGAGATCGAAGTAGTCCGCCTGCGGCTGGTCCATGTTGTCGGCGAGCTGGATGTCCATGCCCCACAGCCACCAGCTCTCGGTGAGCTGGAGCGCGAAATAGCTGCGCTTCTGCTGGGTGCGCCAGGAGCCGAAATGGGTCGGCGTCGGCCGGGTGAAGTAGGCGAGGAACTGCACCAGCCCATCGTACCAGTCGTGATTGCCGGGGATGGCGAACAGCGGAACGCCGTCGTCGTCCGTCTTGTCGTGGTCGGGAGAGGCCCATTGATAGGGCTTTCGCAACTGATTCCGGTAGGTCTGGGCGTTGGCGAGCGGATAGACCTCGTCACCGCCCATGATGAGCATCTCTCCGCGCGGCAGAGTTTCGCCGCCGAGCTCCAGTGTCTGGCGGGCAAGCAGGCAGGCCACCGCATAGGTGCTGTCGAAGCCGTCGCCGAGATCGGCGACGAAGTCGATCCAGACGGGGCCCTGCGTCGTCGGGCTGAGGCTCCTCGCGAACGCCGTCGCGCGCGCCATGTGTTCGTCGGGCGTCACCGTATCCAGCGCGGCCACCATCAGGCGCCGGTCGGCATATTGGCCGAACATCGCAGAGGTGACGACGTTGTTGAGGAGCTTGATGAGCAGCAGTGGATTGAACCAGCGCGTCATCCGCGGATAGGTCTTGGTGTCCTGCAAAAGGTCGACGGTCATGCCAATGAGCCTCGCGGAGAGGGCGTGTCGAAAAAGCAATTCAAAAGGAACTTTGCGAGCTTAACAGGCGTCGGCGAGAACTCAACTGCGACGGGTGCAAGCGCGACGGCGGCGCTGCCTGGTCACGCCGGCCGTGTCGCGATCCAGATCACGTGACGAGCGCCGCGGCCGCCGCGGCCGGTGGCGCGAATCTTGATCTCCTCGGCGGCAAAGCCGGCCTTGCGCAGCTGCGGGGTGAAGTGGTCGGCCGGATGCGACGACCACACCGCGAGCACGCCGCCGGGACGTAGCGCCGAGAACGCGGCGCGCAAGCCAGAGGAGTCGTAGAGCGCGTCGTTGGACTGCCGGGTCAGGCCCTGCGGGCCATTGTCGACGTCGAGCAGGATGGCATCGTAGGTGCCGCGCGCGGCCGCGATCAGCTTTGCGACGTCGCCTTCGCGGATGTCGACGCGCGGGTCAGCGAGGCTGTCGCCGGACAGTTCGGCCATCGGCCCGCGTGCCCACATGATCACCGCCGGCACCAATTCGGCCACGGTGACACGCGCCTGCGGTCCCAGCACCTTCAGCGCGGCGCGCAGGGTGAAGCCCATACCGAGGCCGCCGATCAGCAGATGCGGGGCAGGGCGGTCCTTGAGCCGCGCGCAACTCAACGTCGCCAGCGCTTCCTCGGAGCCGTAAAGGCGGCTGCTCATCAGCTCGTTCTGGCCGAGCTTGATGGCGAACTCGCGGCCGCGCTGCATCAGCCGCAGCGGCTCGCCGCCGCCGGGCACGTCAGCGGTGTCGATCAGCTTCCAGGGCAGCACGTCGTCAGCCGCCCGTCACGCTCATGTGCCGGCTGACGCTCGGACGGTTGTGGCGGCGGTCGATGATGAAGTCGTGGCCCTTCGGCTTCAGGCCGATGGCGCGGTCGATCGCATCGCTCAGCTGCTCGTCGCTGGCCGAGGCGCGCAGCGGCTTGCGCAAATCGGAGGCGTCCTCGTGGCCGAGGCAGGTGTGCAGGGTGCCGGTGCAGGTGACGCGCACGCGGTTGCAGCTCTCGCAGAAATTATGCGTCATCGGCGTGATGAAGCCGATCGTGCCGCCGGTCTCGGCGACGCGGACGTAGCGCGCGGGGCCGCCGGTGGTCTCGTCGAGATCGGTCATCGTGTATTTCTGCGCGAGCCGGCTGCGCAGCAGCGACAGCGGCAGATACTGGTCGATGCGGCCTTCGCCGATCTCGCCCATCGGCATCACCTCGATCAAGGTCAGCGCCATGCCCTTGCCGTGCGCCCAGTCGATAAGGCCGGGGATCTCGTCCTCGTTCACGTTCTTGAGCGCAACCGCGTTGATCTTGATCGCGATGCCGGCAGTCTGCGCGGCCTCGATGCCGGCGAGGACGCGGTCGAGATCGCCCCAGCGGGTGATGGTGCGGAATTTGTCGGGATCGAGCGTATCCAGCGAGACGTTGATGCGGCGGACGCCGCAATCGGCGAGCTCGGCGGCATATTTCGCAAGCTGTGTCGCGTTGGTCGTCATCGTCAGCTCGTTGAGCGCGCCGCTCTTCAGATGTCGCGACAGCGAGCGCACCAGGCCCATGACGTTGCGCCGGACCAGCGGCTCGCCGCCGGTGAGCCTGAGCTTCTTCACGCCCTTGTTGATGAAGGCCGAGCAGAGCCGGTCGAGCTCCTCGAGCGTCAGGAGATCGGCCTTCGGCAGGAAGGTCATGTCCTCCGACATGCAGTAGAAGCAGCGCAGATCGCAGCGGTCGGTGACCGAGACGCGCAGATAGGAGATGCGACGGCCGAACGGGTCGGTCATCGGGCGCGTCAGGGCGGTGTCGCTCAACGTCTCAGCAGTCATGGATGGCCTTGCGGGTGGCGGCGATGCCACGAGGCGGCCGCGTGAGGCACGTGGCCGATGTCAGTTACGAGCCAATCTAATCATGATCCGCGCGCCTCACAATCGCCAACGCCGCATCGTCGATGTTGCGCCGCACGCGAGCGCGGCCGCTACTGCCGCGCCGCGCCGGGAACCGGTGCGGGGAAGGCCGAGCCGGTGGTTGCCGGCGCGGCGGCCGCGGGCGCGGCGGCGGACTTCTGCGGCTTCGGCTTCTTCGGTCGCATGTGCTTGACCGCCTTCGGCGGTGCTCCCGGCGCCGGCTGCAGCTCGGCCACGACCGGGCTCGGATCCATTACGACCGGCGGCGACGAGTTGAAATCGCCGGTGTTGCGGATCACCTGCACCGGGATGGTTGCCGGCAGGTATTTGTCCATCGTGAAGGTGACGCTGAAGCCCGCATCGGGCGCCGGGACCTGGACGGTGCACGGCGTTCTGCAGCCCGGTCCGAGCGAGGTTTTGGCGTCGGCGCCTGGTGGCACCGATTCGAGCTGCACGGGAATCTCGGGCGCCGCCAACTTGAAGCTGTCCATGGAGAAGGACGAGCAGCCGGCAAGGCCGGCTCCCGCAACGGCAATTGCGATGACACGCCGCATCATGATGTCCGCCCCACAGCCCTGCGGCCATCGGCCGCAATCCCAAGGCGACCATAGGAGCGTCAGAACAGCGGCGCAACTGTGGTCAACCCTATTCTCAACAGAACGTTAACGTCCTGCGCCGTGCAGCTTTCTTTCGACAAAGCAACGAGTTAAGCGTGGATGTGGCAGTCGGATCGGAGATCCGGGCCATCGGCCGGGAGTTGCATCGAGAGCACGTTTCTCCGCGCGGGAGAGACCGATCTCGGCGCGTGCGTTCATGCAAATCGCGGTCTGGTCAGCCGTTTCTGAGCGAGGAACCGAGCGCTGCGACTGCGGCCGGCAGCTCGCGCATGTGGTCGATCAGGTGGTCCGGATTCAGTTCGGCAATCGGGACGTCCGTATAGCCGAACGTGCAGCCGATCACAGGCACGCCGGCCCGACGCGCCGCTCCGACGTCGGTGCCGGCATCGCCGACCATGATCGCGGCGCCGATCGCGCCGCCGGCCTGCGCGATGGTCTGGCGCAGGATCGTCGGGTCGGGCTTGGCGACGCCGAACGTATCGGCGCCGCAGATGGCGGCGAAGCGGGAGGACAGGCCGAGCTGGTCGAGCAGGCGCTTGGACAGCCATTCGAGCTTGTTGGTGCAGACCGCGAACTGGCAGCCGCGGCCGGCGAGCTCGTCGAGCGCCGCTTCCAGCCCGTCGAAGGGGCGCGATTCGATCGCGATGTTCTCGGCATAGAAATCGATGAAATCGGCGGTGAGCCGGTCCATGTCCTCCGTGCTGGCGAAGCGTCCCTCCGCCTCCAGCCCGCGTTCGAGCAGCTTGCGCGCGCCGTGCCCGATCATCTTGCGGGCCGAGGCCAGTGGCACCGGCCGCAGCCCTTCGCGCTGCAAGATATGATTCAGCGCGTTGATGAGGTCCGGCGCCGTGTCGACCAGGGTGCCGTCGAGATCGAAGACGATGGTGCTGGAGATGGGCATCGGTATCCGCTACCGGGCAGCCCTCGCCCTTGCAAGAGGGCCAGGCCTGCTTTTTGTCCGATTTCGTGACCGCCGGGAGCCAGCAAGAGCTAGGCCTTGCGGCAAAACACCGCTAGATATGCCCCGGTTTTCGGCCCCCGCCCGGTGGGGGTCCATCCGAGGGGCGGGTGTCTTGGTCGATATGGACGCATTGAAACGGCAGGCGGCGGCGCGTGCGCTGGAGGAGGTCGAGAGCGGCATGAGGCTCGGCCTCGGCACCGGCTCGACCGCCAAGCATTTCGTCGATCTGCTTGGTGAAAGGGTGCGTGCCGGGCTGAAGGTCGTGGGCGTGCCGACCTCGGAGGCGACGCGGGCGCAGGCGGAAGCCTGCGGCGTGCCGCTGACCACGCTCGACGAGATCGACCGCCTCGACATCACCGTCGACGGCGCCGACGAGATCAATCCGGCGCTCGACCTGATCAAGGGCGGCGGCGGCGCGCTCCTGCGCGAGAAGATCGTCGCCAGCGCCTCGGCTCGCATGATCGTGATCGCCGACGAAACCAAATGGGTCGCGCGGCTCGGCCGCTTCCCGCTGCCGGTCGAGGTGGTTCCGTTCGGTCTCGCCGCGACCCAGCGCGAGATGGGCGACGCCTTCGCCAAGGCTGGCGTGTCCGGGCCAATGAGCGTGCGCAAGTCCGCAGATGGCCACGTTTTCGTCACCGATGGCGGCCACTGGATTGTCGACGTTCGCCTGGGGGAGATCGAGGATCCCCCGCGTCTGGCGGGCCTTTTGAGCGCAATTCCAGGCGTGGTCGAGCACGGGCTGTTCATTGGCCTCGGCAGCACCGCGATCCTGGCGGGCGCACAGGGAATTCGCGTTATCCAGCGGCCTTGAGTGCAGCAGGACTTTCTGCTCAAGGCGGCAATCTCACAGGAGACTTGGAATGAAGAGCGTGTTCAGAATCTTGCCGGCCGCCGGAATCGTGCTGGCTCTGGCCTCTGCGAGCCCCGCTGCCGCGCAGGGCCAGCCGCCGGCCCTGAAGCCGGCCTCGGCCGCCTGCATGGCGGGCGCGCGTGAGATTCTGGCGATGAAGAACGCGGGTGCGATGTACGCCAATGCCGTTCCCGGGATGGTGCAGCAGACCAAGCAGGCGCTGCTGCAGTCCAACCTGAACTACCAGAAGGACCTCGACGAGGTCGCCGTGATGGTCGCGCAGACCTACGCCGGCAAGGAGAAGGAGATCGGCGAGAAGATGGCGCAGATCTACTGCAACGAGTTCTCGGACGCCGAGATCGCCAACCTCGTCACCTTCTACAAGTCGCCGATCGGCCAGAAGCTGCTTGCGGCCGAGCCGAAGGCGATCCAGATGAGCATGCAGGCGATGAACCTGTGGGCGGCGGAGTTCTCCGACACGGTTACCGCGCAGTTCCGCGCCGAGATGCGCAAGCGCAACAAGCCGATCTGAGGTTTGTCGCGGCGAGAACAGGTCGGGGGAGAGATGGCTGAATTCGACGTCGACCTGTTCGTGATCGGTGGCGGCTCGGGTGGCGTGCGCGCCGCCCGCATCGCGGCGGGCTATGGCGCCCGCGTGATGGTGGCCGAGGAATACCGCATGGGCGGCACCTGCGTGATCCGCGGCTGCGTGCCCAAGAAGCTGTTCGTGATCGGCTCGCATGTCCGCCAGGAGATCGCCGATGCCGCCGGCTTCGGCTGGACGATCCCGGCCGCGACCTTCGACTGGCCGACGCTGATCAGGAACAAGGACAAGGAGATCGCGCGGCTCGAGGCGGCCTACACCGCCAATGTCGAGAAGTCGGGCGCCCGAATCGTCAAGACCCGTGCAACGATCGAGGATGCGCACACCGTGCGGCTCGCCACCGGCGAGACGGTGCGCGCGAAATATATCCTGATCGCTACCGGCGGCGCGCCCAACCACGGCACGCCGATCCCCGGCATCGAGCACGTCATCTCGTCCAACGAGGCGTTCCATCTCGACGAGCTGCCGCGCCGGATCGTGATCCAGGGCGGCGGCTACATCGCGCTCGAATTCGCCTGCATCTTCGCCAATTTCGGCTCGGACGTGACGGTCGTCTATCGCGGCGACAACATCCTGCGCGGCTTCGACGAGGACGTCCGCAAGCATGTCCGCGCGGAGATGGAGAAGGAAGGCATCACCATCCTGACCGGCTGCACGGTGTCGAGCGTCGACAAGCACGGCAAGGACTACACCACGCATCTGTCGAACGGCTCCAGCATCGCCTCCGACAAGGTGATGTTCGCGATCGGCCGTCATCCGGCGGTCGCCAATCTCGGCCTGGAGAAGGCCGGCGTCGCCATCAATCCGCGCAACGGCGGCATCGCGGTCGACGCGTTTTCGCAGAGCTCGGTGCCGAGCATCTATGCGATCGGCGACGTCACTCATCGCTTCAACCTGACGCCGGTCGCGATCCGCGAGGGCCATGCCTTCGCCGACACTGTGTTCGGCGGCAAGAGCGTGCGCGTCGATCACGCCGACATCCCGACCGCCGTGTTCTGCCAGCCTGAAGTGGGCACCGTCGGCCTGACCGAGACCCAGGCGCGCGAGATGTACGACCGCGTCGACATCTACAAGACCAGTTTCCGCCCGATCAAGGCGACGATGTCCGGCCGCGATACCCGCGTGCTGATGAAGCTCGTGGTCGACGGCGCGAGCGACCGCGTGCTCGGCTGCCACATCGTCGGCGACACGGCTGCCGAGATCACGCAGGCCGTCGCCATCGCCATCAAGATGAAGGCGACCAAGGCCGATTTCGACTCGACCGTCGCGCTGCATCCCTCCGCCGCCGAGGAACTGGTGACGATGCGCACCGTGACCGAGCGGCATGTGCGGCAGGCGGCGGAGTAGGGCCCAGCATCCGCGTCGCGGTGCATGCGCATCGCGCGTCGTGTTGATGCGCCACGCGATCGAGGTCTGGCAACGATCCGTGGCCGATCGGTTTCGTCTCAAGTTTGGAACCAATCGGCGACGATAGGGTTGGGCGCGGAGAGCGACCAGCATGTGCCGAGACGATTCTTTTGCGACCTATCCGCCGCTGAACACCCTGAAGCCTGTCGCCGACAACCTCTGGATCGTTGATGGGCCGGTCATCCGCTTCGGTGTGCCCGGACTCAAGTTTCCGTTTCCCACCCGCATGACCGTGGTGCGCTGCGCCTCCGGCGATCTGTTCATCCACTCGCCCACGCCGTTGACGCCGGCGCTGCGGGCCGAGATCGACCGGGAAGGCCGCGTGCGCGACATCATCGGTCCGAATCGCATCCACTATTGGTGGATCCCCGACTGGCAGGCGGACTTTCCCGACGCGGCGATCTATCTGGCGCCAGGCATTCGCGCGCAGGCGAAGGGCCGCATCGATTTCGAGAGCAGGCCGCTGGATCGCAGCACCGGCTATCCCTGGGACGATGAGATCGCGACCTTGCCCGTCGTCGGCAGCTACATGACGGAGGTCGTGTTCTTCCATCGCCCGTCGCGCACGCTGATCCTGACCGATCTGATGGAGAATTTCGAGCCGGCCAAGATCGGCGCCGGCTTGGCGCGCTACCTGAGCTGGATCGGGGGCGTCGGTCCGCCGCATGGCGGCCTGCCGCGCGATCTCCGGCTGACATTTACCTGGCGGCACCGACGCGAGTTGCGGGCGGCCGTGGAGACCATGCTTGGGTGGCACCCCGAGCGTATCGTGATCGCCCATGGCGCCTGGCACGAGGCTGACGGTACCGAGATCCTGCGCGAGGCATTCCGTTGGCTGCTGCGGCCTTGAATTGCCGGCCGGGCCTCGCGAGACCGGCCTTGGTGATGCCGTGCTTTTCTCCCTCTGCGACGGACGTATAAGCTCGTGCCATCGAGGTTGGCGCCAGGGGGACTGATGCGGCGATGGATGAGGCTTGTGCTGGCCGGATATAGCATGCTGATCCTTTGCAGCCCCGCGCTCGCCGATACCCGCATCGCGCTGGTCATCGGCAACTCGGCCTATCGAACGGTCAGCCGACTCGACAATCCCAAGCATGATGCGGCGCTGATGGCCGAGACCCTTCAGGGTCTCAGCTTCACGCTGGTCGGCGGCAGCGCGCAGCTCGATCTCGACGAGGCCGCGATGCGACGCGCGGTGCAGGAGTTCGGCGGCAAGGCGCGGGGCGCCGACGTGGCGCTGGTCTATTATGCGGGCCACGGCGTGCAGGTGCGCGGCGTCAACTATCTGGTGCCGGTCGACGCCAATCCGACGCGGGAGGCCGATGTCGACTTCCAGATGCTCGACGTCAACGTCGTGCTGCGGCAGATGGAGAGCGCGGGCACCAAGCTCAACCTCGTCATCCTCGATGCCTGCCGCAACAATCCGTTCGGCGGCCGCGGGCTGCGCGACGCCGGCAGCGGACTCGCGCAGATGCGCGCGCCCGAGGGCACGCTGATCTCGTTCGCGACCCAGCCCGGCAACGTCGCGCTCGATGGCCGCGACGGCAACAGTCCGTTCACGAAAGCCTTGGCCGAGACCATCCGGCGGCCCGGCCTCGACATCTTCAAGACCTTCAACCAGGTCGGCCTCGAGGTGAAGCGCGCCACTGCCGGCTCACAGCAGCCCTGGGTGTCGAGCTCGCCGGTCGATGGCGACTTCTTCTTCGCCGGCCAGACGTTCGCGCCGGCTTCCGCCACGCAGCCTGCCTCGTCCGATCCGGCCGAGCGCGCCTGGGCGGTGACGCAGAACACCACCAGCATCGCCGTGCTCGAGGATTTCGTGCGCCAGTTCGGCGCTACGCCCTATGGCTCGATGGCGCGGGCGCGGATCGAGGAGCTGAAGAAGACGCAGACCGCAACGCGTCCGGCCGAGTCGCCGACCGAGCGTGCGCAGGCCGTTCTGCCCAATCCGCATCTCGTGCCGCGCATGGTGAAGCGCAACGTCTCGCAGGGCTATCTCAACCTGCGCCGCGAGCCCGGACAGAAATCCGACGTCCTGACGCGCATCCCCGCCGGCGAGACTGCGATGGTCGGCGGCTGCGTGATGCCCGGCGACGGTGTCAGCCGGTTTCCGTCGTGTCGTGCGGTGTGGAACGGCGTCGTCGGCTGGGTGTCGGCGAACGGGCTGGATTAGGCGGTCTCGCGAGGCAGGGCAGCGCATGGCCGCGCGTTTGCCCGCCGACATCCTCAGGGCTAAGCCTTTGCTGTCCTCGTCAAATACGGCCGAGCAAACAGATAGAGCCCGGTTGCCAGCAGCACGATCAGCGGGACGAGCGCCAGCAGCCCGATCCAGAAGGCCGGCTGCGTCTGCGTCATCGCCGCGATGTTGATGATGACTCCGATGGTGAACGCGATCGACACCCAGCGATGCACCTGCCGGATCGCATTGGACCAATTCATCTGCTCCTCCTCATTATGACAATGCTGACGAATGCGCGAGATCTCTCCTCCGTCATTCCGGGGCGTGCGAAGCACGAGCCCGGAATCCATCAAGCGTCATTGACGCGGCCCGATGGATTCCGGGCTCGCCGCGCTGCGCGCGTCGCCCCGGAATGACGGCGGCGTTTTTGGTCGAGCAGCTCAGTCGAGCCGCACCAATGTCTGCTCCAACCCATCGAAGAATCTCGGCCAGCCGAAGCGCGCGCCCTGATAGGCGCGGGTCTGATCGGCGGCGAAGCCCGTCTGCTCCATGCGAAGATGCGTGCCGGTTGCCGTCGGCGTCAGCGTCCAGGTCACGACGCTGTCGAGGCCGAGCGCCTCCCAGCTGTAGGCCAGCGTCCTGTGCGGCTCGATGGTCACGACCTGGCAGTCGACGACGCCCCAATCCGCCTTCAGCTTGAAGCGGTGATCCACCTGCGGCACGAAATCATTCGCCATCAGCCACTCCGCGATCAGATGCGGCTGCGTCAACGCGTGCCAGAGTTTTTCCGGCGGATGTGCGAATTCGCGCTCGACGACGACGGTGCGGGTTTCGGGCGCAGCTGAGCTCATTGATCCATCCTGTTGAGCAGATTTTCCAGATCGTCGAACCGGCTTTCCCAGAACGTGGCCATGCGGCTGGTCCAGTCGAGCAGGGGCGCCAGCGCCTTCGGCTGCGCGCGGTAATGCGTCAGGCGGCCTTCGTGACGCTCGCGCACCAGGCCCGCCTGCCTGAGCACGCCGAGATGCTTCGAGACCGCCGGCTGCGATACGCCAGCCTTGGCCGTCAACGCGCCGACCGTCTGCTCGCCGTGCCGGCACAGCCCTTCGAAGATGGCGCGCCGGGTGGGATCGGCGAGCGAGCGGAACAGCAGGTCGGGCGAGCGCGGCATGAAATCCATAGCCTGTTGGTTATGGGTTAATTCATAACCGCTTGGTTATGGGTTTGTCAAACGGGGCTCGCGTGATTGCGGCGAAATGAGCTCAAGGTGATCTTCAGCACACAGCGGGAAATCCCGGCACACCTCATCCCCAGCTCGGGGGACGCTGAGGAGACGGCGGGCTGCTAGCAATCCGATACCACTTGCCGGAGACGTCGGACATGCAAGCCCATCAGGAGTCAACGCAGCGAAAGCCGATCACGCTGAAGCCGGCGCTCGGCGCCGCCGTCCTCGTCGGCTTCCTGGTCCTGCACATCGTCGCGATTGCGATTCTGCGAGGGGCTGACACGCCCGACGGAGCGTCGACGAAGCCGATGGCGACGCTTCAATCCATCGATTGACCACCACCCATTTTCAGCCTCATCAGCGGGAGCATTTCCATGCCCGGTTTCGGATCATTCTTGCTGCTCAGCGTCGCCGTGTTCTTCGGCGCCTTCGTCTCCGGCCTCGCCGGCTTTGCGTTTTCGGCCGTTGCCGGCGCGATCCTGTTGCACATGCTTCAGCCCTTGGAGGCGGTGCCGCTGATGATGGCGTGCAGCGTCGGCGTGCAGGCGACGAACCTCTGGGCCTTGCGCGCCAGCATCCGCTGGAGGGAGAGCTTCGTCCTGATCATCGGCGGGCTGCTCGGCGTGCCGCTGGCGCTGTGGCTGCTGCACAATGCCGACGCGCGCGTGTTTCAGCAGGTGTTCGGCATCACGATCGCGGTCTATGCCGCATACATGCTGTTCAAGCCCGCGCTCGGCAGCCTCCAGCCGATGAACCGAAGCCGCACCGCCATCGTCGGCTTCGGCGGCGGACTCATCGGCGGGCTCACGGCGATGCCGGGCGCGTTGCCGACGATCTGGTGCGAACTGCATGGCCTGCCAAAAACCGAGCAGCGCGGCCTCGTCCAGCCGTTCATCGCCGCGATCCAGATCGCCTCGCTGGCAGTGATGCTGGCCCGGCAGGATCTGTCGTCCAAGGTAATCATCGATCTCGCCTTGAGCGTTCCTGCGCTATTCGCCGGCACGGCGCTCGGCATCCTCGCTTTCCGCAAGGTCAATGATGCGCTGTTCAGGAAGATCATCCTGGGCATTCTGCTGGTGTCGGGGCTGTTGCTCGTGGTCTGACGCGGAGGCGACATTGCTTATCGGGCATCGCGAACGATGACAGCCGATCAATCCACCCATCCCGTCGCAATGGCGCTAGCCCAGTCAGGCCGTCCGCCGTCGCGTGAGAGCGCGGCCATTCGCGTCGGATCATAAGGCACGTAGCGAAAGGTCACGGACCAGCGCCCGAGCCGGCGCTCGGCGATCGTATAAACAGGCGTCGGGCGTGCCGGTCTCCACGTGATAGCGCTTCGGCGTGGAGATCCTGTAGCCGAGCAGCCCGACGCTGCCGGGATTGACGACCAGCCGGCCATCGCTGAGCCGGACGATGCGTGGAAGATGGCCGTGCCCGCACAGGATCAGCGAGGCGTCGATGCCGGCGACCCGCGCTTCGATGCTGACAAGATTGCTTGGACGCGATGTTCCATCCTCCATGATCTGTTCGAGCCAGAATGCTGCATCGTCGTCCGGCGCGGCGTGGCACAGGAACACCTCATCGCAATACAGCAGGGTCGCCGGCTGCGCCGCCAGCCATGCAACGTGCTCTTGCCGGAGCGCGCATACGTCAAGCCTGAGGTGCTGATGAACGAGCACTGCACCTGATCTCTCCGAGCGGCTGAAATTTTACTTTACGAATATCAGAAATCATGCTCTATTGCGGATATCCCGCCTCACTCGGAAGGGGCGTTGCGCGCGATCGTCACGACACGCGAGGCGGGGAGCGATGGCCGCGAGGGAGCCGCAGCGTGTCCTTGTGATGCGCGGACGAACGGCTTGGCGCGGACGTGAAGTCGCAGCGTGCCGACACCCCGACGCTGGTGTCACGTTCGCGACGGCGCTTGAGGCGCCGCGCGGATCATGGTGGCCAGAAAGCCCGGCGCACCAGGCAGACTGCGTATAAGCGTTAAGACTGTCGCGCAGGGAATGCCGGTTGATCGGCTGCACCTGTGGTACCTGCCGCCTGCATTTTTTTCGCAGGCGGGCCATGGGTGAGGCCTTCACCCGGCATTCCCTGCGCCCTCCGACCTCTCGGAGGGCGAACGACGGCAGCACAGCTCGGGCACGACCTGCCGCGGGAGCGCGCGCTCATGGGCAACGACCAACCGGCCGACGCATCACGTTGCGAGCAGCCACTTCGTCGCGCTGCGCCACAGCGTGTCGCGATGCGCCGGGCGGAAGAAACCGATGTGGCCGATCGCGGACGCGCCGACGTCCTGCGGCGCGATGCTGAGCAGCTCCGGCCGCGTGCCCGTATAGCCGGCGCACAACAGCTCGACCGCGGGCTGCGTGGCCCAGGGATCGTCGGCGAGGCACAGCGCCCGCACCGGGCTCTTGAAATTGGCGTAGTTCGCAAGGCCTGGCAGCGATGCGTCGTCGAACAAATAGCGCGGGCTCATGATCCAGCGCACCCATTGCAGGAACACGCCCTTCGGCAGGTCCTCGCCGACGCCGCTCCAGCCGGGCGTGTAGCCGAGGGCATGCGTCAGCGGCACGCCGACGCCGTTCAGCATCGTCACCACGCGCCAGCGCTCGCCGGGCGCCATCAGCTTCCAATAGCCCGCCTGGGACGCGATGAAGAGTGCGCGCGACACCTCCGTGTTGTTGCTGAGCAGGCCGAGCGTCTGGCCGCCGAAGGAGTGTCCGACATAGCGCAGCGGCAATGCGGCATAGTACTCGCGCATCCAGTTCACTGCGCCGGTGATGTCGAACGCCGCCCAATCGGTCATCGATGCCGCGAAGCCTCGGAGGGAGCGGGGGCGGCTGCCGCCGATGCCGCGATAATCATAGGTCAGAACCGCGCAGCCCTGCTCGGCGAGATGGGCCGCGAAGCCGCGATAGATCCGGCGCGGGATCGCCGCCCCGGAATTGATCAGCACGGCATGGACGGGTGTGCCGCGCGGCATGAACAGGGTGCCGGCCAGCGCGAAGCCGTCGGCGGCGGGAAAGGTCAGATCCTCAGTCAGAACGCCATCGGCTCCGGTCTCGCCCACGCCTCGTTCTCCCGTCGTTGGCCGGGCCGTAGCAAAGTCAAATTCGGCTTGCGGTGCAAGCCCTTGTGTCAGCGACTTAAATTCCAAGTGGCGGCGCGGGGGCAGGCTGTGTATAAGGCGGCGCGCCGCTGCGGGGGAATAAGCGTGCGGTTGCCGAGAGGGAGTAGAGAGCCATGACGGAGCGCTGGAGCCCGGAGAGCTGGCGGTCCAAGCCGGTGCAGCAGGTGCCTGACTATCCCGACCAGAAGGCGCTGGCCGAGGTCGAGGCGCAGCTTTCGACCTTCCCGCCGCTGGTGTTCGCTGGCGAGGCGCGCAACCTGAAGAAATCCCTGGCGCGGGTCGCAGCCGGCGAGGCGTTCCTGCTGCAGGGCGGCGACTGCGCCGAGAGCTTTGCCGAGCACGGCGCCAACAACATCCGCGACTTCTTCCGCGTGCTGCTGCAGATGGCGGTGGTCATGACCTATGCCGGCGCGGTGCCTGTGGTGAAGGTCGGCCGCATCGCCGGCCAGTTCGCCAAGCCGCGCTCGTCGCCCACCGAGAAGCTGAACGGCGTCGAGCTGCCGAGCTATCGCGGCGACATCGTCAACGACACCGCTTTCACGCCGGAGGCGCGCATCCCCAATCCGCAGCGCCAGCTCGACGCCTATCGGCAGTCGGCCGCGACCTTGAACCTGCTGCGCGCGTTCGCCACCGGCGGCTTCGCCAATCTCGGCAGCGTGCACCAGTGGATGCTCGGCTTCGTCAAGGACAGTCCGCAGTCGCGCCGCTACAAGGAGCTGGCCGACCGCATCTCCGAGGCGCTCAACTTCATGCGCGCCTGCGGCCTCGATCTCGAGAGCCATCCCGAGCTGCGCGCCACCGACTTCTACACCAGCCACGAGGCGCTGCTGCTCGGCTATGAGCAGGCCTTCACCCGCGTCGATTCGACGACGGGCGACTGGTACGCGACCTCAGGGCATTTCATCTGGATCGGCGACCGCACCCGCCAGCTCGATCACGGCCATGTCGAGTATTTCCGCGGCATCAAGAACCCGATCGGCCTGAAATGCGGCCCGTCGCTGAAGCCGGACGAACTGATCAAGCTGATCGACATTCTCAACCCCGACAACGAGCCGGGCCGGCTGACCCTGATCAACCGCTTCGGTGCCGACAAGGTCGGCGATCATCTGCCGGGGCTGATCCGCGCGGTGCAGCGGGAGGGGCGCAAGGTGGTGTGGTCGTGCGATCCGATGCACGGCAACACCATCACCTCGAACTCGGGCTACAAGACCCGGCCGTTTGATCGCATCGTATCGGAGGTCCGCGCCTTCTTCGCGGTGCATGCCGCCGAGGGCACCCATGCCGGCGGCATTCATCTGGAGATGACCGGCAAGGACGTCACCGAATGCATCGGCGGCGCGCGCGCGATCACTGACGAGGATCTCAACGACCGCTATCACACGGTGTGCGATCCCCGGCTGAACGCCGAGCAGTCGATCGACATGGCGTTCCTGATCGCTGAGCTGTTGAAGCAGCAGCGCGGCGGCAAGTCGTCGCCGATTCCGGCGGTCGCGGGCTTCTGATGCTGCGAATCTGGCGCGCGACGCTCAACTCGCGCAATGGTCTTTCCTTCGCGCTCCGCTCCGAGCAGGCGGTGCGCGAGGAGGTGATCGCCTTCGTACTGTCGCTGCCGCTCGCCTACGTCGTCGGCGCGACGCCGATGCGCAGCGTCGAGCTGGTCTGCGCCGTGATGCTGGTGCTGGTGGTCGAATTGCTCAACACCGCGATCGAGAAGCTCGCCGATCGCCTGACCACCGAGCATGACCTGCAGATCGGCCGGGTCAAGGATCTCGGCTCGGCCGCCGTCGGCGTCGCGCTGCTGATGTCCGGCGGCTTCTGGCTGTTCGCGATCGCCGAGCGCCTCGGGCTTTTGTGAACGAGTCGCGCGATGGCCGCTGATAGCTTCCGGATCACGCTGGCCCAGCTGAACCCGACCGCGGGCGATGTCGCGGGCAATGCGGCAAAGGCGCGCCAGGCGCGCGCCAAGGCCGCAGCCGACGGCGCCGATCTGGTGGTTCTGCCGGAGCTGTTCATCGCCGGCGGCTCTACGCAGGAGCTGACGTCGAGCGTCCAGGCCGACTGCCGCGGCGCCGTCGAAGCTCTGGCGCGTGAGACCGCTGATGGCGGACCGGTGGTGCTGATCGGCACGCCGTGGCTCGAAGACGGCAAGCTCTCCAACGCCTGCGCGCTGCTTGATGCTGGCCGCGTGACTGCGACGCGCTTCAAGACCAATCTGCCGGGTGATCAGAAGCGGCTGTTCGTGCGTGGCCCCGCGGCCGGCCCGATCAGCGTGCGCGGCGTGCGTATCGGCGTCGCGATCGGCGAGGACATCTGGCCCGAGCAGCCCTCCGACGACAACGTCGTCGAGACGCTGGCCGAGACCGGCGCCGAACTGATCATGGTCGCGGCCGCTGCGCGCTATATCCGCGGCGACGGTGACCGGCGGCTGTCGGCGGCCGTGGCGCGCGTCACCGAAAGCGACCTGCCGCTGCTCTGGCTCAATCAGACCGGCGGCTACGACGGCGAGGTGTTCGACGGCGCGTCCTTCGCGCTCAACGCCGATCTCTCGATCGCCGCTCAGTTGCCGGGCTTCGTCGAGCATGTGACCACGCTGACATGGCGCAGGGGAGATGACGGCTGGCAGTGCAGCGGGCCGGTCGCCGAGCTGATCGAGGGCGACGAGGCGGACTATGCGGCCCTTGTGCTCCGCCTGCGCGACCGCGTCGGCAAGGCAGGCTTCAGGGGTGCGATAATGGGCCTGGAGGCAGGCACCGAATCCGCGCTGTCACTGGCCCTGGCCGTCGATGCACTCGGAGCGGACAAGATTCGCGCCGTGCTGCTGTCCGGGCCGGACACGCCGCAGCGGCTGCGGGACGAGGCGATCGCGTCCGCGGCGCTGCTCGGCGTGGCCGCCGAGATCATGCCGATCGCGGCGGCCATCGAAGGCGTTGAAAAGACCCTGACTGGCCCGCTGCCGGACGATGCCCACCGTGATCTGCTGGCGCGGCTCCGCGGCACGTTGCTTGCGGCACTGGCGAATCAATCGGGCGCGCTTGCCGTCGATGCCAGCGGCGAGATCGCCGGCCGGCGGGGCATCTTCGCTGCGCTCGGCAACATCACCTCGGCGCAGGCTGTTCGCCTGGCCGTGCTGCGCAATCGCTGGACACCTGCGGACGCGCGCGGGCCGTCGGGTGAGGTGATCTTGCCCGATCTCATCGCCCGCGCTGAGATCGAAGGATGATGCAGATGACCCGGCGAGACTGCTCAGCGCGCCGGGATGAAGGTCGGGCCGACCGTGCGGATCTGCTTGTCGCCGCCGGCGCCGGTCGTGGTGTCGGCGGTCGTGGTTGCCGGAGCCGCATCTGCGGGCGCAGCGCCTTTCTTGCCGGCGACAGGCTTGCCGGTCTGGCGCTGCTGCATCCGCTTGGCGCTCTCCTCGGTGACGATGATGTCACCCTGCTCGGCGGCCGAGGCCCTCTCGTCGATCGACTTCAGCGCATCCGCCCAGGTCTGGCCTGGCGCCTTGCACGAGCAGGATGGGTTGAACTCGGTGCGATATTTGAACGCGTTCGGCAGCGCGGTGTACGACTGGCCGTTGACCGACACCGCCTGGTTCATGTCCTCGCCGGGATTGCGATAGGTGAACAAGGTCGCATCGGCGGCGGGGCATTGCGCCTTGCAGGCGCGCTCGTCATCGGCGAAGCGGCCGGGAACGGTGGCAAACGAGATCGGGAAATAGGCGCCGTCGCAGGTGCGCACGCAGACGGTGCGGTAGGTGCCCTGCGGGGCGGCGAGATCGGCGCTCGGCGGCGGCAGCGAGGCCGCCGGGTTGCTGTCGGCGCCGCCACCGAACAAGCTGGTCAGGAAATTGCCGCCGGCGTTTCCGCCGCCACCACGATTCGCATATTGCTGGTACTGCGGCCCGCAATTGTTCTGTCCGAGCGCGGCCAGCACCGAGCGACGCTGGTTGTCGCGTTCGCCGCCGAACCCGCCGCCGCGCAGCCGCTCCAGGCTGCCGGTGATCTGGTCCAGATTGGAGCGCATCTGCTGGATCTGATTGTTGACCGGTTGGCATTCGGCCGCGCGACCGTTGAAGATCGAGAAGAAACCGGGGCTGTCGCAGCCCATGCGCTTGGCCTGCATGCTGACTCGGTCGAGCTCGGCCTGCTGCTTGGCGGCAGCGTCCTGATAGCGCCGAATCTGGTCCTCGCGTGCCGGATCGCCGCCGCCACCGCCACGGTCGATCGAGGCGAGCTGAGCCTCGAGACGCGGACAGATCGGATTGACGCCGGCCTGCGGCTGACCCGGGGCCATCTGCGCGTAGGAATCGGAGCTGGATTGCGCCAGGGCGTGCGAGCCGGTCAGGGTCAGTCCGAGCAGCGCGGTGCAGGCCAACAGGCGCGGAGACAGGGATGCGATCAAGATGCGGTATTCCGGTCCATGGGTGCTGCCGCGGGACGAGCACAGAATTCGGAAAAATCGCGGCAGCGGCGCGCATCCCATAGCCGCTTTGTCGGGCAGCGTCACGTCGATTCCGGGGCGCCGGCGTGGCGGGAACAGTCGTTCCCGGGGCCGTCAGCGCTGGCAGGTGATCGCGACATACTCGCTGCAGCCCCCATGAGCGCAGTTCGCGCCGGCTTTCGGCACCGAACCGGTGATCTCGTCGGGGTCGACGCGGCGGTAGGAGGAGGCCTGTGCAAAATCCCGTGATTGGCAGTAGGAGCGGGCGGCCGGGGCGCCGCATTTGTCGCCCTTGGCCAGGCACTGGTCGACGCCATAGCCGTCGGCTTCGTTGGCGATGATGAAGATTCGGCTCTCTGCCGAGGCGGTGGTCGCGGCGGCGAGGAGGACACAGCAGGCGAGCAGGCCCGAGGAGAAGCGCATGGTGCACCGGTCGATGATGGCTACAACTCACGGTTAGGCCAAAAAGGTTAAAAATGATTAACCATGAGGCAGGGCGGGACGATTTGGGCGGTGAAAGCGGCCGATTTGCGGCTCTTGACGGCAACATCCCGCTGCATCATGGTGAAACCCATGAACGGTTTCCTCGCCATCTGCTGCATTTGCCGCGAGATTACGCGCTAGCGATTCGCTGGCTGAGGCCGTCTTTTCTCAACAGAGATGATCAGGACGCCCGGCCGGCAGGTCGGAAGCGTGCTGTTTGCCGTGGCCGCCCGTCTTCGGGCCGTCATCTGGCGGAGGACACCCGTTGCGTCTCGCTTGGCGAGACGCGGGCACAGGCATTCGGGACTGAGGCATTCGGGGACTGACCATGGACTTGCGTTTGTACGACACCGCGTCGCGGGAGAAGCGCCCCTTCGTGCCGCTCGATCCGAACAATGTCCGCATGTATGTCTGCGGACCGACGGTCTACGACTTCGCCCATATCGGCAATGCGCGGCCCGTGATCGTCTTCGACGTGCTGTTTCGTCTGCTGCGGCATCTCTATGGCAAGGATCACGTCACCTATGTCCGCAACATCACGGACGTCGACGACAAGATCAATGCGCGGGCCGCCCGTGACTATCCGGGGCTGCCGCTGAACGAGGCGATTCGGAAGGTCACCGAGGTCACAGCCAATCAGTTTCGCAGCGACACCGCTGCGCTCGGCAGCCTGCCGCCGACCTTCGAGCCGCGCGCGACCGATTTCGTATTGCCGCGCGCCGACGGCAAGGCCGACATGGTGACGTTGATCCAGCAGCTCATCGCGCGCGGGCATGCCTATGAGGCTGCGGGCGAGGTTCTGTTCGATACCCGATCGATGCCGGACTATGGCGCGCTGTCAGGCCGCAAGCTCGACGAACAGCTCGCCGGCGCCCGCGTCGCGGTCGATGCGCACAAGAAGGATGCAGCCGATTTCGTGCTATGGAAGCAGTCGTCCGATGACGAGCCCGGCTGGGACAGCCCGTGGGGCCGCGGCCGTCCCGGCTGGCACATCGAATGCTCGGCGATGAGCGCGGCCTATCTCGGTGACGTCTTCGACATCCATGGCGGCGGTCTCGACCTGATTTTCCCGCATCACGAGAATGAGATCGCGCAGTCGCGCTGCGCCCATGGCACTTCCGTCATGGCGAACTACTGGCTGCACAACGAGTTCGTCCAGGTCGAGGGTGCGAAGATGTCGAAGAGCCTCGGCAACTTCGTCACCATCCGCGACCTGCTGGCGGACTGGCCGGGCGAGGTGCTGCGCCTCAACATGCTCAAGATGCACTACCGCTCGCCGGCTGATTGGACGGTCAAGGGCCTGGAGGAGAGTGCGAAGACGCTCGACGAATGGTATCGCGTCGCGGCCGATGCGTCCGGCGAGCAGCCTGAGCCCGCGGTCATCGCCGCGCTGCTGGACGACGTCAATACGCCGCTGATGATCGCGGAGCTGCACGCGTTGCGCGGACGGGCGTCGTCCGGGGATGACGCCGCTCGCGCCGCATTTGCCGGCTCGTTGCGCTATTTCGGCTTTCTGTCCGAAACAGCGGCGCAATGGGAGGCGCGCAAGCAGCAGGCGCGTGGCGTCGACGCTGGCAAGGTCGATGGCCTGATCGCCGAGCGCACCGCCGCCCGTGCGCGCAAGGACTTCAAGGAGTCCGACCGCATTCGCGATGAGCTCGCGGCGATGGGCGTCGTGCTCAAGGATGGCAAGGGCGCCGACGGCAAGCCGGTCACGACCTGGGAGATCGCGCGATGAAGAGGCCCGATACGCCGTTCCCGCGGCACTGGCTGTACTACATCCTGCTCAAGCTCGCGGTGATCGCAGGCGCGGTTGCATTGGTCACGAAGCTTTATGGACTCTGGTGAGACGATGGGACAGGCTCTTCCGAAGGCGGCGCTCCGGCCGTTTCTCGCTGCCGATACGCCGCTGCTCGCGGCGATCTTCGTCGCCAGCATCCAGCAGTTGACCTCGGACGATTACAGCGAGGAGCAGCAGGAGGCCTGGGCCGCCGCTGCCGACGACGAGGCGGGTTTTGGCAAGAAGCTGGCGTCGACGCTGACCTTGATCGCGACCCTGAAAGGCGCGCCGGTCGGTTTCGCGTCGTTGAAGGGCAACGATCACATCGACATGCTCTACGTGCATCCGAGCGTCGCGGGGCAGGGCGTCGGCGCGCTGCTGTGCGATGCGCTGGAGAAGCTTGCCGGCGCTCGCGGCACGACGGGGCTGGTGGTGGATGCCAGCGACACTGCGGTGGAGTTTTTCAGGAAGCGCGGCTACGTCGCGCAGCAGCGCAACAGCGTCTCCATCAACGGCGAGTGGCTCGCCAACACCACGATGAAAAAGGCCCTCGGCGCGGGAGCGCAGTCATGAGCAGAGAGCGACTTTATCTGTTCGATACGACGTTGCGCGACGGTGCGCAGACCAACGGGGTCGACTTCACGCTGGCCGACAAGCAGGTCATTGCGCGCATGCTCGACGATCTCGGCATCGACTATGTCGAGGGCGGCTATCCCGGCGCCAATCCGCTCGACAGCGAGTTCTTCGCGACGAAGCCCAAGCTCGGACATGCCCGTTTCACGGCCTTCGGCATGACGCGGCGTGCAGGGCGGTCGGTGTCCAACGATCCCGGCGTCGCGGCGCTGCTCGACGCCAAGGCGGATGCGATCTGCTTCGTTGCCAAGTCCTCGGCCTATCAGGTTCGCGTCGCGCTCGAGACGACCAACGAGGAGAATCTCGCCTCGATCCGCGACAGCGTGACAGCGGCCAAGGCGGCCGGGCGCGAGGTGATGCTCGACTGCGAGCATTTCTTCGACGGCTACAAGGAGAACGCCGAGTTCGCGCTGGCCTGCGCCCGAGCCGCCTATGAGGCCGGCGCGCGCTGGGTCGTGCTGTGCGACACCAATGGTGGCACCATGCCGCACGAGATCGAAGCCATCGTCGGCGAGGTCGCCAAGCATGTGCCAGGCGATCATCTCGGCATTCACGCCCATAACGACACCGAACAGGCCGTGGCGAACTCGCTGGCCGCGGTGCGGGCCGGCGTTCGGCAGATCCAGGGCACGTTGAATGGGCTCGGTGAGCGCTGCGGCAATGCCAATCTGTGCTCGCTGATCCCGACGCTGAAGCTGAAGGCGGAGTTCGCCGACCAGTTCGAGATCGGCGTCTCCGACCAGCAGCTCGGCGGACTGATGAAGGTGTCACGCACGCTCGACGACATGCTCAACCGCGCGCCGAACCGGCATGCGCCTTACGTCGGCGAGAGCGCATTCGTCACCAAGACCGGCATCCATGCCTCCGCGGTGCTGAAGGATCCGCACACCTACGAGCATGTGCTGCCTGAGAGCGTCGGTAATCATCGCAAGGTGCTGGTGTCGGACCAGGCCGGCCGTTCCAACGTGATCGCAGCGCTGGAGCGCGGCGGCATTCCCTTCAGCAAGAGCGATCCGAAGCTGACGCGGCTGGTGGAGGAGCTGAAGGAGCGCGAGGCCTTGGGCTATGCCTATGAGTCCGCAAACGCCTCCTTCGAGCTGCTGGCGCGGCGTACGCTCGGCTCCGTGCCGGAGTATTTCCGGGTCGAGCAGTTCGACGTCAATGTCGAGCAGCGCTACAACGCGCTCGGCGATCGCGTCACGGTGGCGCTTGCGGTGGTCAAGGTCGACGTCGCCGGCGAACGGCTGATCTCCGCGGCCGAAGGCAATGGGCCGGTCAACGCACTCGATGTCGCGCTGCGCAAGGACCTCGGCAAGTACCAGGGCTTCATCGACGGCCTCAAGCTGATCGACTACCGCGTCCGCATCCTCAATGGCGGCACCGAGGCGGTGACGCGGGTGCTAATCGAGAGCGCTGACGAGACCGGCGAGCGCTGGACCACGGTTGGCGTGTCGCCCAACATCATCGATGCCTCGTTCCAGGCGCTGATGGATTCGGTGTTCTACAAGCTGGTGAAATCAGGCGCGCCAGGGTGACAATGAGGAGCCGTCGTTGCGAGCGAAGCGAAGCAATCCAGAGTCCCGCCCACGGTTCTGGATCTGCTTCGTCGCTTCGCTGCTGGAAATGACGAATGAAGAGAGCGGGGAGTTAACGCATGATCGACCACGTTTCCGTCGGCGTCAGCGACCTCGCCCGCAGCGCGCGCTTCTACGAGCTTGCGCTGGCGCCGCTCGGCATGACCCGGCTGATCGAGCGGCCTGCCACCATCGGCTTCGGCAAAACCTATCCGGAACTCTGGATCAACCTGCGCCCGGCGATGGCGCGCGTGCCGGCCGACACCGGCTCGCATCTCTGCTTGCGCGCCAAGGGCGCTGCCGAGGTCGATGCATTCCATGCGGCGGCGCTGGAGGCGGGCGGAATTTCGGACGGCGCACCAGGTCTGCGCCCGCATGACCGCGTGCGCTATTATGCGGCCTTCGTGCTCGATCCGGATGGTAACCGGATCGAGGCGGTGACGTTTCCAAACGAGTAGGGCGTCACAGTCGCTTGGCGATCTCCGGCGCCATCTCGGTTTCTTCCTTGGCGACGCGGGCGGCGGCCTCGCGCAGCCGCGGCAGGATGTCCTCGGTGCGGTCGGCCTTGAGCAGCTCGATCTGGAAGCCGGGGCGGATGAACTCGGTTTCCCGCATGTGGGCGAGCAGGGCGAACAGCGGCTCCCAGAAGCCGTCGATATTGGCCATCAGGACAGGCTTGGCGTGGCGTCCGAGCTGCTTCCAGGTGAGCTGCTCGACCAGCTCCTCGAGGGTGCCGATGCCGCCGGGCAGCGCCACAAACGCATCGGAGTGCTCGAACATCAGCCGTTTGCGCTCATGCATGTCGGGCGTGACGATGAGATCCTTCAGCGGCATCATGACCTCCTTCTTCACCAGGAAGTCAGGGATGATGCCGGTGACGTCGCCGCCGTGATCGAGTACAGCCTTGGCGACCGCGCCCATCATGCCGATGGAGCCGCCGCCATAGACGAGCCTGACGCCGTTGTCGGCGAGCGCCTTGCCAAGTGCTTTCGCCGATTCGATGAAGCTTGGATTGGTGCCCGGGCCGGAGCCGCAATAGACACAGACGGTGCGGATTTCAGTCATGTGATGGATGTGACACTGCAGCTGAAAGGCGTCAAGACGGAGGCGGACGGGGTGAATTCCCGGGATTTCATCGTGTGATGCGGACGGTTTCGGTCCAGTTGTCTGAAAACAAATATGCAAATACTGCGCCGCCGCAACGGTTTCCGTGGGTACACGGGTGCATCCCGCGCACGGACACTCTATATGACGCAGGCAACGCCCGGCATCCCAACATGCCAAGACCCTCGCTGTTCCAGATCGCTTGATGCCTCCTGATTCCTCCCCCCATCACGGCGCCGCTCAGCCGCCCGCGTCCCTGGAGCAGGGAACGCTGGCTGGCACGCTGCGGCATCTCTGGCCCTTCATCTGGCCGAGCGATCGCGCCGATCTGAAGATGCGGGTGTTGTGGTCTGTGGTGCTGCTGCTCGCGGCCAAGGTCGCGACATTGGTGCTGCCCTTCACCTTCAAATGGGCCACCGACGCGCTGACGGGCGCGAACACCGCGCCGATCAAGCCGGACGACTGGGCGTTCTGGCTGGTCGCCTCGCCGATCGTGATGACCGCGAGCTACGGCGCGATGCGCGTGCTGATGGCGGTACTGACGCAATGGCGCGACGGTATTTTCGCCCGCGTCGCGATGCATGCGGTGCGAAAGCTCGCGACCATCACCTTCGTCCACATGCACGAATTGTCGCTGCGCTTTCATCTGGAGCGCAAGACCGGCGGATTGACGCGCGTGCTCGAGCGCGGCCGCAATGCGATCGAGACCATCGTGCGGATGGTGATCCTGCAGCTGATCCCGACCATCGTCGAGGTCTCGCTGCTGACCGCCGTGCTGCTGTGGCAGTTCGACTGGCGCTACGTGCTGGTGACGCTGACCATGGTCGCGGCCTATCTCTACTACACCTACATCGCGACTGAGTGGCGCATCGAGATCCGTCGCCGCATGAACGACTCAGATACCGACGCCAACACCAAGGCGATCGACTCGCTTCTCAACTATGAGACGGTGAAGTATTTCGGCGCTGAGGCGCGCGAGGCCGAGCGCTACGACCGCTCGATGGAGCGATATGAGCGCGCCAGCGTGAAGACCTACACCTCGCTGGCGGTGTTGAATGCCGGGCAGGCCGTGATCTTCACGATCGGGCTCACGGTCGCGATGCTGATGTGCGCGCAGGGCGTGCGCCAGGGGCGCAACACGGTCGGCGACTTCGTCATGATCAACAGCATGATGATCCAGCTGTACCAGCCGCTGAACTTCATGGGCATGGTCTATCGCGAGATCAAGCAGGCGATCATCGACATCGAGATGATGTTCGGCGTGCTCACCAGGGATGCGGAGGTCAAGGACGCGCCTGGGGCGACGCCGCTGGTCGTGACATCGGGCCATGTCCGCTTCGAGGACGTCCGCTTCGCCTACGAGCCGGAGCGGCCAATCCTGCAAGGGCTGAGCTTCGAGGTGCCGGCCGGCAAGACGGTCGCCATCGTCGGTACCTCCGGCGCCGGCAAGTCGACCATCTCGCGGCTGCTGTTCCGCCTCTATGACGTCTCCGGCGGCCGCATCCTGATCGACGGGCAGGACATCCGCGACGTCACCCAGGTGTCGCTGCGCGCCCAGATCGGCATGGTGCCGCAGGACACGGTGCTGTTCAACGACACCATCCGCTACAACATCCGCTACGGCCGCTGGGACGCCGACGATGCCGCCGTCGAGGCGGCGGCGCGGCTGGCCCAGATCGACGGCCTGATCCGGATGGCGCCCAAGGGCTATGAGACCCAGGTCGGCGAACGTGGCCTCAAGCTGTCCGGCGGCGAGAAGCAGCGGGTGGCGATCGCCCGGACGATTCTGAAGGGACCGCCGATTCTGGTGCTCGACGAGGCCACCTCGGCGCTCGACAGCCATACCGAGCACGAGATCCAGGAGGCGCTCGACGGCGTGTCGCGCAACCGCACATCGCTGGTGATCGCGCACCGGCTCTCGACCATCGTGGCGGCGGACGAGATCATTGTGCTGGACCGCGGCCGGATCGCCGAGCGGGGCACCCATGCCGATCTGCTGGCGAGAGGCGGGCTGTATGCCGGCATGTGGAACCGGCAGCGCGAGGCCGAGGAGGCGCGCGAGAAGCTGGCGCAGATCGGCGACGACGCTGCTGCGCCGAACCGCAATCCGCCCGCGGCGACGGATCCGGTCGCCACAGCGGCCGAATAAGCCCGCGAACCGCCTTGATCCACAGTTAAGGAATCATTTTGACCTTCGCCGCGCATCGACCTAGTCAAGGCGGCGGTCCGCTCTGAGGTCAGAGGGACGACATCTCAACGAAGCAGGCCATGTCGATCAGCAACTCCATCCGCGCACAGATTCCGCCGATCCATCCCGAGGGCTATCCGTTCATCGGGGGCTTCGCCCTGGCCAGTCTGGTCCTGTTCTGGATCTTCACGCCGCTCGGCTGGATCGGCACCTTGCTCACCGTCTGGTGCGCGCTGTTCTTCCGCGATCCGATCCGGGTGACGCCGCAGCGGGACGGGCTGGTGGTGGCGCCGGCCGACGGGCGCATCTCCATGATCACGCGGGCACTGCCGCCGGCCGAGCTCGGCCTCGGCGACCGGCCGCTGTTGCGCGTTTCGATCTTCATGAGCGTGTTCAACGTGCATGTGAACCGCAGCCCGATTGCCGGCCGGATCGAGAAGATCTCCTACCGTCCCGGCGCCTTCATCAATGCCGAGCTGGACAAGGCCAGCGAGGACAATGAGCGCAACTCGCTGGCGATCTCGACGCCGCACGGCAAGATCGGCGTGGTCCAGATCGCCGGTCTCGTGGCGCGGCGGATCGTGTCGTTCGTCCGTGAAGGCCAGACCGTCGGGGCCGGGGAGCGCTTCGGGCTGATCAGGTTCGGCTCGCGCCTCGACGTCTATCTGCCCGACGGCACGGAGGTTCTGGTCTCGGAAGGCCAGACCGCCATTGCCGGCGAAACCATCCTGGCCGATTTCGACGTGGCGGTGCCCGGACTGAGCTTCCGGAGCCAGTGAACCGTCGCCGGGCCGGTGTGACTCATTAACGGGACCTTGGGTCGCGATCCGGCACAAGGTCGAGACCTGCCACTCTGCGGTGTGATCATGAGCTTCGATCCGAACTCTTCCGAACTGCGCCGTCGCCGCTTCCGCCCGATCCCGGTGCGGCTGCTGGTGCCGAACATGATCACCCTGCTGGCGATCTGCGCCGGCTTGACCGCGATCCGGCTGTCGACCGAGGGCCGGATGGAGCTCGCGGTCGGGGCCATCGTCTTCGCCGCCTTCCTGGATGGTATCGACGGCCGCATCGCGCGCATGATCAAGGGGCAGTCGAAGTTCGGTGCCGAGCTCGATAGCCTGGCCGATTTCGTGAATTTCGGCGTGGCACCGGGCCTGATCCTGTATTTCTGGCAGCTTCACGAACTGCGCGACGGCGGCTGGATCGCCGCCATGATGTACGCCATCAGCGGCGGGCTGCGGCTGGCGCGCTTCAATGCCAGCATCGACGACCCCAACAAGCCGCCCTTCGCCGCCAATTTCTTCACCGGCGTGCCGGCGCCGCTCGGCGCTATCACGGTGCTGCTGCCGGTCTATCTCGCGTTTCTGGACCTGCCGAAGCCGCCCGCGCTGGTGACCGCGTTCTACACGCTGCTGATCGCCTTCCTGATGGTGTCGCGGCTGCCCGTGTTCTCCGGCAAGACCGCGCGGATGCGCGTCTCGCCTGAGCTCGTGCTGCCGGTGTTCGCCGCCGTGGTGTTCTTCGTCGCGCTGCTGGTGGTCTATCCCTGGCACATCCTGTCGGCAGGCTCGATCCTCTATATGCTCAGCCTGCCGTTCGGCTGGCGGCTGTACCGTCAGCAGGCGGCGCGGCATGCCGCAGCTCTTGGCGACGCCGGCGTGGCAGCGCAATCGCCCTCGACGTCGGCGGCGCCCTTTGTGCCTGCAGGCGCGCCGGCCGAGCAGGAGCCGCGAGCACCGGATCGTCTGCACTGAGCGCAGGGCCGTAGTTCGGCCCGAAGCTTTGCCGCTTAGGACGCGTCAGTTATACCGGATGCAAGGACGGCGATCACGTCTGTCCGCAGCATCCGGAGAAAACGCCTGTGACAAGCTCTGCCGCCGCGCCCCTCGCTGCTTCCGTCCTCGAGGCGCTCGCGCGCTACGACACCCCGACGATCTGCAACGCCATGGAGATCGTGGCGCCCGAGCGCCGCCTGATCGGCTACACCACCAAGCCGCTGGTCTGTCCGTTCCCAGATCTGCCGCCGATGGTCGGCTACGCCCGCACCGCGACGATCCGGTCCGTGGTCAAGTCCGGCCTGCCCGCCGAGGAGCAGGCGAGGCGGCGCACCGACTACTATGAATATGTCGGCACCGGCCATGGCCCCCGCATTGTGGTGATCCAGGACATCGACGGCCCCGATATCGGCTACGGCGCGTTCTGGGGCGAGGTGCAGAGCAGCGTGCACAAGGCGCTCGGCTGCCTCGGCGTGATCACCGACGGATCGATCCGCGACATTCCGCAATGGGCTGATGGCTTCCAGGCGCTGGCGGGCTCGATCGGACCCTCGCACGCGTGGGTTCATGCAGAAAGCTTCGGCGGCGAGGTCCGCGTTGCCGGGATGACGGTGCGCTCCGACGATCTGATCCATTCCGATCGTCACGGCGCGATCGTGATCCCCCATGACATCGCCGCCAAGCTGCCCGAGGCGGCCGAGCTATGCGCCCGCCGCGAGACGCCGATCCTGGAGATCGCGCGATCGGCGGATTTCTCGCTCGAGAAGCTGAAGGCCGCGCTGAAGCGCTCGGCCGAGATTCACTGAGCACGGCTGCTCGCAGCACGTTCAAGGGCCGCACCGCGCGACGGTGCGGCATTCGCCGGCAATGCCGGCCTCGGCCCGGCCGACGAGCGCACCCGGACGATTACGGGGGCGAGGCGTCGACGCCAGCTCAAACGCGCGATTTCGGTGACTGATTACCCGTCAGTCCGCCCGATCGGCCGAGGGTTAAGCGGCTCTCGCTCGTTGAGAAGATTTTATCCATCAAGCTTTACCTGATGGCTAGCCTGTCCGGATAGGCATGTCTTTCGAGGGCGAGAGACATGCGCAGGCTGATATCGAAATCGATGCCGTTGTTCGGCCGGCTCGACCGGGCCGTCGACAGGGTGGTGCGGCTGATCGGGCATTTCGGCAGCGCGGTGATCGGCCTGTCGGCGATCGCGCTGGTGTGGTCCGGCATCTTTTATACGATCTCGGAAGAATACGCGCGCACCGAACAGTCGGCGCTCAAGAACGGCTCCAATCTGGCGCGTGCCTTCGAGGAGCAGATCATCCGCTCGATCCGCGCCGCGGACCAGACCCTGCGCTATGTCCGTGATTCCTATGCCAAGGATCCGCAGAACTTCGACATGTCGCTCTGGTCGAAGAACAGCCAGTTCTTGTCCGACTTCTCGTTCCAGGTGGTCGTGATCGGCAAGGACGGCATCATGCTGTCCAGCAACATCGATCCGAAAATGCGCGGGCTCGACCTCCGCGATCGCGAGCACTTCCGCGTCCACGCCGACGGCAAGGATGACTTCCTCTTCATCAGCAAGCCGATCTTCGGGCGCGTCTCCAACAGATGGTCGATCCAGCTGACGCGGCGGATCGTCATGCCGGACGGCTCGTTCGGCGGTGTCGTCGTGGTCTCGCTCGATCCGGAATATCTGTCGAGCTTCTACAACACGGTTGATCTCGGCAAGAAGGGCAACGTCACGCTCGTCGGCCTCGACGGCATCGTGCGCGCGCGCGCCTCGGCGGGTCCCGCCGGCGTCGGATCCTCGCTCGCCGGCAGTCCGGTGATGACCGCCATCCAGCAGAAGGACAGCGGCTCCTACACGTTCAAGAGTCTGATCGACGGCGTATCCCGCATCTACACCTTCCAGCGCATCAAGGAGCAGCCGCTGGTGGTCATCGTCGGCCAGGCGTCCGAGGAGATCTTCAGCGCCTTCAAGGTCAATCGCGATCGCGATCTGCTGGTGGGAGCGCTGCTGACCGTCGTGATCGGCATCATCACGGTCCTGATCGCGCGCTACCAGGCGGGCCTTGCCGCCTCGCGCGATGCGGCGGAAGCCGGCACCCGGGCGCGTTCGGAATTCCTGGCGATGATGAGCCACGAGATCCGCACGCCCATGAACGGCGTCATCGGCTTGGCCGATCTCCTGCTGTCGGCCGATCTCGCGCCGGAGCAGCGCAAGATCGCGACCACCTTGCGTGAATCGGCGGATTACCTGCTGCAATTGCTCAACGACGTTCTCGACTTCTCCAAGCTCGACGCCGATCGGCTGGAGATCGAGCACATCGAGTTCGACCTGCACCGTTCGGTGACCGCGACCGCCGAACTGCTGGTGTCGCGCGCAAGGGAGAAGGGACTGCAGCTGACGACGTCGATCGCGCCGGAGGTGCCGAACTACGTGGTCGGCGATCCCGCCCGGCTACGGCAGGTGCTGTTCAATCTCGTCGGCAATGCGCTCAAATTCACCGAAGCCGGCAGCGTTCATATCGACGTGCGGGCCGAGGATCTCGCCGGGCCGAACCTGACCCTGGTGTTCTCCGTCGCCGACACCGGCGTCGGCATTCCGGCGGAAGCCGTCGGCCGCCTGTTCA
The DNA here is from genome assembly GCF_013178945.1 of Bradyrhizobium aeschynomenes. GTDB lineage: Bacteria > Pseudomonadota > Alphaproteobacteria > Rhizobiales > Xanthobacteraceae > Bradyrhizobium > Bradyrhizobium aeschynomenes. The sequence goes on from NZ_JABFDM010000017.1 coordinate 65,203, forward strand.
AGCAGTTCTCGCAGGTCGACAACTCGATCTCGCGCCGCTTCGGCGGCACCGGGCTTGGGCTCGCGATCTGCAAGCGCCTCGTCACCTGCATGGGCGGTGACATCAAGGTGCAGAGCAAGGTCGGCGAAGGCAGCACCTTCACCTTTTCCATCCAGGTCCAGCCTCAGCCGCAGCCCGACGTCGAGCAGGTCAGCGCGCCCGAGGCGACCATCGTCCCGGTCGGTGAGACAAAGGCGGAGGAGCGCCCGGCCAGCGTCGAGCCGCTGAAGATCCTCGTGGCCGAGGACAATCTCACCAACCAGTTCGTGATCAAGAAGCTCCTGGACAAGCTGGGTCACAGCTATGAGCTGGTCGAGAACGGCACTCAGGCGGTCGCCGCCGTGCAGAAGCAAACCTACGACCTCATCCTGATGGACATGATGATGCCGGAGATGGACGGGCTGACGGCGACGCGGATGATCCGCTCGCTGCCGCCCCCGGCGCAGGACATCTACATCATCGCGCTGACGGCCAACGCCACCAGCCAGGATCACCTGGCGTGCACGGACGCCGGCATGAACGACTTCGTGACCAAGCCGGTCACGCGCGATCGATTGAATGCCGCTCTGCTCCGCGCAGCCACTGCTACAAACAAGGAAAGGCTTGTTGCATGACCGACTTGGTGCAATTCGATGAATCCGTCTATCAGATCCTGATCTCCGAGCTCGGCGAGGAGGATGCGCTGGAAGTGCTCAGAACGTTCCTGGACGACACCTCCAGCAAGTTCGGCACGCTCGCCAGCAAGTTCGAGGATCGCCTCGAGCTGAAGCGTGAGGCGCATTCCATCAAGAGCTCCTCGGCGACGTTCGGCTTCGCGGCGCTGTCGCGGCTGTCGCGCGAGCTCGAGCTCGGCTCGGCGACGATGGAGCCGGCGCAGATGCTGGAGATGGTCCGCAAGATGGAAAAATCGTTCGAGCAGGCCGTCATGTTCGCCGAGGCGAACCTGCTGAAGTCCGGCGCGGCGGCCGCATGAATGCGGCCGACGGTCTCCGATGCGCGGCTCATCGGCTTCCGTTTACGTCTCATTATGCCTACCAAATTCGGTAACTCGTCCTTAATTGCGCGCATCTAGTGTGGAGCGCGCGTGGGGCAGGGCCGCCGCGCCCGTCCAGGACGGCCGGTGGTTCGCGTACGCGGGTGGAGTAAGCTCATGGATATCATGACGGGCGCAGGGCTCGTGTTTGGCATGATCGTCATCGCCGTCATGATGCTGCTGGGCGGTGACTTCGGGATGTTCGTCAGCGACCACGCTGCGATCATCATCTTCGGCGGCTCGACCGCCGCCACCATGATCCGCTTTCCGCTCGGGGCCATGCTGCACGGCATGCCGCTCGGCATCAAGTTCGCGTTCACGATGAGCCGCCTGTCGGCCCGCGAGTTGGTCGACGAGCTCGCCCGCATCGCCGAGATCGCTCGCAAGCAGGGACCGGTCGGCCTCGAGAAGGTCGAGACCGACGAGCCGTTCCTCGCCAAGGGCATTCGCTACGTGGCCGACGGCTACGACCTCGAATTCATCCGCGACAATCTCGAGCGCGACCGCGACAACTTCCTGATGCATCTCGACGAGGGCAGCAAGATCTACCGCGCGATCGGCGACTGCGCGCCGGCCTTCGGCATGATCGGCACGCTGATCGGCATGGTGCAGATGTTCGCCAACATGACCGACCCCTCGAAGCTCGGCCCGTTCATGGCGACCGCGCTGCTCGCGACCCTGTATGGCGCGCTCGTCGCCAATCTCATCTGTCTGCCGATCGCCGACAAGCTGCACGGCAAGCTGCTCGACGAGGAGACCAATCGGACCCTGATCATCGACGGCATCCTGATGATCCGCGATTCCAAGAGCCCGGCCTTGGTGCGCGAAATGCTGCTGGCCTATCTGCCGGAGAAGCACCGCCATGCCGAGGGCGAGCCCGTGCCGGCCTGATCGGCGGGGCTCAAGGGGATCTGGGGCGGGTTGAGAGATGGCCAAGAAGAAACGGGGCGATGCGCATGGCGGCGGTCACGGCTGGTTCGTGACCTTCGCCGACCTGATGGGGCTGCTGCTCGCCTTCTTCGTCATGCTGGTCGCATTCTCGACCATGGACAACAACAAGCTCAAGGTCGTCGCCGGCTCGATGCGCGATGCGTTCGGCGTGCAGTCGGAGTCGCGTTATTCGGGCATTGTCGAGTCCGATGGTCTGCCGACCCGGCCGAAGCTCAAGAACGCCGCCCACATCTCGCCGGAGGAGACGGCGCGCGATCCGAGCCCGGAGCAGGAGGAGCGCCAGCACACCAACGGCGCCAGGCTCAAGACCGACCGGCAATTCGCGCTGGCCTCAGCCTCGCTGCGCCAGGCGCTGCAGGACATGCCGGAGATGACCGAGATCTCCAAGCACATCATGTTCGAGGAGACCAAGCAGGGGCTCAACCTCGAGATCGTCGACCAGGACGGACGGTCGATGTTCGCCGACGGTTCGAAGGTGCCCTATGACCGCACTCGGCGGCTCATCGAGAAGCTGGCGGCGCCCCTCAAGGCGACGCCGCTCCGGGTTCAGATCACCGGGCATACCGCCGCCGGCTTCGTTCCGGCCCGCAGCGATTACGGTGGTTTCGACCTGTCGGCGGATCGCGCCAACGCCGTGCGCCAGATCCTGGAGCGGGAAGGCCTGCCGGCGAGCCACATCTTCGCGGTGTCCGGCAAAGCGGATACTCAGCCGCTGTTTCCGGACGACCCTTCGCTGTCCGCGAACCGCCGCGTCACGATCACGCTGATGCGGGAAGATCCGCCATTGCCGCCGGACCTGAAGCCCTAGTCGTCTTCCCTGCGCCGCATCATATTGCCGCATGGGCGCTCGTGAACGCCACCGCAGCCGACAGCAAACCTTTGGCAGGTCTGCGGGATCCCGACATTCGCTGCGGGACGTCCACACCGGCGGCCCCGGCGGGGCGTGATATCTGTGAGGGCAGCGCTTCTTTGGTTGCAGTGGAAGGGGCAGGCTCTGGTACGGTAGAGACTTGACCTGGGGCCGGACTGCGTCCAAACGCGCCGGGCCAAACAGGGAAAATGTGTTCCGAGCGACATGACGGCCAGCGCCACATCGACCGAAGGACAGGAAACCAAGAGCACATCGGGGTTCTGGGGGCTGACGCTTGGCAGCATCGGTGTCGTGTTCGGCGACATCGGCACCTCACCCCTGTACGCCTTCCGCGAGGCCGCGCATGGCGCTGCGCAGGGGCAGCCGGTGTCACGGATGATCGTGCTCGGCGTGCTCTCGCTGATCCTGTGGTCGCTGTTCATCGTGGTGACAGCCAAATACGTGCTGCTGCTGTTACGGGCCGACAACAATGGCGAGGGCGGAACGCTGTCGCTGATGGCGCTCGGACAGCGCGCCTTGGGACGCCGCAGCCTGCTCCTGATGTCGCTGGGCGTGATCGGCGCCTCGATGTTCATCGGTGATTCGATGATCACGCCGGCAATCTCGGTGCTGTCGGCGGTCGAAGGCCTCAAGCTCGCAGCGCCCGCGCTCGAGCATTACGTCGTGCCGCTGACCGTGATGATCCTGGTCGTGCTGTTTGCGGTGCAGAGCAAGGGGACGGCACGGGTGGCCTCCGCCTTCGGCCCGGTCATGGTCACGTGGTTCGCATGCCTCGCGGTCATGGGACTCGTGCACATCAGTGACGATCCCTCCGTCCTCGCCGCCATCAATCCCTATTACGCAGTGCAGTTCCTGCTGTCGCACGGCACCGTCGGTCTGGTCACGCTCGGCGCGGTGTTTCTTGCCGTTACCGGCGGTGAGGCGCTTTATGCCGATCTCGGACATTTCGGCCGCAAGCCGATCCAGTCGGCGTGGCTGTTCTTCGTGCTCCCGGCGCTGCTGATCAACTATTTCGGACAGGGCGCCCTGGTGCTGTCCGATCCCGCCGCGATCGAGAACTCGTTCTATCGGATGGTACCCGAGCTCCTGCTGTTGCCGCTCGTGGTGCTCGCCACCGCAGCGACCGTGATCGCGAGCCAAGCCGTCATCACCGGCGCGTACTCGCTGGTCAGCCAGGCGGTGCAGCTCGGGCTGCTGCCGCGTTTCGAAGTGCGCTACACGTCCGAGAGCCATGCCGGGCAGATCTATCTGCCGCGGGTCAACCGGCTGCTGCTGATCGGCGTCATGCTGCTGGTGCTGCTGTTCCGCACCTCCAGCAACCTCGCCTCCGCCTACGGCATCGCGGTGTCCACCACCATGGTCGCCGACGGCATCATGGGCTTCGTGGTGATCTGGAAGCTCTGGAACCTGCGCGCCGCGGTGGCCGCGGCGGTCATTGCGCCGTTTGTCATCGTCGACATGACCTTCTTCGCTGCCAACCTGTTGAAGCTCTTGGAGGGCGCCTGGGTGCCGCTGCTGTTCGGCGCGGCGATGGTCGTGACGATCTGGACCTGGCGGCGCGGCTCGGCGATCCTGATGCTCAAGACTCGCAAGATCGAGGTCCCGCTGGACGATCTGATCGCCAGCCTGGAGAAGCGGCCGCCGCATATCGTCAAGGGCACCGCGGTGTTTCTGACCAGCGATCCGACCTCGGTGCCGACCGCTCTTTTGCACAATCTCAAGCACAACAAGGTGCTGCATGAGCACAACGTGATCCTGACCATCGAGACCGCGCAGACGCCCCGGGTCGATGTGGCGGAGCGCGTGCGCATGGAGAAGATCAGCGAGAAGTTCTCCAAGGTGCGGCTGCGCTTCGGCTTCATGGAATCGCCGAACGTGCCTCGGGCCCTCGCCGTGGCGCGCAAGCTCGGTTGGCAGTTCGACATCATGTCCACGTCGTTCTTCGTGTCGCGTCGCTCGCTGAAACCGTCGTCGCAGTCCGGCATGCCGAACTGGCAGGATCACCTGTTTATCGGGTTGAGCCGGTCGGCCAATGACGCGACGGACTACTTCCAGATTCCGACCGGCCGCGTTGTGGAGGTCGGTACTCAGGTAACGATCTGAGAACCTTTCGAGCTCCTAGTCACCGATGTATGCTGCATTGCATGGCTGACCCGCAATCTCGTCCGGTCCGCTGCCAAGCCTTGTCGCTATAAGCCGCGCGCTCTGCCGGTTTGTGCAGTGAAGCATTCAACCAGTCCTCAAGGGGGCTACCCCAATGACAGCTGACGTCGTCGCCACGCCCCCGGAAGCGCCGGCGGCCAACGGACATGGCGAGGCCCACTCCACGGCCAGCTTCACTGCACTCACCCTGGGCAGCATCGGCGTGGTCTATGGTGACATCGGCACCAGCCCGCTCTACGCGCTCCGCGAGGCGGTCGCGGCAGCCAGCAGCAGCGGCGATCCCGCGCCGCATGCCGTGATGGGCGTGCTCTCACTGATCCTGTGGGCTCTCGTCGTCGTCGTGACGCTGAAATACGTCGTGATCCTGCTGCGGGCTGACAACAATGGCGAGGGTGGGACCTTGGCGCTGATGGCGCTGGCCCAGCGCGGCGTCACGCGGGGCGCCAGTGTCATCGTTCTGCTCGGCATCATCAGCGGCGCGCTGTTCTACGGCGACGCGGTGATCACCCCAGCCTTATCTGTCTTGTCGGCGATCGAAGGCATCAAGCTCGTCACGGCGGCGTTCGATCCCTATGTGGTGCCGCTCACGATCGTGATTCTGGTCGCGCTGTTCGCCGTGCAGGTGCGGGGCACGGCCAAGGTGGCTGCATTCTTCGGACCGATCATGCTGATCTGGTTCCTGGTGATCGCGACTGCGGCGATTCCGCCGATCCTGCGTCATCCCGAGGTGCTGTGGGCGGTCAACCCGCTGAACGCTGTGACCTTCATGCTGCATCACGGCATCATCGGCTTCATCACGCTAGGCGCGGTGTTCCTGGCCGTCACCGGCGCCGAAGCGCTCTATGCCGATCTCGGGCATTTCGGCAAACGGCCGATTCAGACTGCCTGGCTGTTCATCGTGCTGCCGTCGCTGGCGCTGAATTATCTGGGGCAGGGGGCGCTGGTCATCGCCGACGCCAAGGCGATCGAGAACCCGTTCTTCCTGATGTTTCCCGAATGGGCGCTGATCCCGATGGTGGCGCTGGCCACGGCGGCGACGGTGATCGCCAGCCAGGCTGTCATCACCGGCGCCTATTCGCTGACCCGGCAGGCGATCCAGCTCGGTCTGCTGCCGCGATTCGAGATCCGCCACACCTCCGAGGCGCATTCCGGCCAGATCTATATTCCGCGCATCAACAAGCTGCTGCTGATCTCCGTGGTGCTGCTGGTGCTGCTCTTCAAGTCGTCGAGCGCGCTGGCCTCGGCCTATGGCATCTCGGTGACCGGCACCATGGTCGTGACGGCCATGATGGGCTTCGTCGTGATCTGGAAAGTCTGGAGGTGGTCACCGCTCGCCGCGGGGGCGCTGATCGCGCCGTTCCTGTTTCTGGACCTGACCTTCCTGTCGGCCAACCTGCTGAAGTTGCTCGAAGGCGGCTGGGTGCCGCTGGCGCTGGGCGGCTTCGTCATGACGCTGATGTACACGTGGCGACGGGGAAGCCGTCTGCTGTTCGACAAGTCGCGCAAGCTGGAGTTCCCGCTCGACGACCTCGTGGCCATGCTCGAGAAGCGGCCGCCGCAGCGCGTGCCCGGCACGGCGGTGTTCCTGACCTCCGATCCCCTGAGCGCGCCGACGGCGCTGATGCACAGCCTCAAGCACTACAAGGTGCTGCACGAGAAGAACGTGATCCTGACCATCGAGACCGCGCCGACGCCGCGCATCGATGCCTCCGAGCGCGTGCGGCTGGAGCAGATCAGCCCTACCTTCTCGAAAGTCACCCTGCGCTTCGGCTTCATGGAATCGCCCAACGTGCCGCGGGCGCTGGCGATCGCGCGCAAGCTCGGCTGGCAGTTCGACATCATGTCGACGTCGTTCTTCCTGTCGCGGCGCGCGCTCAAGCCGGCGGCGCATTCCGGCATGCCGCGCTGGCAGGATCACCTGTTCATCTCCATGAGCCGCTCCGCCAACGACGCCACTGACTATTTCCAGATCCCAAGCGGACGCGTGGTCGAGGTCGGCACGCAGGTCACGATCTGAGCGCAGGTCGGTTGGCTGGAGGGGCCGGGTGCGAGCAGGGCATGCTGCCGACGCGCTTGATTTTCGCTGCGTCTAGGGTGAGTTTGGCGTCGGTTCGGGCCGGATACGGCCCCTCGAAGGCTTGGAGGATGGGCGTGGCTGTTGTGCACGATTTGACCCCGCAGGACGTGGCCAAGGGGATCGCCGAGGGGCGAATTCTTCTGGTCGATGTGCGCGAGCCGAACGAAGTTGCTGCGGAAGCCTATCCGGACGGCATCGTTGTGCCCTTGTCGAGCTTCGACCCGAAGCTGATCCCGGACCCCCAAGGCAAGGACGTCGTGTTCGCCTGCCGCTCCGGCAAGCGCTCGGTGACGGCGTCGATGGCAGCGCAGGCGGCGGGCCTGCCGTATGACAAGCATCTGCAAGGCGGGATGCTCGGCTGGAAGGCGGCCGGCCTGCCGATCAAGACCGGCGGCTGACACCCGATCATGATCTCGCAGAACAAGGTCTTCGCCGATCTGCCCGTCACCATTTTCGAGCAGATGTCGCAGCTCGCGCGTGACAACAACGCCATCAATCTGGGGCAGGGCTTTCCCGACGACCCTGGGCCGGAGGACATCCGCCGCGCCGCCGCCGACGCCGTGCTGAACGGCTACAATCAGTATCCCTCGATGATGGGACTGCCGGAGCTGCGCCAGGCGATTGCCGCGCACTACAAGCACTGGCACAAGCTCGATCTCGATCCGATGAGCGAGGTCATGGTCACCTCGGGCGGCACCGAGGCGCTGACCTCGGCGATCCTGTCGGTGGTCGAGCCCGGCGACGAGGTGATCTGCTTCCAGCCGGTCTACGACTCCTACCTGCCGATCATCCGCCAGGCCGGCGGCATTCCGAAGCTGGTGCGGCTCGAGCCGCCGCATTGGCGGCTGTCGGAGGAGATGCTGCGCGCCGCGTTCTCGCCGAAGACCAAGGCAGTGCTGTTCAACAACCCGCTCAACCCCGCGGCGGTGGTCTATCCGCGCGAGGACCTCGAGCTTCTGGCGCGCTTCTGCCAGGAGTTCGACGCGGTCGCGATCTGCGACGAGGTCTGGGAGCACGTGGTGTTCGACGGCCGCGAGCACATCCCGCTGATCACCATTCCCGGCATGCGCGATCGCACCATCAAGGTCGGCTCGGCCGGCAAGATCTTCTCGCTCACCGGGTGGAAGATCGGCTTCGTCTGCGCCGCGCCGCATCTGCTGCGCGTCGCCGCCAAGGTGCATCAGTTCCTGACCTTCACCACCGCGCCGAATCTCCAGGTCGCAGTGGCCTATGGGCTCGGCAAATCCGACGACTATTTCGTCAACATGCGCGCCGAGCTGTCCAGGAGCCGTGACCGCCTGACGGCAGGGCTAGAAAGCCTCGGCTTTCCCGTGCTGAAGGCGCAGGGGACCTATTTTCTCACCGTCGATTTGTCGCCGCTCGGCCTCAATGAGACCGACGAGCAGTTCTGCCGGCGTATCGTCCACGACTACAAGGTGGCCGCAATCCCGGTGTCGGCCTTCTACGAGAAGGACGCGGTCACCTCGGTGGTGCGGTTCTGTTTCGCGAAGAGGGATGCAACCCTGGACACGGCGCTGGAGCGGCTGTCCGACGCGATCCACCGGCGCTAGGAGGCGAGATCGATGACGCGCGGCTGCATTCGTTCGGCGCTGGCGGTTGCGGCGCTGATGCTTTCGGTATCGGCCGCCCCGGCCGAGCAGCGCGTCGTCAATTTCTACAACTGGTCGAACTACATGGCGCCCGGTGTGCTCGACGATTTCACCAAGGAGACCGGCATCAAGGTCGTCTACGACACCTTCGACGCCAACGAGACCCTGGAGACGCGGCTGCTTGCCGGCAAGTCCGGCTACGACGTCGTGGTGCCCACCGCGTACTTCCTGCAACGCCAGATCAAGGCCAAGATCTTCCAGCCGCTCGACAAGTCGAAGCTGCCCAACCTCGCCAATGCCTGGCCTGTGGTCACCGACCGCCTCGCCATCTACGATCCCGGCAATCAGTTCGCCGCCAACTACATGTGGGGCACGACGGGCATCGGCTACAACGTCAAGACGATCGAGAAGATCTTAGGGCCGGGCGCGCGGATCGACAGCTGGGACTTGGTGTTCAAGCCGGAGAACCTCGCCAAGTTCAAGGATTGCGGCGTCCACATGCTCGACTCCGCCGACGACATCTTCCCGGCGGCGCTCAACTATCTCGGCCTCGATCCGAACTCGACCAAGCAGGCGGACCTGGAGAAGGCCGCCGAGGTGGTCGGCAAGGTCGCGCCGTCCGTGCGCAAGTTTCATTCATCGGAATACTTAAGCGCGCTCGCCACCGGCGAGATCTGCCTCGTCGTCGGCTGGTCGGGCGACATCATGCAGGCAAGGAGCCGCGCCGAGGAGGCGAAGAACGGCATCGAGATCGGCTACGCCATTCCGAAGGAGGGCGCGCAGATGTTCTTCGATAATTTCGCGATTCCCGCCGACGCCCAGCATGTCACGGAAGCCTATCAGCTGATCAACTACCTCTACCGCCCCGAGGTCGCCGCCAAGAACTCGGACTTCCTGTCCTATGCCAATGGCAATCTAGCGAGCCAGAAGCTGATCGATCCGAAGATCCTTGGCGACAAGAACATCTATCCTGATGACGCAACCTTGAAGAAGCTGTTCGTCATCACCGCCCGCGAGCCGGCGACGCAGCGCGTGATCAACCGGCTCTGGACCAAGGTCAAGACGGGGCGGTAGTCGTCACTATCGTCATTGCGAGCGAAGCGAAGCAATCCAGGGCGGAGACCGCGACTCTGGATTGCTTCGTCGCGTTGCTCCTCGCAATGACGCCGGCGAGATCACGCCAGCCGGTGCATCGCACACAGCTTGTTGCCGTCGAGATCGCGCAGATAGGCGAGATACAGCTTGCCGGCCGAGCCCTGGCGCACGCCGGGTGGATCCTCGCAGGTGGTGCCGCCGGCTTCGAGGCCCGCCGCGTGCCAGGCGTCGACTTGTTCGGATGAACTGCAGGCGTAGCCGATGGTGCCGCCATTGGCCGGCGTCGCGGGCTGCCCGTTGATCGGCTTGGAGACCGAGAAGATGCCGGTCGGAGTAATGTAGAAGATGCGGTGGCCGTCGACCTTGGCCGGGCGCACGCCGAGCGTACCCAAGAGCTTGTCGTAGAAGGCCTTCGCCTTGTCGAGGTCGTTGGTGCCGATCATGATGTGCGAAAACATTCGCGTTGTTCTCCCTGGAGCTTCCGAACAGCTGTCGGATTAGGGCTCCAAGGTAGCGAGCGTTGCTACATGAAGTAAGAGTTTTCTTCGGAGGGCCCCGTCGACGAAAAGCGATGCCATCGGCTGCTTTCCTCGCGGTGGAATTTGACCACGCAAAGCGATTACCGCCAGCGGCGGTGGAGCCAGAGCCATTGCTCCGGATATTCGCGCACCCAGCTCTCGACGACGTTCGTCACCGCCTGCGTCGTGCCCTGGATGTCGATCTTGCCATTGGCATCGCGCACCGGCTTCACTTCCTCCGACAGCTCGGCGCGGAAGCGGTTGCCGGGGAGGCGGATGATGCGCACGCCGTGCACGGGGCATTCGACCTGGCGGAGCAGGCGCGCCAGCATCGGGTTGGCGCGGGTCTTGCGGCCGAAGAACGTCACCTCGACGCCGCCGGTCAGGTACTGATCGACCAGCATCGCGACGTGCTGGCCGGCCTTCAGTGCCTCGGCTAGCCGTAGCGGTGCGTCGCGGCCAGCCGGGATCAGCGTGCCCATCTTGACCTGCCGCATCTCCTGGATGATGCGGTCGGCGGCGGCGATGTTGGGGCGGCGGTAGAGGATCGCGGTATCGAGCTTGTGGGCGACGGCGGCGAGCGCCGGCATCTCCCAATTGGCGAGGTGGCTGGCGAAGATCAGGGCGGGCTTGCCGTCGAGACGGAGCTGATGGAACAGCTCATGGGTCCGGGGCGACAGCTCGATGCGGCTGCGCCCGGGATGCTCCTCGTCGAAATCCCAGATCTTGTCGAGATGGGCGAACTCGGCGCCGACCCGGCCGAGATTGTCCCAGACGCCGGCAAGGATCCGGTCGATCTCCTCGGGCGATTTCTCCGGGAAGGCTTTGGTGAGATTGTCGCGGCCGATGCGCTGCTCGCGCAGTCGCGGACCGATCCACTGCGCGAGGCGCGCGAAGCGGTCGGCCGTCTTCTGCGGATCGAAATAGCGCGTCGTCTTGAGCATGCCGACCGTCAGCGCGCCGACGGCGGACGACCCGAACGACTTCGCCTTCTGGCGGAGGACGAGCTTGGTTCGGAGGGGAATGAGACTCATCGATGCGACAGGCGGATCAGGCCGGTTCGCGGGTCAGGATCAGCGAGGCGTTCTGGCCGCCGAAGCCGAACGAGTTCGACATCACCGTGGTGACGCGCGCCTCGCGCGCCTTGTTGCCGACGACGTCGAACAGGATCGCGGGATCCGGAATGTCGTAGTTGATGGTCGGCGGGATCAGCTGATGCTCGAGCGTGAGCAGCGAGATGATCGCCTCGACCGCGCCGGCCGCCGAGATGGTGTGACCGACCATCGACTTGTTCGAGGACACCGGGATCTTGCCGGTGTGCTCGCCGAACACGGCGGAGACGCCGACATATTCCATCTTGTCATTCTCGGGCGTCGCGGTGCCGTGGGCGTTGATGTGGTCGATCTGCTCCGGCGCCATGCCGGCATCGGCCAGCGCCTTGCGGATGCAGCCGATGATCGGCTTGCCGTCCGGCGAGGAGCGGGTGCGGTGGAACGAGTCCGTCAGCTCGCCGCAGCCGGCGACGACGCCGAGGATTTTCGCGCCACGCGCCACGGCCGCATCATAGCTCTCCAGCACCAGCGCGCCGGCGCCTTCGGCCATCACGAAGCCATCGCGATTCTTGGAGAACGGCTTGGACGCGGCCTGCGGCGGATCGTTCTGCGTCGACAGCGCCGACAGCAGCGAGAAGCGCACGAGGCCTTCCGGATTGACCGAGCCTTCGGTGGCCGCGCACAGCGCCACGTCGGTCTCGCCGCGCCGTATGGCCTCGACGCCGAGCTGGATCGCGGTGGCGCCGGAGGCGCAGGCGGTCGACAGCGAGATCGGCGAGCCCTTGGTGCCGAACGTATCGGACAGCGAATCCGCCACCGAGCCGAACAGGAAGCGATGATGATAGTTGACGAACTTGCCGCCGCCGCAGACCTTCAGAAGGTCGTCATAGGTGAACTGCGTGCCGCCCACCTCATGCGCGAGCTCCAGCCGCTGCGGCCACTCGATTTCGACCGGCGCAACCGCAAGAAACAGCGGGCCCGGGAAGTCACCCTTGGAGCCGATGCCGGCCTGCGCGATCGCTTCCTCGACGGCCATGTGGCCGAGCCGCTCGGAGAGGCCCGTCGAGGTAAACGGAGCCACGGGCACGAAGTCGACCGTGCCGGCCATCGTCGTCTTCAAGCCGTCGATCGGGAAGCGCGTGATGGTGCGGATGCCGGACTCGCCGGCAACGAGCTTCTTCCAATTGTCCGACTTGCCCGCCCCGAGCGAGGTGACGATGCCCATCCCGGTCACGACCACGATGGGGCGTCCAAACTTGTCGCGTGCACTCATGATGTTCCCCGTCGCGTCTCGGTCGGCCGTGCCGCGTTCACTTGACTGCTTCGACCAAGGCCATGCCTTCGCCGCGGTAATGGCCGGCGCCGACCACGACGATTTGGGTCGGAGCCTCCTTCATGTCGGTTTCGATGCCTGACGAATCGCCCGGAGCGAACAGGGCTCCCCGCGAGATCGAGAGCGCCGCGAGCGCCAGACCGAGGGCGAATTGCGCTTCCATCGAATGACCGAAGCGGGTCCCGCTCGATCTGACCGCGAATGATTTGTGATGGTCCAGGAACGCGCGTTCCTCCGAAGTCACGGGCTCGGCCCCGGTGGCGCCGGTGATGATGGCGCCCGGCGCTTCCTGAACGTCCAGCGCCGACCACAGCCGGTCGAGCGTTCCGGTCACGGCGCCAGCTTCCTTGCGACGGGCGCGGTCGGCCACGACCTTGCTCAGCCGCGCCAGCGGCTTGGCGCCGCGGGCTTCGGCATGCGGCTTGGATTCCAGCACCAGGAAGGCGCCGGCGGATCCGAGCGCAAACCCCGGATGGTCCTTGCGGGCCCAGACCGGCTTGAACTCGTTCTTCAGATTGTAGTCGCCGAACTCGTAGAGCACGAGCAGGTCCTTGCGCTCGCCATTGTGCGAGCCTCCGACCAGCGCGATGTCGCTCTGGCCGCCGGCGATGCGCGCCAGCGCGATCTTGAACGCGTCGACGCCCGCGACCTCCTCGCCCATGAAGGTGCGCGAGGTGCCGCAGACGCCGTGCGAGATCGCGATGTTGCCGGCGAGCAGGTTCGACAGCTGCGCCAGGAACAGCGTGGGGCGCAGATCGCTCATCAGCCGGTCGTTCAGGAAGCCGGGCGTGCAATTGCCCTGCGCTTCGGCATTGAGAATGGCGGTGTCGACGGAGATGTCGCGCTCGCCGCCGCCGGCGGCCACGATCATGTCCATCCGGGACAGGATGTCCTTGTTGCCCTTGAGGCCGGCCGAATCCAGCGCGAGGCCCGCGGCGTAGGTGCCGATGCGCTGCCACGCCTCCATCTGGCGCTGTTCCTTCTTGGGGATCTGCGCTTCCAGATTCACCTTCGCCCAGGGATGCACGATGTAGGGCGCAAAGCCCTGCTCATCGACGTTCATCTGGCCGGAGTTGAGCGCTTCCCAGTTCGCATCCAGGCCTTCGCCGAGCGAGGTCGCAAGACCAATGCCGGTGATCCAGACTTCCACGGGCTCGTTGGTCACGGCTGTCGTCTCACTCATCGCTGCAGCGCCTGTTGCGGAAAGCCGATGCGCTTGGCTTCGGCGTCCATGTGTCCGCGCAATTCCGGATTGGGGAAGGGGACGTGGCTGAAGGTGAGGCTCGCATTGGAGCGCAGCTTGCCGCCCACCTTCACCCGCGCTTCCGTCATGGCGTAGCCGGAGCCTTCGTGGATTACACTGGCTTCCACCGTCAGCACCTCGCCGGGGGTTACGAAGCCGCGCATCTTGGCTTCCTTGACCGCGGCCAGGAACGGCATGCGCTCGAACTTCATCAGAGCCAGCAGCAGCCAGCCCGAGGTCTGTGCCATCGACTCGATCAGAAGCACGCCGGGCATGATCGGATGCCCCGGAAAATGCCCCTCGAAGATCGTGCTCTGCGTGGGAACCGTCGCCTCGACGGTGATCGTCTTCTCGTCCACCTTGAGGTCGAGAATGCGGTCGATGAGCTTGAAGTATTCGATCTGCATGGCGGGCGCTCAGGCGCCCTTGGCGGCGACCAGCTCGTCGATGCGGGCGCACAGATTCTTCAGCACGAAATACTGCTCGGTGCTGGCCTTGCCGTCGTTGACTTCCTGCGTCCACTTCTCGAGCGGCAGCTTGATCCCGAAGGCCTTGTCGATCGCAAACGCGATGTCGAGGAAATCGAGGCTGTCGATGCCCAGATCGTCGATGGCGTGGCTATCCGGCGTGATCGTGTCGCGCGGGATGTCGCAGGTTTCAGCGATGATCGTGGCGACCTGATCGAATGTTGAGGACATCACTAAGCCTTTGATATATTGGAGCTAATCCGGATAAGGCAACGAGGGGCAGCGCGCCCCCGGGGGGCGTCCGATGCAAGCCCTTTTACCCCCGTCGCCCAGGAGTCGTGTGCCCGTATATCGGAGCGCCGCGGTGAGTTCAATGGAGCCGGGGACGGCGGTTGTGGCGGGATTGTGATGTGTCGCGACGGCGGCTCGGCCGCGTTGGCGAGGGGCTCAGGGCGTGTAGGTCTCGGTGATGATGCGGGCGCAGTCGCGCCGGCCGGTCAACAGGCAGTCCTGGGTTTTGCGAAGATCGGCGATGCTCATTGCCAGCCAGATGCCAATGGCGGTCAGCGCGACGGTGAAGGCGATGGCGGCGATGTTGGCCAGGATGCGGTGGCGGAAGTCATCCGGCTCCTCGCGCATCTGCTCATAACGGGACAGATCGAGTTGGGCCGGCTCACGGCGAGGCAGCGGCACCGGCGGATTCGGGTTCGCACTGCCGGCCTCGGTAACGCGCCGCGCCGAACCATTGCGGGGCCGGAACGGCACCACGCGATGCTCTTCCTCCGCTGCGATGGGGCGCTGGGTCTTCATGCCTCGACTCCGATGTGCTTTCTTAGCACGCAGGCGCAGCCTCTCACAAAGAAACTTTGCAGGAGTTGAGCTGCATCAGAGGAGCGTCTCGCCCTGCGGGTGTGTCGTGTCCGCGGCATTTGCGGTAACGATGGAACCTGCAAACCGGCGGTGCTGATGTCGCCGGACGTGTCTGCAGATTCCATCGGAGCTCATGCATGGCCAATATCCGCGAGCCGCTGCTGCACCCCGTGCCGATCCTGTCGCTGCGCCCGACGCAGATGACGGTCGGGATGCGCGAGGTGAAGGACAAGCGCGAGCGCTGGCGCGAGCACAAATCCAAGAAGAAGCAGGCCGAGCTGCTCGGCAAGCACATGATCCCGGTCGTGCTCGGTCCGGACAAGCGGCACTACGTGGTGGACCACCACCACCTCGCGCGTGCGCTCCATGACGAGGGCGTCAAGGACGTCCTGGTGACCGTGATCGGCGATCTCTCGATGGTCGATCCCGCCGGCTTCTGGAACGTGATGGACAACAAGCGCTGGGTCTATCCGTACGACGCGAGGGGCGAGCGGCGGAGCTTCAAGGATCTGCCGAAGACGGTGGCGGATCTGAAGGACGATCCGTTTCGCAGCCTGGCCGGCGAGCTGCGCCGTGCCGGCGGCTTTGCCAAGGACACCACGCCGTTCAGCGAGTTCCTGTGGGCCGATTTCCTGCGCCGCAAGGTCAAGCGCAAGACGGTCGAGGATCGGTTTGCCGCCGCCATGGAGCACGCGCTGGCGCTGGCCAAGAGCCAGGACGCGGTGTATCTTCCCGGCTGGTGCGGACCAGCGTCCGACGACTGATCGCCTCACTTCGCCTTCGGCAGCCGGCCCATCAGATAGAACTCGTCATTGGGGCGCATGCCCGTGACGTTGGCCATCCGGTTCGACAGTGCGAAGAAGGCGGCGATCGCGGTGATGTCCCAGATGTCGGCGTCGCCAAAACCGTGCTCCGCCAGCATCCTGAAGTCGACGTCGCCGACGGTCTGCGCCTCCAGCGCGACCTTCATCGCAAAGTCGAGCATGGCGCGCTGGCGCGGAGTGATGTCGGCCTTGCGGTAGTTGATCGCGATCTGGTCGGCGATCAGGGGATTTTTGGCGCGGATGCGCAGGATCGCGCCGTGCGCGATCACGCAATACTGGCACTGGTTGGCGCTCGAGGTCGCCACGACGATCATCTCGCGCTCGGCCTTGGTCAGCCCGCCATCCTTCTCCATCAGCGCGTCGTGATAGGCGAAGAAGGCACGGAACTCGTCGGGCCGATGCGCCAGGGTCAGGAACACGTTTGGCACGAAGCCGCTCTTCTCCTGTACTGCCAGCAGCCGCGTGCGGATGTCATCCGGCAGCGCATCGATTGCGGGGACGGGGAAGCGGCTGATGGCGGGCTGGGTCATGGCAAGGGGATCCGGCTTGCGTGTCAGATGCCGGACCATAGTCGATCACGGCGAGCGCGCAATCACCCTGCAATCCGCCGCCCGCTCAGCGCAGCGGCTTCTTCAACAGCGAGAAGCGGTCGGGGTCGAGACCCATGGACGGCTGCAGCATCGGCGCATCCAGCGAGGCCGACAGGCCGGCGCGATCGCCGGTGCTGCTCATGCCGCCGTCGCCGTTCGCGGCATCCCGGCTCGAGGTCGCGCCGCGCCAGCGCTCCAGCACGGCGCTGACGAAATGCATGTCGTGCCCGGCATTGACCGAACGGACGGTGGCGATCGTCGCCTCGCTGCGCGGCAATTGATGCAGCGGCACCTCCTTGAAGCGCAGCCGGGTTGGCAGCGCGACGCCTTCACCGAAGGCCAGCACCTCGCGGGTGCCGAGCGACGGCACGAACGACAGCAGGTTGGCGGCCGCATCCGAGACGGCGGAGCGCAGCAGCGACTGGTCGCGCTCGTTGGCGAGGCGCATCGTGAACAGCGTGTTGCACTGGGAGATGATGGTGGCGTCGAGCTCGGCCGGCCGCTGGGTGATCAGGCCGAGATAGACGCCGTATTTGCGGCCTTCCTTGGCGATGCGCGAGATCGCCTTGCGGGTCGGGCCGAAGCCGATCGAGCGGTCGGCGGAGGCGTAGCGGTGCGCTTCCTCGCAGACGAACAGGAGCGGCGAGACGCCGTCGCTCCACAGGCCGAAATCGAACGCCATGCGACAGACCACCGAGACGACGGAATCGACCACCTCGGCCGGGAAACCGGCGAGCTGCATCACGGTCATCGGGCGGCCGTTGGCGGGCAGGCGGAACAGGTGGCTGATGACCTCCGCCATGGTGTCGCCGCCGACATTGGCGTTGTCGAACATGAAGGCGTAGCGCGGATCGTTGCGCACGGTCTCGATGCGCGAAATCAGCTTGTGGTAGATGATGCGCGAGGAGCGGTTTTCCAGCTTGCCCATGCGCTCGTCGATCAGGTTGATCAGGTCGACGAGGCGATAGGGCACCGGGGTGTCGACCGTATAGCCGACGGTCTTGGGATCGATGCGCTTGAGGCCGATACGGTCCGTATTTTGATACTGGGTGTAGATGCCCTTCGCCAGCGGAATGACCTCGGCGAGAATGTCGAGTTCTTCGGGCACGCCGGGGCGGCCGCCGAACAGGACGTCGACGATTTCCTCGAAATTGAACAGCCAGAACGGCAGCTTCAGATTGCGCGGGTTCAGCACCAGCGCCTTCTCGCCGAAGCAGCGGCCATATTCGTTGTGGACGTCGAGCAGGAAGATGCGCAGGTTCGGCCGCGCTTTCAGGATCTCGTTGAGCAGCAGCGACACGCCGGTCGATTTGCCGACGCCGGTCGAACCGAGCACCGCGAAGTGCTTCGACAGCATCTCCTCGACATTGACGCAGGCACGCACGGAGGTGTCCTGCTGCAGCGCCCCGATGTCGATGTGGTCGCCGGCCGTCGGCGTGTAGATGGTGCGCAGCTCCTGGCTGGTGATCATCTCGACGGCGTCGCCGATGGTCGGGTAGTGGGTTACGCCGCGCTGGAACTTGGGCCGCTCGGCGGGGCCGAGGATCTCGCCGAGCAGGTCCACCGACGCGGTCGCGACGTAGTCGTGGGCCTGCGAGAGGTCCTCACTGGTGACCTCGGTGATGATCGCGATGATCGTGGCGCTCGGGCAGCGAATGCTGATGAAACGGCCGACTGTCGCGCGGATATCGGAGACGGTCATCTGCCCGGTCGACAGAATGCCGACGCGGGCCTGGGAGCCTCGCACCGAGATCACACGTCCGAAGGATATCACGGTCATGAAACCTGTGGTGAATTGTTGAGCGGACACCTTCGCCGGAGGGACTGGAGAATCTGTTAAACGGCTCACATTTGTCGGCGCACCGGCCCCCGTCCGTGCGGTCCGGACACGCCTCGCGACGTTGGGAGCATGCCTTCTCAAAGTGGCGTAACGCATTGTGGTATAACGCTTTCTGTTGCCTGTGCTAAAGCGTCGCGCAAGCCGCTTTGTTTAACGCCCGATTTACCATTTCAAAGGGCTTCTTCGGCTCTGCGCACGCCTGGATCGATGGGACGATTGCGGGGCCTGCGGGTCCAACGAAGCGCCGGTCGCGGGCGGGTCGGGCGGGCTAAGCGGTTGCGCAAGGATTTGATCGCGATCAATCTGGAACCGCGGTGTGCCCGGTATATTTTTCCCGTCAAGCGCGAGGGAGCGGATGCCGGCCGGTCTCGTCGAGCGCACCGGTTGCGCATGTGCCGCTGAAGAGCCGATCCTCGCGTGAAGCAGGAGGATGAAGTCATGGCCGAACCCACCAAGCTGCCCGTCAACACCGAGAAAGCAAATGCGCCGTCCTTGCAGGGATGGCGTCCGTTCGAGAACCTGCGCCGCGAGATCGATCGGGTGTTCGAGGACTTCCACGGCGGAGTCTGGCGCACCCCCTCGCTGTTCGATTCCTTGCCGACCCTGGCACGGGCACGCTCCTTCGCCGTGGCGCCGGCGGTCGACGTTGCCGAGCATGACAATGCCTACGAGGTCACGGCCGAGCTACCCGGGCTCGACGAGAAGAATGTCGAGGTGAAGGTCGCGAGCGGCGTACTCTCGATCAAGGGCGAGAAGCAGGAAGACAAGGAAGAGAAGAAGAAGGACTATTACGTCCGCGAGCGCAGCTTCGGCTCGTTCGAACGGTCTTTCCAGATCCCGGATGGCGTCGACACCGACAAGATCGAGGCGGTGTTCAAGCAGGGTGTGCTCAAGGTGACCCTGCCGAAGAAGCCGGAGGTGCAGAAGGCCGCCAAGACCATCGACATCAAGGCGGCATGACGGCATGTCCTGGCCCTGCTGTCCCATGATCATGGGACAGCAGGGCATGATGCCGGGAAGGGCCGCGCCAGCGGCCCTTTTGTTTGCGAGGCTGGAAGGCTAATCTGTCCATCAAGCAAGTGGTTCGCGACGCCGGACCGTGAACGATCGGAAGGGAGACGAAACGATGGGCAAGCTCGCACTGGCGGCCAAGATCACGCATGTGCCGTCGATGTATCTCAGCGAGCTCGATGGTCCGGCCAAGGGCAAGCGCCAGTCGGCGATCGACGGCCATCTCGAGATCGGGCGGCGCTGCCGCGAGGCGGGCGTCGACACCATCGTCGTGTTCGATACCCATTGGCTGGTCAATGCCGGCTATCACATCAACTGCGCGCCGCATTTCGAGGGGCTCTACACCTCCAACGAGCTGCCGCACTTCATCGCCAACATGACCTATGCGTATGATGGCAACCCTGAGCTCGGCCACGTCCTGGCCAAGGGCGCCAACGCGCACGGCATCGCGACCATGGCGCATGACGCGACCTCGTTGGCGCTCGAATACGGCACGCTGGTTCCGATGCGCTACATGAACCCCGACCGCCACTTCAAGGTCGTGTCGGTGTCGGCGCTGTGCACCTCGCACTACCTCGCCGACAGCGCCAAGCTCGGCTGGGCTTTTCGTCGCGCCGTCGAGGATCACTATGATGGCACGGTGGCGTTCTTCGCCTCGGGCTCGCTGAGCCATCGCTTCGCCCAGAACGGCACGGCCGACGAATATCGCGACAAGATGTTCAGCCCGTTCCTGGAGCGGCTCGATCACGAGGTAATCCAGATGTGGGAGCAGGGCGAATGGCCCGACTTCTGCGACATGCTGCCGGAATATGCCAGCAAGGGTCACGGCGAGGGCTTCATGCACGATACGGCCATGCTGCTCGGCGCGCTCGGCTGGAATCACTATGATCGCGGCGTCGAGGTGGTGACGCCGTTTTTCCCGTCGTCCGGCACGGGGCAGATCAACGCGATATTTCCGGTGGCGCCGATGCCCAGCGCGATCGACGATATCGGCCGGCCCCGCGCCGCCGCGCTGACGGGCGGACGGCTCTGACGGGGCGATTGCCTCACCAGACGCCCGCACGTCTCAGCATGTCAGTGATGTCCTCGGGAAAGACCCGGTCGGACGTCGCCGCGAGTTCCTCCCGCCGCCACCACCGCTGCGCAGTGATGGCCGCGCGCTCCAACTCGGTCCAATGCGTCGACGAAACGCCGTCGTGAGCGACTCTGATGAGGAAGTAGCGTTCGTCCGAGCTAACCTGCTCGCCGTCGACCAAAGTGAAGGTGACGGCTCGCTGCATGATCTGCGGTCCAGGATGATCGATGCGAATGCCCGTCTCCTCGAACATCTCGCGGCAGGCGGCGGCCTCGTAGCTCTCGCCCGGGTCGAGCCCGCCGCCCGGCGTGGCCCAGAACTGCTGTCCCGCCAGAGTGCCGGCGAGATGCACGAACTTGAACAGCAGCAGCCGATCCTGTGGATCGAGAACGAGCAGGCGGGAGGAGGGACGTGCGCGCATCGGAACGCTTTCTGCCCGACTGGCGAGCGGCTGCTGATGCGGATGTCCTCGCGCGTCTGGCCCTCCGGCTCAACATCTATTGCTGGATTCCGTCCCACTGGAGCCGAAAGGCCTTGGAGGGATCATAAGCGACGGAAGCACCTCCGCTCTCCGGATTGTAGACCAGCAGAGGGCTGCCTTCCGGCGACGTCGCGAACTGAACCAGGAAATTCCGCCTCTGCACCGGCTCCTTGAAGTCGTCCTTGGCCATGGCGAACTTCTCCGCATAGGACGAAGCGAGCTTGTTGAATTCGTCGATGTCACCGCTGCGCAGATAAGCCCAGCCCTTGATCTCCGCCGCCGACTTCTGCAGTGCGAGCCTGGAGGGGTCGTTTTGCGGGACGGTCGTCTCCACAGCGGCCGCGATGAATGTCGAACTGCGAATCGCGTCCTGGTATTGCCCGGCGGAGTAGGATGAGCCGGCCGCGTCGGCAATCCAGGTCAGCTGTTGCTTGTTGTCGGCCGTCGTGGCAGCGGCAACCGAATAGAGCCGGGCCCTTTCTCCCGCATCCAGGGATGTGCGGGCGAGCGCCGCGATGTCCGATGGCTTCTTGCCCGCCGCAGCGAGAGCCCGCTTGTTGATGTCGATCGCGAGCTTGTCGTCGCTGCCCGACCAGCTCCTGGGATCCGAGGACACCGGAATCCAGGATCGGGTGGCGGCGGTTTCCGCTGCCAGCAGCGAGGCATAGGCCGTCTGCGCGCGCGCCGTTTGAAGATCGGCGCGCTTCGCCGCCGAAATATAGAGCTCGTCGATCATGCTGAGCACCGGCTTGCTGCTGATGATCTTGGTATGGTCCTCCTGAACCTCGATGGTCTGGCGCGTGCTGCTGACCAACATGCTCTGCGCGCTGTAGACCGGGACGGTGCCGTCGCCCTGAACGATCTTTGAGTCGTCGATCCGATCGGTCTTGCCGCTGCGCAGGTGGAACCAGCCGTAGGTGCGATCCGTCTTTTCCCGGCCAAAGAAATAGGACACGTCGGCGATGCTGGACGGGTCGAAATCGGAGATCTCGCACAAGACTTGCTCGGCTCCCTTCAGCATCGGTGCGAGCTCGTTGTCGTAATAGCTCTTTCGAACCGCGGGCAGGCCGATCCGCTGCAGCAGATCGTATTTGCGCCACGTCTCGACGTCGAACAGGTTGACCGGCTTCTGGTCGTCGCTCTCGACCGGCACTCCCGCCTTGCTCAGTGCCGGTTTTTGCTTCAGGCAGTATTCGCTGCTGCGGATCGGCAGCAGCTCATACAGGCTCGGGAACGAGATGCCTGCTGCATTGATCGAATCGAGCAGATAGTTGCGTTCCCACCAGCCGAGGTAGCGCTTCAGGCCCGTCAGCTCGTCGAACAGGATGTTGTAGCCGTCGACGACGGCCTTGATGGCCTTCGGTGATCCGAGATGCGGCGTTGCAACGAACACGATCTGCGATACGTCGGGGAGGCCGCCGTGGCTGCAGGGCTGCTTGCCATAACGCGCGGCCCAGATCTTGGTCATCAGTCCGCCCATGCTGTGGGCGATGATCACGATCGGCGATTTCGCCGCGCCGGCTCTGAGGTCGCAGATGCGGTCGCGCAGCAGCGTGGCATTGTAGGCGTTGGAGAGTCGCCAGTCATACGAGAACACGCTGACGAGCGGATCGCCCGCGGCGTCGGGTCCGATCGCGCTGGCCTTCTGACGCAGATGGTCGACGATGCCGCCATAGATGTTGCTGAACAGCAGGGTCTCGACCACGTCTGTTCGATAGCGGCGATCCGTCTTCATGCTCAAATCGACATCGTTTCGGGCAATCGCGCCGGTCGTTCCCCAGATGTCGCGGCACTGGGTGCCGTCCACGTGGCATTCGGCGATCTTGGAGCCGAGGATGCCCGGAACGAACAGAACCCGCGGGGCGGTCTGCCGTCTGATGTCGCGGCGCCTCGCATAGAATTCGTCACGCGTCTGTTGCGGGATGTCCTTCACGATCGCGCTTCCCGGAACCTCCGCCTCGGCCGCGGCCTGCGCATGACATGCGGAGACGGCGATGAGCGCAAGAATGGCGGCGACGACGAACCTGGTCAGCAGCATCGGCGATCTCCATGAATCTCCATGAGATGGATCGCAACACGCTCGCCTCACGGCGGATGAGATTGGTGGCAATCGGACGTCAGCAACCCATGATAGCAACGAACGACCGGTCAGTCACGACAGGTTTTCGGCCGGGACGAGCAAAGGCAGCGGTGACTGCCTTCGTCTACGCGCTTGCGGCCCGCGTGCAGGCGGCGTCGTTGAACTTCGGCGCGGCGGCAGCGACCAATTCGGATCCTGGTCGCGATTGGACGCTTTGATGATGCGCATGATTGTTTGGCTGCTCGCCGTGCTGCTCGCGGTCCCCGCCGGCGCCTGGGCTCAAGGGCCGGGACGCCAGGCATGCGACGTCGACGTCGACATCACCGACCGCGATCCGAGCGGCGCCAATGTGCGCGCCACTCCCGGCGGCAGCGTGGTCACGGCGCTGAAGAACCCCACCAGCGAAGGATGGATCGTCGTGCATCTCGCCGCGCAGCATGATGACTGGTTCGAGATCGACCGGGCCGTTCTGATCGATGTCGACCAGGACAAGGAGCGGGTCATCTTCCAGGGTCGCGGCTTCGTGCACCGGAGCGTCGTCGGCGTCGGCGGGCTGCAGAACGGTGCAGTGATCTACCGCGATCATGCCACCGCGAGCGCGACGCTCGATTCGCATGCGAGCGGCGATCAGGCCGTCGAGCTGCTCGGCTGCTTCGGCACGTTCGCCAAGGTCCGCGTCAAGAAGGGGATCGGCTGGACCCGGCAGCTCTGCACCAACATGGTCACGACCTGCTCCTGAGGGCACAGGTCGATCGGCGCCACTTCGGAAAACATGCCTGCAGCAGTGGGCGGCGGCTCCGTCAGGCCGCGCAGCGCTGCTGCGACAGCCGTTCGCGCTCGCGGCGGCACTCTGCCGCGAAATGGCGCAGCCGTTCGATCGTCAGCATATCGGTGATGCTGCGCTCGAGCCGCTCGGCCCGTGCGATCTGGTCTTCGAGATCCTGCATCCTGGTCATGTCCCGTCTCCCTGACCAGACAATTTGATGCAAATTGCATCGTTCCGGCCGGGCCGGGATCGTGGTGAACAGCGGGTTAATCCGGCGGGTGCGGCGCTCCGCCTGCCGTTTTGGCCGGGACCGAGCCCTCGTCGGACCGCGCCGGTGTCCAGCCCGGCCGCTGAAACGTCATGACCTCCTCGAACCACAACGAGCGCTGGCCCGGTGCGCAGCCGGTCATGATCGCATCGGCGGAGCCCCGGCTGCATGATGGCGGCAGATCCGCATCCCTGTCCGTCGCCAACATGAC
This sequence comes from Bradyrhizobium aeschynomenes, assembly GCF_013178945.1. Lineage (GTDB taxonomy): Bacteria > Pseudomonadota > Alphaproteobacteria > Rhizobiales > Xanthobacteraceae > Bradyrhizobium > Bradyrhizobium aeschynomenes. Next base: position 89,671 of record NZ_JABFDM010000017.1, read on the forward strand.
GAGGCCGACGACGGCGAGAACGAGCAGGCCAGAGACACCGATGACAGCCAACCGACGCAGAACCAGCACCCTTCGCTCCTTTCGAAGGTGATCTGCGTGGCATGGTCGGCGGATCCTCGCCAGCAACCGCTGATAGTTCCGTCGATTAAGTTGAACGCTGTGGCGCCCTTGTCTTGTTTCTACAAGTTTCCGTTGTGACCACGCGCGGTAGCCGTTGGGCCGGTTGCAGGCGCCTTGCGTTCGGGCCTTGTTGTGATCGGACACCTCGTTCGCTAGCATGAACGCCTTGGCCACAAACGAGGAAGCATGCCATGCGTCGCGGGACGGGCGAGCCCGACGAAGCCATCGTCGTCGCTCCCAGGCTGCGCTCGCCGACGGCGGCACAGCTCCTCACCCGGATGCTCTCGCTGGATCGCGAGCTCGGCGCCAGGAAACTGTTGGACGTCGATCAGTTGCTCGACCTCGCGCAAGGTCGCGTCGGTCCGGTGCCGCTCGGCGCGGGCAGCGAACTTCATCTCGAAGGGATCAGGCGCCTCGCGGACGCCGTCGGCCGTGACCCGCACTATGACGACCTCGGCCGCTACATGGCCGGCCACTACATCTATGGCTGGATCGAACGATACGTCCAGTTCGCGCGGGACCTGACTGATTTCCCCGAGATCGCCGACGTGCCGGTCGCAAGACCGCTGTTTCTCGTCGGCTTCGGCCGCACCGGAAGCACGTTCCTGCATCACCTGCTGGCGCTCGATCCGCAGGCGCGGGCGCCGCTTCTTTGGGAGCTGCAGGAGCCGTCGCCGCCACCGCGGCCCGAGACCTCCGCGAGCGATCCCCGGATCGGCCGGCTGCGCGCGCAATCCGAGTTCCGGGCGGCCGTGATGCCGGATCTGCACAAGATCCATGAGCTCGCTCCGGACGCCCCCGAGGAGTGCCAGCTCATGATGTGGCATGGCCCGCAGCACATGATCCTCGGACTCCGGTCACCGGATTATTGGCAATGGTTTCGAGCCTTGGGCCGGTCGGACCTTGGTGTGCTCTGTGCCGGCTACAGACGGCAGGTTCAGCACCTGCAGTTGTTTCATCGCGGCGGGCACTGGCTCAGCAAGTCGCTGGCCCATGCCCACTTTCTCCCGGTGCTGTTCGAGAGCTTTCCCGACGCGCGGATCGCGCGGCTGCATCGCGATCCCTGCCAGATCATTCCGGCCCTCGCCAGCCTGATCGCGCAGCTGCAGATCGCCTATACGCCGCGCATCGATTTTGCCGACCTCGGCCAACGGATGCTGGAGCTGTTCGAACAGTCGATGGCCGCGATGATGCAGGCCGACGAGGCGGCGAGCTCCGAGCGCCATGTCGATATTCTGTTCGACGATCTGACCAATGATCCGATCTCGACCGTCCGCGGGATCTACGCCAGGTTCGGCTACGACTTTACGGCGGCGTTCGAGAGCCGAATGCGACGGCATCTGCAGGCGGGGTCGATCAGCCGCCGCTTCAGGCACGTCTATACGCTCGAGCAGTTCGGACTATCGCGGCGGCAGGTGTTGGCGCGATCGGAAGACTACCTCGCATGGGTGGAACGGCGCACGGGCGTACGGCTGTGCCGGGCCTGATCCGCTCCCCGTCGCCCGGCGCTCGCGGTCCGTACAGCGCTAGCGGATCAGCGCCTGCCGGCTGTCATCGCGCCAGAACTTCCGGTAGCCGGCTTCCACATGCCGCGTGTACACCGCGCCGTTCCCGGCGGCTGAATTCAACACCATGGCCGGCAGCTTGGCGCGAAGCGCGGCAAGCTCGGCAGGCCGGGCGCTGAATTTCAGCGCGATCGCGAGATAGCCCTCGTCGTCATCGGCGACCCATTCGTCGAGACCGATCGCCTTGACGATCGCACCGCCCGCGCGGGCGGCCGGGCCGCTGCCGAGCTTGGTGACCACGGGCACGCCCATCTGCAGCGACTCCCAGGTCGAGATGCCGCCATTTTGCGGGAACGGATCGAGCGAGATGTCGATCCCGGCGAACATCGAGAGATGCTCCTGGCGCGTCGTCTTTCCTGCACAGATCACACGGTCCGCGGCAATGCCGTGAGCGACGAAGCGAGCAATCAACCGGTCGCGCAGCAGCGCATCGCCCATCGAATGGTTCTTGACGACGATGATCGAGCCGGGCGTTGCCGCCATCAGTTGCGACCAGAGCGCAAGGCAAGGCTCGGACAGCTTGTCGATGCGATTGAATGCGCCGAAGGTGACGTGGCCGTTGCGAAGCATCGGCAGCGGCGATGGCGGAATCGGAGGCGGGGGTTCGATCGTGATGAGCGACGGCAGGTCGTGGATCTTTTCTGCAAACAGATGCCGGACCGCGGGCGGGATCGTCACCGGATCGGCCAGCAGATAATCCATGACGGGCAGCCCCGTCCCGGTGACGCTGCCGACGGCCGAGACCTGGATCGGCGCAGGCTTGCGCGCGAACATCGTGAGCCGGTGGCCGGCGGAATGCCCGGCGAGGTCGACGAGGATGTCGACCTTGTCGGCCTGTATCTGATCGGCGAGCTTGTCGTCGCTCCACAGCGAGGCGTCGACAAAGCGATCGACCAGCGAGCGGCACAGCTCGGTCTTGGCGTCCTGCATCGGCGAGCAGGAATAAGCGAGGATTTCAAACTTCTCGCGGTCGTGGTGGCGCAAGATCGGAAGGAAGGCGAAGGCCGCCGAATGGTCGCGGAAATCGGACGAGACATAGCCCACGACGAGCCGCCGATCGGGATCGATGTTGCGCACGCCGAGCGCGCGGCGTTCCAATCGCGAGCCGATCGCCGCCCACCAGTCTCTCCGCGCGGCCTGGAGACGTTCCAACCCGGTGTCGGGGAGGAAATCCAGCGCGAAGATCTTCTTGGTGATCGCGTCCTCATGGTTCGGTCGGATCGCGAGCGCGCGGTCGTAATGCTCGATGGCCGCGGCGGTGTCGCCCTGCGCGGCGGCGCAGACGCCGAGCAGGGTCCAGGCGATCTCCGAGTTCGGGTTCTGGGCCAGCACCTTGTTGCTGACCGAGATCGCCAGCGCGATATTGCCGTTGACCAGAAGCATCTCGGCCTTGCCGCAAAGTGCGGCTTCCAGCAGCGGTTCGAGGGCGAGCGCGGCGTCGAAATCGGCTTCCGCCTCGGCGAATTTACCCAGCTCCTGATACGCCCGCCCGCGCTGGGCGAGCACGGCGGCCGCCTTCGGATTGATCGCAAGCGCCGCATTCAGCGCGGTCAGTGCCGCATCGAACTCGCGCAGGTTCATGCTGGCCACGCCCTTGCCGAACAGGGCCGTCAGCAAGCGCGGCTGCAGCGAGAGCGCGCGATCGAAGTTCTCGCTGGCCTCGGCGTGGCGGCTCGTGAACATCAGCGCCATGCCGCGATTGGCGTAGGCTTCGGCATGGTCGGGCTTCAGCGCAATGGCGCGGTCATGCGCCGCGATCGCCTCCTCGAAACGGAAGAGGCTCATCAGCGCATTGCCGAGATGCGTCAGCGCGGTCGGAAAGTTCGGCTTGAGCGCGATGGCGCGCTCCAAGCGGGCGCGAGCGTCCTCGTGACGACCAAGCCGCGACAGCGTCACGCCGAGATCCGACTGGGCGTCGGCCGAGCGCGGGTCGAGCTCGACCGCACGGGTGAGGGCGAGCACGGCCTCGTGGGAGCGGCCGCAATCCCGTTCGGACACGCCGAGCAGATGCAGGGCGCCGAAATGCTGCGGCAGGTCCTGCAGGATCTGCTGGCACAACGCCTGCGCCTGCTGATGCCGGCCCTCGCGATAGGCCTTGACCGCGGCCGGCAGCAGCGCGTCGGCCTGCTTCCTGGCTCGCTTCTGCAGCCGAGCATTTTGAAAGGCGCGCGCGCCGACGCTGCTTTGCAAGTGCCTGCCCTCCACGAAAACGGTCCATTGCTCGCAATGGTTGTTCCGTTCTCGCCGATTCGCAATGAGCAGACGTTAACGCGCGGGCACGCGCGCCAAAGGAGGCCGCCGCTGCAGCGATTCAGGACGCGCTTACGCGTTCGCGGCGGACCGACCAAGATCGTTTCAGGTCGCAGGGACGTCGCGGCAGAGATGAAGTTGGCTGGGGAACCTGGATTCGAACCAAGACAAACAGAGTCAGAGTCTGTTGTGCTACCGTTACACCATTCCCCAACGGAATGCCGAGCAGTTTCAACCAATTGGCGGACTGTCTGGCACCGTTTTGCGAGCCGGCCCGCGAATACGGCCGGCGGCGGCGACGCGTCCTTCTACCCGCATGTCCGAGGCTTTGGCAAGCCGCTGGATGACGGATTTCCAACGTGTTTGGCCGGGGGGAGCCGGCGGGCCGGAGCTGCTAGCGCTTGCTGGGGCGGCCACGCGGCTTTGGCGCAGGGCCGTCCGACCCGGCGCGCAGCAGCAGGACGAGGCATGCGCCCAGCCGTTCGGCGATCTCGTCGTCGTCGATCGAGAGCGGGCCGGGATCGTTGAGGATGGCATTCACCAGGGTGCTGAGCACGACCTGGACGCCGAACGCGACCGTCTTCAGCTCCGCCGCCGTCGCGGCCGGCTTGCGTCGGACCGCGCCGCTGTCGTGAGGTGCCGGCCGCAGCAGCAGCGCCGCGCGCTGTGAGAGTGCCTGGGCCAGATCCTTGAAACCGGTCCAGTTGTTGGCTCCGTGCTCCCCACGGACGAGGGCTGCGCGCAGCACCCCCTTGTGACGGCGCATCCAGAGCACGATCCCGCGGACCAGCTGATGGCATTGCGCGTCGAGGTCCCCGGGGTGGACCGAACCGGCCGGCGGCAGCTTCAGGAGTTCCTGCCGGCCGCCTTCCAGGGTGAGCGCGAGCAGGGCGTTGAAATAGGCCTCCTTGCTGTCGAACCGGCTGTAGAAGGCGCCCACGGTGGCGCCGATCTGCGCGCAGAGGTCGCTGATCGACAGCTCCGCGAGGTTGCGCGTGCAGAGCAGCTCCGCGCCGGCCGTCAGCAAGGCAAACGTCGTCTCGCGGCTGCGCTGCTGCCGCGACGGCGTGACGCCGGGCAGGTCGACCTGCGCAATTCGTGCAGTCATGCCGCTTTCTCCATCTAGAACAATAACCATAATTATGATTATGATCTGGAGCAAGCGCGGTCGTGCCGCCCCGGACGGGTGCTGCGGATCGGATGCAATGAGAACAAGAACGAGCTCGGCCGGCCGGCCAGCGGCCGGGGCGCGAGCGACAGGGGAGGACCAGTCATGAGCGAGCCCGCATTCGGCGGCACGATCGGCAGGACCATCGCTGGCTCCACACCGTGGTGGCCCGCGCCTCGGCAGCCACCAAAGGGCGCGCCGAACATTCTGGTGGTCCTGTTCGACGACGTCGGCTTCTCCGACTTCGGCTGCTACGGCTCGCCGATCCGCACGCCTGCGATCGACGCGCTCGCGGCGCAGGGGCTGCGCTATTGCGGCTTCCACACCACGGCGATGTGCTCGACCACGCGGGCGGCGCTGCTCACCGGCCGCAACCACCATTCGGTCGGCGTCGGCTGCCTCGCCAATTTCGACTCGGGCTATCCAGGCTATCGCGGCAAGATTGCGCGCGAGGCGGGGACGCTGGCGGAGATGCTGCGCACCCATGCCTATCGCAACTACATGGTCGGCAAGTGGCATGTCACGCCGCTGACCGAGAGCGGCGCGACCGGGCCGTTCGACGGCTGGCCGCTCGGCCGCGGCTTCGACCGATTCTACGGCTTCCTCGACGCCGAGACCGACCAATATGCGCCGGAGCTCGTGCTCGACAACACCCATGTCAGCCCGCCCGGCAGCCACGCCGACGGCTATCATCTGACGGCCGACCTGGTCGATCAGGCGATCCGTTTCATCGCCGATCACACCGCCGACCGGCCGGAGCTGCCGTGGCTGACCTGGCTCGCGCTTGGCGCCTGCCACGCCCCGCATCAGGCGCCGCGCGACATCATCGAGAGCTACGATGCCGTCTTCGCGCATGGCTGGGACATCGAACGTGCCCAACGCCTGTCGCGGCAAAAGGCGATGGGGCTGGTGCCGGAGACGACGGACCTGCCGCCGCGCAATGACGGGGTAAAGGCCTGGGACGCGCATTCGGACGACGAGCGGCGCGTCTTCACCCGGCTGCAATCGGCCTTTGCCGGCATGCTCGACCATGCCGACCAGCATCTGGCGCGGCTGCTTGCTTTCCTCGACAAGACCGGCCAGCGCGACGACACGCTGATCATCGTGATGTCCGACAATGGCGCCAGCCAGGAGGGCGGTCCGCTCGGCTTCGTCAACGCGATGGGTCCGTTCAACTTCAAGCCGGAGCCGATCGCCGAGAAGCTCGCGCGCATCGACGACATCGGCGGGCCCGACACGCATTCGAACTTCCCGCATGGTTGGGCGATGACCTCGAACACGCCGCTCCGGCGCTACAAGCAGAACACCCATGGCGGCGGCATCCGCGATCCGTTCATTCTGTCATGGCCGAAGCGGATTGCGGCGCGCGGCGAGCTGCGGCATCAGTTCGTCCATGCCTGCGATCTCGTGCCGACCTTGCTGGAGCTGATCGGCATCGAGGCGCCGGCGACGATCGCCGGCGTGCCGCAGATGCCGCTGGAGGGCGTCAGCTTCGCCGCGTCGATCACGAACGCAACCGCACCGTCGAAGCCTGTGCCGCAATATTTCGAGATGTTCGGCCATCGCGGTCTCTGGCACGATGGCTGGAAGGCGGTGGCGTTTCATCCCACCGGCACCCCGTTCGAGAACGACAAATGGGAGCTGTTCCACCTCGCGCAGGATTTCTCCGAGACGCATGATCTCGCGGCCGAGCAGCCGGAGCGGCTCGCGGCGCTGGTCAAGCTCTGGTGGGAGCAGGCGGAGGCGCATCAGGTGCTGCCGCTCGACGACCGCTTCGGTCCGCGCTTCGCCGAGAACGCCGCGCGCTTCCATGGCGCGCGGACGCGCTTCACCTTCCATGCCGGCATGGGCCACGTGCCGACCGACGTCGCGCCCGACGTGCGCAGCCGCGACTATCTGATCGAGGCCCATGTCGAGATCGATGACGGCGCGAGCGGCGTGCTGATCGCCCATGGCGATGCCACCTCGGGCTACAGCCTCTACGTCAAGGATGGCCATCTCGTGCACGATCTCAACATCGGCGGCCGCCACGAGGTCGTCAGGTCGAGCCGTCCGGTACCGGCCGGCGGGCATCGGCTCGGCCTTCGCGTCGAGCGCCTCAGGCGGCAGACCGAGCCCGCCAAAGGCGCGCGCACCGGCATGAGCCGGTACACGCTGCTGATCGACGGCGAGGAGGCCGGCGCGCTGACGACGCAGCTCGCCTTCCACACGCTGATCTCCTGGTCGGGGCTCGACATCGGCCACGACCGCGGCAGCCCGGTGTCGGACTACGCAGCGCCGTTCGCGTTCACCGGACGGCTGTCGCACGTGACGGTGACGATGCAGGACGAGCAGAGCCTGGACGGCGAGGGCGTCGGTAACGCCGAGATGGCGCGGCAATAGATCGCGAAGAGAGGAGGCGGACTACTCCGCCGCTTCCTTGACCGGGCCTGCCGCGGCGGTCTCCGTCTCGTGGTCGATATGGGTGCGACCCCAGCGCGCGAAGGCGTTGTTGACCTTGTCGAGGTAGAGATAGATCACCGGTGTGGTGAAAAGCGTCAGCATCTGGCTGACGATCAGGCCGCCGACCATCGCGTAGCCGAGCGGCTGGCGGATCTCCGAGCCGGTACCGTTGCCGAGCATCAAGGGCACGCCGCCGAGCAGCGCGGCCATCGTCGTCATCATGATCGGACGGAAGCGGAGCAGGGCGGCCTGACGGATCGACTGCTCCGGCGGCAGGTGCTGGTCGCGCTCGGCGGCGATGGCGAAGTCGACCATCATGATGCCGTTCTTCTTCACGATGCCGATCAGCAGAATGACGCCGATCAGCGCGATGAGGCTGAAATCGTAGCCGAACGCCATCAGGATCGCGAGCGCGCCGACGCCGGCCGAGGGCAGCGTCGAGAGAATCGTGATCGGATGGATGTAGCTCTCGTAGAGAATGCCGAGGATCAGATAGACCACGACGAGGGCCGCAAGGATCAGCAGCGGTACGGTCGAGAGCGATTGCTGGAATGCCTGCGCCGTGCCCTGGAAGCTCGAGTTCAGGGTCGCGGGTGCGCCGAGCTCGACCATGGCGCGCTGGACGGCGTCGGTGGCCTGGCCGAGCGCCACGCCCTGGGCGAGGTTGAAGCTGATCGTGATCGACGGGAACTGGCCCTGGTGGCTGATCGACAGCGGCTTGACGGGAACGGTGGTCCAGCTGGCGAAGGTCGACAGCGGCACCTGGTCGCCGGTCGTCGGCGACTTCACGTAGAGCTTGTTGAGCGTGTCGAGATTGCCCTGCAACTCCGGCAGGATCTCCAGGATCACGCGGTAGGAGTTGAGCTGGGTGAAGTACTGCGCAACCTGGCGCTGGCCGAACGCATCGTACAGCGTGTCGTCGATCAGCTGCGGCGAGATGCCGTAGCGCGAGGCGGTGTCGCGGTTGATCGTCAGCTGAACGGTGGTGCCGTCGGCCTGCTGGTCGGTGGCGACGTCGCGCAGTTGCGGCAGCGAGCGCATCTTCTCCAGGATTTTCGGCGCCCAGTCGTTCAGCTCGGTGAGGTTCGGATCCTGCAGTGTGAACTCGAACTGAGTGCGCGAGGGACGGCCACCCAGACGAATGTCCTGCGCCGCCTGCATGTAGAGTCGGGCGCCCTCGACCTTCTCGAGTTGCGGCCGCAGGCGGCCGATGATCTGCTGCGCCGTCGCGCTGCGCTCGTCGCGCGGCTTGAGGGTGATGAACATGTTGCCGTTGTTGCCGGCACGGCCGGAGCCGCCGATCGCCATCGCCACGCTGGCGACGTCATGATCGTCCATCACGATCTTGGCGAGCGCCTCCTGGCGCGACTGCATCGCCTTGAACGAGATGTCCTGCGAGGCTTCCGAGGTCGCGGTGATCAGGCCGACGTCCTGCTGCGGGAAGAACCCCTTGGGGATCAGGATGAACAGGTAGACCGACAGGCCCAGCGTGGCGAAGAACACCATCAGGGTGGCGAAGCGCCAGCGCAGCGCGAGGTCCAGGCCCTTCTCGTAAGCGCGCAGCATCGCGTCGAATGCCGCCTCGCTCCACTGATAGAACTTGCCGTGCTGGGCGGCGTGCTCGTTGCGCAGGAAACGCGAGGCCATCATCGGCGTGAGCGTCAGCGACACGAACATCGAGACGAAGATGGTCATCGCCAGCACGACCGCGAACTCGCGGAACAGCCGGCCGATGATGCCGCCCATCAGCAGCAGCGGGATCAGCACCGCGACCAGCGAGATCGAGATCGAGACGATGGTGAAGCCGATTTCCTTGGCGCCCTTGTAGGCGGCGGCCATCGGTGATTCGCCTTCCTCGACATAGCGCGAGATGTTCTCGAGCATGACGATGGCATCGTCGACCACGAAGCCGACGGCGATCGTCAGCGCCATCAGCGACAGATTGTCGAGCGTATAGCCGACGCCCCACATCATGGCGCAGGCCCCCAGCAGCGCCAGCGGCACCGTGATGGTCGGGATCACCGTGGCCCAGAAGCTGCGCAGGAAGATGAAGATCACCATGACGACCAGGAAGATCGTCAGGATCAGCGTGAACTGGACGTCCTCGACGGCAGCGCGGATGGTGGTGGTGCGGTCGGAGATGACGTCGATCTTGATCGCCGGCGGGATCGCCGCGACCAGCCGCGGCAGCAGCCCCTTGATGCGGTCGACGGTCTCGATGACGTTGGCGCCCGGCTGCTTGAAGATCACCAGGAACACGCCACGCTTGCCGTTCGCCCAGGCCGCCTGCTTGGCGTCTTCCGCAGCCGTGACCGCCTTGCCGATGTCGCGGATGCGAAGCGGGCCACCATTGCGGTAGGCGATGATGACGTCGTTCCAGTCCTTCGAATCGGTCAGCTGGTCGTTGGCGTAGATCGTGTAGGCGCGGCGCTCGCCGTCGATGTTGCCCTTGGGCGCATCGACGGTGGTGATGGCGATCTGGCTGCGGACGTCCTCCATCGAAAGACCCTTGGCCACGAGCTTGGCCGGGTCGATCTGGATGCGGATCGACGGCTTCTGCTGACCGCCGATGATCACCTGGGCAACGCCGGAGATCTGGCTGATCTGCTGGGCGAGACCGGCGTCAACGGCATCGCTGACGGTGGTCAGCGGCAGCGTCTCGGAGGTGGCCGACAGCAGCAGGATCGGGGAGTCGGCCGGATTGACCTTGCGATAGGTCGGCGGCGACGGCAGGCTCTTCGGCAGCTGGCCCGAGGCCGCGTTGATCGCGCCCTGGACGTCGTTGGCCGCGCCGTCGATGCTCCGGTTGAGATCGAACTGGATCGTGACTGATGCGGTGCCCAGATAGCTGGTCGAGGTCATCTGGGCGATGCCGGGAATCTGGGCGAACTGCCGCTCCAGCGGCTGGGCGACCGAGGTCGCCATGGTCTCGGGGCTGGCGCCCGGCAGATTGGCGGTGACCTGGATGGTCGGGAAGTCGACCTGCGGCAGCGGCGCGACAGGCAGCAAGGGATAGGCAACGAGACCGATGAACAGGATGCCCGCCATCAGCAGCGAGGTGCCGATGGGATATTTGATGAAGGGTGCCGAGATGCCGCCGTTCATTCCTGCCGGACCTTCGCTGGCGCCTGATCCGAGCTGGCCACTGCAGTGGTCACGATCGAGCCGGGCTGCACTTTGAACTGGCCGCCGGTGATCACCTGCTGGCCGGGGGTGAGACCCTCCTCGATCACGGTCCGGCCGTCGATCGAGGCGCCCACTTTGACCTTGCGCAACTCGGCCTTGTTCTCCGGGCTCACCGTGTAGGAATACAGCCCGCTGGTCGAATGCTGGACCGCGTCGTCCGGAACCACCGTGGCGTCCTTCAGCGTCCGCACCAGCAGACGCGTCGACACCGACTGGCCCGGCCACAGCACGTGGTCCTTGTTGTCGAACACCGCCTTCAGGCGGATCGTTCCACTCGACGTGTCGACCTGGTTGTTCACGACCATCAGCTTGCCCTCGGCGAGCTGCTTCTTGCCGTCGGTGGTGAAGGCGATCACCTTCAGGGCTGCGGCCTTCTGCGCCTCGTTAATGTAGGGCAATTGCTCCTCGGGCGCGGTGAAGATCACCGCGATCGGCTCGATCTGCGCGATCGACACGATGCCGGTCTGGGTCGAGGCATTGACGATGTTGCCGACGTCCACCTGGCGCAAGCCGGCGACGCCCGAGATCGGCGCCTTGATCTGGGTGTAGCTGAGCTGGGTCTGGGCATTGGCGATCGCGGCGTCGTCGGCGGCGATTTGTGCCGTGAGCTGTGCGACCGTGGCGCGCTGGGTGTCCTGCTGCTGCCGCGTCGCGAACTCGCCGAGCTTGGTGGTGCGCTGCAGGTCGAGATTGGCGTTGTTGAGATTGGCCTCGTCCTGCGCCCGCTTGGCCTTGGCCTGGTCGAGCGCTGCCTGAAACGGCCGCGGATCGATCTCGACCAGCAGGTCGCCCTGGTTGACGAGCTGACCCTCGGTAAACGCGATCTTGTTGATCTGGCCGTCGACGCGGGTGCGAACCTGGACGGTATTGAAGCCTTGGACGGTGCCGAGGCCGGTGAGGAAGACCGGGAAGTCCGCTTTCTCGACCGGGACGGCCGAGACCCGAACTGCCTGCGGCCGGGCCGATTTTTGTGCGGCGGTCTTCTTCGCAGCCTCAGCGTCCTGATAACGCTGCCAGCCGTAATAGCCGGCGCCGCCGAGAGCCGCGACCAGCAGGATCCATGTAATGGTTCGTGATGTCTTCATGCTGGCCCGTATGCTGAGACGAACAGGATAACCGGTCTTTAAAACCAATCCCAGCAGCCCAGATATAGTACGCACGCAATTAATGTGTAAACACACGAGGGCGTGGACAAACCTAAACAATTCGAAAGCTTTCGAGGGGACTCCGAGGACCGCACGGCCATGTCGCTGGACGCAAGACGGCAGCTCGTTACGCAGCTTGTCGAAAGCTCGCGCATTCTGCGCAACTATATTGATCATCGTGCCAAGCAGCGCGGCACGACGCGCGCGCAATGGGTGGTGCTGTTTCGGCTGCGCGCGCAGGAAGGGTTGTCGCAGGTCGATCTCGCCGAAGTGCTGGAATTGCAGCCGATCTCGCTGGTTCGACTGCTGGACCGGCTGGTGGAGCAGGGGCTGCTGGAGCGCCGGCATGATCCCAGGGATCGGCGGGCGAACCGAGTCTACCTCACGGCCGCCGGCCGGCAGCTCGTGGACGAACTGGACGAGCTGCGTGACGCCATCGCCGCCGATGTGCTGCACGACATCCCGGACGATGCGGTGGCTGCCAGCCTCGCCACGCTCCGGGAACTGAAGGAGCGGATCAAGACGCTGTCCGAAACCAAGTCAGGCGTTGCGGTCAAATAATCGAAACCGTGCCTCGATATGCCTCGATCCGATCTTGAGTTGTGATGTTTAACAAAAGCATCCTGAGTGCGAAAATGCGCACAGGGGTGGCTTCTGTCGTCACTGCTCGCGCAGATCGACCAGGCCTGGACGGCGAGCGAGCTGAACGGCGTGGCCGCGGCGGCGCGGCCTCCGCCCGTCCTCGCTGCGCCGAACGCGCGGCGGTCGATCGCGCAAAAGTCGTCCTCCGACCTATTGTCGCCGTCTTGTCGCGCCCGTTGAGAGCTGATTAGAAGCGGATGACTTCGGCGGTTGCCGCGGTGCCCCGGACATTCGGCAAGTTTTCAACCTGAGCGGGGCTGCATCGTCCGGCAAGCGACGATGCGCCATGCGACGACAACGAGATGTGGAGCCTTCGATGGAAGAATTGAACGGAAAGATGCTCGCCTGCCAGATCCTGGTCACCGGCCTGATCGCGCGCGTCGCCAACGAGCAGCGCGATCCGTTGCGCTTCCTGACCGATTTCCGCGACGAGATCAGGGCCGTCGTCAACGGCGTGCGGATCGCGGGCATCGACGATTCCGAGCGCGTGCGCCGGATCGCGGTGCAGACCGTCGATGAGCTGTTCTCGCTGATGAAGCCGCCGAGCAGTGACGAGACCGCCGGGTCGTCGAACTGAGACACGCGGCGATTCGACAACAGCGCGAGTCAAATCGCGCTGTTTAGAACGATTTCAAGTTCCGACTGTCTCTATTAGTTGTGCGTTTTTAGAATTGTTTTGATCTGGAACTATTCAAGGCCAAATTAGGGCTCCTCAAATTGACCCTCTGGAACACGCCCGATACGAACGACACATCGTCGCACTGCGAATGATCCGCGGAAGCGATGTGCAATGAAAAATCTGGGGCGCGTGAAATTAAATGGGACAGGTGAGAGCACCGCGTTCGCTGCGGGCAGGCGCAGCGATGAAGTTTTTCGAGGGACGAGGAGAGGGGCCTCTCGTCACCAAGGTTTCGGCGGTCGCCGGACTGATGGCCGTGGCATCGGTGTCGTCGGCCGAAGCGCAACCCGCTTCCGACCTGCCACCCGTGAACGTTGATGCGCCGGTCGCGCGCGCCAAGCCAACGTCCTCCAAGCCGACCGCCGAGCAGGTCCGCGCCCGCAATGCCCTGCGACGCGCGGCCCGCCAGCAGGCCGGGCAGCAGGGGGCGGTGGCCTTCCCCAACGCGGGCGGGCTGGCCGCGCCCGACGCCAATCCCTATGCCGACGCGGCCGAGCCGTACAAGGTCAACCGCGTGCAGGCGTCGGCCAAGTTTCCCGAGCCGCTTCTGAACACGCCGAAGACGATCACGGTGATGAGCAAGGAGGTGCTGCAGGACAAGCACGTCACCGCGCTCAAGGAGATCGGCCGCTCGACCGCGGGCGTCACCTTGGGTTCGGGCGAAGGCGGCAACGCCTTCGGCGACCGCTTCTTCATCCGCGGCTTCGATGCCCGCAACGACGTCTTCATCGACGGCATCCGCGACCCCGCGGTGTCGATCCGCGAGAACTTCTTCACGGAGCAGATCGAGATCCTGCGCGGCCCGGCTTCGTCCTATGCAGGGCGCGGCACCGCCGGCGGCGCGATCAACATCGTCACCAAGCAGGCCGGCGACACCAACTTCAAGCGGATGGACACCGAGTTCGGCACCGACCAGCAGAAGCGCGTGACGCTCGATGTCAACCAGGTGGTCTCGCCATCCGTCTCGGTGCGCACCGGCGGCGTGTTTCAGGACTCCAACGTCGCGGGACGCAACTACGTCACTGACGACCGCTGGGGCGCCTTCCTCTCGACCAAATGGACGCCGACCGAAGACCTCAAATTCACGACCAACTACGTTCACACCGATCTCTCAGGCTATCCGGATTTCGGCGTGCCCTACTACAAGCAGGGCAACGTGCCGGTGACTTCGGCCGGCATCCCGCGCAACACTTGGTACGGCTTCCTCAACCGTGACTTCCAGGCCGCGCGGCAGGACTTCGGCACCGGCACCATGGAGTACAAGGTCAACGAGGCGATTACGCTCACCAGCAAGTTCCGTGGCGAGCATTCGGAGCTGAACTACATCGGCACGCTGCCGCAGAACCCGAACACGACCAGCTCCAACCCGCTGCTGTGGACGACCACGGCCAGCGCGCAGAGCCGCTACCAGACCGTCGACGTCTGGGCCAACCAGAACGACGCCACGTTCAAGCTCGACACCTGGGGCGTCAAGCACACCGCCGTGGTGGGCACCGAGTTCTCCAACGAGACGATATCGATCGACCGCTACACCGGTCTGTCGTCGGAGCTGTTCGGCGGCGGCTCGACCAGCTCGGGCGCAGTCACCGGCGTCAATCTGTACTCGCCGCAATACACCAACATCCCGTTCAGTACGACGCCGTCGCTGGTCGGCAATCCCACCCGTTATGGCGTCAACACCAACAGCGTCTACGTGATGGATACGGCGAACTGGCGGGACACCATCATCTTGAACGGCGGCGTGCGCTATGACGGCTACATCATGGGTTCGTCGAACAACACCAGATACCTCAAGATGAACGCCGATCTGGTCAACTACAATGTCGGCCTGGTCTATAAGCCGATGCCGATCGGCAGCATCTACGCCGCCTACGCGACCTCGGCCAATCCGTTCGGCTCGGAGCTCGACGCCACCGGTACCGATTATGGCGGCGTGCCCGCCAACACCACGGTGCTGCTCGGGCCGGAGCGCAACAAGGCGGCCGAGCTCGGCACCAAATGGGAGCTGGTCGACCGCCACCTCCTGGTCTCGGCTGCGCTGTTTCAGACCACCAAGGACAATGCGCGCGAGACGGTGAACAGCATCCTCACCTCGGGCGCGGCCTACCGCATCCAGGGCATCGATATCGAGGCGGAGGGCAAGCTGACGGACCGCTGGAGCATCTTCGGCGGCCTGGTGCTGATGCAGTCCAAGGTCACGCAGAGCGGCGTCGCCTCCAATATCGGCCTGCAGCTCGCCAACATCGCGCACCAGTCGTTCAGCATGCTGTCGAAATACAAGCTCGACAATGGCTGGGAGATCGGCGGCCAGGCGGTCTACCGCTCCAAGGTCTATGGCGGCACCTTCGCGGCCAACACCGGCAACGAACTGCCGGCGTACTGGCGCTTCGACGCCTTTGTCGAGAAGAAGCTCGATGCGCATTGGACCATGAAGCTGTATGCGCAGAACCTGACCAACAAGCTGTACTACGACACGCTGTATCGGAGCGCGGTGCCATTCGTCGCCGTCGCCCCGGGCCGCGCCTTGTACATCGTGACAACTGCGAAGTTCTGATCATGCTGATCTGCATCCCGGACGTTCTGTCGAAAGACGAGGTGGCCGACTTCCGCCGCATCATGGATGCGGCGGAGTGGGAGGACGGCCGTTCGACGGCCGGGGCGCAGTCGGCCATGGTCAAGCGCAACGAGCAGCTGCCACCGGAGGGTGAGGCGGCGCGGGTGCTGGGCCAGCGCATCATCACGGCGCTGACGAAGAACCCGCGCTTCCTGTCGGCGGCGATCCCGCTGCAGATATTTCCGCCCCTGTTCAACCGCTATACCGCCGCGCGCGGCGATCATTTCGGCATTCATGTCGACAATGCCGTGCGCGGCGATGCGCTGACAGGGCTTCGCATCCGTACCGACCTGTCGATGACGCTGTTCCTGGCCGAGCCGGACACGTATGACGGTGGCGAGCTTGTGATCGAGGACACCTACGGCTCGCACGAAGTCAAGTTGCCCGCAGGCCATGCGGTGCTGTATCCGTCATCGAGCCTTCACATGGTCACGCCGGTGACCCGCGGCGCCCGGGTCGCCTCTTTTTTCTGGATGCAGAGCATGATACGGGATGCCCATGTCCGGAGCATGATCTTCGATCTGGACACGGCGATCCAGAGCTTGGCGGAACGCCTCGGGAGGGACGATCCCGATGCGGTCAAGCTGACCGGCATCTATCACAATCTGATCCGGCAATGGGCCGAGGTTTAGTGGGCCGAGATATGATGACATCGTTCCTCGCAAGGTTTGCAATCGTCCTGTCATTTCTGATCGTTTCGGCCGTGGCGCCTGCGGGCGCGCAGCAGGTCGTGCCACAGGCGCCGGCTGCTCCGGCGATCTCGACGGACCTGTCGGCTCAGCCTCCGGCCGCGGGACAGCCGGCCGCGGGACAGCCGGCCGCGACAAGCGCCGAGAGCGCCGCGCGCGGTGGAAAGTCGGTGACCACCGGGCTCGACGAGCTGTCGCCGCTCGGCATGTTCCTCAAGGCCGACATGATCGTCAAATCGGTCATGATCGCGCTGGCGCTGGCCTCGGTCGCGAGCTGGACGATCCTGATTGCCAAGAGCATCGAATTCTCCGTGCTGCGCCGCCGGTTGGTCGCAGCGCTGCGCAAGCTCGGCGGTGCGAAGTCGCTCGCCGAGGCGCATCTGGCGCTCGGCAATGGCAAGAACGTCGCGACGGTGCTGCTTCAGGCAGCCATCGCGGAGGCGCGGCTCTCGGCCGGGCTCGGCAGCGACGAGGGCATCAAGGAGCGCGCGGCGTCGAGCTTCACCGAGATCGTCCGCGCCGAGGCGCGGCGCGTGCGCGTCGGCATGGGCTTGCTCGCCACCGTCGGCGCCATCTCGCCCTTTGTCGGGCTGTTCGGCACCGTCTGGGGCATCATGAACAGCTTCATTGGCATCTCCAAATCGCAGACCACCAATCTCGCGGTGGTCGCGCCGGGCATCGCCGAGGCGCTGCTGGCGACTGCGATCGGCCTGGCCGCCGCGATCCCTGCTGTCATCATCTACAATCACTTCTCGCGCGTCACGAAGGGCTATCTCGAGCTGGTCAACCGCGCCTCCGGCGCCACTGGGCGGCTGTTGTCGCGCGATCTCGATCGCAGCCAGATCGGCCTGCACGCGCGCGCGGCGGAGTAGCAGGCGATGGCCGTCTCGCTCTCCGAAGGCGATCTCGACGACGATTTCGACGAGACCCACGACATCAACGTGACGCCGTTCATCGACGTCATCCTGGTGCTGTTGATCATCTTCATGGTGGCCGCGCCGCTGTCGACCGTCGACCTGCCGATCGACCTGCCGTCATCGAGCGCGACGCCGCAGAAGAAGCCGGAGAAGCCGACCTATGTGTCGGTCAAGCCCGACCTGTCGCTGGCAATCGGCGAGAATCCGGTGAAGCGGGCTGATCTGGTCGCCGAGCTGAACAGGGTGATGGCCGACCAGACCGATCGGACGGTCTTCCTGCGTGGCGACCGCGGGGCTCCCTATGGCGAGGTCATGGACGTTCTGGAGCTGCTGCGCGATGCGCACTTCAAGTTCAAGCTGGTGGCGCTGGAGCGGCCGGCCGGGGCTGCCGGCGGAGCGGTCGCCGCTCCGGCCCCGCAACCCTGATCGGTCCGTCTGAGATGAGCGATCTCCTCACCTCGCACTCGACCTCCCGCGCCGCCTGGTTCGCGGCGGCGCTGGTGGCCGTCGCGCTCCACATCGGCGGCGTGGCCGTGGCCTTGACCACGGCGCATGGTGATGACGACGACGGCGGCCTCGGCACCGCCGCCGACGTGATCGACGCGGAGATCGCAGCGCCGAAGGTCGAGGATTCGGATCTGCCGATGGGGGTGGATTCCGTCGCCGATACGGCCTCGGCCGCCACGCCGGAGCAGAAGGCCGAGACCGAGCAGACGGATCTGCAGAAGGGCATTCCCACCACCACCGAGGAGGCCGACCAGCAGGTGTCGCCGACCGAGGCCAAGAAGCCCACGGAGGAGGAAAAGGTCGCCGCAGTCGAGACCAACGCGTCCGAGGCGCGGGAGGCGGCCGTGGACAGCTCGCGGAAGACGCTCGATGCCAAGGTCCCCGAAGCCGATCGCGTGAAGGCGCCCGATCCCAGCGGCACGGGCAAGGACCGGGATCCGCAGACGACGAACTGGCAACGCAAGCTCAGCCTGATCGTGAAGAAGAATCAGAAATACCCGGCCGGCAAGACCCAAGGCGGAAGCGTCCGGATCTCCTTCAAGCTCAACCGCCGGGGCAACGTGGTCTCCGTCGACGTGATCCAGTCATCCGGCGACCCGGATTACGATCACGAAGCGGTGGCGATGGTGCGGCGCTCGGATCCGTTCCCCAAGCCGCCGGCGCAGATCTCGGACGACGAGATTCCCTTCAACATCGTCGTGAAATTCCCAGCGACCAAGACCTGACGCCACAGCGTGAAGGTCTGCTCGTCATGGCCGCGGGCACGGCTCACTGCCAGTACAGCCTGATCCCGACATAGGCGACGCAGAGCGTGACGAAGATCAGGGCCACCGGCAGCTTGCGCTGCGCAGCGGGGCCCGACTGCGCCGCTTTGGGCTTCGGCGGCAGCTTGCGGAAGGCGGTGACGTTGTCGCTGACCGGCTCGGCCGCGGCCGGCTTGACCTCTGGCGGCGCACCACCGCCGCCCATCTCGGCGTAATAGGCCTTGTACATCTCGCGGATGGTGGCCTCGGTCGCCTCGTGCTCGGACATCTCGCCCAGCCGCGTCTTGTAGCTCGCCAGGAACTCCTGCGCGGCCGGCGGCAGGCCGGAGGCGCCGTTCAGCTTGGCGATCATCTTCCAGGTCGCGAAATCGGCGCGGGCGCGCGTATCGGCGCGGCGCGCGATCATCATGTCAGCGGCTTTGACCAAGAGTGCCTCGGAGCTCGTTTACGTCCCTGATACGGAGACCTATGCGTTACCCGTCAATAACAGAAGCAGTTGCTTGAGAGAATCGGTCATGGCGCGGAGCAGCCCCGACACAAAATCAAGATTAAGACCGAACTGGGAACCCGCGAGTGGCAGCAGGATCAAAAATCCGATCAGAATCAGCATGCCATAGGGCTCGAGCCGGGCAAAAGGCCGCGCCAGCACGGATGGCAGCAGCCCGACCGCCACCCGGCCGCCATCGAGCGGCGGTATCGGGAGCATGTTGAACACCGCGAGCAGGATGTTGAACGAGAAGGCATTGAGCAGATTGTGGGCAACCCATTGCGCCCCCTCGGCCGGCACCAGTGGCAGGATGTGGAATGCCAGCCCGGCAGCCAACGCCAGCACGATATTGGTCGCCGGCCCCGCCAGGGCGACCATGATCATGCCGGCCCGTAGTGGCTGCAGGTTGCGGAAGTTGACCGGGACCGGCTTGGCATAGCCGAACAGGAACGGCGAGCCCGACAGCAGCAGCATCCCCGGCAGCAGAATCGTGCCGAACGGATCGATGTGCTTGAGCGGGTTGAAGCTGACGCGACCGAGCTGCTTCGCGGTGTCGTCGCCGAACCGCCAGGCGACGAAGGCGTGGGCGGCCTCGTGGAAGGTGATGGCGATGATGACCGGCAGGATCCAGATCGAGATGCCGTAGAGCGAGATGTTCAAGGAGCGAGGTTCCGGACGCGTTGACGCCTTACATAGGCACGATGGTTCCGCGATGCTACGCGGGATTTTCTGGAAATTGCGGCAGGCCGTCGTCCAGGCTCACCCAGCCGATTCTGGCCGACGTCCAGATGTGCTCGGTCGGCCTGAACGCATTGGGATCGTCGAAGCAGGCCAGCGCCACGCCGACGACGGGGCGGGTGTTGCGCCAGGAGAACAGCCGCGTGCCGCAGCGCGGGCAGAACATCCGGTCGAGCGCGTCGGAGGAGGGGAAGCGCGCGGTTTCGCCGTGGATCGTCAGCGCCTCATNGCGCGGTTTCGCCGTGGATCGTCAGCGCCTCATGGGAGAACAGCGCGCGGGCGAAATAGGGCGAGCCCATCGCCTTTTGGCAGTTGCGGCAATGGCAGATGCGGACGTTGATCGGCGCGCCCGCGCATGCGAAGCGCACTGCGCCGCAGAAACATCCGCCATGGTGGATCATGATGTCGGCCTCCGGTCACGGGTGATGTCAGGCAGCGTAGCTGCGCGCATTGTAGCCTGCTCACGATCGAAGTGCGAACGCGCTGCGCCTCAGGGCAGCGTCATCACCACGCCGGCCCCTGCGCTGAAGGCGACCACGACGAGCGGCGGCGCGCGCCAGGCAACGAGCAGGAGGAAGCCGACCAGCGCGACGGCGAAATCCTTCGGGCCGTGGACGGTGCTGGTCCAGACCGGGTCGTACAGCGCCGCACCGAGCACGCCGACGACGGCGGCATTGATGCCGCGCATCATGGCCTGTGCGCCGGCACGCTTGCGGAACGAGTCCCAGAGCGGCAGGGCCGCGAGCAGAACCAGCATGCCGGGCAGGAAGATGCCGAGCAGCCCCAGGATCGCGCCGATGATGCCATGCGGCTGCGGAGCGACGATGGTGCCGAGATAGGCGGCGAAGGTGAACAGCGGACCGGGGACGGCCTGCGCCGCGCCATAGCCGGCGAGGAAGGCGTCGTCGCTCAGCCAGCCAGGTCCGACGAAAGCTTCGCGCAGCAGCGGCAGCACGACATGACCGCCGCCGAACACGAGCGCGCCCGAGCGGTAAAAGGCATCGAACAGGGCGAGGCCGGTCGATCCCGTCAGGCCCCGCAGCAGCGGAAGTCCGGCCAGCAGCATGACGAACAGCGCGAGCGCCATCAGGCCGACACGGCGCGATACCGGGATCGCGACGTGTCCCGATGGCGCGGCTGCCTCGCTGCGGCACAGCCAGAGACCGGCGAGCGCGCCGAGCATGATCGCGGCGATCTGCGCGACCGAGGTCGCGCTCAACAGGATGATGATCGCTGCCGCGACCGCAATCGAGGCGCGCGCGCGATCGGGGCAGAGGCTGCGCACCATGCCCCAGACCGCCTGGGCCACGATGGCGACTGCCGTTAGCTTCAGTCCATGCAACAGGCCGGCGCCGAAAGGCCCGCTCAACCAACCCGCCCCATAGGCGAAGAGGATGAGAGCAGCCGCCGACGGCAGGGTGAAGCCGATCCAGGCGGTGAGCGCGCCGAGATACCCGGCGCGCATCAGTCCGATGGAGAACCCCACCTGGCTGCTGGCGGGCCCCGGCAGGAACTGGCACAGCCCGACCAGGTCCGCATAGGCATGCTCGTCGATCCATTTCCGCCGGACGACGAACTCGTCGCGGAAGTAGCCGATATGGGCGATCGGTCCGCCGAAGCAGGTCAGGCCGAGCTTGAGGAAGATGCTGAAAACCTCCAGCGGCGATCCGCTGCGCAGGCCGTGATCGGCAGACGATTGGGTCTCTTGCTCGAGGCTGCTCACGGATGCTGTTCCAGATGCGAAGGTCGCGCTTGTCGAGCTTCGGTAAAAGGAAACGGCGTGGCGGGCCAGTCCAAATCGGTCACAGTTCGCGGAGGGGCGATTTCGCCAGACCTGCTCATCCCCGCACTCGTCATTGCGAGGAGCGCAGCGACGAAGCAATCCGGACTCCTCACGCGGTCCTGAATTGCTTGGCGTGCGCACCAACGGTGGGCACGCTGCCGCCTAGCGGTGACGGCTTTGCCCACCTACGAGGTTGCTACGTCGGTGAGCTAGCCCCACCCCTCCAGCACGATCTTGCCGCGTGAGGTGTTGCTCTCGATCAGCGCATGCGCGCGCTTGAGGTTCGCCGCATTGATCGTGCCGTAGTTGTCGCCGAGGGTGGTGCGGATCACGCCCTTGTCGATGAGATCTGACACGTCGTTCAGCAGGTTGTGCTGGGCGATGATGTCGGGCGTGGTGAACGAGGAGCGCGTGAACATCGATTCCCAATGGATCGAGATCGCCTTGCCCTTGAATGCCGCGATCGAAAACTCGGCGGGGTCGTCGATCAGGCCGAACTTGCCTTGCGGCGCCATGAACTCGGCGATCGCCTTGTAGTGCTGGTCGCTATGGGTGAGGCTCGCGACGAGCGCGACCGGCGGCAGCTTGAGCGCGTCGATCTGCTCCTTCATCGGCTTGGCATGGTCGACGACGGCGTGGGCGCCGAGCGACAGGCACCAATCGCGCGATTCCGGCCGCGTCGCGGTCGCGAGCACGGTCAGGCCGGTGAGACGTCGCGCGAGCTGGATCAGGATCGAGCCGACGCCGCCAGCCGCGCCGGTGATCAGCAAGGTGCGATCGTCGAGGCTCTTGCCAGTGATAGCGCCGAGCCGGTCGAACAGCAGCTCCCAGGCGGTGATCGAGGTCAGGGGCAGGGCGGCGGCCTCGGCGTAGGACAGGCTCTTGGGTTTGCGTCCGACGATGCGCTCGTCGACCAGATGGAATTCGGCATTGGTGCCCTGGCGCAGGATCGAGCCGGCGTAGAAGACCTCGTCGCCAGCCTTGAACAGCGTCACCTCAGGGCCGACCGCCTCGACCACGCCGGCGGCGTCATAGCCGAGGATCTTGGTCTCGCCGGCCGGCGGCGCGGCACGCTTGCGCACCTTGGTGTCGACGGGATTGACCGAGATCGCCTTCACCGCAACGCGGATGTCGCGCCCTTTCGGCTCGGGCTTGGCGGTTTCGAAATCGAACAGCGCGCGCTCCTCGGTGATGGCGAGCGACTGCTGGTAACCGACGGCCTTCATCACAATCTCCTGGCTGGCTTCTCCATGGGATTTACTTGTCCTGCTGGCGTCGTTTCGACAAGTACTGTAAAAACAGGGAACTAGTCCCCGTTTGGATACTATTGGGCTCAAACGCGATGAAACGGAAGAATTTCGCCCGCCGCCCCGGCTGCGCGGTCGAAGCCACGCTCGACCTGATCGATGGCAAGTGGAAGGGGGTGATCCTCTACCACCTGCAGAGCGGCAGCCAGCGCTTTGGCGAGCTGCGCCGGCTGATGCCGAGCGTGACGCAGCGCATGCTGACCAAGCAGTTGCGCGCGCTGGAGGAGGACGGGCTGGTGGTCCGCAAGGTCTACGCCGAGGTGCCGCCGCGCGTGGAGTACAGCCTGTCCGAGGTCGGTGAGAGCCTGCGGCCGGTCATCGAGGTGCTCAGGACGTGGGGCGAGCGGCACCAGGAACGGCTGTCCTGCGCCCCCGTTGCAGAGACCATCAAAACGCCGCATCAGACCGCCTGAGCTTGGCCGCGCCGGCCGTTCCGCCTATATCCAGGGCCTCATTTTCCAGGATTCTTCGCATGACGTTGATTCGCTCCACCGTGGTCCTGCTGCTGTCGCTGCTGGCCGCCACACCGCTCGCGGCGCAGGACCGGCGCGTGCCGCAATCCGCGGCCGAGCTGCGGCTGTCCTATGCGCCGATCGTGCAGCGCGTGCAGCCCGCGGTGGTCAACGTCTACGCCGCCAAGGTGGTGCAGAACCGCAATCCTTTCCTCGACGATCCGATCTTCCGCCGCTTCTTCGGCCTGCAGGGCGGCCCGCAGGAGCAGATGCAGCGCTCGCTCGGCTCCGGCGTGATGATCGATGCGTCCGGTCTGGTCGTCACCAATGTGCATGTCATCGAGGGTGCCGACGAGGTGAAGGTGTCGCTGTCCGACAAGCGCGAGTTCGAGGCCGAAATCGTGCTGAAGGACAGCCGCACCGATCTCGCGGTGCTCAAGCTGAAGGGGACCAAGGAGCAGTTTCCCACCCTCGAGCTCGCCAATTCAGATGACCTCCTGGTCGGCGACGTCGTGCTGGCCATCGGCAATCCCTTCGGCGTCGGCCAGACCGTGACGCACGGCATCGTGTCGGCGCTTGCGCGCACCCAGGTCGGCATCACCGACTATCAGTTCTTCATTCAGACGGACGCGGCGATCAATCCCGGCAATTCCGGCGGCGCGCTGGTCGACATGACCGGGCGGCTCGCCGGCATCAACACGGCGATCTATTCGAAGTCCGGTGGCTCGCAAGGCATTGGCTTCGCGATCCCCGCCAACATGGTGCGTGTCGTCGTGGCCTCGGCCAAGAGCGGCGGCAAGGCGGTGAAGCGTCCGTGGCTCGGCGCGCGGCTGCAGGCCGTGACGCCGGAGATTGCCGAGAGCCTCGGCCTGCGTTCGCCGACCGGCGCGCTGGTCGCCTCGGTGGTGGCGAACAGCCCGGCGGCGAAGGCCGGCATCAAGTCGTCGGATCTGATCGTGTCGATCGACGGCCAGACCGTAGATGATCCCAACGCCTTCGACTATCGCTTCGCCACGCGTCCGCTCGGCGGGACCGCGCAGATCGAGGTGCAGCGCGGCGGCAAGCCGGTGAAGGTCGCCGTCGCGCTGGAGACGGCGCCGGATACCGGACGCAACGAGATGGTGATCAACGGCCGCTCGCCGTTCCAGGGCGCCAAGGTTGCCAACATCTCGCCGGCCGTCGCCGATGAACTGCATCTCGATGCCGACACCGAAGGCGTCGTCATTCTCGAACCGGGCGACGGCACCACGGCGGCCAATGTCGGCTTCCAGAAGGGCGACGTGATCATGGCCGTCAACAACCAGAAGATCGCCAAGACCACCGATCTCGACAAGGCCTCGCGCGAGCAGGCCCGCCTCTGGCGCATCACCGTGCTGCGCGGTGGCCAGCAGATCAACGTCACGCTCGGCGGATGAGCCCGAAGCGTCCCCAGCAGGGAGGCCCAAGCAGAGGCCAAAGCCTCTTCGCTGCGGCGGGGATGGAGCACGATGCGCCGCGGCCGTTGCCGGAGCGGCTGCGGCCGCACAGACTGTCGGATGTGGTCGGCCAGGATCACATCCTCGGTCCCGACGGCGCGCTGACGCGCATGCTGGAGACGCGCACGCTGGGCTCGCTGATCTTCTGGGGCCCGCCGGGCACCGGCAAGACGACAGTCGCGCGGCTGCTGGCCGACGCCACCGAGCTGCATTTCGAGCAGATCTCGGCGGTGTTCTCCGGTGTCGCCGATCTGAAGAAGGTGTTCGACGCCGCGCGCGCGCGACGCGAGACCGGGCAGGGCACGCTGCTGTTCGTCGACGAGGTGCATCGCTTCAATCGGGCGCAGCAGGACTCTTTCCTGCCGGTGATGGAGGACGGCACCGTCGTGCTGGTCGGCGCCACCACGGAGAATCCGTCATTCGAACTCAACGCCGCTCTGTTGTCGCGCTCGCGCGTGCTGGTGTTCCACTCGCTCGACGCCGCCGCGATCGAGAAGCTCTACAGCAACGCTGAAGCCGTCGAAGGCCGCAAGCTGCCGCTCGACGACGAGGCGCGTGCCGTGCTGATCCGCATGGCCGACGGCGACGGTCGCGCCGCGCTGACTTTGGCGGAAGAAGTCTGGCGCTCGGCGCGCAAGGGCGAGATCTTCAACGCTGTGCAGCTGCAGGACATCCTGCAGCGCCGCGCGCCGATCTATGACAAATCGGCCGACGGCCATTACAATCTGATCTCGGCCATGCACAAATCGGTGCGCGGCTCCGATCCGGATGCGGCGCTGTACTACTTCGCCCGCATGCTCGACGCCGGCGAGGATCCGCTGTTCCTCGCCCGCCGCATCGTCCGCATGGCGGTGGAGGACATCGGCCTCGCCGATCCGCAGGCGCTGGTCATCGCCAATGCCGCCAAGGACGCCTATGATTTCCTCGGCTCCCCCGAAGGCGAGCTCGCGATCGCCCAGGCCGTGATCTACGTCGCGACCGCGCCCAAATCCAACGCCGCCTACAAGGCCTTCGGCGCCGCCAAGCGTGTTGCGAAAGAAGGCGGCTCGCTGCTGCCGCCGAAGCACATCCTCAATGCGCCGACGAAGCTGATGCAGAGCGAAGGCTACGGCACCGGCTATCAGTACGACCACGATGCGCCGGACGCGTTTTCGGGGCAGGACTATTTCCCCGAAGCCTTGGGACGCCAGCAGTTCTACGATCCCCCCGAACGCGGCTTCGAGCGTGAGATCCGGAAGCGGCTGGAATACTGGGCGAAGCTGAGGAAGGAGCGGGGCGGGTAGGAGCACTGATGCCGGTCTCGCTGTCGCAGCATACTCCGCTGCTTATGTCGCATCATGCCCTCACCACGTCATTGCGAGCGCAGCGAAGCAATCCAGAGTCCCGCCCACCACCCTGGATTGCTTCGCTGCGCTCGCAATGACGGCGGTGAGAGGGAGTACGCTCCGCTACGCCGTCATTCCTGGACAGTCGCGCGCCCCATGGGCGCGTGACTGAGCCCGGAATCCATGACCACACGCAGTCGTTGGTCGAAGGCTCCATGCCATGGGCATCTCGCGTCATCATCGGCGCTCGTGGTCATGGATTCCGGGCTCGCGCTGGCGCGCGCCCCGGAATGACGGAGGAGAGAGCGCCAACTACTTCCCTGTCTGCACGAACTCCGCGATCTCCCGCGTCAGCCGGTCATCCTCCGTGTTGATCGCATACACCTCAGACATATGACTGTGCTGCGGCAGCATCACGCTTCGCGCGCAGCCTGACGGCCGCTTGCACGCCGCCTGCTTCAACAAATCAAACTGCTCGACGAAGCGCGGCGGGTCCATTTCGGCGGAGGCGATCAGCAGCGGCAGGGCCGACGCCTGCAGGCCCGCCAGCGAGGAGCGCTCCTTGAACCGCGAGGGGTCGGTGCCGAAATAGGCCATCTCCTGGTCGCCGAGCGGCGTCGCCGTGAGGTCGTAGACCCCCGAGGCCATGATGGCCCCCGCAAGGCCGCCGCCACTGACTTTGTGGAATTCGGGATGCGCGACGTAGGTCGCGACGTGCACGGCGCCCGCGGAATGGCCCATCAGGAAGATCCGCGCGGGATCACCGCCGTTCTCGGCGGCGTGGGCCGCTACCCATTGCACGGCGCTCGCGACATCCTCGACGCCGGCGGGCCAGGGGAATTTCGGCGCCAGGCGGTAGGTGATGTTGACGCCGACGAAGCCGTTCTTCGCCGCCCACAGCATGATGTTGTCGTAGAACGGGCCATCGGGCGTGGTGCGCTTGTTGCCGCCGATGAAGGCGCCGCCATGCACGAAGATCAGCACGGGCCGGGGCGCAGCCGCGCTGTCGGGCGTGAACACGTCGAGCAGGTTGCGCTCGGCGGTGCCATACCTGACGTCGCGCTGCACCTTCACGCCGGCGTAGGGTTCCCTGGGCTGGAGCGGCGCGTAGATCGCAGCCGTCTTCGGCGGATCGATCGCCCGGCCGATCTCGATCAGCTTCCAGGCGATATCGTCGGGCATCGGGCTCTGCTGTGCCCGCGCGCTGCTCAGAGCAAGCGCAGTAGCAAGGATGGTCAGGGCCAGTCTCGTCAGCGTCATACGTCGACTCCGATCACGTTCGATTCGCGGGGGGCTGGACCTCGCTGGGCCGATTTATCGCGATTTCACCGTGACTGGCAGAGCCTTTTACGATAGGCACCTGCGCATGAGCCGCCGCATCAAGCGAACCCAGACCCGATCCGATCGTCCCGCCGACCGCCGCAACAGCGAGCGGCCGAAGGCCGAGGCTGCCCGCACAGGCGCGCCGGTCAAACGCGAGTCAGCCAAGCGCGAGCCGGCGAAACGCCCGGATGGCGATCGTCCGCGGCGCGAGCGCTTTGCCGGGGAGCGCGAGGCGGCGCCGCGCGGCGAGTTCGGGCGGGGCAAGGGCGATCGCGTTCGTGCGCCACGCTCCGACCGAGAGGACCGCCGCGACACGTTCGAGCCGCGGGAGCGGCCGCCCTCCAAGCGCGCCGGCGCCGGCAAGCCCGTGCGCTTCGGCGCCGAGCGGACCGAGCGCAAGCCGGCTGCCGCGCCGCCGAAGAAGCCCGAGCCGGAGACGCCGCTGCTGCCGACCAAGGTGCAGACCGTCGTCGTGACGGCCGACGAGAACGGCATGCGCGTCGACCGCTTCCTCGAAGCCCGCTTTCCGGGGCTGTCGTTCTCCCACATCCAGCGCATCGTCCGCAAAGGCGAGTTGCGGGTGAACGGCAAGCGCGCCGACAGCAAGGATCGTCTGGAGGAAGGCCAGACTGTGCGCATCCCGCCGCTCAAGCTGGATGCGCCGAAGGAGCGTGGCGGCCTGTCGGAGGCCGAGCAGAAGACCCTCGATAGCCTGAAGGCGATGACGCTATATGAGGACGACGACGTGCTCGTCCTCAACAAGCCGGTGGGGCTCGCGGTGCAGGGCGGCTCCGGCATGACGCGGCACATCGACCAGATGCTGGAGGTGATGCGCGATGCCAAGGGCCAGAAGCCGCGGCTCGTGCACCGCATCGACCGCGAGACCTCGGGCTGCCTGCTGATCGCCAAGACGCGCTTCGCCGCCACGCATCTGACCGGCGCCTTCCGCAGCCGCTCGGCGCGCAAGATCTACTGGGCGCTGGTCGCGGGTGTTCCGAAGCCGAAGCAGGGCCGCATCTCGACCTATCTCGCCAAGGACGAGGGCGAGGACGACACCATCATGCGCGTCGCCGCCCATGGCGACGAAGGCGCCAGCCACGCCGTGACCTATTACGCCGTGGTCGAGGCCTCCGCCAACAAGCTCGCCTGGGTGTCGCTGAAGCCGGTGACCGGGCGCACCCACCAGCTGCGTGCGCACATGGCCCATATCGGCCATCCCATCGTCGGCGATCCCAAATATTTCAACATCGAGAACTGGTCGCTGCCCGGCGGCCTGCAGAACCGGCTGCATCTGCTGGCGCGCCGCATCGTCATCCCGCATCCGCGCGGCGGCGTCATCGATGCGACCGCGCCGCTGCCGCCGCACATGCTGCAGTCGTGGAACCTGCTCGGCCTCGAGCACGACCGCTTCGACCCGATCGAGAACGCGCCGGAGGAGTGAGCGATTGTTGTAGCCCGGATGAGCGCAGCGACATCCGGGTTCAAAAGAACAGTGCGTGAGACCCCGGATATCGCTGCGCTCATCCGGGCTTCTGTAACGGGCCTTGGTTTGTCAATCCCAATTGCATGTCCTCTCGCCGGGCCCTT
>NZ_JABFDM010000018.1 GCF_013178945.1 Bradyrhizobium aeschynomenes
CATCACCTCTTCACAAACCAAAACGACAACGCCGCGCTGATACCCTCAGCGCGGCGTTGGCGTTTGTCTGCGCTCTTGCGACAAAATCCGATGATGCATTGCATTCCCGTGAGGCGATCGGCGCGAGATCAGGGACATCCGCCGGGGCCGACGCTAAGATGGTCGGCATCAACGGGTGGCGCCGCTGTTTGCCAGGGGAGGCGCAGGGATGGTCGAGATCGGATCGGAGCCGCATCGCCTCGGCGCGATCGCGAGCTTTCATGCCCACATCTACTACGATCCGGACAGCCGCGCAGAGGCGGAGCAGTTGCGGCGCTGGATCGGCGAGCGATTTGTGGTGGCGCTGGGCCGCTGGCACGATGCGCTGGTCGGTCCGCATGAGCGCGCGATGTATCAGGTCGCCTTTGCCGTTGAGGTGTTTCCGACGCTGGTGCCGTGGCTCATGCTCAATCACGGCCGACTCAGCGTGCTGGTTCATCCGAACACCACGCAGCCTCTCGCCGATCACACGGCACACGCCTTGTGGATCGGCCAGCCGTTGGGAATCCGCAGCGCGAAGCTGCCGGAGATCGGCGAGGCCGAGCTGCCGTTGACCCCCAACACGACGCCGAGCCTGCCGGCCTGAGCCGACTGCTGCCTCGATCTTCGACGCTGTGTCGCTCGCGCCGTGACGTGTACGAATCGATCCGGACGGCTTGGCCGCTGGGATGAGATCGACGACGCCGAGAATCAGCTCGGCATTCTCGACCTCGGTATTGCCGCCGAGCAGGAGCTTTGCCGGACTTGGCTGCCGAGGAACGCGACCGCCTTCACCGCGGAGCGTCGCCGTTTCGGAATTTCACGTCGATAGCCCGCGCAGATCGGGGCCGAGCAGAAACTCTGGCGCGGCAGGCTCCGGCGCGCAAACGAGCTCCGCCGGAAAGCCAGCCTGCGGCCGTCTCACCACCTGGTTTTGACGGCGGTGTTGACGTTGGTCACAGCCGTGGCGGTCCCGGACGTGGCGGCTGCCGTATTGTTGATCAGCGCCAGCAGCTTGTAGTAGTCGACGACCTTGGCATTGGCGACATACATCACGTCCTTGCTGCGCATCTGGAAGCCCGACGCCAGCAGCATGCCGGAGGGATCGCGCAGGTTGAGGTGATAGATGGTCGGAATGCGGTCGTAGACGAACCGGCTGGTATCGATGCCGAGCTTCTGCAGGAGCGGTCGCTCCTCGTAGCGATACAGGAAGACCTCGGCCGGGTCGGATTGCTGATCGTTCAACCCGCCGGCCTTGCCGATCGCCTGGGCCAGCGTCAGCGTCTCGGTGTCGAACGTGATCTCGGAATTGAAACCGAAGACGTTCTGATTGAGCGCGCCGAGCGCCGTGAAGGTCGGGGATTCCCGCGTGATGTAGACCACGTCGTTCGGGCGGATGAAGATGTTCTCGCGCGGATCCTGGACCACGCGGCTGAGCAGCACGCGCACACGCTTGCCGTCGCGCTGCAGGGTCACATAGCTTTCGATCGCCTCGTGCTTCGGTCCGCCGGCGCGCGCAATCACCGCCAGCAGCCGTTCACCCACGCTGTTCAGCGGCAGCACGCCGGGCGTGTTGACGTCGCCGAGAACGCTGACCACGCTCGAATGCTGCTGGTTCAGGCTGACGACGACCTGCGGCTCGAGCGCGCGCTTCTGCAGGCGGAACACGATCTCCTGCTCGATCTGGGGAAGCGTCCGGCCGGCGGCCGCGATCTCGCCGGCATAGGGAACGCGGATGTTGCCCTGCTGATCCACCGCCTGTGCCGGCAGATCCACGAAGTTGCCCGGACGGGCTCCGGCCGCGGTCGGCGGCGTGAACAATCCGCCTGGGGCCGCTTCGAAGATGGACACGTTCAGGACGTCCCCGACACCGGCGACCTGTACCGGCTTCGGCCGCTTGTCGGGAAATACCCCCTGGAAGGTCACCAGATTGGGCTGGGACAGGAAGCCGATCGTCTCCGGGCTGACGTCGACAAGGGCATAGGGAAGGGCGGTGTTGGACCGGACGCTGGACGTGGCGTTGTCGTTCACCGCGTCGCTGGTCGGGCCGGTCCCGGGCAGCCAGGAGCAGGCCGGCAGCAGCGCCAGCATCGCGGCCATCGCGAGAGCACGCGAGGCGCGACCAAGGCGGCGTAGACCAATCGGGCTCGCTGAACGATTGCGGATGATAGATCCTGCACCGCCGGTCGATCCAGGCGGATTGATCAAGGTCTTCAAACGCATCCCCGGATACGACAAAAATACGTCCCCACGCCATTCCCTCCCCCACGGAGGGACAACGCCATCCCACTTGGTTTCCAACCTACCCGGCGGTCCCCCCTGGCGAAAGCGGACCACTGTTCGTCCCAGCCCGCTTTTGCCCTGACGTGCTAATTAGGTCACAGTTAGACCTCACCAAATTACCTCTTGCCGGGCGGCGATCGCCGCGGCTGCGCATGATGCGGTCGCGCTCCACAGGATCTGACGAAGCGCTCGAAAATCTAGGCAGAAAGCAGTTGAGCAACAGTTATCCGAGTCGCCGCGGTCGTCCCCGAAGCCGCCGGTCGCGCGCCCATGTCGACCAGCAGATGGCGTTGGCCGTCATCCAAGTCTATGTTGCTCGGCAGGTCATTGGTCCCAAGGAGCATGCCTTGTCGAACGCCATCAGGATCGCAGCCGCCGCATTCGTCTTCATGACCGGCGTGTCCGCCCCGGCATTGGCGGGCCGGCTTTATCCGCTGACGGAGTGCGGCCCGGATCTCGGCCGGCTGTGCCGCCTGCACGGCGCGTTCGAGGCCACGCCCTTTCACTACAATCTCGCGATCTATCCGGGCTGCATCCGGCGCGTAGCCATCGAGACGCCAAGGGGGGTCCGGTATCGAAATGCCGTCGTCTGCGGCGCGCCGGAGCGGCCGATGATCTGGTGAAGCCGGCCGCCAGCACCAGGCTGGCCGAGCCGCATCGAGATGCGATCACCCACCCCCCGCGTCGCGGTCGTCAGGACTGGCTTTGGCGAGGGCAGGGGCACGGCCGATCCGCCTGCGCGATTGCCCGGATATTGAATATGTGGTTGCACTCATGATTTTATGCAATCTAAAATTAAATATTTTAACTGGCGTACCGCCGTTCATTACGACACAAAAAAGTGCGCTGCGAACAAACTAAAGCTTCAATTGGCGCCGACCAAGGGTGGTTAATAAGTCCTTTCGGGGACGCGGTAAAAAATTACTCCCAACCGCGGCTTGCGCCGGAAGTATTTAATGTCTTGCCGTTCAGATGGTAAATTAACTTGTCGCGAGTGGTTAATTTAATTCCGGTCATCGGAGCCGTACGTCGCCGCGACGGCAGTTCGCGGGCGTTCGAGAAAAAATCCCTCAAATCTCGCCAACGAGTGGGGTCCGTCCTTGTGTGACGAGCTTAGTACAGCGTTGATTGAAGACGAGTTGGATGTTGGCGGCGGCGCTTCGAGTGCCGTGCAGAAATCATTGAAGACGATGCAGGCCGCCAGATCACGCCTGCATGTGCTGTCGTCAGAACCGTCGACGCCAGCAGTCCTGATCTCGCAGATCGAGCTCTGCGACCTTCTCCTCGACGAACTCCGGTCCATCAGCTGCAGCGTCGAGAAGCGCGCCGAGCCACCCAGTACGCCCAGTCGTCGCGCCGTGGCGAACCGGTATCGGCGTGGCACCGCTCACTTAGTTGCGCCGCAGCGCACTGTGCCCGGCCGGACCAAACAACGGAAATAGGACGGCGGACCTTGCTGCTTGCACGGCGTCTGTCGGCAGCAGACGCTGCCGCCGCGTCTCCATCGGTCGAGAGGCCGCCGTGCGTCCGGTCCTCGACCAGGGGTCGCCAAGCTGAGGACGACCTTCACCTGCAGCAGCGTGCGCGCCTCGGTGTCGAGCGTAGTCTCCCAGAACTGCTCCGGGTTCATCTCGCCGAAACCCTTGTAGCGCTGCCGGTGACGCCCTCGATCTGTTACGTCCTTGAAGAACTTTCCGAGCGGGCGTCAGATACTGGCCTTCCCGAGCAGTCCCTTAGGATGCGGGCGGCGACCGCGTGCGTTCGGCGCCGACGGCGCAGTGGCGAAGCCGCGTGCGTGGCGGCCTGCTCGCTCGGCTCCAAGCGCGAGCAGCCGGAGCGCGAGGCGGACGCCCGCGGCAAGGGCGGGAGACGCTGCCGGCGAGAGAAGCACGTCGCCGCGCGGACACCGAGCAGTCCTCCAAACCGAAGATGCCACTGACAACACCCAGTCGGCCCCTGAAGGAAGTCGCTTGCTCGGAGTCGCATCGGGCGATGGGCTCTGCGCGCTGTGATTCGCGGGCTGGTGCCCGGAACATCTCGGGGCCCCGCCGGCGCGCGACCGTCCGCGTTGATGAACGCATTCCGGCAGCTCTGCGGCATATTCCCGATGCTGTGCGTAATTAAACCCGTTTCTGGCATTTTGTGCAGATGCATAAATATCTCGATCCGGGTTATTGGCTTCTCCGCCAGAATAGGTTGTGTAGGTCGTCGCGCACTTCGCGCGAGCTTCTTCGCCCGACCCGCTCGGCTGCCGAAACGCGTCCGTTTTCGCCATTCAAAATTGCGTCATTCTGGCGCGCTTTTGCCATACAACACCAAAATCCCTTGCAGATCGCGGCTATTCGGCGTTTTTTGACTCGGTCGAGCAGGTCGTTCGCCGGAGTAGGGCGATTGAAAGACACATTTCCCCGAAATGGGGTTGCGGGTTGATAATTTGTTGAGTTACAACCATGCGCGTCGGCAAGTGGATATATCTCAAATATTCAGTTTTTCCGACAGCGGGCCTCTTGCGGATCGAAATACCGAATTATATGACATTAATCCGGCAGGATAGAGATCACAGATAAAGGTCGCTGCATGTCCACCAAGAAGATCGATTTCGAGGCGATGTCTTTCGATGACCTCTGGTCTCTTCACGAGCAGATCAGTCAGATCCTCGCTGTGAGGATCACGTCAGAGAAGCGCGAGCTCGAACGTCGTCTGGCGGTTCTCAACCGCAGTCGCGGCGCCATCGAGGGGGCTGGCAGCGACGGGGCGCAGCCCTACAACGGCAACGGCAAGGCGCGACGCAAATATCCGAGGGTACTGCCGAAGTATCGCAATCCGCAGACGGCGGAGACCTGGTCCGGCCGCGGCAAGCAGCCGCGCTGGCTGGTCGCCGCGATCAAGACCGGGCATCGGATCGAGGAGTTCGCGATCAATGGCACCGGTGTCCCGAAAGGCCGCCGTCAGCGGGCTTGAGCGACATAGGTCGTCAGCACGTCCGGACCGCAAGGGGACTGCGCTCCGTCTCGAAAATCCTCGTTGACGTGTGGCTTGGTCTGACCTCACGAGGATTCAGCGAGCCCGTCAGCCGATGTGCCGGCGGCCTGCGGAGACGGGCGGCCGAGCGGGGCGCTGGACCTTCCGGTGTCGACCGCTGAATTCACCGGATGGGCGTGCAGCCTCATCCCGCACAGTCGCCTAATAGGCGTTGTTGCCGCGAATCAGTTCGATCGGCGTCCGGAGCAGGATGGCGATGTCCAGCGACAGGCTCCAATTGTCGATGTACCAGAGGTCGAACTCGACGCGCTCCTCGATGGAGGCACGCGTCGGCGTCGGCCCTCGGCAACCGTGCACCTGTGCCCACCCGGTCAATCCTGGCTTGACCCGGCGGCGAAACGCGTAGTTGCGGACAAGCTTGTCGAACTCGTTGTCATGGGCCAGGGCGTGCGGACGCGGTCCGACCAGGGACATGCTGCCGTTCAAGACGTTCAGAAGCTGCGGCAGCTCATCGATGCTGGTTCGTCGGAGCCACGTCCCGAGGCGCGTGAACCTGCTGTCGCCGATTTGCGCCTGCACGATGGAAGGGCCGTCCTCGAGCACGGACATCGTACGAAACTTGTAGATCTGGAAAGATCGGCCGTTGAATCCGCAGCGCTGCTGCCGGAACAGCACCGGCCCCTGCGAGTCGAGCTTGATGGCGAGCGCGACCAGCAGCAGCAGCGGCGAAAGCAGGGTCAGCGCAGCCGCCGAGAGCGCCAGGTCCATGAGCCGCTTCGTCGCGTGCTCGAGCGGGCTCATCAGGCCGCGCTGCAGCTCGATGCAGACGGCGCTGCCAAGCTCGTGACGGGGACGCTTGAAGATCTCGGAAGCGGTGCCCACCGGCACGAAGCTCACCGGAAATGGCAGGACGCGCAATTCGGCGCCCAGTGTACGCAGTTCGGACCATGGAGCGGGACCGGCGCCGACCACGATCTCCTCGATGTCGGAGCCGCGCACGAAGTCGATCACGCTCGCAACAATTCGCCGTCGCTCATCGGAATCGGATCCGGGAGAGGGAAGCAGGAAGTGCCGCTTGACGCGAAAGCCGGTGTCCGTGAGCGCCTGGGTCAGACCGGCGTTCTCCTTGCCCGCCTCATCGGTGATGAGAACGATGTTGCGGCCTGAAAACCGTCTCTCGGCCAGGCCCTTCGCCAGCAGGTATTCGGTGATCCGGCGATTGAGGATCAGCGCCATGAGCCCCAGCGTTGCGAACACGATGCTGGTGCCGCGCGAGAACTCGCTGCCGATCTTCAGCGCAAACAGGGCGCCGGACAGCACGAGAAATGCGGTGATCCAGGTCAGACAGGCTGCGCGGATCTGGTGTCGCAGGATCAGCAGCTCGGCCGGGCGGTACATGCCGCGGATCTTCATCAGCGACACGAACAGGGCCGACACCAGGATCGCCAGGCCCACCGATTTGCTGACGTCGTTGGCGCCGGCTGCATCCTGCAGATGATAGAGAAAGCCGGACAGCACGCTGGACGTCGTGATCGTCGCGATGTCGGCCACGATGGCGAAGGGCTCCACCGCGGCGTAATGGACGGGCCATTTGCGCCCATGGACTTGCCGCTCCGCCATGACGGCGGCCGGCATGCCGTTCCGATCGAGAGTCTCGGGCTGATCCACGTAATGCATGGGATATCGGTGTTCGAAACTCGGTTAAAATAGCGGCTCGGCCGGCATTATATAATCAAGCATTTAATTTAAACAAATAAAATCGACGATCGTTTGTTGCGGTCGTGCTCGAATGGTCTCGAAATACCGGGTGCCGTATCGGATGAGCATGCCGTGCACTACGGTACAAGCCGCGGACGGGCTCACCCCAGGCTGTTGGCCGCTGCAAACGGGTGGTCGGACGATGCGTGTGGCGGATTAATGTCGGTGGAGCGGATATTTCAATGCTGGCCGGTCAAAAATATCGTTTAAATTAAAATATAATCGGATTATTAATTGCGGGCCGGGCCGCCGCTTTCCGACACCTTGAATTCCGCAGCCGGGCGGAAAGGTCGCGAGGCGCTCTCCCGCTATCGGGGGTGAACGAGAGAGGCGGCGAGCCGTCGTCGAGGCTGGCCGGCGAGGTTGAAAGATAATGTTGCTCATTTCCAAGATAAAGAATCCGAAGGACGTCGAGCCATGAAGGTCGTGTTGTTCTGTGGAGGACTTGGCACCCGGATCAGGGAATATTCAGAGAGCATCCCGAAGCCGATGATTCCGATCGGCCACCAGCCGATCCTCTGGCACGTGATGCAGTACTACAGCCAGTACGGGCATCGCGACTTCGTTCTCTGCCTCGGCTACAAGGCCAATGTGGTGAAGGATTACTTCCTGAACTACAATCAGGCCGCCACGACCGACTGCACCATCTCGCAATTCGGCAAGAAGGTCGAACTGCTGGGCGAGCGTCCGGCGGATTGGCGCGTCTCGCTCGTCGACACCGGCATCTGGCGCAACATCGGCCAGCGCCTGCGGGCCGTCCGGCACATGGTGCAGGATGAGGAGATCTTTCTCGCCAATTACAGCGACGGACTGACCGATGCACCGCTGCCGGACATGATCGATCGCTTCAAGCGAAGCGGGATGATCGGCTGCTTCATCGCGATTCATCCGCCGATCAGCTTTCACCTCGCCGAGTTCGATGCCGGCGGCAAGGTCGGCCGCATGGCGGCGAGCAATGATTCCGACATCTGGATCAACGGAGGATACTTCATCTTCCGCAAGGAGATCTTCGACTACATCGAGGAGGGCGACGAGCTCGTCGTCCAGCCGTTCAAGCGGCTGATCGATCGCGGCCTGCTGATGGCCTATCGCTACGAAGGGTTCTGGCGGGCTATGGACACGCTCAGGGACCGTCAGGTGCTCGAGGAGATGATCGAGCGCGGCGACACGCCCTGGCATCTCGGCGGAAACCTTCCGGCCGTGGTGAACGGATGAAAGCCCTCAAGCTCGCCGGTCGCGGCGACCGGCTTTCGGTCCTCTGTCTCGGCGCGCATTCCGATGACATCGAGATCGGCGCGGGGGGCACGCTTCTGACCTGGCTCGATCAGGGGGTTCGTCTCGACGTCCACTGGTGCGTGCTGAGCGGCAATGGCGAGCGCGGCACCGAGGCGAAGGCATCGGCCGACGATTTTCTCGCGGAGGCGGCGGGTCGCAGCCTCGAGATCATGAACTTCCGCGACGGCTTCTTTCCGGAGCAGGGCGAGGAGATCAAGGCCTGGTTCGAGGCGCTGAAGGGCCGGATCGAACCGGACGTCATTCTCGCCCACCGCCGCGACGATGCGCATCAGGACCATCGCCAGGTCAACCGGCTCGTCTGGAATACGTTTCGCGATCATCTCGTCCTCGAATACGAGATCCCGAAGTGGGACGGCGATCTCGGTCGGCCGAACGTCTACATGCCGGTGCCGGAGATCGTCATGAAGCGCAAGGTCGCGCTGCTGATGTCGCATTTCGGCAGCCAGCGCTCCAAGCAATGGTTCGATCCGGAGACGTTCATGGGCCTGGCGCGGCTGCGCGGCATGGAATGCCGCGCGCCCGAGCGCTACGCCGAGGCCTTCGTCGCGCGCAAGCTGTCGCTGGGGTGAGCCGCGGCCGCTGCGCTTGGCGCGGACGCAAAGTCCGCGCGACTCTCAAGCGTCGGAGCACGGCACTGCGGTGATCTTGCCGCGCTGTCTGGTGCGTACACAGAGGCGGCAGGGTCCCGCGGAGCCGGCGGAAACCTCGCGATCCCTTCGATCGCGGCCGGCGATATGTCTGGCCGTCAGCCCGTCGCCCGTCTGGGAACGTCGACGGTCTCAGCCACCGGCGGACGCTCGATCGCGGTGGCCGGCACCTTCTCCAGCCAGACCTCGCGCCACCATGCAAAGATGCCGCGCGGGCAGAACAGGCGGTTCTCGCTATAGCGCGACTGGCAGTAGACGCCGTCCAGGATGACCGCTGGCGTCTTCATGCGCCGGATGAAGCCGGTCCGCTCGTCGATGAACTTCTCGACCCGGGTCCGGACCCGGAAGACCTTGCCGCAATATGGCACCATCTCGGCATCGAAGCCCATGCCGCGGTTGTTGGTCTGCTTGTCGATGGTCGCGAGGATCTCCTTGTGCGGCCGGACGCGGACGAGGTCGCCCGGCTGCAGCCCTAGATCGGCAATCGGGGCGTCCTTGTCGGTCAAGAGGTCGCCACGCCGCCGCGGAAACGGCACGCCGCCCCATAGCGACTGGACGCGGTCATAGACCCAGCGGGCCGGACGGCCGAGCCGCGGGCGTCGTGCCATCGTCGCGCCGACATAGGCGAAGTAGAGCAGGCCGCGGAGCATCTTGCCGACCGAGACGTTGCCGGACGCGATGTCCTCGGCATATTGCCTCGCGTCCCACCATTTGAGCGGCTGGGTGTAGCTCGGCAGCTCGGTGGCCTGACAGGAATATCTGGGGCCTTTGCCCGCGATCTGGTCGGGCGACTTGGTCGCGTCCCACACTGCGCGCGCGGTGCATCCGCCGGAAGGCTGGCGCGCGGCGGCGTGATCGCGATCGGCCGCGGCGGCTTGCGCCGGGTCGACCGGAGACAGCCAGGCCTCCTTCCAGAAGATCAGGCACGCCGCCTGGCAGCCGCCATAGGCCTCGCCGTCGCAGCGCAGGTCGAGATGCACCGCATGGGGCAGGCGCCGTCCGAGCCATTCGCCGGTGTTGTATCCGGTCACCGTATCGCAGGTCTTGTGGGCGCGCTTGTGAACCTGGAGGCGCTGGCCGCACCATTTGAACATCTGCGGCATGAACGGCAGCCCTTCGAGGCGCCCATTCGCGTCGAGCGTGGCCAGGATCTCTTCCTTGCTGCGCACCACAACCCAGTCGCCGGCGGATAGCGTCATGCTCTGTCTCTCAAATCTTCAATGAAAGCGCTCGAATAAAGCTGCCCAGATTTGCGGTTCCGGTTTGTCCGATTCAAGGCATTTATTTAATTTGGCTGGATTAAAATTAAATGGGTGGTGGCCGGATCGGCATGCCGGTGCGGGGGGGCTTCCGGCCGCCGGATGTCGCGGAAAAGTGCGGTCCTGCCCGTGTTGATCGTCTCGCTTGCTCCTCCCTCGCCCCTGGATGAGGCGGCGATGGATTTACTGGACGGAAGTGTATTATATATTATAATGCATTTTGGATCATTTTAAATCGTGCTTTGGTTGGTGGCGTAAGAGGTGACGATGTTGAAGGTGCTCATCACTGGAAACATGGGCTATGTCGGGCCGGAGGTGGCAAAGCATCTGCGCGCGCAGCGGCCGGATGCGGTGCTGCACGGCTTCGACAACGCCTATTTCGCGCACTGCCTGACCGGCGCTCCGGTTCTGCCCGAGCGATATCTCGACGAGCAGTTCCATGGCGACGTCCGCGAGATGTCGCTGGACCTGCGCGGCTACGATGCCGTGATCCAGCTGGCGGCGATCTCGAACGATCCGATGGGAAATCGCTTCCAGGACGTGACGCTCGACATCAACCAGACGACCACCGTGTCGCTGGCCAGGGCGGCCGCTGCGGCGGGGGTGAAGAACTTCGTGTTCGCGTCGAGCTGCAGCGTCTATGGCATCGCTGACGGCCCGCCGCGCAAGGAGGGCGATCCGCTCAACCCCATCACCGCCTATGCCAAGTCGAAGATCGGCTCGGAGCAGGAGCTGGCTGCGATCGATACCGGCATGACCATCACCTGCCTGCGCTTCGCGACGGCATGCGGCATGTCGGATCGGCTGCGGCTCGATCTGGTTCTCAATGATTTCGTCGCCTGCGCGCTCACGCGGCGGCAGATCAGCGTGCTCTCCGACGGCACACCGTGGCGTCCCCTGATCGACGTCGCCGACATGGCTCGGGCGATCGACTGGGCCATCGATCGGCCGGCGGCGATCGGCGGCCGCTTCCTCACCGTCAACGCCGGCTCGGACGATCGCAACTATCAGGTCAAGGATCTCGCCAACGCGGTGGCCGCGAGGGTTCCAGGGACCGCGGTGTCCATCAATACCTCCGCGCCCGTGGACAGCCGCTCCTACAAGGTCGATTTCGGCCTGTACCGGTCGCTTGCGCCCGATCACCAGCCCCGCGTCACGCTGGATCAGTCGATCACCAATCTGGTCAATGGTCTGAAGCGAATGAACTTCAAGGATGCCGAGTTCCGCTCATCCGATCTGATCCGTCTCAAGGTCCTGCAGGACCATATGGAGACCGCCAGGATCAACGACAGGCTGCAATGGACCTGACGCCGCGCGGCCCATGCAGCAGGCCATCGCGTCGCCAGACAGCACAGTGACGGAGAAACCATGGAACTGAGCCTTCCCACGGCTGTAGGTGTCGCGCCCAAATGCCGGCATTGCAGCGATGACCTTACGCTCAAGCTGATCGACCTCGGCGCCTCGCCAGTCGCGAACGACTACGTCGACCCCGCCAACTACATGAGGGCCGAGCCGTTCTATCCGCTGGAGACGTTCGTCTGCCGCGAGTGCCGTCTGGCGCAGACGCGCGATCTCTTGGCGGCTTCCGAGATCTTCCGCGCGGACTATGCCTATTTCTCTTCGCATTCGACGTCGTGGCTGGAGCACGCGCGTGGCTACGTCGAGGCTATGACGGCGCGCTTCGGGCTCGGACCGTCCTCGCGTCATGTCGAGATTGCGTCGAACGACGGCTATCTGCTGCAATACTCGCTGCAGAAGGGGATCAGCTGTCTCGGCGTCGAGCCTTGCGAGAGTGTCGCGCTGGCTGCACGCGCAAAGGGTATCGAGACCCGTGTCGAGTTCTTCGGCCGCGCCTACGCGAAGGTTCTTGCGGACGAGGGCTGGTCAGCCGACCTGCTCACCGCGAACAACGTTCTTGCGCACGTTCCGGACATCAACGACTTCGTCGGCGGGGTCAAGATCCTGTTGGCTCCGCAGGGCGTCGCGACCTTCGAGGTCCAGCACCTGCTGACGCTGATGCAGCGGCATCAGTTCGACACGATCTATCACGAGCATTTTTCGTATCTGTCCCTGATCGCCGGCTTGCGCATCTTCGCCCGGGCCGGCCTGCGGGTGTTCGATGTCGAGCTGCCGGAGACTCACGGCGGCTCGATCAGGTTCTTCGTCTGCCATGAGGGCGCAGCGCATGCAGAGAGCCCGGACGTGGCCGACGTGCTGGCGCGCGAGCGGGCCTATGGCCTGCACGAGGACGCGATCTACATGGCCTGGAACGAGCAGGTCAAGGAGACCAAGCGGGCGTTGCTCGAACTGCTGACGGCG
This sequence comes from Bradyrhizobium aeschynomenes, assembly GCF_013178945.1. GTDB lineage: Bacteria > Pseudomonadota > Alphaproteobacteria > Rhizobiales > Xanthobacteraceae > Bradyrhizobium > Bradyrhizobium aeschynomenes. Next base: position 12,563 of record NZ_JABFDM010000018.1, read on the forward strand.
CTGAAGCGCGACGGCAAGAAGATCGTCGCCTACGGTGCGCCTGCCAAGGGCGTCACACTGCTCAATTACTGCGGAGTCCGGACCGACTTCCTCGACTTCACCGTCGATCGCGCGCCCTCGAAGCAGGGACGCTACATGCCCGGTGTCCGCATTCCGATCCTGCCGCCGGAGGCGATTTTCGAGGCCAAGCCTGACTACGTCCTGATCCTGCCGTGGAACATCAAGAACGAGATCAAGGCGCAGATGGCCGAGATCCGAAATTGGGGCGGCCGCTTCATCGTGCCGGTGCCCAAGGCCAGCATCGAGGACTAGGGCGGCAGCGATGAGGTTTGTCCAGCTGGGGCGATCGGATGCGCGGCTGATCGAGCTCACGGTTCGTGCCGACGAGCGTGGCAGCTTCACCCGAACCTGGTGCGCAGACACGTTCGCCCGAGAGGGCATCGCCTTCCAGCCGGTGCAGGGCAACAGCTCCGTGACGCGCCTGCGCGGCACCGTGCGTGGCATGCATTTCCAGCGCGCGCCGAGGGCCGACGCCAAGATCGTCCGGTGCTCGGCAGGTCTGATCCACGACGTCATCGTCGACATCAGGCCGGAGGCTCCAACGCGAGGCGAGGTCTATGCCTGCGAGCTCGGGCCGTCGACGTCACGGATACTCTATATCCCGGCCGGCTTTGCCCACGGTTTCCAGGCGCTGACGGACGACGTGACGGTCGAGTACCTGATGGGCATCGACTATGTCGAGGGGCTGTCGGACGGCTTTCGACACGACGATCCGATGATCGGCATCCGATGGCCGCAGCCGGTCACGGTGTTGTCGGCGAAGGATGCTGGATGGCCATTGCTGGCCGAACGGGGGCTTTGGTGATGCGGCATCGCGATTGCTGCGGTCGGTCGGCGCACGGACGAATGAACGAGCGGCAGAAGCCGCCAGGTCGCCCAAGGTTTGACGACGAGCCAGGAGGGTCACGGAATGACGAATATTTTCGTTGATGCCACGATGCCGGACGACCAGCGACGCCAGAGCTTGTATGACGGCGCGCTGTTTCTGTATTCGCCGACGCCGTCCGTTCAGGCGCTGGTGGCGTTCGCAAGGCAGCTGATCGAGGAGGCATTTCATCCCTACGATCCGCGCACCGCCCAGTTCGAGCTGCCCGTCGAGCGCTACGTCGACATTCTCGCCAAGCTCAAGCCGTTCTTCATTCATCACCCCCGCTCGAAAGAGCTGGTGGGAGGAATTCTGCGCGAGCTCGGTTGCGACCCCGAGTTGACCTATTTCGACGTGCCGCGGCTGCGGTCGGCCACGAGCAACGACTATTTGACGACGGGCATCGCGTTCGCATTCCATCCGCACCGCGACACCTGGTACTCCGCGCCGCCGTGCCAGCAGAATTGGTGGCTGCCGGTCTACGACATCACGCCTGACAACGGCCTTGCCTTCCATCCGCGCTATTTCGACGAGGCCATCAAGAACGGCTCGAGAAACTATGATTATTACGAGTGGAACCGGACGTCGCGTGCGTCGGCTGCGCAACACATCAAGACCGATACGCGCGTGCAGCCGAAGCCCGAGCAGGAGATTGCCCTCGATCCACAGCTCCGCTTCGTGGCGCCGAGCGGGGGCGTCACGATATTCTCGGCGGCGCACCTCCATTCCTCTGTGCCGAACACGTCCGGGCTCACTCGGTTCAGCATCGATTTCCGCACGGTCCACGTCGCCGATGTCGGTGGCAGGCGCGGGGCCGTCAATCTCGACTCCGAGTCGACGGGCACCAATCTGCGCGATTTCCTGCGCGTCTCGGATCTCGCGCGGCTGCCGGAAGAGATGGTCGCGCCCTATGATCAGGGCTCCGTACCGCAGGACCATCTGATCTACCAGCCGACCATCGTGCCGCGGGCAACCGGCGATCTCGCCGCCGATGTGGCGCAGGAATCGGTCTGACGGCTGAAGGGACGCGTGCGCAATGCTGGACAGGCTCAAATCATCGACTGGAGCGCGAACGCCGGCGATCGATCTCCATGATCTGGTGACGGAGCTGTTTCCGATCAACCGCAGCCTCACCGGCGCGGGTGTCAGGCAGACGCTCGCGGTCGTCGCCCGGCATGTCGATCTTGTCATCCACGAGGTCCCGAGCGGCACGCCGATTCTCGACTGGCATGTCCCGGCGGAGTGGAACATCCGCCGCGCGACGATCTCCGACATGGCGGGGCGTCGTGTGGTCGACTTCGCCGATCACAATCTCCATGTGATGGGCTACAGCAGGCCGGTGCAGGCGGTGCTCAGCCGGGCCGAGCTGGCGAAGCATGTCCATACGCTGCCGGAGCAGCCCGATCTCATTCCGTACCGGACCGGCTACTATGCCGATGATTGGGGCTTCTGCCTGCCGGATCGTCTCTGGCGCGAGATGACGGACGACAGCTACCGCGTCGACATCGATAGCGATCTCACCCAGGGGGCGCTGACCTATGGTGAGCTGTTCGTCCCGGGGTTGACGAGCCGGGAGGTACTGATCACCTGCCACGTCTGTCATCCGAGTCTGGCGAACGACAATCTGTCGGGCATCGCGGTGATGACCGCGCTGGCGATGCGGCAGGCGCGTCAAACGAGGCGGCTCGGCTATCGGTTTCTGTTCCTGCCGGCGACGATGGGCGCGCTGGCCTGGCTCGATCGGAATCAAAGCCATCTGGACCGGGTGGAGCACGGCCTCGTCCTGACATGTCTCGGAGATCCGAGCGAATTCCATTACAAGCAGAGCCGCAAGAGCGCGCCGATCGACCGCGCCGTCGCGCATGTCTTGAAGCACTCCGGTCATTCCCACGAAATATTGCCGTTCAGTCCCTATGGCTATGACGAGCGGCAGTTCTGCTCGCCGGGCTTCGATCTGCCGGTGGGCTGCCTGATGCGCGGGGTGCACGGCACATTTCCGGAGTATCACACCTCGGCGGACAATCTGGATTTCGTGAGGCCTGAATGCCTCGACCAGTCCTACGCGGTGATCGAGCAGGTGCTCGATCTGCTCGATCGCGATTACGTCTATGAACGCGTCGACGGGCGAGGCGAGCCTCAGCTTGGGCGGCGCGGACTCTACCGCGCGATCGCCGGCCAGCGTGAGGCTGGCGGTGCAACGCAAATGGATCTGTTGTGGGTCCTCAACCTGGCCGATGGAAAGCACAGCCTGCTCGACATGGCGATCCGCGCCGATGTGCCGTTCGCCCGGATTGAGGCGGCGGCGCGGCTCGCATTGGATGCCAGTCTGATCAGGCCGGCGGCTTCCCCTGGGAGCGCCAGCGGCGACACGGGACGCAGTGAGGCACCATGAATTCGCAGCCCGACGATCCTCGCGTTCTGGTTTTCTCGCTCCGAAACATTTTCGGACGCGCCCTCAATCGCGGCCCTCACGTCGAGCTCGAGGATATCATCTGCGAGGTCGATTCCGCCGAGCTGCTCGCGCCCATGCTCGACCCGTCGAGCCGGCGGGCCAGCTTCGCCACGCGGCTGGCCTATCATGCGCCCGTGCTGCTCAATCCCGGTCTGCCGCGGGTTGCGCCGAGACGGCAATATGACGTTCTGTTCGCCGTCTGCGGCTTTCCGCAGGATCTCATCATGTTCGATGCGATCGAGGATCTCAGAGCGGCCTGCAAGACATCGGTATGTCTGCTGGACGAGCTCTGGATCAAGGAGATTGCCAAGCATCGCCACTTCCTCAAGGTGCTCGCCAAGTTCGACATCGTCATGCCGTTCCAGATCAACACGGTGAAGCCGCTCAGCGAGGAGATCGGGCGGGCCTGCGTGCATCTGCCGCTCGCCATCGACACGATGCGGTTCTGTCCCTATCCCGACCCGCCGGAGCGGGTCATCGACGTCTACAGCATGGGACGTCGCTCGCCGGTCATTCATCAGACGCTGCGCGCGATGGCGCAGGACGGCGACTTCTTCTATCTGCACGATACGATCGGCGGCAGCCAGGCCATCGATCTCGGCGAGCACCGGACGCAGGTCGCGAACCTCGCCAAGAGGAGCAGGTATTTTCTCGTCAACCCCGGCAAGTTCGACGAACCGGGCGAAACGGGACGCCAGGTCGAGTTCGGATACCGCTATTTCGAAGGCGCGGCTGCGGGTGCGATCATGCTCGGCGAGCGTCCCGACAATGACTTGTTTCCCAGATTGTTCGATTGGCCGGATGCCATGGTCCACGTGCCTCACACCTCCGGTGACATCGATCGGGTCATCGGGGAGTTGGACCGGGATCTCGACCGGCAGGAGACGATGCGGCGGACCGGCATGGCGCAGACCCTGCTGCGGCACGATTGGGTCTATCGGTGGGAAACGATCCTCGATGCCGTAGGCCTCCAACCGCTGCCGGCACTTGCGGCGCGCAAGGATCGTCTCAAGGCGCTCGCCGAGATGGCTTCAGGCCAACGCCCGGCAAGACAGGCCAAATTAAATCGCGCGCCGATATTGGCGAGGTCGTGATTTTAAATCCTTTTCTCCGCCACAAAGTGAGTTCATCGCTCGTCTGCCCCGCACATGATCGGACGCAGGGGGTTTTCGCGACGTCTTTCCATTTTGAACGATGGGTTTTCATGCCCCCGACGAACTTGACTGGCTCGCAGCGAGACGTTCGACGGTCGGCATCGACCCTGGCAGGCGATTGACATGTCGGAAGCCCTCTCCGCCTATTTCGAAGAGCACAGGGAATCGAAGGATCTCGGACGCCGCGCGTTGCGCGGCGGGATCATTTCCATCGTCATCCAATATGGCAATGCTGCGCTCCAGATCGTGGCGGCCATCGTGCTGGCCCGGCTGCTCGCGCCGGAGGATTTCGGGCTCGTCGCCATCGTCACCGTTCTGACGAGCTTCGCTCCGCTCCTGATCGATTTCGGATTGCTCGACGCGACCGCGCAGAGAAGCAAGGTGACGCCAGCCCAGGTCAGCGGTCTGTTCTGGGTCAGCACCGGCATCGGGGTGGCGGTCGCGGTGATCGTTGCCGCGTCCAGTCCGCTGATCGCCTGGATCTACGGTGATGCGCGGCTGCAGCCAATCTCGCTGTGCGTGGCAATCACCTTCGTGCTGTCGGGACTAACCAATCAGCACATGGCGCTGCTACGGCGCACGATGCAGTTCGGTCGCATCGGTCGGATCCAACTGTTCGGCACGCTGGCCGGGACCATCGTCGCCATCGCCGCCGCCATCGCGGGCTACGGCTATTGGGCCTTGGTGCTCCGGCCGGTGACGAGCTCGGTTTGCGTGGTGATCGCGGCCTGGTCGGCATGCGCTTGGCGCCCGGGGGCTCCGGTGTTCGACGATGAGGTCAAGTCGATGGTCCGGTTCGGGCTCCACGTGGTCGGCTTTACCGTCGCCTACACGCTGTCGCGGGCGGCAGACCGGATCGCGCTCGGCCTGATGTACCGCCCCGATCAGGTCGGGTACTACCAGAATGCCATGAACCTGTACGACAACTCGATCTATGCGGCGCTCAATCAGACGCATGCCGTCGGCAGCTCGGCGCTCAGCAAGCTGCAGTCGAATCCGGCTGCCCTTCGACAGAAATACGAGGCGGCGCTGTCGATGCTGGCTTTCTTCCTGATGCCGGCGGCGGCGATCCTTTCCGTCACGGCCGAGGATCTGACCGTCGTTCTGCTCGGCCAGAAGTGGCAGGCGGCCGGCGGGCTGCTCAGCATCATCGCCTTGCGCGGCATTTCGCACGTCGTCGAGGGCTCGCAGGGCTGGCTGCATCTGTCGCTCGGAAGGGCGGATCGCTGGCAGACATGGGGGATCATTTCGCTGGTGGTGCAGGTCGCGGCCGTGCTCGCGGGCCTGCCTTTCGGCCCGGTCGGCGTCGCCTGGGCAGTGGTCATCGGATATTCGCTGATCGCCTTGCCATCGGTCATCTATGCGGGCCAGCCGATCGGCATCGGTGCGGCGCTCGTGGCCCGGGCTGCGGGTCCGCAGACGGTCGGCGCCGTTGCCACGGCTGCGGCCGGCTGGTGGCTGCAGTCCGAGTTTCTCACCGCCACTCCCGCTCTGCTGCGCATGATCCTCTCCGGCTGCTTCTGCGGCTGCCTCTACCTCGCAATCGTCGTCGGAGTGTTCCGGCAGGGCGAGCCCCTGAGGATAGCAGGTACGATCATCCAGGATTTCATCAGGAAGCGGTAAGCCGGGCCGGGCCGAAGCCGGAGCGGCGAGATTATTTCTCGCTCTCTATTAAATCATCTATATAATATCGTTGTAATTTAATATTAAACGGCCATGGCCCACCGCACCTCGAGCCCCGACGTCATCGATCCCGTGGCCGCGCCGCCGACCGGCGACGCATGGCGGTTGCGCGGGCGCGGGCCGGATCGGCGCCGTCTCAGCATTCTCTTCGTCTCGCACATGCCGGCGAGCCCGCCGCGCTTCGGCGCGCAGGCGCGCATGCATGGGCTGATGACGCAGCTCGCGCGCCGCCACGATCTCACGGCGGTGATGCTGGTCGACGATGCCTTCGACATCGACGAGTGCCGCCAGGCGATGCAGACCTACTGCCGCGACGTGGTTCTCGTCCGCAATCCCTACGGCCGCGATGGTCTTGCCAAGCGGCTTCTGCAGCTGCGCTCGATGGTGTCGGCCCGGAGCTTCGACCGGTTGCGCGTTGCATTGCCCGACCTGCAGAGAGTCCTAGACCGGGTGCTGCGCGCGACCCGTTTCGATATCGTCAACCTCGAATTTCCCTATCTGGGTCATTGCGACTTCCGGCAGGCTCCGGCCGGAGAGCCGCTTCCGCGGCTGATCGTGGATTCCCACGAGATTGCGTACGATCTCGCCCGGCAGTTTGCGGAAACCGGCGCGAGCCTCGGTCGCCGTCTTTACGCCGGAGCGAACTGGCGCAAGCTGCGGCGCGAGGAGCTCGCGGCCTATGACGGCGCCGACGGCGTCTATCTCTGCAGCATCGACGATGAGAGGCGTCTCCACGAGGACCTTCCGCACGCGCGCACGGCGGTGATCCCCAATGCCGCCGATATCGCCTTCTATCAGCCGCGCAGCACCGATCCGGCGCCGGACGGCCGCACGCTGGTCTATTTCGGGCTTTTGTCGACGGTGCCGAACATCGACGCGGTCATGCACTTCGTCCAGGACATCTGGCCTGGTATCGCCGCGCGGCATCCCGACGCGCGCTGCAAGATCATCGGCGGCCGCCCGCCGCCCTCGCTGCTGGCGCTGGCCGGACCGCGGGTCGAGCTGACCGGTTTCGTACCGGACCTGCGGCCGCATCTGGCGGCTGCGGCGGCCGTGGTCGTGCCATTGCGGCTCGGCGGCGGCACGCGGCTGAAGATCGTGGAAGCGATGGCCATGGGCAAGGCGATCGTCTCGACCAGCCTCGGCGCAGAGGGAATCGACGCGAAGCCCGGCCGCGACATTCTCATCGAAGACGATCCGAGCAGCTTCGCCGACGCCGTCAGCCGATTGCTCGCCGAGCCGGATCTGGCGGCGCGCATCGGTGGTGCCGCGCGTGAGCTGGCTGTCGACAAATACGCCTGGAGCGCGGCGGCTCGGGCGCTGGAGAGCTTCTACTACGACATCCTGGAGACCACTCCGTCATGAAGGCCGCGCTCATCGGAGCCGGGCAGATCGCCCGCCAGCATCTGGCCTGCCTCAATACGCTGCCCGGCGTTCAACTGGCTGCCATCTGCGACCTGTCGCCGGCCACCGCGGAAGCCGCGGCGGAGCGCTACGCCATTCCATCCTGGTTCACCGATTACCGCGCGATGCTCGAGACCGTTCGACCCGACGTCGTGCACGTGACGACGCCACCGACCTCGCATTTTCGCCTGGCGATGGATGCGCTCGAGGCGGGTGCGCATGTGATCGTGGAGAAGCCGGCGACCTCGACCTTCGAGGAGCTGCAGACGTTGATCCTGCGCGCCAAGCAGACCGGCCGCCATGTCGTCGAGGACTACAACTACGTCTTCAACCGGGCCCCGCAGGAGATCCTGCGCCGCATCGAGAGCGGCGAGTTCGGCGCGGTCACCCATGTCGACGTGCTGATCTGTCTCGACATCCTCGGCCCCGGCGGCTTTGCCGATCCCAACTCGCCGCATCCGGCGCTCAAGCTCGCCGGCGGCGCGATCGCCGATTTCCTGCCGCACCTCGCTTCGCTGTCCCATGCGTTCGTCGGGCCGCACCGCAGCGCGCAGACGGTCTGGAGCAAGCGCAAGCCGTCGCCGCTACCGTTCGACGAATTCCGCAGCGTGGTGGAGGCTGAGCGTGGCACGGCCACGCTCAGCTTCAGCGCCAGCGCCCAGCCGGACGCGTTCTGGCTGCGCGTCTATGGCGAACGGATGCAGGCGACGGCCAATCTGTTCGAGACGCGGCTCACCTTCGATGGACCGCGCAACGTGCCGAAGCCGCTGCGGCCGTTCTTCAGCGGCCTGGAGGAGGGCAGCGACATCCGGCGTGCGGCGCTATCGACATTGCTGCGCAAGTTCAAGGGACCCGGCGCCTATGAAGGGCTGTGGGAGTGCCTGGCGCGTACCTATCAGGCACTCACGGCCCGAGCCGTTCTGCCGATCACGGTCGAGGACGTTCTCGCGGTCAATCGGATGGTCGAGGCCATGAAGCCGACGGAGCAGAAAATATGAAGGCTCTCGTCACGGGCGCCAATGGTTTTCTCGGACGGCATGTCGTCGATGCGCTGCTCGCCCGCGGCGTCGAGGTCCGGGCCATGGTGCGTCCGGCGACCCGGGTCGAAGCTCTCGGCTGGCCGGCGTCGGTCGATGTCGTCAGGGCCGACCTGCGCACCTCGCGCGATCTCGTGGATGCTTTCGAGAACGTCGATGTGCTGATTCATCTGGCGGCCGTGGTCTCCGGCGGCGAGGACGCGCAATTCGCCGGCACCGTCGGCGGCACCGAGCGGCTGCTCGACGCGATGGCCGGCAGTAACTGCCGCCGGCTCGTCCTGTGCAGCAGCTTCTCGGTCTACGACTACACGGCCGCGCGCGGTGTCCTCGACGAAACCTCGCCGCTGCAGCAGACGCCCGACGTCTACACGCGCGGCGGCTACACCGTCGCGAAATGGTGGCAGGAGCGGGTGACGCGCCGCTATGTCGAGCAGCACGGCTGGGACCTCACCGTGCTTCGCCCCGGCTTCATCTGGGGCCGCGACCACGGCTATCTCGCGGCGCTGGGACAGCAGATCGGACGACATCACGTGGTGATCGGGCCGCTGACGCGCATCCCGATGACCCATGTTGAGAATTGCGCCGACGTTTTCGCGCTCGCAGCCGTGGATCAGCGTGCCCGGGGGCAGACGCTGAACATCGTCGATGGCCCAGGTAGGCAGGTCTGGTCCTATCTGTCCGACTACATGCGCGGCACGGGCGAACGCGGCTGGCGGCTGCCCGTTCCGCACTGGCTCGCCAGCGCCGTGATACGGCTGGCGTTCGTCACCTTGTTCAGGCGAGCGACCAAAGTGCCGGCAATCCTGACGCCGAAGAAGTTCGATGCAATGCTCAAGCCGCTGCGTTTCGACAATCGCAGGCTGAGAGAGACGCTCGGCTGGACGCCGCCGCTGAGCTATCAGCAATGCCTGACACGCACCTACGGCCCGGTGCCGGTGCCCACTGAAGCGCCAGCGTCGTGGTCGTCCGGAACGGCGGCTTCGATTTGAGCGCCGCGCGCGCCACCCCAGAGTGGCATCGTCGAGCCAAACAGGCTCGACGTCGTTCCCGATCTCTCGTCTTGACCTCGCGCATTGCAGACGGACTTCCTTGATGTGTGGCATTGCTGGGATCATTGGCCGGGTCGACGACGACAATCGCGCAGCGCTGCAGCGCATGAACGACGCCATGCTCCACCGGGGTCCCGACGCCGGAGGGACGTGGGTCTCCGAGCCGGATGAGCGAGGCTGGGGTGCGCTGCTCGGCCACCGTCGCCTTGCCATTCTCGATCTCTCGCCGGCTGGCGTGCAGCCCATGACAGATCCGGTCACCGGACATGTCATCGTCTTCAACGGTGAGATCTACAACTTCGCCGATCTGCGGAAGCGCCTGGCCGCGGAGGGGCAGACGTTCAACTCGACGGGCGATACCGCGGTGATGCTGCGCGCGCTTGGCCTGCACGGCCCTGAGGCCGTGGCCTGGCTGCGCGGCATGTTCGCGTTCGCCTGCTGGGATCCAAAGCAGCGCCGGCTGCTGCTGGCGCGCGATCCGCTCGGCATCAAGCCGCTCTACGTGGCCCGTGCGGCGAGTCCCGACGCCGGCTGGTCGCTGGCGTTCGCGTCGGAGCTGCGCGCGCTGCTGGCGTCGGGCCTTCTCGGCAAGCCGCAACTCGATCCGCAGGCCGTTGCCAGCGGCGTTTGGAACGGCTTCGTGGTCGGGCCGGGAACGGCGGTCAAGGGCGTCGAGTTGTTGCCTCCCGGTCACCTCACCGCTTTCGACGGGGTCGGCCACACGGTTCGCGACGAGGATTTCTGGACCATCCCCGGCCATGCGCCACAGCAAGACATGGACGAAGAGCAGCTCGCCGCCATTCTCCAGGACACGCTGGGCCTGCATTTGGCCAGCGACGTGCCGCTCGCGGTGTTCCTCTCCGGCGGCATCGATTCCTCCGTCATGGCCAATCTGGCTCAGCGCGCGGCCAAGAGCCGGATCCACACCTTCACGCTCGCCTTCGAAGAGCAGGAGCTGAACGAGGGCCCGATCGCGCGCCGCATTGCAGGCGCCATCGGCACCGAGCACCATGAGGTGGTGCTGACCGAGCAGCACTTCGTCGACAATCTCGACGCAGCGCTCGACAGCCTCGACCAGCCGACCTTCGATGGTCTGAACGCCTACTACATGTCGCACGCGATCCGCGGCGCCGGCTTCACCGTGGCCTTGTCGGGCACGGGCGGCGACGAGCTGTTCGGCGGCTACACGTCCTTCCGCGACTTGCCGGTCCTGCAGCAATGGTCGCGGCGCACGGCGTGGTTGCCCACCCCCCTGAAGGTCGCCGCAGCGGCGCTGGCCTCACGCATGCTGTCGTCGTCCGGTGGCGCCGTCGCGCCGCAGACGCGCTGGGCCAAGCTGCCGGACATGGTTCGGCGTAGCGACGATCTCCTGGCGCTCTATCAGATGGCCTATGCGCTGTTCCTTCCTGGCTTCCAGCGCGAGCTGCTCGCGTCCGACCTCGTCGCGACGTTGAACGACGGTCTGCCGGCGGCGATGAAGGCGAAGATCACCGCGGAGACCCGCGCGCGCACGCCGCTATCGGCGATCAGCGTCATGGAGCAGCGCCTGTTTCTTGGCGAGCGCCTGCTGCGCGACAATGACGTGGCGAGCATGGCAGCCTCGTTGGAGCAGCGCGTGCCGCTGGTCGATCAGGTGCTGTTCGACAGCGTCGACCGGCTGCCCGAGCCGACGCGCTACGAGCCGCTGCGCAGCAAGGCGATGCTCCGGCGCATCGGCCTGCGGGGCCTCGACCTCTCGCTGTTCGATCGCCCCAAGAGCGGCTTCGTGCTGCCGCTGGATCGCTGGATCCGGCGCGGCTTGCAGGATGCGATGGACAAGACCTTGCGCGACCCGCAGGCGATCGCGGCAGTGGGCCTTGCGCCCGCGGCGGTGGAACGGCTCTGGCGCGCCTTTCTCGACGGCGCCCCTGGAATCTACTGGTCTCGCGTCTGGGCGATCTACGTGTTCGTCCGCTGGTGCCACCGCCACCGCGTCTTCCGCTGACGGACGACGAGCGAGGCGCCGGCATCGACGCCGGATCGCTCAGGCCTCCGGCATGACGATTCCGCCGCACACCGGCACGCGCACCCCCGTGACGAAGCTTGCGAGGTCGGAGGCCAGAAAGGCGATCATGTTGGCGACGTCCTGGTCGTAGCCACGGCGTCCGAGCGGTACGGAGCGCTCATAGAGCGGCTGCACCTCGTCGCGGTCGCGGCGATCCTTGTCGGAGATGATCCAGCCCGGCGCAACCTGATTGACCGTGATGCCGTGTTCTCCGAGCTCTTTCGCCAGCGAGCGCAGCATGCCGTCCATCGCGCATTTGGCTGCGGTGTAGGGCGCTCGGTTCGGCAGCGCCAGGCTCGTCATCTCCGTGCCGAGCGAAATCAGGCGCCCCCATCTGCGCTCGATCATCGGGCCGGAAAACACCCGTGCGGTCGCCCAGGCCTGCAGGACGGAGGAGCGAAACACCCGATCGAACTGGTCGGCCGTCTGATCGACGACGGGGCGCTCGTCGAACCAGGTCACCGCATTGTTCACGACGATGTCGACCGGGCCGAGCCTGCTCTCCGCGATCCCGCGCATTGCCTCGACATCCTCGAGCTTTGCAACGTCACCCGAGACGGTGCAGGCGCGCTGTGGGTCGAGCTCGTTCAACTCGTCGCGCAGTCGCTCGGCGGTATCGCGTGCCGTCAGGTAGTGGATGGCGACCTTCGCGCCGCAGGCCGCCAAGGTTCGTGCGATCGGCCGGCCGATCTCTCCCGCCGCACCGGTGACGAGCGCGACCCTGCCCGACAAATCGATCTGCAGCGGCGATCTCAGCGGCTTCAGCGCCGGGTCGTCCGGCAGTGGGCCCAGCGTATTTCGTCGAATTCGTCGTGCAACAGCGCTCGCGATCCGCATACGCCGGCCTCCAACCACCATTCAATGTCAACGGGACGACATTAAATGGCCGGCGCAGGAATTAAATTACACAATTTGCCGCATTATACCTGGCGATGGCTCGGCAGATTGGCGGATGCCCGGCGCTGCGCGTGCCGCATGTTGCGATGTCGTGTTCTGATGCCGCCGGAGTGATCAGGACGCGTGCGTCGTCGGGCTCTCGACGAGACGATCGCGAAGCTGCCAGCCTTTGCTGCTCGAGTCCCGCGTTTGCTCGGCGACCGGGGCGCCGGCTGGCGCAGGCCTGAACCTGTGCCTGAGTTGCCTGAAATACGGCTCGATGAAGCGTTCGATCGCAGCCGCATAGACCACCGCGATCAGGAGCGTCAGCGGAAAGAGCAAATAGGGCTTGGCTGCTATTGCTGGGAAGTTCTTGTCGATGGTTCGGATCACGACATTGTGGATCAGATAGATCGCATAGGAGTAGGTGCCGAGCGTCATCATCCAGGAGCGGTTGAGTTCACGGAACAGCGGCGCGTCGGCGAAACGGACGGCGAGGTAGAATAGCGGCATCAAGGCCAGTCCCTGAACGCTGTAGCGGGCCGTCTCCCGAAAGGTCGGGTCGCGGTAGAGCAGGGAGAGCAGCAGCACGGCCGCTGCGCCCAGCAGGAGCGCCCAGTGCGCTGCCGACATCGCGCCGTGTTCCCTCCGCTGCCGCATCGGATTCGTCATGAGCGCCAGGATGCAGCCATAGGCGATCGAGTCGATGCGCGTATCCGATCCGTAATAGGTGCGGTCGGAGAAAAAGCCGGGCGCGTGCACCAGATGGATGCGCCAGGCGAGCACGGCGAGACAGACGAGCCCAAGCAGCACGCCGATGGTGCGGGGGCGCAGCGCAGACCCGAGCAGCACGGTCATCAGCAAGGGATAGACGATATAGAAATGCTCCTCGACCGCGAGCGACCAGAGGATGCCGGTGCCGTCCGGGACCGTATTGCCGGGATCGAAGAACAGGCCATAGTAGTTGGCGAAATAGAGGAGCTGCGCTGCCAGCCCCTGGGCGGTGATCCCGCCATCCAGCAGGCCGGTAAAGGTGAGCCCATAGGCGATCGCCAATGTGAGCAGCAGGGGCGGCATCAGCCGGAACACGCGCCGTGCGTAGAAGCTTGGGATGTTGAGGGTCGAGGTGCGCTCGTGCTCCGACAACATGAGCGTCGAGATCAGAAACCCGCTCAGGAAGAAAAAGATCGTGACGCCAAAGCCGCCTGGAATCACCGTCTGCAGCCCGGAATGGCCGAGAACGACGATCAGGACCGATAGCGCGCGGATGCCGTCCAGTGAGGGAATGACCGGAGAAGGGCTGGCCAGCCCATTCGTTGCGGCAGCCGCTTCTGCAGATGAGACGCTGTCACCCGGATCTCCGAGCGGCGCTGACAAGGAGGCGTCGCGAAGACGGCTGAACGCGAAATTCATGGCCATGATATCCGGTCGAGTCCGAGAATGATCTGCTTCGCAAAACGTCGCTTCGTCGCCACGGTCCGCGGGGCCGATCACCTCGTGTCGGCGAGGGGGTGACTGGCTTGCCAGAGCTGGGCCCGCTCGGCATTGATCCGTGCCGTCGCGGCACGCTTGCCCAGCCGCAGACAGGCGCGCTGATAGGTGCGGAGGAAGCGCCGGAACTCCGGATCGTCGTAGCGCGGCAGGCCCTTCAGCCAGCTCCGGAAATAGCCCCACAACATGGCGGTGCTGCCGATCAGTGCAGGATAGGCGGGCAGGTGATAGACGGCGACCGCGAGGTGATAGAGCGGCGATGTGCCCATGAAATACTGGCCGAACCCCTTGCGCAGACGTCCTGTCCAGATGCCCTTGTGGCTTGCGCCCTGCGGGCGCAGATGAATGAAGCGCAGGGGCTCGGTGTCGACGCTTTCGGCAATCCAGCCGAGCATGCGGCAGCGGTGGCAGTCGATGCCGTCCCACATCACCTGGCGCACGAAGCCGCCGATCTCCCGGAAGCAGGCCACGCGGTAGAACTTGGTCATGCCGACCGACATCTCGTCGCCGCAGACCTCCGGCTCCAGGGCGCCGGTCTGCGGGTGGACGAACCACGGCTTGCCCGACGTGGTGCCGACGCGCGGATCGGCCTCCATGCGCGCCATCAGCAGCTCGAAGTAGCGCGGGGGCAGGTCGAGGTCCATGTCGAGCTTGCACAGATAGTCGTAGTCTTCGAGCCGGACAGTCTCCAGGCCAGCGTAGAACGCCTCGATCACGCCGGGGCCGACCTTGCGTCCGCCCCGGTCGGCGCGGCGCACCACGCGCAGATAGGGCAGTCGCCCCGCATACTCCTCGAGAATGGCGGGGGTCTCGTCGGTCGAGCCGTCGTCGACCACGATCCACAGCGCGGGCGGTACCGTCTGGGCCGCCACGCTGTCGAGCGTGCGGCGCAGATACTCAGCCTCGTCCCGGCACGGCGAGATCAGCAAATAGCGGCGCGATGGCGTCACGGTCAAAATTCCCTTGCAGAAGGCCGCTGGTCGAATGTGAGGCCCGTCGAGCTGCGTCGCTCACGACTTTCAATAATTTAAATCCTGATTTAATATTATGACATGCGACGTGTCAAAATCATGGTGATTTTAAATCTTGGCGGGCGTCGGCGGACCCGGACGGAGCGGATCGAAGCGGCGTGCGGCGAGGCCGCTGGGAAGGCCCCGTGGTGGGCCTTGCCGTTCGCGTCGAGCCGCCTTCCACGCGGCTGGATTTTCTGCGCGGCGGCGCTCGCGGTGCTCCGCCTTGGCGGCGTTGCCGAAGCCGCCGAGCCGCCTGGGTTGCCGCCAGCATCGGACCGCAGTCTGTTGCCGGCGGATCGCTGGGTCGCCTGGAATCCGGGCTTGATGTCGTCGGGGGGCATTCCGAACCGCACCACCATCTACCGGACGCTGTCTCCAAGCGGCGCAGATGACACCGGCGCGATCCAGGCGGCGCTCGGCGCTGCGCCGGCCGGGCAGGTGGTGATGCTAGGACCCGGCACGTTCATCGTCAGCGAACCTTTGCTTATCAGCCGCCCGGTGACGTTGCGCGGCTCCGGTGCAGGCACGACTCGGCTGGTAAAGCCGAACGGGGCCCGCGCCAGAACGTCCGCGGTCATTGCCGGCACCGTGGGAATCCGCACACCTGTCGACCCCGGCTCGTACAGCTATGATCCGAAGCCGGTCATCATCGTCGGACCCTCGCGTTGGAACAACGGCCCCGACAGCACGGCCTCGCAGAACCTAACGGCTGATGGCGCGCAGGGAGCGACGACGATCACAGTGGCCGGCACAGCGAATTTCAAGGTCGGCGACTTCGTGCTGCTCGATGAGACGTCGGGCGCATCATGGCAGGCGACGCCGGCAGGCTTCCCGGAGGCAGCGAAAGTCTGGCAGGGCGATCGCGTCGCCTGGAACATGCATCACCCGGTCCAACCGGGCGACGACAATGGCGGCTCGAGTGCGGCAGGACCGTATGACCAGACGCCCGGCGTGCTCCCGAAGTCGATGTCGTGGTTCGCGCGGACCGACCGGGCGACCGCCGAGATCAAGCAGATCGCAGCCGTGTCGCCCACCACGGTCACGTTCACCTCACCCCTGACGATCAGCTACCGCGTCAGCCATCAGGCGCAGCTCACGCCCTACAGCACCGACCCGAACAGTGGCGGTCACGCTGCCAACAATCGCGACATCCACATCGCCAATGCGGGCGTCGAGCATTTGAGCATCCTGGGTGGTGCGGATGGCGCCCTGCGGTTCGAGGCCGCCGCCTATTCATGGGCCAAATCCATCGAAGTGACGCAGTGGCTCGGTGAAGGCGTCGCGATCAACAACTCGTTCCGGATCGAGCTGCGCGATTCCTATATTCACGCCGGGTCGTGGCCTCAGCCGGGTGGTGCCGGATACGCCATCAGTCTCGCTCTGGGCTCGTCGGAGGTCCTGGTTGAAAACAACATTCTCGTCGATGTCTGCAAGACCATGGTGTTTCGCTCCGCAGGTGCGGGCACCGTCGTCGGCTACAACTATGCCGACGATTCGTTCGATTTCGACAATCCCGGTTGGGTCGAGGTCGGCATCAATGCGTCACACATGGCCGGCTCGCATCACGTGCTGTTCGAGGGCAACCTGTCTCACAACGCCGACAGCGACTACACGCATGGCAACGCCATCTATCTGACCTTCTTCCGCAACCATCTGACCGGGCAGCGTCAGCGTTTCGTCGACCGATCCGGAATTCGCACTGTTGGCCTCGCCTATGGATCGTGGTGGGACTCCTTCGTCGGCAACGTGCTGGGCCGTCCGGGGCGCATGGGCGGTTGGGTCTATGACGATCCGTCGATGCGGGCAAACGTTGCCCGTTGGGGGCAGGGCGGGGCAGGCAACATCTGGATGCTCGGCTATGATCCGGAACGATGGACGATGGCTCCGGATCCGAAGACGTTGGCGACGGTGATCCGCGGCGGCAATTTCGATTATCTCACCAATCAGGTGGTTTGGACCGATGGCCTGCCCGCGCAGCCGCTACCGGCCTCGCTCTATCTGCGGGCCAAGCCCGGCTTCTTCGGCGACCATCGCTGGCCCTGGGTCGATTCGGTTGCCGAGACCAAGCTTCACGTGCTTCCGGCAAAGGCCAGGCTCGATGCCGGGGCGCCCTTCGCCGCGGCGCCAGGAGCAACGCAATAGACCGTCCCGATGCTCGCTACGAGGGCGCGGTGGCGGCGTCCGTCATGTGCGGATGCCGAGCCGAGGCCGCCACGCGACTCGCGCGCGGACGGAGCCGATCGATTGTCTGGACGCTGATTGACGGGAGGGCATGCTCAGCGGCGACCGGCGCCAGTATCGCGCGGCTTCGACCGTGACGAGCACGAACACGACCCAGGAGACGTCGAAGGCGCGGAGCCACAAGGTCTCGAGGAAGTTATAGAACATCACGAACAAGGCGACGGACAGCAGGATCCATGCTCGCTTGGCGTCGTGTTTCATGACGCGCCCGATGACGTGCACAGTGGTCACGAGAAAGACGAGCAGGAACGTGAGGCCGACGTAGCCGAGCTCCAGCATCGCATCGTAGTAGCCATTGTGCGAGTTCGGCATGGCTTTCACCCAGCCAGGGGCCTCGGTGATGCTCGGCGCGTCCGCTCCGACCAGCCAGAAGCTCTGATAGCCCCATCCGAGCAACGGCCTCTGCGCGATCTGCGTTTCGGAGAAGGCCCAAATGGTCGTTCGGCCCGTGAAACTGGAATCGCCCGTCAACAGATAGGCGATCCGGCCAGTGTTGAAGCCGGCGAGCTGGCCGACCACGAAGTAGCTCAGAACGATGACTGCGAGCACGAGGACGGGCGCAAGCCGCAGCGCGCGCGCCGTCACGAGCGTCAGCATTGCCAGGACGGGAGCGAGGAGCGCAAGACCAAGCGCCGTCTTGGAGCTGGACAGGAAGATCAGGACGACCGCTCCGGCGGCAACCAGGAGCCCGAGCAGACGACGATGGCCGGGATAGAGCAGCTCGTGGACCGACAGCAGAAAGGCGAGCGCGGCAAACTCGCCCAACAGGTTCTTCCCCGAGAAATAGCCCTGATAGCCGATGTCGACCAGAGCAGTGCCGTATTGCGCGTAGGTCGCGTACCCCCCGGGGATCAGCAGCACGTTCAGGATCGCCCCGACCGCAAAGCAGGCGAACATGCCGCGCAGGATGTCCGCTCTCGGACTCGACAACAGGGCCGGCAGCACCACGGCGGTCAGCACCATCGCTTCCTGAACGAAACGGACGAAAGCGAACTCCGGCTTGAAGGCCCAGGCGACGCTGGCGCCGGCCAGACCAAAGTATACGCAGAGGCTGACGATGTTGGGCGGCGCGGCGAGACGGGTCCCGCGCGCCAGGCGTTGCGCGGCGACGATGATGGCGACGGCGGCCAGAACGGGCCAGAAGATCCGGTTCTCCGTGCGGCTTTCCAGCAGGCCTTGAAGCCCGGGCGACGGCGGGAAGCTGAAATAGATCAGCGGCTGAATGAGCGACGAATAGGCGAAGGCCAGCACCGGGATCACCGCGCAGATGTCGAACGCGCCCGCAGATGAGGGCGGCGCCGCGGCCGTTGAGGATGTCGTCACCTGAAATCTGGGCATCCTATTTCTGCTTCCAAACTATCCGAATGGACCATCAGGCGGGCGGGCCCGCGGCAGATCCTGTGAACATTATCCCGATGCGGTTTTAAATAAAGACGTTTCGTCGAAGCCTCTGCGCATTGCGGTGGGGGCGCCGGAAATATGCTCTTTCTTTCACAGATAAACCATATTAAATAAATCAAATGATTTAAAATTAAATGATCAATTTTGGAGCTGCCTGCTCTTCGAGGCCGGCGCCGCCGTCGGGATCCACAAGGCGGCCATCCTCGTGCAGCGGACAGATTGAGGGAGTTCGGTCGATGCTCACCACGCAGGAGTTGCAGGAGGTCGGGCGATCCTCCTATCGCGTGGGCGGTCAGAGCACGGGCCGCGGACGGCCCGAAGTCGACGCGGTGACGCTCGATCCGGCGGTCCACGACGACTTGTCGCGCGACGTCTATTGCATCCTCGGAGTGCCGATCGACGCCATCGGCATGCGCGGTGTGCTCGGTCGCATTCGCGACGCGGCTCGCTGCAAGACCCGTTTGTTGATCTCCACTCCCAATCTCAATTTCCTGGTCGCGAGCCAGTGGGACCGGAGCTTCAGGCAGTCGCTGATCCTGAGCGACCTCTGCACGGTCGATGGCATGCCGGTGGTGTGGATCGCCCGGCTCATCGGCATTCCGATCAAGAGCCGTACCGCCGGCGCCGACATTTTCGATGCGCTGAAGTCGGACGCCGGGTCTGCAAACGCTCTCAAGCTGTTTCTGTTTGGCGGACCGCAGGGTGCCGCAGAACGTGCTGCGCGGACGCTGAACAGCGAGCCGGGCGGGCTTCGCTGTGTCGGCTGGTCGAACCCGGGCTACTGTTCTGCCGAGGAGATGAGCCGGGATGACATCATCGAGGAGATCAACGCCAGTGGTGCGGACTTCCTGGTTGCGTCCTTGAGCAGTCAGAAGGGGCAATCCTGGCTGCTGCGCAACCACGACCGGCTCGCGATTCCGATTCGCGCCCATCTGGGTGCCGCGCTGAACTTCCAGGCCGGTACGGTCCGGCGGGCACCGTTGGTCCTGCGCAGCTTGGGCCTGGAGTGGATGTGGCGCATCAAGGAGGAACCTTATCTCTGGCGACGCTACTGGAACGACGGGACGGCGATGCTTGGGCTGCTGGTCACTCACGTGATGCCCTTCGTGTTGTGCACCTGGTGGATGCGGCGCACGCATGAGCGCGGGGAGGCGCTGACGATCACGCAGGACCATGGCGCGCGGGTGGTGACCTTGAGCCTCTCCGGGCCGGCAGATGCACGTCACGTCGACCGGGCCATTCCGGTATTTCGTGCCGCAGCTGCGGCCCGCAAGCGGGTGACGGTCGATTTCTCCAATGTCTGCGCCATCGATGCGCGCTTCCTTGGGCTGCTGCTGATGCTGAGGAAGCAGCTGGAGGCCCAGGGCTGCGTTGCTTCCTTCGTCGGAGTCTCGCCACTGATGGCGAGGATATTCCGCTTCGGCGGCCTGGATCTTTCCTGAGGCCACTGCTGCCGTTCTGAGCTCTCGCCGACGGGCCGCGAACAGCTTTTTCCGCGGTGCAGTGTTGCCGCCATGCGCTTGCCCGAATCCGCCCGAGCGGCTTAGCTCATCGCTAACCATTCGCCGCTAGCCTCTCGACACGGCCGAGGAGGCATGAAGATTGATGTGGGTGATCGCGCTTCATTTCGGGGCCGGGGCAGTTGCGGGAGCGATCTTCAACGTTCGCACGCTGATTGCGCTCGTCGCCCTCGTCGCCGCGGAGTGTATCGCGGTTGCGGCCGCGAGCGGCCTCTCAGCTGCGCTTCTGTCGGCCGGCGGCCTGGTTGCCGTTCAGGTCGGCTATCTCGTCGGCATCTATCTCCGCAGCGTTCTCGAGCGCGCTGGCCTCGCCCATCCCTCCATCCGGCCCGAGCATCAGCGCTGATTGCGCCCGTTCATTCGGCCATGACGCGCCCATAGCGGGCGTAATATTCATGGTTGTAGTAGTCGCCGAAGTGGTTCGCATAGAGCTTCAGCGCCTTCATGTCGGTCTTGTTGAGCACGACCCCGAGCAGTGCGTCATAGACATTCGGCGCCGTGTTCAGTGCATGCTCGACCACCTCGGCCGGTGTCCGCCCCCATTCGACGACGAGGACGAAGCTGTCGAGCAGCCCCGAGACGGCGCGCGCATCGGCAACCGGCGCGAGCGGCGGAAGATCGACGATGACGTAATCGTAGCTCTCACGCAGTTGTTCGAACAGCTTGCGCATTTGCTCGTGGGCCAGGATGTCGCTGGTGTCGCGATGTGCCGCGCCCTTGCCGGGCAGGAACTGCAACCGCGTCACGGCATCGGTCCAGACGGTGTCCTCGAGCCGCTGCGCACCCGAGACGATGTCGGCGATGCCCAGTCCGGCGTCGGGAGCAAGCATGCCGGAGAGGGACGGGTTTCGGAGATCGCAGTCGACCACGATCACCCGCTTTCCCGAGCTGGCAATCGACTGCGCGAGCGAGGCGGCGATGATCGATTTGCCCTCGTTTGGCAGCGCGGAGGTGAGCCCGAACACTTTCCGCGACGTCCGGCTCGGATCCTGATCGATCGCGACCTTCAGCGAGCGGATCGATTCCGCGAACCGAGAGGAGGGCATGGCTGATGCGGCCCAGCACGTTCCCGCGCCTCTTGCGACCAGGCGCTGGCTGCAATCCGCGTCCGCCTTGTCGACCGAGCCCGGCGTGGCCTCCTTGGTGATCCTGTTGACCTCGTCCTGCTTCAGCAGGGGAACGACCGAGAGACAGGGAAGACGCAGACGATCTTCGACCTGATTGGTGGTCCGGAAGCTGCGATCCCGCACCTCTCTCAGCAGCCCCAGGCCGCCGCCGAGCGCAAGGCCGCCGAACAGCCCGATCGCCAGCAGCAGGATCGACTTCGGCTTGCTCTTCTTCTTCGGGGGCGTCGCGGCCGAGATGACGCGCGCCTTCGTGATCGGAAACGAGCCCTGCTGGACCGAGCCCATGTAGCGCTGCAGGAACGTATCATACAGCGCGCGATACCCCTTCGCGCTGGTCTCGAGCTCGCGGATGCTGGCCTCGGCGGCCCGGGTGTCCTGCGACTGGGCCACGGCCTGCGCCAGCTGCTTTTCGACCTCCTGCTGCTGCTGCTTGGCTTCCGCATAGTCGTGCCTGGCGACGTCGGCAAGGCGTCGCACCTCGTCGAAGATCGCCTGACGGATGCTCTTCATCGCGGCGCGAATATTGACGACGGCCAGATGGTCTTTGCCGTATTTGGCGGCGTACTCGTATTCCCGCTTCGCATTGTCGAGATATTGCTGACGCAGGCCGTTGATGATCAGCGTGCTGTTTGAATTGCTGAGCGACAGCCCGTCGGGCGGATTGAGATTGCCGCTCAGCTCGGCCGGGGAGAAGTCCGAGACCGCAGCAAAGCTGTCGATCGGCGTGTCGGCATTGCTCGCGGCCAGCATCTCGTCGAACCGGTTGAGCCGGGTCATCAACGAGGCCGTATGGGTCCGGGCGGCGACCAGGCGGTTGGTCAGTTCGGTGACCTGCTGCTGATCGATGAACTTGCCGTCCGCCGTGACGATGTTGTGCCGGCTCTTCAGATCGTTCACGGCGCGCTCGGCCGCGGTGGCGTCGCTGCCGAGGTCCTGCAGACGATCGTGCAGCCACGCCGTGACGGTGCGGTGCTCGTTGGCCTCCGCCTTCAGCTGCTGGTCGAAATATTCCTTGACGATCGCATTGGCGATCATTGCGGCCCGCTTCGGATCGCTGGCGCTGAAGTCGACTTCGACGACGGTGCTGGTGCCGATCCTGAAGGCGTTCATGCGACGCTGAAACTCGTCGAGCAGATCATCCATGGATGGCGTCGTCGGCTCCGG
The DNA here is from genome assembly GCF_013178945.1 of Bradyrhizobium aeschynomenes. Taxonomy (GTDB): domain Bacteria; phylum Pseudomonadota; class Alphaproteobacteria; order Rhizobiales; family Xanthobacteraceae; genus Bradyrhizobium; species Bradyrhizobium aeschynomenes. The sequence continues at coordinate 35,144 of NZ_JABFDM010000018.1, forward strand.
CGTGGCGCTCACCAGCCGGCGGATGGCATCCACGGCGCCATGCAGGGGGCTCGCTTTGCCGCTGAAGTCGGGATCATCGGCCAGGTTCAGCTTGGTGATGACGGCCGTCGCGATCGACTTGGATTTCAGGATCTCGATCTGGGATTCCATGTCGAGCGGCGGATCGTCCTGCGTCGGCTGCGGCTGCAGGACGGGAGGCTTGGCGCCGCCCAGCATGATCTTCACGTCCGCCGAATAGGTCGGCGGCACGATCTTGAGAACGGCGAAGCTCGCAGCGAGTGAGACTGCGGCGGTGATCGCGATCACGAGATAATGCCGGCGCAGGAATCCCAGCGCCAGATCAAATGGTCCGGGACCGGCCCGCTCCCAGCCATGGTCTTGTTGAGGATTGTAGGCAACTGCGCTCGCATTGGGATTGTGCAGCATGTTTTTGAAGCTTCATCAGTTGCGCTGCGGACGTCGGAGCCGTCCGGATGCCTGCCAAGACAAGGATTTGATGTGTTGGGTCATTAAATTATCAGAGGGGGCGCTTGATTTAATTTATATTAAATCTAATTTTGCCCAGCAAGTGGCCTTTTAAAATTAAATAATGTCTGTGGCGAAAGCATGTGGCGCCGCGGGACGCCGGCACGAGGCTGTCGAGGACGGACTTGGCTTGTTCGGGCCGGGCATGTCAGGGCCAATCCGCGAAATCGAGAGCGGCGCGGGCCTGTCCGGCGGTTCGTTGCGAGGAGACCCCCTTGCGCCAGGCCCCCGGTGCCTGTCCGGTGTGCTTGACGAAGAAGCGGTTGAAATAGGCGCTGTCCTTGAAGCCCAGTGCGAACGCGATCTGCTTGATCGTCGCGGTGGTGGTCTCCAGGCGGGTCGCAGCCTCCTGGACGATGCGCTGCTGGATCAGCGCGCTCGGCGAGCGCTTCAGCGCGCCGGTGCACAGCGCATGCAGGCGGTCCGGCGTGACGCCGAGCAGGGCTGCGTAGTCGGCCACGCGCAATTGCTGATGAAAGCGTTCCTCGACCAGCCGGCGGAAGCGGCTCAGGATCTCGGCGCTCGAGCCTTGCGCGTCGCCGGCGCTCTCGTCGGCGAACAGCCGCCAGAAGCGCAGCACGCACAGGGTCAGCTCTGCCGACAGGATCGAGACGGCGCCGCGCCTTGCGGGATTTTCGAGCTCCGCAGCGAGGGCTGCGATCGAGCGCGCCATCACTGCTGCAAGCTCGGCTGAGACGGCGAACGCCAGAACGGCTTCGGTGCCTGCGAGGTCGAGATAGGCCGGCTCGGCCGAGGACGGCAGATGGCGGTGCCAGAGGCCGGTGCGCAGCCGAAGCAGGTGACCGGCCGCGCCGGCCGCGATGTCGAGCTGCCCGGCGCATCCTGCCGGCAGCCAGACCAGCGAGGGACCGCTCCAGGTCTGCATTTCCTCGGCTGTGAAGCGCACCGAGGCCTGTCCCGTCGACAGGCAGAGCAGGTGAATGAAGGGCCGCGCGGCATCGGAGCGTAGCGACCAGCGTCTCGGCTCGAAATGCGGGGAAATGGCCTCGGCGCCGACCGTGGCGGGGTTGCCGCGCGGCGGGCGCAGGGCCAGGGCCGCGTCATTGTGCGCGGCCGTCGGGCCAGAAAAGTACACTCTTTTGCCGGAACCGTCCATTGCGCCACCCAAGCTCGCGGTGTTTCCCTCGTCAAGCCCCCAACGACCGCAAACAAAAACCGCGGACCGAGGCGGGGAGCAGAGGAACGTCAATGCTTCACCCGCGCAGCGCGCGCGTGAACATCGGAGGAGGACAAACGGATGACTTCGACGAACCGTCGTCAGTTGTTGCGCATCGCGGGGGCCGCGGCGATCGCGGCCGGCTTTGGCGCCACGGCCGCGCAGGCCGAAACCGACAAGATCCGCATCGGTTACGCCATTTCGAAGACCGGCCCCTATGCCGGCGGCGCCGGCATCACCACGCTGCCGAACTACCAGCTGTGGGTGAAGGACGTGAACGCGGCGGGCGGCATCAAGCTCGGCGACAAGAAGCTGCCGGTCGAGATCGTCGAATATGACGACCGCAGCTCGTCGGAGGAGGCGGTGAAGGCGATCGAGCGCCTCGCCAACCAGGACAAGGTCGATTTCATCCTGTCGCCCTGGGGCACCGGCCTCAACCTCGCGGTCGGTCCGACCCTCAACAAACTTGGCTATCCGCATCTCGCGGTCACCTCGGTGACCGACAAGGCGCCGGAGCTCGCCAAACGCTGGGCCAACGCCACCTTCTGGCTCGGCACCTCGGCGCAGATCTCCAACGGCCTCGCCGAGCTGCTCGGCAAACTCAAGAGCGAGGGCAAGATCGGCGGCACGGTGGCGATGGTCAGCGTCGCCGACCAGTTCGGCATCGAGCTCGCGGCTGCCGGGCGCGAGGCGTTCAAGAAGGCCGGCCTGACGGTCGCCTATGACAAGACCTATCCGATGGGCTCGCAGGATCTGCAGCCGCTGCTCAAGGATGCGATCGCGGCCAATGCCGACGCCTTCATCGCCTTCAGCTATCCGCCGGATACGATCGGGCTGACCGAGCAGGCGCAGCTCCTGAAGTACAATCCGAAGGTGTTCTATGTCGGCGTCGGCACGGCGTTCCCGCTGTTCAAGGGCAAGTTCGCCGCCAACAGCGACGGCGTGATGGGCATCGGCGGCTGGAATGCCGATTCTCCGCCGCTGAAGGACTACCTTGCCCGCCACAAGGCGGCGACCGGGCAGGAGCCCGATCGCTGGGCGAGCTCGATCACCTATGCGAGCCTTCAGGTGTTGCAGCAGGCGATCGAGAAGGTCGGCAAGGTCGATCGTGCGGCGGTCGCCAAGGAGATCCGCGAGGGCTCCTTCGATACGATCATCGGCAAGGTCAAGCTGAAGGACGGCCTGCTGCAGGAGGTCTGGAGCGTCGGCCAGTGGCAGAACGGCGAGTTCTACGCGCTGGCGCCGGCGTCGCTGCCGGGCGCCCGCGCGGCGGTCGTGCCGAAGCCCGAGTGGAAATAGCCGAGACGAGACCGTGAGCTTGCGGGCGCGCGCGATGTCATGCGCGCCCGCGGACCTCGCGCAAGAGGCACCCATCCCATGCTGCTGTTCGACATCCTGTTGCCCGGCCTCGTGCTGGGCGGCATGTATGCCCTGATCGCGCTCGGCCTGACGCTGCAATATGGCGTCGCGCGGATCATGAACCTGTCCTACGGCGAGTCGCTGGTCGCGGCCGCCTTCGGCACGCTGTCGCTGTATTCGGGCCTCAAGCTCAGCCCGCTGCTGGCGCTCGTGCTCGCGATCCCCGCGGCCGCACTGCTCAACTGGCTGCTCTATCGCCTGCTGCTGCAGCGCCTGATCCGCCGCAGCAAGGATCGGGGCGCGCAGGAGGTCGACAGCATCCTCGTGACGTTCGGCGTGCTGTTCGTGATCCAGGGCGTCATGCTGGTCGCGTTCGGTGGTCAATACTACAGCTATAGCTATCTCTCCATTCCGGTGACGGTGCTCGGCTCGACCCTGGCCGTGAATCGCCTGGTCGCGCTCGCTTTCGCCGCGCTGATCGGCACCGCGGTGTATCTCGCACTGACGCGGACGCGGCTCGGCACCGCCGTGCGTGCGGTCGCCGTCGATCCCAACGCCGCGCAGCTTGTCGGCATCGATGTCGGCCAGCTTGCCGGCCTTGCCTTCGCGTTCGGTGGCGGGCTCGTCGCCGCCGGCGGCGTGCTGGTCAGCATGTTTCTCACCTTCAACGCCTCGATGGGCGTCGTCTTCACCATGAAGGCGCTGGTCGTGGTCATCATGGGCGGCGTCGGCAACGTCATGGGCGCGCTGGTCGCGGGGCTGCTGCTCGGCGTGGTCGAGACCGCGGTGGCCCGCCTGGTCGATCCCGGGCTGACCCTGGCGGCGACCTTCGCGCTGTTCCTCGCCGTGCTGCTGATCCGGCCGACCGGACTGTTCGGAAAGGCGGCGTCGTGACGGGTCCCAGCAAAGCTCTCGCCTGGTGTATCGGGCTCGCAGTTGCTGCGGCTGCGATCACGCTGCCGCTTTATGCCAACGGCTATTATCTCGCGCTCGGCATCAGCATTCTCTATTTCACGGTGCTGGCGACCGCCTGGGCGATGTTCTCCGGCCCGACCCGCTACGTGTCGCTGGCGACGGCGGCGTTCTTCGGCATCGGCGCCTACACGGCTGCCGTCACCGGTGAAACGCTGAGCTGGCCGCTGCAATTGCTGACCGCCGCGGGCGTCGGCGCGGTCGTCGCGGCGATCACGGGCCTGTCGACGCTGCGGCTGTCCGGCATCTACTTCATCATCTTCTCGTTCGGCCTCGCCGAGCTGATCCGCCAGCTCGTGATCTGGTACGAGGTCAACATCCACAAATCGGTCGGCCGCTATCTGTTCAGCGACATCACCCAGGAGATGCTGTACTGGCAGCTCTGCGCGCTGACCGCGCTGGTGTTCCTGGCGGGCTTCGTGCTGACGCGCTCGCGCTTTGGCCTTGCACTGCGCGCGATCGGCGCCGACGAGACCGCCGCGCGCCATTCCGGCATCGACGCCACGGCGGTGAAGCTTGGCGTCTTCATCGTCAGCGCCGTCTTCATGTCGGTGACCGGCGCGATCATGGCGCCGCGCTGGACCTATATCGATCCCGCCATCGCCTTCAACCCGATGATCTCGTTCCAGGTCGTGATCATGGCGCTGCTCGGCGGCGCCGGCGCGCTGATCGGGCCGGTGCTCGGCGTGATCCCGCTGGTGCTGCTGTTCGAGGTGCTGACCGCGGCGCTGCCCAACCATTTCAGCATCGTGCTCGGTCTGATCTTCATCGGCATCGTCCTGGCGCTGCCGAAGGGGGTGGTCGGGCTGGTCGATCAGGTCTGGCGCCGCGAGCGCAGCAAGGTCACCGCGGTCAAGCCGCTGTCGGGCGGCGGAACGCTGCTCGTGGCCGAGACCGTCGGCAAGTCTTTCGGTGGCCTGCGCGCCGTCGACAAGGTCAGCCTGGACGTCCGCGCCGGCGAGATCCTCGGCGTCATCGGTCCCAACGGCTCCGGCAAGACCACGCTGCTCAACATGCTCTCCGGAGCGCTGGTGCCGTCGGACGGCACCATCCGCTTCGACGGCGCCGTCATCAACGGCATGGCCGCCCACAGGATCGCGCGGCTGGGGCTCGCCCGCACCTTCCAGCTGGTGCGCGTGATGCCCGATCTCACGGTCGCCGAGAACGTCGCCACCGCGGCGCTGTTCCGCGGCAGCCGCAGCAGCGCGGCGCAAGAATCCATCCACGAGCTGCTGGTGATGGTGGGGCTCGGCGACATGGCCGACAGCCCGGCGGGCGATCTCACCTATATCGACCAGAAACGGCTGGAGCTGGCGCGCGCGCTGGCGCTGCATCCGCGGCTGGTGCTGCTCGACGAGTGGCTGGCTGGGCTCAATCCGACCGAGCTCGAGACCGGCATCGCCCTGATCGCCTCCTTGCGCGCTCGCGGCATCACCATCGTGATGGTCGAGCATGTCATGGATGCGATCCGTGCGCTCTGCGACCGCTGCGTCGTGATGAGCGCGGGCGTCGTGATCGCGCGCGGCACGCCGGACGAGGTGCTCGCCGATCCCACCGTGATAACAGCCTATCTCGGAGAGCCCGATGCTTGAGATCTCCGGCCTGTCGCACGCATATGGCAAGCACCAGGCGCTTGCCGACGTCACCCTGAACGTCGCGCCGCGCGAGATCATCGCGATCCTCGGCGCCAACGGTGCCGGCAAGTCGACCTTGCTGAAGGCGATCGCCGGCCTGATCCGGCCGCGGGCGGGCGCCGTGATCCGCTTCGACGGCTCAGACATCGCGCAGCTCCTGCCGCATCAGATCGTCGAGCGCGGCATCGCGCTGGTGCCGGAGGGGCGCGGGGTGTTCGGCGACCTCACCGTGGCGGAGAACCTGCAGCTCGGCGCCTATCCGGCGCGCGCCCGCGACGGCGAGGACGCGCGACTCGCGCATGTGCTGGCGCTGTTTCCGCGGCTGACCGAGCGCATGGGGCAGGCGGTGCGCACCATGAGCGGCGGCGAGCAGCAGATGGTGGCGATCGGCCGCGCGCTGATGTCGCGGCCGCAGCTGCTGATGCTCGACGAGCCCTCGCTCGGCCTGTCGCCGCTGCTCAGCCGCGAGGTGTTCCGCGCGCTCAAGACCATCCGCGGCGACGGCGTCGGCATCCTGATGGTCGAGCAGAACGCCCGCGCCAGCCTGGATATCGCCGACCGTGTCTATCTGATCGAGCAGGGACGCAATGCCGGCGATGGCGCGGCGTCCGAAATGAAGAGCAACGCCGACATCCAGCGCGCCTATCTCGGCCAGTCGCGCGAACCAGCTACATCCAAGTCCAAGTAGGAGAGCCCCATGAACGCAATCAATCTCCTGATTGGCGGCAAGGACCAGTCCGCCGCCAACCAGCGCACCTTCCAGCGCCTCAATCCGATCAGCGGCGAGATCGCGAGCATCGTTGCGGCCGCCTCGATCGACGACGCGCTGCGCGCCGCCGATGCCGCCGCGGCGGCGTTTCCCGCGTGGTCCCGGCTCAGCCCCGGCGAGCGCCGCAAGCGGCTCAGTGCGGCGGCAGACGCGCTGGCGCGCAACGCCGCCGAGTTCACCGCGCTGATGATGGCCGAGACCGGCGCCACGGCCGGCTGGGCTGGCTTCAACGTGCATCTCGCCGAGGGCATGCTGCGCGAGGCTGCGGCGATGACGACGCAGATTTCCGGCGAGGTCATTCCCACCGACGTGCCCGACAATCTCGCGCTCGCCTATCGCCAGCCGGCCGGCGTCGTGCTCGGCATCGCGCCGTGGAACGCGCCGGTCATTCTCGGCGTCCGCGCGGTGGCAATGCCGCTCGCCTGCGGCAACACCGTCGTGCTCAAGGCTTCGGAGATGAGCCCGGGCGTGCACCGGCTGATCGGCGCCTGTCTCCATGAGGCGGGACTGGGTGACGGTGTCGTCAACGTCGTCACCAATGCGCCCGAGGATGCGCAGGCCGTGGTCGAGGCGCTGATCGCGCATCCTGCGATCCGCCGCGTCAACTTCACCGGCTCGACCCGCGTCGGTCGTCTCATCGCGATGGCCTGCGCCAAGCATCTCAAGCGCGCGCTGCTCGAGCTCGGCGGCAAGGCGCCGCTGGTCATCCTCGACGATGCCGATCTCGACGCGGCGGTGAATGCAGCCGCGTTCGGCGCCTTCATGAACCAGGGCCAGATCTGCATGTCGACCGAGCGTATCGTGGTCGACGACAAGGTCGCCGACGAGTTCGTCGCGAAGTTCGCCGCCAAGGCGAAGGGTCTGCCTTACGGCGATCCGCGCAAGGGCAATGTCGTGCTGGGCTCGCTGGTCAGCGCCGCCGCCTGCGACCGTGTCGGCACGCTGATCGAGGATGCCGTGGCCAAGGGTGCAGTGCTCGCCGCCGGCGGGCGCGGCACCGGCACGATCATGCCGGCGACCATCGTCGACCACGTGACGCCGGCGATGCGCATCTATGGCGAGGAGAGTTTTGGCCCCGTGGTCACCGTCGTGCGCGTCGGCGGCATCGACGAGGCGGTGCGCGTCGCCAACGACACCGAGTACGGACTGTCGTCGGCGGTGTTCGGCCGCGACATCGCCCGCGCGATCGGCGTCGCCAAGCGCATCGAGTCCGGCATCTGCCACGTCAATGCGCCGACCGTGCATGACGAGCCGCAGATGCCGTTCGGCGGCGTCAAGGCCTCGGGCTATGGCCGGTTCGGCGGCAAGGCCGCGATCGACGAGTTCACCGAGCTGCGCTGGATCACGGTGCAGACCGGCGAGCGGCACTATCCGTTCTGAGCTCATCGTCACCTCGCTGGCGCGCCGGCGAGGGTAAAGGCGGTGTCGCGGCGGACACGTTGCACGGGCGACGTGACGCTGCGGCCTCGCGGCGCATGGCGTCCGAGTTGTCAGGGCCGTTTCGCCCTCTTCGAAACAGAGGGCGCAGGGAATGCCGGGCGCTGGCCGCACCCATGGCCCGCCTGCGAAAAAAATGCAGGCGGCAGGAACCACAGGTTCAGCCGAGACATCCCGGCATTCCCCGCGCGATGGTTGGGCGGCTTATACGTCCTCTCCCCGGGGACCGGCTGTCTTGCCCCCGTGACCGGCGGATCATCACCACCAGCGTGGCCTCAGCGTCGGGAGGCCAGGACCCTACGATTTCGCCGGCGCATCGGGCCCGTTCGTCCACATGACCCATGGCCACGCTGCGAGCCGATACACCCACCGCATCCCACCCCGCGCGTCGTGACGATCGCGATGCGCCCCTCTTGGCGAGGCAGGACGAGGGCATTCAAGCATTGTTTCGCAAAAAGCGAAACACAATTTTTTCCAGCGGAACGACTGGACAGAGGTCATGTGACTGACACGACGGACTAAATTGCTTTTTTGGCGCACGGCTCTGGCTTGCCTTGCAGGCGAAGAGCCTGCGGCGTACTGCGCGACTCTGCGTGAGGACATGAGTCGCCCGTCCGGGCAGGTGCGCGTCGATGTGCGGTCAGTTGTGACGAACGGATTGCCGCGGTGGACCGGCCTGACGCATCGCGCATGCAAATCGCCATGCGCGATCCGCTCGGCTCGCAGGGGATGCGATGGCTCGGGTGAGGGCACCGAAGGCCGCCGCCCGCGGCTACTTTCCGTAGGCTCCCTGGTAACGGCCCGCACGGATGCTCGCCAGGATCTCCGCCTCCCGCTGCTCCTGCGCGCGTGTCATCTCCAACAGCAGCGCAGCGCGTTCCGGCGCGAAGGCAACGACGCCGTCGGCATCGCCCACCACGAGGTCGCCGGGCGCCACGACCATGCCGCCGATCGAGACCGGCTCGTTGATGGTGCCCGGCCCGTTCTTGTAGGGGCCGCGATGGTTGGCGGCGCGCGCGAACACCGGAAACGGCGACGACATCAGCACGGCGGAGTCGCGGATGGCGCCGTCGAGCACGATTCCTGCCGCGCCGCGTTGCTCGGCGATCGCGGCGATGATCTCGCCGACGAGGGCGCGCGTCTCGTCGCCGCCGCCATTGATCACGAGCACATCGCCGGGCTTGATCAGATCGAGCGCGCGATGGACGAACAGATTGTCTCCGGGCGTGGTGTCGACCGTGAGCGCGATCCCGGCCATGGGCGTTCCCTTGTAGAACGGCTTGAGGCCGATCGCGCCCGGCAAACGCTCGAGATTGTCGCTGATCACGGCCGTCGGGATCTGCCTGAAGGCGGCAATCAGGCCGGGATCGACTGCCGCAACCGGCGGCCGTTCGGTGTCACTCATTGTCGCTCTCCTCGATGCGTGCCGTCGGATGGCTGCATGGGCACCGGTGTAGGACTCGCGCCAAATTCAGAAAACAGATAAATGATGATGTCATATCATCGCTTTTGAGAATGTCTCATGATCACGCTGAAGCAGCTCGAGGCGCTGCATTGGATCGCGGAGCTCGGTACTTTCGAGCGCGCCGCGGCGAAGCTCAACACGACGCAGTCGGCGATCTCCAAGAGGGTCCAGGAGCTGGAAGCGTCCGCGCGCGTGCCGCTGTTCGACCGCCGCCAGCGCGGTGCCCGCCTGACCGAGCGGGGTGAGGAGATCCTCGCTTTGGGCCGTCAGATGCTGACGCTGCAGGAGCAGATCCTGGCGCTGAGGGACGGACGACAGTCCCCAGCCCGCCGGCTGCGCCTCGGCGCCACGGAACTGTCGGCGCTGACCTGGTTGCCGCGCCTCGTCTCGGCCATTCGGGAGCAGCATCCTGCCGTGGTGATCGAGCCTGAAGTGGAGACCACCCGCACGCTCTACGATCGCCTGTTAGAAGGCAGCATCGACCTGATCGTGGTTCCCGAGGTGTTTTCCGACCCGGATGTGACCTCGGTCAGGCTCGCGGAGGTGCAGAACGTCTGGACCGCGCGCCCCGGTCTGGTTCGGTCGCGTCGCCCGCTCGGATTCGAGGAGCTCGGCGAGTATACCCTTCTGATGCAGGGGCGCCGCTCCGGGCAGGGGCTCTACATCAATCGATGGCTGACGGCGAACGGCGTCGCCTTCAAGCGTGCGATTACGGTCGACAATCTCACCGCTCTCGTCGGTCTCGCCGTGGCCGGCCTCGGCATCAGCTACCTTCCGCAACGTTGCTTCCGGCCACTTTTTGCCGAGGGAAAGTTGGCCGTCGTGCCGGTCAGGCCGGCGCTTCCCGCCGTGCCGTATTCGGCGATGTATCGCAACGACAGGCCCTCGGCGCTGACGGCCGTCGTGGCCGAACTGGCGCGCAGGACCTGCGACTTCAGCCGCCAGCTACAGGGCTAGAGCATGATCCGGAAAGTGCGCAGCGGTTTTCCGGAAAGATCATGCGCAAACAACAACCTCAAGCGCGACGACAAATCATCCTGATGTCATCGCGCTCGAGAGCTTCGGAAGAGACATCACTTTTTGGAATGGGCCGAGAAGCATTTTTATCCCTTTTCATCGCAGTCGGCCGAAGCGAGGCTGCGGCCCGCTGCACCATGCAGAAAATGACGACGAGGAGAGGCTTTGATGCGCCGATGGGGATGCGTACTGACACTGGTTCTGGCGGCCAATTCCGCCGGCGCCGAGGAGTTGAGCGGCACGCTGCAGAAGATCAAGGATACCGGCAAGATCGCGGTCGCCTTCCAGGAAGCGGCGGTGCCCTTCAGCTATCTCGACGGCAACCAGAAGCCGGTGGGCTACGCGCTCGACATCTGTGCGCGGATCGCCGACGCCGTGAAGCGGGAGCTCGGGCTGCCCAACCTCGTGGTCGAGACCGTTCCGGTCACCTCGTCCACCCGCATTCCGCTGATGACCAACGGCACCATTGACCTTCTCTGCGCCTCCACCACCAACAACGCGGAGCGCCAGAAGCTCGTCACCTTCACCAACACGCATTTTCTCAGCGCAACGCGCTTTGCCGCCAAGGCGTCGAGCTCGCTGCGGCGGATCGACGATCTGAAGGGCAAAACGGCCGTTGCGATCGCAGGGTCGACCAACATCGCGCAACTGAACAAGGTCAATGTCGAGCGCAAGCTCGGGATCACCATCGTTCCGGCCAAGGACCAGGCCGAGGCGTTCCTGATGCTCGAGACCGACCGGGCCCAGGCCTATGTGCTCGACGACGTCCAGCTCGCGGTCGCGATCGCGCGCTCCAAGGAGCCGGCCGCCTATGTCATCAGCGAAGATGCGTTCTCCAAGGCCGAGCCATTCGGCATCATGCTGCGCAAGGATGATGCCCCGTTCAAGGCCATCGCCGACCGCGTCACGGCCGAGCTGTATCAGAGCCCGGAGATCGAAAAGCTCTACAAGACATGGTTCGAATCGCCGGTGCCGCCGACCGGGACCAACTTCAACTATCCGATGACGGCTGCGTTGCGCGCTGCGTTCAAGAAGCCCAGCAGCAGTCCCGATCCGGATGCCTATGCAGCCGAATGAAGCCACGGATCGCGTCGGCTGATCCAGGCCGCCGGCGGAAATTCGCCGGCGGCGCGCAAGTCTACTGGCGCGCGGCGGTGAGCTGCTGCCGGTAGCGTTCGGCGTCCCAGTTGAGCAGCATCTGCTCGTGTTGCGACGACAGGTAGCGGACGTCGGCTGACAGCGGCAGGCGGCTCGTCACGAGCGCGAGGCAGCTCAGCATGGCCTCCGCGCCGGGGCTTGCATCGTTGCGGATGATGGCGCCGAGACCCGGCGCCAACGCCGCAACGGGCGCGGGGAGGCCGGTTGCCTCTGTGCGGGCGAGCATCGTAACGAGGCTCTGGGCGTCTTCGATCGTCGGCAGGCCCGGGCCGAGAAAGACGACGTGGTCCGGATACAGCGAGCCGCCGGTTGCGACGGCGCGGCTGAACGGATCGGTGGCGATGCCGTGGCACTCGGCATCCCGCGGCAGGCGATAAGCGGTGCCGGCGCAGAGACGGCGCAACGCCGCTTCGTCCGCGGCCGGTGCCGGGCGTACCGGCAAGGCGAGCCTGCTCTCCACGTCGTGGACCAGCGCCTCGGCCGCGTCGCAGGTCTCTGCGCCAACGACGAGGCCGTGATTGCCCAGGATCAGCACGTCGGCGCGATCACGCGCCACGATGTCACTGACCGCGCGCGCCAGCGGCAGGCCGGGATGGACATAATCGAGATACCGCCAGGCAAGGCCATCGAGCCGCGTCGCGAATGCGTCGCGGGCATCGCCCCGCGCGGCCCAGGCAACGGTGTTGACGGCATGGACATGCAGCACCACGCGGTGCGGCAGCAGCGCATGCAGCGAGGTCTCGATCGAGGCGCGCAACGGGCCGGGCGCGGCGAGCGGAATGCGCTCGTCGTCGCGGGCGAGCGCCTCGCGCGCGGCCGGCAGCAGCACCGGTACGAAGATGTCTTTCTCATTGGCATCGGACAGCCAGGTGCCGGAGGCCTTCACCCAGAGGACGTCGTCGTCCTTGACCGACGAGTTGCCGCCGGCGCCCTGCACCAGCAGCATGTTGCGGCCGACCCGCGCCGACATCCGGCGCAAATCATCGAGCTCGGCGGGCTCACGCATCTCGCTTCTCCTCATCACCAGCAAAGCTGCTGCATCGTCCAGTTCGGCATGCGGCCGGGCGAGGCCGCGAGCTTTCGCGTCGCGGCGGCCAGATCGGGCGCGCCGGCGAGGGTGGTGCGATGGACGCCATCGGCGAGCAGCAGCGTCTGCAGGCCCACGGCGCGCGCGCCGGCGACGTCGTGGTCGAGCGAGTCGCCGATCATCAGCACGCGGTGGGGATCAGGCTGGCCGAGCTGCTCCAGCGCCGCCGCAAAGATCGGCCGGTGCGGCTTGCCGACGAAGCTCACGGCGCCGCCCAGCCACTCATACGCGCGTGCGAGCGTGCCGGGGGCGGGGACGAGGCCGGTCGTGCCGAACATCATCAGGTCGGGATTGGCACAGATCATCGGGACCTGCCGCGCCGCTGCCCGCGTCAACGGCTCGCGCCAGAGGTCGGGCTCGGCAAGGTCCTCGTCGAGGCCGCCGAGCAGGATGAAGTCGGCATCGCGCGTGTCCTGCACGAGCGCGAGGTCGAGGCCCTCGACCAGGGAGCGATCGTCGCCGCGCGTGATCAGGAAGCAGGAATTGCCGCAATCGGTGAACGGCGCGCGGGTGCGGTCGCGCAGGCCCGTCCAGGTCACCTCGCCCGAGGTGAGGATGCCGTCATAGGCCGCGCGCGGCAGGCCGAGTTGCGCGAGACGCGCGGCATTCGGGCTCGCGCGCTTGCCGGAGTTCGACAGCACGAGGATATGCTTGCCGGCTTGGCGCAGCTTGACGACGCAATCGCGTGCGGCCGGGAACACCGTGCGGCCGTCATGCAGCGTGCCCCATTGGTCGAGCAGCACGTGATCGAACCTGTCGGCGATGGCGGAGAGGCCGCTGATGTCGCATGCCGCGGCGGTCATTGCGGTGGCCCCTGCAAAGCGAGCAGCGCCGTGCCGTAGCTGGCCTCGGTCTGCGCGGCGACGCTGACGGGCACGCCGAGCTTGCGCGCCCGAATGCCCGTCCAGCCGTCGTTCTTCGCGCCGCCGCCGATGCTGATCACGCGCCGCAGCGCCGGCGCGCCGAGGTCCTGCAGACGGCGATAGGCCAGCGCCTCGACACCAGCGATGCCTTCGAGCAGCGCCTGGAAGAAGCGGTGATCCTCGGCCGGCCGCGGCGTGATCTTTGGCGTGAGATTGGGATCTGCGATGGGGAAGCGCTCGCCGGCTTTCGGCAGCGGGTAATAATCGAGCCCGGTCGGCTCGTCGGGGCGCAGCAGCGGTGTCATGCGATCCATGTCGTCGGTCGAGAAATGCGCCAGCAGCGCGGCGCCGCCGGAATTCGATGCGCCGCCGGCGAGCCATTTGTCGCCGAGACGGTGCGAGTACACGCCCTGGCCGGCGGCGAAGATCGGCTGCGTCGCGATCAGCTTGACTACCAGCGTGGTGCCGAGCGAGGTCACGGCATCGCCGGGCTGATCGGCGCCGGTGGCGATGAAGGCCGCGACGCCGTCGGTGGTGCCGGCCACAATGCGGGCTGACGACGCGAGCCCGAGCGCGCGCGCAATCGACGGATCGACGTCAGCGAACGGCGTGCCCGGCACCAGAATGGCCGGCAGCACCTCCGGCGCGATGCCGAGCTTGTCGAGCCAGAGGGGCCAGCGGCGCTTGACAGGATCATAGCCGAGCTTGAGCGCGTTGTTCTCGTCGCTGGTGCCGTGACGGCCGGCGAGGCGTCCCGCGATCCAGTCGGCCTGGTGCACCGCGCGGCGCGCGCCGCTGGCCGCGGCGCGGAGGTGCAGCAGCTTGGCGAGTGCGCTGCTCGCACCATGCGCGCCGCTCTCGGGCGGCGCGACCGCAGCGATGCGCCGGGCCTCATCGACGGCGCGCGCGTCGTTGTACATCAGGCCAGGCGAGCAGGGGCGCCCGTCGTCATCGATCAGCAGCAGCGTGCCCGACGTGCCGTCGACCGCGATGCGCGCGACCGCGCCGAGATCGACGCGCGCGCCGAGCTTGCTGAGCGCCGCGGTCGTCGCCTGCCACCACAGCTCCGGATCCTGGTCGATGCCTGCGCCATCCTGACGCGGGGCGGCCAGCGCAACGGCGGCTGCGCCCTTCACAGCTCCACGCGGATCGATCGCGCACGCGCGCACGCCGCTGGTTCCCACGTCGATGCCGACAAACAACTGCGTCATGCGACCTCGTCTTCTGGTGCGCCGGCGAGCATTCCCAAGCCCGTGCGACCCGTCACGCCCTGACGCGCTGCAGCACGTTTGGGGGATTGACGGCCGGATCGCTGTCTGCAATTTTTTGCAAGGTGTGAAGAATTTTGCAAGTAGGCATTCCAGCGTGACGACAGCTTCCGACAGGGCGCCCATGGTGGACGGCGAGGCGTCGCTCGCGACACGCGCCGCGTGGCTGTATTTCGCGGCCGGGCTGACGCAGTCGGAGGTCGCCGACCGCCTCAACATCCAGAGCACCAAGGCGCATCGGCTGATCGCGCGCGCCAGCCGCGAGGGCATGATCCGCGTCTTCGTCGAAGGGCCGGTCGCCGAGTGCGTCGCGCTGGAGAATGCGCTGGCCGATCGCTACGGCCTTGACTTCTGCCGCGTCGCTCCGGACCTGGGGGAGGGCGATCTGCCGCTGAAGGCGCTGGCGCTGGAGGGCGCGAGCTTCCTGCGCCAGGTGCTGGAGCGCGGCGACGACAAGATCATCGGCGTCGGCCACGGCCGCACGCTCGCGGCCGTCGTCGCGCAATTGCCGCAGACGCCCGCGCGCGGCGTGCAGTTCGTTTCGCTGCTCGGCGGGCTCACGCGCAAATTTGCGGCCAATCCGTTCGACGTGATTCATCGTCTCGCCGAGCGAACCGGCGCCGAAGCCTATCTGTTGCCCGTTCCCGTGTTCGCCAACTCGGTGGCCGACCGCCGCGTGCTGATGCAGCAGTTCGGCATATCGGACGTGTTCGCGCTGGCGCAGCAGGCCTCGCTGCTGTTCGTCGGCATCGGCCAGATCCACGCCGACGGCTTCCTGGTGTCGAGCGGCATGATCAAGCCCGACGAGGTCGTCGAGCTGAAGCGCGCCGGCGCCTGCGCCGATCTGCTCGGGCATTTCTTCAATGCGGACGGCAAGCTGCTCGATCTCGATCTGTCGGCGCGCGCCACCTCGATGGCGGCGCAAGATCTCAAGAAACACCGCATCGTCGCCATCGGCGGCGGCGAGGCGAAGATCACGGCCCTGCGCGCGGTGCTGCGCAGCGGCTTTCTGAACGGCCTCATCATCGACGAGGTGACCGCTCAGGCACTATCTACCGACAAGCCGGAGAAAACATCCGGTCACTCCAAAAACAAAAGTCGGAAGGGCAGGTAACGCGATCCATCTCTACAAAAACAAAGGGAGGGTAACATGTACGATCGTGAGAAGAATCTCTTTGCGTCCTACGCCGGCAAGCGCATCAGCCGGCGTGATCTGCTCGACGGTGCCGCCAAGCTCGGTATCGCCGGCGTGGCCGCCAACGCAGCCTTCGCCTCGGCGATGTCGAAGGCGATGGCCGCCGACTTCAACTGGAAGGCGCATAGCGGCAAGACCGTCAAGCTGCTGCTCAACAAGCATCCCTACGTCGATGCGATGATCGGCGACATCGAGGCGTTCAAGAGCCTGACCGGCATGAACGTCACCTACGACATCTTCCCGGAGGACGTCTATTTCGACAAGGTGACCGCGGCGCTGTCGTCGAAGTCGGATCAGTACGACGCCTTCATGACCGGCGCCTACATGACCTGGACCTACGGTCCGGCGGGCTGGATCGAGGACCTCAACACCTACATCAAGGATCCCGCCAAGACCAATCCGGCGTTTGCCTGGGACGACGTGCTGCCGGGCCTGCGCTCCTCGACCGCCTGGGACGGCGTCGCCGGCTCCGAGCTCGGCTCGGGCAAGGCCAAGCAGTGGTGCATCCCGTGGGGCTACGAGCTCAACAACGTCACCTACAACCGCAACATCTTCAACAAGGTCGGCGTCAAGCCGCCAACCAATCTCGACGACATGCTGGAGGTCGCCGCCAAGATCACCAAGGATGCCGGCGGTCCCTATGGCGTCGGCGTGCGCGGTTCGCGCTCGTGGGCGACCATCCATCCAGGCTTCCTCTCGGCCTACGCCAATTTCGGCCAGAAGGATTTCGTGATGGAAGGCGGCAAGCTCAAGGCCGCGATGAACACCAAAGCCTCCAAGGATTTCCACGAGAAGTGGGTCAGGATGATCCAGGGCTCGGGTCCGAAGAACTGGTCGACCTACACCTGGTACCAGGTCGGCACTGATTTGGGCGCCGGTGCCTCCGGCATGATCTTCGACGCCGACATTCTCGGCTACTTCATGAACGGCGGCGAGAACAAGGAGCGCGGCAATCTCGGCTACGCGCCGTTCGCGGCCAATCCGGCCGCCAAGGCGCCGACACCGAACGTGTGGATCTGGTCGCTGGCGATGTCGAGCTTCTCCAAGCAGAAGGATGCGGCCTGGACCTTCATGCAATGGGCGGCCTCGGTCGAGCACGACCTGTTCGGCGCGCGCAAGATGGACTTCGTGAACCCGGTTCGCACCTCCGTGTGGAAGGACAGCGAGTTCCGCGACCGCATCGCCAAGTCGTATCCGGGCTATCTCGAACAGCATGACCTCTCGGCGCCCGGAGCGAAGATCTACTTCACGGCGCAGCCGCTGTTCTTCGACCTCACGACGGAGTGGGCGGCGTCGCTGCAGAAGATGGTGGCCAAGGAGATCACCGTTGACGAGGGCCTCGACAAGTTGGCCGAGAGCATCAACCGTCAGCTGAAGCAGGCCGGCCTCGGCTGAGGCCGCGCCGCATCTCCCATGGCCGCCTGTCGGCCCGGACGCTCCCCACAAGCGTCCGGGTCGGCCCTATCCCGCCACGATGTGATCACGCCTGTCATGAGCATGGCCCAACTTGTCGAGTCCGAGGCGGAGCCGCGCCGCACGAAACGCTGGCGCGGGCGGCTGCTGCCGTATCTGCTGAGCCTGCCGGCGCTGCTGGTGTGCATTGCCATCCTGGTGCCGTTCGTCACCGCCGCGGTCTATTCATTGCAGCGCTACCGGCTCAATCTGCCATATCTGCGCGGCTTCATCGGCGTCGACAATTACATCGACTTCCTGTCCGATCCGGCATTCTGGAACACGCTGCGGATCTCGCTGGTCTACACCGCGGTGACCGTGATCGCCGAACTGCTGCTCGGACTCGGCATCGCGCTGCTGCTGCGGCGGCCGACGCGCTTCCACAACGCCGTCTCGATCATGCTGCTGTTGCCCCTGATGACGGCGCCGGCGATCGCCGCGCTGATGTGGAAGCTGATGACCAATCCGAGCTTCGGCATCCTGTCCTATCTGGTCGGCCTGCTGGGCGCGCCCGATTTCAAATGGGCGTCCGATCCATCGACGGCGCTGTTCACCGTCGTGCTGGTCGACGTCTGGGTCTACACGCCCTTCATCATGATCCTGCTGCTGGCCGGCCTGCGCTCGCTGCCGCGGCAGCCGTTCGAGGCGGCGGCGCTCGACGGTGTGCCCGCGAGCTTCGTGTTCTTCCGCATCACCCTGCCGATGCTCGCGCCCTACATCATCACGGCCTCGCTGTTCCGTCTGCTCGATTCCATCCAGCAGTTCGACATCGTCTATGCGATGACCCAGGGCGGCCCCGGTGACCGGCTGATGGTATTCCAGGTCCAGGCCTATCTGGAGTTCTTCCAGTACACCAACGTCGGACGTTCGGCGGCGCTTCTGATGATCCTGTGGCTGATCACCAACATCCTGTCGAACATCTTCATCAAGAACTGGCTGCGGCTGCGCGCTCGCGCCCATGGTCACGCCTGAGGGAGGTCGCCGATGGATCACTCCAGTCTCGCTGGACGCATCTTCCGCGGCATCGCGCTGGCGATGGTGCTTGTGTTCTTCATGTTCCCGATCGTCTGGATCCTCCTGATGTCGTTCCAGAGCAACGAGCAGATCCTACGCATTCCGCCGCGCATCCTGTTCGAGCCGACGCTCGCCAATTACGAGGCGCTGATCTCGGGGCAGCTCAAGACCGCCGCCGGCAATCTGCAGATCTCGTTCATGCGCAACCTCATGAACAGCTTCATCCTGTCGAGCGCGTCCGTCATCCTGGCGCTGCTGCTCGGCGTGCCCGCGGCTTATGCGTTCGCGCGCTTCAAGTTCAGGCTCGGCGAGACCATCGCGTTCACGCTGCTGTCGTTCCGCTTCGCGCCGCCGCTCCTGGTGCTGCTGCCGCTGTCGCTTTACTACCAGCAGCTCGGCCTCAACGACACCTATTTCGGCATCGTCTGGGTCTACCAGCTGATCGCGCTGCCGCTGATCCTGTGGATCGTACGCGGCTATTTCGAGGACATCAGTCCTGATATCGAGCACGCCTACCGGCTGGCCGGGCATTCCTGGCGCGAGGCGTTCACGCGCATCGCCGTGCCGCTCGCCGGTCCCGGCATCGCGGCGGCCGGCCTGTTGTCCTTCATCTTCTGCTGGAACAATTTCGTCTTCGCGCTGATCCTGGCTTCGGCCGACAAGCAGCCGGTGACGGTGGGGGCGCTGGCCTTCGTGACGGCGTCCGGCATCCAGTACGGCCAGATCGCCGCGGCGATCGTGCTGTCGGTGACGCCGACCCTGCTGCTCGCGCTCTACGCGCAGCGCTATCTGGTCGAAGGTCTGTCGCTCGGTGCGGTGAAGGGGTGAGCATCCATGGCGCGTCTCGAACTGAAATCCGTCGACAAGAGCTTCGGTGCCGCCGGTTGCGCGAAGGGCGTGTCGCTGACGGTCGAGCCTGGCGAGATCGTTGCGGTGTTCGGCCCGTCCGGCAGCGGCAAGACCGTGCTGTTGCGCATGATCGCCGGCATGTTCGAGCCCGACGGCGGCGACATCCTGGTCGGCGGCCGTTCGATCGTCGATGCTCCGCCGGAGCAGCGCGGCATCGGCATGGCGTTCCAGAACTTTGCGCTGTTTCCGCACATGAGCGCGCGCGACAATATCGCGAGCGGCCTGCGCGCGACCGGGGCGAGCGACATCGCGGCCAAGATCGCATCGATGAGCCGTCTGTTGAAGATCGAGCACGTGCTCGGCCACAGCCCGCGCGAATTGTCCAACGGCCAGAAGCAGCGCACGGCGCTGGCCCGCGCGCTGATCGGCAATCCCGAGGTGCTGCTGCTCGACGATCCCCTGCGCAACGTCGACGCCAAGCTGCGCTACGAGATGCGGCTGGAGCTGCCGAGCCTGTTGCGCCGAGGCTCTGCTGCGGTGCTCTACGTGACGCAGGACTATCGCGAGGCGATGGCGATCGCCGATCGGATCGCGGTGCTGATCAACGGGCGTCTCGTGCAGGTTGCGCGCCCGGAGGAGATCTATGCCCGGCCGGCATCGGTCGCGGTGGCGCGGCTGTTCGGCGATCCCAGCATCAATCTCTCGGAGGTCGCGCCGGTGGCCGAGCAGGGCAGGCTGACGGCGACCGTGGCCGGAACCCAGATCCGGCTCGATGCCAACGGCCTGCCATCCGACGCACGAGCGCGCTGCTGGCTCGGGGTGCGGCCTGACGATGTCATGGTGACGGGCCAAGGCGGCGAGGGCGCGATCCCCGCACGCATCGTGGCGGTCACGCCGATCCACGAGCGCGCGGTGGTGCTGCTGCGCTTTGCGGATGGCTCGGAATGGCTGGCTGCGATGGCGCCCGAGGCATTGGAGGCCGGTGCCGACGAGGACGTATTCGTACGGTTCGCGCCGGAGGCGGCGCTGCTGTTCGACCATGCCAGCGGCGAGCGCATCGGCCAACCGCCGCGCCGGCAGGCCGCGTGAGGGTTTGACATGGGCATGCTCGAGATCCGCAACGTCGACAAGATCTATCACAGCCGCGGCAAGCCGCCGGTCCACGCCGTGCGCGCGCTCGACATGGACATCAGGTCGGGCGAGATCGTCGCGCTGCTCGGCTCGTCCGGCTGCGGCAAGACCTCCACCCTGCGCATGATCGCCGGGTTCGAGAGCGTGAGCGCGGGCTCCATCGCGCTGGCGCGGCGACCGATCCATGATCTACCGCCGGCAAAGCGCGGGGTGGCGATGGCGTTCGAAGGCTATTCGCTGTATCCGCCACTCACGGTGCGCGAGAACATCGCGTTCGCCCTGAAAGCCCAGCAGCTGTCGCGCGCCGAAATTACGCAGCGCGTCGATCGCATCGCCCGTCTGGTCGAGATCGAGGACATCCTGGACCACCACCCGCGCGCGCTCTCCGGAGGCCAGCAGCAGCGCGTCTCGCTGGCGCGCGCGCTGGTGCGCGATGCCGACCTCTATCTGCTCGACGAGCCGATGGGGCAGCTCGAGCCGCAGCTCCGTGCCGTGCTGCGCGGCCGCATCAAGGGCCTTCTGGCCGAGCGCGGCATGACCGCGATCTTCGTCACCCACGACCAGACCGAGGCGAGCGCGCTCGCCGACCGTATCGCCGTGATGGAGGATGGCGTGCTGCAGCAGTTCGGCGGGGAGCGCGAGTTGAAGGACCGCCCGGCCAATCTGTTCGTTGCGAGCTTCATCGGCGAGCCGCCGATGAACCTGCTCGACACGGCGGTGACGCAGGAGGACGGTGGCTTCCGGCTGGCGGTGGGCGCCGATCTTGCCTTCCATGTCCCCCGGCAGACGCTGGACGTCGCCGCCCAGCAGGCACTGGTGCAGAGCGACCGGATCAAGGTCGGCATCCGGCCGCAGCGGATCGCGATCGGCAGCGGCGAGGCGCGGCTGCGCGTGATCTCCAACCAGTGGCTCGGCGATCAGTCGCACATCGCGGGCGAATGCGCCGGGCATCTGCTGGTCGCCGTGACGTCGGGCAAAGTCGCCGCGCGGCCCGGAGACCTCGTGCCGTGCGCGCTGGAGTCGCGCCATCTTCACATCTTCGGCGCTGACGGCGTCTGCGTTCGCCACGCGGAGGCACGCTGAACATGGCGTCCTCGGCGACCCGCGACGTGATCATCGGCATCGACGCAGGGACGTCGGTGATCAAGGCAGTCGCTTTCGCTCGGGACGGCCGTCAACTGGGCGATTTCGCGATTCCC
Organism: Bradyrhizobium aeschynomenes; assembly: GCF_013178945.1. Taxonomy (GTDB): domain Bacteria; phylum Pseudomonadota; class Alphaproteobacteria; order Rhizobiales; family Xanthobacteraceae; genus Bradyrhizobium; species Bradyrhizobium aeschynomenes. The sequence continues at coordinate 56,715 of NZ_JABFDM010000018.1, forward strand.
AACAGCTACACGACGTCCCCCGGTGGCCGCGTCGAGCAGGACATGAACAGGACCTGGAGCGACACGGTCGCGGCCCTGCGCGGCCTTGCGGCCGCGTGGCCGGACCTCTCCCGCCGGGTCGCCGCGATCGCGGTGACAGGGCAGGGAGACGGTACATGGTTGATCGACGCCGATGGCCAGCCGGTGGCGCCGGCCTTGTTGTGGCTCGACTCGCGGGCGGCCGGGCTGGTCGAGTCGTTTCGATCAGGCGAGCGCAATGCCGCGCACTATCGGCGCACCGGGTCGGGGCTCAATGCCTGCCAGCAGGGGCCGCAGCTGGCCTGGCTTCAGGCGCATGATGCCGAGACGCTGGTACGCGCCGGCACCGTGTTCCATTGCAAGGACTGGCTCTATTTCAAGCTGACCGGACAGCGGGCGACAGATCCGTCCGAGGCCGCGTTCTCCTGCGGCGACTTCCGTGGGCGCTGCTTCGACGACGAAGCGGCGCGACTGATCGGCATCTCGGAGTCGATGCGCCTGTTTCCCGACGTCGTCGATGGCGTGGTGACGACGCACGCGCTGACTCCGTCTGCGGCGGCGGAGACGGGCTTGCGAGCCGGCGTGCCGGTGTCGCTCGGCTATGTCGACGTCATCTGCAACGCGTTGGGCGGCGGACTCTACGATCCCTCGCCGGATGTCGGCTGCACCATCATCGGCTCGACCGGGATGCATATGCGGCTTGCGACATCGGCCGATGACGTCAAGCTGAATGCCGAGGCGACCGGCTACACCATGCCGTTCCCCGCGCCGGGTCACTACGCGCAGATGCAGTCGACGATGGCGGCGACCCTGAACATCGACTGGCTGCTCGATGTCGCGCGCGGAGTGCTCGCGATGGAAGGCATCGCGCGGTCGCGCAACGATCTGATCCGGCGGCTGGACGAGCGCGTGCTCGCGGCCACGGCCGGCGAGCTGCTCTATCATCCGTTCATCTCCGACGCCGGCGAGCGCGGGCCGTTCGTGTCCCACGAGGCCTCGGCGCAGCTGATCGGCCTGCGCACGCGTCATGGCTACTGGGATCTGATGCGGGCCGTGATGGAAGGACTGGCCTTCGCCGCACGCGACTGCTACGCGGCGATGGGGTCACTGCCGACGGAGATCCGGTTGACGGGAGGCGCCGCCCGCAGCCGTGCGCTCGGAACGATTCTGGGTGCCGTGCTCGGCAGCACCATCCGGGTCTGCCGGCGCGAGGAAGCCGGCGCCTCGGGCGCCGCGATGATCGCGGCCGTGGCGACGGGGCTTTATCCGGACATGATGGATTGCGCGGAGGAGTGGGTGAGACCGTATCTCGATGAGCCGCAGCCGCCGGATGCGGTGCTCGCGGAGCGCTATGCGCAGCTGTTTCCGGCCTATGTCGAAGCGCGTCTTGCCGCGCGACCGGTGTGGAGGCAACTCGCCGCCCAGCGTGCAGGAGCCAATCATGTCTAGCTCCATCGCCATCATCGGCGACCGCTTCATGCTGCCCTCGGTGTTCGCCGAGCGCATCACCGCGATCTGCGGCGATGCCATCGACATCCGCATGCTCGAGCAGCCCTGGCCGGACGAGCCGATGGAGCACGGCTATGCCGGCTCCAAGCTCGACGGGCTGAAGGAGTTCATGGGCGATCCCGATGAGCTCGCCGCATTCATCGGCGAAGCGCCGCTGCTGGTGACGCATCTCGCGCCGATCTCGCGCGCGATGCTGCAGCGGCTGCCGAGCCTCAAATTCATCGCGGTCTCCCGCGGCGGCCCGGTCAATGTCGACATGCAGGCGGCGCGCGATCACGGCGTGCTCGTGGTCAACACACCTGGACGCAACGCCAGCGCGGTGGCCGAGTTTACCATCGGCGCGATGCTCGCGGAGACCAGGCTCATTCGCAGCGGCCATGAATCGATGCGCGGCGGCGACTGGCGCGGCGATCTCTACCGCGCCGATCGGACGGGGCGCGAGCTCGGCGAGATGACGGTGGGCATCGTCGGCTATGGCGCGATCGGCACCCGCGTGGTGAAGCTCTTGAAGGCGTTCGGCTGCAGGATCCTGGTGACCGACCCTTACGTTCAGCTCAGCGCGCAGGACCGCAACGACGGCGTCGAGCATGTCGCGCTTTCCGAGTTGCTGGCGCGGGCCGACGTCATCAGCCTGCACGCCCGGGTGACCGCGGAGACCACCGGCTTCATCGATCGCGAGGCGCTGGCCAAGATCAAGCCGGGCGCGATCCTGATCAACACGGCGCGCGGCCCGCTGGTCGATTACGACGCGCTCTATGACGCGCTCAGCTCGCAGCGGCTTGCCGGCGCGATGCTCGACACCTTCGCGGTCGAACCCGCGCCGCCGGACTGGCCGCTGCTGCAGCTCCCCAACGTCACGCTGACGCCGCATATCGCCGGCGCCTCCGTGCGCACCGTCACCTTTGCCGCCGACCAGGCGGCCGAAGAGGTTCGCCGCTATCTCGCCGGTGAGCCGCCGCTCAATCCCTGCTGACGAAAGGTCTTTCAAATGAATCGCGAGGAACGACAGCTACGCGAGAGCATCATCGCCAAGTGCCGGTGGATGAACGCGTCGGGTCTCAATCAGGGCACCTCGGGCAACATCTCCGCCCGCTACAAGGATCGCATGCTGATCACGCCGTCGGCCACGCCCTATGACTCGATGAAGCCCGAGATGATCGCATCGATGCCGCTCGACGGCGAGTACGGCTCCTGGGACGGTCCGCTGAAACCGTCGACGGAATGGCGGTTTCATCTCGACATTATGCGTGGGCGCCCCGATGTCGGCGGCGTCGTGCACACCCATTCGACCTACGCCACGGTGCTCGCCATCGCGCGCAAGTCGATCCCGGCCTGCCACTACATGATGGCGGCGTTCGGCGGCACGGATATCCGCTGCGCCGGCTATGCGCGCTTCGGCACGGCCGAGCTCTCGGAGCTGGCGCTGGAAGCGTTGGAGGGACGCAACGGCTGCCTGCTCGCCAATCACGGCATGATCGCGGTCGGCGCCAACCTCGACAAAGCGATGTGGCTTGCGGTCGAGCTCGAGACCATTGCGAAGCAGTATTACCTGTCGCTCGCGCTCGGCCAGCCGCACATCCTCGGCGACGCCGAGATCGCCGAGACGGCGCAGGGCTTTTCCACCTATGGGCTGCAGGAGCCCAAGGCCAAAGCGGCGAAGTCCGCCAAGACCCCAGAGAAGCCGGCATCGAAGACGCGCGCTGCCGCTGTTGGTCGCAGACCTGAGAAGAAGCACAGCAGCGCGCGATGAACGGGACGGTCTCACGCAGCGGAACCGATCACGGTCTGTTGGACCTCGCCGTGATCGGCGGCGGCATCAATGGCGCCGGTATCGCCCGTGATGCCGCCGGCCGCGGCCTGAAGGTGCTGCTGTGCGAGAAGGACGATTTCGCGCAAGGCACCTCGTCACGCTCCGGCAAGCTGATCCATGGCGGCCTGCGCTATCTCGAATACTACGAGTTTCGGCTGGTGCGCGAGGCGCTGATCGAGCGCGAGGTGCTGCTGGCTTCGGCACCGCACATCATCTGGCCGATGCGCTTCGTGCTTCCGCACTCGCCGGAGCAGCGTCCGGCCTGGCTGGTGCGCACCGGGCTGTTTCTCTATGATCATCTCGGCGGCCGCAAGCAGCTGCCGGCGAGCCGCAACGTCGATCTCGCGCACGAGCCGGAGGGCGCGCCGCTGCGTCCTGAATTCCGGCGCGGGTTCGAATATTCGGACTGCTGGGTCGACGATTCCAGGCTCGTGATCCTCAATCTCGTCGATGCCGCGCGGAACGGCGCGACGATCCTTCCGCGCACCCGCGCGGTCAGCGCGCGCCGCGAAGCTGATTGCTGGCGGCTGGAGATGCGCTCCGAGCGTGGCGAGGTGCAGATCGTCCGCGCGCGGGCTCTGGTCAATGCGGCCGGTCCCTGGGTGCAGGACGTGGTGCAGGGCGTCGTCGGCCTCAACTCCGCGCATCATGTGCGGCTCGTGAAGGGCAGCCATCTCGTCGTGCCGAAATTCTGGAGCGGCTCGCAGGCCTATCTGTTGCAGAACACCGACCGCCGCGTGATCTTCGTCAACCCATATGAGACCGATCTCGCGCTGATCGGCACCACGGACATCGTGCATGATGGCCGCGCCGAGGACGTCGCGATCGAGGGCGGCGAGATCGACTATCTTCTGGCCGTGCTCGACCGCTACTTCCGCGCTGCGCCTGGCAAGGCCGACATCATTCACGCGTTTTCCGGCGTGCGGCCGCTGTACGACGACAACGCTGACAATCCGTCCGCGGTCACCCGAGACTACGTGTTCGAGGTGCATGGCGGCTCCGACCAGCCGCCGCTGCTGTCGATCTTCGGCGGCAAGATCACGACCTTCCGCCGGCTCGCGGAGCAGGCGCTCGAGCGCCTTGCGCCATGGTTTCCGCAGATGCGACCGGCATGGACGGCGGGCGCTTGCCTTCCCGGCGGCGACATCGGCGCGTCGTTCGAGCAGTTCCTCGAAGACCTCGCCGCGGAGTATCAGGGATTGCCGCGCGAGGCCGTCGCGCATTATGCGCGGCTCTACGGGACGTGCGCGCGCGACCTGCTCGGGTCGGCGCGCCGTGCCGACGATCTCGGCCGCCATTTCGGTGGCACCTTCTACGAGCGCGAGCTGACCTATCTGCGCGAGCGGGAATGGGCAGTCACGGCAGCCGATATCCTGGACCGGCGCACCAAGCACGGCCTGCATCTGAGCCGTGCTGAGCGCGAGGCGTTCGAGGCGGGGCTCTGATCGATCCGGCGAATTTGGAGCCGACCGCGACGGGCCTGTCGTCCCTCAGCCGAATGCCTGGCTCACGACCGCGTAGCAGGTCGACGACCCGCCAGTCGGCGGTTCGGCTCCGTGGGGCCGCAACGACATCGTCGTCACCGTATCATGGAGCGCGAGGCCGGCGCCGGCGATGAAGGCGCGGAATTCGTCGCCCTCGCTGTGCGTGTCGAGCCGCAGGAACTGGCGGCTATGGGCCGCGACATGCGGAGCGATGACGGCGATCGCGTCCGTGTCGCACGACGCCACGACGGGCCCGATCACGTGCCCACGTCCGAGCGGCCGGCACAGCGCAAACGCCGCGAGCCGGCCGGATCGAAACAGGCCATAGCCATGCGAACGCTGGAACAGAGCGGTGATCAGCTTCGCTCGCGCCACGCCATAGGCCTGGGCATCATTCTCGATCACCGATGGCAGCTCGGCCTCCGCCAGCAGCCGGACGCCCTCGGTCGCAACCGAGCTCGCGGCTGCGCCGTTCGCTTTACCCTGACATTGGTACAAGGTCCGCTCGCGCTGGAAGCCAAGCGAGCTGTACAACCGATACGCCGCGTTGGTGGCATTGAGTCGAAGCGCGCGTCCGCCGCATTCCGCGATCACGCGCGTCATCAGCCAGCTGCCGGTGCCGAGCGCCTGGAGGCGAGGCGAGGTGATGACCATGCCGACGGCGGCGAACGTCTCGGTGTAGGGAAACCACATCGCCGAGCCGCAGACGCGGCCGATCTCGTCGAGCGCGACGAGGCCGCGTCCCTGGCTGCGCATGAATTGCCAGTCCGCCGCGCGGTGAGGCCAGCGGACCGCGATCGACAACGCCAGGAGCTGTGCGACGTCGACCGTTTCGATATCGGCCAGGCGCATCTCGAAGACGTCGACGGCGCGAGATTCGACGCTGGGATCATCCATGTCCGTCTTCCCTGTCGGTCGCTTCCGCGCCGTCGATGCCGGCATCAGGCGGCCACATCGATGTTTTTCGGACAGATCCGCGCAACATTCCACTCAATCCTCGTCCGTATTCGGCATGGAATACATGCTCCGCGCCGCTAGCATGACGGAGATGGGCGAGGCCGGATCGGTCCGGCCGGTCCGCTCGGAATGACGGCCATGACCTTCCTGTTCAACTCGGATGCCCGGCGCGGCGCGATCTTTCGCGAGGTCCTCGCGCGCGAGCTGCCGGACCTCCCGTTCGAGATCGACCCGGCCAGAGCCGATCCGGACGACGTCCGCTACATGATCAGCTGGCTGGTGCCGGCGGATCTCGGCATCTATCGCAATCTCGAGATCCTGTTCTCGATCGGCGCCGGCATCGACCAGTTCAACGCCGCGGCGGTGCCCGAACAGGTCAAGATCGTCCGCATGGTGGAGGACGGCATCGTCAGGATGATGCAGGAATACGTCACGCTGGCCGTCCTGGCGTTGCATCGGAGCTGGCCGGTCTATCTCGATCAGCAGCGACAGCAGCAGTGGCGGGCCGTCGCGCAGCCTCAGGCGCAGCAGCGGCGCATCGGCGTGCTCGGCCTGGGCATGCTCGGGCAGGCCGTGCTGGAGCGGCTCAAACCGTTCGGCTTTCCCTTGTCCGGATGGAGTCGCAGCTCGCGCACGGTCGACGGAGTGACCACCTATCACCGTGCCGACGGTCTCGATCAGTTGCTGGCAACGACCGACATCCTGATCTGTCTTCTGCCTTTGACGGACGAGACGCGCGGCCTGCTGAACGCCGGGCTGCTCGCGAAGCTGCCGCGCGGCGCCGCGCTGGTGCAGACCGGGCGGGGCGCGCAGCTCGATCAGGCGGCATTGCTCAACGCGCTCGACACCGGCCATTTGTCCGGCGCGGTGCTCGACGTGACCGATCCGGAGCCGCTGCCGGCCGATCATCCGCTGTGGCGGCATCCGCGTGTCCTGATCACCCCGCATGTCGCCAGCGTCACGCAGCCGGAATCGGCGGCGCTCGCGGTGGCCGAGAACATCAAGCGGCACCGCGCGGGTCTTGCGCCGGTCGGTCTCGTCGACCGCCGACGCGGCTACTGATGACCGGCGCACCGCCACGGCTCAGCGAATCCAGTCCAGCGTCTTGTAGTACGCTCCGACGAGCGGCAGGAACCAGGGCTTGCCGAAATGGCCGGGCACGACCGGCCAGCCGGCGTCCTTCATCGGGTTCTTATCGGCGCGGCCGAGCATCGCGTCGGCCATGATCATGCCGAGATGGGTCGAGAGCTGCGCGCCGTGGCCCGAATAGCCCATCGCGTACCACAGCCCGTCCTGGCGGCCTGCGCGCGGATAGCGGTCGGCGGTCATGTCGACGAGGCCGCCCCAGCAATAGTCGATCGCGACGCCCGCGAGTTGCGGGAACATTCTCAGCATTGCCGCCTGCAGGATGGCGCCGCTCTTGGCGTCCGACTGTTGATCCGATGTTGCGGAGAAACGCGCGCGGCCACCGAAGATCAGGCGGTTGTCCGGCGACAGGCGGAAGTAGTTGCCGATGTTCATCGAATTGACATAGGTGCGGTTGCTCGGCAGCACCGACGCCGCCTCGGCCACCGTGAGCGGCCGGGTCGCGATGATGAAGCTGCCGACGGCGATGATGCGCCGGCGGAAATAGCTGAAGGCCGACGGCGTGGTGGCGCCGGTTGCGAGCAGCACCTGCTCGGCTCGCACCGTTCCCCTGGCCGTGGTCAGGCGAAAACCCTTGGCCTCCTGCACCTGCTCGGTGACGGCGGCCTGCTCGACGATGACGGCGCCGTGGCGGCTTGCTGCCGCGGCCAGACCGGCTGCGAAGCGGCCCATATGCATCATCGCGCTCTTCTTGAACAGCATGCCGCCATGGAACGGCGAGCCGATCTCGGATGTCAGGTCTTCCGCCGTGAGTAGCGCCGTATCCGCATCGACCTCGCGGTTGATCGCTTCGAAGTTCCGCGCAATCCCATCGAGATGCCCCGGCTTCGAGGCGAGCTTGAGCTTGCCGCAGCGACGGAAATCGCAGGCGATGTTCTCCTCCGCGATCAGGCGCTCCAGCGTGTCGATCGAGTCGTCGAACGCCTTGTAGAGGGCGATCGCGCGCTCGGTCCCGAGCTCGGCTTTCGCGGCGAGATAACTGTGCGCCAGCCCGTTGTTGAGATGGCCGCCATTGCGCCCCGACGCGCCGGAGCCGACTTGATCAGCCTCGAGCACGATCACCTTGGCGCCGGCCTTGGCGAGCTGTCGTGCTGCGCCGAGCCCGGTGAACCCGCCGCCGATGACGGCGACGTCGTAGTGCCCCTCCACGGGCCCGGTGTGACCGCCGGCAAAAGCGGTCGCGGTGTCGCGCCAGTAGGAGACATATTTCATCGCAGGCACTCTTAGAGACCGAACACGCCGGGCAGTTCGGAGACGTCCCTGATCTCGGTGTAGCCGTAATAGGGATTGGCCGGCTCGTGGCCGCGATTGACCCAGACCTTGCTCTTGATGCCCAGATCGTGCGCCGTCATCAGGTCGTAGCGGAACGAGGACGAGCAGTGCGTGATGTCCTCCGGACCGCAGCCGAGCATGTCGAACATGTATTCGAAGGCGCGCATCCGAGGCTTGTAAGCCTGCGCCTGCTCGGCGGTGAACACGGCATGGAACGGTGCGCCGAGCCTGGCGACGTTGGACGGGATCTGCGCCGTCATGGCGTTGGAGAGAATGACGAGGGGAATTTCCCTGGCCACCTTGGCGAGGCCCGCTGGCACGTCCGGGTGCGGGCCCCAGGTCGGCACGCGCTGATAGACCATCTCGCCGTCCGCGGGCTTGTAGGGAATCCCGATCCTGCGGCAGCTGCGCGCCAGCGCATTGCTGACGACCTCGGCATAGGGCTTCCATGCGCCGAGGATCTCGTCGAGGCGATAGGCCGAGAAGACGTTGACGAATTCGGTCATGGCCGGCTCGGACAGGATTGCGCCGTAGAGATCGCGCGCGGCCTCCGCCATCTCGAAATTGATCAGCGTGCCGTAGCAGTCGAAGGTCACATACTTCGGGCGAAAGCGGCTCATGGATCCTCATGCCGGTCATGGTTTCGGCCCTGATGATAGGCGGGGGCGCCAGCATAAGATGCGGCTTTGCCCCGATTTTGCGGCGGAAGATGTCGTGGGCGTCGGCGCCTTCAGACGATCTGCCGGGTGTGCCTCGCCCAGACTCCATGCCGAACAGGAGTGCAGACATGATTTCCGCCGCGGCAACGCTCACCGCTTTCAGCCCGGAGCATCTCGAGGCCGCGACGCGGCTGTCGCAGCAGGCCGGCTGGCCGCATCGCCGGGAGGATTGGCAGGTCGCACTCACCGTCAGCAAGGGGTGCGTTGCCGTTGCCGCCGATGGGCGCGTGATCGGCACCGTGCTGATGACGCCCTATGGCGGCGACGCCGGGACCATCAACATGGTCATCGTCGATGAGTGCGAGCGCGGGCAGGGGCTCGGACGGCGCTTGATGCTGGAGGCGCTGACGCTTGCCGGTGATCGGCGGCTGCAACTCGTCGCCACCGCGGACGGCCTACCGCTGTACGAGAAGCTCGGCTTCCGCCGGACCGGCGAGATCGTCCAGCATCAGGGACATCTCCGACTGCCGATCGCACGAACGGAGCGCGTCCGCGCGGCCGCGCACGACGATCTCGGCGCAGTCACTGCACTCGATGCGGCGGCGTTCGGGGCGGATCGCAGGGGTCTGATTGTGCGTCTCGCCGCAATTGGCGAGGTCGCGGTGCTCGAACGAGAGGGCCGCATCGCGGGCTTCGCCACGCTGCGCCGCTTCGGCCGTGGCTTCGTGATCGGTCCTGTGGTCGCGCCCGCGCTCGATGACGCGCAGGCGCTGATTGCGCATTTTCTCGCCGGGCGCGAGGGGGACTTCATCCGGCTCGACACGGGGACCGAGACCAGGCTCGCGCCGTGGCTGGCCGGCCTCGGCCTGGCTGATGTCGGCGGCGGCATCGTCATGCGCCGTCCAGTCACCGGCGCCGCGATTCCGCCGACCGCGATGTCATTTGCGTTGGCCAGCCAGGCATTCGGCTGAACCGGAGATCATCATGCTCAGCAACTCGCTCATCGAGCTCGACCGCGCCCATCTGGTGCATCCGGTCGCGTCCTATCGTGGACACGAGGCATCCGGCGCGCGCGTGCTGGCCTCGGCCAAGGGGGCTGTCCTCACCGATGCCTCCGGTCATCAGCTTGTCGATGGCTTCGCGGGGCTGTGGTGCGTCAATGCCGGCTACGGTCATGAGAGCATCGTGGAGGCGGCCGCCAAGCAGATGCGCGAGCTGCCTTACGCCACCGGCTACTTCAGTCTCGCCTCCGAGCCGGCCATCCGGCTGGCAGCCGCGCTCGCCGAGCGCGCGCCGGGCGATCTCAACCACGTCTACTTCACGCTCGGCGGCTCTGATGCCGTCGATAGCACCGTGCGCTTCATTCACTACTATTGGCACGTGAAGGGCCAGCCGCAGCGCGACCAGTTCATCACGCTGCAGCAGGGCTATCACGGCTCGTCGACGGTCGGCGCCGGCCTGACGGCGCTGCCCGCCTTCCATGCCAATTTCGGCGTGCCGCTCAACTGGCAGCACAAGATCCCCTCCCACTACGCGTACCGCAACCCGGTGGGCAGCGATCCTGCGGCGATCATCGCGGCATCCCTGGCCGCGCTCGAGATCAAGATCGCCGAAATCGGCGGGCCAGAGCGGGTGGCCGCATTCTACGCCGAGCCGATTCAGGGCTCCGGCGGCGTGCTGGTGCCGCCCGAGGGCTGGATGAAGGCGATGCGCGAGCGCTGCCGGCACCACGGCATCCTGTTCGTCGCCGACGAGGTGATCACCGGCTTCGGCCGCACCGGGCCGCTGTTCGCCTGCACCGACGACGACATCGTCCCGGACTTCATGACCGTGGCCAAGGGGCTGACCTCCGGCTATGTGCCGATGGGTGCGGTGCTGATGTCCGATCATGTCTACGGCGTGATCGCCGACGGGGCAGGGGCGGCGGCCGTGGGACATGGCTATACCTATTCGGCCCATCCGGTGAGCGCGGCCGTCGGTCTCGCCGTACTCGATCTGTATGAGAACGGATTGTTGGAGAATGGCCGGCGCGCCGGCGCGCGGCTGATGGCGGGGCTGCGTGCGCTGCAGGATCATCCGCTGGTCGGCGAGGTCCGCGGCCGCGGCCTGCTGGCCGCCATCGAGCTCGTCGTCGACAAGGAGAAGAAGACGCCGCTGCCGGCCATAGCCGAGCCGTCGCAACGCATCTTCGATCGGGCCTGGGCCAACGGGCTCGTCATTCGCGCCTTCCCGACCGGCGTGCTCGGCTACGCGCCGCCGCTGTGCTGCAGCGACGCCGATATCGATGCCATCATCGAGCGGACCGCACGGACGCTCGACCAGACCCTGGCCGATCCGGACGTGCGGCAGGCCATGCCGTGAAAGCGGGCACGGGCAGATCGCCGCCTGTGCAGCAGCGCCGATATGTCGGCGCGTGCTCCACTTCGCAATTTTGTGCCGTCGGGTCCCTGCAATTCGGAAGTTTTCGCCGGAACCCGGCTCCACACTAGACCAGCAAATAGCAGTCGTCGCAGAGCAGGATGTGCAGGATGGATCTCGCCCAATTCAGGTATCTGACCTTCGACGTGGTCGGCACCTTGATCGATTTCGAAGGCGGGATCGTTGCCAGCATGGGCGAGATTGCGGCTGAATTCGGTACGCAGATCGATGGCGAGCAGGCGCTCGGCCTGTACCGCGCTGCACGCTATGCCGCGGATGCCGATCGTTTTCCCGATGACCTCGTGCGTGTCTACGACGAAATTGCGCCGCAGCTGGGCTTGCCCAGGCAGGCCGCACTTGGCGAGCGCTTCCGCGAGTCCGCCAAGCATTGGCAGGCGTTTCCCGATAGCGCTGCTGCGATGGCGCGTCTGGCCAGGCGTTACAGGCTGATCGCGATGACCAATGCGCGGCGCTGGGCGCTGGATCATTTCGAGCGCGAGCTGGGGTCGCCGTTCTACGCGACGTTCACGGTCGACGACACCGGCACCGAGAAGCCGGACCCGGCCTTCTTTACGCAAGTGTTCGATTACATCGAACGCGACGGCGGTGCCAAGTCGCAGATCCTGCACGTCGCGCAGAGCCAGTATCACGACATCGGCATCTCCCGGCAGCTCGGCATCGCCAATTGCTGGATCGAGCGGCGCCACGACAAGCAGGGCTATGGCGGCACGATCGCGCCTGCTTCTTTCACGAAGCCAGATTTCCACTTCCACTCGATGGCCGAGCTGGCTGACGCGGTGGACCACGTGCCTGCGACATGACGCGCTGCTGACGACTGCATTCTGCCGGATCGCAAACAGGGGACGGATGACATGAGCAACGGGATCACCAACTGGACGGCGAGTGACGATGGGCTGATCGAGGCGGCGATCCGGCGTGGCGCGTCGCGCCGCGATCTCCTGAAGATGATGTTCGCGAACGGCGTCGCGCTCGCTGCCGGCAGCACCATCCTGGGCCACGCCGAGCGCGCCTTCGCGGCGACGCCGAAGAAGGGAGGCTCGATCAAGGCGGCGGGTTGGTCGACCTCGACGGCCGACACGCTCGATCCGGCCAAGGCCTCGTTCTCGACCGATTATGTCCGCTGCTGTTCGTTCTACAATCGGCTGACCACGCTCGACAAGAACGGCGCGGCGCAGATGGAGCTTGCCGAGTCCGTGGAGTCGACGGACGCGCAGACCTGGACCGTGAAGCTCAAGAAGGGCGTCACCTTCCACGACGGCAAGCCGCTGACGGCCGACGACGTCGTGTTCTCGCTGAAGCGGCATCTCGACAAGGCCACGGGCTCCAAGGTTGCCAAGATCGCGGCGCAGATGACCGGCTTCAAGGCGGTCGACAAGACCACGGTCGAGATCACGCTGGCGAGCCCGAACGCCGATTTGCCGATGATCCTCGCGCTGCATCACTTCATGATCGTGGCCGACGGCACCACCGATTTCTCCAAGGGCAACGGCACCGGCGCCTTCGTCCGCGAGGCGTTCGAGCCCGGCGTGCGCTCCATCGGCGTGCGCAACAAGAGCTATTTCAAGGACGGTCCCTATCTCGACCAGATCGAGTTCATCGCGATCACAGAGGAGAATGCGCGCGTCAACGCATTGCTGTCCGGTGACATCCAGCTTGCGGCCAGCATCAACCCGCGCTCGCTCCGGCTCATCGAGGGCAAGGAGGGCATCGCGCTGTCGAAGTCGACGACCGGCAACTACACCGACCTCAACATCCGGCTCGACATGGCGCCTGGCAACAAGAAGGACTTCATCGACGGCATGAAGCACCTCGTGAACCGCGAGCAGATCGTCAAATCGGTGCTGCGCGGCTTCGGGGTCGTCGGCAACGACCAGCCGGTCTCTCCGGCCAACTTCTTTCACAATCCAGACCTCAAGCCCAAACCGTTCGATCCGGACAAGGCGAAAGCGCTGTTCCAGAAGGCCGGCGTGCTCGGCACCTCGATTCCGGTCGTTGCCTCGGAGGCCGCAAACTCCGCAATCGAGATGGCGATGGTGATCCAGGCCTCCGCTGCGGCGATCGGCCTGACGCTCGACGTGCAGCGCGTCCCGTCGGACGGCTATTGGGACAATTACTGGCTGAAGGCGCCCGTCCATTTCGGCAACATCAATCCGCGTCCGACGCCGGACATCTTGTTCTCGCTGCTGTACGCCTCGGAGGCGCCGTGGAACGAGAGCCGCTACAAGTCCGAGAGGTTCGACAAGATGATGATGGAGGCACGCGGTCTGCTCGACCAGGCCAAGCGCAAGCAGATGTATGCCGAGATGCAGGTCATGATCGCGGAGGAGGCGGGCACCATCGTTCCGGCCTACATCTCCAATATCGATGCCACCTCGTCCAAGCTGAAGGGCTTGGAGCCGAGCCCGCTCGGCGGCATGATGGGCTATGCCTTCGCGGAGTATGTCTGGCTCGATTCGTGAATGTGGCCTCCGATGCTGGATGTCGGTCACTCCGACCGACGTCCGTGCGACGGCTATTCTCTGATCAGGCTCACGGACGCCAAGTGTGAAACATCGGATCGCCTCACTCGTCCTTGCCCGGCTGGCCATTGCGCTGGTCACCGCGATCATTGTTTCATTCGCCGTCTTCTTCGCCACCGCGATGCTGCCAGGCGACACCGCGACCATCCTGCTCGGCCAGGCCGCGACCCCGGAAGCCGTCGAAGGCCTGCGCAAGGCGATGCATCTCGACGATCCCGCGATCTTCCGCTTCCTGCGCTGGCTTGCCGGCGTGGTGCATGGCGATCTCGGCGTCTCCTATGCCAACAACATGCCGGTCGCGAAGCTGATCGCCGGACGGCTCGTCAATACCCTCAAGCTCGCGGGCCTTACCGCGGTCATTTCGGTGCCGCTGGCGCTGACGCTCGGCATCACCGCAGCGATGCTGCGCGATACACTGTATGACCGCTGCCTCACCATCGCGATCATCGGCGTCGTCTCGGTTCCGGAGTTCATGATCGCGACCCTCGCCGTTCTGCTGTTTGCGGTCTATCTCAACTGGCTGCCGGCGGTGTCCTTCACCAGCGAGATCCGCACGGCGTATGATTTCGCGCGCGCCTATGCGATGCCGGTCGTGACGCTCACCGTGGTGATCTCGGCGCAGATGATCCGGATGAGCCGGGCGGCCGTGATCGAGACCCTGAACACGCCCTATGTCGAGATGGCGTTGTTGAAGGGCGCCTCGCGCGGAAGGCTCGTGCTCCGCCACGCGCTGCCGAATGCGCTCGGCCCGATCGTCAATGCCGTTGCGCTGTCATTGTCGTATCTGCTCGGCGGGGTCATCATCGTCGAGACGGTGTTCAACTATCCTGGCATCGCCAAGCTGATGGTCGATGCGGTGTCGACCCGCGATCTTCCGCTGATCCAGAGCTGCGCCATCATCTTCTGCTTCGGTTATCTCCTCCTGACCACCACGGCCGACATCATCGCCATCCTGTCCAATCCGAGGCTGCGATGACGAGCGCCGTGACATCCACCCCGCGCAGGCCGCGTTTCGGCTATCGCATCAATGCGGTCGGCGTCGCCGGCGCGCTGATCGTGCTGTTCTGGATCGTGGTGGCGTTCGCGGCGCCTGCGATCATCCCGCACCCGATCGGCGATATCGTCGACACCGACTATTTCGGCCCCATGAGCCGGGAGCTGTGGCTCGGCTCCGATTATCTCGGCCGCGACATGACCTCGCGCATCCTGATGGGGGCCCGCTATACGCTCGGCATCTCCGTTGCGGCGGTGATCATCGCCGGTGTGTCGGGCGTGACGCTCGGGATGATCGCCGCGATCACCGGCGGCGCCGTCGACATGGTGCTGAGCCGCTTCCTCGATGCGCTGAACTCGATCCCGAGCAAGCTGTTCAGCCTCGTCGTCGTCGCCGCTGTGGGCTCGTCGATTCCCGTCCTGATCGTGACGATGGCGGTGATCTACATTCCCGGCGCCTACCGCTTCGCGCGTGCCCTTGCGGTCAACATCAACACCATGGATTTCGTCGTCGTGGCCCGCATCCGCGGCGAGAGCCTGTTCTATCTGATCCGCGCGGAGATCCTGCCCAACATCATCGGGCCGGTCATGGTCGATCTGGGCTTGCGCTTCGTCTTCATCGTGCTGCTGCTGTCGGGGCTGTCCTTCCTCGGCCTGGGGGTCAAGCCGCCCTATGCCGATTGGGGCGCACTGGTGCGCGAGAATATCGGCGGTCTTCCCTATGCCGCGCCGGCCGTGATCGTCCCGTCGCTGGCGATTGCGAGCCTGACCATCGCGGTCAATCTGCTGATCGACAATCTCCCGACCAAGATCCGCGACCGGGAGGCGTCCTAGATGAGGAGCCTCGTACAGATCCGCGATCTCGTCGTGGAGGCGACCACCGATTCCGGCCGCACCATCGAGATCATCAAGGGTGTCGATCTCGACATTGCCGAGGGCGAGATCGTCGCGCTGATCGGCGAGAGCGGCTCCGGAAAGACCACGATTGCGATGACCCTGATGGGCTATGCGCGCGCCGGGTGCAAGATCGTCGGCGGTTCGGTCGTGGTCGACGGCGTCGACATGGTGGCGCTTCCGGAGAAGGGCAGGGCCGCGTTGCGCGGCGCCACGATCGCCTATGTGCCGCAGAGCGCTGCCGCGGCGTTCAATCCGGCGATCCGGATCATGGACCAGGTCGTCGAGGTCGTGCGTATCCACGGCGTGATGCCGATCGAGGAGGCGCGCGCCAAGGCGGTCTCGCTGTTCCGCGCGCTGTCGCTGCCCAACCCGGACAGCATCGGCGATCGCTATCCGCACCAGGTGTCCGGCGGCCAGTTGCAGCGGCTCGCAGCCGCCATGGCGCTGATCGCCAGCCCGAAGGTGCTGATCTTCGACGAGCCGACGACGGCGCTCGACGTCACCACTCAGGTCGAGGTGCTCCGCGCGTTCAAGTCGGTCATCTCGGCGAACCGCATCGCCGGCATCTACGTGTCGCATGATCTCGCGGTCGTCGCCCAGATCGCCGACCGCATCGTGGTGCTGAGGAACGGCGAGGTGCAGGAGACCGGCACGACCGCCGACATTCTCGCGCGCGCGCAACATCCCTACACGCAGCAACTGCTGGCCGCCGTGGCACCCCATCATGGATCTCGACCCGAAACATCCGCCACGACGGCTGAGGCGCTGCTCGAGGTCCACGAGGTGTCGGTCGGCTACGGTCCGCTGCGCTCGGATGGCAGGCCCGCGATCTTGGCGGTCGAGAATGTCAGCCTGCGCGTCGCGCGCGGACGCAATCTCGGCATCATCGGCGAATCCGGCTGCGGCAAGTCGACGCTTGCGCGGGCCATTGCCGGCATTCTGCCTCCGTTCGCCGGCGGGGTCGTGTTCGACGGGCGCGAGCTCGGGCGTAGCGCGCGAAGCCGCAGCCCGGACCAGTTGCGCCAGGTGCAGATCGTGTTCCAGCATGCCGACACCGCGCTCAATCCGGCGCAGACGGTCGAGGACATTCTGGGCCGTCCGCTGACCTTCTACCACGGCATGGCGCGCAAGCCGCGCAGCGCGCGGATCGACCAGTTGCTCGACATGGTGAAGCTGCCGCGGAGCTTGCGGCTGCGCCGTCCGGCCGAGCTCTCCGGCGGACAGAAGCAGCGTGTCAATTTTGCGCGTGCGCTGGCGGCCGATCCCAAGCTGATCGTCTGCGACGAGATCACCTCGGCGCTCGACACCGTCGTCGCCGCCGCGATCATCGATCTCCTCAAGGAGCTGCAGCGCGAGCTCGATCTCGCCTATGTCTTCATCAGCCATGACCTCTCTATGGTCGAGGCGATCTGCGACGATATCGTCGTGATGTATCGCGGCCGCAAGATCGAGCAGATCACGCCCGAGGCGATGGCCCGGCCGGAGCATCCCTACACGCAGCTCCTGCTCTCGTCGGTGCCGAAGCTCGATCCGGCGTGGCTCGACAATCTGCGCCAGGATCCCGAGCAGGTCCGCGAATATTGCCAGCATTGAGCGCGCAGTGCGCGCTACACCTGAAACAGGCTGGTCAGCGGCAGGTATGGCTTCACGATCGGCGACTTCAGCACGACGAAGCTGAAATATTTCTCGATGCCGATGTCCATGTCGGTCAGCCGCTCCATGATGGTCTGGTACTCGCCGATCCCGGCGGTGACGAACTTCATCATGTAGTCGTAGCCGCCGGAGACGAGATGGCACTCGATCACCTGGTCGATCTTCTCGACCGCGGCGAGGAAGCGGGCGAAGTCGATCTGGCGGTGGTTCTTCAGCGTGACCTCGGTGAACACGGTGAGCGTCTGGCCGAGCTTGGAGACGCAGATCTGCGCCGAGTAGCCCTCGATATAGCCCTCGGCCTGCAGCTTCTTCACCCGCATCAGGCACGGGCTCGGCGACAGGTTGACCAGCTCGGCGAGCTCGACATTGGTGACCCGGCCGTTCTTCTGCAACTCGTGCAGGATCTTGATGTCGATGCGATCGAGCTTCATGCAGCGAAGGTCCGTGTGATGACGCGTCCTGGTCCATTACAGCAGAAAATTCTGCGCTTGGGCCATCGGAAGTTTCGTAAAGCAAGAATGAGGCCGCGTCGTCCGGATTATGCGATGCAAAACAATACGCCGCTGGCGTGGGCGCCAGCAGAATCAAATGCCGTCCGGCCGTCGAATCCGGCGTCTCCCGTGCCGGATACCGCTTTAGCTTGATGCGGCTGAAAGCCGGAGAGACACCATGCCCGCACCCCTGGTGCACGTCGAAACGTCGCCAACGCTGCCCGAGCGTGCAGATGCCGTGGTCATCGGCGGCGGCATCGTCGGCGTGTTCGCGGCCTACTATCTGGCACGGCGCGGGCTTGCGGTGGCGTTGATCGAGAAGGGACGGATCGGTGCCGAGCAGTCCAGCCGCAACTGGGGCTGGTGCCGGCAGCAGAACCGCGATGCCCGTGAGCTGCCGATGGCGACGCTGAGCCTCGATCTGTGGGAGCGCTTTGCCGGCGACAGCGGCGAGGCGACGGGCTTCTCGCGCTGCGGGCTGTTCTATCTCAGCAATGACGAGGCCGAGCTCGCCGGCTGGGCGCGCTGGGGCGAGTTTGCCAAGACGGCCGGCGTGACCACGCACATGCTGGACGGCCGTCAGGCCAGCGAGCGCGGCGCGGCCACCGGGCGACGCTGGAAGGGCGGCGTATTCTCGCCGACCGACGGCACCGCCAGCCCCGCCGATGCGGCGCCTGCGGTGGCGCGCGCGATCCTGAAGCAGGGCGGCACGGTGCATCAGATGTGCGCCGTGCGCGGCGTCGAGAGCCGCGGCGGCCGGCTCTCCGCGGTCGTCACCGAGCGTGGCACCATTCGCACGTCGCTTGCTGTGCTCTCGGCTGGCGCCTGGACATCGTCGTTCTGCCATCAGCTCGGAGTCGCCCTCCCGATCGCCTCCATCCGCTCCTCGGCGCTCGCGCTGTCGCCATCCGCAGAGCCGCTGCCGCCGGCGCTGCACACCGCCGCGGTCTCGATCACGCGACGCGGCGACGGCGGGCATACGCTCGCCATCAGCGGCCGTGGCCGCGTCGATCCGACCCTGCAGCAGCTGCGCTTCGCGCCGCATTTCCTGCCGATGTTCGCCAAGCGCTGGCGCAACCTTCTCCCCGGCGGCCTCGAAGGCCTGCGCTCCGGCCATGAGACGCTCGGCCGCTGGCGGCTCGATGAGCCGACGCCGATGGAGCACATGCGCATCCTCGATCCCGCGCCGGATCAGG
Source organism: Bradyrhizobium aeschynomenes (assembly GCF_013178945.1). GTDB lineage: Bacteria > Pseudomonadota > Alphaproteobacteria > Rhizobiales > Xanthobacteraceae > Bradyrhizobium > Bradyrhizobium aeschynomenes. The sequence continues at coordinate 75,758 of NZ_JABFDM010000018.1, forward strand.
CGACCATCCGTCTCACGCATGCGCGCGCGCTGGAGCTGCTGCCGGCCCTGAAGCAGAGCCAGGTCACGGCGACCTGGGCGGGCTACATCGACTCCACGCCCGACGGCGTGCCCGTCATCGGCGAGCTCGCCGCGCTGCCCGGCCTGATCGTCGCCGCCGGCTTCAGCGGACACGGCTTCGGCATCGGCCCCGGCGCCGGCCATCTCATCGCCGATCTCGTCACCGCCGCCACGCCGATCGTCGATCCCGAGCCTTATGCACCCGAGCGCTTCGCGCGTCCCGGGGCAACGAAGGTCGCGGATTTCTGACGGTCCATACGCGACGTCCATCGCCTCTCGAATTCGCCGACACGCTCGCATTGCCGAGATCTGTTTGGACATCGGTCAAAATGCCATCCGTCAGGCCACGATGGTCCGGCCTCGCGACGCCTGATGCGTCCGAGCTGTGCGATCGTTCCACCCTCTGCCAACAGAGGGCGCAGGGAATGCCGGGCGCTGGCCGCACCCATGGCCCGCCAGCGAAAGAAAATGCTGGCGGCAGGTACCACAGGTTCAGCCGAGACATCCCGGCATTCCCTGCGCGATGGTTGAGCGGCTTATACGTCCTCTCCCCGGGGACCGGCTGTCTTGCCCCCGTAACCGGCGGATCATCACCACCAGCGTGGCCTCAGCGTCGGGAGGCCAGGACCCTACGATTTCGCCGGCGCATCGGGCTCGTTCGTCCGCACGATCGCTCATGCTGCGATCCGATGCACCCACCGCATCCCGCACCCACGTTTCGTGACGACCGCGAAGCGCCCCTCGGCGGGACGGGATGGGCCTAGACAATCATGATTTTCGGAAAAGCGAAAGGGGAATATTTTTCGCGGGAGGACTGGACAGGGGTGATGTGCTTGAGGCTGCGCGTGAAATGAGGTTTTTGGCGCATGGGCACCAAGCCTGCCATCAGTTGCGCGCGGGTGACCTTGAGCGTTCTCGGTTTCCCGGCGATCTCTTCGGTTAAGCCCAGCAAGCGGACGTCTTTGGCGTTAACCGGAAGGTCCGAGACGGGCGAATTACGGACGTGACAGGGCCGCGCGACCGGGCCGCGAATGGCCTGGAGCCTGCCGACGTGCGGCGCTGCATCAAGTCGGTAACTATCCGAGGTACACCGGCCGTGACGCTAGCTCGTTCGGACAGCAGCTTGTGACCCTGGCTGTGTGACACGGCCAAGACCCGAAGCTGACCTCGACGCCAACTTGGACTCCCCTGACAACCCGCTCGGTTGATCTCGCTACGAGCGGCGGTGAACCTCGAACGACGCCATCAAGTCAAGGATACGCTGCTGCATCCTCTGCCAATTGGGCACGTCCTCCGGCCGATGACGGAAATAGAAGTGTCGGCCCTTGTTGATGAAGCGGTGCTGACAGGACTTCGGAACAGCCTCGGACGGCGTGCCGCAGCCTATTATCGTGGTGTTGACGCCATGACCGTCATCATAAGCAAGATAGCCATTTCCGACGTACTCCTTGCCGTCCTTGCCATGCGTGATGGTTTTGGTCTTCATGAGACCAAACTCGCTACTTTGCTCGACAATTTCTCCGCCGGGCGGATCTTTCATTAGACTTAGCATCCATTCGGGGTCCCACGTGACGAAGACCGAGTTGCTGTCAAATTCCGCCGGCATCAGACGGCGGTTGAGTGGTTGGAAGTCGGGAGCGGTCGTCGCAAGCAGCAAGCTCGGGCGTGACCCGCCGCTCCACTCTGCTTGCCAGACGGTTGGGATGAGATATGTCTCACCTCCAGAATACCTGATGTAATAGCTGTCCGGCGACACGGGGATCAGTGCCAGCCGCTTACCCACGAAGTCACGCACCTGCAGGCATGTAATCGCCGGCCCCCGACCCTCAATCTGCCCGTTTAATACGCCCGGCTCGAAGGTGCGGCGGAGATACGACCAGTGATATAGGCGCGCATTGGCCGGTTCGCCGACAACGAGGATCGCGTGGTGCTGCATGTAGAGCGGACCATCGTGCTTGGCCCTCATTCTAAAGATCGACAGGTCGAACCATACGCGTGCGGGCCGGTAGTCGGAGGCCCCGTCAGAAATCTGGATGCAATACGGCTCAGATCCAGCGATCTCTTCAGCGCCATTAGCTACAAGGAGCGATGTCGCCGCGCCTGCGGCGACAAAGAGCAAGGTCACAATTAGAGCCAGACCAACAAGCATTCGTAGCGAAATCAACTCAATCCCCGCCGTGCCACACATTCTATTTCGACCGGCGATATTGGAATTTGCGCGTGGGTCGCAGCAAGCGCCGTTTATCGGAAAGTTCGGCAAATGGCCGGTGGTCGCGTACGGTATTGTACTTGTTCGTCCGACTCCCAGAGTGAGAAACGTCAGCTTCTGGCCCATGGCTGCCGACTTGCGGCGCTGCGGCAAGTCGCCTGTTATCTGGGGTACACCGGCCATAGCGCCACCCCATTTCGGAGGACAGCCCATGGCCCGACAGAGAAAGGCCGTCAAGGCGATNTCGGAGGACAGCCCATGGCCCGACAGAGAAAGGCCGTCAAGGCGATGCCATGTCGGTTATTCGAGGTTGTGCAGAAGAGATTTGCTCGGCATGAGAATTTCAGTCTTTGACCCGTTGCGGACCTGTTCAAGTGCTTGCTGTCTTTGGAGAGGCGACGCCGAGGTTTGTGGACATCAGCTTTTTCCATTCCATTGCCCAGGGCGACACCTTGAGATATCACGGCGCTCATGCGCTATCTCACCGGGATCGCCATCGCCTCCTTCGCCACGCTTCTCGCCGCCGCTCCGGCAGGCGGGGAAGGTGAGCCGATCACCGATGCCATGCGCCCGGTCATGGCGGCGACGCGGATTTTCGCCCTTGAGAACCACCTGCTCGGCGACATTGCCATTGCTGATGAGAATGAAGGCCGTATCGGCCAACGGTTCGAGGTCAACCACGCGATAGCCGCCGACGGCAAGCTCGATCCCTGCACCTTCACGATGCGTCGGCGCGGCGGCCCGATCATCGAGCAGATCAGCTTCGACCGTCTCTCGGCCAAGAGGAAGGTGTGGCCACTCGATGGTGACGCTCGTATCCGTCTCCTCGCTCAGGGAAAGAGTGGCGCGAGATGCGAGCTCGACGGCAGCTTCAAAAAGTGCTCGACTGACCTTGAACTGCTGCTGCAGCCCCTAGGCTCGCCATCTGAGTTCGATCTCGCTGTCCGGACGCTGGACTTCATCGCGAAGGTTTGCCCGCCGGCGCAGCTGCCGCTCGAGCTTGAGACTGGCGCACCAGGTTAAATGTCCGCTTCTGGCCCATGGCTGCCGTGCCGGGATGTCCGCGCTAACGGTCGCGACCGGAGGTAACCCGGACATAGTGATCCAGCCCGGTTCGATCGTGAATACCAGCAGCCCTCCACGTCCGTAATGGGCTGATCGTGTCACTTTGGCTGTCGAGCGGCCCTTCCGGTCTGCCCCGAGCAACAGACGTGCTCGGCGTTCGCCGACATGATTCAACAGGGCGAATTACGGACCTGCGGAACGGTCAAGTCGTGAATGGGGGTAGACCTGCTATGCCATCAGCCTGCCGGCAGCACGGCTTTCCCTCATATGAGAGGCGATTTCGACCATGTAACGCCATCCAAGAGCAGACTCGATCATCCACTCGTTGTCCACACATCGCCCTCGGCCATCATGTCGTCAGCCATCGCTCGAAATACAAATTGATCAAGTTGGACACGTAAGGGCCACCGCTGGGCACGGAACGAATCCCTTCGCCCGTCCGCTTCGAGCAGCAAGGATGGGATGCAGGCGGGGCGGGATGGACGCGCCGCGTCCGTCACGCCTTCTGGCGGCCGTAGATCAGCAGCATCAGGATGATGACCGCGCCATAGATCAGCTGCCGGCCGGCTTCGCTGATCTGCATCACCGAGAGGATGGACTGCAACAGCGTGATCAGGATGACGCCGGCGATCGTCCCGAGATAGCTGCCGCGGCCGCCGAGGATGTGGGTGCCGCCGAGCACGACGGCAGCGATCGACGGCAGCAGATAGGCGTCGCCCATCGACTGCGCGGCCTTGGAGGCGTAGCCCGCGAGCAGCACGCCTCCGAAGGCGGACAGGGCGCCCGACAAAGCGAAGGCCAGCATCGTGACGCGGCGCGTGTCGATGCCGGAAAGATAGGCGGCGCGCTCGCGATTGCCGATGGCGTAGATCGCACGGCCGAAGGTCGTGCGCGACAGCAGCCAGATCGCCGCGCCGCCGATGATCGCCCAGACCAGGACCGCGTTGGAGAGCCCGGGGACGACATTGCCGGTCGCCAGATAGCGCATCGCCTTGGAGGCGGAATCCTGCGGCGCGAAGCCGCCGGTGTAGGCGACCATCAGGCCCTGCGCGACCGCGTTGGTCGCGAGCGTGATGATCATCGAGGGAATGCGCAAGTAAGCGACGCCAATGCCGTTCAAGAGACCGATCGCGGCGCCGCAGAGAATGCCGCAGGGGATTGCAAGAATGGCGCCGGTGGTCCCGTGCGCGGCTGCCGCACAGGCCATCATTGCGCCTGCCGTCACCACCCACGGCACCGACAGGTCGATCTGGCCGAGCAGGATGACCAGCATCATGCCGGTCGCGATCACGCCCAGGAAGCTCGCGACCTTCAGCTGCTGCAGCAGATAGTCGGGGGACAGGAAGCTGCGCGAATACAGACTGCCCACCAGAAGCAACAGCAGGATGCAGCCGAACGAGGCCGCCACCGCCGGATCGATCCGGCGCAGCATGGCAACCCCGCGTTGGGCCGGTTGTGACGCCGTCGCCTCGCTCATCCGAACCACTCCAGCCGGTTGCGCACGCGAAGCAGGCCGAACGCCCCGATCGAGACCGCAAGCATCAGCACGATCCCCTGGAACAGCGGCTGCCACAGCGGATCGAAATCGAACACGAACAGGAGATCGCCAATGGTGCGGAATGCAAGTGCGCCGAAGATCGCGCCGATGGCGCTGCCGCGTCCGCCCATCAGCGAGACGCCGCCGAGCACCACGGCCGCGATCGAGAACAGCGTATAGGCGTTGCCGCTCGCATAGGCGGCCTCGCCTGTATAGGAGAAGAAGGTGAGGAACAGGCCGCCGATCGCCGACAGCAGGCCGGCCAGGCTGTAGGCGGCGAACTTGGCGGCGCGGATCGGCGCGCCGGACATGTAGGCGGCGACCTCCGAGGAGCCGGTCGCGAATGCGGCGCGGCCGATGACCGAGCGGCTGTAGGGCACCCAGATCAGCAGTGCCGCCGCGGCCAGCGCGACGAGGCTGGTCGGCAGGACGCCGAACAGGCGTCCCGTCAGCGCATCGGCCAGCGTCTCGTTGACTGACCCGCCGGGATTGGGCCGCAGCATCAGCGCGACGCCGTAATACATCGCGCCTGTCGCAATCGTGGTGACGATCGGCTGCAGCCGGCCGAAGATCACGATCGCGCCGTTGATCATGCCGCAGAGGAGGCCGGTGCCGAGCACGCCGGCGACGCCGAGCGCCGTCTCGGTGGCGGTGCCGACCACGATCCAGGACGCGAGGCAGTTGGTGAGCGTCAGGATCATGCCAACGGACAGATCGATGCCGGCGGTGATCACCACGATCGCCTGGGCCATGGCGACGAAGGCGAGAAGCGTCGCCTTGTTGGATGCGGTCTGCACCATGTTGGCGCTGAAGCCGGCCGGATGGTTGGTGGCATAGATCAGGAACATCGCGACGAAGATGCCGATCGCCAGCAAGGTGCCGCGCTGCTCGGCGAGCCAGTACCGCCACTCGGTCATTGCGCGCTCGCTTCCGCTGGTTCGCCGTCGTCGACGTTGAGCGCGCTGCTGACCAGCGCGCGCTCGGTGATCTCCGCGCCTGCGAGCTCGCGCCTGATGGCGCCATCATACATCACGAGAACGCGGTCGCAGCAGCCGATCAGCTCGTCATAGTCGGTCGAATAGAGCAGGATCGCGGCGCCTTCGTCGGCGAGGCGGCGCAGCAGCCGATAGATCTCCTGCTTGGTGCCGACGTCGATGCCGCGCGTCGGATCGTTGAGCAGGATGATGCGCGGCTTGTTCATCAGCCATTTCGCGATGACGACCTTCTGCTGGTTGCCGCCCGACAGCGCGCTGACGGGAAGATCGGGGGAGGCGGTCTTGATCTCGATGAGGCGGATCATGTCGTCGATCAGCGCGGATTGCTGCTGCCGGTCGATGATGCCGAACTGCGCGAAGCGGTCGAACGCGGCGGCCGAGAGATTGTCGCGCACCGACATCGGCAGCATCAACCCTTCGGTCTTGCGATCCTCCGGGATCAAGGCGAGGCCGATGCGATCGGACTTGGCGGCAACGGGGCTGTCGATCACGACCTTGTCGCCATCGATGAAAATGTCGCCACTGATATCGCTGAGCACGCCGAACAGCGCCAGCAGCAGCTCGCGCTGGCCCTGGCCGTCGAGGCCGCCGAGCCCGATGATCTCGCGGGCATGCAGCGAGAAGGAGATGTCCCTCAGCCGATCGCCCCAGCCGAGCTTCCTGCATTGCAGGGCCGGCGGCCGGCCGTCGGGCTCGCGGACCGGCTTGTCGGGAAAGGCATGCTTGTATTCACGGCCGATCATCAGCTCGATCACTTCGGCATCCGTCTTGGTGCCGGCGGCAAAGGTCGAGATCCTCCGGCCATTGCGGAACACGCTGCAGTCGTCGGCCAGCTCGGCGATCTCGTGCATGCGATGGGAGATGTAGAGCAGGGCCAGTCCCTCGCTGCGCAGGCGCTTCAGCACCTCGAACACCTTGGTGACGTCGGAGGCCGTGAGTGCCGACGTCGCCTCGTCGAGGATCAGGATCTTCGGCCGGCGCGACAGCGCCTTGGCGATCTCGACCATCTGCCGGCGCGACAGCGGCAGGTCCTTCACCAGTGCGCGCGGATGAATGTCGCCGGCGCCGGCTCGCTCCAGCGCTTCTTCGGCGATGCGGCGCTGGGCTTGCCGGTCGATCAGGCCGAGCCGCGTCGGCGGACGGGAGATCATGATGTTGTCGGCCACCGACAGATCGGGGATCAGCGACAGCTCCTGGAAGATGCACACCACCCCGGCATCGTTCGCGGCCGACGGATTGCTGAACGTGACCTCGCGTCCCCCAAGCATCATGCGGCCTTCATCCGGCGCGACGACGCCGACCATGAGCTTGATCAGCGTCGACTTGCCGGCGCCGTTCTCACCGAGGATGGCGTGGATACGGCCGGGGTGAACCTCGAGGTCCGCCCGGTCGAGAGCAATGACGCCGCCATAGCGCTTGGACAATCCCTCCGCGCGAAACAGCGGCTCGGCCGCGCTCATGCTCGCTTTCCTCGATCCTCGGCAACAAAGACGGGCTGGCCGCAAGCGGGCTCGCGGCCAGCGATCACATTCGGGGCTATTGATTGTCCTTCGACTGCCCCATGATCTCCTGCGCCGTGAAGTTGATGCCGCAGGTCGGGAAGGAGTTGCCGACGAAAAAGTTGTCGGACTGCGACGGGAAGTAGTCGACGTCCTTCTTGAAGTTCGGATCCTCGACGACGGCGAGCGGCAGCTTGACCGACTGCGGCACGACCTTGCCTTCCAGTGCGGCGAGCGCGACCTTGATGGCGACCGCGACCTGCGCAGGCCCGGTGCCGGCGGACGAGCATTTCAGGCCTTCCGACGCCTTGGCTGCGCAGAACTTGCGGAAGCCGTTCTCGGTCTCGCCGCCGAACGGCACCATCTTGTGCTTGGCGTCGAGCATCGCCTGCACGATACCGGTATCGCCGCCCTGGCCGGAGATCGCGTCGAACGGGCCGTTGGTTGCGATCGCATCTGCCGTGGCTTTCTGCGCGACGCCGTCATCCCATTTGCCGACGACCTCGGTGATCTGCCACTTCTTGCCGGAGCCGTTGAGCACGGAGTGCAAGCCGTTGTGCCGGTCGGTGTCGACCGACGTGCCGGCGACACCACGCACCTCGAGCACCTTGCCGCCATCGGGCACGTTCTTGACCAGCCATCGCGCCCAGAGCTCGCCGAGACCCTTCTGATCGACATTGACGTTGATGGCGTCTTCCGTGGCGAGAATGTTGTCGAAGGCAACCAGGACGACACCGGCCTGCTTGGCACGCTTGATCACCGGGCCGAAGGCGGTCGGGTTCTGTGCGTTGACGACAATGGCATCATAGCCGGAATCGATGAAATTGTTGATCGCCGAGATCTGCGCCGGCACGTCCTCGCCCGTCGAGACGACCTTGAATTCCTTCAGCTTCGCCTTGACCTCGGGCTGCGCCGCATAGGCCTTCGCGGTCTGGATCATCTGGATGCGCCAGGTGTTGGCGATGTAGCCATTCGCAAGCGCGATGCGGTAGGGGCCCTTCTTGGCCGGGAATTTGAAGAACTTGGTATCCGCGGTCCAGGGCACCATGCATTCGGGCTCTGCCGCCGGACCCTTGACCATCTCCGGTTCTGCGAGCGCCTTGCCGGCGAACGCCGACAGCAGCACCAGTGATGCACACGTGGCAAGGCATCGCGCCCTGATCGACTTGGACGACATTCGTGACCTCCCCTGTTGTTGTCGCGCCAATCATTGACGCATGTGCGAGACGCCTCACTTGTTTTCGGAGGTTGTTCGAGCGGGGCTCGTCGTCTCGGCGCGCTAGGGTTACTGAGCAATGACAGCGCTGTCAATTACCGTTGCTCGGCTTTGCCAAGCGACGGGTCCCATGCCATGAATGAGGTTCGACAAGAGGCCGGGTATTTTCCCGTAGAGGAGACAATGTCTCAGAAGCGTCGCACCACCCTGGAGGATGTCGCGCGGATCGCGAATGTCAGCGCTGTCACCGTGTCGCGCGCGCTGCGGCGGCCCGACATGGTTTCGGTGGAGCTGCGCAGGCGGATCGATGCGGCGGTCGAGCGGCTGGCCTATGTGCCGAATTTCGCCGCCAGCCGGCTGGCCTCCGCGCGTACGCATGCCATCGGCGTGGTGGTGTCGTCGCTCTCGAACGGCATTTTCGCGGACTATCTACAGGCGATCTACAACAGCCTGCTGCCGCTCGGTTTCCGCCCGGTGGTCGTGAGCAGCCGTTACTCGGCGGAGGAGGAGGAGGGGGCGATCAAGGCGCTGCTCGGCCAGAACATCGAGGCGCTGATCCTCGTCGGGGTCAACCAGACGCGCGCGGCGCGACGGGTTCTGGAGCGATCGCGCATTCCGGTGGTGCAGACGTTCGAGCTCACGGGGGATCCGATCGATTTCAATGTCGGGCTGTCGCAGACCAGGGGCGGCTACGCCGCGACACGTTTCCTGCTCGATCTTGGGCATCGGCGGATCGCCTATCTCTCCGGGCAGCGCGACGATCGGGCACGGGCGCGGCTCGAAGGCTATCGCGCGGCGCTGGATGAAGCAGGGCTGGACTGCGCGTCGCTGGTCGCCTCGCGGCCGGCGCAGGCGACCATTTCGCTCGGACGAACGCTGACATCGGACATGCTGGCGGCCGACGTGCCCGACGCGATCTTCTGCTGCGACGACAACATCGCGCTCGGCGCGCTGTTTGCCTGTCAGCAGGCGGGGCTGGACGTGCCCGGCCGGATCTCGCTGATCGGCTTCAACGATCTCGAATTCGCCGCGGCTTCCAACCCGCCGCTGTCCACGGTGCTGACGCCGCGCGCCGACATGGGACGCGTGGCCTCCGAACTGGTGCTGCAGGCGATCGCCACCGGCAGGCGCCCTCGGACCAGGCAGATCGATCTCGGCTTTCAGATCGTGGCCCGCGGCAGCACGGCCCCGCGCGCGCTCGCGTCCCCGCCCCGTGCAGGATCCTGATCGTAGCGAGAAGGTATTGGTATCGATTGCCGCGATCTCGCGTGCAATCGTCCCGCGCCTTTTGCGTCGCATCAAGGAAAATGAGACTGCCCGTCAAGATGACGGCCACGTACCCGATCCGACGCTGTGTGCCATCAGCTAGCTTCCATGACCGATGGGGGCTCACCGCTGCTTGCCCGAGATGGCGAGCGGGACTGGTGAGGCTCGCTGCCAACACGGCCGGCAACGACTGGCCGGCACACGATCGTGTGCTCCAGCAATGGGCGACAAGGGAGGAGTTCGATGCACATGCGACGCGTAGGGTTCGCCGTGGTCACGGCGCTTTTGCTGTCCAGTACGGCGTACGCTCAGGACAAGATCAAGGTCGGCGTCACTGCGACGCTCGAGGGCACCTATACGGTGCTCGGCGAGGATGGCATGCGCGGCCATGTCACCGCGCTCAACGTGCTCGGGAAGAAGATCGGCGACAAGGAGCTGGAATTCGTCGTCGCATCGACCGATGCCACGCCCGACTCGGCCGTGCGCGCCGTGCGCAAGCTGATTGAGCAGGACAAGGTGCAGATCCTGCTGTCGCCGTTGTCCGGTGACGAGGGCATCGCGGTCAAGAACTTCGCCAAGACGCATCCGGAGCTAACCTTCGTCAATGCCGCCTCCGGCGCGCAGGAGACGACCTACGTCGACCCGGCGCCGAACTTCTTCCGCTTCAACATGGATGGCGCGCAGTGGCAGGTCGGCCTTGGCAAATACGCCTATGAGACCAAGGGCTACCGCAAGATCGCAACCGTCGGCGAGGACTACTCCTTCATCTATACCCAGGTATTCGGCCTGGCCTTGGAGTTCTGCGGCCTCGGCGGCAAGATTTCCAGCCGCCAATGGGTGCCGCTCGGCACCAAGGACTTCGCGTCCGTGATCGCGGCGCTGCCCGATGACGTCGACGCGATCTATCTCGGCCTGGGCGGCGCCGACGCCGTCAATTTCCTCAACCAGTACCAGCAGGCCGGCGGCAAGGCGCATCTGATGGGCGGCTCGATCATGATCGACCAAACCATCCTGTCGTCGAAGGGCAATGCCAAGAACGCGCTGGTCGGCACCATCGCGGCGTCGGGCCAGGCCGATACCTGGGAGGATCCGCGCTGGCAGAAGTTCGTCAAGGCCTATCAGGACTCGTTCCCGCCGGAGAAGCGCTTCCCGAGTCCGTCGCTGCTCGCTACCAATTACTACGGCTCGACGATGGCCTTGATCCTGGCGCTGCGCGAGGTCAATGGCGATCTGTCGAACAACCAGGCCAAACTCAAGGCGGCGCTGGCCAAGATCGAGATCGATGCGCCCAACGGCAAGATCAAGCTCGACTCCAACCGCCAGGCGATCGGCACCAACTTCGTGACCGAGGTGGTGGATGACGGCAAGGGCGCCCTGTTCAGCAAGGTCGTGAAGGTGATCCCCGACGTCAACCAGACGCTGGGCTATGACGCGGCGACCTTCGCCAAGATCGGCCTGCCGAGCCGGACCGTGCCTGAATGTAAGAAGTACTGACCAATTATGGTCAGCAGCCAACGCGGCCGGAGCCCGCTCCGGCCGCGTCGTCGCGTCTCTTGCATTCTCCGGGGCAATGATTGACGCTGAAGGACAAACAACAAGACATTTCGGTGAGGAAGTGATGAGTAGGGCGCTCGCCGTCTTTCATGCTCGCTTCGGTCGCGCGACGGTCTATCAGCTCAATCGACCGTTCAACGTGCACGCGCACCGCGAGGGGCATCTGATCTTTCACGTCGGTGGAACGCCAGCCCATATCGACGTCTGCGACCAGCGCCATCTCATGGGCGAGGAGTCCATCGTCGCGGTCAATCCGTGGGAGCCGCATAACTTCGTTCCCAATGACACGGAGAATGGTGCGATCTTCTTCGTGCTCTACGTGAACTCGGAGTGGTTCTCGCCGCCGGCCGCGCGCGAGCAGGGCGTACGGTTCGGCCGAACCTGCTTTCGCCGCACGGCGGCGCTCGATCGCTGCATTCGCCGCACTGCAGCGCTGGTATGTGGCGCGCCATCCCTGGGCTGCCTCGACGGCGAGTTGCGGCAGCTGATCGACAGCTGCTACGAAGAGAGCTGGCGGATATCGGACGTCGTGCCGGACCGGCCGTGTGCCGAAGTGACGGATTTCCGCGTTCGCAAGTGCATCAAGCTGATGTCGGACAGTCCCTGCGCCGAGATCGAGCTCGATCATATCGCGCGCGAGTCCGGGCTGTCGCGGCCGCATTTCTATCGGTTGTTCCGCAGCCAGACGGGGGTGACGCCGAACCTCTATCTCAACACGCTGCTGATGGAGCGGGCGCTCGACGCCATCGTGGCGACGGAATCGCCGATCGCCGATATCGGCTTCGACCTCGGCTTCTCCTCGCAGAGCGGCTTCACCCGGTTCTTCGCCGGCAATGTCGGCATGGCGCCGACCGACTATCGCCGCGCTGCGAAGGTGCTGCGCCCCTGATGTGCTGCTCCGCACCTCGCGAAAAGAGACTGTCGATCAAATACGCGCGTGCGTCCCCCGCTACACTCGACAGAACGTGATCCGGATAAGGATCCGACGAGGGAGGACGAGCGATGGCCGGCACACCCGGCGATCTTCGGCTGGGTTCGCCCGGCCACTGTGACGACGGAGCTGTCCTCCCGGTCGTGAGGGAGGATCGATGAGCCGCTTCATCGAGCGCCACGCGATCTGGTCCCTCATCATTCTTCTCGGGGTCGCGCTCGCGGCCTGGCTGATCTTTGCGGTCTGGCCGCCCGGACTGGAAGAGGCGATCGGGCGCAAGAAGGTCTTCCTGAGCGCAGTCTTCAACGGCATCACATTGGGCGGCCTCTATTTCCTGGTGGCGAGCGGCTTCACGTTGATCTTCGGGCTGATGCGGAACGTCAATCTCGCACACGGCTCGCTCTATCTGTTCGGCGGCTATGTCGGCTACGGCATCTCGTCGGCGACCGGCTCCTGGATCCTCGCCTTCATCGCCGCCTTCATCGTCGTTGCCGTCATCGGCGTCCTGCTTCAGCTGCTGGTGTTTCGCCGCATGGAGGGACAGGACCTGCGCCAGACCATGGTGACGATCGGGCTCTCCATCGTGTTCGCCGACCTGATGCTGTGGGCATTCGGCGGCGACTTCTATCAGATCCAGACGCCAGCCTGGCTGATCGGGCCGATCCAGCTGCCCCTGATGACCGCGATGAAATCGTCGGGTGAGGCGGTGTTCCTGCAATATCCGCTGGTTCGGCTGGTGATCTTCTGCGGCTCCGTCGTCATCGGCATCGCGATGTGGCTTGCGCTCAACCGTACCCGCGTCGGCATGATCGTCCGCGCCGGCGTCGACGATCGCGAGATCCTGGCGGCGACCGGCGTCCAGATCCAGCTCGTGTTCGTGCTGGTGTTTGCGCTCGGCGCCGGTCTCGCGGGCATTGCGGGGGTGGTCGGCGGTACGTTCCAGTCGATCTCGCCCGGCGAGGACACGCGATTTCTGCTGGCCTCGCTCGTCGTCGTCATCGTCGGAGGCATGGGATCGATCCCTGGCGCGGCCCTCGGCGCGTTGATCATCGGCCTCGCCGAGCAGCTTGGCTCGGTCTACATCCCGACCTATGCGATCGTCGTGACCTTCCTGATCATGGTTCTGGTGCTGGCGCTGCGGCCCCAGGGCCTGCTGGCGAGGCGATGAGATGTCGCTGATCCAGGAGGCGCAGGCGCGGGACGGGGGGCTCACATCACGGGGAGCAGCAGCGCGGCCGGCAGCATGGTCGGTGACCGAGCAGCCTTGGGCCTGGGCTGTCGCCGTCTTGCTGCTGATCATGCCGATCATCGCCAACGGCTTCTTCCTGATCGAGATATTCGGCACGACGTTGATCCTTGGGACTATCGCGCTGAGCCTGATGTTCCTCGCCGGCTATGGCGGCATGGTCAGTTTGATGCAGCTGACCATCGCGGGCTTTGCCGGCTACATGGTCGCCGTGTTCGGCGTCAGCGGCAACGCCAACATCAGCCTGGGCTGGCCGTGGTGGCTGGCGACGCCGATGGCGTTGGTGCTCGCGGTGCTGTTCGGCACGCTCGGCGGCGCGCTCGCCGTGCGCACCGAAGGCATCTACACCATCATGATCACGCTCGCGATCGGCGCGGCCTTCTACTATTTCACGAACCAGAACTGGGCGATCTTCAACGGCCATACCGGCATCAACACGATCGCAACGCCGCATTTTCTCGGCATCGATTGGCGTATGGATGTCGCCTTCTATTACCTGACGCTGGCGGTGGCCGCGCTGTGTTATTTCGCGGTGCTCTATCTGTCTCGCGCGCCGTTCGGCCTGGCGCTGCAGGGCGTGCGCGACAATCCCAGGCGGATGGCGGCGCTGGGCTTCAACGTCAACGCCCACCGCATCGCCGCCTATGCCTTCGCCGCGCTGATCGCGGGAATGGGCGGTGTGCTGCAGGTCTGGAACTACCGGCAGATCTCGCCGGGCTCGGTCGCGGTCGAGCGTTGCATCGACATCCTCATCGTCGCCGTCGTCGGCGGCATCACCCGTCCCGTCGGGCCCTATATCGGCGCCTTCATCTTCGTCATCCTGCGCACCTTCGCGCTGGATTTCCTGGTCAAGGTCGGCCTCGACGGCAACCGCTTCCGGCTGCTGATCGGGCTCGGCTTCCTGGCCATCGTGTTCTGGTCGTCCGACGGCGTCATCGGCCTGTATGAGCGCTGGCGCAAGCGCGGCGAACGTGGGGAGGCGCGGACGCGTCCGGGAGGGCACGGCCATGGATAGGGTGGCTGACCGTCTCTCGGCGCTCGGCTCGACTGCAGCGCTCGAGCTCCGCGGCGTGACGCGGATGTTCGGCGCCCTGGCTGCGCTGACCGATATCACGATCACCGTACGGCCCGGCGAGCGGCGCGCGGTGCTCGGCTCGAACGGTGCCGGCAAGACGACGCTGTTCAACTGCGTCACCGGCGACTTCCTGCCGACGTCGGGCACCATCCGCTTCTTCGGCGAGGACATCACCGCATTTCCGCCGTATGAGCGCATCCGCCGCGGTCTGCGCCGGACCTACCAGATCTCGGCGCTGTTCCTCGGTCTCTCGGTGCGCGACAACGTCTATCTCGCCTGCCGCGGCGTCTCGCGCGCGCGCTTCTCGATGCTGCGTCCGAGTGCCAACGACGCGCTGATGCAGGCGGCCGAGCGACTGATCGAGGCCGTGCATCTCACAGCCGTACGCGACCAGATGGTGTCCGAGCTCGCCCACGGCCAGCAGCGGCAGCTCGAGATCGCACTGGCGCTGGCCGGCGCACCGCGGTTCATCCTGTTCGATGAGCCGGCGGCGGGGCTGTCGCCGACCGAGCGGCGCGAGCTGGTCGAGATCCTGACATCGCTGCCGCCGCACATCGGCTACATCATCATCGAGCACGACATGGACGTGGCGTTGCGTGTCGTCGAGAGCGTGACGATGATGCACAACGGGCGCATCTTCAAGGAGGGCGCGCCGCACGAGATCGAGTCCGACCCGGAGGTGCAGGAGCTGTATCTGGGAGGCGGTCATGAATGATCGCAGCCGCTCCGCGCCAGCGCTCGAGGTCCGCGGGCTCGACGTCTACTACGGCCATTCGCATGCGCTGCAGGGCGTCGATCTCCGGCTCGACAGCGGCGTGTTCTCGCTGGTCGGCCGCAACGGCATGGGCAAGACCACGCTGTGCAAGGCCATTATGGGTCTGCTGCGCCCGTCCGGAGGCTCCGTGCGGCTGCGCGGCAATGATATCACCGGGCTCAACCCGGCGCGCATTGCGAGGCTCGGTGTCGGCTATGTGCCGCAGGGACGGCGTCTGTGGCGCTCCCTGAGCGTCGACGAGCATCTGCGGCTGGCGGCGGGCCTGCGCCGCGGCGCCTGGACCGTCGATCGCGTCTACGAGACGTTTCCGCGGCTCGCCGAGCGGCGCAACAACGGCGGCGGTCAGCTATCGGGCGGCGAGCAGCAGATGCTCGCGATCTCCCGCGCATTGCTGACCAATCCGCAGCTGCTGATCATGGACGAGCCGACGGAGGGGCTCGCGCCGGTGATCGTCGCCCAGGTCGAGGAGATGCTGATCCGTCTCGGCCAGGACGGCGACATGGCGGTGCTCGTGATCGAGCAGAACATCGGCGTCGCCACCGCGATCTCGCCGCGTGTGGCGATCATGGTCAACGGCCGCATCAACCGCATCATCGACTCCGCGCGGCTCGCCGCCGACCGCGAGTTGCAGCAGCGTCTGCTCGGTGTCGGCCAGCATGCCGGCGACGAGACCGATCTCGGAACGGAGCAGGTCAGGGATGAGCCCGTCGCCCGGCCCGCAGTGCCAGCGGCGCCGAGGTCCGCGCCGGTCAGAGTCTACGTCTCCAATCCCGTGCTGCCGACGCGCTGGTCGCAGCCGGCCCCCATCGCGCTGATCGAGGCCAAGGCGCGCACGCTCTCCACCAGCGTGTCGCGGCTCGACGATGCGGCGCGCCCGGGCCGCGAGCGCATGGTGCCGGTCGCGTCGGGCCCGCCGGCCGTGATCGTGGTCGGCACGCTCGACACCAAGGGCGACGAGCTGCGCTTCATCCGCGACATCATTGCTGGCCATGGACTCCGCACCCGGTTGGTCGATGTCTCCACCAGCGGCCGCCACACGGGCTGCGATGTCTCGGCGCAGGAGGTTGCGCTCAATCACCCCCGCGGCGGCTCGGCCGTGTTCGGGCCGGACCGCGGCGTATCCGTCGCCGCGATGGCGGAGGCGTTCGCACGCTGGCTGCGACGGCAGGACAATGTCGTCGGCATCATCTCGGCCGGAGGCTCCGGAGGCACGTCGCTGGTCGCTCCGGGCATGCGCGAGCTTGCCGTGGGCGTGCCGAAGCTGATCATCTCCTCGGTCGCTTCTGGCGACGTCGGCGGCTATGTCGGGCCGGCCGACATTGCGATGATGTATTCGGTCACCGACGTGCAGGGTCTCAATTCGATCTCGCGTGCGGTGCTGAGCAACGGCGCCAACGCGCTGGCCGGTATGGTGTCGGCGCGCCAGCGGCAATCCGCAGCCGTCGAACGCGTCACGCAGCAGCGACCCGCCATCGGCATCACCATGTTCGGCGTCACCACGCCGGCCGTGCAGAAGATCACCGCCGCGCTGCGCGACGACTGTGAGTGCCTGGTGTTCCACGCGACCGGAGTCGGCGGCCGGTCGATGGAGAAGCTGGTCGATTCCGGCATGCTCGCCGGCGTGGTCGACCTGACCACGACCGAGGTCTGCGACCTCTTGATGGGCGGTGTCTTTCCGGCGACCGAGGATCGCTTCGGCGCCATCATCCGCAGCCGCGTGCCCTATGTCGGCTCGGTCGGCGCGCTAGACATGGTGAATTTCGGCGCACCGGACACCATTCCCGAGCGTTATCGCGGGCGCAAGTTTCACGTCCACAATCCGCAGGTCACCTTGATGCGGACCACGGCTGCCGAGAATGCGCAGATGGGACGCTGGATCGGCGAGCGTCTCAACCGCATGGACGGGCCGGTTCGCTTCTTCCTGCCGGAGAAGGGCGTCTCCGCGCTCGATGCGCCAGGCCAGCCGTTCTTTGATCGCGAGGCGGACGAGGCCCTGTTCCGCAGCCTCGAGCAGACGATGCGGCAGACCTCGAACCGGCGCCTGATCCGCCTGCCGCATCACATCAACGACAACGAGTTCGTCGCGACCATCGTCGGCGCCATCAGGCCCATGTTGGGGCGACTGCCGGCGCGGCGCAGACAGGCGAGGTGAGTGATGCCGAGATTCGAGCGCGCACCGCTGTTGAAGAAGTTCCGCGACATGGTGCGTCGAGGCGTGCCGATCATCGGCGGCGGCGCCGGCACCGGGCTCTCGGCGAAATGCGAGGAAGCCGGCGGCATCGACCTGATCGTGATCTACAACTCCGGCCGCTACCGCATGGCGGGACGCGGTTCGCTCGCCGGGCTGATGGCCTATGGCGATGCCAATGCGATAGTGGTCGAGATGGCCAGCGAGGTGCTGCCGGTGGTCAAGAGCACGCCGGTGCTCGCCGGCGTCAACGGCACCGATCCATTCCGCGACATGGATGTGTTCCTCGATCAGCTCAAGACGCTCGGCTTCTCCGGTGTGCAGAACTTTCCGACGGTCGGCCTGATCGACGGCACCTTCCGTGCGAACCTCGAGGAGACGGGGATTTCCTACGCGCTGGAAATCGACATGATCGGGCGCGCGCATGACAAGGATCTGCTGACGACGCCTTACGTCTTCAATGAAGCCCAGGCCGCGGGCATGGCGATCGCGGGCGCCGACATCATCGTCTGCCATCTCGGCCTCACCACGGGCGGCTCGATCGGTGCGCAGACTGCGCCGAAGCTCGAGGACTGTCCGGGGCTGATCGACAGCTGGGCGTCTGCCGCGCTCAGCGTCAATCCCGAGATTCTCGTGCTGGCGCATGGCGGCCCGATCGCCGAGCCCGCCGATGCCGACTTCATCATGAAGCATGCGAAGAATTGCCACGGCTTCTACGGCGCATCCTCGATGGAGCGGCTGCCGGTGGAGCGGGCGCTGACGGAGCAGGTGCGACATTTCAAGGCGATCAGCTCGCGGCCGCGCCGCGTCTGAGACGGCAACACGAAGTCCGGCAGCAACGGCGCCCTGCGCCATGTTTGCCGGACGGGAGACTGAGGGAGGAATGGGATGTCCGGGGTTTTGATCGGTGAGCTGATCCTTTGGCTGATCATAGCGATCATCGTCATCGTGGTCGCCGTCTACATCGTCAACTGGCTGTATCATCGCTCCTCAAAGGAGGTCTCCTTCGTCCGGACCGGCTTCCTCGGCGAGCGCGTCGTGATCAATGGCGGCGCCTTCGTGATGCCGTTCATCCACGACTACACCCCGGTCAACATGAACGTGCTGCCGATGGGCATCACGCGCTCGAAGCAGGATGCCGTGATCACGCGCGACCGGATGCGGATCGACATCGAGGCGGATTTCTATGTCCGCGTGCAGCCGACCCGGGAAGCGGTGTCGATTGCGGCCGCGACGCTCGGCCGGCGCACTCTCGAGCCGGAGAAGCTGCATGCGCTGTTGTCGGGCAAGTTCGTCTCCGCGTTGCGCTCGGTCGCAGCCGAGATGACGATGGAGCAGATGCACGAGCAGCGCGGCGACTATGTCGGACGCGTCAAGGCGGCTGCCGCCGAGGCGCTGGCGCAGAACGGCCTGGAACTGGAATCGGTCGCGATCACCGATCTCGACCAGACCGATCTCGAATTCTTCAACCCGTCGAACCGGTTCGACGCCGAAGGCCTGACCCGGCTGATGGAGGATATCGAGAGCAAGCGCAAGCTGCGCAATGACATCGAGCAGGACTCGATGATCAAGATCCGTACCCGCAATCTGGAGGCCGAGCGCGAGGCGCTCGAGATCGAGCGGGAGAGTGAGACGGCGCGGTTGGATCAGGAGCGCGACATCGAGATGCGCCGCGCCCTGCAGCGAACGGAGGTGGCGCGCGAGCGGGCACTGCGCGAGACCGAGGCCGAGCAGGCACAGATTGCGGCGCGCGAGACGATCGAGAAGGCGCGCATCGCCAACGAACTTTCGATCGCGGAAGCACGGATCGCGGCCGAGCGCGACACACGCCAGCGCGAGATCGAGCGTAGCAGGGCGGTCGAGGAGCGCGAACTGCTGGCGCGCGAAGATATCGAGAAGGCAAGGATCGCCAACCAGCGCGCCATCGACGCCGCCCGCATCGAGTCGGAGCGCGAGGTGCGCCAGCGTGACATCGAACGCACGCGCACGATCGAGGAGGCGGAAATCGCCGCGCGCGAGGCGGTGGAGAGGGCGCGCATCCAGCAGGATCGCGTCGTCTCCGATGCGCGCATCGCCAACGACGAGGAGACGCGACGGCGCGAGATCGAGCGTACCCGCGCCATCGAGCAGGCGGAGATTGCGGCGCGCGAGGCGACCGAGAAGGCTCGGATCGCGCAGACCATGATCGTCAACCTGGAGCGCATCAGCTCCGATGAGCGGACGCGTGCGACCGAGATCGCACAGGTGCGCAATATTCAGGAAGCTGAGATCGAGGCGCAGAAGGCGGTCGAGGCAGCACGCATCGCACGCGAGCAGGCGCTGTCGGCGGAGCGCATCGCTGCGGAGCATGCCACGCGCAGGCTGGAGATCGAGCGCAATCAGGGAATCGAGATCGCCGGCATTGCCGCGCGCGAGGCGACGGAAGCCAGCCGCATCGCGCAGGAGGAGCGGGTTCGCGCGCTCGAGATCGCGCGGGTCAGGACCATCGAGGAGGCCGACATCGCCTCGCGAGAGGCGATCGAGGCGGCGCGGATCGCCCAGGAGCAGGCGGTGGCTGAGAAGCGAATCCGCTCGGAGAAGGAGACGCGCAGCCTCGAGATTGCCCGCACGGAAGCCGTCGAGGCGGCCGATCTCAAGCGGCGCGAGGCGGTCGAGCGGCGCCGCATCGAGGTCGAACTGGCGCTGGAGGCCGAGCGCATCGCCTCGTCGCGGACCCGCGAGGTGCTCAACATCGACCAGAAGAAGGCGATCGAGCTTGCCGACGAGCTCAGGGTGATCGAACTCGCCGCCAAGCGCGCCGAGCGCATCGATGCGGATCGCCAGGTCAAGGAAGCCGAGATCGTCGCGCGCAAGCAGGTCGAGACCGCCGATGTCTCGCGCGAGCAGGCGCTGGAAGCGGTCAGGCTTGAGCGCCGCCGATCCATCGAGCAACTCGAGGTCGCTCGCGTGCAGTCGCTGCAGGAAGCCGAGATCGCCGCGCGCGAGGAGGTGGAGCGCGCGCGCATCGCGTCCGATCGAGGTCTCGACGAGGCGCGTATCGGCAGGGAGCGCGAGCTGCGCAAGCTCGAAGTGAACCGCGAGAAGGATGTCGAGACGGCGCTGATGGAAAAGGCCATCGCGCTGTACCAGAAGTCGCTGGAGGAATCCGCGGCCAAGGTCTCGGCCGAGGAGGCGCGGACGCGCGCGACCGAGGCGGCGGAGAAGGTGATCACCGCGCGCGAGAGCGAGATCGCCCGCAGACGGAAGACGGTGGAGGTGTTGCTCGCCGAGAAGCAGGCCGAGGAGACGCGGATCGCGGCCGAGGCCGAGCGGGTCCGCGCGGCGGTCGAGGCCGAGGCACAGCGGCTGCTCAATGAGGCCGAGAACGTTCTGACCGACCAGGCGCGCTATTCGCTGTTCCGGCGCAAACTGCTCGACCGCATCGAGGGTATCGTGCGCGAAAGCGTCAAGCCGATGGAGAAGATCGAGGGCATCCGCATTCTCCAGGTCGACGGCCTGAACGGGAATGGTGGCAACGGCAATGGCGGTCGCAGCGCCACAGACGAGGTGATCGACTCGGCGCTGCGCTACCGCGTGCAGGCGCCGCTGATCGACTCCATTCTGTCGGACATCGGTGTCGAAGGTGGCAGCCTCGCCAAGATGCCCGGCCTGATCCGCGAGGCCAGGGACATGCAGGGCATCCGCAAAGACACCGCAGCGCGCAAGGATGCAGGTGGCGGAGCCGGCGCGGGTGACGGCAGCCCGCCAGAGCCGCCGGCCGACCGCGGTCCGCGCAAGAAGGGCTGAGGCATCATGGCGAGGGTCTACGTCTCCACAGTGGTGAGTGCCCGCAATGACAGGGTATGGGCACGCGTCCGCGACTTCAATGGCCTGCCGAACTGGCATCCTGCGATCGCCGAGAGCCGCATCGAGGGCGGTGAACCCGCTGACAAGATCGGCTGCGTCAGGGATTTTCGGCTGCGCAATGGCGACCGCATCCGCGAGAAGCTGCTCGGCCTGTCCGACTACGACATGTTCTGCACCTATTCGATCCTGGAATCGCCGATGGGCGTGTCGAACTACGTCGCGACCTTGCGGCTGACGCCCGTTACGGACGGTGACAGGACGTTCCTGGAGTGGACCGCCGAGTTCGACTGCGCGCCGGAGCGCGAAGCCGATCTGGTGGCCTCGATCGGCGGTGGCGTGTTCCAGGGTGGCTTCGATGCGCTGAAGCGCGCATTCGGAGGCTGAACAATGCCGCACGTCGTCAAGAGCACCATCATCGACGCGCCCACCACGGCGGTGTGGGATGTGCTGCGCGACTTCAACGGCCATGACCGCTGGCATCCGGCGGTGGCGACCTCGGCAATCGAGCGCTCGCAGGCGTCCGACAAGATCGGCTGTATCCGACGCTTCCGCCTCAAGGACGGCTCCGAGCTGCGCGAGCAGCTGCTGGCGCTGTCCGATCTGGAGCAGAGCTTCAGCTACTGCCTGCTCGACACGCCGATCCAGCTCTTCAACTACGTCGGCCATGTCCGGCTGCTGCCGGTCACCGATGGTGATCGGACATTCTGGCACTGGGAAAGCCGTTTCACGACACGGCCCGAACAGTCAGAGGCGCTCACGCGCATGGTCGCCGAGGACATCTATCAGGCCGGCTTCGAGGCGATTCGATCGCATTTGAAGCAGGCGGCATGAGCAAGAGGTGAATCGATGCCGGTGACGGTCAAGACGTTTCAGGCGTTGAGCGAGGCGGCATCCGCGCTGTCGTCCGATCGCGCCACCCGCTATCTCGGCGGCGGCACGCTGGTGATGCGCGATCTCAACGAAGGCGACGTCTCGGTTGCGACGGTCATCCGCGCGACCGACCGCGCTCTGCAAGGCATCGATGCAGCGGGTGCACGCATCCGGATCGGCGCCGGTGTCACCTTCTCCCGCGTGCTTGCCGAACGCGATCTCAGCTTCCTGCATCCGGCGGCACGTTCGATCGGCGGGCCGGCGGTGCGCAACATGGGGACCGTGGGCGGCAACCTGTTCGCGCCGGCGCCGTTCGGCGACTTCACGGTGGCGCTGCTGGCGCTCGACGGCATGGTCTCGATGCAGGGCGGCTTTGGCCTGCGAGACATGCCGCTCGAAGAGTTCCTGCAGTCCCGCGATCGTCAAGCCGGTGCGCTGGTCGTCGCCGTGTCCTGTCTCCGGCCGGCGTCGGCCGATGCCTTCCGCTACCGCAAGATCGCCCGCATCAAGCCGAAGGGCGGATCGGTCATCACGCTCGCCGCGCATCTTCCGCAGAGCGGCGGCCGCGTCACCGGCGCCCGCATCGCGCTGGGATCGATGGCGCCGACCGCTGTTCGCGCCAAGGGGGCCGAGCGCGCGCTCGAAGGCCGGCCGCTCGATGCCGGCGCAATCAGCGCCGCCGCCGCTGCGGCAGCCGAGGGAACGGCGCCCACCGACAATTCGCTGGCGAGCGCCTGGTATCGCCGCGAAGTGGTCGGCGTGCATCTGCGGCGGCTGCTGTCGGGACAGGAGAGCTAGAGCATGGCCAAGACCCCCCTTCAGTTCCGGCACAATGGCCGCGATGTCGCGCTGTTCGTCGATGGCGGCACCAATCTGCTGGTTGTGCTGCGCGAGATGCTCGGCGACGTCACGCCGAAATTCGGCTGCGGGCAGGGCGGCTGCGGCGCCTGCACCGTGCTGATCGACGGCGACGCGCATCTGTCCTGTCTGACGCTCGCCGAAGCCGTCGAGGGCCGCGCGGTCGAGACGCTCGACGGCATCAAGAGCGGTCCGACCCTGCATCCGCTGCAGCGCGCCTTCGCCGATGGTTTCGCCGCGCAATGCGGCTATTGCACGCCGGGCATGCTGATGGCGGCGAAGGCGCTGCTGGACAAGATCCCGCAGCCGAGCCGGGAGCAGGTGGTCGAGGCGATCTCCGGCAACATCTGCCGCTGCACGGGCTACGAGCCGATCATCAATGCGGTGCTGGCGGCAGCCGCGTCGCTGCGCGCCAGTGCCTGAGGAGAACGCCATGCTGGAATTGCGCAAGGACATCTTCGCCGACGAGCGCGACGACAATCTCAACGAGGTCGGCAAGGGCACCCAGCGCCAGGACATGCTCGGCCATGTCACGGGCACCTCGACCTATTTCAACGACCACAAGCTGCAGGGCATGCTGCATCTGAGGGTCGTCAGGTCGACGCAACCACATGCGCGGCTGCGCCGCATCGACACCAGCGAGGCCGAGCGGAGCGAAGGCGTGCGGCGGGTGATCCGCGGCGCCGATGTGCCACGCAATCTGAACACACTGCTCAGCCTGATCAATTTCGGTAAGGATGATGAGCCGACGCTGGCCGTCGACAAGGTGCGTTATCGCGGCGAGCCGATCGTCGCGGTCGTTGCCGAGTCGCCGCGCGCGGCGGCCGAGGCGGCGGCCAAGGTGCGCATCGACTACGAGACCTTGCCGGCCGTGTTCGACGTCGAGGAGGCGCTGAAGCCGGGTGCGCCTGTCGTCAACGAGACCTATCCGAAGAATGCGTTCACCTATCACGAGCGCTATGATCATCAGAAGCTCCGCTTCGGCGACGTCGAGCGTGGCTTTGCCGGCGCCGACCACGTGCTGGAGCAGCGCTACCAGATGTCGCCGATCGAGCACGCGCCGGTCGAGACCAACGGCTCGATCGCCGCCCCCGACACCAACGGGCGTTACGTGGTCTACACCTCGACCCAGGCGCTGTTCTTCTCGCTCGACACCTGCGCCAAGATCCTCGATCTGCCGTCGAACACGTTCCACTTCATCGGCGGCACGGTGGGTGGCGGCTTCGGCGGCAAGGTCGATACGCTGACCGAGCCGCTCGCCATCCTCGCCGCGATGCTGACCGGTCGCCCGGTGCGATACGTGCTCGGGCGCGAGGAGGAGATGCAGTTCGGGCCGCCGCGCGGCGCGGAGCGGATCTACATCAAGGACGGCGTGATGCGCGACGGCCGCATCGTCGCGCGGCAGATCCGCGGCTATTTCGACTCCGGCGCCTATACGCGGCTCTCGAGCTACGCGGTGGTGAAATGCGCCGCGCACCTGCCGGGTCCCTACACGATCCCGAACGTCCATGGCGACATCTACTGCGTCTACACCAACCGCACGCCGGCCACGGCGATGCGCGGCTTCGGCATTACCGGCATGGACTTCGCGCTCGAATGCCAGATGGACAAGCTCGCGCATCTCATCGGCATGGACCCCATGGAGTTCCGCATCCTGAATGCCTATCGCGACGGCGACATGAAGGCGCACCGGCGCGAGGCGAAGAATACCGCGCTGATCGAATGCGTTCAGGTTGCCGCTGAAAAGGCCAAATGGCCGATCCGCGAGGAATTCCGCCGGATGTCGTCGCGCAAGGATGGCGGCGGAGCACGTGCGGCAGTGCCGTCCACGCCACGTGAGCCGGCGAGCGCGCGGCCTGCGCCGGCGCAGCAGCGCACGAGCTATGACCGCAGGCTTCCGATCTCTCCGTCTTCGGAGCCGCCCCCGCCACAGAGCCCGGCACCGGCTCCCGCACATGGCGCGACACGGTTCTCGTCGGTGTTCGGCACAAGGAGGCGCTGACATGACCAGGCACCGCGGCCGCGGCATGGCGGCGATCAACTATCCCATCGGCATGAATCTCGGCGGCGATCCGAGCCAGGCGCTGGTGCATTCCAACCCCAGCGGCAAGTTCACGGTGGCGTTGTCATCGATCGATCTCGGGCAGGGCATGAAATCGGTGACGCGGCAGATCTGCGCCGAGACGCTCGGCGTGCCCGTCGAGGACGTCTATGTCGACACGGCGGACTCCGACACCGGGCCGCATTGCATGGGCTCGTTCGCCTCGCGCGGCACCCATCGCGTCGGCAATGCGGTGATGGCCGCGGCCAGGGAGGCGCGCGGCGTGATGATGGAGGCGGCCGCGGAGGAGCTGGAAGTCAATGCCAGTGACCTCGAGACCGACGGCCGCGGCAACATCCACGTCAAGGGCGCGCCGCACCGCTCGATCTCGGTCAAGGACGTCGCCATCGCCGCGCAGTTCCGCCAGGGCAAGACGATCTCCGGGCGCGGCATCTTCCTGGTGCCGCTGTCGGACGTCGATCCCGAGACCGGCGAGATGTCGCCGGCCACCTGCTATGCACATGCCTGTCTTGTCGCCGAGGTGGAGGTCGATGACGAGACTGGCGAAGTCGGCGTGATCCGGATGGACTCTGCCTACGAGCTGGGTCGCGCGCTCAATCCGCGTCTGGTCGAGCAGCAGCTGGTCGGCGGTGCCTGGATGGGGATGAGCCACGCGCTCTATGAGACGACAGAGCCTTACTATCCTGATCCGAAGCAGGGGCCCCGGGATTTCGTCGAGTATCTGATGCCTGGGCCCGGCGATATCTGTCCGCACGACATCGCCGTGCTGGAGCGGCCCGCGCCGGATGGCCCGTTCGGAGGCAAGGGGCCGGGCGAGATGTGCGCCAACCCGGTGCTGCCGGCGATCGCGAATGCGATCTTCAATGCGGTCGGGGTGCGTATCGACGAGCTGCCGATCACGCCCGAAAGAGTGCTGCGTGCGATCAAAGCCCAGGGCGGCGCCCGGCCGCAGACGCGGCGGTGAGGCGCGATGGTGGTCCGCAGCAACATCGTCGGCATCGACTCGCCGCAGGCGCTGGAGAAGGCGCTACGCGCAGCCTATTATCTGGCCGACGACGGGCTCTCCACTGCCGCATATCTCGCGCTTGCGCTCGGCAAGCCGCTGCTGCTCGAAGGCGCGCCGGGTGTCGGCAAGACGGAGGCGGCGAAAGCGATCGCCGCCGTGCTCGGCCGCAAGCTGATCCGGCTGCAATGCTATGAGGGCATCGACGCCGCCGCGGCGCTCTACGAGTGGAACTATCCGCGCCAGATGCTGGCGATCCGTCAGGCCGGCGAGGAGAGCATCGACATCTATGGCGAGAGCTTCCTGATCGAGCGGCCGATGCTCGCCTGTCTGCGCGCACCTGACTCGACCGTCCTTCTGATCGACGAGATCGATCGCGCCGACCAGGAGTTCGAGGCGTTCCTGCTCGAATTCCTCTCCGACTTCCAGATCTCGATCCCCGAGCGCGGCACGTTGCGTGCCGCCGAGCGGCCGATCGTCGTGCTGACCTCGAACCGGACCCGCGATCTTCATGAGGCGTTGCGCCGCCGCTGCGTCTACCATTGGATCGATTATCCCGATGCGGAGCGCGAGGCGCGGATCGTGATGATGCGCGCCTCCAGCGTCGCCGAAGCGACCGCGCGCGCCGTGGTGGCGGCGGTAGCGAAGCTCAGGCGCGAGCCCTTGAGCAAGGCGCCGGGCATTGCCGAGGCGGTCGACTGGGCCGAAGCGGCGACGCTCCTGAACCAGACCGGTGCGCGCTGGCCCGATGCCTTCAAGCGCTCGATCGGCGTGGCGCTGAAGGACGAGGAGGATCTGTCCTTCATCGCGCCCCGGCTCGATGCGCTGCTCGCGGAGGCGATGACATGAGCGAGCCGCGACTGCCACGCGCGACCGAAATTTTCCTGACCTTCGCCGCGCTGCTGCGGCGGAACGGATTCGCGATCGCGCCCGAGCAGACCACGGCGTTTCTCGCCGCAATCGAATTGCTGGGCCCGTCCAGTCTCGACGACATTCGCCGTGCTGGAGCCGCAACCCTGGCGCCCCCGCCCGAGCGGCTCGCGACCTATCATCTGCTGTTCGACATTCATTTTGGGGTCACTGACGCGGCAGCCCTTAGCGACACCGACCAGCAGGACGACGTCGTGCGGCTGCAGGAGGAGGGCGACGAGGGCGTCGATCCCGACAGCGCCCAGGAGCAGAACGAATCCGGGTTGGCCGCCACGCGGACCGAGGCGCTGGTCGCGCGCCGCCTTGCTGCGACCACCGCCGGCAATGCCCTGCAGCGCCTCGCGCGCCAGGCCCGGGCAAGGCTGCCGAAGCGGCGCGGCCACCGCCGCATGCGGGCGCGGCGCGGCGGTTTCGTCGATATGCGCAGGACCTTGCGGGAGAGCGTGCGGCGTGACGGCGAGGTGTTGTCGCTGCGGCGCTTGAAGCGCCGGCCGCGACTGCGCCGCCTGCTGCTGCTGATCGACGTCTCCGGCTCGATGAAGGCGCGCACCGAGGACAATATGCGGCTGGCGCATGTGCTGGTGCAGGCGGTGCCCCAGGCCGAGGTGTTCACCTTGGGCACGCGGTTGACGCGCGTGACGCGCCCGTTACGCCTGAAGCGGCGCGAGCAGGCGCTGCTCGCGGCCTCCCATCTCGTCAGCGACTGGGACGGCGGGACCCGGATCGGCGAGGCACTGCAGGCGTTCCTCGCGGTGCCGCGGTTCTCGACCTATGCACGCGGCGCCGCGGTGCTGGTGATCTCGGACGGGCTGGAGCGCGGCGATCATCAGGCGCTCCGCGATGCCGTCTGGAAGCTGTCGTTGCGCGCCTGGCGGCTGAGCTGGCTGACGCCACTGGCGACCGGGCCCGGCTTCAAGCCGCAAACGGAGGCACTGCAGGCGATCGCGCCCTTTGTCGACGACATCGTTCCCGGCGGTTCCGACGAAGCCATCGTCACGCATGTGCTGTCGCTGGCACAGAGGAGGGCGGCATGAGCGGATATGTCGATGCGCATCATCACATCTGGCGTCAGGCCGATCTGCCCTGGCTGGTCGGGCCGATGCAGCCGCGCATCTTCGGCCCCTATGAGCCGATCCGCCGCGACTACCCCATCGAAGAGTATCTGCAAGACATCGCAGGGAGCGGCGTGGCTCAATCGGTCTATGTCCAGACAAATTGGGCCAAGGACGGTTTCGAGGACGAGGCCGCATGGGTGCAGCGAATCGCCGACCGGCACGGCTTTCCGCATGCGATCGTCGCCTATGCCGATCTCGCCGTCGATGACGCGCGGCCGCAATTCGACCGGCTTGCGCGCTATCCGCTGATGCGTGGCGTCCGGATGCAACTGCACTGGCATGACAATCCGTTGTATCGCTTCGCTGCGTCGCCCGATCTCTGCAGTGTTCCGAAGATCCGTGCCAACATCGCGCGGCTTGCCGACTATGGCTGGTCGTTCGACCTGCAGGTGTTCGCGCCGCAGATGGCGGGCGCGGCGGCCCTGGCCGAGAGTTGCCCGTCGGTCACCTTCATCCTGCAGCACGCCGGCATGCTGGAGGATCTCTCTCCGGCGGGACGCGAGCAATGGCGCGCGGGAATGCAGCGGCTCGCCGCCTGCCGCAATGTCGTCAGCAAGCTCTCGGGCCTCGGCACCTTCATCCGCCGCAACGATCCCGCGCACGTCGCCGACGTCGTACGCGAGACGATCGGCATGTTCGGTGCCGAGCGCTGCCTGTTCGGCTCGAACTTTCCGATCGAAAAGCTCTGGACGGAATATCGCGCGCTCGTTGCGGCCTACGAGGCGGCGATCGAGGATCTCGATGAGCGCGCACGCATGCAAATCATGGGAGAAACCGCGCGGCGCGTCTATCGGCTCGGCTGACGTCGCGCGCAACGACAACAAAAGCAACAGGGAACGCTCATGGCGCTGGAAATCAAGATTCTCGACTATGGTGATATCGAGCTGGAATCCAGCTTCCTCGTGCTCGGCCGCGATTGCGGCCGTACCCGCCGGGTGCTGACGCTCGGTTTCCTGATCCTGGGCGGGCCGTATCCGGTCGTGGTCGACACCGGCTATCGCTCGAACCAGATCATGGAGACGCTGGGCATGCGCGGCCTGCAGTACCACGAGAACATGATCGAGAACCAGCTGGCGCGCCACGGCGTGCGCATGGGCGACGTCCGCTATGTCTGCCACACCCATCTGCACATCGATCATGCAGGGAAGGACGATTTGTTTCCGATGAACACGACGGTCGTGCTGAACCGGCGCGAGCTCGAATATTCCGTCTCGGGCCTGATGCATCCGCAATATCCGGCGCCCGACATCAAGCATTTGATCGACAGGCTGCACACCAAGAGCGCGCTGCGTTTCCTCGATCTGGAGCTGACTGGCCCGGTGGAGCTGATGCCCGGCGTCTATTGCGACGCCGCCAACGCCCACACCGAGGGATCGATGAACATTCATGTCCACACGGCCGACGGCATCGCCACCATCTGCGGCGACGTGATCTACGACTTCAACGACCAGATCGTGACGCCGTTCAACGAGATCCAGGATGCCGAGCCGCGCACCACCGGCAACCATGGCACCAGCAAGCGCGCCGAGAAGGCGGCGATCAAGAAGCTGCTGTCGAGTTCGCGCTACCTGCTGCCGGTGCACGATCGCCCCGCCAAGATCGAGGGTGGGATGGTGGTCGGGCGACTGCACGATCAGGTTCCGGGCCCGGTCGTGCAGTCGCTGCCGCAGCGGCACTGGTTTCCGGCGTGAGGACGCGTCATGACCCACGTCACCTTGCGTCCTGAATTCGAGAGCCTGATCGATCCGTACGCGCCGGTGGCGCAGGTCGCGACCGGATTCGAATTCACGGAGGGGCCGATCTGGCACCCGGCCGAGCAGTTCCTGCTGTTCTCCGACATGCCCGCGGATGTCCGCCGCCGCTGGGATGCGAAGCGCGGCGTGGTCGAGATGCGGCGGCCGTCGAACAAGTGCAACGGCATGACCTACGATGCCGAGCTCAATCTGGTCGTCTGCGAGCATGCGACGTCGTCGCTGGTGCGCGAGCGGCCTGACGGGCGGCGCGAGATCCTGGCGTCGCATTTTCAGAACCAGGAGCTCAACAGCCCGAACGATGTGTGCGTCCACTCCAGCGGCGCGATCTATTTCTCGGACCCCTGGTATGGCCGCATGCCGGTCTATGGCGTCGAGCGGCCGCGGCAGCTCGGCTTCCAGGGCGTCTACCGGGTGGCGCCCGGCGGCGGCGCGCCGCTTCTGCTGGTCGATCGCCATTTGTTCGACCAGCCCAACGGGCTGTGCTTCTCGCCGGACGAGAAGCTGCTTTACGTCAACGACACCGTGCAGGCCGTGATCCGCGTGTTCGACGTCGGCAGCGATGGTACGTTGTCGAACGGCCGCGTCTTCGCCAGCGGCATCCGCTCGGAGCTCGAGCCGGGCGTGCCCGACGGCATGAAATGCGATCAGCGCGGCAATGTCTGGGTCACCGCGCCGGGCGGCGTCTGGGTCTATGCGTCCGGTGGCGAGTTGCTCGGCAAGGTGCGCGTGCCGGAGCTGGTCGCCAACCTGGCTTGGGGCGGGCCTGAGTTTCGCACGCTCTATCTCACCGCCACCCATTCGGTCTACGCGATCGCGACCAAGGTCGGTCCGCGCCACGAGCCGTACATGAGTGCGCGGCCTGGGGGCGCCACAACGTCGTCCTCTCCGCAGGCGCCGCAACTGGCAACGGGCGACATGCAGCTCGATCCGCGCCGCTGTGCGATGATCATCCAGGACCTCCAGAACGACGTCATCATGGATGGCGGTGCTTTTGCCGAGTCCGGAGCGCCCGGTCATGCCAAGCAGCAGCGCGTGGTCGACAACGTCCTTCGGCTGGCCGAGGCCGCCCGGGCGCGCGGCGTCGTGATCATCCATGTCTGGTTCGTGGTCGAGCCCGGCGCGCCCGGGGTGACGCTCAACGCCCCGCTGTTCGAGGGGCTGGTCGACAGCAAGGCGATGGTCCGCGGCAGCTGGGGCGCGGCGCCCGTTGCGGGGCTCGAGCCGCGCAGCGGCGACTTCGTCGTGGAGAAGATGCGGATGAGCGCGTGGGAAGGCACGCGGCTGGAGACGATCCTCAAAGCCACCGGACGAGACGTCATCATCAACACCGGCGCCTGGACCAACATGTCGGTCGAGCACACCGCGCGCACCGGCGCCGACAAGGGCTATTTCATGGTGGTGCCGGAGGATTGCTGCTCGACCATGAATGCCGACTGGCACAACGCGTCGATCAACTTCGCCCTGCAGAACGTCTCCGTCGTCACCCGGGCCGATGCCGTGATCAAAGCGCTGGGGTAGGGCATGCCCAAGCTGCTTCATCTCGTCGCCTCGCCGCGTGCGGACTCCGAATCCGGCGCCGGCGCGCGCGTCTTTCTCGATCGCTTCAGGCAGGCACGGCCGGGTTGGGACGTCGACGAGCTGCATTTGTGGCGTGAGAGCCTGCCCGAGTTCGATGGCGAGATCCTGCAGGCGAAATATGCGCGCATGGGCGGGCGTGCCTTCACCGACAGCCAACGCGCGGCTTTCGCGATCGCCGAGCGCATGGCGGTGCGGCTCGATCTGGCCGAGCGCGTCGTGATCTCGACGCCGATGTGGAATTTCGGCATCCCCTACAAGCTCAAGCACTGGCTCGACATCATCAACCAGCCCGGTCTCACCTTTCGTTTCGATCCTGCGCGCGGCTATCTGCCGCTGTTGAAGGACCGTCCGACGCTCGTGATCATCGCGAGCGGCGGTGACTTCACGACGGGCATGAGCCGCGGGCGGTCTGATCTTGCCACGCCCTATCTGCGCGAAGCGCTGCGTTTCATGGGCCTCCGCGACGTCAAGTTCGTCGCTCTTGGGCCGACCAGCGGGCCGTCCGAGCACACGGGCGCGGCGCGAGACAGGGCACATCGGCAGCTCGTCGAGCTGGCCTCGCGATTCTGAATGGCGGGTTCGTCGACGCGCGTGGCGTAGCTCCGACCTGACCCAGTCGGCGATGGCGCACACTGCCGATCGCTGCGGCTCGCGCGTCCTCCGTCAGGTCAGCGTCACCACCTTCGCAATGGAACTCCGGCGTGTCGGGCCACCTTGACACCGACCGCCCCGGCACGGGTTTCATCAAGAGGACGCTCCGATCGGCCAGAGCAAGGGCCGCTATGCTCAGGGGCGACGGGATTAGAGGCGCACCGAGGGGGCAGTATCCGGTAGAATGAAGACGATCGATTCACTGGAGAACGTCCCCATGCCGTTTGCGCAGTTCGGTGCGCAGCTCCGGGTGCAGAGCGGGCTGCGGGCCGCGATCACCTCGGCCTATCGTCGCGCCGAACCCGAGTGCCTCGCGCCGCTGCTCGAGCTTGCGGCCCTCGCTGAGGCCCCATCGCAACGGGCCGCCGCCCTGGCGCGGGATCTCGTTCTGCGGCTGCGCGCCAAGACGCGGTCGGGCGGGATCGAAGGCCTGATCCAGGAATATTCGTTGTCGAGCCAGGAGGGCGTCGCGCTGATGTGCCTGGCGGAGGCCTTGCTGCGGATCCCCGACGCCGCGACCCGCGACGCGCTGATCCGCGACAAGATCGCCACGGGCGACTGGCGCGCTCACATCGGGCACAGCCCGTCTCTGCTGGTGAACGCGGCGACCTGGGGGCTGATCGTGACCGGCAGGCTGACGGCTGCCGCCAGCGAGGAGGGCCTGGCGTCGGCCGTGACGCGGCTGATCGCCCGTGGTGGCGAGCCGATCATTCGCAAGGGCGTGACGCTCGCCATGCGGCTGATGGGCGAGCAGTTCGTCGCAGGCCAGACGATTGCGGAGGCGCTGTCTAACGGCCTGCGCTGGGAGGAGCAGGGCTTCCGCTACTCCTACGACATGCTGGGCGAGGCGGCGACCACGGCGGACGACGCCGCGCGCTACTTCGCCGCCTACGAGACCGCGATCCATGCGATCGGACGGCATTCGGCGGGGCGCGGCATCTATGAAGGGCCCGGCATCTCGATCAAGCTGTCGGCGCTGCATCCGCGCTACAGCCGCATCAAGCGCGACCGGATCCTGGCGGAGCTGCTGCCGCGCCTGAAGCAACTGGTGGGGCTCGCGAGGCGGTATGACATCGGTCTCAACATCGACGCCGAAGAGGCCGACCGTCTCGATCTGTCCCTCGATCTGCTCGAAGCGCTCTGCCTCGATCGTGACCTTGCCGGCTGGAATGGTATCGGCTTCGTCGTCCAGGCCTATCAGAAGCGCTGTGCCTTCGTCATCGACTGGCTCGTCGATCTTGCCCGCCGTTCGCAACGTCGATTGATGGTGCGGCTGGTCAAGGGCGCCTATTGGGACAGCGAGATCAAGCGTGCGCAGGTCGATGGCTTGAAGGACTTTCCGGTCTTCACGCGGAAGAGCCACACCGACGTGTCCTATCTTGCCTGCGCGCGCAAGCTGCTGGCGGCGCCTGACGCGGTGTTTCCGCAATTTGCGACCCACAATGCACGAACCCTGGCGTCGATCGTTGAAATGGCGGGGCCGAATTTCTATCGTGGCCAATACGAGTTTCAATGTCTCCACGGCATGGGCGAGCCGCTCTACGAAGAGGTTGTCGGTTGTGACCGCCTCGACCGTCCGTGTCGCATCTACGCGCCGGTGGGATCGCATGAAACGCTGCTGGCCTATCTGGTGCGCCGGCTGCTGGAGAATGGCGCGAACACGTCCTTTGTCAATCGCATCGCCGATCCGGCGGTGTCCGTCGACGAACTGATCGTGGACCCGGTGGCGCTCGTGCGCTCCTCGCAGGCTCCGGGTGCACCCCACGACAAGATCCGCAGTCCGCGACGGCTGTTCGGCGCCAGGCGGCGGAACTCGGCTGGCCTCGATCTGTCCGACGAAGGCGAACTCGCGCGGCTCGGCGAAGCGCTCGCCGAGAGTGGCCGCCTCGCATGGCAAGCCCTGCCGTCGATGGCGGCGGAGCGGGAATCCCAACGCCTCGTTCGTAATCCGGCTGATCTCGCCGACATCGTGGGCGCCGTTCGGGACGCGGCGCCGGCGGAGATCGAAGCTGCTCTGGTCCATGCGGCCGCGGCTGCGCCGCGCTGGGCGTCGACCGGCGCGCGTGAACGTGCCACATGCCTGCGCATGGCCGCGGACGAGATGGAGGCGCGCGGACGCGTTCTGATCGGCCTGATCGTGCGCGAGGCCGGCAAGACGTTCGCGAACGCGATCGGGGAGGTGCGTGAGGCCGTCGATTTTCTGCGTTACTATGCGGATCAGATCGAGGACCTGGCAGATGCGGGTGCGCATTCTCCACTCGGGCCCGTCGTCTGCATCAGCCCGTGGAACTTCCCGCTCGCGATCTTCACCGGCCAGATCGCGGCTGCGCTCGCGGCGGGCAATCCGGTTCTGGCCAAGCCGGCCGAGGAGACGCCGCTCATCGCCGCCGAAGCGGCTCGCATCATCAATCAGGCGGGACTGCCCCCGGGCGCGCTTCAACTGCTGCCAGGTGACGGCCGCGTCGGTGCGGCGCTGGTTGCCGATGCGCGGGTACAGGGTGTGATGTTCACCGGGTCGACCGCGGTCGCGCGGCTGATCCAGAAGCAGCTCTCCGAACGTCTGACGCTGCACGGACAGCCGGTGCCGCTGATCGCCGAGACCGGCGGGCAGAATGCGCTGATCGTGGATTCCTCGGCGCTGGCCGAGCAGGTCGTCGGCGACGTCATCGCATCCGCCTTCGACTCGGCTGGGCAGCGCTGCTCGGCCTTGCGCATCCTGTGCCTGCAGGAGGAGATCGCCGATCGGACCGTGGCGATGCTCCGCGGCGCCATGCACGAGCTCGAGATCGGCAATCCGGCGCGGCTGTCGGTCGATGTCGGCCCGGTGATCAGCGCGGAGGCGCGCAGCACGCTCGATGCGCATGTCGCGATGATGCAGGCGCGCGGTCATGCCGTGGAGCGGCTGACGCTGCCGCCGCAGGCGGCGCATGGCACGTTCGTCGCGCCGACAATCATCGAGATCGCCAGCATCTTCGATGTCGAGCGCGAGGTGTTCGGCCCCGTGCTCCACGTTCTGCGCTACCGTCGCGAGCAGCTCGCTGATCTCATCGAAGCGATCAACCTCACCGGCTATGGCCTGACCTTCGGCATCCATTCGCGGATCACGGAGACCATCGCGCGTGCGTCGAGCCGCAGCGCTGCCGGCAACATCTACGTCAACCGCAACGTCATCGGCGCCGTCGTCGGCGTGCAGCCGTTTGGCGGCTCCGGCCTGTCCGGAACGGGGCCGAAGGCCGGCGGCCCGCTGTATCTGCGCCGGCTGTTCGCGACGCCGCCGCGCCAGCGGCTCATGGCGTCGCAGCCCGACGCAGTCACGCGCTCTTACCTCGACGGGTTGCGCGCCAGCGGACATGCCGAGGCCGCGCTGGCGTGCGAGGCGCATGGGACCCAGCTGTTGGCCGGCTTCGAGATCGAGCTGCCAGGCCCCGTCGGCGAGCAGAACATCTATCGCATCACCTCGCGCGGCGCCGTCGCTGCACTGGCGCAAAGCGCGCAGGCGCTGCTGATCCAGATCGGCGTCATCCTCATGACCGGCAACGACGCATTCGTCGAACGCGCCAACCCTGCTTGTGCCGTGTTGGGACCGCTCACCAGCCAGTTGCGCGGCCGCCTGCGGATCGTCGACAGCTGGCGGGCTCTCCGCGATCTGCAGGCTGTGCTCGCCGAAGGCGAAACGGATGAATTGATTGCGCTCGGCCGCGACCTCGCCGCGCGCCCCGGGCCGATCATCCCGCTCGTCACGCCGCGCACCAGCGACGGCTGCTACGATCTCGACCGGCTGGTCACCGAGGTCAGTCTCTCCACCAACACCGCAGCTGCCGGCGGCAATGCTAGCCTGATGTCGATCGGCTGAGAAGACAGGTATGCCGTCCCGGGCTGGCTCGAAGCCGCAGGACAGGATAGGGGAGAACACCGTCATCGTCGGCCCGCTTCGCCCGCTGACGCACGCTTCGCTCCGATCGAGGACACCTTGATGTCGACCATCCTGTTCAAGAACGCCGCTCTGCTCGACCCGCTGCAGCCCGACCTGCTCGAAGGGCGGCACGTGCTGGTCGAAGGCGACCTGATCAAGGAGGTCTCGGACAAGCCACTGCAGGCGAGCGCCGACCGGACCATCGATCTCCAGGGCAAGACCCTGATGCCCGGCCTGATCGACCTGCACGTCCATGCGATCGCGGTCGAGCTCAACCTCGCCCAGCAGGTGCAGATGCCGAACGTGCTGGTGACCCTGCGCTCGGCGATTTTGCTGAAGGGCATGTTGCGCCGCGGTTTCACCACGGTGCGCGACGCCGGCGGCGCCGGCTATCCGCTGAAGCAGGCGGTCGACACCGGCCTCACCGAAGGCCCGCGGCTGTTCGTCTCCGGCCGTGCGCTGAGCCAGACCGGCGGCCATGGCGACATGCGGGCGCGCACCGATTTCCTCTCCGACAACGCGCCGTGTCCGTGTTGCGTGCGCGTCGGCGCGCTGGCGCGCGTCGCCGACGGCGTGGATGCCGTGCGCAAGGCGGTGCGCGAGGAGCTGCAGATGGGCGCCGACCAGATCAAGATCATGGCGTCAGGCGGGGTGGCGTCGCCGACCGATCCGGTCGGCGCGTTCGGCTATTCCGAGGACGAGATCCGCGCCATCGTTGCCGAGGCGAGGGGACGCGGCACCTATGTGCTGGCGCACGCCTACACGGCCGAGGCGATCGCGCGCGCGGTGCGCTGCGGCGTGCGCACCATCGAGCATGGCAACCTCGTCGATCTGCCGACGGCGCGCCTGATGGCCGAGCACGGCGTCTACGTGATTCCGACGCTCGTCACCTATGAGGCGCTTGCCAATGAGGGCGCGCAATACGGCCTGCCGCCGGAGAGCGTCGCGAAGATCGCGGACGTGCGCGACGCCGGGTTGCGCTCGCTCGAGATCTATCGCGAAGCCGGCGTGAAGATGGGCTTCGGCAGCGACCTGCTGGGCCCGTCGCAGCGGCTGCAGAGCGACGAGTTTCGCATCCGCGCCGAGATTCTCGGTCCCCGCGAAGCGATCGCCAGCGCCACCGTGATCGGCGCCGAGGTGCTGGGCATGG
Source organism: Bradyrhizobium aeschynomenes (assembly GCF_013178945.1). GTDB lineage: Bacteria > Pseudomonadota > Alphaproteobacteria > Rhizobiales > Xanthobacteraceae > Bradyrhizobium > Bradyrhizobium aeschynomenes. The sequence goes on from NZ_JABFDM010000018.1 coordinate 113,103, forward strand.
AAGGCAAGCTCGGCCGCATCGCGCCGGGCGCGATTGCGGATCTTCTCGTCGTCGACGGCAATCCGCTGCGCGACGTGTCTTGCCTGCTCGGCCAGGGCGATCACATCCCGCTGGTGATGAAGGCGGGCAAGCTTCATATCGATCGGCGCGACTCCTGAACGGGCCCGTCAGGCGTCGCTTCAGAGTATGTCGGCGATGGAATGGCCCTGCAGCTCGATGCTGAGCCCCTGCATGCCGAGATCAGTGATCTCGCCGCCCATCGCCTTCAGGCTTTCCTCGCGGATCAGCGACATCAGGCCACGCCGCAGCGCCAGGAACTCGGACGACATCATCATGGCCTGCTGTCGCGGCCGCTCCAGCGGAATCTGGATCTCGGCCTTGATCGAGCCGGGGCGCGCGGTCATGCAGTAGACGCGGTCCGACAGGAAAATCGCCTCGTCGATGTCATGGGTGACGAACAGAACCGAGATCTTCAGCCGCTGCCACATGTTGGTGAGGATCTGCTGCATGATGATGCGAGTCTGCGCATCGAGCGCGCCGAACGGCTCGTCGAGCAGCAGCACCTTGGGGCCGGTGGCGAGTGCGCGCACGATGCCGACACGCTGCTTCATCCCGCCGGAGAGCCGCTCGGGATAGTGGTTCTCGAACGCCTCGAGGCCCGCGAGCCCCAACAAGGTGCGTGCCGCGCGTGCGCGCTCGAATTTCGGCATGCCGCGCATCTTCAGCCCGAACTCGACGTTCTCGCGCACCGTCTTCCACGGAAATAGCGAGTACTGCTGGAACACCATGCCGCGTTCGGCGCTCGGTCCGGTGACGGCGTTGCCGTCCACCGTGACGATGCCGCAGGTCGGCTTCAGGAAGCCCGCCACGGCATTGAGCAGTGTCGACTTGCCGCAGCCCGAGGGACCGACGATCGAGACGAACTCGCCGGGTGCGACATGGATCTGCGTGTCGGTGACGGCCTCGACGGCGCCGTCGATGGTCTCATAGCTCAAGGCGAAGTTGCGGACCTCGATATGGCCTTGTCGGGTCTCCAATGCGGCGTGGCTCATCGTGACCTCCAAGGCATCACCAGTTGTCCGGCGGCGCGGATCACGAGGCTCGAGCCGAGCCCGAGCACCCCGATCGCGATCATGCCGAGCGCGATGTCGGCATATTGAACCAGCGAGTACGCCTCCCAGGTGAAGTAGCCGATGCCGAACTGTCCCGAGATCATCTCGGCCGCGATCAGCGACACCCATGCGACGCCCATGCCGACGGTGAGGCCGGTGAAGATGTGCGGCAGCGACGCCGGGAAGTAGACCTCGCGAAAGATCGAGGTCTCGCGCGCGCCGAGGCATTTGGCGGCGCGCACGAGCACGGGATCGACCAGCGTCATGCCGTGCAGCGTATTGACCAGGATCGGGAAGAACGAGCCGAGGAAGGTGATGAAGACGATGCTCTGCTCGTTGGTCGGCCACAGCATGATCGCCATCGGGACCCAGGCGATGGCTGGGATCGGGCGCAGCACCTCCGCGACCGGAAAGACGATCTCGTGCACCAGTTTGAAGCGGCCCATGATCAGGCCGAGCGGAACGCCGACCAGTGCAGCCAGCGAGAACCCGATGAAGATCCGGCGGCAGCTGAGCAGGATGTGCATCAGGAATTTGGGGTCATGGATCGCCTTGGTAAAGCTCGCATAGACCGCCAGGGGCGCCGGCACGTTGGTGAACTTCACGAAGAAGACGACGCGGTAGGTCGTCAGCAGATGCCAGGTGATCAGGAACGCGATCAGCGAGGCAGTGCCGATCAGCAAGGCCCGCAGCCTGTCCTGGTTGAGCCGGAACCAGCGCGCTGCGCGGGCGGAAAACTCCGGCCGGCTCGGCGGGATGGCGGCGCCAGGCGCGGCGGTTGCCGCGGCCTGGTTGGGCGAGGTCATGAGGGCGGGGCTGCTCAAGTCTTGCCTCCCGCCACTGCCAGCTTCACCGCCTCATCCAGTCCCATCACCTTGCCGCCGATCTTCGCGGCATGGGCCTCCGCATCCTTCTTCAGCAGGAACGGCGCGATCTCGCCATTGGCGGCGGCGAAGAAGGCCTGGTCGGCGAACAGCTTGATGCCACGCGCGGTGTCGAACACATAGGCGACATTGATCTTCTTGCCCTTGGCCTTGAGGTCGGCATAGGCGCCGAGTGTGCAGGCGGCGCTGCTGAAGGCTGTGATGCCCTCGCCGTCGACCCAGACCTCGCCGGCCTTGCGCGGCTCGGTGATCGGCTTGTTGCAGAACTTGTCCTCGCCGGAGACCTCATAGTTCGCGGTGCTGGCGAGCTCCTTGTCGTAGTCGAGCTTGAGCTCGGCATAGGCCTTGCGGACGTAGCTGTCGTCGACCCATTTCTTCGGATCGAACTCCTTCATGCGGCCGAGGCTCTGCAGCACCTTGACGTCGGTCGCCGCGGCATCGACCAGCGCCGGCTTGATCGTCGGATCCGTGGTCATGTTGCCGCCGGGGCCGAGGAAGATGTAGACGACCTCCTTGTTGATCCCGGTCCATTCCTGGATTTTTTCGGCCGCCGCCTTCGGATCCTGGCGCAGCCACTGGTTGGCGGCAATCACCGCCTTGATATAGGCGACGACGACCTCGGGGTATTTCTCGGCGAAGTCGGTGCGGACGACGACGCCGTGGAAGGTCGGCAGGTTGGTCTGGACGCCGTCGTAGATCTTGCGCGCAAAGCCGCGGAACGGCAGCAACTCGGCGAACGGCACGAAATCGGCGTGGGCGTCGATCTTCTTCTCCTGCAGGTTGGTCGATCCGACCTCCGGCGTCTGGCTCACGAGCTGGAAGAAGTCCGCCGGATAGCCGCTGTCCTGAAGCGCCTTCAGCACCATGCCATGTGCGGCCGAGCCGAATGGCACGCTGACCAGCTTGCCCTTGAGGTCGGAAAGTTCGTAGTAGGGCGAGTCCTTGTGAACGACAATGCCGTTACCGGAGCCGGCGAGGCTGTAGGCTGCGACCGCGATCAGCCGGCTCTTGCTCTCGGGATTGTTCTCGAAAGTGAAGCCGTTCACGATCAGCGGGTAGTCGCCCATCATGCCGAATTGCAGCTTGTTCGCCATCATGCCGTTGGTGACGGGCGGACCGGAGGTGAAGTTCTGCCACTCGATCTCGAACTTGATGTTGGCGTATTTGCCGTCCTTGGGGAGATACTTCTCCAGCAGCTTGAGCTGCCGCACGATGGTGCCGGCGGTGACCGTGTTGGTCGTCGTATCCTGGGTCCCGATCCCGATCGTGACGGTCTCTGCTGCGACAGGCTGCGCCGCGATCAGGGACAGACAGGTGACGGACAGTAAGAGCGCGTGATGGCAGCGGACCATTCTCATCCCCGTTCGGTTGGATGGTTGATGGCACCATGATGAAGGCCGCGTCCGCGAGCGCAAATCCGGAGTTCGGCAGCGGGTGGATTAGTTGCCGTCAAATCCCGGTTGCGTACTCCTTGGGCAATTTCGCACATGACAGCCGCTTGCATGAGCAGGCCGGCTAATCGGCGGCCTGACCGCGCATCTCTTCCAGGAGATCGGGCCGGCAAACCACGATCTGCGAGCGCCGGGTCTGGACGATGCGCTTCTCCTGCATCCGCTTGAGGCTGATCGTCACCCACTGCCGCGTTGCGCCGACCATGTGAGCGATGTCGGCATGGGTGAAGGCCGCGGCGATGACCTTGCCTTCGGGATCGTCGACGCCGTAGAGGTCGACCAGATGCAGCAGAAGATGCGCGAGCCGCTCGGTGATCGAACGTGTCCCCAGCATTTGCGCCAGCGCGGAGTAGCACTTCCCCTTGAAGCTCAACCCTTCGATCAGCCCGATTGCGAGATTGGGGATCTCGGCGACCAGCGTTCGCAGCTCCTTGCCTGGCAGCTGAATCACGCTGGCATTGCTGGCGGCAACGCCCGACCATTGATGCACGCCGGTGTCGAACACCTCGGGGCCCCCGACGAAGTTGCCGACATGCCAATAGGCGAGCGTGATCTCACGGCCCTGCGGCGAGGTGTAGAACACCCGGATGCGGCCGCTCTCGACCAGGAAAATGCCGTCGTGCTTTGCGCCCTGGCTGAACAGCGTCTGGCCGCGGTTGAGCACCTTGCGGCGGCCTTGCTTGAGCACCTGCTCGCGTTCGCGCAGGCTGAGCCTTTCGATCAGCGACGGCGGGCCGCCGATGGATTGCTGGCTCTCGGTGAGCAGAAGCGACGAGCTGGTCACCGCGCGCGCTTGTGGCAGGGGCGTGGGCACGGCGTCCGCAGCTGATTTGGCCGCCTGCAGCAACATGTCTTGCCTCCGCATTGATCACGCTGATCAGAAGCGGAGCAATGTTCGTGCCATCCGGTGCGGCGCAGCCGTTCAGGCCGCGGCCAGCTCCCGCAGGTATGATGTCGGATAGATGCCGCGATTGTGGCCGTCGGAAAACCCGATATTCAGCCCGTAACCGAGATCGCCGACCGCCACGATGGCGATGCCGGGGAACTGCGCCGGGAAGCGGCCGTCGAAGCGGGCGCGCTTGCAATGCGCGCACATGCAGGAAAGGCGCAGCCGTTCGGCCGATATCACGGCAGGACCAGCGCCGCTCGCGCTCCGCAGCAGCAACGACGAAAGGTCCGCGCTGACTTCGCCGTCCGCGATTTCAACATCCCTCATGTTGCCTCCTGGTTGTGTCGTGGCCGCTGCCGAAAGGCTAGGCAAACGGAGCGAACCCACCCAGCAACTAATTGCCTGGTGGTTCGAATCCTTCGGCCTGATGCGTCGCTGCCGAGCGATCGGGCGGTGGGGTGGAGAAAGTTTGCAACTAGGGCGTGGACTCATAAGCCTTGGCCCAGAGGCGGGTTGAGCCGAGTGCGACTGCCGCGAGAAA
>NZ_JABFDM010000019.1 GCF_013178945.1 Bradyrhizobium aeschynomenes
ATCACCTAAGGGGAGTGAATCACCGTTCGTCAGCTAACGGAATCCATTTATGAGTACAGATCCTAGTTCAGCTGCTGCGTCATTCTCCACTGTCATCCCCGCGCAGGCGGGGATCCAGTACGCCGCGGCGGCTGTTGTTGAATCGAGACGGCACGGCGTACTGGATCATCCGCTTGCGCGGATGATGACAGTTTAAATTGTCGGACGAGCAGGGCTCTTCTCAAACGATGCCCTCAGCAGCGCCGGATAGCGTGCGGCCTGGAAGCCGCCGCGGGCGGCGTAGAAGCCGAGCAGGGCAATCCATAATCCGGTGTTGCCGTAGCCGCGCAGGGTGAACCAGATCGCGAGGAACACGATCAGCGCAGCGATCATCAGATTGCGCATGTCGCGCGCCCAGGTGGCGCCGATATAGACGCCGTCGAATGCGAAGGCGAACACCGACAGCAGCGGCGAGGCGACCACGAACGGCAGATAGTCGCGCGCGGCGCTGCGAACGCCGGGGCTTGCCGTCATCACATCGATCAGGTCAGGCCCGAACAGCGCGAAGATCACGGCGACAACGAGCGCGAAGCCGAAGCCCCAGACCAGCACCAGCCTCGTCGCGCCGGCGAAGGCGCCCCTGTTGCGCGCGCCAAAGGCGTAGCCACAGAGCTGCTCCGCGGCGTTGGCAAGCCCATCGAGAAAGAACGCCGCCACCAGCAGGAAATTGTTCAGCACTGCGTTGGCGGCGAGCGTGGTGTCGCCGGCACGCGCGCCCTGCGAGGTGAAGAACAGGAAGGCTGCGATCATCGCGGCGGTGCGGATCATGATGTCGCGATTCACCGCCATCATGTGCATCAGCTTGACGCGGTCGAACAACGCGGGCGGCGAGAGACCGCACGTCGTCGAGACCAGCCGGTGCGCCAGAACCAGGCCGATCACCACGCCGACGGCCTCCGCAATCAGCGCGGCGATCGCAGCGCCGGCAATGCCGGTTTCCAGCACCTGCACCAGCAGAATGGTCGCCGCCATGTTGATCAGGTTGATCGCGACCTGGACCGCGAGCGCCAGCTTGGCGCGCGCCAGCCCGACGAGCCAGCCGAGCAGCACGTAGTTGGCGAGCGCGAGCGGCGCCGACCAGATTCGCACGGTGAAATAGGTTCGCGCGGCGCCGAGGACGGCATCGCTGCCGCCCATGATCTCGAAGATGATGCCAGCCAGCGGCAGCTGCAGGGCGATCAACGCGACTCCGATCAGTGCAGCGAGCGCAAGCCCGCGGATCAGCACCATCCGGATCTCGTCGGCCTCCCCGGCGCCGAGCGACTGCGCGGTGAAGGCGAGCGTGCTCGCCCGCAGGAAGGCGAACAGCCAGAACAGGCAGTCGAAGATCACCGAGGCCATCGCCACGCCGCCGAGCATGGCGGCTTCGCCGAGCCGGCCGATCGCCGTGGTCGAGACGATGCCGATCAGCGGCGTGGTCAGGTTGGCGATCATCGCGGGACCTGCGATGTCGAACACCTGGGCAGTCGTGACGGCCGCCCCCTTGGGTCCCGGTGAATGCAATGGAATGCTCGCTCGCCTGGCCCGTGTCACCCGCCGCGCTGCTGCGGCGGTCTCAGCCCCGGTCCGGGCCTACCATAGCCGGCACCGCTGATATGATGCTAGAGATCAATCGTCATACCGTCATGCGCTGTCTCATGCGGCAGGTTCGGCAGCCGCCGCAGCATGTCGTCGCTCATATGGGTGAGCACCAGCCGCTTCGGCCTGATCTCGTCGAGATGGGCCTCCAGCGCCGCGAGGCTGAGATGGTTCTTCACGGGCTTGTCGAACGTATAGGCTTCGGCGACGAGCAGGTCGGCCTCGCGGCCGAGCGGGATCAGGCTGTCCGTCCATTCGGTGTCGGCGGTGTAGGCCACCACCTTGCCCTCGGCTTCGATGCGGTAGCCGAGAAACGGCCCGCCGGAATTGCCGTGCACGACCGGAAACGGCGTCACGCCGACGTCGCCGAAGCGCACCGGCTGCTCGGGCGCGAGCTCGACCACCGACAGTTCGAACTTGCGCGGCGTGCTGGAGGAATGCTCGAACATCGCCTCCATCACCTGCGTCAGCCGCGTCGCGATGCCGGCGGGGCCTGCGATCACCAGCGGCTGCGTCCGCCGCGAGAATTGCGCGTCGAGCAGCAGGAAGGGAAGGCCTGCGAAATGATCGCCGTGGAAATGCGTGATCAGGATCAGCGCGACATCGTTGCAGGCGATGCCGAGCCGCTTCAGCGCGAGCAGCGACGAGGTACCGCAGTCGATCAGCAGGTTGGTGCGCGCGCCCGTTAGATGGAAGCAGGTGTTGGACCTGCCGCCCGAGCCGAACGCGTCACCGCAGCCGACGAAGCGGAGCTGCATCGGCTGTGCTCCTTCATCTGCCGCGCGGGGCAAACAGCCGCGACAGGAACCAGATCGGAATCACGATCACGGCGCCGAGCAGGAAGTAGCGCCACAGCCAGTTGAAGGCGTCGAAGCCGAGCTCGTAGAGCCGGATGAACAGCAGCCGGATGCTGTGCAGGATGTTCAGCGGGTCGAAGCCGATCGCCGACAGCACGACACCGACCAGGATGGACAGCAGCACCAGCCGGAACGCGACGGCGACCGGCGAGCCGCCGAGAAAGCGATACAGGCCATCCGAGCTGCGGCCGCGGGCCGGATAGTCCCTGATGTCGTTCGACATGTCATCGTCTCCAGGCGGGTTCGTCGGATTCGCGAGGGCACATTATAAAGCACGGCAGGGCAGGTGGGGAACCCGCGCCAGCGGCGCAAGCTGGTTACTGCCATTTAATGTTCCGCGCACGCGCCCACTTTTGCTGGTGCACGCGCTCTCCATTTTCGTCATGGCCGGGCTTGACCCGGCCATCCGTCTTTCGAGGGGGATGGATGCCCGGGTCAAGCCCGGGCATGACGAGCCACAAACTGTCACGCCCGTTGTGTCGAAAACCGAGAGCATTCTTACCTCGCCGTCTCGCTCTTCAGCATGCGCTCCAGCGTTTCCAGCCGGTCGGCGTCGCGCGGCGGCTTGTCCCAGCGCAGGCGGTTGATGCGGGGGAAGCGCATCGCGACGCCGGATTTGTGCCGCGGCGATTTCTGCAGACCCTCGAATGCGACCTCCAGCACCAGGCCCTGTTCGGGCTCGTGCACGACGTGACGGACGGGGCCGAACTTCTCCGTGGTGTTGCGGCGGACGAAGCGGTCGATCTGCAGCAGCTCCTCGTCGGTGAAGCCGAAATAGGCCTTGCCGACCGGAACGAGCTGATCGCCGCCATCGCCTGACGTCCACACACCGAACGTGTAGTCGGAGTAATAGGACGAGCGCTTGCCGTGGCCGCGCTGCGCATACATCAGCACGGCGTCAATGATGTGCGGATCGCGCTTCCACTTCCACCACTGCCCCTTCGGCCGGCCCGGCAGATAGACCGCGTCGCGCCGTTTCAGCATCACGCCCTCGACCGCCTCGGCATCGTCCCCGGCGCCGGCCGATGCGGGATCGGCGCGCGCAGCCGTCAGTTCGTCCCAGGTGGAGAATGCGACCGTCGGTGACAGATCGACGCGTGGATCATCGAGGCGCCTGATGAACGCTTCCAGTTTCGCGCGCCGCGCTTCGAATGGCAGCTCGCGCAGATCATTCTCCTCGTCGCCGAGCAGGTCGTAGGCGCGCAGGTGGATCGGGTAGTCCTTCATCAGCTTCGGCGACACCGTCTTGCGGTTCAGCCGCTGCTGCAGCACGTTGAAGCTCTGCACGCGCTGATCACGCACGACCAGCAGTTCGCCGTCGAGCGCGCCCGGCAGATGCAGCGACGGCAACAGATCAGGGAAGCTCGCGGTGATGTCCTCGCCGCTGCGCGAATACAGCCGTGTGACCATGCGGCCATCAGCCTCGCGGCCGCTGACTGCCTGCACCCGGATGCCGTCCCATTTCCACTCCGCGATGTAATCGGTCGCGGTCATGCCGGCGAAGTCATCGTCCTCGACGGCATGCGCCAGCATCACCGGCCGGAACGGCGCGGGATCACGATTGACGGGCTTGTCGCCGCGGCCTTCCAACCAGGCAAACAGATCGAGATAGGGCGGCGCGAGGCCCGGCCAGATCAGTTCGACCTCGTGAGGGTCCTTGTCGCCGAGCGCTGCCGCCGCCGTCTTGGCAAGGCGCGCCGAGATGCCGATTCGAAGCGCGCCGGTGACGAGCTTCAGCAGCGCCCAGCGCCCGGTCTCGTCGAGCTCGTCCAGCCACTGCGCGAGCTGTCTCGGCATCTCGGTCTTGCCGAGCGTACGCAGCGTGGTAACGACCTCGGTGAGCGTCGGCGGCGGCGGGTTGTTGTGGCCGGGCGGGGGCTGGTTCGAGGGACCACCCGTGGGGGACCCCCCTCCCTGACCCTCCCCCACAAGGGGGGAGGGAACGGAGAGAGCGGTGCTCGGAAGGACGAGGTCAGTGGCTGAGCCATTGTCCGATGTTGCCCGAGCTGCAACCTCCGCACGCCACTCGGCTCCCTCCCCCCTTGTGGGGGAGGGCTGGGGAGGGGGGTACCCGGAAACGAGTTGCTGCTGATGCGCGCCACTCTTCGGCCACATCAGTGCGACGGTCTCGGAGAGATCGCCGACATAGTCATACGACAATGCGAACAGCACCGGGTCGGTGCGTGCGGCGATCAGGTCGCGGATCAGCGCCGGCTTGGCGTGCTTGAACGAGAGCGCGCCGGTCAGCGCGGCCAGCGCGTAGCCGCGGTCGGGGTCCTCGACCTCGCGGAAATACGAGGTCAGCAGGCGCAGCTTGTTGTTGCGGCCGGGCTCGTAGGCGAGGCGGTCGAGCAGTTCGGCGAAGCGGTTCATGCCTCGGCGTCCTCCGTGGCCACCGCTTCGCTCTCCTCTTCGTCGCCATAGCCGACGAGATCGAGCGGCCGTGCCGCCAGCCCTTTGCTCCGGCACCAATGCACCAGCGCATCCTCCTGGCCGTGCGTCACCCAGACCTCGCCGGCGCCGGTGGCCGCGATGGTCGCAGTCAGCCCATCCCAGTCGGCATGGTCCGAGATCACCAGCGGCAGCTCGACGCCGCGCTGCCGGGCGCGGGCGCGCACCCGCATCCAGCCCGAGGCGAAGGCGGTGACCGGATCTGGAAAACGCCGCGTCCACAGATCGGAGGTGGCGCTCGGCGGCGCCAAGGTGATGGTGCCCGCGAGCTCCGCCTTTTTGACGCCCTTGACCGGCCTGAGCTCACCGAGCGCGACGCCCTTGTCCTGGTAGTAGCGCGTAATCTTCTCCATCGCGCCATGCAGGTAGATCGGTGCGTCATAGCCGGCCTCGCGGATCAGCGCGATCACGCGCTGCGCCTTGCCAAGGGAATACGCACCGACGAGATGCGCGCGCTCGGGAAACAGCGCCACCGAGGCCAGCAGCTTGCTCACCTCGTTCGCTGCCTCACCGTGGCGGAACACGGGAAGACCGAACGTCGCCTCGGTGATGAAGACGTCGCACTGCACCAGCTCGAACGGCGCGCAGGTCGGATCTCGTGCATCCTTGTAGTCGCCGGAGGCGACGATGCAGGTGCCGCCGCAGGACACCTTGATCTGCGCCGAGCCCAGCACGTGCCCCGCGGGATGAAAGCTGACCGCGACATCGCCGAGCCGGACCGCCTCGCCATAGCGGATCGCCTGCGTCGCACCGGCGAAGTTCTCGCCATAGCGCAGCCGCATGATGTCGAGCGTCTCCTGCGTCGCCAGCACCGCGCCGTGGCCGGCGCGTGCGTGGTCGGAATGGCCGTGCGTGATCAGCGCCCGTTCGACGGGGCGCACGGGATCGATGTGAAAGCCGCCGGCCTTGCAGCACAGGCCGGCGGGAACGGGCAGGAGGATGTCTTGCGGGCGCATGGTGGTCATATAGGTCTCGGGTTGGAAATTTCAGCCGGTCCCACACTCCGCCCGTCATGCGCGGGCTTGACCCGCGCATCCATCTCCTGGAATGACAGCGCCGCCCAGACCATGGTTCCCAGATGCCTCACCGCCTGTTCCTGTCCTCCGGCGATCTGATCGCCGACCGTCGCTACGAGTTCGCCCGCGACCTCGAATTGAAGGGCGATCTGGTCGCCGCTGCCGAGGTGATGGAGCAGGCGCTCGAGGTCGCGCCGAATTTCGCCTCGGCCTGGTTCGAGCTGGGCAAGATGCGGATTGCACTCGGTGAAACCGACAAGGCGATCTCGGCCCTGCAGAACGCCGTTGCCGCCGATCCGGATGACCGCCACGGTGCCGGCGTGCGGCTGATGCAACTCGGCGCCTCGCCACTTGCCGACATGCCGAAGGCTTATGTGCAGTCGCTGTTCGATCAATACGCGCCGCGCTTCGAAGCCGAGCTGATCGAGCGGCTCAACTACCGGGCGCCCAGCATCCTGTTCAAGGCCGTGCTCGCGGTGCGCGCCGCCGAGAGGAAGCCGGCCCATTTCAAGCGCGCCATCGATCTCGGCTGCGGCACGGGCCTCGGCGCCGCCGCCTTCGCCAAGAACGTCGACGGCTTCGTCGGCATCGACCTGTCCGCCGGCATGATCGCGGAGGCGCGCGCGACCGGTCTCTATGCCGAGCTCGAGGTCGACGACATGACGGCGGGCTTGCAGCGCCGGCCGGACGCGTCCGCGGATCTCGTCCTCGCCGCCGATGCGATGGTCTATGTCGGCGACCTCGCGCCGGTGCTGCGCGAGATCGAACGTGTGCTCAGACCCGGCGGACTGCTGGCCTTTACCGTCGAGACGCATGATGGCGCTGGCGTGATCATGGGCAAGGGCCTGCGCTATGCCCATGCTGCGGAATATCTGCGCGGTATCATCGCGGGGGCGCGTTTGCAGCCGATGCATCTCGATCCGGCATCGCCGCGCACCGAAGATCAGGTGCCCGTGCGTGGGCTGGCCGTCGTTGCCGGCAAATCTTGAGTCTACACGCTAGGACCGGCGGCGCATCGCATTGCACTGCGCCGGTTGGTCGCAACTTGGCTCTTGCGTGGCTCTCCCGATCCCAGAAAGATAGGCCAGTCTAGGGAGAGACAACAAATGAAGAAGAATCTGACCCGGCGCGATTTCTGCGCCACCGCGCTTGCGACCTTGGGTGCGTCGACCATCGCCTCGCCTTATGTCTGGGCGGCCGAGAAGAAGTACGACGCCGGCGCCAGCGACACCGAGATCAAGCTCGGCCAGACCATTCCGCATTCCGGCCCCGGCTCGCTGTATGGCGTGCTCGGCCGCGTCGGCGAGGCCTATTTCCAGATGCTGAACGAGCAGGGCGGCATCAACGGGCGCAAGATCAAGTTCATGACGATGGACGACGCCTATAGCGCGCCGAAATGCGTCGAGGCGACACGGCGCTTGGTGGAGCAGGACGAGGTGCTGGCGCTGTACGGCTCGCTCGGCACCGCGCCGCAGACCGCCGTGCACAAATACCTCAACTCCAAGGGCGTGCCGCAGTTGCTGCTCAACACCGGCGCCTCGAAGTGGAACGATCCGAAGAACTACAAATGGACCATGGCCGGCTTGCCACTCTATCCGACGGAGGCACGCATTCTCGCCAAGCACGTGCTGAGCGTGAAGCCCGAGGCCAAGATCGGCATCCTCTATCAGAACGACGATTTCGGCCGCGACTTCCTCGGTCCCTTCAAGAAGACGCTGGCCGACGCCGGCGGCAAGGCGCAGGTGATCATGGAGCAGACCTATGATCTCACCGAGCCGACGGTGGACTCGCAGCTGATCAACCTGTCGAAGTCGGGCGCCGACGTCTTCTATAACATCTCCACCGGCAAGGCGAGCTCGCAGTCGATCCGCAAGGCCGCCGAGCTCGGCTGGAAGCCGCTGCAATTGCTGTCGGCGGGCTCGACCGGCCGCTCGATCCTGTCGGCTGCCGGCTTCGACAACGCCAAGGACATCGTGGCCATCCGCTACTCCAAGGACGCCGGCGTGCCGCGCTGGAAGGACGATCCCGACGTCAAGGCGTTCGAGGCCCTGCGCGCCAAGTACCTGCCGAATGTCGATCCGGACAACAGCATCGCCTATGCCGGCTATGGCCAGGCGGCGTCGATGGCGGAGATCCTGCGCCGCTGCGGCGACACGCTGACGCGCGAGAACGTGCTCAAGCATGCCACCACGCTCGCCGGCTTCCACTCCCCCTATTTCCTCGACGGCGTGAATTTCAGCTACACGCCGGACGACTACACGCCGATGAAGACGCTCTACATCTCGATCTTCAACGGCAAGGACTGGGATATCTCGGCCAAGCCGGTGACGGAGTAGTCGGCGGGCGTCTTCCGCGACGGTGGAAGGCCCGCGCGTCCGCCGTCGAGAGGTTCGCGCCTGGCGGTTCGAAATCGGTGTCATTCCGGGGCGCCCGCAGGGCGAGCCTGGAATCCATCGAGCCGCACATTCTGTCGTGACATGGATTCCGGGCTCGCGCTGCGCACCCCTGGAAGGCCGGCGGAGACAGCCGCATCGCCACTACGCAAGTTGGACGACGGCTTGGCAGGCTTGACCGGCGCGCGCCGCTGCCTCTGCGCGCCATGCTTGCCCGCTCCATGGCAAGGCCTGGCCCCTCGACGAACCGCGAGCGACTGCCTACCTTCCCTCGGTGCCACCTCGCGTCTCATCAGCCCCACCCGACGACCGCGCCGCGCTGCCGGACCATGTCACCCGATGGTTCGCCGCGCGCGGCTGGGCGCCGCGTGCCCATCAGCTGGCGCTGCTGGACAAGGCGCGTGCGCAGCGCTCGGCGCTGCTGATTGCTCCAACCGGCGCCGGCAAGACGCTGGCGGGGTTCCTGCCCACCTTGGTCGAGCTGGGTGACAAACCAACAGCGCGATCCGTCGCCCGTCCCGCCGGCCTGCACACGCTCTACATCTCGCCGTTGAAGGCGCTCGCCGTCGACATTGCCCGCAATCTCGACGCGCCGATCTCCGAGATGGGGTTGCCGATCAAGGTCGAGACCCGCACCGGCGACACGCCGGCGACACGCAAGCAGCGCCAGCGCCGCTACCCGCCGGACATCCTGCTGACGACGCCCGAGCAGCTCGCGCTGCTGCTGGCCTCCGACGATGCGCCGTTTCTGTTTTCCTCGCTGAAGCGCGTCGTGCTCGACGAGCTGCATGCGCTCGTCACCTCCAAGCGTGGCGATCTGTTGTCGCTCGGGCTGGCGCGGCTGTGGCGGCTCGCGCCCGAGATGCGCATGATCGGGCTGTCGGCGACGGTGGCCGAGCCCGATCAGCTCGCGCGCTTCCTGGTGCCGCAGCCAGTTGATGCCGAGGCGGCCGCGGATGTCGTCGTCGCCGGCGGCGCCGCGCAGCCGGTCGTCGAGATGCTCGACACGCGCGAACGCCTGCCCTGGGCCGGCCACACCGCGCGTCACGCGATGGCCGAGATGTATGAGCTGATCAAGGCCAACAAGACCACGCTCGTCTTCGTCAACACCCGCAGCCAAGCCGAGATGCTGTTCCAGGAGTTCTGGCGCATCAACGACGACAATCTCGCCATCGCGCTTCACCACGGCTCGCTCGACGTCGCCCAGCGGCGCAAGGTCGAGGACGCGATGGCCGCGGGCAAATTGCGCGGCGTGGTCTGTACCTCCTCGCTCGATCTCGGCGTGGATTGGGGTGACGTCGATCTCGTCATCAATGTCGGCGCGCCCAAGGGCTGCTCGCGGCTGATGCAGCGCATCGGCCGCGCCAATCACCGGCTCGACGAGGCCTCGCGCGCGGTGCTGGTGCCGGCCAATCGCTTCGAGGTGCTGGAATGCTCGGTCGCGATCGACGCCGTCGCCGACAATGCGCAGGACACGCCGCCCTTGCGCACCGGCGCGCTGGATGTGCTGGCGCAGCATGTGCTCGGCTGCGCCTGCGGCGAGCCGTTCGCGAGCGACGAGCTCTATGCTGAAGTGATCGCGGCTGCGCCCTATGCGACGCTGTCACGCGCCGATTTCGACGATGTCGTCGATTTCGTCGCGTCCGGCGGCTACGCGCTGAAGACCTATGAGCGCTTCGCCCGCATCAAGCAGGATGCGAAAGGGCGCTGGCGTGTCGCCAATCCGAAGGTGCGGCAGAGCTATCGGCTGAATGTCGGCACCATCGTCGAGGAGGCGATGCTCAAGGTGCGGCTGGTGCGCTCGCGCGCCGGGGCCAAGGGGGGCACCACAGGCGCGATCGCGCGCGGCGGCCGGCTGCTGGGTGAGATCGAGGAGTACTTCATCGAGGGCCTGACGCAAGGCGACACCTTCGTGTTCGGCGGCGAGATCGTGCGCTACGAGGCGCTGGCCGAGGATCAGGTCTATGTGTCGCGCGCCAACGATGCCGATCCCAAGGTCCCATCCTACATGGGCGGCAAGTTTCCACTCTCGACCTATCTCGCCGAGCGCGTGCGCGGCCTGCTCGACGATAACAGCGCCTGGTCGCAACTCCCCGACCAGGTGCGCGATTGGCTGGCCTTGCAGAAGGACGTCTCGCGCATTCCGGCGCAGCGTGAGCTGCTGGTGGAAACCTTCCCGCGCTCCAACAAGCACTATCTCGTCTGCTATCCGTTCGAGGGCCGGCTCGCGCATCAGACGCTCGGCATGCTGCTGACGCGGCGGCTGGAGCGGGCGCGTGCCCGGCCGCTCGGATTCGTCGCCAACGAATATGCGCTGGCGGTCTGGGGGCTCGGCGACATGTCGCTGATGACCGCGCAGGGCCGGCTCGACCTCGCGGCGCTGTTCGATCCGGACATGCTGGGCGACGATCTCGAGGCCTGGCTCGACGAGTCCGCGCTGATGAAGCGCACGTTCCGCTCCTGCGCGATCATCTCCGGCCTGATCGCGCGGCGCTCGACGACGGAAGAGAAGACGCGGCGGCAGGTGCTGTTCTCGACCGATCTCGTCTACGACGTGCTGCGCCGGCATCAGCCCGATCACATGCTGTTGCGCGCCGCCCGCGCCGACGCCGCCACCGGCCTGCTCGATCTGAGGCGTCTGGGTGATATGCTGGCGCGCATCGAGGGCCGAATCACCCATCGCCCGCTCGATCGCGTCTCGCCTCTGGCGGTGCCGGTGATGCTGGAAATCGGCCGCGAATCCGTCTATGGCGAGGCCGCCGACGAGCTCCTGGCGGAAGCCGCCGAGGAACTCGTGAAGGAGGCGATGGGGTAGGCGAGAAGCGAGGCGGATTTGCGGGGGGCTGTCTGCGTATCGGGCATGATGGACGTCGCCGGCACCGCGCTGCGCGTCGATCTTTCCGGTGCGCTCGTCTGGGACGAGCAGCGCCTGCTCGTCGTCTCCGATCTGCATCTGGAAAAAGGTTCGAGTTACGCGTCGCGCGGCACCCTGCTGCCGCCGTTCGACACGGTCGCGACCCTGCGCCGGCTCGAAGCCGTGATCGCGCACTACGATCCCCGCACCGTGATCGCGCTCGGCGACAGTTTTCATGATCGCGACGCGCATACCCGCCTGACCGGCGACGACCGCGCCTGCATCGCCAACCTGCAGGTCGGCCGCGACTGGATCTGGATCACCGGCAACCACGATCCGGCGCCGCGCGGCGTCGGCGGCGAGCTCGCCGATGAAATCACGCTCGGCGCCGTCACCTTCCGCCATGAGCCGACCGGCGCGCCCGGCGAGATCGCCGGCCATCTGCATCCCAAGGCCCGCGTGGCGACCCGCGCGCGCACGCTGGAGCGCCGCTGCTTCGTCTCCGACGGCGCGTGCGCGGTGATGCCGGCGTTCGGCGCCTACGCCGGCGGCCTCAGCGTGCGCGACGCGGCGTTCGCCAAGCTGTTCCCGAAGCGCGCGTTCACCGCGCATGTGCTGGGCGATACGAGGCTGCACAGCATCGCTGCGGCGAGGTGTTATTAGTTGGACGCATAGTGCTGTGAGTTAGGCGGAATGGTCAAAGTCGATCATTCAGTTTTTGAAGCGTTGATGCCTGCCGTAGGCACCGCTGCGCCCTCTCCCCCGCTTGCGGGGAGAGGGAACACGCTGCCCGCGTGGCGATAACTACGCCGCCTTCGCCTGCACCTTCTCGCAGAACTCCGCCAGCCGATCCGCCAGCCGCAACGTCGCCGGGCTCGCATCGGGCGATGCCACCAGAGCGACCTCGGTGCGGTCGATCGGCGCAAAGCCCTCGCGCGCCGTCAGCACGCGATGCTCCGACTGCACCGACATCTCGGAGAGAATGCTCAGGCCCATCCCGGCCGCAATCGCAGCCTGGACCGCGGCGAGGCTCGACGACGTGTAGGCCATGTGCCAGGCGCGGCCCGCGGCTTCCAGCGCGTGGATCGCGCGGGTGCGATAGAGGCAGCCGAGCGGAAAGCCGATCAGCGGCAGCGAGCGGGCGTCGAGGTCGATCGGATGGCTCCTGCTGGTCACCCAATGGACCTGCTCGGGCCAGGCCGCGATCGCCGCGGGTGCATCGTCGACCCCGCGCTTGAGCAGCGCGAGGTCGAGATCGCCGCGCTCGATGTCGCGCTTCAGGTTGAGACTCTGGTCGGCGCGCACGTCGAGCCGCAGATCGGGATGAGCGCGCGAGAATGCGGCGAGCAGCTTGGCGAGCCTGTAGGCGGCAAAATCCTCGGGGATTCCGAGCTTCACCGCGCCGGCCGGACCCGGCCGGGCCACGACGTCGCGCGCTTCTTCCGCAAGCGCCAGCAGGCGCCGGGCATAGGACAACAGCCGCTCGCCGGCTTCCGTCGGGGTGACCTCGCGGCCGTCGCGGTTGAGCAGCGTCTGTCCGAGATCCTCCTCGAGGCGCCGGATCTGCTGGCTCACGGTCGATTGCGTGCGGTGGACGCGCTCGCCGGCGCGGGTGAAGCCGCCGGCCTCGACCACCGAGACGAAGCTGCGCAAGAGGTCCAGATCGAGCATCGGAACCGCCATTCGAAATTCCACTGACTCTCAGTCTATCATTTAATTTCCAGATGGGGAAGAACAGCCCTACGTCGGCGGTGAAGGAGACCGCCGATGTCGTCCGTTTCATCTCCGGCTGCCGTGAGTCCGATGAAGTCCAGCCTGCTGCCGCTCGAAATTGGCCTGTTCTGCCTGTTGTGGAGCTTCGCCTTCGTCGCCGGCAAGATCGGCGTGACCTATTGTCCGCCGCTGCTGCTGCTCGCGGCGCGGTTCTCGCTGGCCGGTGTACTGATCCTTGTGATCCCGATGATCCGCGGCGAGCTGCGGATGAGCTGGCGCGATGCCGCGGTGTTCGCGATCATCGGCATCGCCAACAACGCGCTCTATCTTGGCCTCGGCTACACCGGCCTGCAGACGGTGTCGGCCGGGCTCGGCGGCCTGATCGTGTCGGCGAATCCGGTGTTCACGGCGGTGTTCGCCGCGCTGCTGCTGGGCGAGCCGCTCACCTTTCGCAAGGTCGCAGGGCTCGCGCTCGGCACCCTCGGCGTCGCGATGATCGTGTGGCACCGCATGTCGGTCGGCACCGACCAGCTCGAAGGCATCCTCTACACGCTGGCGGCGCTGGCCTCGATCGTCACCGGCACCATCCTGTTCAAGCAGCTCGCGCCGAAGGGCAGCCTGTGGGTCGGCAACGGCATCCAGAACCTCTCGGCCGGCCTCGTGCTGTGGCCGGTCGCACTCGGCAGCTTGAGCATTCACGACGAGATCGTGCTGAATGCGCAGCTCATCGGCGCCTTTGCCTACCTGGTGCTCGGCGGCTCGATCCTCGCTTACGTGCTCTGGTTCCATCTCCTGAAGGTGTGTGGCGCGACCGCGGCCAGCGCCTATCATTTCGTGATGCCGCCGCTGGCGATGATCTTCGCCTTCCTGGTGCTCGGCGAGCACGTCGCGCTGCAGGATCTGCTCGGCGTCATCCCGGTCGCGATCGGCATCTATCTGGTCACGCGGGCGCCCGCACGGGCACCGGCGGCCTAGTCCCTTCGGAACACGATCGAGGCCATCCATCCGGTCATCAGCGCCATCGCGGCCGTGACGAGGCCGTAGACGAAGCCGTTCTGCCGCGCCGACGTCGCGACGAACTGCTCGAAGCCGACCTTGACGATTTCGAACGCGGTCTCCGTCTTGGTGACGAGCGTACCATCCGCGAGCAGCTTGATCTCGACCTCATAGGTGCCGATCGGCACCGCCGCGGGCAGGGGAATGCCGGTGCGGAACAGCGTGGGCGTCAGGAACGTCACCGCGGACGTGTCCTCGCGATACAGGCCATGCTGCGACTGCAGTCGCACGAAGGCGCTGCGGAACGCGTCGTTCGGCACCACGTCGGCATAGTCGGGGCCGACGCGCTGAGTCAGCAGCACGTTGTTGAGCCCGAGCTGCTGGCGGCGCTGCACCTCGGACGCGGCCATGGCGTCGAACGGCCGGTTGGCGAACAATGCGAGATAGCCCGGCACTTTCAGGAACTGGCGCGAGTCGGTGTTGATCCAGATCCCGAATTTGCGCTCCTTGCGCCGCGTCACCATGTCGGCGCGCGGCCCGCGCACGGTGACGACGAGATCATAAGCGGCGGCGGTCCGGCTCGCCGGCGTCTGTGCGTCCTTCTCGACCGAGCCGAACAGCACCAGCTCCTCGCCGGAATAATTCGGCGTCACCGTGACGCGGTGATTGGACACCGAGACGATCAGACGCTCCGCATGCGCCGAGGCCGCGCCGGCGAGCAGCAGCGTCAGGGTGAGGGCAGCGAGGCGGCAGGGGGTCATTGACTGCCTCCCGTCTCGCGGATCGTGAACAGGTCCTCGGGCCGAATCACGAGCTCGATCGCGAAGCGGATGCCGACCGCGAGGATCAGCAGGCCGAGCAGCAGCCGCAACTGCTCGCCACGGATCATCTGCCCGGCGCGGGCGCCGAACTGCGCGCCGGTGACGCCGCCGACCATCAGGATCAGCGCCAGCACGGCATCGACCAGATGGTTGCTCATGGCGTGCAGCATGGTCGCGATCATCATGGTGGCAAGCGTCAGCACCATCGAGGTGCCGATCACGGTCGAGGTCGGCACGCGCAGCAGATAGATCAGCAGCGGCACCAGGATGAAGCCGCCGCCGATGCCCATCACGGCGCCGAGAAAGCCGATGAGGATGCCGATGCCGATCACCGGGATGACCGAGACGTAGATCTTGGAGCGCTTGAAGCGCATCTTCAGCGGCAGGCCATGGATCCAGACATGGCTGCCCGGACGGCGTACCGTGGCGGCCGCGCCCTGGCGTGCGCGCATGATCGCGCGCAAGCCTTCCCAGAACATCACGCCGCCGACGCTCGTCAGCAGGACGACATAGGACAGCGCGATCATCAGATCGAGCTGGCCGAGCGAGCGCAGCAACGTGAAGGTGGCGACGCCGAGCGCGGTGCCCAGCGTGCCGCCGATCATCAGCACCAGCGCCAGCGAGGGATCGATCGCCCGCCGCCGCCAATAGGACAGCGCGCCGGAGAACGAGGACGCGGCGATGTGGCTGGACACCGAGGCGACGGCCACCGCCGGCGTGATGCCCACGAAGATCAGGAGCGGGGTCATCAGGAAGCCGCCGCCGATGCCGAACATGCCGGAGACGAAGCCGACGGCCGCGCCCATCGCCAGCAGCAGGAAGATGTTGACCGGGATGTCGGCGATGGGAAGGTAGATCTGCATCCGCGCGGCCCTGCGAGCGTTCAACCGGAGCATCCCGCGCATGCGAAGCAGGTTGCTTGGTCCTGCATAACCGAAAACGGCGCCGAAGGGACCAAGGATTCCCGCGCGAACTCACATCGACCGTGCCGAGCGGGGCGTGCGGCCCGTGCTGCCCAATCAGAGAGCTTTGACCGGGGTCGTGACCAGCTTCATCGTCTCGGCCTCGCCCGGATCGAGCCAGCGGATGTCGCGGGTCTGCGACATGGCTTCGATGACCTGCGACGAAACGCCCATGCGCGTCATGTAGCCGAGGATTGCTCCGGTGACACGCTGGGTGTCGGCAACGGCATCTTGGCCCAGAGCTCGGCCTTGGGCCTCCGAGGTGAACCGGTGCACGCCGAGCGCCGATCCGTCGAGGCCGTAGCGGGTCTGGCCTCCCGCGAAGGCGAACACGCAGGCGCTGGCGCAGAAGCCGGCCCGAACCCGGCCGCCCTTGTCGGCCACGCCGACGGCGGTGGACAGACCGTGCGCCCGGATGATCTCGCCCATCAGCACGCCCTGCTCGAGATTGCCGCCGGGGGAGGACAACAGAACCACGTCGCCGGGTTTCAGCTGCGACTCCTTGATCCGCTCGCGCAGCCAGATCGCTGCGGCCGGCCCGATGCGGCCGCTGACCGCGAGCACAGCGCGGCCGCCGCCAGCCTCAGCATTTGCCACCAGCGTGGAGGACAGGCTTGGCGAGACGTACTGGTCCATCCAGAACGACCAGGCGTCGGGTGCCGACAGGTCGCGATAGGCCCGGATGCCCGCGCTCAGCAGCAGAATCGTGAAGAAGACGGCCGATCCCAGCCGGCCCCATCGAAATCCCGGCCGCTGCGCGCCAGCTCCTCGCTGGACTTGCGGAGGCGGCGGGGCAGGGGTGAAGCCCGGCTGGGGCCGGGGCGCCACCCGCGGTCCGGTCGGCGAGTGCCGGAAGCCCATGCCTTCATGCTGCTCGTTCGCGCCCGACACCCGACTGCACTCCTCCGCGGCATCCGAACGACACCGGCAAGATATCTATAACGTTCAACGGTGCCACACTATGGCGTGCGGGCGCGCGTCGTCCGGGATTCTGCGCCAATGATTGTGGGCTCGTGCAAAAGGGCGCCACGATCGTGACGCCCTTGCTGTCGCCCCCCTTGTCGGGGCTGAACGAAAGTTTGGATCAGCGCGGTGCCGCCGAGGCCGCCCGCTTGGCCAGCGCTGCCTTCGCCGCGGCGGCCTTGGCGATCGCCTGATTGCCGTCCCAGCCGCCCGCCGGAGCCGGCACGTTCACGGCGTCGTCCGGCTGCGGCTCGACCGTGAAGGTCTGGATCGCGAGCTTGGCTGCGGCGAGCGACTGCGCGTCGAGCCGCTTGGCGACGTCGTCGCGCTTGCGTCCGGCATCCACATCGCCCTGCGCAGCGGCCAGCGTGAACCATTTGTAGGACTCGGCGAGGTTCTGCTCGACGCCGATGCCGCGCGCGTAGAGGATCCCGAGGTTGAACTGGCTGTCGGCGACGCCGCGCTCGGCCGCCTTGCGGAACCATTGCGAGGCGCTCTTGTAGTTCGCGCCCTTGCCGCCGCCGTCGGCGTCGAGCACGGCCAGATTGTGCATCGCCTTGGCGTTGCCGCGCTCGGCGGCCACCACGTAGTAGCGGCGCGCGATATCGGCGTCCTTCTTCACGCCGAGGCCCTTCTCGTAGAAGGTGCCGAGACGGAACACGGCCGGAATGAGCCCGGCCTGCGCCGCGCGGTCATACCATTTCGCTGCTTCCTCGTAGTTCGGCGCGATGCCCTTGCCTTCCGCGAAGCGGACGCCGACCTCATAGGCCGCGGTCGGATCGCCCCTCAAGGCGGCGCTGCGCAGAGTGAGTCCGCCGACCGCGTCGGGAAGCTTCTCGGAGGCCGGCACCTGGACGAGGCCGAGCCGCTGGCCGTTGGCGGCGGTCGGAATCGTGCCGGTGATGTCGGTCGTGGTCGCTGCCGGAACGGTCGCCGGCTTCTCGATATCCTGCGGGATCGCGAGCATCGCGATCGTCTCCGCCTCCGTCGGCATCGCCCTGTTATAGGACTGGCGATCGATCGGGGTGGGCGAGGTCAGCGACGGCACGGACTGGTCCGGCGTCGTCGGTCGCGGCGACATGCTGGGCGCCGCCGACGGCATCTGCGCACGCGGCGTCTCGCCCTGGGTTTCCATCGATGAGACGGGCGGCGGCGTGCTGCCGGTGTCGAGCAGCGACATCGCGAATTTGAAGGTGCCGAGCACGATCACGACGACGCTGGCGCCGACCAGCAGCGAACGGATCTTCGAGCCGATGGTCGAGACCTCCTCATCGCCTTCGGCGGTCAGGGCGATGGTCGGCTTCTCCTTGGTCTTGGCCTTGGCCGGTTCCTTGGGAGCGTCCTTGACGATCTCCTTCGGCGGCTCCTTGGCCTTCTCCTTGGGCTTCTCCTTCTTCGCCTTTTTGGCGTCGACAGGTTGTGCGGCGGCGGCGGCCTGTGCGGCGCGCCGGGCGGCCGCAATGAAGCTCGATGTCGAGACGGGCTCGCGCTTGCCGGCCGGCAGCTCGCTCAGCGCATCCTCCGAGGCTGCGATCCGTTCTGCGGGCGATGCACTCCGGCCGGGCGGGCGCGTGCCGGGCTCCAGCGGATGATCCGGCGGCAGCTCCGGGACGATCGCGGCCGGACGCGCCGCCGCCTGCGCGGCATGCGGCTCCAGAATGTCGGCAATGGCCTTGGGCGGGACCGGCGGCGGCATCGTGGCGGCGGGCGCAGCCGCGGCGTGGAAGTCGCGCGGGGCAGCCGCGTATGCCGGCTGGTCAACGGGCTGGGCCGAGGCCTGAGGGGCGATCGGTGGCGCGATGTGCGCCGCGGCCGGGTTCGGCAGCTCGGGCCGATACGAAGGTTCCGTCCTGACCGGTTCGGCATAGGCGTGCGCAGCCTGCGGCGCCGGCGCACGTGCGGCAGCCGGCATCGGCGGCTCGATCGGCGGGGCGAGGGGCGGCAGCACGGCCGGCTGGCTCGTCGTCGCGCGCACGTTGCGCAGATCGCCCTCGATCATGGCGAGGCGGTCGACGACGTGGCCGAGCGTGTTGTGGACCGCCTCGAGCGAGTCCTGGGTGTTGCGGTCGGTTTCGGTCTGGCTGAAGCGGATGTCGGACAGCTCGCGCTTGACCATGTCGACCAGGCCGGTGTCATGCGACGACTCGCGCTGCGACCGGCTCTCGGACAGCGCGGCGAACGTCGCCTGCTGCCGCTCGAGGTAGCGCAGGATATCCTGCAGCCCGTCCTCGACGCGGGACATGTTGCCGCCGCGCGGATCGTTGGCGGCTTCCAGCCGCTCGAGCAGATAGCTGATCCGCTGCTCGAGATGGGTGATGGCAGACGAACCGTCATTGCCGACCTGGAGGCGGTCGATCCGGTCGGACAGGCCGCGCAGCGCGTCCTCGATCTGGGCGGTGTTGTCGGGCGCGGGCGCCGGCGGCTCGCGGTTTTCCAGGGTCGAGGTCAGCGCGGCGATGCGCTGTTCGAGGGCTGCGAAGGAATCCTGGAACGAGTCGTGGGTGTCACGCGCCTGCGTGATCTGGTCGACCTTGGACGACAATTGCCGCAGATCGTCCGATAGCCGTTCCAGGGCATCGTTGGAGGCGACATTGGCCACGATCGCCCGCAACGCCGTGATGGCATTTTCGAGCTGCTGAACCGTGCCGGGGTCGTCATTGGTTCGCAGGATCAGATCCAGCTTGGCGCCGAGATTTCGAATGGCTTCGTCATAGACGGCGAGGTGCTCGGCAGGCTTCAGCGAGCCGACCACCTCGCGGATGTCTGTCAGCGCCCGTTCGATGCCTGCCAGCACCTGGCCGTCGACGCCGCTCTGGCGGTTCTCGTCGATGCGCCGGGACAGCGAGCGGATCTCGTTCTCGATCGATTCGATCGCGCGCCGCGGCATCGCCTCCGTGATGGTGAGGCGGATCTCGGCAAGCTCGGTGCGGAAGCCCGCGATCGACTGCTCGATTCCGTCGTCGGGACGATGCAGCGACTCGATCTGGCTGGTGATCTTGAGGAGCTGCCGCTCGAGTTGCGAGAAATCCGGGCCGGGAGCCGGCGGCGGGGTCTGCGGCGCGCCGGGTGGCGTCATCAATGGCGCTGCGGCCGGCGCCATGCCGGGCGCCGTCGGCGGCGCCTGATGCGGCGGCAACGCGCGGGCATTGTCGAGCTCGCTCTGCCGGGCGCTGATCTCTGCAACGGCGACGTCGAAGGAGCCGGCGCTGAGAGCGGCGGGACGGTAGAGCTGCGCAGCGGCGCGCTCGATGCCCTCGGGACCGCGATAGCGTTCCTCGGGAGCCGACTTGGGCAGCGGCGTCGAGATCTGCGACAGGCGGGCGTCGAGCCGGGAGATGGCGTCATTGAGCTGGCGGGCTACGCCCTGCTCGTCGCGCGGCGCGTCCTTGCGCGCTCCGGGCCGCGACATGTGCTCGATCTGGCGGGCGATGGAATCGAGCCGCTGATGAATGTCGGCGACCTCGCGCGCATCGCGGTTGACCGGCGGCGCAGTGCGCGGCGCGGGGGTGCCGCGGAAATCCGGCGGGGCGGACGCGCCGAGCGTGGAATTGATCCAGTCGTTCAGCGTCATTCCGGCGCGTTGCGCCGCGGCCTCGGCCCTCTCGCGGACGGACGGGTCGATGCCTTCATTACTCCACGGTACGCGCGAATTCATGTCTCGTCCGGTTCCGCTTCCAGCGCTCCACCAAGCGCCTCCAGCCTCCCCACGCGTCCCGAAGCGAGCATGATCGGAATCCGCGCAGTTCGCCTGCTACTGATCCCGACTTTTGACTTTTACGGTAAATAACGGGTTAAGTTTACCGCCGGCGCGGTCAGAAGTTTTGCGCCTGGCGAACGGCGTGCATCAGCCGGCATTTTCCCGCGACGAGGCATCGAGCGGTCGCACGCTGCCGGTGCCGGAGATGGCCGACAAGGCAGTGATCGCCTCCTCGCACCATTCCGCGACCATCCGCTCGTGGCGCAGCCCGAGGCGCAGATTGAGCAGCTTGCCCATGTCGGCCGGCGCGACGCTGCCGTCGGCATAGTGCTTCTTGAGGATGCGGTCGTAGCGCTCG
The DNA here is from genome assembly GCF_013178945.1 of Bradyrhizobium aeschynomenes. Taxonomy (GTDB): domain Bacteria; phylum Pseudomonadota; class Alphaproteobacteria; order Rhizobiales; family Xanthobacteraceae; genus Bradyrhizobium; species Bradyrhizobium aeschynomenes. The sequence continues at coordinate 20,699 of NZ_JABFDM010000019.1, forward strand.
GCGCGATCGCGGTGATGTTCGAGCCGCGCCATCAGGTCGGCGCGGATCGGCGCGATGTCGGCGGCGCCCAGTGCATAGAGCCGAACGAGAAGATCGTCCTTGGTCGAGGCCGGCGTGCTCGGCCGGGCGGCCCAGCTCCGGAATGCCGCGCGGCCTTCTGGCGTGAGCGTGTAGACGAGCTTGTTCGGCTTGCCGGTCTGCACCACCTCGCGGCCCTGGATGTAGCCGCGGTCACGCAGCCGCGACAGCTCCCGGTAGATCTGCTGGTGGTCCGTCTTCCAGAAGAAGCCGATCGAGGAGTCGAACGTCTTGGCGAGCTCGTAGCCCGTCATCGGATGTTCAGTGAGGCAGGCGAGGATGGCGTCGCCGAGGGCCATGGCCGGAAACTGCTCCCGTTTTTCTGATCGTTGTCTGCCCCGCTCCACGCTTGACATTATGCACATCGGCGCATATGCGTCAATGTGCATATGGGGTGGTTGTGGTGCTGGCCTGTTCCGCCCCGAGGAGACGCCCAATGACAATGACCGGCCTCGACGGATGGTACGGCTATATGAGGTCTCACGATCTCGGCGCTTTGCGGGAGCTGCTGCATCCCGATGCCGTGTTCGAAAGTCCCGTCGTGCACACGCCGCAGCGTGGCCGCGACATCACCTTCAAATATCTCGCGAGTGCTGAGAAAGTGTTGGGCGGTCCCGGATTCAAGTATGTCGGGGAGTGGCGTAACGCCACGGGCGCCGTGCTCGAATTCGAGAACGAGATCGAAGGCATCAAGCTCAACGGTGTCGACATCATCACCTTCGACGACGCCGGTCTGATCACGCACTTCAAGGTCATGGTGCGCCCGCTCAAGGCGATCAATTTGCTGCACCGCCTGATGGGCGAGCAACTGGCGGCCATGACCAAGCCGTCGTGACGTGACCGACAGCCGCAATGAAACGGCTGACGCAAGTTGCGAGAAATCGCTAAAGTCCGCGGCCTGCATTGCCTGCCGCGTCCGTGGAATTCCCCGTCTGAAACTTCAGCCTTCCTGCCGGAGACGCCGATGCCGATCTACAAAGCCCCCGTGGAAGATGTCACCTTCCTGCTCAACGACGTGTTCCAGATCGACCGCTACGACAATCTGCCGGGCTTCTCCGATGCCTCGGCCGATGTCCGCGAGGCGATTCTCGGCGAAGCCGCCAAGCTCGCCGAGGAGGTGCTGCACCCGCTGAATCGCGTGGGCGACCTCGAAGGCTGCAAGCGCCATGACGACGGCAGCGTGACCACGCCGAAGGGCTTCAAGGAGGCCTACAAGCAGATCAAGGAGGGCGGCTGGCTCGGCCTGTCGGCGCCGACCGAATATGGCGGGCAGGGCCTGCCGGTGACACTCAGCCAGACCGTCAATGAATTCCAGTGCTCCGCCAACATGGCCTTCTCCATGTATGGCGGCCTCACCATGGGTGCGACCGCAGCGCTGATCGTGCACGGCAACGAGGAGCAGAAGAAGACCTATGTGCCGAAGATGGTCGCCGGCGAATGGACCGGCACCATGAACCTGACCGAGCCGCATTGCGGCACCGATCTCGGTCTGCTGCGCACCAAGGCGGTGCGCCAGGACGACGGCAGCTTCAAGATCTCCGGCACCAAGATCTTCATCTCCGCCGGCGAGCACGACCTCGCCGACAACATCATCCACCTCGTGCTCGCCCGTATCGAGGGCGCGCCGGCCGGCATCAAGGGCGTGTCCCTGTTCGTGGTGCCGAAGTTCATGGTCAATGCGGATGGCAGCGTCGGCGCGCGCAACGGCGTCAGCTGCGGCTCGATCGAGCACAAGATGGGCATCCACGGCAATTCGACCTGTGTGATGAACTACGACAACGCCACGGGATGGCTGATCGGCGAAGAGAACAAGGGCATGCAGGGCATGTTCGTGATGATGAACGAGGCCCGGCTCGGCGTCGCCGTGCAGGGCCTCGCGCAGTCCGAGGTCGCCTATCAGAACGCGGTCGCCTATGCGCGCGAGCGCATCCAGGGACGCTCGCTGACCGGTGCGAAGGCGCCGGACAAGGCAGCCGATCCGATCATCGTGCACCCCGACGTGCGCCGCACCTTGCTGTCGATCCGCGCCTTCAACGAGGCCGCGCGCGCGATGGTGGTGTGGACCTCGCTGAAGAGCGACGTCGCGCACCGCTCGCAGGATCCGAAGGATCGTCAGGCCGCCGACGACCACATGGGCCTGATGACCCCGGTGATGAAGGGCTACATGACCGACATGGGCTTCGCCAACGCCGTTCAGGCGCAGCAGATGTATGGCGGCCATGGCTACATCGCCGAGTGGGGCATGGAGCAGTTCGTGCGCGATGCCCGCATCGCGATGATTTACGAGGGCGCCAACGGCATCCAGGCGCTGGATCTCGTCGGCCGCAAGCTGCCGCGCGACGGCGGCCGCGCGGTGATGGCGTTCTTCGCCGAGGTTGGCTCGTTCGCCAAGGAGCACGGCGGCAACGACGCGATGAAGCCGTTCATCACGCCGCTGTCGATGGCGCTCGGCCATCTGCAGCAGGCCACGACCTGGCTGATGCAGAACGCGATGACCAAGCCGGACAATGCCGGTGCCGCCGCGACCGACTACATGCATCTCTTCGCGCTGGTCACCTTCGGCTACATGTGGGCGAAGATGGCCAAGGTGGCGCAGGACAAGATCGCGGCCGGTGACAGCTCGACCTATCTCACCACCAAGCTGGTGACCGGCCGCTTCTTCATGGAGCGCGTGCTGCCGGAGACGGCGGCGCATCTCGCCCGCCTGCAGGCCGGCTGCGCGACCGTGATGGAGCTGCCGGCGGAAGCGTTTTGAATTCGGAGAAGGCCTGTACGCACCACGTGCCGGCCTTCGTCCCATGCTGACAACAACAAATTGGACCAGATGAGGAGGGCGTGATGCCTGAGGCCTTTATCTACGACCACGTGCGTACTCCCCGCGGCCGCGGCAAGTCCGACGGCGCCCTGCACGAGGTGACCGCGCTCGCGCTCGCCACCGTGCCGCTAAAGGCGCTCAAGGAGCGCAACAACATTCCTGAGGACGCCGTAGATGACGTCGTGCTCGGCGTCGTCGATCCCGTCGGCGAGGCCGGCTCGGACATCGCGCGCTTCGCCGCGCTCAACGCCGGCCTCGGCGAGGCCGTGCCGGGCGTGCAGATCAGCCGCTTCTGCGCCTCCGGCCTCGACGCCGTGAACTTCGCGGCCGCGCAGATCATGAGCGGCCAGCATGAACTCGTCATCGGCGGCGGCGCCGAGTCGATGAGCCGCGTCGGCATCGGCGCCTCCGGCGGCGCCTGGCCGATGGACCCGTCGATGGCGGTGCCGTCCTACTTCATGCCGCAGGGCGTCTCCGCCGACCTGATCGCGACCAAATATGGATTCTCGCGCGACGACGTCGACGCCTATGCGGTGCAGAGCCAGCAGCGTGCGGCGAAGTCGTGGGAGGAAGGCCGCTTCGACAAGTCTGTCGTGCCGGTCAAGGACATCAACGGCCTGACCATCCTCGCCAAGGACGAGCACATGCGTCCCTCGACGACGATGCAGTCGCTGGCACAGCTCCAGCCGTCCTTCGTGCAGATGGCGCAGATGGGCGGCTTCGACGCGGTGGCGATCCAGTCGCACCCCGAAATCGAGCGCGTCAACTACGTGCACCACGCCGGCAACTCCTCGGGCATCGTCGACGGCGCCGGTGCTGTGCTGCTCGGCAGCAAGGAGGCGGGCGCGAAGTACGGCATGAAGCCGCGCGCGAAGATTCGTGCGTTCGCGAATATCGGCTCGGAGCCGGCGATGATGCTGACTGGCCCGGTCGACGTCACCGAGAAGCTGTTCGAGCGTTCGGGCATGAAGAAGTCGGACATCGACCTGTTCGAGCTCAACGAGGCCTTCGCCTCCGTCGTGCTGCGCTACATGCAGGCGTTCGAGATCGACAAGGACAAGATCAACGTCAATGGTGGCGCCATCGCGCTCGGCCATCCGCTCGGCGCGACCGGTGCGATGATTCTGGGCACCGTGCTCGACGAGCTCGAGCGCACCGGCAAGGCCACCGCTTTGGTCACGCTGTGCATCGGCGGCGGCATGGGCACCGCGACCATCATCGAGCGGGTGTGATCGGCACTCCGTCATTCCGGGGCGATGCGCAGCATCGAACCCGGAATCTCGAGGTGAGGGAAAGAGCAAGCCAATGTCGAGATTCCGGGTTCAAGGCCTTCGGCCTTGCCCCGGAATGACGGCAGAACCACAGATCGCAGAATTTCGCCGCGCCGACCGGCTGCAGGCACGAGGGAGCACCACATGGCCTTCAAGAACTTCAAACTCGAAACCGATGCCGATGGCATTGCGCTGATCACCTGGGACATTCCCGGCCGTTCGATGAACGTGCTCGACGAGACCTCGACCAACGAGCTCGAGGCGCTCGTCAAGGAGACCACCGCTGACGCCGCGATCAAGGGTGTCGTCATCACCTCGGCCAAGGAGGCGTTCTGCGCCGGCGCCGATCTGTCGATGCTCGAGGGCATGAACCGCATTTATGCGGATGTGCTGAAGAGCAAGGGCGAGGAAGCCGCCAACCAGATGCTGTTCGACACCAGCCGGCGCTTCTCGCAGATCAATCGGTCGATGGAGACCTCGGGCAAGCCGTGGGTCGCCGCGATCAACGGTCTCGCGCTCGGCGGCGGCTTCGAGATCACCCTGTCGTGCCACTACCGTGTCGCGGCCGAGAACCCGAAGACGCGGCTCGGCCTGCCCGAGATCAAGGTCGGCCTGTTTCCCGGCGCCGGCGGCACCCAGCGCGTGCCGCGCATCGTGCAGCCGCAGGACGCGATGAACCTGCTCCTGAAGGGCGAGGCGCTCACGCTCGACAAGGCCAAGGCGCTCAAGCTGGTCGATGCGATCGTGCCGGCCGCGGACCTCATCAAGGCCGCGAAGGACTGGATCAAGGGCGGCGGCAAGGCCGTGCAGCCGTGGGACGAGAAGGGCTTCAAGCTGCCCGGCGGCCCGGTGTTCTCCAAGAACGGCATGATGATGTTCCCGGCGGGCAACGCCATCTATCGCCGCGAGACCTACGACAACTATCCGGCCGCCCGCGCCATCATGAGCTGCGTGTATGAGGGCCTGCAGTTGCCGATCGACGCCGCGCTGCGCGTCGAATCGCGCTACTTCACCAAGATCCTGCGCTCGAAGGAAGCGGCCGCGATGATCCGCAGCCTGTTCCTGTCGATGCAGGAATTGAACAAGGGCGCGCGCCGCCCGGCCGACGTGCCGGCGACCAAGATCAAGAAGATCGCCGTCATCGGCGCCGGCTTCATGGGCGCTTCCGTCGGCTACGTCTCGGCGCGTGGCGGCCTCGAGGTGGTGCTGATCGACCGCGACCAGGAGAGCGCCGACAAGGGCCGCGCGCATGCGCAGAGCGTGATCGACGGCCTGGTCAAGAAGGGCCGCGCCAAGCCGGGCGAGGCCGAGGCGATCATGGGCCGCATCACCGCGACGGCCGACTACGCCGTCCTCAAGGATTGCGACCTCGTGATCGAGGCCGTGTTCGAGGACCGCAAGGTCAAGGCCGAGACCTATGCCAAGGCGCAGCAGCATCTGAAGGACGGCGCGATCTTCGCCTCCAACACCTCGACCCTGCCGATCACCTCGCTGGCCGAGGAGTTCAAGGACCAGGGCCGCTTCATCGGCATCCACTTCTTCTCGCCGGTCGAGAAGATGATGCTGGTCGAGATCATCATGGGCAAGGCCACCGGCGACGTCGCGCTGGCGACGGCGCTGGACTATGTCCGCACCATCGGCAAGACGCCGATCGTGGTCAACGACTCCCGCGGCTTCTTCGCCAACCGTTGCGTGATGCGCTACATCGCCGAGGGCAACGAGATGTTCCTCGAAGGCGTGCCGCCGGCGATGATCGAGAACGCCGCCAAGATGGCCGGCATGCCGGTCGGCCCGCTGTCACTGTCGGACGAAGTCGCGCTCGATCTCGGCCTCAAGATCATGAAGGCGACCGAGCATGATCTCGGCGCCAACGCCATCAACCAGGACCACAAGAAGCTGATGGTCGAGCTGGTCGAGAAGCAGGGCCGCTTCGGCCGCAAGAACGCCAAGGGCTTCTACGACTATCCCGAGAAGGGCAAGGGCCAGAAGAGCCTGTGGCCCGATCTCGCCAAGCTGCAGCCGAAGCATCTCGATCCCGATACGCTCGATGTCGAGGAGCTGAAACAGCGCTTCCTGGTGGTGCAAGCGGTGGAAGCCGCGCGCACCGTCGAGGACCACGTCATCACCGACGTGCGCGAGGCCGATGTCGGCTCGATCCTCGGCTTCGGCTTCGCCCCGTTCACCGGCGGCACGCTGTCCTACATCGACTTCATGGGGACGAAAAAGTTCGTCGAGCTGTGCCACAAATACACGGCGAAATACGGCTCCCGCTTCGCCCCGCCGAAGCTGCTGGAGGAGATGGCCGCCAAGGGCGAAACCTTCTACGGCCGCTTCCCGCCGAAGAAGGCGGCGGCTTAGCCCTGCTGTCGTCCCGGGCAAGCCCGGCAACGCGATAGCGTTGCCGGGCGCCGACCCGGGACCCATACGCCGCAGCAGATGTTTGGGGCGAGGCTAGCTGTCACGAGCATCTCGCGTCACGACCGCTCCCTGTGGTTATGGATCCCCGCGTTCGCGGGGATGACACTGTTGTTTGAGGCTGCGAACCTCGCCGTCTCGAAAGTCGGCGAGCTTTTGCTCACCCCGCCTTCATCAGCCCTTCCTTCGTCAGCGCCTCCTGCACCTTCGGACGCGCGGCGACGCGGGTCTTGTAGGCCACCAGGTTCGGCATCCCCGACAGATCGAACTTCATCCGCTCCGCCCAGGTCAGGATCGTGAACAGGTAGCCGTCGGCGACGGTGAACTGGCTGCCCATCAGGTAGTCGCGGCCGGCGAGCTGGCTGTCGATATATTTGAACTTGCCCATCACCCGGTCCTTGAAGAACGCCTTGGCGTCGTCGGCTAGCACCGGCGAGAACATCGGACCGAAATTCTTGTGCAGCTCCGAGGTGATGAAGTTCAGCCACTCCAGGAGCTTGTAGCGCTCGCCGCTGTCGCGGGCCGGCGCCAGGCCCTTGTCCCTCGCCTGGTCGGCGATCATCTGGACGATGACCGGTCCCTCGGTCACGATTTCGCCGCTCGGCAGCCCCAAAGCCGGCACCTGGCCCTTCGGATTGATCTTGAGATAATCGTCGCCATTTTCCAGGGTCTTGGCGCGCAGATCGACCTTCACGAGGTCGTAGGGCAGGCCGGCCTCGAGCAGGGCGATATGGGGCGAGAGCGAGCAGGCGCCGGGTGAATAATAAAGCTTCATCTTGTATTCCCTCCGTGAGACCGTTGTTTTTGGTGGAACCGGACGTGACACGCCGCCCCTAAATGCATTTGCATCCAATCGTCAAGATTGATGCAGCTGCATCGAATGCGCTAGAACGGGACCCAGAGGATACGAGCCGGCCCATGAAACGCAAACCATCGACCGAGGCGACCGCCGCCTGGATCCGCCTGATGCGGGTCCAGAGCCGGGTGCTCGACTGTGTCGAGCAGGAGCTGAAGAAGGCCGGTTTCCCGCCACTCGCCTGGTATGATGCGCTCCTCGAGCTGTCCCGCGCCCCCTCGGGCGAGTTGCGCCCGGTGGAGCTCGAGCGGCAGATGCTGATTCCGCAATATTCGACCTCGCGCCTGATCGACCGTCTGGTCGACGAAGGTCTGGTGGTCAGGCGCGAGTGCAAGATGGACAAGCGCGGCCAGTTCGTTGAGATCACCGAGGCTGGCCGCGATCTGCAGAAGCGGATGTGGTCGGCCTATTCGGCCGCGATCGAGAAGCACGTCGGTTCCAAGCTGTCGGATGCCGACGCCGCCAAGCTGTGCACGCTGCTCGACCGGTTGGGCTGCTCCTGCGGTCAGGCCGCGCAACTCTCTGCCGCAGAAGGCGCGTCACCCCGATGAGCCATCCGATCTCATTCACATCCGCGGTCCCCAGGGGTCCGCGGCCCTTCCTGTCACCACGCGCGACCCTCGAAGCGCTTCTGAACCGAGACTCCCATGGCGCGTGACCAGATCGATATGACCCCGCTGCAGTCGCGCGACGAACTCGTGGCGTGGCTCGAGGCCGGCGTGAAGCCGCCGTCTGCGTTCCGCATCGGCACCGAGCACGAGAAGACGCCGTTCACGCTCGAGGGCCATCGCCCCGTGCCTTACGAGGGTGCGCGCGGCATCGGGGCGCTGCTCGAGGGCATGAAGCTCCTGCTCGGCTGGGAACCGATCATGGAGCGCGGCAACATCATCGGGCTCTATGACGTGACCGGCGGCGGCGCGATCTCGCTCGAGCCCGGCGGCCAGTTCGAATTGTCCGGTGCGCCGGTCGAGACCGTTCACCAGACGCATTCCGAGCTGATGGCGCACCTGGCGCAGGTACGGGAGATCGCGGCCCCGCTCGGCATCGGCTTCCTCGGGCTCGGCATGACACCGTCCTGGACGCGCGCCGAAATCCCGGTGATGCCCAAGGGCCGCTACAAGATCATGACCAACTACATGCCGAAGGTCGGCCGCTACGGGTTGGACATGATGTACCGGACCTGCACGGTGCAGACCAATCTCGACTTCTCCTCCGAAGCCGACATGGTCAAGAAGCTCAGGGTGTCGGTGGCGCTGCAGCCGATCGCGACCGCCTTGTTCGCCAATTCGCCGTTCACCGAAGGCAAGCCGAACGGCTTCCTCTCGTTTCGCTCCGAGATCTGGCGCGACACCGACAACCAGCGCGCGGGCATGATCCCCTGGGCGTTCGAGGACGGCATGGGTTTCGAGCGCTGGGTCGACTACGCGCTCGACGTGCCCATGTACTTCGTCAAGCGCGAGGAGAGCTATATCGACGTCTCCGGCACCTCGTTCCGCGCCTTCTTCGAGGGCAAGAATCCGGCCATGCCGGGTGAGCGGCCGACACTGTCGGACTGGGCCAATCATCTCTCGACGATCTTCCCGGAGGTACGGCTGAAGCGCTATCTCGAAATGCGCGGCGCCGATGGCGTGCCGTGGGGCCGGCTGCCGGCACTGCCGGCGTTCTGGGTCGGCCTGCTCTATGACGATGCCAGCCTCGACGCCGCCTGGGAGCTGGTCAAGAACTGGACCGCGTTCGAGCGGCAGAGCCTGCGCGACGACGTTCCGCGCCTCGGCTTCAAGGCGCGTATCCGTAATCGCTACGTGTTCGAGGTCGCCAAGGAATGCCTGACCCTCGCCCATCACGGCCTGCGCCGGCGCAATCGCGTCGACCAGACCGGCCGGGACGAGAGCCGCTATCTCGAGCCGCTCGACCACATCGTCGATTGCGGCCGCTCGCCGGCAGAGGAGATGCTGGAGAAGTTCAACGGCGCCTGGCACGGCTCGGTCGAGCCGGCCTATGACGAATATGCGTTCTGACCGCGGCTGAGCCTGCGCTCGTCGCAGGTTCGGCGCATCGCCTGTTCCATGTGAAGGAGCCGGCGGCTCCTGTTTTTTGTTGCGATTCATGTCTGCGGGGCCGGTTTGGCGCCTGCGTGCCGCCGCTTTGCCTCCAGTCATGTCGGCTGGTCCGAACCGTTCATCCGCCATACAGGTTCGTGGCGATCAAATGACCGCTCAAGAACACTGAAGAAAACTCGAACGTTTACAATGGGTCTGATGTTTCAGCGGCGGCGCGCGGGGCGCTTCATCGGGGCTTGGCTGTGGGCATTGGCGTGCCTGCTCGCGGCTCTGCGCCTGCCGCCCGCCCATGCCCAGACCTATTCCGATCGCCCGGGTGGCGACTACATGAGCGCGCCGATCGCCTCGGGCGACCCGGCCGATTGTGCGCTGCTGTGCGAGCACGACCGCCGCTGCCGCGCCTGGAGCTTCAACTATCCGACCGTGATGGAAGCGGGCGCGGTGTGCTGGTTGAAGAACAGCGTGCCGGCGCGGGTGCCCGACAATTGCTGCGTGTCCGGCGTGCGCGGCGCTGGCGTCGTCGAGATCCGCAACGACGCCGTCGAAACCTCGATCGATCGTCCCGGCGGCGACTATCGCAGCTTCGACATCAAGACCACGGATCTGAAGAGTGGCGACAAGGCCGAGAAGGCTGCCGACAAGGGCGACAAGAGCAGCGGCGACAAGGCGGTCGACAAGAAGGAAGAAAAGGCTTCCGACGCCGAAGACATCTGCAAGGCCGCTTGCACCGGTGACAACAAATGCCGCGCCTGGACGTTTGCGCGGCCCGGCTACGCCGGCAAGGAGGCGCACTGCTTCCTGAAGAAGGAAATCAAGCCGCCGCGCCGGCGGGCGGGTTTCACGTCGGGTGTCGTCCGCTGACGCCTTGCCGTCCGAGGCGCCAGAAGAATTTTTGGCTGCGGTCGCGTAACATTTCATCTCTCCGGCTCGAATTGATCGACGGCATCGCGGCTCTCGCCGCCGGCTGCCTGTCGCAACACCGAGATCGGGGTTTGCCATGACGTTTTCGCGCAGGTTCTTCGCCACCGCAGTCGTTGCGGCCACTTTCGCCGTCGCAGGGCTCGGGACGGCATTTGCCGTCGATGCCACGCCCTATTCGGATGCGGCGTTCAAGGCGGCGCAGACCGCCGGCCAGCCGATCCTGATCGAGATCCATGCCGGCTGGTGTCCGACCTGCAAGGCGCAGAAGCCGATCATCGACAAGCTCGCGGCCGCGCCGAAATTCAAGGATCTCAAGATCTTCCGCGTCGATTTCGACGACCAGAAGCCGGTCGTGAAGGGGTTCGGCGCGCAGATGCAGTCGACCCTGATCGTCTTCAAGGGCGCGACCGAGGCCGGCCGCTCCGTCGGTGACACCAAGGAAGCATCGATCGCGGCGCTGCTCGACAAGAGCCTGTAACGCGCCATGATCGCGCTGGCGCTGGCCTTCGTGGCCGGCCTGCTCTCGGTCCTGTCGCCCTGCGTGCTGCCGCTGGTGCCGATCGTGCTCGGCGCTGCTGCGGCGGCACATCCACGCGGCGCACTAGCGCTCGCGGCAGGTCTCGCATTATCGTTTACCGGCATCGGCCTGTTCATCGCGCTTGCAGGCAATGGCCTCGGCCTCGATGCCGGTGCGTTCCGCCTCGTCGCGGCGGTGATCATGTTGGTGATCGGCTTCGTCCTGCTGGTGCCGTCCTGGCAGGCGCAGCTCGCGGTCGCCGGCGGCCCGGTGCAGCGCTGGGCCGACCGGCATTCCCAGGGCTTCGCGGCCTCAGGCGCAGGCGGCCAGTTCGTGATCGGGCTGCTGCTGGGTGCGGTCTGGTCGCCCTGCGTCGGGCCGACTCTCGGAGCGGCGTCGCTGCTGGCGTCGCAAGGGCGGGACCTCGTCCGCGTGACGCTGACGATGCTGGCGTTCGGGCTCGGCGCCGGCCTGCCGCTGGTCGTGCTCGGACTGCTGTCGCGCACCACCATGATGCGCCTGCGGGCGCGGCTGCTGTCGGCAGGCAAGCTCGGCAAGATGCTGATGGGCGCGGCGTTTTTGATCGTGGCTGTTGCGATTCTCAGCGGCGCCGACAAGCAGCTCGAGGCGTGGCTGGTCGAGAACTCGCCGGCGTGGCTGACGGAGCTGACGACGTCGATCTAGCAAGTGGGATACGCCGGCAGCGCCGCACACTCGCTGTCATTCCGGGGCGGGCCGCGCAGCGGCACGAGCCCGGAATCCATCGGGCCGCGCGCACTGACGAGAAATGGATTCCGGGCTCGCGCTGCGCGCGCCCCGGAATGACGCGTGGATCGAGCTGTTGCGACCCCGCCGGATCATTCCTCGGCGGCGATGACCGTGATCTCAGGCCACAGCGCCTTCCAACGTGCCGCCTTCGCTGCGTAGTTCGCCGCCGTGAAATTGGCCGTGTAGTTCGGCCGCACGATCATCCGATCGATGTCGTCGAAGCCCCTCGGCGCATAGACCTCATATCCGCCGTCGACAGGACGAATCCCGACCTGCGTGTTGGCCGTGAGAAAGCGGTCGATGCCGTCGGTTGAACGGGCAAGGGGCGGGTAGGGCCGGCCATGCTTGGCCGGATACCAGAGATGGACGCGCGCCTGGTTGCGGACTTCGACCTTGGCATCGATGCCGTTGAGACAGGCGGCCATCCGGCGGATCACCGCGTCCTCCGCCTCCCATGATGTGTCGGGATCGAAATAGAACACATCGTAGTCCAGAATGCCGTGGTCGACCGCACGTCCCGTCCGCACGTTCCAGACCGTCTGCACGAGGCATCCCGAGACGAGCCACGCATCCGGCAACGCAGTCGCACGCAGCACATCCATGATCGCCGCATTGACGGGATTGCGTAGCGCTGACGTGACGAAGTCATCCTCGGTCATGGCCGTCGATAGCAGGGAATGTCGGCCCGATCACGCGCCTCCGACGCGTACGGCTCTGGGAACAACGCCAGACGCTCAGCCGGCATCGACCGCCGCGCGCGCCTTCCTCGACGCCAGCGCCGGCCACTGCCGCTGCAACAGCGGCTCGACATCGGCGCGAGGCTGTCGCCGTCTTCCTTCAGCCGCGTCAGCAGCTTCTTGCGCACCTTCAGCGCCGGCGTCCCGTAGGACGTTCCGTCCTCGACCTCCGGCCATGCCAGCGCAAGTGCCCTGACATCGTCGAAGGTCACGCCGCGGTCCGCTCAGCGGACCGCGGTGAAGAAGCGATCGAGCCGGAAGCCAGACAGCCACGCCCAGACCGGCTGGTTCTTGAAGCCGAGATCCCATGAGCCGACCACCGCGTCGGCGCGGCCGACCAGATTGTCGATCGGGAGCATCCCGACGCCGCCGTCGCGCAACGAGACGCGGCTGTCCGCGGAATTGTCCCGGTTGTCGCCGAGCACGAACAGCTTGCCGGGCGGCACGGTCACTTCCGGCGTGTTGTCCAGGCGGCCATTGTCGCGCATCTTGAAGATCAGGTGCGACACGCCGTTCGGCAGCGTCTCGACGTAGCGATAGGCCGGCTCGTTGCGGCCGCTGTCGTCCTCCGCATCGCCGATGCCGTCCGGCTTGAGCGCAGCGGCCTCGCCGTTGATGTAGAGCTGGCCCTGGCGCATCTGGATGCGATCGCCGGGCAGGCCGACCACGCGCTTGACCCAGGCCTGCGAGGTGTCGCCCGGCCAGCGGAATACGACGACGTCGCCGCGCTTCGGCGTCTCGCCGAACAGGCGTCCCGTCTCCGGCAAGGTGATCTGCATCGGCAGCGACGAGGTGCCGTAGCCATAGGGGAATTTCGACGCCAGCAACGCATCGCCGATCAGGAGCGTCGGCTCCATCGAGCCCGAGGGGACGTAGAACGGCTCGGCGATCGCACCCTTGGCGAGGAAGACGACCGCGACGACGGCGGCGAGCTGGGCGATCTGCCCGCCCCACGTCGTTTCCTTGCGCGGAGCCTTGGTGCTGACCTTGCCCGTGGACATCTTGTCGAGGCTCATCGGCCCGTGCCTCCCACCGTGATGCGATCCATGCGAAGCGTCGGCTGTCCCACGCCGACCGGCACGCCCTGGCCGTTCTTGCCGCAGGTGCCGATGCCAGTGTCGAGCGCGAGGTCGTTGCCGATCATGCTGATGCGGTTGAGGTCGGTCGGGCCGTTGCCGATCAGCATCGCGCCCTTGACCGGCGCGCCGACCTTGCCGTTCTCGATCTTGTAGGCCTCGGTGCACTGGAAGACGTACTTGCCCGAGGTGATGTCGACCTGGCCGCCGCCGAAATTGACGGCATAGATGCCGTTCTTGACCGAGGCGATGATCTCGGCCGGATCGCGCTCGCCGGCCAGCATGTAGGTGTTGGTCATGCGCGGCATCGGCACATGCGCATAGCCCTGGCGGCGCCCGTTGCCGGTCGGCGCCATGTTCATCAGCCGCGCGTTCTGGCGGTCCTGCATGTAGCCGACGAGAATGCCGTCCTCGATCAGCACGGTGCGGCTGGTCGGCGTGCCCTCGTCGTCGATCGACAGCGAGCCGCGGCGCGAGGCCATGGTGCCGTCGTCGACCACGGTGACACCCTTGGCGGCCACCGGCTTGCCCATCAGCCCGGCGAAGGCCGAGGTCTTCTTGCGGTTGAAGTCGCCCTCGAGCCCGTGGCCGACGGCCTCGTGCAGCATCACGCCGGGCCAGCCGGCCCCTAACACCACGTCCATCTCGCCGGCGGGCGCGGGGACGGATTCGAGATTGACCAGCGCCTCGCGCAACGCGCCGTCGGCCGCCTCGCGCCATGCCTTGGTCTCGATGAAGCGCGCATAGGCCTCGCGGCCGCCATAGCCCTTGCTGCCGCTCTCCTGGCGATCGCCCTGGCCGGCGACCACGGAGACGTTGACCCGTACCAGCGGGCGGATGTCGCGATAGCTCTCGCCGTCGGGCCGCAGGATCTCCACGACCTGCCACGTCGCGCCGAGCGACACCGTCACCTGGCGCACGCGCGGATCCTTGTCGCGCAGATAGGCGTCGATCTCGCCGAGCAGCTTGACCTTGCTTTCGAAGCCGGGGGCGTCGAGCGGATTGTCGTCGCCATAGAGCCGCACGTTGGTGTGCGGCGGCGCGCTCGCGAACGTCCCGGAATAGCCGCCGCGCACGGCGCTGACGGCATCGGCTGCGCGCATCAATGCCGGCAGCGAGACGTCGGAGGAATGCGCATAGCCCACCGCATCGTCCTTCACCGCGCGCAGGCCGAATCCCTGGCTGGTGTCATAGGTCGCCTGCTTCAGCCGGCCATTGTCGAAGGTCAGCGCCTCGGTCTGGCTGTACTCGAAGAACAATTCGCCGTCATCGGCGCCGGAAAGGCCACGCGCGACCTCGCTTCGGACCGCATCGCGATCCAGATTGGCGCGTTCGAGCAGGGACGTGGTGGGAGCGGTCATGGGTCAATCCGTTGTCGGAGCGGTCATTCCAAGATAGTTGTTTTGACGCCGGGGCGCGAGGGGCAGGATGATTACCGAACTGACATGGTTGAGATCGTTCCCATTACGGCCGCTCACATCGAGAGCTTCCACCGCACGCTCGATTACGTCGCGCGTGAACGGCGGTACCTGTCCTTCGTCCAGGCGCCGCCGCTGGACTCGACGCGCGCCTTCATTCTGAACAACATTCACGAAGGGTATCCGCAATTCGTCGCTCTCTCGGCCGGTGAGGTGGTCGGCTGGTGTGATGTGACGCCGAAATCGGGGCCGATCGATGCCCGGATCGGGGTGCTCGGCATGGGCCTTTTGCCGCAGTTTCGGCACCAGGGCATCGGCGGCCGCCTGATGACCGCGGCGCTGGAGGCCGCACGGGCCGCCGGCTTCTCGCGCGCCGAGCTCACGGTCTATCGCGGCAACACCAATGCGATCAGGCTGTACCAGAAGGCCGGCTTTCTCCTGAAGGCCGTGCAGCCGCGCGAGGCCGGCGATGACGGCTTTGACAAGACGCTGCTGGTGATGGCGCTGGCGCTGGATGCGCGGGGCTGAGCGGCAAGCGTCTGGGACGCAGCACGATCACCGCCGATCACGTCAACGTGCGCGGTGCGGTTGTCAATTCTCTGCGACGTCAGGGTAGCTTGTCGAATCCGTCGGCGAGGCCGTTCAGGCTCAGCGGGAAGCCGATGCCTTCCTCCGGGGTCTCGAAGATGATGAAGGTCGCGGTCTTTGCCGTCTTGAGCTGGCCGAGCAGCTTGTCCTCGAGCACCACCTCGGCGACGCAGCCATTCGGCAGGCAGCGCACGAAGCCGGCGCGGCCGACATCCTGGTTGTCGAGCTTGAGACCGAGGCCGGACGGCAGCAGCACGCCGAGCGGCGCCACCACGCGCATCAGCCGACTCTTCTGGTCGGCGGTCTTGAGCATGATCACGGTCAGGCCGGCATTGGAGCGGTCCTCGGCGACCACGCTCTGAATCAGCGCGCACTGCTCGGCCTGCGCGCCAGGCGGCGTATCGCAGCGGATCTGCCAATCGCCATGCACCGAGCGCACGGCGCCCTGCGCCAGCGCCGACTGCGGCAGGCCGATCGCAGCCGTCAGCGTCACTGCGACGGCAGCCGCGACGCTGCGGATGACAGCCACGCTCGTCGTGAGTCGCGCACGCACCGCGCTGAATCGGCACAAACCGCGCGAGTCATTCGCAGTTGGGGTCGACATGTCAGCTGTCCTGTCCGTTGAAACCCTGGTCCGGGTCGGTGCCATGACAATTTCCTGTGGGTGATCTGCGCATCCGACGCCATGATACGGCAATGATGGCGTCATGAGGACAGCGTCACAAGCGTAAGGCACGAAACGACGCGAAATAAGGCCGGGTCACAGGTGCACTGCCGCTGCGCCTCGCCGAATCAGCCTCGCAAACCGCCATATTCCGTTGCCTACATCGCGCCGCACGCCTGTCAAGCGCCCGTTGTCCGCGAAACCACGGCATGCGGCAATTTCTCGGAAAAGTCGATGCGCCGCGACGGAGAGCGCCGCACGCGATATCCGGCTTAAGACTGCATTGCGATAGGTCAAGAATTATGGTTTGAGAAGAAAGATTTCGTCATTCCAGTGAACTGGCCCAGGTGCTTTTCTAAGCGTCCGCCCGAAGGCCATTTGTCAGGAGAGCGGATCGAACGGTGCGCGGCGTCAATCTCGCGGCGTGCTGAGGGGGAAAGTTCTGAAGGGAGCGCGACGGCATGAAGATGTCGAAAGGCCAATTGAGCGCCTGCTTGCTGGGGTTGGCCGTAGCGGGCGTGACGCTGGTGTCGGGTGGATCGGCGTTTGCTGAAATGGGGCAGCCGGCGCCATGGGAATACAAGCTGCAGGAAGCCGCGACGCCGGTGATGGAGAACATCACCTGGTTCCACGGGCTGCTGCTGGCGATCATCACCATCATCACCCTGTTCGTGCTGGCGCTGCTGGTCGCCGTGGTGGTCAAGTTCAATGCGCGCGCCAATCCGGTGCCGTCGCGCACCACGCACAACACGCTGCTCGAAGTGGCGTGGACGCTGATCCCGGTGCTGATCCTCGTCGTCATCGCGGTGCCGTCGTTCCGCCTGCTGTTCCTCGAGCTCGACATTCCGAAGGCCGATCTCACCATCAAGGCCACCGGCAAGCAGTGGTATTGGAGCTACGCCTATCCCGATAACGGCAAGTTCGAGTTCGACTCGCTGATGGCGCAGGACAAGAAGCCGCGCTTGCTGGCCGTCGACAACGAGATGGTCGTGCCGGTGAACAAGGTGATTCGCGTCCAGACCACCGGCGCCGACGTCATCCACTCCTTCGCCGTGCCGTCCTTCGGCATCAAGATCGACGCCATTCCCGGCCGTCTCAACGAGACCTGGTTCAAGGCGACCAAGGTTGGCATGTACTACGGCCAGTGCTCCGAGCTCTGCGGCAAGGACCACGCCTACATGCCGATCGCGGTGCGCGTCGTGAGCGACCAGGAATTCACCGCCTGGGTCGAGGACGCCAAGAAGAAGTACGCCAGCGCGCCCACGACCACCTACGCGTCGGCTGCGGGCGTGCAGCAGTAGCGCGGGGACCAACGCGAGAGAATTGAGGGCCGCCTCGGCGGTCCACGGGGACACTGAGGATTGGACAATGGCGACGAACGTAGCGACCCATACCGGCCATGACGATCACGCGCACGACCATCCGACCGGATGGCGGCGCTGGGTCTATTCGACCAACCACAAAGACATCGGCACGATGTACCTGATCTTCGCGGTGTGCGCCGGCATCATCGGCCTCGCGATGTCGGTCGCGATCCGCATCGAGCTGATGTATCCGGGCGTGCAGCTCTTCCACGAGAACCACACCTACAACGTGTTCGTGACCTCGCACGGCCTGATCATGATCTTCTTCATGGTCATGCCGGCGATGATCGGCGGCTTCGGCAACTGGATGGTGCCGCTGATGATCGGCGCGCCGGACATGGCGTTCCCGCGCATGAACAACATCTCGTTCTGGCTGCTGCCGGCCTCCTTCGCGCTGCTCCTGACCTCGACCTTCGTCGAGGGCGAGCCCGGCGCCAACGGCGTCGGCGCCGGCTGGACGATGTATGTGCCGCTGTCGACCTCGGGCCATCCGGGGCCGGCGGTGGATTTCGCGATCCTGTCGCTGCATCTGGCCGGTGCGTCGTCGATCCTCGGCTCGATCAACTTCATCACGACGATCTTCAACATGCGCGCGCCGGGCATGACCCTGCACAAGATGCCGCTGTTCGTGTGGTCGATCCTGGTGACGGTGTTCCTGCTGCTGCTGTCGCTGCCTGTGCTCGCCGGCGCCATCACCATGATGCTGACGGACCGCAATTTCGGCACCACCTTCTTCGCGCCCGAGGGCGGCGGCGACCCGCTGCTGTTCCAGCATCTGTTCTGGTTCTTCGGTCACCCCGAAGTGTACATCCTGATCCTGCCCGGCTTCGGCATGATCAGCCAGATCGTGTCGACCTTCTCGCGCAAGCCCGTGTTCGGCTATCTCGGCATGGCCTACGCCATGGTCGCGATCGGCGGCATCGGCTTCGTGGTGTGGGCGCACCACATGTACACGGTCGGCATGTCGTCGGCGACGCAGGCCTATTTCGTCGCCGCCACCATGGTGATCGCGGTGCCGACCGGCGTGAAGATCTTCTCCTGGATCGCCACGATGTGGGGCGGCTCGATCGAGTTCCGCGCACCGATGCTGTGGGCCGTGGGCTTCATCTTCCTGTTCACGGTCGGCGGCGTCACCGGCGTCGTGCTGGCGAATGCCGGCGTCGACCGCGTGCTGCAGGACACCTACTACGTCGTCGCGCACTTCCACTACGTGTTGTCGCTCGGCGCCGTGTTCGCGATCTTCGCCGGCTGGTACTACTGGTTCCCGAAGATGTTCGGCTACATGTACTCGGAGGCGATCGCCAAGGCGCACTTCTGGGTCACCTTCGTCGGCGTGAACCTGGTGTTCTTCCCGCAGCACTTCCTCGGCCTGTCGGGCATGCCGCGCCGCTACATCGACTATCCCGATGCCTATGCCGGCTGGAACCTGGTCTCCTCGTTCGGCTCGTACATCTCGGCCTTCGGTGTCCTGATCTTCATCTACGGCGTGGTCGATGCCTTCATGCGCAAGCAGCAGGCGGCCGCCAATCCGTGGGGACCGGGCGCGACGACGCTGGAATGGACGCTTTCGTCGCCGCCGCCGTTCCACCAGTTCGAGGTGCTGCCGAAGGTGCAGTGATCCCTCATCAACGACGCGGCGCCGCTCCGGCGCCGCGTCGACATCTGCGGGCGGTGCATCGCGGTGCGCCGTCCGGATCCGCCAAGCGAAGCCTCGAAGCGCCGTGCTTCAGGACCCTTTGAATTCAAGTCTGGATACGTCGTGTCGGTCATTGATCAGAACGCCATTGCCGTCGGCCCGCGGATTTCCGAGGCCGATGTCGGCGACTATCTCGCGCTGCTCAAGCCGCGGGTGATGTCGCTCGTGATCTTCACGGCGCTGATCGGCCTGCTGATCGCTCCCGGCCATTTCCACCCCGTGCTCGCCGTCACCTCGCTGCTGTGCATCGCCGTCGGCGCCGGCGCGTCGGGCGCGCTGAACATGGCGTTGGAAGGCGATATCGACTCGCTGATGTCGCGCACCGCCAACCGGCCGATCCCGCGGGGACGGGTGACCCGCCAGGAGGCGCTGGCCTTCGGCATCACCCTGTCGTTCTTCTCGGTGCTGACGCTCGGCATCCTGGTCAACTGGTTCGCCGGCGCGCTGCTCGCCTTCACCATCTTCTTCTATGTCGTGATCTACACGCTCTGGCTGAAGCGCTGGACCGCGCAGAACATCGTCATCGGCGGCGCCGCCGGCGCGCTGCCTCCGGTCGTCGCCTGGGTCGCCGCCACCGGCGGAATCGCGCCGGAGCCGCTCTGGCTGTTCCTGATCATCTTCTTCTGGACCCCGCCGCATTTCTGGGCGCTGGCGCTGTTCCGCAGCGACGACTACGCCCGCGCCGGCGTGCCCATGCTGCCCGTCGTCGCCGGCCCCGACGCGACGCGGCTGCAGATCCTGCTCTATACCATCGTCCTGGTCGGGATCGCGCTGGCTCCCTGGCCGCTCGGCTATTTCGACGCCGTCTACGGCGTCGTCTCGCTGGCGCTCGGCGCCGGCATGCTGTGGCTGGCCATCGAGGTGTTCCGCAAGCGCGAGCGCAGCCAGTCGCTGCGCGCCAACCGCAAGCTGTTCGCCTTTTCGATCCTGTATCTGTTCGCGCTGTTCGCGACGCTCGGCCTGGAGGCCGTCGCGCGCATGATCGCGCCGCTGATCTGGTAAAGGACGCATGGCAACCGCAATGGCCGATCCGAATGAGCCCGAGGGCATCGTCCTCACCGACGCGCAGCTGCGCAGCCGCCGCCGGCGCTCGATCGCGATCGCGCTGGCGCTCGGCGTGCTCGTGGTGCTGTTCTTCGCGGTCACCATGGTCAAGGGGCCGGTCGTGCTGAAGCGGCCGATGTAAGAGATCGATGCAGGACGGTGTGAAGCAGACACAGGCGATGGCGACCGACGACCAGACCCCCACCCCGACAGCGCAGGCGCCGTCCGCGCCGCGGCGCGGCATCGGCCGCGACGCGCTGGTCGGCGGCATCTGCGGCGCCGTCGTCGCGCTGATGGTCGGCGCCTCCTATGCCGCCGTTCCGTTCTACAACTGGTTCTGCCGCGCCACCGGCTTCAACGGCACCACGCAGGTCGCAACCTCGGCGCCGTCGGCGGCGCCTCTGGCGCGCCGCATCGGCGTCCGCTTCGACGCCAACGTCGCCGGCGGGCTGCCCTGGAAGTTCGAGCCGGAGCAGACCGAGATCGAGGTCGCGATCGGCGAGGTCGTCACCGTCTACTACAAGGTCACCAACCAGTCGGCGCGCACCACCATGGCGCAGGCCGCCTACAACGTGACGCCGCTGACCTCGGGCGCCTATTTCCAGAAGATCAACTGCTTCTGCTTCACCGAGCAGACCATGGCCCCGGGCGAGACCCGCGAGATGCCGGTCGTGTTCTATGTCGATCCGGCGATCACGGCCGACCATGAGAACGACGGTCTGAAGACGATCACGCTGTCCTACACGTTCTATCCCGTCCGCGACGTGGCGCCGAAGCCGGTTGCCGCGAGCGAGCCGGACAAGCCGCGGGGCAGCCTGTGACCGCATCGACGTCCGATTGCTGGGGACCATTGCTGAACGATACCGTGCCGGCGCGACCGGCATCGATCTGGGGAGAGACTAGACATGGCTGAGGCGCACGCCAAGCATCACGACTACCATCTCGTTGATCCGAGCCCGTGGCCGTTCGTCGGCTCGGTCTCGGCCTTCATCATGGCGTTCGGCGCGATCGGCTGGATGCACAAGATGTTTGGCGCCGCGCCGATCGTGTTCGGCATCGGCACCATCGGCGTGCTCTACACGATGGCGAGCTGGTGGGGCGACGTCATCAAGGAAGCCCAGTACAAGGGCGACCACACCCGCGTGGTGCAGCTGCATCACCGCTACGGCATGATCCTGTTCATCGCCTCCGAGGTGATGTTCTTCGTGGCCTGGTTCTGGGCCTATTTCAACGTCGCGCTGTTCCCGAACTTCGAGGTGCAGACCACCCGCGACGCGCTGATCGGCGGCGTCTGGCCGCCCAAGGGCATCGAGACCTTCGATCCCTGGCACCTGCCGCTGCTCAACACGCTGATCCTGCTGACCTCGGGCACGACGGTGACCTGGGCGCACCACGCGCTGCTCGAGGGCGACCGCAAGGGTCTCAAATACGGCCTGATCCTGACCATCCTGCTCGGTGCGACCTTCACCTGCGTGCAGGCCTATGAATACGGCCACGCGACGTTCTCGTTCGCCGGCCACATCTACGGCTCGACCTTCTTCATGGCGACCGGCTTCCACGGCTTCCACGTCCTGGTCGGCACGATCTTCCTGATCGTCTGCCTGGCGCGCGCCTATGCCGGCCACTTCACACCGAAGCAGCATCTCGGCTTCGAGTTCGCTGCCTGGTACTGGCACTTCGTCGACGTGGTGTGGTTGTTCCTGTTCATCTGCATCTACGTCTGGGGCCACGGCGCGGAGTCCATGGCGCACGGCGCGCACTAAAGCCGCGCGCCGGCTCCGACGAACGTGATAAGAAAGGGCGGCCGCCGGGCCGCCCTTTTTCATGGGGCGGCACGTGGCGGCTGATCCAGATGTGATCCGCTGTCGTCGTCTTCGGTTGTATCTTCGAGGCGTCGCCCGGCGGTCCAGGGGCAAGACACCATGACCACGCATCCGCCCGTCACCCTGACCCAGACCGTCCTGCGCGGCCTCGCCTGCCGCTGCCCGCGCTGCGGCCAGGGCAAGCTGTTCGAGGGCTTCCTCAATTTGCGCAAGCGCTGCGAGGCCTGCGACCTCGACTACGCCTTCATCGACACCGGCGACGGCCCGGCGATCTTCATCATGATGCTCGCCGGCGCCATCGTGGTCGGCGCGGCGCTGATCGTCGAGGTCAAGTACCAGCCGCCGTTCTGGGTCCACGCCGCGCTGTGGGGGCCGCTGATCCTGATCACGACGTTGCTGCCGCTGCGCGCGATGAAGTCGCTGCTGATCGCCCTGCAATTCCACCACAAGGCCGCCCCCGGACGTCTGGTGGACAAGACGCCGCAATGAGACGGGACCTGCGCTTTCGAGCCGAACGATCCTGCCAATGAGTGACTCCGTCATGCCCGGGCTTGTCCCGGGCATCCACGTCGTGCTCAGCACGCCGAAAGACGTGGATGGCCGGGACAAGCCCGGCCATGACGGCGTGGAGACTGGCGGGCACAAAATCCTGATTGGCAAACGCGATGTCTCGGCTGCAAGCGGGAAGAGAGAGGCCAGGCTCGCCCCGCGATCGTTCTCCAACCAGACCAGCACATGACCTCCGCTCTTCCCAAAACCTCCTCCCGCGCCTTCGCCGCCTTCACCCTGGTGATGGTCGCGCTGTTCATCGGCCTCGGCGTCTGGCAGCTGCAGCGCCGCGCCGCCAAGCATGCGCTGATCGCCGCGCTCACCGATCGCGTCGCCGCGGCCCCCGTGCAACTGCCGCCGCAAAGCGAATGGCGTACGCTGACGCCCGAGCGCGACGAATTCCGCCGCGTCAGCTTCACAGCTGCTTACGCAAAGCTCCCCGATGCCATGGTCTACAGCGCAGGCTCGGCCGTGCGCGAGGACGTCTCGGGCCCCGGCACCTGGGCGTTTCTGCCGGCGCGCCTCGCCTCGGGCGAGGCGGTGGTGATCGACGCCGGCTTCGTCGCCAACACCATGCAGGAGCGCAGCATCCAGGATCGCCAGGTCGGCAAGCTCGTCACCGGCGAGCCGGTGACGCTGACCGGCTACCTGCGCTTCCCGGAAGCGGCCGGCCTGCTCACCGCGGCGGAGAACCACGACAAGCGTCTCTGGTTCACCCGGGACCACCTTGCCATGGCCAAGGCGCTCGGCTGGGGCGAGGTCGCGCCGTTCTACGTCGATCTGGAATCGCCGGTGCCGGCCAACGGCATTCCAAAGCCCGGGCCGCTGTCGCCGCATCTGCGCGACGAACACATGCAATACGCGTTGACCTGGTTCTCGCTCGCCGCCGCGCTGATCGCAGCCTTCGCGGTCTGGGCCAGGGGACGGCGCGCGCCGAATCGATGACCCCCGCGCCCGCATGAGCGCAAGCGACATGCGGGAGCGGTGCTGACCCCGCATGTCGCTTGCGCTCATGTGGGCTACGCGGCCACGCGGCCGGCAAAACGCCGCTTGACTTAGAGCGCGCTCGAACCCTTAGCCTGCCTGGCGTCGTGAATGGAGATCAAGCGCGCATGAAGATCGGCGAGCTGGCAAGGCAGTCGGGGTTGACGGCCCATACGATCCGCTACTACGAGCGGATCGGACTGCTGCCCAGGGCCGATCGCGATCATGCCCGCCGGCGGGACTACGACGCATCGATCCTGACCTGGATCGAATTCCTCGGCCGCCTCAAGGCCACGGGAATGCCGATCCGGGACATGCTCCGTTATGCGGAGTTGCGCGCGGGCGGCGCTGCCACCGAGCCGGAACGACGCCGGCTGCTGGAGCGGCATCGCGAAGCGGTCCGGGCGCGCGTCGCCACGTTGCAGGATTGCCTTCTCGTTCTCGACGGCAAGATCGCCGGCTATGCCGGCAGCAGCGAGAGGACGAACGACGATGACGCAATCAACCCCCGGCCAATCCACGACGACGAGCGGCACGCAGTCCAGCGCCAGCAAAGATCAGGATCGCCTGTCGCGCGGCCGGCGCGCGCTCGATAGCATCGACGGGGAGGCCGGCCATAATGTGATCGCGGCGCTCGCCGACATCGCGCCGGATTTCGCCACCTACATCATCGAGTTTCCGTTCGGCGACATCTATTCGCGGCCCGGCCTCGATCTGCGCAGCCGCGAGATCGCGACCATTGCGGCCCTGACCGCGCTCGGCAATGCCAGCCCGCAGTTGAAGGTCCACATTCATGCGGGTCTCAATGTCGGCCTCAGCCGCGACGAGATCACCGAGGTGATCATGCAGATGGCGGTCTATGCCGGCTTCCCCGCCGCGCTCAATGGCCTGTTCGCAGCCAAGGCGGTGTTCGCCGAGGCCGACGCGAAGGCGAATGAGGCCGCATCGGTCTGAGTGGCCGGCTCTACGCGCCGGGCTGGATCGATCGCACGCTGCCCGACACCCGGACCGGCGCTCCACGCGGTCCATCGAGATCGACCTGCAGGCTGCACGGCACACCCATGTCCTCGCCCTGGCGGATCACGATCGGGACAGCGGCGGTCCACGACAGCTCGCGCAGATAGCCGGCCAGCGCGGCGGCCGCAGCGCCGGTCGCCGGATCCTCGTAGACGCCGCCGAAGGGAAACGGATTGCGTGCGTGAAACAGCTCCGACGTCTCGGCGTGCACGAGCGCGAAAGTGCAGAACCGCTCGCGCTGCGCCAGTTCCTGGCCGCGGCCGAAATCGTAAGCGATGGCGGCAAGCCGGCTGCGCTCACGCAGGGCGATCACCGGATGATCCATCCCGGCATGGGCAATGACGGGCGGAATCCGTTCGTCGAGATCGTCATGCGTCAGGCCGAACAGCGCCAGGATTTCCTCGGCCGCCGCAGCCGAGAGCGCGCGCGTCCGTGTCGGCGGCGAGCTGAACGCCGCGCTCCATTCCGTCGCTGAATGCCCCCCTTCGACGGTGATGTCGGCATGATTGAGCCGCAACGCAAAGCGGCCCGAGCCCTGCTGCCGGGCCAGCGCCGCGCCCAGCGCAATGGTCGCATGCCCGCAGAAATCCACCTCGGCCTCGGGCGCGAAATAGCGCACCCGCCATGTGTCCCCGTCGGGCGCCGCGAACGCCGTCTCGGAATAGCCGATCTCCGCGGCAATGGCCTGCATCGCTGTTGGATCGGGCAGGGCCTCGCAGATGACGACACCTGCCGGATTGCCGCCGCGTGATCCGTCGGTGAAGGCCGCGATGCGTTGGATGATCATGAGGGTCTCGCTTGTTCTCTGTGGCAATGCTAGGCGTTAAGCGCCCGCGAGTGAAGACGGCGCAAGCTGATTAGTCGACGCGCGGCTACGTTTCCGTCGTCACTTGCTGCCTTGCGATGACGATGTGGTGTGATATGTCGCTGCACGCCCGGTGTCGCCCCTGCGAACACCCGACGAACTCGGTGGTTTTGGGTCCCTTCGCAGAGACGACAGCGGACTGTGACGCGACTCGTTCGGTCCACATCATCGTCGAGAGCCACGATCGCGGTGATGACGTCGAGTGCGATCTTATCCAGCGCTAGACCGCTATCTACGCGATCATGGAAAGCTCCCGCGGCGGTTCCATTTCGTCGCGTGAGACTTCGCGAGGTTCAAAGCGACAGGGCAGGGTATCGGCAAACAGCCTCATGCCACCAAACGCCCTCAACGATTTTCACTGGGGGTTTCCAAGAATTGGGCGACCATAACGATGGGTTGGCCATCGCACGCTTCGCCGACAGACATGTCGAACCGTCAGGTGACATCATGCGCTTCTGCATCTTGCTCAATGGCCAGGACTTCGTAACCATCATCGCCGGAGAACCGACCTCGTGCCGGTTCTTCACCACCTGTATTCTGGATGCGCCGACTGCCGATGTCGCCGTAGATCGAGCTGTGAGTCGTGTTCTTGCCGACGATCGCTGGCGTAAGCCCGGTCGAGCCGGAACGGTGACGGTCGCGAAACTAGAGCAGGTCGGTTGGTTCTATCGCCGCTTCAATCCGCCTCGCGGTTACACTTTCTATCTGGACCAGGGTCCGGATGATTGATCAGCGCGTAGCCCGCATGAGCGCAGCGATATGCGGGTTCATCTCGACCGCAGGGCATGGCCCGCATGTCGCTGCGCTCATGCGGGCTACACACTGGGTCTCATCGTGGCGATTGCGATACGGGCCCGAGTCGTCCGACGGGCGGTCCGCCGTGGCCCGTGAGCGAGTCGGAGAGCAAGAATCCGGTTGCGCCGAAAAATTCAATTCGTGAGCATGCTCAACGCGCTGCGGCCTGCAGCATCGACCGACTGCAAGTCTTTCATTGCGCTTTTTACGAAATCATGGTTGTCTCTCTCCGTCCCGCCTCGTTGCGAGGGGCGTACGCGTCGTCACGGACGTGAGGTGGGATGCGATGGACGGGCAGGCTGCAACTGACGAGTGCGGCCGGCACGGACGGCGAAGTCGCGTGGTCCTGATACCCCGACGCTGGTATCACGCGCTGATGCGCAAGCATCATGCGCTACGGTGGCCAACAAGCCCGGTGCACCGAGGAGATCGCGTATAAGACGTAACCCATCGCGCAGGGAAGGCCGGGTCGCTCTGGCTGAACCTGTGGTTCCTGCCCCGTGCATTCTTGTTCGCACGGGGGCCGCGGGTGCCAGCCGGCCTCCCGGTCTTCCCTGCGCCCTCTGCTTCATGGAGGGAGAACTATCAGCAAAGCTCGGGCGCCTATGGCGTCGCGAGGAGGCTGCTCTACGCTCCGCCGTCATTCCGGGGCGGGCCGCGCAGCGGCACCAGCCCGGAATCCATACTCCTGGTCGTGGCTATGGATTCCGGGCTCGCGCTCCGCGCGCCCCGGAATGACGATGGGGAGAGATGCGCCATGTTTCAAGGTTCGTTCGTTCGAACTGCCCGGCCGGTGACCACCACCACCGCCGTCATCCCCACGAAGGCGGGGATCCAGTACGCCGCGGCGGCGCGGTCGATCACAGCCGCCGCGGCGGTCGCCCGGTCAAGCCGGCGATGACAGCGGTGGGGAAGGCGAGCTCGGGCACCGACACGGGTGATGGGTGACGGGAGACAGAGACGAGAGCGGGAGGCGGCGACTTGGCGTTGCCCTACCCCCGGGGCTGATGCCCACCCGCGTAACTCCGCCGTAACCCGCCGTCATGACCATTGCTGGCCCAACAACCGGTTTCGCACCCCGCCCAAAACCATTATGGTGCCGGACCATGTTGCCGCCGGGCGGTTCCGATTTCGAGTTCAATCAACGGGTTATGGCCTGGTGACGCAGGTCAGGAGAGCGGTTTGACGCGCTATGTTTCGACCCGCGGGGAAGCCCCCGCGCTCACCTTCTGCGATGTGATGCTGACCGGGCTCGCCCGTGACGGCGGCCTGTACGTGCCCGAGACCTGGCCGCAGCTCACGCCCGCGACCATCGCCTCGTTCTTCGGCCGGCCCTATTGGGAGGTCGCGGTCGAGGTCATCAAGCCTTTCGTGGCCGGCGAAATCTCCGATGCCGAACTCGGCCGGATGGCGAACGAGGCCTACGCCACCTTCCGCCATCCCGCGGTGGTGCCGCTCGACCAGACCGCCCCGCACCAGTTCGTGCTGGAGCTGTTCCACGGCCCGACCTTGGCGTTCAAGGACGTCGCCATGCAGCTGATCTCGCGGCTGATGGACCATGTGCTCGCCAAGCGCGGCGAGCGCACCACCATCGTGGTCGCGACATCGGGCGATACCGGCGGCGCGGCCGTGGACGCCTTTGCCGGCCGCGATAATGCCGATCTGATCGTGCTGTTCCCGCATGGCCGCATCTCCGAGGTGCAGCGGCGGATGATGACGACATCGGGCGCGGCCAACGTCCATGCGCTGGCGATCGAAGGGCATTTCGACGACTGCCAGGCGCTCGTGAAGGGCCTGTTCAACAATCACGGCTTCCGTGATTCCGTGGCGCTGTCCGGCGTCAATTCCATCAACTGGGCGCGCGTCGTCGCTCAGGTCGTCTACTACTTCACCTCGGCGGTCGCGGTCGGCGCGCCGCACCGCGCGGTCGACTTCACCGTGCCGACCGGCAATTTCGGCGACGTCTTCGCGGGCTATGTGGCCAAGCGCATGGGCTTGCCGGTGCGGACGCTGCGCGTCGCCACCAACGTCAACGACATCCTCGCCCGCACGCTGGCGACCGGCATCTACGAGGTGCGCGAGGTGCATGCGACGGTTTCGCCGTCGATGGACATCCAGGTATCGTCGAATTTCGAGCGGCTGTTGTTCGAGGCCGGCGGTCGCGACGCGGCGGTGGTGCGGCGGCTGATGGAGAGCCTGAAGCAATCCGGCCGCTTCGTGCTGCCGGACGCGATGCTGGCGGCGATCCGCGCCGAGTTCGATGCGGGCCGCGCCGACGAGACCGAGACGGCGGCCGCCATTCGCGCTGCCTTCCGCGAGGCCGGCGATCTCGTCGATCCGCATACGGCGGTGGCGCTCGCCGTCGCCGACCGCGACGGCACCGACACCTCGGTGCCGAACATCGTGCTGTCGACCGCACATCCCGCCAAATTCCCCGACGCGGTCGAGGCCGCCTGCGGACAGCGTCCGCATCTGCCGGTCTGGCTCGAAGGGCTGATGAGCAAGCGCGAGGACGCGAGGGTCATGCGGAACGACCAGGCCGAGGTGGAAAAGTTCATCCGCTCGGTCAGCCGGGCCGCCAAGCAGGGAATTGCATGATGGGTGTGGAAGTCACCAAGCTGCCGACCGGACTGACGGTGGTCACCGACACGATGCCGCATCTGGAGACGGCGGCGCTCGGCGTCTGGGCCGGGGTCGGCGGCCGCGACGAGAAGCCGGACGAGCACGGCATCTCGCATCTCCTCGAGCACATGGCGTTCAAGGGCACGACGACGCGCAGCGCGCGCGAGATCGTCGAGTCGATCGAGGCGGTCGGCGGCGATCTCAATGCCGGCACTTCGACCGAGACCACCGCTTATTATGCCCGCGTGCTGAAGGCCGATGTGCCGCTGGCGCTCGACGTGCTCTCCGACATCCTCGCCAATCCCTCCTTCGTGCCGGAGGAGCTGGAGCGCGAGAAGAACGTCATCGTGCAGGAGATCGGCGCGGCGCAGGACACGCCCGACGACGTCGTGTTCGAGCATCTCAACGAGCTGTGCTTCCCCGACCAGCCGATGGGCCGCTCCTTGCTCGGCACGGCCAAGACGCTGGAGGCATTCGACCGCGACAAGCTGCACGGCTATCTGTCGACGCATTATCGCGGGCCGGACATGGTGGTCGCGGCCGCCGGCGCCGTCGATCATCAGCGGGTGGTCGAGGACGTGACGAAGCGTTTTGCCAGCTTCAATGGCGGCCCGGCACCGAAGCCGCTGCCGGCGGCATTCGGCAAGGGCGGCTCGCGGGTGGTGCATCGCGACCTCGAGCAGGCGCATCTGACGCTTGCGCTCGAGGGCGTGCCGCAGGCCGACCCGTCGCTGTTCTCGCTGCAGGTGTTCACCAACATCCTCGGCGGCGGCATGTCGTCCCGGCTGTTCCAGGAGGTGCGCGAGAACAGGGGGCTCTGCTACTCGGTGTACACGTTCCACGCACCCTATAGCGACACCGGCTTCTTCGGCCTCTACACCGGCACCGATCCGGCCGATGCGCCGGAGATGATGGAGGTCGTGGTCGACATCATCGGCAATGCGGTGGAGACTTTGAGCGAGGCCGAGGTCGCCCGCGCCAAGGCGCAGATGAAGGCCGGGCTGCTGATGGCGCTGGAGAGCTGCAGCGCCCGCGCCGAGCAATTGGCGCGTCACATCCTGGCTTACGGCCGGCCGCAGACTCTGCAGGAGATGGTCGCCAAGATCGAGGCCGTCAGCGTCGAGAGCACCCGCGATGCGGCGCGTGCGCTGCTCGCGCGCAGCAAGCCCGCGGTGGTCGCGCTCGGCAGCGGCAGGGGTCTGGACACGGCGGTGACTTTCGCCGAAGGTCTGACCGGGCCGAAGTCGAAGGCTCAGCTGCATTGAGCACGAGTCCGGAAGCCCGGGGCATTGCCTGGTTCGCCGTCAGGTGTGCCGGCCGCAAGCCAGCGGACTGAAGAGCAGGGGGGAGCATCACCGATGGCCCTGTTTCGCTTGCCGTCCAGCGGACCGGCCGCGCTCGCCCCGCGTGGGCTGGGCCTGTATTTGCGCGCGCCGCAGATGGCGGACTATGCGCAATGGGCGCAGTTGCGCGAGGTCAGCCGCGACTATCTCACCCCATGGGAGCCGATCTGGCCGTCGGACGACCTGACGCGCTCCGGCTTCCGGCGCAGGCTGCGCCGTTATGCCGAGGACATCTCGGCCGACCGGTCCTATCCGTTCATCGTCTTCCGCGAGCAGGATGGCGTCATGCTCGGCGGCATCACGCTCGCCAATGTCCGCCGCGGCATCGTTCAGGCCGGCACGATCGGCTATTGGATGGGTCAGCCGCACGCCCATCGCGGCTACATGACGGCCGCACTCAGGCTGTTGCTGCCGACGCTGTTCGGCGAGCTCAATCTGCACCGCGTCGAGGCGGCCTGCATCCCGACCAATACGCCGTCGATTCGTGTCCTGGAAAAGTGCGGCTTCACGCGCGAGGGGCTCGCGCGCCGCTACCTCTGCATCAACGGCGTCTGGCAGGACCATTATCTCTACGGCCTGCTGCATGAGGATTTCCGGGGTTAGCATTTGTGATCAGGCAGGCCGACGAGCGAGGCCGTTCGGGGCTGGTTCCGGTCTCTGAAATGGGTATAGACGCCTTTGTACAGCCGCCGTCGTCCCGGTTTTGCCGTCCTTGCGGGGGTGGAGCTTGGTGCGGCCAGGCGGCCGAGATGCCGGGGACTTCGAGATGCGACAGACGCCTATGATTCGGGTTGGGACGTTGACAGCCGTGCTGCTGGCTTTGGGAGCCGCATCGGCGGCGGCGCCGGCTGGTGCCCAATCCCTGACCGACCGCTTCAAGAGCCTGTTCGGTGGCGGTTCCGACGACAAGGGACAGCAGAACCTGCCCGCCGGTGGCGGCCCGCCGGTCGATCCGACCGACGGCCTGACCTGCCCGCCCGTCAGCATCCGCTCGGGCGCTTCGACCTATGCGGTCGCCGCGCCCGGAAAGCAGGCGGTCGGTAATGACGTCCGGTTCCAGGCTTCGATCACCAAGACGGCGCGCGAGTGCAACCTCAACGGTGCCGAGATCATCGGCAAGATCGGCATCCAGGGACGCGTCGTCGCGGGGCCCGCAGGTGCGCCGGCGACCGTCGACATCCCGATGCGCATCGCGGTGGTGCAGGGCGGGATCGGCGAGAAGGTGATCGCCACCAAGGCCTATCGGACCACGGTGCAGATGACGGGAGATGGCAGCGTGCCGTTTACGATCGTCGCCGAGGACATGGTCTATCCGGTGCCGCCGCCGGGCGCCAACGCCGACAATTACGTGTTCTACATCGGCTTCGATCCGCAGGCCCTCACACCCGAGCGCGGCAAGAAGCGGAGGTGAGACCGCGGCTTGGGTAGGTGGGCAAGAGTCATTGGATGACGGCCTGTGCCGCCCAATCGCCGCGACGAGCTCTGCAAAAGCAAAAGGCCGGGGCGATTGGATCGCCCCGGCCTTTTGATGACGTTGGACGAGTGATGGGCCGCGGCTCAGTTCAGCTTGCGGCCGACTTCCTCGATGCCCTTGGCGACGAGATCCTCGCCGAGAGCGCCCTTGACCGACTTCGACAGCACGGTCGCGGCGGCCTGGACGGCGGCTTCCGCCGCGGCGGCCCGCACGTCTGCGAGGGCCTGGGCTTCGGCGAGGGCGATCTTGCTCTCGGCGGCCTTGGTGCGACGGGCGACGAAGTCTTCCATCTTGGCCTTGGCCTCCGCCGCGATGCGCTCGGCTTCCGCCTTGGCGCTGGTGACGATCTCCTCGGCCTCGCGTTCAGCGCTGGCGCGGCGGGTCTTGTAATCGGCGAGCACCTTGGCCGCCTCTTCCTTGAGCCGCTTGGCCTCCGCCAGCTCGCTCCTGATGCGCTCGGAGCGATTATCGAGCGCCTTCAGGACCATGCGATGGACACCGAGATAGGCGAACAGGCCCATCAGGATTACGAAGGCAATCGCAACCCAGGTTTCCGGATCAGCAAGCAAATGCATCAGGCTGTTCCCTTCAACGATGCATCGACCGCAGCCTCGACCGTCTTGGCCGCTGGGGCCTTTCCGGTCAGTTGCTGCACGATCGCGCTGGCCGCGTCAGCGGCGATGCCGCGGACATTGCTCATTGCGGTCGCACGCGTGGTGGCGATGGAGGTCTCAGCCGCCGCGAGCTTGGCTGCGAGGCTGTCTTCCAGCGCCTTGCGCTCGGCATCCGAAGAGGCCGCGAGCTTCTCGCGGGTCTCGGCGCCGATCGCCTGGGCGCGGGCACGGGCCGTTGCCAGCTCGCTTTCATACGCCTTCATCGCGGCTTCGGACTCGTCCTTCAGCCGCTGCGCTTCGGCCAGATCGCCGTCGATCGACTTCTGGCGGGCATCGATGACGGCCCCCACCTTCGGCAGCGCCACACGCGAGACGATCACGTACAGCGCCACGAAGGCGATCACCAGAGAGACGATCTGGGAGGGAAAGGTTTCCTTCGAGAAGGGAGGGAAACCATGCCCGCCATCGGCCTCCGTATGGGCGCTTGCGGTGCCCTTGGCCTCGCCGCCCTTGGCTTCGCCATGACTTTCAGCCACGGGCTTCTCCTGTCCGGCTCAGGCCGTCTTAGACGGCGTACAGCAGGAGCAGGGCGATCAGCAGCGAGAAGATGCCGAGCGCTTCGGTCACCGCGAAGCCGAAAATCAGGTTGCCGAACTGGCCCTGGGCGGCCGACGGATTGCGCAGAGCGGCCGACAGGTAGTTGCCGAAGATGATGCCGATGCCGGCACCCGCGCCACCCATGCCGATGCAGGCAATGCCCGCGCCAATGTACTTCGCTGCGACCGGATCCATGACGAACTCCTTTGAGGGGTTTGGTAGAGAGGGCCGGATCAGTGGCCCGGATGGATAGCATCGTTGAGATAGATGCAGGTGAGGATCGTGAAGACGTAGGCCTGAAGGAACGCGACCATCAGCTCGAGGCCGGTCAGGGCGACCGTGAGACCGAGCGGCAGCAACGCGCCGACCTTGCCGACGAAACCGAGCGCGCCGAGCATGGTCACGAAGCTCGCGAACACCTTCAGCGTCACGTGGCCGGCCAGCATGTTGGCGAACAGACGGACGCTGTGCGAGATCGGGCGGGAGAAGAAGGAGATGATTTCGATCACGACGACCAGCGGCAGGATCACCACGGGAATGCCGGACGGCACGAACAGCTTAAAGAACTTCAGGCCGTTCTTATAGAAGCCGTAGATGATGACCGTCAGAAACACCAGCAGCGCCAACGCGAAGGTGACGATGATGTGGCTGGCGACGGTGAAGGTGTAGGGAATGATGCCGACGATGTTCGAGACGAAGATGAACATGAACAGCGAGAACACCAGCGGGAAGAACGTCATGCCGTGCGAGCCGGCGCTGGTTCTGATGGTGTTTGCGACGAACTCGTAGGACAGCTCGACGACCGACTGGAACCGGCCCGGCACGAGCGCGCGCCCGGCGGCCATCATCATCACGGCGATCAGCACGACCGCGAGCAGCATGTACGCGGACGAATTGGTGAAGACGATCTCCTGATTGCCGATGTGGCCGATCGTGAAGATCTTGTTGAGCTGGAATTGATGGATCGGATCGATCATCCGCGTGGCGTCTCAGTTGTTCACCGGCCACGCCGGCGCTTTGCAATTCACTCGTGGGCCTTCAGAGTCGGGGTCTCTCGCGCAGATCTCACTGGCGGGGCCTGTCGGGAGCTATGCCTGCAGATCTCACCACGTTCAACACGCCGGCTGCGAAGCCGAGCAAGAAAAACACGATGAATCCAAAGGGCGATGTCGACAGCAAGCGGTCGAAGCCCCAGCCAAGCAACGCACCGACGAGAACACCGGCGATCAACTCGGAGGACAGTCGCAGGCCACGCGCCATGGCCGAAGCCCGGGCTGCAGTGTCACCGCCGCCGTTTCCAGGTTGATCAGCCCCGATCTTTCGGCCGTCGCGAAATTCGGACAACCGTTGGTCGAGACTTCCGAGCCTTGCGGAAAGCGCGGCCTCATCAGGCGACTTGTCGCGATCCCCGTGTCCGCTGCTCCCGTTCGTGCCATCCGCCATGTGCTTGTCCGCCATGTGTGGAGACCCGATCCGTTGCCGCGAGTGTCAGGAAATAGCGCCCCATCGCCCTTTAAAGCCGCGCGGACCATACTGACCGCATCCCCCCAAGTCAAGATTGCGTGTTGAACTGTTAGATGCCTGATTCTGCTCGTTTTCTCGGCTTTTTCGTCAGATCGGTCACGCGTGTCACCGCGCCGCATCAACAGTGTTCTGTGCAGCTGCGATCTGTTGTCTCGCCGCGCCGGGATGGATCCCGCGCCAGCGGTTCCAGCGGGCACCATGCGCCCGCCGGGACGTCGCGGCGGAAGACGGCTAGGCGGCGGTCCGACGGTGATCGGGCGGCCGTCGCGTTGAAATCCGGCGGCGTCGCTCCTACGTCGAGAATGCCGGTGTTCGCTGTGGCAGGTCATCGCACCGGACGGAACGTCATGGCGACGACACAATGGAGGCGTGCATGACGGCGGTTTTCGGATGCGCTTCGCGGCGCCTTGGAGGCTGAGCCAGCCATGAATCCCATGCAGTCGTACGGGCCGCCCCTCATTGCGCTTCTCGCCTTTGGCTGCCTGGGCGGGCCGGTCCTGGCGGAGGACACCGCGTCCGATGCCGACAAGGGCCGCTACACGATGACGACGACGCCTGACGGTGTGATCCGGCTCGACACCCGCACCGGTTCGGTCTCGACCTGCAGCAATAGTGCCGGCTCCGGCTGGGCCTGCTATGCGATCCCCGACGAGCGGGCCGCGCTGGATGCCGAGATCGGGCGCCTGCAGGACGAGAATGAGAAGCTCAAGGTCCAGCTCGCCTCGCGCGATCACAGCGTCACCGGCAAGATCGACGAGCCGCTGCCGAAGGACCAGGCGCTGCCGAAATCCGACCAGCTGAAGAAGGCCGAGCCGAAGTCCGGCGAATCCAGGCCTGGAGAATCCAAGTCCGCCGACGGCACGCGCAAGCTCGAAATTCCGTTGCCCAGCGACCAGGACATGGATCGCATGATGGGTTTCCTCGAGCAGGCTTGGCGGCGGCTGCTCGACATGGCGGGCCGGGTTCAGAAGGACGTGTCGGGCAAGATCTGAGGCTGCGGCGAGGAGGCGACGCGCATGTCTGCACGAGCGATGTCGCGCACGGCGCCCGTGGTTGTCGCGATCGACACGGTCGTGACGTCGGTTCTGACGGTGCACACCTCCGGCCGCGGCTTCACCGATCTGACGCGCGAGGTCGAGGCGCTGCTGCGCGAGATCGGCGCAAGAGACGGTGCGGTGACCGCCTTCATTCGCCACACCTCGGCCTCGCTGACGATTCAGGAGAATGCCGATCCGACCGTGCTGCGCGATCTCGCCACGGCGCTGGCGCGGCTGGCGCCGGAGGATGCCGGCTGGGTGCATGACACCGAAGGACCCGACGACATGCCGGCTCACATCAAGACGATGCTGAGTTCGATCTCGCTGCAGGTTCCCGTTCATGGCGGCCGGATGATGCTCGGCACCTGGCAGGCGATCTATCTGATCGAGCATCGCGCGCGTCCGCATCGGCGTGAGGTGGTGCTGCAGTTCATCGGCGCGGTCTGACCTCAAACGACAAAACTCGCAGCTTGAAACGCGGAACGGCCGCGGACTGATCCGCGGCCGTTCGTCGTTGGATGTGATGCGAGCCGGGACGCCGCTCGCTCTCAGGATCAATTGGCCTGGATGTCGACGTCCTTGGTCTCCGGCAGGAACAGGAAGCCGACCACCGCCGTGATCACCGCGAACGTGATCGGGTACCACAGGCCGGCATAGATATCGCCGGTCGAGGCCACGATTGCGAAGGCGGTGGCCGGCAGCAGGCCGCCGAACCAGCCGTTGCCGATATGGTAGGGCAGCGACATCGAGGTGTAGCGGATCTTGGTCGGGAACAGCTCGACCAGCATTGCGGCGATCGGGCCGTAAACCATGGTGACGAAGATCACCAGGATCAGCAGCAGGCCGATGATGGCGGCCACCTGCGGACGGAAGATGTCGAACGGATGCGCCATCTTCACGATCGACGGGTTGCCCGCCTTCGGATAGCCGGCCTCGCCGATCGCGGCCGTCAGGGCCGGGTTGCTGGTCTTGGCGTCGGTGTAAGGCACTTCCTTGCCATTGAAGGTGACCTTCACCCCGGAGCCGGCCGGGCCAGGAACGGTCGAGTACTTGACCGAGGACTGGGCCAGGAAGGCACGGGCCGTGTCGCAAGGCGCGGTGAAGACGCGGGTGCCGACCGGGTTGAACAGGTCGCCGCAGCCGGCGGGATCGGCCACCACTTCCACCTTCGTCGCCTCGATCGCCTTCTCCAGCGCCGGGTTGGCGTTGGTGGTGATCATCTTGAAGATCGGGAAGAAGGTCAGCGCCGCGATCAGACAGCCGCCCATGATGATCGGCTTGCGGCCGATCTTGTCCGAGAGGATGCCGAACACGATGAAGAAGCCGGTGCCGAGCAGCAGCGACCAGGCGATCAGCAGGTTGGCGGTGTAGCCGTCGACCTTCAGAATCGATTGCAGGAAGAACAGCGCGTAGAACTGGCCGGTGTACCAGACCACGCCCTGGCCCATGGTCGCACCGATCAGCGCGAGCAGCACGATCTTGCCGTTGCCCCAGTTCGCGAACGCTTCCGTCAGCGGCGCCTTCGAGCTCTTGCCCTCGTCCTTCATCTTCTGGAAGACCGGCGACTCATTCAGGCGCAGACGGATCCAGACGGAGATGCCGAGCAGCAGCACGGACACCAGGAACGGCACGCGCCAGCCCCATTTGGCGAAGTCTTCCTCGCCGATAATCGAGCGCGTTGCCAGGATCACCAGCAGCGACAGGAACAGGCCCATCGTCGCGGTGGTCTGAATGAAGGAGGTGTAATAGCCGCGCTTGCCCATCGGGGCATGCTCGGCGACATAGGTCGCGGCGCCGCCATACTCACCGCCGAGCGCGAGGCCCTGCAGCAGGCGAAGGCCGATCAGGATCACCGGCGCGGCGAAGCCGATCGTCGCGGCGTTCGGCAGGATGCCGACGATGAAGGTCGACAGACCCATGATCAGGATCGTGACCAGGAAGGTGTATTTGCGGCCGACGATGTCGCCGATGCGGCCGAACACGATCGCGCCGAACGGGCGGACCAGGAAGCCCGCGGCAAAGGCGAGCAGGGCGAAAATGTCGCGGGTGGCCGGCGGATAGGCCGAGAAGAACTGGGCGCCGATGATCGAGGCCAGCGACCCGTAGAGATAGAAATCGTACCACTCGAAGACAGTGCCGAGAGAAGAGGCCAGAATGACG
This sequence comes from Bradyrhizobium aeschynomenes, assembly GCF_013178945.1. Lineage (GTDB taxonomy): Bacteria > Pseudomonadota > Alphaproteobacteria > Rhizobiales > Xanthobacteraceae > Bradyrhizobium > Bradyrhizobium aeschynomenes. Next base: position 58,391 of record NZ_JABFDM010000019.1, read on the forward strand.
AAGCGTTCGTCCTTCGTCATGCCTCCCGATCTCGCTTGCGTGGCTACCATTGTCGACATCGGCATTCGCTCCCCAAGATTGTTGCTGTGATGGTTTCGCCTCCGCATGCCGGACTTGGACGGCGCAGATCGCGGAGACCTTGGCGCCTAAGTAACATTGCAGTGAAACTCGGCCCAATACGACTTTCGGCCCTGACCGGCTGCCGCACACAGGACAGTTGCGGACATTGCGGCGGATCAAGTTCGGTCAGCGGGCGCAGGGCTATTGATGTTGCGTTGCACAAGGCGTGGATTAACCGCCTTCCCCGCAAGTGGAATTGCATGCTTGCATGCAACCAGTCGCCGGGCGAGTATTTCCGCAAAAGCAGGCTGCGTGCGAAGCGAGCGCGCGGCCGGTGTCGCAAGGTCAAGTCAGAACGTATGGCGGCTGCCAACACCCATCTCGTCATTGCCGATGATCATCCGCTGTTTCGGAACGCGCTGCGGCAGGCGGTCGCGAGCGTGCTCACCGAGGCCGTGGTCGACGAGGCCGGCTCGTTCGAGGACCTCACGGCGCTCCTGGAGAAAGACTCCGACGTCGATCTGGTGCTGCTCGACCTCACCATGCCCGGCATCTCCGGCTTCTCCGGGCTGATCTATCTGCGCGCGCAATATCCGGCGATCCCGGTGGTGATCGTGTCGGCCAGTGACGACGGCGCGACGATCCGCCGCTCGCTCGATTTCGGCGCCTCCGGCTTCATCCCGAAGCGGTTCGGCGTGGATGTCTTGCGCGACGCCATCATGAAGGTGATGGACGGTGAGGTCTGGGTTCCGGCGGACACTGATTTGGCGGCCGGCGCCGATCCGGAGATGACGAAGCTGCGCGACCGGCTGGTCACGCTGACGCCGCAGCAGGTCCGGGTGCTGATGATGCTGTCGCAGGGGCTGCTCAACAAGCAGATCGCCTACGAGCTCGGCGTCTCCGAGGCGACCATCAAGGCGCACGTCTCGGCCATCCTGCAGAAGCTCGGGGTGGAGAGCCGGACACAGGCCGTGATCGCGGCGGCGAAGATCGCGGGCTCGGCGTGGCGCCAGGATATTCCGACGGGGAAATGACGGACTCTGCGTACGCACTGCGCCAGCCTTGGCGCAGAGCCTCACCGTAAGCGCGCTGCTCACCGTCCATGTGGCGCTCCGGCCTTGGAGCCGGACTGTCGTCCGCCTCTCGATATCTGTTCTTCTCGATCTCTGTCCGTTGATGATCGCGTTCGAACCAGCCTAACCTCCGCACCGCTGCGCGATGCAGTGCCCTCGCCCCTTGTGGGAGAGGGCAGCGCCGGCCGATCCGCAGGCTCGGTCGGGTGAGGGGTTCTCTCCGCGAGCGCAACCCTTTGAGGCAGACCCCTCACCCGACCGAGGTCGTTGCGCTGCCGTCCATGCCCTCTCCCACAAGGGGCGAGGGCGCAGTCATGACCATCGTGCCCGCAGCGAGATTGATTCGTTTTCTGCTTCTCCATGGGGACGCGGCTCATGGTCGATGTGCAGCTCCGGCTTCGGAGTCGCCTCCTCACAGTGAGGAGCGCCTTCTTCGGCGCGTCTCGAAACACGAGGCCACCAGACACTTTTGATCCATCGCGACACACCTTCGCAGTCTCGCGGCGCATGTTGCGTCCGAGTCTTGCTGATCAATCGCCCTCTCCGAAATCAGAGGGCGCAGGGAAGGCCGGGCGCTGGCCGCGCCCGTGGCCCGCCTGCAGAAAAAAAGCAGGCGGCAGTCACCACAGGTCTGGCCGAACACACCCGGCCTTCCCTGCGCGATGGTTCTACGGCTGCTCCGCGCTCTCCCCGGGGACCGGCGTTCTTGCCCCCGTCATCCGCAACATCGTCGCTACGGACTTGGCATCAGCACCGGGATGCCAGGACCACACGGCTTGACCGTGCGCGCCGGATCGTTCGTCCGCGAGCATAAGCCCGCTGCGACCCGACGCGCCCACCGCATCCCGCACCCCACGTTCGTGACGATCGCGAAGCGCCCCTCATGGCGGGCACGGGACGACTCAGGGGATAGCATAATTTCGGGGAAAAAGAAATAAGATTCGGTGTGCCTTGTGAATTCACGGATCTGAATGCCTCTTGGAGAGGATCGGTATTGCGAGGGCTCTACGGGCGAGCCAACGCGCGTGGTTGTTGTTGGTGCTGGATCTGTGTGGCGTGCTCCGGCGAAACGCAATGGCGCGGATGATGGAGTGCTGATCGACGGGGCGGGCGCGGGCTCGGGAGACAGGCAGGCGGTCGTACAAGAGGAGTACTGACCGACGCCGATCGGCCAGGTACTCAACTGGATGTGAAAACATCAGCAGCGTTGCGGTCTGTGTCGGGTTTTCCAGGTTTGATCGGTGGGGGATTGCGGAGTAATGCGTTTGATCGCGTCAGTAGTGTTGGCGCGTGGGGTAGAGAGCGGGACGATATGCATTCACCAGTGGAGACGCACCACGCCAGGGACTCCATTCATGGAGCCCTCTATCGGCCAGACATAGACGGATTGAGAGCGGTCGCCGTCGTCTCCGTTGTCGCCTTCCACGCCTTCCCCAACACGCTCCGAAGCGGCTTTGTCGGCGTCGACATCTTCTTCGTGATTTCGGGTTTCCTCATCACGTCGATTATTCTCGGCGGGATGCAAGGTGGCACATTCAGCTTCCAGACATTTTACGCCAGGCGTATCAAACGGATCTTTCCGGCGCTTGCGCTCGTGCTGGCCGGATCGGTGCTGGCCGGAGCGCTGCTGCTGCTGCCCGACGATTTTCGTCTGCTCGGAAAGCACGTGGCCGCTGGCGCGGGCTTCGTTTCCAACTTTGCTCTCTGGCAGGAAGCCAACTATTTCGACGTCGCGGCGGACACGAAGATCCTGCTGCATCTCTGGTCGCTCGGCATCGAAGAGCAGTTCTATCTGCTATGGCCGGCCCTCATCTGGATTGCCTGGCGGCTGCGCCTCAACTTGTTCACGGTCTTCGTCGCAGTGTTTGCAGCTTCGTTGTTCTACAGCATCAAGGCGACGCCCTCCAACCCGGCCGCCGCATTCTATTCTCCCGCAGCCCGCTTCTGGGAGCTGTCAGCGGGCAGCATCCTGGCCTATCTCGCGTTTTCGACACCGCGGGCGGCGGCCTGGATCGAAAATGGCATCGCGACCGTCCTGGCGTCCGTTCTCTTCGAACGCGGCGCGGTGGACGAGAAAAAGATCTATCGCGACTTCGTTTCAGTCGTGGCCATCGCGCTGATCGCTGCCTCGGTCCTCATGATCACGCGCCGACAAGAGTTCCCAGGCTGGTGGGCGCTCATGCCGGTCGCCGGGAGCTATCTGGCCATCCTTGCCGGGCCCGGAGCCTTACTCAACCGCGTGCTTCTCTCAAATCCGGTCATGGTGTGGATCGGTTTGATCAGCTATCCATTGTATTTGTGGCACTGGCCGCTGCTGACTTTCGCGCGCATCCACTATGGAGCCTCGCCGGCCCCGCAAGCCGTCCTGGCGTTCCTGGTCGCTGCTTCCGTCGGGCTCGCGTGGGCGACCTATCAGTTCGTCGAGAAGCCCATCCGGTTTGGCGCGCGGCGCGTCTGGGCGGTGCCCGGGCTCGCAATGGCGATGATCGCCATTGGCGGATGTGGACTCCTCGTTTTCGAGATGCAGGGCCTTCCGGGCCGGCTCAACGATGAGAACAAGCGTGAATATGCGGCCTATTTTTATGGCGGGTCGCCGCTGATCCAGGCTGAGGCCCAGGATATCATGCAGAACCGTTGCAACTTTTATGCTTGGGACAGTCCGGTCCCCACGCTGGCGCCAAGAAAGGCCATCGATCCCAGCTGCTACATGCGGCATTCCGATAAGAGCGTGCTCATTCTCGGAGATTCCAATGCTGCGGACCTGTATTACGGGCTCAATGAAGTTCTGCCGAAAGATGTCTCGGTGCTGCTGATTCACAGCTCGGGCTGCCAGGTCAGTCCGATCATCCAGCACATCGTTGAAACTCATCACTGTAACATGGCGAACCATTTTGCATTGCGTCGGATTGAAGCCGATCCGCCCGATGTTCTGCTGCTTTCATCGAACAACTCCTTCGACATCGAGTACATCCGGAAGTTTTCCATGATGGTGAAGGGGTATGGCGTCAAGAAAGTGCTCGTGCTCGGACAGCGCCCACACTGGAAGCGCTTCCTGCACAAAATCATTCTGGACGAGTATTGGAAGTCGACCCCGCGGTACATACCGGGTCACCTCGATGAGGAGTTGATGTCGTTCACACAGAAGTTTCAATCGCAGCTGAAGCGCGACGAGCCCTTCGACTTCGTAGACGAGATGCAACCGTTCTGCAGCGCGGAGGGGTGTCTTACGTTCCTCGGAGATAACCGCCGCGAAGGGCTGATCACGGCTGATACGGTTCACCTCCGCCCATTCGCCTCTGTCTGGTTGGCTCGCCGGCAGCTGGCCCCCCTGATTTTAAGGTCTTTGGGCAACTAGGGCCGTCAGTAGGCCGAGTCGTACACTTTCCCATTCTGCGTCATCAGAGGCACACCGTCGGGCGTGCCCGGGATAAAGCAGCCGAACTTCACAAGCAGGCCGTTGCCCCCGACAATCGAGGGCCCCAGCTTGCGGTAGCCATCCCTCCTGGGGCAGTTCCCGAGACGTAGCTGTTCGCTCCCGATGATCATGAACAAGCGGTTGATGCTCGGCATCTCGCCCGATTCATCCGCTATCGGCTCTATGCTGGCGCACCCGTCGGAGTTGCAGCCGAGCGTGAACCGTCCTCCGCCTTGCTCCATGCGCCAGACGATGTCGAACCGGCCGGCGACTTGGATTCCTCCATTGAACGATGAGCCCGCCGTCGGACCGTCAAATGAGACGGCAACGTCCTTGTCGCCGGCCCCGTAAAAGACGATCCTTCCCGAGCCATCGAGAACGCCATTGTTGTGCGCGAGCATCTGCGGTGTGTTCGGATTGTTGTCCCTGTTGCAATGCAGCTCGATCCGCCCCTGCGGCCCGAATTGGTCCGCCCATAAAAACAGCTCACCATTGTCGCCTGCCGTGATGCATGTCGTCGCGTGCACCAGTTTTATCGTGCCGTTCCCGTTCGGAGATAGCGCGATCAGATTGCTGCCGAGGGGCTGCCCGCCGATGGCAACTGCGTCGTCTGTGAAAGTCTGGCCGATGGTTGGCGCGATCGTCACGAGCGATTGGCGCGTGTCGAGGTCCTGCTGGATCAACTGGACTGCGGTGGCGAGATGTTTGACCGGCCTGCTGATGCCGTCATTGCCGTCATCGCCGGCATTATCAACAAGGATCCTCAAGCTTCCATCCGGAACTTTGTATCGGCCGGGCTTGTGCGTGGAAATCCAACGACCTTTGTAGCTTGTTATTCCCACCGATTGGTTTGGATAGAGCCGCGGGTTGATGTCTGGGGGGAAGCCGATCAGGAGCTTGCCGGCCTCGGCCTCTTCGTTGACGAGAACGATATCGCACCCATCCTCAAGATCGGTTGCCGCCGGAAGTGCAATTCGTAAGTCGCCACCGAACGCAACGACAGTCCGGTCGCACGCAAGCGGCAGAGTTCCACTTAGGCCGATCGTCGCGATAGGCCGCGACTGCGCGCTGAGGAGCATTCCCGTCAGCGCAATCAATACGAAAAAAAATCGTCCCACCAAGTCAAGTCCAACTGGAAAATGTGAAATGAAGGATCGTAAGTCTCCAAGCTTTCTCTGGTAGGGTTCAACCATCGGCTGTGTCAACTGCGACGATCCGCGTCCGGGTCGCCGACTTCGCTTCAACCTTGTCACTCCCTGGCGTTCTTCGAGCCAAACCTCGTCCAGCGCTTTCAAGATCGGAGGCGTCGAGCAGGACGGAGCGAAATTGCGTATTGACCAGAACGCTAAACAAACCGTCGCACAAACCTCAACGCCGTCTCCGCCACCTCGCGCCAGCCGTGGTCGATCGTCAGCGAATGCCCGCGCAGCGACAACCGTGCGAATTCGGTGACGGCGTGAGGATTGTGCTGTTGCCGCTCGAAGGCGGCGCGGGTGGCGGATGGCGGCACCGCGTGGTCGTGCTCGCCGGAGATGATCAGCAGCGGGCCGCGTTCCGCAGTCTCCGTATCGAATTGGGCCTTGGTCCAGGGATCGGGATTGGCGGCGGCCTCGAAGACCGGCCGGCCCGGGGCGGTGGCTTGAGAGGATGCATAGAGCGCGTCACACTCGGTCTCGGGTACCGCATTCGCGACAGCGTAGCGGGATTCCTCGGGGGTGAGGCTGACGTTACGGTTGACGTTGGCGGGGTTGTGCTGCACCGGCCAGGCAGAGCGCAGGGCGGAGTCGGGCACTGGCAGCACGCCGCGGAACGGCGCGGGGTCGATGGCGACGGTTGCGGCCGACAGGCGTCGGCCGGCGAGGATCTGCGCGATCAGGCCGCCGAAGGAATGGCCGACCAGCGCCGGGCGCTTGTCGAGCGCCCTGGCGATGCGTGCGAAATGCGCGGCGACCTCGCCGATGGTTTCGGGGGCGGACGCGCCGCCGATCTCCGCCGGCCAGCCGGGTGCCAGCGCGGCGTAGCCTGCGGCGTCGAACATCTCGATCCAGCGGTCCCACGAGCTCGGCTTCTGCCACAGGCCGTGGATGAAGATGATGGCAGGCTTTCGCGATGCGTTGGCTTCGCCGATCGCATCATCGCGTGAGTGGGTTGACATGATCGGCGCTTCTGCTGCGTTGGGTCGATGCGTCGGGATCAGCGCGACGACGGCGCGTTGAGGAAGGCGTCGATCGCGGCGACCGTGGCAGTGGGCTGCTCTTCCATCAGCCAGTGGCCGGAGCCGTCGATGACCTTCTCCTGCACATTGTCGGCGCCGGCCCGTGTCACCGTGGCCATCGTCGCGCCGAACGAGGCGCCGCCGCCGATCGCCAGCACCGGCATCGTCAGCTTGCCGTGAGCGGCAAGCCAGGCGCGGTTGTCGATCGCGTCCTGATCGAACGCGGCGAACTGGCTGAAGCCGGCATGCATCCGGCCCGGGCCGGCATAGAGCTGCGCGTAGTGAACACGCGCGGCCTCCGGGAAATTCTTCGGGTTGGCCGAGAACTCGTTCCAGAAGCGGTCGAGATAGATGCGCTCGCGGCCCTCGACCAGGCGTTCCATGTCCGGACCGCCGAAGCGGAAGTGCCACAGCAGCGGGTTCTTCAGGATCTCCTCCCACGGGCCGATGCCCGGCACCGGCGCATCCATCAGCACCAGTTTTGTCACCCGGTCGGAGTGCCGCGCCGCCAGTGCGTAGGCGACCATGTTGCCGATGTCGTGCGCGACGACCTCGGCGGTGCGCGCCCCGAGCGCATCCATCACGCCGGCGATGTCCTCGGCCTGGTTGGCCTTCTCGAACCCTTTGTCGGCGCGGGCGGACAGACCGAGCCCGCGCAGATCGGGCACGATCACGGTGTGGTTGGTGACGAGCTTGGCGGCGAGCGGCACCCACATGTCGCCGGTGTCGCCATAGCCGTGCAGCAGCACCACGGCCGGCCCGGTGCCGCCGACGCGGACGTGGATGGTGGTGCCGTTGGTCGGGATCTCCTGGGTGCGGAAGCTCGATGGGAATTGGCCGGGCGCCTCGGTGGCGTCGGCAACGGCGGCGCTGGCCAGCGCCGTGAGCGCGGTGGCGGCAAGGGCAGTTCGTTGCAGCAGGCGGGGCAAGGTCATGGCGGTCTCCTCTGGGGCTGTCGATGCACGCAAAGCTAGACGAGGAAGGAGCGCGGTATTAGAGGGTAGTCACGCCAAGGATTTTTGATCTGGACGCAAAGATGGTGTTGGCCAGCGCGGATCGGGCCCGGGATCTCGAAGTGTTCTGCGCCGTCGCCGACAGCGGCAGCTTCTCCGCCGCGGGGCGCGGTCTCGGACTGACGCCGTCGGCGGTGAGCCGCACGCTCGACCGCATCGAGATCAGGCTCGGTGCGCGGCTGTTGTTGCGGTCGACGCGCGCATTGACTTTGACGGCGGAGGGGCAAGCCTATCTCGCGGCTGCCCGCCGCATCCTCGCCGATCTCGACGAGGCCGAGCAGGCGATCGCCGACCAGGGCGCCCCGCGCGGGCGCATCCGTGTCAGCGCTGCACTGTCGCACGGGCGCATCTGCATCGTGCCGCTGCTCGGCGAGTTCGTGCGGCGCTATCCGAACATCCTGGTCGACATCAATCTCAGCGATGGTCTCGTGGACATCGCGGCGGGGCAGGCGGACGTGGCAATCCGTGGCGGTCCGATGGCCGACACCGCGCTGACCGCGCGCCGCCTCAGCGAGAACGGCCGCACCATCGTTGCCTCGCCCGATTATCTCGCCCGCTGGGGCGTTCCGGAAGCGCCGGAGGACCTTCACAACCACAACTGTCTCAACTTCAGCTTCCGGCGCGCCGAGCCGGTCTGGCCGTTCCGCCGCGACGGCGTCGACTACGCGCTGAAGCTGCGCGGCGCCATCGAGGCCAACAGCGGCGACACGCTGGCCCAGCTCGCACTCGGTGGCGTCGGCATCGCCCGGGTCGGCGATTTCAGCCTCGGCCATGCGATCGCCGAGGGGCGGCTGATCCCGCTGCTCGAGGCGTTCAATCCCGGCGACCGGGAAGTCTTTCACGCGGTGTTCGTCGGCGGCGCCAACATGCCGGCGCGCGTGCGCGTATTCGTGGACTATCTGGTGGAGCGGATGAGCGTGAAGAGAGACACGTAGGGGCAGGAACGTGCCGCCCGCCGGGATCGAGAGAGGCCCGGCGGGCGGCCTGCTTGTCCCGTTATCAGGCCGGCTGCAGGGCGAGGTCGACCTTGGGGAAGTCGACGACGGTCTGCGCCGCGTTGTTGGTGTAGTTGGTGAGCACGTTGATCGCGACGTTGGCGATGATCTCGAGCAGGCGGCCGTCGTCGAGACCGGCTGCGCGCGCCGCCGCGAGATCGGCGTCCGCGACCTGTCCCCGCGTGTCCAGCACGCGCCGCGCGAAGCGGACGACGGCGGCATCGGTCGCGTCGTCCGCGGTGCCTTCGCGGGCCTTGCGCAGGCCGTCAGGGCTGAGGCCCGCGCCCTTGCCCATCAGCGAGTGCGCCGACAGGCAGTACTCACAGCCGTTGGCCTGGGCGACCGCAAGCGCGATGATCTCGCGCTGCCTGGCGGTCAGCGCACCCTTCGTGAGCGCATCCGAGAAGGCGACATAGCCGTTCAGCACGGCGGCGGACTGGGCGAAGGTCGAGAACAGGTTCGGCGTCATGCCGATCTTGGCCTTGACGGCGGACAGGGTGGCGAGAACGCCTGCCTCGGCGCGGGCGGTGTCGACAACAGCAATACGGGGCATGAGGAAGATCCTTTGTTGGAGATGCGGGGTTGCACTCCCTGTCTATGCCGGACTATGGGTGACATCAGGTGCCAGAAACATTGCAGATCGTCCCGAGAACGTCCCATGGACCCCTTTGCCGCGCTGTTCGCCCATGTCACGCCGCGGGCCCGTACCTTCTTCTCCGGAAACCTCTGCAACACCGTGGAATTCGGGCCGGAGGGCCATCTGCATTTGTTCAAGGGCGGCGTGCTGACCCTGACGCAGCCGGGCGCTGATGATCTGGAGCTGCACGAGCCGACCTTGCTGTTCTTTCCGCGTGGCCGGACGCACCGCTTCCTGGTCGATCCCGAGCGTGGCGCCGATCTCGTCTGCGCGACCGTCGAGCTTGGCGGCGCCGAGGGCAATCCGATCGGAGAGGGATTGCCGGAACTGGTGGTCATGCCGATCGCCGGCCATCCGACACTCGCGCCGGTCTGCGATCTCCTGGTGGCCGAGGGATTTGCCGACGGCGGCGGCCGACAGGCGGCGCTGGACCGGCTGTTCGACTACCTGCTGATCCTGATCGTCCGCGACGTCGTCGCCAGCGGCGCGGTCGAGAGCGGTGTGCTCGCCGGGCTCGCCGATCAACGCTTGGCCAAGGCGCTGACCGCGATCCATGAGGCGCCGGCCAAGCCGTGGACCCTGGAGGACCTGGCCGACGTCGCCGGCATGTCGCGCACACGCTTCGCCGACCTGTTCCGGACGCGCATCGGCCGCACGCCGATCGACTATCTGACGGCCTGGCGCATGACGCTGGCGCGCCAGTTGCTCGCCAAGGGCAAGCCCGTGAAGAGCGTCGCTGCTCAAGTGGGCTACGACAGTGCTGCCGCGTTCTCGCGCGTGTTCAGCCGGGTGTCGGGACGCCCGCCGCGAGAACTCGCAGGCAAGATCGGCGTCGGCGAGCTCGAATCCTGATCCTACTCCGCCGCGACCATCTGCTGAATGCGCCACTGCCCCAGTAGCGCGCGCAGCGAGGCCGGCTTCAGCGGCTTGTTCAGGACGGCGATGTTCTCGTCGCGGGCGGCGGCGCGGACGTGGGGGCTGCGGTCGGCGGTGATCAGGATCGCGGGCAGCGCCTCGTTGAAGCGGCGGCGGATGTCGCGGATGGCGGCGATGCCGTTGCCNCGTTGAAGCGGCGGCGGATGTCGCGGATGGCGGCGATGCCGTTGCCGCGGTCGAGGTGGTAGTCGACCAGCAGACCGGTGACGGCCCCGTTGCGGGCTTCGATGGCCTCGACTGCGGATTCCGGATCCGGCACGGCAATCACCTCCGCGCCCCACGCGGTGAGCAAGGTGCGCATGCCGTCGAGGATCGCGGGGTCGTTCTCGATGCACACGATGAGGGCGCCGGAGATCGGCGTCGTCGCCAACGGCGTGGCACTGGTGACGGCGGCGGTGTGGTTGATCGCTTTCGCGATCGGCACCGTCACGGAGAACACGGAGCCGCGGCCGGGCTGGGACTCCAGCGCGATGCCGTGATTGAGCACGCGGGCGATGCGCTCGACGATCGAGAGTCCGAGGCCGAGGCCGCGGGCGATGCGCGCGCCCTGTTCGAGGCGGTGGAATTCCTTGAAGATCTCGCCGCGCTTGACCGGGGGGATGCCGACGCCGGTGTCGTAGACGCCGATCTGCAGCGACTGGCCGTGGCGGCGGCAGCCGACCAGCACGCGGCCATTGGGCGTGTATTTGATGGCGTTGGAGATGAAGTTCTGCAGCAGGCGGCGCAGCAGCAGGCGGTCGGACTCGACGGGCAATGAGCACGGTACGAAGACCAGATCGAGGCCCTTGGCGCGCGCGGCCGGCGCGAATTCGATCTCCAGCGAGCGCATCAGGTCGGCCATCTTGAAGCTCGACACCGATGGGGTCATCGCGCCGGCATCGAGCCGGGAGATGTCGAGCAGTGCGCCGAGAATCTCCTCGATCGCTTCCAATGAATCGTCGATGTTCTCGACCAGACGCGAGTCCTCGCCCGGCGTCTGCCGCTCGACGAGACTCGTCACATAGAGCCGCGCCGCGTTCAGCGGCTGCAGGATGTCGTGGCTGGCGGCGGCGAGGAAGCGGGTCTTGGAGATGTTGGCGTCCTCGGCGGCGCTCTTGGCGACCGCGAGCTCCGAGTTCAGCCGCGTCAGCTCCTCGGTGCGATCGCGCACGCGCTTCTCCAAGGTGGCGTTGGCGCGTTCCAGCGCCTCGGCGGCCTCGAAGGACGGCGTGACGTCGGTGAAGGTGATGACGAGGCCGCCATCGGGCATGCGGTTGCTGCGGACCTCGATCACCATGTGGCGGTCGGCAAGGCGTTCGAGATAGGACTCGCCCTCGGTGGTGTAGGCGGCGAGCCGGCGCGCCAGCAGCGCCTCGCTGTCCTCATAGGTGGGCGCGCCGATCGTGCCCATGAATTCGAGGATCTCCTTCAAGGGGCTGCCGATCTGCACCAGGTCCGGCGGCAGTCCGAGCAGGTCGACGAACTGGCCGTTGGAGCAGATCAGCTGCAGATCGGCGTCGAACACCGCAATGCCCTGGCGCACATGGTTCAGCGCGGTCTGCAGGATCTCACGGTTGAAATGCAGCGCGGCGTGGGAATCGTCGAGCAGCTTGAGCGCGGCCTTTGCGGAGACCGTGCGCTTGCGCAGCAGCAGCGACATCACGAGGCGTGACGACGCCGCGCCGATCGAGGAGGCGATCAGATGCTCGGCATGGCGCAAGAGCTCGAAGTCGGCAGGCGCAGCAGCGTCGAGCGGGAGGTTGCGCTGGGCGGCGAAGGCCTCGAATGAAGCGCGGGCTCGGTCGGGACCGAGATACTGGCCGACCGTGCTCTGGATGTCCTGCACGGTGACGGTGGAGCGCCAGCGGCGGAAGCTCGGGGCGCTCGGCGTCAGCTCGGCCGGCACGAACAGGTCGGCCTGCAGCAGCTCGATCGACGACGGCTGCCGCGCCAGCGACAGCACGATGTAGGTCAAGAGATTGAGCGACAGGCTCCACAGCACGCCATGCAGCAGCGGCGGCAGGTCGGTGCCGAGCAGGGCCTGCGGCCTGAGCGCCTCTAAGCCGAACGGGCCGTGCTGCAGGAACAGGATGCCGGCCGTGGAGGTGTCGAGGAAGCTCGGGATGAACAGCGTGTAGAGCCAGACCGCGAAGCCGACCAGCATGCCGCCCATCGCGCCGCGCGCGGTGGCGCGCCGCCAGAACAGGCCGCCGAAGAAGCTCGGCGCGAGTTGCGCGATCGCGGCAAAGGACAGCAGGCCGATCGCGGCGAGCTGCGTGGTGCCGAGCGCGCGGTAGTAGAAATAGGCCATCACCATGATGGCGAAGATCGCGATGCGGCGGGTGCCGAGCAGGAAGCCGGCGAAGTCGCGGCCGATCTCGCGCTGCTCCTGCTGGCGCTGCAGCACCAGCGGCACGACGATGTCGTTGCAGACCATGATCGACAGCGCGACGCATTCGACGATCACCATCGCGGTCGCCGCCGACAGGCCGCCGACGAAGACGAGGATCGACAGCCATTGCGAGTTGGCCTCGATCGGCAGCGCCAGCACGTACATGTCGCTGTCGACGGCGCCGAACGGGAAGGTGACGAGGCCGGCCAGCGCAATCGGAATCACGAACAGGTTGATGGCGACGAGATAGAGCGGGAACAGCCAGCGCGCCCGCGACACCTCGGCGTCGTTGGCATTCTCCACGACGCTGACGTGGAACTGGCGCGGCAGCAGCATCGCGGCGCAGAACGACAGCAAGGTCATCGTGAGGAAGTTGCCGATGCCGGGCACGTATTCGAGCGCGCGCTCGGCCTCCGGCGATTTCATCGCCCGCTCGATCAGCTCGACCGGCGAGAACATCACGAAGGTGACGAAGGCGCCGGCCGCGATGAAGGCGACCAGCTTGATGATCGACTCGGTCGCGACCGCCAGCATCAGGCCGTGCTGGTGCTCGGTGGCGTCGGTCTGCCTGGTACCGAACAGCACCGCGAACATCGCCATCGCCAAGGTCACCATCAGCGCCATGTCGCCGACGAACGGGATGTGGGCGAAGGCGCGGTCGTCGATCAGGATGGTCTGCAGCGAGGAGGCGACCGCCTTGAGCTGCAGCGCGATGTAGGGCACCGAGCCGATGATCGCGATCAGGGCCACGGTGGCGGCCACCGCCTGGCTCTTGCCGTAGCGGGCGCCGACGAGGTCGGCGACGGAGGTGATGTTCTGGGTCTTGGCGAGATGGATCACGCGGCGCAGCAGCGGCGTGCAGGCGCCGACCATCAGGATCGGGCCGAGATAGATCGCGAGGAAATCGACGCTGGTGCGCGAGGCGAATCCGACCGAGCCGAAGAAGGTCCAGGACGTGCAGTAGATCGCCAGCGACAGCGGGTAGATCAGCCCGGCCAGCCGCCCGCGTCCCTCCGCCGGCCGCCGCTCTCCGGCCCGGTTGCCGCGGCTGGCGACCAGGAACAGGAACCCGATATAGCCGAACGCGGCCAGGATCACGCCCCAGTCGTGCAGCATCTCCTACGCGTCTCCGACGTCTTCCTCGAAGGCTCCGGGCTGATCCCGTTGTCCGGGAAATCTAGCCCTTTGCCGCAGGCGAGGCGACAGCGATCTTGCCGGGGGAGTGCCGACCTTGGTTCATCGTTAGCGTGGCAAGTCGGCTCGGCATTCTCCGCCGTCATTCCGGGGCGCCCGCAGGGCGAGCCCGGAATCCATTTTGCCTCACGCTTCGTAGCCCGATGGATTCCGGGCTCGTGCTCCGCACGCCCCGGAATGACGGGGAGAGGGTGTTGCTCCATCAGCTGGGCGGCGAGCAGGGCAAACGTGTCACCGCGTTCTCGGCGGTCATTCCGGGGCGCCCGCAGGGCGAGCCCGGAATCCCTTTTGCCTCAAGCTTCGTGGCCCGATGGATTCCGGGCTCGTGCTCCGCACGCCCCGGAATGACTGAGAGAGAGGCCTATTCCGCCGCCATCGCCTTCTTGTGCAGCGCCAGGCCCAGGCGTTCCCACACCTGCAGCAGGGCCTCGGCCAGGCGGTCGATCAGGCCGTCGTCGTGATAGGGCGAGGGCGTGATGCGCAGGCGTTCGGTGCCCTTGGCGACCGTCGGATAGTTGATCGGCTGGATGTAGATGCCGTGCTCTTCCAGCAGCAGGTCGGAGGCCTGCTTGCACTTCTCGGGATCGCCGACGAACAGCGGCACGATGTGGGTGTCGTTGTCCATGACCGGGAGCCCGGCGGCGTTGAGGATCGCCTTGACCCGGGCGGCGCGGTCCTGGTGGCGCTCGCGCTCCCAGCTCGACGATTTCAGGTGCTTGATCGCGGCGGTGGCGGCCGAGCAGATCGGCGGCGGCAGCGCGGTCGTGAAGATGAAGCCCGGCGCGTAGGAGCGCACCGCGTCGATGATCTCGCCTTTCGCGGCGATGTAGCCGCCGAGGCAGCCGAACGCCTTGGCGAGCGTGCCTTCGAGAATGTCGATGCGGTGCATGACGCCGTCGCGCTCGGCGATGCCGCCGCCGCGCGGGCCGTACATGCCGACGGCATGGACCTCGTCGACATAGGTCATCGCGTTGTAGCGCTCGGCGAGGTCGCAGATTGCGGCGAGCGGCGCGACGTCGCCGTCCATCGAGTACAGGCTCTCGCAGGCGATCAGCTTCGGCCGGTTCGGGCCAGCCGCGATCAGCAGCTGCTCGAGATGGGCGAGGTCGTTGTGGCGCCAGATCTGGCGCTCGCAGCCGGACTGGCGCACGCCCTCGATCATCGAATTATGATTGAGCGCGTCCGACAGGATCAGGCAGTCCGGGATCAGCTTGGCGAGCGTGGCGATGCCGGTCTGGTTCGACACGTAGCCGGAGGTGAACAGCAGCGCGGCTTCCTTGCCGTGGAGATCGGCGAGCTCGGCTTCCAGTTGCACCAGCGGATGATGGGTCCCGGCGATGTTGCGGGTGCCGCCGGCGCCGGTGCCGACGCGGGTCGCAGTCTCGACCATCGCACCGACCACCTTGGGGTGCTGACCCATGCCGAGATAATCGTTCGAGCACCAGATCACGACATTGCGCGGGCCGCTCGGCGAGTGCCAGGTCGCGTGCGGGAACCGGCCGGCGATACGTTCGAGATCGGCGAAGACCCGGTAGCGACGCTCATCATGCAGACGACCGAGGGCGGCACTGAAGTACTGGTTGTAGTCCATCACGAAACCTGACGTGCTGCGCTGCAGCGCAGCGCCTGGAACGGACCCTCTAAGCGGCGGGGTTCAAGTCTTCTTAGAGCGTTTCCAGAGCGGCTGTCGAGCCGGAATCCCGCGGCAGGACTTGGGCGATTTGTCCAAGGCAGAGCCGATGACGGCCGAACCGCGCTCGTCTTGCGGCGAACTCGCGGCAGCCTCAGGTGGTGCGATAGTGCAGCACGCCGTCGATGGTCTGGCTGGTCAGGCGGCCCTCGACCAGCATGTAGTTGACGTGGGCGATCAGCTCGCCGGCGGCGAAGCCCATCTGGTGCGGGTCGAGCACGTGCTTGTGGAACACCACCGGCACGAGCTGGGCCGAGGTCCTGGTCTGGTCGCGGCAGGCGTCCGCGATCATGCGGCAGCGCTCCTCGTGATGATCGGCGAGCTGCTTGATGCGGGTCTTCAGGCCATAGAACGGCACGCCATGACCGGGCAGCACCAGGACGTCATAGGGCAGGGTGGTGGTGAGGCTCGCCAGCGAGGCCAGATATTCGCCGAGCGAGTTCTGGTCCGGCTCGACCGCCCAGACGCTGACATTGGGCGAGATCTTGCTCAGCACCTGGTCGGCGGACAGGAAGAGTTTGTCGGCGGCGCAATACAGCATCACCTGGTCGAGCGCATGGCCGCCGCCGGTGATCACCTTGAAGCGGCGGCTGCCGATCTGGATCTCGTCGCCATGGGAGATGCGGCGGTAGGACGCCGGCAGCACCGAGACGCGCTGCAGATATTCCTGGCCGCGGCCGAGCAGCTTGTCGGTCAGGGTCTCGTCCATGCCATGGCGGCGAAAGAACAGCCGTTGCGCGTTGCGGCGCTCCTCGGTGCCGCGGTTCTGGTGATAGACCGACTGCAGGTACTCGACCTGCGACATCACCAGCGGACAGTTGAAGCGCTCGACGATCCAGCCGGCGAGCCCGACATGGTCGGGATGCGAATGCGTCACGATCAGCCGGCTGATCTTCACATGCTTCAGCGGCCCGTCCAGCAGCCGTGTCCAGGCGGCGATCGACTCCTCGTTGCCGAAGCCCGAGTCCACCGCGACCCAGCCGTCGCCGTCGGCCAGCAGATAGATGTTCACATGGTTGAGGCGGAACGGCAGCTTCAGCCGCAGCCACAGCACGCCGGGCGCGACCTCGACGACCTGGTCCTCACCAGGATGCTGCTCCCAGGGGTAGCGCAGGGCTTCGGCGGAGGAATAAGCGGTGTCGGTCTTGGTCATGCCTCATCGATTAACGGCCGCCGCGGGCGAGCGCCAGCCGAAAAACGCAGCGGGACCACATGGCTGGGCGGCATTTCGGGACGCGGCAGGCGGTTGGGAGTGGCTGGCGTGACCAGCCACGACGCCTGCTTGCCACCTCCACCGTCATTCCGGGGCAAGGCCGCAGGCCTTGAACCCGGAATCTCGACATTGTCTTGCACCCCACCATCTCGAGATTCCGGGTTCAATCGCCAATGCGCTTGCGCGCATCGACGATTGCCCCGGAATGACGGTGACAGTGCAATCGCAGCTACGCCGCCCTGATGTTCGTCAGGAACGCATCGACCTCGGCGCGCAGCGTATCCGCCTCGCGGCGCAGCGCCTCGGAGGCGCTCAGCACCTCGTTGGCGGAGGTGCCGGCCTGGGCCGAGGCGCTGGAGACGCCGGTGATGTTGTTGGAGACCTCGCTGGTGCCCGACGCCGCCTGCTGGATGTTGCGCGCGATCTCGCGCGTCGCGGTGCCCTGTTCCTCCACGGCCGCAGCGATCGCGGTGGTGACGTTGTCGATCTCGGCGATGGTCTCGCCGATGTTGCGGATCGCCGACACGGCCGTCGACGCGACCTGCTGCATGCCCGCAATCTGGGTCCGGATCTCGTCGGTCGCCTTGGCGGTCTGGCTGGCGAGGCTCTTCACCTCCTGCGCGACCACCGCGAAGCCGCGGCCGGCCTCGCCGGCGCGCGCCGCCTCGATGGTGGCGTTGAGCGCCAGCAGGTTGGTCTGCGAGGCGATCGCCTGGATCAGGTCGACGACCACGCTGACGCGGCTCGCATTGTCGGCGAGACCCTGCATCGTGGAGTCGGTGGCGCCGGCTTCCTCGACGGCCTTCTTGGCGATCTGCGCCGAGGTCACGACCTGGCGGCCGATCTCGGCGATCGACGACGACAGCTGCTCGGTTCCGGCCGAGACCGTCTGCACGTTGACCGAGGTCTCCTCGGCGGCGGCTGCGACGACGTTGACCAGCGAGTTGGACTGGTCGGCGGTCTGCGACATGCCTTGCGCCGTGGCCTGCATCGCGGTGGCGGAGCTCTGCAGATTGCCGAGCGCACTGCGCACCGTCGCCTCGAACTCGGCGATTCGGGCCTCCATGCGCGTGGCGCGCTCGGCCTTGGCGGCGTTCTCGCGATCCTGCTCGGCAGCGAGGGCGCGAGCCTGCACCATGTTGTCGCGGAACACCTGCAGGGTGTCGACCATCGCGCTGATCTCGTCGCGCTGCTTCGACGTCTGGATCTCGGTTTCGAGGTCGCCGCCCGACAGACGCTGCATCGCCTGCTGCAGCCGCTTGATGCGGCGGAGGATGTTGCCGCCGACATAGAGCCAGACGAACAGGAACGAGCCGAGCAGCGTGGCTGCGCCGGCGCCGATCATGCCGAACGTCGCCAGCTCGATCTCGCGGCCGGCGGTGCCGGTTGCGTCCTCGGTGGACTTGCGCACGCCTTCGACCAGCTGCTGGACGCTGATGTCGAGCCCGACATTCAGCTTGCGCGTCTCCTCCAGCACGGTCTGTCCGTAATCGTTGGCGTCGAGCTCCTTCTCCCGGGTCTTGAACACGCGCTCCTTGCCCTCGCCCAGCGCGGCGAGCTTGGTCGCGGCGTCACGGATCGCCTTGGTCCCGCGGCCGCTCGGCAGCAGCTCGAGATTGGACTTAAGCTGCGCCAGCGAGTCCTTGAACTGCCGCTCGATGGTCTCCAGCGTGTCGCTGTCATTGGCCGAGAGCGCGGCCGCCATCTGGGCCACGATCAGATTGCCCGACGCGGTCACGTTGCCGAGCTGCTCGACGAACCTCGCCGCGGCGGTGGCGTCATCGGCCGACACTTCGGCGGCGCCCAGCACGGCGTTGAGCTGGGTCTGGGCATCCAGCATCGGCTCGTTGGCGGCCTTGGTGAACTCCTCCTGCGCCTTGCGCAACGCGTCATACTGCTTGTTGTGAGTGGCCGCGACCGCGAGCCGCTCGCGCGCGGCGGACACCAGACTCTGGTTGGCCTCGTTGATGTTCTTGATGGTCTCGGCGAGCGGTGCGACCACGCTCTTCGCGGCGCCCAGCGCGGTGATCTCGGCGAGGCGCTGCTGCGTGCCCTTCTGGATGTCCTGCATCTTCTTCAGACGATCGTTGAGGGCGTCCTCGGTCTGCGATCCCAACAACGCGGGTCCGAGGCTCGCGAGGCTGGAGCTCTGGGCCAGCAGCTGCAGGCTCGAGGTGAGTCGCGGAATGTCGCGGCTCGACAGCTCGACCATGGTGCCGCCGATGTAGCGCAGCATCAGCCCGGCGCCGATGCTGATCGCGATGGCCATGCCCGCGATGACGGTGAAGGCTGCAAACAGGCTGCCCCGTACGCCCCATCTGGGTCGCAGGATCCCGAACACCCTGCCGAAGCTGAACCTATTCGCCATCTCTGGTTTCCCCCGATACGCGCTACTTGGAGCTGATGCTTTCCGGCAGTATCGCGGGCGGCGGTTAACAAATCCGGGAAAATACTCGGTTGCCGCTGAATTTTCGTGCATTTCCGCATTTCACCATGCGGCATTTAACGGGGTGGAAATGATTGTTTCGGGCGTTCCGATTCACCTATGACAGCAAAAGGGGCCGGCATCGCTGCCAGCCCCCGTCTTGCTTGTTATTTGACGCCTGCGGAAATCAGTAGCGGGCCGCAACCGGCGCGCCCCAGTTGAAGCGGTAGTTCACACCGGCCTTGAAGGTGTGATCGTCGGTGGTGAAGCTGCCGGTCGGAACCAGCCCGGCCGGCGCTGCGAAGGTGGCGCTGCCGAAATTGTAGTACTGATATTCGGCCTTGGCCGACCAGTTCGGAGCAAACATGTATTCGAGACCGCCGCCGACGGTCCAGCCGTTGCGGTGATCGCCATTGGTGGCGAAGCCGACCGGGACGCCGGCGAGCGTCACCTTCTCGTTGTTGTCCGAATAGGCGTAGCCGCCCTTCACGTAGAGGAGGCCCGGACCCCAGGTGTAGCCGAAGCGGCCGGTGATCGAGCCGAGGCCGCGCTGGCTGTTGGTGTAGACGAAGCCGCCGGGGAAGGCCGCGCCGACATTGCCGCTCAGCCAGCTGTACTGGCCTTCCGCGCCGATCACCCAGGTCGGGGCGAACTGCCAGTCGGCGCCGACCTGCACGCCGCCGAGGAAACGGCCGTTCGAGTTGTTGCCGGTGGCCAGGCCCGAGAAGTTGTTGTCGCTGGAGAAGGCGCCGCCGAGATGCGCGCCGAGATAGAAGCCGGTCCAGTTGTAGATCGGCGCGGCATAGGCCGGTGCCTTGGCCGCATACGGATAATTGCGGGCGCCGAGATCGGCGGCGAGGACGGACTGGGCCGAGGCGAGCGCGGCGAGGGCAACGGTTGCGAACAGGATCTTCTTCATGGCGGGTCTCCAACACTCAACTAACAAGGCTCGCGCATCGCGCGCCGTCGATGGATCGGAGATAGATCGGATTTGAATCAAATGCTGTCACTCGGGCAGCACAGTGGTCTTCAACCCGGCCCGTCGGCGGCCAAACGTCTTGTCGTAGTTAGCAAAGCGCTAACAAAGGCCGGGTCCGGCCTCGATGGCGCGAGGGACTGTGCCGCTGCGGGACAACCGGTTAACGCGGCTTAAGAGCTTCGTGGAGTGCGGCGGCCGCGTCGCGCAGCTGGCCACGATGGAGGCCGTCGTCCTCGGGAATCGCGGCGATGCCTGCGGCGATCTCGGTGAGGATCGCGGCGAGCAGTCCGTAGTTGAGATGCATGTGGATCGACTTGCGGACGTCCTCAGCCCCGGGCCGCTCCAGTGTGAGCGCCAATCCCGAGGGGTCGAGATGGGCTTCGAATCGCGAGGACCGTTCGAACGTGCCGACATAGAACTTGTCGGGATATTCGAGCGCGATCTCGGCCTTGTCCGGAACGGGTTTCGACATAAGCGGGCTCCTGCGGGGGCACGCCGCATTCTTGCAGATCGCCGGAGCCGCGCCTTGCGCCAGGTCAGACGGCTGCCATGGTCGGAGGATTGCGCACCCGGTGCTCGGGCTGCCGCCGGACGAGCCGCATTTCTACGGAGACGGAAATTTACCTTGGTTGAAAATGAGTTGTGCATGATCGTCGCAGCGTCGATTTGCCACTGGGGCCAGCCCGGACCGTGATCCTGCGATCTTCTCGGGGGCAGAACGAGGTCCGGCCGGCGCCGTTCGCCGTTTAGTGCCATTCAACGAGGAATGCCGTCCGACATGAAGATGCGTCTGTCGATCTCCGCCGTC
Organism: Bradyrhizobium aeschynomenes; assembly: GCF_013178945.1. Classification (GTDB taxonomy): domain Bacteria; phylum Pseudomonadota; class Alphaproteobacteria; order Rhizobiales; family Xanthobacteraceae; genus Bradyrhizobium; species Bradyrhizobium aeschynomenes. The sequence continues at coordinate 79,415 of NZ_JABFDM010000019.1, forward strand.
ATTGCCGCCTTCGGCCTCATGCTGGCGCTCGGCTTCGGTGCCGTGGTGCTGACCAGCGCCTATGCGTTGCGCGAGCTGAAGGTCGGTGGAGCGCTCTACAGCAAGATCAAGCTGGGCAACGACCTGGTGGCCGACATCCTGCCGCCGCCCGAATATGTACTCGAGGCCTATCTCGAGGCGACGCTGGCGCTGCGCAATCCCAAGAACGTCGACGCGCACGTCAAGAAGCTGGAGCAGCTCAAGAAGGACTATGAGGACCGCAAGACGTTCTGGAGCGGCTCGGCGCTCGAGCCCGAGCTGAAGACGCTGTTGGTCGAGCAGTCGGACGGCGAGGTGAGGAGGTTCTGGCAGGCGGCGGAAGCCGAGCTGATCCCGGCCCTGCGCGCCGGCGACACGGCGAAGGCCGACGCGGCCTATGCGCGGCTCTCGGAGGCCTATGGCGCACACCGTGCGGTGATCGATCGTCTGGTCGAGAAGGCGAACAAGCTGAATTCGGACATCGAGACGATTGCGGCGGAGCAGGATCGCAGCATCTCGGTCGTGGTCTGGACCGTTGCCGGCATCGTCCTCGTGCTGGTCGTGGCCGGGCTGTCCGGACTGGTGATGGGCGTCGTCCGTCCGCTGTCGCGCATGACCGGACTGATGCGGCGCATCGCCGAGGGTGAGCTGGCCGCCGAGATTCCGTATGCCGAACGCGGCGACGAGATCGGCGCGATGGCCCGCGCGCTCGGCGTCTTCAAGACCAATGCGATCGAGAACAACAGCCTGCGGGACAAGCAGGACCGCGACCGCACCGAGGCCGAACAGACGAAGAAGCGGGCCATGCTCGACATGGCCGACGTGATCGAGCGCGAGACCGGCACGTCGGTCGAATCGGCGGCAACCGCCTCGCGCCAGGTCGAGTCCGTTGCCAGCGGATTGTCCGACCTCGCTCACGAATTGTCGGCTGATGCCCAGTCGGTGGCGGCCGCCTCCGAGCAGTCGCTCGCCAATGCCCAGACCGTCTCGGCAGCGGCCGAGCAGCTGAGCTCGGCGATCCGCGAGATCTCGAGCCAGGTCGCGCGCGCCAGCACCATCACCAAATCGGCGGTGACCGGGCGCGAGAAGGCCAAGACCACGATGCTGTCGCTGACCAAGGCCGTCGACAAGATCGCCGAGGTCTCGAACTTGATCGGCGGCATCGCCGAGCAGACCAACCTGCTGGCGCTCAACGCCACCATCGAGGCGGCGCGCGCCGGCGATGCCGGCCGCGGCTTCGCGGTGGTCGCGGCCGAGGTCAAGTCGTTGTCGGATCAGACCGCCAAGTCGACCGAGGAAATCTCTCGCCTGATCGGCGAGGTGCAGACCACCACGCAGGCCACCATCGACGTCGTCGAGGGCATCGGCAGTCAGATCTCGGAGATCGACGAGGTGGCGGCGTCGATCGCCGCAGCGATGGAGGAGCAGCACGCCGCAACCCAGGAGATCAGCCGTTCCGTCCACTCCTCGGCGAGCGCGGCCCGCGACGTCTCGTCCAAGATCGGCAATGTCGGCAAGGATGCCGGCATGGTCAACGACCGCGCCGCAGAGGTGCGCAGCGCGATCGGCAACGTGGCGTCGAGCCTGACGGCACTGCGCGCCACGCTGGTGAAGGTGGTGAGGACGACGACTGCCGAGGCCGATCGCCGGCACGCGCCGCGGTTCAGGTCGAGCCTGCCGATCAAGGTCGTCGATAGCAGCAAGGGGGAGGTTCGGGCCGATCTGGTGGACATCTCGGAGGGCGGCGCCTGGTTCCGGCTCGATCCCGAGCCGGGCATCGGCGATCGCGGCATTCTGAAATTCGCAGGTTTCGACGGCGATGTCCCCTACCAGGTTCGCGCCCGCGACCGAGACGCATTGCGGGTCGAGTTCGATCTCGGCGCCAAGCGCGAGTCCTTCGTGACCTGGTTCAGGTCGTCCTTCATGCGCCAGGCGGCTTAATCGGTCCGGCATTGCATCAAGGGGACGAGCCTCCGCCCGGACGAGCGGAGGCTTGTTGCTTTTCAGGTACGTGCCGCGAAGCCCGTTATGCAGCGGCGCGTACGAGGTCACCGATTGCATCGGGACCTGCCTGCGCCGCGGCATCGGCGACCGAGCTCGCTCTTCACGATCTTCGGGGGTATGACAGGCTCTCGGCTGCCGGATCGTGCCTGCCGCCACCTGCGCTTTCCGCCTGGTCGAGGCCGGCGCGCGCGAGGTGATCAGCGTAGTTCCGCGGCGATCATCATCGTCACGCCACGTTCCGGTGCGAGCGATCACGTCGGTGGTAGGCAAATGAGACGTAGAGCAACAACAGCGGCAGCAAGCCTTTTTGTCTGTCTCGCAATGGTGGTGAACTGCTTTGCTCAGGCAAGTGAGCGTACGACCCATTCAGTGGTGGCGATTGAGTACGTCGGAGAGCAAGACGGGATCGTGAATTCTGTTCTGATGAGCAATTCTGGAGCGGGAGCGGAGTGGGGCCGTCGAATGCTGATCCGGCGATTCGCCGCAGAGCTGGCGGATGCGCACGTCGTCGACATGTCTCTGTTGAACGATGTCATCGCAAGGATCGATGGCTTCGAAAGCTCGCGGCAAAGACATGCGGAGTCTGCCGGCGGCACCTCGGTTCAAATCTCGATCGTGACACCTGAGAGAAGCAGTTCCTTCTTGTATGAATCGACAGAGGCGTTGTCGTTATTGGAGGCCGTGCAGAAGGCTTGTCGCAGTGATGAGTCCCTGTCTGGAGATATCGCATATTTCCAGAAGCGGATCGTGCAATACCGGAGACGGTAGCTTGACCAGGAGGCCGCGCTCCGGGTCATCTGAAATTTCGCCTCGCACAACTTCGCCAGCTGGGCCGCAAGGCTCGGCGCGACGACGCTGCGCCTCCCGCCGGAGGCGCAGCGTTGCGTGTCGGGATGCGCCGGTGCGTCAATGGCCCGAGCGCACGAGGTCGCTGATCCGCACCGGAAAGCGCCTGACGCGGATGCCGGTGGCATGTGCCACCGCGTTGGCGACCGCGCCGGCGGAGCCGGTGATGCCGATTTCGCCGACGCCCTTGATGCCGAGCGGATTGACGAACGGATCGTGCTCCGCGACCGTGAACGCCTCGATCGCCGGGACGTCGGCATTCACTGGCACATGATACTCGCCGAGATTGGCGTTCATGATGCGGCCGGTGCGACGGTCGGTGACGGCCTCCTCGTGCAGCGCGAGAGAGATGCCCCAGATCATGCCTCCGATAAGTTGGCTGTTCACCAGCTTCGGGTTGATGATCCGCCCCGCGGCGAATGCGCCGACCATGCGGGTCACGCGCACCTGCCCGAGATCGGGATCGACCTTCACCTCCGCGAAGACAGCGCCATGCGAATGCATCGCGTACTGCTCGTTGGCCGCCGGGTCGGGCACGCCGCTACCGGAGCCTTCGATCTGGTCCAGGCCGGCGCGCGCGAGAATGTCGGCATAGCTCTCGCCGCGGCCCTCGTCGTCGCGCCGCAGCAGCCGGCCGTTGCGGGCGATCACCCCGGCATTGCCGGCGCCGAACAGCGGCGAGCGCTGATCGGAGGTGGCGAGCTCGGCGAGCTTGGCGATCACGGCCGCGCCCGCATTGTGGATCGCGGTGCCGACCGTGGCCGTATGCGCCGAGCCGCCGGCGATGCCGGCATCCGGCAGGTCCGACGTACCGGCCTTGAACGTGACCTGATCGAGCTCGAGCGCGAGCGAGTCTGCCGCGATCTGCGCAAACGCGGTCCAGGCGCCCTGGCCCATGTCGTGCGCGCCGCTTTCCACCACGCCAGAGCCGTCGCGCCGGATCACGGCGCGCGCTTGCCCGGCGAACATCAGCGCGTGGAAGGTCGCGGTGCCCATGCCCCAGCCGACCAGGAAGCCATCCTTGTCGCGCATCGTGCGGGCCTTCAGCGGCCGCTCCCACCAGCCGAACCGCTCGGCGCCCTGCGTGTAGCATTCGCGTAGCGCCTTGGACGAGAACGGCTTGCCGGTCGAGGGCTCGACCTCGGCGTAGTTCTTGACGCGGAAGGCGAGCGGATCGAGGCCGCAGGCCTCGGCCATCTCGTCGACCGCGCTCTCCAAGGCAATCGAGCCCGGCGCGATGCCCGGCGCGCGCACGAACAGCGGGGTGCCGGTGTCCATGCGCACGGCGTCGTAGGTGGTCGCGATCGCCTCCGCCGCATACAGCGTGTGCGTGACATGCGCCGCCGCCTCGTAGAAATCCTCGAAGCTGGAGGTCGCGATCCGGGCGTGATGATGAATCCCCGACAGCCGTCCCGCGCCGTCGGCGCCGAGGCGCAGCGTCTGCCGGGTCGGCGAGCGATGGCCGAACGGACCGTAGAGCTGCTCCCGGCGGACCACGAGCTTCACCGGACGTCCGACCAGCTTGGCGGCGAGGATGCCGAGGATCTGCGGTCCGGCGATGAAGCCCTTGCCGCCGAAGCCGCCGCCGAGATAGGGGCTGCGGATCAGGATGCTCTCGGGCGCGATGCCGAACAGCTCGGCCAGCCGTCCGCGCATCATCACGAGGCCCTGGGTCGGGGTGTCGATGACGAGCTTGTCGCCCTGCCACTCGGCGACGATCGCATGCGGCTCCATCGCATTGTGATAATGCGCCGGGGTCTCGTAGGTCGCAGTGATCTGCCTGTCGCTGCCTGCGAGCGCAGCCTCGACGTCGCCATGATGGCTCTCGGCCGGAAAGCCCATGCCGACGACCGGCGGCACGTAGGCGTCGCCGGCGTCGAGCCCGATCCGGGCCGGCTCGGCTTCGTAGCGCGGGGCAAGCAGCGCGGCGCCTTCGGTCGCGGCCTCCAGGCTTTCCGCGATCACGAGCGCGATCGGCTGGTTGGCATAGCGGACGCGATCGTTTTGTAGCGCTTCGAATCGGAACGCGAACGGATTCGGCTTGCCGTCGGGATCGCCTGCGAGCGCAGGACGGTTCGCCGGGGTCATCACCTCGACCACGCCGGGATGGGCCTTGGCGGCGTCCACGTCGAGTGCGACGACGCGGCCGCGGGCGATGCTGCTCACCGCCGTGACCGCATAGAGCAGGCCAGGCGGATTGTTGTCGGCGGCGTAGCGCGCGGTGCCGGTGACCTTGGCCAGACCGTCCACGCGCGACAGCGGCTGGCCGATATTCGAGCCGTGGCGGAGATGGGCGGGATCGCGGGAGAGATTGAGCTCAGGCGTCATGAAGCGCTCCTGGAACGGCGGAGAAGGGAGAGGCCGGCAGCGCCGGCATGCGCGACGGCGTGCCTTGCATTGCGGCCTGCAGGGCGCGCACGATCAGCTGTCGTGCGAGCGGGATCTTGTAGGCGTTGTCGCCGGAAGGGGTTGCCTCGCGCAGCGCAGCTTCGGCGGCACGCTCGAACGAGCCGTGCTCCGCCGGCTGGCCTGCGAGGAGCGCCTCCGCCTCATGCGCGCGCCACGGCTTGGCGGCGACGCCGCCGAGCGCGAGACGCGCCTGCTGGATGCTGCCGTTCTCGAGCACGAGGCCGGCCGCGGCCGAGACCACGGCGAAGGCGTAGGAGTTGCGCTCGCGCACCTTGAGATAACGCGCATGCTTGGCGAAGGCGCGTGCGGCCGCAGGCAGACGGATCGCGACGATCAGTTCTCCGGGAGCGAGCACGCTCTCTCGATCCGGCGTGGTGCCGGTCAACAGATGCAACGCCTCCAGCGCGACCTCGCGGCGGCCGGATGCGCCTTCGACCTCGACGACCGCATCGAACGCGGCCAGCGGCACGCAGAAGTCCGAGGGGTTGGTGGCGATGCAGGCCTCGCTCCAGCCGAGCACGGCGTGCTGGCTGTTCTCGCCGTCGCGGGCATCGCAGCCGGATCCCGGCGCGCGCTTGTTGCAGGCCGAGGCGGTGTCATAGAAGTAGGCGCAGCGCGTTCGCTGCAGCAGATTGCCGCCGACGGTCGCCGCATTGCGGAGCTGCGCCGAGGCGCCGGACAGCAGCGCTTCGGCCACCGCAGGGAAGTCCTTGGCGAAGGACGCGTCGTAGGCGAGGTCGGCGTTGCGCACGAGCGCCCCGATCCTGACGTCGCCATTGCCTGACGTTTCGATGCGCGTCAGCTCCTTGATATGGGTGATGTCGACCAGCCGTTCGGGCCGGACGACATTGCCCTTCATCAGGTCCAGCAGGTTGGTGCCCGAAGCGAGATACGCCGCGCCCGGTGCGCCGGCCGCGGCGATCGCCTCGGCAACAGTCGCGGGCTTCACATAATCGAACCGGTTCATGCCGCGCGCTCCTTGTCCGTGAGCGTCGCTTGTGCGTCGCGCACCGCCTCGACGATCCCGACATAGGCGCTGCAGCGGCACAGATTGCCGCTCATGCCTTCGCGCACGCGCTCGGGATCGTCGCCGGCCTGGCCTTCGTTGATGAGCCCGACCGCGCTCATGATCTGGCCCGGCGTGCAGAAGCCGCATTGCAGGGCGTCGTGGGCGATGAAAGCCTCCTGCACCGGGTGCAGCCGATCGCCCTGGGCGAGACCTTCGATGGTGGTGATGGCGGCGCCGTCGAGGCTGACGGCGAGCGTCAGGCAGGAGTTGATGCGGCGGCCGTCGACCAGGACGGTGCAGGCGCCGCACTGGCCGCGGTCGCAGCCCTTCTTGGTGCCGGTGAGGTGGAGGCGCTCGCGCAGGAGGTCGAGCAGGGTGACCCGGGGGTCGTCGAGCGCAAGGGTTCGCGGCTCACCGTTGACGGCGAGTCTGACAGTCCAATTCATGCGTTGTTCCGATCGAAGCGATGGCCTAATCGGATCGCAGCGGGCACCGCCTTACGGGCGTGTGTCCGTCCAGATCCAGCGACCGCGGGACGACGAGCTGAGCAAAGGTTGGCTGTCCCGGGTGGCAGGTCTATTTATACGGAGGGCTCCTCCGTTTAGCAAGGGGACATGAACGGTCCGTCATCAAGAGCTGGTGAGATGGAGACGAAACCACAAGAGCACCATCGCAAGCCGCGTGCGGATGCGCAGCGCAATCGCGAGCGTGTGCTGGAGGCGGCCAAGGCGGTGTTCAGCGTCGGCGGCGCCGAGGCCAGCCTGGAAGCGGTGGCGCGCCAGGCCGGCGTCGGCATCGGCACGCTGTACCGTCATTTCCCCACCCGCGAGGACCTGTTCGAGGCGGTCTATCGCCGCGAGGTCGAGCAGCTTGCCGAACTGGCCGAGGAGTTGAAGAGCGAGCCCTTGCCGGTCGAGGCGCTCCGCCGCTGGCTGCGTTCGACGGTGCAGTTCGTCGCCACCAAGAAGGGCATGATGGCCGCGCTCGCGATCGTGATGACCGCGAATTCCGAGCTCGCGGCCTATTCGCACGCCCATCTCACCCGCTCGATCGGCGCGCTGCTCGGCCGCGCCGTCGACGCCGGCGAGATCCGCGGCGACATCACCGCCGATGACGTCCTGCGCGCGTTGATCGGCATGTGCTACATGCACGACCAGACCGGCTGGCAGCAGAGCGTGCTGCGGCTGCTGGATGTATTCGTGGATGGGTTGAGGGTGGGGCACAAGCAGACGTGAGCGCGCCTCACGGGACACGTGAGCTGCGCATCGCTTGCGACGAATTCGCCGGCCCTCTCGTCCAGGCGATGCTTTGTGGAGCCGTAAGTTCTCTCCATCGTCATTCCGGGGCGCGCGAAGCGCGAGCCCGGAATCCATAGCCACGAGCGTTGCTGAAACTCTCGGTGCCTCCGCACGCCGTTCTCGCTCCAAAACGAATCGCCGGGAGTATGGATTCCGGGCTCATTCGCGTGCCGCGAATGCCCCGGAATGACGACGGTGGGATTGGAAGATGCTAGGAAACTGGCGTTCCGCACGCGGCGCAGAGTTTTGCGCGCGGTGTTCTCAGCGGCTTGCCACACGACGTGCATGGCGGACCGAAATCGCTTCGTCGATGGTGCCAGATCGCAAGGGCATTCGTCTCCTCGAAGCCGGTCAGTTCGCGGTATCGCTGCAGCGCGCCCGCTTTGCCGTCGACCGCAGCTGCGGCTTGCCCAAGCGTGCATTCATTCGACCGCCGATAGTCTTTGATGTCGTCAATCCGCTTTCTCAGGAGAGGCTCGATCTCGGCCCACTCCTGTTCGTCGAGCATGGGCACTTCGATGCCGCAACGCCAGCAATAGGCTGTGATCGCCATCTCACCCCCTCAACCACTCCATCAGCGCCTGCGCCGTTTCCTCCGGCTGCTCGGGCTGCGGCAGGTGGCCGCAATTCTCCAGCACGACCAGCCAGCTGCCGTCGATGCCGTCGGCCATCTCCTTCGACAGGCTGTTCGGGATGGTATTGTCGGTGTCGCCGGTCAGCACCAGGGTCGGGCAGCGGATCGCGGTCAAGGTCGGCCGCGAGTCCGGACGCGACATGATCGCCGTCAACTGCCGGATGAAGCCCATGACGCCGACCTCCTCGGCCATGTCGTGCACCATCTGGCGCAGTCGCGGATCGTCCTGGCGCGACGGATGCACGAAGCCTGCGAACAGCTCGTCGACAATGCCATGGTAGTCGCCGTCCTTCGCGCGCGTGATCATGGTGCGGCGCCGCGCGCCGGCCTCCGGCGTATCGGGCCGCGCCTGGGTGTTGATCAGCGCCAGCCGGCCGACGCGCTCCGGCGCCTGGCGCATGATCTCGAAGGCAATGTAGCCGCCCATCGAATGACCGGCGAGCGCGAAGCGCGGCGGCGCCTCGGCTAGGATGCGGCGTGCGATTCCGGCCATGCTGTCATCGCGGATGTGGTTCGCCACCATCACCGGCGCGAGCCGCCACAGCGCGGGAACGACCGGCGCATAGATGCGCGGCGACGAGATCAGTCCGGGCACCAGCACGAGCGGCAGCGCTTCAGTCATGGCTCTTCCCCTGGATGGCATTACCGGGTGTCTCGCGCCCGATGTGCCATTTACGCGCGAGACGCCGCCGATGTCCAACGAAGTCGACCGTTTCACGCTGAGCTCCGGGGGGCGACCTCGTCCCCTCCGGCTCTCTGCTCCCGGCAATGGGGCTGACCGGTCGTCGCGGTGAACAGGCCGCATGCGATGTCGCCTGGAGTACCGCTCGCTGCGGTCTCTCGTGATCGCGTCGCCATTCGCGGCAATCTGGTGGCGCCGTCCGCAATTCGCGCGCGAGGCCGGGATCTAATTACTTGCGCCCCGGATCATGCCACCATCGCATGCGGCGCGATGATACCTGGAGAGTTCGTCAATCGTGGCAAACGGGGTCGGGTGTCATGATAATATCACGTAATGGGCATGCAGCGAAGCGCAGGCGCGATTGCGACCATAACGATTAGTTCGTTGAGGGCGAAACTTCACGTGGCCGCACGCGGTCGGCTTGCTTGTTTGCTCGCGGCGATGAGTTGCTGGCACTGTGCTGCGAGTGATGACATCGCAGCCACTGTCGCAGGGCGCGGACGATCATCTTCGCCATGATTGGCCGCAGTGCAGGGAGCGACGAAGATGCCGCCGGTGGATCGCGAGCAGAGGGGCTTGGTCCGCAGAGCTGGTCCCGTCGGGCTGGCGATGCAGTTGCGCCGCCAGCAGCCATGCCGGGCAGGTGCCGGGAGCGGAGCTCGCGATGGCGCGAGCGGAGGCGTTGGCCGGAGTCGTGACGGTTGCGTGCGCCGATTCATCGCAGCCCGTGTCAGCCTGCCGGGGGCAGCGGACGATCAGACCAGCAGCGGCTGGACCGTTGCCGACAGCTTGTTCAGCAGCGGCAGGAAGCGCTCCTTCATCTCATCGACCGAGATGCGATCGACATGGCCGCCGATATTCGCCGCCGCGACGATGCCGCCGTCATAGCGGCGTATCGGCACGGAAATCGAGCGAAAGCCCGGTTCCGCCTCGCCATCGACGAGCGAATAGCCATCGCTGCGGACCGCCGAGATCGCCGCGATCAGCGCCTCCCTGTCGGTCGAGGTCTGCGGCGTCGGCGCCGTCAGCGTCATGCGCTCGATCGTGTGGCGCAGCTGATCGTCCGGCATCCGGCTGAGCAGCACGCGACCGACCGAGGTGCAGAAGGCGGGCAGACGGTAGCCGATCTCCAGCCCGGTGGAGAACATGCGCGCCGGCGTCGCGCGCGCGATGAACACCACCTGGTCGCCGTCGAGGACGGCGAGGGAGCAGACCTCGTGGGCCTCACTGGCCGCCATGTCCATCAACGGCTGCATGACGCTGTTGAGCTGGTTGGAGGCGAGATAGCTGGATGCCAGCAGCAGGACGCGCGGCGTCAGCGAGAAGAGGCGGTCGTCGCCATGCACGAAGCCGGAGGCTTTCAGGGTCAGCAGAATCCGTCGCACCGTGGCGCGGGCAAGGCCGGTGAGTTCCGCGGCCTTGCTCAGCGTCATCGGCCGGCCCTCGCGACTGAAGGCCTGGATGACGCGCAAGCCACGGTCGAGAGCCTCCACGAACTCGGGACCATCGCCCCGGGCCTGCTTCTTCTCCTCATCAGTGCGCTTTAGTTTCGGCATCGGCCCGACACGATCCGCTGTTGTTGTTCTCGGCCGCAGTGAAACTGCTGCCCGCCTGCCCCTCGGCTTCGGTTGTAGCTTTTTCACTTGCGCTTCTCCCCACTTAAAGCGAATCTAATCTGGGCGAACATGTGTTCGTCTAGCGAACATTATTAGATGATCACGTGACGCTCAACGCCCGACTTGCGACGGAACAGGAGAGACGGCCATCATGATGAGCCAGGAGCAGAACGACCTGATCACCCGCATCGGACCCGGCGCGCCTGCCGGTAAACTAATGAGGATGTATTGGCAGCCGGCTGCGCTGGTCGATGAGCTGGCGGGCGAGCGCCCGGTGCGCGCGGTCAAGCTGCTCGGTCAGGACTTCGTTCTCTTCAAGGATGGGAATGGCCGCTATGGCCTACTGGACCGGGATTGTCCGCATCGCGGCGCCGACCTCGCCTTCGGACGATTGGAGAATGGCGGGCTGCGTTGCGCCTTCCACGGCTGGCTGTTCGACGCCGACGGAAACTGCCTGGAGACGCCGGCGGAGCCGGCCGGCTCGCCGCTGTGCAAGAACGTCAAGCAGCGCTCTTATCCGGTGGTCGAGAAGGGCGGCATCCTCTGGGCCTGGCTTGGCGACGGCGCCGCGCCGGCGTTCCCGGATCTCGACTGCTTCACCGCGCCCGATACCTACACCTTCGCCTTCAAGGGCCTGATCGAGTGCAACTGGCTCCAGGCGCTGGAGGTCGGCATCGACCCGGCCCACGCCTCGTTCCTGCATCGCTTCTTCGAGGACGAGGACACCTCGACGGCCTATGGCAAGCAGTTCCGCGGCGCCTCGGCTGACAGCGAGCTGCCGATGACCAAGGTGCTGCGCGAGTACGATCGCCCGATCATCAATGTCGAGCGCACCGAGTACGGCCTGCGCATCATCGCGCTGCGCGAGATCGACGCCGAGCGCACCCACGTCCGCGTCACCAACCAGCTGTTTCCGCATGCCTTCGTGATTCCGATGAGCACGGAGATGACGATCACGCAATGGCACGTGCCGGTCGATGACGAGACCTGCTACTGGTACGCCATCTTCACCAGCTACGGCGCGCCGGTGGACCGGGCGAAGATGCGGGCGCAGCGGCTGGAGCTCTACGAGCTGCCGGACTATCGCTCGCGCAAGAACAAGAGCAACGACTACGGCTTCGATCCCCGCGAGCAGGCGACCGCGACCTACACCGGCATGGGCAACGACATCAACGTGCACGACCAGTGGGCGGTGGAGTCGATGGGCCGGATCCAGGACCGCACCCGCGAGCATCTCGGGCAGTCCGACAAGGCGATCATCCAATATCGCCGCATGCTGCGCGAGCAGATCGAGAAGGTCGCGAGCGGCGAGCCGCCGATGCTGTTCCTCGATGCCGCCGAGGCCCGTAGCGTGCAGGGCCCGGCGACGATGGACGGCATCGGTCCGACACGCGGCTGGGAGACCTACTGGATGGAAGTCGACGTCCGCCGCCGCCGCAACGCCCCCTGGGCAGCGCCGGTGCCGGCGGACATCGTGCGCCTCGCGCCGCATCTCAGCGCTGCGGAGTGATGGTGAGCGTGAGCGCGCATTTGATGGGGGCTGTCGCGACGAGCAGCCTTGTCAATTATTTACTCCGTCATGCCCGGGCTCGTCCCGGGCATCCACGCCGTCCTCGGGATACCGAACAACGTGGATGGCCGGGACAAGCCCGGCCATGACGATGTGGACACAGACGGGTGCTACACTGCGATCTCCAAATGCGATTGCCCAGCCGCAGGCGGGTGAGGCCGGCACCGAACCTTCCCGACGGCCGCGAACTCGATCGCGCGCCTCGCCATCCTAATCAGGAGTCATCGTTGAGTTTCGTCGACAAGCATCAGCTGTGGAGCGCCGAGCAGGCCGAGGCCGCGGTGCGCATGCGCCGCCTCGCCGAGGAGCACGGGCTCACCACGATCCGCTTCTCGTTCCCGGATCAGCACGGCATCCTGCGCGGCAAGACGCTCACGATCGATGCCGCACTGTCCTCGCTGGAGAGCGGCTGCTCGATCACCACGACCCTGCTCGCCAAGGACACCTCGCACCGCACGGTGTTTCCGGTGTTCACCGCCGGCGGCGGCTTCGGCATGGCCGAGATGCAGGGTGGCAGCGACGCGCTGATGGTCGCCGATCCCACCACGTTCCGCGTGCTGCCCTGGGCGCCCGGCACCGGCTGGGTGCTGTGCGACCTGTATTTCGCCAATGGCGCGCCCGTGCCGTTCGCCACGCGCAACCTCTATCGATCGGCATTGGCGAGGCTCGATCAGCGCGGCTATCAGTTCATGGCCGGCCTCGAGGTCGAATGCCACATCTTCAAGGTCGAAGACCCCCGTCTCGCCCCTGGCGACGCCGGCATGCCGGGCCAGCCCGGCGCGCCGCCCACCGTCAGCCTGCTGACGCAGGGCTATCAGTATCTCACCGAGCAGCGCTTCGATCAGATGGAGCCGGCCCTCGAGCTCATCAGGGCGAATCTCGTCGCACTCGGTCTGCCGCTGCGTTCGATCGAGCTCGAATACGGGCCGAGCCAGTGCGAGTTCGTGTTGCAGCCGTCGCTCGGCCTCGTGCCGGCCGATACGATGGTGCTGTTCCGCAGCGCCGTGAAGCAGATCGCGCAGCGCCACGGCTATCACGCCACCTTCATGTGCCGGCCGCGCATTCCGAACGTGATGTCGTCGGGCTGGCATCTGCACCAGTCGCTGGTGGCGCGCGACGGCAGCAACGCATTCATGACGCAGGACGCTGAGGGTCTGTCCGCGCTCGGCCGCCACTACATGGCGGGCCTGCTCGCGCATGCGCGCGCCTCTGCGGTATTCTCGACCCCAACGATCAACGGCTACCGGCGCTATCGCTCCTACTCGCTGGCGCCGGACCGCGCCATCTGGGGACGCGACAACCGGGGCGTCATGATCCGCGTGCTCGGCGGCGCCGGCGATCGCGCCACACGGCTGGAGAACCGCATCGGCGAGCCCGCCGCCAACCCCTATCTCTACATGGCCTCGCAGATCGCAGCCGGTCTCGACGGCATCGACCGCCAGCTCGACCCCGGCCCGTCGGCCGACGTGCCCTACGAGACCAAGGCGAGCCCGCTGCCAAAATCGCTCCGCGAGGCCGTCGATGCGCTGAAGGACGACGCATTCTTCCGCGAAGCCTTCGGCGCCACCTTCATCGACTACTACACCTTCATCAAGAACGCCGAGATCGAGCGCTTCCAGCAGGAAGTGTCCGACTGGGAGCAGCGCGAGTATTTCGAGATGTTCTGACGCGTCTCACACGCTGCGCGTCAACCCGCCGTCGACCCGGATGTTCTGGCCGGTGATGTAGGCCGCGCCCTCGGAGGCGAGGAACGCGATGGTGGCGGCGATCTCTTCCGACTTGCCGTAGCGGCCCAACGGCACTGTGCTGCGGCGCTCCTCGGTGGCCGGCAGGCTGTCGATCCAGCCGGGCAGCACGTTGTTCATCCGGATGTTGTCGGCAGCATAGCTGTCGGTGAAGATCTTGGTGAACGCGGCGAGACCGGCGCGGAACACCGCCGAGGTCGGAAACATCGCCGACGGCTCGAAGGTCCAGGCCGTCGAGATGTTGATGATCGCGCCATTCTTCTGCGCCTGCATGATCGGCGTGACCAGGCGCGTCGGACGGATCACGTTCAGCAGATAGGTATCGAGCCCACCGTGCCACTGCTCGTCGGTCAATTCCAGGATCGGCGCCCGCGGACCGTGTCCGGCGCTGTTGACGAGCACGTCGATGCGGCCCCAGCGGCTGACGGCACCGTCGACGAGGCGCTTGAGATCATCGTTGGACGTGTTCGATCCGGTGACGCCGAGGCCGCCGAGCTCAGCGGCCAGCGCCTCGCCCTTGCCCGATGACGACAGGATCGCGACCTGGAATCCGTCAGCCGCGAGACGGCGCGCCGCCGCCGCGCCCATGCCGCTGCCGCCGGCGGTGACCAGCGCGACCTTTTGTCCTGTCATGACGTGTGCTCCTGCCCGGATGATCGAAGCGACGATGTAGCTGCTCGCTGCCATCCGGTCGAGGGCACGAGGCGGGTATCGCCATCTTCGCGAGGATTGTTCCCGCGTCCGCTCGTCGCATTTTCGTGAGATTGCACGGGCCGGCTTTCACGCAGGCCTTGGCTGCGGGAACCCGAGCCCATCGGGCGGCATATCGATGTGCGCTGCATCGGAACACGGCGCCCGCGCAATCATGCGCGTCATCACGGGACCAAGGCGGAGCAGGGAAGATGTCAGAGCACAGGCCGCAGCGCGATCGCGCCGTCGTCGACAGCGGCGATGCGTCCGATCTGTCGTCGGAGCGTCACGACATCTTCTTCGCCGCCGTCGAGACGACGCGGATGCCGATGATCGTCACCGATCCGCGCCAGAACGATAATCCCATTCTGTTTGCCAACCGGGCGTTTCTGGAGATGACCGGCTACGATCTCAGCGAGATCGTCGGATCCAATTGCCGTTTCCTGCAGGGGCCGGACACCGATCGCGACACCATCGATGCGGTCCGCACCGCGATCGCGAACCGTCAGGACATCGCGGTCGAGATCCTCAATTACCGCAAGAACGGCGCGGCGTTCTGGAATGCGCTGTTCATCAGCCCGGTCTACAACCGGAGCGGCGAGCTGGTGTATTTCTTCGGCTCGCAGCTCGATGTCTCGCGCCGGCGCGACGCGGAGAGTGCGCTGGTGCAGTCCCAGAAGATGGAGGCCATCGGCCAGCTCACGGGCGGCATCGCGCACGATTTCAACAACATCCTGCAGGTCATCATCGGCTACACCGAGACCCTGCAGGGGGCTGTCAGCGAGCTCGCGCCGCGGCACCGCCGGGCCGTCGACAACATCCGCGCGGCGGCCAACCGCGCCGCGACCTTGACGCAGCAGCTGCTGTCGTTCGCGCGCAAGCAGCGGCTCGACAGCCGGCCGATCAACCTCAACAACATGATCGAGACCATGGTGCAGATGGCGCGGCACACGCTCGGCGAAAGCGTCCGCATCGTCGTGAAGGCGCAGCCGGGCCTGTGGAACAGCCGGGTCGACCAGACCCAGGCAGAGGTCGCGCTGCTCAACCTGTTCGTCAATGCGCGCGATGCGATGCCACAGGGCGGCACGCTCACGATTCGCACCGAGAACAAGGAGATCGCCGAGGAGGACATCGCGCAGTTCGGCGTGCCCAAGGCCGGGCGTTACGTCGCGCTGAAGGTGTCGGACGACGGCGTCGGTATTCCGCACCACATTCTCGCACGCGTCGCGGAGCCCTTTTTCACGACCAAGGAGGAGGGCAAGGGCACCGGTCTCGGCCTCGCCATGGTCTACGGGTTCACGCGCCAGTCCGGCGGCAGCACCTACATCTACAGCGAGGTCGGCCTCGGCACGACCGTGCAGCTGCTGTTCCCGGCGACAGAGCAGGCGATCGCGGCGCCGTCCATCCGTCCCGCGATGGCGATGGATCGCACCGGCAGCGAGCGCATTCTGATCGTCGAGGATCGCGCCGAGGTGGCCGAGCTCGCGCGCTCGATCCTGGAGGATTTCGGCTACCGCACCGAGGTCGCCGCCAATGCGCACGCGGCATTGGAGCTGTTGGATTCGGAGACCCGCTTCGATCTGCTGTTCACGGATCTCGTAATGCCCGGCGGCATGAACGGCACGGTGCTGGCGCGAGAGGCGCGCAAGCGCCAGCCGAAGCTGAAGGTGCTGCTCACGACCGGCTATTCCGACGCCGCGGTCGAGCGCGCCGATGCCAATATCGGCGAGTTCGAGATCATCAACAAGCCGTACCGCCGCACCGATCTGGTCCGCCGCGTCCGCCAATTGCTCGACGGCCCGACCGGCGTGACCTGATGCGCCGCTTGACCCGGCGAGTCCTCGCGTCGAAAGTCGGTCCGCAGAGCGGAGAGTCCACCATGCGTCACGTCACGATGCAGACAGCCGATGCGCCGGCCGTTCGGGCGCATGGCGAGCCGCGCGAACCCGGCGTGGTCGCGGCCGGCGTCTATGCCGATGGCCGCCGCGTCGCCGACATCCCGATCGAGGACGCCGGCGCCTGGAGCAAGCGGCCGGGCCACGTGGTTTGGATCGGGCTGCACGAGCCGGATGCGGCGCTGCTGCAACGGGTGGCCGATCAGTTCGGCCTGCACGAACTCGCGATCGAGGATGCGTCGAAGGCGCATCAGCAGCCGAAGGTCGAGCGATATGGCGATGCACTGTTCGTTGTCGCGCGCACTGCGCAGCTCGTCAAGGAGCATATTGTATTCGGCGAGACCCACGTCTTCGTCGGCCCCGGCTTCGTCGTCTCGGTGCGCCACGGCGCCTCGACCTCCTATGGCGCGGTGCGGGAGCGCTGCGAGAGCTGTCCGGGCTCGCTCGCCAAGGGCGAGGACTACATCCTCTATGCGATCCTCGACTTCATCGTCGACAACTACCGGCCGGTGACCGAGAGCATCATGGCCGAGGTCGAGACCCTGGAGGAGGTCGTGCTGCAGCGGCCGCTGGCGCGCCACGAGGTCGACCGGCTGTATCGCCTGCGGCGCGATCTCCTGCGGCTGCGCCGCGCCGTGGGTCCGGTGGTCGACGTCTGCAAGCGGCTCGAGCATGTCGACAACGTCGCGATCGATGCCGAGATGGCTCCCTTGTTTCGCGACGTGCTCGACCACGCCAGGCGCGCCGAGGAGGATGCGGATTCCCTTCGCGAGATCCTCGCTTTCGTGTTCGAGGCCAGCATGATGGCCGGCCAGGCGCAGCAGACCGACATCGCCCGCAGGCTCACCGCCTGGGCTGCCATCCTCGCGGTGCCGACCGCGGTCGCCGGCATCTACGGCATGAACTTCGAGCACATGCCGGAGCTGAAATGGCAGTACGGCTACTACGCGGTGCTCGGCTTCATCGCGGTCGTGTGCAGCACGCTGTACTGGCAGTTCAGGCGGCGCGGGTGGTTGTGAGGAAAAGGCAATTCTGGTGTC
Source organism: Bradyrhizobium aeschynomenes (assembly GCF_013178945.1). GTDB lineage: Bacteria > Pseudomonadota > Alphaproteobacteria > Rhizobiales > Xanthobacteraceae > Bradyrhizobium > Bradyrhizobium aeschynomenes. Next base: position 96,871 of record NZ_JABFDM010000019.1, read on the forward strand.
GGTGTCATTCCGGGGCGGCGCACGCAAGCGCGTCGAGCCCGGAATCCATTCTGCAGCGCGTTGTGTGGTGAGATGGATTCCGGGCTCGTGCTGCGCACGCCCCGGAATGACGAGCGAAACTACCCCTTCACGAACTGTCGATAGTCCGGCTCGCGGTGAAACCAGAACTCGTAGCCGCTCACCGCCTTCTGCATCGCGACGTCGTGGATCGGCTGGTTCAGCGGCACCACCGGGACCTCGCGCATGCACAGAGCGATGAAGGCCTTCACTGTGCTCTCATACTCGCCGGCATCCGTCGTGAAGCGTGCCTTGTCGATCAGCGCGTCCATCTCCTTGCTCTGGTAGGACGAGATGTTGAAGATCGAATTGCGGCCGTGGAAATTCCAGTAGAAATAATATTCGGGATAATCGAGCCAGCCTGAGAACCGATTGAGCGCCATCGGCAGCTCCTTCTTGTTCAGCGTCGTGCGCCAGTTGGCGCCGGGAATCTTCTCGATTCCCGCCTTGATGCCGATCTTGGCGAGGCTCTCCTGGATCAGGATCGCGGTGGGCTCGCCGACCGTCGCCGTGCCTGCGTCGAGCGACAACGTCGTCTCCAGGCCCTCCAGGCCGGCCTCCTTCATCAAAGCCTTGGCCTTATCGAGGTCGGTCACATAGGGAAACGGCTGCGGCCATACCGGCTTCGACACCTCCGCTGCGCCGCCATACATCGGCACCGCGCGGCCGAAGAACGCGCTCGACTGGATCTGCTCATAGGGCATCGCCCAGGCGATCGCCTGGCGCAGCTTGACATTGTCGAACGGCGGCTTGGCGGTGTTGAGCGCGACATACCACAGCGCGTTGGGGATCGGCACGCCCGTGACCTTGACCTTGCCCTCCTTGATCAGCTGATCGAAATCGCGCGGCGCAAAGCCGCTGGAGAGATCCGCATCGCCGCGCTCGAGCATCGCCCGCCGCGTGCCGGCCGAGGGAATGTCGCGCGCGATCACGCGCTTGATCTTCGGCAAGGGTCCGCATGTCCAATTGTCGAACCGGCTCAGGATGGTCTCCGTGCCCGGCTTCCAGCTCTCCACCTTGTAGGCGCCGCCGCCGGCCTCGTTGGCCTTCAGCCAGGCGAGCGCCCACGGATCTTCCGCCGTCACGTTCTTCTTGGCGAGCTCCGAATTGATGATGAAGGGCACGACCACCGCGACGTTGAACAGCAGCATCTTGTCCTTGCGGATATAGTCGATGCGGAAGGTGTGATCGTCCACCACGACGAACTGCTCCGGCTTCTCCAGCGATCCCGCCGACATCTGGAAGGTCGGGAAGCCGCCGACCGACACCGCGCGGTCGAACGACCATTTGACGTCCTTCGCGGTCACCTTCGTGCCGTCATGGAAGGTCGCGTCCTTGCGCAGCTTGAAGGTGCAGGACATGCCGTCGGCGGCGACCTCCCAGCTCTCGGCCAGCTCCGGCGCCAGCACGGCGCGGTCGTAGGACGTCGTGCCGTCCGGCAGGGCCTTGGCCGCATAGCTGAGCAGCCGGTCGTAGCAGTTCCAGGCGAGCCCGTTCACGGTCTGGTTCGAGCCGACGCCCTGCATGTCCAGCGAGTTCGGCCCGAGCTCCTGCACCACCAGCAGCGTCTCGGCGCGGCCCTGCGACCAGGCGCTGCGCGGTGCCAAGGTCAGCCCGGCGGCGCCGAGACCGCCGAGCAGGAGGCTGCGGCGTGTGAAATCGAAATGCGAGCTGCTCATTGGGACCCCCCTGCGGTGCACGAATTGCCCTCGTCGAGGCAAGGCGCGTGCCAGCGAGGGCCCAGCCATGCCGGCCGATTGCCCCCCGACATCGCGCGCCATCTTTTGCTACGCTGATCGGCAGATCACAGCGGTGAGGAGGCGACGATGGCGGGAGCGCTCGAACGCAAGGTAGCAGCCGTGACCGGCGCGGCGTCCGGCATCGGGCTCGCCAGCAGCGAGGTGATGCTGGCGGCTGGCGCCCGCGTGGTGATGATCGACCGCGATGCCGCGGCGCTGGCGCGTCTTCGCGAGCGGCACGGCGACGCCATGATCCCCGTGGTCATCGACCTGCTCGACCCCACGGATTGCGCCACGCTGATGCCGCGGGTGCTGGACGCGGCCGGACGGCTCGACATCCTCCACGCCAATGCCGGCAGCTATCTCGGCGGCGACCTCGTCGAGACCAGCGGCGACGCGATCGACCGCATGCTGACCCTCAACGTCAACGTCGTCATGAAGAACGTGCGCGACGTGCTCCCGCACATGATCGCGCGCGGGTCCGGCGACGTCATCGTCACCAGCTCGCTCGCCGCGCACTATCCGACCCCCTGGGAGCCGGTCTATGCCTCGTCGAAATGGGCGATCGACTGCTTCGTTCAGACCACGCGCCGCCAGGTCTTCAAGCACGGCATCCGCGTCGGCGCGATCTCGCCGGGCCCGGTCGTCACCGCGCTGATCGCCGACTGGCCGGCCGAGAAGCTGAAGGAGGCGCGCGAGTCCGGCAGCCTGCTGGAGCCCTCGGAGGTCGCCGAGGTGATCATGTTCATGCTGATGCGTCCGCGCGGCATGACCATCCGCGACGTCGTGATGCTGCCGACGAATTTCGATCTGTAGAAGACGTCAGCCTCCCATGAGCTGGGAGCAGTCCGAGGTCATCGCCGCGCCCGGCCCCTCTGTTGCGATGGCCGGTGTGACGGTCCTTCCGGAGCGGCCGCCCTGGTGCCTTCCGCGGATGACGACCACTCCGTGGAACTACGGGTGTCGAATTAAGCATCGTCTTAAGCATACGATTCTAGCTTCATTCGACTCGAACCCGGGATTCAACGATGAAGATCGGCCGCCTCTTTGCAATCTCCATGCTTTCCGTAACGGCGCTTGCCGTCCTGCCTGCCGCCCAGGTCGTCATCGAGCAGGTCAGAGCGGTCAGCGACAAGGCGGAAGCGATCAGGACCGTCGAGGCGTTCGGCGCGGTGCTGCTCTACGCGCAGGATGTCGTCGGTCATCGCGCCCCCTACATCACCCCGATCTTCCAGGACAATCCGGCAACGCCGGCGCAGCTGGAAGGCGTCCGCAAGATCAGGCAGTCGTCCGAGGCGTCCTTTGCCAAGGCCCGCGCGCAGCTGGCGAACGTCTCCGACAGTGCGGCGATCACGCGGAGCCTGGAGCAGGCGTCGTCCAAGCTGTCCGAGATCCTCGCCAAGGTCGACCCCACACTGACCGTGCCGCTGAGTGCGCGGGATCCCGCTGTCATCAAGAGCCTCCTGCCGGGGGTGACCCAGGTGGCGCTCGCGATCGAGCCGATTCTGAACCAGTTGCAGAACCGTATCGCCAATGCCGACGCATCGCTGACGACGCTGCTCGACGTCGCCCGCACCGCGCAGGACCTGCGCGTGACCGCCGGCGGCCGCGCCGCCGCGCTGTCGCCGGCGCTCAGCGCCCGCCGCGCCGTGACGCCGGCCGAGAAGGCGGCGATGGACCGCGCCCAGGGCCGCACCGAGGTCGATCGCGAGCGTCTGGAGGCCGGCATCGACCAGCTCGGCAATCCGGAGCGCCTGCTGGCGGCCTTCAAGGACGCCCGAGAGGCCTATTTCGGACGCGCCGTTCCGATCATCGACAAGGACCTCGCAGCCGGGCTCGGCGACCTCAACTACACACTCACCGCCGACAGCCTGGCCGAGGCGGTCGTCCCGGCCGTGCAGAAGTTCTTCGTCGTGCGCGATGCCGCCATCACCGAGGCGCGCGACAGCGCCGTCGCGGCGCGTGACGCGGCCTATCGCATGCTGGCGCTGGCGATGGTCGTCGTTGTCGCCCTTGCCGGCATTCTCGTGTTCGTCACCATGCTGCTGCGCCGCCGCGTGATCAACCCGATCGTGAACCTGACAGGTCTGATCGGCGAAATGGCGGCCGGCCATGACGACGTGGCGATCCCGACGATCGATCGCGACGACGAGATCGCCGCGATGACCGGATCGCTGCAGACCTTCAAGGAAGCGCTGCTCGCGAAGAAGCGCGCCGAGCAGGAGGCCGCGGCCGAGGCGCAGGCCAAGATCGAGCGCGGCCAGCGCGTCGAGCGTTTCACGCGCGAGTTCGAGATGGCGATCGGCGACGTCGTCGGCATCGTGTCGTCGGCCTCGGCCGATCTGGAGCGTTCCGCCGCCTCGCTGACGACGACCGCTGGCCGCTCGCTGGAGCTCGCCACCGTGGTGACCTCGGCCTCCGAGGAAGCCTCGACCAACGTGCATTCGGTGGCCGCGGCCGCCGAGCAGATGAGCTCGTCGGTCAACGAGATCAGCCGCCAGGTGCAGGATTCCGCGCGCATCGCCAACGAGGCGCTGGCGCAGGCGCGCAAGACCAACGACAACGTCGCCGAGCTCGCCAAGGCCGCCGCGCGCATCGGCGACGTCGTCGAACTGATCAACGCGATCGCAGGACAAACCAATCTGCTCGCGCTCAACGCCACCATCGAGGCCGCCCGCGCCGGCGAGGCCGGCCGCGGCTTCGCGGTGGTCGCCTCCGAGGTCAAGGCACTCGCCGAGCAGACCGCCAAGGCCACCGGTGAGATCGGCCAGCAGATCGGCGGCATCCAGGCGGCGACCCAGGAGTCGGTCGGCTCGATCAAGGAAATCGGCGAGACCATCGCCCGGATGTCGGAGATCGCCTCCGCGATCGCGTCCGCCGTCGAGGAGCAGAGCTCGGCCACCCGCGAGATCTCGCGCAACGTCCAGCAGGCCGCGCACGGCACCCAGCAGGTCTCGGCGAACATCGCCAGCGTCCGGCATGGCGCCGACGAGACCGGCTCGGCCTCCTCGCAGGTGCTGTCCGCCGCCAAGTCGCTCTCCGGCCAGAGCAGCCGCCTCCGCGACGAGGTCAGCCGCTTCCTGGACTCGGTGCGGGCGGCGTAAGGCGGGCAGAGCATCGCGCGACACCGCGATGCCATCGATGGCTGCCGGCTCCGCCGTCCAGCGTGTCACCGCGGTCACTACAGGCTGCGGACGCGCGCCGCCGTCGCTGAGCTTCCGGTTAGCGCGGGAATGGCCACGCCGTGGAGCATTCGGCATGACGGTGACCGTGCACTGAACTTAGAAAGTGCGGCCGCTGCCGCCGTTCGGTGTGCAGTCCACAATCCCGCGGTGACGCAGGGACGTCGGGAAAGGGTACGCCGGGCTGAACGATCGACGACATCGCGCAAGGCGACGGGCATCGGCACCAAATGAGCCCGTCAAGGCCGAGATCGAAGGTAATGCCACGCTTGAAGCAAAGTGACGGTTGAGCCGTCGCCGGATTTCCTGACGCGGATCGAGACACGGATGCAGAACGCCATTGACGCGTTCCGCTCGACGGGCACGGCGGCCAAGGGTTCGACGGGCTCCACCGGGCAGTCTATGCCCGAAGCATCGCCGGCGCCGTGAGCCATTGAACGTCCGTTTCACTGTCAAACGTCAGCTCACCAACGCAGCAGTGTACATGTGCTGGGCGCCCGAGCGCTCATTGACCCGATTTTGAGTCCGCTGCGGGCGCTCCTGGAGCCGGTGGCGCTCCCGGAGCCGGGGGTGGTTGGACACTTATCACTCCAGGGAGATCGACGCTCTTCGTCTCCTTCTGCTGCTTATTGTCCGTAACAGTAACTGTCAGTCGCAAGCCCGGCTTTGCTTGCTCTACGAACGCAACTATCCACCCATCCTCGGAGCGCCCATTGATTTCTTTGAAATCCTTTTCTGTCGTCGATGTGATGGAGTACTGATAAGGGCGAGTACCTCCAGACGCGACAGTGATCAGCTGCTTTTCAGCGACTTTCACCGGCGCAAGTTCCAACGGAGCGCTCGGTTTCTCGGGGGTTCCAAAATAAAATCCGACGATCGTCCCGAGAATACCCATCAGGCCAGCGTATACTTCGCGGGCGCGTCGGAAACTATCATCAGTGGCTCCGGACGATTGGTATACTAAGACACCGGCGAGACCAATAGTCGCGAGCACGATGATAGAAGTGATGACACCTCGGGCGTAGCTAACGTCTTTCAACTCTTGAAGGACACGAGGATTAGCAAGCAAGACGGCGAGGATTCCGAGCACTAGGATCAAAATTACAGCCCCAGTGAACCATGATCCGAAACGTGCGAGCCCTGCAGCCGCTGCTCCCGCGGCGCCACCGCCACCGCCACCGCCACCACCGCCACCACCGCCACCGCCACCATCGCCGCCGCCCGGCGTCGTGGCGGCTGCTGGCGTCGCGGCGGCTGCTGGCGTCGTGGCGGCAGCTGGCGTCGTAGCGGCAGCTGGCGTCGTAGCGGCAGCTGGCGTCGTAG
>NZ_JABFDM010000002.1 GCF_013178945.1 Bradyrhizobium aeschynomenes
CAGAGGAGGCCGCAAGCGGGCCCTCGGCACGCGAGCGCCGATGACGCTGCCACTGCTCGCGAACGATGGCGCCACGGGCAGAACAAGACGCGTCGGGTCTATCGCGAGTTGGGCCTGCAATTACGCAGCAAGACGCCGAAGCGTCGAGTCAGGGCCAAGCTGCGGGATGATCGCAGGCCGGCGACGCGATCGAACGAGACCTGGGCGATGGACTTCGTCCACGATCAGTTGGCAACCGGACGTAAGCTTCGGGTGCTCACAATCGTCGACATCTTCTCCCGGTTCTCGCCGGCGCTGGTGCCGCGGTTCAGCTTCCGCGGTAGCGATGTCGTGGGGATACTGGAAAGAGTCTGCAATGAAGTGGGATTCCCGGCGACGATCCGTGTCGATCAAGGCACCGAGTTCGTATCGCGAGATCTCGACGTCTGGGCCTATCAACGCTGCGTCACGCTCGACTTCTCACGGCCCGGCAAGCCCACCGACAACGCGTTCATCGAGGCGTTCAACGGACGCTTCCGGGAGGAATGTCTCAATGCCCATTGGTTCCTGACGCTTGCGGATGCCGAGGAAAAGGTGGAGACTTGGCGCAGGTACTACAACGAAGAACGGCCGCACGGCGCGATCGGCAACAAGCCGCCGATTCTGCTGCAGAACCACGCTGGCGCAACCAGCCCGCCACCGTGATCAAGGGGCGCAAAACTCTAGTTCTGAGTGGTCCAAAGTCCGGCCTCACTGCAAGGGGCGCAAAACTCTACTTCTGAGTGGTCCAAAGTTCGGCCTCACTGCAAGGGGCGCAAAACTCTAGTTCTGAGTGGTCCAAAGTTCGGCCTCACTGCACAGCAGCGCAAGACTCTAGCCAAAAATGGTCCAGTTTTCCGGCCTCAGATCAACCACAGCCGCATTGTTGGCCCGCAGCGCCGCCTGGAACAGATCGATGACCGCCGCCCGCGCCACCGGCCGCGGCGTCTGGATCGTGACCCGCCCCTCGATCGCCGGATCGACCGTGTATTTGACCCCGAGAATATCCCCGAGCACAGTCTTCGCCGCCTGCGGCACCGGAACCCCGGCGAGATTGATGGTGACGCCGTCAGCGACATCCTCCGCCCCGCGCGGCACGGCCCCGGTCGGCGGCTCCCCAACAAAGCGCCCGGTGCCTTCCATCACGGTGGCAGGGCCGCCCTTGTTGTCATCGAGCAGCGGCGAGCCCGAGATTCTGCCGGCCCGAGCATTCCCCGAAGGCGCCCGCATCGCCGCCTGCGCCTGCGCCGCCGATCCCGCCTCCGCAGCACTCGTGCTCCAGGCGAACGACGACGTGCCCTCCTCCATCGTCTGGCACGCCGATAGCGCCAGCATCATCGCAAGCATCATCCACCTGCGCCTGCAAGCCTCGCTACGCACGGCTGTTCACCCCACCCCGAAGCAGTCAGGGCTGCTCAACAACTAACAGGTAGAGTCTAGAGGGTTTTGGGAGCGAGAGATATTGCTGGCAGGACACGCAAGTGAGTCATACACATGCTTTGATACACGAATTTGCGTCATATGCCACAATCTGCAATTAAAGATTGCGCCACGTCAAAAGGAGATTTCGCTCAGCCCTCACCTGCTCATCGACCACCACGAACGCCCGCAGCCGCCACCTCATCAACTAATTAAGCGCACTATCACCTTAACTCCCTACACGCTCCAGCTTGCGCGGGCCGGGCTTGCGACTGCGCTTGCGGTTCAAGCCCTCCGCCCCGTCCGCCTTCCAGGCCTTGATCCACTCGTGTAGAACCTTTTGAGCAATGCCGAGTTCCCTGGCGACCGGCAGAACGCCTTCGCCCCGCTCAACTCGCTTGATCGCCGAGATCTACAAGGAGCGGCTACACTGGGCGCTCGGATATCGATCTCCCCTTGAGTTCGAACCTGCATTCACGCAGAACAACACACGATGAACTTCACCCTCTATCAATGAAGCTATCGCGCCTCAATTGAGGGTGCAGCGCAACACTGACACCGCAATCCGAGTCGCTGGTATCTGTGCGCTATTCGGGAGCAAAACCAATGGAACAACGAGACGATCACGATCCGCTCTACGTAGCTTTTCCAGGTGACGCGCTATCAGAGTTCTTCGTCTCGAAGAATCTGCTTCGCCTCTTCGTCATTGAGCGCAGCAGCTTTCCTCACCCAATAGATAGCTCGTTCCGGATCCTTTGAGGCACCATTTAGGCCATGAGCGTAATTTACGATCATTTCCCGAATGGCCGCCAGATGACCCGCTTCCGCAACTCGCTCCTTCAACTCGAAGGCTCGAAAGTAGCGCTCCTTGGCGGTCCCAGCCCCAAGTCCGCGCCCAAGAGCCCCCGAAAGATAGAGAAGCGAATCGAAGTCCGTGGGACCGATTGCCCGTTCGGCCTTTTCCATCCAGTGCAGACTGGAAGAATTGTCCCCCTTGTTTTGCAGATACTCCGCCATCTCGATCATGGCCAAAATAGAGCCTTTTGCAATGAACTGCTCCAAATAGGCAACAGCCCTTTCCTCTTCACCTTGCCAGAGAAGCTCCCGAGCTTCTCCTACATCAAAGCCAACTGCGTCCGAGAGGATCAGCACGGGTTACTCCGTCGATTGGCCTAGACCACCGCGAATACCGCGGGTTACGCTCCGCACATTAATTCGACCATTTAGTCTCTGCTGGGCAACATAGTCCATTACCTGCCGATTAAAATCAAGCGCCTTCAATCGCTCGACGACTTCGTGGGCCTGCTCGACGTTCATTTGATTTGCTGAAGTAATGTTTTTCTCAGCGAAATAGCGCTGCACAGTCTCTCGGCCACTACTGTTGTTGTACTCATCATGCGCGTTTCCTGTTCGATAGCGATTTGGGTGTTCTCCTTCCCAAACTACATCTCCTCCAATGGTCGTTGACGAAAAAACAGCGAGAGCATCCGTACTTATAAGGTCCCTGAATTCGTGAGCCCACTGCTTTGCGAAAATATGATGCCCCTTAGCCAAAGCGTAGAGTCTCCGCAGCTCTGGCTTTTCGAGGAGATGGTTGAATAGATATCCGAAAGCACTGGTGATGGCTCCATTCTCAAACTTACCGCCACCTGCAACGGACGCGAGACCACCCGCCGTAGCTGCCACAATCGTGCCGCCAATGCGCTGGTCGATATCGGTCTGAGCATCCGGGAACAATTTACTGTTTAGGGGCGCCAAAGCTGATCCGACCGCTGCTGATAGAGCACCGGATTTGCACTCGCCGCCTGATGCGGCCGACGAGGCACAGCCAACCAGTGCATGACCGGCAACATTCTCGGCGTATTTCAGGGTACCAAAGTCAGGATTGTGAGTAGTGAGCTCCCCTACCCCGTAAAAGGCTGCGGCCGTTACGCCTGCTATGAGCCCGGCCTTTAGGACCTGACCTATATTGCCGCCAGATAATCCCGTCGCGATCATTGCGCCACCAGCGGCGGATGTAACGGCGAGGCCGAACGAGCCGGCTGCCAGCCCTAGCCCCAGCCCGGGAAGCACAGCGTTGAGCATGATCGTCGCGCCGATCTGCAAGATGGCCCTGGCAATGGCATTGGTCTGGAAGAAGTGCGTCACCGCCTTCCAGGCACCGCTCACGGCCTTGCCAATCGCATTCCAGAAGCAGCCGAGGAAGCAGTGCCCGGAGGGATCGGTGAACGTCAGCGGGTCGTTGCCGACATAGGAATAGCGGTTCCAGCCCTGGGTGCTGAACGGGCTCTCCGTGACCGTGTCAGCACTCGTGAACCGCGCCAGCAGCGGATCGTAGATCCGGCCGTTCATGTGGATCAGGCCGGCGACCGACAGCTCCTCGTGGTCGGTGAAGCCCCGCGTGGTCTGGCTGGTGATGCTGCCCGTGGTGTCATCCGTGCCGTCGACGTTGCGGCGCTTGCCCCAGGCGTCGTAGCTCAGGCGTTCGACCAGGAGGCCGTTCTGGTCCGAGATCGCCGAGATCGAGCCGAGATGATCGGTGTGGAAGTAGCGCGTGGTGACGGTCGTGCTGCCGCCAGAGGTCTGCGCCACGCGCATGCCGACGCGGGCGTTGCCGACCATCAGATAGTCGGTCCATTTCTGCGTCACGGTGCCGGGGTTCTGCACCTCGGCCGCGACGCCGAAGGCGCCGATGTAGAGCGTGGTGCCTTCCGGGGTCACCTGCTTGACGCGCTGGTGGTCGGTGTCGTCGACGAAGGAGATCGTGCGCGACCCTTGCGTGATGCTCGCCGGCTTGTTGTAGGAGGTGTAGACGATGCTGCGGCCGAGGCCAGAGGTCTGGTTGCCGTTGGCATCGTAGATGAAGCTGGCGATGATCGTGCCGGCGATGCCGGTGACGGCATGCGGCCGCGGCTGGCCGGCCGCCGGATAGGTGTAGCTGCCGACATCCGACTTGGTCAGAATGTTGCCGATCGGGCTGTAGGAGAACGTCTTGACCAGCGGCGTGGTGTCGACGTTGGTCGTCGAGGACGTCAGCCGGCTCAGCGCGTCATAGGCGAAGGTCTCGCTGAGGTTGGTGTTGGCGTCGCTGCGCGAGGTCAGATTGCCGAGCCGGTCATAGCCGAAGCTCTGGTTCTGCACGGCGCCGCTGGTGCCGGTGGCGATGCTGGTCAGCCGGCCCGTGAGCGGGTCGAAGCCCCTGGTGGTGGTGAGGCCGTTGCCCGCGGTCTGCTGGGTGAGGTGCCCGTCCGCGTCCATCGCATAGGCTGTCCAGAACGACTGGCTCGTCGCGTCGTCCTGCAGCTGGTTGGCGAAGCCGAGGCTGTTGTAGCCGAAGCGCGCGGTAAAGCCGGAGGGATAGCTGACCTTGGTGAGCCGGCTATTGGCGTCATAGGTCGCGCCTATCGTGTAGGTCGCGCCATCGATCGTGGTCGCGACCTGCAGCGGACGGCCCAAACTGTCATAGCTGACGCTGCGGGCAAAGCCGTTGCCGGAACCTAAGGTGATGCCGGTCGACGCCAGCTTGCCGATGCCGTTGGCGGCGGTGTCGTAGGTCCACACCGAGGTCATGTCCGGCTCGACCCGCTGCACCATGCGGCCGAGGATGTCGTAGCTCAGGCTGACCACCTGGCCCTTGGCGTCGGTCTGGGTGACCAGCTGCCCCAGCGTGTTGTAGGTGTAGGTCCAGACGCCGAGATCCGGATCGGAGCTCGCAACCTTGCGGCCGCGCAGATCGTAGCTCGCGGTGACGACGTTGCCGACCGGGTCGGTGGTCTGCACCATGTTGCCAACGGCGTCATAGGCCGCCGTCAACGTCTGGTTCAGCGCGTCGGTCACCGACACGACCTGGCTCTGGCTGTTCTTGACGGTCGTCCGGGTCTGGCCGAGCGGGTTGGTCTCGACCGTGGTCAGGCCGTGATAGGCCATCTGCGATACGCTGCCGTCCGGCTGCGTCGTCGAGACCACGCGGCCGAGCGTGTCGTAGGAGAACGTGGTGTAGCGCGGCGTGCCGCCGGTCGCAAAATACGGCCGGCTGGTCTGGGTGACCCGGCCCATCGCGTCGTAGCTCTTGGTCGCCTGGACGACGCTGCCGTCGAAGCCTTGCGTCTGCCGGCCGATCTCGCGCTCCAGCGCGTCGAAATACACGGTCGCCGTCGGTACGATCACCGTGCTGCCGTCAACGGCATAGGATGTCTCCTGGGTCAGATAGCTCGCCCCGGAGAGACACGTCGCAGTCCCGCCATTGACGCCGCTGCAGAACTGATAGCTCCAGCGGGTGATCGTGCCGTCCGGCCGCGTCTCCTGGATCTTGCGGCCGAACGAATCGTAGCTCCAGGTCGTCGTAAGCCCGTTCGGTCCGGTATGGCTGATCGGCTGGCCGAAGCGCGGATCATACTGGAAGCTCTCGCTCTGCCCGAGCGCATTGCTGTTGGAGGTCGCGAACTGCCCACGCGCATCATAGGCACTCGTGCTCGAGCGGCCGGCGATGTCGGCGCCGCTGACCGTCACCAACTGCTTGTGGCCGAACGCGTCGTAGACATAGTCTGTCTGCAGCCGCAGCGCCGGCGTGTCCGGCTCAACGACTTCCTGGGTCAGCAGACCCGAGGCGGCTTCATAGGCGAAGGACGAGGTGCGCGTGATGCTGCTCGCCGCCCACGCCGGCGCCGCAAGCGTCAGCGCGATGACTGCCGCCACCTGCGGCAATAGTGTTCTGATCGAGATCGTCATGGCGCCAAGCCCCCAAGTCGCCGATTGAAGCTGCTGAAATCTGGCCGGTCACCCCTGACCGGCCCTACGCAGGACACAGATTCCCCCGCGGCGTGGACGAGCCCACGCCACAAACCTTCCGCTGACGTGCTGCTAGGGCGTGACGCTGGTGACGGACGCTCGGGTGAGCCGGCCGAGATACCAGAGCGACGGATCGTTGCTGTAGGTGTTGACCGTCGTCTTGCTGTAACCGTCCGGCGTCGACACGGTGACCCGCGTCGCATTGCCATAGGCGTCATACTGGTTCGCCGTGGTCACCGTCGGCAGCGCCGAGCCGTCGAGATCCGTCCCGCTCGCCAAGTTCTGCGCCAGTGAGACGCGGTAAGGCGCACTCGACGGGCTGATGGCCGTCGTTCCCGCCGCGTTGCTGAACTGGTAGGTGTTGGTCGATTGCCCCAGCGTCTGCGTGCCCAATGTCCGCGTCGTCGATGCCACCATGCCGACATAGGGGAAGTCCTGCCGAAAATTCGTCGTGTCCGCGATCCCGGTCTGCAGATCCTTCACCGTCATCTGGCGGAAGCCGAGCATGCCGCGACCGGACAGATCCGCCTTGGCGCCGGCATAGACATAGGTCGAGCTATAGCTCCCACCGACGCCGTTCGACGTATCGACACGCGAGACGACATACAGCGGAACCTGCAGCTCAAGTGCGGGGTAGGTCGCAGTCGAGTCCTTGCTGTAGACTACACTATTCGTCATCGACGAATAGGTCACCGAGGTCTGCATGCCGAGACCACTCGTTATCCCGGTGATGACATCTCCGGGGCCGCCATTTGCGAACACGGTGTAGATGTGCGTCGACTCCATGAAAGCGAAGTCGCTACGACCGTCACCATTGTAGTCGCCTGAAAACATGAAATAATTCGTCGTCGGCGGCGCACCGAAATTCCAGCTGTTCGGCATGGCCAACGTATTGTAGTTGAACGTGCCGTCGCCCTTGCTGATGAACTCGTAGATGTATGGCCCATTGCCGCCGATTAGCGCGAAATCCGCATTGCCATCACCATTGAAGTCGCCGCCAACCGGCACGAAACCAGCTGCCGTCGGCGAACCAAAGTTCCAGATGCCGACGGGAATGGTGATGAAGTTGAACTGCCCATCTCCCTTGCTCTGAAACTCATAGAGATAGGCCCCCTGCGACATGACCAAATCGGTCTTGCCGTCGCCATTGAAATCACCCGTGATCGGCATGAAGCCGGCCGTGGGCGGGTTACCGAAGGCCCAACCATTGGAAATGGAAACGGTGTTGTAGGTGAACGAGCCGTCACCGTTGCTCAGGAACTCATAAAGATAAGTGCTGCCCATCATTATGAAGTCCGACTTTCCGTCGCCGTTGAAGTCGCCGGAGATGGGCGTAAAGTTGTCCGAGGGATGAGTTCCGAAGTTCCAGATACCGATATTAATCGTGTTCCCTGTGAAAGTGCCGTCCCCCTTGCTCATGAATTCGTAGAGATATTGTCCGCTCATCAGCAGAAAGTCGGTCCTGCCGTCACCGTCGAAATCTCCGATGACCGGCGTGTAGACCGCCTGCGGCGGGCTCCCAAAGTTCCAACCATTCGGACAAGCCACGGCGCTGCCGTTGAACGTGCCATCTCCCCTTCCGATGAAGACGTAGAGATACGCTCCACCTATCAGTACCATGTCGGACTTGCCGTCACCATTGAAGTCGCCGGAGATCAACATGTAGTTGGCAGCCGGGTTTGTGCCAAAATCCCAATTATTCGGCGTCCCCGAATTTGCGATCGTGTAAGTCCCGTCTCCGTTGCTGAGAAAGCCGAAGAGATGCGAACTGTAGAACATCATGATGTCGCTTTTGCCGTCTCCGTTGAAGTCGGCAAAAATCTGCTGGAGTCCGGGATTTCCGCTGGCCGCCCCCGGTCCTTGCGTGCCACCGCCCACCGATGCCGGCGTTCCGAAGCTCTCTCCGTTGGTGATGTACATCACCTGGCCGGAAAAGGACGCACCTCCCCCGCTTGCCCATTGAAAGCTGATCGCCGGGAGACAGGCTCCATCGGCCGCGCACACCTTGACCGAATTAATCTCGGAGACATTGCTCGTCGGGCTCTGTTGATAGGAAATCTGGTAATCTGCGACCAGGCCCGAACCGGCGTAGGTCTTCACGTTCGTGAGGCGCACCGTCGTCTGAGCCAGCGATCCCGCGTGATAACCCTTAATGGGATCCGGACGGGTCGCGTAAACGAACTGAACCGAGTTGTAGGGCGCGAGCGCGACCGAAGCATTTCCCGTATAATCGATGCGCGACGGATACACTTGGCCGTTGGTCGCGTCGTTGACATAGGAGACCGTCAGGTAGTTACCCTTACTGTCCGCCAGTTTATTCAGTCCCCAGCTCCTGGCCGTTGTCTTACCCTGCGCCAGGACCAGAGAATCGGTCGTGCGGCCAAACTCCAGCGCTTGGCCGGACTTTGTCCGGACTTCGAACCACGATGGTCCGGTGCCCGCAGACCCATGCGAAACGATTTTGGAATAGGACTCCACCTCGGTACGGTACTCGGCGCCATCGGCGCCATAGGTCCCACTCACCACGATCAGCCGCTGGCCATCGAGACAGAACCTGTCTCCAGAATCGAAGTTGACTCCGCCCAGCACACCATCCTGGGCCAGCGTCCGAGCACAACGTCCGATCGAAGGCACCCCTCCCAGCGACCATCCGGCCCCGAGCAGACCGTTTGCACCCTGGCTGCTGTAGTCCAGCGACAACGATGGGCTCAGCCCAGCCGTTGCAGGTGGAACGGCAATCGGAACGGAGTAGGTCGCCGCACCACTCTGGCTGACGGAGAAGCCGCCGGGCAACGACATTCCGCCAGCTAAACCTAAGATTGAATATGAGATCAAAAAAATGGCGCCAATGGCGAAGCGCGCAGCGCTCGCAGTTAACTTCCGCGCGCGATCGCCCTGATCGCGCCGTGTGGAATCACCGAACATCTCTGCCCCCGCAGCCTGCGTCCCATTCGAAGTACAGCAGATGTCATTCGCAGTCCGCAATCAACGTGATTCAAGCGCCCCTTCACAGCACGCTTGTGATTTCTTGCGACGTCTGCAACCAGGAAAATCGGCGTAGGTCTACGCTCCACATTTGCGAGCACAGATTCGCCGTTTTCGACGACCGGCCGTACAACGCTAGGCATTGCGGGGAACCCATCCACTTCTCATCGCGAGCAGCAGGCGCGCGAATCAGCTCTGTAATCAGCGTGGCCTCACGCGCGGTGTCTCCTCATCGACAAGAGCCTGGCGCGCGCGGGACCGTTTTTCACAGTCGTCACAATCGGATCGGCGGACATGCGACTTTTCTAAAAGGAATCCAATTTACACTTTTCCGAATTCATGCTTATCTCCATCCCATCCTGGGCCTCCGAGAGGGGTGCTTCGCGATCGTCACGAGACGTTGGGTCTGGGGATGCGGTGGCTGCAGGCTTGCTGCAGCGAGCCTGAACGGCTCGCCGACGAACAGCCGTTTGCGGACGTGAAGACGCGTGGTCCTGGCACCCCGAAGCTGGCGCCAAGCCTCGAGGGGGATGATGATCTCCTCAGGCAACGGTGGCTCTCTGTCTTGCCCCCGTCGCCAGCGGATCATCATCCCCACCAGCTTGGCATCAGCACCGCGATGCCAGGACCACACCATTTCGCCGACGGGCGCGTTGCTCCGCAGCCGGGTGTCACAGCCCGTGCCGACGAACGGAGCGAGGCGACGGCTGGGCAAGAACTCAGTGTTCACGGTAAGATTTGGGGGCATGACGAATCGGCCGTTCAAGAGCGGCGAGAGCCGCGATCAAGAGAGCCTGCTTCCGCCTCGGATTGAGGATTATGTCGGGCCGGACAATCCGGTTCGTGCGATTGACGGCTACGTCAACGCTCTCGATCTGGCCAAGCTTGGCTTCCGCCACGCCAAGCGGAGGGGATCGGGTGTCGGGCAGCCACCGCACCATCCGGCGGACCTGCTGAAGCTTTATCTCTATGGTTATCTGAACCAGATCAGATCGTCGCGCCGGCTCGAGCGTGAAGCCGGTCGCAATCTGGAGCTGATCTGGCTGTTGAGGAACCTGAAGCCCGGCTATCGGACGATTGCGAACTTCCGCAAGGAGAACTGGGCTGCCTTGAAGGCGGCGAACCGTAGCTTCGTCCTGTTGCTGCAGGAGATCGGGTTGATCGGCGGAACCATGGTCGCGGTCGACGGCGCGCTGTTCCACGGCAATGCCAGCAAAGACAGCATCTTCACGCGCGGGAAGCTCGCCAAACAGATCGCCAAGCTCGATGAGGAGATCGAGGCGTACGGCAAGTCTCTCGACACCAACGACGCGGCGGAAGCCAAGCGGCCCGGCGACGGCAAGGATGGCAACAAGGATGGCGGCGATGTCGGGGACAAGATCAAGGAGCTGATGGCCAGGCGTGAACGCGCACAGTCCGATCTGGAGAACCTGGACAAGGGCGACAAGGGACAGGTGTCGAAGACCGATTCCGATGCGCGGCTGCTGAGCAAGGGCGACCAGACGATCGCAGGCTACAATGTCCAGAGCGTCGTGGACGACAAGCATAAGCTGATCATCGCCAGCGAGGTCGTCAATCGCAGCGATACAGGACACCTTCATATGATGGCGAAGGCGGCCAAGGAGGACCTCCAGGTCGAGGCGCTGCAGATACTGGCAGATGTCGGCTATTACAACAGCGAGGATATCAAGGCTTGCGAGGATGACGGCGTCACCGCCTATGTCCCGCTGCATCACGGCAATGGCAAGAAGCACGGTCGCTTCACGCGAGGTGACTTCACCTACAATTCCGCGACCGACACCTACCAGTGTCCCGCAGACCAAGCGCTGCATGCAACAAAGAAGCTCTGGAAGAATACGAGCGGCAGGATGGAACGCCGCTACCTTGCCTCCGTGGCGACTTGCGGCATCTGCCCCCTCAAGGCGTCTTGTCTCTCTGCGAAGGAAAAAAGCCGCCGCGTCTCTCGATGGGAGCACGAAGAGGTGCTGGATCGTCACCGCCAGAGGATGGCGAGCGAACAGGCCGGCCAATTGATGCGCCGCCGCTCGGCCATCGTCGAGCACCCGTTCGGCACGCTCAAGTGCCGCGCCGGCTATCAGCACTTCCTTGTCCGCGGCTTCGACAAGGTTCGCGGGGAATGGAGCCTCATGGCGCTCTGCTACAATCTCACCCGCGCCCTCAACATTCTCGGCTTCGACGACTTCCTCGCCCGCATCGCCGAATGGGCTCTTGCAGCTCTACATGCCACTTTCGGCGAAGCGAGGGGCGCATGGGAGGCGGTTTCGCTTGCCCTGATCCGATTCTGGACCATGATGCAGTCATGGCTCGAAATTGCACCGCGCCGAGCCCTCTCACCCCCCTAATTCGGATTCTTGCCCAGCCTCGACGTGGCAAGGGATGAGTGCGCGACAAACTGGCACGACGGGCAGTTGGCGAATGCGGGGCATGCGAGGATTGCTCGTCGGGCAGATGGTCGTTCGCACAACGACCGAATGACGGTGAGTCACTTTCCTCTCTCGCCATGGTCGTGGCCGTGCTCGTCACGGCCATCCACGTCGGCGTCATTGCGAAGGACGTGGATGCCCAGGTCCTCATCGCGCGCCCGCGCCAAATGCAGCCTGCGACGGGCGGCCTCGATCGCGAAACTGATGAGTTTAATGCACTGTCAGCGTAATCCCCGGCTGTGACACGCTGTGGTCGGAGGACATGCAGCATGGCGTAGCGCTGGAGGGGAGACTACGGATCGCCAATCCGTTCGTGGCGTGCGGTATATGACAATAAAGTGCACTGTCATGTAATCGTGCGACAAACTGGCGCGACGCGCATTTTGCGCTTTGCGCCAGCCGTCGTGCCTCGAACCAAACATTCGCTTCAGCGTTGATTGCCACCGCTTCAAACCATCCGCCGGATAATGCAGGTGATGCCATGACGGTTCGCAAATTTGCCACGACCGACGCAACGTTCGAACGCTCACCTGGACAGGATGGCGACGTGTTCGCGGGCAATGTGGTCGACCAGCGACATGGTGCGCCGATCACGATCGGCTACGGGCGCTACGGACCCAATCAACGCCTTGTCGAGACGCTCGCCGTCGACGATGTCATGATCGTGCTTGAGGGCCGGCTGTCGGTCTCGACCGGCGGCGGTACCGAAACCGCCGGTTCCGGCGAGATCATCCATATGCCGAAAGGCGAGCAGGTCACGATCCGATCGCATGAGGAGGGAGCGCTGACCGCTTACGTGACTTATCCGCATTGGCAGGAGGCACAGTCCTGATTGGTCGCCAGGCGCTACCCTCGCCCTGCTTCCGATGCAGGCTCGGTTTATAGTCCAAGATCATAGGAGGGGTTTGAGTTCGCAGTTAAGTGCACTATCACCGTGATCCCGACCTCGTCGGTCGAAGAAGAGGCGCAGGGAAGACCGGGTACCGACTGATACCCGCGGTCCGCGCGCGACAAAAAGCATGCGGCAGCATAACAGGTTCAGCCCAATATCCGGCCTTCCCTGCGCGACGGTTTAACGGATTATAGGCGCTCTCCCCGGGGGATCGGCTGTCTTGCCCCCGTCGCCAACGGATCATCACCGCTGCAAAGGGCTGGCCGACCGAAGTACAGTGTGCGTTACGAATTACACGTTGACGCTGCATAAAACTCATCTCTGTGACCGCCAGCACAACAGCGAATCTAGACCAGCAACTGTGCGACCTCACCCTGCTTCGCCAACAATGCGACCGCTTTCTTGTCGAATGACACGAAGGTTTCGCCGCCCAGCCATTTGCCTTCATGCGCAATGATGGCGTCAGCGAAGTCGCCTCCCGCCTCGAGAAGCGTCAGCCCCGCTTCCACTGCGGGCCGGTTCATGGCGACGTTGCCTGCATCGAGCAGCGCCCGGATGCTGCGCGCCACGTCCTCTTTCGGCAGTCTGGCGCCCTGCCGCAGGATCCAGACCAGTTCACACAAGGTCGGGAGCGACACCGCGATCAGCGTCGCGCTCCTGAGCAGGTCCCGCGCCGTCTGGCATTGTGCCGCGTCGTCCTGCAGGATCGCGCGCGCCAGCACATTGGTATCGGCGGTGATCTTCACTGATCGTCCAGCTTGCCGGCCCAACCTGCCGCCGCGATCTCGTTCATGTCCTCGATCGTCAGTGGCTTTTTCAATTTCACTTTGCCGTCCAAGGCATGCAAAAAGCCGTCAATCGTCCCCATCGGCCGCGCGGCGCGCAGCCGCAACTCGCCGCCCGGCAGCTTTTCAAACACGATCCGTTCCCCCGGCTGGATCCCGAGGTGCTCCAGCAGGTCCCGTTTGAGCGTGACCTGCCCTTTCACAGTGACTGCTAGCGACGCCATCGCGGCCTCCATGTCTCGCCCCATCGTAATGTATATTTTCATTACCTTCAAGGACATCGCCGCGCGTCGCCTCGGACCGCAAGACCGAGATGACTGGGACAAGCCCGGCCATGACGATGTGGAGACAGCGATCTCAACCACAATTTAGTTAGTTGGCGACCTCACTCCCACTCAATCGTCCCCGGCGGCTTGCTCGTCACGTCGTACACCACCCGGTTCACGCCCTTCACCTCGTTGATGATGCGCGTGGCAACCGCGCCCAAGAACTTCATATCAAACGGATAGAAATCCGCCGTCATGCCGTCCGTCGACGTGACCGCGCGCAGGCCGACGACGTAATCGTAGGTGCGGCCGTCGCCCATGACGCCGACTGTCTTGACGGGGAGCAGTACGGCAAAAGCCTGCCAGATGGTGTCGTAGAGGCCTGCCTTGCGGATCTCGTCGATGTAGATGGCGTCGGCTTTGCGCAGGATGTCGAGCTTGTCTGTCGTGATCTCGCCGGGGCAGCGGATGGCGAGGCCAGGGCCCGGGAACGGGTGGCGGCCGACGAAGACGTCGGGCAGGCCGAGCTCGCGGCCGAGCACGCGGACCTCGTCCTTGAACAATTCGCGCAGCGGCTCGACCAGCTTCATGTTCATGCGGGCCGGGAGGCCGCCGACATTGTGGTGCGACTTGATCGTCACCGAGGGGCCGCCGGTGAAGGAGACGCTCTCGATCACGTCGGGATAGAGCGTGCCTTGCGCCAGGAAATCGGCGCCGCCGATCTTCTTGGCCTCGGCCTCGAACACGTCGATGAAGAGTTTTCCGATGGTCTTGCGCTTCTGTTCGGGGTCGGTGACCCCTGCGAGCTCGCCGAGGAAGAGTTGTGAGGCGTCCACATGCACCAGCGGGATGTTGTAGTGGTGCCGGAACAGATCGACGACGGTCTCGGCCTCGTTCAGGCGCAGCAGGCCGTGATCGACGAACACGCAGGTGAGCTGGTCGCCGATCGCCTCGTGGATCAGCACCGCGGCGACCGCGGAATCGACGCCGCCGGAGAGGCCGCAGATCACCTTGCCCTTGCCGACTTGCGCGCGGATCTTCTTGATCTCCTCGGCGCGGAAGGCGTGCATCGTCCAGTCGCCGCCGAGGCCGGCGATGTTGCGGACGAAGTTGCGGATCAGCCTGGCGCCGTCGGGCGTGTGCACCACCTCGGGGTGGAACATCAGGCCGTAGTACTTGCGCGCCTCATCCTGGATCACGGCGAAGGGCGCGTTCGGCGAGACGCCGGCGACCGAGAAGCCCGGCGGCATCTGCGTGATGCGGTCGCCATGGCTCATCCACACCTGGTGCTGCTCGCCCGGCTGCCAGACGCCGTCGAACAGCAGGCTCGAGGTCTTCACCTCGACGTCGGCGCGGCCGAACTCGCGGTGGTGGCCGCCCTCGACGGTGCCGCCGAGCTGGGCGGCCATCGTCATCTGGCCGTAGCAGATGCCCATCACCGGCACGCCTGAATCGAAGATCAGCTGCGGGGCGCGCGGCGAGCCTTCCTCGTGGACGGATTCGGGGCCGCCGGACAGGATCACGGCCTTCGGGTTCATCTGCCGGAAGGCGGCCTCCGCCTTCTGGAACGGCACGATCTCGCAATACACGCCGTCCTCGCGCACCCGGCGCGCGATCAGCTGCGTGACCTGGCTGCCGAAATCGACGATCAGGATCTTGTCGTGGAGCGCGGCCACGGAGGTGTCGGTGGCGGCGCTGGCGGGGGTGTTGGGCTGGGCTGTCATGGCAAGGAATTACGCCGCGGCGGGGAGTCTCGCAACCCTTTGGGAGCTGCCATGCGCCCTCCTCCACGTCATTCCGGGGCGCGCGGAGCGCGAACCCGGAATCCGGAGATGAGGGGGCAAGACAAGCTCGGGATTCCGGGTTCGATGCTTCGCATCGCCCCGGAATGACAGTGTGCCTGTGACAACGCCGTCATACGCCGCGAAAGCGGGTTATACAGGACGCCGTGGCGTCTCGGTCGGCCACGACCGGCGGTGGAATACTGGGTCCCCCGCTTTCGCGGAGGACGACAGCGGAGGGTGGCGCGGCCGCCTGCCCGTCATGGCGAGTGGCCGTAGGGTGGCGCGACCGCCTCCCCCGTCATTGCGAGCGAAGCGAAGCAATCCAGGGTGGCGAGCGGGACTCTGGATTGCTTCGCTTCGCTCGCAATGACGACGGAAAGAGCTTTGACGCGGAGAGACCTTCGATGGCGGAGAGAGCTTATGCCTTCTTCATGACCGAGACGAAGAAGCCGTCCGTGCCGGTGCGGCGGGGGGTCATCAGCCAGCCCTCCTCCGACTTCAGTGCGGCCTCGGCGAAGGCCTCGGCCTTGTCCCAGAGGACGGTGGCGGTCTGGTCGGGGGGCTGGATGGTGAAGGCCGGGTGGCGGGCGACGAAGGCGCGGACCTGGTCGCCGTTTTCGGGCTGCAGCACCGAACAGGTGATGTAGGCGATGCGGCCGCCGGGCTTGACCAGGGCGGCTGCGCGATCAAGCACTTCGGCCTGGTCCTTGAGGCGGATCTCGAGCGCGCCGGGGCGCATGCGCCATTTGGCGTCGGGGTTGCGGCGCCAAGTGCCGGTGCCCGTGCAGGGGGCATCGATGACGACGAGGTCGGCCGAGGCCTTGATGTCGGCGAGCGGGTCGGCGTCGCCTTTCGGGCTGCGGACATCGGCATTGTGGACGCCGGCGCGCGAGAGCCGCTCGTGGATGGGGGCGAGCTGGCGCTTGTCGTGGTCGGTGGCGATCAGGCGGCCCTTGCCGCCCATCATCGCGGCCAGCGCCAGGGTCTTGCCGCCGGCGCCGGCGCAGAGGTCGATGACCTGCTCGCCGGGCTTGGCGGCGGTGAAGAGTGCTGCGAGCTGCGAGCCCTCGTCCTGGACCTCGATGGCGCCCTTGATGAAATCCTCCTCGGCATGGACACCGGGATTGCGGGCGTCGGCGCCGAGCGTGATGCGCAAGCCCAGAGGCGACCACGGGGTCGGCACGGCGCCGAGATGCTTCAGCGAGGCCTGCACCTTCTCGCGCTTGGCCTTCAGCGTGTTGACGCGCAGGTCGAGCGGCGCGCGGCTGGCCATCGCCATGGCCTCCGCGACGCGGTCGTCGCCGAACACGGCCGTGAGATACGGGTCGAGCCAGTCGGGATAGTCGCCGGCGACCGGCGGCGGCGCGCCTTCGGTGGTGCGCGAGGCCAGCGCCTTCTCCTCGGTGGCCGTGAGCGGCGGCGGCGCGAAGCGGCTGCCGTCGCACATCGCGGCGATGGTCGGCACGTCCAGCCCGCGCTCGAGCTTGAGCATGCCGAGCACCCGCGCCCGCGCCGTGTCGTCCTGCATCACCCAGGCGCTGGAGGCACGGCGGCGCAGTACGTCCCAGACCAGGCCGGCGATGGCGGCGCGGTCGCCGGAGCCGGCGAAGCGGTGGCTGGTGCCCCAGTCCTTCAGCGCCTTCGCCGCCGGCGCCCGCTGGGCTTCGATGGACTCGATGATGTCGATGGCGGCGGACAGCCGGGCGGCGGGGGTCATCAGGACTTCCGTTCTAGATCAGGAGAAGCATCTTCAGCGCGAAATACAGCCACATCGCCAGCAGCACCAGCGCCGAGGCGGTCCAGGCAAGCCCGCGCTTGTCTGCCCCGCGGATAAAGCCGGCATTGACGAAGCGGGTGACGACGAACACCCAGGACAACAGCACGATCACCAGATCGGCATGGCGCAGCGGCAGCGCGATCGCGATCAGGGCGTAGAACAAGGTCGGCAGGCCGAATTCGTCGGCGGCATCCGTGGCTTGGCCGCGTCTCTTGTTCCAGAACAGCAGCGCGAAAGTGAGCGCGACCTCGACGAAGACGGGCAGCAGCACCATGGGCAGCGACATCGAAAATCCCCCTTGAATGGCGAGGGCCCGGCATGGCGCCGGGCCCTCTGATGAATCGGTTCCATCAGGACTCCCGATAAGGGGCTGTGGTTCCCGTGATTTTACGGCCGCGCTGAACTTTCACATCAAGTGTGGCGTCAGGCCTTGGGCTTAGGCTTTGTCCTGCCCGACCCGCACCAGCTGCTTGCCGAAGTTGGCTCCCTTGAGCAGGCCCATGAAGGCCGTGGGCGCGTTCTCTAGGCCCTCGGTGACGTGCTCCTTGTACTTGACCTTGCCGTCGCGGACCCAGGCCGACATGTCCTTGAGGAAGTCGCCATGGCGGGAGGCGAAGTCGGAGACGATGAAGCCGCGGATGGTGAGCCGCTTGGTCAGCACGTTGCGCATCAGCGCGCCGGCCCATTTCGGCGAGGCGGACTGGGTATCGTTGTAATGCGCGATCAGGCCGCAGACCGGCATGCGGGCGAAGGCGTTGAACAGCGGGAACACCGCCTCGAACACCGGGCCGCCGACATTCTCGAAATAGACGTCGATGCCCTTCGGGCAGGCCTCTTTCAGCTTGGCGGCGAGATCGGGGTCGCGATGGTCGAGGCAGTCGTCGAAGCCGAATTCTTTTTTCACATAGTCGCATTTGTCCTTGCCGCCGGCGATGCCGATGGCGCGGGCGCCCTTGATCTTCGCGATCTGCCCGACCGCCGAGCCGACCGCGCCGGAGGCGGCGGCAACCACCACGGTCTCGCCCGGCTTGGGCTGGCCGATGTCGAGCAGGCCGGTATAGGCGGTCATGCCGGGCATGCCGAGCACGCCGACGGCGGTCGAGATGGGCGCGAGGCTCGGGTCGACCTTGGCGAGACCCTTGCCGTCGGAGATCGCGTGCGTCTGCCAGCCGGCGCGCGCCAGCACGATGTCGCCGGCCTTGAAGCCGGGATTGTTGGAGGCCACCACCTCGCACACGGTCCCCGCCTCCATGACGCCGCCGACCGGCACCGGCTGCGCGTACGACGGCCCGTCGCTCATGCGCCCGCGCATGTAGGGATCGAGCGACAGCCAGATCGTGCGCAGCAGCACCTCGCCGGCGCCGGGCGTCGGGATAGCGTGCTCCTCGAGGCGGAAATCGCTGGGCTTGGGCTCGCCGACGGGACGCGCGGCGAGCACGATGCGCTTGGCTTGGGACATGGTGTTTCCTCTGTTGTTGGTTGGGACAGCTTATACGTGCCCCAGGGCACCGTCATTGCGAGGAGCGAAGCGACGAAGCAATCCAGGGCTGCGTGCGCCGCCCCTGGATTGCTTCGCTTCGCTCGCAATGACGGAGAGAGCGGGGAAAGCTTACGCCCCGCCCGGATAGTTCGGGCTTTCGCGCGTGATCGTCACGTCGTGGACGTGGCTTTCCCGCAGGCCGGCGCCGGTGATGCGGACGAATTCGGCCTTGCCGTGGAACTCGCCGAGATCCTTGGCGCCGACATAGCCCATGGCGGCGCGGAGACCGCCGGCGAGCTGGTGCATGACGTTGCCGACCGGGCCCTTGTACGGCACCTGGCCCTCGATGCCCTCGGGCACGAGCTTCAAGGTGTCCTTGATGTCCTGCTGGAAGTAGCGGTCGGCCGAGCCGCGCGCCATCGCGCCGACCGAGCCCATGCCGCGATAGGCCTTGTAGGAGCGGCCCTGCCACAGGAACACTTCGCCGGGCGTCTCGTCGGTGCCGGCGAGCAGCGAGCCGACCATCGCAACATCGGCGCCGGCGGCGAGCGCCTTGGCGAGATCGCCGGAGAACTTGATGCCGCCGTCGGCGATCACGGGCACGTCGGCCTTCTTGGCCGCCTCCACCGCATCCATGATCGCGGTGAGCTGCGGCACGCCGACGCCGGCGACGATACGGGTGGTGCAGATCGAGCCCGGGCCGATGCCGACCTTGACGGCGTCAGCGCCGGCATCGATCAGCGCCTGAGCGCCGTCCCGGGTGGCGATGTTGCCGGCGATCACCTGCACCGCATTGGAGATGCGCTTGATGCGGTTGACCGCCTCCAGCACGCGCGATGAATGGCCGTGCGCGGTGTCGACCACGACGAGGTCGACGCCGGCCTCGATCAGCTTCTCGGTGCGCTCGAAGCCACCCTCGCCCACGGTCGTCGCTGCGGCGACGCGCAAGCGCCCCTGCGCGTCCTTGCAGGCGAGCGGATGCGCGACCGCCTTCTCCATGTCCTTGACGGTGATCAAGCCGACGCAGCGGTACTGATCGTCGACGACGAGCAGCTTCTCGATGCGGTGCTTGTGCAGGATCTTCTTGGCCTCGTCCTGGCCGACGCCCTCGCGCACGGTGACGAGGTTCTCGTGCGTCATCAGCTCGGAGATCTTCTGGCGCGGATCGGTGGCGAAGCGCACGTCGCGGTTGGTGAGGATGCCGACCAGCTTGCCGGGGATGCCCTTGGCTCCGCCGGTCACCACGGGAATGCCGGAGAAGCCGTAATCCTTCATCAGCGCCAGCGCGTCGGCGAGCGTCGCGTCCGGGGAAATGGTCAGCGGGTTCACCACCATGCCGGATTCGAACTTCTTGACCTGGCGGACCTGGGCGGCCTGGCCCTCGGGATCGAAATTGCGGTGGATGACCCCGACACCGCCGGCCTGCGCCATCGCGATCGCCATGCGCGCCTCGGTGACGGTATCCATGGCGGACGCCATGATCGGAATGTTCAACGGGATCTCACGCGTCACGCGCGAGCGGATGTCGACCTCGGAGGGAAGCACATCGGAGAGGCCCGGCTTCAAGAGCACGTCGTCGAAGGTGAAGGCTTCGCGAAGTGTCTGCACGGTCGCCATCGTCAACTCCTTGTCTGCGACCATAACGGCCGCGATGGGATTTAAGGATGAGCGGCGCCGCCGTCGAGACCATGCCTCGCCGTCGAATCGGAGCCCATCGGTGGGGTTGACGCGGGTCGATAGCATGGGCCTGTGACGAATCAAAGGGCCGATCCGCCATCCTCCCGCGATTGCGAATGACCGCCCGGATCGGCCCCTGAGGCGCAACAAAAGGTCGTCTAAGCCCCAATTCCGGGGCAGAAGTTCCGCCGTCAGCGCCAGGCGCCCGGCGGGGGGCCGTAACGGCGGATGGCGTCGACCACCTCGCGGTGGCGCCGGTCCTTCCGCCGCATGTGCACGGCGATCAAGGCGTGCGCCGAGGGCACCAGCAGCAGCACGTGGAAGAACAGGCCGAGCACCAGGCAGACCACTGAGAGCAGCAGGTTGAAGATCGCCGCGAACGGCTGCCCGTTGAGCAGCAGACCCAGCGGCGGCACCAAAGCGGCGAGCAGGTAGATCATCGGCGCATCTCCCATCAGCGACGCGACAGCGTCGCGCTGCATTTGGGGGGCCATGCCGCCCACGCAATGGCCCCCTTCGTCGCAGGGTGTTAAAGCCGCCGCGCCGGCCCGCCTCTGTCCTCTCCCCAGGATTCGATGAACAAGCAACGAATCATTCCGCTGATCGTCGCCACCGCCCTGTTCATGGAAAACATGGACTCCACGGTCATCGCGACCTCGCTGCCGGCGATCGCCAAGGATATCGGCACCAGCCCGCTGACCTTGAAGCTCGCGATCACGTCCTACCTGCTATCGCTCGCGGTGTTCATCCCGGCGAGCGGCTGGACCGCCGACCGGTTCGGCGCGCGGCGCGTGTTCTCGAGCGCCGTCGCGGTGTTCATGATCGGCTCGATCGGCTGCGCGCTGGCCAACTCGGTCGAGAACTTCGTGTTCGCGCGCATCCTGCAGGGCATGGGCGGGGCGATGATGACGCCCGTCGGACGCCTCGTGCTGCTGCGCTCCGTCGACAAGAGCGCGCTGGTCGGCGCGATGGCCTGGGTGACCATCCCCGCGCTGATCGGTCCCGTGATCGGGCCGCCGGTCGGCGGCTTCATCACCACCTATTTCTCCTGGCACTGGATCTTCCTGATTAACATCCCGATCGGCATCGTCGGCATCATCATGGCGCTGCGCTTCATCGATCCGATCAAGAGCGACAATCCCGAGCCGTTCGATCTCTATGGCATGGTGCTCGCCGGCATCGGCCTCGCCGGCCTCGCCTTCGGCCTCTCCGTGGCCGGCCTCAACCTGCTGCCCTGGTCGGTGGTCGGCAGCCTCGTCGCGATCGGCGCCATCTCGATGACGCTCTATGTCCGCCACTCCTGGCGGACCAATTCGCCGGTGCTCGATTTCTCCCTGCTGCGGCTGCCCACGTTGCGGGCCTCGATCGTCGGCGGCTTCATGTTCCGGCTCGGCATCGGCGCCCTGCCCTTCCTGCTGCCGCTCTTGATGCAGCTCGGCTTCGGCCTGTCGCCGTTCCAATCCGGCCTCGTCACCTTCGGCTCCTCGGCCGGCGCGATGGGCATGAAGGCGCTGGCGGCGCGGCTGATCAAGACCTTCGGCTTCCGCCATCTGATGACGGTCAACGCGGTCGTCAGCTCGGTCTTCCTCGCCGCCTGCGCGCTGTTCACGCCGGCGACGCCGCTGCTGCTGATCGTGATCATCCTGTTCGTCGGCGGCTTCTTCCGCTCGCTGCAGTTCACCGCGATCAACACCGTGGCCTATGCCGAGGTCGAGACCGCGCAGATGAGCCGCGCCACCACGCTCACCAGCGTCAACCAGCAGCTGGCGATCTCGGCCGGCGTCGCGGTCGGCGCGTTCTCGGTGGAGACCACGATGTGGGCGCATGGCGCGAGCCAGCTCACCGCCACCTCGTTCGCGCCGGCCTTCATCGTCGTCGCCATCACCTCGGCGCTGTCGTCGATCTTCTTCTGGCAGATGCCGGATGACGCCGGCAGCGAGATCTCGGGCCGCAAGGTCGCCGCGATCGCCAGCCGCAAGGGCGCCGAGAAAGGCGCCGAGAAGGCGGCAACGAAGTCGGCCAGCGAGACCACCCACGACGCGCGGGATCAGAAGCTGGGCTGATCGTCCAGCGGCTCAGGGCTTCCGCGCACCGGATTTCCAATAATCAGCCAGGCGATCGGCCCACATCTTTGCGTGCAGCTCGGTGCCGGCGCGGCTCATGTGGCAGCGGTCGTGGCGCAGCGGAAGGCCGATCCGGTCGGTGTCCGGCCCCGGATAGACGCCGAGCGCAGGGTTTGGCACGGCGGCCTGCGCCGACCGGATGATCTCGTCGGGCATGCTGCCGCAGAGCGTCGCCGTCGCCACGAAGATCGGTGCGGTCACGTCGGCCGCGCGCAAGCCCGCGATGATCTCGAGATCGTTGCGCAAATAGGACAGCCGCGCCGCCTCCTTCATCTTCGCGGTGACCTGCAGCTGCGTGCCGTCCTCCGCGCCATTGGTCGAGAACGCGAAGGCGTTGCTCTCGCCCTGATGCCAGAGCACCGCGCTCGGCTCGAGACCGGCGTCGCGCAAGCCGGCCAACGTCGACAGCAGCACCTCGAAATATTTGCCGCCGCGGGCGCGCCACTCCTCGACATAGGTGCCGCCGATCGCGGCGGGCGCGATCACCACCGTCTTCGCAAGCCCGCGATCGATCAGTTCGTCGCCCAGCCGCGTGGCGACGTTCTCGCCGTCGCCCGTCGTTCCCAGCAAGGGATTGTGCGCAAGGTAGCAGCGGCCGTCGAAGCGATCGAAATTGTAGAAGCGGTGCCGCGGCTGATAGAGCTGTCCGCTTGGATCGGGCGCGCCGGCATTGGAGATGTTCGACTGCCCGGCGGTCAGCAGCACCACCAGTCCGTCGCGGGGAATGGCGTTGCAGGGAACCGGCGTGGCCGCGGCGCGCGCCTCCTCGTTGTCAGGCAGGAGACAGCGCGAGGCGTTGCCGCCCGCGATGAAATCCGCATCCGACCCATACAGCACCTGCGCGAGCTTGCGCCCCTTCAGCAGGCTCTGCACCTCCGGGTCGCTGCTTGCCCCGTCGATGCGGCGATCGATGTCGTCGAAGGCGGCGGCGCGCGCGCCCACCTGCGCCACCAGGGCCTGAAAGCGCGGTCGCGTCGAGATCGGGCCGACGGGGCAGGCAGCACAATTGCCGTCACGCGACTTGGCCGCGGTGGTCGGCTGGCAGACATCACGTGGCGGCAGCACCTCCGCTGCACCGGCGGTGGCACTCAGCAGGACGAGCCACGCTCCGACAGATGCGCCGATCGCGCCCCACGTCATCATGACCGGATCACGTCCTCTTTGCGCGGAAGTACCAGGAACCGCACGCGCTCTCGCATGCGCTGGCACTGCCTTCATCCGGAAATTCATCGCGAGCCGCCTTTTCCATTATAGTCCGCTGCCATGAAGGAAAGCCGAATCGACGCGCGGCCGCTCGCTGCCCTGGCAATGGATTGCTGGCCGACCGCACTGCTGCTGTTGGCAGCGGCGCTCGCCGGTCCCGTCCTCGGCGGACTGGTCAGACCGGCCTTCATCCTCGGCTGCGCCGTCGCCGGATGGTTTGCGTGGCGCCGCAGTGCCGCCGCTCACGTGCAGTCGGCGATCATCATGTTCGCCTTCGCCCCGTTCGTGCGTCGCCTGGTCGACGCCTCCGCGGGCTTCGACTCCTCGGGCATCATGCTGAGCGGCCCGCTGCTGTTCATCCTCATGCCGATCCCGAGCCTGATCCTCTCGCCCGCGGACAGAACCGGGCCGAGCAATCCGTGGCTGGTGCCGCCGTTCATCATCCTGGCCTGCATCCTCTACGGCGGCGCGCTGTCGATGTTCCAGAACGACTGGTTCAATGCCGCCAATGGCGGCATGAAATGGGCCGCGCCGGTGCTCTATGCGATCGCGCTGCAGCAGCAGGCACGATCCGACACTGTCCTGATCGATGCGATCACGCGCGTGTTCATGCTCGTGTTGCCGCTCACCGGCCTTTATGGCATCTGGCAATATGTCGACCCGCAAAACTGGGATCGCTTCTGGATGGTGAATGCCAGCATCACCTCCGCCGGCTATCCGCTGCCCTACATGGTGCGCGTGTTCAGCACGATGAACGGGCCTGCAAGCTATGCGACCTTCACGGCCACCGGCCTGCTGCTGGTCGGCTTCCTGCGACCGGGCTGGCTGGCGATGATCGCGATGGCCCCGGCGGCGCTCGGCCTGTTGCTGTCGCTCTATCGCACCAGCTGGATCACGCTCGCTGTCGGCGTCCTGTTCTGCCTGTTCTTCCCCGCGACGCGAACGCGCTCTCTGTCGCTGACGATCGGACTGCTGGCCGCGGTGGTCGTCACCGTCCTGTTCACGCCGTTTGCGGATGTCATCACCTCCCGTTTCGAGTCGCTCGGCAGCGTGTCGCAGGACAGCAGCGGCAGCGAGCGACTCGACGAGTTCGTGATGCTTTGGAACGCGCCGAACAGCATGGTGCTGGGATCGGGCTTCACCATCACAGACGTCGGCGTCGCCGGCGCGATGCCGATCGACGGCCAGATCATCGCAAGCTGGGTGACGATGGGCATTCCGGTCGGACTGATCTGCCTGACGGCCTACATCTGGGTCGGTCTCGGCGCGACCGGCGCAGCCTGGCGAATGCCGACGCGGGAGGGCGTGGTGCTGGGCGCTCTCGCCATCAGCGCGCTGCTGATCCAAATGCCGCTGACCAGCATCTCCTCGGGCGAGGTCTCTGCGCTGTTCTGGATGCTGGTCGCGATGGCCTGTCCGATCGATCAGACGGCCGGCCAGGCCCGGCGCGCCTTCAGCCCGCGAGGGCATCAGACCGGTGCCTGATCGGACGTGGCGACCCGCGGCGCGATCGGCACCGGTTGCGGCTTGCGCCGGCCGGGGGCCGCGAGGCCGAACACCGTCAGCAGATGCAGCCGCCGCAAGGCGGCATGAGCGATCAGGGGGAGCACGACGCCGGCTGCGGTTCCTGCCAGCAGATAGAGCCAGGGCCACGCTGGGACATGCGCCTTGAGCATGATGATGCGCATGCCCGAGCCGGCGAGGATGTGCAGCACATAGATCGTCATCGACGCGATGCCGACGGCGGCGAGCCAGCGGTGATGCGCGGGGTCGAGCAGCCGGCAGAACAGGACCGTACCGGCAATCCCGAGCACGCAGGCCGGCAGCGAGGCGAGGCCGTTGGCGTCCATGCCCGACAGATGACCTCCGAGCGCCACCGCGACCGCAAAGGCCGCTCCGATCGCGATCAGCAAGGACCAGCCCTGCGGGCGCCACTCCGCCATCGAGCGCGCGCCATACAGGCCCGCGACATAGAACGGCAGGTGGTGCAAGGTCAGGGCGAGATCCGGCCGGATCGGAAGCATGAGGAAGACCGCGAAGCCGGCGACCGCCAGTGAGACCAGCACCGCCCGTGAGGGGACGAACACCGCAACCAGATGGCAGATCATGAGCGCGTAGAGAAACCAGAATTGCGCGATCGGACGAAACCAGATCGCGGCGAGATCGCTCGGATAGATCGGAATGTTGGCGTCCCGCGCCAACAGCATCGTCGTCCCGCCCTGGATCAGCGACCACAGCACGTAGGGATAGGCGATCGTCCACAGTTTGGATTCCAGGAAGGGGCGCGCGCCCTTCCGCAAGCTGTGCTGCACGTTCAGGCCGGCCAGGAAGAAGAACAGCGGCATGTGGAACGTGTAGAGCGTGTAGTCCATCCAGCGCGCCAGCGCGCCGTCCGGGAAGATGCCAGGGCGTACGAGGCCGCCCAGCACGTGGCCATACACCACCAGGATCACGCCGAGACCGCGCGCGTAGTCGATCCACACCATGCGCGTGGTCTCAGGCGTCGCCTTTTGCGGTCCAGCATCCATACCTGATGTGCCCTGCCCTCTGTCGCGCAGCTCGCGTCCGCTTCGAGAGCGCCTGCAAGACCGCGCGGCTTTCGGGCAAAATCATAGCCCACAGGGCTTTGCCCTGCCGTTCAGGGCACCCGGCATTTTGGTGTTAGTCTTAATCGATCAATAAGCCTAACGAGGGGGCATCGGACCTACGGCGAATAGACATACGGAACCGAGGAGTTTGGCACCGCCGGCGTCCTGCCAATCCTGTTCGTGCGCCGTCGAGACACTGGCGGTTGGAACCGAGGCACGGCCATCCCGTGAGCTCGCATACCGCCTGCATCATGGACTTTCTCCCATGGGAACGCACCTTCCGCCGCTTCGTTGGCCTGGCATGACCCGAGAGCTCGCTCCCAATCCAGCGCCCAGCCCAGGGCTCACCCCTGCCCTCGAACGCAACATCCAGGCGCTGGTCGACCGGCGCAAGCGCGAGCTCAGCGAGGCGACCACGCAGCAGAAGGTCGCCGACGGGATCACGCGGTTCACCGGATCGATGATCTTCGTTTACCTGCACCTGGCGGTATTCGGCTTCTGGATCGTCGCCAACTTGCACCTTGTGCCCGGCGTGCCCGCCTGGGACGAGAGCTTCGTCGTGCTGGCGATGATCGCCTCGGTGGAGGCGATCTTCCTGTCGACCTTCGTGCTGATCTCACAGAACCGGATGGCCGGCGAAGCCGACAAGCGCGCCGACCTCGACCTGCAGATCAGCCTGCTGACCGAGCACGAACTGACGCAGGTGGTAACGCTGTTGAACCAGATGGCGAAACAGATGGGGGTCGAGCCGGACGCCAAACCAGAGCTGCGCGACGCCTCGAAGGACATCGCGCCGGAAAAGGTGCTGGACAAGATCGAGGACGCGCAGCGGTGACAGCCCGGCTGGGGCGCCGCCATCAGTCGATCGGCCAGTCTCTCTCCGCCCGTCATTCGGGGGAAAGCGCGAAACTCCAGAATGACCTATCATCGGGAATCACCGTCCGACGAAGCCGCGGCGGGCCAGGCCTGCGAGGGCGCCGCGCAGGCGGGCGCGGCCGGTGATGACGCCGCAGGAGGAGCTGAACAGGCGGATCACGAGCTGCCTTCGCTGCGCTTCCGTCGGTTGCAGACGCAGATGCGTCGTCGTCTTTGAGACAGCATCGACGGTGGCGTCGATCCAGCCGAGATCATCGAGATGCAAGGGCATCGCACTGCCGGGGCGACAATGGCGCGAGCCCGTCACACGCGCGGAGGAGAGCGACAGGGCGTCGATGCGGCACGGCACGACTTGACCCTGATGCGCCAGCCACGCTGCTTCGTCGCTCGGGAACAGATCCTCGGCTCGCGGCAGCTCGAAGCACACAAGAAACGCGATGAAGGCGATCAGCATCGCGATGCCTGCCCATAGTAGGTTGAAATAGTCGATCGACGAGATTTCGCTGGCGGCGCTCGGCGACACGAAGGCCCAGACGATGGCGGCCGCCGAACTCGCGGCGATCAGGCCGAAGATGGCGGCCAGCTTGCCATGCACGCGCGGCTGCGAGCGGTCGCCGCCTTTGTCGGTGACCTTGAACGGGCGGCCGAAAGGCCGGACCATTGCACTGATCAGAGTGGCGGTGACGGCGAAGCACGTCACCGCATGCGTCGCCTCCATGAACAGCGGCAATGTCTTCGAACGCGAGATCCAGCCCATGTAGATGATGGTGCCGAGCAGCGCCGGCACGCCATAGCGCAGGAAGGACAGATAATCGGCCTCGAAGGCTGGGAGTCCGCCGAACCAGTAGACCGGCGGCGCGATTAGCAGCAACACCATGAACGGCTTGCAGAGCCAGTTCAGCACGCCATGCAGGAACTGCCAGCGCTGCGTGAAGCTGTAGCCGCGGCTGCGCATCGGACCGTCGCGCAGCAACGCGACCTGGATCGTGCCGAGACACCAGCGCGCCCGCTGGGTGATGTATTCGGGGACGCCTTCGGCCGATAGACCGAAGCTGAGCGGCTCGTTGAGCCAGACGGTGCGATGGCCGCGCTTGAGCAAGGTGTAAGTGAGATTGAGATCCTCGGAGATCGCCGCATGCGGGAAGCCGCCGGTCTCCGCAAGCCGCTCGCGGCGGACCACGAAGGAGGTGCCGACGCAGAACGCGCAGCCCCACGCATCCTTCGCCGGCTGGAACACGTCGAAGAAGAAGCGCTGGTCGTCGACCCAATGACCTGAGGCCAGCAGATTGTGCTGGATCGGATCCGGGTTGTAGTAGAACTGCGGCGTCTGCACGACGGCGATGTCGGGCTCGGACAGCAGCAGCCCCACCGTGCGCTGCAGGAAATCGCGGCGCGGGGCAAAATCCGCGTCGAGCACCAGGATCACCGGCGCGTTCGACTGCTGCGCCGTCGCCGCAAGCGCGTTGTTGAGATTGCCGGCCTTGGCGCCCTTGTTATCAGGCCGCGTCAGGTGACGCGCGCCGACCTCGTCGCAGAAGGCGCGGAGCCAGTCGCGACGGGTGTCGTCGAGCACCCAGATCGTCTTGTCCACATAGTCGAGCGCCAACGCGGCGAGGATCGAGCGCTCGACGATCTCCTTGGGCTCGTCATAGGTGCAGATGAAGACGTCGACCGCCGGCTGCTGTCCCTTCTCCATCAATGCGCGGTGCGCGGCGTCGGCCTGCGCCGAGCGATCGACGCTGCGGGTCAGGATCAGCATCGACATCAACGTATAGAGGATGGCGATGATCTCGAGCGTGATGAACAGTCGCGGCCACACCGCCTGGAGGGTGAGATCGAACGCCGGCAGCGTGTCGTGCCAGCGCCACAACGTGTAGACCACGAGGAACGATGCGGCGGTGGCACCGAACAGGACGCGGTCCCGCATCCGCGCCGGATCGAGCAGCCGGGCCATCACCAGGAGTCCCAACAGGACGCCGACGTCGGTGCTCAGCACCGACGCATCATTGCTCGCAGTCGGAAACATCAGGGCAGCCTCGCGCCGGTGAAGGGATTCCAGCCGGTCTCCGCCAGCACGGCCCATGCGGTGGCGCCGAGATGCGGCCGCTTGTAGTAGAAGAAATCCGGGATGGTGGTCGTCCCGCTCGGGTCGATCGACAGGCCGGTCGTGAGCCGCGCGCCACGCGTGGCATTCAGCAGCCCCGACGCGGTGTGGTCGGCACGCAAGCCGGTGAGCAGCCGCTGGCTAGCGGCGGGATTGCCGACCATGCGATAGGCCAGCGCCGCCTGCGCCGTGCCCTCGACCCAGAGACCGTCACGATCGCCGTTGAAGTCGAAGCCGCCATCGACCGCGAGCCTGCGTTCGGCAAAGCCGAGCGCGTTGCGCCAGTTCGGCGCATCCGGCACCGCCATCCACGGCCACAGCTGCACGTCGAGCGCGAGCAGGCCGGCGTCGGCATCGCTGCCGTCCGGCTTGGTGCCGAGCAGGAAGTGATCGCCGCGGAAGCTGCGGTCGAGCAGCCGGCGCGCCTTCTGCGCTGCGTCCTGATAGCGCGGATCTGATGTCAGGCGAAACAGCCAATCGGCGACCGCGTGGACATCGGCGTTGTGCTCGGTCGACATCCAAGTCAGCCGGACCTGCTGCGGATCGTAGCCGTGAAAGCCGCCGCTGAAGCCGTCCGTGCCATTGGTCGCATTGGTGATGATCCAGTCCATCAGGCGCCGTGCGCTCGACAGATAGTCATCTTCGCCGGTCGCCTGATGCAGCGTCAGCAGCGCCAGCGCCGCCCAGGCGACGTTGCCGGTCGAGGTGCCGTCCTGCGCGGCATCCTCGCCCCAGATGTTCTTCTGGCCGTCCCACCATCCCGGCAACAGCGCAGCACCGGCGCCGACCGGGCCGGCGCGATAGGCATTGCGGAGCCGGCCGTCGTCGAAGGTGCGGTCGTGGGACGCGGCATGCACCAGCGCATTGCCGATCGCCCGCGCCTGATCGATGCGGCCGCATGCGACCAGCGCGATCGCAGCGAGCGCATTGTCGTAGACGAAAGCCGTCGTGGACAGGCCGAGCGGAAGTCTCTCCTCGTCAGCACCGGGCTCGTAGCTGCGGATGAATACCCCGCCCCGGCCCGCCAATTTTGGCTCTATCGCCTGCAGCAGACCGGAGCAGAACGATGCCTGGGCATGCGCAGGCAGCGTCGCGCCGAGCAGCGTCATCGCCGCCACCGTCATTGCTATAAGCCTCATTGTGCCGACACCGTCCCGGTCGTCGGCAGCCACTGTTCGTCCAGGTCAGGCTGCCGCACACTGGACGATCGCAACGCGGAATCCAGCTTGGCGACGCCGGCTCGCCGCGTCGCCTCGCCGGGCTCGGAGGGATCGAGATCAGTCAGCGAGGCGACGAGATGGCCGAGCCGGCGCCACGTCACCGACATCGACGGCACGATGCCGTTGTCACGGGTGACCGTCACCCACTGCCCCACCGTGCAGGCCGGCGTCGCTGCGGACGCAGGCTGTGGTGCCACGCTGTCGGACGCCGCATCCGGCGTGATCATCAGATACAGCTCGCGTCGCTCGGTCTGCGGAAACGGCACGGCGAAGCGCTCGTCGACCTTGTCGCTGGTCTTCGGCAGCACGGCGCTGACGACGCCGCTGTGGAAGCCGCCGCCGTCGATGCGCACCTTGGTGCCCGGCTTCATCGTTTCACCCTGGCGATAGGAGAAGATCGCGACCACGAACCGCTTGTCGCAGTCGACCACCGAGGCGATCGTATCGCCAGCGCTGACGTGGCGGCCGGTCTCGGCGCCCACCGCGAGCACCTTGCCGGGACCGGGCGAAAGCACGTCCGCCGAGGCGAGCCGTGCCAGACGCTCGCGCTCGGACTTGATCAGCCGTTCCAGATCCTCGAGTACGGCGGATTGCTGCTTCTCCTCGATCTGCATCCGCCTGGCATCCAGATCGATGTCCCGGCGTTTCTGGCCGAGCATGTTGAGCGCGACCAGATCCTCGCCGACATAGATGCCGGCGTTGAGAGCCTTCAATTGCGTCTGCTTCTGGTTCAGCTTGGCATTCTGCGCATCGGTGTCGTGCAGGGCCGCCGCATATTGCTGCTCGGTCGGCTTCACCATGTCCAGGCTGGCGGCGTCGCGGGCGACCATGCGGTTTTGGCGGTCGACGATGGCCTTCTTCTCGCTGCTCTGCGCGTTGGACTGCGCGACACGCGCGCGCAGTTCCTCGATCTGCGACTGCAGTTGCACCTCCAACTGCTCGGCCTGACCGTCGATCTCCTGATCGAGCGAAGCGACATAGGTGATGTCGGATTGATGCTTGGCGCGGGTCGCGTCGAGCTTCTGGCGCGCGTCTGCTGCTTTTTCCTCCAACGAGATGAGCGTGGTGCGATCCAGGCGCGAATTGGTGATCTGAGCGAGGCGATCGCGCGCCCGAACCTCGCCCCCGGGCGTCGCCGAAAGCATCTCGACCTGCCCCGCGATCGGTGAGGTCAGCAGCATGACCGGCGCATCGACGACGGCGCGGTCCGACTGGTCGGCGACGATCGGTGGCACCACGGCCGTCAGCATCAGCGCCGACAGGATGCCGGCAACAACGACGGCGGAGGCGCGCAGGATCACGGGATGCCGATGCTGCGCGGGCGTCTTGTCAGGTACTGGATGCGGCGGAGCGGCTGGCTTGAAACCGTCATCGAAGCGATCGGTCATCGGGTCTCTTTCGGTTTGGGTTGACGCCCCGAAAGACGCTTCCTCAGCTGATCCGGGGTTCCACGCCCCAGTCTCGATGGTTCAAGCGCAAACCAGATCGCGCTGACATCGTTTCAAGCCGAGGCCGATCTTCGCCCCTTCTGCCGGTCACGTTATGTTGCGGTGCGAAGGCGCGGTTCCCGCTTGCGCGCCAGACGCAATCCTCACTGGAGGCGGCCGGGGCTTGCTAGCGATTGCATGCCAGCATCTGGCTGTCGGAAGGAGACGTAAAGCCGAGAAGCTGCTGAACCGCGTTTCGCATTTGATCAAAGTCTATCTCGGGTCTCCCGCTGCTCCTAACACAAAGCAGCAGCACGCGGCCGCGCAGACGTTGCATCAGCTCCGGATAAACTTCCTCGAGATAGCGAGGGTATCTTTCGAACACGCGTGAATAGATCAGAACCTTGACGTCATGACGGACAAGGCTTGCAAGAAAACGACCGAAATTCGTATCACGTTGGGAGATCCGCAAACGCTCGTTCCATCCCTGACGATCTGCTGTTCTGGAATTCTCGAAACAGGAGAAATGAACGATGATCGCGCTGGGCGAAGCACTCAACAGACGTGACGTGTCGGCCGCCCCCCAATCGGGAGACAGGGGCGACGAAGGAATGGCGCGGACAGCGCCCCCTATCGCATTGACCTCATCGCTGATCTGAATGTTGACATATTGATGGTAGTGGCGATCACCCGGGCAACTCGCGATCAGCACCTTGACTGACGGTTGAATGAACGATTGAGCGGTGCACCGCGCGGTAAGCGTCAGAGATATTGCGAATACCGCCAGGAATACGGCGCAGGTTTGCTCAACGCGGTAGGTCACTGAACAAATCCCTGATCTCCCGCCGCAGGTAAAGAGCGATGGTTTGCTGATCGACGGCCGACGCCGGCTTCTGCCCGGCCAGGATGGCATCCACCTCGGTCTTGTCGGACGTTTTCAGATAACGTGCCAATGCATCGACAGTCAGGTCGCCCTCAATCATATCGTGCAGATCGGACCGCGCCCAGCGCGGGGTGCCAACATCAGCATTTGCAAAAAACTGTTCTCCCTGCCGCTGGACTGCAACGACGGCTCTCTCTGACATCAATCCTGAGACAATTGCGACGAAGGAAACAAAATAAGGATTGATGGGACTTTCTCCTCCCAGCTTGGACGGATCGGCAACGATGACAACGCCGGCTTTTGCAAGCACGAAGATGGCGAGCGCCGTGACCGCGCCAAAGCCAAGTCGCAAGAAGTAGTTGCCCGGCGAAACGCGACCCTCAGCGCTGAAAAACGACGACGCGATCTGCAGCGAACCACCGAGGACCCCCATCAATACGACCAGGCACAACGTCAAGATGTCAGGTTGCAAAGTAACGATCTTCCTGAACATTTCGCCGAAGAATGTCGTCGGACTCAGTTCGTAGAGTGCGTTCTCGATTCGACCTTTCGTCGTGGCATCGAGCGCGGGCTGACCAAAGGAGATGATGCCATCGATGGAGCT
This sequence comes from Bradyrhizobium aeschynomenes, assembly GCF_013178945.1. Taxonomy (GTDB): domain Bacteria; phylum Pseudomonadota; class Alphaproteobacteria; order Rhizobiales; family Xanthobacteraceae; genus Bradyrhizobium; species Bradyrhizobium aeschynomenes. The sequence continues at coordinate 33,344 of NZ_JABFDM010000002.1, forward strand.
TCTCGTAGCGGCGATTTCTTCCGCCAGCCTCTTCACCTCGGCGCTGGCGGCATCGTAGTCCTTGTCCCTACGATTTGCCTCGACCAGAGTCGCCTCGTGTGCTTCATATTTGGATCGGAAATCGGAAAGACTGTCTTTGAAATCGGCAAATTTGGATTGTTCTCTTGTGAACCGATCGGCGATTTTCGACAGGTCGTCCAGCCTGCCGACATCGTCAGCCAGGCCGGGGACCACATCAGAGGCCTGCTGGGCGAGATTGCGCGCAGCGCTCAAGGCCCGCAATTTGGCCGCGGCCAATTCCGGCGCTAGCTTTATCTGAGCGTATTGGGCTTCCGCGACCAGACGTTCCGCCTTTCTCAGAATGTCACGCCGCTCGACCTCAAGAGCCTGCAGACTCTGCCATTGCGCTTGCACCGCATCTAATCGCCATATGCTGACGTTGATGCCGTTGACCAGAACACTGGCGAGACGGCCCTGCGACAGCGTCGCGGCTAGAAAAATGACAGCGAGCGCGCAAACGAGAGCTGAGAACGACAGCAGAGCCACGGCGCCTGCGCGACGATAGCTTCCTTGATCGGCGGGACTTTGTTGAAAAGAGCGATTCTCCAACGAGACGACCTGATCTGACACCGCAAACCCCATCACTCAAATTAAATAAACCGGTCACGCTTTTCGTGCGAACCTATCTCGCGTTCAAAAATTCAGCCTGAATGCGTCCAATTGCCATTGGACCGGTTGGAGAGCAGAACAATAAATCGATTGCCTTCTGAGTCGAGGAAGAAGCAACTTCAACGTAGTACTCCGCCACGACTGGCGCGGAGCATGATGTCGGCAGGTTTCCGACTATCCGAGCAAATTATTCCGAATGTAGTATCTAAATGCTCGTAGATTTCTTCGGCTACTCGCCTAAAAGTTTAACCTCGAACCGTGTTCTCGGCAAGGCCATCCTCATCTCGAATATGAGCTCGCGACAAGGATCACGACAACGCGTGGCGCTTCACAGACCCGCCGCCGGCAGCTCGGCTCGCTGCTGAGCCCTCAATCCTCATTCGCCTTGAAGCGCCCGAGTCCTTTCAGGACGAACGGCGCAAGCAGCGCAATCAGCGCGACGACCAGCAGCGTCGCCGAGATCGGCGATTGCAGCAACGTCATCGGGTCGCCGAGGCTGATCGCCAGCGCGCGCCGCAGCTGGCTCTCGGCGATCGGCCCGAGGATGAGGCCGACGACGACGGGCGCGATCGGGAAATCGAAACGGCGCATCAGGAAGCCGAGCACGCCGAAGCCGGCCAGCATCGACAGTTCGACCACGGACGGCTTCGCGGCGATCGTGCCCATGGTCGCGAACACGAGAATGCCGGCGTAGAGCCACGGCGTCGGGATCTTCAACAACCGCACCCACAAGCCGATCAGCGGCAGGTTCAAGACCAGCAGCATCGTGTTGGCGATGAACAGGCTCGCGATCAGGCCCCAGACGAGATCCGGGCGCTCGGCAAACAGCAGCGGGCCCGGATTGAGGCCGTATTGCTGGAAGCCGGCGAGCATCATCGCGGCGGTCGCCGAGGTTGGCAGGCCCAAGGTCAGCAGCGGCACGAGCGTGCCGGCGGCCGATGCGTTGTTGGCCGCTTCGGGGCCGGCAACGCCTTCGATCGCACCCTTGCCGAACTCATCCGGATATTTCGTCAGCCGCCGCTCGGTCGAATAGGACAGGAAGGTCGGAATCTCGGCGCCGCCCGCAGGCAAGGCGCCGATCGGAAAGCCGAACATGGTGCCGCGCAGCCACGGCTTCCACGACCGCTTCCAGTCCTCGCGCGTCATCCACAGCGAGCCCTTGATGGCCTCGATCTTCTCCTCGGTGTGATGCCGGCGCGAAGCGACGTAGAGCGCCTCGCCGACCGCGAACAGGCCGACTGCGAGCGTCGTGACCTCGACGCCGTCGAGTAGCTCCGGAACGCCGAAGGCGAGCCGTGCCTGTCCGGTGAGCTTATCGATGCCAACAAGGCCGAGCGTCAGACCGATGAACAAGCTGGTGAGGCCGCGGATCGGCGAGTCGCCGAAGGTCGCGGAAACCGTGATGAAGGCGACGCACATCAGTGCGAAATAATCCTCAGGGCCAAAGCGCACGGCGATGTCGACCAGATAGGGCGACAGGAATGCAAGGCCGATGGTGGCGATGGTGCCCGCCACGAACGAGCCGATCGCCGAGGTCGCCAGCGCCGGGCCGCCGCGGCCGGCCTTGGCCATCTTGTTGCCTTCGAGCGCGGTGGCCATCGAAGCGCTCTCGCCGGGCGTGTTGATCAGGATCGCGGTGGTCGAGCCGCCATACATGCCGCCGTAATAGATGCCCGCGAACATGATCAGCGAGCCGCCGGGATCGAGCTTGTAGGTGACCGGCAGCAGCAGCGCGACCGTGAGCGCCGGCCCGATGCCCGGCAGCACGCCCACCGCCGTGCCGAGGAAGACGCCGATCAGCGCATAGAGCAGGTTCATGGGCTGGGCGGCGATCGCCATCCCATGCGCGAGCGCGGCGAAGGTATCCATCACAACAATCTTTCGAGCGGACCGGCGGGAAGGCTCAGGGTGAGGAGACGGTCGAAGGCGACGTAGATGAGCGTCGTCAGCACGGCGCCGATGACGAGATCCATGACGAAGGCGCGGCGGCCGAACGCGGCCGATGTCGTGACGAACAGCGCCGTCGTCGCCAGGATGAAGCCGCCGCCGAAGCCGATGATGCCGATGAGCAGCGCGAGGCCGACGAGGATCAGCAGCACCGCGAACGGATCGGAGCTCTCGCGCGGCGGCAGATTGCCCCTGAGGGCATCGATCAGATTGGCCAGCGCCAAAATGCCGAGCCCGATCGCGATCACCACCGGCATCACCTGCGGCCCCATGCCGTACATCGTGGTCGCAGGGATCTGATTGGCATCATAGACCAGCACCAGCGCGACCGCCGCAAGCAGCGCTGCGATCACGATTCCGGCCTTGTCGACGCCGCGCGCCGGAGCTTCCGTGCCGACGCCGTCGGTCATGATTTGACGAGACCGACCGACTTCAGCACGTCGGTGACGCGGACGTTCTCCTTCTTGAGAAACTCGGCGAATGCGTCGCCCGGAAGGTAGGCATCATCCCAGCCCTTCTGCTTCAGGATTTCCTTCCACGCATCCGACTTGACCATCTTCTCGACGGCCTCGCTGAGCGTCTTCTTCTGCTCCGGCGTGATGCCGGGCGCGGCCACGACCGAGCGCCAGTTGGCGAGCACGAGGTCGATGCCCTGCTCCTTGAAGGTCGGGATGTCGACACCGGGAATGCGCTTCTCGGAGGACACACCGATCGCGCGCAGCTTGCCGCTCTTGATCTGCCCGTCATACTCGGAGAGCCCGGAAATGCCGGCGGTGACCTTGCCGCCGAGGATGGCCGCCAGCGACTCGCCGCCGCCCGAGAACGGGATGTAGTTGACCTTCTTGGCATCGGCCCCGACGGCGCCCGCGAACAGCGCGGCCATCACGTGATCGACGCCGCCCGCAGAGCCGCCCGCGAACGTGACCTTGGCGATGTCGGCTTTCAGGGCCGTCGCGAGATCCTGCGCCGTCTTGATCGGCGAATTGGCCGGCACGACGATGACCTGGATCTCCTCGGTCAGCCGCGCGATCGGCGTCACCTGCTCCAGGGTCACCGGCGACTTGTTCATGGCGAGCGCGCCGACCATGACGAAGCCGTTCACCATCAACTGGTTGCCGTCGCCCTTGGCGCCGTTGACGAATTGCGCGATGCCGACCGTGCCGCCCGCCCCCGCCACATTGGTGACCTGGACGCTGCGCGCCACGCCGGATGCGACGAAGGCCTGCTGCATCGCGCGCGCCGTCTGGTCCCAGCCGCCACCGGGCGCGGCGGGCGCCATCACCTTGAGCTCGAGCTGCTGGGCAATCGCCGGAGCACCGGCCAGCGACGTCAACACGATGGCTGCGCCAAACAGGCGCTTACGGAACGAATTCAAGGCAATCCTCCACGGTGGGCCGAACGAGCGGCTCGCGCTTCTTCTCTTGGCTCTCAGGTTCTTGGCTCAGAGGTGCGACATTTCAGCGGGAAACCCGGCCCCTGTCCAGACAGGAATGGTTGTCGCGCGCATCCGGACCATCGAGCCAGCCTGCGCGCCCGCAGCGGTTGCGAATGCGGCAGCGAATTCTGGTTCGCGGAGACTATCCGCAGGTCCACACCATCCCGATCGGGGTCCGTGTCCAGCACGGACCGAAGCTGCCGCCGTTGTATTGGCCGCGGTAGAAGCCGGGACGGCCGAAATAGTGCCACTCGCCGTTGTAGAGCATGTATTTCGGCGTGCCGTCGATATACCAGTGGCGACGGCTGCCGCGTGGCGGCCCGTTACGCATCGCCTCCTTGTCGGCATAGAGCGGCAGGCTGTTGTTCGGCGGCTGCTTGTAGCCCGGCAGGAAGCCGTAACCCTGCCAGCGGTGCGCCTTGCGCTTGTGCGACGGCGCGGCCATCGCAACCGCGGGCAGCAGCAGCAGGAGCATCACGAGCGAAACGATAAAACGATGCGGCATTGCGGCAGCCCGATTGCGATGATGTCCCGGATCCTGAGCTTGATCGCGCGGCACGGCAACGGCCGTTCCGTCATGAAATGTTTCAGCGATGCCGCCGATGCGCGCGGCGCGGCGGCGGCTGCGGCGGCGCGTAGAACGGATTGAGGTCACACATCGCCGCCCGGCCCGAGGCGGTCGCGCGGCATTGCGGCAGCGACGTATAGCTGCAGTCGATCCACTCGCCACCGCCAAACCGGCCGCCTTCATAGACCTTCATGCACACAGGATAGCGCGGATCGTAGGCCTGGGCGTGAGCAGCGCCCGATAAGACGGACCCGACCGCCAAACCCAGCGCGAGGGCGCTCCAGTTGAGGACACGCATGCAGGACCTCCGGACTCGACGTCTCGCCGGCCCAGGCCGATTCCCGAGACGGTGATTGCCCCTGCTCTGTATCGCCAGGGCGCCAAGGCCGCAATGACGCCATTACAACAGGTCGGTCTGCTCTCCGCCGCGAAAGCCCGTCGCCAGCACGTAGCGCTCGGAGGAATCCTGCCGGCTGGCAGCCGGCTTGACGTGACGGACGCTGGCGTAATCGCGCTTGAGCTGCGCCAGCAGCTCGGCGTCGGCGCCGCTCTGGAACGTCTTGGCGAGAAACGCGCCGCCGGGCTTCAACACCTCGCCGGCAAAATGCGCGGCGAGCTCGACGAGGCCGACGATGCGCAGCTGGTCGGTCTTGCGATGGCCGGTGGTGTTGGCCGCCATGTCGGACATCACGACATCGGCGCGCCCGCCCAGCATCGCGCGGAGCTTCTCGGGCGCATCCTGGGCGTGGAAGTCGAGCTGGGCGAAGGTCACGCCGGGAATCTCACCCATCTCCAGCAAGTCGATCGCGATCACCTTGCCCTTTCCCGCCTCGGCCCCGACCCGCCGCGCCGCGATCTGGCTCCAGCCGCCTGGTGCGGCGCCCAGATCGACCACGGTCATGCCGGGTTTCAGCAGGTGATGCTTGTCGTCGATCTCGAGCAGCTTGTAGGCGGCGCGCGAGCGATAGCCGTCGCGCTTGGCCTGGGCCACATAGGGATCGTTGAGCTGCCGCTCCAGCCAGAGTTTCGAGGACAGCTTGCGCTTGCCCCCGGTCTTGACCTGCACATGCATGCGGCCGGTGGTGTCTTTTGCCATGTTTTTCTCGATGTCGTGACCAGATGCCGACGACGAAGGATCGGTCGATGATCAGGGTCCGGCAGCAACTATTTGGTTCACCCTCCCCCCTCCAGGGGAGGGGCAAGGCGCTACGCGGTCCTCAGCGCGCCGTCCTCGCGCATCATCTCGACCAGCATGCCTTCGCGTAGGCCCCGGTCGGCGACACGCAGCCGTGGCAGCGGGAAAGCGTCGCGGATGGCATCGAGAATGGCGCAGCCGGCCAGCACCAGGTCGGCACGGTCGATGCTGATGCAATTGTTCTCGGCGCGCTCCTGGTAGCTCATGGCCAGGAGCTTACCGATGGTCGTCGTGATGTCGGCATCGTTGATCCAGATGCCGTCGACTCGGCGACGATCATAGCGCGCGAGGTTGAGATGGATGCCCGCGAGCGTCGTCACCGTGCCGGAGGTGCCGAGCAGATGCATGCCGGCGAGATCGCCGCCATTCTCGGCCGCGAACGGACCGACATGCTCGGCCACCGCATCGACCATGGCGGCGTAGATCGCCGGCGTCACGTCACGACCGCCGAAGCGCTCGGCTAAGGTCACGACCCCGAGCGGGATCGACATCCAGGCCTTGATGCGCGGCTCGGCGTTGCGATCTGACGGATCACGCTCGATCCTGACCAGCTCGCTGGAACCGCCGCCGATGTCGAACAGGATCGCCCCGCGACCACCGGGATCGAGCAGCGGCGCGCAGCCCTTCACGGCCAGCGCCGCCTCCGTCTCGCGGTCGATCACCTCGAGCTCGATGCCGGTTTCCGCCGCCACCCGGCTGCGGAACCCTTCGGCATTGGCCGCCGCCCGACAGGCCTCGGTCGCGATCAGGCGCAGGCGTCGCGCCTTTTTCGACTGAATCTTGTCCCGGCAGATGGACAGCGCGGCGATGGCCCGATCCATCGCCGCATCGCTGATGCAGCCGGTGGTCGAGATGCCCTCGCCCAGCCGGACAATGCGCGAGAACGAGTCGACCACGCGAAAACTGTCGCCCGAAGGACAGGCGATCAGGAGCCGGCAATTGTTGGTTCCGAGGTCCAGGGCCGCATACACGCTGCTGCCATTGCTGGCGCAGGCTGTCGTCGCGACGTCCAGACCCGGACGCAAGCCGGGCTCCAGGTTCCCGCGCGGCGTGGGACTCTCCCGCAGCCGCGTGTCATTGATCATTCAAATGTCTTTCCGCTGGCCGAACCGGCCCAGATGGAAGTTCTCTTTCCCGAGACATTATCAGTGGATAGCGCCGGCGCAACAGCCCCTCCGTCAGGCGTGATGCACCATTCCTAATCAACCGTTGTCCGGCCGCGGGCGCTGCACTATCTGGGAACAGCCCGCATTTGCGACCAATCCAGCCCGTTGGGTCCTCATCCATGCAAGATCACACCTCCCCCGCCTCCCTCGAAAACGCAATTGCGCTGCAGAAATACGGCGTTGGGCAGCCGGTTCGGCGCAAGGAGGATGACACGCTGGTGCGCGGGCACGGCAAATATACCGACGATTTCAACCTGCCCGGCCAGGCGCATGCCTGGATCGTGCGTTCCAGCCACGCTCACGGCATCATCAAGGGCATCGACACCACGGCAGCCAAGGCCATGCCGGGCGTGCTCGGCGTCTGGACCGGCGCCGACCTGGCGGCGGCCGCTTACGGCCCGTTCACCTGCGGCCTGCCGCTGAAGAGCCGGGACGGTTCGCCTCTGCTGCAAACCAACCGCGCCGCACTGACCACCGACAAGGTGCGTTTCGTCGGCGATCCCGTCGCCTTCGTGGTGGCGGAGACCGCGGCGCAGGCCCGCGACGCGGCCGAAGCGGTCGAGGTCGATATCGAGCCCCTGCCCGCTGTCACCAATGCCGAAGAGGCGACCAAGCCGGGCGCGCCGCAGCTCTATGATCACATCCCGAACAACGTGGCGCTCGACTACCACTATGGCGACACCGCCAAGATCGACGAGGCGTTCGCCAAGGCGGCGCACGTGACCAAGCTCGACATTGTCAACACCCGCGTCGCCGTGGTGTCGATGGAGCCGCGCGTGGCGCTGGCCGCGTTCGACGGCAAAAGCGAGCGATTCACCTTGCAGGTGCCGACGCAGGGCGTGTCGGGCAACAAGGCGACGCTGGCCAAGATCCTCAACGTTGCGCCGGAGAAGGTTCGCATCCTCACCACCAACGTCGGCGGCTCGTTCGGGATGAAGAACGTCTCCTATCCCGAATATATCTGTATCCTGCATGCGGCCAGGGAGCTGGGGAAGCCGGTGAAGTGGCGGGACGAGCGCACCACCGCTTTCCTGTCGGACAGCCAGGGCCGCGACCAGATCATCCATGGCGAGCTGGCGCTCGACGCCGACGGCAAGTTCCTTGCTGTTCGTCTGTCCGGCTACGGCAATCTCGGCGCCTACATCATGGGCGTGGCGCCGCTGCCGCTGTCGCTCAACACCGGCAAGAACCTCGCCAGCGTCTACAAGACGCCGCTGCTCGGCGTCGACATCAAGACCGTGCTGACCAACGTCACCCTGATGGGCGCCTATCGCGGCGCCGGCCGACCCGAAGCCAACTATTTCATGGAGCGGCTGATCGATACCGCGGCGCGCGAGATGGGCATTGACCGTCTCACCATCCGCAAGCGCAACTTCATCAAGCCGAGCCAGATGCCGTTCCCGGCGGCGTCGGGCGTGACCTATGACTCCGGCGACTTCGCCGCGGTGTTCGAAAAGGCGCTGCAGGTCTCCGATTATGCTGGCTTCGCCAAGCGCAAGCGCGAGAGCCGTAAGGCCGGCAAGCTGCGCGGCATCGCCGTCGGCTCCTATCTCGAGGTGACCGCGCCGCCGAGCGGCGAGCTCGGCAAGATCACTTTCGATGCCGATGGCGGCGTGACGCTCACGACCGGCACGCTTGATTACGGCCAGGGCCATGCGACGCCGTTCGCGCAGGTGCTGTCGGCCCAGCTCGGCGTTCCCTTCGAGAAGATCAGGCTGGAGCAGAGCGATTCTGATCTCGTGCGGTTCGGCAACGGCACGGGCGGGTCGCGCTCGATCACGGCGACCGGCCAGGCCATCGTCGAATCTTCGCAGCTCGTCATCGCCAAGGGCAAGCAGGCGGCGGCGCATCTGCTGGAGGCGTCGGAAGCCGACATCGAATTCGTGGGCGGCCAGTTCACCATTGCGGGGACCGATCGCAGCATCGACATCATGGAGCTGGCGCGGCGCATGCGCGAGGGGAAAATGCCCGAGGGCGTGCCGGCCTCGCTCGACGTCGACCACAATTCGACGGCGACGGAATCGACGTTCCCGAACGGCTGCCATGTCTGCGAGGTCGAGATCGAGCCGGACACCGGCGTGGCGCAAATCGTCGGCTACACCGCGATCAACGACTTCGGCACCGTGATCAACCCGATGATCGTCGCCGGGCAATTGCATGGCGGCGTGGCGCAGGGCATCGGCCAGGCGCTGATGGAGCATCTTCGTTATGACGAGAGCGGCCAGCCGATCACGGGATCACTGATGGACTATGCGCTGCCGCGCGCTTCCGACGTGCCGATGATGACGGTCGACAACCATCCGGTGCCGGCCAAGAGCAATCCGCTGGGCACCAAGGGCTGCGGCGAAGCCGGCTGCGCCGGATCCATGGCAAGCGTGATCAATGCAGTGATCGACGCGCTATCGGATTACGGCGTCAAGCATCTGGACATGCCGCTGACGACCGAGAAGCTGTGGCGCGCGATCCAGGACGGCAAGACGAAGACGGCAGCGTAGTCGCCGCCGCATTGCAGGGAAGCGGGCGGGGCCGTTGCACGAAGCCCCCGCCGCATTGATCCCTGACCTCTCCTCCGTCATGGCCGCATTGCCGGCGCAGCGGCGCAGCGAAACAATCCAGAATGTTGCCAGGGCCGCAGTCTGGATTGCTTCGTTGCGCTCGCAATGACGGGGCATCCGGAAGGCCGCTTCGCGAACACGACGGCCGCCTCATTCGGGACCTGCTCTCGCTGACACCGATTATGGGCTTGGGCGGCTGATCCCGGATTCCGAGGGGGCCATGCCACCGAAATCCCCGTCGTGCGCGTGCGGGCAGATCGCTGAATTGCGGCAGAATCGACGAAACGACCCGGCCTTTTTCTCCCGGATTTGTCCCTGAGTTCCATCCCTTTCGACTATCGCGCGAGTTCCGCTCTCCCTAGGGTTGTTGCAACGCCGGTTGGCATCCTCGGGACACGCCCGGACGCCGGTGCCACGCCGAACGACGCGCGACGCGTCACGAGGTGGATCTCGGTTCAAACAGGGAGAAGGACGAGATGGCTTTCCCGACGTCGGTCAATGACCAGATCACCGATTCCGTCACCCAGGCCAACACCAAGGTCCTCGGTGATGCGCCCGCGATCGCGATGGGCAACCTCTATCAGGCCACGGCGCAGGCGCTGGCCAACGCCGCGCACAACGCGACCAATGCGCAGCAGCAGAGCTACGTGACGACCCAGGCCGCGACCACCATGGGCGTCGCCACGCTCTACTCGCTCGACACCGCGACCACCGGCGTCGCAACCGCCGACATCCTCAACACCGGCGTCAAGGGCCTCTGACCAGCTGACGCGCGCTCCGCACCAGTTTGCTTCCCGACCACCTCGATCGCCTTCCACCTGAAAGGACCAAGCCATGGCATTCCCGACCTCAGTCAACAATCAGATCACCGATTCCGTCACCCAGGCCAACACCAAGGTGCTCGGCGACGCGCCGGCGATCGCGATGGGCAACCTGTTCCAGGCGACCGCGCAGGCGCTGGCGAACGCCGCCCACAACGCCACCAACTCGCAGCAGCAGAGCTACGTGACCGCGCAGGCGGCAACGACCATGGGCGTCGCCACGCTCTACTCGCTCGACACCGCCGCCACCGGCGTCGCCACCAAGGACATCCTGTCGTCCTGACGCAGCACGAGCGCGGGACCGGTCACGCCCGATCTTGGCACGCGCCTAACGATCCCAGGGAGCTGGTGAGATGGCATTTCCCACGGCAGTCAACAGTCAGATCACGGACTCCGTGACCCAGAGCAACGTCCAGGTGCTCGGTACGGCACCCGCGATCGCGATGGGCAACCTGTACCAGGCGACGGCGCAGGCGCTGGCGAATGCGGCGCATAACGCCACCCTGGCGCAGCAGCAGATGTACGTCACTGCCCAGGCAGCGACGACGGCAGGCGTCGCGCTGCTGTATTCGCTCGATACGGCGTCGACCGGACTGGCGACGTCGACCATCCTGAAGAGCTAGGCATCGTCCCGCGTGACGCCTGGCCGATCGAGAGACGACCCTACGGCAACAGCACTCGCAAAGGAGAGACATCATGGCATTCCCGACCGCCGTCAACAGTCAGATCACCGACTCCATCAGCCAGGTGAACACCAAGGTGCTCGGTGATGCGCCGGCCGTCGCGATGGGCAATCTGTTCATCGCCACCAGCCAGGCGCTGTCCAACGCGGCCCACAACGCGACCAACAACCAGCAGCAGTCCTACGTGACGATGCAGGCCTCGACCACGCAGGGCATCTCCACGCTGCTGACGCTCGATACCGGTACGACCGGCATCGCCACCGAGAAGGTGCTCGGCCTGGTGTAGCAGGCCGTCCATCGACGGTGCCGCCGGCTAGCCGCAGGCGTGCGCGCTGCCAACGGAGCGGTCCGCCGTGCCAGCTGCATCCGCATCGCTGACGGCCGTGGTCGACGGCAACATCGTCAATGTCGGGCTCGCGCCATCGGTCGCCATGGGCATGACCTACGTGGCGATGGCCGACAGCCTCGGGCTCGCGATGGCGAACGCCGCGGCCAATCAGCAACGTGGCCAGGTCCTGGCCGGCGCGGCGCTCGCGCAGGTCCTGGCGATGATCATCGCGCAAGGGAGCTCGTGACATGAACGATCCGGGGACGGTCAACAGCCAGATCATCGACTCGACGACCGGCGTGGTCACGCTGCTCACCGGTCAGTCTCCCTCGCAGGCCTTCGGGCTGCTCGACGCCGTCATGGTCGAGACGCTCGGCATGGCGATGCACAATGCCATCGGTCGCCAGCAGGGCGCGAGCGTGATCGGCTCGGCAGCGGTGACCGCGGCCTGCGCCAAGATGCTGTCGGTGCCGTTTCCGGTCGTACCGCCGCCCGTGCCGAAACCTCCGCCGCCCTCGGTCGATCCGCTGCCCGGACCGCCGCCCAACCCATCGCCTAGCGCGGCGGTCGCCGCAGCCTTCGCCGAAGCGGAAAGCGCGGTGACGGCCCTGAAGATGCAGGCCAGCGCGGCCTCGAACCTCGCGCAGACCGCGACCGCGGATCTCAACCAGATCGTCGCCGATGCCGGCGGCACGGCGCCGGCAACGCCGCCGACGCCGAGCAGCTCGATCGCCACCGCCTATGCCGACGCCGAGACCGCGATCGATACGCTGAAGGCGCAGGCCGCGACCGCGAACAGCCTGGCGCAGACCGCGCAGGACGATCTCAACAAGCTGATCACCGAGGCTGGCGGCACGCCGCCTGCTCCGCCCAAAACCTGATCGCCTCCGGCCAGTCCCCGGGCCGGACAACCTGACGAGACCATCATGATCCGGGATGCCGCTCCCCTGCTGCGGCTGCCGGTTCGGTTGAGGAAACGCAGATGCCGAGCAATGTCGACGCCCAGATCATCGACGTGATCAACCAGGTCCAGAAGGCGACCATGGCGCCGCAGGTCGTGCTCACCAGCGGCGCCGGCAAGGCCTATCAGTCGGTGGCGCAATCGGCAGCGATCGCGATCCAGGATGCGGCCGACGCCCTGCGCAACGTCTCGACCATCGCCACCACTGCCTCCGGCGTCGCCATGGCGCAGCTGCTGGCGACCGGCGAGCCGAAATATGCCGAAGCGCTGGTGACGGCACAGGGCATGATGAAATCGGCGACGGAGGACTTCGCGCAGATCGGCGCCGCCGCCTCCACCATCCTCAAGAACTTCCCGTCGGGGTGATGTCATGACGGTGACGGTCGCAAACAGGCTGATCCAAGGCCGCGGCGGCCTCTCCGAGATCGGGGCGGTGGTCCTGGCGTTCATCGACGGCGGAGTGCAATGGCTGGACTGGGCGGTGCGCGCGCCGACCGCGAGCTACAGCTTCCCGGACGAAACCAGCATGATGGCCGAGATCCAGGACGGGCTGCACGGCTCGCCGCTGGCGCTGCTGCCGGGCCTGTGCCTGCAGGTCAGCCCGGTCAAGCTACTGACCTTCAATCTCGGCGACCTGCGCACGCTCGCCAAGGCGGAGACCGGCGCACAGGATGCCGCGACGGCGAGCCAGACCGAGAGCATCCTCAATGCCCACGGCATTCGTGGACAATCGGATCTCGCCGCGGTCCCGGCCCTGCTCGCGCAGCTCGGCGTCGCGACATCGCCCGTGTTCCAGTGCCTCGGCCTCAACGAGACCATCGCGCTGTGGGAGCTCATCGCGCTGCCGCAGCCGCAGGACGGCAACCCCGACATCCGCAACGACGCGGCGGCCTTCGCCGTGCAGCAGGCCCGCACAGCCGACGAATTTTGCGACTACTACCGCATCTACATGGCGCTGACGGCCAAGCTCAAGAGCGCCGCCAGCTCTGCCGATCAGCGCCTCTCACAGGCCAATGCCGCGGTGCAGACGCTGCTGCCGCTGATGTTCGGTGCGCTCGACTGCCCGCAGGTCAAGGGGCTGGTGCCGCCGCACGAGGTCGCGGCCGCCGTCAACAATTGGCTGCGCCAGGGCCGGCGGCTCGGCTTCGCCCGGCTGTCGGAGGGCGTCTGCCGCATCATCGAGAGCACGACCTTCACGCAGGAGACCGGCGCGGCCGCCCAGCAGGTCGTCACGCTGTATCTCGCCAACGCCCAGTCGTTTCTGTCCGCGAACCATCCCAAGACCGGCCGGATCAGCCAGGACGGCCGCTCCTGCATCCTGCCGACACAGTCGGGCAATCTCTACGCCGAGCTTTACCTGGGCGCCGACGGCGACATCACCTTGCGCCAATTCCGGCGGATCGCACCGCCCGCCGAAAAGAGCTGACATCCGAGAGGCAGGCCATCATGAGCGAGCAGCAGCAGATCCCGACCTCGCCGTCCGAGAACGAGCCCGACATCCTGCTCGACAATCCCTATGCCGGACCGATGCTGCCCGAAGCCTTCGTCGAGCAGATCGAGGAGCAGTCGGCGGCAGACCTCGCCCGCCATGCCGAGCTCGAAGCGGAGCTGATCGAGAGCGGCGCCGACGAGGTTGTCGCGGTCGAGCAGCAGCTGGAGACGGCGGAGGACGAGACCGTGAGCGAGATCGACGAGCCTGCCGCGCCTCCGCTCTCGTCCCATTCCATTCATCAGATCGAGCACCGCCTCGCCGAGGCCGCGCGGGCGATCGCCGCGGCTCAGCATGCCTTCAACGAAGCGGTCGGCCGGACGGCTGCCGCGATGGAGCGCAAGATGGCAGCGACGCAGGCGGCCATGCTGTCACGCCGGCCGCAGGTCGAGCCGCTGCCGCCTCCCATGGAATACGCCTCGCCCACGGTCGAGACCGCCGAACAGGCCGTCGCAGCCTCGATCATCGCCACGCGCCAGGCCACGGGCTTCACCGACCGGCAGCTGTCGGCCATGGCCGCCGCGGGCCGCGCCATCATCGCCGAGGCCCAGGAGGCCGCCGAGCAGAGCGTCATCGCCGCCGAACGCTCCATCGGCGCCGCGATGGCCGCGAGCCAGCCGCCGATACAGCGCACCGCAGCAGCATCCTGAGCTGGCGCGCCACGGACGGAGAACACGACGCATGCCCGGCACGCTCTGCGACAAGGATGACGCTGCCCTCGACGCCCTCGGGCTGCTGGCGAGAACGGTCACAGGGATCATCGAGCGATCGCAGCCACCGGAGCTGGTCGCAATCGACTATGTGTACGACCATCACGATCTGACGATCCGCTGGGTGCGCAAGGGGCCCGAATTGCCGCTTTACTGGCCTCCCTATCAGGAGGCCATCGCCGCGCTCAGCGCCCGCGAGAGCTCGGCCAAACAACGCCAGCTGCGCTCGGGCCTGCTGATGGAGCGATATTTCCAGATCATGCCGGGGCCGCTCCCGCGCGGCGGGGATGCGCAGAACACCCGCGACAATCTCACTGCGCAGTCGAAGCACCTGAACGCGATCGTCGACGCCTACAAAAAGGGTGGCGATCTCATCGAGATCGGAGCCCGCGCACAAAAGATCGCTTCCGAATTCGCGACGATCTGCCAATACCTCATCGACCTCGATCCGAGCATGCAGACCATCACATGTCTGCAGACCTGCCTTCAGACGTGCGAGGCGGTGCCGGTCGCATGCGCGAAGATCAAATCAGGCGCCATAGTTGACGAAGCGCGCGCCGCCGCCAGCACCTGCCTGAGAAATCTCATTGCCGTAAGGGACGCACTGCGCAGCATCATCCACGGCTTCTGCATCGTGACCAACAACGAGGCCATACCACACTTCTTCCTTCTGCGCCTTCTCGTTCCCTATAGCCTCATCGTGAAAAAGAGCGAAGACGGCATCTACCGCAGCATTGCAAGCTCCCAACTGACGAAGCTCCTGCACAATGAGCAGGAGTGGCTGTTCAAGCTGCTGCAGCGGATGATCGCTGCCTTGTCACGAGAGCTGGACGGCAAGGTCGTCTTCTTCCTCAAAGGCGGCCGCGGCCTCGCCTATCTGCTGGGTACACCCGAACGCGGCGAAAACGACTGGGACACGCAGATCCTCATCGATCCTCATCTGCCTCCGGACGAGTGGTGGAGACTCTATGAGTGGACTCGCGCCATCGTCGACAACATGCTGCTGCGCGACAACTTCGTGTTCTCCGCCAATCTGATGGCAAATGCCCAGTCCCTGGCGGAGGCTACAAAGACCTACGCAACAACCAAGGCCGTCTCGGCCGAGACCGTCGACAAGGTGATCGACAACGTCTTCGTGCTCGCCTGGCAGGACATGATCGACGAGAATGCCCTGGGTCTGGATCCCTTGCTCTCGCTGGAAAGCGTCTGGCGCGACATCGCCGACAAGCCATCGGGCAGTTGCAAGGCCGAATTGATCGATGTTGGCATTCCGCGCTACTATACGATTGAACTCCTGCAACAATGGCGGCATGTCCGTGGAGGCATCAACTCGGTCAACGGCGTTCCGTATCCCGGCGCCGGCTACTTCATCGATGACCTGATCGACGTCATCCGGGAGTCCGACGCCGGCATATCGCCCTCGTCGAACAAGCGTGAGACGCGGCTGGCGCGGCTGCTCGAGGTCCTGGGCACGGACGATGCGCAGCTCTACGTGGCATGGGAACAAGGGTTCGTAACGACCGCCGGGCTCGTCTTGTGCCAGCAGCAGGTCTCCCGTGTCGGTCTCCCGCGCATTCGGGATCTCGCGTGGATTTTGCTCGGCCAGTTCTGCGTCGCCTACGAGCTCGCACTCGATCCCGGGCTTGCCGAGGCCTTCGATGTCGTGAACAGCGCGACGCTCAAGGATCTGATCGATGGCATGTCCAGCGAGAACGAGATCAAGCAGGCAGGACTGGTTTTCAAGTGGTGTGACGCCGTCTCCGCCATGATGGTCACGCATCTCGCGGAGCGCGGGAGATTCGTCCTGAGCCAGAACGCGGCCATCTTCGGGCTCACGGCTCAGGTTGCCGTCGCACCGAAAGTGCTGGCCGTGGCGGAAGGAAGCTATGCCGCCAATCTCCACCGTCTCTTCGCGTCACCGACGATCGAGGGCAACGTCATTCCCGCCGAATTTGCCGCCATCGACCTGCACTACGAAACATGTGTGAGCGAAAGCGAGATCTCCGACTCGCAGCTGGATGGCTTTGCCCAGACGGTCGAACAGGCTGCCAGCCGAATCCCGGCCTTCGGAATCGTCGGCAAGATCGACGTCCTCAAGACCGTCAATGTGTTTGCCAAGACATCCCTGCCACTCGGCACGACCAGCTATTGCCCGCTGCTTATACGCTTCTCGCTGCGTCCGCGCCTCAGCAGCAATATCGTGCTCAACCGTGTTGGACCGCTCGCCGTCTCGGGTCTGCTCGAGCTGATACCCTGGTGCCGCGGGCGCGCAGCCGATGTCGGTGAATGGGCAACGCGCTGGAAGCTCGCAGAGACGCTCGGCACGTTGATCGCGATGGAGGCCGCGGTCCTCGCGCGACCGCCGCGGCAGCTCAGGGCGAAGCTATGAATGCGGCGACCGGGACCACGGGCCGGCATCGCGCATGAACTCAACAGGCCGGGGAGCGACATCGCTTCCCTCGATCGTTCCACCAAGGACTGACGAACATGGTCAAGGTCGTCATCATCGGCGGCGGCTGCGCAGGGCTCGGGGCAGCTCAATTGTTGCTGAAGAACAAGCAACACGTCACTCTGGTCGACGCCTACGAGCGCTTCGGCGGCCGGGCCTGGACCCGGCCGGATCAGGGGTTTCCCTTCGATCTGGGACCGCAGTTCATTCAGGACCCCGAGGTCAATCCGTGGACCGGGATCGCGAAGTCGCTGGACTTCGAGCTGCTTCCCCGCGACGACAAGGCCGCCGGGACGTACTACCGCGTCCAGCTCGACGGCGTCTGGCAGGACAGGCTTGGTACCCCTGGGATCAACGAGGTGCAAACGCTGCTGGATGAGGGCTACGCGTCGGCCGAGCAGTCCGACAACGTCCCCCCGATCGCCCAATCCCCCGGCGCGAGCGCTGATGCCGTCCTCGCGCTCGGCTCGAGCCAATATGGATCGATCGCGGAATCCGCCGAGCCCTGGCAATATATCGCGGCCGACCGGGAGCGACAGGCTGAAGGCAGCGGCAAGGTTCAGTTCGTCAAGGACGGCATCGGCACCCTGGTCAACGCGTACGGACACAGCCTGCAAAAGAGCTTTCCCGACACGCTGACGCTCCACCCCGCGACCGTCGTCTCGGCCGTCCGGCTGCGTAGCGCCGAAAATCTTGTCCGGATCTGCGCCGGCGAGCAGGTGGTCGGCGACTATGACTACTGCATCGTCACTGTGCCCTGCAGCGCAATCGCCGG
The DNA here is from genome assembly GCF_013178945.1 of Bradyrhizobium aeschynomenes. Lineage (GTDB taxonomy): Bacteria > Pseudomonadota > Alphaproteobacteria > Rhizobiales > Xanthobacteraceae > Bradyrhizobium > Bradyrhizobium aeschynomenes. Next base: position 51,095 of record NZ_JABFDM010000002.1, read on the forward strand.
CATTGCGTTCGAGCCGCCATTGACCTTCGAGCGGACCTCGGCCCTGACCTATGTGCTGCTCGGATCCTACAAGAAGGTCGCGTTCTGTCCGAAGCAGATGCCGGACGCGATCGCGCCGAGCTGCGACTACTATGTCTACGACGGCGCACTGGGAGGCTGCTGGCAATATTTCCGCCTGCCGACGGCGCCGCAGGCGTTGATCTGCGTGGCCTCCGGCAACTTCGCTCACATGCTCGACAGGATGGACGACGAGACGGTCGTTGCCGCGCTGTTCAAGGTCCTGAATGCAGCCTACGCGCCCGCGGAGATCGTCCCCCTCCAGAAACCCATGCTCACCAACTGGTCGATGCAGCCTCACATCCGCGGCGCCTACTCGTTCACCCGCTACGACGGCGGCAATGCCAACGATCCGACGGCGCTGAATGCGCGGCTGGAGCTTGGCAAGCCGCACGGCGGGGGACGAATCCTTTTCGCCGGCGAAGCGACCTGGGTGGACGCCTACGGCACGATTCACGGCGCCTTCTACTCGGGCGAACGAGCCGCAACGACGATTTTGCAGCAGGCTGGCTGGGCCTGACGCGCCAGCCGATGGACCATTGATCGACTGAAACGAAATTCCGGGAGACTTCCATGCCGAACCTTCCCATGGCCGTCATACGACGGTTGTTCAGCTACGAGCGGTCGCGGAACGGGCAGCAGGTCCCGAACACCATCAACGGACCCCTCTATCAGTATGCGTGCTGGAACTGGGTGCTCAGCGGCGGAACGCTGACCGCCGACGACTTCAAGAGCAACAGCAGCATCATCGCAAACGTGCTGAACACGGACGCGATGGGCTATCCGCTGGGCATCAAGCAGGATGCCGCTCAGCAATATCCGCAGGAGGGAAACGCCGTCGATCTCCAGCGCATGGCGGCCCTGTTGCGGGATGCAACCATGGAAGGACCTGAGCTCGAACAGGATTGCGCGCCCCAGACGGAGTTTCTCGAATGTCTCGTCCGCATCATGCTTCGCGTCAACGGGCTCGAACCAATTCCGTTCGATGCCGACAGCCGCTACAACGTGATCGTCCGCAGCAAGAACTGGTGGAACACCGATCATTGGGCTCTCAGGCTGTATCTCGGGCCGGCGGCCAAGCAGCAGATTCAGACGGTGCCGGATTGGCCGCTGATGTTCTCATGCTCGAAGGTGTGGGATGAAGACCTCGCCTTCGTCGCCGTGACGATTGCCGGACTGCATCAGAACCAGGTCGATCAACTGGCGACCGTCCCGTACTCGACGTGCCGCGGCTGGGTGATGCGGACGAAGAAGGAGGGAGGAAGCTTTCCCTTCGTCTGTCAGGCCCCGATCCGTTCCGGCTCGGGGCAGTGCGGCCGATGCGGCTTCGTCGCCTGTGAGGCGCATCTCGGAAGCTACGACGAGGCCGGCGTCTTTCACTGGGGCACGCAGGATGACGGCCACTACAAATGCCAACGCTGCGGTGAGGGCATCGTCCATGTGCTGGCGCTGGAATGACTCCGGCCGCGATCACCGATGTCGCGCCCAGCTGCAACGCAGGCGATGGCGTGCCGAGTCCCGCTTGAGACCGCAAGGCAGCTTTGCGCCTCGAGGACCAGATCATGAATGAGAAAGAATTTTGTGAAGGCCTGCTGGCCTGGGCCAACGACCGCGGCATCGCCGGCCTGCAGCTGGTGACGGCGCTCGATGATGGAGGCTACGAGGCTTGGCTACAGGCCGATCTCGCAGGATATCTCAAGGCCAAATACAAGGGACAGGTGGCCCGCGAGCAGAGCGTCTACCGTCAGGAGAGTTGGCGCGTCGATCTCCTGCTCAACCCCGAATTGTTGACGAAGTATCAAATTCTCGTCGAGATCAAGGCTCAGACGGCAAAGCAGAGTGCGCCGACCTTCATGTCGGAGGTCGAGAAGGATCTCAAAAAGCTGGACGAGGGCCGCCGCAACATCTACGTGAACAGCGGCGCCTTCATGCTCGCGGTCACCATCGAGAAGTCCGCAGATGACGGCATGGCCGGCTGGAAGCCGGACGACGTCAACTACATCTTCAACCGCGTGCTGTCGGTCGGCGGCATCGCCTTCTACCTCGCATTTTCGGACAGCGAGGGGGAATGGCGAGCCGCCAAGGAGATCGACAAATCCGCGATCGACAAATCCGCGATCGGCAAGACCACGATGGAGAGCATGCCCAAGGTCGGCACACCGCGGGTCAATCAGCAGCTCTTCGGCCCGGGTGACAGTTTCTGAGAACGTCCGCAGCTGGACGCGCAGACATCCTCTTCTCCCAGGCCGCCCTTCGAGGCCGCTGTCAGGCTCCGGACCGGTCGATGACGACCACCCGCCGGCGCCGCGCGGCCCTTCGGAGACGAACCAGGCGGCAGCGCCGCGGCTCGCTTGGCGGATCATCGTCGAACAAGCTCGATCCCGCCAATGAGCGCAAGGCGGATCTCGACGGCGACGCATCCGCGACCAGCCGCGTCGGATGCGATAGGCCCGAACCTGCGACGGACGACTTTGATCGCGATAGCGCTCCCTGATGGGCCGGGGCCCGTGGCACTGAGACAGGGCTGCGGACCGAACCGGGCGCTGGCACAGCCGCGAACACGTCCGAGAACAGGTCTTCGCCTGGGCTTCGACCTGCCACCGGCCGGGACCGACGCGACATCTCGGAAGTGCGCTCAGCGAAGATGTCGCCTCCATCCGGGCTTCGGCCGGCCGACGCTTCAGAAAGCACCTTCACAGGACGCGGTGCGGCCGGCGGTCGTGTTTGACGGGTTGCACCCTGCGGAAGCGAGCCAAGGCCGCGAACGCGACCGGGCTCCGACACATCCGATCCCAGATCCGAGAAGAGATCGCCATGTCGGCTTCGATCCGGGACGGACCGGGCCCGACGCGGCATCCCGGACCGGGTCTCATCGAACACGCCGGCAGGTTGCGGCTCAAATGCATCGAACACTGATGATCGATCGGACGATGTGGATCGTCGCGCGCCCCTGGCTTGCGATCTTGTCGAAGCTTCTGCTTCGCTGCCGTCGAACACGCTCTGGCTGGACGACATCTGCGACCTCCGGAATCTCGCGCGAGGGTTGCTTCACCGGCCATTATCCCCCTGAGCATGACGGCTGACAAGAACTCTGTGATGGCCACAATGACGATGGCCACGCGAGGCGGATGACATTTCTCACTCCGCCGCCATGCGCCGGTACTCGCGCGGGGTGCGGCCGACCTGACGACGGAAGTATTTCTCGAAATGGCTGAGATCGGCGAAGCCGACCTGCAGCGCCACGTCGGTGATCGGCTGCCGCGCATTGGTAGCCAAGAGCTCCTTGGCTTTCTCGACCCGGATGCGCGACAGCATCGCCTTGCATGATGTCTGCAGGCTATGGCGAAACAGGAAGCTCAGATGCGACTGGCTGACGTGGGCCTGTCTTGCCAGCGTGTCGAGCCGGATCGGCTCGGCGTAATGGTCGACCAGATAGATCAGGGCCTTGCGGAGGTTGGGATGCAGGCGCGACAGCGCCTTCAGGTCCTTGTTGAGCACGTGATGGACCCAGTCCTCGGGTCCACCGCCATCCGACGCCGGCGCTGGCGCCAACATCGGCTCGTGAACGGCCTCGGTGGGTGGCGGCGCCGTAACCGTCGGCGCCACCGGCGCGGCGGCCCGCTCCGCCTGTGCGTGGAGCGCCGGAAAATAGCGTCTGATGTCGTCGGCGCGGATCCTGGCCCGTCCGGTCATCACCGCCAGCCGGGCAATCACGCGCTCCACCTCGAACGCGTTCTCGGGCCAGGCATAGCTGCGGCACAGCTCGAGCATCTCCGCACTGATCTTGTCCTCTGCGCGGTGACCATGTCCTTCGAGGGCGGCGATCACCAGCGGCTCGATGTCGTCGTTGCGCTCGCGCAGCGGCGGCACACTGACCGGCAGGAAATCCAGCTCCGCCAGCAGTTGACGCGCGAAGGCACGCTCGGCCACCAGCCGGGGCAGATCGCTGCTTGCGGACGCGATCACGCGCACCCGCGTCGTGCTGGATACGTCGAGCCATTGTCCGAGTCGGGAATGCATGTATTGCGGCAGCTCGTTCTGCAGGCCTGGCGCCAGCATGTCGATGTCGCTGAAGAACAGCGTGCCGCCCTCGGCCTGCCGAAACCAGTCCTGCGGCGCCCCGCGCGGCTGGGCGCAATTGACCTGCACGAACGGCAGATCGCGGCGCGGTCCACAGCAATGGATGGCGGCCGCCAGATACGGCGTCTCGGTTCCGAATTCGCCCTGCAGCAGACAGGGCAGATCGCTGTGCGAAGCCTTCTCGACGAAGATTTCCAGGTTGCGCACGGCATCGCTGGCGCCGACCAGTAGCAGCGATCGGCCGAGGCGCTGCCGTGCCCATTCACAGACCTCGTAGCGCTTCACCACGAAGGCGAGCTGGCGCGCGCAATCCGCCAGCGCCTCCGAAAGGTCCGGCCCGCTCCGCCGTCGATCCCAGGCCAGGTTCAGGCGGCCGATCCCCACATCGGCATAGACCAGCGGCACCGTAACGGACGGCGTCGGTTCGAGCCGCCACTCCGGCGCTCGTCGCGGCTCGCGCTCGGAGGCCGCCGCAGCACCGCCGTCCCGCTCGCTGAGCCAGTCCTGCACCGTCTCGGTCCCGGATCTCGACAGCACGATGCGCCCGAGATCGGCGACCGCGATCTCAACCGTCGCTGCGCGCGACAACTCGGCCAGCCGCTGCGCATAGCTCACGAGGAAATCGGCGACCTCCAGATACGGCCGGCTCATCCTGGCCAATTCCCGCCAGGCGTGATCGCCAGCTTCGGGTCCCCCCTGGTCCTTCATGATCGTGCTGACGGCACCGGAAATGCGTGTCGACCCAACACGGCAAACTCGCCCCTGCTGCTGCAGACCCCGTCGATGCCGCTCTTGAGAAGAACACGCCTCGTCATGGCATGCCCGGATATGACGCAGCTGGCGGGCACACAGTGTTCATCGTATACGCTCACCGATCCTCGCCCCTTCACATGACGGGCAGAAGAAAGCATACACAATTTTAGATTGCGTATGAACGGCCTCACTATTAATGATCAAATCGTCTTGATAGCGGCGACGCCATGACGCAGCCGTCAAGCCTGCGCGCGCAGCTGGTAGATTGCGACGTGACGGCAATGGGCCAGCGGCCGATCGCCGTCCGCGACCACCAGCGCGTCGATCTCGACGAAGCGGTGGCCCTTCTTCTCGTAGTTGGCGACCACCCGTCCCCGCGCCGTGATCTCGTCGGTCTCGGCGATCACCGACAGCAATTGCATCCGGCTGCCGACGTGGATCCACGGGCCGAGCACGACGTTGTCGACCAGCAGCCGGTTCATCACCCGCTGCAGCATGCCGGGATGACCGAGCCGCTCGCTGGCATAGATCGGATCGCGCTCGCGGATCTCGTCGAGATACATCGTGGCCGCCTGCCCCGGCCAGGCCCGCGGTGCCGTGCCGAGCAGGCTACCGACCGCGAACGAGTCTGCGCCGATTGACGGCCGCACGGCTGCGGGTGGAACATCGCGATAGTCCGCCAGCGTCACATCCGGCGGGGCCACCGGCAGCGTTGCGGAACCGGTGGCGCAGAGCTGGCCCTGACTGATCACCTTTAGGCTGAGCCCCTCCCCCTCCTCGCTCGCCCTGACGTCGGCGATCTCGCCGTCATAGACCGGCTTGATGAAGCGCGACTCGATCAGGCCCCGTTCCAGGAACGCCCGCCCCCAGCGCGCGACCGGCTGGTGCAGCATATAGGCCAGCACCTCGACGCCGGGCACGAGGCCGCCGGCGAAGCCGAAGCGGCGGGCCACGCCGTCATCGTGCATCTTGTTCTCGGACTGCTTGGCCGTGTTGAACGCCTCGACCGCGTAAGGCGCGATTTCGCCGGACATCCTTGCCTCCCTTTGACCCTTTTCGGCGATGGTAGCGGCAGGAAAGCCCCTGGCAAGCTCAGCGTTTGGCTCGCAATTCCCGGCTCGATGGAGTACCAACCCGCCATCCCGAATGAAGGCCCGATGACGACCGAAACCGCCCCGATCACCATCTATGTCGACGCCGACGCCTGCCCGGTGAAGGACGAGATCTACCGCGTCGCGATCCGGCACGGCCTGCCGGTGATCGTCGTCGCCGGCGGCTTCATCCGCGTGCCCGACGATCCCCTGATCACGCGCATCGCGGCCGGCAGCGGCATGGATGCGGCGGACGACTGGATCGCCGAGCGCACCGGTCCCGACGACATCGTCATCACCGCGGACATTCCGCTGGCGAGCCGCTGCGTCAAGGCCGGCAGCGCCGTGATCGCGCCGAACGGCAAGCCGTTCACGGAGGCGTCGATCGGCATGACGCTCGCCGTGCGCAACCTGATGACCGATCTGCGCTCCTCCGGCGAGGTCACCGGCGGCCCGCGCTCGTTCACGCCGCGCGACCGCTCCACCTTCCTCTCCACCCTCGACACCACGATCCGCCGCGCGCAGCGCCAACGCGCCGCGCGGGTCCAGCAACAGAGCTAGCAACATGGCGCCGCCTCTCATCCAGTTGAAAGATATCCGCCTGACCTTCGGCGGCACGGCGCTGCTGCAAGGCGTCGAGCTGTCGGTCTCGCCCGGCGAGCGCGTCTGCCTGATCGGGCGTAACGGCTCCGGCAAGTCGACGCTGTTGAAGATCGCCGCAGGCCTCGTCGATTGCGACAGCGGCACGCGCTTCGTGCAGCCGGGCGCCACGGTGCGCTATCTGCCGCAGGAGCCGGATTTCTCCGGCCACGCCACCACGCTCTCCTACGTCGAGGCCGGGCTCGGTCCGGGCGACGATCACTACCAGGCGCGCTATCTCGTCGAGCAGCTCGGGCTCACCGGCGAGGAAGATCCCGCGCACGTCTCCGGCGGCGAGGCACGCCGCGCGGCGCTGGCCCGCGTGCTCGCGCCCAACCCCGATATCCTGCTCCTGGACGAGCCGACCAACCATCTCGACCTCACCACCATCGAGTGGCTGGAGAACGAGCTCGATGGCCGCCGCTGCGCGCTGGTGCTGATCAGCCACGACCGCCGCTTCCTCACCAACCTGTCTCGCGCGACGGCCTGGCTCGACCGCGGCCAGATCAAGCAGATCGACCGCGGCTTTGCGGCGTTCGAGGCGTGGCGCGACGAGGTGCTGGCCGAGGAAGAGCGCGAGCAGCACAAGCTCGACCGCAAGATCGTCAACGAGGAGCACTGGCTGCGCTACGGCGTCTCCGGCCGGCGCAAGCGCAACGTCAAGCGGCTCGCCAATCTGCATGCCCTGCGCCAGCAGCGCCGCGACTATCGCGGCACCGCGGGCGCCGCCAATCTCGCCGCCGCCGAGGCCGACAAGTCCGGCAAGCTGGTGATCGAGGCGAAGGGCGTATCGAAGAGTTATGGCGATCGCAAGATTGTCGATAATTTCTCCATCCGCATCCAGCGCGGCGACCGCATCGGCATCGTCGGCCCCAACGGCGCCGGCAAGACCACGCTGGTCAACCTGCTGACCGGCGGAAGCGAGCCCGACAGCGGCAGCATCCGGCTCGGCGTCAATCTGGAGACGGCGACCCTCGACCAGCACCGCGAGAGCCTCGACCCGCGCACCACGCTCGCGGAGGCGCTGACCGGCGGCCGCGGCGATCACGTCATGGTCGCCGGCAAGCCGAAGCACGTCGTCGGCTACATGGAGGATTTTCTGTTCTCGCGCGAGCAGATGCGCACGCCGCTGGAGGTGCTGTCCGGCGGCGAACGCGGCCGGCTGATGCTCGCGCGCGCTCTGGCCAAGCCCTCGAACCTGCTGGTGCTGGACGAACCGACCAACGACCTCGACCTGGAGACACTCGACGTGCTCGAGGACATGCTCGGCGACTACGAGGGTACAGTCATCCTGATCAGCCACGACCGCGACTTTCTCGACCGCGTCGTCACCTCGGTGATCGTGCCGGAGGGCAACGGAAAGTGGCAGGAATACGCCGGCGGCTATAGCGACATGCTGGCGCAGCGCGGCGCCGATCTAAAGCGCGAGCATGCCAAGGCGGCGGAAGAAAAGAAGGACGCCAAGCCAGCAGCCGCTCAGCCCGCGAGCGCGCCGAAGCGCAAGCTCTCCTTCAACGAGAAGCATGCGCTGGAGACGCTGCCAAAGACGATCGCGAAGCTGCAGGCAGAGATCGCCAAGCAGCAGGCCGTGCTAGCCGACCCCGCGCTCTATGCAAAGGACCGCAAAAGATTCGACGCCACCTCCCTCGCCATCGCCACCGCGCAGGCCGAGCTCACCGCCGCCGAAGACCGCTGGCTGGAGCTTGAAGTCCTACGCGAGGAGATCGAGGGCGGATGACGGTCCGGCACCGTCAACCCTCGCCACAGGCACGCTGCACCCTCTCCCCTTGTGGGAGAGGGTGGCGACGAGCGGCAGCTCGGCGCCGGGTGAGGGGTTCTCTCGGCATATTCGATCGCGGAGAGAGACCCCTCACCCGGCTTCGCTGCGCGAGGCCACCCTCTCCCACAAGGGGAGAGGGTGCACCGCCCGGATGGATAGAGCTTCGTTTCCAACTCATAAGTTGAAGGACCACGCATGACCACCCCGCTCGCCGCCAAGATCGCCCGAGAGTATGGCACGCCCTGCGCCGTCATCGACATGGACAAGGTCGAGCGCAACATCGCGCGCATCCAGACGCAGTGCGACGCCGCCGGCGTCGCCAACCGGCCGCACATCAAGACGCACAAGAGCCCGGCGCTGGCCAAGCTGCAGATCGAGGCCGGCGCGCAAGGCATCACCTGCCAGAAGATCGGCGAGGCCGAGATCATGGCGGACGCCGGCATCAGCAACATCCTGATCAGCTACAACCTGATCGGCGAGGAGAAGATGGCGCGTCTCGCCGCGCTGCAGGCCAAGGCCGATATGACCGTCGCCGCCGACAACGCGACCGTGATCGCGGGCCTGCCGCAGGCGGCGAAGCAGTCCGGCCGCACGCTCTCTGTCGTCGTCGAATGCGACACCGGCCGCAAGCGCGCCGGCGTGGAAACGCCGGCGGAGGCGATCCAACTCGCGCGGCAGATCAAGGCGAGCGAGGGACTGCGCTTCGCCGGCTTCATGCTGTACCCGACCGAGAGCGGCTGGGACGAGGCGCAGCGCTTCTACGACGAAGCACTGGCCGGCGTGCGCGCCGAGGGTCTGGAGGCCACGATCGTCTCGACCGGCGGCTCGCCGAACCTGAAGAATCTCGGCAAGCTCAAGGGCGCCACCGAGCACCGCCCGGGCACCTACATCTACAACGACCGCATGCAGGTCGCCGCCGGCGTCGCCACCTGGGACGACTGCGCGCTGCACATCTACTCCACCGTCGTCAGCCGCGCCGCGCCCGAGCGCGGCATCCTCGATGCCGGCTCCAAGACATTGACCACCGACACCGGCGGCCTCGACGGCCACGGCCTGATCCTGGAGCACCCGGAGGCGAAGATCGCCCGCTTCGCCGAGGAGCACGGCTTCCTCGACCTCTCCCGCAGCAATACCCGCCCCCATGTCGGCGACGTCGTCCGCATCGTCCCCAACCACGTCTGCGTCGTCGTCAACATGATGGAGGAGGTCGTGATGGTCCGCGGGGAAGAGATCCTGGGCACGCTGCCGGTCGCGGCGCGCGGCAAGCTGCGGTAAGGGCGCAACCCTCTACCCGTCATTCCGGGGCAGCCGCGCCAGCGGCTGAGCCCGGAATCCATACGCCCGATCGTGGTTATGGATTCCGGGCTCGCCCTCCGGGCGCCCCGGAATGACAGCGATGATCGTAGCTGGCCGCGCGGCAAATCGTAAGCTGGGCAAAGGCGGCGGCTGTAGTGCTGCGTCATACGCAAGTCGCGATGACGTGCCCACCGTATTGCCGCCGAATACGCCGATCGATGGTGGGCACGCTGCGCTTTGCCCACCCTACAAATTAAGCCACATCAACGCGCCCTTCCCTGCGGCAACGCCGGTCGCGAACGAGGCTTGCAGCAGATAACCGCCGGTCGGAGCTTCCCAGTCCAGCATCTCGCCTGCGGCGAACACGCCCGGCAGTCGCCGCAGCATGTAGTCGGCATCGAGCTCATCACGCGCGATGCCGCCGGCGCTGGAGATGGCGCGGGCGAGACCGGCGGTGCCTGTCAGCTTGATTGGTACGGCGTTGATCAGCGCCGCAAGGCGATCAGGCGACAGCGACGACAGAGCCGGGCCTTGTGTCTTCGCCGCCTCCTGCAGCAGACCGATCGCGACCGGTGACAATTGCAGCGACTTGCGCAGCACATTCGAAAACGACTGCTTGCTGCGCGGGGCCGAGAGCTTCTTGATCAGATCAGCGGCCTCGACATCGGGCCGCAGCGCGACGTGCAGCGTCGCCTCGCCATGAACAGCGATCGCCTCGCGCAACTCGGCCGACAGCGCGTAGACGGCGCCTCCCTCGACGCCGTTGCGCGTGATCACGGCTTCGCCGCGTCTGCTGTGCTCTCCGAACGACAACGCGATGCCCTTCAGCGGCTGGCCCTCGAAGCGGTCGCGGAAGATGTCGGACCAGGCGACGGTGAAGCCGCAATTGGCCGGACGGAGCGGCGCGATCGCGATGCCTTTCGCCGCGAGGATCGGCACCCAGCCGCCGTCGGAGCCGAGGCGCGGCCAGGAGGCGCCGCCGAGCGCGAGCACCGTCGCATCGGCTGCGATGGTATGTGGATCGTTTGGCGTTGCAAAGATGAGATGGCCCTGCTGGTCCCAGCCGGTCCAGCGATGCCGCAGCTCGAAGCGCACGCCCTGCGCGTCGAGCCGGCGCAGCCAGGCGCGGAGCAGCGGCGAGGCTTTCATCGCGACCGGAAACACACGGCCCGAGGAACCGACGAAGGTCGGCTGGCCCAACGCTTCGCACCACTCGCGAAGTTGTTGCGGCGAAAAAGCCTGGATGGCCGGCGCAAGCCAGGGCGCGGCTTCGCGATAACGCGACAGGAATGCCGCCAGCTCTTCGCTATGCGTGAGATTGAGGCCCCCTCGCCCCGCCATCAGGAACTTGCGCGCTACCGATGGCATCGCGTCGTAGACGGTGACGCTGGCTCCGCCCTCGGCCAGCACCTCGGCGGCCATCAGCCCGGCCGGGCCGGCTCCGATGATGGCGATGTTGGGTGCTGCTGAGGACATCGCCCAATCGGGTTCAAAGAGGACGGTAGATCAACGAAAATGGTCGTCATTCCGGGATGCGCCCCTTGGCGCAGGCCCGGAATCCATACTCCCGATCGTGGCTATGGATTCCGGGCTCGCGCTGCGCGCGCCCCGGAATGACAGCGGGACTACAGTTTGATCCCCAACCGCGCCGCTGCTTGCGACACATACTTCTGCGTCTGCTCGAACGCGCCCTGCAGCGCGCGCGCCTTCGACATGTCGCTGATCTCTTGGAAGTGCGCGGCCACCGCGTCCGGCGTCCATTCTTCCGGCGGAAGGTTGATGCCCTCGCTCTCCAGGATCTTGATCACCGCGAACGAACCTGCACCGGCGCCCATGATGGTGCGCGTCGGCGCGTCCTCGCTGAGCAGATACTCGACCGCCGGCGTGATCGATTCCGGCTTCATCAGCTGCAGCGCCTGTGGCGGCAGCAGTTCCTCGGTCATGCGGGTGGCCGCGGTGGGCGAGATGATGTTGACGCGGATGTTGGTCTTGCGGCCCTCTTCCGCCAGCACGTTCATCAAACCGACCATGCCGGTCTTCGCCGCGCCGTAATTGGCCTGGCCGAAATTGCCGAACAGACCTGACGACGAGGTCGTCAGCACGATGCGGCCGTAGTTGCGCTCGCGCATGCCGTTCCACACCGCCTTGCAGCAGTAGAAGCTGCCGACGAGATGCACGTCCAGCACCTTGGCAAAATCGGCGACCTCCATCTTTCCGAACGACTTGTCTCTGAGGATGCCGGCATTGGCGCACATGATGTCGACGCTGCCCCATTCCTTGGTGGCGCGCTCGACCATCGCGGTGACCTGCTCGAAATTCGAGACGTCGGCACCGTCGGCCATGGCGGTGCCGCCCGCCTTGCGAATCTCCTCGACCACGGTCTCGGCCGCGGTCATCGAGCCGCCGGTGCCGTCGCGGGCGCCGCCGAAATCATTGACCACGACCTTGGCGCCGCGGCTAGCCAGTCCCAGCGCATGCGCGCGTCCGAGCCCATTGCCTGCGCCGGTGACGATGGCGACACGTCCGTCGAATCTGATTGCCATGATGTTCTGCCCTGCGATTTTCAGCTCGTCATGCCCGGGCTCGACCCGGGCATCCATCCACTTCGAAAGACTCTCGATCTGGATGGATCGCCGGGTCAAGCCCGGCGATGACGAGGTTGGGTTGTGACGAAGAGTGTTAGTCCAGATAGATGAGACCGATCCAGTCGGCGACAAGCGCCGGCTTGTCCTCACCCTCGATCTCGACCGTGACGTTGGTGCGCGACTGCAATTCTTTCGGTTTGCGCAGAGTGGCTTCAGACAGCACGAAACGGCCGCGCACGCGTTTCCCGGATTTCACCGGCGAGACGAAGCGCAGCTTGTCGAAGCCGTAGTTCACGCCCATCGCGGTGCCCTCGATCGCCGGCATGACCTCGTAGGACATCACCGACAGCAGCGACATGGTGAGAAAGCCGTGCGCGATCGTGGTGCCGAACGGCGTCGCCTTGGCCGCTTCCGGATCGACATGGATGAACTGGTGATCCTCGATCACGTCGGCATAAAGATCGATCCGCTTCTGATCGAGCACGTGCCATGACGACACGCCGATCTCCTGGCCGACCAGGGCCTGATAGGCTTCAAGCGAAATTGGCGGCTTCTTCCAGATCTTGTTCATGCGTTGCTACACCTCGTGCCCGGACGGCCGCGTCTTCAGCTCCGGGAAATCCTCTTCCTTGAACTCCGTGCCGCGCAGATGATCCGTGCGGTTGTCATCGTGCTCCAGCCGCCGCAGTTGCACGCGGCGGATTTTTCCGGAGATCGTCTTCGGCAGCTCGCTGACGAGTTCGAGCCGGCGGATGCGCTTGAATGGCGCCAGACGCGCCTGCAAATGCTCGAAGATCGACAACGCCGTCGCGCGCGAGCGCTCGGCGCCGGCTGTCAGCAGCACGTAGGCCTTCGGAATCGCGAGCCGGATGGGATCCGGGCTCGGCACCACCGCAGCCTCGGCCACCGCCTCATGCTCCAGCAGCACGCTCTCCAGCTCGAACGGCGAGATCCGATAGTCGGAGGATTTGAACACGTCGTCGGAGCGGCCGACGAAGGTGAGATAACCGTCCTCGTCCTGGAACACGGCGTCGCCGGTGCGATAGCGCGCACCGTCGGCACCGGAGAGCTTGCCGTCGTCGCCCTGATAGCCTTGCATCAGGCCGGCCGGACGCTCACCCGTCAGCGCCAAGGTGATCTCGCCTTCGCTCGCGAGATTGCCGTCGATGTCGGCGACCTCGACGCGGTAGCCCGGCAACGGCCGGCCCATGGAGCCAATTTTCAGTTTCTGACCCGGCGAATTGCCGCAGATCGCGGCGGTCTCGGTCTGGCCGTAGCCATCGCGGATCGTCAGTCCCCAGGCGGCGCGGACCTGGTCGATCACTTCCGGGTTGAGCGGCTCGCCGGCACCGCAAGCCTCTCGCAGGCTCACCTTGAAGTCGGCGAGATGCTCTTGGATGAACAGCCGCCACACCGTCGGCGGCGCGCACAAGGTCGTGACGCCGCAGCGCTTGATGATCGCCAGCAGCCCCTTGGCGTCGAAGCGCGGCTGGTTGACGACGAACACGGTGGCGCCGGCATTCCACGGCGAGAAGAAGCAGCTCCAGGCGTGCTTGGCCCAGCCCGGCGAGGAGATGTTGAGATGCACGTCGCCCGGCTGCAGGCCGAGCCAGTACATCGTCGAGAGATGGCCGACCGGGTAGCTGCGATGGCTGTGCCGCACCAGCTTCGGCTTGGCCGTGGTACCTGATGTGAAATACAGCAGCATCGGATCATTGGGCTGGGTCGGTCCATCCGGCGTGAACGCCTCGGCGGCCTCGGCGGCCTGCTCGAACGGCAGCCAACCGGCTGATGTCGTCGTCCCCACGACAATGCGGACGAGATCATCCGCGCCGAGATCGGCGAACTTCGCGACCTGATCCTGCGCGGCGACCACAGCTTTGGCGCGGCCGCGCTCGAGGCGGTCGCGCAGCTCGTCGGTGGTCAGCAGCGTCGTCGCGGGAATCACGACCACGCCGAGCTTCATCGCGGCCAACATCGTCTCCCACAGCGGCACGACATTGCCGAGCAGCAGCAGCAGATGATCGCCGCGCTTCAAGCCTTTCGCGCGTAGGAAGTTGGCGACCTGGTTGGAGCGGCGCGACAGCGCGGCAAAGGACAGCTTTGTCTGACGGTCCTGCGCGGCATCGAAGATCCATAGCGCCGTGCGCTCGCGACTCTCCGGATCGGAGGCGAGCTCGGCATCGAACCAGTCGAGCGCCCAGTTGAACGGCACCGGATCGGGCCAGCGAAAGCCCTTCACCGCCGCGTCGTAGTCGGTGCGATGCGCCAGCAGAAACGCGCGTGCGTCCTTGAATGTCGTCATCAATTGGTCCCGGCGAGCTTGCGGACGTGCTGAATGATCCCTGAGAAATCGACGCCGCCATGGCCGGCGGCGTCGAACGCCTTGTAGATCTCCTGCGCGTGCTGGCCGAGCGGCGTCGCCGCGCCGGCCGTCTTGGCCGCATCCTGCGACAGCGTGAGATCCTTCAGCATCAGCGCGGTGGCAAAGCCCGGCTTGTAGTCGTTGTTGGCAGGCGAAGCCGGCACCGGTCCGGGCACCGGGCAATAGGACGTCAGCGACCAGCATTGGCCCGACGAGGTCGAGGCGACGTCGAACAGCGCCTGATGCGACAGGCCGAGCTTCTCGCCCAGCGCAAAAGCCTCGCCGACTGCGATCATGGAGATGCCGAGGATCATGTTGTTGCAGATCTTGGCCGCCTGCCCCGCACCTGCGCCGCCGCAGTGGACGATCTTCTTGCCCATCTTTTCAAGGATCGGTTTGGCCGCGGCGAACGCGCCCTCCTCGCCGCCACACATGAAGGTGAGCGTCGCAGCCTTGGCGCCGCCCGTGCCGCCGGACACCGGCGCATCCACAGCCGCAATGCCATGCTTGGCCGCCAGCGCATGTGCAGCACGCGCGCTCCCGACGTCGATGGTCGAGGAATCGATGATCAAGGCACCCGTCGCCATCGCGGGCACGACGTCGTTCCAAACCGCGAGCACGTGCTTGCCGGCCGGCAGCATGGTGACGACAGCGTCAGCGCCCGTCACGGCCGCGACGGCGCTGTCGGCGATCTCTGCACCATCGTCCTTGGCCTGCGCGCACGACGCCTCGACCAGGTCGAACGCGACCACCTTGTGGCCGGCCTTGACGAGATTGGCCGCCATCGGACCGCCCATGTTGCCGAGGCCGATGAATGCGATCGTTGCCATGGTTCGTTATCTCCCCTCGACTGCTTGTTATCTCGTTTGCGGAAATATCAGCTCGTCCGCGCCGATCTCGGCGAAATACGGCGCCAGCATCTCCGGCGTCACCTGATCGACATCCGGCGGCGACCATTTTGGATTGCGGTCCTTGTCGATGATCGCGGCACGCACGCCCTCGCGAAAATCGTCACTGCGGAAGACTTCGAGCGCCGCCCGATACTCGCGCACCAGACACTCCTGCAGCGATGTCGCTCCGCGCGCCAGCCGCAGCAGCTTGAGCGTCACCACCATGCCGCGCGGCGACTTCTCTTTCAACGTCTTCAGAGTCGACGACGCAAGCTCGGAGCCATCGGCTTCAAGCGCCGCAAAGATATCGTGCATGTTATCGTGGGCGAACCATGCGTCGATCTTCGCCTGCCGCGCAGCGACAGGCCCGGCGGTCTCACCCGCGGCAAAGCCTGCGATCAGCCGATCGATCTCGACCGAGAGCGTGCCCGGCCTGACCTTGGTCAGGACCTCACGCAGCGCCGACCATTGCTCCGTTGGCACCACCGCGTCCGCAAAGCGCGCGTGGATCGCGTCGGGACCATTCATGGTCTGCCCGGTCAAACCGAAATAGGCGCCGAGTTCGCCCGGCGCGCGCGACAACAGCCAGGTGCCGCCGACGTCTGGAAAGAAACCGAGGCCGACCTCGGGCATCGCGAGCTTGGTCTTCTCGGTCACGATGCGGTGACGGCCATGCGCCGACAAGCCGACACCGCCGCCCATGACGAGGCCATCCATGTACGCGATGTAGGGCTTCGGGAACGCCGCAATGCGCGCGTTCATGATGTATTCCTGGCGCCAAAACACTTTTCCGAGGTCGCCATTCACCTTCGAGCTCTCATAAAGCCCGCGAATGTCTCCGCCAGCGCAAAGCCCGCGCTCGCCCGCGCCTTCCAGCACGACAACCGCGACCGCAGGATCGGCCTCGAATTGATCGAGCGCCGCGTCGATGCCCATCGACATCTCCAGCGTCATCGCGTTGATCGCCTTCGGGCGATTCAGCCGGATGATGCCGGCCGAGCCTTCGCGGCAAACGATCAGGTCGCCTTCGAGCACCTCGCTCATCGCGCGCCCTCGATCAGCTTGCGTGACACGATCAGGCGCATGATCTCGTTGGTGCCTTCGAGAATTTGGTGCACGCGCAGATCACGGACGATCTTCTCGATGCCGTATTCGCTGAGGTAGCCGTAGCCGCCATGCAGCTGCAGCGCCTGGTTGGCCACCTCGAAGCCGACATCGGTGCCGAAGCGTTTGGCCATCGCGCACAGCATGGTCGCATCCGGATCCTTCCGATCGAGCGCCGCCGCTGCTCGCCACAGGAACGTCCGCGCCGCCTCGAGTTCAATCGCCATGTCGGCGATGCGGAATTGCAGCGCCTGGAATTCATCGAGCCGCTTGCCGAACGCCTTGCGCTCTTTGGTGTAGGCCAGCGTCTTGTCGAGCGCCGCCTGCGCGCCGCCGAGCGAGCACGCCGCAATGTTGAGGCGGCCGCCGTCGAGCCCGGCCATCGCGATCTTGAATCCGATACCCTCCTCGCCGAGCCGGTTGGCCACGGGCACGCGCGCATTCTCGAAGATCACGGCGCGAGTCGGCTGCGCGTTCCAGCCCATCTTGCGCTCATTGGCGCCGAACGACACGCCGGGGGTCTTGGCGTCGATCACGAGAGTCGAGATGCCGCCGGGGCCATCGGCGCCCGTGCGCACCATCGCTACGAGAATGTCGGTGGCTCCGGCGCCGGAGATGAACTGCTTCTGGCCGTTGAGCACGTAGTCGTCGCCATCGCGTACCGCGCGGGTGCGCAGCGCGGCGGCGTCCGAACCGGCGCCCGGCTCGGTCAGGCAATAGCTCGCGATGAGGTCCATCGGACAGAGCTTCGGCAGATAGTCCTGCCGCTGCGCCTCGGTGCCGAAGGTGTCGATCATCCACGACGCCATGTTGTGGATGGAGATGAAGGCCGACACCGTCGGGCAACCGGTCGCCAGCGCCTCGAAGATCAGTGCTGCATCAAGGCGCGAGAGGCCGGAGCCGCCGACATCGTCGCGGATGTAGATGCCGCCCATGCCGAGGGCCGCCGCCTCGCGCATGACGTCGACAGGAAAATGCTTCTCCTCGTCCCAGCGTAGCGCATGCGGGGCGATCTTCTCGGCCGCAAAGGCGCACGCCATGTCGCGCACCGCGATCTGATCCTCATCGAGAGCGAACTGCATTCGTTCTCCGCGTTTCCAAGTTTTTGTTCGTTGACGTGTCCTCGGCCCTCGTCATTGCGAGGAGCGAAGCGACGAAGCAATCCAGACTTATGGACGACGCCCTGGGTTGGGTTGCGTCGCTTCGCTCGCAATGACGAAAATGGGAGCCGTCATCGGCTCCCATATGTCGTCACTTCATCAGCGGGATCGAGAATTCCGCGCCTTCCTTGACGCCCGACGGCCAGCGCGAGGTCACGGTCTTGGTCTTGGTATAGAAGCGGATCGAATCCGGACCGTGCTGGTTGAGATCGCCGAAGCCGGACTTCTTCCAGCCGCCGAAGGTGTAGTAGGCGATCGGCACCGGGATCGGCACGTTGATGCCGACCATGCCGACATTGACCTTGGCCGCGAAGTCGCGCGCCGCGTCGCCGTCGCGGGTGAAGATCGCAACGCCGTTGCCGTAATCATGCTCCGACGGCAGCGTCAGTGCTTCGGCGTAATCCTTCGCGCGCACGACCGAGAGCACCGGGCCGAAGATCTCTTCCTTGTAGATCCGCATGTCCTTGGTGACGTTGTCGAACAGACAGCCGCCCATGTAGAAGCCGTTCTCGTAGCCCTGCATCTTGAAGCCGCGGCCGTCGACGGCGAGCGTCGCGCCTTCCTTGACGCCGATGTCGACATAGTTCTTCACGCGCTCGACTGCCTCGCGGGTCACCAGCGGGCCGAAATCGGCCGACGGATCGACCGAGGTGCCGATCTTCAAGGCCTCGACGCGCGGGACGAGCTTCTCCATCAGCCGGTCGGCCGTCGTCTTGCCGACGGGCACCGCAACCGACACCGCCATGCAGCGCTCGCCGGCCGAGCCGTAGCCGGCGCCGATCAGTGCATCGACCGCCTGGTCGAGGTCGGCGTCGGGCATGATGATAGCGTGGTTCTTGGCGCCGCCGAAGCACTGGCAGCGTTTGCCGTGGGCAGCGGCGCGCTCATAGATGTACTGCGCAATCGGCGACGAGCCGACGAAGCCCACCGCCATGATATCGGGATCCTCCAGGATGGCGTCGACCGCCTCCTTGTCGCCGTTGACGACGTTGAGAATGCCCGGCGGCAGGCCGGCCTCGATCATCAGCTCGGCGAGCTTCATCGGCACGCCCGGGTCACGCTCGCTCGGCTTGAGGATGAAGGCATTGCCGCAGGCGATGGCGGGGGCGAACTTCCACATCGGAATCATCGCCGGGAAATTGAACGGCGTGATGCCGGCAACGACACCGAGCGGCTGGCGCATCGAATAGATGTCGATGCCGGGGCCGGCGCCTTCGGTGTACTCGCCCTTCATCAGGTGCGGAATGCCGCAGGCGAACTCGACCACTTCGAGGCCGCGCTGGATGTCGCCCTTGGCGTCCGGAATGGTCTTGCCGTGCTCGCGCGCCAGCAGTTCGGCAAGTTGGTCATAGTCCCGCTGGGCGAGTTCCAAAAACTTCATCATCACGCGCGCCCGGCGCTGCGGGTTGGTCGCGGCCCAGGCCGGCTGCGCGGCCTTGGCATTCTCCACGGCGGCCCGGAGCTCGGCGCGCGAGGCCAAGGCGACCTTCGCCTGGACGTCACCGGTCATCGGCTCGAAGACGTCGGCCGTCCGTCCAGACGTACCTTTGACCTCTTTGCCGCCAATAAAATGACCGATCGAACGCATGGGTATCCTCCGCAAGGGGTAAGCAGTGCCGATTTGGCCGGCATCTTGCAGTCTTTGCGGCGTTTGGGAAGGGTCTAAGCGCTGATCGGCGCTGCGAAAATGCCGCCCCTTCACTTCCCCGTCAAACGCGCGCTCGGACGCGGCGCGCCCCCGCGGGCCACAGGCTCAGCGCTTGGCGGGCGCCGGTTTTTTTGCCGCCTTCTTCGCCGCCCCCCGCGCCGGCGGCTTGCCGGCCGGCGCACCGTCCGTGGCGATCGCCAGAGCCACCTCGCGTCCGGAGCTCAGGATCTCGTCGGATAATTCCCCGCTCCCGGTGACCCGCGCCATGACGATGGTCCCCATCAGGGTCGCGAGCATCGCGGAGGCCCGCTTGCGCGCCGTCTTGCGCGGCACGTCGACGATGTAATCGGCGAACAGCTCGATCAGCTCTTCCAGCTTCGCTGCGAAAGCCTTGCGAGTCCTGGCGCTCTCGCGCGCGATCTCGGCGCCGAGCGCCGGCACCGCGCAGCCATGGCCAGGATCATCGCGATGCTCGGGCGACAGGTAGCCGTCGACGATCGCGGCAAGCCGCTTTTGTGGCGGCAACTCGTCCAACAGCTTGCGCCAACGCTCGACCGAACGGTCGATTGCATAGCCGAAAGCCTCGACGACCAGCGCCTCGCGCGATTCGAAATGGGCGTAGAAGCCGCCATGGGTGAGCCCGGCCTCCTTCATCAGATCAGCAACACCGACCCCGTGAGCGCCCTTCTCCCGCAGCCGCACCGAGGCCTTGCGCACGATTCGCGCGTGGGTTTCCGCCTTGTGTTCCGGAGAGTAGCGCATTGCCGTCCCATTGAATGTCTGAGGTCATACAATAGCAGATCTGCGCCCTGCTCGCTGCAGCTATTTGATGAATTCGAGTTGATCTAAATCAACTTCGCTGGCCTGATTTATTCCCGCGACTTTCACCCCCAACCCCCCGATGAGGCCGGCCATGGACATGCTCAATTCTCACTGCGGCGTGAGTCGCGACGCCCGGGGCGTGGTCCGGCTGACGATCTGCAATGCCGGCACACTGAACATTCTCGGCTCAGCGGCCATCCTTGGCATACAAGCCGGGCTGCAATCTCTCGCCTCCGACGCCAGCATTCGCGCGCTCATGCTGGCGGGAGAAAGTGAGAAGAGCATGATCGGCGGCGCCGACATCAAGGAGATGGCGACCCTCGATCAAGCCTCGGCGGAGGCGTTCATCTCGCGGCTGGCCGGACTATGTGAGGCGGTGCGGAACTTTCCAGTGCCGGTGATCGCGCGAATGCCGGGCTGGTGCCTCGGCGGTGGCCTGGAAGTCGCGGCAGCCTGCGACATCCGCGTTGCCTCGCATGACGCCAGATTCGGCATGCCCGAGGTGCGCGTCGGCATCCCCTCGGTCATTCATGCCGCGTTGCTGCCACGGCTGATCGGCTGGGGCCGCACGCGATGGCTGTTGATGACAGCCGAGACGATCGATGCGCTGACCGCGCTCACCTGGGGCCTCGTCGATTTGGTTGCGGCCGAAGGAGAACTCGACAACGCGGTCGAGAAGGTCATTGCATCGCTGCTCGCCTGCGGCCCCGAAGCACTGCGGGCGCAGAAGGCCCTGCTGCGGCAATGGGAGGATCTGCCGCTGAAGGAGTCGATCGAGGTGTCGATCGGCGCATTCGGGCGATCGTTCCTGACCGACGAGCCCAAGCGGCTGATGCAGCACTTCATCGATCGCAAGCGCTAGGGCGCAATTTTCGCCAAGTTCCGACTGCAGCCCCCGGCAGGGTCGCGTCATCTTCGGAAGATGTCGAGAGGACTTGCCGGGGTTTTCTTTTCCATGGCGACATTATATGATGGTCATAATCTCAATCAGGGAGCCAGCCATGGCATCGTCCGATCCCGTCGTCATCTTGTCCGCCGCGCGCACGCCCCTTGGCCGCTTCATGGGCGAGTTGTCGCCGCTCAGCGCGCACCGGCTCGGCGCGCACGTGATCAAAGCCGCGCTGGAACGGGCGGCCGTCTCCGCTGACGCGGTGCAGGAGGTGTTCATGGGCAATGTGCTGCCGGCCGGCCAGGGCCAGGCGCCGGCGCGACAGGCCGCGCGCGGCGCCGGCCTGCCCGACGCAACCGGCGCCACCACGATCAACAAGGTCTGCGGCTCCGGCATGAAGGCAACGATGCTGGCGCACGATATCATCCGTGCCGGCTCGGCCGACATCGTCGTGTCCGGCGGCATGGAGAGCATGAGCAATGCGCCCTATCTGCTGGCCAAGGCGCGCGGCGGCTATCGCGCCGGCCACGACCGCATCCTCGACCACATGATGCTGGACGGGCTGGAGGACGCCTACGACACCGGCCGCTCGATGGGCGACTTTGGTGAGGCCACCGCCGAAGCCTATCAGTTCACCCGTGCCGATCAGGACGCCTATGCGGTGGAAACGCTGACCCGCGCCCGCGAGGCGGTCGAGAGCGGCGCATTCGCGGCCGAGATCGCACCGATCACGCTGACGGAAAAATCCGGCCCGCGGCTGGTCACCCATGACGAGCATCCGCTCAAGGTCGATCCGGCCAAGATTCCGGCGCTGAAGCCGGCCTTCCGCAAGGACGGCACCATCACGCCTGCGGCATCCTCCGCCAATGCCGACGGCGCCGCGGCGCTCGTGCTTGCAGCGAGATCACGCGCCGAGCGCGACGGCCTTCCCGTGATCGCCGAGATCAAGGGGCACGCAACCCACAGCCAGGAGCCGCAATGGTTCACGACGGCGCCGATCCCGGCGATCCGCAAGCTACTCGACAAGGTCGGCTGGCGCGTCGAGGACGTCGATTTGTTCGAGATCAACGAGGCGTTTGCTGTCGTCGCCATGGCCGCGCAGCGCGACCTCGGCATTCCCCGCGACAAGCTGAACGTCAATGGCGGGGCCTGTGCGCTCGGTCATCCCATCGGCGCCACCGGCGCACGGCTGATCGTGACGTTGCTGCATGCGATGCAGGCCCGTGGCCTGAAGCGCGGTATCGCCGCGCTGTGCATCGGCGGCGGCGAGGCAACGGCGATTGCGGTGGAGCGGCCGTGATGTCCTGAAACGAGGGACCTTCGCCATTTATGTCATCTGCGCCGTCTGCCAGACTGGGCGCCGTTTCCTAGCCTCACGAGAACCAGCATGATCTCCAATCAGCTCGCAGCAGCCCTCGGACGGCGCAACATCCACTATGGCTGGGTGATGGTCGCCGTCACCTTCTTTACAGCGCTTGTCTCCGCCGGCACGGTCGGCGCACCGGGGGTGTTCATCGTGCCCTTGCAGCAGGAGTTCGGCTGGAGCACTGCAGAGATCTCCTCGGCGCTGTCGATCCGTTTCGTGCTGTTCGGGCTCATGGCGCCATTCGCCGCCGCCCTTCTGAACCGCTACGGCCTGCGCAACATCACGTTGCTGGCGCAGTTGATCGTGGTCTCGGCGCTGCTGGCCTCGCTCGCGATGACCCAGGTCTGGCACCTCGTGCTGCTGTGGGGCGTCGTGATCGGCCTGGGCACCGGCATGACTGCGCTGGTGCTCGGCGCGACCATCGCCACGCGCTGGTTCGTCGCGCGGCGCGGCCTCGTCGTCGGCATCCTCACCGCCAGCGTCGCCACCGGGCAGCTTGTGTTCCTGCCGCTGCTCGCCAGCCTCACCGAACGGCTCGGCTGGCGCACGGCGCTGGCCCTGGTCTGCGTTGCGCTCGGCGTCTCCGCGACGGCTGTGCTGCTCTTGATGCGCGACCGCCCGAGCGATCTCGGCCTGCGCCCGTTCGGCGACACCGGCACCGAGCCGATCGCCGCGCCCGCCCCGGTCACCACGCCGATTTTTACCGCCGCGCTCGGCACCCTGCGCGATGCCGCGCGGGTGCCGGTGTTCTGGATGCTGTTCGCGACATTCTTCATCTGCGGCGCCTCGACCAACGGGCTCGTGCAGGTGCACCTGATCCCGATGTGCCTCGACTTCGGCATCCCGCAGGTCCAGGCCGCGAGCCTGCTCGCCGCGATGGGCATGTTCGATTTCGTCGGCACGATCGTGTCGGGCTGGCTGTCGGACCGTTACGACAATCGCTGGCTGCTGTTCTGGTACTACGGCCTGCGTGGGCTCTCGCTGCTGTTCCTGCCGTTCACGGACTTTTCGTTCTATGGCCTGTCGCTGTTCGCGATGTTCTACGGCCTCGACTGGATTGCGACCGTGCCGCCGACGGTGCGGCTGACGGCGCAGCGGTTCGGGCCGGAGCGCGCCAATCTGGTGTTCGGCTGGGTATTCGCCGGCCATCAGCTCGGCGCCGGCACGGCGGCGTTCGGAGCCGGCCTGTCGCGCACGCTGCTGCAGAGCTATTTGCCGGCGTTCTTCATCGCCGGCGCGCTCTGCATCATCGCGGCGCTGCTTGCGCTCGCCATCGCGCGGCAGGCGAAGCCTGCCGCGGCGTAACATCACGGCCGCGTGGTCATCGCGGTCGGCGGGCCCGGCGCGCGCAGCGGCTCGGCGAGACGGGCGAACTCGCACAGCAGCGAGCGCGTCTTGCGCGGGTCGATGATCTCCTCGACCCAGAACTTCTCGGCGGAGCGGAACGGCGAGCGCAGCTTGTTGAGACGCTCCTCGATCTCCTTCAGCTTTGCCTTCGGATCGGGCGCCGCATCGATCTCCGCGCGATACGCCGCCTCGATGCCGCCTTCGAGCGGCAGCGAGCCCCAGTGGGCCGACGGCCAGGCATAGCGCATCGAGAACCGGTCGGCCGGCTGATGCACCACACCGGCGACGCCGAAATTGTTGCGCACGATCACCGTGCACCACGGCACCGTCGACTGGTTGACCGCCGCCATCGCACGCACGCCATGGCGGATGGTCGCGGCCTTCTCGGCCTCCAGGCCGACCATGAAGCCGGGGCAGTCCATCAGATATACGATCGGCAGATGGAAGGTCTCGGCGAAGTCGACCCAGCGGATCACCTTCTGGCAGGCATCCGCGGTCCATGAGCCGCCGAAGTGATAGGGATCGCTCGCCAGCACCATCACCGCACGGCCTTCGAGCCGCGCGAGACCGACGATGAGCGGACGGCCGTAGTTCTGCGCGACCTCGAAGAACGAGCCGCTGTCGACGACGGACTCGATGATCGGCCGCATCTTGTAGACGCGACGGCGATCGCGCGGCACGGCGCTGATCAGCTGCTCGTCGGTGCGCTGCGGATCGTCGGTGCAGGGCAAGGTCGGTGACAGCTCGTAGACCGAGGACGGCAGATATGAGAGGAATCGGCGCGCGCAGGCAAACGCCTCCGCCTCGGTGTCCACGGCATGGTCGACCCCGCCGGCCTTGGTCTGGATGTCCGCACCGCCGAGCTCCATCTTGCCGAGGTCCTGCCCGAGCCGTTTCACGACCGGCGGACCGGCGACGAACATCGCCGACTGGCGCGTCATCACCGAATAGTGGCTCGCCGCCAGCCGTGCCGCGCCCAGCCCCGCGACCGAGCCGAGACCCAGCCCGACCACCGGCACCAGCGACATGTTCTCGGTCGTGTAGCGATACCAGCGATTGCCGCCGATGCCGCCGGGCAGATTGGCAGCGCCCTTGGTCTCGATGGTCTTGACCGAGCCGCCGCCGCCGGAGCCCTCGATGATGCGGATGATCGGCAGACGGAAATCGTGCGCCATCTCCTCGGCCATCAGCGGCTTCGCCGCGATCGACGCGTCGGCCGAGCCGCCGCGCACGGTGAAATCGTCGCCGACCACGACGACCGTGCGGCCGTCGACGCGGGCGCGCCCGAACACGCAATTGGCGGGCGTCACATGCTTCAGCTCGCCCTGCTCGTCATATTCGCCGAGACCGGCGACCGCGCCGATCTCGTGGAAGCTGCCGGCATCGACGACGCCGTCGATGCGCTCGCGAACGGTGAGACGGCCCTGATCGTGCTGACGCTTGACCTTGTCAGGCCCGCCCATCTCCCGCGCGAAGGCCTCGCGCCGGGCCAATTCCTCGAGCTCCGGCTGCCAACTCATTCGTTCCCCCTGCCCCGGTGATGGTCTTCTTATGATTGGTCTTCGCCGTTACAGGAAGCGGCTTCCTCTCCATCCGGCTGTTGAAGACATCGGCTTCCGCTCCTTGCAGCAAGGCTGCGATGTTGCGGCCGAGCTCGCGCATCGGCTGAGCGACCTCGTCGTGCAGACGCTGCTCGTCATACATCGCCGACAGCAGGCCGATCGTCAGCACGACGTTGGTCTGGTACTGCGGCGACCACACCGGCAGCGCGAGGCCGTTGATATGCGGGCTCCACAGGCCGCAGGCCACCACGTAGCCGTGCTCCTTCAGGAACTGCCTGTTGTGTGCGAGCCGCGGCCGCAGCAGATTCGCCGCATCCGGCATCTCGCGCTCCATCTCGGCGAGCAGCGCGTCGCCGATCTCCGGCTCGAGCGCAGCAACATACGCATGTCCCGCGGCCGTCGAGGCCATCGAGATGCGGCTGCCGGTGGTCTCGTGCAGGCCGAGCGCATTCGCGGCTCGGCCGAACTCCAGATAGACCAGATGAAACTGATCGGGGATGACGAAGCCGACGGTGCCCGGCAATTGCTCGGCGACGTCCTGCAGACGCTGGCGGATCAGGTTGCGCAGCTGAAGCCCGCGAGTCATCGAGGTGCTCATCGCAACCGCGCTCGGGCCGATGCGGTACTTCTGATCGCGCGGCAGATAGACCAGCTGGCCCATGCGCGTCAGCGTGTGCGTCAGCCGCGACACCGTCGATCGCGGCAGGCCGCAGCGGTTCGAGATTTCGAGATTGCCGAGCCGCGAATCGTGCCCCTCGAAACAGCGAAGCACGTCGAACGCTCGCGACACCACCTGAATGACCTCGCCTTCCCCGGCGAGATCTCCGGGCAGCATGCCCGCCCTGCTCAATCGCTCAGACCGTCGTCCCATGCGTTTCCCACCAATTCCGTCCTGCGGAATGATATTCCGCTTATCGAACAAGCTAGCGCAGCCGTTTTGCCGTCACAACCATAGACCCTCTCTAAAAGC
This sequence comes from Bradyrhizobium aeschynomenes, assembly GCF_013178945.1. GTDB lineage: Bacteria > Pseudomonadota > Alphaproteobacteria > Rhizobiales > Xanthobacteraceae > Bradyrhizobium > Bradyrhizobium aeschynomenes. Next base: position 77,499 of record NZ_JABFDM010000002.1, read on the forward strand.
TGCTGTTCTTCAGCGTGTTGGCACAAGACGCGGAATCGCGATGCAATCTGGACTGGCATGCCAGCATGACGGCGACGGCAGTTCCTATGCGCTGCACTGCGGTGCTCCGGCAGCCCGCTGGCCAGCTCCGATTGCGTGGGCCCATGCAACTGCATCGCCCAATCGGTGGGCAGCGACAGCATTTGACCAGCGTTGCGACAAGTGTGGGCTGGCTGCCCCGGCGCGGCTGCGACATAACCAGCTCCAGACCTTGTTCCCGCCGAGCTGCCCATGACCACCCGACACCCGAGGCCCATCCAGAATCCGCAGAATTGGGCGTCCGCTGCGATGCCACCACTGCAGCGCTTTCTGTCGGCCTGCCATGCCGACTTCTGGTCCGACCACGACGGCATGGTGGCCAACTACATCCCGGAACTCGGCAAGGCAGATCCTGCGCATTTCGGCATCAGCCTCGCCACGCTCGACGGTCACGTCTACGAGGTCGGCGACAGCCGCGTGCCGTTCACCATCCAGTCCATGTCGAAGCCATTCGTGTTCGCGCTCGCGCTGGATATTCTCGGCTCGGACGCGGTCGAGCGCGTCATCGGTGTGGAGCCGTCCGGCGACCCCTTCAACTCGATCCGGCTGAACGCCGACAATCGTCCGTTCAATGCCATGGTCAATGCCGGCGCCATCACCTGCAGCGGCCTGCTCCGGCAGGCGCGGCAGGCGGACGCCTTCGACACCATCCGTGATGCGCTCGGCCGCTTTGCCGGACGCAAGCTCGACGTCGACGATGCGGTGTTCGCTTCTGAATCCGCGACCGGCGATCGCAATCGCGCTATCGCCTACCTGCTGCGCACCTCTGACGTCATCAAGGAATCCGTCGACGACGTACTCGCGGTCTACTTCCGGCAATGCGCCGTGCTGATCACCGCGCGCGACTGCGCGATCATGGCCGCAACGCTCGCCAATCGCGGCGTCAACCCCGTCACCGGAGAGCAGGTGGTGACGCCTTACGCAGTGTCGCGCACGCTCTCGGTGATGACCTCCTCGGGCATGTATGACTTCGCCGGCGAATGGATCTACCGCGTCGGCATTCCCGCCAAGAGCGGCGTCGGCGGCGGCATCCTGGCGAGCCTGCCGGCCCGTCTCGGTCTCGGCAGCTACTCGCCGCGGCTCGACGGCCACGGCAACAGCGTGCGCGGCATCAAGGTGTGCGAGGCGCTGTCGGCGCATTATGGCCTGCACATGCTGAACCGCTCCGACGATGCGCGCACCACGATCATCGCCGACTACGACATCGGCGCCAATCCGTCGCGGCGCAGCCGCCGCGCCCAGGAGCGCGATATCCTGGCCGCGTATCCCGATGCCGTGCGCGTGCTCGAGCTGGTCGGAACGCTGTCGCTCTCGAACGTGGACTATGTCTCGCGGCAGCTCGCCGCCGGCGCGCGCCCGCAATTCGTGATCTTCGACCTCCACCGCGTCACCGCGATGACACAAGCGGGCCTGCGCCTGCTCGCCGAGCTGTTTCACGAGCTGGCCGACTTTCACGTCACCGTCGTGCTGTCGGGCATCCGCCGGACCTCGCCGGAATGGCAGGAGATCACCGCGCGCACCGGCGACATCAGGAACGTGCGCGACTTCTATCTGCTCGACACCTCGATCGAATGGGCCGAGGACCAGATCGTCTACCGCTATGGCGGCGCGATCGACTTTCTGGAAACCACCGAGCTCGCCGAGCAGCCGCTGCTTGCGGGGATCAGCGAAGAAGAGCGCCACGAGCTGGCGGCGCTGGCGATCATCCGCCACTATCAGCAGAGCGACCGCATTCTCAGCTCCGGCGAACCGGCACACTCGCTGTTCTTCCTGCGCTCCGGTGTCGTTCACGTTACGCTGCCCGACGGCATCCGGCTGGCGACGCTCACCGCGGGCCAATGCTTCGGCGAGATGGCGCTGCTGGACCCGGTGCGATCCGCCGACGTGACCGCCGATTTCTCGGCCACCGCCTTCGAGATCACCCTTTCGGATTTCGAGCGTTTCCGCGCGCGGCATCCGAAAGCGGGCGAGCGCGTCATGCGCAATCTGGCGCAATTGCTGGCGGAGCGTCTCACGGTCGCCAATGCCCGACTCAATCTGCTCGCTGCGGACTAAGCCGGTCATCGAAACGTCGCATTTGGAAGAAGACAAATACTCAAGGTTGCCGTTCGCAATAATTGATAGCTACGGTACTACATTTTTCATCACTCGTATTTGTACGGTCTCGCCCAAACGTTACCGGAACACGGTCGCAGGACAACCATAAGCGAGCCCAATTCGCGCCGTATTGCCCGACGATGTTCTGAACCGTCGATGAACGCCGAGTGGGGACTCGCAAAGCGAACGTCGAAGTGGGGTGTTCCGAGTAAAATTCCAGCCGCCGTCGCGTGTGTATTTGCGCAACGGAAAGTCGTGTCCAGTCCAGGGAGGAAACGGCATGAAGGAAGCCACTAAGAGGGCAACATCGGAAGCACTCGCGCACATGCTGGCGGTGACCTCGATGATCGTCATCGCCAGCGTCCTGTTCTACGGGCGATGAAGGGCTGTCTGGAGGTTCTGCGTCGCAGTTTCTTCATCGCCCGTAGGTAGGATTGTGGGCTTGATTGCTCACGCGAACGACCGAGTTGAGTTGCGTTTGAGTTAGTAAGCGTAGCGTACCAGTATTGCGTCAATCGCGCGGCGATCCGGGTCGGGACGAATTTGTAAGGCGTATCGTCCCGCCTCGGCCGTCCGCGACCGGCGTTTCTCAACGTCGCGCGGCCACACATTCTCATGTCTTCTTTCCGAAATATGGCACCGTGCCGCCCGCAAAGGCCGTGAAGCGCGCGCCGACGACGTCGCCGATCGTCAGATCTTGGTCGCCATGGGCCATCATGCGAAAGCCCTCGCGCATGTCCACCAGCACGATGTTGTAGGGCACATGCGCGCGGGTCTCCGGGGTCGCGGCGCGGCAGACCAGCGACATCGCGTAGACAGTGCCCTCTCCGCTCGCGGTGTGGTCGGTGAGCGCCAGCGAGCCGCACGCCGCACAGAAATCGCGGCGGAAGTACTGCACATGGGCGCAGCACGCGCAGCGCTGATAGCGAATCGCCGCCACGCCTTTGGTCCAATCGTCTCCTTCCCTCATCGCACCCGCTCCCAGAACATGCTGACATGGGACGACAGCACGCCGCCATCGCCGTGCAGAAGCGTCAGCGCGGCCTCGCGCACCTGGCGGCGCCCCGCCCGCCCCGTCATCTGCAGATGCGCCTCGTTGAGATGCGCCATGGCGCCGCCGACGCCGCAGTGGCCGTAGCTCAGCAGGCCGCCATGGGTGTTGAGCGGGACGGCGCCGTCGCGGCTGAAATGCCCCGCTTTGATTCGCGACGCCGCCTCGCCGCGGCCGGCAAGACCGAGATCCTCGAGCAGCATGCATAGCGTGATGGTGAAGCTGTCATAGACCGCGGCATAGTCGACATCCGCGATCGCGATGCCGGCAGCGGCCTTGGCTTTCTCGACCGCGATCTCCGCCCCGAGCTTGCTCAGAGCCGGCGCCGCGGTGACATGCTGATGCGTGTGCGCCTGGGCGCAGCCGCGCACACGGATCGCAATCGATCCGGTCGGCTCGCGGCTGACGATGATGGCTGCGCCGCCGTCGGACACCGGACAGCAGTCGAGCAGCTTCAGCGGCTTTGCGACCAGCTTCGACGCCATCACGTCGGCAACCGTGATCGGCTCATGAAACTGCGCGCCGGGATGACCCAGTGCGTGCGTGCGCATCAGCACCGCAAATTCGGCAAGATCCTCCTCGGTGACGCCGTACTCGTGCATATAGCGCGAGGCGACGAGGCCGTAGTAGGCGGGGATGGTCGGGCCGAGCGGCAGCTCGTAGTCGGGATGACCGACCTGCGCCAGCGCCTGGATCGAGGCGTCGCGGCTCTGGCCGGTCAGGCGGTTCTCGCCGGCGACGACGAGCATATTCTCGACGACGCCAGCCTCGACCAGGTGATGCGCGAGCATCACCATTGCGAGCCCCGTTGCGCCGCCGACCTGCACCGCGTGGGCATAGGACGGAGTGATGCCGAAATGCTCGGCGAACACGGTCGCGAGCATGATGTGCGGCGACACCGTCGAATAGCCGCACAGGATGCCGTCGATGTCATCACGCGTCAGCTCGGCGTCATCGAGCGCCAGCTGCGCCGCCAAGCTCATCAGGTCGAGCGACGAGCGGCCATCGTGGCGGCCGAACGAGGTCAGGCCAGTGCCGGTGATGTAGGTCATCGTGCCACGCCCTCCGTCATTCCGGGGCATCGCGCAGCGATGAGCCCGGAATCCATAGCCACCGGATGCCGTGTGAGGCCCAGATGTGATTGGCATCCCGCCTCACGACATAGGGCGGGGGTTATGGATTCCGGGCTCGCCCTTCGGGCGCCCCGGAATGACGGGTGGAGAGAGCGCGGGCATGTGGAGCGCGGACATGTCATGGCTAGGCGTGTCCTCAGTATGATTTCGGCATGCCGAGGACCTTCTCGGCGATGAAGGACAAAATCAGTTGCGGACTTATCGGCGCGATGCGCGGAATCAGGGATTCGCGCAAATATCGCTCGACGTGATACTCGCGCGCATAGCCGAAGCCGCCGTGAGTCATCACGGCCTGCTCGCAGGCGTGGAAGCCGGCTTCCGCGGCGAGATATTTCGCGGCGTTGGCGGCCGGGCCGCAGGCCATGCCCTGGTCGTATTGCCAGCCGGCCTGCAACACCATCAGCCACGCGGCTTCCAACTCCATCCAGTTCTTCGCCAGCGGATGCTGGATGCCCTGGTTCTGGCCGATCGGACGATTGAACACGTTGCGCGTCCGCGCATAGGCCGAGGCACGAGACAGCGCGAGATGGCCGAGCCCGACGGCTTCCGCAGCGATCAGGATGCGCTCCGGGTTCATGCCGTGCAGGATATAGTCGAAGCCTCGCCCCTCCTCGCCGAGGCGGTCTTCGACCGGGATCTCGAAATCCTCGAAGAACAGCTCGTTGGAGTCGACAGGCTTGCGGCCCATCTTCTCGATCTCGTGCACCTTGATGCAACTGCGGTCGAAATCCGTATAGAACAGGCTGAGTCCATGGGTCGGGCGCTTGACCTCCTCCAGCGGCGTGGTGCGCGCCAGCAGCAGGATTTTTTCCGCAACCTGGGCGGTCGAGATCCACACCTTCTGGCCGTTGACGACGTAGCGGTCGCCCTTGCGCACCGCGCGGGTCTTGAGTTGCGTCGTGTTGAGGCCGGTGTTCGGCTCGGTCACCGCAAAGCAGGCTTTCTCCCGGCCGTCGACGATCCCAGGCAGCATCCGCGCGCACTGCTCCTTGGTGCCGAACACGACGACGGGATTGAGACCGAACACGTTCATGTGGATGGCCGAGGCGCCGCTCATGCCCGCGCCCGACTCCGCAATCGTGCGCATCATGATCGCGGCATCGAGGATGCCGAGACCGGAGCCGCCATACTCCTCGGGAATGCAGATGCCGAGCCAACCGGCGTCCGCCAGCGCCTTGTGGAAGTCGGCGGGAAAACCACCCTCCTTGTCCTTCTTGAGCCAATAGGCGTCATCGAAGCGGGCGCAGATCTTGGCAACGGCGTCGCGGATCGATTCCTGATTGGCGGAGAGTGCGAAGTCCATCGGATCACTCCTTCGCAGGCGACAGCGTGGTCGCGCCGTCGCGGATCATCGCGGCGATCTCGTCCGTCGAGAAGCCGAGCTCGCGCAGGATCTCCTCGCCGTGCTCGTTCGGCCGCCCCGCCAGGTGCTGCGGCTCGGCCCTGGTCTCGGACCAGGTCGCGGAGACGCGGGTGCTGCGGATCGGGCCTTCGGTCGGATGCTGCACGACGGGAAAGAAATCGGTCGCGACGAGGTGCGGATCGTGCAGCAGGCTTTCGAGATCGTGCATCGGCATGACCGGGATGTCGGCCCTGTCGAGCAGCGCGGTCCATTCCGCCGTGGTGCGGGTCTGAAAGATGCGCGCCAGTTCGGCGTAGACGACATCGATGTTGGCGGCGCGCCGGGCGAAGCTGTTGAAACGGTCATCGGCGCGGAGGTCGGTGCGGCCGGACGCCTCGAAGAACGCCTCCCATTGCTTGTCGTTGTAGACGATCACGCAGATGTGGCCGTCGGCGGTCTTGTAGGGCCGGCGGTCCTGCGACAGGTGCCGCGCGTAGCCGCCGCGGTCGAGCGGCGGTTCGTAAGTGAGACCGCCCATGTGGTCGCCCATGATGAACGCCGACATGGTCTCGAACATCGGCACGTCCAGGCGCTGGCCACGGCCGGTGCGGTCGCGATGCACCAGGCTGGCACAGATCGCCCCGACGGCGGTGAGCCCCACGATGCGATCGACCAGCGCGTTCGGCACATAGCGTGGCGTGCCGTCGCCGGCCACCGCCATCAGGTGCGCCAGCGCCGCTCCGCCCTGGATCAGGTCGTCATAGGCTGGCTTCGCCGCATAGGGGCCGTTCTGTCCGAAGCCGAACACGCCGGCATAGACCAGTCGCGGATTGAGCGCGGAGATCACGTCATAACCGAGGTTCAGCCGCGCCATCGCCTGCGGGCGGATGTTGTAGAGCAGCACGTCGGCGTCCTTGACCATGCGCAGCACGGCCTCGCGGCCGGCCGGCTTCTTCAGGTCGAGGCAGATCACGCGCTTGCTGCGGTTGGTGTTGAGGGTCACCGGCCCCATGCCGGGATGACGCCAGGGGCCGATCTTGCGGGTGACGTCGCCCTCCGGCGATTCCACCTTGATGACATCGGCGCCGTAATCGCCGAGCGTCTGGGTGGCATAAGGCCCCATCAGCACGGTGGTCATGTCGATGACCTTGATGCCCGCAAGCGGTCCCATCGCGGCGTCGGCTCCCTCGCTCGTTGTTATGGACAGAGCTAACGGCACAGCCGGTTCCGGAGCAAGCGGGTGTGCGCGTATGGGGCCATGCGCGCGAGCGCGCTGCCGCAACATTCCGCCGCGCGGATCACGGCTGCACGCGGGCCGTTGCATCGCACCAGATGTTCCGTGCCATCAGCACCATTCTGCGATTCCCTTTCGCCGCCAAGCTGTGTCAGCATGTCCGTCCAACATCCAAGAACACCAGTGAGGGAGAACGCTGTCATGACGCTGTATCAGGGCAAATGCTTCTGCGGCACGGTCGAGCTCGAAGCCGACGGCGAGCCGGAGGCGATGGGCTATTGCCACTGCTCGTCCTGCCGCTCGTGGTCGGCGGGCCCGGTCAACGCCTTCACCTTGTGGAAGCCCGCCAACGTGCGCGTGACCAAGGGCGCGGAAGCGATCGGCACCTATCACAAGACCGACATGAGCCACCGCAAATACTGCACCAAATGCGGCGGTCACCTGATGACCGACCACCCGCCGCTCGGCATGATCGACGTCTATGCCGCGACCATCCCGACCTTGAAGTTCACGCCCGGCGTGCACGTCAACTACGCGGAGAGCGTTTTGCCGATCAAGGACGGGCTGCCGAAGCTGAAGGATTTTCCGGCCGAGTTCGGCGGCTCCGGCGAGATGATGCCGGAGTGAGTCAAGGTCCGCGTGCAACAGATGCGCAAGCATCAAGGGCCTCGCGACAGGATCTGTCCGAGCTTTGCTGATCCGACCGCCCTCTCTTGAAACAGAGGGCGCAGGGAAGGCCGGGTGCCGACTGGCACCCGTGGCCCCCGTGCGAAAGAAAAGCACGGGGAGAGAACCACAGGTTCAGCCGGACCGACCCGGCCTTCCCTGCGCGGTGGTTTTCACGCTTACTTCGCGCTCTCCTCGGTGCACCGGCTTTTGGCCACCGTCGCCCTCGGGATCATCATGCCCCTCAGGCTTGGCATCAGCGTCGGGATGCCGGGACCACGCGACTTCGCGTCCGCGCCATGCCGTTCGTCCGCGCAGACAAGCTACGCTGCGACACGTCGCGGCCACCGCCTCCCTGCCTCAACGTTCGTGACGATCGCGAAGCGCCCCTCGTGGCGAAGCAGGATGACGCGAATAAAGCATACATTCTGGAAAATAGAAATATGATTATTTTTTGCGGCAGGACTGGACAGGGCAAATCGGCTTGATGGCGCTCATGAAATCAGCCTGCCCGCGTCATTCCGGGGCAAGGCCGCAGGCCGTGAACCCGGAATCCCGAGCTTGGCTCGCATCTCACACGAGCAGCCTGGACTAGGCCTGGACCTGCACATTCTCCGCCGCTCGCTGCGGAGCCAGCTCCGGTGCCGGATCAGGCGGCCGCGTGTCCAGCTCCTCGATCATGCCGCGGGCGATCTCGCGCTCGCCCATGATGACCATGTCGGCGCCGAGCGATCTCAAATGCTCGACTTCGGCGTCCGAATGCGCGCGCGCCACGATGTGCAGAGCGGGGTTGGCGGCGCGGGCCTGCTCGACGATCTGGCCGGCCTCGAACGCCTCGGGGATGGCGATGACCAGCGCATGGGCAGCCGACGGGTTGGTCGCGCGCAGAACGTTGCTGCGGGCGGCGTTGCCGGTGATGGTCTCGATGCCCGCGTCCTTCAGTTGCTTGAGAATGTCTTCCGATGTCTCCACCGCAAGGAAGGCGTGACCGCGCTGCTGCAGCGCCTCGCCGACGAGGCGGCCGACGCGGCCATAGCCGATAACGATGGTGTGCTCGGTCAACGGAGTCACCGGGATCTCGGCCGGCTTCGGCGCCGGCGTTGCAGCAACATCGGCACGCCGGCGCTCCAGCCGCGGCAGCAGCCAGTCGAGTGCGGCGAACATCAGCGGATTGAGCATGATCGAGATGATCGCGCCGGCCAGGATCAAGTCGCGGCCGGCTTTCGGCAGCAGATTGGTGGCGCCGCCGATCTCGGCGAGGATGAAGGAGAACTCGCCGATCTGCGCGAGACTCGCGGAAATCGTCAGCGCGGTCGAGACCGGATGGCGGAACGCGACCACGATCAGGAACGCGGCGAGCGACTTGCCGAACAGGATGATGAACAGCGTCGCGAGCAGCGGCCAGGGCTCGCGGATGATGCTGGCGGGATCGAACAGCATCCCGGCGGAGACGAAGAAAAGCACCGCGAAGGCATCGCGCAGCGGCAGCGATTCCTGTGCGGCGCGCTGGCTCAGCGGGGACTCGCCGAGCATCATGCCCGCGAAGAAGGCGCCGAGCGCGAGCGACACCCCGAACAGCTTCGTCGAGCCGAAGGCAACGCCGAGCGCGATTGCCAGCACGGCGAGGCGGAACAGCTCGCGCGAGCCGGTGTGGGCGATGTAGTGTAGGATCCACGGGATCAGGCGGCGGCCGACCAGCAGCATCACCGCCATGAACACGCCGATCTTGGCGAAGGTCAGCAGCAGCACGCCGGTCAGACCGAGGCCAAACTGGGCGGCGAGCGGATCGGCGGCGGCAACGTCGCCGGTCTGCAGGCTGGCGAAGGCCGGGATCAGCACCAGCGCCAGCACCATCGCGAGGTCCTCGACGATCAGCCAGCCGACCGCGATGCGGCCGCGCTCGGTGTCCATCAGCCGCCGCTCCTGCAAGGCGCGCAGCAGCACCACGGTGCTGGCGACCGACAGCGCGAGACCGAACACGAGGCCGCCGCCGATCGACCAGCCCATGGCCCAGCTCAAGGCCATGCCCATCAGGGTCGCGACCGTGATCTGCACGATTGCGCCGGGCACGGCGATGGCGCGCACCGACATCAGGTCCTTCAGAGAGAAGTGCAGGCCGACGCCGAACATCAGGAGAATGATGCCGAGTTCGGCAAGCTCGGTGGCCAGCGCCTGGTCGGCGACGAAGCCGGGCGTGAACGGGCCTACGGCTACGCCGGCGAGGAGATAGCCGACCAGCGGGGGAAAGCGGAACCGCTGCGCGAGGGCTCCGAAGACGAAGGCCAATCCGAGGCCGGCGACGATGGTCGCGATGAGGGGCGTGTCGTGCGGCATCTCGACTTGTTGCACGGGAGGCCCGGCGATGCACCGCGACCAATTGTGGCAGAGTTCCGTCACGCGCATGGGGATGATGCGCGGAAGCGCGCGGAAATCGGTGGTGAAGCGCGCGATCCGTTCCGTATGATCGGCGACGAGCCATCACGGGGTGATCAGACGCAATGCCCGCCGATCTCGTCCAGACTTTTCGTGCCTTCGCTTACAACAACGCCTGGGCCAATCACCGGCTGCTGACCGCTTGCGGCCAGCTCAGCGCCGAGGAGTTCGCGGCCGAGCGCACCGGCTTCTTCCCGAGCCTGCAGAAGACGCTGAACCACATCTACATCATCGACCTCTTTTACGTCGACGCGCTGGAGGGAGGTTGGCTCGGCCCGATGGCCTGGCAGGACCAGGTGCCGTTCCCGCGGCTCGCCGATCTCGTGAAAGCGCAGAGCGCGATGGATCGCCGGCTGATCGGCTTCTGCGAGGCGCTGACGCCGGCCCGGCTCGATGACACCGTGCGCATCAACCGCGAGACCCGCGTGCAGAACGAGCGCTGCGACCGCCTGCTGCTGCATCTGTTCCAGCACGACATCCACCACCGCGGCCAGGCGCATGCGATGCTGTCGGCGACGGCCGTCAAGCCGCCGCAGCTGGATGAGTTCTTTCCGGCTGATGATGCGGCATTGCGGGCGAGGGATTTTGGCGAGCTCGGGTTCAGCGAGGAGAAGGTGTGGCGGAGCTGAGGACGCAGTAAGGTGGGCAACGGCGCCGCCGAGTTCTCCACCCATGCGATCGCAGTGGCGCCGTGCCCACCATCTTGCTCCGAACCCCGCCGCCCTCCGGTGGGCACGCTGCCGCCCCTGGCGGCCGCTTTGCCCACCCTACGGCACCGCTTCCGAAGCCCATGCTGCGCGTGAGAGCCGGTACATCACCTGCCTCCGCAACGGACTGTCGGCCTCGACCCGCGGATGATCGAAGTCCGACGCTTCGTCGCGGATCATGCCGAGCTTGCGCATGACGTTCTGGGAGGCCTGATTGGCCGGCGCGGCGTAGGCGATGATCTCGTCGAGCCCGAGCGTATTGAAGCCGAAGTCCAGCGCCGCGCGCGCCGCTTCCGACGCGATCCCCTGCCCCCAGGCGTGGCGCGCCAGCCGCCAGCCGATCTCGACCGCAGGCGTGAACGACGCGTCGAAGAAGACCCGGAACAGCCCGACCGCGCCGAGGAATGCGCCGGAAGCACGGGTTTCGACGACCCAGAAGCCGAAACCATGCTCGGCCTGATGCGCGATCTGGAAGTCGATCCATTGATCGCAGGCCTGCCGCGTCGGCAGGGCGCGGAGGAATTGCATCACCGCTGGATCAGCCGACATCGCGGCGAACGGCGCGCGGTCCTCGTCGCGCCATTCGCGCAGGATCAGACGCTGTGAGCTGATGGTCATGGCGAGCATCCGGGCCGACGACGGGATCAGGTTTACGGACCAGCCGTGCGCGCGCGGTGGCGCCTCGCCTTGGCGACGTTGCCACAATCGCCCATCGCACACCAGCGCCGGTTCCGGAGCCTGCTGTCGTCGAGAAACAGCCATCCGCAACCACGGTCGTCTTCACATTGCTTGATGCGGTCTGCGCGCGGTCCCGTCAGCAGCGCGGCGGCCGACAGCGCGACCGGCCTCAGCAGGTCATCGCAAGTCGCGCGCGGCGCGTCTGCCCGCCAATTTAGCCGACCGTCCTGCCATTGCAGCCGGATCGACGACGAACGCCCGACAAATTCCTCGAAGCAGGCAGCAGGCGCCGCCGGCGGCGCCCTGTTGTGGATGAGCCCGAGAAACAATGCGTAGATCGCCTCGCGCAACCGGAGCGCGGTGGCATGGGCCGCATCGGCAGCCGTCGGCTGTGTCGTCCATCGCGCAGCCACACGGCGAGCGTCGTGGGCCGACAGCAGCTCGTTGTCTAGCAGCCAGGCCAACAGCGCGTCCGGCGAGCCGAGCCGATCCTCGCTCGCGTCCCGCAGGCGCCACGCGACCGTGTTCACAAACCGGATCGCCAGCTCTTCGGCACCGTGGGTCGACGTCTTGGGCATGCGGCCTCCTCCTTGCGGAACGAACGGCTTTGCCACCGGTTCACCACTCATAACCCTTTAACAGGTTACGTCCAATGTGGACCTCCAATCTGGCCGTCCCCGCCGCGTTCGCCGCGACCTATCTGGTCTGGGGCGGAACCTATCTGGCCGTGACGGTCGCCCTCGACTCGATCCCGCCGTTTCTCTTGATGGGATCGCGATCCATTGCCGGCGGCGGACTGCTGCTGGTTGCGGCGTGGTCGGCCAACCGCACCTTTGATGGTCGGACTGCAGCGCGCGCGGCCGCATGCGGCCTGTTGCTGTTCGTCGGTTGTCACGGAACCCTGGCCTATGCGCAGCAGAGGGTCCCGAGCGGGCTCGCCGCCGTGCTGCTCGCCACCATTCCGTTCTGGCTCGCACTGATCGGTGCCGTGCTGCCGGGCGGGCATCGGCCGGAATGGCGTCAATTCGTGATGCTGGGCCTCGGCCTCACGGGCGTCGCGCTCATCGTGATGGGCGAAGGCAAGGGCGCGGCGGGCGCGATCGGCACCATGGATCTGGGGTTGCTGCTCGCATCGGCGCTGTCCTGGGCGGTCGGCTCGGTGCTCACCGAGCGCTGGTCGCCGCCGGACCGGGAGATCGCGTTCTCGGGACATGCGCTGCTCAGCGGCGGCCTCATGCTCGTGGCGATGAGTATCGGCTTCGGCGAACTCGGCCGTTTCGACATCAGCCACGTGTCGGGCATCGGCGCCGGCGCCTGGCTCTATCTCACATTGGCGGGCACGATCCTCGCCTTCGTTTCCTACATCTGGCTGCTCAAACGGGTGCCGGCGCCGCTGGCCGCGACCTACACCTTCGTCAACCCCGTGATCGCCTTGCTGCTGGGCTGGATGGTGCTTGGCGAGACCTTCGGAGTTGCGATGATGATCGGAGCGCTGCTCGTCGTCGTCTCGATCGGCGGCCTGCTGTATTCACGGGCCGCGGCAAAGCCCGCCCGCTGAAGCCCCAGGCCTGACGATCGGCACAAACGACATCGGCCCCGGATCAGCCCGGGGCCGCGCGCAGCAGGAGATCGCGATTACTTCACCGGCTCCAAAATCGACACGTAGTTCGCGACCGCGGCGCCGCCCATGTTGAAGATGCCGCCGAGTTTGGCGTTGGGGAGCTGCATGCCCTCGGGCGCGGAGCCGGTGAGCTGCATGGCGGTCATGACGTGCATGGAGACGCCGGTGGCGCCGATCGGGTGGCCCTTGGCCTTCAGGCCGCCGGACGGGTTGACCGGGAGCTTGCCGTCCTTGAGCGTCCAGCCCTCCTTGATGGCGCGGGCGCCCTGCCCGCGCGGCGTCAGGCCCATCGCCTCGTATTCGATCAGCTCGGCGACCGTGAAGCAGTCATGGGTCTCGACGAAGGAGAGATCGGACAGGGTCACGCCGGCCTTCTCCAGCGCGCGCTGCCAGGCCACCGTGCAGCCCTCGAAGGCAAGGATGTCGCGCTTGGACATCGGCAGGAAGTCCTGCGCATGCGCGGTCGCGCGCACGGTCACGGCCTTGGCGAACGACTTGGCCGTCTCGCTGTCGGTCAGCACCAGCGCCGCGGCGCCGTCGGAGACCAGCGAGCAGTCGGTGCGCTTCAGGGGGCCGGCGACGTAAGGGTTCTTCTCGCTCTCGGAGCGGCAGAACTCGAAGCCGAAATCCTTGCGCATCTGCGCGAACGGATTGGCGACGCCGTTCTTGTGGTTCTTGGCCGCGATCAGCGCCAGCGCGTCGGACTGGTCGCCATATTTCTGGAAATAGCCCTGGGCGATCTTGCCGAACACGCCGGCGAAGCCGCCGACGGTGTCGCCGTCCTCCGGCAGATAGGACGCCTTCAAGAGGTTCTTGCCGATCTCCGGCCCCGGCGTGCGCGTCATCTGCTCGACGCCCACCACCAGCACGATCTTGGCGGCACCGGCGGCGATGGCGCGGATGCCCTGGTGGACGGCAGCCGAGCCCGTGGCGCAGGCGTTCTCGACTCGGGTCGCCGGCTTGAAGCGCAGCGCCGGATCGGCCTGCAGCACCAGCGAGGCCGTGAAGTCCTGGGGCGAGAAGCCGGCGTTGAAATGGCCGAGCACGATCTCATCGACGTCGCCGGCCGCAATGCCGGCGTCGGCGAGCGCCTCATTGGCGACCTTGACGACGAGGCTCTCGACGGTCTCGGCGTCGAACTTCCCGAACGGCGTATGCGCCCATGCGACGATGCTGGCGGTCATGCTGTCTCTCCCGAATGTCTCCCTGCCCTCACATGGCGCTTTGCGCCATGTGAGTCCAGAGGCTGGTGGCGGTCTCAGGCCACGAACTTGCCGCCGAGCTCATCCTCGATGTGAATCCGGATGATGTCGTCGAATGTCTTTTCCTCGGTGGTGAAGCCGAGCTCGCGGGCCCGCTTGGCCTCGAATGTCCGCGGCCAGCCGGCGACGATGCCGACGATGAAGGGGTCGGGCTCCCGCTTGATGCGGTTGGCGACGTTGTCGCCGGCGACGCGGCGGAGCGCGGCAATCTGCTCGCCGACGGTGGCCGTCAGGCCCGGCATGGTCAGGTTCCGGCGCGGGCCGATCTTGGCGGTATCCATGGTCGCGGCATGCAGCAGGAATCCGACCGCCGAACGCGGCGTGGCGTGCCAGTGCTGGACGTCCTCGGACACCGGCAGTACGGCCTCCTTGCCAGCCAGCGGCTCGCGCAGGATGTTGGAGAAGAAGCCGGACGCCGCCTTGTTGGGCGCGCCGGGACGAATGCAGATGGTCGGCAGCCGGATGCCGACGCCGTCGAAGAAGCCGCGGCGGCTGTAGTCGGCCAGCAGCAGCTCGCCGATCGCCTTCTGGGTGCCGTAGCTGAGCAGCGGCGCATTGACGAACTCGTCGCCGATCGCCGCGGGGAAAGGCGCGCCGAACACCGCGATCGACGAGGTGAAGACGAGGCGCGGCTTGTAGCCATTGCCGATCAGCCTGACCGCGTCGAACAGCATCCGCGTGCCGTCGAGATTGATGCGGTAGCCCTTGTCGAAATCGAGTTCGGCCTCGCCGGAGACGATGGCGGCGAGATGGAAGATGACGTCGGGGCGCGGAGCGACCAGCTTCTCGGCAAAGCCAGGGACGGCGAAGTCGCCAGCGATGGTCTCGACCGCAATTGGCGTGTCGGGCTTCGATGGCGCGACAATGTCCTGCAGGGTCATACGGGTGATGGCGGTATTGCCGAGGCGGCCGTCGCGGACCAGCCGCTCCACCAGCTTGCGCCCAACCATGCCGGCGGCGCCGAGAACGAGAATATGCAAGGGATGCTCCTTGTTTCTTAGTGGTCGATTACATCACATTGGCTGGCTGCGAATGCGATCGACATTACTGCGCCCTCTCCCCTTGTGGGAGAGGGCTACACCGCAGGTGCCGCATGCTCGCTTGGGTGAGGGGTTGGTCCCACAAACTCCGCTGTTGCGGAGAGAGACCCCTCACCCGGCGGCGCGCTTCGCGCGCCACCACCCTCTCCCACAAGGGGAGAGGGTGCACCACCCGTGCGGCGCCGTGTCCGTTCTAGTGCGAAAGCCCGCCTACTCCTTCACCGCGCCGGTCATGGCCGACACATAATGCTCGACGAAGAAGGCGTAAAGGATCACGAGGGGCAGGGAGCCGACCAGGGCGCCGGCCATCAGCGATCCCCATTTGTAGATGTCGCCGTCGACGAACTCGTTGACGATCGCGACCGGCACGGTCTTGTTCGGTGTCGATTGCAGGAAGGTCAGCGCGTAGATGAACTCGTTCCAGCACAAGGTGAACGAGAAGATGAAGGCCGAGATCAGGCCGGGCACCGCCAGGGGCACCACGATCTTGACCAGGATCTGCCAGCGGCTGGCGCCGTCGATCAGGGCGCATTCCTCGAGTTCGAACGGGATCGTCTTGAAGTAGCCCATCAGGAGCCAGGTCGAGAAGGGGATCAGCAAGGTCGGATAGACCAGGATCAGGGACAGCGGCGAGTCGAACAGGCCGTAGGCCTGGATCACCGAGGCCAGCGGAATGAACAGGATCGACGGCGGCACGAGGTAGGCGAAGAAGATCAGCACGCCGACAGTGTCGGCGCCCTTGAAGCGCAGCCGCACGATCGCATAGGCCGCGAGCACCGAGGCGAAGATCGACAGCGTGGTGGCGCCGACCGCGACATACATCGTGTTCCACAGCCAGCGCGGATATTGCGTCTCGAACAGCAGTTTCGAGATGTGCTTGAAGGTCGGATGCACCACCCAGAACGGGTTGTACTTCTCCATGTCGATCAGCTGTTCGTCGGGTTTGATCGAGGTCAGCCCCATCCAGTAGAACGGGAACAGCAGCACCACGAGGATGATGAACAGCGGCAGATAGAGCGTGATCAGCCGCCGCGGCAGCGACTCCAGATAGCTCATGCCCTCCGATTCGTCGGAGCCGGCCGTGGTGGGCGCCTTGGCTTGCAGCGTGGTGTCGGTCATTGGTCTGATCCTTGCTGCCATTTGCGCCGTTGCATGCCGAACCAGGAGATCGCGATCGCCGCCGCCAGGAACGGGATCATCGCGGTCGCGATCGCGGCGCCCTCCCCGAGCCTCCCCGAGATGATGCCGCGCTGATAGCTGAGCGTCGCCATCAGATGAGTGGCATTGACAGGGCCGCCACGGGTCAGCGCCCAGATCAGCTGGAAGTCGGTGAAGGTGAACAGCACCGAGAACGTCATCACCACCGCGATGATCGGGGTCAGCAGCGGATAGGTGATGTAGCGGAAGCGCTGCCAGCTGGTGGCGCCGTCCAACGTCGCGGCCTCATACAGCGAGGGCGAGACGGTCTGCAGGCCGGCCAGCAGGGTGATCGCGACGAACGGCACGCCGCGCCAGATGTTGGCAATGATGACGGAGGCGCGCGCCCAGGAGGTGTCGCCGAGGAAGTTGATGTTCTGCGTGATGATTCCGAGCTTGATCAGCGACCAGGAGATGATCGAGAACTGCGAATCGTAGATCCACCAGAACGCGATCGCCGACAGCACCGTCGGCACGATGAAGGGGATCAGCACGATCGCGCGGATCATCGCCTTGAACGGCATGTGCCGGTTCAACAGCAGCGCCAGATACAGGCCGATCGCGAATTTGATGGCGGATGCCACGATCGTGTAGAGCAGCGTGTTGAACACCGACAGCCAGAAGATCGTGTCGTCCCACAGCCACTCGTAGTTCTCGACCCCGACGAAGACGCCGGTGCGGCCGATCTTCTCGTCGGTGAAGCTCATCCAGACGCCCAGGCCTAGCGGATAGGCCAGGAACAGGATCAGGAAGGCCGCCGCCGGCAGCATGAACCACAGCGCGATGACGTTGCGGTTGGTCTTGATCCGCACCCATGCCGATGGCTCGCTGATGGCGGCGCCTCGTGGCAACGAGGTCTGAATGGTACTCATGTATCGAGCAGCTCCAATTCCGGAGACGTAGCAGCAGGCGGCGATCAATCCGCGTCCTCGTCATTGCGAGCGAAGCGAAGCAATCCAGGGCCGAACAGAAAGTCTGGATTGCTTCGTCGCCTTTCGGCTCCTCGCAATGAAGAAAATCACGAACCCGTAGGGTGGGCAAAGGACCCGGCGCGATGCTCGCATCGTGCCGAGGCCCTGCCCACCGCCGGTGGTGCGATGCGTTCGGTGGGCACGGCGCGCGAGACATCGCGATCGCTCGCGTCGATCCCGGCGCGCCTTTGCCCACCCTACGCAGTCAACAAGCGCCGGCGTGATTGACGCACGCCGGCGCTGATTGCCTCAGCGGAAGATGCGCTTGGCCGAGCGCTCGGCGCTGGCCATCGCCGTCTTCACGTCCTCGCGGCCGGTGCAGTAGTTCGCGAACATGTCGACCACCACGAAGTCGGCGATCGCAGCCGCGGCCGCCTCACCGAGCTTGCCGAGGCCGGCCGGCGTCGTCGCGGTCGCCGCGACCTCGCGATACGGCGTGTTCTTCGGGTCGACCGTCCAGATCGGGTTGGCGTCGTAGCCCTTCAGGAAGTGCGACAGGTAGCCCTGCGCCGCCTCGATCCACGGATTGAACTGCTCCGGCTCCAGCATGAAGGCAGTGAACGCCTTGCAGGTCTGCGGGAACTTGGAGAAGTTGAACACCAGGATCGGGAAGCCGAGATGCATTTCACGAGTCTTTCCGTCCAACCCGGGCGGCAGATGCGCGTGGTTCATGTCCTCGGCGATCTGCGGCGCCTCCTTCTTGGCGGTGACGTAGATCGAGATGCCGTTGACGGTGGCGTAGAGCTGGCCGGCCAGGAACGCCTTGTTGTTCGACGAGTCGTTCCAGGACGCGGTGCCCGGCACGAAATTGTCGTACAGGCCCTTGACGTATTCGAGCGCCTTGGCGGTCTCCGGCGAGTTGATGACGACCTTGTTGTCCTTGTCGATCAGGTTGCCGCCATGCGCCCACAGCGCCCAGTGCGTCCAGCCGTTGGCGTCGCCCGAGGCGTGGCCCAGCGCCATGCCGCCCGGCGTGCCGTTCTTGTTCATCGCCTTGAAGAACTCGGACATGCCGGCGAGATCGTTCGGGAATTTCTTGAAGCCGGCCTTCTCGGCGGCCGAGATGCGGTAGTTGACGAGACCGCCGGTCGCCGCCACGGGGATGCCGATCCACTTGCCGTCGAGCATGCCGTAGGCCTTGCCCGAGTCGGTCCAGCCGCCGCACTTCTTGCCGAGGTAGTCGGCAACGTCGGTCATGTCGACGCATTTGTTGGAGAACAGGAAGGGCAGCGTGTAGAGGCCCCACACCATGTCGAGGCCCTGCCCGGTGTTGGCCGCGACGGAGGCCTTGGGCTGAACGTCGTCATAGGATTCGTTGGAGACGTTGATCGTGACGTTGTTGGCCTTCTGGAAGGCGTCGACGATCTTCATGAAGGCCACGTCCTCGGCCTCGACGAAGCGCTTCCAGCGCATCATGTTGATCTTGGCGCCGGGCTCCGGCTTGAACGGCGAGGTCTGCGCCCACGCCTTGGCGTAGCCGAGCAGATCCTCTGCCGACATCGTTGCCGCAGCCGCCAGCAGTGTCGCGCCGCCCTTGAGCAGAGAACGTCGATCGGTGGGGAAATAGGTCATCTGAAGTTTTCTCCCGTTGAGTATTGCTTGTTTTGTTCGTTGCCGATTTTTCGGTCGTTTTGGTTCTTAGTTCTGCGTCGTGCGACCGGATCAAAGTCTCCGGCCGCTGTCCTTGTCGAACAGATGCGCCGCCGACGCGCGCGGGCGCAAATGGATCTTCTCGCCGGGATTGACCTCATGGCGGTCGCGGAACACCGCGATGATGTCTTGGGTGCCGATGCGGGCGACGATCTGCGTCTCCGAGCCGGTCGGCTCGACGACCACGACCTCGGCCTCGATGCCGTCATCAGCAAGCTCGAGATGCTCGGGGCGAACGCCATACACGACCGGACGGCCGTCGGATGCCGCCGGCGCCGACAGCAGCGGCAGCTTGGCGCCGTTGTCGGTCTCGACATAGACCGAGCCGTTGGACTTGAGATGACCGTTGAGGAAGTTCATCGCCGGCGAGCCGATGAAGCCGGCGACGAACTGGTTGTCGGGTTTGTCGTAGAGATCGAGCGGCGAGCCCATCTGCTCGACGATGCCGTCATGCATCACGACGATCTTGTCGGCCATGGTCATGGCCTCGATCTGGTCGTGGGTGACGTAGACGGTGGTGGTCTTCAGCCGCTGATGCAACTCCTTGATCTCTGTGCGCATCGCGACGCGCAGCTTGGCGTCGAGGTTCGACAGCGGCTCGTCGAACAGGAACACCTGCGGATCACGCACGATGGCGCGGCCCATGGCGACGCGCTGGCGCTGACCGCCGGAGAGCTGGCGCGGATAGCGGTCGAGCAGCGGCGTCAGCGCCAGGATCTCGGCGGCGCGCGCGACGCCCTTCTTGATGTCCTCGGGCCGCGCGCCGCGCAGCTTGAGCGAGAAGCCCATGTTGTCGGCGACCGTCATGTGCGGATACAGCGCGTAGTTCTGGAACACCATCGCGATGTCGCGCTCTTTCGGCTGCACGTTGTTGACGACGCGCTCACCGATCGAGATCGTTCCGGAGGTGATGTTCTCGAGGCCTGCCAGCATGCGCAGCAGCGTCGACTTGCCGCAGCCCGACGGACCGACCAGCACGACGAACTCGCCATCCTCGATCGGGATGGTCACGCCGTGCAGGACCTCGAATCCGCCGAACGATTTGCGCACGTCGCGAATTTGCACCGACGACATCAATTTCCTCCTCATTAACCAGCTGCATTTGCTGCATGCCGGCGGCATCCTGACCGTTGTTCTCGGCCGTTCGATCTGGCCGCTTGTCGTTGCGTAGTCTTGGTCTGCTGGTCTTGTTGACCTGTTATTGGCTGTCTTCGATTTATTGACTGCCTTCGATCGTCTGGCTGCGTCCGGAACCGGCGACCAGCTTCGAAGGCATTGTCGGCAGTTTATATCGCTTCCGCAATGCTTCGCTTAGCAACCGCGTGATAGCGCTGTCAATATCGCTTGTCTGCCCGTTCGCCTATGCTATGAGCAATCGCATGGGACGGAAACGTAACGAGCCGGGCAAAGTGCGGCTGACCGAGGTTGCTGCCTTGGCGGGCGTCAGTCCGATTACGGTGTCACGTTTCTTCCGTAATCCCGACACGGTGTCGGCCGGCCGCCGGCTGCGGATCGAGAGCGCCGCCAAGGATCTCGGCTACGTTCCCAACCTCGCCGCGCGCGCGCTCGCATCGCAGCGCACCGAGGTGATCGGCGTACTGATACCTTCCCTCACGAACAACGTGTTCTCCGACGTGCTGCGCGGCATCTATGACGCGTTCGAAGGCAGCCGCTACAGCATCCAACTTGCGAATACACGCTATAGCGTGCTGCAGGAGGAGCGCCTGCTGCGGCTGTTCCTGATGCAGAAGCCGGCCGGGCTGATCGTGACCGGCGTGGATCAGACCGCGGAAGGCCGCGCCATCGTGCAGGCGGCGGACTGCCCGGTGGTCCAGATCATGGAGCTCGGCACCGATCCGATCGACATGATGATCGGCTTCTCCCACGCGGATGCCTGTCACGCTGCGATTTCGCATCTGCTGGCGCAGGGGTGCCGACGGATCGGCTTTCTTGGCGCACGCATGGACCCCAGGGTGCAGCGCCGTCTTCAGGGCTATCAGAACGCGATGAAGGAGGCGTCCGTGTTCGATCCGCGCCTGATCGTCACCACGGCGGTCCCGACCTCGACGACGATGGGCGGCAGCCTGTTCTCCGATCTCCTGCTCAAGGCGCCGGACCTCGATGCGGTGTTCTGCGCCAATGACGACCTTGCGCTCGGCGTGCTGTTCGAATGCCAGCGCCGGCACATCGCCGTGCCCGAGCAGGTCGCGATCGTCGGATTCAACGACATGGAATTCATGGCATCGGCCGTCCCGACGCTCTCCAGCGTTCGCACCAATCGCTACGAGATGGGCTTGCGCGCGGCGACAATGATCATGGACGAGATCGAAGGGCGCGCCGTGGTCGAGCGCGTGGTGGATCTTGGCTTCGAAGTGATCGAACGGCAGAGCTCGACATTGCAACGGGCTCCCGCGAGCCTGCAGCCGGCATCCGGCCGCGCCACAGGAACAAAATGGTAGCGCAACCAAAATTGGTGATCTAGAACCACGCGGCCGAACGACGCGTTGAACAAAAAAGCTTGGGCGACCGGAGGCCATTGCATCTGACCGCGGCGCTTCATCTCGCGTCATCGACGCGCAAGTGAGGCACCCCGACCAGACCGGCATCGCCACCTTTGCACTGCGGGAGGAAACGAATGACAAAATCGAACGGACATGCCGGCAACGGCGCTGACAAGAGCCGCAAGCTGCGCTCGCAGGCGTGGTTCAACGATCCGCACAATCCCGGCATGACCGCGCTCTATCTCGAGCGCTATCTCAATTACGGCCTGACCCGCGCCGAGCTGCAGTCAGGCAAGCCGATCATCGGCATTGCCCAGACCGGCAACGATCTGTCGCCCTGCAACCGTCACCACATCGAGCTGGCGCATCGCGTCCGCGAGGGCATCCGCGCCGCTGGCGGCATCGCGATGGAGTTTCCGACTCATCCGATTCAGGAGACTGGCAAACGCCCGACGGCGGCGCTCGATCGCAACCTCGCTTATCTCGGCCTCGTCGAAATCCTGTTCGGTTATCCGCTGGACGGCGTGGTGCTGACCACCGGCTGCGACAAGACGACGCCGGCCTGCCTGATGGCGGCCGCCACCGTGAACATTCCGGCGATCGTGCTGTCGGGCGGGCCGATGCTCAACGGCTGGCACGAGGGCCAGCGCACCGGCTCCGGCACCGTGGTGTGGAAGTCGCGCGAGCGGCTCGCTGCGGGCGAGATCGGCTATGAGGAGTTCATGCAGATCGTGGCGTCCTCGGCGCCGTCGGTCGGCCATTGCAACACCATGGGCACGGCTTCGACCATGAACGCACTGGCCGAGGCGCTCGGCATGTCCCTGCCCGGCTGCGCCGCGATCCCCGCGCCCTATCGCGAACGCGGCCAGATCGCCTACGAGACCGGCACGCGCATCGTCGACATGGTGTGGGAAGACCTGAAGCCGTCGGACATTCTCACGCGCAAGGCCTTCGAGAATTGCATCGTCGCCAACTCCGCAATCGGCGGTTCGACCAATGCTCCGATCCACATCAATGCGCTGGCGCGCCATGTCGGCGTCGAGCTCGACATCGACGACTGGCAGAAGGTCGGTCACGACGTGCCGCTGCTCGTCAACATGCAGCCAGCCGGCTTCTATCTCGGCGAGGAATTCCATCGCGCCGGCGGCGTCCCGGCCGTGATCGCCGAGTTGATGCGCCACAAGCGCATCCACGAGGACGTCATCACCGTCAACGGCCGCAGCATGGGCGACAATTGCCGCGAGGCGCCGAAGCCGGATAACGACGTGATCTGGTCCTACGACAAGCCGCTGGTGAAGGACGCGGGCTTCCTGGTGCTGCGCGGCAACCTGTTCGATTCCGCGATCATGAAGACCAGCGTGATCTCCAAGGAGTTCCGCGACCGCTATCTCAGCAATCCGAAGGACCCCAACGCCTTCGAAGGCCGCGCCATCGTGTTCGAGGGGCCGGAGGACTATCACGACCGCATCGATGATCCCGCGCTCGCCATCGATGAGCACTGCGTGCTTTTCATCCGCGGCGCCGGCCCGATCGGCTATCCCGGCGGCGCCGAGGTGGTGAACATGCAGCCGCCGGCGGCGCTGATCAAACGCGGCATCCTGTCCCTGCCCTGCATCGGCGACGGCCGGCAGTCCGGCACCTCGGGCTCGCCCTCGATCCTCAACGCCTCGCCTGAGGCCGCCGCCGATGGTGGCCTGGCGATCCTCAAGACCGGCGACAAGGTGCGCATCGACCTCAACAAGGGCTCAGCCAACATTCTGATCTCCGATGAGGAGGTCGCCAAACGCCATGCCGAGCTGAAGGCCAAGGGCGGCTTCCCGCATCCGGCCAACCAGACGCCCTGGCAGGAGCTCTACCGCAACACCGTCGGCCAGCAGGCCACCGGCGCCTGCATGGAGCTCGCCACGCGGTATCAGAACATCGCTGGCACTGTCGGCGTGGCCAGGCATAATCACTGAACCATCCGCTGTCATTCCGGGACATCGCGAAGCGATGGGCCCGGAATCCATAACCACGATCGGGAGTATGGATTCCGGGCTCGCCCTTCGGGCGCCCCGGAATGACGGCAACTAACAAACAAGCCATCCCAGGGAGACCCCATGTCCGACCGCCTCAAGGGCAAGCGCGCCTTTGTCACCGCCGCCGCTGCCGGCATCGGCCGCGCCTGCGCCGTTGCCTTCGCGCGGCAGGGCGCCACCGTGTTCGCCACCGATATCGACGAGAAGGGTCTCTCGACGTTGAAGGCCGAGGGCATTGCCGAGGTCGCGACGCTCGACGTGCGCAACACGGCGGCCGTCAACGCCATGGCCGAGCGGGTCGGCAAGGTCGAGATCCTGCTCAATGCCGCCGGCTTCGTGCACAACGGCACCATCCTCGACTGCTCCGATGACGACTGGGAGTTCTCGTTCGATCTGAACGTGAAATCGATGCATCGCACGATCCGCGCCTTCCTGCCGAAGATGCTGGATCAGGGCGGTGGCGCCATCGTCAACATCGCCTCCGCCGCCGGCGTGTTCAAGGCGGCGCCGAACCGCTACGTCTACGCGGCGACCAAGGCCGCGGTGGCGGCGGTGACGCGCTCGGTCGCAGCCGACTTCGTCGGTCGCGGCATCCGTTGCAATTGCATCTGCCCCGGCACGATCGAGACGCCGTCGATGCTCGGCCGCGCCGCGGCCGCCGGCCCCAACGGGCTCGAGATGTTCATTTCGCGCCAGCCGATGGGCCGGCTCGGCACGGCGGAGGAGATCGCGCATCTGGCCGTCTATCTCGCCAGCGACGAGAGCGCGTTCACCACCGGTGTCGCGCACACCATCGACGGCGGCTGGACGTTGTAAGATACTTTCGGTCATTCCGGGCGCGCGTCAGCGCGAGCCCGAATCCATCACCACGATCGGGAGTATGGATTCCGGGCTCGGCGCTTCGCGCCGCCCCGGATTGACGACAAGAATAGCGACCGGGGAAACACCATGAACCACATCGATCTCGCCAACCGCTGCGCCGTCGTCACCGGCGGCGCGCAGGGCTTCGGCCGGGCCATCACCGAGCGCTTCAAGGCCTCGGGCGCGAAGGTTGCGATCTGGGATCACGACATTGCGCTGGCCGAAAAGGCTGCGCAGGAGATCGGATCCGAGGTGCTGGCGCTGAAGGTCGACGTCACCGACAGCGCGGCCGTCGAAGGCGCGCGCGACGCCACGTTGGCCGCGTTCGGCAGCATCGACATCCTGGTCAACAATGCCGGCATCGCCGGCATCAACAAGACGGTGTGGGAGACCGATCTGGAGGAATGGCGCAAGGTGCTGCGCATCAACCTCGACGGGCCCTTCATGTGCGCCAAGGCCATCGTGCCCGTGATGCTGAAACAGGGCTATGGCCGCATCGTCAACATCGCCTCGATCGCCGGCAAGGAAGGCAATCCGAACGCGGCACACTACTCCGCCTCGAAGGCCGGCCTGATCGCACTGACCAAGTCGCTCGGCAAGGAGCTGGCGCAGCACAACATCACCGTCAATGCGGTGACGCCGGCTGCGGCGAAGACCGCGATCTTCGATCAGATGACGGAAGCGCACATCAACTTCATGCTGTCGAAGATTCCGAAGGGCCGCTTCGTTCTTGTCGAGGAATTGGCCGCCTTGGTGTCCTGGCTCGCCTCGGAGGAATGCTCCTTCTCGACTGGCGCGGTCTTCGACATCTCCGGCGGCCGCGCGACGTATTAGGAGCCCGCAGCCCGGATGAGCGCAGCGACATCCGGGGTCTCACGCGCGGCCGATGCGAACCCGGATGTCGCTACGCTCATCCGGGCTACGCAGTTGTCGTTGCAACGGCGATATCCGCCTAATTGTGCTTCTTCCAGAAGATGCGCGCGCCCTGCACCGACTGCGCGACGTTGATGCGGGCGCGCTCGAACGGCGTCACCACGCCGTCGGCCTTGGCGCGGTTCTCCAGCCGCTGCACGTGGATCTGGCCGCGGACCAGCTGCTTCGTCTCCGGATAGGTCAGCCGACCCGAGGCGATGCCGTTGTAGATGCGGTGCGACTGCGCGTTCTGCCGCGCGTCGATCAGCGGCGTGCCGGCAAAGCTCGCTCCCGACGTGATGACGAGCAGCAGTGCACCGGTGATGATGGACTTCATGTCACTCTCCTGTGGGGTGGTGTCCACCGGTGTGAGGACGTCATTGTCCGCACTCCTCCAGCGAACGGCCGACAGGATGAACGAGATGGGCGACGAGGACCGTGCGCGCGCTCACACGCGATCATGTGACGGACGCCCGATCTTCAACCTGCCGTCCGGCAGGATGTGCCATCCTGGCGCCGAGATGCTCCGGAAAAAAAATCTCGCCATGCGTGAAATGCCGGTCTTGCAAATTTCACCTTTGAGTGCATGTTCACGACGCACTACTTTTGAATGAATCATTTTTAACATCTTTGACGGCGCTTGGCGGCCGGACTTCGCGGCAGAACATCACCGCTCCACCCCCGGTCCATTCGAGCGCGCGCATCACATGGAGACTGGCCATGAAGACCATTCAGTGGCTCACCCTCACTTTCGCGACGACGATGGCGGCAAGCGGAGTTGCCGGCGCGCTCAGCCCGGCCAACGCGGCGGCGCCGCCGCCGGCCAAGAACTGCCCGGCGTTCGGCTGGTCGGAGGGACTCGGCCAGTATCTCAAGCCGGACGCCGCCTTCCCCACCTCCGATACCAAGACGATCCCGACGCCGGACTGCAACTTTCACCAATGGTCGTGGGAGGCGTTCGTCTGGGCAACCGCGCTGGTCAAGGATTCGGGATCAGGCAGCAACGTGCCGCGCTTCATGACGCTGGCGACGCCGGCCGAGCTGCTCAGCAATGCCGATGACGCCGGTGCTCCGAAGCTGCGGCCGCTGACGCTGGCGGCGCGCGCGCAAGTCTTCCATGGCGCAGCGGGCTTCACCGAAGGCGCCGGTGCGATCGTCCAGGCTGATGGTAACATGCTGGTCGCGCAGAACGGCTACCCCGTCTATGCCTCGGTTCACATGAACCAGACCTATTTCAACACCGCGCGCAAGAACCTGATCGTGACCGGCGGCTATCAGAGCCAACCGGCGAGTTCGTCCTTCGCGGTCGGTGATGCCGTGTTCAAGGCGACATGGCTGCGGCTGGATCCGAACCAGGCGCCGCCCGCCGGGGCCTACACGACGCAGGCACAGGTGCCGGTGCTGGAGAACAAGATCACGCCCGGTCAGATCACGATCCAGCCGGTGGCCGGCAAGTTCGTCACCGTGACCGTGGCGCTGATCGGACTGCACGTGGTCGGCTACACCGAGAACCATCCAGAATTCCTGTGGGGCACGTTCGAGCTGAAGAACAACTCGCCGCAGACGCCGGACAACACCTTCGAGCCGTCGGCGAGCCGCTCCGATCCGAAGAGCTACACGCTGTACAAGGGCCGCACGCCGTTCTCACAGGTCAACATCGCAGCACAGCCCGGCGCCAGCCGGCCGCAGTTGACGCTCGATCCCGCAACCCAGAAGCTCACGCCCGTGACCAATGTCGTGCTGGAGAACAAGACCGGCGGCGAGAACCAGCCGAACGGCGTCGGCAACATCTACGCGATCAATGCGCAAGCCCAGGGCTTCCTGTCGAACCTGAAGGGCCCGCAATCGACCTTCGCCAGCTACAGCCTCGACGGCACGGTGTGGATGCTGCCGAACTCCTACAATCTGAACAGCAACCAGACCAATGCCGTCGGCTCTGTCAATCTCGCCAACGCGACCGCCGAGACCTTCGTGCAGCAGGCCGACAACACGCCGATCAAGAACGTGCTGAACTGTTTCCTGTGCCACAACCCGACGTCCTACTCGTTCCAGACGCCGCCGCCGGCCAAGCTGCCGAACCGGCTGATCGCGCTCAGCCACGTGCTGTCGATCGGCTCGCCCTACGAGGTGCCGAACTCGATTTCGGGCAAGCTTCTGATGCGCCCCGATCCGTTCCGGAAGTAGTTCCTGAGAGCGCGGATTGCCGCCGGTGCCGAATGTAAGCCCGCGCTCTCTCCGGATTGTCATTCCGGGGCGTGCGCAGCACGAGCCCGGAATCCATACCCAGCAATGCGTTGTGAGGCACGGGCAGAGCTTTGTCTCGTTCCATCACATCGGACTGTGGACATGGATTCCGGGCTCATCGCTGCGCGATGCCCCGGAATGACGTGTGGAGAGACGACGCCCTTTTCCGTGATGATGACGACCACGCACCAATCAACTCCGCGTCGACGTCCGATAGAACGGCGTGTGCGCGGCCGCATCGAAATAGCCGTCATAGAATTGCTTGACGTGCGGGAACACCGCCAGGCCGAGCTCGCGGCGGGCGACCTCCTCCTCGGTGCGCGGCTTGGCCAGGATGTCGGCGATCTCGGCCAGCACCTCGTCGCGGTTGATGCGGGTGAAGCGGCCGTCGGCGTAGACGATGTCGCCGCCGACATAGACGGCCGCTACGTGCTGCGACTTGGCACGTTGCACCAGCGCATCCAGCATCGGGATATCGGGATCCTGGAACGGATACACCGCCGCGTTCCAGTCGATCAGCACGGCGTCGAACAGCCGGCCCTGCTCCAATCTGCCGATGCTGTCGCCGAACGCCGTGGTCTTGGCGCCGCCTTCGGTGGCCATGCGCACGATCTGCGGCGCGGTCGGCACCTCGTCGTCCATGCCGGGCGTGCGGTGGACACGCAGCGCCAGCTTCAATTCCTGCAGCATGTCGCGGTCCTCGTTGATGCCGGCTTCATCCAGGCCCATGCCGATGGTGATGCCCTTCTTCTCCCAGACATTGAGCGGCGCGAGCCCCGACCGCAGCCGGAAGTTCGACGAGCAATTGTGGCAGATGCAGGTGCCGGTATCCGCGACGATGTCGATGTCCTCCTCCGTCAGCCAGACGCCGTGGCCGAGCGTCATGTGCGGGCCGAGCACGCCGAGGTCATGCAGGTGCCGCACGGCGGTCTTGCCGGTGCGCCGCCGCGCATATTCCTTCTGATATGCGGTCTCCAGCAGGTGCATGTGCATCGGCACCTTGGCGGCGCGCGACTTCTCGTGCAGCGCCACGAGGCCGTCGTCGGTGCACCAGTGCAGATTGGCCGGCGCGAGCTGGATGCGGGTCAGCGTCGCGCCGGCGTTCTCGGCCGTGAGCACGTCGAACAGCTTCATGTAGTCCGCGAACGGCACCTGCTGCGCCTTCAGATGCGCGGCCAGCCGCTCGTTCCAGGGCGCGGGCAGCCGGGCGCAGAATTCTTCATCGGCCTCATAGACCAGCCGGTTCTGCTCGCGCACGGCGTAGCAATAGGAGGCGCGCATGCCGATCGCGCGATAGGCCTCGAGCACCTTGGTGGCGGCGCCGTGGATGGCGTCGAAGCCGCCGGCCATCCAGCCGTGAATGTGCTGCACGGTGGTGACGCCGGAGGCGATCATCTCGAAGGCCGAGTACAGGGTGTCGAGATAGAGATCGATCCGGCGCGCCGGCAGGCGGCTGGCGAACCACAATTCCAGCGCATGATCGGGCGAGCCGAGCTGCAACGGCGTCAACCCGACATGATGGTGGCTGTTGACGAAACCCGGCAGCATCACGTGGTTCGGATGGCGCTTGACGGTGGCCTGCGGCGCCAGCCGCTCCAGCTCGGCGAAGGATCCGACCGCCACGATGACGCCGTCGCGGGACAGCACCGCACCATCCTCGATCACGACGGGCGTGTGCCGGTCCTGGATTCCGGAGACGACCCACTTCGCCCCGACCAACACTTCAGTCATCTTAGCTCCTCCCGCTGTCCGGTTCACAGGCCCGATTGCTCGGCGAAGGCCTTGTCGACCTCGGCGGCGAGCAGCTCGGTGAAATAGTCGCGATATTCGTGATACCGCTGCGAGCGCGTCGGCCGCGGCCGCGGCAGGTCGATCGGTACGATCTCCTTGACCCGGCCCGGGCGCGCCGTGAACACGATCACGCGGTCGGCGAGGCTGATCGCCTCGTCGATCGAATGCGTCACGAGCAGCACCGAGGCGCGGCTGTCCTGCCAGATCTGGAGCAGGAAATCCTGCAGCTTGGCGCGGGTCTGGACATCGAGCGCGGCGAACGGCTCGTCCATCATCAGGACGCGCGGCTGCATCACCAGCGCGCGGGCGAAGGCGGCGCGCTGGCGCATGCCGCCAGACAGTTCGTCCGGCTTCTTGTCGAGCACATCGCCAAGCCCGACGCGGCGCAGGATCTCACGCGCCTTCTCGCGCCGACGCTCCGGCAACTCGGCGCGGATCGCCAAGCCGAAGGCGACGTTGTCGAGGATCGTCAGCCAGGGAAACAGCGAGGCCTCCTGGAAGATCAGGCCACGCTCCGGCGAGGGGCCCGCAATCGCCAGGCCGTCGTCCTCGATGACGCCGTTGCTGACGGTCTCCAGCCCCGCGATCATGTAGAGCAGCGAGGACTTGCCGCAGCCGGAGGGACCGAGCAGCACGACGAACTCGCCGGGTGCGACGTCGAACGACAGATCGTCAATGGCCCGCAGCGGCGGACGGCCCTCGACGTCCCAGGTCTTGCCGACATTGCGAATGGAGACGGCCGGACGCACCATCACATCCCTCCCCGGTTCGGCGCCACCCACCACAGCATGCGGCGCTGGATCTGGCGCAGGCCCCAGTCGCTGAGGAAGCCGAGCGCGCCGATCACGGCCATGGTGAAGAAGACGAGCTTGGCGTTGAAGGTCGCACGCGCCATCGAGATGATCTGGCCGAGCCCGGTGCCGACGCCGACGGTCTCGGCGATCAGCACCACCATCCAGGCGCCGAACAGATTGAGCCGGAGCGTCATGAACAGGCTCGGCAGGATCGAGGGCAGAATGACTCGCCAGAACATCTGTGTCTGCGTCGCCCCCATGATGCGCGCGACGTGGATGTAGTTGACCGGCACGCTCTCGATCTGCGCCGAGGTCGACAGCACGATGGTGAAGAACACGGTGATGAAGACCAGGAAGATCGCCGGCACGTCGCCGATGCCGAACACGAAGATCGCCACCGGCAGCCAGGCCACCGGCGAAATCGGCGCCAGCAGCAGCACGGTGGGCATCAGGAGGTTGCGCAGCCAGCGCACGTAGTGCAGCGCGGCGCCGACGGCAACGCCGCTGACGAAGCCGAGCGCGAGCCCGGTGAAGACGCGGAACACGGTCCAGAACATCGTGATCGCCAGCGCGCCGGCGCCGCCGCCCGAAGCGACCGAGCCGACGCGGTTGGAGCGGTCGAAGAATTTCAGCGTGCCCGGGATGTCCTGCAGGAACAGATGCGGCGGCGGCAGCAACAGCGGGTTGATCTTTTCGAAATACCAGAGCGCCTCCCAGATCGCGGCGAACAGCCCGATGGACAGCGCAGCCCAAGCGGGCGCAGCGATGTGGCGCTGGGCCTTGCGCCAGTTGCGTGGCGGAGACGCGGAAGGTGACGGCGCGTCCGTAGCCGGCGCGCCCATGGCTACGGTGTCAGTTGGCAAGCGCATGATCTCCGTCACCCTGCATGACCCTCCAAACCCTCACCCTGAGGAGCCCGCCCCAAGGCGGGCGTCTCGAAGGGCGAGGCCCGAGCTGTGGCCTCATGGTTCTCAAGGCGATGCGAGAGCATCGCCTGAACGCGCCGCGAACGACGATTTCTGCAAAGTAGCCACTGATCGGCGCGGCGCTCCTCACCATGAGGGTCAAAAGCCGAGGGCGGCGCTGCTGATTGACCATGACCAGCCTGCTCATGACGAGGAACGTTCGTGCGCCGCGAACGATGACCTCATCTCCGAAGAGCCGG
Source organism: Bradyrhizobium aeschynomenes (assembly GCF_013178945.1). Classification (GTDB taxonomy): domain Bacteria; phylum Pseudomonadota; class Alphaproteobacteria; order Rhizobiales; family Xanthobacteraceae; genus Bradyrhizobium; species Bradyrhizobium aeschynomenes. The sequence goes on from NZ_JABFDM010000002.1 coordinate 108,945, forward strand.
CCGAAAGGCCGGCGTCTTGAAGGATGGGCCACAACGATCCCTCACGCCGATTTCAGCTTCAGCCCGTCATACAGCGCCTTGTTGTCGGCGATGACGGCCTCCAGCAGCGACCAGTCGAAGGCGCCCTGGTCGGGCAGCTTCTTGACGTAGCCGAGCTCCTTCATCGAGACGCCGCGGTCGATGATGAATTGGGTCTGGCTGCGCTGGTCGACCACGATCGGCTGCTTGGCGGACGCATCGATGGCGGCTTCCATCGACGTCTTGTAGTACTTGCCGACGGTGTCCTTCAGGGCAGCAGCCTTGTCGGCCTCGGCCTGGCTCTGCGCCACCATCAGCGCCTTGATGACCGCCTTCACCGCCGCCGGATTCTTCTCGATCAGCGGGGTGCGCGCGGCCAGCACGCAGTCCGAATAGCCCTTGCCGTAAAGATCCGTGCCGTCGGACAACACGGTCGCGCCCTTGCGCTGCTGCACGCATTGCGTCGCATAGGGCTCGATGTGGCAGATCGCGTCGAGCGCGCCGGCCATGAAGGCTTGCGCAAGCTCCGGCGAGGTGTCGAGATATTTGATGTCGACGTCCTTGAACGACAGTCCGGCCTTCTTCAGGTAGTCGTAGGGCAGCACCTCCAGCGTATCCGCCTGGAACGTGCCGAAGGTCTTGCCCTTGAGATCGGCGGCGGACTTGATGCCGTCCTTGGCGACGATGATGCAGCCCTGCACGCCGCCGCCGGCGACGATCTTCACCGGCGCGCCGGCGTCGTACAGCGTCATGAAGTTGGAGTACGGGATCATCGAGATGTCGACGAGGCCGGCGCCGAACATGGTGGTGATCTCGGTGTTCGACGGCGTCACCACGAATTCGAGCTCGACGCCGTCGGCCACCGTGAGGTTGCGCTCCTTGGCGAGGAAGATGCCCATGTTGCAGAAGCCGGAGCCATGGGTCGCCTTGATGACCGTCGCGGCCATCGCCGGCGTCGGCGTCAGCAAGGTTGCGAGATGAGCAGGAATGGCCACGGTGGCGGTAGCCGCGGCCACCGAGGTCTTGATGAAGTTGCGGCGAGAGAAGCTGCGATAAAACGTTCCGTCACGATCGCACATGCGAGTCTCCATCCATGACGACGGGATGGACCCCATGAGGGTGACGAGCTGATAGCTCCATCGACGGCGGGCGCGATCTCGACATCGTCCCACCGACCCAACGGGGATCCCGACGATGGGCACGCCAACCCATGAGAGCGAAGCTCTGCGCTGAGGTCAGTTACGCAAGCCGTGTGCCAACGCGCTGACGTTGAACTCACAGCAGAATTTGTTGTTGTGGAACGCGAGCCGCAGCGACCGCGCTCAATCAAGCATCAGCCTGCTCACGACCGCAGCATCACGGCGCCGCTTGCGCCGCCTCGGACTTCGCCACAAAGCCCTTGGCGAGCGCATGATAGAGGCCCTCCTCGCAGATCAGCCGCGACGTGCCGTAGGCGATCAGCGAAGCCATCATCAGCGGCACCACCATGGCGTGGTTGTCGGTCATCTCGGTGACGATGACGAAGGCGGTGATCGGCGCCTGCACCACGCCGGCGAAATACGCGACCATGCCGAGCAGCATGATCGGCGCCAGGGGGGTCTGATGGAACAACGAGGCGATATTGGCTCCGATCCCTGCGCCGACGGCCAGCGAGGGCGCGAAGATGCCGCCGGGAATGCCGCTGATCGCGGCGAAGGTGGTGGCGAGGAACTTCAGCACGCCGAAATCGGCCGGCAGCGGCGCGCCGGTCTCCAGCGCGGCCTTCACCTGCGCATAGCCGGTGCCGTAGATCGTGTCGCCGGAGGCGAGCCCACACAGCGCCACGGCAAGGCCGCAGGCCAGCGCGAACAGCAGCGGCCGGCCTTTGATGAACAGGCCGATCGTCCCCGGCAGCCCGCGCGACATGCTGATCAGGATGCGGCTGAACAGGCCGCCGGCAGCGCCGCCGGCCACGCCACAGACGGGCACCGCAAGCCAGTCGATGCCCTTGCCCAGCGCCATCGGCGTCGTGCCGAAATAGGCGTAGTTGCCCATCAGCGCCAGCGACGTCAGGCCCGCGGCGATCACGGTGGCGATGACGAGGCTGGAGGTCCGCGTCTCGAAGGCGCGGCTCATCTCCTCGATGCCGAACACGATGCCGGCGAGCGGCGTGTTGAAGGCCGCCGCGACCCCGGCCGCGGCGCCGGCCAGGATCAGACCAGGCTGCCGCCGGGGCGACAGCCGGCCGAGCGCGAACATGATGGAGGCGCCGACCTGAACCGTCGGCCCTTCGCGGCCGACCGAGGCGCCGCACAGCAAGCCCAGCAGGGTCAACAGTACCTTGCCGATCGCGATCCGGATCGACACCAGCGGGCTGCGCGCCCGCGTGTCCGACAGATGCCGCGCAGCGATCGCCTGCGGGATGCCGCTGCCTTGCGCGTTCGGGAAGTAGCGCTGGGTCAGATAGACCGACAGCGCAAAACCGGCGGGCGTCACGATCAGCGAGGCATAGCGCGATTTCGACAGCAACCAGTTGAAGGCAAGCTGGGCCTGATCGGCGAGCTCCGCCAGCGCGACCGCCGCCGCCCCCACCACGAGCCCGCCGGCCACGAACAGCACCCGCCGCTGCCAGCGCGCCGAGGTCAGCTTGAGCCAACGCTTGCGGCGGGGGGTGATCTTCAGCATCGGCGGGGTCGATCCGGTCTCTACGCAGGTGCAACACCCTCGACCAAAACAAGCCGACGGTCCAGCGGCTTCCAGCGCTCGCCGAGCGCTTCGGCATATTCGGGAGAGGCATACCATTCGCGCAGCCGCGCCATCGAGGGAACTTGACGATGATCAGGGTCTTGGGCGGCGGGCCGCCTTCGACGGGTTCAGCGGGACCGCCGCGGACCAGATAGCGCCCGCCGTACGGCGCGAACGCGCGGCGAGATCGCGGTAGCGCTCCATCACCTCGGCGTCACGGACCTCGACCTCGGAGATGGCGTAAGCGGGCATCTGGCCTCACCCTGTAGCCCGCTATGCAATTGTGTCGACGATGCCGCCCTCGGCCCGCAGCGCGGCGCCGTTGGTCGCCGAAGCCTGCTGCGAGGCGACGTACACGACCATATTGGCGATCTCGTCGACGCTGGCGAAGCGCTGCAGCAACGAGGCCGGCCGGTGCTGCTTGACGAACGCCGCCGCCGCCTCCTCTTCCGATTGGCCGTTCTGCCGTGCCAGATCCTTGACGAAGGTCTCGACGCCTTCGGACATCGTCGGCCCCGGCAGCACCGCATTGACGGTGACGCCGGTGCCGCGCGTGAGCTTGGCAAGGCCACGCGAGACCGCGAGCTGCGCCGTCTTGGTCATGCCGTAGTGGATCATCTCGGTCGGGATGTTCAGCCCCGATTCCGAGGAGATGAAGATGATGCGGCCCCAGTTGCGCTTCAGCATGCCCTGCATGTAGGCGCGCGCCATGCGCACGCCGGACATCACGTTCACCTCGAAGAAGCGGCTCCAGTCCTCGTCGGGAATGTCGAAGAAGTCCTTCGGCTCGAAGATGCCGGCATTGTTCACGAGGATGTCGACCTCGGGGACCGCCGTGACGATGGCATTGCCGCCGTCGACCTGCGCGACGTCGCCGACGACGCCACGCAGCTTGGCGCCGGACACCGCCTGCTTCAGCCTGGCCACAGCGTCGTCGACGCGGCCTTGGGCACGGCCGTTGACGACCACCTCGGCGCCGGACGCGGCCAGCCCTTTGGCAATGGCAAAGCCGATGCCGGCGGTGGAACCGGTGACGAGCGCGGTCTTTCCCGAGAGGTCGATGTGCATGAGCAGCTCTCCGTTGTGCTGGAGAAACGGATGTAGGTCGCCATTGCGCCGACCCCAACGCGCTGCACGCAGAGCTGATCCTTTCTGGCGGTAGCCCGGATGAGCGCGGCGATATCCGGGTTCATCACGACCGTCGGTGAGACCCCGGATGTCGCTGCGCTCATCCGGGCTACAGAGCGAGACCAGCCCCCGTCCTCTTCAGCTCGTGGCTCCCATCAGGGTCGCGACCTCACGCCGCCCTTTCAACATCTCCCCGAATTCCGCGGCGAAGCGATCCAGCTCCGCATACTCGGTGAGGAAGCGGATCGAGGCGCAGTTCTGCACGTCGAAATCTGGTGTGTGCTGAACGAGGGTCGCCAGATCGGCATGGACCAGCAAGGTGCCCTTCATGTCGTGCGGCTTGACGATGATCCGGACGTGACATTCCGCGAGGCTGCCTTTGCCGTCGTAATACCCGCCCTCGATCATCGGCGGCTTCTCCGATGACAGCGGAAACGAACGCAGCTCCTTCAGAAAGGCGTCCAGATCATTGCCGAACCACGCCTCGCCGCGCCCGGCAAACGCGCCGGCCCTCGCCACGGCGATGATCTTGCCCGTGCCGTCCTCATCCCGCTCGTAGGTGAGGCGTAGCTCTGCGGTGTTCATGCGCGGCTCCGTTGATTTTGCGTAGCCCGGATGAGCGCAGCGACATCCGGGGTCTCTCGAGCCGCAGCGATAAACCCGGATGTCGCTGCGCTCATCCGGGCTACGGGTCCACCAAAACGAAAACGGCGCCCGAAGGCGCCGTCTGGCAAACTCACATCGGAGCGCCGCTTATGCGGCTTCCGAGGTCTCCTGCACCGGGCCGGAATCCTGGCCCTTGGCATCGACGTCGCGATCGACGAACTCGATCACGGCCATCGCGGCGTTGTCGCCGTAGCGGAAGCCGGCCTTGATGATGCGGGTGTAGCCGCCGTTGCGGTCCTTGTAGCGGGGCGCCAGCACGTCGAACAGCTTCTTGACCTGGTCGACGTCGCGCATCTCGGCGATCGCCTGACGGCGCAGGGCGAGGCCACCCTTCTTGCCGAGGGTGACGAGCTTCTCGACGATCGGCCGCAGCTCCTTGGCCTTCGGCAGCGTGGTGACGATCTGCTCGTGCTTGATCAGCGCGGCGCACATGTTGGCGAACATCGCCTTGCGATGCTCGGCGGTGCGGTTGAGCTTCCGATGAACCTTGCCGTGACGCATTGTCTTAGTCCTTCATTTCATTCTGCCGCGACGGTTCGTCGGACATGTTGCTCTCAGGTGGGCTGCCTGCGTTCGCCCGGAAGGGCGAGTAACGAGTAGGGAGTAGCGAATAGTGTCGTCTCTATTCGCTACTCCCTACTCGCCATTCGCCATTCCTATTCGCTCAGTAGTGATCCTCGAAGCGCTTGGCCAGCTCGTCGATGTTCTCCGGCGGCCAGCCCGGCACTTCCATGCCGAGATGCAGACCCATCTGGGCCAGCACTTCCTTGATCTCGTTCAGCGACTTGCGGCCGAAGTTCGGGGTGCGCAGCATCTCCGCTTCCGACTTCTGCACGAGGTCGCCGATGTAGACGATGTTGTCGTTCTTCAAGCAGTTGGCCGAACGCACCGACAGCTCGAGCTCGTCCACCTTCTTGAGGAAGGCCGGATTGAAGGCGAGGTCCGGGATGATCTCCTGGGCGACTTCCTTGCGCGGCTCTTCGAAGTTGACGAACACGTTCAGCTGATCCTGCAGGATGCGGGCAGCATAGGCCACCGCGTCCTCCGGCGAGATCGCGCCGTTGGTCTCGATCGTCATGGTCAGCTTGTCGTAGTCGAGGATCTGGCCCTCGCGGGTGTTCTCGACCTTGTAGGAGACCTTGCGGACCGGGGAGAACAGGCTGTCGACCGGGATCAGGCCGATCGGCGCATCCTCGGGACGGTTGCGATCAGCGGCGACGTAGCCCTTGCCGGTCGCGACCGTGAACTCCATGCGAATCTCCGCGCCCTCGTCCAGGGTGCAGAGCGGCAGGTCGGGGTTGAGCACGACGATGTCGCCGACGGTCTGGATGTCACCGGCAGTGACGGCACCCGGGCCCTGCTTCTTCACGACCATGCGCTTCGGGCCTTCGCCCTGCATCTTGATCGCGATATCCTTGATGTTCAGCACGATGTCGGTGACGTCCTCGCGGACACCGGCGATCGAGGAGAACTCGTGCAGCACGCCGTCGATGTGCACCGACTGCACCGCGGCGCCCTGCAACGACGACAGCAGGATGCGGCGCAGCGCATTGCCCAGCGTCTGGCCGAAGCCGCGCTCCAGCGGCTCGGCGACCACCGTGGCGAAACGGGTCGCGTCGGAGCCCGGCGTGACCTGGAGCTTGTTCGGCCGAATCAATTCTTGCCAATTCTTCTGGATCGTCACTGTTTCACCCATTGGCCGGTCATGGAATCTGACTGACTGGCGTTGGAGAACCGCGCATCAGATCGCGGCAACCGAAATGTCTCAAAAGCACGACGAGGCGGACATGCTGTCCGCCTCTTTCACATCTTCACATCAGACGCGCCGGCGCTTGCGCGGACGGCAGCCATTGTGCGGGATCGTCGTCACGTCGCGGATCGAGGTGACGGTGAAGCCCGCGGCCTGCAGCGCGCGCAGGGCCGACTCACGGCCAGAACCCGGACCGGCAACCTCGACCTCGAGGGTGCGCATGCCGTGCTCCTGGGCCTTCTTGGACACGTCCTCCGCCGCGACTTGCGCAGCATACGGGGTCGACTTGCGCGATCCCTTGAAACCCATCGTGCCGGCCGACGACCAGGCAATGGTGTTGCCCTGGGCATCGGTGATGGTGATGGTCGTGTTGTTGAACGACGAATTCACGTGGGCGACGCCGGAGGCGATGTTCTTGCGCTCACGACGACGGACACGTGCGGCTTCCTTGGCCATATAGGTACCTTTCTCGAGATCTCAACGCCGCCGTAGTGCCAGCGGCTACACCAAAAGCGCGAATGGTGAATAGCGAGTAGCGAATAGGGAACTCCCCTACTCGCCACTCGCTATCAGCAACTCGCCAAAATTACTTCTTCTTGCCGGCGATCGCCTTGGCCGGACCCTTGCGCGTACGCGCATTGGTATGGGTGCGCTGACCGCGCACCGGCAGGCCGCGGCGATGACGCAGGCCGCGATAGCAGCCGAGGTCCATCAGCCGCTTGATGTTGATGCCGGTCTCGCGCCGCAGGTCGCCCTCGACGACATAGTCACGGTCGATGACTTCGCGGATCTGCAGGACTTCCTGGTCGCTCAGCTGGTTGACGCGACGATCCTCGGCAATCTTCACCTTCTCGATGATGTCGGCCGCGATCTTCGGGCCAATGCCATGGATATACTGGAGCGCGATCAGGACGCGCTTGTTGGTCGGGATGTTGACACCGGCAATACGGGCCACGGACTTCTCTCCTGTCACCGATCCAAGGACGGACCGGCCTTCGTTCTCGCTATCTCGGGCAGGCGTCCGCAAACGCGAACAAGACGCCCACCCCTCGATTCCTGGGGCCCGGCATCTTTGGGAAACTATCCGACTTGGATGCGGGCTTATTAATGGATTCACACGGCGGTCGTCAACCGCCCCTACAAGATTCGATCACCTCTTGGCGCGCTTTTTTGGCGCCTTTGCAGAGGTTTTCCGGGTTCCCCCGGTCGCCTTGGCGGCGGCCTTTGGGGCCTTCTTCGAAGCCTTGGAGGCCTTCTTGGGGGCCGCCTTGGCGGCCTTTGTTGCAGTCCTGGCCGCCCTTTTGGCTGTCTTGCCGGCCTTTTTCACCGGGGCAGCCGCCTTCGGAGCCTTTTTGGCGGCCTTCTTGGCCGATTTCGCCGGCGTGGCCTTGCCCGAAGCTTTGGGGCTCCGCTTGGCCTGGCTCGCCTTCTTCGCCGCCCGACTGCCCCCACTCTTGCCGACGGCGGCCAGGATTCGGCCGATCTCCTCGGTCACCTCCTCGATCGGCATCATGCCGTCGACGGTCGCGAGCATCCGGTGGTCGGAATAATAGTGGATCAGCGGCTCGGTCTGATCGCGGTAGCTGGCCAGGCGCTTGGTGAGCACCTCCGGGGTATCGTCCGCCCTGACCGCCTCGCCGCGAGCCCGCGTCTCGGCCGCCCGGCGCTCGACCCGCTCCAGCAGCACGCCTTCGTTGACCCGGAGCTCGATCACGGCGTCCAGCTTCATCTGCTTCTGCTTGAGCAGCGCGTCCAGCGCCTCGGCCTGCGGCACGGTTCGCGGGAAACCATCCAGAATGAAACCATTCGCCGCATCAGGCTGCTCGATTCGGTCGGCAATGATGCCAACCACGACCTCGTCCGGCACCAGGCCGCCGGCCGCCATGATGTCCTTGGCCTTCAGCCCGATCGGCGTCTGCGCGGCCACAGCGGCACGCAGCATATCGCCGGTCGATAGCTGGACGATGCCATGACGCTGCACCAGGCGCTGCGCCTGCGTGCCCTTGCCCGAACCGGGCGGTCCCAGAAGAATGAGTCTCATCGAATTTCGCCCCCCGGCACACGGTGAGCGACCCTCCCGCACACCTTGTTCTTGGCTTTTGGTTCCCGGGCGCGGATTCGCCGCGATCAGCGGCGACGCCCCCGCAACTTCGACTTCCTGATCAGCCCCTCATACTGATGGGCGAGCAGATAACCCTGAACCTGCGCCACGGTATCCATCGTAACGCTGACCACGATCAGAAGCGAAGTGCCACCAAAGTAGAACGGGACGGAAGCGTAGGAAATCAGAATTTCCGGGATCAGACACACGATCGCCAGATAGATGGCGCCGAGCACGGTGATCCGCGACAGCACGTAATCGATGTATTCCGCAGTGCGCTCACCCGGCCGGATGCCCGGGATGAAGCCGCCATGCTTCTTCAGATTGTCGGCCGTCTCGGTCGGGTTGAATACGATGGCCGTATAGAAGAACGCGAAGAACAGGATCAGAGCCAGATACAGCACCAGGAACAGCGGGCGGCCGTGGCCGAGCTGGGTGGTGATCCACTGGAACCATTCCGGCCCCTTGCCGGCGTTGAAATTGGCGACCGTGGTCGGCAGCAGCAGCAGCGACGAGGCGAAGATCGGCGGAATCACGCCCGAAGTGTTGAGCTTCAGCGGCAGATGCGAGGACTGGCCCTCGAACATCTTGTTGCCGACCTGACGCTTCGGATACTGGATCAGGAGGCGGCGCTGGGCGCGCTCCATGAACACGATGAAGGCGATCACGGCGACCGCCATCACGATGACGATCAGGATCAGGCCGGTCGACAGCGCGCCCTGGCGTCCGAGCTCGAGCATGTTGGCAAGCGCCGAGGGCAGCTCCGCGACGATGCCGGACAGGATGATCAGCGAGATGCCGTTGCCAATGCCGCGCGAGGTGATCTGCTCGCCCAGCCACATCAGGAACATGGTGCCGCCGGTCAGCGTGATCGCAGTCGACAGGCGGAAGAACAGGCCGGGATCGGCGACCACATTGCCGGCGCCCTCGAGGCCGACGGCGATGCCGTAGGACTGCACGGCGGCCAGGATCACCGTCAGATAGCGGGTGTACTGGTTCAGCATCTTGCGGCCCGCCTCACCCTCTTTCTTGAGGGCTTCGAGCTGCGGCGAGACGGTGGTCAAGAGCTGGATGATGATCGATGCCGAGATGTACGGCATGATGTTCAACGCGAAAATCGCCATGCGGTGGATGCCGCCGCCGGCGAACATGTTGAACATGCCGAGAATGCCGCCGGCCTGGGTGCGGAACACCGAATCCCAGATGTTCGGATCGATGCCGGGCAGCGGAATATAGGTGCCGAGGCGGTAGACCAGCAGCGCGCCGAGGGTGAACCAGATGCGCTTCTTCAGCTCATCGGCTTTTGCAAGCGCGCCGAAATTGAGGTTTGCCGCAAGTTGTTCCGCTGCTGAGGCCATGTCTAGCTTTCTCCCGCCGCCCGTTCTTGACCGCATCAGCCCCGCGAGGGCTCGCGGGGCTTGGGCAGACGTCGAATATTATCTGGTGCGCAGGCGCAGTCTGTCCATCGCCCTGCCCGCTTCGGCATGAACCGAAGGCAGGGAGATGACGCAGAAGTTACGCCGCTTCGCCTTCGTCCTTGGCCGGAGCCAGGAGCTTGACGGTGCCGCCGGCCTTCTCGACCGCCGCGATCGCCGACTTCGAGGCACCATGCACCTCGATGTTGATCTTCGCGGTGAGCTCGCCGCGGCCGAGCAGACGCACGCCGTCCTTGGCGCGGCGCAGCGCGCCCGACTTCACGAGGGATTCGGCGTTGATCACGCTGCCGGCATCCAGCTTCTTGGCATCGATCGCCTGCTGGATCCGGTCGAGATTGATCTCGACGAAATCGAGCGCGAAGATGTTGTTGAAGCCGCGCTTCGGCAGACGGCGATGCATCGGCATCTGACCGCCTTCGAAGCCCTTGATGCGCACGCCGGAGCGTGCGGTCTGGCCCTTGCCGCCACGGCCGGAAGTCTTGCCCTTGCCGGAGCCGATGCCGCGGCCGACGCGCATGCGCTTCTTGCGCGCGCCGGCGTTGTCGGCGATATCGCTGAGCTTCATCGCCCTTCTCCTTACTTCTCGTCGACGATGCGGACGAGATGATGAACCTTGGTGATCATGCCGCGCACCGACGGCGTATCCGCCAGCTCGGTCACGCGGCCGATCTTGTTGAGCTTCAACCCGATCAGCGTCTCGCGCTGCGAATGATGCCGGCGGATCGGGCTGCCGATCTGCTCGATCTTGATCGTCTTGGCGTCAGCCATTGTCCTCACTCCGAGATGCGCCAGCCGGTGGCGGCGCGCGTTCGTTAGTCGGCGGCTGCCTCGGCATCGCCACCGACGCGGCGGGCCTGCAGGGTCGACACCTTGATGTTGCGGCGGGCAGCGACCGAGCGCGGGCTATCCTGGTGCTTCAGCGCGTTGAAGGTCGCGCGAACCATGTTGTACGGGTTCGACGAGCCGATCGACTTCGCCACCACGTCCTGGATGCCCAGCGTCTCGAACACGGCGCGCATCGGGCCGCCGGCGATGATGCCGGTACCGGCCGGAGCGGCACGCAGATAGACGCGGCCCGCACCGTGACGACCGAAGATGTCGTGGTGCAGAGTGCGGCCTTCGCGCAGCGCGACGCGGGTCAAATTGCGCTTGGCGGAGTCGGTCGCCTTGCGGATCGCCTCCGGCACTTCGCGCGCCTTGCCGTGGCCGAAGCCGACCCGGCCCTTCTGATCGCCGATCACGACGAGCGCCGCAAAGCCGAAGCGCTTACCGCCCTTCACGACCTTCGCGACTCGGTTGATGTGGACGAGCTTGTCGACGAACTCGCTGTCGCGCTCCTCGCGCTCCTTGCGATCGCGACCGCCTCGTTCCCGTTCACCTGCCATGGTGCTATCCAATCTTCTGAGGGGCTCTCGCGCCCATATCCATTGATGTTAGAAGCTCAGCCCGCTCTCGCGCGCCGCATCGGCCAGCGCCTTGACGCGCCCGTGATAGAGATAGCCGCCGCGATCGAACACGACTTCCTTGATCCCGGCCTTCACCGCGCGCTCGGCGAGCAGCTTGCCCACCGCCTTGGCCGCGTCGATGTCGGCACCGGTGTTGCCGGCCGCGCGCATCTCCTTCTCCATCGACGACGCGGAGGCGAGCGTCTCGCCCTTCTGATCGTCGATGACCTGAGCGTAGATGTGCTTCGACGAGCGGAACACAGACAGACGCGGACGGCCGCCGGCGGAGCGGCGCAGCGACAGCCTCACACGCTGCTTGCGCCGGGCATTCGTAACCTTTGCTCTCGACATGTCCGGCTCCGTTACTTCTTCTTGCCTTCCTTGCGGAAGATGAATTCACCCGCGTACTTCACGCCCTTGCCCTTGTAGGGCTCCGGCGGACGGTAGGCGCGGATTTCGGCGGCCACCTGGCCGACGCGCTGCGGGTCGATGCCCGTGACCGTGATCTCGGTCGGCTTCGGCACCGCGATCGTGATGCCTTCCGGGATCTGGTAGACGACGTCGTGGCTGTAGCCGAGCGCGAGCTGCAGGTTCTTGCCCTGCATCGCGGCACGGTAGCCGACGCCGGTGATCTCAAGCTTCTTCTCGAAGCCCTTGGTCACGCCTTCCACAAGGTTGGCGATCTGGGCGCGGGCGGTGCCGTACAGCGAGCGCGCGCGCTTGGTCTCGGCGCGCGGGGCAACCTTGACCTGGCCGTTCTCGAACTTCACGTCCACGTCGTCATGAACGATGAACTGAAGCTGGCCCTTCGGCCCCTTCATCTTGACGGTCTGTCCGTCGACGGAAGCCGTCACACCGGACGGCACCGCCACAGGCTTCTTGCCAATACGTGACATGGCTCAATCCTTCTTAGAACACCGTGAAGAGAACTTCACCGCCGACATTCGCGTCACGCGCGCTATGGTCGGCCATGATTCCCTTCGGCGTCGACAAAACAGAAATTCCGAGCCCGTTGTTCACGCGCGGCAGGTTCTTCACCGAGGTGTAGACGCGCCGGCCGGGCTTCGAGACGCGCTCGATCTCACGGATCACGGGCTCGCCGTCGAAATATTTCAGCTCGATCTCGATCTCGCTGCGGCCCGACGGATGCTCCACCGTGGCGTAGCCGCGGATGTAGCCTTCGGACTTCAGCACTTCGAGCACGCTTGCGCGCATCTTGGAGCCCGGCGTCGAAACCTTCGACTTCGAGCGCATCTGCGCGTTGCGGATGCGGGTGATCAGATCGCTGATGGGATCGTGCGTTGACATGTTCGACCCTCCTTACCAGCTCGACTTCACGAGGCCCGGAACCAGGCCCTTGGATCCGAGCTCGCGCAGCGCGATGCGGCTCAGCTTGTTCTTGCGGTAGTTCGACCGCGGACGGCCCGTCAGCTCGCATCGGTTGCGGATGCGGGTGGCCGACGAGTTGCGCGGCATTTCGGCCAGCTTCAGGGTCGCGGCGAAGCGCTCCTCCATCGGCTTGGTCTTGTCGGCGATGATCGCCTTCAACCGCGCACGCTTCGGGGCGGCGTTCTTCGCCATCCGCTTGCGCCGGTTGTTCTTCTCGACTGAACTCTTCTTTGCCATGCTTGGCTCCTGGGTATCCGCGTTTGAGAAGCTTGAAGTCAGCTGCTCACTGCCGGAACGGGAAATTGAATGCGGTCAGAAGGGCACGGGCCTCGTCGTCGGTCGTCGCGGTGGTGCACACCGTGATGTCCATGCCCCAGCTCTCCCCGGCCTTGTCGAAGTCGATCTCGGGGAAAATGATGTGCTCCTTGATGCCGAGCGAATAGTTGCCGCGGCCGTCGAAGCTCTTCGGGTTCAGGCCGCGGAAGTCGCGGACGCGCGGCAGCGCGACGTTGATCAGGCGGTCGATGAACTCGTACATCTTGGTCTTGCGCAGCGTGACCTTGCAGCCGATCGGCTGGTTCTCGCGCAGCTTGAAGGTAGCGATGGCGACGCGCGAATAGGTCACGACCGCCTTCTGGCCGGCGATCAGCGACAGGTCGGCCGCCGCCGTCTCTGCCTTCTTGCGGTCGTTCACGGCCTCGCCGATGCCCATGTTGAGCACGACCTTGTCGAGCCGCGGCACCTGCATGACGTTGGCGTAGCCGAACTTTTCGGTCAGCTGGCTCTTGATCGTGCGATCGTATTCCGTGCGGAGGCGCGGGGTGTAAGCAGTCTCAGCCATCGATCTCAACTCCCGAGCTCTTGGCAACGCGGACCTTCTTGCCGTCCGCCTGAATCTTGAATCCGATGCGCGTCGGCTTGCCGTCCTTGCCGACGTAGGCGACGTTGGACAGGTTGATCGGCGCTTCCTTGGTGATGATGCCGCCTTCCTGGTTCTGCGTCTGCTTCTGATGACGCTTCACCAGGTTGATGCCGCGCACCAGCGCCGTGCCGGCGTCGGGACGCACCTCGTACACCTCGCCGGTGCGACCCTTGTCGCGACCGGTCAGGACGATCACCTTGTCGCCCTTGCGGATCTTGGCAGCCATCACAGCACCTCCGGCGCGAGCGAAATGATCTTCATGTGGTTCTTGGCGCGCAGCTCGCGCGGCACCGGCCCGAAGATACGGGTGCCGACCGGCTCCGACTGGTTGTTGATCAGAACGGCCGCGTTGCGGTCGAAGCGGATCACCGAGCCGTCGGCGCGGCGAATGTCCTTGCGGACGCGCACCACGACGGCCTTCATGACGTCGCCCTTCTTCACCTTGCCACGCGGAATGGCTTCCTTGATCGACACCACGATGATGTCGCCGACGGTGGCGTAGCGGCGCTTCGAGCCACCGAGCACCTTGATACACATGACACGGCGTGCGCCGGAATTATCGGCCACGTCGAGGTTGGTCTGCATCTGAATCATTGATGCACCTCGTCCTCTTCATCTGCTGCGCAGGAAAGCTGCGCCTTTTCTGATCCCGAAAGCGAAACCGGCCCCTTCAATCAGGGCCGCGTCTCACGACTCAGGCGGTTTTCTTATGCTCGCCGCGGACCACCGTCCAGCGCTTGAGCTTCGAGATCGGCTTGCTCTCCTCGATCCAGACCATGTCGCCCGGCTTGAACTCGTTGTTCTCGTCGTGGGCGTGGTAGTTCTTCGAGCGGCGGATCGTCTTCTTGTAGATCGGGTGGGTGAAGCGCCGGTCGACGCGCACGACCACCGTCTTGGCCTGCTTGTCGCTGACGACAACGCCCTGGAGGGTCCGTTTCGGCATGTCGAGCCTCTTACTTCGTCTTGGCGCGCTGCTGCGCGGCGATGGTCTTGATACGGGCGATGTCGCGGCGCGCTTCACGCAGGCGGGCGGTGTTCTCGAGCTGCCCGGTGGCGCGCTGGAAGCGCAGGTTGAAGCGCTCCTTCTTCAGATTGACGATCGCATCGTCCATCTGATCGGGGCTCATCGCGCGAATGTCGGCAATCTTCATCTCGGCCATGACCATTACTCCGCAATGCGCTCGACGAAGCGCGTCTTGATCGGCAGCTTGGCGGCGGCCAGCGTCAGCGCCTCGCGCGCGATCTGGTTGCTGACACCATCGATCTCGAACATCACCCGGCCCGGCTTGACGCGAGCCACCCACAATTCCGGCGAGCCCTTGCCGGAGCCCATGCGGACTTCGGCCGGCTTCTTCGACACCGGCAGGTCCGGGAACACCCGGATCCAGACGCGGCCGGCGCGTTTCATGTGACGGGTCAAAGCACGACGGGCGGCCTCGATCTGGCGCGCGGTGACGCGATCCGGCTCCATCGCCTTCAGCCCGAACTGGCCGAAGGCCAGCGTCGCGCCCGAGGACGCAACGCCGTGGATACGGCCCTTATGCGCCTTTCGGAACTTGGTCTTCTTTGGTTGCATCATGGCTTTGAGCCCTCAAACCTGTCTTGTCGCGGCTGATCGATCAGGCCGCGTCGCGGCGCGACCGGGGCTGCGAGCTCTCGCCGCCGCCTTCGTTCATCCGCTTGTCCTGTGCCATCGGATCGTGCTCAAGGATCTCGCCCTTGAAGATCCAGACCTTCACGCCGCAGGTGCCGAAGGTGGTGAACGCGGTGGCCACACCGTAGTCGATGTCGGCGCGCAGCGTGTGCAGCGGCACCCGGCCCTCGCGATACCACTCCATGCGGGCGATTTCCGCGCCGCCCAGACGACCCGAGCAGTTGATGCGGATGCCCTCGGCGCCGAGACGCATCGCCGACTGCACGGCGCGCTTCATGGCGCGGCGGAACGCGACGCGACGCTCGAGCTGCTGAGCGATCGACTCGGCGACCAGCGTGGCATCGAGCTCCGGCTTGCGGATCTCGACGATGTTGATGACGACGTCAGACGACGTGATGTCGGCGACGCGCTTGCGCAGCTTGTCGATGTCGGCGCCCTTCTTGCCGATCACGACGCCGGGACGCGCCGAGTGGATCGTGACGCGGCACTTCTTGTGCGGACGCTCGATCACGATGCGGGCGACGGCCGCCTGCTTGAGCTCCTTGTGCAGGATCTCGCGGATCTTGACGTCCTCATGCAGCAGCTTGCCGTACTCGGCCTTGCCGGCGAACCAGCGCGAATCCCAGGTCCGGTTGATGCCGAGACGCAGACCGATCGGATTGATCTTTTGACCCATCGTATTCTCCCAGCGCCTGCTTTAAGCGCTCGCCTCGACCTGACGCACAATGATCGTCAGCTGCGAAAACGGTTTGAAAACTCGGCCCGAACGGCCACGGCCGCGCGGCGAGAAACGCTTCATCACGATTCCCTTGCCGACGAAAGCCTGCGAGACGACGAGATCGTCGACCTCGAGCTCGTGGTTGTTCTCGGCATTGGCGATCGCCGATTCCAGGCACTTCTTGACGTCGACCGCAATCCGCTTGCGCGAGAACTGCAGGTCGGCGAGGGCTGCCGACGCCTTGCGGCCGCGGATCATCTGCGCCACCAGGTTCAGCTTCTGCGGGCTCACCCGAAGCATCCGGGCCACAGCCTTGGCCTCGTTGTCGGGGAGGCTCCGTTCGCGCTTTGGTTTGCTCATCGCTTAATCCTCAAGCCTTCTTGGCTTTCTTATCGCCCGAATGGCCGTGGAAGGTGCGGGTCGGCGAGAACTCGCCGAACTTGTGGCCGACCATCTCTTCGTTGATCGCCACCGGCACGTGCTTCTGGCCGTTGTAGACGCCGAACGTCAGGCCGACGAACTGCGGCAGGATGGTCGAGCGGCGGCTCCAGATCTTGATGACGTCGTGACGGCCGGACGCGCGCGCCGCATCTGCCTTCTTGAGCAGCGACGCCTCGACGAACGGGCCTTTCCAGACTGAACGAACCATGTCCGTCGTTCCTTACTTCTTCCGCTTGTGGCGGCTCAAGAGAATGAATTTGTCGGTCGACTTGTTGGTGCGGGTCTTCTTGCCCTTGGTGGGCTTGCCCCATGGAGTGACCGGGTGACGACCGCCCGAGGTACGGCCTTCGCCGCCGCCGTGCGGATGGTCGATCGGGTTCATCGCGACACCGCGGTTGTGCGGGCGACGGCCCATCCAACGCTTGCGGCCGGCCTTGCCGATCGAGGTGTTCATGTGGTCCGGGTTCGACACCGCACCGATGGTGCCGCGGCAGCGGCCATGCACCAGGCGCTGCTCGCCCGAGTTCAGGCGGACGATCACGTAGTCCTGGTCGCGACCGACGATCTGGGCATAGGTGCCGGCCGAACGCGCGAGCTGGCCGCCCTTCCCGATCTTGACCTCGATGTTGTGGACGATCGTGCCCACCGGCATGTTGCCGAGCGGCATGACGTTGCCCGGCTTCACGTCGACATAATTGCCGGCGACGATGGTGTCGCCGACCGCCAGGCGCTGCGGCGCCAGGATGTAGGCGAGCTCGCCGTCCTGGTACTTGACCAGGGCGATGAAGGCCGTCCGGTTCGGGTCATACTCCAGGCGCTCGACGGTCGCGGGAACGTCGACCTTGTCGCGCTTGAAGTCGACCGTGCGGTACGACTGCTTGTGGCCGCCGCCGAGGAAGCGAACCGTGATGCGGCCGGTGTTGTTGCGGCCGCCGCTCGACTGCTTGCCCTCGGTCAACGCCTTGACCGGCTTGCCCTTGTACAGGGCCGAACGATCGACCATCACCAGCTGGCGCTGGCCCGGCGTCGTGGGATTGAATGTCTTCAGTGCCATGGCAGCTCAGCCTTACAGTCCGGTGGTGACGTCGATCCGGTGGCCCTCTTCGAGGGTCACGATCGCCCGCTTGCTGTCCGATTGCGAACCGAAATTGCCGCGGAACACCTTGGTCTTGCCCTTGCGGACGAGCGTATTGACGCTCTTGACCTTGACGTCGAACAGCTTCTCGATCGCTTCCTTGATCTGCGGCTTGGTCGCCTTGGCGGCCACCTTGAACAGAACCTTGTTGTGCTCCGAGGCGAAGGTCGCCTTCTCGGTCACGACCGGCGCGATGATGATGTCGTAGTGGCGCGGATCGATGGTCTTCATTTGAAGCGCGCCTCCAGCGCATCGATCGCCGCCTTGGTCAGCACGAGCTTCTGACGGCGCAGGATGTCATAGACGTTGATGCCCTGGATCGGCAGTACATCCATGTTCGGGATGTTGCGGGCGGCATTGGCGAAACCGGTGTGCAGCTCGGCGCCGTCGATGATCAGCGCATTGGTCAGGCCGAGACCGGAGAAGTGTCCGATCAGCGCCTTGGTCTTCGCCGCCTCGAGGGTGGCGTTCTCCAGCACGACCAGATCACCGTCCTTGGCCTTGGCCGACAACGCATGCTTCAGCGCCATTGCACGGACCTTCTTCGGCAGGTCGGTCGCATGCGAACGCACGACCGGACCGAAGGCGCGGCCGCCGCCACGGAACTGCGGCACGCGGGCCGAGCCGTGACGAGCACCGCCGGTGCCCTTCTGCTTGTACATCTTCTTGCCGGTGCGCCAGATCTCGGCGCGGCCCTTGGCCTTGTGGGTACCGGCCTGGCGTTTGTTGAGCTGCCACTGGACGCAGCGCTGAATGATGTCAGCGCGCGGCTCCAGACCGAAGATGGCGTCGGACAGCTGGACGGAGCCGGCTTCCTTGCCCTCGAGCGTGGTGACTTTCAGTTCCATTTATGCGCCCTCCTGCACGGCCGGCGCTTCGGCAGCCTGCTCACCCGCGACCTTGAACTTGCCGGGCTTCGGCGCTTCCTTCGGCAGCGGCTTCTTCACGGCGTCGCGCACCGAGATCCAGCCACCCTTGGAGCCGGGCACCGCGCCTTCGACCAGGATCAGGCCGCGCTCGACGTCCGTCTGCACCACACGCAGGTTCAGCGTGGTGATGCGGTCGACACCCATGTGACCGGGCATCTTCTTGTTCTTCCAGGTCTTGCCGGGGTCCTGACGGCCACCGGTCGAACCGATCGAACGGTGCGAGATCGACACACCGTGCGTGGCGCGCAGACCGCCGAAGTTCCAGCGCTTCATGCCGCCGGCGAAGCCCTTACCGACCGAGGTGCCGGTGACGTCGACGAACTGACCGACGACGAAGTGGTCGGCCTGGATCTCGGCGCCGACCGGGATCAGCGAGTCCTCGCTGACACGGAATTCGGCGAGCTTGCGCTTCGGCTCGACCTTGGCGACCGCGAACTGGCCGCGCTCCGCCTTCGGCATGTAGACCGTCTTGCGGCTGCCGCTGCCGAGCTGCAGCGCGACGTAGCCGTTCTTCTCGGTGGTGCGGTGACCGACCACCTGGCAATTGCCGAGCTTCAGCACGGTCACGGGGATATGTTCGCCGGTCTCCGTGAAGACCCGCGTCATCCCGACCTTTTGTGCGATCACTCCGGAGCGCATCGGCGTGCTTCCTGTTCTTCTCTATGTCCGCGAAAAGGCGAACGTGAATCCAAAAACTTAGAGCTTGATCTCGACGTCGACGCCGGCGGCCAGATCGAGCTTCATGAGAGCATCGACGGTCTGCGGGGTCGGATCGACGATGTCGAGCAGGCGCTTGTGGGTGCGCATCTCGAACTGCTCGCGGCTCTTCTTGTCGACGTGCGGCGAACGGTTCACGGTGAACTTCTCGATGCGGGTCGGCAGCGGAATGGGTCCGCGAACCTGCGCGCCGGTCCGTTTCGCCGTGTTGACGATCTCGCGCGTCGACGTATCGAGGATACGATGGTCAAACGCCTTGAGACGGATGCGGATATTTTGGCCGTTCATTGCCGTATCTTTCTGTGAGTAGTGAGTGGCGAGTAGCGAACGGCGAATGGATAATCTCCATTCGCCACCCGCCATTCCCTATTCGCTGTTGTTACTCGATGATCGAGGCGACGACGCCGGCGCCGACGGTACGGCCGCCTTCACGAATGGCGAAGCGCAGCTTCTCTTCCATCGCGATCGGCACGATCAGGTGCACTTCCATCGCGATGTTGTCGCCCGGCATCACCATCTCGGTGCCTTCCGGCAGATGAACGACGCCGGTCACGTCGGTCGTGCGGAAGTAGAACTGCGGGCGATAGTTGGTGAAGAACGGGGTGTGGCGGCCGCCCTCTTCCTTGGTGAGGATGTACGCCTCAGCCTTGAACTTGGTGTGCGGCTTGACCGAACCCGGCTTGCAGAGAACCTGGCCGCGCTCGACGTCCTCACGCTTGGTGCCGCGGAGCAGCGCACCGATGTTGTCGCCGGCCTGGCCCTGATCGAGCAGCTTGCGGAACATCTCGACGCCGGTGACGGTGGTCTTCTGGGTCGGACGGATGCCGACGATCTCGATTTCCTCACCGACCTTGATGATGCCGCGCTCGACACGGCCGGTCACCACGGTGCCGCGGCCCGAGATCGAGAACACGTCTTCGACCGGCATCAGGAAGGGCTGATCGATCGGACGCTCCGGCTGCGGAATGTACTCGTCGACATTGCGCATCAGCTCGAGGATGGCGTCGTGGCCGAGCTTCTTGTCCGAATCTTCCAGAGCGGCCAGCGCCGAGCCCTTGATGATCGGGATCTTGTCGCCCGGGAATTCGTACTTCGAGAGCAGCTCGCGAACTTCGAGCTCGACCAGCTCAAGCAGCTCCGGATCGTCGACCATGTCGCACTTGTTGAGGAACACGACCAGCGCGGGCACGCCGACCTGGCGGGCGAGCAGGATGTGCTCGCGGGTCTGCGGCATCGGGCCGTCAGCGGCCGACACGACCAGGATCGCACCGTCCATCTGGGCGGCGCCGGTGATCATGTTCTTCACGTAGTCGGCGTGGCCGGGGCAGTCGACGTGCGCGTAGTGGCGGTTCTTGGTCTCGTACTCGACGTGAGCCGTCGAGATGGTGATGCCGCGGGCCTTCTCTTCCGGCGCCTTGTCGATCTGGTCGTAGGCAGTGAACGTCGCACCGCCCGTCTCGGCCAGGATCTTGGTGATGGCAGCCGTCAGCGAGGTCTTGCCATGGTCGACGTGACCGATGGTGCCGATGTTGCAGTGGGGCTTGTTACGTTCAAATTTAGCTTTGGCCATTTGACTCTCCGTTCAGTCGCTAACTTGAGCTCGCGACAATCAGGCAAACTTCTTCTGGACTTCCGCCGACACGTTGGCCGGCGCTTCAGCGTAGTGCGAGAACTGCATCGTGAAGGTCGCGCGACCCTGGCTCATCGAGCGCAGGTTATTCACGTAACCGAACATGTTCATGAGCGGCACCATCGCGTTGATGACGTTGGCGTTGCCGCGCATGTCCTGGCCCTGGATCTGGCCACGACGCGAGTTCAGGTCGCCGATGACCGAACCGGTGTAGTCTTCCGGGGTCACGACCTCGACCTTCATGATCGGCTCGAGCAGAACCGACTTGCCCTTCTGCAGCGCTTCGCGGAAAGCCGCGCGGGACGCGATTTCGAAGGCCAGCGCCGACGAGTCGACGTCGTGATACTTGCCGTCGACCAGCGCGACCTTGACGTCGACCACCGGGAAGCCGGCAACAACGCCCGCGCCGAGCACACTCTCGATGCCCTTTTCGACGCCGGGGATGTATTCCTTCGGAACCGCACCGCCGACGATCTTGGACTCGAACACGTAACCGCCGCCCGGCTCGTTCGGCTCGACCACGAGGCTCACGGCCGCGAACTGGCCCGTGCCGCCGGTCTGCTTCTTGTGGGTGTAGTCCACATTGGCCGGCTTGGTAATGCGCTCACGGAACGCCACCTGCGGCGCGCCGATGTTCGCATCCACCTTATAGGTGCGCTTCAGGATGTCGACCTTGATGTCGAGATGGAGCTCGCCCATCCCCTTGAGGATGGTCTGGCCCGACTCGTGGTCCGTCGACACGCGGAAGGACGGATCCTCCGCGGCCAGCTTCGCCAGCGCGACACCGAGCTTCTCCTGGTCGGCCTTCGACTTCGGCTCGATCGCGATCTCGATGACCGGCTCCGGGAATTCCATCTTTTCCAGGATCACCTGGTTGGACGGATCGCACAGCGTGTCACCGGTGCGGGCTTCCTTGAGGCCTGCGAGAGCGACGATGTCGCCGGCATAGGCTTCCTTGATGTCCTCGCGATTGTTCGCATGCATCAGCAGCATGC
Organism: Bradyrhizobium aeschynomenes; assembly: GCF_013178945.1. Taxonomy (GTDB): domain Bacteria; phylum Pseudomonadota; class Alphaproteobacteria; order Rhizobiales; family Xanthobacteraceae; genus Bradyrhizobium; species Bradyrhizobium aeschynomenes. The sequence goes on from NZ_JABFDM010000002.1 coordinate 130,743, forward strand.
GGCCGATGCGCTCCTTCTTCTCGCGGGTCGAGTTCACGACGCCGGTGCCCGAGGTCAGGATGCCCGAATAGATGCGGCAGAACGTGATCGTGCCGACGAAGGGGTCGTCCATGATCTTGAACGCCAGCAGCGCCAGAGGCTCCTTGTCGTCCGCCTTGCGCACGACTTCGTTGCCCTTGTCGTCGGTGCCCTTGATCGCGGGCACGTCGAGCGGCGACGGCAGGTAGTCGACGACCGCGTCGAGCAGGGGCTGAACGCCCTTGTTCTTGAAGGCCGAGCCGCACAGCACCGGATAGAAGGCTCCGGTCAGCACCGCCTTGCGGATCAGCTTCTTGAGCGTCGCCTCGTCCGGCTCCTTGCCGTCGAGGAACGCGGTCAAGGCATCGTCGTCGAGCTCGACGGCAGCTTCCACCAGCTTCTCGCGATATTCCTTGGCCTGATCGGCCAGATCAGCCGGGATCTCGGCGTAGTCGAACTTCGCGCCGAGCGCTTCGTCGTTCCAGACGATCGCCTTCATCGTCACGAGGTCGATGCAGCCCTTGAAGTTGTTCTCGGCGCCGATCGGCAGCTGGATCGCAACCGGCTTCGCGCCCAGGCGGTCGACGATGTCGGCCAGGCACTTGAAGAAGTCGGCACCGGTCTTGTCCATCTTGTTGGCGAAGACGATGCGCGGCACCTTGTACTTGTCGCCCTGACGCCAGACGGTCTCGGTCTGCGGCTCGACGCCCTGGTTGGAGTCGAGCACGCATACGGCACCGTCGAGCACGCGGAGCGAACGCTCGACTTCGATGGTGAAGTCGACGTGGCCGGGGGTGTCGATGATGTTCAGGCGCTTGCCATTCCAGAACGCGGTGGTGGCAGCGGAAGTGATCGTGATGCCACGCTCCTGCTCCTGCTCCATCCAGTCCATCGTCGCGGCACCTTCGTGCACTTCGCCGATCTTGTGGCTCTTGCCGGTGTAATACAGGATGCGCTCGGTCGTCGTGGTCTTACCGGCGTCGATATGCGCCATGATACCGAAGTTACGATAGTCTTCGATGGCGTGTTGGCGGGGCATGGATCTGTTCCCTGATTTCCGTTCGGGCCGCTGTTACCAGCGGTAGTGCGAGAAGGCGCGGTTGGCTTCCGCCATCCGGTGCACGTCTTCACGCTTCTTCACGGCGTTACCCCGATTGTTCGAGGCATCGAGCAGCTCCGCCGAAAGCCGCTCGGTCATGGTCTTCTCGTTGCGGTCGCGGGCCGCCGAGATCAGCCAGCGAATGCCCAGCGCCTGCCGGCGGGTCGAGCGAACTTCGACCGGCACCTGGTAGGTCGCACCACCGACGCGGCGCGAGCGCACTTCGATCGTCGGCATGACGTTTTCCAGCGCCTGCTCGAACACCGTCAGCGGGCTCTGCTTGGTCTTGGACTCGATGATGCCGAACGCGCCGTAGACAATACCTTCGGCGACCGACTTCTTGCCGGCGTACATCACCGAATTCATGAACTTGGTGACGATGATGTTCCCGAACTTCGGATCCGGAAGCACTTCACGCTTTTCGGCTGAATGGCGACGCGACATGTGATCTTTTCCCGCTTTTCTCGAACGTCTTACTTCGGACGCTTCGCGCCATACTTCGAACGGCGCTGCTTACGGTTCTTGACGCCCTGGGTATCCAGCACGCCGCGGAGGATGTGGTAGCGAACGCCCGGCAAGTCCTTGACGCGACCGCCGCGGATCATGACCACCGAGTGCTCCTGCAGGTTATGGCCCTCACCCGGGATGTAGCCGATCACCTCGAAGCCGTTGGTCAGGCGCACCTTGGCGACCTTACGAAGCGCCGAGTTCGGCTTCTTCGGGGTCGTGGTGTAGACGCGCGTGCAAACGCCACGCTTCTGCGGCGACTGCTGCAGCGCCGGCACCTTCTTGCGCGACTTCTGCACTTCGCGCGGATTTGCGATCAGCTGGTTGATCGTCGGCATCTTGGCCTTCACCCTTCTCAACGTTCGAACGGAGACCGTGACCGGCTTCCGCAAATTCTGTTCGAGGTTCCCCGCCTCACCGGGCCGCCTCGCGCGAAAAACCCGCGCAAAACGAAATCGCGCCAACCATTCATCGCTGAACGGAAAGCGCTTGACGCCACAGAGGACCGCGATCACCCCCCTTCAGCTTGCGCTGACGGCGGCCTACCGAGGTCATGCATCCGAAATTGGTCTCAAGAGAACGAGCTCAAGAGATCGAATATCGTTTTGGCATTGCCTAGCTATGATCGACAGCGTTTGAGCGGCATTCGTCGAGGTTGGTGCCCGTCTTGCCCTGTTAGAGGCGGTCCGGGTGATCCGTACCGACGCTGGCGAAGCTCACCGCCTGTCGTTGAGTGCCGGCCTTTTATAAGCGGTAAAACCCCAAGTCAAGCAAAACGACGCCGCAGGACGCGCAAACCGCTCTTTCGGGAGCCGGCCACCACACCCCATCGCCCGCTCGGTACCGGCCATCAGGTCAGCCTCACCTATTCACTCAATGCTGCCTTTCAAGTCCATGTTGTCGCTGCAAGATTGGTCTCCTGGCAGAATCGCTTTCAATGATGCCGGTGCGAGACAAAGGGCCTGACGGCCACTTGTGCTGCCGCCCGCCGCGCGACCGGCGGGCCGCCATGCTCCGCAGCCTGGCAGGCGGTGGCCGCCCGGCGAATCCGTCCGTTCACGCTCAGCAACAGGCTGAAACAACAGAGCTAAGGCTTTGTTCGGCTTTGGCGGACAGGATGGCGCCGCAACGAGGCATCCGGTGACCCGATATACCGACATTGCGATCATTGGCGGCGGTCTGGCGGGCTCGATTGCGGCCGGCATGCTGGGGCGGGCAGGCATACCTGCGGTTCTGGTCGATCCGCACCCGGTCTACCCGCCGGACTTCCGAATCGAGAAGATCTCCGGCGCCGAGCAGATCGCGCGCTTCAGGCGCACGGGGGGCGCCGACCTGGCGCTGCGCCGTGCGACATTGGCGTCCGAGAACTGGATCGCGCGATTCGGCTACGTGCTCGACAAGGCGCCGGTCCATCAATACGGGATCGTGTACGATGCGCTGGTCGCGGCGGTCCGGGAGGAGGTTCCCGGCGCCGTCGCGCGAATCGTCGCCAAGGCGGTCGCGATCAACCCCAGCGAAGACCGCCAATCGGTCACCCTGTCGAACGGAGAGATCCTCTCCGCCCGTCTGGTCGTGCTCGCCAACGGCCTGAATGTCGGGCTTCGTCACATGCTGGGAATCACCCGCAGGATCACCAGCCCAGCCCACTCGATCTCGGTCGGCTTCGATCTGGTGCCGATCGGGCGCCCCACCTTCCCGTTTCCGGCCATGACCTATTTCCAGGAGCGGGCCAGCAGCCGGGTGCCCTACGTCACGCTGTTCCCGATCGGCGACCGCATGCGGGCCAATCTGTTCGCCTATCGCGAGGTCGACGATCCCTGGCTGCGGGCCGTCCGGCACGACCCGGTCAAGATGCTGCAGGCCGCCCTGCCCGGCCTTAAGCGGATCACCGGCGACTACGCCGTGACCGGCGAGGTCAAGGTCCGGCCGGCCGACCTCATCATCAACAGCGGCTATCGCATGCCCGGCGTCGTCCTGGTCGGCGACGCGTTCTGCACCACCTGCCCGGTCACGGGTACGGGCTCCGACAAGGTGTTCACCGATGTCGAGCGCCTGTGCAACGTGCACATCCCGCGCTGGCTCGCCACCGACGGGATGAGCGAGGGCAAGATCGCGGCGTTCTACGACGATCCGGTCAAGACAGCCTGCGACGCGTGGTCGCTCGACAAGGCCTGGCGTTTCCGAGAGGTCTCGATCGGCACCGGCCCGTATTGGCTGGCGCAGCGCTGGGCGCGGTTTGCGGTCTCGCTCGGCCGCGGCGTGCGACACCGACTTGAAAGCGCGGGGCTCCAGGCGGGTTCTCGTAGCCCGGAAGAGCGCAGCGATATCCGGGGTCTCACCAAAAGCTCGTGAGACCCCGCATGTCACTGCGCTCATGCGGGCTGCGGGTCACTCCTCATCGTCCTCATCGTCCTCGAGGTCGTCTTCCTCTTCCTCTTCCTCGTCCTCGTCGTCGCTGTCGTCATCCGCCTGAGCGAGCCGGCTCGGCTGGTGGCCCTGGTCGTCCCAGAGCTTGCGATAGGTACCGTTCTTGGCCAGCAGCTCGGCATGGCTGCCGCGCTCGATGGCGCGGCCGCCGGAGATGACGATGATCTCGTCCATCTCGACCACCGAGGTCAGGCGGTGGGTCGACCAGATCATGGTGCGGCCCTTGGCGACCTTGAGCAAGGTGCGGTTGATCGCGGCTTCCGTGGTCTGGTCGAGCGCCGAGGTCGCCTCGTCGAGCAGCAGCACCGAGGGATTGCGGATGATGGCCCGGGCGATCGCGATGCGCTGGCGCTGGCCGCCGGACAGCGTGTCGCCGCGCTCGCCAACGAGGGTGTCGTATTTCTGCGGCAGGCTCATGATGTAGCGGTGGATCTCGGCCTTCTTGGCCGCTTCCTCCACCTCCTCGTCGGTCGCCCCCTCCTTGCCGAGCCGGATGTTCTCGCGCAGCGACATGTTGAACAGCATGTTCTCCTGGAACACGACGGCCATGCTGCCGCGGAGCGAATCGCGCGTCACCTTGCGGATGTCGACGCCGTCGATCGTCACGCGCCCCTCGTCCGGGACGTAGAGCCGCAGGATCAAATTGAGCAGCGTGCTCTTGCCGGAACCGGAGGGCCCGACGATCGCGATGCGCTTGCCGACATCGAGCTTGAGGCTGAGATTGTCGAGCACCGGCGTCTCACTGCCCTCGTACTGGAAGCTGACGCGCTCGAAGGTGATGTCGTGGCTGATGCGCGGCAGGTCCGGCGCGCCCGGCCGGTCCGCGCCGCGCGTCGGCTCGTCCAGCAGCTCCTGCATGTGACGGATCGCGGCCGCCGAGGAGATCGACACCGGCACGAAATGCATGACGTGGGCAATGTTGTAGGACACCTCCCAGAACGCGCTCTCGAAGGTGACGAAGGTGCCGATCGTGATCTGGCCCTTGGTGGCGAGATAGGCGCCGATCGCCAGCACCACGAGATGCAGCAGCAGCACCGCGATCGTCACCGAGCGCTCGACCATCGTCGACAGGAACATCGCATCTGCGATCTTTCGCCGCGCCTCGTCGTTGCGGAAGGAGAACCAGCCGAACACCTTGCGATGCAGGCTGAAAGCCTTGATGACCGCCTGCGCCGCGATGTTCTCCTGGATGACGCCAAGCAGCGAAGCCTCGTTGAGCTTCTGCTCGTAATTGGCCTGCACCGCCTTGGGCGTCAGGATGCGCGGCCCGATCAGGGTGATCGGGAACACCAAGAGCGCGATCGCCGCGAGCTGCCAGTTGAGAAACAGCATCAGGACAATGCCGGCGATGAGCTCGAGCAGCGGCAGGGCCGCGCTGTTGACGAAGGTCTTGACCACGCCCTCGAAGGCCGACATGTCGACCGAGAAGCGTGACAGGATCTCGCCGCGCTTGGTGCGCTGGAAATAGGCTGCCGGCAGGTTCTGCACGTGATCGAACAGACGCGTGCGGACATCCGAGATGATGCCGGCCGCCAGACGCGCATCCCAGCGCTCATAGAGCACGGCGACGATCGAGGTGAAGATGCCGGCCGCGGCCAGCACGCCGAGGATGCGGTAGAGCGCCTCGAAATCCTCCTCGCCGAGCGCGTCGTCGATCAGGAACTTCAGGCTCAGCGGCATGATGACGTTGAACAGCGTCTCGATCAGCACGCCGATCGTCACGAAGGCCAGCATCTTCTTGTACTTCGCCAGCAGCGGCGAGACGAAGCCATAGATCGTCGCCAGCGCGCCGGCGGCCTCGCGGGCCGTGTAGACGACGAGATCCTCGTCGTCGTCATCGTCGTCGAGATCGAGAGCGGCCTCTTCGCCCTCCTCCTCATCATCGTCGCCGGCGATAGGGGCCTTGTCGCTCGCGGCCGCCTTTGGTGTTCCGGCTTTTGGAACCGCGGGCTTGGCCGCAGCCGTCATCGCGCGCTTGTCAGCAGGATCATCTGCCGATCCGGACTTCTGATTTTCCGGCGGTGAAGATTTGGGCGCCATTCAACGAACCGATCCTGTACGGCCCCGAAGCCGTCACGGATTAAAGCGGCCCGGCTTTAACACCTGTGCTGGCCTCCCGCCAGCGTTCTCGCGACATGGTGCCGCAGCCGCCGAGAGCACGGCGTGCCGCTGTCGCGCAATCAGCACAGTTCATCGGGCCGGGTTACGACGAGCGCGCCAGCAGCCGTGCGTCCCGCTGTCAGTCCTCGTCGTCCTCGACCTTGTCGAAGAACGAATAGCGCAGGCTGTCCGCGTCGGCATACCACCGACCAGGCCCCTTGTTGGCCGCCAGGGTCGCAGCCCACACCTCGTCGGTGCAGTCGCGGCGGTGCATCGCCAGATCGAAACCGTTGCCGAAGAACAGCTCGGACCATTCCCACCAGGTGCCGAGCTTCTTGACGCCGCGCAGCAGGTCGTAACGGTCGACCAGCGCCGGCGCCATGTCCGAGGTGATCGAGCCGAACACCAGGCCGGTCTTGACCACCCGGTTGAGCTCGCGAATCGCCCGGGCCACCTGCTTGTCGCCGAGATGGCACAGACTGGTCTCGAACACGAAGTCGAACTCGCCGGCCTTGAACGGCAGATCGGTGATCGAGCCGAGCTTGTTGTACTTCTTCAGCGCCTTCGGCGTCTTGCCGTGAATGTAGCGGTTGTTCTCGACGCCCCAGGCATCGATGCCGCGCTCGCGCAGCGCGCCGATCAGTTCGCCGCTGGCCGAGCCTGCGACCAGGAGCTTGTAGCCCTTGCCCTTGCTGGCACGGTTCCAGACGATCTTGATCAGGCTGGTCAGATAGTCTGGATCGGTGAAGTGGGACCATGATTCGCCGTATGGCCCCTGCCCGCGATAGTTGTCGAAGTAGTCGCGGTCGATCTTGTCCGACAGTGGCGCTTCGGCCTGCGAGCGGGCACGGCGCAACCGCATCATCTCGGTGAGGATGATGTCGGTGGCTGCATCGGACGAATCCAGCAGGCCGTTCAGGGTTGAGTCGAACAGGTAGTCGCCGACCACCACGATCCCCGGATGCTCCTTCGGCTCGGGCCGGTGATTCGTCATGACGTCGCGCACCGGCAGGCCGCCGGGCAGCGCATTGACCGACGACAGCCAGCGGTGGATCTTGCCTTCCATGAAGTGCGCCCGAGCGTCGCCAAGCGCCGCCGGCAGCGACTTCAGGGCGGCATCGATCAGCTCCTGGTCCGAGAGGTTGGCGAAGGCGAGCGCATCGGACCCGGCGATCAGCCAGTTCAGCACGCCGTGCTTGCCGACGTCGTGGCGCGAGCCCTCGTTGTAGATGCAGCAGCCGCCGAACGCTTCCGACATGAACCAGGACCCCGGGATCCGGTCGCCCCAGAACGGCTCGTCGAACAGGATCGAGACCCGCAGATAATGCGCAGGCCGGTCGAAATAAGCGATGTGCTTGATCATCGACTGGCGCAGCTTCTCGCCGTCCCAGCCGACGGTCGACAGCCAGGAATGTGGCAGACAGACCAGCACGAGATCGAACTCGCGCGTCTCGGGGCCCTTGCCGTTCATCATGTTGAGCCGGTAGCGACCCTGCTCGGTCTTGCCGATGCGCAGCACGCGGTGATTGAGCTGGATGTCGGCGTCGACCTCGGAGCGCAGGCACTCGATCAGTTGCTCATTGCCGTTCTGGATCGAATACAGGCCGATGTAGTCGTCGATATCCATCACGAAGTTCTTGAGGGCGTTGAGGCCGTTGGTGTTGTGGGCCTCGGTCGCGAGATCGGAGCGCGACATCACCTTGAAGAAGCGCTTGGCGGTGGGGTCCTCGACCTCCTCGTCGAGCAGCTCCTCGCAGGTCTTGTAGGCCCATGGGTGCTCGTTGTCATGGGCGCCGACGCCCTCGTAATATTCGACCGGCGACATCACGTCGGCGCAACGCTTGCGGAACGCTTCGACGGCGGCCGCCGTCTTCGGCCCGTATTTGCGGCGCAGCCCCGGCACGTCGTCGAGCAGCTCGCCATCGAGTTGCACCTGCAAGGCGTCCATCGGGATCGTCTGCAGGCCGAAATGCTGGATCAGTTCGCGCAACGGATCGGGGCCGGTCATGGAGTAGTCGTAGATTTCGGCTACACCCGCTTCATACATGGCCGGCGCGCTGTCGAACTTGCGCGTGACGATCTTGCCGCCGAGCCGGTCGGACGCTTCGAAGATCGTCACCTTGCAGAGATCGCCGAGCTTCCGCCTCAAGTACCAGGCGCTCATCAGGCCGCCCGGACCGCCACCAACAATCGCAAGGTCAAGCATCGAAGTTCCGCCATCTCCGGCTGTCAGCAACGTTGCCGGTCGTCCATGTCACGGGTCCTGCCACCCACACCCTCGGCGCCCGACCAGCCATAGCGTATCGCTCTCCGCATGGTTTGCGCCTGAGCAAATCAGCGCATCGCATCGCGGTCGACGGACATCACGTCGGCGGATCAGGCGTTACCAGAAGCGCCATTTTCCCTGAAGGGAAGATGAACAAGGAAGGTGCAGCGCTGCAACAGGAGAAGATAATGTTAAAAAAGGCCGGCAAAAGCCGGCCTTTTTCTATGCTCGATGAACGCGCGGCAGAACCAGGCACCGCTGGCCGGCTCGCCGCTCGTTCGCTTACTCCGCCGGGGGCAACGCCAGCGGCTGCGGCTCGGGCTGCGACGGCACGATCGCCGCCTGCTTCTCGCGCTCGTCCAGAATCAGCTTGTCGCGCTTGAGAGCGACTTCGCGGATGCGGGCCATCGAGGCGCCGGTGCCGGCCGGGATCAGACGGCCGACGATGACGTTCTCCTTCAGACCCTCGAGCGGATCGATCTTGCCGTTGACGGCCGCCTCGGTGAGGACGCGGGTGGTCTCCTGGAACGAAGCCGCCGAGAAGAACGACCGGGTCTGCAGGCTCGCCTTGGTGATGCCGAGCAGAACCGGATTGCCGGTCGCAGGCTTCTTCGCCTCCTCCACGGCCTTCGCGTTCAGCGCGTCGAACTCGATCTTGTCGACCTGCTCGCCGGCAATCATGTCGGTGTCGCCCTGGTCGGTGACCTCGATCTTCTGCAGCATCTGACGGACAATCACCTCGATGTGCTTGTCGTTGATGAGCACGCCCTGGAGCCGGTAGACCTCCTGGATCTCGTTGACCAGATAGGCCGCGAGCTCCTCGATGCCCTTGATCGCCAGGATGTCATGCGGCGCCGGGTTGCCTTCGACGATGAAGTCACCCTTCTCGACGATGTCGCCATCCTGCAGATGGATGTGCTTGCCCTTCGGGATCAGGTACTCGCGCGGCTCCTCGGTCTTGTCCACCGGCTCGATCGAGATGCGACGCTTGTTCTTGTAGTCGCGGCCGAACCGGATGGTGCCGGCGATCTCGGCGATGATCGCGGCATCCTTCGGCTTGCGCGCTTCGAACAGCTCCGCCACCCGCGGCAGACCGCCGGTGATGTCGCGCGTCTTGGCGCTCTCGGTCGAGATACGTGCCAGGATGTCGCCCGGCTTGACCGTCGAGCCGACGTCGACCGACAAAATCGCATCGACCGACAGCATGTAGCGGGCATCGCCACCGCGGGCGAGCTTGAGCACCTTGCCGTCCTTGCCCTTGATCACGATCGCCGGACGCAGATCCGCGCCACCGCGCGTTCCGCGCCAGTCGATGACCACGCGCTTGGCGATACCGGTGGATTCGTCCAGCGTTTCCGAGATCGAGAGGCCTTCGGTCAGATCCTCGAACCCGATCGTACCCTCCGCTTCCGTGAGGATCGGACGGGTATACGGATCCCACTCGGCGATGCGCTGGCCGCGCTTGATCGTGTCGCCGTCGTCGACATGCATACGCGCGCCGTACTGGATACGGTGCGTCGCACGCTCGGTGCCGTCGGAATCGACGATCGCAACAACCATGTTGCGGACCATCGCGATCAGGTGACCCTCGCTGTTGCGAGCGATCGCCTTGTTGCGGATCACGACCTTGCCTTCGAAGTTCGATTCGACGAAGGACTGCTCGTTGAGCTGCGCGGCGCCGCCGATGTGGAACGTGCGCATCGTCAGCTGCGTACCCGGTTCACCGATCGACTGCGCGGCAATGACGCCGACAGCTTCACCATGATTGACCGGAGTACCGCGGGCCAGGTCGCGACCGTAGCACATCTTGCAGATGCCGTTGACGAGCTCGCAGGTGAGCGCCGAACGGATCTTCACCTCCTGCACGCCAGCCTGCTGGATGGCGTCGATGTGGCTCTCCTCCATCAAGGTGCCGGCCTTGATCAGCACATTGCCGGTGGCCGGATCACGCACGTCATCGCAAGGCACGCGGCCGAGGATGCGCGAGCCGAGCGAGGCCACGATGGTGCCGGCGTCGACGATGGCGCGCATCTTGATGCCGAGATGGGTGCCGCAATCGTCCTGCGTGATGATGCAGTCCTGCGCGACGTCGACCAAACGACGGGTCAGGTAACCCGAGTTCGCGGTCTTCAGCGCGGTGTCCGCGAGGCCCTTGCGCGCGCCGTGGGTCGAGTTGAAGTACTCGAGAACCGAGAGACCTTCCTTGAAGTTCGAGATGATCGGCGTCTCGATGATCTCGCCCGACGGCTTGGCCATCAGGCCGCGCATGCCGGCGAGCTGACGCATCTGGGCCGGCGAACCGCGGGCACCGGAATGCGACATCATGTAGATCGAGTTGATGTCGGCATCAGCCCCCGTCGCCGTCTTCTTGGTGACGGAGATCTCCTTCATCATCTCCTTGGCGATCTCTTCCGAGGCCTTCGACCAGGCGTCGACGACCTTGTTGTACTTCTCGCCATGGGTGATCAGACCGTCATTGTACTGCTGCTCGAAATCCTTCGCCAGCGTACGCGTCGTGTCGACGATCTTCCACTTGCCGGCCGGCACGACCATGTCGTCCTTGCCGAACGAGATGCCCGCCTTGAAGGCGTTGTAGAAGCCGAGCGCCATGATGCGGTCGCAGAAGATCACCGTCTCCTTCTGACCGCAATGACGGTAGACCTGATCGATGACGCCCGAGATCTCGCGCTTGGTCATCAGCTTGTTGATGACCTCGAACGTCACGCGCGGATGCTTCGGCAGCAGATTGCCGAGCATGACCCGGCCAGCGGTGGTCTCGATCCAGCGCTTGGCGATCTTGCCTTCCTCATTCATCCCCTCCCAGCGGTACTTGATCTTGCTGTGGAGATGGATGGCCTTGGCGTGCAGCGCATGCTCGAGCTCGGCCATGTTGCCGAACGCCATGCCCTGGCCGGGCATGCCCTCGCGCATGATCGAGACGTAGTAGAGACCGAGCACGATGTCCTGCGATGGCACGATGATCGGCTGGCCGTTCGCCGGGTGCAGGATGTTGTTGGTCGACATCATCAGGACGCGCGCTTCCAGCTGCGCTTCGAGCGACAGCGGAACGTGCACGGCCATCTGGTCGCCGTCGAAGTCGGCGTTGAAGGCCGAGCAGACCAGCGGATGCAGCTGGATCGCCTTGCCCTCGATCAGCACCGGCTCGAACGCCTGAATGCCCAGGCGATGCAGCGTCGGCGCGCGGTTCAGCAGTACCGGATGCTCGCGGATGACCTCGTCCAGGATGTCCCAGACCTCGGGGCGCTCCTTCTCGACCAGCTTCTTGGCCTGCTTGACGGTCGTCGACAGGCCCTTGGCGTCGAGCCGCGAGTAGATGAACGGCTTGAACAGCTCGAGCGCCATCTTCTTCGGCAGGCCGCACTGATGCAGGCGCAGCTCCGGACCGACGACGATGACCGAACGGCCCGAATAGTCGACGCGCTTGCCCAGCAGGTTCTGACGGAAGCGGCCCTGCTTGCCCTTGAGCATGTCGGCGAGCGACTTCAGCGGACGCTTGTTGGCGCCGGTGATGACGCGGCCGCGGCGGCCGTTGTCGAACAGCGCATCCACCGCTTCCTGAAGCATGCGCTTCTCGTTGCGGATGATGATGTCCGGCGCGCGCAGCTCCATCAGCCGCTTCAGGCGGTTGTTGCGGTTGATGACGCGGCGGTAGAGGTCGTTCAGGTCCGAGGTCGCGAAGCGGCCACCGTCGAGCGGCACCAGCGGCCGCAGATCCGGCGGGATCACCGGAACCACGGTCATGATCATCCATTCCGGCTTGTTGCCGGAGTGGCGGAACGCCTCGACGATCTTCAGGCGCTTGGCGAGCTTCTTGTGCTTGATGTCGGAGTCGGTCTCCTGCATCTCGGCACGCAGCGTCTGCTCGAGCTTTTCGAGCTCGAGGCCGCGCAGCAGCTCACGGATGGCCTCGGCGCCGATCATGGCGGTGAAGCTGTCCTGGCCGTACTCGTCCTGCGCCTTGAGGTACTCGTCCTCGGACAGCAGCTGACGGTCCTTGAGCGCGGTGAGACCCGGCTCGAGGACGACGTAGTATTCGAAGTACAGGATCCGCTCGAGATCCTTCAGCGTCATGTCGAGCAGCAGGCCGATGCGCGACGGCAACGACTTCAGGAACCAGATGTGCGCGACGGGAGCGGCGAGCTCGATGTGACCCATGCGCTCGCGCCGGACGCGCGACAACGTCACCTCGACCGAGCACTTCTCGCAGATGATGCCCTTGTACTTCATCCGCTTGTACTTGCCGCACAAGCACTCGTAGTCCTTGATCGGTCCGAAGATGCGGGCGCAGAACAGGCCGTCGCGCTCCGGCTTGAAGGTGCGGTAGTTGATCGTTTCCGGCTTCTTGATCTCGCCGTAGGACCAGGACAGAATCTTCTCCGGAGACGCAATCGAGATCCGGATCTGGTCGAAGACCTGAGCCGGCGTCGTCGGATTGAAGAGATTCATAATTTCTTGGTTCATCGTATTCTCCTCGCGGACCGATCGGGGGTCAGCCGCAAATTCGAAAATCTCTTGGCAGACGGCGCCCTGCCCCGACCCGCGGGAAGAAGGCGCCGGCACCCGGCCGTCAGAGGACGGCCGGGCCTGATGTCTTGAACTACTCGGCGGCTTCCGACGTCGGCGCCGGTCCGAGCTTGGAGTTGTGCAGGTCGACGTTGAGGCCGAGCGAGCGCATTTCCTTGACCAGCACGTTGAACGATTCCGGAATACCGGCCTCGAACGTGTCGTCGCCGCGCACGATCGCCTCGTAGACCTTGGTGCGGCCGGCGACGTCGTCCGACTTCACCGTCAGCATCTCCTGCAGCGTGTAGGCCGCGCCATAGGCTTCGAGCGCCCACACCTCCATCTCACCGAAGCGCTGGCCGCCGAACTGGGCCTTGCCGCCCAGCGGCTGCTGGGTGACCAGCGAGTACGGACCGATCGAACGCGCATGGATCTTGTCGTCGACCAAGTGGTGCAGCTTCAGCATGTAGATGTAGCCAACGGTGACCTTGCGGTCGAAGGCATCGCCGGTGCGGCCGTCATAGACGGTCGACTGACCCGAGGCGTCGAGCCCGGCGAGCTTCAACATCTCCTCGATGTCGGCCTCCTTGGCGCCGTCGAACACCGGAGTCGCGATCGGCACGCCGCGGCTCAGATTGTGACCAAGCTCGATCAACTCGTTGTCGTTGAGCGACTTGATGGTCTCGTCCTCGCCGTAGATGCGCTTCAGGGTCTCCTTCAGCGGCTTGACGTCCTGCTTCGACAGATACGCATCCACCGTCTGCGCGATGCGCCGGCCCAGGCCCGCGCAGGCCCAGCCGAGATGCGTCTCGAGGATCTGGCCGACGTTCATGCGCGAAGGCACGCCCAGCGGGTTCAGCACGATGTCCGCATGGGTGCCGTCCTCCAGGAACGGCATGTCCTCGATCGGCACGATCTTGGACACGACGCCCTTGTTGCCGTGCCGGCCGGCCATCTTGTCGCCCGGCTGGATCTTGCGCTTCACGGCGACGAAGACCTTGACCATCTTCATCACGCCCGGCGGCAGCTCGTCGCCACGCTGCAGCTTCTCGACCTTGTCGAGGAAGCGCTGTTCCAGCCCCTTCTTCGACTCGTCGTACTGCTTCCGCATGGCCTCGATCTCGGCCATCAGCTTGTCGTTCGGCGAGGCGAACAGCCACCACTGCGACTTCGGATACTCGTCGAGCACCGCACGGGTGATCTTGGTGTCCTTCTTGAAGCCCTTCGGCCCCGAGATGCCCTGGCGGCCGTCCAGCATGTCGGCGAGACGGCTGTAGACGTTGCGGTCCAGGATCGCCTGCTCGTCGTCGCGGTCCTTGGCGAGACGCTCGATCTCTTCCCGCTCGATCGCCAGCGCACGCTCGTCCTTGTCGACGCCGTGACGATTGAACACGCGGACCTCGACGATCGTGCCCTGCACGCCCGGCGGCACCCGCAGCGAGGTGTCACGAACGTCGGAAGCCTTCTCGCCGAAGATGGCCCGCAAGAGCTTTTCTTCCGGCGTCATCGGGCTCTCGCCCTTCGGCGTGATCTTGCCGACCAGGATGTCGCCGGCGCGCACTTCCGCGCCGATATAGACGATGCCGGCTTCGTCGAGGTTCTTCAGCGCCTCTTCCGACACGTTCGGAATGTCGCGCGTGATTTCCTCCGGACCGAGCTTGGTGTCGCGGGCCATCACCTCGAATTCCTCGATGTGGATCGAGGTGAAGACGTCCTCCTTCACGATCCGCTCGGAGAGCAGGATGGAGTCCTCGAAGTTGTAGCCGTTCCACGGCATGAACGCGACCAGCACGTTACGGCCGAGCGCGAGCTCGCCGAGATCGGTCGACGGACCGTCAGCGATGATGTCGCCCTTCTTGACGATGTCGCCGACCTTCACCAGCGGACGCTGGTTGATGCAGGTCGACTGGTTCGAGCGCTGGTACTTCATCAGCCGGTAGATATCGACGCCCGACTTGGTCGGATCGAGATCTTCGGTGGCGCGGATGACGACGCGGGTCGCGTCGATCTGGTCGATCACGCCCGAGCGGCGGGCCGCGATCGCGGCGCCCGAGTCACGGGCCACCACGCCCTCCATGCCGGTGCCGACGAACGGCGCCTCGGCGCGAACCAGCGGCACCGCCTGGCGCTGCATGTTCGAGCCCATCAGCGCGCGGTTGGCGTCGTCGTTCTCGAGGAACGGGATCAGCGCCGCGGCCACCGAAACCAGCTGCTTCGGCGACACGTCCATGTAGTCGACCTTGTCCGGCGTCATCGGCACGACTTCGCCAGCGTGACGGCAGACCACGAGGTCCTCGGTGAAGCGGCCCTTGGCATCGAGCGGCACGTTGGCCTGCGCGACGCGGTAGCGCCCCTCTTCCATGGCGGACAGATACACCACCTCGTCGGTGACGCGGCCATCCTTGACCTTGCGGTAGGGCGTCTCGACGAAGCCATACTTGTTGACGCGGGCGAACGTCGCCAGCGAGTTGATCAGGCCGATGTTCGGACCTTCCGGCGTCTCGATCGGGCAGATGCGGCCGTAATGCGTCGGATGCACGTCGCGCACCTCGAAGCCGGCGCGCTCGCGGGTCAGACCGCCCGGTCCAAGCGCCGACAGACGGCGCTTGTGGGTGATCTCCGACAGCGGGTTGGTCTGGTCCATGAACTGCGACAGCTGCGACGAGCCGAAGAATTCACGCACGGCAGCGGCGGCAGGCTTGGCGTTGATCAGGTCCTGCGGCATCACGGTGTCGATATCGACGCTCGACATGCGCTCCTTGATGGCGCGTTCCATGCGCAGCAGACCGATGCGGTACTGGTTCTCCATGAGCTCGCCGACCGAGCGCACGCGGCGGTTGCCGAGATGGTCGATGTCATCGATCTCGCCCTTGCCGTCGCGCAGGTCGACCAGGGTCTTGATGACCGCCAGGATATCTTCCTTGCGCAGCGTACGCTGGGTGTCCGGCGCATCGAGCTCGAGGCGCATGTTCATCTTGACGCGGCCGACCGCGGAGAGGTCGTAGCGCTCGGCGTCGAAGAACAGCGACTGGAACATCGCCTGCGCGGAATCCAGCGTCGGCGGCTCACCCGGACGCATCACGCGGTAGATGTCGAACAGCGCATCCTCACGCGTCATGTTCTTGTCGGCCGACAGCGTGTTGCGGATATAGGGACCGACATTGACGTGGTCGATGTCGAGCAGCGGCAGGTCCTTGTAGCCCTGCTCGTTCAGCACCTTGAACAGCTTGTCGGTGATTTCGTCGCCGGCCTCGGCGTAGATCTCGCCGGTCTTCGGGTTGACGAGATCCTCGGCGATGTAGTTGCCGAGCAGCTCCTCGTCCGACATACGCAGCGCCTTCAGCCCCTTCTCCTGGAGCTGGCGGGCGGCACGGACGGTGAGCTTCTTGCCGGCCTCGAGCACGACCTTACCGGTGTCGGCATCGATCAGGTCGTTGACGGTCGAGTAGCCGCGGAAGCGGTTGGCGTCGAACGGAACGCGCCAGCCTTCCTTGATGCGCTTGTAGATCAGCTTCTTGTAGAAGGTCGACAGGATCTGCTCGCCATCGAGGCCGAGCGCGAACATCAGCGACGTCACCGGCAGCTTGCGGCGACGGTCGATGCGCGCGAACACGATGTCCTTGGCGTCGAACTCGATGTCGAGCCAGGAGCCGCGATACGGGATGACGCGGGCGGCGAACAAGAGCTTGCCCGACGAATGGGTCTTGCCCTTGTCGTGGTCGAAGAACACGCCGGGCGAACGGTGCATCTGCGAGACGATGACGCGCTCGGTGCCGTTGACGATGAAGGTGCCGTTCATGGTCATGAGCGGAATGTCGCCCATGTACACGTCCTGCTCCTTGATGTCCTTGACCGACTTGGCGCCGGTCTCCTCGTCGATATCGAACACGATGAGACGGAGCGTCACCTTGAGCGGCGCAGCGAAGGTCATGCCGCGCTGGCGGCACTCGTCGACGTCGTATTTCGGGGGCTCGAACTCGTAGCGGACGAACTCGAGCATCGAGGTGCCCGAGAAGTCGGAGATCGGGAACACCGAACGGAACACCGCCTGCAGGCCCTCGTCCGGCCGGCCGCCCGTGGGCTCGTCCACCATCAGGAACTGGTCGTAGGATGCCTTCTGAACCTCGATGAGGTTCGGCATCTCCGCGACTTCCTTGATGTGTCCAAAGAACTTGCGAACGCGTTTGCGACCGGTGAATGTCTGCTGCGCCATCGTGGCCTCTCATGTCGTCGCCCGGAGGGGCGATCCTTCCGAAACAGCGGCTGCCACCGCCATCCCGGGTTGAATTTCGATCCATTTCGAAGGTCTGAGGCACAGAACGCGGAACGGAAACGTCCCAGATCTGTTCTTCACACCGCCAAAACGCAAAACGACGCGCGAGGCGCGAGGACGCACCCGCTCGTCAGAACCATCTCGTCACGGACTGCAAAAGCCCGAAATTGCCTATCTCCCAACGGCTTACGACGGAAACGCCACTCCATCGTCAAAACCGGCTTTTCGTGCTGCCGACCCAATATGGGTTGACACTAGTCGAGATTCGAGAGCGACGCCCCCAAATCTCCACACTTTTCCGTGTTCGGCCCGCAGCGGATGTTTCCGTTGCACGCCTTTTGCAACGATTCCGGCCGACCCGGATACCCCCGCAAACGTCTTTGTCTTTATGATGACCGGGCGATGTTACCACCCGGTCACCAAATTCGTTTGGAAGCGCCGCGCCTTGCCGTCAGGCGGCCCGGCGCTCCGCAAGAAGCCGTCGCTTACTTGAGCTCGATCTTGGCGCCAGCCTTCTCGAGCTGAGCCTTGATCTTCTCGGCCTCGTCCTTGTTGACGCCTTCCTTGACCGGCTTCGGAGCGCCCTCGACGAGGTCCTTGGCCTCCTTCAGGCCCAGGCCGGTGATGGCGCGGACTTCCTTGATGACCTCGATCTTCTTGTCGCCGGCCGAAGCCAGGACAACGGTGAACTCGGTCTTCTCTTCCGCCGGAGCGGCAGCGGCGCCACCAGCGCCCGGAGCGGCGACGGCCACGGCGGCCGCGGCGGACACGCCCCACTTCTCTTCCAGGAGCTTGGCGAGCTCAGCGGCCTCGAGAACGGTGAGGGCCGAGAGGTCGTCGACGATCTTCTGCAGGTCAGCCATTGATGTAGTCCCTTAATGTGGTTCGGTTCGAAACCAGGTTGTGAGTGTTTGCGAAGGGCGTCAGGCCGCTTCGCCCTTTGAGGCATGAGCCTGAATGACGCGCGCGACCTTGGCCGCGGGAGCATTGGCGAGCTGGGCCAGCTTGGTCGCCGGAGCCTGAATCAGGCCGACGAGCTTGCCGCGCAGTTCGTCCAGCGACGGCAGCGAGGCGAGAGCCTTGACGCTGTCGACATTCAGGACGGTTGACCCCATCGAGCCGCCGAGGATGACGAACTTTTCGTTCGCCTTGGCGAATTCGATGGCAACCTTGGGCGCCGCGACAGGATCGTTCGAAGTTGCGATCACGGTCGGCCCCTTCAACAGGGAACCGATGCCGACGACGTCCGTGCCTTCAAGAGCAATTTTGGCGAGACGGTTCTTCGAGACCTTCACCGACGCGCCAGCCTGCTTCATCTGCTTGCGCAGGTTCTGCATCTGGGCCACGGTAAGGCCGGAATAGTGAGCGACGACGGCAACGCCCGTGGTCTTGAAGACCTCGTGCAGCTGCTCGACCGCCTCTTTCTTTGCCGCTCGTTCCACAGCAAGCTCTCTCCGGTTGGCAGCCTTCGCCCGAAAGCGGGACCGCCGGGTTAAACCCGCCGCCCGCCAAACCCGACCTCTGGACGCTAGAACCCCAAAGGACACGTCAGGCAGCACGACGATGAATAGCCTGCCCTTCCCGAAGGCCTGACCGGCCCTGGGAGTGTCGAGGTTCGAACCAAACCTGCATGCCATCGCGACGAGCGCAGAGGACATGCCGAAATCCGGTCTTCACCCGTCTATGCAGGCTGAATGATTAAGCCATTGAGGAAATTTGATTTCCGCGCCGGCGCCTGCAGTCTCGGACAGGATTCGAGGGGATCGGCGGACCGACCTCCCCTGCGGCATTCGAGAGCAGAAAGATCCTTCTTCCTTCCGAGAAATCCAAACGGATATCCTCAAAAGGAATGCTGGCTCCCTAGGCTGTCGGAATGCGCGCACGGTCGCGCCAGCAACAGCCAGCCCGCCCGGAAGCCGGTTCTTTAACGGGTCGATCGCGACTTGCCAAGACCCCCAAGGAGCAAAAATCGCACCAATTGGGCCACGCCGGAAAGCCCCTAGCCCCGCATGCGCGACAGCCGGCGCGCGGGACGCCCGTCGGTCATAGCGACATGCGAACCTCACGTGCCGGCCGGAGAATCCGGATGTCGCTGAGCGCATCCGAGGCTACCGGGAATCACGCGCAGTGGCGCGATCCCGCCTCACCCTTTCGGACAGGCTGCTCCGGCGTCGGCCCAGGCCTTGATCAGCTCACCAAACTGTTTCTGGGTTCCCGGCGCCGGCGTCCGCCCCGCGCCCGGATTCCAGCCCCAGCCGACCAGCTCATCCTCAGCCATATGGTGAACCAGCTGGGCCATGGTCTTGCCGCCGTTGAGCTTCGAATCCTTGATCTGCGCGCAGATCTGGCCAAGGGAGCGGCCTTGCCACGCCATTTCGATCGGCGCCAGCTGCCACTTTGGATTGCCGGGCACACGTGCGGCGTCGAAATTGGCCTCGTGGTGACAGGTGGTGCAGGCGAGCCCGCCTGGCGCTCCCATGCCGGCTTCGCCGCGGACCACCAGGGGCTGGTGCGGAAGCATCTTGTCGGTCTGCGTCGGACGATCGCCAGCCGGATGACAGTTCATGCAGCGCGGCGACTGCAGCACCTTGCCGGCTTCCTCGAACAGCGCCACCGCACGTTCGTCCTTGTTCTTGATCCTGGCGAAATCCGTCACCGGCTTCAGCCCGGCGGCCATGCGGACCGCCTCCGGCGCTGCGTCGGCGCGCCGCAGCCCCGGATAAGCGGCGATCGCAACCGCGGCCAAGCTGCCGGCGAGCAGCGCCAGCGTCCCCGTTCCGACCACTCTCATGCGGTATCTCCCGGCCGGATCGGCAATTGCGTTGGTCGCGGCAGGCCGAGTTTCGCCATGGCATTGGCGACGGCCGGTCCGAGCGGCGGCACGCCGGGCTCGCCTACACCCGTGGGCTTCTCTGTCGACGGCACGATGGCAACCTCGATCTGCGGCATCTCGTTGATCCGCAGCGAGCGGTAGCTGTCGAAATTGCCTGCCACTGGCCGGCCCTCCTCGAGCGGCTGCTGCGCATACAGGATGTGGCCGAGCGCAAAGCCGATGCCCCCCTCCATTTGGGCCCGGATGATGTCCGGGTTGACGGCAACGCCGCAGTCGACGGCGCACCAGACCTTGTGAACCACCGGTCCCTCCTGGCCCATCGACAGCTCGACCACTTGCGCCACATAGGTATTAAAGCTCTCGACGACGGCGACGCCACGGGCGCGGCCGGCTTCGAGCTTGGCGCCCTTCCAGTCGGCGAGCTGCGCAACCGCCTTGAGCACGCCGGCATGGCGCGGCTTGTCGGCCATCATGGCAAGCCGGCCCTCGACCGGGTCCTGACCGGCGGCTTCGAGCAGTTGATCGACGAAGGCCTCGACGGCGTAGCCGGTATGGGTGTGGCCGACCGAGCGCCACCACAGCACGGGGACGCCGACATCGACCTGGTGCAGGTCGCAGCGGAAGTTCGGCACCTGGTAAGGGATCTCGTTCGAGCCCTCATAGGCGGTCGAATCGAGACCATTCTTCATGGTCATCGCCTCGAACGGCGAGCCCTTCATGATCGACTGGCCGACGATCGTGTCCGACCACGCCACGATCTTGCCGTCGCGGACCACGCCGCGCATGCGGTGCAGGCTGAACGGCCGGTAGTAGCCGCCACGCATGTCGTCCTCGCGGGTCCATACCAGCTTGACGGGCCGTCCCGGCCCGATCGCCTTGGCAACCTGCGCCAACTCCAGCGCGACATGGGTCGATTGCTGTGCCCGCCGGCCGAAGCTGCCGCCAGCCAGGATCGTCTTGAGCTCGACCTTGGCAATATCCAGCCCGAGCACCTGGGCAATCGCGGCATGATCCGGCGTCGGAAACTGGCTGCCATAGCGCGCCGAGGCGGTCTCGCCCTTCCAATGAATGAAGGCGTTGATCGGCTCCATCGGCGCATGGGCCAGATACGGAAAGACAAACTCGGTCTCGATCAGCTTGCCGCCCTTGGCGATCTCGGCGTCGACGTCGCCCTCCTGCTTGACCAGCGCGCCCTGCTTCTTCGCGCGCGCGCGAAACTCCTCCAGCAGCTGCGCCGTGCCGCGCGTCTCCGCCTTGCTGTCATCCCAGGTGATCTTGAGTAACTCGCGAGCTGTCTTGGCCGGCCAGAAGCCATCCGCATAGACGGCAACGCCGTTCGGCACCTTCTTGATGTCGACAACACCGGGCACGGCCTTGGCTGCCGCCGCGTCGAACGAGGCGACCTTGCCGCCGAATCGCGGCGAGCGCGCCACCAGCACGGTCAACGTGCCCGGATCCTTGATATCGAGCGTGTACTCGGCCGTGCCGTTCGACTTCGCCACGCTGTCGAGCCGGGTCACGGCGCCTTCTTTGCCGATCAGCTTGAAAGCGGAGGGATCCTTGAGCTGCGGGTTCGCCGGCGCCGGCTGCTGCATCGCCTTGGCGGCCAGGGCGCCGAAACCGCTCTGCTTGCCCGAAGCGTGCTTGATGATGCCCTTCTCGACCGTGATCTCCTCGGCCGGCACCTTCCATTCGTCGGCGGCCGCGGCCACCAGCATCGCGCGGGCGGCAGCGCCGACCTTGCGCATCTGCTCGTAGGAATTGGCGATCGCGCTGGAGCCGCCGGTGCCCTGCACGCCGAACAACAGGTTCTTGTACAGCACAGGGTTGGAAGGCGCGTGATCGGCGCGCATCTGCGTCCAATCGGCGTCCAGCTCCTCGGCCACCAGCGTGGCCATGCCGGTGAACGGCCCCTGCCCGAACTCGATGTGCTTGCACAACACCGTGACAGTGTCGTCCTGACCGATCACCAGGAATGTATTCGGGGCGATGTTGACCGACTTGGCCGCGGCGCCGTCCTGCGCGTAAGCCACACCGTTGCGGGCGACATAGGTGGCGAGCACCAGGCCCGCCCCTGCTTTCAGCAGCGAACGGCGTGACAATGCGGTCGAGGCAGCAGGCTTCACATGTGCATTCATGGTCAGCCCTCCAGCGACTTGGCGGCGGAATGGATCGCAGCGCGGATGCGGACATAGGTCGCGCAGCGGCAGATGTTGCCGTTCATCGCCAGATCGATGTCCTGGTCGGTGGGCTTGGGATTGAGGCCGAGCAGCGCGGCCGCGCTCATCACCTGCCCCGACTGGCAGTAGCCGCATTGCGGCACGTCGTGCGCGGCCCAGGCCTTCTGCACGGCGACGGCTTCCTTGGATGTCAGCCCCTCGATCGTGGTCACCTCGCTCTTTCCGACCGCCGAGACGGGCAAAGAGCATGAGCGGACGGTCTGGCCATCGACATAGACGGTGCAGGCGCCGCACTGCGCGACGCCACAGCCATACTTCGTGCCGGTCAACCCGACATTATCGCGAATGGCCCACAACAAGGGCGTCCCAGGATCGACATCAATCTGATGCTCCCGCCCGTTGATCTTCAAGGTGAACGCCGCCATTGCCGCCCTCGCTCTTCATCGACGAATGGCAAGGATTAGAAGCGTTCGAGAACGACTCGCAACTCACAGAGATGTGCAGTGCGTCAGAATATTTCTCCGACTGCACGGAACTATTTTGGATGCAGGAGAACGCCGCCGCGAGCTGATCACTTGACCTGGTAAGGCAATGTCTCACCGGCGAAGAAGGCGGTGAGATTGGCGACAACGCAGGCCTGCATCGCGACATGCGACTCCCGCGTGTTGCCGCCGACGTGCGGCGTCACCACCACGCCAGGAAGCGAGGTCAGTTCGTCAGGTGCATGCGGCTCGGTTTCGAACACGTCGAGCCCGGCGCCGGCGATGACACCGTCCTTCAGCGCTGCCAGCAGCGCGCGCTCGTCGATCACCGAGCCGCGTGAAATGTTGACGACATGGCCGTCGGGCCCGAGCTTCTTCAGGAGTTCAGCATTGACGGCATGGGTCGTCTCGGTGCTGGCGCGGACGGCGATCATCAGTACGGTGCACCATTCGGCGAGCGCATCGAGGCTCGGGAAGTATGGGTACGGCAGCTCGTCGTAGCGGGTACGGTTGAAATAGCCGACCTCGGTCTCGAACGCGGCGACGCGGGCCGCGATCTTGCGGCCGATCTCGCCCATGCCGTAGACGCCGACCTTGCAGCCGGACAGGCTCGGCGGCGGCTTCATCAGTGGCGACGGCTTGGACGCGGCCCAGCCGCCGTCGCGGACATAGGCATCGGCAACGACCAACCGCCGCGTGCTCGCCAGCATCAGCATCACCGCGACATCGGCGACCGCCGCGGCATTGGCGCCGGGACTGTGGCCGACAGCGATGTTGCGCGCCGCCGCCGCCTCCAGGTCGACGCCATCGTAGCCAGTGCCATAGCAGACGATCGCGCCCAACGCCGGCAGCCGGTCCATCTCTTCCGCGCCCAGCCGAGTGGCACCAGCCGTGATCAGCGCGCGGACCTGCGCCACCTCCTCCGCCGCAAACACCTCGTCCGCCGGCCTGCCGCCGGTGTCGAGCAGGTCGAAGCGGTCGGCGAAGCGCTGGGTCAGGGATTTGGGGAAACGGGAATAGATCAGGACCTTGTCGGGCATGTTGGCCAAGCACTCCAAATGCGAAGGGCGGGATCGTTCGACGATCCCGCCCTTCTCAATCTAACGCATGCCTGGCCGCTTAGGCGAGCACGGTGCCCGGCTCGACCTTGACGCCCGGGCCCATCGTCGAGGACACCGCGACGCGCTGGACGTAGGTACCCTTGGCGCCTGCCGGCTTGGCCTTCACGACCGCGTCCGCCAGCGCCTTGATGTTCTCGACCAGCTTGTCCTCGGCGAACGAGGCCTTGCCGACGCCGGCCTGGATGATGCCAGCCTTCTCGACGCGGAACTCGACCGAGCCGCCCTTGGCACCCTTGACGGCGCCCGCGACGTCCATGGTCACGGTGCCGATCTTCGGGTTCGGCATCATGCCGCGCGGACCGAGCACCTTACCGAGACGGCCGACCAGCGGCATCATGTCGGGGGTGGCGATACAACGGTCGAAGTCGATGTTGCCGTTCTGCACCTTCTCGACCAGGTCCTCCGCACCGACCACGTCGGCACCGGCGGCCTTGGCTTCGTCGGCCTTGGCACCACGGGCGAACACACCGACGCGCAGCGTACGGCCGGTGCCGTTCGGCAGCATGACGACGCCGCGGACCATCTGGTCAGCGTGGCGCGGATCGACGCCGAGGTTGATCGAGACCTCGATGGTCTCGTCGAACTTCGAGACGGCCCGCTCCTTGATCATCTTGATCGCGTCAGCAAGCGGGTACAGCTTGGTGCGGTCGATACCCTCGCGGGCCTTCTTCAAACGCTTTCCGATAGCCATTGGCGCTTACCCCGCAACTTCCAGACCCATCGAGCGGGCGGAGCCCTCGACCATCTTCATGGCCGACTCGATCGAGTCGCAATTCAGGTCCTTCATCTTCTTCTCGGCGATCTCGCGCACCTGCGCCTTGGTCACCTTGCCGGCCTTGTCGCGACCCGGGGCCTTGGAGCCCGATTGGATCTTGGCAGCCTGCTTGAGGAAGAAGGACATCGGCGGGGTCTTCATCTCGAAGGTGAAGGACCGGTCCGCGTAAATCGTGATGACCACCGGGATCGGGGTGTTCTTCTCTTCCTTCTGGGTCTGCGCGTTGAACGCCTTGCAGAACTCCATGATGTTGAGACCGCGCTGACCGAGCGCGGGGCCGATCGGCGGCGACGGGTTCGCCGCGCCGGCCGGAACCTGAAGCTTCAGGTAACCGGTTACTTTCTTTGCCATTGTGATTCTCCAACGCGTTCGCGTGTCTTGCCTGATGCGAACGCACCGCCCTCCGGGCGACAAAACCCGTCGGGCGAGGTTTGGGACCGTGGTCCGGCGCGCTTTGATCCGGCTGGCAAAGCCGGCCGCGCCTCCCACGAACGAAATCGCCCCCGTTGGGGAGCGAAGCGCGCCCGATACACGAGATCGGACAAAAAGGAAAGGGTTGAGGGCGCAAGTCCCTCCCCACGTCATTCCGGGGCGCCCGCAAGGGCGAACCCGGAATCCATAGCCACGAGGCGCCGTGTGAGGCACTCCAGAAGTGGCAGCCCGCCGTCCCAGACCCATTTGGGGTTATGGATTCCGGGCTCAGCCCTTTCGGGCTGCCCCGGAATGACGGCGGAGAGAGCCAAGCCGCCGGCCCTAGCCGACCACCTTCTCGACCTGGTTGAACTCGAGCTCGACCGGGGTCGCGCGACCGAAGATCGACACCGCGACCTTGACGCGCGAACGGGCCTCGTCGATTTCCTCGACCACGCCGGAGAAAGAGGCGAACGGGCCGTCGGCGACGCGGACGTTCTCGCCGATCTCGAACGACACCGACGATTTCGGCCGCTCCACGCCTTCCTGCATCTGGTTCAGGATGCGCATCGCCTCGCCTTCGGAGATCGGCATCGGCTTGTTCTCGGCGCCGAGGAAGCCGGTCACCTTGGGCGTGTTCTTGATCAGGTGGAACGCCTCGTCGGTCAGCTTCATCTTCACCAGCACGTAGCCGGGGAAGAACTTGCGCTCGGCATCGATCTTGCGGCCGCGGCGCACCTCGGTGACCTTCTCGATCGGCACCAGCACCTGCTCGAACAGATCCTCGAGATTGCGCTGCTTGGCCTGCTCGCGGATCGACTCCGCGACCTTCTTCTCGAAGTTCGAATAGGCGTGGACGATGTACCAGCGCTTGTCGGAGCTTTGCGTTGCGGTTGCCATCAGTGGATGCCCAGCACGAGGGTGATGAGATAACGGATGATCTGATCGGCGGCGAAGAAGAACACCGAGGCCAGCGCCACCATCACGAACACCATGATCGTGGTGATGGTGACCTCGCGACGGCTCGGCCACGAGACCTTGGCGGTCTCCGAGCGCACTTCCTGAAGGAATTTGAACGGGCTTGTAGCCATCGTCAGGGGTCCTCGTCCGTCATCGGACGATTGAAGAGTTGACTGGGAAAACCGAACAGCCGACCGCTGCCCACCCTCTTGTCGGAGAGATGAGCCGAATCCACGGGCTCGCTTGTTCGGGGATTGAAAAGCCGCGCCGGATATCCGCTGTCCGCGGGCCGGCTGCAGGTCTCCGATATCTACTGTCGGACCGGCCCGAGGTCAAGATATGGGCAGGCCGGGTGTCCCCGGTCATTCCCTTGGCAGGCCACGCAGGATTCCGCCTCACCCCGGTTTTTCGTGCCACGGCAGGCCATTTCCGCACCACGGCAGGTTGAGCAGGTGCCGCGACGAAATGCCCGGGATGGAGGGTTTGCTGCCCTTGCCGCGCCTTCGACGGCCGCTCATGCTCGCGGGCACAAGAACAATCAGGAGGAAACCCATGACCTTTGCCACGGGCAAGGGACGGACGCGCCTTGCCGCCGTCGGTCTCGTTGCCGGCCTTGCCGCCCTCACCCTCACCGCCGTCCATGCCCGCGCCCAGGCGCCGCTCAAGATCGGCGTGCTCGGCGACTTCTCGTCGGTCTATTCGGACATCGGCGGCCAGGGCAATCTGGAGGCAACCAAGCTCGCGGTCGAGGAGTTCGGCGGCACCATGTTCGGCAAGCCGATCGAGGTGATCAGCGCCGATCCGCAGAACAAGGCCGACATCGCCGCCTCGATCTCGCGCAAATGGTACGAGAACGAAGCGGTCGACATGATCATCGACATGCCGACCTCGGCCACCGCGCTCGCCGGCATGGAGATGTCGAAGCAGTTCGAGAAGATCATGATCGTGACGGACGCGGCGAGCTCCGACATCACCGGCAAATCCTGCTCGCCCTACACCCTGCACTGGACCTACGACACCTACGGCAACGCGCACACCGTCGGTCAGGCGATCGTCAAGAACGGCGGCGACAGCTGGTTCTTCATCACCGCGGACTATCTGTTCGGCCATTCGATCGAGCGCGACACCGGCGATGTCGTGCGCGCCTCCGGCGGCAAGGTGGTCGGCAGCGCCCGGCATCCGCTGAACAACCAGGACTTCTCGTCCTTCCTGCTGCAGGCGCAGGCCTCCAAGGCCAAGATCATCGGCATGGCCAATGGCGGCGGCGACACCATCAACACCATCAAGCAGGCCGCCGAGTTCGGCATCGTCGCCGGCGGCCAGAACCTCGCCGGCATCGTGATGTTCATCTCCGACATCCACAGCCTCGGCCTGAAGCTGGCACAGGGCCTGATCATCACCGAGGCCTACTACTGGGACCTCAACGACCGCACCCGCGCCTTCGGCAAGAAGTTCTTCGACAAGATGAAGCGGATGCCGACCATGAACCAGGCGGCGACCTACAGCGCCACCCTGCATTATCTCAACGCGGTGAAAGCCGCCGGCACCCGCGACACCAAGCCGGTGCTCGCCAAGATGCGCGAGACCCCGGTGCGCGACGCCTTCACCGACAACGGCTTCGTCCGAGAGGACGGCCGCATGGTGCACTCGATGTTCCTGTTCGAGGTCAAGAAGCCGGAGGAGTCGAAGGGCCCGTGGGACTATTACAAGGTGCTGGCGGAGGTGCCCGGCGACCAGGTGTTCCGGCCGCTGAAGGACGGCAATTGTCCTTACGTGAAACAATAAGGACCCGCCAAAACGCGTTCGGGGCTCGCGCATCGCGGGCCCCGGGCAAACCGTCTTCGTCGATTTCGGTGTTAAGTGCTTGATCTCGCTGGCAGCTGCCTCGCTGGCAGGAGTGGAGAGGCTCGAACTCCCAACCCCCGGTTTTGGAGACCGGTGCTCTACCAATTGAGCTACACTCCTAGCGAGCCGGGACTGCGTCGCCGGTTCGGCCGCTTTGAAGCATAGACCTCCCCCCGAATGCAAGGGTGCAATCGGGCAAATCGACTGGTCAGACCACAACTTCCGCGCCAGACTTGATCCAAACCGATAACATTGCCCCAGGGAGAGCCCATGACCCCGTCCCCCGCCCCCAGCATGCCGCTGTCCGCGCTCCGCTCGCTGAGCTCGCCGCTGCCGGATGACCGGCCGGAGGCGCTCGGGCTCTCGGCTGCGCGGCTTCAGCGGGCCTCGGACGCGTTCAAGCGCGAGGCCGACAAGGGCACCATCCCCGGAGCCACCCTGCTGGTCGGCCGGCGCGGCCGGATCGGCTGGTTCGATGCGATCGGCCGGCAGGCGCCGGATCAGGACACGCCGATGCGCCCCGATTCGCTGTTCCGCATCTTCTCGATGACCAAGCCAATCGTCTCGCTCGGGATCATGATGCTGGTCGAGGACGGCGATCTCCTGCTGTCCGATCCCGTCGCCAAGTTCATCCCCGAATTCGGCGACCAGAAGGTCGGCGTCGACAACGGCGGCAAGCTCGAGCTCGTGCCGGTCGCCCAGCCGATGGCGGTGCAGGACCTGCTGCGCCACACCTCGGGTCTTGCATACGAGCACACCGGCACCGGGCCGGTGCACCAGCTCTACCAGCAGTCCCGGGTACGCAGCCGCAAGATCACCAACGCCGAGCACGCGGCCATCGTCGCCGGCCTGCCGCTGATCTGCCAGCCCGGCGCCGAGTTCAACTACAGCCGCTCGACCGACATCCTCGGCCGGATCATCGAGGTCGTCTCCGGCCAGTCGCTCGGCGCGTTCCTCTCCGCGCGCATCCTCTCGCCGCTTGGCATGAACGAGACCGGCTTCTTCACAAGCGAGTCCAATGCGCACCGGCTCGCCGAGCCGTTCGCCAAGGACCCCTGGACCGGCGAGGCGGTCAATCTGTTCAAGATGACCGAGCAGCCGCTGATGGAATCCGGCGGCGGCGGGCTGGTGGCGACCACCATGGACTACGCCCGCTTCTGCGCCATGCTGCTCAACAAGGGCAGCCTCGACGACACCAGGCTGGTCGGGCGAAAGACGCTGGAACTGATGGCCTCCGACCATCTCGGTCCGCACGTGAAGACGGTCGGCACCTTGCTGTCGCCCGGTCACGGCTTCGGCCTTGGCTTCGCCGTCCGCCGCGACGCCGGTATTGCCCCCTTCCCCGGCTCGCCCGGCACCTTCTTCTGGAGCGGCATCGCCGGCACCTTCTTCTGGATCGATCCGAAGGAGGAGCTGTTCTGCGTGTTCATGGCCCAGGCCCCGGGGCAGCGGGACTATCTGCGCACGCTGGTCCGTGACGTGGTGTACGCGGCGGTGGAGTGAGGCAACTGGATCGTTTGCCCGGATGCGGCACCCACCACCGTCATCCCGGCGAACGCCGGGATCCATACCGCGTGATCTGTCGAGGGATGTCACTGCCAGTTGCGTGCCTCACACCCGCCGGTGGTTATGGGTCCCGGCGTTCGCCGGGACGACAGTAGTGAGTGTGGCCGCACCACGGGCGACACGCGCAGCCCCCCTCAACTGATCGTCGCGCCGCCGTCGATCACCATGGTCTGGCCGGTCATGAAGTTGCCGGCGGCGGAGCCCAGGAACACCGCCGCACCCGCGATCTCGTCGGGGATGCCGATGCGCAAGAGCGGCGAGCGGGCGGTCGAGGCCTTCAGGTTGTCCGGGTTATCCCACAGCGCCTTGGCGAAATCGGTCTTGATCAGGCCGGGCGCGATGCAGTTCACGCGAACATTGTGCGGGCCGTATTCGCAGGCGAGATTGCGCGCGAGCTGCATGTCGGCGGCCTTGGAGATCGCGTAGGCGCCGAGAATGGTCGAGCCCTTGAGGCCGCCGATCGAGGAGACGATGATGACAGAGCCGTCCTTGCGCGCGATCATCTGCGGCACGACCATGCTGATCAGCCAGTTGTTGGCGACGATGTTGTTGTCGAGAATTTTTCGGAACTGATCGTCGGAGATGCCGGCGAGCGGCCCGTAATACGGGTTCGACGCCGCGTTGCAGACCAGCACGTCGATCTTGCCGTAGATCCGGTTGGCCTCGTCGACGAGGTTCTGCAGGTTCTCCTTGCTGGAAATGTTCGCGGCCACCGCGGCCGCAGTGCCGGCGCCGAACCGCTCGTTGATCTCCTTGGCGACGGCATCGCAGACGTCGGCCTTGCGCGAGGAGATCACCACCTTGGCGCCGTGCTCGGCCATGCGCTCGGCGATGGCAAGTCCGATGCCGCGGGTGGAGCCGGTGATGACGGCGACTTTGCCTGTCATATCGAACAGAGTCATGGGGAAGTCCTCCTACCTATTAATTGTCATTGACTCGAACATCGCACCGCGAATTCTGTGCCGCCTCTCCGCGGTGCAAGTGACTGCGCCCTCTCCCCTTGTGGGAGAGGACAGCACCAGCCCCACCGTCGTACTCGCACGGGTGAGGGGTTCGTCCCACAGCACTGTCTTCGCGGAGAGAGACCCCTCACCCGGTATGACCGCGCTGGCGCGGTCATACCGCCCTGTCCCACAAGGGGAGAGGGTGCACTGCCCGTGCGGCGAGATATAGTTAGATCGCATCTATAGAGGTCCGTCACTACGCCAGCTTGCTCGTCATAACCTCCGGCCCGGCCGGCTGGTGCATCGCGCGGTGCGCGGCATCCGCGATCCAGGGCTGCTGGTTGACCATCGGCAGCCGCCATGTGCTGGTCTCGCCGGCGACGATGTGGTCGAGCCGGGTCACCGAGCAATTGTCGATGTCGAAGGCGAGGCCCTTCTCGACGAGCCCGCCCAGCGCAAGGCCGACGGCGGCCTTGATGGTGCCGCCATGCCCCACCGCGATGACATCGCGGCCGGCTTCCGCCGCCGTGATGCGCGCGATCGCTGAGGTGACGCGCGTGTACAGATCCATGTAGCTCTCGCCGCCCGGTGCCGGTTCGTCGATCGCGGCGAACCAGTGGCTGCCGGCGGGGCGGCTCGCCAGGAACGCCGCGCGGTTCATGCCCTGCCATTGGCCGAGATGCTGCTCGGCAAAGGCGGCCTCCTTGATCATCGTAGAGGGCTGCGGAAACCCGGCGGCCCAGATCGCCTCCGCCGTCTGATGCGTGCGCATCAGATTGCTCGCATACCACACCGCGCTGCGCGGCAGGATTTTTGCGACCGCCTCGAACACCTCGCGATCCCCCGTGTCGCAGGCAATGTCGGACTGGCCATAGATATTGCCGCCGTCGCTACGCACCGGCGCATGGCGCACCCACCACCAGCGCGTGGTGACCACAGAAGGCTTGCTTCCATCACTCGTCATCGCTCACCCTTCCCTCTGCCGGTCTCTCGCTGTACGTGAAGGCCTCAGTCGTCTCAAGCCGCTTGCCGATCCCGGCACGTTTGAAACGGCGTTTGAATTCCGTTGCGCGGCACGCAACTGATCACAACGAAAGCAGGAGGAAACATGGGCCGCCTCGAAGGCAAATCCGTCATCATCACCGGCGCCGGCAGCGGCATCGGCCGCGCCGCATCCCTGATGTTCACGAAGGAAGGCGCGCGGCTGATCGCGGTCGATCGCAGCGAGGCCGTCAAGGAGACGGTCGAGATGGTCAAGCAGCAGGGCGGCATCGCCGAGGCCGTGCTCGCCGACGCCGGATCCGAAGCCGATGTCTCCGGCTTCATCGATCGCGCGGTCGCGACCTACGGCAAGCTTGACGTGATCTGGGCCAATGCCGGCATCTCCGGCGGGCTGAAGCCGATCGCCGAGCAGACCGTCGAGCATTGGCAGGAGATCCTGCGCATCAATCTGATCGGCCCGTTCCTCGCGGTCAAATACGCCATGCCGCACATGGTCCGGCAGCAGCGCGGCGCCATCGTCTGCACGGCTTCCGTCGCGGGCCTGAAGTCCGGCGCCTCGGGCCATCCCTATGCGGCGAGCAAGGCCGGCGTGATCAGCCTGGTGCAGACCACCGCCTACTCGCTGTCCGGGACCGGCGTGCGCATCAACGCGGTCTGCCCTGGCCTGATCGAGACCGGCATGACCAAGCCGATCTTCGACGGCGCCAAGGAGCGCGGCACCGAGGGCAAGATCGGCCAGCTCAATCCGCTCAAGCGCGCCGGCCAGCCGCACGAGATCGCCGCCATGGCCCTGTTCCTCGCCAGCGACGAAGCCTCCTACGTCAACGGCCAGGCGTTCCCGGTCGACGGCGGCCTCACGGCCTCGATGCCGTATGCGGGCAAGCCGATCTAGGCGAGTTGCCACGCCAACCTCCGCCGTCGTCCCGGCGAACGCCGGGACCCATACCCCCAGGGAGCGGTGTGAGGCAGACTGTCCATTGGCTTTTTGCCTCACACGCCTGCTGCGGCGTATGGATCCCGGCTCTGCGCACCGCCAGCGCATTCGCGCTGGCCATGCTTGGCCGGGATGACGGTGTTTGTTGGAGCCGTCATCGC
The DNA here is from genome assembly GCF_013178945.1 of Bradyrhizobium aeschynomenes. GTDB lineage: Bacteria > Pseudomonadota > Alphaproteobacteria > Rhizobiales > Xanthobacteraceae > Bradyrhizobium > Bradyrhizobium aeschynomenes. The sequence continues at coordinate 163,171 of NZ_JABFDM010000002.1, forward strand.
GAGCGCAGCGACGCGATCCAGAGTCGTTGTCTGAGCCCTGGATTGCTTCCGCCTTCGCTCTTCGAGCGACGGCGGACAAGTCGCTGCGCTCGCAATGACGGAGTCCAAACATGCGCGTTCATTCCCGCGACGCCTCCGCGCCCGAGTGATCCCGAATTTTACACGCCCTCTCGACAGAGGGCGCAGGGAAGGCCAGGCGTCGGCTGACGCCTGCGGCCCGCCTGCGAAAAAAATGCAGGCGGCAGGTACCACAGGTGCAGCCGAGAACACCCGGCCTTCCCTGCGCGACGGTCTTCACGCTTATACGCAGTCTCCCTGGTGCGCCGGGCTTGTTGGCCACCATGCCGCGACAAGGCTTGCGCCTTGCGCGGGTGACACCAGCTTCGGGGTGTCAGGACGCTGCGACTTCGCGTCCGCAATCGATCGTTCGTCCGCGCCCTCGTGAGAGGACGCTGCGATCTCTCGCGGCCATCGCTCCCCGCCTCGCGTGTCGTGACGATCGCGCGCAACGCCCCTCTTCGATGAGGCGGGATGACCACAGCAAAGCACAAATTCCGAAAAAGCGAAAGTAAAATCTTTCACCCGCTCGGACTGATCGAGACGATCGCCTTGATCGCGCTCGCGAACTTTTCTAGCCGGGGCGACCGCGTCATGTCGCAGCGAGCAGGAGTCCGGTTCAACCTCAGACATCGGCACTGGCGGCTTTTTTTCGGCGCGCCTCTTCGAACCGCCTGCTTGCAGGCTCCGTCGAACTTCGCAAGCGGACCATTTCCGGCTTCGCCAAACCGAAGGATGGAATCAGATGTCGAGACTATCGAAACTGCGACTGCTCACCCTGATCGGCGCCCTCGCGGCCGGGGCGGCTGCGACCAGCGCCCAGGCGCGCCAGCCCAGCCTGCCGCCGTGCGAGCTGAGCTCATGGGGCTCCTGCGGCACCTACCAACACGTGCAAGAGGGCCCGCGCCGCAAGAGCACCGACACCTCGCCGATCTACATGAAGCAGACCGATCCGCGCTACAGCAGTGCGATGACGACGGCCGGTGGCGGCGGCGGCGGCGGTGGTGGCGGCGGTGGCCGCTGAGAGGGTGTGTAGCGCGTATCCCGGATGAGCAAAGCGACATCCGGGTTCACCGCAGCAGCACGTGAGAACCCGGATGTCGCTGACGCTCATCCGGGCTCCAAGAGGCTACACCGCACCCGCCTTCTGCGCGTACTCCCAGGCCTGCTTGGTCATCGGCACCATGCGCTTGACCGACTCGATCGCCTTGTCGTTGGCGGCGGTGCCGTCGCGGATGCGGCCGATGATGCCCTGGAGAATGCCGGCGAGGCGGAACAGATTGTAGGCGAAGTACCAGTTGAGGTCGGGCAGCTCCGTGCCGGTGACGCCGCGATAGATCTCCGCCGCCTCCTCCATGGTCGGGATGTTGAGCGCCTTGAGATCGACGCCGGCGAGGCCGGGCATGATCCACTGCATCAACAGATAAGTGAAATCGGCCATGGGGTCGCCGAGCGTCGACAGTTCCCAGTCGAGCACCGCGATGACGCGCGGCTCGGTCGCGTGGAAGATCATGTTGTCGAGCCGGTAGTCGCCATGCACAATCGAGACACGCTGCTGCACCGGCAGGGTGCGCGGCAGCCATTCGATCAGCTTCTCCATCTCCGGCAGATGCTCGGTTTCCGAGGCGCGATATTGCTTGGTCCAGCGGTCGACCTGGCGGGCAAAATAGTTGCCGGGCTTGCCGAAGTCGGCGAGGCCGATCGCGGTGGGATCGTAGGTGTGCAGCTTCGCCAGGGTCTCGATCTTGCTTGTGAAGATCGCGCGGCGCTCCGGGGCCGCGACATGCGGCAGGGTCGGATCCCAGAACACCCGGCCCTCCTCCATCGACATGATGTAGAAGGCCGAGCCGATGACGCTGTCGTCGTTGCAGAGCGCGTAGGCGCGGGCGACTGGAAAGCCCTGCTTGCCGAGGGCGGCGATGACGCGGAATTCGCGATCGACGGCGTGCGCCGACGGCAGCAGCTTGCCGAACGGCTTTCGCCTGAGCACGTAGGAGCGGCCGGGCGTGTTCAGCCGATAGGTCGGATTCGACTGTCCGCCCTTGAACTGCAGCACGGTCAGCGGGCCGGCATAGCCCTCGACATGCTCGGCCATCCAGGCCGCGAGCCTGGCTTCGTCGAAACGATGCCGCTCCTCGACTGGCTTGGTGCCGGAGAATTCTTCGTCCTTCTTGACGCCGTCGGCCACGACGAACTCCCTTGGTCGCTTGATTCTGTCTCTGATCTGACGAGCGGCGGCCTGTTGTCCGCCGGTCGTCCTTTTCGTCATTGCGAGCGAAGCGAAGCAATCCAGGGCTCCGCCGAGACTCTGGATTGCTTCGCTCGCCATGACGGAGGTCGTGGTTGCGAGCGTGCCGTGAGGGTAGGCAAAGCGCAACGTGCCCACCGCCTGCCGCGAGCTCGAAGATGGTGGGCACGCGTCCGGCTGCGCGCTGTGCGCTCGGCCGGACGCTTTGCCCACCTTACAAGATTACGCTCAGTGGCGCGGCTCGTTGGCATACTTCTTCATTTCGAGCCGGGCGATGGCGCGGTTGTGCACTTCGTCCGGGCCGTCGGCCAGACGCAGCGTGCGGATGTTGGCGTAGTCCTTGGCGAGACCCGCATCATCCGACACGCCGGCGCCGCCGAACGCCTGGATGGCGTCGTCGATGATCTTCAGCGCCATGTTGGGCGCGGCGACCTTGATCATCGCGATCTCGCCCTGCGCGGTCTTGTTGCCGACCTTGTCCATCATGTCGGCGGCCTTGAGGCACAACAGCCGGCACATCTCGATGTTGGTCCGGGCCTCGCCGATGCGCTGCTCCCACACCGAATGCTCGATGATCTTCTTGCCGAAGGCCTGGCGCGTCATCAGCCGGCGCACCATTTTCTCCAGCGACTCCTCGGCCTTGCCGATGGTGCGCATGCAGTGATGGATGCGGCCAGGACCAAGGCGGCCCTGCGCGATCTCGAAGCCGCGGCCCTCGCCGAGCAGGATGTTCTCCGCAGGCACGCGGACGTTCTCGAGCAGCACCTGGGCGTGGCCGTGCGGCGCGTCATCGAAGCCGAACACCGGCAGCATCTTCTCGACCTTGATGCCGGGGGTGTCGAGCGGCACCAGGATCTGCGACTGCTGCTGATGCTTGGCGGCCGACGGATCGGTCTTGCCCATCAGGATCGCGATCTTGCAGCGGGGATCGCCGACGCCAGACGACCACCATTTGCGGCCGTTGATGACGTAGTGATCGCCGTCGCGCACGATGCGGGTCTCGATGTTGGTGGCGTCGGACGAGGCCACCGCAGGCTCGGTCATCAGGAACGCCGAACGGATCTCGCCGTCCATCAGCGGGCGCAGCCATTTGCGCTTCTGCTCCTTGGTGCCGTAGCGGATGAACACCTCCATGTTGCCGGTGTCCGGCGCGGAGCAGTTGAACACCTCGGAGGCCCAGGAGATGCGGCCCATTTCCTCCGACAGCAGCGCATATTCGAGGTTGGTCAGCCCGGCGCCGCGGAACTCGTCGTCCTCATGCGGCGACGGCGGCATGAACATGTTCCACAGGCCCTCGGCCTTCGCCCTGGCCTTCAGTTCCTCGAGGATCGGGATCACCTTCCAGCGGTCGCCCTCGGCGTCCTGCTGCTTGTAGATCGGCACCGCCGGGCGGACATGCTTGGTCATGAAGCTGCGCACGCGCTCCAGCCATTCCTGCTGCTTCGCCGACATCGTGAAGTCCATGGGACTCTCCTTGGGTGTTTCCTCGAACCTTGTTTGGCCGCAGTGTCGATCCGCCGGCCGCGTCTGCGCAAGAGCCATCTTGCGCGGCACGGTTTCTCAGGGATCGTCGCTGCAGCGCCGAAATCTCGCCCCGCGGAAGCACCGCGATTGACATTCCGGCCGTCTCAAACAATAGTTTCATACAATTGTTTGAAACGCAACTCCCCCACCCTCGTCGTTCGGGAGGACGAGCATGGCGACCGACCAGACCCGGACTGCGATCCTCATCGCCGCCGAGCGGCTCTATGCCGAGCGCGGCTTCTCCGACGTGACTCTGCGCGACATCGTCGCGGAGGCCAACGTCAACCTCGCCGCGGTGAACTACCATTTCGGCTCCAAGGACGAATTGATCGCCGAGCTGTTCGTGACGCGCTCGATCGCGCTCAACCGCGAGCGGCTGCGCGAATTGCGGGCGGCGGAAGACGCCGGCGGCGGCCGCGCCGAGATCGGCGCCATCCTGCGCGCCCTCGTCGGCCCGATCCTGCGCGGCTGCCTGGGGCCTGCGAACCAGCGCTCGCCGGTGGCGCGCTTCATGATCCGCGCCTCGATCGAATCGGTGCCGCCAATTCGCCGCATCAAGAACAAGGAAATCGACCATCTGCGGAAATTCGCCGCAGCGATGAAGCGCGCGCTGCCGGAGAGTTCCGAAGTCGACCTGTTCTGGGGCCTGCATTTTGCGCTGGCCATGGCGCATCACACCATCCGCGAGAGCGAGCGGCTCACCAAACTGTCCGACGGGCAATGCGACCTCGACGATGTCGAGGATGTGATCGGCCGTGTGGTGCGCGGCGCCGTACTCGGCTTGACGATGCGCGTCCCGACGGCAAAGTCAACGCAGAAGGTTGCGGCGCGCGAGGCGCGCTAGCCAGAATGGAGCAAAGCCGGATGACGCAGCGCCTGCGATTGATCATGGCCCTCGCCGCCACGGCGATCGCGATGGTCTCGGCCAGCGAGCCGGTGCTGGCGCGCGGCGCCGCCGCCAACATCATGAACTCCCCCGGCTATCAGCGCCGCCTGCAGGAATCGCGGCAACAGCTCGGCGCGCCGCCGCCGGCTCCGTATGTGTCAGAGCCGCGCTATCACGCGCCCAGGCACAAGGCGCAGCGCTACCGTCACCACCGCCACAACTGAGGCACACTCTCTCCACGGGTCGTCCCGGCGAACGCCGGGACCCATACCGCGTGATCCGTCTTGAGGCACGCGGGGAGAGATCGAGGATCAGCACCGCGGCCGGTGGTTATGGGTCCCGGCGTTCGCCGGGACGACACCGGGGAATGCCGCGATTGTCGCGCACTACACCACGCCCTGCTGCTTCAACGCCGCGATCTTCGCCGCGTCGTAGCCGAGCCCCGCCAGCACGTCCTGGGTATGCTCGCCGAGCAATGGCGGGGCGCGGTAGTCGGTGATCGGCGTGCCCGAGAAGGTCAGCGCGTTGCGGATCACCGACAGCTGCGGCTCGAACTTGTGCTCGACCTTGACCTCCATGCCGCGCGAGCGGACGTGCGGGTCGGCGAACACATGGGCAAAGTCGTTGACGGGGCCGCAGGGCACACCCGCCTTCTCCAATTCCTCTAGCCAATGCGCCACCGAGTTCTTCAGGAACAGGCCGGCGAAGATGGCCATGATCTCCTTGCCGTTGACGACGCGGTCGTTGTTCTTGAGAAACTTGGGGTCGGTCGCGAGTTCCGGCGAGCCGAGCACGGCGCAGGTGCGCGCGAACTGGGCGTCGTTGCCGACCACCAGCATCAATTCGCCGTCGGTGCAGCGGAACACGCCGGCCGGCATGCCGCCATTGCCCCAGGTGCCGCGGCGCGGCGGCGATTTGCCGTTGATCAGGAAGATCTGCGCGTAATGCGACAGCGAGGCGATCACGGTGTCGAACAGGCAGACGTCGACATGCTGGCCGCCGCCGCCATTGACGTTGCGGTGATACAGCGCCGAGAGAATGCCGATCGAGGTGTTCATGCCGGTCATGTAGTCGACGATTGACGGGCCGACCTTCATCGGCCCCGCCCCCGGCTCGCCGTCCATGTGGCCGGTCACGCTCATCAGCCCGCCCATCGCCTGGAAGATCGCGTCATAGCCGGCGCGCGGCGCATACGGCCCGGTCTGGCCGAAGCCGGTGACCGAACAATAGATCACGTCGGGATTGACGGCCTTGATGGTCGCGTAGTCGAGGCCGTAGCGCTTGAGATCACCGACCTTGTAGTTCTCCATGAACACGTCGCAGTCTTTCGCCAGCGCGCGGATGATCTCCTGGCCCTCCGGCGAGGCGATGTTGACGGTGACCGATTTCTTGTTGCGGTTGGCGCAGATGTAGAACGAATTGTTGTTGTTGGCCTTGCCCTCGGGATCCCTGAGGTAGGGCGGGCCGAAGGCCCGGGCGTCGTCGCCGGTGCCGGGCCGCTCGATCTTGATCACCTCGGCGCCGAGATCCGCCAGCATCTGGGCGGACAGCGGCCCCGCCAGCACGCGGGTCAAATCGAGAATCTTGATGCCAGACAGCGGCAGAGCCGACATGGAGTTCCTCCGGGAGCTTATTCCTTGTGGCGGACATGCCCCGCCAGGGCGTCGCCTTCACCTGCGGATACACCATTTCACGGCTTCGAGCACTGCGCTGTCGGCATGCCGCCTTGCCCGGCACAGGAGGTGAGCCGCTCCTCTAAAAAAGTCGTCATTCCGGGGCGTGCGAAGCACGAGCCCGGAATCCATTTATCCGCACGTGATGCCGCCCGATGGATTCCGGGCTCGCGCCGCGCGCGCCCCGGAATGACAGCGGGGGGTGGGGCGTGCTCGTCGCAGACACCGCAGGACTCGCGCCGTCCGGTCGACTTTCTTGCTTCGTTTTGTGTGCGCGCCGAGTCTAGACATGTCTGGAAACAGGGAACAAGGAGCCGTTAAGCGTTCCAGCCGCACCTGAAGGCAGGTTTGATGTCGCAACCCTCGGAGCATGCCATGACGTCGATCTCCGCCTCCTCCATGAGCGGCTTTTCCCCGCTCGACCTGCTCAAGCAGGAGCTCACCAAGGAAGTCTCGGCCGGCAAGGTCAGCTCCACCGACCAGACCGCGCTGTCGTCGGCGCTCGACGACATCGACTCCGCATTGCAGAGCGGCAGCTCGTCGGCGTCGACCAGCTCCAGCAAACCGCCATCGCCCGAGGAGATGCAGTCGAAGATCGACGACCTCATCCAGAGCGAGGTCGACAGCGGCAAGCTGACCTCGGACCAGGCGACCGAGCTGAAGAACGTATTTGCCAACGCCTTCTCCGGCGGTCCGGGCGGCGCAGGTGGCGCCGGCGGTCCGCCGCCGGCCCCGCCGAGCGATGAGTCCAGCACCGACACCACGTCGAGCACCTCCTCCTCGTCGTCTTCATCGTCCTCGTCCCAGGTCGAGGAGCTGTTGAAGAAGCTGCTCGAGGCGCTGCAGAGCTCGAACACCAGCAAGACATCCTCCTACAGCGCCAGCGGCACGAGCTCGTCGAGCTCGACCAGCAAGTCGCTGGTGGTGGACTTCTCTGCCTGATGCGGCCGTCTCGCCTAGGTAGCCCGGATGAGCGCAGCGACATCCGGGTTCGCCGCCACAACTCATGAGACCCCGCCTATCGCTGCGCTCATCCGGGCTACGGAGCTTCACTCCGGCGCGTTGAACGTCCGCGCAAAATACACCGGCGCAGCCGCAGCCTTTAACCGATACAGCTGCGCCGGCCGGTTCGGCCCCTTGCGCATCTTGTCGATCGGTTCGATCAGGTCGGCGGAGAGCATGCGGGTGCGGAAGGCGCTCTTTTCCAGCGGCCGGTCGAGCACGATCTCGTAGGTTCGCTGCAGCTCGGGCAAGGTGAACTCCTCCGGCATCAAATAGGCCGGCAGCGAAGTGTATTCGACCTTGTTGCGCAGCCGCTGCACGGCGGCCTGCAGGATCTCCTGATGGTCGAAGGCGAGCCTCGGCTTGACACCGGCGCCGTACAGGGGAAACCATTGCGCATCGGCCGCGAGCGCCGTCTCCGCGGCTGAGGCGGGGATCAGCGCGAAATAGGCATGGGTCGCCGACCAGCCGCGCGGATCGCGTGTGGCGCTGCCCCAGCTGCCGAGCTGCTCGAGATACGGACTGACGACGCCGGTCTTCTCGGCGAGCTTGCGCCGCGCGCAGGCCTCGAGGTCGCGATCCCTCGCAACATCGACGAACCCCCCCGGCAGTGCCTGCGCATCCGGGAACGGCTCGCCCTCGGCATGGCCGCGACGCACCAGCAGCACGTGCAGCGCCTCCAGCCGGATCGTGAAGATGACGATGTCGACGCTGGTCAGTGGCCGCGGGAAATCCAGCCCTGCCCTTCTTGCACCCGCTTTGTTCCCTGCTCCGCCGCCCTGTCCTTGCCGTCCCACCATACCGTTCACCCCGCCGATTTTGCTGCTTGACACTAGCACACTTAGTTGTACTGTCCAACTTACTTAGTTGGCGTAACACACTTACGCCGTCAAACGTCAGGAGGCCGCCATGTTCGGCTTGCGTTTCATCAAGGCCCAGCCCACCACCTATCTGCTCAAGTACCGCGCGGGCAGCGTGGTCGAGGAAGGCGCCGGGCTCTCCACCTTCTATTACGGGCCCGCCACCTCGCTGGTCGCGATCCCCATCGGCAGCCGCGACGCCGCCTTCATCTTCCAGCAGATCGCCCGCGACTTTCAGACGCTGACGATCCAGGGCCAGGTCACCTACCGCATCGGCGAGCCGAAGAAGGCGGCGGCGATGCTGAACTTCACCCTCAAGCGCGACGGCAAGACCTACGAGTCCGATGACCCGGAGGAGCTGCCGCAGCGCGTGCTCGGCGCGGTCGAGGTGCTGGCGCAGCAGGCGGTCAAGGACATGACCCTCCGGGAAGCGCTGCGCGCCTCCGACCGCATCGCGGAGGCGATCGCGGCTGGATTGAAGCAACGCGCCGACATCGATGCGCTCGGCCTCGAAATCCTCGGCGTCGCGGTGCGCGCGGTGAAGCCGACGCCGGAAACCGCCAAGGCGCTGGAGGCCGAGGCGCGTGAGGCGATCCTGAAGACCGCGGACGAAGCGATCTTCGCCCGGCGCAATTTCGCGGTCGAGCGCGAGCGGGCCATCCGCGAGAGCGAGCTCGATACCGAGATCGCGGTCGAGCAGAAGAAGCGCTCGATCCGCGAGACGCAGATGGATGCGGAGACCAGCGTGGCCGCGAAGAAGAACGAGCTGCGCGAGGCCGGCATGGTCGCCGACATCGGGCTGGAGGCGAAGCGCAAGGACTTCGTGGCGCTGAATGCCTCCAATACCCGCACGCTGGCCGATGCCGAAGCCTATCGCGTCGGGGCGCTGATGAAGATCTTCGAGGGCGTCGACACCCGCGTGATCCAGGCGCTGGCGGCGACCGGCATGCAGCCGGGCCAGCTGATCGCGCAGGCCTTCTCCGGGCTGGCCGAAAAGGCCGAGAAGATCGGCCAGCTCAACGTCTCGCCCGAGCTGCTGAACAGCCTGATGCAGAAGCCTGCGGAGGCGCCCCGTGTCCGGCAATGACCGCAAGGTGGTGCTGGTCACCAGGAGAACGCGGCTCGAGGAGCTGATCGCAAAATTTCTCACCGCGGACCAGGCCCGCTTCTATGTCGAGCATCTCGGCGCCGACTTCTCGGACTACGAACGCGAGCACGCGGCCTACCAGGCCGCGCGCGCCACGGCGACGCAGACGCTGGAGCGCTGGGGCCGCTACCAGATCGTGGACCGCGGCTTCCTGCCGAACTTCATCTTCGGCCCCGCCGACATCGTTGCTGCGCTCGGCCCCGACGGGCTAGTCGCCAACACCATGAAATATCTCGACGGCCAGCCGCTGCTCGGCCTCAACCCGGATGCGGCTCGGCATGACGGCGTGCTGCTGCCGTTCGCGCCGGAGGACCTCGCGAGACTCTTGCCGGAGGTGGCTGCCGACAAGCGCGCGGCCAAGGCGGTGACCATGGCGCGCGCGAGCCTCGCCGACGGCCAGGTGCTCCATGCCGTCAACGACCTCTTCATCGGCGCCCGCACGCACGTCTCGGCGCGCTACGAAATCGCGACGCGCGAGGCGCAGGAGCGGCAGTCGTCGAGCGGACTGATCGTGGCGACGGGGCTCGGCTCAACGGCCTGGTTCAAGAGCATCGTCACCGGCGCGCTGGCGATCGCCGGCAGCTATGGCAGTCACGGCGATGGCGGCTACACCGCCCTGCCCTGGGACGCCCGCAAGCTCCGCTTCGCCGTCCGCGAGCCGTTCCCGAGCAAGACCTCGCAGACCTCGCTGGTGTGCGGCGGCCTCGCCGGCGCGGAGACCCTGCGCCTGCGCTCGCTGATGCCGGAGAGCGGCGTGATCTTCTCGGACGGCGTCGAGGCGGATCATCTCGATTTCAATGCAGGGACCGAGGCCGTGATCTCGATTGCAGAACGGCAAGGGCGACTGATCGTCTAATCCGAGGCCGCAATCGGGATCGCGGAACGGCAGGGTCGATTGATCGTGTAGCCGCACGGGCTACACTCCTCATTTCCGCGCGAACACCAGTACGCCGTTGGCCGGGATCGTCACCATCGCCGAATTCGGCTGGCCGTGCAGCGCGGGGCCGTTCGCGGTCACCGCGCCGTTGTTGCCGACGACGCCGGGATTGACCCAATTGTCGTAGACGTCGCTGTTGAACACCTCATGCCACGTGCCGCCAGCGGGAAAGCCGATCGCGTAGTCGCGCCATGGTGTTTCGCTGAGGCTCGCGATCACCATGACGTCGTCGCCTTGGCCGTCCCAGCGGTGGAAGGCTAGGACGCGGTTGGCGTCATGGACGTGGACGATGGCGCAGCCCTCGGATGTCAGCGCCGGATGGGTGCGACGGATGGCGATCAGCTCTGATGTGAAGCGCGTTGCGTCCGCGGTGATCTTGTCCTCGCCGTCGAGCAGCGCCCACTGGATCGTGGTGTCCAGGCTGGGCGTGTCGCTCCAGGGCCGGTCCTCGAACAGCTCCTGGCCCATGAACAGCATCGGGATGCCCGGCGCGGTCAGCAGCAGGCCGGTGGCGACGCGGCAGCGGCTGCGCGCGTACCAGCAGCGGCTGTCGACGGGATCGGCGAGACGCGAGATGCGCGGCTCGCGCCCGGCATAGACGATGTCGTGGTTCTCGATCGAATTGACAGCGCGCCAGCGCTGGCCGAGGCCGAGATCGGCGATCGCCGCGGCAATCGGCTGCATGGCGACCTGAGCCCCTGCCCCGCCGGCCGCGCCGGCGATCGCGCCGCGCACGGCGAGCCGCAGGCCATCGCTCCAGGTCGCATCGAACCCCGCGCCGCCCGTGGCGATGGTCTTCACCACCCACGGATTGACCGGCCAGAATTCGGCGATCTGGATCGCGTCAGGCTTCTCCGCGCGCAGCGCCTCGGTCAGTTGCTGGCAGGTTGCCCAGCCGCCGAAGCGGTCCATCACGCTAACCTCGTCGAAGCGCAGGCCGTCGGCGTGATATTCGCGGTAGAACATGATCGCGTTGTCGACGAGGTACTGCCGCACGTCGGCATTCCAGTAGGCAAACACCTGGCCGCCGGCCCAGCCCTGGTCGGTGAAATACAGGCTGCGATTGGGATCGCCGTAAGGCTGGCGGTCGAAGAACCAGATGCTGGCCTCGTCGAAACCGCCCCCGGCGTGGTTATAGACGACGTCGAACAGCACGGCGATGCCATGGACATGGCAAACGTCGATCAGCGCGCGCAACTGGTCGTCGCAATGCCTGACGACGCCGAGATCGGCGTAAGGCGCGGCGCCCGCGGCCATCAGGATCTCGTTGGTCCGCGCGAAATAGGCCGCGAGATGCGCCTCCTCCGCCTCGCCATAGTCCGTCTCGGGGCTGAACAGGTCGGTGCCGTTGTAGCCCATGCTGAACATAGTCGGGAATTCCTGCACCGGCAGCAGCTCGATGGCGTTGATGCCGAGCTTGGCGAGGTGCGGCACACGCTCGATCACGTCGAAGAAGCAGCCGTCGGGATTGCCCGCCTTCATGTCGAACGTGCCGACATGGAGCTGATAGATCACCAGCTCGTTGCTGGGGGGCGGCGCGAAATCAGCGTCATGCCAGGGAAAGGCTTGCGGGTTGCGCAGCACCGAATGCGCCTGCGGGAACGGTGGATCGACGGTGAGCAGACGCGCGTGGGGATCGCGCTTGTAGCCCGAATGGCCCTCGCCCTCGACGAAGTACATGTAGGCGTCGCCGTCCTTCAAGGATGGGATGAAGACCGCCCAATGACCGTTGCCGATCGGCGCCAGGCGGCAGCTCGCATCCTGCGCCCAGTCGTTGAACGGGCCGGAGACGTAGATCGCCTTGGCATGCGGCGCGAACACGCGGAACGTGGCGCCGCCCGTCACGAGCGTGCCGCCCATGGGAGCCTGGAGAAGGTGCATCTGCCGCAGCGAAATCCTCAAGCCTTCGGGGAACGGCGGCAGCGTAACAGGTTCCAGCAGCATATCCACGGTATCGGCTCCCCTGCTCAGAACAGCCGCGCGCCGTTCGGCACGCGCTTGTCGGGCTGGAACAGCACGACGTTGCCCTGTTCGTCGGGAAAGCCGAGCGTCAGCACCTCGGACATGAATTTGCCGATCTGGCGCGGCGGGAAGTTGACGACCGCGGCGACCTGGCGGCCGACCAGCGTCACCGGATCATAGAGCGAGGCGATCTGCGCGCTGGAGCGCTTGGTGCCGATGGCGGGTCCGAAATCGATCGTCAGCTTCAGCGATGGCTTGCGCGCCTCCGGATACGGCTCGGCGGCGACGACGGTGCCGGCGCGGATGTCGACGGCCAGGAACTGGTCGAAGCTGATCTGCGCGGCCGCCGGTGCTGTCGGATCATGGGCGAGATGCATGGCGGCCTCTTCGAACGCGGGACATGCCGCGCCAATCGGGTTCCGGCGCGGCGGTGGACTTGAGATTCCTCAACCGGATCAATTTCTAGTCGCCGGGTCGGGCGGTGACAATGCACCGGCCTGGGGATGGCGCGTGCGCAGGGACGATTGGGAAGGTCGGTGTGGCCGATGAGCAGCAGGCCGCGCCCGCTTGGGGAAGAGCCCCGCTGCTTTCCCACGCTCCGCCGTCGTCCCGGCGCACGCCGGGACCCATAACCACAGGCCGTGGTCGTGACACGAGACGGCCAGGCTTGCGCAAGCCAACAGCCGACACGGAGCATGGGGCCCGGGTCAGCGCCCGCCGCCGCTTCGCGTCGGCGGGCTTGCCCGGGACGACAACGGAGGTTGGCGTGAGAGCGGGTGATCAGAGCCGCAGCGCCACACCAACTACGCGGGGTTCTCCAAATGACACGCCACCCACTGCTCCTCGCCCTTCAACCTCAGCTCCGGCACTTCGCTCCGGCAGCGGTCGAAGGCCAGAGGGCAACGCGTATGGAAGCGGCAGCCTTTCGGCGGATTGACCGGGCTCGGCACGTCGCCCTTGAGGATGATCGGGCTGCGCTCGGCGCCGGGCTCGGGGATCGGCACGGCTGACAGCAGCGCCTTGGTGTAGGGATGGCCGGGGCTGGCGAAGATCTGACGGCGCGGGGCGATCTCGACGATGCGGCCGAGATACATCACGGCGACGCGATGCGTCATGTGCTCGACGATGGCGAGGTCGTGGCTGATGAACAGCAGCGCGAGGCCGAACTCGCGCTGCAGATCCTGCAGCAGGTTGACGATCTGCGCCTTGACGGAGACGTCGAGCGCCGACACCGCCTCGTCGCAGACGATGAGGTCGGGCTTGGCGGCGAGCGCGCGCGCGATGCCGATGCGCTGGCGCTGGCCGCCGGAGAATTCATGCGGCCTGCGGCTCACGGCGTCGCGCGGCAGGCGAACGATCTCCATCAGCTCCTTGATGCGCGCATCGAGTTCGGCCTTGTCCTTGGCGAGCCCGAAATTGTTGATCGGCTCGGCGAGGATGTCGCGGATCCGCATCCGCGGGTTGAGGCTGGAAAACGGGTCCTGGAACACGACCTGGACGCGACGGCGCATCTCGCGCAGGCTGCCAGGGCCAAGATCATCGATGCGCTTGCCGTCGAGCACGATCTGGCCGCCGGTGATGTCGAACAGCCGCAGGATGGCGCGGCCGACGGTGGACTTGCCGCAGCCGGATTCGCCGACCAGCGACAAGGTCTCGCCGCGCGCGATCTCGAACGACACGCCGTCGACGGCGTGCACCCGGCTCTTGCTGCGGCCGAACAGGCCACTGCGGATCGGAAAATGCTTCTTGAGGTCGTTGACCTGGAGCAGTGGCATGGTCATGCGGCGGCCTGCTCCTTGGCGGCGAAGTGGCAGGCGGCGATGTGATGCGCGGCCTTCTGCTCCAGCCCCGGCGCGTATTGACGGCACAGGTCGGTCGCAAGCGCGCAGCGGCCGGCGAACACGCAGCCGTCGATACGCTGCTTGAGGTCCGGCACCTGGCCGGGGATCTCGGCGAGGCGCTTGGTCTCGCCCGACAGCGACGAGCCGAGCTTGGGCAGCGCGCCGAGGAGGCCTTGCGTGTAGGGATGACGCGGCGAACGGAACAGCTCCTTCACCGGCGCTTCCTCGACCTTGCGTCCCGCATACATCACCATCACGCGCTCGGCGACTTCGGCGACGACGCCGAGATCGTGGGTGATCAGGATGATCGCGGCGCCGACGCGCTGCTTCAGTTCGAGCATCAGCTTGAGGATCTGCGCCTGGATGGTGACGTCGAGCGCGGTGGTCGGCTCGTCGGCGATCAGGAGCTTCGGATTGCAGGCCAGCGCCATCGCGATCATCACGCGCTGGCGCATGCCGCCGGACAACTGGTGCGGATATTCGCGCACGCGGCGCGCAGGCTCGGGGATGCCGACCAGCGTCAGCATCTCGACGGCGCGCGCTTCCGCCTGCGCCTGGTCGAGGCCCTGATGCAGCCGCAGGGTCTCGCCGATCTGGCGGCCGACGGTCAGCACCGGATTGAGGCTCGTCATCGGCTCCTGGAAGATCATCGAGATGTCGTTGCCGCGCAGCGCGCGCATCTCGCGATCGCTGAGCGACAGGATGTCCCGGCCCTCGAGCCTGATCGAGCCCGCGATCTTGCCGGGCGGCTCCGGGATCAGCCGCATCATCGACATCGACGTGACGGACTTGCCGCAGCCGGATTCGCCGACGATGGCGAGCGTCTCGCCGGGATTGACGTGGAACGACACGCCGTCGACCGCACGGTTGATGCCGGTGGGGGTGCGGAAGTGGACCTGGAGATTCTCGACCTCGAGCAGCGGCATCAGGTGAGCTCCGGGTCGGACGCGTGATCGCAAATGACCTCGCTCGATCTGACCGAGTCCGTGGCGGGCTGCACTCTCGCCCCACGTCGTTCCGGGGCGCGCGTCAGCGCGAGCCCGGAACCCATACCCACAGGGAGACGTGTGAGGCACGCTCGTAGTGGGATCCCGCCCCACATCATCTGCCTGTGGTTATGGATTCCGGGCTCAGCCCTGCGGGCTGCCCCGGAATGACGGGCGGAGAGAGTGGAGTGAGCCATCGGCAGCGTTGTCGCGGGTGCTGCGATTGCGCGGGCGGACATGGTTCTGCTCGCTCCGCTCATGGTGATTTCGCCATGCGCGGGTCGAGCGCGTCGCGGAGGCCGTCGCCGACGAGGTTGACGGCGAGCACCGTGACCGAGAGGAACGCGGCCGGGAAGAACACGATGTAGGGCTTGACCTGCCACAGCGCGCGGCCCTCGGCCATGATGTTGCCCCAGGACGGAATGGTCGGCGGCGTGCCGGCGCCGATGAAGGACAGGATCGCCTCGGTGATCATGGCGCTGGCACAGATATAGGTCGCCTGCACCAGCATCGGCGCCGTCGTGTTGGGCAGGATGTGGCGCAGGATCACCATCGGCGTGCGCGTGCCGGAGGCGACCGCGCCATCGACATAGGGCTGCTCGCGCAAGCTCAGCACCACGCCGCGCACCAGGCGCGCGACGCGCGGGATCTCGGCGATGGTAATGGCGAGGATGACGTTGCCGACGCTGCCCCGAGTCAGCGCCATCAGCGCCACGGCCAGCAGGATCGGCGGGATCGACATCAGCCCGTCCATGCAGCGCATCAGCACGCCGTCGGCCCAGCGCACGAAGCCGGCGACGAGGCCGATCGCGAGCCCGATCAGCGAGGCCGCCAGAGCGACCGAGAGGCCCACCGTGAGCGAGACGCGGGTGCCGTACAGCACGCGCGAATAGATGTCGCGGCCCAGCGCATCGGTGCCGAACCAGAAATCCGCCGACGGCAGCCGCGTGCGCTTGGCCGGCGCGATCGCGGTGGGGTCAACGGTGAAGAGGAACGGCGCGAACACGCCGATGATGACGAGTACCAGCAGCAGCGCGCCGCCGATCGCGACCGTCGGATGGTTGCGCAGGAAGCCGATGGCGCCGCGCCGGATCTTCGGGGCCGCCATCAGGTCGGGCAGACGAGGCGCGACGACGAGGCCCGGCGGCGGAGAGGTTGTGGTCGTGGCGGTCAATAGCGGATCCTCGGGTCGACCAGGGTGTAGGTGATGTCGATCAGGAGATTGACGAGCACGTAGACGAAGCTGAACAGCAGCACGATGCCCTGAATGACAGGATAGTCGCGGCGCAGGATGGCATCGATGGTGAGGCGGCCCAAACCCGGGATCGCGAACACGCTCTCGGTGACGACGGCGCCGCCGATCAGAAGCGCAATGCCGATGCCGACCACGGTGACGATCGGCACCGCCGCGTTCTTCAGCGCGTGGATGAACAGGATGCCGCCCTGCCCCAGCCCCTTGGCGCGCGCGGTGCGGATGTAGTCCTGTTGCAAAACCTCGAGCATGGCGGCGCGGGTGATGCGGGCGATCAGCGCGATGTAGACGCAGCCGAGCGCGACCGCCGGCAGGATCAGGTTCTGCAGCCACGGCCAGAAGCCCTGAGCAAGTGGCGTGTAGCCTTGCACCGGCAACAGGTCGAACTTCAAGGCAAACACATAAGCGAGGATGTAGCCGACGACGAACACCGGCACCGAGAACCCGAACACGGCGAACGCCATGATCACGCGGTCGATCCAGGTCCCCGCCTTCCACGCCGCGATGACGCCGAGAGGCACCGCGACGATGATGGTGAGGACCAGGGTCACCATCATCAGCGACAAGGTCGGCTCGATGCGCTGGGCGATCATCGAGGCCACCGGCAGGTTGGTGAAGATCGAGGTGCCCAGATCGAAGTGCAGCAGGCGCCACACCCAGCTGCCGAACTGGACCAGGAAGGGCTGGTCCAGTCCGAGATTGGCGCGGATGCGCTCGACGTCGGCCGGGCTCGCCTGGTCGCCTGCAATCACCGCGGCGGGATCACCCGGCGCGATGTAAAGCAGGCTGAAGACGAACAGCGCGACGATCGCCATCACGGGCAAGGTCGACAGCACGCGTCGGAGCGCATAAGCGAGCATCTGAGGTCAGCGCCTTATGCGGTCTTCGATACGCCCCAGAACAGCGGGATCGGCCCCTTGGTCACGCCGGAGACGTTCTTGCGCCACGCGGTGTAGCCGAGGAAGAAGCCGGTCGGTGCAAACACGACGTCGTCGAGCGCTGCCTTGTTGATGCGGGCCGCGACGGTCTTCTCCTCGTCGAGCGACTTGGCGTTGAACCAGTTGGTGATCTCCGTCTCGACCTTCTCGCTGGTCGGCCAGCCGAACCAGGCCTTGTCGCCATTGGCGCGCAGCGCGGTGTAGGCGGCCGGGTTGATGCAATCAGCGCCGGCATGCCAGGTGTGGAACATGTGCCAGCCGCCTTGGGCAGGCGGCGTCTTCTGGGCGCGGCGGGCGCCCACGGTGCCCCAATCGGTGGCGACGAAGTCCACATTCATGCCGAGCTTCTTGAGCAGATCGGCGGTGACGTCGCCGAACGCCTTGGTGATCGGCTGGTCCTGCGCGACCACGCAGGTGATCGGCTCGCCCTTGTAGCCGGCTTCCTCGAGCAGCTTCTTGGCCGCCGCGAAGTCGCGCTTGCCCTTCAGGATCTCGCCGCCGGCCTCGGTGTAGAGCGGCGTGTCCGGGGTGAAGAAGCCGGGCAGCGGCTTCCACAGCGCGTTGTCGTCGCCGACCAGCGCGCGCATGTAGTCTTCCTGGCTCAGCGCCATCAGGATGGCCTGGCGCGCCTTCACATTGTTGAACGGCGCATGCAGATGGTTCATGCGGAACGAGCCGACATTGCCGAGAGGATCGCCGATGTCGACGCCGATGTTCTTGTTGCCCTTCAGCACCGGCACGAGATCGGTGATCGGGTTCTCCCACCAGTCGACCTCGCCGTTCTGCAAGGCGGCGGCGGCGGTCGCCGGATCGGGCATGATCACCCATTCAACACGATCGACCAGCACCTTCTTGCCGCCGGCAAGCCACACCGGCTTCTCGTCGCGCGGCACGTAGTCGGCGAACTTCTCGAACACCGCCTTGGCGCCCGGCACCCACTCGCCCTTGACGAATTTGAACGGACCGGAGCCGATGTATTCCGACATCTGCTTGAACGGGTCGGTCTGCGCGATGCGCTCAGGCATGATGAAGGCGCAGGGCGCATTGCCCTTGCCCAGCGCGAACAGCATTTTCGGGTAAGGCTGCTTCAGCACCCACTTGAAAGTCGTGTCGTCGACCGCCGTGAGCTCGTTCTGGATCGCCTTGAGCATCAGGCCCATCGGATCGCGCGCCGACCAGCGCGTCAGGCTCGCCACCACGTCCTTGGCGAGCACCGGCTCACCGTCGTGGAATTTCAGGCCGGGACGCAGCTTGAAGGTCCAAGTCAGGCCGTCGGAGGAGACTTCTTCCGACTCCACCATCTGGCGCTGCGGCACGAACTTGTCGTCGATGCCGTACAGCGTGTCCCAGACCATCGCCGCCGCGTTGCGCACGACGTATTGCGTGCCCCAGATCGGATCGAAATTGGCAAGATTGGCCTGCGGCACAAAGCGCAAGGTCCGCGCATTTGCACCTTGTGCGATCGCCGGCGCTGCAATTCCCGTCAGCGCCAGACCACCCGCGCCTGCCAATCCCTTCAATACCGTTCTGCGATCCATGTTCTCTCCTGATGCAAGATGCCTGAGTTCAATTGCCGAAATTGTAAGCAAGGCCCATGCCATGCACGTCGAGTGCATTCATTTGAACGCAAATGAGGCATGGAGCGCAAGAGCCCGCTCGTCTCCACGCGTCATTCCGGGGCGTACCGCGCAGCGGCGCGAGCCCGGATTCCACAGCCACAGGCGGGCGTTGGAGATGCGAGATGTCACCACCCGCGTGCCCCGCACGTTTGCCTGTGGTTATGGATTCCGGGCTCATCGCTGCGCGATGCCCCGGAATGACTCGTGGAGGGGTCTCGGCCTTGCATCACTGCTTCTTCACCGGCGATCCATCCGCCATCAGCGTCTCGCCCTTGCGCTCGACGATCATGCCGTAAGCCCCCGGCTGGCGATGGACGTCGAAATTGAAGATCGTCTGCTTATAGGACTTGCACAGATCGAGGTCGCATCGCGCCAGCGCGATCTCGTCGCCCTTCGTGGCGCAGGCCGCGACGATCTCGCCTGACGGCGCGATGATGCAGCTGCCGGCGATGTGGTCGATGCCCTCCTCGATGCCGCCCTTGGCGACGCCGATCACCCAGGTGCCGTTCTGATAGGCACCGGACTGCATCACGAGGCGGTTGTGGAACAGCGAGAGGTCGTCATGCTCCGGCGCCGGCGGATTGTGCACCGGCGTGTTGTAGCCGATCAGCACCATCTCGACGCCCTGCAGCCCCATCACGCGATAGGTCTCGGGCCAGCGGCGGTCGTTGCAGATCGCCATGCCGATGACGCCGCCGAATGCGTCGGCCACGCCGAAACTCTTGCCGGGCTCGAAGTAACGCTTTTCCAGATGCTGGAACTTGCGCCACGGCTCGTGCTCGGCATGACCCGGCAGATGCACCTTGCGGTATTTCGAGACGATGCGCGCGTCCTTGTCGACCAGAATCGCCGTGTTGTAGCGGTGCACCACACCGTCCTCGATCGTGAGCTCGGCATAGCCGAGGCAGAAGCCGATGCGCAGCTCCTTCGCGAGGGCGAACAGAGCCTGCGTCTCCGGCCCCGGCATCTCGCGCTCGAAATAGCAATCGATCTCCGCCTGATCGGCCATGTACCAGCGCGGGAAGAAGGTCGTGAGCGCGAGCTCGGGATAGACGATGAGATCGCAGCCATTGGCGTGGGCCTGGCGCATCAAGGCGATCAGCCGCGCAACCACCGCGGTCCGTGACTCGCTCCTGGCAATCGGGCCGAGTTGACCAATGGCGACGTTGACGAAGCGCGGCATCACTCTGTTCCTTATTTCGGAACTGGCTCGTCGTTCCGTGGGCGCGCAGTTCTTGCACCGATCATGCCATGCAGCCCCGTCGGCGCAAGCACCTGATTCACGACATCGTCTCACTCACGCAAGCCGGGCGCGTAGCCGAAAGCGACCGCGGGCTCGGCGGCGGTCTCGACCCACACGCTTTTCACCTGCGTATATTCGTAGAGCGCCTCGACGCCGGAGGAGCGGCCATGGCCGCTGTTGTTGTAGCCGCCGAAGGGCGAGGCGACATTGATCGTCTTGTAGGAGTTGATCCAGAAGGTACCGGCCTTCACGCTCGCTGCAACGCGATGCGCGCGCGCGACGTCCTTCGTCCACACCGCGCCGGCAAGGCCGAACTCGCTGTCATTGGCGATCGCGATCGCCTCCGCCTCGGTCTCGAAGCGGATCGCCGCGACCACGGGGCCGAACACCTCCTTGCGCGCAATGCTCATCGCGTTGGTGACGTTCTTGAGCACGGTCGGCTTGACGTAGTAGCCGCTGGACGCGGCCTCGCCAAAGCTGCCGCTGACGATCTCGGCCCCCTCCCCCACGCCGTCGCGGATCAGCGACAGCACGCGATCATATTGCCTGGCGTTGTTGATCGGACCGATCTCGGTGTCCGCCGACAGCGGATCACCGCATTTGATCTTGGCTGCGCCTTTCGCGACCAGATCGACGAAACGGTCGTACACCGCGCTCTGCACCAGCAGACGCGAGCCCGCGACGCAGCTCTGTCCCGCACCGCCGAAGATCGCCGCCTGCGCGCCGATCGCGGCGCGTTCGAGATCGGCATCGGCGAACACGATGTTGGCGGACTTGCCGCCGAGCTCGAGCACCGACGGCACCAGCCGCCGCGCCGCGGCCTCGCCGATCAGGCGGCCCGTCGGCACCGAGCCGACGAACACGACCTTCTTCACCGCCGGCTGACTCAATGCCGCCTGCCCCGTGGTGTGGCCGAAGCCGGCGAGCACGTTGACGACGCCCTTCGGCAGCCCCGCGCCCTCGGCGATCACCGCGAGCGCCAGGGACGTCAGCGGCGTCAGTTCGGACGGCTTGAGCAGCACCGCATTGCCCATGCTGATCGCGGGCGCGATCTGCCAGCCGGCGGTGAAGACCGGCGCATTCCATGGCGTGATCTGCAGCACGACGCCCATCGGCTCGCGGCGCGTGTAGTTGAGATGGCTCGACGGCACCGGGATGACGTCGCCGTGGAATTTGTCGGCCCACCCCGCATAGTATTCGAACATCTCCGCGACCTTGGCGACCTCGCCCCTTGTGTCGCGGATCGGCTTGCCGGCGGAGAGCGATTCCAGTAGCGCCAGCGGCTCGGCCGCGGCGAGAATCGCGCGCGCGATGGCCTGCATGATGCGGCCGCGGCCCGCAGCGGTGACACGTGCCCACTCCGCCTGCCCGGCCGTCGCCGCCGCTGCGGCCTTCGCGGCGACGTCGGCACCCGCATCCGCATAGCTGAACAGCAATTGCCCGGTGGCGGGATCATTCACCGAGACGGTCGCGCCATCGCCGATGACGAGTTCGCCGCCGACATGCGAGCCGATGCTCGCGAAGTCGGGCCAGAACGGCCGGATGACCTCGCGCAGTCGCGGGTCGATGAAGTGGGTCATGGCTGCACTCATGTCTTCGAGATCGGGCCGAGCTGCAGCTCGACGATGCGGTTGAAATCCTCAGGGTCCGCGATGCTGCCAGCACTCTCGGCCCAGATGCGCGCGGTGTCGGCCGCCATCGGCAAGGCAAGGCCGAGCTCGCCGATGAGCTGCGCCGCGAGTCTCACATCCTTGCGCATCAACTGCATGGTGAAGCCGGAATCGAAGGCGCCGTTGAGGATCCAGTTGGGCACGTTGACCTGGGTGATGCCGGAGCGGCCGGAGCCGGCGTTGAGGCCGTCGAGCAGCCTGAACGCATCGACGCCGGCGGCATCGGCGATGCGCAGCGCTTCGGCGGCGGTGAGCAGATGCGCGGCGCAGAGCAGATTGTTGACGATCTTGGCGACATTGCCGGCACCGACGCCGCCGACATGCACGCGCTTGGCGCTCATCCGCTCAAGCACCGGCAGCACCCGGGCGAGATCGTCGTCGTCGGCACCGATCACCATGGTCATGGTGCCCGTCGCCGCGCCCTTCGGTCCGCCGCTGACCGGCGCATCGACGAAGCCCATGCCGCGCGCCTTGAGCAGGCCCGCGAGCCGCCGCGACGTTTCGGGATGAGACGTGGAGGTGTCTGCGATGACGGCACCGGCCCGCGCATGGGCGAGGATGCCGTCGGCGCCCTCCACCACGCGCGCGACGATCTCGGCCGTCGGCAGCGACAGGATGATGGTGTCGGCGGCTGCGACCACGGCGCCGATGCCGTCAGCAATGGCAATGCCCGCGACGGCCAGCGCCGCGCGGGTTGCCTCGGATGCGTCATAGCCGGTGACGGCGAAGCCCGCGCCCTTCAGCGTCAGCGCCATGCCGCGTCCCATGTTGCCAAGTCCGATGATGCCGACGGCGGTCACGATGCCTCCTGAGATACTGCCCAGAAAATCTAGCCGCCCGATTCCAGGGCAGACATCAGCGCAACCCGGCGCTAGTGTTGACCTCTGGTCAACACTCATCCGAAGCCATGTCCGCCTTGCTCGACCACCACCGGCTCCATTATCTCCACGAGGCGATCCGGCTCGGCTCGGTCCGCGCCGCCGCCGAGGCCCTCGACATCAACGCCTCCGTGATCAGCCGGCAGATCGCGCTGCTGGAGAAGGAGCTCGGGCTCACGCTGGTCGAGCGGCTCAGCCGCGGCATCCGCGCCACCGCGGCCGGCGCGCTGCTGGCCGAGCGCTTCCGGCAATGGCAGGCCGACCAGGCCGACACCGTGGCCAAGCTGCGCGAGTTGCAAGGGCTCAAGCGCGGCCATGTCGACATCGTGCTCGGCGAAGGCTTCGTCAGCGACCTGATGTCGGGCCCGCTCGGCCGATTCTGGCAGCGCCATCCCGATCTGACCATGGCGTTCGATCTCGCCGGCACCAACGAGGTCGTCAACGCGGTGGCTGAGGACCGCTATCACATCGGCCTGGTGTTCAACCCCTCAGCCGATCCGCGCATCCGGATCGCCACCGCAAGCCGCCAGCCACTCTGCGCGATCGCGCCGCCGGATCATGCGCTGACGCGGCTCGGCCGTCCCTTGCGCCTGCGCGAGCTTGCCGACCATCCGCTCGGCCTGATGCATGCAAGCTACGGCACCCGCCAGATCGTCGCGCTGGCAGAAGCCGCCGAGCACATCGCGCTGGCGCCGAAGCTCACGACCAGCTCGATCAACGTGCTCCGTCACTTCGTCAAGAGCGGCCTCGGCCTGACGCTGCTCCCCGCGTTCTCCATTGCTGCCGATCTCGCCGACGGCTCGCTCGCTGCGATACCGATCGACAGCCGCCTGCTGTCCTCGAGCGAGGCCTGCGTCATCACCCGGCGCGGCCGCGAGCTGCCCCACGCGGCAAGTCATCTGCTGCGCTTCCTCAGCGGTCAGATGAAGGCGTTCAAGGGCGGCGAAGCAGCACGCAGGGCCGGCATCGGCGCCGCCGCGCGATGACGGCCTGACGTTCCCGATTGCTCTCTATTGCACTCGCGCCTTGGTTGCGCTTGGATATTGCAACGCCAGGAGACACCGTCATGCGCCACGTCCTCGCGATCGCCTTCCTGCTGGCAGCGACCGCAGCCGAGGCTGAGACCTGCCAAGTCATCGGCAATCAGGTCGTGTGCGACAATGGCATGTCCGGGCAGCGCATCGGCAACAACACCTATTGGAGCGACGGCACCTCGTCGCAGCAGGTCGGGCGTTTCACCTACAACAGCGACGGGACGAGCTCGCAGCAGATCGGCAGTCACACTTATTACAGCGACGGCACGTCCTCGCAGACGATCGGGAACACGACCACCTTCAGCGATGGCAGGTCATGCCGGCGGATCGGAAATCAGATCTATTGCGATTGATCGGTCTCCAGCAGGGCCGGCGCCATCTGTTGGCGGATCGACGGTCTGGAGCGGGTGAAGGCTGGAGCGGGTGAAGGGAATCGAACCCTCGTATTCAGCTTGGAAGGCTGCTGCTCTACCATTGAGCTACACCCGCATCGGCGCGTTCCCTAACATGGTCCGGCGCCGGTCTCAACCTCTTCGGGCTCAGGACCGCTTCAGGCCAAGTCCGGCACCGGAGGTGATTGAGGCCGCGGTCGAACGGCGCGTTTCGAAGGATCCGTCCGTTCCGAACCGCAATGCAGCATGGATCACGACGGGAAGTTCCGTATTCGGCCCCCCTACCATCCCGGCCCGCCCCGGCCTATATTGACATTTCCATCAACAACGAAAGGAGGTGATCCAGTGTCTTTCACCAAGCGCTGTCACCTCGCTGGGATCGCCCGCTGAGCAGCTCTTCATGAGCGACGTTCGATGAGCGCGTGATTCGTCAGCGATCGCGCTATCGCGGCTTGGCAACGGGGCGGTCTCGGCCCTGGACCAGCGAGTTCAAGATCGGAAGGCGCGGCGGGTCTGATGGCCCGCCGCGTTTTTTTGTCTCAAGGACGGTCGCCTGCGGCTTGCACCGGCGCCGAGCGCACGAAGCGCCGCACCAACATTCCGCCGAAGCCGAGCATCCAGAAATATTGGACATATTCCGGCGCGTAGGCGGCAATCACCATGCCCGGCACGAACACGACCACCGGGAAGACCGCGCCGGCGATCTCGGCATGGCGGCCGCTCGGCAGTGCGAGCCACCACAGCGCGGCGTTGAGAGCGGCGATCACCGTCAGATGCAGGCCGTACAGCACGGCCACCGCGCTCGACAGCCGGTAGCCGCCGTACAGACCGTTGGTGACCGGCAGCAGCACGATCGACAGCAGGAAGAACAGGTTGAGCAGCACGACGGGACGGCTGCCGAACGGCTGCCGCGCCAGCCGGCGGTGATGGCTGATCCAGAACACGCCGGCGATGATGAAGCTCAGCGCCAGCCCGGCGAGCCTGCCGGAATAGGTGTGTGCCAGATCCACCCAGTCCGGCAGTTGCGCGAAATGGGGCTTCGGCAGGTCATAGGCCAGAAGCGTCATCGCCACACCGAAGATGGTGTTGGAGAGCGATTCGAGGCGGCGCATTTCGAACAGGTCGGATTGGGGCTCGGTCATTTCAGATCGGAGGCATCGGCACGCGTGCGGGACAAGTCAGCTCCGATCTATAGCAGGTCTCGGACGGCATTGTCCGAGCCGCACGCGACGGGGGCGGCCGCCCATTGCAGCCCCCTCTCCCAGCCTCAGCGGCAGGCGTAGGTGTGACCGTCGAAGCCGCGATAGCTCCGTGTAGCCGGATTGTAGCTGCGGAACTGCACGCAGGGCGGCAAGCCGGCGGTACGCCGTGGCCGCTCCTCGGCTTGGGAGCGGGCCGCAACCGGCGTTCCGGTGTTGGCCGGCTTCGCCATCACGATCATCGATCGGATCGCCGACATCGTCGTGGGCTTGCCGGTCTCCTTGCCGGCGGCTTTCGGCTGCTCGGTCTGTCCCCCCTTGGGCGCCGCATCCTTGACGGCAACGACCACGGCTTTGGCGGATGTCGCCTTGGCGGCCGAAGGCTTGCCGGCCGAAGGCTTGTCGGGTGCGTTGCCTGAGGCCGTTCTGCTCGGCGCCGCACCACCTGCCGCCGCGGTCACGGACAATGCTCGGCCGGAGATGGTCTTCGCTGCCGCAGGCTTGGCCGGGGTGGCCTTGCCGGTTGCCGGGTTGCTCGACGCAGGTTTGGCAGCCGCCGCGGGATCGAGGGCAGCAGCCTTGGAGACCGCCTCCGCCTTGTCCCCGGCAGTCGCCTGCTTCTCCTCTGCGGCGGGCACGGGTTGGGCGGCCGCAGCCGCGTCATTGGCCGCCGGCTTGGCCTCGGCAGTGGCCGATGGGCTCGATTGTGCCGGCTTGGGGTCCGCCTTGGCGTCTGTCTTGGCGTCCGTAGATGCGGTCCTGTCGTCGGCGGTCTTATCGACAGCCGCGACCGGAGCCTCGGCCGGCTTCTTGATCAGCTTCTTGCAGTCGAGCGGAAATACCAGCTCGCCGGATGCAGTAAGCCCGATCGGCTCGCATCCGCCAAAGGGACCGCTCTCCTTCTGCACGTCCCTGGCTACATCGGTGGCAGGCGCCGCACTCGCTCCCCCCGCCTCTGCCCCCTGCGCAACGGGAGCCATCGACGCAACCTGTAATAGAACAACGCCGCACAACAAGCCGGCCCGGCCGGTCTTCCGCCCCAATGTACGCATGACACGCTCGCTCGACGCATGAACTACTTGCGAAGCCAACACGCCATTGAGGCAAGTCTGTGAAGGAAAGCCGCGCTGAGCCCCAGCGATGTCAATTCAGTGGCGTTGTGTCATGTCTGCACGACCGGTTGCACCACAGGAATCCCTCAATGCAGTTGCAATCGGCGCTTACTCAGGTCGCTCCGCCCGCGCTGATCGCTCGAGAAGACGCCAGCCGCGCGCGCCGTTCGGACCTGGACCTTGAGCTCAACCGACTATCGTCCCGACATCGACTGCCTGCGCGCCTTCGCGGTCATCTCGGTCATCGCGTTCCACTACGACATTCCGCCATTCCGCAGCGGCTATGTCGGCGTGGACGTGTTCTTCGTCATCTCTGGCTTTCTGATCACCCGGATCATCCACGACGAGGCCAGCACGGGCACGTTCTCGTTCGCGGCATTCTATCGCCGCCGCGCCCGGCGTATCCTACCCGCGGCGTTCGCCATGCTGTGCGCGACCCTGGTCGGCGCCAGCCTGATCCTGCTGCCGCAGGAGACGGTATCGGTGGCTCAGCAGGCGGTGGCCGTGCTGACCTTCAGCTCCAACATCCTGTTCTGGTCGCAGCAGAGCTATTTCGATGGCGCCGCCATCGCCAAGCCGTTGCTGCACACCTGGTCGCTCGGTGTCGAAGAGCAGTACTACGTGCTGTTTCCGGCGCTGGCGCTGGCCGTCTTTGCGCTGCGGCGCGCACAGATGCTGGCGATCCTCGCCGCAGCCTGCGCCGTCTCGTTCCTGCTCTGCGTCGTCCAGACCCGGATGCAGCCGGCGGCGGCGTTCTATCTGCTGCCGGCGCGGGCTTGGCAGCTTGCGCTCGGCGCATTGCTGGGGGTGGAGGCGCTGCCGGCGCTGCGGAGCGAGCGGCTCAGGATCGCGGCGACCACGCTGGGGTGGATCGCGCTCGGCGCCTCGGTCAACATCTTCTCACCGCGCACGCTCTACCCGGGCACGGCGGCGCTGCTGCCCTGCCTCGGCACCGCCGCGGTGATCTGGGGCAAGCCGGCCCTGCCGAGGACCGTCCTGATGCTGGCGCGGCCAATGATGGCCGTCGGCCTGTGGTCCTACTCGCTTTATCTCTGGCACTGGCCGGTGGTCTCGTTCGCAACCGCCATCTGGGGGCCGCCCGGCTCAGCGATAGACAAGCTCGCGCTGCTCTGTGGCTGCACGACCCTGGCGCTGGCGAGCTTCTATCTGATCGAGCAGCCGGCCCGCCGCGCCGATTGGCCGGGAACGGCGCGCGCCCTCGCGGCAACCGGCGCAGCTGCGCTCGCCGCCAGCGTCGTCATGATCTCCGCGTCCGGCTTTCCCAACCGGTTCTCCCCGCAGCAACGGGCCATGGCCGACTTCCTCGGCTACGACCACAGGGACGTCTACGAGGAAGGCCGCTGCTTCCTCGCCCCGGGTCAAACAGTCGAGGCGCTGCAGCCCGCCTGTCTCGCCAAGGGCCCGCATCCCAACATCCTGTTGTGGGGCGACAGCCATGCCGCACATCTGGCTCACGGTCTGAAGCTGGCGCTGCCGCAGGCCACGCTGTTGCGCGCGACGATGGCGCAATGCGTGCCCTATGACGAGCCGGGCCAATCGGCGGCCTGCACAGCCTTCAATCGCCGGCTGCCCGGCCTCGTCCGCAATCTCACGCCCGACACGGTGATTCTCTCCGGCAATTGGACGCATACTGCGATGGCACCGGCGGCGCGCACCAGCCTGCTGGCAACCATCAGGACGATCGCTGACGCCGGCAGCAGGGTCGTTGTCGTCGGACCGAGCCCGCAATTCGACCGCGCTCTGCCCCACCTCCTGATCGCAGCGATGCGCTTCGGCGTCACGACCGAGGGACACATGCCGAATCTTTTCGGCGAGGTCGACGGCTTTCTGCGGGCGCAGCTGAAGGACCGGCCACGAACGGACTACGTATCGCTGCTCGCGCTGCTCTGCCCTGGCGGTGCGTGCATCCTGCAGGCGCACGACGGCGCGCCGATCGCCTGGGATCAGGGCCATTTCACCGCACAAGGCTCGGAGCTCGCCGCCACCGGCATCGTCCGGGAATCGCCGACACTGGCGGCATCGCTTCCGGACGAGCGCGACTGAGTCCGGCGCTTTGCCCTAATCGTCGGCGAGAAAGGTCGCAAAGATCGGCGCTGCCCGCTCGCCCATGCGTTGCGCGCCGGCCACCGTGAAATGGCCGGCGTCCTGGAACAGCCAGACGCCGTCCTCCACGACCGGACAATCCTGGTCGCAATAAACCTCCGAGGGCCGCAGCAGCGTCGCCTTCTGCAAGGGCCTGATCGCCTCGCTCAGGACGACGTCGATGGTATGGTTGGCCGCGACGGCCTCGCCCTTCGGCACGGGATCGCAGGGCTTCGCCGGCGCGTGCCAGCGCGGACCCGGCAGCATGCGCAACGGATCGAACGCGCAGTTCACCGGCCGAACCTGACCGCCGATGACGAGGAAATGGCGGCCGGGCCGGTCGAGCAGGCGGATCGTCTCGGCCAGATGATGGGCCACCTCGGCGTTCCGGGCCTGGGCCGCCGGCCCGTCGCCGAGATCGAGATAATTCTGCCAGGCCTGCCCGATCACGACGAAATCCGCCTGCGATTGCCGGATGCGCGGCAGCTCGCTGTCGCGCAGCTCCGCACAGACGCGCGCGCGCGGGCCTTCCGCGGTCAGGCCGGCGAGCGTCGGGCAGCCGCTCATCGTCGAGACATGCCCGATCATGCCGCGCGTCTTCAGGGAGTCGTCGAGCGCCGCGACATATTGCTGGACGTAGGAATCGCCGAGCAGCTCGACGCCGCGCGTGCCCTGAAGATCGCCGAACGCGCACAGGCGCCCGATCGTCCGGCCGCATTTGTTGAGGCCGAAGCCCTGCAGCTGGAACAGCGCGAGCTGATCGTCCGGCAGCCGCGACACGACGCCGTTGGCGCGGAACGTCACATGGGTCAGGCCGGCACCGACGAGGAGCACGGTCGCGAAGCTTGCCACCTGCGCGAAACGCGGCCAGGGCAGCCGTCGCAGCGGTTGCTCGACCGCGACGAACATGAGCGCCGCCAACGCGCCCATCAGCGCAAGCTGGGACGCCAGCCCCGCAACCGTCTGCGCAGCATCGCCGAAGAGGAAGCTGGCGAAGAAGATCACCGGCCAATGCACGAGATAGAGCGAATAGGAGACGATGCCGACCGCGCGCACCGGACGGGCCATGAGCAGCGAGGTCGGCGCATTTGCGGCGATGATGACGGCCGCGGCAACGCATGGCACGAGCGCCGACACACCCGCATAGGCCTGGATGCGGCCGATGACGAGGAGGCTGCCGATCAGGACGACGTCGCCACAGGCCGCCGCGAGCGAGCGAAGGCGCGGCGACGGTGCGAGACGCGCCTCGATCGGAATGGCGAGCGCGCCGAGCGCAAATTCGAACACCCGGAACGGCGTCAGGAAGAACACGGCGTCCGCATCATGCGGCAGCCAGAGCACAGCGGCAGCCAGCGACAGCAGGCCGAGGGCGGCGATGAGACGGAAGACATGCCGGCCGGCGCCCACCCACATCAGGAGCAGCGGCGCCAGTGCATAGAACTGGACCTCAAGCGACAACGACCACAGATGCAGCAGCGGCAGCTGATCCGCCGTCGGCGCAAAATAGGCGCTCGCCTCGCGCCAATACTGGATGTTGGAAATCGAGAGCAGCCCGTGCGTCGCCTCCTTGGCCAGCTGGCGCAAGGCCTCCGGCGACAGGAACAGCCAGCCGACGGCGAAGGTCATGCCGATCGTCGTCACCAGCGCAGGCAGAATGCGCCGCGCCCGCCGCAGATAGAATTCGGATAGCGAGAACCGCCCTGCCCTGACGTCACGCAGGATCTGGCCGGTGATGAGATAGCCGGAGATGACGAAGAAGATGTCGACGCCGGCAAAACCCGCCTCGAAGCCCCTGATCTTGAGATGGAACAGAATGACGATGACGACGGCAATCGCCCTGAGGGCATCGATGTCAGCACGATGACTGCGTTCCAATGTGGCCACCCCGCGCATGCTTCGAGGCAAACGAGATGCGCAGACGCCAATGGCAACAGCGGGAAACAGTCATGACGCCATCGGACCCATCCGATGACCTCCGGCAGGCGGCGGCGTGGCGGCGCCCAGGAAAGGCCAATTTCGGAGCCGGCCCTCTCCGCTACGGCTTGGACTGCTCGGAGATGAATTGAGCGATGACAGAGGCGGCGCGCTGCCCCATCCACTTTGCTCCCGCCACCGTGAAATGACCTGGATCGAGAAACATCCAGACGCCGTCGTGGCGCACGACCGGACAATCCTGGTCGCAATACACAGCGGTCGGCCGCAGCAGCACGGCGTTGCGCGTCCCCGTCAACGCGGAGTCCAGCAGACGATCGATTTCGAGCGCATCTGCGCGCGCCTTGGCCGAATCCAGCGCGGTACATTGCGGAGGCGGCGCATGCCACAACGGTCCGGGCTGCATCCGCATGTGATCGAAGCTGCACGTCACCGGTCTCACCTGGCCGCCGATGATCAGGAAGCGGCGGCCGGGCCGATCGAGCAGACGAAGCAGCGCGTTCAGGCCATCGCGGATGTCAGCGGCCCTTCGCTCGTCTGGCTCGCCGTCCCCAGTCAGATAGAGGTGCCACGCTTGCCCGATCACGACGAGATCGGCCGCCGACGCCTGGACGCGCGCCAGCTCGCGCTCGCGAAGGGCGATGCATTCGGCCACGCGCGGCGGGCGCGGGGCAACACCGACAAGCATCGGACAACCGCCGACTGTCGACGTCTTGCCGCGAATGCCATGCGCCTTGAGCTGGTCGTCCAACACGGCGACGTATTGTTGAACGTAGGAATCACCGAGCAGCTCCAGCGTGCGAGAGCCGGCGGGAGCGCCGAACTCGCAATAATCCCCTGAGCGAATACAGGGGCTCATACCAAATCGCTGCAGCTCCAGCCGGGCACGTTGCTCCGCCGGAAGCCGCCACGCGACGCCGTCTGCCTTGAACGTTCCGTGGGTGACGACGATGCAGAGGCCGAGCACCGTCGCGAACGCGGTTGCCTGCTTCCACTGCACACTGCGGGCCCGGCGGATGGGCTGCTCGATGAGAAAGAACATCGCGGCGGTCAGCGCCGCCATGACCAGCAATTGCCCGGCCAGACCCGCCGTGCCGCCGGCCCGCTCGCCAAAAATGAAGCTCGCGAAGTAGATCACCGGCCAGTGCACGAGATAGAGCGAGTAAGACGAGCGTCCGATCGCCAGGACCGCCCGATTTGCGAACAGGCGCACCGGTCGGTTCGCCGCAATGATCACGGCCGTCGCGAGGCTGGGCGGCAGGGCGCCGAGCCCGGCGTCGTGCTGGAAGCGCTCGATCACCAGGAGGCTCGAGAAAAGCGCGGCATACCCGATCCACGCCGCGACCGTCCGAGCCGCCTGCCAAGCCGTAACGCGTCGCTCCAACACGATGGTCAATGCACCGAGGACGAACTCGAATGCACGAAACGGCGTCAGGAAGAAAACCGCCTCGGGATCTCTGGGAAGCCAGATGATGGCCGCCACGAACGACGCAAGCCCCGCCAGCGCGATGCCGGTGAACACGTGACGCGTACGGCTGAGGAGCACCAGGATCAACGGCGTGACGAGATAGAACTGCTCCTCCGCCGACAGCGACCACAGGTGCAACAGCCCGAGTCGATCGGCGCTCGGTGCGAAATACTGGTTCGCCTCACGCCAATATTGAACGTTGGCGATCGAGAGCAGCCCGTGCGTCGCCTCCTTGGCAAGCTGACGCAACTCGTCCGGAGGCAGCCACAGCCAGCCAGCCGCCACGGTCAGCATGATGGTGACGATGAGCGCTGGCAGGATGCGCCGGGCCCGGCGCGCATAGAATCCTGCGAACGAAAACGTGCCGAACTCGATATCGCGGAGGATGTGCCCGGTGATCAGGTAGCCGGAGATGACGAAGAAGATATCGACGCCGGCGAAGCCGCCACCAAAGCCACCAACTCTCAGGTGGAACAATACAACAATGCAGACGGCGATCGCCCTGAGGCCATCGATATCAGCCCGATAACGACCTTCCAACTCCATCCACCCTACGCCTGTTCGCGCCGCACGATACGGACAGACACGAATGGCAGCAATCAGAAACAGTCATGGCCGGGGGATAGCGATCAGCCGATGAAAGCTGACGGCGATGCACGACATCGGGGTTTCAGAAGCGAGCTGAGGAAGGCGCGATGGAAGCTCTGGAAAGCTCATGCCGACGGTCCGTCGGAATCCGGCCATCCGTTGAACGATCCGGCCGAATGCGGCAATCTGGCGACGACGCGGGGAGCGACGGACTGATGCAGGTGACTATTCGATCGGAGCAAGGATGGTGCAGCTTGCTCGGGCTTGCCATCGCAGGGCTGCTCGTCTCGGCTCCCGTAACCCTGGCACAAGCGCCGGTTGCGCCGACCACACCTTCTCCTGCCCAGACCACGGTCGAGCGCAGCGCCAAGGGTGTCGCCGGCAAGGCGATCCAGGTTGGGGTGTATCTTAACGTGCAGCCGGACTGCTCGTCCGGTCCGCTTCCCTCGATCCGGCTGGTGACGCCACCCGGCAACGGAACCGTGACGATCAAGCGCGGCAAGATCTCCGCAACCAACTACAAGCAGTGTCTGGCCCTGGAAGTGCCCGGCTTCATCGCCTTCTACCAGTCCAAGGCCGACTTCGCAGGCACCGACACGGTCACGCTGGAGGTGAAGTTTCCGCAGGGCCGAACTGAACTGCAGCGGATCACGGTCAGCGTCGGCGTCGGGCCCGCCGGACAAAAAATCTGATTGTCCACACCATGGCTTGGCGATGGTTCCGGCCATGAAAAAGGGCCGCCCCTCGGGCGGCCCTTTCGATTCTCGTCTCGCCCGTCAAGTTCGGATCAGACGTGGACCTGCGTCTGAGCGTGACTGTTGTCGAGGATCATCTTGATCACGTCGTCACCTCCCGTGAAGTTGGTGCCGGTGTCCTTGATCGTCGCGACATTGGTCCAGCCGGAACCGAGATTGACCTGCAGCGTCAGATCGCCGTTGTTCAGCACGCCGCTGCCGTTTGCCGATGCGAGGCTGGAGTGCCCACCGCCATCGACAAAGCGCACCGCGTCGGCGTGGTTGCCGGAGACGCCGGACAGCAGGCCGGACAGATCGATGACATCACCGCCGCTGCCCGACTGGAAGTCGAGGATGCTGTCGACACCCCCGCCGGTCAGATCGCCAGCCTGCCACTTGAAGGTGTCAGAACCGCCATTGCCGGTCAGCTGATCGCTGCCACGGCCACCGATCAGAACGTCCGCGCTGCTCGAGCCGATGATCGTATCGTTGAAGTTCGAGCCGATCACGCCTTCCATGTTCTTGTAGGTGTCCTGGCCGATCCCGGACAATGTCGACCCGGCCGTGTTGCTGCTGCTCTGCGTCAGCGTGAAGGTGATGCCGGCCGTCGCATCGGAGAAGTCGAGCAGGTCGAGGCCGCCCCCGCCGTCGATCGTGTCGTTGCCGCCACCACCGCGGATGATGTCGTCACCATCGCCGCCATTGATCGTGTTGTTGGCACCGCTGCCGATCAACGTATCGTCGCCCGAACCGCCGGTCACGCGCTCGATGCTGGCAATCGAGCTGAAGCCGGTCGCCGTTCCGGCTCCGAGATTGACCGTCACGTCCTCGCTGGTGACATAGGTCAGCGTATCGCTGCTGCTGCTGCCGAGATCGGCCGTCACCGCCTCGATGTTGCTGAGCTTGGTCCCGTTGACGTCGGTGATGACGCCGCCGGCAAGCGTGACCCACACCAGATCCTGGGACGAGGTGCCCTCGATCGTGAAGGTGTCGGTACCGATGCCGCCGTCGACGATGTCGACGCCGTCGTTCACACCCCAATAGAAGGTATCATTTCCGGAACCACCGATCGTGAAATCGTTGCCGCTGCCGCCCCGGATCGAGTCGTTGCCGGCGCCGCCATTGATGTAGTCGGTGTTGGCACCACCGAGCAGCGTGTCATTGCCGCCGAGACCGTAGATGCCGTCATCGTCGGCGCCGCCGTTGAAGTTGTTGCCGCCGCTCGACCCGATCATCACGTCGTAGCCGTTGTTGGCGTTGGCTTCGAGCGGGTTGTCCACCGTCGCGGTGATCGCGTCGCCGTCGTTCGCGCTGTAGCCGGATAGCCATGGGGCCGAGCCGACGACGTTCGAATTGGGCGACAGCGAGTTGATGGTGAGATTCAACGCTCCGTTGTCGAGCGCGTTGAAGGCGAGATAGGTCGACACCGACGACACCGAGTCGGTGGCTGTCACCTTGTAGACGTACAGGCCGGCATCGTTGTTGTCCGGATTGCCGGAGAACTGGTTGCCGTTGCGCTGAATCCAGCCGTCGTCGCCGGTCGAGCTGTAGACCAGGGCATAGGTGTAGGTGACCGTTCCGTACCCGCCGGAGAACAGCGAGGCAGCATTCAGGCTGATCGTGTTCGGCGAATCGGTGTTCTTGGACAGCGCATACCGTCCGTCCACGCTCGTGGTGTCGACGACAGCCAGCGGCGCCGGCTCGTTGGTGCCGTTGATGGTGACGTCGATGACCTGGCTCGCGGTGCCGTCGACCGACTTCACGGTCAGCGTGTCGTGCTTGACGTCACCGTCGTTGAGCGCCTGAACGTTGGCGGCCGAATTGTTGAGCGTGTAGCCCCACGCACCGGTCACGGCGTTGAAGCTGAAGGTGCCATAGGTGCCGGCCAGCGAGGCCGGGGTCTGGAACTGGTTCTCGCCGCTGTCGACGTCGGAGACCGTCAACGTGCCGCCGGCGGTCAGCGTACCGTCCTCCTTCACCGTACCTGCCGCGGTGCCCGAGATCGACGCGGCATCGTTGACGCCGTTCACGGTGATGGTGACGGTCTGGGTCGTGGTCCCACCATGGCCGTCGTCGATCTTCACCGTGTAGGTCTGATCGATGTGGTCGCTGGCGCGCAGCGACTGGATGTCGGCGTCGTTGACGCTGAACGTCCAGTTCACCTTGTGATTGGTGTTGTCGACCGTGGCGTTGAACGAACCGTAGTAATTGCTGCCGTTCGGCGTGCTGTACGTCACCGTCTGGACGTCGCCGTCCACGTCGGTGAAGGCGATCGCGCCGGACGCCTTTTCGACGCCGGGCGTCACGACCGTGCTGGCCTGCACCGAAATGTCGTCGATGGCGGCACCGCCCGCGCTTGCGAACTTGATTGTCGTCGACGTCGACGTCGCAGTGAACTGATAGCTCTGCTCCGTCCAGCCGAGATTCCAGTTGCTGGTCGTCAGAACGGTCGTTCCGTCCACGGCGGATGTCAGGGCCGTGCCGTAGGTCATCACGTAGAAGTCGACGGTATAGGTCACGCCGACGACGGTGCTGATGGTCTGACTGATCGAGCTCGATGCCCCGTAGAAATCGGCCGAACCGCCATCCGTGCGGCCACCGACCACCGTGACCGCATGGGCTCCTCCGACCGTCCACGCATCCAGCGTGTACCAATCATTATTATAGAAGCTGAACGTGCCGTTCTGGACCAGATTGCCGGTCGGGGCCGCATAGGAGGCATCCTCCGTGACGCTTCCCGCAGTGGTGCCCGATCCGAACGTCGGGGCGTGGTTCGGGACCGTGACAGTGCCGGTCTGGCTGCTGGTCACGTTCTCGCTGAAGCCCTGGCCGTCGATGTAGGTGACGTTGGCCGAGATCTTGTGGCCGACATCGTTGGCGCCGAGCGTATAGGTCGTCCCGGACGCACCGTTGATGACGGCACCGTCCCGCAGCCAGTGATAAACGACGTTGGATGCCGCGCCGTCCGGATCGCTGCCGAGATTGGCCGTCAGCGTCTGGCCCTGGTTCGCCGTGCCCGTCACCGTCACCGTTGCGGCGCCGTCATTGACCGGCGTGATCGTCAGCGTGAAGGTGTCCGAGGCGGCATATTCGCCATCGCCGGCATACACGGTGACGTTGACCGCGCCGGCAAAGTTCACCGGCGGTGTCCCGCTGAAGGTGCCCGTCGCCGCATCGAAGTGCAGCCAGGCTGGCAGCGCACTACCGTCCTGCTGAACCGCCTCCAGCGTCAGCGGACCGTTGGTGCCGTCGAAACGACCATCGATGTCCGCGAAGGTGTTCGCCGGAATGGTGAAGCTGAACGGCTGGTCCTCCGCCGAATTGTGGTCGACGATCGCGTTCTGCAGGGTCGGCGCATCATTGTTGCCGATGATCTGGATCGTCACCGTCTTGGGAGTGCCGTCCTCGGTGTAGACCGTGAAGCTGTCGGTCAGCGTGGTCTGGTTTTCCTTCAGCGCCTGGATCGTCGGATTGTTGTTGTAGAGGCCGTAGGTCCACTTGCCGTCGCTGCCGATGTCGAACCAGCCATAGCCGTTGGCCGTGTTGGAAGCGGCCGCCTGCCACACGTCGTTGTGGCCGTCGACGTCGGTCGCATTGAGGTCGCCGCGGGCGATGGCATAGAGCGGGCTGCTCTGGCTGTTGCCCACGCCTCCCTCCTCCGCGATCGTGCCGGTGGAATCGCCGGTGATCACGGCCGCGTCGTTCACGCCGGTGACGGTGATCTTCAGGGTCGCGGTGTTCGACACCGCGCCCGACGGATCCTTGTCGGTGTAGGTAAAGGTATCGATCGCATTGACGCCGGCGGCCAACGCAGCGGCCTTGTCGGCGACGTAGGTGTAGGAGCCGTCGGCGTTCAAGGTCAGATGGCCGTAGGCGCCCTCGATCGAGGTACCCACACCCGCCCCCTGCGTCACGCTGCCGGTGCCGGCGACGACGCCGGACACCACGAGCGACGAGACGCCGGTGTCGGCATCGGTGTCGGCGACCGAGCCGCCCGTCGAGCCGCGGACGATGCCATTGGCCGCCGCAATGTTGATCGTGCCGTCCTCGAGCACCGCATTGGTATCGGAGTTTGCGACCGGCGGATCGTTGGCCGGGATGACCGCGATATTGACGGTCTGGGAGTCGCTCAGGCTGCCGCCGCCGACATTGCCATTGTCGTTGATGGTGATCGTGACCGAGCCCGGCTGGTCGCTGTTCGGCGTGAACACGGCCGATTCCAGATAGTGGTTCAGATCGCTGATCTTGAACCCGCTCATGGTGAGCGTCTGGCTGGCGTCGAACACGCCGAGCGACGGGATCGAGATCGTGCCGCCAACGATGTCCAACCTCACGAACGCCACGACATCCCCGTCCGCGTCCGAGAACGTGATCGCGTTCGTGCCGCTGAAAGCGAACGCCACGCCTTGATTGGCGGTCACCTGCGTCGGTGCATGGACCTCGGGCGCATCGTTCACCGGGGTCACGTTGATCGTCAGCGTACCGGTGTCCGTCTGCCCGGCCGCATCGCGCACGGTGTAGTCGATCGTATCGGCGCCGTAGAAGTCGGCCTTCGGCTTGTAGACATAGGTGCCGTCGGCGTTGAAGTGGATCGTGCCGCCCTTGGCCGTCGTGAAGTCGCCCGCGACGACGCTCAAGGTGTCGCCGGTGTCCGGATCGCGGTCGTTGTGCAGGACGCCCTGCACCGGGCTGGACACGGTCAAGGTCGTATCTTCGGTGGCCGTCGCCGTGTCGTCGGCGGCAACGGGCGCATCCTCGATCGGGTTGATGTTGATCGTAATCGTCTGCGTCGCGCTCAGACTGCCGCCGCTGCCGACATTGCCGTTGTCGTTGATGGTGATCGTGACCGATCCCGCCACGTCATTGTTGGCGGCCGGCGTGAATACGGCGGACGCGAGATAGTTGTTCAGATCGCTGATCTTGAACCCGCTCATCGTGAGCGTCTGGCTGGCGTCGAAGACGCCGAGAGACGGGATCGAGAGCGTCCCGCCGACGATGTCCAACCTTACGAACGCAACGACATCGCCGTCTGCGTCGGAGAAGTTGAACGCGTTGGCGCCCGTGAACTGGAACGACGTGTCCTCGTTCGTGGTCACCTGCGTCGGCGCGTGGATCTCGGGCGCGTCATTGACCGGAGTAACGGTGACGTCGATGGTCTGCAGATCAGTGATCGCCACGTCCCTGTGAACCTGGCCGTCCGACAGCGTCGCCTGGTCGGTGACCTCCACGGAGACCGACAGCGTGAAGGTGCCGTTGTAGTTTGCCGGCGGCGTCACCTTGAGCGGCTGGCTGTTGAAGTTGACGATCGCGGTCTGGTCGTCGATCACCCACTTGCCGGCATCGGCACCGGTGCCGGCATGGCCGACCGAGAAGGTCGCACCGTCCGGATATCCCGTGATCAGCATCCGCAGGTTTTCGGAGCCGTCGTGATCGCTGACCCCGGCCGTCATCACCTTGAGGGCGACCGCGCTGTCCTCGGCGCCCGTGGCCGGCCCGACCTCGAAGAAGCCTATTGTCGGCGAATCCGCCTTCGGCGCAACATCGACCGTGACATGCGCGGTCGCGGTGCCGCCATCGCCATCGCTGATCGTGTAGTCGAAGCCGGCGACGCCGGAGAAGTTCCTGTCCGGCGTGAACAGCGGATTGCCGTTGTTCAGCGAAACCGTGCCGTGCGTGGCATTGCCGACGCCGGTGACGGTGAGCGTGTCGTTGTCGACGTCGGTGTCGTTGTTGAGCAGATTCAACAGCGCGTTGATCGTGAGCGGGGAATCTTCCGACGCATCCACCTTGTCGTCA
Organism: Bradyrhizobium aeschynomenes; assembly: GCF_013178945.1. Taxonomy (GTDB): domain Bacteria; phylum Pseudomonadota; class Alphaproteobacteria; order Rhizobiales; family Xanthobacteraceae; genus Bradyrhizobium; species Bradyrhizobium aeschynomenes. Next base: position 202,252 of record NZ_JABFDM010000002.1, read on the forward strand.
TGCGCGACCGGCGGGGTGTTGAAGATGCCCGTCAGGGTGCGCGTGCCGTCGGTGAACGTGAAGCTTTCGTAGTTTGTGAAGGTGTCGGTCAGGCCGCCATGGGTGACCTGCACGCCGATCAGCGTCACACCATCCGAGCCGAACACCTTGGTGTAGGTCGCATCGGCGAGCTTGAAGCCGAACTTCACGGTGTCGCTATCGGAGCCGCCGTCCGAGACCACGCTGGTGTTGCCGGCGAACCGGGTCAGGTCGAGCGTGTCGTTGCCGGAGCCGCCGTTGAACACGATGGTCGAGGGCGCGATCGCGGTGCCGCTGATGTCGGTGATCGTCACCGTATCGCTGGCGCCGCCGCCTGTGATGGTGACGCGCTCGATCTCGTCGGCGCGGATGGTCGCGCCGTTCGGGCCGTCATAGCGCACCAGGATGTCAGTGGCGTTGCTCGCCGCTGCGTCATTCAGCGTCGGATCGATGGCCGTACCGGACGAGGTCTTGCCGATGGTGAAGTTCCGCGCATTCGCATCGCCGGAGATCGCGAGCACGTCGTAGTCCGGGAAGGCCGAGCCGGACTCCGAGCCGCCATCGACGACGTCGTCGCCGTCGCCAACCGTGTGGAGGAAGGTGTCGTTGCCGGAGCCGCCGAACAGCTGGTCCGCAGCTGCCCCGCCCTTGATGACGTCGTTCCCCGCACCGCCGAACAGTTTGTCGATCCCGCTGCCGCCGACCAGGATGTCGTCGCCGCCGGAGCCGTGCGCCTCGGTCACGCCGCCGAGCTTGTCGATGCCGACCACCTTGTCGGTCACCGAGGCACGGTCGGTCACGCTGTGAGCCCCGACCGTCTCGCCGAGGATCGTTGCCGAGCTGTCGCCGAGGTTGATGAACACCGGCGAGTTCGCAGCATCGTAGCGCGTCGTCGTCACCGTACCGGCGGCATCGACTCGGACCGTGAAATTGTTGGCGAAGACGTCGTGATCGCGGTCCTCCACCTCGAACGCGAAGTTGAGGTCGAGATACTGGTCGGCTGCGCTGGCCGTGCCGATCGGAGCCGGATGATCGAGCGGCTGCAGCAGGGTGAAATTGTAGGAGCCGCTGCCGGTCTCCGACAGCGTTACCGTGAACACGGCGGCGTCAGCGGCGTTGCCGGTGACCTGGCCGTTCTGGCCGACATAGTCGCTGCCGCTCATGCGGTAGGCGGTCAGCGTGGTGTGATCAGCCGAGAGCACGTAGCTCAGCCCGAAGCCCAGCGAGGTCAGCCCCGACATCTGGTGATGAGCGGCGTCGTAGACGCGCACCGGCGAGGCGCCGGGGAACGTCACCGACGGACCCGAGCTGTCGCCATCGGCGCCGTAGATGATCTGCAGATCGACCGCGCCGGTCGAAACGCTGCCGGCCGCCTCCGAGATCGCGACCGTGTCGACGTCCTGCGACTGCGCGCTGTCGTCGTTGACGGTGATGATGATCTGGCCGTGCAGCGCGAGCGAGTCGCCATCGGAATCGACGGCGGTCACGGCCGTCGACATGTCGAGCGTCAGCGCGTTGTCATGGCCGGTGCCGACGTGGTCGAGCGCGCCCTTCAGCCGGAACGAATATTGGCCGGTGGTGGCGTCGACCTGGAATTCGAAGATCGTCACGCTGCCGGCCTTCGCCACCAGCATGTTGTTGGCGGTGTCGATGCTGTAGGTCAGCGCCACGCCGCCCGAGGTCAGCGACAGCAGCTCAGGCGCGAGGTTGGTCTTCTCGACCGTGTAGGTGCCGGGCTTGTCGGCGCCGAACGACACCAGCGAGGTCAGATTACCCGTATAGTACGAATCGTTACCATTGGCATCGCCGTTGAGGTCGCCGCCATGCAAGCCGCCGTTAGCGACGGTCACCGTTCCGTTCGGCAGCTCGCTCTCATAGACGGCAACAGACTGCACGGTCGCGGTCGCCACTGGGCTGTCATCGTTGATCGTGACGGCGAAGGACGAGCTGGTGCTGTCGCCATCGGCATCGGTGGCGGTGAAGCCGAAGGTCAGCTTGATGTCGTTCTCGTTCTGGCCCGCCGGATGATCGACATGCTTCAGCAGCGTGAAGCTGTAGCTGCCCGAACCGGAATCATCGAGGCTGACCTTGAACACCTGGTTGGCGGCCGCCGGTGCGGTGTTGGCATTGACCGGATTGGAGCCGGTGTAGCCGTAGAGGGTGTTGCCGACCACCCAGTACTTGACCTGCTCGCCGTTGACCTTGAGCAGGCCCGCATCAGAGGACGCGTTCGCGCCGTTGGTGAAGCCGGAGAAGGCCACCGCGCGATTGGCCGAGCCGCTGTTGTTGTCGTCGGCGCCCCAGGAGATCGCGAGCGAACCTGTTGCGGCGACATTGGCGCCGGCGACGTCGCCGGTTGCCGCTGCCGTGTTGCCGCCGGACAGACCGTCCTCATCGACGGTGCCAGCCACCGGCGTACCGATCGCCGGACGGCCGTTGTCGTCATTGATGGTGACGGTGAAATTACCAGTGGCTGAATCGCCGTCGGCATCGGTCGCGGTGAAGCCGAGCTTCAGCGCGAGCGCGTTGGTCTGGCCGGAGCCGATGTGATCAACGTTGTCGAGGAGCTCGAACGTGTAGTTCCCCGAGCCATTGTCTGACAGCGTGACGTGGAACACCTTGCGGTCGCTCAGGCTCAGCGAGCCGCCATTGTCATTGGCGACGCCCCAGATCTCCGTATCCGAGACGCGAATGAACTGCACGGTCACGCCGTTCGAGGTCAGCGCCGGGCTGCCCGAACCGGTCGTGCGCACGATGTCGCCGCTGTCGATCGTCGGATCGAACGCGATGGCGCGGTTGGCCGTGCCCGCATTGCTGTCGTCGGCGCCCCAATTGATGTTGAGCGCGATGGTCGACGCCGTTTGCGTCTCGAACGCCTCCGCGCCCGCCGCGCCCGTGGTGTTCTCGGTCAGGGTCGCGCCGCTCGGCGTGCCGACGACCGGCACGTCGTCCTTCACCGAGACGGTGAAGCTGTTGCTGGACGTGTCGCCGTCACCATCGGTCGCCGTGAAGCTGAAGGTGAGATTGACGAGGTTCTCGCCGGAGCCGGCGGGATGATCGATGTTGCCGAGCAGCTTGAAGCTGTAGGAGCCGTCGTTCTGATCGCTCAGTGACACTTCGAACACACGGGTGCCGTGAGCAAGATCAGTGCCGGTGTAGCCGACCAGCACGCCGTTCTCGAAGACATATTTGACGGTCTGTCCGTCCGAGGTCAGCGTCAGATTGCGGCCGGAGCTGTCCTCCGCGTCGACGTTGGCGCTGGCGCTCGAATAGCGGAATGAGACCGACCGGTCGCCGAGGCCGCCGCCGGCCGTCTTGTTGTTGTCGTCGCTGCCCCAGCTGATGTTGAGATCGCCGTTGACGGTCGTCGATTCCTTGGAGGAATCGGTGCCGTTCGACAGATCGTCCTCGTCGACGGTCCGGGAGTCCCCGGCCGCCGCGACCGGCGCAGTGTCGATCACGTTGACCTTGAAGGTGCTCGTGACGCTGTCGCCATCGGAATCGGAGGCCTTGAAGCCGAAGGTCAGCGGCAGGCTGTCCTTGTTGGCGCCCGACGAGGGATGGTCCAGGTTGTCGTAAAGCGTGAACTTGTAGCTGCCGTCGCCGCTGTCGGACAGCTGGATGGTGAAGATCGTACGGTTGTCCGCGCTGACGGCCGTCAGCAGCGTGCCGTCGCTGGACACCGTGTAGCTGATTGCCGAACCGTCGGAGGTGAGGCCCGTTGCACCGGCGGCGGTGGTGAACACCACCGACCGGTTGTGGCCGACGCCGCTATTATTGTCGTCCGCACCCCAGGAGATGTCCAGATTCCCGGTCTGCACCGTCGAATTCGACGCATCGGGATGGCCGGTGTCGTAGCTGGTCGTCGGCAGGCTGGCTTCGCTGACGGTCTCGTCGTCGGCGCAACCGATCGTCGGCACGTCGTCGGAGACCGATACGGAAAAGCTGCTGGTGGCGCTGTCGCCGTCGGAATCGGTTGCCTTGAAGCCGAAGTTCAGCGTTCGACTGTCGCTGCCCGCGCCGCTGTGGTCGATGTTGTCGAGCAGCGTGAACTTGTAGCTGCCGTCGCCGTCGTCGCTCAGCGTGACGGTGAACACCGTGCGGTGGTCGGTGGTGACGGCGGTGAGCGTGGTGCCGTCGGCCGAGATCACATAGCTGACCGCATAGCCGTTCGAAGTCAGGCCATCCGGTGCGGTCGTGTTGAAGAACGCCACCGAGCGGTTGTTGGTCGCGCCCGAGTCGTTGTCGTCGGCTCCCCAGGAGATGGCGAGCCCGCCGGTCTGGACGGTCGAATATGGCGAATCCGGGAAGGCGACATCGTAGAGATCGGTCGGCAGGTTGGATTCGCTGACCGTCTCATTGTCGGCATGCCCGATCGTCGGGACATCGTCGACGACGGTGACGGTGAAGGTGCTGCTGCTCGAATCGCCGTCGGAATCGGTCGCGGTATAGTCGAACGTCAGCTTGACGACGTTGCTGCCCTGCCCGGCCGGATGATCGAGATTGCCGAGCAGCTTGAAGGTGTAGGTGCCGGTGCCGTCGTCATCCAGCGAGACCTCGAACACGCGCTGGCCGAAGGCCAGGTTGCTGCCGGTGTAGCCGACCAGCACGCCATGATCGAAGGCGTACTTCACGGTCTGGCCGTCCGATGTCAGGCCGCTGAGCGCAACATCGCTGCCGTTGGTCACATGGACATCGGCCGCGGCGTTGGACGTGTTGGCGAAACTGACCGATCGATCGGCCGCGCCGCGGTCGTTGTTGTCGGCGCCCCAATTGATGTTGAGCGCGCCGGTGACCTGCGGATCGCTGCCGCCGCCATGCCCATCGCCGTGGTGCCCATCATCGTCATGTCCGCCGAAGTCGCAATCGCCGCCGGCGTTGAGATCGGCTTCGCCGATGCTCTTGGCAGTGCCGATCTGCGCCACGGGGCTGTCGTCGTTGACGTTGACCTTGAATGTGCCGCTGACCTGGTCACCATCGGAATCGGTGACGACGTACTTCAGCGTCAGCCCGATGTTGTCCTCGGTATTCGGGACGGGGTGGTCGAGATTCTCCAGCAGCGTGAAGGTGTAGGAGCCGGAATCCACGTCGGACAGCTTGACCGTGAAAACGGCGGCGTTGGCCTTGCTGTTGGTCCAGTTGCCGTTGCCGTCGATATAGTGCTGGCCGTCGAAGCGGTAGGCCGTGATCAGCGTGCCGCCTTCGCTGACGGCGTAGGTCAGCGCAACGCCGTTCGAGGTCAGATGCTGACCTGCGAGCGTGGTGGTGGCGTCGGACGCGAAGGTGACCGCGCGATCGCCCGCAACCGGCGAGGCGCCGGTGATCCCGACATTGCCGAGATTGTTGGCGCTATCAGCACCCCAGGAGATGCCGAGATTTCCGGTCGCGACCGTGTTCTGGCCGGGCACGTCGTTCGGACCGCCGGCAATGCCGGTCGCCAGTCCGTCCTCGTCGACCACGCCGGTCGCGATCTCCCGGTTCAGCACCGGCGCGTCGTCATTGACCTTCACGGTGAAGGTGTTGGCGACCGCGTCTCCGTCCGAATCGGTGGCGACGAAGCCCAGCGTCAGCGTGACGTCATCCTCGGTGTTGCGGGCGGGATGATCGATATTGTCGATCAGGGTGAAGGTGTAGGCCCCCTGCCCCTGATCGGACAGCGACACCGTGAACACCGCGGCGCTCGCCGGATCGTCGGTCGGCTTGCCATTCGCGTCGACATAGGTCTCGTGCGCGGCATCATAGCGATAGGCCGACAGCAGCGTTCCGTTCTCGGAGACGGCATAGGTCAGCCCAAAGCCATTCGACGTCAGATTCTTGGCGTCGAGCGTTGCGATCACGTCCGCGGCAAAGGTGACGGCGCGATCGCCGTTGACCGGCGAACCGCTGATGCCACCGTCGACCTGGCTGTTGGCGCTGTCGGCACCCCACTGGATGCCAAGGAAATCAGTCACGGTCAGATTGACGCCGGCGGCATCCTTGCCGTCCGCATAGGAATTGCCGGGATTGCCCAGCCCGTCCTCGTCGACCACCGAATAGGAGACGCGCTCCCCGAAGGTCGGCGCGTCGTCGTTGACGTCGACAGTGAAGCTGCCGGTGATCGCATCACCGTCGGAATCGGTGGCGACGAAGCCGAGATTGAGGGTGATGTCGTCCTCGGTGCCATGCACCGGGTGATCGAGATTGCCCGTCAACTCGAAAGTATATGAGCCGGCCTCCTTGTCGGACAGCGACACGGTGAACACCGCGGCGCCGGCCTGCTCCGTCGGCTTGCCGTCGGCGCCGATATAGGTTTCGTTCGCGGCGTCGTAACGATAGGCGGTCAGCACCGTGCCGTTCGACGACACCTCGTAGTGCAGCACGAAGCCGTCCGAGGTGAGGTTCTGGGCCTCGAGCGAGGCCACCACGTTCGCGGCGAAAGTGACGGCGCGATCGCCGTTGACGGGGGAGCCGTTGATGCCGCCATCGACATTGCCGTTGGCGCTATCAGCGCCCCAGACGATGCCGAGCGTGCCGGTCGCCGTCAGTTCGGCGCCGGCCGCATCGCCGCCATCCTCATAGCTGTTGCCGTCATTGCCGAGGCCATCCTCGTCGACGACCGTGTGGCTCGGCTTGCCGTCGAGCACAGGCGCGTCGTCGTTGACCTCGACGACGAAGCTGCCGTTGATCGCATCGCCGTCCGAGTCGGTGGCGGTGTAGCTGAAGAACAGCGCCTGATTGTCTTCGCTGCCATGGACCGGATGATCGAGGTTGCCGGTCAGCGTGAACGTGTAGGACCCGGCGTTCTGGTCCGACAGCGACACGGTGAATACCGCAGCGCCGGCGAGATCCTCTGTCGGCTGGCCGTTGGCATCGATGTAGTGCTCGCCGTCAAACCGGTATGCGGTCAGCAGCGTTCCGTTCTCGGTTACAGCATAGGTCAGAGCGACGCCGTTCGACGTCAGCCCGAGCTCGGCCAGCGAGGGGATCGCCATCGAATCGAAAGTGACGGCGCGGTCGCCGTTGACCGGCGAGCCGTCGATGCCGCCATCGACATGGCTGTTGGCGCCGTCAGCGCCCCAGAGGATGCCGAGCGTCTTGGTCACCGTCAGATCGGCGTCGGCCGCGTCGTTGCCCTCCACATAGCTGTCGCCGACATTGCCGAGGCCATCCTCGTCGACCTGGCCGGAGCTCTGCTCCGCACCGATGACCGGCGCGTCGTCGTTGATCTTGACGGTGAAGACGTCGGTGATCGCGTCGCCGTCGGAATCGGTGGCAACGAAGCCGAGATGCAGCGTCAGATCATCTTCGCTGCCATGCTGCGGATGATCGAGATTGGCCGACAGCGTGAAGGTGTAGGAGCCGTAGCCCTGATCGGACAGCGACACCGTGAACACCAGCGTGCCGGAGCTCCCTTCGCTGCCCTCGCTGATTGCGTCCGCGCGATAGGCGGTCAGCGTGGTGCCGTCAGCCGACAGCTCGTAGCGCAGCGCGAAGCCGTCCGAGGTCAGATTCTGCGCCTCGAGCGTCGCGACGACGTCAGGCGCGAAGGTGACGGCGCGGTCGCCGTTGACGGACGCGCCGGTGATACCGCCGTCGACCTGGCTGTTGGCGCTGTCGGCGCCCCAGCGGATGCCGAGCGTGTCGGTCACGGTCAGGTCTTCGCCGTAGGCGTCGGTGCCGCCCTTGTAGCTGTCTCCGGCATTGCCGAGGCCGTCCTCGTCGACCACCGAATAGCTCGGCTTCTCGCCGAAGACAGGCGCGTCGTCATTGACCTTCACCGTGAAGGTGTCGGTGATCTGGTCGCCGTCGGAATCGGTCGCGACGAAGCCGAGATCGAGCGTGATGTCGTCTTCGGCGCCATGCTCGGGATGATCGAGATTGCCCGCCAATGTGAAGGTGTAGGAGCCGCGGTCCACGTCGGACAGCGACACCGTGAACACCACGGCGCCCGAAAGCCCCTCGCTCCCCTCGACGTTCAGCGGCTTGCCGTCGGCGCCGACATAGGTTTCGTGCTCGGAGTCGTAGCGATAGGCGGTCAGCACGGTGCCGTTTGACGACAGCTCGTAGCGCAGCGCGAAGCCGTCGGAGGTGAGATTCTGCGCCTCGAGCGTCGACACCACGTCCGCCGAGAAGGTGACGGCGCGATCGCCGTTGACCGGCGCACCGTTGATGCCGCCGTCGACGTTGATGTTCGCATCGTCGGAGCCCCAGCGGATTCCGAGCGTCTCGGTGACCGTGAGGTCCTCGCCATCGGCATCGCCGCTCTTGATGACGGCGAGCTTGAAGCTGCCGCCCTCGCCGCCCTCCTCGCCTCCGGAATGGTAGCTGTCGCCGGGATTGCCGAGGCCGTCTTCATCGACGACCGAGTAGCTCGGCCGTTCGCCGAAGCTCGGGCCGTCGTCGCCGATATTGACCGTGAAGGCGCTGTCGACCGGGTCGCCGTCGGCGTCGGTCGCGACCACATTGAACGTCAGCGGCTGCGACGCGCCATTGGCGCCGTTGTGGTCGATGTTGTCGGACAGCGTGAAGGTGTAGCTGCCGGATCCCGTGTCGGACAGCGTGACCGTGAAGATGGTGCGCTCGCCCTCGCCGCTGCCGGCGGTGGCGATGATTTCCGTGCCGTCGGCAGAGAGGCTGTACGAAATGGTCTCGCCGTTGGAGGTCAGACCGAGCGCCTGAAGCGTCGCGATCTCGGAAGACGCGAACACCAGAGAGCGGTCGCCGTCGACCACCGTACCAGTCGAGCCGCCGTCGACCTTGCTGTTGCCGCTGTCGGCGCCCCAGGAGATGCCGAGGTCCACCGTCTCGGTGGTCTGGACGAATCCGCCTTCGCCGTTGGTCTGCTCGGCCAGTGCCGTGGTCTCAACGGTCGACGCGACCGGAGAATCGTCGTTCACGCCGATCACGATCGTCACGGGAGCGGTGTCGCCGCTGCCATCGATCGCGATGACGTTGACGGTGAGGTTCAGCGTGTCTTCGGTCCCGAACACCGGATGGTCGAGCGGACGCAGCAGCGTGACGGTATAGGTCCCCGCGATCGTCGTCTGGGCGTCGAGCGTGATGGTGAAGACCTGGTTGGCCGCGATCGACGGATCGCTGCCGATATAGCCGATCAGCTCCGGCTGGCCGTTGACGGTGGTGATCGCAAAATGCACCTCCTCGCCGCCGGATGTCAGACCAGCGAGGCCCGGCTGCGAAGCCGCAAATGCAAAGGCGCGGCCGATCACGTCGGTGCCGAAATCGACATTCAGCGAGCCGGTGAAGCTCGTGGCTACGCCACCGACGTCGCCATTGCCGCCGGGCTGCCCCTCGGACAAACCATCTTCGTTGAGCAGCGCGGACTGGACGCCGCCGGGGATCGGCGTCGGGTTCGGCGTGGTCGGAGTGTCGCCGAAATTGGTCCCGGTGGATTCGCCGGCCAACAGAGCCAGCGGCGTGCCGCCCGTCAGCTGATCGATGGTGAAGGCGCCGAAATTGGCGCCGGCAGGCACGCCCGGCGCACCCGCCGTTCCGGCCGCCGGCAACACCGATTGGTCGGTCGTGATCGGAAACAGCTCAGCGAACTGATCGCCGTTGATGATTCGGTCGGGGCCGACTTCGAAGCTGACGTCCTTCAGCGGCGCGCCGTTGTTGTCGAAGACAGGCTCGATCGCCACCGTCGACTGATTGTCGAACAGAATGATTAGGCGGCTACCGATCTTGACGAACGTCAGGCGCTCGCTGGCGATTTCGCTGAGATCGATCTGGTTCTGGCCGTTCAGCTGGACCGTAACGGACTGGCTGCCCTGCGGCTTGCCGATCTTGATGTGCTTTGCAGAGGCGCTCGTGGGCTGCGAGGACGTGCCGGTCAACTGGGCCAGCAAGACAGGAGCGTTCATGCGCCAAAATCTCCAAAGTCGGGGCGCCTTGGTGGCGCTCCCATTTCTGCGATTAAACTATTATTAAAGTTTAATTCGGGTCAATATTACCAGCGTCTCTTAACCGGACTTTAGGGACTTTGGGTAAATGCAGTCAAGTGCAGCCGCGTTTACCAAGGTCAACGGGCCGGCGGAAATGCTTGGGGACTGCGGGACGTCCGGGATCGGACTCGAGAATAGAACGGGTCTATTCTATTAATCTGGGCCGGGCTCTCAGGTATTCGGGCCAGCTATACTTGTCGAACGGCACCGCGCGCGGCCCGCGAATAAGGCAGAAACGCCTCAAAATCGACGAAATGGAACCGCCTCCCGCGAATTATTTGCGGGAGACGGGGGTTATTCTTCTGAAAGATTGAAAAAGACCGGAGCGATCAGATCCGGCTGACGACGCAGGGGATCGGCTCGTACTTGCGCAGGTACAACATCGCCTGGTCATTGATGCCATCGAGCCACACACCGCGGCCCGCATAGCGGTAGCCATTGCCCATTGGGATCAGACGAACCGGGATGGCGTGATGCGCGCTGAGACGCAGCTCGCCTGTGACGATTTGCCCGGGCGCGAGCACGGGACGAGAACGCAGCACATAGTTGCCCCCGTTGTCGCAAGAGATCGCGAACGCTGCGCCGGGCAACATGAGATCATGCGCCGCTGCGCTGCCGACAGACCCACCGACCGTCGCGAGGGCCAACGCCCCGTACATCATGACCTGCTTGATCTTCACTGCAATCCTCCGCTCGCCAGCTTCCCCGCGCGCATTAAGACCGCAAATCGCCGCGACGACAAGTCGTCGTGGCGACGCAAGTCAAAGCAGCAGCGGCGCGCCCGGCTGCCAGCCGCCGCCGGTCTCCGCCTCGGCCGCCGGCGCGAGATCGCTCTCGCTCTCGTGGTGCAGGCGTTCCGCATAGGGCGCGGCGAACAGGCTGACGCCGCGCTGGTCGATCGCAAACAGCGGCATGAAGGATTGGAGATCACGACCTTCCATCAGCGTGGCCCGCCGATTGTCGAGGACGAGCCACTTGCCGTCGATCCGCACGGCGAGAACCGCGTGATCCTGCCGCACGGCGAGGTCACGCACCAAAAGCAGCCGCAGATCGGATTCGGGCGTGCCTGCCGCCAGCAACAAGGCGTATTTGGCGATCGCGTAGTCCTCGCAATCGCCGAGCCCGCTCCGCAGGGTCTGCAGCGGCGCGCTCCAGACGTCCGGCAGGCCGTGCTGCTGATCGTCGCTGACATAACGCACGGCCTGATTGACGCCGCGATTGACGATCTCCGCCCGCGCCCGCTCGTCGCCGGCCGCCACAGCCGCGCGCTTGAGCGCGACGAAGATGCGCTCCGACGCCGAACATCGCGCATCATCGGCATTGCAGCGCTCGATCGACAGCCGCTCGCTGCTCATCGCGCCCTGGATGCCGCGCCATTTGACCCACAACAGGCCCTCGGGCGCGCGGAACGTCATCAGCCCGAACGGCTCGTCGCTGGGCGCCGGGACCGCAGGCCCCTGCGGCGCATCGCTGCCGATTCCGGCGCGCACAGCGGTACCGGTGGATGCGACCTCGACCGGGCCTGAAGCGGCGCGGCGCAGGCCGTCATGCTTGGCGAGCACGGCATTGATGGTGAAGAAACGAACGGGCGGCGGCACCGACAGTGCACTATCAGCATTGTCCCGCTGGGATCTGCGGCTCGCCGTCTCGGCGAAGGCGGCCCCGGCGCAACCGGCCGCCACCGAGAAGGCAAGCGCAAGCCCCAGCGCACGCGGGATTCCCCGCGGCCGATCGATCCGCAACATCACTGACGCCCCGTATGCTCCGGGACATCGGCCGACATCATCGTGTCGGTCCCCGTCCCGGTTGTTATGGGATCAGGGATAGAGCCGGCGCCGCTTCGGGCCGGTTAAGGCGCGGTCAAACCCGCGGCCAAGCTGGCAACGCAACTAATCGCGGCCCACCGGATCGCGTTGCATTTGATCGATTCAGGATTCGGTAACGCTGCGCCTCCCGGCCGTAGCCTGGATGGGCGCAGCGGACATCCGGGGTCGCAAGAGCCTTCAGGGAGAAGCCGGGCGCTCCTGCGCTGATCCGAGCGACGCGCGGCGCGTTCAGCGCTCGCGCAGGGCCTCGTCGCGCAGCATGCGCGCCGGCCGGACCAGATAGTCCAGCACGGACTTCTTGCCAGTGAGGATCTCGACGGTCGCAACCATGCCGGGGATGATCGGGAGCGGCTGCTCGGCCGTCCCGAGGTGGTTCTTCTCGGTGCGAACCATCACGCGATAGAACGTCTCGCCACGCTCGTTCTTGTCGCCCTTCTCGTCGGTGATGGTGTCGGCGCTGATCCGCTCGACGCGGCCGTGCAGCGAGCCGTACACCGAGGAATCATAGGCGCTGAGTTTGACCACCGCCTCGTGGTTGGGACGGATGAAGGCAATGTCCTGCGGCCGGATGCGGCCCTCGACCAGCAGCGTATCGTCGAGCGGCGTGATCTCCATCAGGCTGGCGCCTGGCGCGACGACCGCACCGATGGTGGTGACGTTGAGCCGGTTGACGATGCCGCGCACGGGCGAACGCAGCTCGGTGCGCCGAACGCGGTCCTGAGCCGACTTGATGTTCTCGTCGAGCACGGCGAGATCGCCGCGGGACTTGGCGAGATCGTCCTCGGCCTGGGCTCGAAAGGCGGTGACGATGTTGAGCCGGCGCGCGCGCGCCTCCTGCACGGCGGACTCGGTCTTCACGATGCTCGCCTGCACGACCGCGAGCTGCCCGCGCATGTCGGTGGCCTGGCGATCGGCGCGCAGCATCTCGATTTCAGGCACCACCTTCTGCTCGTAGAGCTTGCGGGTCAGCCCCAGCTCGCGATTGAGCAGCGCCAGCGTCTCCGAGAACCGCTTCTCGCTCGCCCGGAGTTCGTCGATCTCCTTGCTCTTCTGCTGCTCCTGCTGCTGCACGACGTCGACGTCCTGCGCCAGCTTGCGGGCATGGGCGTCGAACACCGCGCGCTCGCTCTGCACCGCGCGCGGCGCGTCGGCGACGAGTTCGTCGGGAAATTCGACCTTGTTGCGGCCTTCGGTCTCCGCCGCCAGCCGGATCACCCGCGCCGCCATCGCGCCACGGCGCTCGCGAATCTCGCCGAACTGAGAGGCAAACGTCGTGTCCTCGATGCGCGCCAGCGGCTGATCCTTCTCGACGATCGCGCCTTCCTGAACCAGGAGATCGGCGATGATGCCGCCCTCCAACGATTGCACCACCTGAGTCTGCCTGGACGGCACCACCTTGCCATTGCCGCGCTTGACCTCGTCGAGCACGGCGAAATGCGCCCAGATCAGGAAGGTGAAGAACAGGCCCAGCGATGCGAACAGCAGCATGCGCGCCGTCTTCGGCGTGCGCAATTCGACCGCCGCGCGGATGTCGTTGGAGAATGCGAAATCACTCTGCGCCATGTCACCTCGTCCCTTGGACCGGCTTCACGGCGGGGCTCGCGGCCGGCGCCGCCGCGGGTGGCTGCGGACGCAGCATCGTGAGGATCTGCGCGGTCGGACCGTCGGCGACGATCTTGCCGGAATCGAACACCAGGATGCGGTCGACCAGCGACAACAGCGAGGGCCGGTGGGTCGAGACGATGATGGACATCTCGCCGGCCCTGTCGCCCTTGGCCAGGACCTTTAGCCGCTCGAGGAATTCGCCCTCGCTGCGCACGTCGAAATGCGCGGTCGGCTCGTCGAGGAACAGCACGCGGGGCTTGCGGATCAGGACGCGGGCGAGCCCGATCGCCTGCTTCTGTCCGCCCGACAGGCTGCGGCCGCCCTCGGCGATCATCATCTCGTAGCCTTGCGGATGGCCGGCGATGAAGGTCTCGACACCGGCGAGCCGTGCCGCTTCCAGCACCTCCTCGTCGGTCGCGGCCGGACGGCCAAGCGTGATGTTGTCGCGCAGCTTGCCGTAGAACAGGTCGGTGTCCTGCAGCACGAAGCCGATGCCGGCGCGCAAATCGGCCGGGTCGTATTGCGCGATGTCGATGCCGTCGATCAGGATGCTGCCTTCAGTCGGCGGATAGAACGCGGTGGCGAGGCGGCCGACCGTCGTCTTGCCAGAGCCGACGCGCCCGATGATGCCGATCTTCTCGCCCGGCTTGATGTCGAAGGAGACGTTGTCGAGCGCCTTGGCCTGGCTTCCCGGATAGGCGAAGCTGACATTCTTGAACTGAATCCGGCCCTGCTTGATCTCGCGCGCGACGTAGATCTTTTCCGGCGGGCGCTCACGATCCAGCGACATCAGCCGGTCGATCGAACGCAGCGCCGATGTCGTCTGGGTGAAGCGCGTCATCAGGCCCGCGATGCCGGCGATCGGACCGAGCACGCGGCCGGACAGCATGTTGGCCGCGACCAGCGCGCCGACCGAGAGCTTGCCGTCGAGGATCAGGAACACGCCGACCACCACCAGCAGCAGGCTGCAGAACTGGCTGGCGACGCTCGCCGCGGTCATCGCCATCGACGCCCAGAACTGCACGTCCTCGCTGGAGCGCGCCTGCGCCGCCACCGAGCGTTCCCACACCGTCTGCACCCGGCTCTCGCCGGCCACCGCGCGGACCGTCTCCATCCCATTCAGCGATTCCACCAGAATGCCGTGCCGGGCGGCCGATTGCGCCTGCATCTTGCGCATCGCGCGATCGAGCGGGCGCTGGATCAACAACCCGACTGCGATCATGACGGGTAGCATCAGCAGCGGAATCCAGGCGATGGGACCGGCAATGATGAACAGCACGATGATGAACACGACGGCGAAGAGCATGTCCGTCGCCGACACCACGGTGCCCGAGGTGAAGAACTCGCGCACCGAATCGAAATCGCGAAGCTGGTTGGCGAGGATGCCGACCGACGGCGGCCGCTTGTCCATCTTCAGCGCCATGACGTGCTCGAAGATGTTGGCGGCGAGCACCACGTCGATCTTCTTGCCGGTCATGTCGATGATGCGGCTTCGGACCACCTTGAGCAGGAAGTCGAATCCGATCGCCAGCGCCAGGCCGACGCCGAGCGCAACCAGCGACGGGATGGCGCCGTTCGGAATGACACGGTCGTAGACGCTCATCGTGAACAAGGGCGCCGCCAGCGCCAGGATGTTGACGATGAAGGCTGCGATCGCGACGTGGCCGTAATTGGCGCCGAAGCGGCTGACGACGGACCAGAACCAGTGCGTCTTCGGCAACTCGCCCGCCGCATCGACACGGGCATCGGCGAGCGCAGCCGGCCGCACCAGATAGGCAAAGCCGACATATTGCGCCGCGACCGTCTCGATGCGCTCGATCGCCGGCGCTTCACGGTGCGATGGATCGACGATGGTGAGACGGCCGGCCGCCTCGTCGATCGTCAGCAGGATGCGCGTGGTGCCGTCGTGGAACATCAGCACGCAGGGCAGCACCAGCGCGGGAATCTCGCTCAGCGGCCGTTCGACCAACTGCGCCTCGAGCCCTGCCCGGCGCGCGGCCCGATCATACAGGCCGATGCTGAGCACGCCGCTTTCCAGCGGCAGACCCGACAAGAGCGCACTGCGACTGAGGGCGCGGCCATGATGAGCTGCAAGGTAGAGCAGACTGTCACTGAGCGGATCGGATGCCGGGGGGGCCGCGCTCGCCTGTGGCAGCACGGGCGCCTCTTCCAGCTCGAACCTGGTCGGACGAATATTCAACGATGCCTCGGAAATCCAGCGGGCCAACCAGGCAACACGGGGCTGCACCCAGCGCATTCTGCTAATGATTTTCGTTTAGCCCAATTCTGTGGCCGGGACCCGTGTTTTTCGGGGTCTTTGCCGGTAGCAGGGTGACAATATCGTCGCAGAGTAAATGCGAAAAGCTGGCGCGGTATGCGCCAGCTTTTCGTTAGGTTCATTTCGGTGCCGGCCCGCCCGATCCGATGCCGCCATACTTTCCGGAAACGACGAACAGCGATGTATCAGCAGGATCGCTCGAGGCCCAGCGATCACCGAAGGTGATCGGCGTAGGTTGCTTCGGCCCACCGTCCTCCAGGCCGAACAGCGGCACCGGACCTGCGGCGCTCAGCGGTGCCGGACCTGGCGAGGGTGCGCTCAGCCGCAGCGGCGGCAGGCGGTACCCGACGAAGCCGCCAGAGACGTCGAGCGGTACGGTCTCCGGCGGGTGGCCGGTCTTCAGATAGGCCAGCATCTGCCCCATCGCGGCGAGCAGCTGATAATCCGCGAACACCACGACTCCGCGCGCCGACACCAGCGACACGTTGGCATTGAAGTACTGGTTCTGCGAGTTCAGCAGGTCGATCAGCGTGCGCTGGCCGAGCTCATATTCCTTGTTGTAGGCGATGAAGGTACGGCGTGCCGCCTCGACGTCGCGCACCAGGGCCGCAACCCGATCGGCGGTGATGATGCGGGCCGCCCAGGCCTTGTCGATCGATTCCAGCGCGTCACGCTGCAGCCGCGCGTGCTTCTGCTGCTCCTGGATCATCCGCTGCGCGGCTTCTTCACGGCGCCACGAATTCTGGCCGCCGTTGAAAATATCCCAGGAGGCCACGACCTTGCCGCTCACCTCGTCGTAGCGGTTGTTGTAGGTGACCGACTCCTTGCCCGTGGTGGCGCGGCCTTCGAGCGAGACCGTCGGCAGGAAGGTGCCGGTGGTGGCGTCGAAGCCGCGCTTGGCGGCGGTCACGTCGGCTGCGGCAGCGCGCAGCGTCGGATTGAACTTGTAGGCGATATCGAGCGATTCCGCCTTGTCGCGCGGCAGATCCGATAGCCGGCCCGGGAAGCGCAGATTGTACGGCTCGACGCCGACGACTTTGCGATATTTCGCCCGCGCGACTTCCAGGCTGAGGCGGAATTCCTCGAGCACGGCCTGGGCTGCAGCGACGCGCTCTTCCGCCTGCTGCGTATCGCCCTCGCCGGCCCGGCCGCCCTGGAAGCGCGCCAGCACGTTCTTGCGCAGCTCGAGATGAACCTTGAGGTTCTTCTCGGCGAGGCCGACCAGCGTCGTGTAGCGCACCACGTCCACATAGGCCTCAGCGGCATCGAGCCCGATCAGTTCGGTGCGCTCGAGCACGCGGAACGCAGCCGCATCCACTCGCGCAGCCTGTCTCCACACTTCGTTGATGGAGGAAAAGCCATCGAACAGCAGCTGGCGCACGACCACGCTGGCCTCACGGCCGCGCAAGTACCGGCCATTGTTGTTCGGCGCGGGCGTGACATATTGCTTGAGCATTTCAGGACCTGCGCTCGCATCGAGGCGGACCTGCGGGAGCAGAGTTCCCTGCTGCTGGCGAAGCTCCGATTCCGTCGCGCGACGGTTGGCTGCCGCCTCGCCGACGCCTGGATTGGTCTTCACCGCCTGATTGATGGCGTCCTGAATCGTGAAGGGTTCCGCCGCAAACGCCGGGCTAAAGCCCATTCCCACGACACAAATGAAACCGAGTGAATGTATGATCTTCAACATACAGTATCGGTAACAAAGCCGCGATCAGCTCGCAATGGACCTCGCCACACTTCCGGCGAAAAATCGACCCGATGTTGCAGAATGGCGACTCCCTGCCACATTCCGGAAAATTCATAAACTGGATCAAGAAAGTAGGGAGACGATCGCGGGAAGCCGATGGTGGGGGAGGCAGGACTCGAACCTGCGAAGCCATGAGGCGGCTGATTTACAGTCAGCTCCCTTTGCCACTCGGGACACTCCCCCGTATCGATGGCAGTCGACGATCGGCCGCGAGAACAGCGGTTGAGCGACCAGCGGCGCCATTGAGACGGTAAGACCGCGGGGGCCCCGGATGAAGGGGCGCGCGCGACCGGGGCCCTTATGATCGAACCGGCCCCTCAAAGTCAACCAAGGGACGACGAATTTTCCCCTCTCGGCGGTGCCAAATTGCCAGAATCCGGAAGGCGTGACAGAAGCTCGTGCATGAGCGAACGCGACCGTAAGCCCCCTTTTCGCCGCCAGGGCGGCAAATCTCCCGGCAAATTCTCCGGCAAGCCGCGCGGCTTCGAGCGGCAGCAGGCTTGGCGCGAGCGCGAGTCCGGTGCGGATGGCCCCGTCATTCTCTATGGCTGGCATACGGTCACCCTGGCGCTCGCCAATCCGAAGCGCAGGATTCGCAAGCTCTACGTCACCGAGAACGCCGCGCGCCGGCTCGCTGACGAGCGGATCGAAACCAAGGTGACACCGGAGATCGTCCGCCCTGGCCAGATCGACCAGCGGCTCGGTCCCGATGCGGTGCATCAGGGCCTGCTGGCGGAGGCTGATCCCCTGCCCTCACCGGACATCGACACGCTCGAACCGGAAGGCATGATCCTGGTGCTCGACCAGATCACCGATCCGCACAATGTCGGCGCCATCCTGCGCTCGGCGGCCGCGTTCGACGTCAAGGCGATCGTGACCACGGCCCGCCACAGCCCGGAGGCCACCGGCGTGCTGGCCAAGTCCGCCTCGGGCGCGCTGGAATTGGTGCCGATCATCACGGTGCAGAACCTCGCCCGCGCGCTCACCCGGCTCGACGAGCGCGGTTTCCAGACGGTCGGACTCGACAGCGCCGGTGCTGAGGACATCGCCGCCGTCACCCTCCGCGAGCCGCTGGCGCTCGTGCTCGGCGCCGAGGGCAAGGGTCTGCGCCAGCTGACCCGGGAGACCTGCAGCGTGGTGGCCCGGCTCGACATGCCCGGCGCGATCAAGAGCCTCAACGTCTCCAACGCCGCAGTGCTCGCGCTCTATGTCGGCGCGAGCCGGCTCGGGCTGATGTCCAGATGACGAAACGCCCGCGCGCTGATGCGCACGGGCGTTCGCGACGAAGGCTGACGCGATCGATCAGTAGTAACGGCGCAGCACGCGGCGGCCGTGATAATAGGGCGAAGCGCCCCAGCGATAGCCGCCGTGCGGCTGGGCGTAGACCACTTCGGGCGCGACGCGGGTCGCCTCATAGGCGTGACGGCGATGGTGATAGCGATAGACCGGGAGCGCGCGCTCCTCATAGGCCGGATACGGCGCGAACGCGCCGGGACCGCTGTAGGTCGGGCCCTGGTTGACGTAGTAGTACTGCCGGGTCGGCTCGGGCAGCCGCTCATAATGGGCGCTGCAGCTGCCGCATCCGGCGTGACCGTAGCTGTAGCCGGGCTGATAGGTATAGGTCGGCTGATAGGTCACGGTCGGCGCGCATGGGCTGGCATAGCCGCAAGGCGCGCAGGCCGTCGCGCCACAGGCCGCAGCAGGCGCACTGCCCGCGACGGCGAGGCCGGCAATGGCCACAAGTCCTGAAATCATTCCACGCATTACTCTCTCCTGATCATCTGGTTTTTTATTGTGGTCTCGTTGGCGAGGATGACCGCTAGCGATAGGCCGGCGGCGGACTGACATAGTTGCGGGGGCCACCGTCCCGCGGTGCGACGATCACCGCCGGCGGATACATCGGCACCTCGGGTTCGGCTGGCTGCATCATGGACTGAGCGCCCCAAGAACGGGAAAAGCTCTCGGCTGGCTTGGGCAGCTTGCGATCTGGCGGCGGCTCGATCTCCATGCGGCCATAGCCGGGCTTGGCGCCGAGCGTGGGATAGTAGTGACCGACATAGAGCTCGGGCTCGACCGGGCGACCGCCATAGACCCTGGGCTGGATATGGTGCCCCTTGCCGAGTCCGTACTGGCCCTCCACGACGGCATAGGAGGCATCGATGCCGTTGATGACGACGGGCACGCCGGGCCGCTGCGGGATCACGATTTCGAAGCCTTCGGCAGCCAGCGCAGCCGACGCCGACCCGATCAGAATCGCGAAAGCTGTTGCAAAACGCATGAATTCACGCCCCGGTTGCCAACCTACTAATACCGCAACGCGCCCCGCCATGGGTTAAGCGCGCGGGTCAATCTGACGGTAAGGCTAACGCGCAGGTCGTTCGTTCGGGTTAAGACGCCTCGCGGGTTCACACGGGACGGTTAATGCCTGCTCATCATCCGAGCGCGGTGGCAGCGATGGTGCGCAGCCCGATCGCCACGGTGACGAGCCCAACGCCGCCCTGCAGCGCGCGATTGGCCATCGTCAGCCCCCGCGCGGAGATCGCAATCGGCACTGCGATCAGGGTCGAGAGCGCACCCATGCCGATCATCGAGCCGATGCCGAACAGGAGGATGTAGGCAAGACCCGCGCCCGGCGTCGGCGCCTCTGCGACAACCAGCAGCAGCAGCGCCGCAGAGCCGGCCATGCCATGCATCAGGCCGACCAGCAGGCTGCGCCAGCGAAACCCGTGGACATGGTCGTGCGGCGCGCGCCCATGCGATCCCCGCTCGCCGGCATGGCTGTGGGCGTGGAAATGCGCCGAGCCGTCGCGATGGCTGTGGCGGTGAAAATGGACGCGCTCGCGCCACAACCGCCACAGCAGGTGTGCGCCGAGCCCGACCAGCATCACGCCGACCGCCCCCTCGAACCGACGCGACAGCTCCTCCGGGATGACATGACCGAGCAGCAATGCAGCACCGGCGAAGCCGAACAGCGTCAGCGTGTGGCCGAGGCCCCAGGTGAGACCGTGCCTGACGATGTCACCCACCTTGCTGCGGCGGGCTGCGATGCTCGACACCGCTGCGATGTGATCGGCCTCCAGCGCATGCTGCAAGCCCAACAGAAAACCCAGAGACAATATTGCCAGCATCAACCCCGCCTGCCCTGCTCGCGAGCCTACCAGTCTTCGCGGTCACAGCAAGCCGCAGGCCGGATGAACTGCCCAAGCGCATGCGCGCAGAAAAACATCCGCGGCGCGGCGGAACGGCGCGGGCTGGATCAGCTTAAGGTTCGGGGCGCAACGACGGAGTGATTCATGATCAGATCTGCAATTCTCGGGGCTGCTGTGCTCGCAACCGCGCTGGCCGGCCCGGCCATGGCGCGCGACATGCACCACCGCCACCACATGGCCCGCCACGACGCCGCAATGATGCAGCACCGCGCCGACGGCGGCTGGAACAACAACGGCTGGAACAATGATTGGAACCGCCGCGGCACCGGCTTCTGGCCAGCCGACATTGCGGCCGGCGCGGTCGGCGCTGCCGCAGGCGTCGCTGGCGCCGCGATCGGCACCGCCGGCGCGATCGCGACCGCACCGTTCCGCACGGCCGATGCCTATGCCTACGATCCCGGTCCCTACCGCTATGGCCAGCCGACCTATGATCGTGGTCAGCTCGGCTACTACGGCGACTGGAACAGCTACGCCACCCGTAACGGCCTGGTCTGCCGCCCCGGCACCATGTTCAAGGGCAGCGACGGCGCAATGCACATCTGCCAGTAAGCTGCGGACCTCGATCGCGTCGAAAGGGGCGGCCCTACGGCCGCCCTTTTTGCGCCTGCAGTGTTCTCGGCCGGGAGCCGCGACGGTAGTAGCCTCACCGCATCAACTCTGGTAGGAACACCGCGCCTCGGAGCAACTCGCCACGCTCCGCCGCCACTCGCGGGGCACTCGCCGGCTTAGCTCAGCGGTAGAGCAGCGGTTTTGTAAACCGAAGGTCGGGGGTTCAATCCCCTCAGCCGGCACCATCGACCGTCAAGTTTCTCTCTCTATCCATCGCAGCTTCGAGCCGCCGCGGCGGCGCGCATCGCTGCTCATTTTGCCTTCGTCTTGATTCCCGCCGCCGGCGCCTCGGTCCCGGCCGCCGGCTTGGGCGCTGCCCATTCGGGATTCGGCACCGGCCCGCCCTCCTGGCCGGTGCCCCTACGAGCTGGCCGGGCAACAGATCCGTGACCTGCACCCAGCCCTGGGTGGCGCAGAACAGTCCCATCAGGCAGCCTTTGACGGCCAGCATTCTCGGTCCCTCGCGCCAGATCGAGACGCGGTAGGTCTTGCCGTCCTCGGCATTGTAGACCTCTCCCG
This sequence comes from Bradyrhizobium aeschynomenes, assembly GCF_013178945.1. Classification (GTDB taxonomy): domain Bacteria; phylum Pseudomonadota; class Alphaproteobacteria; order Rhizobiales; family Xanthobacteraceae; genus Bradyrhizobium; species Bradyrhizobium aeschynomenes. The sequence goes on from NZ_JABFDM010000002.1 coordinate 224,001, forward strand.
CATGGCGGCCGTCGGTGTTCAACTTCAGACCAAGCAGCATTTGATGTCCGAGCAGGAGGCGGCCCCGCTTGCTTGCGTCGGGATTGAGCCGGTCGCGGAACGGCTGCCCCTTGGCATCGGCGGTCTCCTTCATCCACACGATGTAGCCGCAGATGCGGTCGGGCGTCGCGCCGCAGCGCTCGATCCGAATGCGGGCGCGGCCGTCCTCTGCCCTAGGAACGTTCTCTGCGGCTGCGGATTGACGGTATCGATTTCCGGGGGCGGGACGAAACAGGCTCAGACTGTGGCAATATTGTTGCCACATCTCAACCAGAACTCTCACTTATCCCCAGAAGTCACTGGTCTTACAGCTTGATTTTACAGCGAGCATTTGTTGCAATTGCGGCTTCTGGGGGATGCTGGCCATGACGTGGAAGGAAGAGCGTGATGCGCTGATCGCGCAGACGATGGCCTTCGTGCAGTCGGTCACCGGCAAGCCGGCGGATTTCTCCCAGTTCGAGCTGCCTGCCGTTCCGGCCGTGACTCCGGCCCCGCAGACGGCGTTCGCGCGCGCAGGAACGGCGCCACCGGTAATCGTTTCCCCGACCGTGGCCGACGCTGCACATCAGGCCATCGAACAAGGCCCGGACCAAGTCCCGCCGCCGGCCGAGCCGGCCAGGACGAGACCGCGAGCGTCTGCAACGCCCGAGACCGCTGTCGCCGGAACCCGCCCGGTCGTCACCGAACGTTTCACCAGCATCGCCTCCCAGCTCGATCTGCAGCGTGACATGCAGGCCGAGATTCGTGCCCGCGTCGCCCGCTTCCGCGCCCATCAGGAGCGCTTCAACCGTGAGCGCCAGGAATATTTCAGCGCAACGCTGGCCCGCCTGAAAGCCTCCGCCGAGGGTACGGTGCTCCCCGAGGACTGAGCGCTCGGAGCGCCGCCGCGGATGGTCGAGATGTCTTGGCAGGTCGACATGCCGGCTCACAGCCAGGCGCACAGCAGCGCCACATTGGCAACGAAGGCGAGCAGCAATCCACAGGTGAGTGTCAGCTGGATCCGCCCGCAAAAGATGTGGAGATCGGTTCCCATGACTTAACCATCTGGCGATTCTAGCCCCGGAGTCCCACGGATTCTTTTTCCAAAAATTTAGGACTCGTTTACGACTCGACCGATCCGAAAAGGCCGCTTTCCGGCCGCGAACCCGCCTGTGTCTCGCTACAACCCCTGTTCATCGTCGGTTCATCCTTCGCTTCTCTGGAGCTGCTTGGAATGCCCTATGCCCTGTTTTGCAATGAGGCCAAGTTGAGCAAGGCCTATCCGACCGAGGGTGATGTCTGGCGCTTGGCGCGGCAGAGCGGGCTGGTGGTGGACGTGATGATCAATGCGCGGCGCTCGGCCGGGTATTTGCAGCTCGACAACGACTACGAGATTCGTCCCTGCGCCGCCGAGCCTGAGGAAGATCCCTGGCAGAACCGTGCGGAAGCCGAGCAGGAGTTCAACATCCCGTTCGCGTCGTGATCGCAGAAGCAGGCCGCGAGCCCCTTGTTTGAGGATACGCGCGGCGGTCGCGACGGAGAAAGCCGTGGGTGATCGGTTCAGTCAGCGCGCTGGGTGATCCGGGATGCGGTCGATCAGCAGATCCCGCTGTCTGGCTGCGCGACTGCGATCGAGGCCTTTGCCATCGCCCAAGGCAGGCTCTTGCGGCAGGCTCTCGACGATCCAGCGACGGACGGCCCTCAGCGGGCAGCCGGAGGCTGCTCGCTGCGGCGTTGTCATGAAGTCCGAGCTTACTTACGGCGTTGCCGTCGCCAGCGAGGCGGTTTCGGACGGAAGTGCGACACAAGCGCGCTTGCGGCTGACGCCGCGGATTGCGCCGGTCACCTTCAGCACCTTTCCCGACGGGCAGGACGCGGTTTGCACCAGCGCAACCTCGTAAGGGGCAAGCATCAACGGTTCGGACTTCAGGACGGTCTGGGCGGAGCACGGCAAAACGGCCGCCGACAACAACAGCACGGACAACAAGATACGCATGTGGGATGATCCATCAAACCGGCGCACTCATAATAACGACTGATGGCGAAAGTTTCACGAAGGTTTGAAAATTTTTTTGCACTGCGTGAGCGGTCTCGAAACCACTCCTTACCTTTCGGCGCTCAAAGCAAGACGCCCGCACCGAGGCGCGGGCGTCTGCCAACTGTCGTTTGCGAATGCCGGACGGCCAGACCCGGCCGACAGCTCAGTACTTGCTGGCGACGGGACCACCCCAGCCGAAGCGATAGTTCACACCGACCTTGACCGTATGGTCTTCGTTGTTGAAGCGGCTGCCCACGACCGGAGCCGGGCCACCCGTGAAGGTGGTGTTGCCGAAATTGTAGTACTGGTACTCGGCCTTGGCCGACCAGTTGGGCGCAAACATGTATTCGAGGCCGGCACCAACGGTGTAGCCGTCCTTGGCATTGCCCGATGTGCTGAAGCCGGCCGGAACGCCAGCGACGTTCACGCCCAGTGCGTTGCCGTCGCGCCAGGCATAGCCGCCCTTGGCATAGACCATCGCCGGGCCCCAGGTGTAGCCGAGACGGCCGGTCACCGAGCCGAGTTGGTTGGCGCCGGTCGAGGTCACGGTCGTGGCGCCAGGGAAGCCGAAATTGGTCGTGTTGCGGTCCATCCAGCTGTACTGGGCCTCGATGCCCAGCACCCAGTTCGGCGCGAACTGGTAGTCGAAACCGCCCTGAACGCCGCCGAGGAATCGGCCGTCGTTGCCTTCAAGACCGTTGCCGCCGGCAAAGGCGCCGCCGAGATGGCCACCGACATAGAAGCCGGTCCAGTTGTAGATCGCCTGCGGCGGCGTCATGGGCGGCGCCTTGGTGTAGGTGCGCGCGGGCATGTCGGCGGCGAAAGCCGGGACGGCACCCGCCGTCAAAGCGAGAGCGCTCAAAACGACTGCACTCGAGAAAACGCGTTTCATGGGACGTCCCCGTTATTCATTTGCGACATCTATCGAACATCGTGGCCGCATTTAGGTTGCCCGATGGCGGTGACGCAGCTGTGATTAACCAATGCGTGTCACCAGCGAGCAACAAAGGCCTTTTGTTCCATAGGCTTCCCGAAGATTTCGTGAAGCTGCACGCATCGCCCGACATTTGGTCGCAGTGAGGCGGCAAAGCGTTTGAACCCATCCCTGACTTGTGATCGCCGCGACGCCTCCGCAACCCGCTGCGACGTCGTGGCAGGTGTGCGGAAAGCAGGCCCAACAGCTACCGCGTCAGGCTGGCCAGCTCGGGAAACGGCGCATAGGTCGAGCCGGCGCACAGTTCGGCGGCGTCCTCGATGAGCCGGTCAAACCGGCCGTCGACATAGATCGCCGCGCGGTCCTTTGCCGGTGGGTAGCTGCCGTCGGAGTCACGGGCCGCGTAGCGCAGGCAGCTGACATAGCGCAGCCGGCCGCCGACCGTCCGCTGCACCGGCTCGGCCATGACGCCGTCGCGCACGCCGACCGGATTGTTCAGATAGGTGCGCAGATAGGCCAACACCTCGCTGCGGTAGTTCGCGGGAAACGGCTGGCCCGAGACACCGCGATCACCCGTATAGGAAATGCTGCGATTGTCCTCGCTCACGAAGGCCGCCGGCCCTCCGCTGGCACAACCTGCCAGCAACAGCACCAGCGCAGCTGCCGGCCACCAGCTCTTCGTCCCCATCGCCACGCGCCCGTCTCGCCCGATCCCTCTCGCGTCACCCGGCTTCTAGCTCAAAGCGGCCAATGAGGGAAATCGGCCCGCAGGGGCGGACGTGGAGGCTGCGAAGGACAATGGCGATGCGACGGCCGGCGACCGCGGCAAGGGACAGCGTGTCGCGATCGCCGACGCGCCGAGGCGTCGGCGATCGCAGGCGACGCGAGCTCACCCGCGGCGGGTCGCCGGAGTGACGCGCTTGAAGCTCACCTTCTTGTGGCTGATCGCATGCGAGACCTTCACCTTGTCGTGATGGCGGAGATGCGCGGTATGCCGGTGCGTGTGACGGAGCAGCGAGGCGTGAGGCTTGCCCTTCCCCTTGCCGTCGGCCGGCTTCATCTCGTTGGCCTTGTTGCCCGACTGCATGCCGCCCGGCTTCGTCGCATCCGACTTGGTCGCATCGGTCTTCGTCGCATCAGCCTTCCCGGTCCCGGTGGTCGAGCCGGTGATCTGGTTCGGCTTCGCCGGCGTGTCGGTTTTCACAGGGCCCGCGGCGAAAGCGGGCGCAGCCAGGATCGACGCGGCGAGCAGCGCAACGGACATTGACTTCAGCATGGTCGTCTCCGTGATGAGAGGATCTGCGAGGCACCATCCAGAGCGGATGGGCTCGTGATCATGACGACGACCATAAGGAACCGGGACTGAACCCCCTCTGAAGTAAAGCAGGGCTTTCGGTTCATTGAGATGAAGGGATAGTCATCGAGATGACTAGCCTGTCATCATGTGGCCAGTATAATGCACCGATCGCGGCGCAAAATCCGCGCAAAGGGCCGGGAATATTTCGCAGCTGCGGAAGTTCTTCTCCGCATGCAGTCACCTGTTGGATCGACAACTCGGGAGATACGAATGAAAAAGTCTGCGCTCAGGATCGCCACGCTGGCACTGTTCTCCATGGCCGTGGCCTCCGGGCCGCTGCTTCTGTCGAAGGCCTACGCGGCTGGCAGCGAGACCCCGTCAGCGCCGCCCGCCTCGGATTCGAAGAAGAAGAAGGACAAGAGCTCGAGCATCGAAGATCCGAAGTTCCTCGCCGCCTATCGCACGGCCTACACCTCGATCTATGATCGCGGCGACTATGCCACCGCGATCCAGCAGTTGAAGGCGCTGAACCGCGAGGACGTTGCCGACGTTGCCAACCTGATCGGCTACTCCTACCGCAAGCTCGGCAACTACCAGGCCTCGAAGCAGTACTACGAGCAGGCCCTGGCGGATGATCCGAACCACGTGCGCACCTGGCAGTATTACGGCCTGTGGCAGCTCGAGCAGGGCAACCGCGAGCAGGCCAAGTACCACCTCGACAAGGTGGCGCAGCTCGCCGGCACCAACAGCGCCGAATATCGCTCGCTGGCCGACGCGCTCGAGAAGCAGCCGGGCACCGGCCTCGTGTACTGACGCGCGATCGGATCAGATCCGATCTCGACAGTGGCGCAACCCGAAAGGGTTGCGCCATTTTCGTTGCGCCGATCTCGTCGATCTCGTAGCCCTCCTTGTCCAGCGCCGGTGCTCCGGTCATGATGATGCATCGGCGCACGACCGTTCGCGCCACCAGATGGAGACGGCGTCGTGGAGCCCTGGCTTGGCACAGCGATTGGTTACATCAAGGATTGGCTGGCGTTCCAGGTCGAGGTCTCCGGACAGCCCGGCTGCATCGTCGCGATCGCCCATCGCGGCGAGATCGTCCTGGAGGCGGCCTATGGTCATGCCAATCTCGACAGCGGCGAGAAGCTGACGCCGCGGCATCGCTTCCGCATCGCCTCTCACACCAAGGCATTCACGGCCGCCGGCATCATGCGTCTGCGCGAGCAGAAGCGGTTGAAGCTCGACGATCCCGTCGGCGATCATGTCGCGGATCTGCATCCGGACGTCGCCACGGCCACCCTCGGGCAATTGCTCTCGCACACGGCGGGCCTGATCCGAGACGGCAAGGATTCCGGCCAGTTCACCGATGGCCGGCCCTATCTGGGGAAAGACGAGTTGCTGGCCGAGTTGAAGCTGCCGCCGGCGATCACGCCGAACAGCCGCTTCAAATATTCCAACCACGGCTACGGCCTGCTCGGCCTGGTCATCGAGTCCATTACCGGTGAGCCCTATCCGTCCTGGCTGCAGCGCGAGATCATGACGCCGCTGTCCCTGCGCGAGAGTGCGCCGGACATGGCGCTGCTCGGCAAGTCGGTGCCGTTCGCGCGCGGCCATTCCCGCATCGTGCCGGTGGGACGCCGCGTCGTGATTCCCGGCGACAACCCGACCAATGCCATCATGGCCGCGGCCGGCGTGGTCGCGACCGCAGCCGACACCGCGCGGTTCTTCGCGCAGCTCGCGCCGAATGCCAAAAAGAGTCTGCTGACGGTCGCGAGCCGACGCGAGATGATCCGCCGGCAGTGGCGCGTCCCCCAGGACGCCGAAGAAGCCCATTACGGTCTGGCGCTGATGAGCGGCACGACCGCCGGCTTCGACTGGTTCGGCCACGGCGGCGGCTTCCAGGGCTACATCTCGCGGACGTCGGTGATTCCGGCGCGCGAGATCACCATCACCGTGCTGACCAACGCCGTCGATGGCTGGGCGCCGGGCTGGGCCAACGGCATCAAGTTCATCCTGCAGGCCTTCGCCACCCATGGCGCGCCGTCGCGCCGGACGCGTGACTGGACCGGGCGTTGGTGGACGCTGTGGGGCGCCGTCGATCTCGTCCCGTTCGGCGAGCAGGTCATGGTCGCCAATCCCGTCTTCCTCAACCCCTTCATCGATGCCGCCCGCATCGAGGTGACCGGGCGCGACACCGGCAACATCGTGCAGGCAGCCGGCTACGCCAGTCATGGCGAAGCCGTCAGGCGCGTCCGCACCAAATCCGGTGTCAGCGAGATATGGCTCGCCGGAGCACGCGTGCGCCCCGAACGCGTGGTCAGGGCGGAGATGGAACGGAAATATCCGAAGGGGCGCCGGAGGAAGGACGCATAGACAGTAAGTAGCCGCGACCTGATCGCAACGACGCGTGCAGAAAATCGCGCCGCGCGGGCCCTACTTCATCAGCGCCTCGGCCTCGCTGCGGAACGCCTTGCGGGCATCGTCGCGGGAATAGAACATGTGCCCGCCCGGATAGACCACCAGCTTCACCCGCGGCGGCCGCGCGAAAGCCGGCAACTGGTCGAGCAGGATCTTCGAGCCGTAATACGGCGTGGCGAGATCGAACAGGCCGTGCCCGACCAGCAGCTTCAGCTTGGGATCGAGCGCGAGGATCTGGCGGATGTCGTTGGCCGATTCCGGTGGAGTGATGCCGCGGCCGAAATCCCAGCTCATGTTCACGGCCCCGCTCAGCAACTGATAGGAGCCGTCGGGGCGCCAGTTCAGCTTGCGCGTCGTGAGCTCGACCGCGGCGCTGGTGAGCGGCGCATTCAGCACCTCGCCCGACGGATCGGAGCTGCGTGAATGGCTCGAATCCGGATAGGGATCGATGCCGAGCACCGAGCCGTCGTAGCGGCCGGTGACGCGGCCGTTCTTGCGGTCGAACTCGCGACGAAACTCGGAGACGTCGAAGCGGCCGGCGAGTCGCCGGCTGACCGCCTGATCGATTCCGGTGAGGCTCGCGACCTTGTCGGCCAGCCGGTTGGTCGCTTCCACATCGGCCTCGCCCTTCACCAGATCGAGCAGGAAGTCGCCGCTCGCGTAACGCTCGACGTCCGCGAGGTCGGCCCGCGTCACCGGCCCCTTCGTCTGCCTGGCGACGGCGGCATAGCTCGGCAGGCTGGCGACATATTGCATCAGGCTCGAGCCGGAATAGTCGCGGAAGTCCATCAGCGGCGACAGCAGGATCAGGCCGCTCACGCCGACGCCCTGGTCGTGCTGCAGATTGCGAATGATCTTCGGCCCACGGATGCCGCCATAGCTTTCGGCCGCGATGTATTTGGGTGACGCCAGGCGATCGTGCTTTTCCAGCCAGCGCCGCACCACCAGCGACAGTGACCGCACATCGCCGTCGACCGAAAAGAACCGCTTGCGGACCTCGTCGCCCGACGCCACGAAGCGGCTGTAGCCGGTGCCGACGGGATCGACGAACACGAGATCGGTGAAGTCGAGCCAGGTGTCAGCGTTGGGCAACAGCTCCGGTTGCGACGACGGCGTCACTCGGGCGGCATCGATTCCGATCCGCCACGGCCCGGCATTGCCGAGCTGCAGATAGGCGGAGGACGCGCCCGGCCCGCCATTGAAGAAGAAGGTCACCGGACGGCTGCCGCGCTCAGCGCCGTCGAGCTGATACGAGGTATAGGCGATGTCGGCCTGGGGCTCGCCCTTGCCGTCGAACAGGCGGATGGAGCCGGCGGTGGCGCTGAACGACAGCTTGCGGCCGGGCAGCTCGAGTGTCTGCGTGGTGGTGGAATCGGCCGGCAGCCGATGCTGCTCGGCCGTCGACGGCGACGCCGCAGGGCTGGACGGGCGCGTGCTTGCAGCGCCGCTGCGGGACGAGCCGGGTGGCACGGCGTCCTGCGCCGCTGGGGGCGCGTCCTGGGCGCGCACGGGCTGGCCGGCGATCAGTGCGGTCAGGACCAGGGCCGCCAGACTCTGCCTCGCAACAAACGACTTCAGACGTGCCATCAACACCCACTCCTCTGCCCGCGCCGGACCCACTCGGTCGAAAGCACCACTCTGTAGGGCATGAACCGCGGCGCACCCACAAGCTCAACCAACTCTTCCGTGATCCAGATCACTGAGGAGCGGGTGCGAGGTGCGGCCAGTTGTGCTATGGGCTCGAACCTCTCGATCCGGTCCGACGTCCTATCCATGGGACAGAAGGCGCGCCGCCGGGTGCGATCACGGAGTTCATCATGACATACCGGACGTTCTTCGCCGCAGCCCTGACCGGGCTCGCCGCCCTGGCGCTCGTCGGGCCGTCGGCGGCTTGGGCGGGGCCGCCCGCTGCGCTGGTCGAGGACGTTCAGGGCGAGGTCGCCGGCGCCGAGCTGATGGACTATGTCGCGCCCGGCCAGGTGATCAAGCTCGGTCCCGATGGGGCCGTGGTCATGAGCTACCTCAAGTCCTGCCGTCGCGAGACCGTCAGCGGCTCCGGCAGCGTCACGGTGGGGCCCGGCGAGAGCAAGGTGGATGGCGCGACGCTCAAGAGCGACATCGTCAATTGCGACGCCAGCCATGCCCAGGCGACCACCCGCGAGACCAGTGAGGTGGCGGCGACCATCGTGCGCAGCATCGGGCCGGACTCGGCACCGGTGGCGCAGGCCGTCATCTACGGCGCCTCGCCGATCGTCGAGGCCAAGGGGCGCGGCACGCTGATCGTCGAGCGGCTCGACCAGCCCGGCGAGCGCCAGCAGATCGAGCTGACGGGGCGGCAATACAAGGGACGATTCTACGATTTCGCCGGCACCAGCCATCCACTGACGCCGGGCGGCATCTACGTCGCGAGCTTCGGCGCAGCACGCCTCGTCTTCAAGGTCGACGCACAGGCCAAAGCGGGCCCCGGCCCCGCGGTCGGTCGATTGATCCGGCTCAACTGAGACCGAAAGCAGCTTGCGGTGGCGATCGGACGCCGGACGCGCGACGCGCTTGCCGTCATCGCCATTGCGCTGGCCTGCGCCGGCCTGCTCGCGTCGCCGGCGTTCGAGCGCGGCCGCGGCCTGTCGCTGGATGCGCTGACATGGCTGCGCTTCGAGACATTCGGTAACCGCCACGACGCCGTCACCAGTCCGGCCGTCGTGATCGCGATCGACGAGGAGAGCTACCAGGCCGCGCCCTTCAAGGGCGCGCCGCTCCTGACCTGGACCGGCGAGATCGGCCGGGTGCTCACGGCCACGCTCGAGGGTGGCGCCAAGGCTGTCGGTTTCGACATCGTGTTTCAGACCTCGATCGAGCAGTCGGAGATTCCGCTCGGCGATTCGACGCTGGGCGAGAAGACGCGCGGCTTCGACCGCGAGTTTCTGCGCGCACTGGCGGCTGCGGCTGCCGGCGGCAAGGTGGTGCTGGGCGAGATCTTCGGCGAGCCACCCATCCTTCCCGCCCCCGGCCAACGCATTGCCGTGCGACAGCAGCAGAATCTGAGGCCGCTCAACACCTACACCGACAACGACGATGTCGTCCGGCGCCATCCGCTGACCCTGTCGGCAGAGAACAAGACGATCCCGAGCATCGCGCTCGAACTGGCTGCACGGGCGATCGGTCGATCCCCGGTGATCGCCGCCGATGGCGTCACGCTCGGCGACTACCGCGTTCCCGGCAGTGTGCCCGGCACGATGACCCTGAATTTCGCCGGTGGCGCCCAGGACATCCCGACCTACTCCTTTGCCGATCTGCGCGCCTGCGCGCTCAAGGGCGACAAGGACTATTTCCGCCGCGAGTTCGCCGGCAAGGTCGTCCTGGTCGGCACCGTCGGCATCGAGGACCGGCGGCTGACCTCGAAGCGCTTCGCGACCCGCGCCGAGGGCGCGCGCCGCCCGCGCTGCGTGCTGGAACCGCGCGAGGTCGCCAAGACGTTCGCGCGCAGCACGATCGCCGGCGTCTACATCCATGCGACAGCGGTGAACAACCTGGTGCGGCAGGACGCCGCGGTCGAGCTGAGCCGGCCCGCCATCTTCGCCATCACGGCCTCACTTGCGCTCGCCGCCGCGCTGCTCGCGCGCCTGCTGCGGCCGACCCTTGCAGCAGCCATCCTGGCCGCGCTGGCCGTGCTCTACACAGCGATCGCGACCGCCCTCTTCAACCAGTCCCACGTGCTGCCCATTGCAGAACCTCTGGCCGCCGGCGTGCTCGCGCTGGCGGCCACCACCTTCTATCGCTTCATGGTGACGGACAAGGACCGCCGGCTGCTGCAGAAGAGCTTTGCCTATTATCTCGCACCGCGCGAGATCGACCGCATGCTGGCCTCGCGCCGACTGCCGCAACTCGGCGGCGAGACCCGCGAGGTCACCGTATTCTTCTCCGACATCGAAGGGTTCTCGCGCATCGCCGAGCAGATGACCCCGGAGCAACTGATGGCGCTGACCAACGAGTATCTGTCGGCGATGACCGACGTGATCGAAAGCCATGACGGCTATGTCGACAAGTATATCGGCGACTCAGTTGTCGCCGTGTTCGGCGCCCCGCTCGACGATCCCGACCATGCGCGCAGCGCCGCGCGCGCGGCGCTCGATTGCAAGGCGAAGCTCGCCGAGCTCAACCTGATGTCGACCGCCTTCCAGGGCATCAAGGTGGCGCAGCGCATCGGCATCAACAGCGGCGCGGCGCTGGTCGGCAATTTCGGCTCGCAACGCCGCTTCAACTATTCGGTCATGAGCGACGCCGTGAACGTGGCCTCCCGTCTCGAAGGCGCCAACAAGTTCTACGGCACCACGATCATCGGCTCCCACAGCACGGTGGCGCTCGCCGGCGACGAGTTTGCCTGGCGAGAGCTCGATACCATCCGCGTCAAGGGCCGCGAGCAGTCGCTGAGGATCTACGAGCTGCATGGCCGCGCTGCCGAGCTCTCCGCGCCGGAGCACGCTCTGCTCGCCGGCTACGCGGCTGGCCTCGCGCATTGGCGGGCCGGCGAGCTGCCGCAGGCCGCCGATTGCTTCGCGCAGCACGCGGCGGACGATGCCCCGCATCGTCTGTTCGCCGAGCGTGCAAAGGCCGCCGTGGAGGGCGGCCCCGCCGCCTGGGACCCGGTGCGCAGCCTTCAGGAAAAATGACGCGGCGATGACGGTTTCGCAGCTGCATGTCGTTGCGCCGATCCGGGTGACGGACCAGAGCGCCTGCTGGAGAAACGATCCGTCACGCAGCGGCCTCTGACGCCCATTTCCGAGCGAGATCGGCCCTCATCCCGGCCCCATTGCCCCACCATACCGGCCGCGATGGACAAGCACGGCCAAGGTCGGCTAGACGACACGGCGCTTCAACCGACCAGCGAGCCCGAGCGACGCATGACCACGCCCAAGCGATACGAGCGGATCGCCTTCGTCGCGAGTCCGAGTGCCGAAGCGCAGGCGGCGCTGACGCAGCTGAGCGCCCTGTACGGCAACGCCGATCCGGACCTCGCGGACGTCGTGGTCGCCCTCGGCGGTGACGGACTGATGCTGCAGACGCTGCACGATCACATGCGGTCGGGAAAGCCGATCTACGGCATGCATCGCGGCACCGTCGGCTTCCTGATGAACGAGTTCAGCACGATCGATCTGCACGGCCGGCTCGAGGCGGCGCAGGAGTCGGTCATCCATCCGCTTCTGATGCGGGCAACCGACGCCGACGGCGTGGTTCACATTCACCACGCCATCAACGAGGTCTACCTGTTCCGCCAGACCGCGCAGACCGCGCGCCTTCGCATTCTGATCGACGAGCGCGAGCGCATGCCGGAGCTGATTGCCGACGGCGTGCTGGTGGCGACGCCGGCCGGCTCCACCGCCTATAATCTTTCGGTGCAGGGCCCGATCCTGCCGATCAACGCGGCGCTGCTGGCGCTGACGCCGATCAGCGCGTTCCGGCCGCGGCGCTGGCGCGGCGCCCTGCTGCCGAACACCGCCTATGTGATCGTCGAGGTGCTCGAAGGCGACAAGCGCCCCGTCGCGGCGGTCGCCGACCATGACGAGGTCCGCAACGTCAGGCGCGTCGAGGTTCTCTCCGACAAGACGATCTCGATGCGGATGCTGTTCGACGCCGGCCACAGCCTGGAAGAGCGGATCCTGAGCGAGCAGTTCGGGTATTAGAACTTTTCTTCTAACCGCCGCCAGTGTGTCGCGGGACGATGCCCCGCTCTCTCCGACGTCATTCCGGGGCGCGCGCCGCCGAAGGCGGCGAGCGAGCCCGGAATCCATAGCCACAGGATGGTGTGAGGCACGAGCAGGTCGTGGCGCTTGCCTTCGCCACCCCCCCCCCGCTCGGGGTTATGGATTCCGGGCTCGCGCCGCTGCGCGACGCGCCCCGGAATGACATGCGGAGACAGCGGCACGTCCGCTCGAAACACCATACTCCGCAACGCTTTGTTAACCCGGCGCTCCGTATGGTTAATGCGCGTTGACCACCTTCACCGGTGATGCCTTCAGGCCGGCCCAATGTATCGCATCGACTTCAACAAGCTGCGCTTCCTCGTCTGCGACGACAATCCGCACATGCGCCGCATCCTGCGGACGCTGCTGCATTCGTTCGGCGCCCGCGAGGTCAACGAGGCCGAGGACGGCGCCACCGCGCTCGAAATGTACACCCACTTCTCGCCGGACATCGTCATCACCGACTGGGCGATGCCGATCTTCGACGGCCTCGAGCTGGCGCAGATGATCCGGCAGCCGGAGGCCAAGGGCAATCCCTACGCGCCGATCATCATGCTGACGGGTCATTCCGAGAAGCGCCGCGTTACCGTGGCGCGCGACGCCGGCGTGACCGAATTTCTCGCCAAGCCGATCTCGGCGAAGGGCCTCTATCAGCGCATTCTCAACGTGGTCGCCAATCCCAGGCCCTTCATCAAGACCAAGACATATTTCGGTCCGGACCGGCGCCGCAACACCAACACCGCCTATATCGGCCCCGAGCGCCGCATCGGCGGCGAGGCCGAGATTTTCCAGCAGCCGTCACTTCTGGATAAAGCGCGCTCCGCAGTTTAGGCGCGCAGCAGTGAGCCGTTGTTAACGCCGTCCCGCAATCGCCGAGCAGTACGGCCGGCTCCTCGGCTATGAGTCTTCACGTCCACAAGTTTGCGTTGGTCGGCATCACCTGAGGATATCGAGATGGCGAAAGACAAGGCCCCGGCAATCCAGGTCAAGACCTACGCCTCGCACCACGTGATCACGCAACCCAATCCGCTGAAGAAGGTGCTGCGCCGCGCCGAGGAGAAGGATCTCGACGATCCCATCGCACGGGCCGAAGCAGCCCTCGCCGGGCTGTCCGGCGAGTTCAAGTCGTGGATGGACACCGAGGCCGAGCGCCTGTCGAAGGCCTACGCAGCCGTCCTGAAGGACGGCTTCGACGACGACGCCTGCGAAGAGATGTTCCGTGCCGCGCATGACATCAAGGGCGATGCCGCGACCTTCGGCTATCCCGCGGCTGCGGCTGTGGCCGACAGCCTGTGCCGGATCATCGAGCACGCCCCCGATCTCGAAAAGGTCCCGGCCGAGCTGTTCGAGCATCACGTCAACGCCATCCAGGCGATCGTGCACGATCATACGAAGTATGACAGCGCGACGGTGGCGAGCGAATTGAGCCGGCGCCTGCGCCGCGTCGCCGACGACTACCTGGTTCAGGTCAACCGCAACCGCCCGGAGCATCTCGAAGCGATCCTGGCGCCGAGCCTGGTGCCGAGCGACCAGCCGTGATCGCGTAGGCTGGCGCTCGAGACGCAGCGAAATAACGAACGCTATTCAACAGCGTCGACTGCGAACCCCACCGCAAACTTCGAGCGCACTCTCTCTGCGTCATTCCGGGGCGCGCTACGCGCCCCGGAATGACCCTGAGATAGGGGTCCTCCCTCCTGACGTAGTCGCCGCGGGGCCGCGGGTCGCGCGTCACGCGGCGATCAGCCCGAACTCGAGCCCCGCCACGAAATCCTCGGCCATCACTTCGTCGCAGAATTCGCGGGCCTCGTCGCGGGCCGACTCGGTGGCGAACCTTCGGAGCAAGATCAGCAACGGTGCGGCAGCATCGCGGTCGGTCGCGCAATGGGTGAGCACGCGCTCCACCATCTTGCGGCGCAGGATGGCGGCGCCGCTGAGCGTGTCGGCAAAACCGTTCTCGCGGCAGACCTCGAGCGCGACGGCAAATGCATCGAACGTGGTGTCGGGAATGCCGGCCTTGCGCAGCAATCCCTGCAGGCTGGCGCGGCCGCGATCGTTGAGCAGCGCCGATACCCGCGCCCGCGGCATGTCGGCAAGCTCCGACAGCGCGATCTCGAACAATTCGACATTGCCCGAGAGCAGCGCCCGCAGGATCAGACCGGCAGTCAGTTGCGAGGTCGCACGCAGATGCGCGACGAGCCCGCGCAACTCCTCGCCGCGCGAGCGCGATGCGATGTTGATGGTCGAGCGGTCGCGCGCCTCGCTGGTGATGCGCCCTGCCCGGTCGGCGCTGAGCCAGTTCCGGGCGACCACGAACTGCGCCAGCGTCTCGGAGAGCTTGTCAACCAGCGCCGCCCGCGTCGCGGCCGGCAGATCGTCCAGCACCAGCATGGCTTCGCGGATCGCGGCGAGATGGCCGTGCCGCTCGACGATGCGATCCCAGGAGAATGGGGCAAGCTCGGCATAGGCATTCTCGATCAGCTCGAGCGCAGCCGCCGCGCTGCCGACCTCGGCGATCGCGGCGCAGACCGGCGCCGGCAGGCCGATGCGGCGGGCAATGGCGCATTGCGTCTCGGAGTTGCCGGTCGCGACGATGTCGACGAGGTCGGCATCGATCAGCAGCGGCGAATGTTCGAGGATGATGGCTGCGACGGATGGCTGGTCGGTGGCCAGCGCCTGGACGATGGCGGCGGGCGCCTCCTCCGAGCGGGCGAACACCTCCGCCATGGCCTGCCGCACCAGCGGCGACGGATCATCCAGCAGCATGAGGAGCGCGCCCTCGGCGGCGCCGCGATCCTCGTCGCAGAGATCCGACAACAACCATGCCCGCGCGAGAGCCCTGGTGGCCTCTGCCCGCTCACCGGCGGGCGCGGTTCTGACCCAACTGAGAAACTGCCGAACAATCATGGTCTTTCCGGCTTACGCAACTTTGCAAACAAGGCCACGAGGGCCTCAACAGCACCGAAAATAAACCACGACGCTTAACAAAGCGTTCACCATAAGTCGCTGGTTTTGTTGATGTTTTGTTAAGGTCGGAAATGAAAAACATACTATGATACCTCTACCCTATCCAATTCGCCGTAGTCCAACGGGCAAAACATGGCGACGTCCGGCCGCAAGAGCCGCGGCCGAACGCTCGAAATAGATCTTTTGGATCAATGACTCGGACCTGGCTCCGCTCGGGGCGTCAGCCCGAGAAGGTGCCGTGGGGGTCGCTGAACAGGTCGAGCCTGCGCTGACCATTGCCGCTGCCATTATTGTTGCTGCCGGCGTCGGCAGACCCGGCGCTTGCCACCGAAGACCGCCCCCACAATTCGCGCACCGTCGGCGACACGGTGGACTCCGACTGGCCGTCGACCTGGAACAGCGAGCGGAACATCGGATCGGCCGGGCGGCTGGAGGTCGATGCCGTGGCGGTCACGGCTGCCGCTTGGGTCGAGCCGCGCGCGTCCGGGAACATCGAGAGAAAAGTCGCGGTGTCCGTCGTCGGCAGCGCACTTCCGCCGGCGGCGTTGGCCGCGACATTGGTCGTTGCCCCGCCATAGAGCGCGAGTGCTCCGCGCGTGGTCGAAGAATTGGCGGCTCCAGAATAACGTGTATTCAAGACCGAATAGACCTGGGAGACACTGCGGGCCTGGCCGTCGCGATCGTAGAAGATCGGGCGGTTGGCAGCTGCCGCGCTGGGAAACAGCCGGGCCGCCGAGGCGTTCGGCGTATCCTGCGCGCTGGTGATCAGCTTCGCCGCGCCGCCCGCCCCCATGAAATGCGCCATATAGAGCTCGGCGTCGGTCGGCCGCCGGCCGATCATGCCGGTGAGCTGGAAGCTGTTGGACTGCGTCAGCGCCGCAGCCATCGCGGAGGACGCCTTGGGATCATCGCGCAGCTTCATGATCGCCTGCCGCATCGCGGGGTCAGCGACGGTGTAGTCCCCGGACGATGTCCGGGTGATGGCGTCGGCATATTGGCCATAGCCGAGATCGGCGCCGGCCTGCTTCACCGTGCCGAGCCAGGTCTGGTCGATGAACTGGTAGAGCCCCCGCGCCGAAGACGTTGATGCGCCAGCGGTCGGGTTGAAGTCCGACTCCATCTTTGCCGTCGACAACAGATATTCGAAGCTGGTGCCGACGGTATCGGCCGCCTGCTTGATAGCCCCGGCGACCTTCGCCCGGACGCTGTCGAGAAGCCCCGCAGGTGAGGAGTTGGAAGCGTCGACCGACATGAGAAGACCCGCTGTTTGCAGATTCGCTGGCAGACGAACGCGCCGGAAATCTCCGGCAAAGTGCGGCGGGTATGGTTAATGGCGGGTTAATTTGGCGCCCGGAGCAGGGCCAATGAACGACCCGGATATTCCCGGAGGCAGGTCTCTGACCTACTTGCGATAGACCGCAGCCGGATCAAACAGCCGGTCGGCCTCGACGAACACCAGCCGGGCACCACCCTCGCCTTGCTCCACCTTGCGATAGAAGCAGGAGCGGCGGCCGGTGTGACAGGCCGCTCCTCGCTGCTCGACGCGCAGCCAGACCGCGTCCTGGTCGCAATCGGTGCGCATCTCGACCACGCGCTGGGTCTGACCCGAACTCTCACCCTTGCGCCACAAGGCATTGCGCGAACGGCTGAAATACCAGGCCTCGCCGGTTGCGACGGTTTTCCGTAGCGCTTCGTCGTTCATGTGGGCGACCATCAGCACGTCGCCACTGGCGGCATCGGTGGTCACGCAGGTGACCAGCCCGGCCGCGTCGAATTTCGGCAGGAAGGCCAAGCCTTCCTCGCGCTCGACTGAGGATGAGGACACGAAACTCTCGCTAAGATGCTGCTGGGCTTACCGTTGCGGCGAGCGCACCATCGACAGGAAGCGCCCCTGCTCCGCCGGATTGTCCCGGAACATGCCGGTGAAGCGGCTGGTGAAGGTGACGGCACCGTGTTTGGCGACGCCGCGCACGGACATGCAGGTATGCTCGGCCTCGATCATCACGGCAACACCGCGCGGCTTCAACACCTCGTCGATCGCAGCCGCGATCTGGGCGGTGAGATGCTCCTGGGTCTGCAGCCGGCGGGCGAAGATGTCGGTCAGGCGGGCCAGCTTGGACAGTCCGACGACACGCTCGACCGGCGTATAGGCGATATGCGCGCGACCGTAGAAGGGCATCATGTGATGCTCGCATTGCGACGTGAACTCGATGTCGCGAATCAGCACGAAATCGTCGTAGCCGGCGGTCTCGCCGAAGGTGCGGTCCAGCACCTCGGCGGGGCACTGGTGGTAACCCTGGAACAGCTCGTCATAGGCCTCGACCACTCGGCGCGGCGTATCGATCAGGCCCTCGCGGGTCGGATCCTCCCCGATGTAGTTGAGCAACGTATAGACCGCGGCCTCGGCCTCGGCCCGCGACGGACGCGGCCGATCGGGCCGTACGGCGGCGGCGAGGAATTCGGCTGGATCGAGCTCCGCGGGGCGCTCCCCAGCCAGCTTCGGATCGGACGGCTTGCCGTCCGGCTTGGTGCCACGCAGCGTCTTGATCAAAGCGTCCATCTCGTCTCCGTTCGACCGGTCGGCGGTCCCGACCGGAGTGTCACCGGCAGAGCGTCACCCGAACTCAGGTGTTTCCCCCAGACGAGGCGCGAGCAGACCTGAGGTCTCTGGCACCGCACGCCTGTGGATGTGGCTGGAATTCCTGCCAATCGTTTCCATATAGTCGCAATATAGGGCGATGAAACCCGGCCGCCAAGGCCGACCCGCCGGGAATTCCGGAACGGAAGCCACATGCTGAACGACATCTACAACAAGCGCATCATCGAGCTCGCAGGCAACATTCCGCGCCTCGGACGGCTGGAGCACCCGGATGCGACTGCCACGGCCCATTCCAAGCTGTGCGGCTCCACGGTCAAGGTCGATCTGAAGATGGACGGCCCCGTCGTCACCGATTTCGCCCACGACGTGAAGGCCTGCGCGTTGGGCCAGGCCTCCTCCTCGATCATGGCCCGCCACGTGGTCGGCTCGACTGCTGCCGAACTGCGCGAATTGCGCGACACCGTCCGCCGCATGCTGAAGGAAAACGGCGCCCCTCCGGACGGCAAATGGGCCGATATCGCCCTGCTCGAGCCGGTCCGCGACTACAAGGCCCGCCATGCCTCCACGCTGCTGACCTTCGATGCGGTGGTCGATGCGATCGGCCAGATCGAGGCCAAGGCGAACGCCGAGGCCGCAACTCCGTAGCCCGCACGATCGCATCAGTCTCTACTCAAAACAGCCAGAGCTCCCCGGGAAAGACTGCGCTCGCCCGGGCTATTGCTGTGGCGTCGCTGCGACCGTCGCTGTAGGAAGAGCCTCCGCGGTGCGAGAAAGCTGCTTGTCGAGCGCCACGGGGAAGCGGTCCTGCTGCTTGTCTCTTGCCTTGTCCTGAACCTTCGGCGCGAGCTCGGCGACCGGCGTCGTGCCCTTGGCCGGAAGCACGTCCGCCAGCAGCTCCGTGGTCATGACGTTGGTGGTGCGAAGCTCGGCGCGGGACAGCTCGTGCAGGTCCTCCCACGGCGGGACGTTGAGGGCGAGCAGCAGGAGGTCGCCGGCGCCGCCCATGTCGAAGGTGTATTTGGCGAGGCGCCCGATGTCGCGTTCGACGATCATCAGATCCTGCGCCGAGTAGCTCGCCGCCTTGGCGTCGTCGGCGCGGTCGCCCATCCAAATCTGGTGAACGCGGACATGCGCCGTGTCGGGCACATAGCGCGTGGTGCCCGCAAGCAGCAGGAACACGCACATCGACTCGCAATAGGCCTCGGGCACGATCCTCGGTCGCTCGTTCGCCCGGCTCGGACGCTGCGTCATGCCGACGGTGGTGCGCATCTTCAAGGCGCGGAACCGGCGGCCCAAGGTGATCGCGTCGTTGACCGAGCCGCCGCTGGAATCGAGTACCAGGGTGGCGCCGGTCAGGTCGCGATCCCGCGCGAACTCCTCGAAATCCTTCGGGCTGTCGCCGGTGACAATTCCGACCGCGCTGATCCAGCCGCAATTCGGCTCGCAGGCGACCCAGCTGAACCGCATCGGAAGCTTGCGCTCTTCGAGCGCGCCACCGGCGCGCGCCGAGTTCGACATGATGGAGACGGTGCCCCCGAGCACCACAGCCAGCGCTCCAACACCGAGAAGCATCCAGCGCAATCCACGCGACCGCAGCAATTTCACCTGCACTCCGTTCCCCCCATCAAGCTCGGTACGCAGTCCCTCGTCGTCGTCGCGGCAAGACCTGACAAATCGGCCTCAAATCCGTTATGAGTCTGTCACATCCTTGCCTGGAAACGTATCCGGGCAATCCCCGAGCGTCCAGGTGTGCCGCACCGCAGCGCCGCTGAAAACCGGCCATTGTTGCATCACATCATCACACGAGCGCGCGAGATCGTGGTTCCTGCCAAGGAACCGATCACAGAGCGCACATCAGTCCGGCACTGCGCCCATGAAGCACTCATGCTCTGATCAGAACTGCCATTCTGCGCACATCCCGTCAGGGTCGCTGTCGCATATGCCGCGACACGCCGCCCGCGCGCTGATCTGGCTGTATCGCCACACGCTGTCGCCCCTCGTCGGCTATAATTGCCGGCATCTGCCGACATGCTCGGTCTATGCCGATGAAGCCATCTCGCGCTACGGACTCTGGGCCGGCGGATGGATGACGCTTGCCCGGCTGCTACGCTGCCAGCCATTCGGCACGTCCGGCATCGACAACGTCCCAGCCGAGATGCCTGCGCAGGCGCGCTGGTATCTGCCGTGGCGCTATGCGCGCTGGCGCGGCGTCAACGGACCGGGCTGATGCAGCGCAACGTAGCAAGCGCTATGCATCATTTGATTTGAAGCAAATCGGACTGGAAGAGTTTCGAGCTAGGATTAGTCTCATGCGGAGCGGGTCGTTCGAAGGAACGGTGCTGCAGGCCTTGCATTGATGTTGAAACTTCCGTTTCGGGAGGACCAACCATGCGCTGGACGATCAACCCGAGATCGCGCCGATCCCGCACAGGCATCGGCGCGGATCATCAGGGCGGCGACGGTCACATCAGCCACGATGCCAGACAAATCGATCTGCTCTGCATCCTCGCCCTGCTGATCGCTATTATCGGCGCCTGGCGCTATCTTGCCGACAGCACCACCCTGCCCCCGACGACGACCTCCTACATCGTGCCGAGCCAAAGCGTGCATTGGTAGCAGGTCGCAAGCGCAGCTCTCTCACCCGGACGATTCACGTACTACCAGCGCGGCAGCAGGAAAAACTCGTCGCGGCGCGGAGGTGGCGGATAGACCGGAATGGGCTCCGGCGCCCGCGGCGCGCGCCGCGCGCGCGGCGGCGGAGCCGTCTCAGCGGGTCCTGTGGCTTCGGCTGAAATCGTTGCATCGGCAGCGGGCGATCGCACCGAGAGCAGGACGTTAGACTCCCGCGTACGCCAGCGATAGCCGATGCCGAACTCCAGCGGCTGTGCCCGCTCGAACAATCTGGCGTAGCTCATCTGGTACATGCCCGGAAACTTGTCGATCGGGCCGGCATATCGCCCGAACGGAAAGAAGCGCCACGCTCTCGCATCATAGCTCGCCAGCGGAATGCCGGAATCGTCCTGCACGATGGTGGCGCTGTTCTTCAAAAGCCAGCTGCGAACCTGGGAGAAGCTGCTCTCGTGCAGCAGATAGGATGCGCTCTTGAGCAGGCTGTTGCCGGGAGCCAGCGGTTCGCAGAACCTGAGGAATCCGCTGGCCTTCACGCCGGAATCGGACAGATCCGTCGAAAAGTAATAGAGCGTCTTCTCGACGCCGTCGGCGCCGGCAAACACGATGCGGGCGCCCTTGGTCGCGTTGCGCGCCGGCGGCTCGTTCGCCGCGTGCACCACGCCATTGTCATCCAGCCAGATCAGGCTCGCGCTGTGGATGGTCTTGCCGGTGCGCGCCAGAAAGACATAGAGGATCGGCAGCGCTCCCTCGATCTCGCCCTCGCGCAGATCCACCTTCATGTTCTTGGTTATGAAGAACGAGAAACTGAGGATCGACTGCAGGGAACGTTCGACATAGGCCAGCGCGGGTCCGATGCTGCCGCGCGGCAACCGGCCAAGATCGGGGATCGGTCCGGTCGGCTCGAGCGCAGCCATCACATAGGTGGTGGCTTTCGGGGCGAACGCGTCGGCATAGAGGAAGTCGGGCCCCGAGAAAAAATAGAACATCGTGGGCCGCGGCGCCGCGGCATTGGTATCCGTCCAGGTCCGGATCTTCGACAATTGCCGCTGCTCGAGCTGATTGAAGGCATTGTCGAAGAACGCCGCGTGGCGCCGCCAGCCGGGATCCTGCGTCAGCGCTGCCAGCGGCGAGCCGGGCTGCGGCGCCATCCCCGCCAGCACGCGCGCGGTGTCATCCGAAGTGATGGTCTGCCCGCGGACCTCGCAACTCGTCACGACAATGAGACAGGCAACGGCGAGCCACACTTTCGACAGCAGAAGTCTCGACACCAACAGCATTTCACTCCGAACCCGACATGGCTGTTGCAGCGGTACGGCGCGACCGCGCGTGAGCGAACCAATAGATCAGCAATCCGGACAGCATCGCCATGGCGCCGACCCCGGCCTGCCACGGCCGCGAAGCAACCAGATAGTACATCATGAACCCGGTCACGCTGAGGAAGATCAAGGGCGTCACCGGATAGCCCCACGCGCGATACGGCCGCTCGATGTCCGGCTGGGTGAGACGCAGCCTGAACAGGCCGAGCACGGTCAGGAACGAGCAGGACAGCAGCGAGAACTGGACGACGTCGAGCACCGCCTCGAAGCTCTCCGTGAACAGCATCAAGGTCGCCACGGTGAGTTGAAACAGCACGGCATAGGCCGGGGCGCCATTGCGCGAGCGGCGGGCGAACACCGCGAGCGCCGGAATGTCCTCGCCCATCGTCATCAGCACGCGCGGGCCGATCCACATCATCGCGGCGATCGAGGGCACCAGACCGACGCAGATCATCGCGGCGACGAAGCGCCCGCCGGTTTCGCCGAAGATGTGCGTGCCGGCGATGCTCGCGACCTGCAGCTGGCCGGCGAGCTCGCTCGTCGGCGCCGCCCGGAGGAACACCGCATTCAGCGCGATGTAGAGCACGAGCACGATCAGTGTCCCGAACAGCAGCGCCCGCGGCAGGGTTCGCTCCGGCGCATGCAGTTCGCCGATGATGTAGGTCGCCGCGTTCCAGCCCGAGAAGGCGTACATCACGAATACGAGGCTGGTCGCAAAGGCTGCGCTGGTGACATAGCCGAAGTCGGACCCGGCCGGCAGGAACCTGACGGGCTGCGGCGCCGAGATGGCCCAGCCGGCGACCAGGAATGCGACGATCAGGCCGAGCTTCAGCACGGTCGACAGCAGCTGGAAGCGGCTGGATTGCCGGATGCCACCGAGTTGCACGACGGTCACGAGCCACACCGCGCCGACCGCAAGCAGCATTGGCGGAACGTCCGGCAGCACCGCACGGCCATATTCGCCGAACGCCATCGCCGCGAGCGCCACCGGCGCCGCGAAGCCGACAGTTGCGGAGACCCAGCCGGCCATGAAGCCGATCGCCGGGTGAAACGCGCGGTTGAGGAAATTGTACTCGCCGCTCGAACGCGGGAACATCGCGCCGAGCTCGGCATAGGACAGCGCCCCGCACACCGAGACGAGGCCGCCGACCGCCCACAGGAGCAGGATTGCGAAGCCGGAGGGAATGTCCTTGACCTGAAAGCCGAGGCTGGTGAACACACCGACGCCGATCATGTCGGCGATCACGATGGTGATCGCGACCGGCAGCGACACGGACGGGATCACGGCACTGCCTGACCCGCCCGCCCAGGTCGTGTCGCCTGCCTCGGATGCAGCCATACCGTTGAGGGGCACGCGCCACCCCTTCCCTTCGTCACTGGCTCATGTTCCGGCCGAACCATTCAATCATAGTTAACGCGCACTAAATAAGGCCGCACAAAGATGGTAATATGAGACCTTTTCATGCAATCCGGCCTCCGCAGCGTTGCGTTGGGCCATGCTGGGTCTCACAATCGGGACACGATCGCGTGCTGTGTCCGCTGCTGCATCGGAATTCGCCAGGCGCCATCCTTAACGCGACCTCAACGTCGGCGGCGCAGTTTGAAATGAGCCGATTTGTAAAGTGGGGCCTCGCTGCGGTCCTGCTCGTCTTGGGGACTTATGATCGGGATCGGTCTGAGATTGTCGAGCTGTCTTGGGCTGCGCCATTGGCCGCGGCCGCCTCGGCCCGCGCTGACGCCGCCCCTTGGATCTCGACGCGCGGCCCATGCTCTGGCTGCGGCCACGCTCTCGCTGTCGTTGGCGCAGTGCGGCCAGACACCGGATCCGGCAGCACTGGCCGCCAATGCGGCGCCGGCGCAAGGGCTGACCTTCGAGGAGCGTTTCCCCGCACCGGAGTTCCGTGACCGTTTTCCGAGCGTCGGCGAGAGCCTGCCGCTGCGCACGCCTGCGGACTTCGCGCCCAAGCCCCCGCCCCCTCGGCTCGCATCGCTGGAGCCGCAAGAGCCGGCGCGCCGGCTGCGCGAGGACCTCACGACGCTCGTCAGCATGAAGTCGTCGGCCTTCCCGTATTTTGGCGACAACCCCGCGTCGGACGCGCCGTTCCTCAACGTCTCCAACGGCGAGCGCCGCGGCCATCGCAGCTTCTCGGGCCGCGTCTACTGGCAGGACCAGACCTACAATGACAACCGCGTGCTGGTGCACGTTCCGGAAGCCTTCGATGCCCGCAAGCCCGGCGTGATCGTGGTGTTCTTCCATGGCAATGGCGCCACGCTGGAGCGTGACGTGCGCGACCGGCAGATGGTGCCGCAGCAGATCACCGCCTCGGGCGTCAACGCCGTGCTGCTCGCGCCGCAGATGGCGGTCGATGCCGCGGATTCGAGCGCGGGCAAGTTCTGGCAGCCGGGCGGCTTCAAGCGCTTCATGGATGAGGCGGCGACGAATCTCGCCCGCCTGACCGGCAATCCCGCAAGCGCAAGGACGTTCGCGAGCATGCCGATCGTCATCGTCGGCTACAGCGGCGGCTTTCTTCCCGCAGCGTGGAGCCTCGAGGTCGGCGGCATCAGCGAGCGCGTGCGTGGCGTGGTGCTGCTCGATGCGGTCTATGGTCAACTCGACAAGTTCGCCGGCTGGATCGAGCGCAACCGCTCCGGCTTCTTCGTCAGCTCCTACACGCGCTACACTGCACGCCACGATCGGGAACTGATGACGATGCTGCGAAGCCGCAACATCGAGATCTCGGACGACATGGACCGGCCGCTCCGCCCCGGCAGCGTCGTCTTCGTCGAGACCGACGAGGGCATCACTCACCGGGACTACGTCACACAAGCCTGGACGCGCCACCCCATCAGAGACGTGCTCACGAAGATGGCGGCCGCCCAGCCGCCGATCCGGATTGCGGCCGGAGCCTCGAGCACCGTTGGCGACTCATCGAGCCGCTGAGACCAAAGGTTCTCAGCTCTTCGGCAGCTTCGGCATGTTCTCGACGAAGCCGTTGAAGCAGGCGAGCCGCTCGTCCTCCTCCTTGGTGAACTTGCAGTCGGCCACCGCTTTGGCCTTCGTCGCCTTGGGCTTGGCTGCGGGCGGGATCACCGCGTCGTAGCAGTTCAGCCGCTCCTTGGTTCCGTCGTCGATCTCCAGGCACGCCTGGAGCTTGACGGCCATCGACTGCGGCTTGGCCGGCGCTGCGGCTGCGGTCTTCATCCCCTTCGGCTTGACCTGCACCAGCGGGCGGTCTCCGACCATCGGCGCGCCGCTCTGGGCCAGCGCAGATGTGCAAAACAGCACTGCGGCGAGGCTCAACATTGTTTTTTTCATGCCATGTCTCTTTCATCCAAACCGCGGGCGAGAAAGATCAACCCTCTCGGGATCGCGCGCGGCCTAGACCGCGCGCCGCGATGGCGCGATCTTTCGCCCGACAGCCACCCACCCCAGCGGCTTTAATCCGGCCGGACCGGTTTTGCCAAGCGTCAAGCGGCGGTTTGCGGTGGACCTTACGCCAGCGCGGCGACGCGCGCCCGCGGCCTGCTCGCCAGAATGGTCAGCAGCGCCACCATCACGAACCCCATGGCCACATAGCCCGTGGCACCGAGAGCGTCGCGCGAGAACAGGCTGCCGCCGACCGCGGAACCGATCGCCTGGCCGATGTAGAGCACGGAGGTGTTGAGCGACACCGAGGCCGACGCGAGTGGCGGAGCGGCAGCAACCAGGCGGACCTGCTGCATCGAGTTGGTGGACGCAAAGCCCAATCCCCAGATTGCCACCGCGATGGCCATCACCGGGTAGACGCCTGCGCCGATGGTCCAGACCACGATCCCCACGAGCAGCAGACAGGTGAACAGCAGCGAGGTGCGATAAGCGCCCCAGCCGTCGACGATGCGGGTGGCGATCACGACGCCGAGGAAGCCGCAGGCGCCGTAGATCGCAAACACCAGCCCCACCGCGTTGGCGTCCGCGCCGGTCAGCTTGTTCAGAAGCGGGCCCATGAAGGTGAAGATCACGAACTGTCCCGACATCTGCAACATCGTGACCATCAGCAGCAGCACCACCACGCGATTGCGGCCGAGCGCGATCCAGGTTTTCAGATCGACCGGCGCCCCCTTCAGGCCCGACGGCAGCCGCCAGGTCAGCAGCACGAAGCTGACCGCGCCGGCGGCACCGACCGCAAGATAGGCCGCCCGCCAGCCCGAATGGCTGCCGATGAAGGTGATCAGCGGCAGGCCGACGGCGGCGGCCAGCGACCAGCCGAGGAACACATAGGCGATGGTGCTGCCGCGCTTGTCCACGGGGCTGATCAAGGCAGCGGTGCCGGCGGCCTGCGGCGTATACAGCGCCCCGACCGCGAGCATGACCAGCCGGATCGCGAGCAGGCTCCGATAGTCCGGCGCGAAAGCGGAGGCGAGATTGCCGAGCGTGAGCACCAGCAGCGTCGCCGCCAGCAGGTGGCGGCGGTCGAATCGGCTGGTCAGCCAGGCCGTCAGGGGCGAGCCGATGCACAGCACCACCGCGCCGAAGGTGATCAGCAGGCCTGCGGTGTGAACGCCGACGCCGAGGCCGGCGGCGAGCTCGGGCAGCATCCCGGCGGGCGCCAGCACCGAGCAACCGGTGATGATGTTGCCGAGCATCAGCGCGGTCGGAGCCAGGCGCGGCGAGGTCAGACTGGATGTAGGGGAAGCGGATGTCATGCTCCATGATTAGCAGAGATTTTCATGCATCTGCATGAAAATCTCTCATGTCGCAGATGAGATTCTGTTCCTCATCGAGGGTCAGCGCGCCGACGCCTGCGGCGAGGAAGACTGAGTCCATGGAACCGGAAGTCCAGACGGATAGACGACGGCCTTCGATGGCGGGCAGCTCTCCATCAGCTTCTTCAGCGCATTCTGCAGGCCGTCGTTCCCGACCGGAAACGTCGACACGCCGGGACTTACCGTATTCGGTGGCGCATCGCTCAGACCCGCACCGGGCAGCGACGCCAATGCTTTCATCTGGCTGCCGTTGAGAAAGAGACCCCATCGTTCGAGATCACCGGCGCGGCGCGGTGGCGAGAGGAAGTTGAGCCTGAGATCGCCGCTCACCATCGCCAGCGTCGCACCCGTCCCAGCCTTGCGCTCGACGTCGAGCTCGAAGCGATCCTGGTCGAAGCATACCAGTTGCAGGCGCGTGGTGCGGAACGAAGCTTCACCGTCCTTGCGGTTCAGGATGGTCTTGTAGGCGATGCCGCGACTGGCGGCCTCGAACATCCAGGGACTCTCGACCCGTTCGCGGCGGTCGAGCGCGAAGCGCGCGATCTCCTCGCGCGTCAGGATGCGCATGCCCTCGAACGGCACCGACCGCGCCACCGTGAGCAGAGTTGGATCGGCGCCGAGCCGGGTGATGTAGTCGAGCACCATCTTGTCGGAGCGCTCCATCGCCCGCTGCATTGCCTGCGCCCGCATCTCGCGGGTCGGCACCCCACCCGTGAAGTTGAGGATGACGCGTGGTGAATGCACCGCCAGCGTGACGTCCGGGGCAAGCTCGCGGTTGGGCGCGCCGAGGATGATGTAGGGACACGCCGAGTTGCAGATCGCGCCCCGGGTCCAGACCTCGCCATGCAGCTCGCGACCGGCCTGCTTGAGCCTGGTACAGGCCTCTCCCTCCTGAGGCTCGAAGCCGCATTCGCGCAAGGTGGTGCGCCCGACGCGAACCACGGCCTTCTTCTCGCGCAGAAGGTTGCCCATCGCGAGCGCCTGCTCGAGATTGCCGCCCGGCGAATTGAAGTAGATCGGCAGCTTGCGGTCGCCGATCTGCTTGATGAATTTGCGCAGGCGTGCGGCCGCGCCGCCATCGATCTTGCCTTCGGCCGCGATCCAGCTGTCGCAGCCCGGACCGCAGGAATCGGGCGCACCCTTGACGAGGGCAAAGGCGATCGGGGCCGAATTGTCCGCCAGCCGCGGCGATTTGACGGGACGCTTGGCCGGCTTGAGCTCTGTTCCCGGCTTGAGCGGAGCGGCGGGCCTCGCCTGCGCTGCGGCCCTCTGTGGCAGACCTGGCTTCTGCTGGAGCGCAGCTTTGGGCGACGCGGCCGGCTTGCCC
This sequence comes from Bradyrhizobium aeschynomenes, assembly GCF_013178945.1. Taxonomy (GTDB): domain Bacteria; phylum Pseudomonadota; class Alphaproteobacteria; order Rhizobiales; family Xanthobacteraceae; genus Bradyrhizobium; species Bradyrhizobium aeschynomenes. Next base: position 252,024 of record NZ_JABFDM010000002.1, read on the forward strand.
GTCGGCGCGACCACCGCCATCGACGGCGCGATGGTCACCCCCAGCGCGAGCAGGACGGCTGCCATCCGAATGCCACAGCGCCCGACAAAAACGGAGAGCGGCGCCTCCCCTGCAGACAACATCGCCACGCGTCCCCACGCCCCGAACACTTGAAGTTGTATCATACCGGCACGCCGCGGCAATCTCCGCCGCGTCCGCGCCGGCACCGATCCGCCGGTTTTTCCTGCCTGTTGCCCGGTTGCAGCCTGGAAATCCCCTGCTATACCCCTTGCTCCCGCTTACCTGCGCTCGTTCGCAGGAGTGAGCTAAAGGAGAGAGACAATGCCTGACTCGAAATCCCCCGACTCGAAATCCGACCAGTCCAAAGCCGGCTTCCAGTACAGCCTCAGCAATCTGAAGCCCGCCGCCCCGGTCGAGAAGATCACCATCAGCTTCCCCGACGGCGCCAAGCGCGAATATCCCCGGGGCACCACCGGTTTCGACATTGCCAAGGGCATCTCGCCCTCGCTCGCCAAGCGCACGGTCGCGATGGCGCTGAATGGCGACGTCGTCGATCTCAACGACCCGATCAACGACGATGCGAAGCTCGAGCTCGTCGACCGCGACGACCCGCGCGCGCTGGAGCTCATCCGGCATGATTGCGCACACGTGCTCGCCGAAGCCGTGCAGTCGCTGTGGCCGGGCACCCAGGTGACGATTGGCCCGGTGATCGAGAACGGCTTCTACTACGACTTCTTCCGCAACGAGCCGTTCACGCCCGAGGACTTCGCCGCGATCGAGAAGCGCATGCGCGAGATCATCGGCCGCGACAAGCCCTTCACCAAGGAGGTGTGGGACCGCGAAAAGACCAAGCAGGTGTTCCGCGACAAGGGCGAGGCGTTCAAGGTCGAGCTGGTCGACGCCATTCCCGGCGACGAGCCGATCAAGATCTACTACCAGGGCGACTGGTTCGATCTGTGCCGCGGCCCGCACATGACCTCGACGGGAAAGATCGGCAACGCCTTCAAGCTGATGAAGGTGGCGGGCGCCTATTGGCGCGGCGATTCGAACAACCCGATGCTGACCCGCATCTACGGCACCGCCTTCGCCAAGCAGGAGCAGCTCGACGCCTATCTGAAGCAGATCGAGGAGGCGGAGAAGCGCGACCACCGCAAGCTCGGCCGCGAGCTCGACCTGTTCCACTTCCAGGAGGAAGGCCCCGGCGTCGTGTTCTGGCACCCCAAGGGCTGGAGCATCTTCCAGGCGCTGATCGCCTACATGCGTCGCCGCCTGACGGGCGACTATGACGAGGTGAATGCGCCGCAGATCCTCGACAAGTCGCTGTGGGAGACCTCGGGCCATTGGAACTGGTATCGTGAGAACATGTTCGCGGCGCAGTCCGCCGGCGACGAGGCCGAGGACAAGCGCTGGTTCGCGCTCAAGCCGATGAACTGCCCGGGCCACGTGCAGATCTTCAAGCACGGCCTGAAGAGCTACCGCGACCTGCCGCTCCGGCTCGCCGAGTTCGGCGTCGTGCACCGCTACGAGGCCTCCGGCGCCATGCACGGACTGATGCGCGTGCGCGGCTTCACCCAGGACGACGCGCATGTGTTCTGCACCGAGGACCAGCTGGCCGACGAGTGCCTGAAGATCAATGACCTGATCCTGTCGACCTACTCGGATTTCGGCTTCGAGGGCGAATTGACGGTGAAGCTCTCGACCCGGCCGGAGAAGCGCGTCGGCACCGACGAGATGTGGGATCACGCCGAGCGCGTGATGGCCACCGTGCTGAACGAGATCAAGGCGCAGAACAACCACATCCGCACCGAGATCAATCCGGGCGAAGGCGCGTTCTACGGGCCGAAGTTCGAATACGTGCTGCGCGACGCCATCGGCCGCGACTGGCAGTGCGGCACCACGCAAGTCGACTTCAACCTGCCGGAACGATTCGGCGCGTTCTACATCGATGCCGACGGTGCCAAGAAGGCGCCGGTCATGGTCCATCGCGCCATCTGCGGCTCGATGGAGCGCTACATCGGCATCCTGATCGAGCACTATGCCGGCAGCTTCCCGCTGTGGCTGGCGCCGACCCAGGTCGTCGTCACCACCATCACCTCCGAAGGCGACGAATACGCCAAGCAGGTGCTGGCTGCGCTGCGGCGGGCCGGCTTGCGGGCCGACATTGATCTTCGCAACGAGAAGATCAACTACAAGGTCCGCGAGCACTCGCTGCAGAAGATCCCGGCTCTGCTCGTCGTCGGCAAGAAGGAGGCCGAGACGCATTCGGTCTCCGTGCGCCGGCTCGGCCGCGATGGCCAGACGGTGATGCCGACTGCGGAGGCGATTGCGGCCCTGGTCGACGAGGCGACGCCGCCGGACGTGCGGCGCCGCGCTCGCGAGGCGGCGTAACAACGCGTGAGATCCCGGTTGTCGCTCCCGCCCCAGCCCTGACGGGCTCGGGTGTGAGCTCATCCGGGCGCCCCGGCTAGGCTGACAGGCTGGCCACCGCACCAACCGTATTTCCTTCCCTTCTCGCCTCCTGCAGCGCCACGTCGGCGCATTCGGCCATGTAGAGAAACATCGTCGCGAGCATCCGCTCGATCGCCTCGCGCCCCCGCGGCAGAATGGTGATGGCGTCGGTGCCGCGGATGAGCAGGCCCTTCTCCTCGGCATCTCGCAGCAACGTCAGCACGTGCTTGCGCGACACCGAAAAACGGGTGGCCAGACCGTTGATGGAGAACGGCACGGGGGCGGCTGGCGGGAATGGCTGGTCCGGCCCGGCCCCCTGCGCCAGGCTGAACAGGATCACCATGCCGGCGGTCCGCTCGGCAAACGGCTCGAGCTCCGGCGCGCCATCGAGGATGCGGAGGCCGGCGATGAAGCGACGGCCGAGCTCGAGCACGAAGGTCTTCACGAAAGCCGGATCGTTCAACGATGCCCGATAGGCCACGGCGGCCGGCAGCACCGCGCTCATGGCGTCGAACTGCACACCCCAGCGCTCGCGATGCAGTGCGATCAGCCGGTCGGTCGGGACCAGCGGCCGCCGCCGGCGGTCCAGATTGGGAGCCGAAACCACCAACCCGGTCGCGCGCATCAAGGCCAGCATGGCCTCGCAGCGCCCGCCGCTGCACAGGTCGAGCCTGGCGCACATCTCCTTCATGGCGCCGACGGTCAGACCGAGCTGGCCATCGCGCTGCTCGGCGAAATGCAGATACAAAGCGACATGCGGAAACAGGGCCCGCGCCCGGTCGCTCAGCAGCGCATTGAGGATGCGATCGCCCCGATACAGCCTGATCGCCGAAGCCGTCGAGGCCCGCATCGCCCGCGCGAATCCGGGCATCCCGCGCAGCTGCGCGACGGCGTCGGGTGAAGGTATCAGTGCGGTCATCGGCACGTCAGATCTTGCACGTCAGACAACTCCCCTCGGATCTCTAGCACTATGTTTTTACCGGCCCGCCCAAGGTTCGACAATTCGCTGCGATTATCGTGCATTGGACAAACAGCCGCATCGAAAGTGCCCCGCTCGCCTCGTCATGCGCGAAGTCTTCGTCGGAACCCGCAAAGGCTGTAGGATTGGCGGCGGTAGAACCGATCAAAAGGCCGTGCCGCAGCCTCGTTGCAGGCGGAGGCGCATGCTATCTCTCCTGGGTGCAACGAACGAGATTTCACGACGTGCCCGACGCGATTGAACTCCTGAAGACCCGCCGTTCCGTCAAGCCGCGCGAGATGAGCGGTCCCGGCCCTACCCCCACCGAGCTCGACACCATCCTGACCATCGGCGCCCGCGTGCCCGATCACGGCAAGCTCGCGCCCTGGCGCTTCATCGTGTTTGAGGGAGACGGCCGCCGTCGCGCCGGCGAGGCCATCGCAGCCGTCTTCGCCAAGAAGAACCCGCAGGCGACCGCTGCCGAGCTCGAGGTGGAGAAGAACCGCTTCATGGAGGCGCCGCTGGTGATCGGCCTCGTCAGCTTCACCCGGCCGCATCCCAAGGTGCCGGCCTATGAGCAGGAGCTCTCGGCCGGCGCCAGCGCGATGAACATCCTCACCGCGGCGACCGCGCTCGGCTATGGCGGCTGCTGGCTGTCCGGCTGGTTCATGTTCGACCGCGAGGTGATGGACGGGCTCGGGCTGAAGCCGGAGGAGAAGCTCGCAGGGCTCATTCATATCGGCAGGCCGACCAAGCCGAGCGAGGACCGCCCGCGCCCGGCGCTGGCGGACATCGTGACGCGGTTCTGAGGAAGGTCGAATAGCGGATAAGGAGTAGCGAGTAGCTAGTAGTGGCATCCACCGCTCTCTCCCCTCGTCATTCCGGGGCATCGCGAAGCGATGAGCCCGGAATCCATAACCACGAGCATTCATGGGGCGCGAGCTGGCTGTGGCGCGTGTCACCGCCAAATGGCAGCTGGTGGTTATGGATTCCGGGCTCTCGCTTCGCGAGCCCCGGAATGACGAGGGGAGAGAGCTGAGGACGCCACTCTCATCTCGGCACTCCCTACTCTCTCCTCGTCCCATCACGCCGCCTTCGATGCTCTTGGGCCAAACCGGGCCAGGAGGGCCGCGATCTCCGACGCCGGCCGCGCGGCGCTGAACAGGAAGCCCTGGACCTGGTTGCAGCCTTCGGCGCGCAGCCAGTCGAGCTGGTCCGTGGTCTCGACGCCCTCGGCCGTGGTGGTGATGTTGAGGCTCTTGCCGAGCCCGGAAATGGCGCGGACGATGGCGAGGCAGTCGGAGCGCTGCGCGAGGTCCTTCACGAAGGAGCGGTCGATCTTGATCTTGTCGAACGGGAAGCTGCGGAGATAACTGAGGCTGGAATAGCCGGTGCCGAAATCATCCATCGAGATGCGGATGCCGAGCCCGCGCAGCTGATGCAAGGTGGCGAGATTGGCCTCGGTCTCGGCGAGCAGGATCGACTCGGTGATCTCCAGCTCCAGCCGCTCCGGCGGCAGCGACGATTGCGCCAGCGCCTGGACCACGACTTGCACCAGGTTGCGGCTGCGGAACTGGACGGCCGAGAGATTCACCGCGACCTTGATGCCATCGGGCCATCGCGCGGCCTCATGACAGGCCTCGCGCAGCACCCATTCCCCCAGCGGCACGATCAAGCCGATGTCCTCGGCCACGGGAATGAACTCCGCCGGCGAGATCATGCCCTTCTCCGGATGGCGCCATCGCAGCAGGCATTCGAAGCCGGAAATGGTGCCGGTCGCGACCTCGACCAGCGGCTGATAGTGCAGCTCGAAATCACCCTGTGCGAAGGCGTGACGAAGGTCATGCTCCATGTCGCGGCGCCTCTGTGCCCGGAGATCCATCTCCTTCTCGAAGAAGCGGTGCACGCCGCCGCCCTCCTCCTTGGCGCGGTAGAGCGCCATGTCGGCATTCTTCATCAGCTCTTCGCTGGTCGAGCCATCGGACGGCGAAAGCGCGATTCCGATCGAAGCGCCGATCACGAGCTCATGACCGTCGATTTCATAGGGCGCACTCAGCGCCTGGATCAGCTTGGCTGCGAAATCGCTGGCCTCGTTGAGCGACGGCGTGTCGGCGAGGATGACGGCGAATTCGTCGCCCCCGAGCCGCGCCGCCATGTCGCCGCCCCGCACCCGCTCCCTGAGCCGGTCGGCCACCGCCTGCAACAACCGGTCCCCCATGGGATGGCCGAGCGAATCGTTGACGTTCTTGAACAGGTCGAGATCGACGCAGAACACGGCAATCGATCTGTTGCCGGATGCGCCGGGCTGCAGCACCTGCCTGAGCCGCTCCTGATACAATTCACGATTGGGCAGGTTGGTCAGGCCGTCATGGTGAGCCATGTGCGCGATCCGGGCCTCGACCTTGCGCCGTTCGGTGATGTCGACGATGGCGACGAGGAAGCCGTCGCGTCCCTCGTAGGAGATCCGCCGGCCATAGGCCAGCACGTCGATCAGCGAGCGGTCCGCCGTGTAGTGCCGCCATTCGCGATGGAAATCGTCCCGTGCCGTCAGCCGCTCCATCGCCTCGTCCAGATCGGCCATGTCGCTTTCTGGCCAGAGATCCCAGATCGTCATGCCGAGCAGCCGGTCGCGGTCGTAGCCGTAGTGCTCGGCGGCGGCGGCGTTGACCTTCATGATGCGCCCCGTCTCCGTGTCGAAGATGCCCATCGGCAGCGGATTGGCATCGAACAACAGGCGGAACGACGCCTCGCGGCGCTTCAGCGCGGTGACGTCGGAGACGGTGAGAGACACGATGTCGCCGAACGCATGCACGCCGAGGCGCAGATTGCGATCGTCGCAATCGAGCTCGAACTGATCGCGGCCGCTGTACGCAACGATGGCGAACAATCGCGCCAGCACGTCGGCCGTGCCGAGCATCGTCCCGCCCTGCCTCAACCTCCGCCATTGCAGTTCGGCCGCCGAGAGCTTGAGGAGGCTCGCCGCGGATTGATTGTGATGGACGACCTGGAAGTCGCAGGGCACGCCAGCGCTGTCACGGATGGTGGCGAGCGAGACGACCCCGTCCTCGGTGGTGGAGAAAATCGAATCGAGCAGATTGTACTGCCCGGCGCGCTCGTTGATGTAGGTGCCGACCAGCGTCCTGCCCCAGCGCGAGCTGGTCGGCAGCGCCAGCACGTCGTAGGTGCGCACCATGCCGTCGCGCACGCAGTACGCGGTCGACAGATGCGGCTTGCAATTCGTCACCGCGCAGATCGCCGCTTCCGTCAGCACCGTCGCACAGTCCGGCGAGACGGATTCGACCGGAATATCCCAGCCGTCATTCTGAAGCCATTGCTGGACATAGCGGCCACTGCGGGTGATTTCGAGACGGTCGTCCTCCTCGCGCAACAGCGCGACATGGTCGGCGAGGCGACCGAGGCTTCCCAGCATCACGTCTTCATACTGGGGCAGGCTCTGGCCGGGCTTCAATGCCGCGTGCCATTTGCGCTTGAGTACCGGAATGTCCTCGAACAGATCATTGCTGACCGCCCCGGACGTCTTCTTCTTGGCACTCATCGCATCGTACTCAATCGCCAGCTGCTTGTAGCGGTACTCCATGCAGATTTGTCTTTAATGGGCTGTAAATCCAGATTGGCCCTGCAGCGGCCGGCAGCGAATATGACAGTTCAAAGTCGTTCCATGGTTATTGCGCATTAGAGACTATGACAGTCGCCTCGCATCTCGCGGTCGCCGGCGCGTGACATCCTGCGCCGATACGATCAGCCGCGATGATGGGATGCGAAGAGGCGATCCCGCGGCGGAGATCCGCCCGGGTGATGCACCTTGCGAGACCCTCGATCAGCGTGAGGGCGCAGGGAAGGCCGGACCTCGACTGAGGCCCGTGGCCCGCCTGCTCAAAAAAATGCAGGCGGCAGGTACCACAGGTTCAGCCGGAAATCCGGCCCTCCCTGCGCGATGGCTTTAACGGCTGCTTCGCGTTCTCCCTGGTGCGCCGGGCTTTCTGGCCACCATCCTCAACGCAAGGCAAAGCCTCAACGTGAGTTGATATCAGCGTCGGGATATCAGGACCGCGCGACTTGACCGTGCGCAGCGAATTGTTCGTCGGCGCGAGCAACCCCGCGCTGCAATCCACCACGCCCACCGCTCCCCGCCCCGCGTGCCGTGACGACCGCGATACGCCCCTCATCCCGGGACGGGATGCGCGGAAAGATCGTTCTGATTTGCCCGACGAGGCAAGGACTAATAAGTGCGACAAAGTAACCCGACGGGCAAAGGCGTCACGAGTTGGGCAGTCGTGTCGAGCACCACTGCTTCGACAATCACTTCTGTCGTGCCGGCCTCGAGCCGCAGGGCTATTGCATATTGCGTCTATGTTTTGCGCCCCTCTCCCTCCGCGTCGTCATGGCCGGGCTTGTCCCGGCCATCCACGTCGTCCAGCATGCTGAGAACGACGTCATGCCCGGGACGGAGCCCGGGCATGACGATGTGGAGACGGTTTCGCGACACACTCAGATTGACCATATGCGATAGCCCTGCCTCGAGCCGGGACCCAGCCACCGGCTGCGGTGATGCGGGCCGCTGACAGCTACGTCCCCCGATAGCATCCGCGGTATGGGTCCCGGCGTTCGCCGGGACGACAGCGGTGGTGGGACGCGATCCTACAAAAACTCTGCGCTCGCATCACTCCTCCTCCAGACGAATGCCTGCGTCGCTGAGCGCCTCCATGAGCCGCTCAATGTCCTCGGGTTCGACCGTGCTGCCTGGGCAAAGCGCGTTGAGCTCGTCGAACGTGATCCAGCCCTTGCGTTCACCGATCTCGATGGCATGGCGGATGATGTCGGATATCTGCATACAGCTCTCCCCGGAGATTGGCTCTCATAGATGGCGGGAAGAGTCGGTGTCGCGTGCGCGCGCCTTACCGCGCCAGCACCTCGACCTCGCCGTCGACGCCGTTGACCACGCTGAAGGAGCGTTCGAACACCTTGCCTTCGTTCTTGGCGATGGCGCGGTAGTCGCCTTCGGAGAGCACGACCTTGGGGAAGGCGCCGACCGATTCCTTGATCACGTCGCCGCCGGGGTTGATGACGGACCAGGCGGTGTTGGCCAGTGCCTCGCCGCCCTTGTCGGAGACGAGCTTCAAGGTGATGACCGCGGCGCGGTGGGTGACGGTGACGTCGGTGAGCTTGCTGGCCTGGACACGGATGTCGGAGCGCACCACCGAATTGGCGTCGCCATAGTTGGAGACGATGTAATAGGTGCCCTCGGGCAGCATCAGCATGTCGCCTGCGGCGACGTTCGGCACCAGCGGCGCGCGCTCGCGGCCGTCGAACTGGCTGCCCTTGTAGATCGCGAACGAGATCTGGTTCTGCGGGATCTTGCTGGTGCCGACCCTGCCCTCAAGGCGCAGGCCGCCAGCCGGCAGCAGGAAGGATTCGCGATCGGTCTCCGTCTTCAGGCTCACCGTCCTGACCGCGCTGACGAGTCCGAGCGCGACGTGAACGACGTAGTTGCCGGGCGGCAGCACGATGTTCGGCGTGGCGCCGCGATCCTCACGCAGCATCTTGAAGGCGCCGGTCTCGTCGGGCCGGTCGGAGAAGACGCGCCAGACCAGCCCGCCATTGATACCCGGCAGATCCTTTCCATAGCGCGCCGACAGCGACAGCACGCCCTGATTGGGCGCCGCCGCGGGAGGAGCGGCGACCGGCGGGATGGCGGCGGGTGCTCCGGGGGGAATCGCGGCCACCGGCGGTCCGGGCAAGGCCTGCGGCGCAGGGGGCAGGATGGGACCTGCCGCAGGGCCGGAGGGCGGGGCCAGGCTGACGGCGGCACCGGGATCCGGCACCGAAGCCGGCGGAACCGGCGGCGGACGATCGCTGAACAGCTGGGCCGCGGCTGGCGGTGCGAGGAGTCCGGCGAACGGGCACGACAAAGCGAGCACAAGCCATAGCTGCCCGCTGCGCCGGAAACCCTGGGATCCGCGACCTCTCGTCATCATCCTGCTTTTGACCGAAAACGCGGCGAATTCAAGCCTGTACTGCGCTGTCCCCGGGGAACCGGACGCGGCCGCGCGGCTTGGCCGCAGGCCTGCGCGGTGGCACGGGCGCAGCCTCGAGCGAACCGCTCTGCCCCTTCAAATCGACGGCATCGGGTGCTCCCGTGAACCGGCATGAAGGATGCTTCTGGTACGCTCGACGGCGTCATGAGTCCGTTGCCGACTCGTTGCACAAAGTTGCGTAAGCGTGGAGACGACAAGTGCTGGATATCTTGAAGGGACGCCGCCAGGGCGGAGGCGAAAGCGCCAATGTCGGTCTCGGCACGATCCGCAAGCCGGTCATCGGGCTTGCACTCGGCGGCGGTGCGGCGCGCGGCTTTGCCCATATCGGCGTGATCCGGACCCTGATGGCGCACGGCATCGTGCCGGACGTCGTGGTCGGCACCTCGATCGGCGCGGTGGTGGGCGGCGCCTATGCGGCAGGCCAGCTCGACACGTTGGAGGAATGGGCGCGCAGCCTGCAGATGCGCAACGTGCTCGGCTATCTCGACATCCGTCTCAACGGCTCCGGCCTGATCGGCGGCGAGAAGCTTGCGGCCCAGCTGGAGGCTTCGCTCGGCCGCGTCGCGATCGAGGAACTGCCGATGAAGGTTGCGACCGTCGCGACCGAGATCCGAACCGGACACGAGATCTGGCTGACCCATGGCAGCCTGGTCGATGCCATGCGCGCCTCCTACGCCCTGCCCGGCATCTTCGCGCCGGTGCTGATCGGCGACCGCTGGCTGGTCGACGGCGCCATGGTCAATCCGGTGCCGGTGTCGGCCGCACGCGCGCTCGGCGCCGAGATCGTGATCGCCGCCAACCTGTCGAGCGACGTATTCACGCATTCGACGACGATCTATTCGCATGGCCAGCCGGTCGAGGTGCCGGAAACGGTGATGGAGAGCGCGCCGGCCAAGCGTCGCTTCGGCAAGCTGTTCTCGCCGGAGCGCGCGGTGAAACGGCAGTTCTTCGGCGGCGGCGGCCGGCCCGGGATCTCCTCGGTCATGGTCGACGCCTTCAACATCATGCAGGACCGCATCACGCGCGCCCGGCTCGCCGGCGATCCGCCCGATCTTCTGATCTCGCCGCGCGTCGGCCAGATCGGCTGGTTCGATTTTCACCGTGCAGCCGATCTCATCGCGTTCGGCGCCAGGGCCGCCGAACGTGCGCTGGATTCGATCCAGGACGCCATCGGCGCGGCGGCGCCGGCCGGCGGCGGGGCTACGCCGTCTTGATGTACTGACGCAGCGCTTCCTGCTCGGTCTCGTATTCCTGGACGCGCCACTTCACGACGTCGCCGATCGAGATGAGGCCGACCACCACGCCGCCTTCGATCACCGGCAGATGGCGGAACTTGCCGTTGGTCATCATCTCCATGATCGAGGCCACAGTGTCGGCCGGCTTGCAGCTGACGACGCGGCGGGTCATGACGCTGGACACCGGCTCGGTGAGCGCCGTGGCGCCCCGCTCGCCGAGCGAGCGGACGATGTCGCGCTCGGAGAGAATGCCTTCCATCCGCGTGCCCGACATCACCAGCACCGCGCCGATCTTGCGATCGGCCAGCAGCTTGGCGGCTTCGGCGAGTGTGGTCTGGGCTTCGACGCTCTCGACCTTGTGGCCCTTGGTGTCGAGGATCGCACGTACTGTCATTGCTCATCTCCTTGAGAGGCCGATGCGCCTTCTTGAGCGAGGCGTCCTTGCGGCCGATGCATGCAGTCGTCTTCAGTCACGCTGATCGTCGAGTCACGAGACTCGATCGCAGTCTGGCAATGCGCCCGTCGCGTTTGGGTTGCACTGCGCTCGGCAGACCGGCGGATGGCCAGGAAAAAGGCCTGCCCTATTTGCCCGGAGTCGTGCCCCGGTTGCATCGGACGCAAATGATGAATGAATTCGCCCGCGCTCGCAAGCGCAGGAATGCGGCAACTAACGGTCGATCGGCTCCGACGGCAACGCAGGTGCAGCATCGTCGCGCACATGCGGGACCGGATCGAACAGCGCGAACAGGATGAGGCCGGCGACGAAACCGCCGATATGCGCCTGCCAGGCGACATCGGCCCCCTCGGCGCCGGGTGTGAGGTCGAAGGCGCCGAACAGGATGTTGACGCCGAACCACACCGCAAGGAAGCCGAGCACCCGCGGATTGCGCAGCGCACGCGACAGCGACAGGGCCGGCACTTTTGCCGCCGCCTCGGCATCGCCGCGGCTGAACGACAGGAAGCCGCCGCGAACGAAGGCAAAGCGCATCGCCGCGGCCATCGCGCCCGACACCGAGGCCGAGGCACCGATCATCGGCGCCAGCGCGTGCTCATGGGTGACCAGATGCGCGAGCGCACCGGCTGCGGCCGTGGCTGCCATGAACAGATAGAACCTGAGCGCGCCGAAGCGGCGCGCCAGCGCGCTGCCGAACGGCAGCAGCCACAGCACGTTGAAGCCGATATGCGTCAGATTGGCGTGCAGCAGCGAGTAGCTGACGAAGGTCCAGATCTTGGCGGGTGTGCCGCCCGGGAACGGGCCATCCAGCAGGGTCTGGTCGTATCGTTTCGGCACAAAGGCGAACAGGTTGATGATCGCCGCGTCCCACTCCTCGGGCAGCAACACGCGCAGATGGATCACGGCGATCAGGACGATATAGGCGGTCAGCGCGCCCGGCAGGTTCAGCATCGGCTCCCGCGTGTCCCGAAGCGGCGGATCTTGCGTGAGGTCTGACGGGGAATCCAAGGGAACGCACGCCTTCGACGAGAGGAACAGATCTGTCAGATAGGCGGCTTTGGCGGAATTGCGCAAGCGCACACATGCAGAGTTGATGTGCGGTCTGGAGACCGGCTTGCACGGGCCTTGAACGAGCGGGGTCTGAAAAGAAAAGAGGGAGAGCCCTGAGAAAGCCCTCCCTCGCAAGATCCGCCGGTCTTTTTGCGCGTCCGGAGAGCCCGGGGTTCTGTCCCCACCCCTCCCCGTCGCGGCGACCGGACTTGTTGTGTTCGACGCCTCGTGTACCTCACCGTATCGCGGCGGACCTTCCACCTTCCGGCCGCGATCGGATGAACGCTTTCTTAACGATGCGGCGGCCGAAGCCAAGCACATCGTTAATTTAACCTTAACGCGCGGAAGCCGAGGACAAGGCCGGCACGATCGCACCATCGGCATGGACGCTGCACAGCCCCTCCTGCACAAACAACCAGGGAGGCGCCTGGACGAAACCGGGACAGCGATGTTCTGACAACGTCGAGGGCGCGAGGGGTCATCCAGATGAAACATCCGTCCAATCGCGAGCTCTTCGCCTATTGGAACGACAGGCGCGGCCACGCCAAGGCGCCGGAGCGCTGCGACTTCGAGCCGTCGGCCGTGCGCGAGCTGCTCGGCGACATCTTCGTCCTGTCCTGCGATGCCGACAGCGGCTTTCCGTTCCGCATGGCCGGCACGCGGCTGTGCGCCCTGCTCGGCGGCGACGTCAAGGACAAGAGCTTCCCGGCGCAGTTCACGCACCAGAGCCGCCGCGAGATCGAGGAGATCGCGACGGTGGTCTGCGAGGAGACGCTGCCGGCGATCGCCGGCGTGACGGCGCTGGCGCCGGATCGCACCACGGCCCATTTCGAACTGCTGCTGCTGCCGTTCGCCCCCCGCGCGCACGAGCCGATCAGCCTCACCGGCCTGCTCGCCCCGTTCGAGGCGCCGCAAGGTGCGCTCGGGCCGCTCGAGATGGTCTCCTGGCGCTACATCCATCCTCCCGTCGAGCCGATCGTGCCGCGCACGCTGCGCAAGCTGGCGCTCGCCCGCGGCCTGATGGTGTATGAGGGCCTCCGCTGAAGCTCCCGTAGCCCGCATGGGCGCAGCGACATGCGGGCTACGCCAGTGCAGTCGTATCGGCCGGGACTGCCCACACAGCGGTGAACAACATGAACGCTCGCGGTGCTGCGATAACGCTGAATTAACCGTGCAGCATTTAGTTTCGTTGCTGGATCCGCCGGTCAGCTAAGAACCGGCTTTGAGTGGCGAAACATGGCGTTGCCGAACAAAAAACAATCCCTTCCGGCCGCCGAGGAGCGCCGCCGTTTCCAGCGGGTCAAGGTCCACCTGCTCGGCCGCTACATGCTGCCCGACCGGCGTGAGTTTCCTTGCCAGGTGATCAACATGTCGCCCGGCGGCCTTGCGCTGCTGGCACCGGGCATCGGCAATGTCGGCGATCGCGTGATCGCCTATCTCGACCATATCGGCCGCGTCGAGGGCAAGATCACCCGCATCATCGACAACGGCTTCGCGATGACGATCGGCGCGACCGCGCGCAAGCGCGACAAGCTCGCCGCGCAGCTGACCTGGCTCGCCAACCGCGACATCCTCAATCTGCCGGAGGATCGCCGCCACGACCGTATCATTCCGCGCAACCCGATCGCGGTGCTCACGCTCGAGGACGGCACCAAGATGACGTGCCGCATCATCGACATGTCGCTGTCGGGCGCGGCCATCGCGGCGGAAAGCAAGCCGCCGCTGAAATCCCTGGTCATGCTCGGCCGCGTGCAGGCGCGCGTGGTGCGCAATCTCGAAGGCGGCTTCGCCATCGAGTTCATGCACGCGCAGCTCGCCGAAACGCTCGAAGAGAGCGTTACCGCGCGGTAAAGCCGCAAGTCCTGCAAATCCCGCAACTTCACGGAGTGCACGGCGTCCGCCACCGCGGGCGCCGTGTGGCGTTCGGCCATCGCACGCGGTGCCCAGCGCAGTTAATGCGCCGTCCGAAAAGCGCCGGCCGGCCTGCAACGGCAGCGCTTTGCGTCTTAATGCACAGCATTTGAATCAAGTGCGATCGATTCAAATTTTAGGCAAATTCGATTCAACAGATCTTCGAATTATCGTCTTGTTTGAATTGGGTTTTCGTCAAATCCATCGTGGCGATTTAGCGGCAGCGAAAAATCTTTGTGAGACACATGGTCCCAACAAAACGGGGGCCAAAATGGTCAAGCGGACGGGACAGGCAAAAGGGTTGGCGGTGGTCGCCTTCCTGATGGCGATGGGGACGATGGCGCAGGCCGGTGATGACCGGGTGCTCTATGCGAGCCTCGGCGACACCACGCGGGCCCCGATCGGCTGGATCGAGTTCTGCACCGAGACCCCTGTGGAATGCCGCGGCGGCGCGTCGCAGCCCCGCGACATCGTGCTGTCCCAGACGGCGTGGCGGGACCTGATAAAGGTCAATCGCTGGGTCAATGAGAACGTCAAGCCCATCACCGACATGGACCATTGGGGCGTGGTCGAGAAATGGTCGCTGCCGTCGGACGGCTACGGCGACTGCGAGGATTACGTGCTGTTGAAGCGCAAGCTGCTGATCGATGCCGGCTGGCCCCGCGAGGCGCTGCTGATCACGGTGGTGCGCGACAAGAAGGGTGAAGGACATGCCGTCCTCACCGTGAAGACCGACAAGGGCGAATACGTGCTCGACAATCAGAACGAGAGCGTCGTCGCCTGGACCGACACCGGCTACCGCTTCGTCAAGCGGCAGTCGCAGAGCGACCCGAACGTCTGGGTCTCGCTCGGCGACGCCCGCCCGGCAGTGGCCACCGCCAGCGCCCGAGAGCGCTAAGGAGCGCCCGAGAGCGCTGAACCTAGAGGCAGCGACATTCGAGTTACGCGACCCGGTCACATCCCCACCCCTCCCCGTCCCAGACCGGTTCGCGCGCGGCCAGCTCTCCCCCAAGGGCTGGCCGCAACTTTTTTTGGCCTTGCTTTGACGATATGCCGCAGGCAAGGCGCGGCGGTTGCCGGCCAACCTTGTTTTCCCTCGACCGTCGGGTTTAGGTTGTCGGCATGATGATGATCCTGCGAAGCGCGACGCTTCTGGCCGCGGCCCTGACCCTGGCGAATTGCTGCATGTCGGGCACCGGCTGCTCGGGTCCGATGGCCTCGGCCAATCCGCCGGCGGCGACCCCGGCGATGGCTGCCGCCCCCGCCATGGCGGGACCGCAGACGGCTGCCGCGGCCGATTGGGACGGACGCGTCGCCACCTCCGAGTCCGACACCGAGATGGTGATGGAGCCCGATATCGGCAGCCCCGCGCGCAAGGGCGGCAAGCGCCGCGGCGACCAGCGTGTGGACGTGATGTCCTCGCAGTCGAGCTCCGGCGCTCGCGGCCGGATGAGCTGGGAGGAAGAACAGGCAGCCGACCTCGCCGACGAGGCACGCCTCAAGCAGAAGCTCAACATCTGCCGGAACTGTAACGCGACCCAGTAAGTCCCTGACGCCTCGGGCTCAGGACTGTCGCTCAAGGTCCAATGATACCGCCACACCATGGCCTGCCGAACCGCAGTTTTCGGCCTTGCACGCCTCTCTTTTGTCCGATTTGCTAATAGAGTCTTGCGGCCGGGACCGGGCGCGGCGGTCTTGCGTTGTCTGCGCGGGGCCCGTCCCGACGATATGACTTTTCCGCCGCTCCATTTTCGAGCGGCTTCCGAAGCTTTTTCCGATTCAAGGTGGTTTCGTGATGAACCCGGTGACGCGCGACACCAGACACTATGTCGAAAAGTCCAACGTCGGCGCCGTCAAGAGCTCGCAGCCGATCGCGCTTGCAGCCGCAACTCTCCTGGTGCTGGTGGCCGGTATCGGCGGCATCATGCTGTGGCGGGCCTATGGTGGATCACCGAGCGAGGCCGAGCGCGGGGCGGTGACGCGGCAGTTGCAGGCCAGAACGGTGCAGGCCTCCGAGCAGTTGGTGGAAAAGACCAAGGGCCTGGAAGCCACCCAGCAGGAATCGATCGATCAGCTGCAGATGGTGCAGGAGCAGTTGCAGAGCATGCGCCACCTGCTCGCCGCCCAGCAGGCCGACACCAAACGCCTGTCCGATCAGGTCTCCACCCTGAAGGACTCCATCGATGGCCTGCGCCAGTCCTTCGCCAGCACGCAATCGTCCGAGCAGGCCGCGCCGCCGCCGCGCAATCGCAGCATCCGTTCGCGCGCCCATGCGAACCGCAACGGTCATCGGCATCGCCGCAACCGCAGCTAATTCGAACTCACCAATCCTGCCTGTACAAATCCTGCCGAATTTTCCCGGGGCCTTGTGAAGTGCTTCACATAGCAGGCGGCGGAATCGGGCCATCTTGAGGTCACCGGATGGCGAGCCAATTTCAGGATGGCGCAGGGCCAATTTCAATATCCGGGGCTGGCAAGGTCGTTGGCGCCATACTGCGCCGACGGCCTTGTTCTTTGTAGTTGTCCCCGATCGCAGCATCTTCGCGGAACCGCGTTGCCGGACCGAGCGCTCTCCGGCTGGTGACTTGCTTTTGAGCGCCACTTCTCTGCTCAATGCGCACCTCACCGTTCGGGAGGAGCCGCATGTCCGTCGAAGCTGAACCGACATCCGATGTCATCGGATTGACCAAAGTCGCCCCGTTCTCACGCCGCGGCTTCATGACCGCGTCCGCCGCCGTGACGGCCGGCTACACGCTCGCCGCCGGCCCCGTCCGGGCCGAGGTCATCACCACCGACACGAGCGGCCTCAATGCCGGCGATGCCAAGGTGAAGGTCGCCGACGGCGAGATGCCGGCCTATTTCGCGAGGCCCGCCAGCGCCAGCAATCCGCCGGTCGTGCTGGTGGCGATGGAGATCTTCGGTCTGCATCAATACATCAAGGACGTGACGCGGCGCCTCGCCAAGCTCGGCGCGTTCGCCGTCGCCCCCGACTACTACTTCCGCAAGGGGGCGGACCTCACCAAAATGACCGAGATCAAGGATCTGCTGCCGATCGTCAACGCCAAGCCCGACGCGGAGCTGCTGTCGGATCTCGATGCAACGGTGGCCTGGGCCAAGTCACAGGGCGGCGACACCTCGCGTCTCGGCATCGTCGGCTTCTGCCGCGGCGGCCGCAATGTGTGGGAATACGCGGCTCACAATGGCGGGCTGAAGGCCGGCGTGGCATTCTACGGCCCGCTGACCGATCCGCCTAATCCGGTGTGGCCGAAGAGCCCGACGCAGCTCGCGCCGGAGATGAAGGCCCCGGTGCTCGGACTCTACGGCGAGGCCGACACCGGCATTCCCGTCACCAGCGTCGAGGCGATGAAGACCGCGCTCGCGGAGAACAAGAAGACCGCCGAGTTCAAGATCTATCCCGGCGCGCCGCACGGCTTTCATGCCGACTACCGCCCGAGCTATCGCAAGGACGCTGCCGAGGACGCCTGGGCGCAGATGCAGGCATGGTTCAAGAAGTACGGCGTGCTGAGCTGACGACGCGCATTTTCCCACTGCGTGGAAGGAGCGAGCGAAGCCCGGATGCGCGAAGCGGCATCCGGGTTCATCGTTGCACGTCATGCGAGCCCGGATATCGCTTCGCGCATCCGGGCGATGTCGGCAGCGTCCGGACGACGAGGATGCGCCGGGGATCAGCGCCGCCGTCGCACTCTTGCCGGTTGACGGGCGCCCTGCTCGAGCTCCCAGGCCATCCAGACCAGTGCGGCACCGAGACTGACGACGATGCCCATGAAGAGGAAGGTGAGTTCAGGGGATGTGAGTGAATTCATCATGCCTGGATCCCTGCAAGCGTTGCGCCAGCTCTTTCTCCATTGCCGGCGTTCATTGCACCGGCAAGAAATCGTGACGAGATATCGTTAAGGCGAAGTGACTGCCAACGCATTACCCCACCCGCGGGTTCACCCGTTCATTCGCAGACTTCGATCGGACGAAGGCGCCAGCCGTGCGCTGTCCGCACGCGCTTCTTGACGACATAGCAGCCGCCGAGATCCTCATAAGTGTAGGGGTAGTAGTACGGATAGCCTCCGTAGTAGCCGGGATAGCCGAAGCCAAACCCGAGCGCGAAGCCCGGACCGAAGCCATGATGGAATCCGCCATGATGGAAGCCGCCGCCATGAAAGCCGCCCGGCCCGCGCGCCAAAGCCGAGCCGGGAAGCACCATCAGCGCGACAGCGCCGCCCACCAGCAATCCCATCATCTTCTCGCGCATCGATCCGTCTCCAAATTCCGCAGGCCAGGTTGAGCCGCTGCAATGATGTCCATCATTGCAACGCCAACTCTTAAAACCTGATTTGGAACAGCTCGCGGGCAGAGACGCTCACTTCTGCGCGATCTGATGTCTGCACATCACATCGCCGGGCCACGGCAACACTCAGCAACCTCTGCAGATGCTCTTGACCTTCCGATCGACGGTCCGGTTCTCGTGCTGAATCTCGGCGTCCTCCGTCGCATCGCCGGCCCGGTTCGGTCCCGTCGCAGCAGTCCCGCCGGCGGCGCCGCGCCCGGTGCCGGTGGTCGTGCCCGCATTGCCGGACCCGGAGCCGCCGACGCCCGAGCCTGTCGATTGCGCCGTCCCGAGACTGTTGGTGCCGTTGGCGCCCGGCGTTCCCGGCTGCGACAGCCGCGCGCCATTGCCGACGCCGTTCGGATCGGCCTGCGCGTTGCCGAGACCGGCGGCATTTCCGGTGGAAAGACCGCTCGTGCTGCCTGCGCCTGTGCCCGCTGCTCCAGCAGCGCTGCCTGCATTGGGAGCGCCGACGGCGCCGGTCGCTCCGCTCCCGGTGCCGCTGGTCGCGGCGCCACCACCTGCAGCGCCGCCGCCTGCTCCACCGGCACTGCCTCCGCCACCTTGCGCGAACACGGCGGTCGCGGTGCCGAGCCCGGCAATCACGATCAATGTGCCGAATGAAAGTCTGGCCATCGGATGCTCTCCCTTTACATCTCAACCCGACCGGCGAGAGCGTGTTCCGGAACGAATAGGGAGCGGAGAGGATTGATGGGCCGAGGAGAGCCAGGGTTCGTGCGCAAACTGATCGCCTTCGACCAGGACACGTTCGACAAGCTCAAGCAGCTCGGCCGCGATCAGATGCTGAGCCTGCAGGATCTCGCCGACGAGGCGTTCATGGACCTGCTCGAAAAGCACGGTGTGCCGGCGGACCTGAAGGACGCACTGCGCAGGAGTGCAGCTGAGAACGGCGATGGCCCGGGCACGCCAAGCGATGGCACCAAGCCGAAGGCCAGGGTCAAGACCAGGCCGCGAAAGAGGAGCAAGACGTCAGCATGAGCACCGAACCCGATCCGTTCGAGCAGGGCGAGCGCGCGGCGCGCGACAATATTCCGGCCGAGGCCAATCCCTATCAGGACGGCAGCGAGCAGCATGCGTTGTGGGCGAGCGGCCACGAGCGGATCGCCAGTGCGCGCGAGGCCGGCGAGTCCGAGGGCACGTGACATCGGGCACGTGACATCGGCGTGACCAGCCGCTCGCGCGCTCGGGCGCCTCAGCCGATTTTCTTCAGCCCCTTGGTATAGCGCGGTCCCTTGGCGACGTAGGCCTTGGCCGCGATGCCCATGCGCTCGACCTGCGCGGGCTCGAGCGTGCGCACGACGCGGGCGGGCGCGCCGACGATCAGCGAATATTCCGGAAAGTCCTTGCCTTCGGTGATGATGGCGCCGGCCCCGACGACGCTGCCGCGGCGGATGTGCGCGCCGTTCATGACGATCGAGCCCATGCCGATCAGCGCGTCGTCCTCGACGGTGCAGCCGTGCAGGATCACGTTGTGGCCGACCGTGACGTTGCGGCCAACACGCAGCGGGAAGCCGGGATCGACGTGACAGGTGGCATTGTCCTGGACGTTGGAGCCTTCGCCAATCTCGATCCAGTCATTGTCGCCGCGAATGACCGCGCCGAACCAGACGGTGACCTCCTGGGCGAGCTTCACACGGCCGATCACGGTCGCATTGTCGGCGATATAGTAGTTGCCGTCCGCAGGCAGCTCGGGCCCCTGCCCGTCGAGTTCGTAGATGGCCATCTAGGTCTCCCGTTCGCAGGAGACCTTGGCACAGCCCGTCGAATAATTTCAAGCAACCGGGCAGCAGCCCGGCCGGGATTTGGAACTCAGGTCAGCACGCCGGCTGCGCGCAGCGTCATCACGACGAACGTCCCGGACATCATGCTCCAGAAGCCGGCGATCACGGTGGCCAGCATCACGAACTCGAAGCGGCGGCGCTCGATGCGGGCGCCGCGCAGCGTGTTGCGCATGATGATGAAGGGGGCGGCGAACACCAGGAACGGCACGGCCGCAAAGCGGCGCGGCGTCACACCCTCCTGCAGCAATTCGAACCCGGGCGGACGCTCGGCGTAGGCCTGATAGCCGCTGGCCAGAGCGCCGGCCAAGGCGAAACCGATCAGGAGCGAGAACAGCGAATTGAACGCCTCTGCCGACATCGTACGCACCCACACACTTGCTGAACTGCCCGATGCTGGTTTGGCAAAATACCGAGGCGCCCGCCACATTATCCTTAAGAAAGGGTTAATCGAGCCTGCGGCAAATGCGCAGGCTCCTGCCGGTAAGATCCTGCAGAAAAGCGTATCGACGTGGCATAGTCGCGGTGATTCGGCCCAGAGATCCCCTGCCCGCCATGACGATGTTTTCGGTCCGCAGTGCCCGCCCTTCGAACGGACATGGCCATGCCGTGCCGATCATGATCGGCTGCATGCTGACGGCCGCTGCCGTGGCGGTCGTAGCCTACCTGCTATGGCCGACGTGGCGAGCCGGCGCCTTCAAGGGACCGGAGCGCCTGCCCGTGAGCATCGGCGGCACCATCTTCAACGTACCGGCGGCGGCCATCAGGGTGAAGATCCAGCGCCATACTGGCCCGCAGGAACGGGTCGATCTCGGCTTTGACTATCCCTCGCTGACCCCGCCCGAGGCGCCACACCATGTCAGCGCCGATCAGATCGATCAGGCACCGCATCCGATCGACCGCATCTTCGTCTCGATCTCGGCGCATCACGATGCGCTGTCGCCGGAGGCGCGGCTGAAGACGATCTATCCGCGCTATCTGAACCCCGCGCCGGTCTCGGTGCAGGACGGCCTGACGATGCGCGGCTTCCGCGCCGGCACGCCCTACGATGTCGAGGACCTGTTCGCAGCCGAGCAGCCCGCATTGGTGGCGCGCTGCACCCGCGATGCGTCCACTCCCGGCATGTGCCTCAGCGAGCGCCGCATCGAGGGCGCAGACCTCGTGTTTCGCTTCCCGCGCAGCTGGCTATCGCAATGGCAGGACGTCGCGGCCGCGATGGAGCGGCTGACGGCGCAGATGCATGCGGTGAAGTAGTCGTTGGTGTTAGCCCGGATGAGCGCAGCGACATCCGGGTCCTCCGACACGGCGGGTGTGAACCCGCATGTCGCTTCGCCCATGCGGGCTACGCCAGGCGCGCCTTGTTACTCACCATTGAGCTCGTGAGCACGGCACGTGAGCGTCGGCAGATGACGCCGACACATTGGCGCGGTGGAGGGGTATCTCTCGACGAACATCACGCGCGGAGAGAGACCGCTCACCCAAACGAGCAGGCTGATAGGCCGGCGTAGCCCCCTCCCACAAGGGGAGAGGGCGTATTCATGAGCACCGCGCCTATAGTCGTACTTGCACGGCGCCCGATGCCGATTGCGCAGATGCTCGGCTACTTACCTACTCGACCAGGTCGTCTTCCAGGATCGCCATCTGGAACTGGAACGAGCGATCGTCGTCCTCGTCGTCGACGAACAGAACGCCAATGAACTCCTCGCCGATATAGACCTCGGCGGAGTCCTCCTTCTTCGGCCGCGGCACGACGCGGATCTTGGGATTGCCGAACACGCGCTTCAGATACGCGTCGAGCTTCCTGACTTCCTGAACGTCCACGGGTGATCTCCAATCAAAGCGGTTTGCTTGTTGTCCAGGGACGTGACGCAGCGCACGCCCGTGACTCGAAGCTTGTTAGTTCAGCCCGTCGACCCCGGCACGGGCGCCAGCGTCATCGACGGACCTGAAAGGGACGACGTGGATCTCACATTCAGTCCGCCGCGGCAATGGCGGATCGTCAGATCCACAGACCGTCGATGTGTTCGCACGAAATTCAGTGGTTGAAAAGCTCTTGACTCGGAGATTGCGCGTGCGCGCGTTGCGGCTCAGATGCCGATTGCGTTGATCATCTGGTCCATGGTGCGCGACGGCTCGGCGCAACCCGCCTCGCCGACGATCTTCGCCGGCACGCCGGCGACGGTAACGTTGTTAGGTACCGGCTTGACGACCACCGATCCCGCCGCGATGCGCGCGCAGTGACCGACCTCGATATTGCCGAGCACCTTGGCGCCGGCGCCGATCAGCACGCCGTGGCGAATCTTCGGATGGCGGTCCTCGTTCTCCTTGCCGGTGCCGCCAAGCGTCACGCCGTGCAGGATCGAGACGTTGTCCTCGATGATCGCCGTCTCGCCGCAGACGAAGCCGGTGGCGTGATCAAGGAAGATGCCGCGGCCGATGCGCGCCGCAGGATTGATATCGGTCTGGAACACGGCGGAAGAGCGGCTCTGCAGGTAGAACGCGAAGTCCTTGCGGCTCTTGCGATACAGCCAGTTTGCAAGGCGATGCGTCTGCAGCGCGTGGAAACCCTTGAAGTACAGCAAGGGATCGATGAAGCGCGAGGTCGCGGGATCGCGGTCGTAGACCGCGACGAGATCGGCGCGGAAGGCGTGGCCGAGATCCGGCTCGTCGCGCAGCGCATCATCGAAGGTCTGGCGGATGAGGTCGCCGGACAGCGCGGAATGATCGAGACGGTCGGCGACGCGATGCACGACCGAGTCTTCCAGCCGGCCGTGATGCAGCACCGTCGAATAGATGAACGTGGCAAGCTCGGGCTCTCGCCGGACGATCTCTTCGGCTTCGTGACGGATCCGGTCCCAGATCGGATCGAGCGTCGCCAGCTTTCCGCTCTGGGGATGGGTCTGATGCATGGCCATGGCTGCGTCTCGCGAAGTTCAGTGGGCAGGCAATATAGCACGGCGCGTGGATTGATGTCCTCCGCGCGCCCGCGCTCGGGTCATCGTTCCATCCCAGCCAGCCTCTCTCCCAGAGAGCACGGGATTGAGACATTTCCGTTACGCGCAGGTCTCAGCCGCGTTCCCGCTCGGGCGCGGCGTCGGCTCAAGGTGGTCAGCGGGAACCGGAAATCAAGGCTGCACCCATGGGGAAACAAACTTGCGCCCCCCTCGGGCAACCGGCCGTGAGGCAAAAAGGAGCCACCCGGCAATAGAAACCGGACCGTCCCCCGCGCGATCACGGGGCCCGCTTTACCATCCATCAGCCTGCGTCTATTGGTAAATATGGCCCTGACCATGTTTTGGCCATGGTGCTCCGAACCGGGGGATGCAGGCATCAGTAACATTCAGATCCTGGACGAACGCGCAGCCGAGGCCGGATCGGCCTGGCTCCCCGTCATCGTCATCCCGCTCTTCCTGGTCGCGCCGGCGCTGTGGAACGGCTATCCGCTGCTGCAGTGGGACACTGGCGGCTATCTGGCGCGATGGTACGAAGGCTATCTGGTGCCGAGCCGCTCCACGGTGTTCGGCCTCTATCTGCATTGGGGCGAAGGCTCCAGCTTCTGGCTCAATCTCGGCCTGCAGGCGCTGGCAACCCTGTGGATCCTGCAACTGACCTTGCGCGTGCTCGGGCTCAATCAGCCGCTGCGCCTGCTGTGGATGGGCCTGCTGCTGATCCTGACCACCGCCCTGCCCTGGCTTGCCAGCATGCTGCTGACCGACATCTTCGCCGGCCTGTCGGTGCTGGCGCTGTTCATCCTGGTGACGCAGGCGCGCCGGATCTCCGCAATGGAGAAGATCGCGCTGTTCGGCTTCGTCGCCTTCGCCTCCGCCACCCACAGCGCCACGCTCGGCGTCCTGTTCGGCCTGTGCTGCGCGGGCTGGATGGCCTACCCATGGCTGCGTCGGCAGATCGCACTCTCGGGCCTGGTCCAGGCCAGCCTGACCATCGTCGCAGGCGCCGCGATGCTGCTCGCCGCGAACTTCGCCCTGTCCGGCCAGCTGGCGTGGACGCCGGGCGGCACCGGCGTCGCCTTCGGCCGCATGCTGCAGGACGGCATCGTCGCGCAATATCTCAGGGATCATTGCGGACGCGAAAAGCTCAAGCTCTGCCCTTATCGCAACGAGCTGCCGCCCACGGCCGACGACTTCCTGTGGGGCAACAGCATGTTCAACAAGCTCGGCCGCTTCGAGGGCATGAACGAGGAGATGGGCTTCATCGTCAAGCGTTCGCTGGCGGCCTATCCGCTGTGGCAGGCCAAGGCGGCGGCGGTTGCCACCGCCGAGCAGCTCATGCATGTGGCGACCGGCGAAGGCACCAGCGGCTGGGTGCCGCACACCTACGGCATCATCGAGCGCTACATCCCGGCGCAGGTCCGGCAGATGCGCGCGGCGCATCAGCAGCATTGGGAGATCAATTTCGCGGTCGTGAACTGGCTGCACGTGCCGGTCGCGCTCGGCTCGATGCTGGCGGTGGCGGCGATCGCCGCGCACGCAATCTGGCGCCGGCGGCGCGACGACATCACCCTGCTCGCCGTCACGGTGACGCTCGCCCTGCTCGGCAATGCCGTGATCTGCGGCGTCATCTCCGGCCCGCACGATCGCTATGGTGCCCGGCTGGTCTGGATCGCGACGTTCACGGCGCTGATTGCCGTCGCCCGCTGGCTCGGTGGCGAGCGGACCGACGGAACGGCGGAGACTCTCCCTTAGCCCGCATGAGCGACAGCCGGGGCCAAGGCGTCGGCGAAAGCGACATGCGGGGTCACACGAGCTGCGTCGGAGAACCCGGGGTCACTTCGCTCGCCCCGGCTACGCGGTCACCGCCGGGCGAGGAAATCGATTACGCCTGCCTTGTAGACCTTGTCGCCGACGGCGCGCATGTGGTCGCGGTTGGGAATGTCGAGCACCTCGGCGCCGGGAATCAGCGCACCGAGCGCGGGGCCGGAGCCCGCCACGTCGTCCGTCGTACCAACCGCGACCAGCACCGGCACCGCGATGCGGCCGACCTCCTCGCGCGACAGCAGGCCACGCGAGCCCCGCATGCAGGCAGCGAGCGCGAGACGATCCGAGCGGGTCTGGTCCGCGAAGGCGCGAAACGTCTTGCCGACGGGATCGGTGACGTCATCGATCGACGGCGCCTCAAGCGCAGCCGCGACGTTCTCGCCGGGACCGCCTCCCTCGATCATCGCCATGCCGATGCCGCCGAAGATCGCCGAGCGCAAGCGCTCCGGCGTGGTCAGCGCGATATGAGCCGCGATACGGCCACCGAGCGAGTAGCCCATCACATCGGCGCTCGCGAGGCGCAGATGGTCCATCAGCGCGGTGACGTCGCTCGCCATCTCGGGAAGCGCATATTGCGCCGGATCGTACAGCTTGGCCGACTCGCCATGGCCGCGATTGTCGAGCGCGATGACCCGGCGGCCGGCCTTGCGCAGCTCGGTCACCCAGCCCGGATAGATCCAGTTGACATTCTTGGTCGAGGCGAAGCCGTGGACGAGCACGATCGGATCGCCCTCGCCCTCGTCGATGAAGGCAATGTCGACGGCGCCGTTGGAAAAGCTCGGCATGAGCAGGAGTCCCGGAAATTCTGGAGTGACGATGATGCGACGAAGTCTAGCCGCAGGGCGTCGCCGCGGCCAGATCGGTGCTGGCGGCATCGGCCTGCATTCGTCGCAGACGGCGCCGCTTGCCGCGGTCGATCACGCCCTGCGTCGCACGCTCGGTCATGGATTTGAGCGATGCGACGAACCCGAGCAGGCTCATCAGGGCGCCGAACAGCCAGAGCGCCAGGTTGAACGCGCCGGCAGTGAGCAGCAGTGCGCCGCGGCCGAGCAGCTTCAGAATCGCGCGGGTCTGGCCGCCTTTGGCTTCGGCGAGCCGCGCGGCACGGGCGATGTCCTTCGGGCCCTCGGCGAGCTTGAGCGAATCGAGCGCGCCGCGCGTGCCGGCCTTCTCGGTGATGCGGCCGACGTCCTTGCCCAGGCGCACCAACGCGCCGGCCTTCTCGGCCCGGAACGCGGCGCGGATCGCGGTCGCGGTTTCGCCCGGCCGCAGCACCGAGCCGGTGGCCACTGCCTGATGGAGCATCGGCGCATCGACGACCTCGCGCGCCGAGCGTCCGGCCCAGGCCGCAAGCCCCTCGCCGAGCCGGCCGACCTTGCGGGCATCCTTGACCAGGGTCAGCCCAGCCCGCACCGGCGCGGCGCCACCCGCCGAGACATAAGTCGCCGCGGTCACGGCGAGCCCGGCGGCGGCGAGGCCGAGCACGAGACGATCGGTCTCCTCGCCCATCACCAGATGCTTGCCTTCACGCACGGCGTCGCGAATGTCGCCGAACACGAACAGGTCGCCAGCGACGGTGCCGGACAGGCTCGCGACGTCGTCGGCCTGGCCGGTGACGAGACCGGTCGCAAAGCGCCTCGCCACGCTCGCCGGCGCCTTCTCGGCGGCCGCGGCATCGCTCACCCGCTGCACCTGCGTGGCATCCAGCGCGACCTCGTGCTCGCGCGCCAGCGCAATGAAGCTCTCGGCGAGCTCCGGATCGCCGGCGGTGAGCGCCTCGTCGATGTCGCGGGCGATCCGCGACGGATCGGTCCGCAGCGCTGAGGCGACCTGCAACTCCGACAGCCGGGCTGGATCGTCGGCGGCCGCGATCACCGCGCCGGCGTGCCAGGCATGCGGCCACAGCGCAGCGCCGATTGCGGCGCTGACGGCAAGGCCGGCCGCGGCCAGGCTGAGCCTCCACTTGATTCGCATCGAGATCACGCCGCCTTCACGTTTTCGCGCATCGAGCCATCCCAAGACATAGGATATCCCGCCCGGGACACAACGGCCCCGACGAAAGAAGGGCTTCTCGGCGCGGGCGGCTTTGTGTCGAATCCACACGCGTAAAAATATCGGCGTGCGTCGCGCCCGACGAGGTTCCCAACCCGAGGAATTGGCCTTATGGCTCAGCATGGTGCGCCGCCGTTTTCGTGACGGCAAGGTGCCTCGGTGCTGTCACGTCGGCCGCTTCCCGTGCTGAATGTCGCTCTGATCCGATCTGCTCTTCTTGCCACTCGAGGTGATACCGATGGCCGATAACATCGTCCCGCATTTCCACAACGACGCCGGTGTTCCGGTGATCGAGATCGGCTCGCATGAGTTCATGTGCGTGGGCGCCAATCCGCCGTTCGACCATCCGCATGTCTTCCTCGATCTCGGCAACGACAAAGAGATCATCTGCCCCTACTGCTCGACGCTGTACCGCTACGCGCCGGACCTTGCCGCCGGCGAGGCACGGCCGCCGGAATGCGTCCTGAAGGACGTCGCCTGATCGGCGTGTCGTGGCACTGCGGACCGTCCATGTTGCGGGAGCCGGCATCGGCGGCCTGACCGCGGCGCTCGCGCTGGCGACGAAGGGCTTTCGCGTCGTCGTGCTGGAGAAGGCCGAGCGGCTGGAAGAGGTCGGCGCCGGCTTGCAGCTGTCGCCCAATGCCAGCCGCGTCCTGATCGATCTCGGGCTCAAGCCGCGGCTTACCGCGTGCGCGGTGGTGCCGGAGGCGGTCTCCATCATGAGCGCGCGCGCTGGCGGCGAGATCGCGCGGCTGCCGCTGGGAGCAGCTACGAGCGAGGCGGCCGGCGCGCCCTATTGGGTGATCCACCGCGCCGATCTGCAGGCGGCGTTGGCGGCCGAGGCGATGGCACATCCGGACATCGAGCTGCAGCTCGGCTGCCAGTTCGAGGACGTCGCCGCCCACGCCAAGGGCCTCACCGTGGTGCATCGCCGCGGCAATGAGCGCCGACAGGATGTGGCGCTGGCGCTGATCGGCGCCGACGGCGTGTGGTCGGCGGTGCGCCATCATCTCTTCCCGCAAGCGCGCGCCGAGTTCTCCGGACTGATCGCCTGGCGCGGCACGCTCGACGCCCGGCAATTGCCGCGCGACTACACCAGCGCGCGGGTGCAGCTGTGGATGGGACCGGATGCGCATCTCGTCGCCTATCCGATCTCCGCCGGCCGCCAGGTCAATGTCGTCGCCGTGGTGCCGGGGACCTGGAACCGGCCGGGCTGGAGCACCGAGGGCGATGCGAACGAGCTGAAGGCCGCCTTTGGCCCGCCGCGCTGGCCGGCGGCGGCGCGGCTGTTGCTGAACGCCGTCGACGGCTGGCGCAAATGGGCGCTGTTCGCGGTGCCCGAGGGCATCGAATGGACGCAAGGCAACGTCGCCCTGCTGGGGGATGCCGCGCACGCGATGCTGCCGTTCGCAGCGCAGGGCGCGGGCATGGCGATCGAGGACGCGGCGGTGCTGGCGAAATGCCTGAGCGAGGCCCGGCCCGACGGGCTCGCCGCCGTCGAAGGCGCGCTGAAGCAGTATGCCAGGCTGCGCCGGCCCCGCGTCGGCCGGGTGCAACGCACCGCGCGCAGCCAGGGCCGCATCTACCACATGAGCGGGCCGCTGGCGCTGGCCCGCGACATCGGCATCAAGGCGCTCGGCCCGCAGCGCCTGTCGGCCCGGCAGGACTGGATCTACGACTGGCGATTGTGAGGCGCGAGGGTCAGTAGACCGAACCGTCCCGCGGCAAGGTCGACGGCCCGCCGGAGGCCATCGGCCGTGCGTTGCGCCCGGGCTTGACCGACTTGCCGCCCTTGGCAGCGACGGGCGCCGGCGGCGTCTCCACGCATTTGTTGCGCCGCCAGGCCTCCTCGGCGAACTGCGACTGGCCGCGGACGGCGACATAATCGTTGCGATAGGCGACCTCGGCCACCAGCGCGCCGCCGGTCCCGGTCTCGGCCTTGGTCATCAGCCCCTGCAGCTCGGCTGTGCGTGCGGCGAGCGCCTTGCGCTCGGCTTCGAGCTGCTTGCAGTCGTAGAGCTCGTATTTGGCCGGATCGGCGAATGCCGTCGACACGCTGTCGCTCATGCCCGCGCAGCCTGCGAGCAGCGGGCCGAGGGCACAGAGCCCTGCGGCGAGCGCAAGGCGTCGGAAGGTCGGGCGATGGCAAAGCGTGGTCATGCAGCCTCGATAGGTCAGCCGTCTTAAAACATCATCTCAATCGCGGGCTGAGCCCGCGCACCGTTCATGGATCGCTTTCGCGTGGCCAGTCCGTGCCTTACAACGGCCGCCTCGTCCAGTCCTTGCATCTGTCGGAGCCGATCTGTCCGGTCACTTCAGCTCGGACGCACTCTCAAAGCAGCTGGTGACGGCCGGATTGAGGCTTTACCAAGGCAACCTCGCTGGCCTAAGCAGAGGGTCAACCGAAGAACCTCGCACAAGCTCGTTCCGTATCGAAGGATCATGCGCTAGGTCTTTGACTCCAAAAGCGGACGTGGCGGAATCGGTAGACGCAAGGGACTTAAAATCCCTCGATGGCAACGTCGTGTGGGTTCGAGCCCCACCGTCCGCACCAGCGTCAGCACGCGGGCGCCTACGCGGCCTGCGCGCGCACCATCAACTCTGCCATCGTCGTCGATGTGAAGCTTGGCCGTGCCTCCAGGCGTTCGATCCAGGCGACGAGGTTCGGTCGGCCGAATGTCAGCTCCGCCCATTCCGGCGTGAGCGACAGGAAGCTCGCCTGCGGACCGGCCTGGAGGTCGGCGAGCGACAGCTGGCCACCCGCCATGAACGGCTGCTCCCCAAGCAGCCGCGACAGCTCCGCAATGACCGTTCTCGCCTGCGGCATCGCCCGCGCGATCGCGGCTTCGTCGGTCGACGTGCCAAAGAACTGCGGCCCGACGATGCGCTGGAAAATGATGACGTTGCAGACGCCATGGAACAGGTACCAGTCGCTGATGTTCATCACCTGGTCCATCCTCGCCGCCTGCCGCACGTCATCGGGCGTCAGCGGCGGCTCCGGCAGCACGCGGTCGAGATAACGCAGGATCGCCTGGGTCTCGTAGAGCACGAATCCATCATGCGAGAGCGCCGGCACGCGGCCGAACGGATGCCGTTCGAGATGGGTGGAAGATTTCGAATCGCCCGGCGCCAGCGCGGCCAGGCGATACGGCGCGCCCTTCTCCTCCAGCGTGGCGAGCACGCTGCGGCCGAATGGGCTCCCCGGCACCGAATGGACGACGAACTCGGACATGCGTTTCTCCCCCGCTGACGACGACTTGCTCACGACGATGATGATGAGTGGAGCTCGGCCTCGGCGACGTAGCGCTGCAGCAGGCCCGGCCAGCCACCGTCGACATCGCGGCGCATGGATGCGCCGGCTTCTTCACCCATGGTCTCGAACTTGTGGTGCAGCAGCTCGATACGCGTCGTCTCGGCACCTTCGGCGAAGAACCGCACGTCGACCTCCGAGCGCATCGCCGCATCCGGCTTCCATTGCGCATTGATCTGCCAGAGCATCACGAAACGATGCGGCGGCTCCCAGAGCGTGACGGTCGCGACCACCGTCTGCGTCCCGTCCTCGGCAATCTCGAGCCAGCGGCCGCCCAGCTTCGGCTCCAGCAGCACCTTCGCAATCGGCTTGCCGCCGACCCCATGCGTGTGCGGCCACCACCGGGTCAGCCCGCCGGTGAACACCGCAAAGGCATGATCGAGCGGCGCCCTGACTTGGACCCGCTTCTCGACCGGGGCAATCACGCCGCGCTCATTCATTCCCGTCCCTCGTCCTTTTGATCTGCCAATGCGTGCGCTCGGCTTCGATCTTGAAGGCAAGCAGCGCGTCATCCCAGAAACTGTCGAGCCAGTCGCGCAGCTCGGCCAAGCCCTCCCGGCGCAGCGAGTAGATGCGCCGCACGCCCTCGCTGCGCTCTTCGACCAGGCCTGCGTCCTTCAGCACTTTGAGATGCTGCGACACCGCCGGCCGCGATACCGTCATCCCCGCGGCAATCGCATGCACGGGACAGGGCCCGCCGCGCAGGCGCTCGAACACCTGCCGCCGCGTCGGATCCCCCAGGACCGCGAGTGCCGTTTCGTAAGTCATGACTTACCGTAAGTTAACACTTACGCAGTCGTCAAGAGGTTTCGGGGCAATGTCTGCGACCGCCAGTTGCGGTGGGAAACCCGCCGTTAACCAAACCGCGATGAAGTTGATCGTGGACCGCCGCCACACCGCGTGGCGACGCCGGACGCGCGGGGCAACCCGCCACGAATCGAGAGACACGATGCTGGGATTCCGCAGCCGGAAGACTGATCACCTGGACGCCTCGCCTGCGTCCGACGACACCGCAAATGAGACGTTCCAGGATACACTGGCACGATGTCTCGACGATTGGGCCGCCGGCCGGCTCAACCGTGACATGGCCGATGTCGACGCCGCCGCGCTACGCGCGAAGCTCAAGCCGCAGCTGATCGAGGCGATTCACCGCCTTGGCAACGCACTCGCAACGCGCGCGTCGCAGGATCTCGATTCCATCGTCGACCTCTGCATCAACAGCAACGAAGCCTCGATCAGCGCGGCGCGCCTGATCGGCGCGTCGAACAATCAATCGGAGCGCTGCCAGGGTCTCGCCTCGGCCTCGGTCGAAATGCAGGCGTCGGTGCAGACCATCAGCGCAACGTCGACCGCTGCGGCGGACGAGGCAGCGGCGACGCGACGCGCCGTCGAAGACAGCGTCACCGCGGTACGCGGCACGCTGCAGACCATGAACGGCATCGCGAGCTCCGTGCGCGACACCTCGGCCAAGATCGCCGACCTGAGCGCGGCCTCGGCGGAGATCGGCTCCATCGTCGGCACCATCGACGCGATCGCCAACCAGACCAACCTGCTGGCGCTGAACGCCACCATCGAGGCGGCACGCGCCGGCGAGTTCGGCAAGGGCTTCGCCGTCGTCGCCGCCGAGGTGAAGAACCTGTCGCAGCAGACGACCAAGGCGACCGAGGACATCAAGGGCCGCATCGAGCGGCTGCAGGCGGAGATGAGCGGCATCGTCGAGGCCATGGCGGGCGGCGCCAAGGCGGTCGAGATCGGCATGACCGAGATGACCAACCTGGCGCAGACGATCGACCAGGCCGGCGCGCGCACCGCCACGGTCAGCGCCAAGATGGACGAGATCTCCGGCATTCTCGCCGAGCAGAGCGCGGCGACCGACGAGGTCGCGCAGGGCATCACCATCATCGCAGATCTTGCGACCGCCAACGCCAACGAGGTGATGTCGCTCGCGGACACCATGGGCAGGACCGACGCCAAGGTCGGCAAGATGCTGGGCGAGATTTCCAAGCTGTCGCTCGACAATCAGGTGGTCAGGCTCGCCAAGGCCGATCACGTGATCTGGAAGAAGCGGCTGGTCGACATGTCGGTCGGGCGGCTGCAGCTCCGCCCCGACGAGCTATCAGACCATCACAATTGCCGGCTCGGCAAATGGTACTACGGCGAAGGCGGCCAGCGCCTCGCCGGCGATGCCGCGTTCCGCCACCTCGAACGCCCCCACGAGGCGGTGCACCGCCACGGCAAGGAGGCCGCCCGCTTGTTCAGCGCGGGGCGCATCGACGAAGCGCTGGGCGAGATCAGCAAGGTCGAGGTGGCCTCGAGCGAGGTGCTGGCGGCGCTCGATCAGATCAAGGACTAACCGCGCAACGCCGCTCCGTTCACCACCGGTAGCTCGCAACGCTCTTGCCGGCATAGGAGCGGGTCACGGCGGAAAACTCGCCTTCGAACGTCGCGGCGAGCGCGATGCCCTTCCGCCAGTTCATCTCGGCAGAGACCGTCGTCAGTGCCACATCACGCGCCCCGGCCGCGCCGTTCACCACGAAGCTTGCTCCGGGCAACGCCTGGAAGCTGGCCCATGCGGCAGTATCAGGGTTGAAGTCACGCGCCCATGCGGCGCGACCACGCAAGGTGAGCAGAGCATCGTTCACGGCAAAGGATTTGCCACTGCGCACGCCGAGTTCGGTCCGCGGCGACGTCACGGTGCTTGCCAGATAGGACAGCGCGAAACTGTTGGCGCCGGCGGTGACGGCTTCCGCGTAGCCAGGAAGGCGCGTGATCGTTACCTGTGCGGCCGCATAGGGCGTCAGGTCGAGGCCGCCGAACCAGGTCGTAGCAAAGCGGCTACCGCCTTCGAGACGGCCGGCGAGATTGTTGGCGCGGAAGCGCGCGCGCAGCTGATCAATGCCCGAGATGGTGAGCGTGCGATCGGTCGTGACGTCATGCCAGCCATAGGCGGCGGCCGCGCTGACATAGGCCGGGCCCGCCATGTGCTTGATGTATGCGCCGGCCTGGAACATGTCGCCGCGCCCGGTGCCGCCGGCGGCCACGTTGAAACTGGTGGCGCCGCCCGCCAGCGCAAAGCCGGCGACGGTTGCCGGCGACAGCCAGTGGTCGGCCCCCGCAGCGGCGCCGAACATGCGGCTGGTGGCGGTGCTGGATCCGACCGGCGCATTGCCGTCGGTGGTCTGGCCACCGCCGAAGCCCGCGGCCCAGGTTCGCCAGCGCGCCTCGAATGGCGGTGCATGCGGCGCAGCTTGGGCTTTCAGGCCGAATGTTTCACCGACCGTGCCACGAAGCGGGACGCTGGCATAGGCGTTCGCGAGATCGGCCGCATCGGCCAGGTCCCTTGCGGTCGTCTGGTCGCGGCTGCGGTCGGCGGCGGCAACATCGGTCATCGCGGTCGTGAACTGCGTGAGCGCGCGCACCATGGTCGGCTGCACCGCGGTGGCAATCTCGCCGGAGGCCTGCGTCAGCCCCGGCGCGGACAACCCGCCATAGACCAGCGGAATGCCGCCATGGCTGTTGAAGGAGTTGACCAGCGCGTTGGCGACGTTGGTCTGATTGATGGTGAAGCCGGTGTTGGACGGAGCGGTATAGGCCAGCGCGAGATCGAGATAGGCGTTGTTGGCGTCGTAGCTCAAGCTCGACTTGAATCCCGATGGTAGACTGCTGTTCACCACCGAGCCGAAGGTGCCGCTGATGCCACCGCCGGCATTGACGATGGTGTACTGCTTGGCGACGTAGCCCCCGGCCGCAGACGACACACTGACCGTGGCGCCCGCCAGCGTCGCCGTTCCCGAAACGTTGACGCGGTCAGCACCGGCCGGGGATATCTCGACCATGTAGGACGCGGCCGCAGTGAACGTCAGACTGCCGTTCACGGTCAACAGGCCGACTGAATTGCCGGGGGCGAGTGCGCCGCCGTTGATCATGGTGCTGCCGACGGTGCCGTTGCCGCCGAGCGTGCCGCCGGCATTCACGGTAACCGCCGAATTGGCGATCGAACCGTTCACCGACAGCGTGCCGCCATCGATCAGTGTTGGCCCGGTATAGGAGCTGGCGGCGGTCAGGATCGTGGTGCCGGCCTCGACGCGCACCGATCGCGTCCCTGCCCCGCTGCCGATGATGATTGGGGCGAAAGTGTAGTTCGTGCCGGTATGGTTGAACACGATCTGGCTGGTGCCGACACCAAGCTGGACCGAGGCCGCGCTGAGCGTCCCGGGCGCCGTGGCCGCTTCGCCGAGGCCGGCGCCGATATTGAGCGTGCTGTTTCCGCTGGCGTAGTGGCCGAGGATCAGGTTCGGCCCCGAC
The DNA here is from genome assembly GCF_013178945.1 of Bradyrhizobium aeschynomenes. Classification (GTDB taxonomy): domain Bacteria; phylum Pseudomonadota; class Alphaproteobacteria; order Rhizobiales; family Xanthobacteraceae; genus Bradyrhizobium; species Bradyrhizobium aeschynomenes. The sequence continues at coordinate 286,716 of NZ_JABFDM010000002.1, forward strand.
ACCGTGGCGCCATTGCGAATGGTGAGCGTGCCGACACCCCTGTCACCAATGAAGATGTTGGCGCCATCGGTCCAACTCGATCCGATGCCATCCACCGTGATGGCGCTAACCCCGGTGGCAGCAAGGCTCGAGCCAACCGTGGCGCTGATCAGTTTTGCGCCGTTGCTGATGCTCAGGGTGGCCTGGCCGTCCCAGCCGACATACAGATTCTTGATGATGAAGGTGGAGCCGGTGCCGTCGATCGTCACTCCGCCGATTCCCCCGGGCCAGTTGCCGATCCAGACAGTATCGCCGACGGTCACCGCGGCGCCGTTGCGGATGCTCAGCGCGCCCGTGCCATGGCTTCCGATGTCCAGTGATCCGCTGGTGCTCCAGGTCGACCCGGCGCCATCGACGGTCACCGCCCCGGTTGCGCCGGCCTGGCCGCCGATCGTGCCTTGCGTAGCGCTCAAGGTGCCGCCGTCCTGGACGGTCAACGCGCCGGCGTTGGCATCGCCGACCTTCACGGCCGTGGCCTGCGCGCCGGCAACCCCGACCACCGCCGCGTTGCCGGCCGTGTCGATCGTCGCGCTGGTCGCGCTGGTTGGAACGCCACCGGACCAGTTGCCGGCGTTGAACCAGTCGGTCGACGTGAGACCGGTCCAGTCGACGGCAAGGACTGGCGTGGTCTGCACCAGGACCGTTCCCAGCGCGATGGATGCTGTCGCCAGGCCTTGTCCGACATGCAATCGGGAGAAACGCGCCATATGGTCCATACGCTCCACTGATGGAGCGCGAATCTAAGATAACTGATCTAATCAAGTATTAACTATAAGTTACAACTTCTCCGCGTAGTTGCACGGATGAGTAGCAAGGCGTTTGATGATGGGCACCTGCGCGCGCCCGGTCTCGTCGAGATGTTCGTGTTGCAGCGACACGGCACTTCGCTCGCAATGACGCGAACAGATCGTAGTCGCCCGTAGATCCCATGGGTGGCGAGTGGTCAGAGTTGAGCTTGCGACCACCCACTTGCCCGGAGGATCAACAATGCCTGTCGATCGCCGGCACGGTTCGGCTCACCACCTGTAACGCGCGACGCTCCTGCCATTGTAGGCGCGGGTGACGGCGGAAAACTCGCCTTCGAAGGTCGCAGCGAGCGCGACACCATTTCGCCAGTTCACTTCGGCCGAGACCATCGTCAACGCCACATCACGTGCCGCGGTCGCGCCGTTCACGACGAAGCTTGCGCCGGGCAAGGACTCGAAGCTGGCTGAGGCCGAACTGACGGGATTGAAGTCGTGCGCCCAGGCGGCGCGGCCGCGCAACGTCAGCAGCGCATCGTTCACGGCGAAGGACGTATCGCTGCGCATGCCGAGTTCGGTGCGCGGCGCGGTCACGGACTTCGCCAGGTAGGACAGTGCGAAATGGTTGGCGCCGGTGGTGACGGTTTCGGCATAGCCGGGGAGACGCGTGGCCGTCACCTGCGCGGCGGCATAGGGCGTCAGACCAAGGCCGCCGAGCCAGGACGGAGCAAAGCGGCTGCCGCCTTCGAGACGCGCCGCAAGACTGCTCGCCCAGAACCGCGCGCGCAACTGATCGACGCCCGAGATGATGACCGTTCGATCCGTCGTGACGTCATGCCAGCCATAGGCTGCGGCTGCGCTGACATAGGCCGGGCCTGCAACGTGCCTGATGTAGGCGCCGGCCTGAAACATATCGGTACGTCCCCCGCCACCGGCGGCCACGTTGAAACTGGTGCCGCCGCCCGCCAGCGCAAAGCCGGCGACCGTTGCCGGCGACAGCCAGTAGTCGGCCCCCGCCGCCGCGCCAAACATGCGGCTGGTGGCGGCGCTGGATCCAACGATCGCGTTGCCGTCGCGGGCTTGGCCACCGCCGAAGCCCGAGGCCCACATGCGCCAGCGCGATTCGAATGGCGGCTCACGCAGCGCGGCTCTCGTATTCGAGCTGAATGTGTCACCGACCGTGCCGCGGAGCGGGACGCTGGCATAGGCGTTCGCGAGATCGGCGTCATCGGCTGGACCCGGCGCGCTGGTCTGATCGCGGCGGAGATCGACGGCCGCAGCATCGGTCATCGCGGTCGTGAACTGCGTCATTGCGTGCACCATGGTCGGCCGCACCGCCGTGGCAATCTCGCCGGAGGCCTGCGTCAGCCCCGGCGCGGTCAGCCCGCCATAGACCAGCGGAATGCCGCCGTTGCGGTTGAAGGAGTTGACCAGCGCGTTGGCGACGTTGGCTTGATTGATGGTGAGGCCGGTGCTGGGCGGAGCGATGAAGGCCAGCGCCAGATCGAGATAGGCGTTGTTGGCGTCGTAGCTCAAGCTCGACTTGAACCCCGACGGCAGGTTGCTGTTCACCACCGCTCCGAACGTGCCGCTGACACCACCGCCCGCATTGACGATCGTATACCGCTTGGCGACATAGCTTCCGGCTGCAAACGACGCATTCACCTTGGCGCCGGACAATGTCGCCGTTCCCGTCACGTTGACGCGGTCGGCGCTGGCAGGCGATATCTCGAGCATGTAGGACGCCGCGGCGGTGAACGACAGACTGCCGTTCACGGTCAGCACGCCGATCGAATTGCCGGGCGCCAGTGTGCCGCCATCGATCATGGTGTTGCCGACGGTGCCGTTGCCGCCGAGCGTGCCGCCGGCGTTCACCGTGACGGCAGAACCGGCGATCGAACCGTTCACCGACAGCGTGCCGCCATTGATGATGGTCGGTCCCGTGTAGGTGCTGGCCGCGGTCAGGATCGTCTTGCCGGCCTCGACGCGCACCGTTCGCGTCCCTGCGCCGCTGCCGGTGATGACGGGGGCGAAGGTGTAGTTCGTGCCCGTGTGGTTGAACACGATCTCGCCACTGCCGTTCCCCAGATCGACCGAGGCTGCGCTGAGCGTTCCGGGCGCTGTGGCCGCCTGGCCGACGGCTGCGCCGATATTCAGCTTGCCGACCGAGCCGGGCTGGTAGGCGAGGAACATGGTCGAGGCCGAGACGCTGGCGCCATTGCTGATAGTCAACGCTCCGATACCGCCATAGCCGACATGGACATCAGCGCTGTTGGTCCAGGTCGAGCCGGTCCCATCCACCGTCACGGTACCGGTCGAACCGGGCTGGATGGCGAGAGAGCCGAAGACGTTGCTCACCGCAGCGCCGTTGCGGATGGTCACCGTGCCGCTGCCTTGGCTGCCGATGCCGAGATTGCCGCTGCTGATCCAGTGCGAGCCGGTGCCGTCCACGGTTGCGCTGCCGACTGAGCCCGATGCGACGCCGAGATAGCTGTTGCCGCCAATGCTGACGCCGCCACCATTCAGGATGGCCAGCGTCGCGCTGCCGCCGCTGCCGACATACAAATCGCCGGCAGTCGTCCAGCCCGAGCCGGCGCCGTTCACCGTCACGGCGCCGGTGGAGCCGGGATTGATGGCGAAAAGGCTCATGCCGCTGGTGACTGTGCCGCCGTTTTGGATGTTCAGAGATCCGTTGCCGGCTGAGCCGACATACAGCTCCGATCGGTTGGTCCAGGTCGAGCCGACGCCATCCACGGTGACGACGCCGGTCGCGCCGCTATCATTGCCGACAAAGCCGTACTCATTCGTCACTGCGCCGCCATTGCGGATAGCCAGCGTACCGTTCCCGGTGGAGCCGACGAGCAAATCGGAGGTGTTGGTCCAGGTCGAATGGACGCCATCCACGGTCACGACGCCGGTCGCACCGTTATCAAGGCCGACATAACCGTAGTCATTGCTCACGGCGCCGCCATTGCGAATGATCAGTGTGCCATTGCCGGCGTTCCCGACAAGCAGATCGGCGCTATTGATCCAGCTTGAACCGGCGCCATCCACCGTCGCGCTGCCAATCGAGCCCACATTGTCGCCGATGACGCCGAGGGTGTTGTTGATGGTGCCGCCGCTCTGGACCATCAACGCGCCGGTTGCTGATACGCCGACCCTCAGATCGGTCGCCTGCGCGCCGGGCGCCCCGACCAATGTCGGGTTGGGTGTGATGGTGTCGATCCTCGTGCTGGTCGTGTTGTCTGGAACGGTGCCCGTCCAGTTGCCGGCGTTGAACCAGTCGGTCGACAGCAGGCCGGTCCAGTCGACGGCACGGACAGGCGTCGTCTGCGCCAGGACCGTTCCCAGAATGATGTTGCCGTCAGGCCGTGACCGCAATGCGATCTGAAGAAACGCGCCATCTGGTCCATGCGCTCCGCTGATGGAGCGCGAATCTAGGACAACTCGATCTAATCAAGTGTTAACTATACGTTACAACTTTAGCGCGTAGTTCTCCGGAGAAATCGTCGCGTCGCGCGTAGCCCGTGGTCGTAGCCGGATGAGCGACAGCCGGCGCGCGCGAGCGCGAAGGCGACAGCGACATCCGGGCTACATGCTACCGCGGCTACCAGGCTACGGCAGGCGTCACTCGCTCTTGTCGACGTTCCAGAACACCGGCACCGCCTGCCCCTCCAGCACGCCGCTGATCGACTTGCGCCAGGCGCTCGGCATGAACCATTGGCCGAGCGGCACGTAGATCACCTGCTCGTAGACCTCCTGCTGAATCTCGGCGGCAATCCGCTTTCGATCCTCGGGCTTGGTGGCCTTGGCGAAGGCATCGCGGAGCTCCTCCATCTTCGGATCGTCGGGCCAGCCGAACGGGCTCTTCTGGCCACGCGCGCCGACGAAGGTGCTGCCAATCGGGTTGCCGGAATCGGCGATCACCGAGTTGGTGAAGAACATGTTCCAGCCGCCCTCCTTCGGCGGCTTCTGGCTGGCGCGCCGGGTCACCACGGTCTGCCAGTCGGTCGTCTGCAGATCGACTTTGAATCCCGCCGCGCGCAGCAGCTGCGCGGCGATCACCGGCTGCGCCTTCAGGGTGATGGCGTCGCCCGGGGCGAGAATCACCACCGGCGTGCCGTCATAGCCGGCCTCGCCGAGCAGCTTCTTGGCCTGCTCCATGCCGTTGCCCTTGACCAGCGTCTCCGAGCCGACGTCCGCTTCCAGCGGGGTACCGCAGCCGAAAACTGCGCCGCAGATCTTGTAGTACTTCGAATTGCCGACCAGCGCGTCGAGCACGTCCTTCTGGTTCAGCGCCAGGAACGCCGCCCGGCGGAGCTTCACATTGTCGAACGGCGGAAACAGGAAGTTCATCCGGCCCAGCGTCTGATAACCGAACTTGTTCAGCACGTTCATCTTGATATCGGGATTGGCGGCGAGCAGCGGCTCGAGATCGAGCGGCGGAAACTCCATGAAATCGACATCGCCGGACTGCAGCGCATTCACCGCTGTCTGGGCATCCGGCATCGCGATCCATTCGACGCGGTCGACCTTCACGACCTTGCCGCCGGCGGTCCAGCTCGGCGGCTCCTTGCGCGGCACGTAGTCGGTGTTCTTCTCGTAGACCGCCTTCACGCCGGGCTGAAACTCGGCCTTGACGAACTTGAACGGGCCGGAGCCGATCTGCTCGGAGATCTGCTGGTTCGCCGGCGTCTCGGCCAGACGCTTGGGCATCATGAACGGCACGTAGGACGACGGCTTGCCGATCGAGTCGAGCACCAGGCCGTACGCCTCCTTCAGCTTGAGCGTGATGGTCTTGGCATCCGTCGCCTCGAGCGAAGCTGTCGCCTCCATCAGCTTCTGGCCCATGCTGTCGTTGCGGCTCCAGCGCTTCAGCGAGGCCACGCAGTCCTCGGCGGTGACATCAGCACCGTCGTGCCATTTCAGGCCGTCGCGCAGGGTAAAGGTGTAGGTCAGCTTGTCGTCCGACACCTTCCAATCCGCCATCTGCGGCTGGACCTGGAAGTTGGCGTCGGTTCCGAGCAGGGTGTCGTACACCATGTAGCCATGGTCGCGGGTGATGTAGGCCGGCGTGAACACCGGGTCGATCACGCGGAGATCAGAGTGCATCACCGCCGTGATCGTCTTCTTGCCGGCAGCGAAGGCTTTGGTCGTCACTCCCGCCGAAACGGCAAGGGCCGCAGCGACGAGACAGGACACGAGCGCGGATGACGTCCGGCGCGAAGGATGTGGCATGCGATCTCTCTTGACGTGAGCTTTCATCAGGCGGCCCTGACACCGACCAAGGCGCGGCGAGCGCTTGCATCGCGTCCACAGACGCTTAGGCAACGCCCGCAGAGACTTGCAGCAGTTCCACCGGTCGTCAATTGTCTTGGCCGCATGGGCGCCCGGCGAGGCCGGCAAGCGCTGGCAGTGAGCCGATAGCGTCCCGCCAGCTGGAACTCGGCAGCGACTGCTCCGTTGAGAGCGTGACCAGGAGCATGACGATGCCGATCGAAACCACCGAGCCGCAGGGCAATCGCCGCCCTGCCGCACCGATACCCACCAGCAACAAGCCGTCGCGGGATCAACTCACGCCGCCGCTGATGGTGGATGGGTTGGAAGCCGTTCGTGACACGCACTGCTGAGCGCCGTTTGCTCCAGCCATTGACGGCGAAGAGCTCGGACGCAAACGGCTCGCAAGAACAGCGCGGCGGGTCCCCCTCGCCGCGCTGTGCATTCGACTACCCGGTCGTGATCGCCACCGGCCGGCGACTTAGTCCTTCTTCTCGATGTTCCAGAAGATCGGCGTGGCCGGGCCGTCGAGCACGCCGGTCAACGTCTTGCGCCACACGCTCGGCTGCAGATATTGGCCGAGCGGCACATAGATCACGCGCTCGTAGTTCAGCTTCTGGATCTCGGTCGCGATCTTCTTCTGCTCCTCGGGCGACGATGCGCGCGCATAGGCGTCGCGCAGCTTCTCGATGTCGGCATCCTCGGCCCAGCCGAACCAGCCGCCCTTGGTGCCACGGCCGCCCACCGACACGTTCGCCACGGGATTGGCGACGTCGGCGCCGACCCAGTTGGTGAAGAACATGTTCCAGCCGCCCTCCTTGACGGGCTTCTGGCTGGCGCGCCGCGTCACCACGGTCTGCCAGTCGGTCGCCTGCAGGTCGACCTTGAAGCCGGCCTCGCGCAAGAGCTGGGCGGCCACGACGGGCTGCGCCTTGAGCGCGATCACGTCGCCGGGCGCCATGATCGCGATCGGCGTGCCGTCATAGCCGGATTCGGCGAGCGCCTTCTTCGCTTCGGCCATGCCGTTGCCCTTGATCAGGGTCTCGGCACCGACGTCGGTCTCCAGCGGCGTGCCGCACACGAACACCGCGCCGCAGATCTTCTGGTACTTCGGATTGCCGACGAGCGCGTCGAGCACGTCCTTCTGGTTCAGCGCGAGGAACGCCGCGCGGCGCACCTTCACGTTGTCGAACGGCGGATTCAGGAAATTCATGCGGCCGAGCGTCTGATAGCCGAACTTGTTGAGCACCTCGGTCTTGAGCTCGGGGTTGGCCTCCAGCACCGAGAGCAGCTCGTAGGGCGGCGCCTCCATGAAGTCGATGTCGCCGGACTGCAACGCGTTCGCTGCGGTCTGGGCGTCGGGCATCGTGATCCACTCGACGCGATCGACCTTCACCACCTTGCCGCCCGCCGTCCAGCTCGCGGGCTCCTTGCGGGGGACGTAGTCGGTGTTCTTCTCGTAGACCGCCTTCACGCCCGGCTGGAACTCCGCCTTGACGAATTTGAACGGACCCGAGCCGATCTGCTCCGCGATCTGCTGGCCCTGCGGCGTCTCGGCCAGACGCTTGGGCATCATGAACGGCACGTAGGAGGATGGCTTGCCGATCGATTCCAGCACGAGCCCATAGGGCTCCTTCAGCTTGAGAACGATGGTCTTGGCGTCCGGCGCCTCGAGGCTCGCCGTGAAGTCCATCAGCTTCTGGCCCATGCCGTCATTGCGGCCCCAGCGCTTCAGCGAGGCGACGCAGTCCTCGGCCGTCACTGGTGCGCCGTCATGCCACTTCAGGCCGTCGCGCAGGGTGAAGGTGTAGGTCAGTCTGTCGTCCGACACCTTCCAGTCCGCCATCTGCGGCTGGATCTTGAAATTGGAATCGGTGGCGACCAGCGTGTCGTAGACCATGTAGCCGTGGTCGCGGGTGATGTAGGCCGTGGTGAAGCCGGGATCGATGACACGCAGATCCGAATGCATCACTGCGGCGATGGTCTTCTTGCCGGCGGCAAGTCCTTCGGGCGCGAGCCCCGGCGCTAACAGGACGGCGGACGCAACAAGCCATGACGCGAGCGCGGAACGGGCCCGACGCGAATGAGGTGACATGCGATCTCTCTTGACGTGACGGGGTGAACGACGGCCTCGACGTGGTCGAGACACGGCGACCGCTGGGCGTCGCACCATCATTTCCACGGGTCTGCGCCCAGCGTTCATTCCGCGCGCGAAGAGTTGCAACAGTTCTCGCGCCCGTCAATCGGCTTTGCTGCCGCCCGCGCAGCAGCCGTGCATCCGGTTACCAGCTTCGCTCCCGCAAGGTGAGCGAAGGCGCAGAGTTGCTATTTCTACGGGCGAGATCAGAAGGACGCAGCACCCGCCGTCCTGCCGCGCGGAATATGCCGATCGACGGCGGGCGCGCTGCCGCCCTGCGTCACGGTTACTTCGTCCACCTGGACGATCGCATAGAAAATGCGGCGGAGTTGCCTCCGCCGCATGGTCGTTTGCAGGATCGTGAGCGACCTACTCGCTCTTATCGACATTCCAGAAAACCGGGGTGGCCGGGCCGTCGAGCACGCCGCTCAGCGATTTGCGCCAACCGCTGGCGTTGAGGTACTGGCCGAGCGGAATGTAGATCACCTTCTCGTAGTTCTGCTTCTGGATCTCGGCGGCAATCTTCTTCTGCTCCTCCGGAGACGACGAGCGCGCATAGGCATCGCGCAGCTTCTCGATCTCGGCATCTTCGGCCCAGCCGAACCAGCCGCCCTTGGTGCCACGGCCGCCCACCGACACGTTCGCCACGGGATTGGCGACGTCGGCGCCGACCCAGTTGGTGAAGAACATGTTCCAGCCGCCCTCCTTGACGGGCTTCTGGCTGGCGCGGCGGGTGACCACCGTCTGCCAATCCGTTGCCTGCAGGTCGACCTTGAAGCCGGCCTCGCGCAGCAGTTGCGCCGCCACGACGGGCTGGGCCTTCAGGGTGGTCACGTCGCCCGGGGCCATGATTGCGATCGGCGTGCCGTCATAGCCGGATTCGGCGAGCGCCTTCTTGGCCGCCGCCATGCCGTTGCCCTTGATCAGGGTCTCGGCACCGACGTCGGTCTCCAGCGGCGTGCCGCACACGAACACCGCGCCGCAGATCTTCTGGTACTTCGGATTGCCGACGAGCGCGTCGAGCACGTCCTTCTGGTTCAGCGCGAGGAACGCCGCGCGGCGCACCTTCACGTTGTCGAACGGCGGATTCAGGAAGTTCATGCGGCCCAGGGTCTGGTAGCCGAACTTGTTGAGCACGTCGATCTTGAGCTCGGGGTTCGCCTCCACCACCGGCAACATGTCGTAGGGCAGGTTCTCCATGAAGTCGATGTCGCCGGACTGCAGCGCGTTCACCGCGGTCTGAGCATCCGGCATCGTGATCCACTCGACGCGGTCGACCTTCACCACCTTGCCGCCGGAGGTCCAGCTCGCCGGCTCCTTGCGCGGCACGTAGTCGGTGTTCTTCTCATACACCGCCTTCACGCCCGGCTGGAATTCCGCCTTGACGAATTTGAACGGACCCGAGCCGATCTGCTCCGCGATCTGCTGGCCCTGCGGCGTCTCGGCGAGACGCTTCGGCATCATGAAGGGCACCAGCGACGACGGCTTGGCAATCGACTCAAGGACGAGCCCATAGGGCTCCTTCAACTTGAGAACGATGGTCTTGGCGTCCGGCGCTTCGAGGCTCGCCGTGAAGTCCATCAGCTTCTGGCCCATGCCGTCATTGCGGCCCCAGCGCTTCAGCGAGGCCACGCAGTCCTCGGCCGTCACCGGCGCGCCGTCATGCCATTTCAGGCCGTCGCGCAGGGTGAAGGTGTAGGTCAGCTTGTCGTCCGACACCTTCCAGTCCGCCATCTGCGGCTGGACCTTGAAATTCGAATCGGTCGCAAGCAGCGTATCGTAAACCATGTAGCCATGATCACGGGTGATGTAGGCGGTGGTGAAGCCGGGGTCGATCACGCGCAGATCAGAATGCATCACCGCCGTGATCGTCTTCTTGCCGGCAGCGATGGCCTGGGTGCTCAGCGCCGTCGAGAGCGAAAGCATGGAAACGGCGAGGCTCGCAGCGAGCGTCAGACGTTTCCAGCGCGGGATGTGGAACATTACGAAGTCTCCTGGAGGATGGTTTGACCTGAAACTGATCAGATTCAGATCATTCGTTGTGCGTGCAGATCATTCCTTGTGCGAACTAACACGCTGTAAGTCGTGAGCTTTCGACACTTGCAGAGGTCGTCTGTCGCGTCAATCCGCATTCAGCGCATGCCCGCTGCAGCTGACAATGCCGTTAACGCTCGTACAGCTTTCGCTTTACAAGTCGCCCGACTCCGTCTCGTGTGATGAGATTGCGACAACGCCGTGAAGAGAACTCAGATGAATCCAGCCCATCTTCCCTTTGATACCGAAGCCATGCTGCAGGGCTTGCGCGGCTGGGTGGAATGCGAGAGTCCGACCTGGGACACGGCCGCCGTCGAGCGGATGCTCGATCTCGCCGCACGGGACATGGCGATCCTGGGTGCGACGATCGAGCGCATCTCCGGGCAGCACGGTTTCGCCGGGTGCGTGCGCGCGCGCTTTCCGCATCCCCGGCAAGGCGAGCCGGGCATCCTCATCGCCGGCCACATGGATACCGTTCATCCAGTCGGGACACTGGCCAAGCTGCCGTGGCGGCGTGACGGCAACCGATGTCATGGACCCGGCATCTGCGACATGAAGGGCGGCAACTACCTTTCGCTGGAGGCCATCCGGCAGCTGATCAAGGCGAGTGTCACGACGCCGCTGCCCGTCACCGTGCTATTCACGCCGGACGAGGAGGTCGGCACGCCCTCGACCCGAGACATCATCGAGGCCGAGGCGAAGCGCAACAAATACGTGCTGGTGCCCGAGCCGGGCCGCCCCGACAACGGCGTGGTCACCGGCCGCTATGCGATCGCACGCTTCAATCTCGAGGCCACCGGGCGTCCCAGCCACGCCGGCGCGCGGCTCGGCGCCGGCCGTTCCGCGATCCGGGAAATGGCGCGGCAGATCGTGGCCATCGACGCCATGACGACGGAGGATTGCACCTTCTCGGTCGGGATCGTGCATGGCGGCCAATGGGTCAACTGCGTGGCGACGACCTGCACCGGCGAGGCGCTGAGCATGGCGAAGCGGCAGGCCGATCTCGACCGCGGCGTCGAGCGCATGCTGGCGCTGTCCGGCACCACCGACGACGTCGCCTTCAAGGTGACGCGCGGCGTGACGCGACCGGTCTGGGAGCCGGATTCCGGAACCATGGCGCTCTACGACAAGGCGCGCGGCATCGCCGAGCAGCTGGGCATGTCCCTGCCCCACGGCTCGGCAGGCGGCGGCTCCGACGGCAATTTCACCGGCGCGCTGGGCATTCCGACCCTCGATGGATTGGGCGTCCGCGGCGCCGACATGCACACTTTGAACGAATACATCGAGATCGACAGTCTCGCCGAGCGCGGCCGCCTGATGGCCGGCCTGCTCGCAACGCTGGCGTAGAGTAGAATCGCCCTGGGGGCAGGATCTCGTAACCTGCATGAGCGCAGCGACATACGGGGTCATCACCGCTGTGCGCGAGCCCCCCGGGTCGCTTCGCTCTCCGGGGCTACGCACCGCCTGCTGCGCAGCAGCACGGTTTCATTTTCCGGGACCAACAGAGCAAGTGGACAATCGCTCCGCAGCGCGCGCATGATGGCATGCGGCTTGCAAAGTTCTTGCGCGAAAGTTCGCCGCAAAGGGGCGCGACATTGTTCGCAAATGCGATGGTTCGCGCGGCCGACGACGATCGTGTCATCCGTGTGCACGAGCAGACGAGCGAACACCGGAGATCTTGAAAGCGATGACCATCGGTGACATGCACAATCACTCGCGACATCAGGCACGACACTCCCGCACCATGACAACGGTTCTTTCAAGATGATCGGTTATCTGCTCCGCCGCATTCTCGCTGCCATCCCGGTGATGGGCGTGGTGGCGCTGTTCGTCTTCCTGCTGCTGCGGCTGACGCCAGGCGATCCCGCCGCGATTCTCGCCGGCGACAACGCCACGCCCGAGCAGCTCGAGCGCATCCGCACCACGCTCGGCTTGAACGAGCCGCTCTATATCCAGTTCTTCACATGGATCAATCAGCTCCTGCACGGCGATCTCGGCGTGTCATTGATCTCGAAGGTGCCGGTGCTGCAGATGATCGGGCAGCGCATCGAGCCGTCGATCTCGGTGGCGCTGTCGACCATCATCCTGTCGATCCTCGTCGCCGTGCCGCTCGGCGTCATCGCCGCGTGGAAGCACGGCACCTGGATCGACCGCTTCGTGATGGCGCTGTCGGTGCTCGGCTTCTCGGTGCCCGTGTTCGTGATCGGCTACATCCTGATCCAGGTGTTTGCCATCAACCTGCGCTGGGTTCCGGTGCAGGGCTTCAAGAGTCTCAGCGTCGGCTTCGGACCGTTCTTCGAACGCATCATCCTGCCGACCTGCGCGCTGTCCTTCATCTACGTCGCGCTGATCGCGCGCATGACTCGTGCCGCTATGCTCGACGTGCTCGGCGAGGATTTCGTGCGCACCGCGCGCGCCAAGGGTGTCAGCGAGATCGCGGTGCTGCTGCGCCATGCGCTGCGCAACGCCGCGGTCCCGGTGATCACCGTGATCGGCTCGGGCTTCGCGCTGCTGATCTCCGGAGTCGTCGTCACCGAGAGCGTGTTCAACCTGCCCGGCATCGGGCGTCTCACGGTCGATGCCGTGCTGGCGCGCGACTATCCGGTCATCCAGGGCATGATCCTGCTGACCTCCTTCATCTATCTCGCGGTCAATCTGCTGATCGACCTCGCCTACACGCTTCTCGATCCCCGCATCCGCTACTGAGGCCTTAGCTCCGATGGCAATCGTCACCACTCCTGAGCCGTCGATCCCGGTCACCACGCGACTGGGCCCTCGGTTCGGCTTCCTGACATCGACCCCGATCATCGCCGTCGCCACGGTGTGCCTGTCGCTGATCGTGATCCTCTCGATCCTGGCCCCGCTGCTGGCGCCGCATGATCCGGTGCTGCTGGCGCCGGCGCAGCGGCTCAAGCCGTCGAGCGCGCAATTCCTGCTCGGCACCGACGCCTATGGCCGCGACCTGTTGTCGCGCACCATCTATGGCGGCCGCATCTCGCTGCTGGTCGGCGTCGGCGCAGCGATCATCTCGATCGCGATCGGTCTTGTGATCGGCCTCGTCTCCGGCTTCTTCCGCTGGGTCGACGCCATCCTCATGCGGGTGATGGACGGCCTGATGGCGATCCCGAGCATCCTGCTCGCCATCGCCGTGGTCTCGCTCTCCGGCGCCAGCGTCGGCACCGTCATGATCGCGATCACCATCGTCGAGATCCCGCGCGTCGCACGCCTCGTCCGCTCGGTCGTGCTCACCGCACGCGAGGAGCCCTATGTCGAGGCCGCCATTTCCTTGGGCACATCGATGCCCAAGATCATGTGGCGGCATCTGATGCCGAACACGATCGCGCCGCTGATCGTCCAGGGCACCTACATCTGCGCTGCCGCGATCCTCACCGAGGCGATCCTGTCGTTCCTCGGCGCCGGCATCAGCCCGGAGACGCCGACCTGGGGCAACATCATGGCCGAGGGCCGCTCCTACTTCCAGATCAAGCCCTCGCTGATCTTCTGGCCGGGCCTGTTGCTGTCGATCGCCATCCTGTCGATCAACCTGATCGGCGACGCCGCCCGCGACGCGCTCGACCCGCGCATGAAGCAGCGCGAGGCCGGCAAGTGAAATTGGTTTTTTCGTCATCGCGAGCGAAGCGACGCGATCCAGGGGCCGCACCCGGAGCTCTGGATTGCTCCGTCGCTGGCTCTCCTTGCAATGACGGTGGAGAAATGAACGCATGACCGACACCATCCTCGACATTGACAACCTCGTCGTCACCGTCGGCAAGACGAAGAACCCGAACGGCCCGCGCATCATCGACGGCGTTTCGATCAAGGTCGAAAAAGGCGAGACGCTGTGCGTCGTGGGCGAAAGCGGCTCCGGCAAATCGGTGACCTCGCTGACCACGATGGGCCTCTTGCCGAAGAACGCGCTCCACCCGGTTGGCGGGAGCGTCAAGCTGGTCGGCGAAGAGCTGCTCACCGCGAGCGACCGCCGTCTGCGCGAACTGCGCGCCACCAAGATGGCGATGATCTTCCAGGAGCCGATGACCGCGCTCAATCCGGTCGTGCCGGTCGGCCGCCAGATCGACGAGGTGTTGCGCGCGCATACGTCGCTCGATGCGCGAGCGCGGCGCAAGCGCATTCTCGACATGATGGAGCAGGTCCACCTGCCCGACGTCGAGCGCATTTTCGGCTCCTACCCGCACCGCCTTTCCGGCGGCCAGCGTCAGCGCATCATGATCGCGATGGCGCTCGTGCTGGAGCCAAAACTCCTGATCGCCGACGAGCCGACCACCGCGCTCGACGTCACCACGCAGAAGCAGATCCTCTCCTTGATCCGCGAGCTGCAGCGCGATCACGGCACGGCGGTGCTGTTCATCACCCATGACATGGGCGTGGTCGCCGAGATCGCGGACCGTGTTGCGGTCATGCGCCAGGGCCGTCTGGTGGAGACCGGTGCGCTCGACAAGATCCTGCGCGCACCCGAAATGGACTACACGCGCAACCTGCTCGCCTCGGTACCGAGCCTGATCCCGCGGCCGCCGCGGCCCGACAGCACCGAGCCGGTGGTGCTGGAAACCAACGAGCTCGGCAAGGTCTATCGCGAGCGCTCTTTCCTGGGCAAAGCGCGCGAGGTCGTCGCTGCGCAGAACGTCACGATCACGCTGCGAAAAGGCCGCACGCTCGGCATCGTCGGGGAAAGCGGGTCGGGCAAATCCACGGTGGCGCGCTGCATCGTGCGCCTGATCGATCCGACCTCCGGCGGCGTCCGCCTCGCCGGCCACGAGATCTCGATCCTCACCCGCCGCCTGCTGCAGCCGCACCGCAAGCGCATCCAGATCGTGTTCCAGGATCCCTACCGCTCGCTCAATCCGCGCCTCACTGTCGGCGAGAGCATCGCCGAGGGGCCGATCAACTACGGCACCTCGCACGAGAAGGCGATGGCGCGGGCGCGCGAGCTGCTCGAACTCGTCGGCCTTCCCGCCGACGCGATCTCGCGCTATCCGCACCAGTTCTCCGGCGGCCAGCGCCAGCGCATTGCGATCGCGCGCGCGCTGGCGCTCGATCCGGACGTGCTGGTGGCCGACGAGGCCGTCTCCGCGCTCGACGTCTCGGTGCAGGCCCAGGTGCTGGAACTGCTCGACGAGATCCAGCGCCGCCTCGGCATCGCCATCCTGTTCATCACCCATGATCTGCGCGTCGCCGCGCAGATCTGCGACGAGGTCGTCGTGATGCAGAAGGGCCGTATCGTCGAGCAGGGCCCGGCCGGCGAGATCCTGACGCATCCGAAGGAGGCGTATACGAAGTCCCTGCTCGAAGCCGCCCCCGGCCGGAACTGGGATTTTGCCAACTTCCGGCCGGTCTCGGAGGCGGTGG
Organism: Bradyrhizobium aeschynomenes; assembly: GCF_013178945.1. Taxonomy (GTDB): domain Bacteria; phylum Pseudomonadota; class Alphaproteobacteria; order Rhizobiales; family Xanthobacteraceae; genus Bradyrhizobium; species Bradyrhizobium aeschynomenes. Next base: position 302,310 of record NZ_JABFDM010000002.1, read on the forward strand.
CATAGCAGCGCCACCCACCGCCGTCATTCCGGGGCGTGCGCAGCACGAGCCCGGAATCCATACCCACAGGCGGGTGTAGGGATGTCGGCTGGTCGACGCGCGTGCTTCGCAACTCCTGCTCGTGGTTATGGATTCCGGGCTCATCGCTGCGCGATGCCCCGGAATGACGCGCGGAGATAGCTGGGCCAGATCGGCGCGCCGCCATCGTGGCCCGCATGCAAAACGGCATCGCTCCTTCGCTTGCGCGGGCAGCAAAGCACAGTCTAACGTCGCCACTCCATCTCACGACCTGAGGCGAAGTAATGACGCGCGTCGCGATCGGCGGCTTCCTGCACGAGACCAACACCTTCGCACCGACGAAAGCGGATTACGACGACTTCATGCATGGCGGCGGTCGCGCCTCCATCGCCGACGCCGCGAGCGTGATGACGACGATGCGCGGCATCAATGCCGGCCAGTCGGGCTTCATCGCGGTCGCCGAAGCCAACGGCTGGGAGATCGTGCCGACGATCGCCTGCGCGGCAAGCCCGTCGGCGCATGTCACCAAGGACGCGTTCGAGCGCATCACGACCGTGATGGTCGACCGGATCAAGGCGGCCCTCCCGCTCGACGGCGTCTATCTCGACCTGCACGGCGCGATGGTGCCCGAGCATTTCGACGACGGCGAAGGCGAGATCCTCGCGCGCGTGCGCAACGCGATCGGCCCCGATATGCCGCTGGTCGCGAGCCTCGATCTGCACGCCAACGTCACGCCCGAGATGATCGCGCATGCGGACGCGCTGATCGCCTATCGCAAATATCCGCACACCGACATGGCCGACACCGGCCGCGCCTGCGCCGAGCATCTGGCGCTGCTGCTGCGCACGAAGCAGCCGCTGGCGAAAGCGTTCCGGCAGCTACCGTTCCTCATCCCGATCAGCTGGCAGTGCACCAACGACCAGCCCACCAAGGGCATCTACGAGAAGCTCGCGGCGTTGCAGAGCGAGGCCGTGCCGACGCTGTCCTTCGCGCCCGGTTTTCCCGCGGCCGACTTCGTGCATTGCGGCCCCAGCGTGTTCGCCTATGGCCGCACGCAGGCCGACGCGGACGCCGCTGCGGACGCGATCGCGGCGATCGTCACGGGCCACGAGGATGATTTCGACGGTCGCATCTACACGCCCGACGAGGGCGTGCGTCACGCGATGACGCTGGCGAAGACGGCGACCCGCCCGATCGTGATCGCCGACACCCAGGACAATCCCGGCGCCGGCGGTGATTCCGACACCACCGGCATGCTGCGCGCGCTGGTGCGCAACCGCGCCAGCCGTGCGGCGATCGGCATGATCTACGATCCGCAGGCCGCACTGGCCGCGCATGCCGCCGGCGAAGGCGCGACCATCACGCTGTCACTCGGCGGCAAGAGCGGCATTCCCGGCGACGCGCCGTTCGAGGAAAGCTTCATCGTCGAGACAATCTCCGACGGCCGCTTCACAGCGCCCGGCCCGTTCTACGGCGGCCGCAAGATGGAGATGGGCCCGTCGGCAGCCTTGCGCATCGGCGACGTCAGGGTCGTCGTCGCCTCGCACAAATCGCAACTCGCCGATCAGGAGATGTACCGCTTCGTCGGCATCGAGCCGACCGAACAGGCGATCCTGGTCAACAAGAGCTCGGTGCATTTCCGCGCCGATTTCGAGCCCATCGCGGAGACGCTTCTGATCTGCGCAGCCCCCGGTGCGATGCCAGCCGATCCCTCCACCCTGCCCTGGACGCGCCTGCGTCCGGGCATTCGGCTGAAGCCGAACGGACCTGTGTTTGGAGGCGCGGGATGAGTCGTTGTCGGATCCAGTCGAGGCCTCATGGTTCTCACCACACGTCTATCGAACCGACGTCCCTCACCTCGTGCGCTGCTTTCCACCCTCATCCTGAGGAGCCCGCCCGATGGGCGGGCGTCTCGAAGGAGGAGGCCCCCGACCAGCTCGGCCTCATGGTTCGAGACGCCCGCCAAGGGGCGGGCTCCTCACCATGAGGGTTGAGATTCGACACCGGCGCTGCACACCATTGCTCGCCTGACAATTTCTCTCTCCCGCTCAACTGGACAACATTCATGCCCACCATCGACCGCATCCAAGGCTACGCCGACGAGCTCACCGCCATCCGCCGCGACCTGCACGCCCATCCCGAGATCGGCTTCGAGGAGACGCGTACCTCCGGCATCGTCGCCGAGAAGCTCGCGCAATGGGGCATCGAGGTGCACCGCGGCCTCGGCGGCACCGGCGTGATCGGCGTGCTCAAGGGCAAGGGCGATAACGGCAAGAAGATCGGCCTGCGCGCCGACATGGACGCGCTGCCGATGGAGGAGAACACCAACCTCCCCTGGCGCTCGACCATCCCCGGCCGTTTCCACGGCTGCGGCCATGACGGCCACACCACGATGCTGCTCGGCACCGCGCGCTATCTCGCCGAGACGCGCAATTTCGACGGCACCGTGCACTTCATCTTCCAGCCGGCCGAGGAAGGCCTCGGCGGTGCGCGGGCGATGATCAAGGACGGCCTGTTCCAGAAATTCCCCTGCGACGAGCTGTACGGCCTGCATAACGCGCCCGACCTGGAGCATGGCGAGATCGCGATCCTCCCGGGCCCCGCGATGGCCGGTGCCGACTTCTTCGATATCAGAATCTCCGGCTATGGCGCCCATGGCGCGATGCCCGAGCGCTCGAAGGACGCGGTCGTGATCGCGACCAGCGTCGCGCAGGCCATCCAGACCATCGTGAGCCGCAACGTCGAGCCGCTGCAGGCCGCGGTGGTCTCCATCACGCAGATCCATGCCGGCTCGGCCTACAACGTCATTCCGGGCGATGCCTGGCTGTGCGGCACCGTGCGCGCGTTCTCCGACAATGTCCGCGCGCTGGTGCGCGAGCGCATGCGCGCGATCTGCGCCGGCATGGCGGCGGCGTTCAACTGCGAGATCGACGTCGACATCCGCGACACGTTCAGCGTCCTGGTCAACCAGGAGGAGCAGTCCAAGGTCGTCGAGGAGGTCGCGCGCACCGTCGTCGAGCCGTCCAAGGTGCTGACGCGCTCGACACCGAAGATGGGCAGCGAGGACTTCGCCGACATGCTGCAGACCATCCCGGGCGCGTATTTCTGGGTCGGCCATGACGGCTCGGTGCCGGTGCACAATCCCGGCTACGTGCTCGACGACAAGATCCTGCCGATCGGCGCCAGCATGTTCGCGCGGATCATCGAGACGCGCTTGGCGGCCGCGTAGACGACTGACGCAAGTCAATGAGCGGGCCGGCAATTGAGACGAACTTCGGCGACGGAGGACCAGCATGCACAAGCCCGCTTCTGACGACGTCACCTCGCTGCACGATCTCTCCGCCGTCGACCTGATCGCCGGCTACCGCGCGCGCCAGTTCTCGCCATCCGAGGTGATGGACGATGTGCTGGCGCATATCGCGGCGTGGGAACCTGAGATCAAGGCCCTGTATCTGCTCGACGTTGACGCCGCGCGGGCCGCAGCCAAGGCGTCGACCGAGCGCTGGGCCAATGACGAGCCTGCCGGCGTCCTCGACGGCGTCCCGGCGACGGTGAAGGACAACATCGCCACCAAGGGCCAGCCGATGCCGCTCGGCGCGGCCAGCGTCACGCGCGCGCCGCTCGCGGCCGACGCGCCGCCGGTGGCGCGGCTGCGCGAAGCCGGCGCGATCATCTTCGCCAAGACCACGATGCCCGATTACGGCATGCTGTCGTCGGGCCTGTCGAGCTTTCATCCGCTGACGCGCAATCCCTGGGATCTCCGGATGAACCCCGGCGGCTCCAGCGCCGGTGCAGGCGCCGCGGCGGCCGCGGGTTACGGCCCGCTGCATGTCGGCACCGACATTGGCGGCTCGATCCGGCTGCCGGCATCGTGGTGCGGCCTCGTCGGCCTCAAGCCGAGCTTCGGCCGCGTGCCGATCGACCCGCCCTATGTCGGCCGCGTGGCCGGTCCGATGACGCGCATCGTCGACGATGCCGCGCTGATGATGAGCGTGCTGTCGAAGCCTGACCGCCGCGACGGCACCAGCCTGCCGCCGTCAGATCTGCACTGGAAGGTCGCGGAGAAGCCGGTGCGCAAGCTGCGCCTCGGCCTGATGCTCGACCTCGGCGGCGTCGGCCAGGCGCTCGAGGAGCCGGTGCGCGCGACGACGCTTGAGGCAGCCAAAGCGTTCGAGGATGCCGGCGCCGTGGTGACCGAGATCAAGGGCTTTCTGACGCGCGAAATGCTCGATGGCCTCGACAATTTCTGGCGTGCGCGGCTGTGGGACGATCTGGCGCGGCTCGCGCCCGAGGTGCGCGCGAAAACCCTGCCCTACATCCTGCAATGGGCCGAGCGCGGTGCGGCGCTGTCCGGCGTCGAGGTCGTCAGGGGATTCAATGTCACGATGGCGCTGCGGGCGGCTGCCGCAAAGCTGTTCTGCGAGTACGACTACATCATTTCGCCGGTCTCACCCGGCGTGAAGTTTCCGGCCGAGTACGCCTCCCCCGTCAACGATCCGCAAGCACCGTTCGAGCACATCACCTACACCGTGCCGTGGAACATGTCGGAGAACCCGGCGATCTCCGTCAATGCCGGCTACGATTCCGACGGCTTCCCGATCGGCCTGCAGATCGTCGGCCGCCGCTTCGACGATGTCGGTGTGCTCGGCATGGCCAAGACGTTCGAAGGGTTGCGTGGCGAGCAGCGGCCGTGGCCGAAGGCTCCGCTCAAGTGAAGCCTATCCACTGCGTCCTCCTCCGTCATTGCGAGCGCAAGCGAAGCAATCCAGAGTCTCGCCCACGACTCTGGATTGCTTCGCTTGCGCTCGCAATGACGGGGAGAGAGTGTGAACTCAATCACTGCTGCATCGCTTGCTGAGAGAGCAATGCTGCGCGCAGTGTTTTTGCCCGCCCTGCGGAATGTCATGCACACTTTGCGTTGGCCACGCGCTGAACTACTGTATCCCGATCGCCGATCTCAATTTTCGTCGTCATTCCGGGGCGTGCGAAGCACGAGCCCGGAATCCATACTCACGATCGTGGTTATGGATTCCGGGCCTGCGCCAAAGAGGGCGCATCCCGGAATGACGGCGGAGATTGTGGCACGAGCAACCAACTAACAAACGCCACGACAACAACATCAGGAAACGCTCATGGCCTACCAGACCATCCTCTATGACGTCGCCGACAAGATCCTCACCATCACCTTGAACCGGCCCGAGAAGCTCAACGCCTTCACCGGCACCATGATGGAAGAACTGATCGACGCGTTCGATCGCGCCGACAAGGATGACGGCGTCCGGGCGATCATCGTCACCGGATCGGGCCGCGCGTTCTGCGCGGGCGCGGATCTCTCCTCCGGTGCCGACACCTTCGATCGCGACGCCAAGCGCGGGCCGGTGAAGCGCCACGCCGATGGCCGCGTCGACTATTCCGACCCGCAGGTGCGCGACGGCGGCGGCCAGGTGACGTTGCGCATCTTCAAGTCGCTCAAACCCGTCATCGCCGCCGTCAACGGCCCCGCCGTCGGCATCGGCGTCACCATGCAGCTCGCGATGGACATCCGCATCGCCTCGGAAGCCGCACGGTTCGGCTTCGTGTTCTCCCAGCGCGGCATCGTGCCGGAGGCGGCGTCGAGCTGGTTCCTGCCGCGCATCGTCGGCATCTCGCAGGCGCTGGAATGGTGCTACACCGGCCGCGTCTTCCCGGCGCAGGAGGCGCTGGCCGGCCGTCTCGTCAGCAAGGTGGTGCCGCCGGATGATCTGTTGCCGACCGCCCGCGCGCTGGCGCGCGAGATCGCCGACAAGACCGCGCCGGTGTCGATCGCGCTGATCCGCCAGATGATGTGGCGCATGATGGGCGCCGACGATCCGATGGAAGCCCACAAGATCGACAGCCGCGGCATCTACGCACGCGGACGTTCCGATGACGTCAAGGAAGGCGTGGTGTCGTTCCTGCAGAAGCGTCCGGCGCAGTTCAAGAACACGGTGACGGCCGACATGCCGGACTACTTCCCGTGGTGGGATGAGCGGGAGTACAAGTAGTAGTTATCGGCCACGCTCGCGCCACATATTCCGCTGTCGTCCCGGACAAGCGCGCGGCACGCGCGCGCCGATCCGGGATCCATAACCACAAGCGGCTGTTAGGCGAAGAACGACGTTCAAGGTGCCACAAGATAGATCACGCGGTATGGGTCCCGGCTCTAGGCCGGGACGACACCGAGGGTGTGGAGCCTCAGTGCCTCACTCCATCACCAGGGCCACGCGGCCGATCGCCTTGCGGTCGATCAGGAGCCGCATCGCTGCAGCATAGTCCTCGAACGGCACCCGGTGCGACACGTTCGGCCGCAGCTTGCCCTGCTCGGCGAACTCGAGCAGCGCGGCCATGCGGCGCTCGCCCAGCGCGGGATCCTTGCGCACGGCCTCACCCGCGCGAACACCGAGCACGCTGGCGCCCTTCATCAGGATCAGGTTGGTACGCGCCAGTCCGATGCCGCCGGTGAAGCCGATGACCAGCAGCCGCGCGCCCCAGGCGATGCAGCGGACGCTGTTCTCGAACACCTCGCCGCCCACCGGATCGAACACGACATCGACGCCGCGTCCATCCGTGATGCGCTTGACCGCGTCGCGGAACGGCTCGCGCGCATACAGCACGAGATGATCGGCGCCGCGCGCACGGGCGACCGCAAGCTTCTCCTCGGATGACGCCGCGGCGATCACCGTGGCACCGAGCAGCTTGCCGAGCTCGACTGCGGCAAGGCCGACGCCGCCGCCGGCGCCATGCACCAGCAGCATCTCGCCGTGCTTGAGCTGGGCACGATCGACCAGCGCATGATGCGCGGTGCCGTGCCCGGCGAGATAGGTCGCGCCCTCCGCATAGTCGAAGGTCGAGGGCAGCGGCGTGAGTTGACTCGCCGCGACCACCGCCTCCTCGGCATAGGCCCCGAAGCGCATCTTCACGATGACCTTGTCGCCAACCACGCGGTCAGACACGGCGGCACCGGTCTCCGTCACGTCGCCAGCGGCTTCCACCCCAGGTGTGAACGGCAGCTCCGGCTTCAGCTGATACTCGCCAGCCGCCATCAGGATGTCCGGGAAGTTGATGCCGGCGGCCCGGATCTTCACCCGCACCTCGCTTTGTCCCAGTGCGCGCGGCGGCAGCTCTTCGAGCCGCAATTTCTCCGGCGGCCCGAGCTCGCGGCAGACGATCGCCCGCGGCATCAGCCCGCCTTCCGCTTCGCCAGCGCTTCGCGGATCAACGGCAGCCGGTCGTTGCCGAAATACATGTCGTTGACATCGACGAAGATGGTCGGAGAGCCGAAGCCGCCGCGCTTGACGACCTCCTCGGTGTTGATGCGCAGCTGATCCTTGATGCCCTGCTGCGCGATGCCGTCGAACAACGCCTTCGCATCGACGCCGACACGCCGGCACACTTCGATCAGCACCGCATCCTGCGAGATGTCCTGGTCCTCGCCCCAATAGATCTCGAACACGGCCCGCGCGAACGGCACCATGGCCTCGTTGCCGAGCCAGATGCAGCCGCGCATGGCCTTGACGCTGTTCACCGGAAACACCGAAGGCGGCATCTTGATCTTGAGCCCGGCCGAACGCGACCAGTCGCCGAGGTCCTTCAGCATGTAGGCCGCCTTGGCCGGCACCGGCTTCTCACGCTGCGCATAGACGCTGGGATTGATCGTGTTGAAGATGCCGCCGACGAGGATGGGACGCCAGACGATGTCGACGCCGAATTCCTGGGCGAGCGGCTGGATGTTGTGGAAGGCGAGATAGGTCCAGGGGCTGGAGCAGTCGAAGAAGAATTCGATCATCGTGTTTCCTCAAGGTCTTGATGAGTTCGTCATCGCGCGCGCAGAAATTAACGGTGTCGGTCGTGGCCCTGGATTGCTTCGCTTCGCTCGCAATGACGGAACTGGGAGTTGGCGCACGCCGCTCTCTCCGTCATTGCGAGGAGCGGAGCGACGAAGCAATCCAGGGGCTGCAGCACACGGACTGGGTGTCTTTCGCCATGCTCTCGCACGCGCGGTAGAGCTCGTTCACGATCTCCCCGTCATCTCCTTCGCCCGTGCGCCGAACATCACGTGGCGCGTCTCGTCGTTGAACGGCTCCTTGACGAACTTGCCGATCGCAAGCCCCGCCTGCAGCTTTGGCCGCGCGCGCAAGGTTGCGTACCAGCGCTTGATGTTCGGATAGTCGTCGAGCGTAAAGCCTTGCGCCTTGTGCGTCATGATCCAGGGAAAGCAGGCCATATCGGCAATGGTGTAGTCGTCGCCGGCGACATGGGCGCCAGTCTTGCCGAGCTGGACGTCGAGCACGTGGAAGAGACGCGCGACCTCATCGCGGTAGCGCTGGATCGCGTAAGGGATCTTCTCCGCGGCATACAGCGCGAAATGGCCGTGCTGCCCCATCATCGGTCCCAGGCCTGCCATCTGCCACATGACCCATTGGACGACACGCGAGCGCGCCCGCATCTCCTGCGGCAGGAAACGGCCGGTCTTGTCGGCGAGGTAGATCAGAATCGCGCCGGTCTCGAACACCGGGAACGACGCCCCGCCGTCGGCGGGCGCATGGTCGACGATCGCCGGAATGCGGTTGTTCGGGCTGACCGCGAGGAACTCCGGCTTGAACTGGTCGCCAGCGCGGATGTCGACGGGAATGACCGTGTAAGGCAGCCCGAGTTCCTCGAGCATGATCGAGATCTTCCAGCCGTTCGGCGTCGGCGCATAATGGAGGTCGATCATGCCTCTTCCTAGTCCTTCCCCAATCCTGTCCGGACCATTATGCCGCGCTGCGGAACGCGCGCCGGCCTTGGTTCTTTCTGTACCTGACAGTTAAGCCATGGCAGACAGGCGCTCAAGCCTGACTGCCCCTACGCCGGAGAATACGACCATGCTGTTTCCATCGACCATCGCAGGCTCGCTGCCGAAGCCGGAATGGCTGGCCGAGCCGAACGTGCTGTGGGCGCCGTGGAAGTCGAAGGACGACGAGCTCGCCCGCGCCAAGCGCGATGCGACCATCCTGGCACTCAAGCTGCAGGAGGATTCCGGCATCGACATCCTCACCGAGGGCGAGCAGTCGCGGCAGCATTTCGTGCACGGCTTTCTCGAGCGCGTCGAGGGCATCGACTTCGCGCACAAGGTCGAGATGGGCATCCGCAAGGACCGCTACAAGGCGATGGTGCCGCAGGTCGTGGCGCCGCTGTCGCTCAAGGGCCGCGTCCACGGCGACGAGGCGCGGATCGCGCGCACGCACACCACACGCGCCGTGAAGTTCACGCTGCCGGGGCCGATGACGATCATCGACACCATCGCCGACAACTACTATGGCGACCGCGTCAAGATGGCGTTCGCCTTCGCCGAGCTGTTGAACCAGGAGGCCAAGGCGCTGCACGACGACGGCATCGACATGATCCAGTTCGATGAGCCCGCCTTCAACGTCTACATGGACGAGGTGCGCGACTGGGGCGTCAAGGCGCTGGAGCGCGCCGCCGAAGGCCTGACGTGCCCGACCGCGGTCCACATCTGCTACGGCTACGGCATCAAGGCCAACACCGACTGGAAGGAGACGCTCGGCAGCGAGTGGCGGCAATACGAGGAGACCTTCCCGGTCATTGACGCCAGCAGCATTCAGCAGGTCGCGGTCGAGTGCCGCAATTCGAAGGTGCCGATCGAACTGCTCGGGCTGTTGAAGAACAAGATCGTGCAAGCCGGCGTGATCGACGTCGCCAGCGACGAGATCGAGACCGCCGAGGACGTCTGCAGGACGCTCGAGGACGTCATGAAGGTGGTGCCGAAAGAGAACATCATCGCGACCACCAATTGCGGCATGGCCCCGATGCGGCGCGACGTCGCGGAGGCGAAGCTGATGGCGCTCGGCACCGGCGCCAAGCTGGCGCGGCAGCGGTTCGCGTAAGGCCTCATCATCCGGCGATTGGCGCGCGCGAATCGCCGGACAAGGGGTCCTCTGAGAGGAGTCCCCCGCGCGAACCGCCCAACGTCGCGGCTCATGCTGTGCACCGTTGTGTCGGTTTACGCGGATCCGGCCATCAACGCGACGAGCCGGCCTACAGAACGGCTCGCGTCATGGTAGTTAAATACCGATCACACAACATTCACGACGCAGTGTGTCTTTGCTGTTCTTGACAACATGTGTCCTAACATTTCATCTCCGAACAACACGTATGGCGCGAAATTTTTGCCCGCCTAGTTCAGTTCGGATCTGACGTCTGCCTTCATTGCTGGGGACTTTAATGGCTTGCTTTGCGAGAACGATGTTTGCTGCGCCGAAGTCAAAGGCGCGTCGCTTTCTGGCCATGTCGATCCTCCTCGCGGGAACGATGCTGAGCACCCAGGCCTTGGCGATCGACGTCGCCAACCAGGCTGATTGGAATACGGCCGTTGCTGCGGTCGCAGCCGCCGGCGCCAACTCGACGGTCACCATCAACATCACCAGCGGCTTCACCCTGTCGAGCTCGCTGGCGCAGCTGCAGGCCGCCAACGCCAACGTCACGGTGAACATCACCGGCAACGGCCAGACGATCAACGGCGCCTCTTCCTTCCAGGGCATCGTCGTCAATGGTGCCAATGCGCCGACCGTGAACATCTCCAGCCTGTCGATCACCAACATGGCGGCGATCGGCGGCAATGGCACCAACGGTCAGAACGGCTACTACAGCGGCGGTCTGGCCTACGGCTCCGGCGGTGGCGGTGGTGGCGGCCTCGGGGCCGGCGGCGGCCTGTTCGTCGGCAGCGGCGCCAATGTCACGATTGCCGCAGTGACCTTCACCAGCAACAGCGCCACCGGCGGCGCTGGTGGCAATGGCGGCAGCGCGCAGAACGCGGCGGCTGACCCGGTGAATGGCGGCAATGGCGGCACCGGCGGTGCCGCGAACAATGGCGGCGCCAGCGGCGGCGGCGGCGCGGGCGGCACCGGCGGACATGCCGGTGGGCAAGGCACGGCCGGCAGTGCGGGCCCCTCGGTCGGTGACGGCGGCGGCGGCGGCGGCGGCTCCGGCACCACCAACAGCACCACCTACACCAACAACAATCCCGGCGGCACCGGCAACGCCAATGGCGGCAATGGCGGCACCGGCGGCGACGGCGCCACCAACGCCAGCGGCGCGGGCGGTCCCGGACCCGGCTCCGATGGCGGCGCCGGCGGCAACGGCGGCGCCGGCAATGGCGGCGCCGTCTACGTTGCCACCGGCGGCACGCTCACGATTCTCGACTCGCCGATCTCGGGCAACACCGTCACCGGTGGTGCTGCCGGCACGCCAGGCATTGGCATCGGACCGAGCGCCATCAATGGGTTTTCAGCAGCGGCCGGCGCCGCGCAGGGAGCCGGCATCTTCATCAGCGGCGTCACTGCCAATATCGCGGTCTCGAGCGGCACCCTCACCTATGCCAACACGATCGGCGGCACCGGCCTGACCACCGGCGGCGTCAACACCGCCCTCATCAAGACCGGCGCCGGCAAGCTGGTGCTGACGGCCGCCAACACCTACACCGGCAACACCGTCGTGAATGGCGGAACGCTGGAGGTGAACGGTACGGCGGCCAATTCGGCCCTGACCTCGGTCAATTCCGGCGGCACTCTGGCCGGTGTCGGCACGGTCAAGGGCACCCAGATCAATGCTGGCGGTACCTTCGCGCCCGGCAACGGGACGGCCGCCAGTACGATGACGGTCAGCGGCAGCCTCGCGTTCCAGTCGGGCGCGATCTACCTGGTCCAGGTCGATCCGACGACCGCCTCGCGCGCCAGCGTGACCGGCATCGCGACCCTCAACGGCGCCACGGTCAATGCGGTCTACGCCGCCGGAACCTATGTCGCGAAGAAATACACGATCCTGACCGCGACGGGCGGCGTCAGCGGCACCTTCAGCGCCGTGACGGCGACCAGCGCGCCCGCCGGCTTCGCGTCATCCTTGAGCTATGACGCCAACAACGTCTTCCTCAACCTCGATCTCGCCGTGGTGGCGGGAAACACCAACCAGGTCAACGTCAACACGGCGCTGAGCAACTACTTCACCACGAACGGCAGCATTCCCGTCGTCTTCACCGGACTGACCCCCACCGGACTGACGCAACTCTCGGGCGAGACCGTCACCGGCGGTCAGCAGGCGACGTTCAATGCGATGACGCAGTTCATGGGCGTCATGACCGATCCCTTCGTCGGCGGTCGCGGCGACCAGGGCGCTGCGCCCAACGGCGCGATCGGCTACGCGGAGGAAACGCTGGCCTATGCGGCCAAGCGCAATCCGAACGACGCGCTGGCCGCGATCTACACCAAGGCGCCGCCCGCGCCCGTCGCCAGGACGGGCTGGAGCGTGTGGGCGGCCGCCTTCGGCGGAGCCCAGACCACCGACGGCAACGCCGCGCTCGGCTCCAACACCGCCACCAGCAACCTCTACGCCACCGCGGTCGGAGCCGACTATCGCTTCTCGCCCTACACCGTCGCCGGCTTCGCGATGGCAGGGGGCGGCACCAACTTCAGCGTCTTCAATGGCGGCGGCGGCAGGTCGGATCTGTTCCAGGCCGGCGGCTTCGTCAGGCACAATATCGGCGCAGGCTATGTGACAGGCGCCCTGGCCTATGGCTGGCAGGACGTCACCACGAACCGGACCGTGACCGTGGCTGGGATCGATCAGCTGCGCGCCGATTTCAACGCCAACTCCTATTCGGGCCGGATCGAGGGTGGCCACCGCTTCGTCACCCCCTGGACGACCGTCGGCCTCACGCCCTACGCGGCCGCTCAGTTCACCACCTTCGCGCTGCCGGGCTATGCCGAGCGGGCCGTCGTCGGCAACAACACCTTCGCGCTCACCTATGGCGCCAGGACCATCACGGCGACGCGCAGCGAGCTCGGTCTGCGCACCGACAAGTCCTACGCCCTGACCGACGGCATCTTCACGCTGCGCGGCCGTGTCGCCTGGGCGCATGACTTCAATCCGGACCGTTCGATTTCCGCCACGTTCCAGGCCCTGCCCGGCGCCTCCTTCGTCGTCAACGGAGCCCGGCAGGCCAGCGACGCCGCGCTGACCTCGGCATCGGCCGAGATGAAGTGGATGAACGGCTGGTCGGCCGCTGGGACCTTCGAAGGCGAATTCTCCAACGTCACCCGAAGCTATGGCGGCAAGGCGGTCGTGCGCTATTCGTGGTAACCCGGATGTCGCTGCGCTCATCCGGGTTACGCGCGCGATCCGTGCCGCTCACGGCTCGCAGAAATCGAGATAGCCCAGCAGCACGCTGTTGCTCAACGGCCGCGAGTCTCGACGAAAGACTCCGAAACCGTCGGATGAGCCGCCCGGATTGGTGTTGCCCTCGATCGTGACGACATGGTCGCCGACCACGTCGATGACCAGGCCGGCATGGCCCTTGCCGCCGCCGAGGTCGAGGGCGAAGATCATGCCGGGCTTGACCGTCTGCGCGCTGACTTCGGATTTGTGCACGATCTGCGCGTCGGTCCGGCGCGCCATGGTCCAGAGCGCGATAACGCCCGCCGTCTTGGGCAACGGATTTTCGATCCCCTTGACCCTGGCGGCCTGATTGAACACCCAATAGAGAAAACAGGCGCACCACGGGAAGCTGTCCGTCGCAGGATCAAGGCCGGCAGTGCGAATGTAGACGTCGACCTCCGGCCCGCGGTTCGTGCCGCGCGGCTGCTCGACGACGCCGATCTGGGACGCGGCGATGTCGATCACCAGATCACGCATCGGCGTGTTGCGGTCGAAGGCGGCCGCATCGAACACCGCACCAGGTCCGAACAGCGCCGCCCATGTCGATGCATCGACCTCGCCGGTGATATGCAGCGGCTTGCCGCCGGGCGTAGAGTTGCGCGCCTGGAAGTGGAACACGGCGTTCTGGGTGCCCTCGCCGAAATCGCCGTCGGTCACCAGCTGACCGAAGCCGAGCTCCTTGAGCCTGGCCTGCACGACCCTGACCGCGTCCGAGCCGAACTGGCCGCGATGCAGGGGCTGACCCGGAAATGGGGGAGCCGCGGGAAAGTCCGGCTGAGCCGCGACCGCACCGGCTGCGACCGCGATCACGGGAGCTGCGGCTTCGGCGACGGGTTGCGGCTGTGCCGCCTGACCGAGCAGGAAGCCGCCGAAGTCGGGCAGATCAACATTGAACCGATCCGGATCGACGTCGTCGTCGAAGTTGCAGAACCGCCGGACCGGCAGGGCCTGAAGAATGTTCCAGCGGCCCGATGCCTTGAACTCGGCCGTGCCACGAAAGCCGCTCGATTGGGACAGCCAGGTCAGCTGCACCAGACCGGCATCCAGCAGGGTCTTGCACACCGCGCCCGAACTGTAGACGCCGATCCGGTAGGGACGGCCGGCGGCCGCGAACGCGGCATTGATGGCCTCGAAGTGCGGCCTGATGGCGATGTTGACGTCGGCATCGGACGCATCGAAATCTGCTGAGAAATAGATGGCCGAGCCCGCCGGCTGGCCGATGACGTGGCGCGCGTAGTCGAGCGCATCCTCCGCTTCGCTCTTGCCTTTGACTGCGCTGAAATCGGCGCGAAGCCGGTGACGGATCTGATAGACCGGCCAGATCCGGATTCCTGCCGCCGAGAGCGCCTGCGCCTCGTCCGGCTTCAGGATCTTCGGGTTGGACCGGTTGCGGGTGTAGTAGCGGCCGATCGCGATGATGCTCTGCGAGAGCATGCACGGAATCATGCGAGTCGCGTTCTGATTGGTGTCCAGCGCAACGAAAGCCATGTGACGCTCTCCCGTTTGTCGCGTGTGACGTCTCATCGCTTGCATCGCGATGGATCACGCGTTGCGATGCTATCGCAACCGGGACGGGTGGAAATGTGAAGCCGTTCACAGAGTGCAGTTGCGAGACGCAGTTTGATCAGCGGATCTCATGGACGCCACCTAGCCATTTAGATCGAACGTCCCCGACAGCCCGGCGCGCAGCACCGGCCGATAGCCGGCACGGAGCGCGCGCACCGTCGAGGGCGGCGTCAGCAGTTGCGGTGCAGGGACGTGCTCGCGCTCCGCCCCATAGCCGGCGAACGACCACGGCCGCGCCCGGCCTTGCAGGATCAGGAAGCTCTCCTGACCGGACTGCACCATCGTGCCGTCAGGGAGCTCCGCCAACAGCATCGGCAGCGGATGCAGTCGCTTCTTCCTCCGATCGAGCCGTTCGCGATGCAGCACCCGGTCGATGTCGGCGGCGCGAACATGACGGGCGTCATTTCCCCTCTCCCATGCGGTGCGAAACCGGTTCGCATCGTCGCGGCGGCAGTAGAAGCAGGGACGATGGCCAGCGGCGAGCGCGGTGGCCTCGTCGAGGAAGAACAGCTCCGTCCAGCTCTGCGTCGCCATCACCTCGCGGTGCTTGCCGCGAAAGTCGCACAGGCAGACCAGCCAGGCCGGGCTCGACCAGCGCTTCCTCAACAGCGTCTTCGTCGCGGGGTCATGGATGATGCCGCGATTGCCGGTGAACAATCCGCGATGCGGCGTGGCGACGATGTCGCCGGTCGGGGTGACGCGGTTCTGCAGCGGCATGGCGGCGCTCCGCTCTCTCCGTCGTCATTCCTGGGCGGCGCGCAGCGACGAGCCCGGAATCCACACTCCCGATCGTGGTTATGGATTCCGGGCTCACGCCCTGCGGGCGTGCCCCGGAATGACCGCGAGAGTCGATTTCACGCCGCTCCGTCGCGCAGCGGCGGCGCGAAGGACAGCGCGGTGTCCCAGGGAAAGAAGATCCAGGTGTCCTGCGACACCTCTGTGATGAAGGTGTCGACCAGCGGCCGCCCCTTGGGCTTGGCATAGACGGTGGCAAAATGGGCGTCAGGCAGGATCTCGCGGACCATGCGGCCGGTCTTGCCGGTGTCGACGAGATCATCGACGATCAGGAGCCCCTTGCCGGTGCCGCCGCCGAGTTGCGCGGTGTCGGCCGAGATGCCCTTCAAGACCTGCAGCTCGCCTTGTTTGGTGTGATCATAGCTCGCGATGCAGATCGTATCGATGACGCGCACGCCAAGCTCGCGCGCCACGATCGCCGCCGGCACCAATCCGCCGCGGGTGATGGCCACCACGGCATGAAACGGACCGATCTCGTTCAGCCGCCAGGTCAACGCCCGGCAATCGCGATGAAACTGGTCCCAGGACACCGGAAAGGCCCGGCCTGCCCGTTCCTCTGCGCTCAAGGTCTTGTCCGCCATTGCTCTCGTCCGTGGCTCTCTGAAAGTTACACCTGCTTAGCGCGTGACGTTGAGCCCCGCGAGCATCTCCTTCACCGCAGCCATCGCCGCCGTCAGCTTGTCCTGGTCGCGCGAGCGCACCACGAGATGCGTGTTCGGCTTCTGGTCCTCGTCGATGAAGGGATAGCTGCCGATGATGGTGTCCGGATGCGTCTTGGCGATCTCGCGCAGGGGGCCGCCGATGTCGCCCTCGCGGGCATTGGCACGGACGGTCTCCGAGAGCATGCGGACGCCCGATTTTAGCTTCGGCGCGACGATGTCCATCATCGCCTGCATGATCGAGGGCACGCCGGCCATGACGATGACGTTGCCGAGCTTGAAGCCCGGCGCCAGGATCGTGGCGCTCTGGATCAGCTCGGCACCGTCCGGGATGCGTGCCATACGCAGACGGGCTTCATTCAGCTCCTGCTCGCTCCAGCGCTCGCGGAAGCGCGCCACGACCTCGGGGTGGTGGTCGATGCCGACGCCGAAGGCCTTGGCGATCGCGTCCGCGGTGATGTCGTCATGGGTCGGCCCGATGCCGCCGGTCGTGAACACATAAGTGTAGCGGTGCCGCAGCGCGTCCAGTGCAGCGATGATATCGCCCTCGTCGTCCGAGACCACCCGGACCTCCTTGAGGTCAATGCCCAGATTGGTCAGGTATTCGGCGATGAAGCCGATGTTCTTGTCCTTGGTCCGCCCGGACAGGATCTCGTCGCCGATGACCAGCAATCCCGCGGTGACGATGTCGCTCATGGTATCTCCTCGCATCTGGCGTCTCTTTTGGCCCGAGCCGGCACCAAAGTCATCCGAAACGTCGCAGCCCATGCCGCGGATTTGAGCATCGTGCAGCCGGTTTTTCGGGCACGACTCCCGCGCCCCCCACGAAATGCCGCAGGAGAATGCATATCTCGCTGGCCCGGCCCTTGCTACCATCACGTGGAGTCATGCAGTGTATGGCGAGGCTGGGACACACGGGCATCTATGGCAGTTGCGTTCGACGAAATGAACGAGCCGGGCGGCGACGTTCGTCAGGCTTATCAGGAGCTGTCGCGGTGGCTGAAGGAAACGCCGCCGGAAGCGCTGGAATATCGCCGTCACGAGGCGGAGCTGTTGTTCCGGCGAATCGGCATCACCTTCGCCGTCTATGGCGAGGCGGAGGCGCAGGAGCGGCTGATCCCGTTCGATGTGATCCCGAGGATCCTCTCCGGCAAGGAATGGACGCTCCTGGAGAAAGGGCTGAAGCAGCGCGTCAAGGCGCTGAACATGTTCCTGCGCGACATCTATCACGGCCGCGACATCCTGCGCGCCAACGTCGTGCCGGATGACCTGATCTTCCAGAACCCGGTCTTCCGGCCCGAGATGAACGGCCAGGACGTGCCGCACGACGTCTATGTGCACATCGCCGGGATCGACATCGTCCGCGTCGACGCCAACGACTTCATCGTGCTGGAGGACAATGCGCGCACGCCCTCGGGCGTGTCCTACATGCTGGAAAACCGCGAGATCATGATGCGGCTGTTTCCGGACCTGTTCGCGCGCCACCGCGTCGCGCCGGTCGAGCGCTATCCGGACGAGCTGTTGTCGTGCTTGCGCTCGGTCGCGCCGCTCAGCGCCTCCGCCGAGCCGACCGTCGCCCTGATGACGCCCGGAATCTACAATTCAGCCTATTACGAGCACTCGTTCCTGGCCGACAAGCTCGGCATCGAGCTGGTCGAAGGCCGCGACCTCATCGTCAAGAACGACGAGGTGTTCATGCGGACCACGGAGGGGCTGAAGCGGGTCGACGTGATCTATCGACGCGTCGACGACGACTTCCTCGATCCCCTCACCTTCCGCCCTGATTCGGCGCTCGGCGTGCCCGGCCTGATGTCGGCCTATGTCGCCGGCAATGTCACGCTCGCCAATGCGGTCGGCACCGGCATTGCCGACGACAAGGCGATCTATTCCTACATGCCCGATGTCGTGAAGTTCTATCTGGGCGAGGAGCCGATCCTGAAAAACGTGCAGACGTGGCGCTGCCGCGAGCCGCAGGATCTCTCTTACGTGCTCGACCATCTCGGCGAGCTCGTCGTCAAGGAAGTGCACGGCTCCGGCGGCTACGGCATGCTGATTGGCCCGGCCGCGACCAAGGCGACGATCGAGGCGTTCCGCGACAAGCTGAAGCGCGAGCCAGAAGGTTTCATCGCGCAGCCGACGCTGGCGCTGTCGACCTGTCCGACCTGCGTCACCTCGGGACTCGCGCCGCGTCATGTCGACCTCAGGCCGTTCGTGCTGACCGGACGCGACCGCACCACCATCGTGCCCGGCGGCCTCACCCGCGTGGCGCTGAAGGAAGGTTCGCTGGTGGTCAATTCCAGCCAGGGCGGCGGCACCAAGGACACATGGGTGCTGGATGAGTAGAGGCGTTTTCATTGGGGGTCATGCGTCCCCTCTTCCTGAAGGACGGAGTGTGGACACACATTTTGCGACAACGACGGTGCACCCTCTCCCCTTGTGGGAGAGGGTGGCGACGAGCGTCAGCTCGGCGCCGGGTGAGGGGTTCTCTCGGCATGCGCAAGCGCGGATAGAGACCCCTCACCCGGCTTCGCTTCGCGAAGCCACCCTCTCCCACAAGGGGAGAGGGTGCACCGAGCCCGCGGCGAAGACGTCGCTCGACGAGTCTGCATTGATCTCGCCGCGCAGCGCATTTCCGCACCGCCTTAGCAAGCACATGCCAAGCAGCCGATCGTAACCGCCCATGCTGTCGCGCACCGCCGAAAACCTGTACTGGCTTGCCCGCTATGTCGAGCGCGCCGAGTATCTCGCCCGCACCATCGACGCCACCTTGCGCGTCACCGCGCTTCCCGCGGCCTATATCGGCAAGACCAACGAGTGGGAATCGGCGCTGCTGACCGCCGGCGTCAGCGCCAGCTTCTATGAGGCCTACTCCGAGGCCAACGAGCAGAACGTCGTCGAATATCTCTCGTTCAACCAGTCGAACCCGTCCTCGATCAAGAACTGCATCGAGGCCGCCCGGCTCAATGCGCGCTCGGTGCGGACGGCGCTGACCTCGGAGATGTGGGACACCATCAACGGCTCCTGGATCGAACTGCAGGAGGTCTGGAGCAAGGGCACGAAGACCCGCGAGGAGCTGGCGCGCTTCCTGCGCTTCGTGCAGGAGACCTCGCTGCGCTTCGACGGCTCGGCCTATCGCACCATGCTGCGCAATGACGCCTACTGGTTCTCGCGGCTCGGCCTGCATCTGGAGCGCGCCGACAACACCGCGCGCATTCTCGACGTGAAATATCACGTGCTGCTTCCCGAGGAGGAGCATGTCGGCGGCCCGCTCGACTACTATCAGTGGACCTCGATCCTGCGCTCGGTGTCGGCGCTGACGGCCTATCACTGGGTGTATCGCGAGACGCTGAAACCCTGGCTGATCGCGGACCTCCTGATCCTCAACGACACGCTGCCGCGTTCGCTCGCCAGCTGCTACGGCAATCTCGTCCGCAATCTCGACCAGATCGGCGTGGCCTATGGCCGCCAGGGTCCGTCGCAGCGCCATGCCCGCGGCGTCCGCAACCGGCTCGAGCATTCCAACATGGACGACATCTTCCAGCGCGGCGTCCACGAGTTCATCCAGGAGTTCATCTCGGACAATTCGCGGCTGGGGGAGATCATCACCAAACAGTACCTGATCTGACGATGGGGGCGCGGCGGAGTGTGGCCGCGAGACCACGCCCGGAGCCCCGATTCGAGGGTCGATCCAGCCCAATGCCGGCCTGCCCTTTCGGGAGACCGTGAAACGAGCTACCGCGGACAGCCACCTCACAACACCGATCGACCGCCATGCGCCTGCGTATCTCTCATTCCACCACCTACCGCTACGAGCCGGCGGCGACCGGCGCCATCCAGATCATCCGGATGACGCCCGGCAGCCATGACGGCCAATATGTGGCGGAATGGCAGATCGACGTGTCGACCGATTCACGTCTCGACATGCATGAGGATGCGTTCGGCAACGTCACCCACGTCATCACGCACGGACCGCTCGAGGACCTCACCATCACGGCAGAAGGCCTGGTGGAGACGCACGACACCGGCGGCGTGCTGAAGGGCGCGGACGAGCGGTTTCCGCCGAGCTTCTTCCTCCGGCAGACCCCGCTCACCACGGCCAATGCGGCCATGGCCGGCATCGTGCGGGACCTGCGCGCGGAGTCGGAAAGCGACGTGCTCGGCTTCCTGCACACGCTGATGATGCAGGTCTACGAGCACATGACCTTCGACGAGGACCCGACCCATAGCGGCACCTCGGCCGTGGAGGCATTCAATCTGCGGCGCGGCGTCTGCCAGGATTACGCGCACATCTTCATCGCCTCCGCGCGGGCCGGCGGCATCCCGGCCCGCTTCGTCTCCGGGCACTTCCTGCGCTCCGATGGTGCGGTGCACCAGGAAGCCGGTCACGCCTGGGCCGAGGCCTTCATTCCGGATCTCGGCTGGGTCGGATTCGACGCCGCCAACTGCATCTGCACGACGGATGCGCATGTGCGGGTGGCGCTCGGGCTGGATTATCTCGGCGCAGCGCCGGTGCGCGGCACCCGTTACGGCGGCGGCCACGAGACGCTCACCGTGAAGGTGAAGGTCGAGCAGGTCGGCCGCGGCGGCGGCCAGTCGCAATCGCAGTCGCAGCGCCAGTCCTGAATTCCGGGACGCGCCGCAGCCTTCCCAGCGGTGTCATTCCGGGGCGCCCGAAGGGCGAGCCCGGAATCCATCGGACGACGGACACGCGGGACAATGGATTCCGGGCTCGTCGCTGCGCGCCGCCCCGGAATGACGACTTATCGTGGAGCAGCGGCTCGCTGGAGCCACAGCCGTCTCGTCGGGGTTGGACGCGCCGCCGATTTTCGCTACTAATTCGCGCTCTGGCTCGAGGGGACGACGATGACGTATTGCTGCGGAATTCTGGTGCGTGACGGGCTCGTCATGATCGCGGACACCCGAACCAATGCCGGTCTCGACAACGTCTCGACCTTCCGCAAGCTGCACATCTTCTCCAATCCGGGCGAGCGCATCCTGGCGATCGCCAGCGCCGGCAATCTGGCCATCAGCCAGTCCGTGCTGTCGACCTTGACCGAAGGCATCGAAGACCCGGAGACCGGCGACGTCGAGACCCTGATGAACGCGCCGACCATGTTCCAGGCAGCCCAGCGCATCGGCAAGGCGATCCGCATGGTTCACGCGACCGAAGGGCCGGCGCTGAAGGCCGAGGATATCTCGTTCGACGTGTCCTTCCTGTTCGGCGGCCAGATCAAGGGCTCGCGGATGCGGCTGTTCATGGTCTACACCGCCGGCAATTTCATCGAATGCACCACCGACACACCCTATTTGCAGATCGGCGAGCACAAATACGGCAAGCCGGTGCTCGACCGCGCGATGCACTACGACGTCGAGCTCTACGATGCCTTGAAGACGGGTCTGATCTCGATGGATTCGACGATGCGTTCGAACCTCGGCGTCGGCATGCCGATCGACGTGCTGGTGGTGCGCGCCGAAGCCTGCGAGGCCGACCTCAATCACCGGATCGAGGCCGGCGAGCCCTATTTTCACGATCTCCGCTCGCGCTGGTCGGCGGCCTTGCGCGCGGCGCATAACAACATTCCAAGGCCGCCCTACAAGACTCAAAGCGAATCAAAACACTGAAACTGCAGATCACGCGAACTGCAAAACCACTGAAGGTGAGGACTCATGGCTGAAGCGGCAAAGAAGATCGCACTGGTGACGGGCGCAGGCACGGGTGTCGGCCGCGCCACATCGCTGGCGCTGATGAACGCAGGCTTCACCGTGGTGCTGGCCGGCCGCCGCAAGGAGATGCTGGAGGAGACCGCCAAGCTCGGACCTGCCGGCATGAGCCTCCCGGTCTCTGCCGACATGATGGACCCCGCCTCGATCGCGGCGCTGTTCGACACGGTCAAGTCGACCTATGGCCGGCTCGACGTTCTCTTCAACAATGCCGGCATGGGCGCGCCGCCGGTGCCGTTCGAGGACCTCACCATGGAGCAGTGGCAGTCGGTGGTCGCGACCAACCTCACCGCGCCGTTCCTGTGCACGCAGCACGCCTTCCGCATCATGAAGGACCAGAGCCCGCGCGGCGGCCGCATCATCAACAACGGCTCGATCTCGGCGCATGCGCCGCGGCCGTTCTCCTCGCCCTACACCTCCACCAAGCACGCCATCACCGGCCTGACGAAGGCGTCCAACCTCGACGGCCGCGCCTACGACATCGCCGTCGGCCAGATCGACATCGGCAATGCCGAGACGCCGATGACCGAGCGCATGGTCGGCGGCGTGCTGCAGCCCGACGGCCGCATGATGCCGGAACCACGCATGGACGTGAAGGCGGTCGCCGACGCCGTGGTCTACATGTCCGGCCTGCCGCTCAGCGCCAACGTGCTGTTCATCACCGTGATGGCCACCAAGATGCCGTTCGTGGGCCGGGGCTGACGAGCTCATCGCGGTCGCCCCCCTGCTCTATCCACTCGTCATTCCGGGGCGCGCGTAGCGCGAGCCCGGAATCCATAGCCACAAGCGGTGATGTGGCGCGAGATGGCAGTGGCGATCGTCTTCGCCTCACAGCCTGTCGTGGCTATGGATTCCGGGCTCATCGCTGCGCGATGCCCCGGAATGACGGCGGAAAGATTTGCGCGCGTCCCCGCATGACGGAGCGAGCGAAAGGCCCTACTCCAGCCGCTCGACCTTCCGGAGCGTCGGAAACAGCTTCATCCACGCCAGCGCGATCGCAATCGTCCCGAGACCGCCGAGGATGGCGGCGGGCATGGTGCCGAACAGCGCGGCGGTGACGCCGCTCTCGAATTGGCCGAGCTGGTTGGAGGCGTTGATGAACAGGAAGTTCACCGCGCCGACGCGGCCGCGCATCTCGTTCGGCGTGGCGAGCTGCACCAGCGAGAAGCGGATCACGACGCTGATCGTGTCGGCGGCGCCGAGGATGGCGAGCGCCAGCACCGAGATCCACATCACATGCGAGACGGCGAACACGACGGTCGCAGCGCCGAACACGATCACCGCCTGAAACATCCGCAGTCCCACGCGGCGACGGATCGTGTAGCGCGCCAGCACCGCCGTCATCATCAGCGCGCCGACGGCCGGCGCGGCGCGCAGCACGCCGAGCCCCCACGGCCCGGTCTGCAGAATGTCGCGCGCATAGATCGGCAGCAGCGCCGTGACGCCGCCGAGCAGCACCGCAAACAGATCGAGCGAGATGGTGCCGAGAATGGCCGGATTGGCGCGGATGAAGCGGACGCCGGCAAACAGGTCGGCACTGCCGCCGTCGAGCCGCTCGGCCGGCACATCATCCGGCACCTGCATCAGGCCGGTCAGCGCCATGCCGCCGAGCCAGAACAGCATCATGATGCCGTAGGGCAGCCCAGGCGCGACCGCATAGGCGAAGCCGCCGATGGCGGGGCCGGCGATGGTGGCGAGCTGCGCCGCGCCGCTCGACAGCGCACTGGCCCGCTGCAGCGTGCCCGACGGCGCGATCAGCGGCAGCAGCGCGGCGGTGGCCGGGCTCTCGAACGCACCGGCGATGCCGAGCACGAACACGGCCGCGAACAGCTGCAGCTCGGCGAGCTGGCCGGCATACGCCCCCCAGCACAAATAGAGCGCGGTGATCGCCTCGGCGAGCTGGCACAGCTGCACCACGCGCTTGCGCGGATAACGATCGGCGGCGCTCCCGGCTACGAATACCAGCAGCGCCGTCGGCAGGAACTGGATCAGCCCGACCATGCCGAGATCGAAGGCGCGCCCGGTGAGATCGTAGATCTGCCAGCCGACCGCCACCGCGGCGATCTGGCTCGCGAACCGCGACAGGCTGCGTGACGACAGGAAGAACAGGAACGCGGCTTGCTTCAGGAGATCCTGCGCGCCGGTCGGAGCGGTGGTGGACATGATGGCGCCTTGCGTGACGCAGGCCCAACTGCTTGTCAATCGCGAGCCCCGCATGGCGGCACGGCATTGCGCGGGGCTGTTCCATCAGCTCATAATGCCGTGGGGTTCGGGGGATCTGATGCTTCAGCTGCAATCGGCGTTCGGGATCGTCGCGCTGCTCGCGATCGCATGGGCGCTCGGCGAGAACCGGCGGGCGGTGTCGCTGAAGCAGACCGCGCTCGGGCTGGTGGTGACAATTCTCACCGCGCTGGTGCTGCTCAAGGTCCCCACCGTCGCCCGCGCCTTCGGCACCATAAACGACGCGGTCGGCGCGATCGCCTCCGCTTCGCGCGCCGGCACCTCGTTCGTGTTCGGCTATGTCGGCGGCGGCGCCCTGCCGTTCGACCTCAAGGCGCCCGGCGCCGATTTCGTGCTCGCCTTCCAGGCGCTGCCGATCGTGCTGGTCATGAGCGTGCTGACGACGCTGCTGTTCTACTGGCGCGTGCTGCCGCCTCTGGTGCGCGGCATGGCCTGGCTGCTCGAGCGGACGCTCGGCGTCGGCGGCGCCGTCGGCCTCTCCACCGCCGCCAACGTCTTTCTCGGCATGGTCGAAGCGCCGCTGTTCATCCGCCCCTATCTCGCGCAGATGACGCGGAGCGAGTTGTTCCTGGTCATGACCGGCGGCATGGCCGGTATCGCGGGCACCGTACTGGTGCTGTACGCGACGCTGCTTGCGCCGCTCATTCCCGACGCCGCCGCGCATTTTGTCATCGCCTCGGTGCTTGGCGCGCCCGCCTCGATCCTGATCAGCCAGATCATGGTGCCGGAGACCTCGAAGCAGCTCACCGGCGGCGCGCTCGGCGATCCGGACATGCAGGCCTCCTCGACGATGGACGCCATCGTCAAGGGCACCAGCGCCGGGCTGGAGCTCCTGATGAACATCGTCGCGCTGCTGCTGGTGCTGGTGGCGCTGGTCTATCTTGCGAACGCGATCCTGTCGCTGCTGCCGGCCGTCGGCGGCGCCGCCATCTCGCTGCAGCGGCTGCTCGGCCTCCTGATGGCGCCGGTGTGCTGGCTGATGGGCCTGCCCTGGTCGCAGGCCGTCACCGCCGGCAGTCTGATGGGGACCAAGACGGTGCTCAACGAGCTGATCGCCTATGTCGAGCTGGCGAAGCTCGACCCTGCCGCGCTCGACCCGCGGGCGCGGCTGATCATGCTGTATGCGATGTGCGGCTTCGCCAACTTCGCCAGCCTCGGCATCATGATCGGCGGCTTGGGCACGATGGCGCCGACACGCCGCGACGAGATCAACGCGCTCGGCCTCAAGTCAATCGTCTCGGGCACCCTCACCACCTGCCTGATGGGCGCGATCGTCGGCTTGCTGAATTGAGCTGAACTCGCTCGCGCCAGGCAGAAGCTGCGGCACAATCTTGGCCATCACGTGCACCGAGCCCTCGGCCGTGAGATGCGCGTGGTCGAAGGACAGCGGAACGCCGCCGACCGTCAACGGACAATGGTCGCCCTTGCAGACGGCAGACAGGATCGAGACGTAGGAAAAACCCTCGCCGCTCGGCAGCGCCGCCTGCATTGCCGCGTCCAGCGCAAACACATCGGATCGCACAAACGCCGCGGGATCAGGCGTGACGCCGCGTAGCGTCGCACGCGCCAGCATGGACGGCAGCCGCGCGCGGAATTGAACGGAGGGGCCGAGCAGCACCACCGGAATGCCGGCATCATGCAGGCGATGAAGCGTCGATTTGAGGTCGTGGACCATGCTCTGGAAGCGCGGCGGGCGTGCATCCTCCAGCCAGTCCGCCGACATCACCACGAGATCTGGCCGCGCCGTCGCGAGATAGTCGCGCATCTGGCTCGCGAGGGCACGGCAGGCTGCGACGCCCTGCGTCTCCGCGCTGAAGGTCGGCATGCAGGTCGGCTGGCTGGCCTGCATGATGTTGACGGCGTCCGGATCGAGCTGAGCCTTCAGGCCATGGTAGTAATGCGCGGCAAAGCTGTCGCCCCACAGCAGCACATTGGTCTTGCCGGCCATCTGGCGCAGGCAGTCCTCCGGGATTCGTCCGTCAGGGGTGGTAAAGCAGGAGCCGTAGCGATAGACCGGCTTCATGTCGTAGTTGTTGTAGGCATCGAGGCGCTGCGCCGCGCGGTCGGCGTCGGAGACGACGCCCGCGCGTAACAGCCCGGCACCGCTCCCGGCGAGCAGCGCGAGGCTCGCCAGCGCGGCGAGAGCGAACGCGGCGCGCGACGTGGCTGCGAGCCGGCGGCTGCGAAACGGCTGCTCGACGAAGCGCCAGGACAGCGTGGCGACGGCGACCGTGAGCGCGAACAAGGCCGCCCGTTCCCAACCATCGAGCGCGAGTCCAGGCTTGGCAAAGCGCGCAAAGGCGAACACCGGCCAATGCCACAAATACAGCGAATAGGAGATGCGGCCGAAGAAGGCCAGCACAGACAGCGGAGCCAGCGGGCTGCGCGCCGCCTGAACGCTTCCCGTCCCGCTCCACAGGAACAGCGCCGCACCGAGACAGGGCGACAGCGCATTGAGGCCGGGAAAGCCTGGGCCGGGCCGCAACGCAAGGACTGGCACCGCCATCAGCAGCAGCGCCAGCCCGCGCGCCGTACGTTGCGCCGCGCCGGGGCGCGGTGCGGGCAGGCCTGAGACGGCAACGAGGCTGCCGAGCAGGAATTCCCATGCCCGCGGCGGGCTGAGGAAGAAGGCGCTCGCGGACGCGCCGGATCGCATCAACATCAGGCCGAGGGCGAACGAGCCGGCCGCGAGGACCAGCAGCGTGATCGGAAGCGCCAGCCGGCGGCCGCGCGCGATCCGCAACACGCTCCAGATCACCACGGGAAGCACGAGATAGAACTGCTCTTCGACGGCGAGCGACCAGGTGTGCAGCAGCGGCTTCTCCACCGCGGCATGGTCGAAATAGCCGGACTGCTGCCAGAAGAAGATGTTCGAGGTGAAGGTGACGACGGCCATGGCCGAGCGGGAGAGTTCGGCGCGCTCGGAGCTCAGCATGTCCCAGAATGCCGGGATCGCTGCGAACGCCACCATGACATAGAGCGCGGGCAGCAATCGCCGCACGCGCCGTTCATAGAAGTTGGCAAACGAGAACTGCCCTTTGGCGATCTCGGCCGTGATGATGCCGGTGATCAGATAGCCGGAGATGACGAAGAAGATGTCGACACCGACGAAGCCGCCGAAGATGGCCGGCGCCTCGAAGTGGAAGCCTATGACGGCAAGCACCGCGATAGCGCGGAGCCAGTCGACATCCTCGCGATGAGCGGGAGCCGACGCTGCGGACGAGCCGGCAACACAGGGCTGCGCGGGCGCATGCATCCGTGGCGCGCGCTTGGCCGTGGGAGCGTATTGAACGACGAAGGAGGGCAACGGGACGGATACGCCTTACACAAGCCCGCGCCGAACGCGGCTCCGCATCCGTCGCCGGCCCATCCGTCCCCATCACGCGGGACTGGACGTCAACACACACGCGCGACGGCCGCCGTCCATCGCGCGCGAAATGTTTCCATCCGTTTCTGTCGCCTTTACGTCGTAAGTTCGACGGTTTTGAAGTCGGCCGGCAGGATCACTTCGAGCAGCTCGACGTCGTCGGAATAGTCGAGGATCATGTGCCGGATCTTCGGCGGCTGGGTCCAGCAGCTGCCCTCCTGCATCAGCGTCTCGCCGACGCCATCGAGGTAGCTTTTCACCCAGCCCTTGAGCACGTAGACCATCTGGAAGTCGACCGCATGGGTGTGCAGCTTCGAGACCTCCTGCGGATTGCACGGCGGCAGCATGCGAATGACATGCGCGCGCGCCAAACCGTGGGTCGCGGCGGCGATGCCGAGATCGCGATAATGCGCATAGGCACGCAGGCCATCGGCCTTGAAGTCCTCCTCGCGGTGGTGAGAGATCGCGACCTTCTGCTTCGGCCGCCGCGGCGCCGGCGCCGGCCGCCCCTTGCTCACGAGCGCCTTGCGCGCGGACGGCGCGGCCGCCCTGCCCGGCCTGGCGGGCGTCTTGCCGGGCGTCTTGGCGATGGTCTTTGCGCTGGTTTTGGCGGAGGTCTTCGCAGCCGCCTTGCTGCTCTTGCTGGTCTTCAGCGCTGCGGCCTTGGCGGCGGCGCGTGAGACGGGCTTGGTGGTGCGGCTCTTGCTGGCCATGGTGCTCTCCCTGCGAGTCCTCGATGCAAGGCTAGCACATGTTGTCGAACCTCAGCAGCTTCTCCAACAAAGGTCGTCATTCCGGGGCGTGCGAAGCACGAGCCCGGAATCCATGCCTCCGCGCGTTGTGCCGCCCGATGGATTCCGGGCTCGCGCTGATGCGCGCCCCGGAATGACACCGGTGGTGGAGCGACTGCGGCGCCCTTCCGCTCAATGCAGCACGAACACACCGTCGACCGCGCGCAGCTCGGCCGGCTTGATCAGCTTCGAATGCGCCACTGTCACCGAGTGCAGCGGGCCCTCGATCTTCTCCTGCCAGAACGCCAGGAAGTCCTGCAGCGCCGGGAATTTCGGAAACAGGTCGTAGTTCTGCCAGACATAGGTTTGCAGCAGCGAGCGATGGTCCGGCATCCGATACAGGATCTGCGCGGTCGTCAGCCCATAACCCAGCACCTGTTTCCGAAAGTCCTCGGAAACCTCAACCCTCGATACCATGCCAACCTCCGTTTCTGGAGCGCATGTCCGCGTGGCCAACCGGGATGGAGCCACCCGGCAAAGATGCGCTCACTGCTTCGAAATGTGACGCATGTCCTCAACCCATCTCAAGCTTAAATGTTTAACCGGTTGTTGAAATATGCTGCATTAGCAGCGACTTAGCCCGGGTGCTAATACGGTGTTTCGTGCTTTGTTCCGGCGCCGTTAACGCTATCGGAACGCTTTGGCAGAGGCCGCAGTTGACTGCTAATTTTTCTGCTACAAGGCCTTGCCCGGCATAGAACTCTCCCCTAAATCCAGCCCGCGTGCTGGCACTCGCCGGCGCCGACTGCCAAATTTTCAGAAACTGACAATCGCCTCAATAGCTTAGGAGGACTGTATGGCTTTCCGTCCGCTTCACGACCGCGTCGTGGTCAAGCGCATCGACGCCGAAGAGAAGACCGCTGGCGGCATCATCATCCCCGACTCGGCCAAGGAAAAGCCCTCGCAGGGCGAAGTGATCGCGGTGGGCCCGGGCGCCCGCGACGAGAGCGGCAAGCTGGTCCCGCTCGACGTCCAGGTCGGTGATCGCGTGCTGTTCGGCAAGTGGTCGGGCACCGAGGTCAAGATCGACGGCCAGGAGCTGCTCATCATGAAGGAAAGCGACATCATGGGCGTGCTCACCGACACCGCGTCGAAGAAGAAGGCCGCCTAAGCCGCCGTTGCCCCTCATCCTGAGGAGCCGGCTTGAGCCGGCGTCTCGAAGGATGAGGCCTCAACTCCAACCTCCTCTCGTCCTTCGAGACGCCCGCCGCGATCTGCCAAGGCGGGCTCCTCAGGACGGGGACCTCGATCAACTCAGGGAAACCCAATATGTCAGCGAAAGACGTAAAGTTCGGCGTCGAAGCCCGCGACCGCATGCTGCGCGGCGTGGACATTCTCGCCAATGCCGTGAAGGTCACGCTCGGTCCGAAGGGCCGCAACGTCGTCCTCGACAAGTCGTTCGGCGCGCCACGCATCACCAAGGACGGCGTCACCGTCGCCAAGGAGATCGAGCTCGACGACAAGTTCGAGAACATGGGCGCGCAGATGGTGCGCGAGGTCGCCTCGAAGTCCGCTGACGCGGCTGGCGACGGCACCACCACCGCGACCGTGTTGGCCCAGGCCATCGTGCGCGAGGGCGCCAAGGCGGTTGCCGCCGGCATGAACCCGATGGATCTGAAGCGCGGCATCGACCTCGCGGTCGAGGCGGTCGTTGCGGACCTCGTCAAGAACTCCAAGAAGGTCACGTCGAACGACGAGATCGCCCAGGTCGGCACCATCTCCGCCAACGGCGACTCCGAGATCGGCAAGTTCCTCGCCGACGCCATGAAGAAGGTCGGCAACGAGGGCGTGATCACGGTCGAGGAAGCGAAGTCGCTCGAGACCGAGCTCGACGTCGTCGAGGGCATGCAGTTCGATCGCGGCTACATTTCTCCGTACTTTGTCACCAATGCCGACAAGATGCGCGTCGAGATGGATGACGCCTACATCCTGATCAACGAGAAGAAGCTGTCGTCGTTGAACGAGCTGCTGCCGCTGCTCGAGGCCGTGGTGCAGACCGGCAAGCCGCTGGTGATCGTCGCCGAGGACGTCGAGGGCGAGGCGCTGGCCACCCTGGTCGTCAACCGTCTGCGCGGCGGCCTGAAGGTCGCGGCCGTCAAGGCGCCGGGCTTCGGCGACCGCCGCAAGGCCATGCTGCAGGACATCGCGATCCTGACGGGCGGCCAGGCGATCTCGGAAGACCTCGGCATCAAGCTCGAGAACGTCAACCTCTCCATGCTCGGCCGCGCCAAGAAGGTGATGATCGACAAGGAGAACACCACGATCGTCAACGGTGCCGGCAAGAAGGCCGACATCGAGGCGCGCGTGCAGCAGATCAAGGCGCAGATCGAGGAGACCACCTCGGACTACGACCGTGAGAAGCTGCAGGAGCGTCTGGCCAAGCTCGCGGGCGGCGTCGCGGTGATCCGCGTCGGCGGCGCGACCGAGGTCGAGGTCAAGGAGCGCAAGGATCGCGTGGATGACGCGATGCATGCGACCCGCGCGGCTGTCGAGGAAGGCATCCTGCCGGGCGGCGGCGTCGCCCTGCTCCGTGCCTCCGAGCAGCTCAAGGGCCTGCGCACCAAGAACGAGGACCAGAAGACCGGCGTCGAGATCGTCCGCAAGGCGCTCTCCGCTCCGGCCCGCCAGATCGCCATCAACGCGGGCGAGGACGGTTCGGTCATCGTCGGCAAGATCCTCGAGAAGGAGCAGTATGCGTACGGCTTCGACTCGCAGACCGGCGACTACGTGAACATGGTGTCCAAGGGCATCATCGACCCGACCAAGGTCGTGCGCGCCGCGATCCAGAACGCAGCGTCGGTGGCCGGCCTGCTGATCACCACCGAGGCGATGGTCGCCGAGCTGCCGAAGAAGAACGCCGGCGGCCCCGCGATGCCTCCGGGCGGCGGCATGGGCGGCATGGACTTCTAAGGTCCGCTCCCCTCGCGAACACGAAGGGCGCAGCGCAGGCTGCGCCCTTTTTCTTTCACGGCTTCCTCACCGCGATCCGCTTCGGCCGCCGTTTCGGCACCGCGCCCGACCAACCGCGCACGGCTCAATCCCCCGCCTGGAACTCCGCAAAACAACCGCGCAGCCAGTCGATGACGACGCGCGCGGCGGGATCGCGTTTCAGATGGGTCTGCACCAGCAGCCAGATGTCGCGGCGGCGCGGCAGCTGCGTCACCCGCAGCGTGCGGTCGGCCAGCAGATCGCGGCAGGCATGTTCGGGAAGCACGGCCGCGGCATGGCCGCCGCGCAGCACCTCCGACATCAACCGCACATCATCGGTCATGCAGCGCGCCGCATCGAACAGCTTGCGCTGCTTGAGAATCTGCTGCTCCGGAATGCCGTCGAGCTCGTCCGGATAGGCGCAGACGAAGCTGACGGGGCCGCTCGCCGGCTCGATCAGATAGAGCCGGACGCTGCCGAGCCGGGTGATGGTGAAATCGCCCTTCTCCGGCTTGCGCAGCCGGATGGCGAAATCGGCCTGCCAGCGCGAGAAGCTGACATTGCTGCTCGCGGTGAGAAGCTGCAGCCGCAGGCCGGAATGTGCTGTCAGCAGCGAGGCCATGCGCGGCGCCAGGATGCGCTCGGCCACGGCCGGCGTGGCCGCGAGGCGAAAGCGGCCGGTGACGCCTTCCTGGGCGGCACCGACGCGGGCGATGTCGGCGGCATGGCTCGCCATCGCCTCGACATGCGCCAGCACCATCTCGCAGGCCGGCGTCGGCCGCCGACCCCCGTCGACCGCCTCGAACAGGCGGACCCCGAGCGCGGTCTCGATGCGCGCCAGCCGCCGGCCCACCGTGGTCTCGTCGATGCGCAGCCGCGCGCCGGCGCCGGCATAGCTGCCGGCATCACGCACCGCTGCGACAATGCGCAGATCGTCCCAGTTCATTCGCGACCCGTACCATGCCGCGCGACGGGTCGGCAAATATCGCCTGCAGATTCGCAGCCACCGGCTGCAACATCCTGCATTGCCGCAGGCAGCTCCCAACCCCTAGGGTCGCCGCACGGCATTGGAGACCGCCTCATGACGATGCTCAAGACCCCACCCAGCACCCTGCTCGAACTGTCCGGCGCCGACCTCCGCCTGCCCCGTCTCGCCGAGTCCAGCCTCGTGCTGATCGACATCCAGAACGAATACCGCCACGGCCCGCTGGCGCTGCCCGGCGCCGAGGCCGCGATCGCACAGGCCGCCCGCCTGCTGGCGCGGGCGCGCGCCGCCGGCAGCGTGATCATCCATGTTGCCCATCGCGGCAAGGAGGGCGGGCTGTTCGACCGCAGCGCACCGCGCGGCGCGATCGCCGAGGCCGTGACACCGCTGGCCGGCGAAGCCGTGATCGAGAAGACGCTGCCGAATGCGTTCGCCGGCACCGAGCTGCAGGCACGGCTTGCCGCGGCCGGCCGCAACAACGTCGTGCTCGCCGGCTTGATGACCCATATGTGCGTATCATCCACCGCGCGCGCCGCGCTCGACTTCGGCTGGCGCATCACCATCGACGCCGCGAGCTGCGCCACGCGCGACCTGCCGGACGGTCGCGGCGGCACGCTGCCGGCGGCGCTGGTCCATGACGTCGCGCTCGCCGAGCTGTCCGATCGCTTCGCGCTGATCACGCGCGACGGCAACGCGCTGGTCTAGCGCACGACACTCCCGATCCGCTCGAAGCGGGTCCGGGGGCCCTCGCCTTCGCCGCCGTCACCGCGCGAAAAGAAGATCATCCCAAAGCGGCCGATGACGTGATCGACCGGGATCGTGCCGACTTGCGACACTCGGCTATCGCTCGAATTGTCCCGGTTGTCGCCGAGCATGAACAGATGCCCCGCCGGTACGGTGGTCTCGATCGTCTCGTCGAAGAAGCCGTGGTCGAGGCAATCGATCGTCTCAAAGCTCACGCCGTTCGGCAGCGTCTCGCGCCAGCGCTTCACCGCGGCCCCGGCTCCACCGCAAGCTTCCTCGCCCGCGACGTCCGCCAGCCGCTCGCGGGCGACCGGCTGTCCGTTGAGATGAAGCACCCCGCCGCGCATCTGGACGCGATCTCCGGGCAGGCCCACGACCCGCTTGACGTAGTCGACGCCGCCTTCGCCTCGCGGCAGGCGGAAGACGACGACGTCGCCGCGCGCAGGCATTGCGCCGAAGATGCGCCCGGCGAACAGCGGTGGCGCGAAGGGCAGCGAATAGCGGCTGTAGCCATAGGCGTATTTCGTCGCGAACACGTTGTCGCCGACCAGCAGGGTCGGCATCATCGAGGCGGCGGGTACGCTGAACGGCTGAAAGGCGAAGGTCCTGATCGCGAGCGCGCCCAGCGCGGGCATCAGCAGCGCCGCAATCGCATAGGTGAGAACGCCCCGCCAAAGACTGAGGCCCGCCGCTTCAGCCATCATTGCTGCGGTCAGTCCCACCGCCCAGATGCCGCAGATCCCGCCCAGGATCTGCAGCGGCACCAGCACGGCGGAGTCGCCGCTCGCCGGCGCGACGGTGGCGATGGTCAGGATCACGACGCCGCCGAGCACCACCGGCAGGCCGCCAAAGGCCAGGGCTGCGCGCATCACCACGGCCGAGGTCTGCCCGCCCAGCCGCCGGGCCAGCCAGGCTGCGATGGCGCCAAGGACGTAGAGATCGAACACGCCAAGCGCGCCGCCGAGCACGAGGCAGGCCGACAGCGCACGCCAATCCATCAGATCGCTGATCGTCCCGAAGCCGAGCACCGTGTTGAAGGACGAACCGATCCCGCCTGCAACCGCGAGTGGCACAACAAGCGGATATGGTAGCCGTCCCGCAATGCGCGCGATCGTCCGGCGCGGGTGCAGCCACACCGACAAGAACGGCGATCGCTCGGGCATCGTCAGGGGCAGACTATCGGACATCGATCAACCTCAATTCGGCACAGTCTTCACGTGAGCCGCGCGCGGCATGATTGCGGTCAATCATGTCGCGCGCGCAAGCGAAAGCGCAAAGTTGGCTGCATGGGCAAAGCCCGCCTACGACTGCACCGACCGCTTCTTCCGCCACGGCGCGTCATCCTCCCAGTCGCCGGCCATGATCGAGCCGTAGGGGATCACCTCGTCGACGACCTCGCCGAGCCCGAAGCGCGCGATCTGCGCGCGTACCGACGCCGCATTCTTGTAGGCCTGCGGCAGCTCCGAGAGGTCGGGCTTGCCGCAATAGAAGCGCGCGTCGATGCCATCGGGCAACTCGGGACGATTCTCGCGCAGGAAAGCTTTCCGCCCGAGATTGCGACCGGCGCCGTGCGGCGCGAAGCCGAGCGCGTCCTTGTTGTCGCGATGCTTGATGATCAGCACCGGCTCGGCCATGTTGAGCGGCACGATGGTGCGGCCGTCATCATCGGCCGAGAAGCCGGACCAGTTCGGCGTCGCGCCCTTGCCGTGATAGTACAGACCATCGCTCTTCCGGAAGACGAAGTTGTGCTCGTTCCAGAAGCGGTCGGCGACGGCGTTGCCGAGCTTGGCAGCCGTGAGATCGTGGATCGCGTGATGATTGGCACGCGTCCACAGCCGCGCCACCTGCAGCGCCTCCCAATAGGCGCGACCATCGTCGCTCGACGCCTTGATCCAGGCGCTGTGCTCGGGGACCCTCGGCGCGTGGATCGCGGTGTGTTTGCGCGCGACCGCCATGCCACGCTTGTAGAGCTGCGCGCCGAATCCGCGCGAGCCGTGATGGGTCACCAGCGCAGCCTGCCCCGTCGATTTCAGATGCCCGACGAAGGCGAAGTGATTGCCGTCCCCCTGCGTGGCGAAGTGCCCGACGGCTAAGCGCTCCAGCCCTTTCAGGAACGGGTTGCCGTCGAACCCCTGCATCATCTCGTCCGGCGGCTGGTGCAGCCGGTCGCGGCCGCCGGGACCGAAATGGGTCACCGCGTGAACGGCATCGAGGATGCGCTTGGGATCGTCCTTGCGCGCGAACACGGTCACCGCGACCGAGCAGCAGATGTCCGACGAATGGAAGCCCGGATGGATGGCATCCTCGCAGGCGACTACGCCGCCGACCGGAATGGTGCCGAGCGCCGTTCCCGACGGGCAGGCGTCCGGCATGACAGCGCCGGCCATGATGGTCGGCACGCGCATCAACGCATCCATGTGCTGCGCCACCGCCGCGACATTGGCGCGCTCGAGCTCGTTCTCGGCCTCGATCAGCATCGCAAACGGCAAGCCATTGGTGCGCATCAACGCCTCCGCCGGCTGCAGCGCCTGCAGCGCGGCGAAAATCGCGTCGTCATCAGCGCCCGCAGCGCGCATGGCATTCGCGGCCGCCAGCCCGTCCTTGAACCAGCGGCCCGGCTTGAAGCCCCAGGCGATCAGGGTGTTTCCGTCGATCATGGCAGGTCTTGTGCTTGAACAGAGTCGTTTGTCGCCACTGGCGACGCGTGCGTTCACAGCCGATGCTCTCTCCACTCGTCATTCCGGGGCTCGCGCAGCGAGAGCCCGGAATCCATAGCCCCAGGGAGCTATGAGACGCGAGACGGCCGTGGCGCCTGTTTTCGCCACATCCCCGCTCGTGGCTATGGATTCCGGGCTCAGCCGCTGCGCGGCTGCCCCGGAATGACGAGGGGAGAATGAGGACGCGCTCAATCCTTGAACGGATCGAACTCGCCCTCGCCGGCCATCACGACCGCGAACGGCCGCAGCGTGTGCACCACCTTCACCGAGCCGGCGTGCTCGGCCAGCACCTCGGGCAGGCGCCGATAGGCCATCGGGCTCTCGTCGAGATCGGCACCGACCAGGGTGACGCCGCGGCTCTGCAGCCAGGCGTCCATCTCCTCGCGCGTGAAACGCCGCTTGGCCTCCCTGCGGCCGAACATCCGCCCTGCCCCATGCACTGTCGAGTACAGCGAGGCCTTCGCCTCCTCCGACTCGACGCCCTCGATGATGACCGCGTCGTCCCCCATCGAGCCACCGACGAAGCCGCGCTGGCCCGGAAAGGCCGGCGTGGCGCCCTTGCGCACCACCCACAGGTCACGCCCGTCATGCGTCTCACGCCAGGCGTAGTTGTGGTGGTTGTGCACGCTGTCGGTGACCGCCCCGCCGATGATCTGGCGCACGCGCTCCACCACCCACTCGCGGCCCGCATAGGCATAGCGCCCGGCGAGCTGCATCGCGGCGATGTAGCGCTGCCCGATCTCCGAGTCCTCGTCGACGACGGCGGGCGGCACGTTCATGCCGTCCTTGCCGCCGGCGGCCTTGAGGTAGCGCGTCGCCGAGGTGTGGCCGAGACCACGGCTGCCGAAATGCACGCCGATCCAGACGAAGCCGGCCTCGTCGCGCATCAGGTCGACATAATGGTTGCCCGAGCCGACCGTGCCGAGCTGCCCGACCGCCTTCTGCCGGTACGCATCCATATCGGACATGCGCCAGGCATCGGCGTCGTCGAACAGCTCGTGCTCGACGCGCTCCGCATTCTTGCGGCCGACGCCGAACGAGATCACCTTGGCGACATCCTTGATGATCGTGCCGACCTTGTCCGCGATCGCATCGAACTGCGTGTCGAGCCGCACCGCCATGTTGCCGCAGCCGATGTCGAAGCCGACGCCGGAGATGCTGATCTGCTTCTCATAGGCGATCACGCCGCCGACCGGCTGGGCATAGCCGAGATGGCCGTCGGCACAGATCACGCCGGCGACGGCATTGCCGACCGCCATGCAGTTGCGCATCTGCGCGATGGTCGCGTCC
This sequence comes from Bradyrhizobium aeschynomenes, assembly GCF_013178945.1. GTDB lineage: Bacteria > Pseudomonadota > Alphaproteobacteria > Rhizobiales > Xanthobacteraceae > Bradyrhizobium > Bradyrhizobium aeschynomenes. The sequence continues at coordinate 339,359 of NZ_JABFDM010000002.1, forward strand.
TCGTGGCGACCAAACACCTTCAGCGGGCTGTTCTGATACTGCGCCGCCTGCGGCCGGCTCGCCACCGTATCGGCCAGCGCCTCGGCCTCGCGCGCGAGCTGCTCCTTGCGCGCGACGTCGCGGAACGTGCACCACAACGGCATCGAGCGCTGCCCGGGCCGCTCGACCCGCGCATCCGGATCGAGCCCGGCCTCGATGGCCAGCTCTCGCGCTCGGTCTTTGTAGGGATCGGCTCGCATCGGATCCTCCTCTCATCAGTAGCATGCAGGACGCGGAGCGCCAGCACGGCGCTTCGCGATCGACGCTCGCGCGAACGGTCGCGCAAGCGGGTGGTGCAGGCCAGGAGGTGGATCAGAGTTGAGGGAGACTCCGCACGGGAGCCCAGTCTCGGGATGATCGTCGCTCTGGCCGGGTCGGCAGAGGGACGATCCCGCTGCCGCGTTAGGCTATCAGTCTGATATTGACGGGTAGCGCGTTGGCTGCGGAGACCGCCGGCACGCGCAAGAACAGCTCACGGCGCCGCGATTGCGGCAGCGCGCTGTCCTTGATGGGGCGTGGCGTCGAATACGACATCGGTCTCCCGTTGCGGATCATCCGCATGGAAGTTGGCGCGTGGAGATACAGGGGGTTTTTGGATTTGTAAAGTGACGATGGTGCAGCTCGTTGGAAATCATTGCGACGTGGCTTTGATCGAGCTCATCACTAAGGATCGTGGCTATGGATTCCGGGCTCTCGCTACGCGAGCCCCGGAATGACGGGCGGAGAGACCACGTGCTCTCTCCTCCCGTCATTCCGGGGCAGCCGCACAGCGGCTGAGCCCGGAATCCATACTCATTATGAGGATTTGAGCCCAGCTGCTCATCTCCAGATTCCCGGATACAGATCATCCCAGTTCGGGTTCTGCTCCTCGATCAGTCGGATCTTCCAATCGCGCCGCCATTTCTTGAGCTCCTTCTCGCGGGAGATGGCAGTGATCGGATCGTCGTAAGTCTCGAACCAGACGAGCTTTCCGATGTCATAGCGCGAAGTAAACCCAGGCGCTGCCTTGGTCCTATGTTCATTGACCCGCCGAACGAGATCATTCGTCACGCCCAGATACAGCGTACCGTGTTTCTTGCTCGCAAGCAGATAGACGTAATACGCCATCACGCAGCCGTGGTTATGGATTCCGGGCTCGCCCTTCGGGCGCCCCGGAATGACGGTGGAGAGAGCGCGCGATCTCTCCTCCCGTCATTCCGGGGCTCGCGCAGCGAGAGCCCGGAATCCATACTCACGTTACTCAATTGGATTTTCAACCTCGTCCTCAATGACCCGTCTTACCATCACCCAAACAAACGAAAGGCCGCCCGTGGGCGGCCTTTCCTATCAACAACCAGCATGCACAGCCGCTCACGCCGCATCCGGCGCCTTCAGCCGCACCAGCCGCGTCAGCAGCGCATCCAAGCCCGCACCCTCGCCGGCGTGCAGGTCGATGCGGCCGACCTTCTCGACGAGGCGCTCCAGCGACTCCAGCTCCTTGAGCCGCAGCAGCAGCGGGTTCTCCTCCATCAGCTTGGCGGTGTTCAGGAGCGAGCGCGTCGCCGCGGTCTCCTCCTGGCGACGGATCAGGTTGGCCTTCGCCAGCCGCTCCGCCTCCACCACCTTGTTGACGAGGTCGCGGATCTCGCCGGGCAGGATCACGTCCTTCACGCCGAGCTCCGTCACCTCCACGCCCGAGCCGCCGAGCCGCGCGCGCACGTAGTCGCGCAGCTCGGCGTCGAGCGAGGCCTTCGCCGCCAGCACCTCGTCGAGCGTGCGCGACGCCACCGCCTCGCGGATCGCGAACTGCACCAGGCGGTACAGCCACGCATCCACGTCGGGCGTCGTCGCCACCGCCGCCTCCGGATCAACGATCCGGCGGAACGCCGTGAGCGTCACCCGCAGCGCGATGCGATCCTTGGTCAGCATCTCCTGCGCGGTGATCTCGAGCGCGGTCGGACGAAGGTCGAGGCGCTTGACCTCGATCTTGCGGCCGACCGCCCAGAAAGCGTGCCGACCCGGCGCCAGCCGCTCGGTCAGCTTGCCGTCGACATGCAGCAGACCGGCCTCGTGGTTGTCCACCACGGCCTCGGTCACGATGCCCGGCCGGTTGCGCTCGATCATCGCCAGATGCCGCGCGCTCACGCGCACGTCGCTGGTGATGTCGATGCGCTCGACCTCGACCCGCGTCGCCACCTTCCAGTAGACGCGGGTCTGCCATGGCGTCAGCAGGTGCGCCGGCCGGCCGTCGAGGCTCACGATCGCGATCTCGTTCGCGCCCGTCTCCACCGCCTCGAACAGCTCGGCCGCGAGATCGGGCCGCGCCGCCTTCAGCACCGCGAAACGATCGGCCAGGTATTCGGCCTTGACCACGTCGAACACCTGCACCGTCAGCCGGCGCAGCGGATCGAGCAGCGAATGGCGGCCGGGCGCGAGCACGCGCACCAGCTGGCCGTCAAGCCAGACCAGCGCCCGCTCGCCATCCGCCACCGTCTGCGTCTTCATCACCAGATACCGGCTCATGTTACTCTCCTGTCGTGCAAGGTCCGGCCGGATGCCGGGCCCTGTCTTGTTGGCTGCCGGCCTCTGCCTGCAGCAGTTTGAAAATCAAAGGACGTGAGGACCGAACGGCGCTTCCTGCCTGAACCGAGCGGGCCGCGACTTGAGCGTCGGGTGCGGCCGGGCGCCCGCACAACTCACGGCCGCCAAAGCGGACGTGGCGATGCGCGAGCTGTCCCGGCCATATCCGACGCGGTATCCACCGCGGCGCAGAGCCGGCTCTGCAGTGTCCTGATCAGGTCGCCATGACCGAGGCATTGCCCCGGAGCAGAACGGCCGAACCGCGACTGAAGCGCGCGTCCGGTCCTCGTCAGAGGAAATTAGCTTGCAAAGCTAACGCGCGGAGCGCTGGAGCGGGAGTCGAACCCGCGACAGGATGATTCATGGTCATCTGCTCTAACCATCTGAGCTATCCATTGTGTGTCGATCGGATTCGAACCGATGCCGTCGGGCTCTCACCCGATGCTCACCATGAGCTTCGACGCGCATCTTCTCTTCAGCGGAATACGCCACCGGATGCCGGCGCGCACCAGTCGGGATCTCAACGAGCCCGAACCCATGGACGAAGCGAAAGACCGCGCGTATAGATCGACTAATACGACATGGCAAGTGTTAGTTTGTAGATGCATCGATATTTTTGACTCGAACTCAGCTAATGACCTCGGGATCTCGCCACATCGTCATTCCGGGGCGCGCGTAGCGCGAGCCCGGAATCCATAACCACGAGCGGACATTTGACGAAGTTGAGCGCCACTCGCATCTCGCGCCACATGAGCAGATGTGGCTATGGATTCCGGGCTCGCGCTACGCGCGCCCCGGAATGACGGCTGTGTCGATGCAGATCATGATACGGCACGCAACTTCGTAGCCCGGATGAGCGTAAGCGACATCCGGGTTCACACGCGCAGCCGATAGGAACCCGGACGCCGCCTGCGTCGGCGCCCTTCGGGCATCGACGCAGGCGCATCCGGGCTACACGCCCTTTCACCGCTCCAGCTCCACGTCCCAATACAGATAATCCTGCCACGTCTCGTGCAGGAATCGCGGCGGGAACAGGCGCTGGGCGGCCATCAGCTCGTGCCGCGTCGGCTCGAACGGCGGCCGCCGCGGCTTGAGGTAACGACGGTCCTTGCGCGCGTTGCAGGGACTGCAGGCCGCGACGATATTGGTCCACGACGTCTCGCCGCCATCGGCGCGCGGCACGACGTGGTCGAAGGTCAGCTCGCCGTGGAGATAACGGCCACCGCAATACTGACATTCGAAACGGTCGCGCAGGAAGACGTTGAAGCGCGTGAACGGCACGCGCTTCGCAGGCCTGACATAGTCGCGCAACGCGATCACCGACGGCAGCCGCATGCTGACGCTCGGGCTGCGGACAACCCGGTCGTACTCCGCGACCACGACGTGAGAGCCGCTGACCACCGCGCGGATCGCATCCTCCCAGCTGACCACCGACAGCGGAAAGTAGCTCAGCGGCTGGAAGTCGGCGTTGAGAACGAGCGCGGGATGGGTTGCTGACATCGTCGACCTCCTTTCTCGGGCGCGGCCGGCTCATGATTGCGGATGGCCGACGAGACGACCGGACTCGTCAGGCGCGTGCGGCGTCGCAGCGCCATGGATGTAGTCGAGATAGATCTGTCGCGCGGCTGCCTCGCTGATGCCGCGGCAGGCCATCGCGATGCGCACGAAGGCAAGCGCCACCGGCGAGGACAGCGCGCGTGCGTGGTCGCAAATCTCAGGGTCTTCGCTCGTCATGCGGGTCATCTGACCCTCCGCTCGATGTGCGGAGGGTCGGATCCCGCCGCGAATTACACGTCTGCTGGAATTTGAAGTCCCGGTTTCGCCGGGGACAGTGCGAGATTGTCAGGACCCTGACAGGCGACGCCCATGCCGAACCAGCCGCGCGACCAGGTGAATGGCCGTTCGTTGGCGGGGGTGTTCGCGAGATGTGAGCTTAGGCTCAACACGGTCGTGGTCCTCAAGGGAGCGCCCGAGATCGGCGGTCCGTTTTCGATGGGGCAGAGCTATGCGCAGAATTTTCCGAAGCCGTCAAGGCCGCAACCGGAGGCGCAACCGCGCTTTGCCCTCGCGCCGCGACGGATTTGCAACAACCGGCCTGCACGTCGGGCAAATCAGTTACGACGTCGGCCTTATCGGGAGAGCCGCCAAGCGCGCTTCAGAGCTAACAATCGCGTGCGCCGAAGAACTCATTTGCTCAAGCCGTTCAACGAGATCAGTCTCGCCAGCCCGCTTGCCTCAAACATTTCTGTTTCCAAAAATCGGAAATCATGCATTCTATGCGCGTCCCGTCCTCATGAGAGGGACGCTTCGCGATCGTCACGAACGTGGAGGGCGGGATGCGGTGGGCGCGCCGGTCGCAGCGTGATCTGATCATGCGGACGAACGAGCCGGAGCGCACGGCGAAGTCGTGATGTCCTGACACCCCGACGCTGGTGTCAAGGTCTTGGGGCCCGACATGCTCCGACCGATGGTGGCCAGACAGCCGGCGCACCAGGGAGACCGCGTATAAGCCGTCAAGCCATCGCGCGGGGAATGCCGGAGTGTCCGGCTGAACCTGTGGTGACTGCCGCCTGCTTTTTTTCTGCAGGCGGGCCATGGGTGAGGCCCTCACCCGGCATTCCCCGCGCCCTCTCGTGAATTTCGAGGGGCGATTCGATCCAACGCTCGGACGCGAAAGCGGGTGCGAGAACGACGATGCATGCCGAGTCATTGCGAGCGAAGCGACGCAATTGCTCTCGCAGGATCGCGGAGCTGCTTCGGAGGATTGCGCCTCGTAGCAACAAGATTGTGATGCGGTCTGCTAACTCAGTTCGTCATTCCGGGACAGCCGCGCACGCGGCTGGGCCCGGAATCCATACGCCCGATAGAGTTTCGGATTCCGGGCTCAGCCCTGTGGGCTGCCCCGGAATGACGACGCGGAGAGATCTGGAGGGATGACGGAGATCGCAACAGGAGGACGTCGCCCCCTGCCCGGCTCACTCGATGCGGGCGAGGACGGCGAGCTTGCGGATGCCCTTGTTCTTGTAGGCATCGAGGAACGCGTAGTAGTCGCGGAACGACACACAGCCGTTGGAATCGCCGTTCGGTCCGAGCATGAAGGTGTGCGCCAGCAGGCCGTTGCGGCCGTGGATGGCGTCCTCGCCGCCGATCGGATTGAGCCGCAGCGCCGGCACGCCGTGGAACAGCGCCTCGCGCGGCTTCAGCTCGTAGATATGCGGCGGCGTGACGCCGCGCATCTTGATCTTCTCCGAGCTCGGCTTGTCGAGATTGTCGCCGAGGCCGGAATGCGCCTCGAGCTTGGTGCCGTCGGGCAGATACACCGCCTTGGCCGAGATGTCGTACACCGCCGTGCTCAGATCGTAAGGCGGACGGCCGCCGCGGGTCGGATCCTTGGCGATCGACGCGGTGATGTTGGAGTCAGCCGAGGCATACGCCAACAGGCCACCCTCCTGGTTCTCCGGCTTGCCCCAGAGCTTTTCCTGGATCGAGTGACGCTCGCCGGCGATCGACAGCACGGCCGCCTTGGCGCGCTCGGTCATCGCGCGCAGCGAGAAGCTGTTCTTCGGCGCATTCGCCTCCGCGGCCTGCGCCGGCGTGGTGGCCGGCTGCGCCTGCGGCTTGGAATTGGTGCTGGCCAGCGCCAGTTGCATCGGCGGCCGGGCGTCCTTCTTCGGCGCCTCGGCGACCCTGGGCGTCTCCGGCGCCTTCGGAGCTTCGAGCAGCTTGGGCGGCGCGGCCTCGGCCAGCCGGGGCAGCGGCGGCGCGCCCGCGGCAGCATTGGAGGCGACGCCCTGCGGCACGGCGGCGCCGAATCGGTCGTTGAACATCTGCGGCGTGATGGCGGCGACGGTGGTCACGGCCGGAGTTTCTGGAAATGCGGAGAAGGCGTCCCCAACGGCATCCGCAGCGTTGCGCGTCGCAAGCCGCGGCGCCGGGCGCACGACGGGCTCGTCCTGCTCGATGCTCCCCAGGGTGGGATAGGCGTCGGCGGCGATGATCTTGGTGTAGACCGTCACGGCGCAGCCGCCGATCAGGCATGCGATCGCCGCGCCACCGATCATTTTATGAGAGAAAGCGACCAGGGAAGACTTCCTGCGGTTTCGTGCGGTCAACGCAGCTCGACTTTTACTCATTCACTCACGCCCGAACGAATACTCGAAAACTCTCACGCGATGCGTCACGGACACCCGCTTTGCATCTCGCAGAAGCACCAAGCTTCATTAAGGCGACTTTTAGTTAAATGCTGATTAAGTTTTGGCGGATTAAGGGCGGGTTAACCATGAAGGTCTGTTTTGCCGGCAAAGAGGGCGGAAACAGGGCAAAATTGCAGGCGGAAGCAATAATGCCGCACCGGGGCATTCCGGGGCGGCAGCATTCGACGGCCGCCGGAATCCGTAAAACATCGCAGGTCGCGTTAACGATTGGCCTCCAATACAGGGGGGCGGCCGATGATCTCTCGCTTCGGCAGATCAACCAGGTAAAAGTCCAAGTCGTGGGTCGTCAAAGGTCCCGGCCCGGCCGCTACGAAACCGACGTTCCCGCTCCCCGCGCAAGTATTGAATACATAAAGCCGCGCGAGCACCGGTTGCCGAGGCACAGCCGGCGGCCGAGCCGGAGCGCGGCGCGCGGGCGCAGATCGCTCTCTACGGCGCCGGATGGCCACGGCTCTCCGGTCAGCCGCGACCACGGCCGGCCGATTGCGTCCGTAAGAGTCCGGATTTGGCGGCTTCTTTCGATTGGCGGCAGTATGGTAGCGGCCGATTCTTCGCATCACCCCGTCGGCATATCGTACCGCGTCCGCTCCTGCCGAGACGACACGAGAAGGACTTCCATGCAGATCCCCGACCGGAAGCTGGCCTTCGTCCTGGCCTCCAGCAACAACGGCACGATGATCGTCAACCGGCTCGACTACCGCATGGTCGATGCCAACAGAGGCTACGGCGTCGGCTACCAGATCCTGGAGACGGGAGCTTTCGATCCAAGCGAGGTGCAGCTCGCGGTACGCCTGCTCAACCTGCGCCGCAGGCACCATGGCGATGGCGCGGTCGCGATCGACTGCGGCGCCAACATCGGCGTCCATACCATCGAGTGGGCGAAGGCGATGACCGGCTGGGGCTCCGTGCTCTCGATCGAGGCGCAGGAGCGCATCTACTACGCGCTCGCCGGCAACATCGCGATCAACAACTGCTTCAACGCCATTGCCGTCCATGCCGCGGTGTCCTCGGAGCGCGGCGTGCTCGACATTCCCAGCCCCAACTATCTGACGCCGTCGAGCTTCGGCAGCCTCGAACTGCGCCAGCGGCCGAACACCGAGTTCATCGGCCAAGCCATCGACTACGCGAACAACACCGTCGAGGTGCGCAAGCTGCCGCTGGACGACTTCAACCTGCCGCGCTGCGACCTGATCAAGCTCGACGTCGAGGGCATGGAGATCGAGGCGCTCGAAGGGGCGGCGACTTTGATCGAGCGCTGCACGCCGATCATGCTGATCGAGAAGATCAAGACCGATGCCGAGCAGTTGCGGCAATGGCTCGAACGCCGCGGCTACAAGACCATCGACGCCGGCATCAACATGGTCGCAATCCATGGCCGGGACAGGACGCTGGCGGACGTCATCCCGCAGCAGGCCTGAGGCGCGCCTCAGCGCAGCAGCTCGGGCGGCGGCGTGCGATCGATGATCTCGCTCCTCGGCTGGCTGAGCGCATAGAAGGCGTAGGTTTCGATGGTCAGGGGTCCGCGCCTGCGTTCGGCCTCGCCGACCTTCTCGACCCGGGCGAAGGTGTTTTCGACGTAGAACCGCGTCGCGATCTGCGCCTCGTCGACGAGCAGCTGCGTGCCCGCGAGCTTTGCCGGATCAGGCTCGGGGAAATTGACCCAGCGAATGCGCTGGATCGGCTGCAGCACGCAGGTCCCGGGCGGCAGATAGAACGACAGCCAGGCGGTGGTCCCATAATCCATCGCGAGGACGCAGTTCGCGCCGGCGCGAGCGCGCGCCGCCTCGATCGCCGCCGCGAGCGGGTGCCAGCCGACGCCGACGCTGCGCACGGTGGCATCGCGCTTGTAGCCCGAGAGCCAGCCGGTGTTGGCCTGCACGATCAGCGCAACGAACATCGCCGCGCCGGCCGGCAACGCCCAGCGCAGGCAGAAGGCGGCGGTGCGTCGCTCGCGCGGCTTCCAGGCGACGAGATGCGCAGCAGCAGCAGCGGCAACGACGAAGGCCGGATAGATCGGCGCGAACCAGTTGGCTTCGACCCGTGCATGCAGGGAATGCCAGACGAAATAGGCCACAATGACCCAGACCATCGCCTCGATCAGGACGCGCGACGCCGCCTCGCCCGCCCGGCGCCGCGCCAGGGCATAGAGGCCCATCACGCCGAGGATGAAGACGAGCGGGGTCGCGAAGGCGAACTGCGTCGGAACGATTTCGGCGATGTAGACGGGCCGGAAATCCTCGATTTTGGCGCGGCCGAGCTGCTTGATGAACGACACCCATTGGTGATCGGCATTCCACAGGATCACCGGCGAGAAGATCGCGAACGCCACGGCGCCGCCGAGATAGGGCCACGGCGAAGCCAGCCAGGGCCGCATCTTTGGGACGGCGAGCAGCCAGATCAGGATCGCCGCGCCGAAGAACATCGCGGTGTATTTCGACAGCAGCGCTGCGCCGACGGCCGCGCCGAGCGCGAGCCACCATACGCCCCTGCCCGTTTCCACGAGCTTGGCGCAGAAGAACAGTACGAAGCTGGACGCGACCAGCAGCGGCGCATCGGGCGTCACGATCAGCGTGCCCACCGCGGCCATCAAAGTGAGATTGAGCAGCAGCGCCGCGGTCGCCGCCACGCGCACGCTGCCGAACAGGATCTGCGCGGTGCGATAGACCGCGTAGCTCATCGGCAGGCCGAGCAGGATCGAGACCAGACGCACGCCGAGCTCGCTGTCGCCGGCGATCAGCGTGCCCAGGCGGATCACGACGGCGACCATCGGCGGATGGTCGTAGTAGCCGCCGGCCAGATGCTTCGACCACATCCAGTAATAGGCTTCGTCGAAGGTGATCGGCGTGACCGCTGCAGCGGCCAGCCTGAGCACGACGAGGCCCGCGATGGTCAGCCAGACGTTGCGGACCAGCCGGGCATCGTCGGCGCCTGCCGCAGAGGTCATCGCTTGCGCCAGACGAACAATCCGGAGATCGCGTAATTCCAGACCACGCCCATCAGCGCGCCGGCGGCGCCCGCCAGCCACCAGATCGGCTCCTGGTCGTAGACCGAGAAGGCGACGCCGACATTGGCGAGCAGGCCGACCGAGCAGACCAGGTAGAACGCGAGCAGGCCGCGCAGGATGGCAAAGCCCTTCAGCCGCTGGTCGCGATAGGTGAGGAAGTTGTTGAGGATGAAGTTCGAGGTCATCGCGACGAAGGCGCCCAGCGCCTGCGCCTCCGCGAATGGCAGGTCGAACGCGTTGAGACCGAGAAAGAGCGTGACGAGATGCACGACGAGGCCGGTGCCGCCGACCATGGCGAACAACAGGAAGCGCAACGACACCACGTCGTTGGTCATCTTGGCCAGCACGAGACCGAGGAAGTCGAGCGCCACCATCGAGTCGAGCTTGCTCTCGCCATGCAGGCGCGAGCCGAACGTATAGGGGACCTCGACCGTCTTGAGGCCGCCTTCGGCGCTGGCGATGATGTCGAGCAGGATCTTGAAGCCCTGGGTGGAGAGCTTCGGCGCGATCTCCTCGAAGCGGTCGCGGCGGATCATGAAGAAGCCGCTCATGGGGTCGTTGACCTCGACCTTGAGCGCGCGGCGCGCGATCTCGGTGGCGAAGGCGCTGGCCCCGGCCCGCTTGCTGTCGAAGCTGGCCGCGCTGCCGCCTGCGATGTAGCGGCTGCCGACCACGAGCTCGGCCGCGCCGCTCTGCAGCAGCGACAGCATCTTCGGCAGCTGGGTCTCGTCATGCTGCAGATCGGCGTCGATCACGGCCGCAAAAGGCGCGCTGGCGGCGAGAATGCCCTCGATGCATGCTCCCGACAGGCCGCGGCGGCCGATGCGGCGGATGCCGCGGACCCGGTTATCGTTGCGCGACAATTCGCGCACCACCTGCCAAGTGCCGTCCGGCGAGTTGTCGTCGACGAACACCACCTCCCACGGCACGTCCTTGAACGTCGCCTCCAGCCGCCGGTACAGCGTGGTGACATTGTCGCGCTCGTTGAAGGTCGGGACGACCACCGAAACGATCGGAATATCAGCGGTTTGCAGCGGCACTGGCGGGGCCGTTCGGATGGCTTCGTTCATGGTGCGGATGCGTATATCCGCCGCACCCCACCCTGCCAAGCGCGTCGGTCAGCCAGCGGTGCAAAAAGCCCGGCGTGTGGCGCCGCTGCGCAGCGTCCCCAGACGGCATGGCTCGAAGTTGCCCGGCCCCAAACGACAACGACCACAAACAAAGGGTGCGCGTACATCCGGCGCAGCCGCTCTGCCGTGGTCGTCTTGGTGCCGGAGCCCTTGTGGAGCTCGACGTCACCGTCTCTACCAAGATGGGGTGCCCCGGCCGGAATGCAAGGGCCAGTCTAAGGTCGCCCCGATGAGCGCAGCGATATATCCGGGCTTCCCCGCATTCCAGCCGAGACCCCGGATGTCGCTGCGCTCATCCGGGTCAGCGGCTAGTTCGGAACCTCACGCACGACCGGTCCGCGCACCGGCGGCGCGGGCGCCACGGGAACCGTCTGGACCTGCGTCGGCGGCACCTCGACCCGGGCCGGCTGCATGGTGCGGGCCATCGGCCCGACGGGAACATAGTAGAAGGCCGCCCCAAGCACGACCGCTGCAACGATCGCGCCGAGAAGGCCGCCGACGGATTCTGCTCTCATATGCTTCACTCCCACCCTGCCCCGTTCCTTGGATACACGAGGCTCCCGAGCACTGGAAGAGCGGCCATGACGTAGCGCCGAACTGGTCAGAGCCGGCGCGGTTGACTATCGTCGCCCTACCGCAACACCCCCTAGGCAATCAGCATCGGAACGGCCCGTGAGCAAAGCTCCTGCACGCGCTTCGCAATCCAAGAGCCAGATCTATATCGGCATCGGCGGCTGGACCTTCGCGCCCTGGCGCGGCGTGTTCTATCCGGACAAGCTGCCACAATCGAAGGAGCTCGAATACGCTGCCTCGAAGCTGACCTCGATCGAGATCAACGGCACCTATTACGGCTCGCAGAAGCCGGAGAGCTTTCGCAAATGGGCGCGCGAGGTGCCGGATGGCTTCATCTTCTCGCTGAAGGGCCCGCGGTTCGCGACCAACCGCCGCGTGCTCGCCGAGGCCGGCGATTCCGTGAAGCGCTTCTACGACACCGGGGTGCTCGAGCTCGGCGACCGGCTCGGCCCGGTGCTGTGGCAGTTCGCGCCGACCAAGAAGTTCGACGAGGCCGATTTCGGCAAGTTTCTGGAGCTGCTGCCGCGCGAGTTGGACGGCCGCAAGCTGCGCCACGTGGTCGAAGTGCGGCACGATAGTTTCTGCGTGCCGGGCTTCGTCGCGCTGCTGCGCGAATTCGCAACGCCGGTGGTGTTTGCGGAGCACGGCAAGTATCCGGCAATTGCCGACGTCGCCGCCGACTTCGTCTATGCACGGCTGCAGAAGGGCAATGACGAGCTTGCGACCTGCTATCCGCCGAAGCAGCTCGATGCCTGGGCGAAGCGGTTGCAGCTCTGGGCCGCCGGCGGTGAGCCGGATGATCTGCCGCGGGTTGACGAGAAGCCGCCCAAGAAGACTCCGCGCGACGTGTTCGCCTATGTCATCCACGAGGGCAAGGTACGCGCGCCGGCGGGTGCCATGGAGCTCATCGAGCGCGTGAGCTGACGCCAAGGAGGCGCATGATGGCCAAGAGCAAGACGCTGTTCACCATCGGCTATGAGCACACCCCGGCCAAGGCGGTGCTCGACGAGCTGCAGTCGGCCGGCGTCAAGCTGCTGGTCGATGTCCGTGCCGTCGCCGCCTCGCGCCGGCCGGGCTTCTCCAAGAGCCAGCTCGCGGCCGGGCTCGACGAGCGCGGCATCGCCTACGTTCATCTGCGCGGGCTCGGCACGCCGAAGGAAGGCCGCGAGGCCGCGCGCAGCGGCCACTACGATACGCTGCACCGGATCTACAGCAAGCATCTGAAGACGCCGCAGGCGAAGGAGCAGATGGACGAGCTGGCATCACTGGTGAAGAGCGCGGGCCCGGTATGCCTGCTGTGCTACGAGCGCGACCACGCCCATTGTCACCGGCAATGGATCGCGGAGATCATCGAAGAGCGCGACCAGGTCCGGATCGAGAACCTGATCGCGCCTCAGGTTTAGGCCGTTGCGCTCCGGCTGTTACTCCGCAGCGCAGCTGAAGGACGACGCCTGCTCGATGTCGCCGCTGACATATTTGGCAAATTTCGGCCACGGGCAAAGCGGCCGGGTCCGCTGCGGGCTCCAGTTCGACGGGACCTCCTTGTTGGCTGCATTCACCGTCGCCGTGATCGCCTCCGGCGCCTTACCCTTCTCGACCCAGTCCATCAGCGCGCCCAGCGCATCGAACTTCTCCAGGGTGACGCCGCCGCCGCAGTGGGTCTCACCGGGCAGCGCAAACAGCCGCGCGAAACCGTCGGCCTTGCCCTGCAGATTGGCGTTGAGCTTCTCGTACCAGCGGATGGTGTCGTTGACCGAGAACACCGGATCGGCCTGGCCGTGATAGATCAGCATCTTGCGCGCGCCGCCCTGGAAGGCCGGCAAGGTCGGATTGTCCACGGCGGGCGGGGTCATGAAATCCATCGCGGATTCCGTGAACGGCCCCTCCTTGGCGTAGATCTTCGGTGCGTCCTTGTCGAAGTCGTAGGTCTGCAACTTCTCGACCAGCTTGTCGGGCGAGCCTTCGATCTCGACCGGCGGCGTCGAGAAGATGTAGTTGAGCGAAGCCCCGCCCATGGTGGCAATGATCGGAAGGTTATTCCAGGGCGCGACCGGGCTCTCGACCTTCCAGGCGCGCCAGTTGCCGGTGCCGACGCCGCCATCCACCGGCCAGTCCGAGTAGAGCGGCTCGCCCTTCGAATTGTGCGGACCGGAAAAGCTCTTCTTCAGCGCGTCGACCTTGGCGGCCGGAAGGCAGGCCTCCGTGGCCCCCGCCGCGCAGCGCAGGCTGTCGAAACTGAATGCCTTCTGGCAGGCCTTGAGGTTCGCCGTCAGTCCGTCCTTGGCGCCGTCGAGCCCGTCGCAGAGCTCGATGATCTTGGACGAGATCAGCTTGGCATCCTCGCGGGTGATCGATTTGCGGATGTCCGCGTCGGCCTTGGTGAGCGCCTGCACATCCCAGGCGTGTTGCACGGCAGCGCGCGGCAGGTTGAAGCCGGGATTGCCCACCAGAAAGCCGTCATACTGCTCGGGCATGCGCTCGGCAGCCACCATGGTGTGGCGACCGCCATTGGAGCAGCCGGCAATGTAGGAATAGTCCGGCTTCTTGCCGTAATGGGCCGCGATGATCGCCTTGGCGATCGGCGCCAGGGTGATGTCGGCCGAATAGCCATAATCACGCCGGGCCTGCGGATCGAGACCGAAGGCCGAGCCGGCCGCAAGGCCCCGCGGCTTGTTGGCGGGATCGCTGCCGGAATGGCCGCTGTCGGACGACAGCACCGCGAAGCCGCGGGCGAGCGGCGTCACGCCGCCACTGACGAGACCATCGGCCTTGTCGCCAAGCGCCGGGACCACGACGCCGTCATTGCCACCATTGACCTGATGCAGGAAGCGGCCATTCCAAGTCTCCGGCAGGCGGATCTCGAATTGGATCGCATAGGCACGGCCGTCGACACCGGTCCGCTCATTGACCTTGCCGGAGAGGATGCAGTGGCGCGGCAGGCCATCCGCAGCCTCCTGAAGCTTCGATCCGGTCAGGGTCAGCCCGGAGACCTTCAGCGCCTCCGCGGTCACCTTGCTGCAGCCAGCATCCTCGGCCTGCGCAGAGCCGGCCGCGCATACGAGCGCCAGCCCGGCCACAAGCGACATCCCGGTTCGGATCATGCATTCCCCCCTGATATTCTGTTCGTTGCGCGCAGTTAAGCGCGGGTTTCGGGCAATGTAAATTGCCCAGGTCGTGCAGCATCCGCGCACGGCCTATTGCAACTGCCACACCTCGAAGGGCCTGTCATAGCCCCGCACCGAAACCTCGCCGTGGAAGACGGCGTCAAGCGCCCCGTCTCCCGCCGCCTGCCGCACCTCGGAAGAGATCAGGAGCTGCGAGTCGAACTCCTTGTTCAGCGCCTCCAGCCGCGAGGCGAAGTTCACGGTGTCGCCGATGACGGTGTACTCCTTGCGACGTGGCGAGCCGATGCTGCCGGCGACGACCTCGCCGAGGTGAATGCCTATCCCGATCCGCAGCGGCCAGGACGACAAGGCGTTCACGCGCTCCATCGCGATCACCATCTCGCGCGCCGCCAGGACCGCCTGCGCGGCGGCATCGCGCGATTCGAACGGTGCACCGAACAGCGCCAGAAAGCCGTCACCGAGGAACTTGTTGACGATGCCGCCATGCCGCTCGAGGATTTCGACGAGCACGGCGAATGCGCCGTCCAGACGATCCACGACCTCTTGCGGGGGCTTCGATCGCGCGGCGGCGGTGAAGCCACGGAAATCGACGAACATGACGGCAACCTCGCGGATGTCGCGTGCCTCTGCCGTACCTTCCTTCATCAGACGCTCGACGACCTGCGGTGAGACGTGCTGGCCGAACAGATCGGTGACCCGATCGCGCGCCGATGCGGCTTCGATGCTCGCCGCAAACTGCCGGCGCAGCTGCACGCTGACGGCTCCCGCGAGCAGGCCGCACAGCAGGATGATGAAGCTGCGCTCACCATGATAATAGATCTCGGGATTCTGGCTCACGTCGATGGAGGGACGATCCACCAGCGCCACGATCAGCAATTCGGCCGCGGCCACCAGGCCGGTAAAGCTCGACAGCCAGAAATCGAGCCGAAGCGTCGAGAGAATGATGAAGATGAAATAGACCAGCGGCGCGCCGAAGCCGAGCGCCTTGTCGTGGCCGATACCTTCGATCTGCAGCATGAGCACCAATGTGGGCAGCGACGTCTCGACCAGCGCGCTGACGTAGCGCCAGATCACAGGGACATCCCGGCCGAGGCGGATGTCCGCCTTGATCCTGAACAGAATGAGCGTCTCGAAGCCGATGAATGCAGCGATGATCGCGTAGACGTAGAGCACCCCCACCCGGCTCGGCCAGATCCACTCCGAGATCTTCGGCTGGAAGATCTCGACCAGCACCGAGATCACGAGAAACAACGCCGCGGTCGCGATCAGGGCCTTCACGCGCAGCAGCTCGGTGTTCAACGTCTGACGCATCAGCGCCAGGTCGAACGCTGCCGACGTTCCCGCCAACCTCTCGCCGGTCTCTAGCCCCCCAGAGATCGTCATCGTGCCCCAGCCGCCTCCATGCCCGGCCGGCATTGTGCCTCAATCGAGGGTGCGGCGGAAGCGGAAGACGGCGACAGTCATCGCAAACAGCATGAGGCCGACCAGGGCGATCGTATCATGTTGCAGGTTCTGGAGCGTCGAGCCCTTGAGCATGATGGCGCGGACGATCCGAAGGTAATGCGTCAGTGGCAGGCACTCGCCGAGGATCTGCGCCCATTGCGGCATGCCCAGGAACGGGAACATGAAACCGGACAGCAGAATGCTGGGCAGGAAGAACATCATCGACAGCTGCATCGCCTGCAGCTGGTTCTGCGCCAGGGTGGAGAACGTATAGCCGATCGAGAGGTTGGTCGCGATGAACAGGGTCGAGAGCAGCGCCAGCAGCAGCAGGCTCCCCATGATCGGCACGCCGAACAGGAGCACGCCGATGCCGATGATGATCGTGGCCTGCAGGAATCCGACCATCACATAAGGGATGATCTTGCCGAGCATGACCTCGACCGGCTTGATCGGCATCGACAGCAGGCTCTCCATCGTGCCGCGTTCGATTTCGCGGGTCACCGACAGGGCGGTGAAGATCAGCATCGTCATGGTCAGGATGGTGCCGACCAGGCCCGGCACGATGTTGAGCCGCGACGACGCCGCCGGATTGTAGCGGGCATGAGCCCTGATCTCGAACGGCGTCGTGACCGGATTGCCGGTGTAGAGATCGTGTGCGAGCGCGGTCTGCACGATCATCCCGAGCGAGGACAGCGCCGAGGACGCCGCCACCGGATCGGTGGCATCGGCCGCCACCAAAAGCGCCGGACGGTCGCCGCGACGCACCGCGCGCTCGAAGCCGCGCGGGATCTCGACGCCGAACAGCACCTTGCCGGACAGCAGGAGGTCGTCGAACTCGGCGACGCTGCCGACTTCGCGGGTGAAGCGGAAATAGGCCGTGTTCTCCATTGCCTTCAGAATCGAACGGCCGAGATCGCTGTCCTCCTGCAGCAGCACCGCCGCCGGCAGATGGCGCGGCGTGGTGTTGATGGCGTAGCCGAACAGCATCAGCTGCATCACCGGGATCATCACGATCATGGCAAACGACACACGGTCGCGTCTGAGCTGGATGAATTCCTTGACCAGCATTGCATAGGTGCGGCGCCAGAAGCCGAACCACCGCTCCGGGGCGGAATGATCGAGCCTGCCCCGAGTGCTCATTGGAAATTGTCCCGCGAGCGGTTCATCAGGTCGATGAAGACGTCCTCGAGCGAGGGCGCGGCCTCCTCCCAGCGCAGATCAGCCTTGTCGCGCCAGGGCGCGATCGCGACATCCAGCGCGCGGCGGTCGCGGCCTGACACATGCAGGCTGGTGCCGAACGGCGCGACCATGTCGACCCCGGGCTTGCCGGCCAGCGACGTGGTGAGCTCGCGCAGATCTGCGCCGCTCACGGTGTATGTGGTGAGCGCCGATTGCGCGATCACCTCGGAGACCGAGCCGTGCGCCAGCAGATGGCCGTAAGCGATGTAGGCGATCTCATGACAGCGCTCGGCCTCGTCCATGTAGTGGGTCGAGACCAGCACGGTCAGGCCTTCGCCGGCCAGCGCGTGAATCTCGTTCCAGAAGTCGCGCCGCGCCTTGGGGTCGACGCCGGCGGTAGGCTCGTCGAGCAGCAGCAATTGAGGGTTCGGCAGGGTGCAGGCGCCGAGCGCGAGCCGCTGCTTCCAGCCGCCGGACAATTCGCCGGCGAGCTGGCGCTCACGCCCTGCGAGGCCGAGCCGCCGCACCATGTCGCGCGCTGCACCTTGCGGATCGGCCATGCCGTAGAGCCTTGCGACGAACTCGAGATTCTCGCGCACCGACAGGTCCTGATACAGGCTGAAGCGCTGCGTCATGTAGCCGACGCGGCGCTTGATCTTGTCGGCGTCGCGGCGGATGTCGAAGCCGAGGCAGGTGCCCTCGCCGCCGTCGGGCGTCAGCAGGCCGCACAGCATGCGGATCGTCGTCGTCTTGCCTGAGCCGTTGGGCCCAAGGAAGCCGTAGATCGAGCCGCGCCTGACCTGCATCGACAGATCATGCACGACCTCGCGGCCGCCGAAGGACTTGGTCAGTCCCCGGACGTCGATCGCGATCTCGGCTCGCGCGGCGCCGGTCATTGCTTGTCCGCCACCGGAGTCTTGGGGTGTGGATAGATGCTGACGGGCTGACCGACGCGCAGCGCGTCCGGCCGCGAGGGGCGTGCCTGGATCAGGTAGACCAGCTTGTGGCGCTCATCGAGGCTGTAGATGACCGGCGGCGTGTACTCCGCAGACGTCGCGAGGAAGTAGACCCGCGCGGTGAGGTCGGCGGCGCAATTGTCGCAGGTCACGCGGACCTCGTCGCCGACGGCGAACTTCGGTAGATCCGGCTCCGACACGTAGAAGCGCAGCTTCATGTTGCCCGGAGGCATGATCGACAGCACCGGACGCTGCGCAGCGACCATCTCGCCCTCGCGGAAATAGATCTGCTGGATGGTGCCGGCGACGGGCGCCACACCCTTGCGCCGCGCCAGCCGGGTCTGCGATGTCACCAGATGAGCCTCGGCGACGCGCAACGCCGAGACGGCCGAGTCCAGCGTCGCCTGCGTCCCCGCCCCGGTCTTGCTCAGGGCCGCCGCGCGATCATAGGTCTGCTGCGCATTGGCGAGCGTGGCCTTCGTCTGATTGAGATCGGCCTGCTGCAGGTCGTCATCGACCGAATAGAGCGGATCACCGATCTTGACCTCGTCCCCTTCATGCACGTTCAGCTTCGTGATCCGCCCCGCCTCGTCGGGGCTCACGAAGATCATGTCGGCCTCGACCCAGCCCTGATAGCCGGGATCGCGCGTGTCCTTGCAGCCGTTGAAGCTAAACGCCGTGACCAGTACGGCGAGGCAGTGCAGCAGGCTCATGTCGGCCTCCTCGGGCCAAAGATCAGATCGAGATGCGTCTGCAGCATCGCCTCCGCGTCGAGCGGCGCATGGCGCTCGAACAGGCTCTTCCAGAGCACCGCCACCATCATCGGTGCAATCATCAGCTGCGGATGTTGGACGAGCTTTGGCTCGCGGATCTCGCCGCGCGTGATTGCCATCTGGATCAGCGCACGCATGGCGGCGAGCCCGCGGGAGACAACCTCGCGGTAGTAGAAGTCGGCTATCGCCGGAAAGCGCGGTCCTTCCGCGATGATGAGCCGGACGAGATCGCCACGGCGCGTGCCGGCGACCTCCTGGAGAAACATCTTCGCCAGAGCCTCGACCATGTCGCGGACCGAGCCGCCTGCCGGCAGCGGGGCCGCAAGACGGCCGACGAAAGGCACGATCGCGGTCCGGATCAATTCCTCAAACATCGATTCCTTGTCCTTGAAGTGCAGATAGATCGTGCCCTTGGCGACGCCGGCGCGCTTGGCAATGTCGTCGAGCCGGGTCGCTGCAAAGCCCCGGGCGATGAACTCATCCATGGCGGCCTGCACGATCGCGGTGCGCCGCTCGGCCGCACGATCGGCGCGCCGCGAGGGGGCGGCTCCCGTCTCCGTTGGTCTGCCCGTCTGAGCCTTGCCTCTGCGCAATTTCGATGGTTCCGTCATGGGAAATATATGACTGACTAGTCAGTCAATGTAAAGAGGTTTCACGAGAGCCGGGAGGCCCCTCCCTCCCAGGCGACGGATCCGACCGTCCGAGAAAGTCAACCGGACGGTCAGACGCAGGGCCTGATGTAGGGCCGATTGATCTCCCAGAGCTCGTCCAGAAGCTGGCGCGCGGCAGCCGCCGAATTGACGACGGGATCGATCAGCAGCGCCTGCAGCGCGATCTCCTTGGATGCCGTCATGGCCGCCTGCACCGCCAGCTGCTGCACCTGCACCTGGATTGACATCAGCTTCGCCACAGCATCGGGAAGTGGGCCCAGAGAGACCGGATGAATGCCGCAGCGATCCGCCACCACGGGCACTTCGACGGCCGCGCCGGCAGCAAGGTTGGGAATGACGTGACGGTTATGCACGACCCCAGACTCGATGACCTGCCTGCGGTCGTGCAGGACCGAGCCGATCACGGCGACGGCACGCTCTCCGGAGGGCATTCGCCACCAGTCGGGCATCTCGGCACGACCGGACAGGACCTCGTCGATCTGCCGGATCAGCTTGGCCCGCTCCGCCTCGTCCCATGCAAAGTCGTAACCGCCCTCACCCGCTTCCCAGCCATAGGCGAGATACTCGCCGACGTGACCGTCACCGCAACCGAGCCAGACCCCGAAGTCGCGCAGCAGCGCGCGCGTCAACGGCGCGACCTTGGCGTCGTGACCCCGCTCCATCTCGCGAAGCTGCGGATAGAGATCCTCGCCGGTCTCGCGGTCCCGGATCTGCGTTAGGCATTGGAAATGGTTCAGCCCGGCGCCCCATACTTCGACGCGTTCCTCGGCCAGTCCCAGGATGGACGCCACCTGGCTGCGCGCGATGAAGATGCCGTGGCAGAGGCCGATATGTTTGAGGCGGCTGTGACGCCCCAGCGCAAGGATGATGCGGCTCTCGGGATTGGAGAAATTGATGAACAGCGCATCCGGGCAGCGCAGCTCCATCTCGCGCACGAAATCGAAGACGACCGGCAGGGTGCGGAGCGTGAAGAACAAGGCGCCCGGCCCGCCATTCTCGCCCAGCGTATGCCGGATGCCGTATTTGCGCGGCACCTCGAAATCGAGCTTCCAGAGCCGGTTGCGGTCGATCGCGGTGGCATGGATCACAAAGCCGGCGCCGTCGAGAGCCGCTCGCCAATCCGTCGTCGCCTCGATCCT
This sequence comes from Bradyrhizobium aeschynomenes, assembly GCF_013178945.1. Taxonomy (GTDB): domain Bacteria; phylum Pseudomonadota; class Alphaproteobacteria; order Rhizobiales; family Xanthobacteraceae; genus Bradyrhizobium; species Bradyrhizobium aeschynomenes. The sequence continues at coordinate 360,164 of NZ_JABFDM010000002.1, forward strand.
GAGCCCCGCGCCGGACATCTCGTTCAGCAGCCTGGCCAATCGCTCCGATCGGGCCAGCCGGGCCGGGTCGCGCCCGACCAGGACCAGCGTCGAGCCGGCGAGATCATGCGTCGAGAACAGGTCCCGAAACACGCTGAGACCGAACGAGGCGCTGCTCGCGCCGAGGAAGACGATCTTGGTGACGGCGGTCATCGGCAATTTGTGCCAGCGCCGCGCGTCAGCGTCCTGATCCAGATCAAATCACCGCCTCGTCTTGCGGGGCGGCGCCTCAATGAGGGCCGACGTATCAGGTGAAGTCGAGCACCACACGACCGTCGATCTTGCCGGCCTTCATGCGGTCAAAGATGGTGTTGATCTCCGACAGCGGCGCCGTCGTCACCTCGGCCGTCACCTTGCCTTCGGCGGCAAAGGCGATCGCCTCGTCGAGGTCGCGCCTGGTGCCGACGATCGAGCCACGGACGGTGATGCGCTTCAGCACAACATCGAAGATCGGCGTCGGGAATTCACCCGGCGGCAGGCCCACGAGGCTGACCGTGCCCTTGCGGCGGACCATGTGCAGCGCCTGCGCGAAAGCCGGCGTCGACACCGCCGTGACCAGCACGCCATGAGCGCCCCCGCCGGTGATTGCGATCACCCGCTCCACGGCATCCTTGTCGAGCGCGTTGACCGCATGCTCGGCCCCCGCCTCCAGCGCGAGCTTCAGCTTGTCCTCGGCGATGTCGAGCCCGATCGGCTTCAGCCCCATCGCCTTTGCATACTGGATCGCAACGTGACCAAGGCCGCCGACGCCGGAGATCACCACCCACTCGCCCGGACGCGTGTCGGTTTCCTTGAGGCCCTTGTAGGTCGTCACGCCGGCGCAGAGGATCGGGGCGATCTTGGCGAAGTTCACATTGGCCGGCAGGCGCGCGGCGAATGCCGCAGAGGCGATCACGTATTCCGCAAAGCCGCCGTTCACGCTGTAGCCGGTGTTGTGCTGATGCTCGCACAAGGTTTCCCAACCGGTCTCGCAATATTCGCAGCGCAGGCAGGCATCATGCAGCCACGCAACGCCAACCGCATCGCCGACCTTGAAGTCGGTAACACCGGCCCCGAGCGATGCAACGATGCCTGCAGCCTCATGCCCGGGAATGAATGGCGGCACCGGTTTCACCGGCCAGTCTCCGGAGGCAGCGTGAAGATCCGTGTGACAAACGCCGCATGCCTTCAATTTGACGAGGAGCTCGCCCGGACCCGGCACGGGAACCGGAACGTCCTCGATGACGAGCGGCTTGCCGAAGGCTTTGACGATTGCGGCTTTCATGGTCTGCATCTGTCTGCTCCTCATGTTGAGGCGCAAACTAACGAGGCTGAACGACGTCGGTCTTGATCGGTGTCAAATAACAGTGCCGCTTTGATGCGCAGCATGTAACAGTTTCATGACAGCTGCAAAGTCGACGCATCCGTCGATATCATGCGTGAAACTTCAACCCGTCGATGACCTTGTCGACCACCTTGCGCTCTGCACGAAACGCCAAGCCCACCAGATTGAGATCGGCGCGCGCCACAGCCCTCACCGCCTCACGGTTGGCGTCGTCATGCGTGGTCTTGAACATGTCCTCGGTATAGAGCGCCGGCTTCACATCGCGTGACAGCGCGCGATCGAGAGCACGCGCCAACGCTGCGCGATCCGGCGCGCCGTAGATCAGGATCGGTTGTCCAATCAACGCATGATAGCTGGTGGCCGAACCGTCCTCGTAAAGCGCGCCGATGCATTCCGGGTATGCCGCAGCAATGCCGCTGGATAGAAACGCCGCAACGTTCAGCTTCTGCCAGGCCTCGAGATCGTTGCGGATGATCAGCGCGATTTTGGTGTCGAATTGCATGTCACGTCCAAGGCTCGATGTTCACGACGGCCCAGAATAGCCGAGCCGCTCCGGCCGGGAAGCACCGAAATGAGAGCGTGCATGCGGAACCTGGTAGCTCGGATCAATCAGCCCTTGGCGTCGCACACCCAGGCACGGATGACGCATTCCTTGCCACCATATTTATAGCACTCCCGGGTGGCGTCGTTGAGCGAGGTCGAGATCTTCGGCCTGACGGCGTAGCCGTGGGCGCCGCACGGATTCGCCAGATCGACCGCGAATGCGGCGCACGCCTTCTTCATCGTCACGGCCGTGCACTCACCCTTGCACTGCTTGAGCGCCGCCGCCTTGGCGAGATGCTCCGCCGGATAATCGAAAGCCTGACCGTAGGCGGCGCATTGGCCGATGGCGAAGGCTCCGGCGGCATGCGCCGGGCTGATGGCGCCGTCACTCGCCACACGCGCAGCGCCGACGATCACGGTCAAGCCAAATGCAAACAGCGCGAGACGACGCGCAGCGGTCGAAATGATCACTTTTTCCTCCCCCGAGGCCCAATACGGCAAATCTAGCCGGGGGTCGTTGAAACTTGGTGAATGAGAGATTGAGGTGCGGGTTCTGACCGGCGTCATTCCGGGGCATTCGCGCGCAAAATGGCGAAGCCATTTTGGAGCAGCGCGAATGAGCCCGGAATCCATAGCCACAGGACGATGTCGTGAGGCGAGATGCTCACGACCAGCGTGCCTCACACGGCTTGCTGGGGGTATGGATTCCGGGCTCGCGCTCTGCGCGCCCCGGAATGACGAGGTGAGAGTCCCGCAGACGGCAAAGATCAGACCCGCCGCGCGGCCTCGAGCGCCTGCGGTGTGTCGATGTCGAGAAAGGCACTGTCGCCGTCGACGGGCACCTCGGCGACGGCCTCGGTGTGCTTGGCGATCAAATGCCGGGCGCCGACGTCACCGTCGAGCGTCATCAACTCGGCGAAGAAGCGGCGCGACCACAGGACGGGATTGCCGCGGCGTCCCTCGGACACGGGGATGACGATCAAATTGCCGCGATCGGGGGCAAAGGCGGCGATCAGGCGGTCAAGGAGATCCGACGACACCAGGGGCATGTCGCCGAGGCACACGACCGCGCCATCGACGCCCTCGGGCACCGCGGCAATGCCTGATTTCACCGAGCTGGCAAGCCCACCGGCGAAGTCGGGATTGCGGATGAAGCGGACGTCGAGGTCGGACAGCGCGTTCTCGACCAATTCGGCCTGATGGCCGGTCACGACGATCACTTCGCAGGCCCGGGAGGCCAGCGCCTGCTCGGTCACGATCCGCACCAGCTTCTTGCCGTCGAGCTCGGCCAGCAGCTTGTTCGGTCCGCCCATGCGGGTCGAGCGTCCCGCGGCGAGCACCACTGCGGCCACCTTGCGTTCGTCCACGGCCGCCTCCGGCTTGGCGCGCGGCTGCGGCCGCGTCACGATCTCCATCAGCAGGCCGCCGACACCCATCGCCGTGAGCTCGGCGCGTGTCACCTTGATGCCGGCCAGCAGCCGCATCAGCACCCAGTCGAAACCGTTCTCGGCCGGCGAGCGTGCGCAGCCGGGAGCGCCCAGCACAGGCACGCCGCCGGCGCTGCCGATCAACAGCAGATTGCCGGGGTCGACCGGCATGCCGAAATGCTCGATGGCACCGCCGATCCCGGTGATGGCGGCGGGGATGACGTCACGGCGGTCGGCGATGGCGGAGGCGCCGAAAACGATCACGAGCTCGGCCCCGAGCGCCAGCAGCTCGTTGATTGCGGCGGCCAGCGCGGCCTGCTCATGCGGCACGCGGCGCTCGGCGATGATGCCCGCGCCAGCTGGCGCCAAGCGTTCGGCAGTCACCCGCAGCGTCTTGTCGATCACCTTGGGTGCGAGACCCGGCAACATGGTCGAGACCACGCCGACGCGCTTGACGACATAGGGCGCGATGCTGAGCGCACCCTTGCCGGCCGCAGCCACGGCCGCATCTCGCAGGCGGCCCTCGACGCCGAACGGGATCAGCTTGACGGTGCCGACCATCTCGCCTTCGACCACCGGCTTGAAAGCCGGCAGGGTCGCAAATGTGATGGCCTCGTCGACCCCATTGATGCGCTCGACAGCGGCACGGTCGATCATCAGCACGCCGGGCTGAGCCGCGAACAGATTGGCGCGCCCGGTGAAGGCGCGATCGACATGGATGCCCTCGCCCGCCACGACCTTGGCAACATCGGCGGCTGCTTCATCCTCCGAGACGTCGCCGGCCTCGAGCCGGACCACGACGATCTCGTTGACGCCTTGCCCGACCAGCGCCTCGACCTCGGCGGGACCGATCAGCGTGCCCTTCTTGAGCACCAATGATCCCTTGCGCAGGGTGTGAACGGTCACCCCGCCGATCGCCTCGGCTGGACTGGCAGGACCGAACTTCATGCCGCCTGCTCTTTCTCCTTGGCCGGCAGCCGCAACGTCGCGGTGATCTGCGCCATGATGGAAACGGCGATCTCCGCGGGCGACACCGCGCCGATGGCGAGCCCAATCGGCGCGTGGATGCGCGCGATGTCAGCATCAGTCGCCCCCTGCGCGCGCAGGCGGTCGCCGCGCTTGGCGTGGGTCTTCCGCGAGCCGAGCGCGCCGATATAGAAGCAGTCGCGCGAGAACGCATGCAGCAGCGCCGGATCGTCGATTTTCGGATCATGCGTCAGCGCGACAAAGGCCGTGTAGTGATCGACGTTGAGCGGTGGCAGCGCTACGTCGGGCCATTCGGCGATCAGCGGCACGTCGGGGAAGCGCTCGGGACTTGCAAAGGCGGTGCGCGGATCGACGACGGTGACGTCGTAGCCGAGCGACCTGGCGATCGGCGCCAGCGCCTGGCTGATATGGACGGCGCCGATGATGACGAGCTTGGCCGTCGGCGCGTAGACGTTGAGGAACAGCCGCTTGCCAGCGGCTTCAACCATGCCGCTCTTGCCCATGCGCAGATGCTTGCCAAGCTCGTCCGCTAGGGAATCGGTGGCAATCGCCGCAGCCTTGACCAGGCGCTGCTCGCCGGTGGCGACGTCGGTCACGAGAATCGCCGGACGGCGCGCAGCGCGCTCGGCATTGAGTTCGGCCAGTGTGCGAAGGTCCATGTCTCAGCCCACCTTCTCGACGAATACGCGGATGGTGCCGCCGCAGGACAGGCCGACATTCCAGGCGGTCTCGTCGGCGACGCCGAACTCCAGCATCTTGGGCTGGCCGCTGGAGATCACGTCGAGCGCCTCGGTGACCACCGCGCCCTCGACGCAGCCGCCGGACACCGAGCCCAAAAACGTGCCCTCGTCATTGATCACGAGGTTGGAGCCGACCGGCCGTGGCGCCGAGCCCCAAGTCTCGACCACGGTGGCGAGCGCCACGCCGTGTCCGCCCCTGTGCCAGTCCTCGGCGGCCTTGAGGATGTCTTCGTTGCGGTCGAGCATGGCGATCTCCTTGTCGGACTGATCAGGCGGCGGGCCGGATCGCGCTGCGATGATGTGGCGGCAGCGGCGACGACAGCGCCGAGATCAGTGTCTCGATCGAGGTCAAGTTATGTACGGGGCGGAATTCGTCAACGTGAGGCAGCATGGTTTTGATGCCCTGCGCCTTGGCCTCGAAGCCAGAGTAACGCAGCAGCGGGTTGAGCCAGATCAGGCGGCGACAGGACCGGTGCAGCCGGTCCATCTCGAAGGCGAGCTTGCTGTCGGCCTCTCGCTCCAGCCCGTCGGAGATCAAGAGCACGATCGCGCCCTGCCCGAGCACCCGCCGCGCCCATTGCTTGTTGAAGGTCTCCAGCGAGGTCGCGATCCGCGTGCCGCCGGCCCAGTCCTCGACATTGGCCGAGCAGCTCGCCAGTGCCTCGTCCGGATCGCGCTGCCGCAGCGCGCGCGTGACATTGGTCAGCCGCGTGCCGAACAGGAACACCGACACGCGCTTGCGGGCGTCGGTGATGGCATGCAGGAAATGCAGGAACAGGCGGGTGTACTCGCTCATCGAGCCGGAGATGTCGAGCAGCGCCACGATCGGCGCCGGCTTCTCGATTCTCCCCAGACGATGGAAGTTGATGATCTCGCCCTCGGTGCGCAGCGCTTGGCGCAAGGTCTTGCGCATGTCGATACGGTGGCCGCGCGGATCCGCCGTGTGGCGGCGGGTCTTCAGCTCGGCCTGCGGCAGCCGCATCTTGGCGATGGCGCGCGCGACCTCGGCGATTTCAGCCGCGCTCATCTGCGCAAAGTCCTTCTTCTGCAGCACCTCGCGGTCGGACACCGACAGCCGCAGGTCCTGCTCCTGCGCCTTCGGCTCCTCATGCATCTGCGGCTGCGACATCGCCTCCTGGACGCGGCGCGAGGCTGGCGGCGGCTTCTTCTTGGCGTGGTCCGGCAGCGGCACCGAATCGAGCATCGACTTCCACTCCTCGGCCGGCCGGAAGAACAGATCGAAGGCCTGGGCGAAAATCAGCGCGTGCTCGTGGCGCTTGACGAAGATCGATTCCAGCGTGGTGAAGACATCGGGCCGCTTGCCGATGTCGATGACCTCGAGCGCGGTCATGGCGTCGATGACGGCGCCCGGTCCCACGGGCAGACCAGCGGCGCGTAACGCGCGCGCAAAGCCCGCAATGTTATCGGCGATGCCGCCGGTCGGCGGCGCGAGGTGATTGATGCTGGTGGGCATGGCCTGATCCCCTCGAATTCCAAACGCGCCCCAACTTGAGGCCGTCATTCCGGGGCGCCCGAAGGGCGAGCCCGGAATCCATACTCACGATCGTGGTTATGGATTCCGGGCCTGCGTGCTGCGCACGCATCCCGGAATGACGAGCTTTATTGTTGCACGACCTCGACTCACGTCTCGCTGGTCGCGTCCTTGATCACCTTGTTCAACGCATCGCCCTGCATGCGGGCGATGTCGTCCTGATACTTCAGCAGCGCGCCTAGCGTATCGCCGACCACCTCGGCATTCAGCGAGCGCGCATCGAGCTCGGTCAGCGCCGTGGCCCAGTCCAACGTCTCGGCGACTCCCGGCGATTTGTAGAAGTCCTGGTTGCGCAGCGCCTGCACGAAACGCACGATCTGCTGCGACAGCCGCTGCGAGATGCCGGGCAGCCGCGTCTTGACGATCGCGAGCTCGCGCTCGGCCGAGGGATAATCGACCCAGTGATACAGACAGCGCCGCTTCAGCGCGTCGTGGATTTCGCGGGTGCGGTTGGAGGTGATGATGACGATCGGCGGATGCGGCGCCTTGACGGTGCCGAATTCGGGGATCGTGACCTGGAAGTCGGACAGGATCTCGAGCAGATAGGCCTCGAAGGCCTCGTCGGCGCGGTCGAGTTCGTCGATCAAGAGCACCGGGGCGCCGGCGACATCCGGCTCCAGCGCCTGCAGCAGCGGGCGCTTGATCAGGTAGCGGTCGGCGAAGATGTCCGACGACAACTGGTCGCGATCGACATCGCCGCCGGCTTCCGCGAGCCGGATCGCGATCATCTGCGCCGCCGAATTCCACTCGTAGACGGCGGACGCAACGTCGAGACCCTCGTAGCATTGCAGGCGGATCAGCTTGCGGCCGAGTGCCGCCGACAGAACCTTGGCGATCTCGGTCTTGCCGACGCCGGCCTCGCCTTCGAGGAACAGGGGCCGGCCCATGCGCAGCGACAGATAGGTCACCGTCGCCAGCGATCGCTCGGCCAGATAGCCGCGCGACGACAACAATTCGAGCATCGCATCGACCGATGCTGGCAGAGCCGGAGCACTCATGGCGAGACCGCTTCCTTCGACGTCACGACGCCGGAGCTTCGGGCTCGGCGGCCCCGTCAGACGCGGAGGATGCCTTGGCTTCGGCATTGGCGGCATCAACCGCGCGGCGCGCCAGCACGCCGATCAGGTGGGCGCGATATTCGGCACTGCCGTGAATGTCGCTGTTGAGGCCTTCGGCGGAAACGGGAATGCCTTCGAGCACCTTCGGTGAGAACCGCTTCTGCAGCGCCTCCTCGAACGCGGTGACGCGGAACACGCCGTTGCCGCCGGCGCCAGTCACGGCGACGCGCACGTCGGAGGGACGGCGCGCGACGAACACGCCGACCAGGGCGTAGCGCGAAGCCTGGTTGCGGAACTTGACGTAAGCCGCCTTCTTGGCCAGCGGGAAGCTCACCTTGGTGATGATCTCGTCCGGCTCCAGCGCGGTCGTGAACAGCCCCAGAAAGAACTCTTCGGCCTTCAGCTTGCGCTTGTTGGTGACGATGGTGGCGCCGAGCGCGAGGCAGGCCGCCGGATAGTCCGCGGTCGGATCGTTGTTGGCGATCGAGCCGCCGATGGTGCCGCGATGGCGCACCGCGGGGTCCCCGATCAGGCTCGCCAAATGAGCCAGCGCGGGAATCGCCTCGCCGACAGTGGCGGAGCTCGCGACCTCGGCGTGACGCGCCATCGCACCGATCACGAGATTGCGGCCCTTCACTTCGATCGTGTCGAGACCCTCGACATGCGAGAGATCGACCAGATGCGGCGGGCTGGCGAGCCGCTGCTTCATGACGGGCACGAGCGTGTGGCCCCCGGCGACCAGCTTGGCGTCCTCGTTCTTGGTGAGGAGATTCGCGGCCTGGCGCACGGTGGCCGGCCGGTGATATTTGAATTCGTACATGGGATTGTCCTGTGCTCGGCGGGCCGACTTGGGCGACGTCAGACGTTTAGGCGAGGTCCGATTTGGCCATCGCCTTGGCGCCAGCGGCGATCGATTGCACGATGTTCTGATAACCGGTGCAGCGGCAGAGATTGCCTTCCAGCTCCTCGCGGATGGTCTCGTCGCTGAGCTCGTGTCCCTTGCGGTGGACGAGATCGACCGCGGTCATGATCATGCCCGGCGTGCAGAAGCCGCACTGCAGACCATGATGCTCGCGGAACGCCTCCTGCATCGGATGCAGCGGCGCACCGTCGGCGGCCAGCCCCTCGATCGTCCTGACCTCGTGGCCATCGGCCATCACCGCCAGCGTCGTGCAGGACTTCACCGCCTTGCCGTCGAGATGCACGACGCAGGCGCCACACTGCGAGGTGTCGCATCCGACATGGGTGCCGGTGAGGCGCAGATTCTCGCGCAGGAACTGCACCAGCAGCGTCCGCGGGTCGACGTTCGCCGTGACGGGATTACCGTTCACAATCATGGAAATCTTGGCCATTCAGGACTCTCTATATTCCGCGCACAGCGTTGCACTGCAGCGCAGCCCAGCAAAAATCGGTCGAAAACCATCATATTGACGCTCTCCGCGACGGGCAACCTCGCCCCGGACAGCGCATGGGTCGGTTGCGGTCAGCCTTGAACGGCCTTGGCGAAGTTCGCGAAGAATTCATCGGCGAGCTTTTTGGCCGCGCCATTGATCAGGCGCTGGCCGAGCTGCGCCAGCTTGCCGCCGATCTGGGCGTCGACATTGTAGCTCAGCAGCGTGCCGCCATCCTTCTCCGCCAGGCCGACGACGGCGCCGCCCTTGGCGAATCCGGCGACACCGCCCTCGCCCTCGCCGGAGATCTTGTAGCCGTTCGGCGGATCGAGATCGCTCAGGGTGACCTTGCCCTTGAAGCGCGCGGAGACCGGTCCGACCTTCATCTTGGCGACGGCACGGAAGCCGCCATCCTCGGTCTTCTCCAACTCCTCGCATCCGGGGATGCAGGCCTTGAGCACCTCAGGATCGTTCAGCTTGGCCCAGACGGCCTCACGCGGAGCCGCCAGCTGGACCTCGCCCGTCATCGTCATTGCCATGAGCATCTCCCCCCGATTGGCGCGGTTAGAGGCATTCAAGTAAAGCACCGAACGCCTAAAAGGAAGGGCAAGCAGCGCCGTCAAGCGTTGCAGAAACGCGGGAGCACCGCAGCATTCCGGGTCTCCTGGCCGGCGGGTTTTGATTGGCAGACGGCGCCCGCAATGGTTAGTTCGCCATCAAATCTGCACGATTCCTCCGGCGTTGACCGCCGCCTGCGACAAGGATTGCGCCCATGCCGATGATCGATGCCGACGGCTGTCTGTTGAACGTCACCGTCGAGGGCCGCGACGGCGGGCCGACCCTGATGCTGTCGAACTCGCTCGGCTCCACCCTGCAAATGTGGGAGCCGCAGATGCGGGCCTTCACGCAGGTTTTCCGTGTGGTCCGCTATGACCGGCGCGGCCATGGCAAGTCGACGGTCGCCCCCGGCCCCTACTCCATCGAGCGATTCGGCCGCGATGCGCTGGCGATTCTCGACGACCTCAACATCGAGAAGGTGCACTGGTGCGGGGTCTCGATGGGAGGCATGGTCGGGCAATGGCTCGCGGCGCATGCCCCCGAGCGGGTCGGCAAGCTCGTGCTCGCCAACACCACCTGCTACTACCCGGATCCGGCCATCTGGGACGCCCGCATCAAGGCGGTTCAGGACAATGGACTCGCGGGGATCGCGGACACGGTCATCGCCGGCTGGCTGACGCAGGAGTTCCGCGATGCCAATCCGGACGTGGCCGATCGCATGAAGGCGATGCTGGCGGCGACGCCGGTCGAGGGCTATCTCGGCTGCTGCGCGGCGCTCCGCGCGCTGGACCTGCGCGAGGACCTGCCGGCCATCAAGAGCCCCGTTCTCGTCGTTGCAGGCCGCTATGACAAATCGACGCCGATCGCGATGGCTGAAGCGATTCGCAGCCGGATCCCCGGTGCCAGCATGACCATCGTCGATGCCGCACACATCTCGAACGTCGAAGCCGCGGGCCAGTTCAATGACGCCGTGCTCGGCTTCCTGACCCAGCGCTGAGTGCATCCGCGCCTCGGGATCGGCGCCCCCAGCCCGCGGCCTCGGGGCTGCCGCGGCGGTCGATCAGAACTTGACGCCTGCGGCGGCGCTGTTGGCCACCCCTGGCTCCATGCCGTTCGACGGAGCGGATGCCGCCGGGGACGCCGTGGGCTGGGTCGCCGGCTTTTCCACCAGCATGACGATCGCAGTGCCCAGCAGCATCAGCAGCTCGGTCGCATGAAGGCGCAGTGCCTGCGTCTCGCCGATCTTCGCGGCCATGATCATGCTGAAGAACGTCAGCATGCTGCCAAGGCCGAGTCCGATCGACAACGCTTCGACATAGCCCGCCACCTTTCGCACCCGCGGCACCAGGATCAGGACCAGGAACATCGCGAAGAAGCCTGCGACCGTCAGTCGCGCCAGCGCGAGCAGCCAGGCGGCGCGGACGGTTTCGAGGCCTGACAGGTGAAGGTGATCGCTGATGAACAGCGCGACCGCGATATTGGGCCGTGCAAACAGCGCCTGGATCGGCGAGACCATGATCTGGAAGGCGATGGCGGTCCAGGCGGGCACGAAATAGAGCGCCAGCAGCACGCCATTGACGCAGCTGAGCCGCCAGTTTCTGATCACGCAGTTCTTGATCATGTTCGTCCACCTTTGCGTCCCGCAGTTCCGGACGAGCTAACGCGCGGCAAATGCACCCGGCAATTTAAACCCTTTGTTTACCTTAACGGGGCGGCCAGCCGGGATCGGTTCACGCGCCCAGGCGAAACCAGGGACGTGGGCTGAGCTTACGGACCGCTCGAGCCGTCAGACCCGCTTTCGCCCTGCGCATCCGTCTCCTTCTGCCCGGGCTGCCGGCTTTCGCCAGGACCCTGCCGGATCGGCTTGCCCTGCGTCTGGCCCTGTTGATTCTGGCCGGGGTTCTGGTGGCCCTGGGTCTTGTCGGTCAGCCTGCTCATGCGTGTCTCCCTGGTCGCAACGGCACGACAACCAATGCGGGAACGCTCCTCCAGTTGCCAAGCGGCCGCGTTCCCCGGCGATTGTTCCGTGGCAATGATGTGCCGTAACCGAGGCAACGGAACTGCGCCATCAAAGCAGGCGGGATAAGCCCTCAATTGCGGCACTGCACGCTGTTGCGGCACCCGGTTCCTAGCTGTTAGTACTTGACCACGCGTCGCCTTTGGCGCGGGTGCGAGGTCCAGGTCCCCCGCCCCGCCGCAAGGCCCCCGCCGCGTTGCGAACCGGTCTCGGCAGTCAGGACAACGGCAGTCTCAATAACGGCAATTCATGGATTATTTCGCGCAGCAGCTCATCAACGGCCTCGTGCTCGGCTCGATCTACGGCCTGATCGCCATCGGCTACACCATGGTCTATGGCATCGTCGGCATGATCAATTTTGCCCACGGCGACGTCTTCATGATCGGCGGCTTCATCGCGCTGATCTCGTTCCTGGTCCTCGTCTCGATCGGACTGACCGCTGTCCCGGTCATCCTGCTGATCGTGCTGCTGGTGGCGATGGCCATCACCGCGCTGTATGGCTGGACCATCGAGCGCATCGCCTATCGTCCGCTGCGCCATTCCTTCCGGCTGGCGCCGATGCTGTCGGCGATCGGCATGTCGTTCGTGCTGACGAATTTCTCACAGGTGTCGCAGGGCGCACGCGTCAAGCCGGTGCCGCCGATCGTCACCGGCGGCTACACGTTGCACGAGGGCGAGAGCGGCTTCGTCGTTCAGCTCTCCAACATTCAGATCGTGGTGGTGATCACCACGATCGTGTTGCTGGGACTATTCACCTGGCTGGTATCGCGCACGCGGCTCGGCCGCGACATGCGCGCCTGCGAGCAGGACCAGACCATGGCCGCGCTGCTCGGCGTCGACGTCGACCGCACCATCTCGATGACCTTCGTGATCGGCGCCGCGCTCGCTGCCGTCGCCGGCATGATGTACCTGCTGTATTACGGCCTGGTCGATTTCTTCATGGGCTTCGTCGCCGGCATCAAGGCGTTCACGGCGGCCGTGCTCGGCGGCATTGGCTCGCTGCCGGGAGCGATGCTCGGCGGCCTCGCGATCGGACTGATCGAGACGTTCTGGTCGGCCTACTTCTCCGTGGAGTACAAGGACGTCGCAGCATTCTCGATCCTCATCGTGGTGCTGATCTTCATGCCGACCGGCCTGCTCGGCCGGCCCGAAGTCGAAAAAGTCTGAAGACGGAGCCCGTGTGAGCGCGTCCCATCCCGCCTCGTCGAATGGCTCCGAACCGGTCGGAGCCGCCTTCATCCTCAAAAAGGCCTTTCTCAGCGCCCTCGTCGCACTCGGCCTGTTCTCGCTGATGATCGGCGTCCGGACCGAAGCGGGCCAGAGCGGCCAGCTCGAATACTGGACGCGCTTCGGCGATCTCGCCAGCCTGGTCGCGGCGGTTTTCGTCGGCTCGATCATCGTCGAGCTGCTACGGCTGTGGCTCGGTCCGCGCGGCGGCCTCGGCAGCTTCGTGCCCCCCTCGGTGCAGAGCGGCCTGTCGATCGCCGGCCGCTATCTCGCGCCGGCGCTGCTGATCTTCACCTTCCTCGTGCCGGTGATCTTCTACAATCAGCGCTACATTCTCGATCTCGGCATCCTGGTGCTCACTTATGTGATGCTCGGCTGGGGCCTCAACGTCGTGGTCGGCCTGGCCGGCCTGCTGGACCTCGGCTATGTCGCGTTCTACGCGGTCGGCGCCTATTCCTACGGGCTGCTGTCGACCACCTTCGGCCTGTCGTTCTGGATCTGCCTGCCGCTCGCCGGCATCCTCGCCGCATTCTGGGGCGTGCTGCTCGGCTTCCCGGTGCTGCGGCTGCGCGGCGACTATCTCGCGATCGTCACGCTCGCATTTGGTGAAATCATCCGCCTGGTGCTGATCAATTGGCAGGACGTCACGGGCGGCCCCAACGGTGTCTCCGGCATCCCGCGCCCCACCCTTTTCGGCATTCCGCTGACGCCGGGTGAAGGCGGCCTCGCGGCCATGCTCGGCATTCCCTTTTCGCCGACGCATCGCATCGTCTTCCTGTTCTATCTGATCCTGGCGCTGGCGCTGCTCACCAACTGGGTCACCATCCGGCTGCGCCGGCTGCCGATCGGCCGCGCCTGGGAAGCGCTGCGCGAGGACGAGGTCGCCTGCCGCGCCCTCGGCATCAACATCACCACGACGAAGCTCACCGCGTTCGCCACCGGCGCCATGTTCGGCGGCTTCGCCGGGGCCTTCTTCGCCACCCGCCAGGGCTTCATCAGCCCGGAATCCTTCACCTTCCAGGAATCGGCGCTGGTGCTCGCCATCGTCGTTCTCGGCGGCATGGGATCGCAGCTCGGCGTGGCGCTCGCAGCGCTTGCCATGATCGGCGGCTTCGAGCTGTTCCGAAGCCTCGAGGTCTATCGCATGCTGGTGTTCGGTCTCGCCATGGTGCTGATCATGATCTGGCGGCCGCGCGGCATCGTCGGCCATCGCGCACCGACCGTATTCCTGGAAAAATCCAAGAGCATCTCTTCGGACCTCGTCAAGGAAGGCCACGGATGAGCTCCGCTCCGATCCTCGCGCTCGAAAATCTCACCATGCGCTTCGGCGGCATCGTCGCCGTCAATGCGCTGTCGTTCACCGCGCAGCGTAAGCAGATCACGGCGCTGATCGGCCCGAACGGCGCCGGCAAGACCACCGTGTTCAACTGCATCACCGGCTTCTACAAGCCGACATCGGGCATCATCCGCCTGACGCACGACGACGGCGCGCAGTATGAGATGCAGAAGCTGAGGGACTTCAACATCTCCAAGCAGGCCAAGGTAGCGCGCACGTTCCAGAACATCCGGCTGTTTCCGGGCATGACTGCGCTCGAGAACCTGATGGTGGCGCAACACAACGCCCTGATGCGTGCGTCGGGCTTCACGGTGCTCGGGCTGCTCGGCGTGCCGTCCTGGCGCGCCGCCGAGCAGAGCGCGATCGATGCCGCGGTGTTCTGGCTGAAGCGCGTCGGGCTGATCGACCGGGCCGATGATGCGGCCGGCAATCTCGCTTATGGCGACCAGCGGCGGCTGGAGATCGCACGGGCGATGTGCACCGGGCCGGCCCTGCTCTGTCTCGACGAACCCGCCGCCGGCCTCAACGCGCGCGAGAGCGCCGCGCTGAGCGAGCTCCTGCTCTCGATCCGCAGCGACCACGGCACATCGATCCTCCTGATCGAGCACGACATGAGCGTCGTCATGGAAATCTCCGACCGCGTCGTCGTGATGGACTACGGCGTCAAGATCGCCGAGGGTACGCCGCGCGAGATCCGCGACGATCCAAAGGTCATCGCCGCCTATCTCGGCACTGACGAGGAAGAAGCCGCAGCCGTGATGGAGGCCGAGGCGTGAGTGCGTCCCTGCTCGCCATCCGCAACCTGCGCGCCTCCTATGGCAAGATCGAAGCGCTCAAGGGCGTCGACCTCGAGATCAAATCCGGCGAAATCGTCGCGCTGATCGGCGCCAACGGGGCCGGAAAGTCGACACTGATGATGTCGATCTTCGGCCGTCCTCGCGCCAGCTCGGGCCATATCGTCTATGACGGCCATGACATCACGCAGGTGCCGACGCATCAGATCGCGCGGCTCAAGATCGCGCAGTCGCCGGAGGGCCGCCGCATCTTCCCGCGCATGAGCGTCGCAGAGAACCTGCAGATGGGCGCTGACGCCGGCGACACCACCGAGGCCGAGCGCGCCGGCACGCTGGAGCGCGTGTTCGCGCTGTTCCCTCGGCTGAAGGAGCGCATCGACCAGCGCGGCGGGACGCTGTCCGGCGGCGAGCAGCAGATGCTGGCGATCGGGCGCGCGCTGATGAGCCGGCCGCGGCTGCTGCTGCTCGACGAACCTTCGCTCGGCCTGGCCCCGCTGATCGCCCGGCAGATTTTCGACGCGATCCGGACACTGAACCGCCAGGACGGTTTGACCGTGCTGATCGTGGAGCAGAACGCCAATCATGCGCTGAAGCTCGCCCACCGCGGCTACGTGCTGGTCAACGGACTGGTCACGCTGTCGGGCACCGGGGCCGAGCTGTTGCAGCGGCCGGAGATCCGCGCCGCCTATCTCGAGGGCGGCCGCCACTAGGCGACCATCGAGCCCCCGGCAGAGCGGCAGACCGGCAGAAATGGCCTTAGCCCTTCGTCGATTTGCCCGAAAAATGCCGGTGACTTCGGCGGAAAATCAGCCACAATGCGCGCGGTCTGCGGCCCGCCGTTCGGGCCGTCTCCGTGTCGACCTACCCCCTGTGAGGATTTCTCATGAAACCACTCAAACTCATCGGCTTGGCTCTGGGCGCGTCGCTGGCGCTCTCGACCGCAGCCTACGCCGAAGACATCACCATCGCCGTGGCCGGCCCGATGACCGGCGGCGAGTCGGCGTTCGGTCGTCAGATGCAGAACGGCGCCGAGATGGCGGTCGCCGACCTCAATGCCGCAGGCGGCGTGCTCGGCAAGAAGCTCGCCCTCCAGGTCGGTGACGACGCCTGCGATCCCAAGCAGGCCCGCTCGGTCGCCGAGAAGCTCGCCGGCTCGGGCATTCCGTTCGTCGCCGGGCATTTCTGCTCGTCGTCGTCGATCCCGGCCTCGGAGGCCTATGCCGACAGCAACGTGCTGCAGATCACCCCGGCGTCGACCAACCCGCTGTTCACCGAGCGCAAGCTGTGGAACGTGGCGCGCGTCTGCGGCCGTGACGATCAGCAGGGCCTGGTTGCCGCGAACTACATCGCGAAGAACTTCAAGGGCAAGAACATCGCGATCCTCAACGACAAGACCACCTACGGCAAGGGTCTCGCCGACGAGACCAAGAAGGCGCTGAACAAGGCTGGCGTCACCGAGAAGATGTTCGAGTCGTACAACAAGGGCGACAAGGACTTCAACGCGATCGTGTCGCGCCTGAAGCGTGAGAACATCGATCTCGTCTATGTCGGCGGCTACCATCAGGAAGCCGGCCTGATCCTGCGTCAGATGCGCGACCAGGGCCTCAAGACGATCCTGATGGCGGGCGACGCGATGAACGACAAGGAGTTCGCCTCGATCACCGGTCCGGCCGCAGAAGGCACGCTGTTCACCTTTGGCCCCGAACCGCGCAACAAGCCGACCGCCAAGGCGATCGTCGACAAGTTCAAGGCCAAGAACATCGATCCCGAGGGCTACACGCTCTACACCTACGCCGCGATCCAGGTCTGGTCGCAGGCCGTGAAGAAGGCCAACACCACCGATGCCAAGAAGGTGATGGACACCATCAAGGCCGGCGAGTGGGACACGGTGCTTGGCAAGCTCGGCTTCGACGCCAAGGGCGACATCAAGCAGATCGACTACGTCGTCTATAAGTGGGACGCCAAGGGCGCCTACGCCGAACTCGGCGGCAAGGGCTCCTGATCTCAGATCAAGGTGATCCACAAATTCGAACGCCCCGGTCGATGACCGGGGCGTTCTTTCTTCGGCTGATCGCGGGACGCTTCGCGTTCCCTCGCCAAGCCTGATTGAAGGCAAGGCTCCGAGTTCCGCAATCGGTCAGCCTGCGCAGGCCGACAGAGGCGCTGCGCGCGTGTTCTTCACGGCCGAGCGGGCTGCCTCGACCGCGCGCATCAATTCGGCCGGACGGAACGGCTTCTGCAGGTAGACGACCCGGGTCAACTCCTCGGACATTGCGGCTCCGTCGAACGCGCTCATGCCGGAGACGGCCACGACGGGTACATCGGGAACCAGCGCACGCATTCCGCTGACCAGATCGAGACCGTTGGCTTCGTCGAGATAGATATCGACGATGACGGCGTCGAACGTCTGGTCGCGGAACAATTGCAGTCCGGCCGGAGCGGTTCCCGCTTCGACCACATCGAACTGATTGACGCGCAGCACCATACTAATCATGGCCCGGACGTCCTTTTGATCGTCCACCACAAGAATCCGTGGCATCAAAATCTCCAGAAATTTTTCGTTGGACAGCCTACAACATAAAAAGAAATCAGCTACAACTACGGGTATATTTATCCCGGTTGCGGTAAAGGTGCAGTTACTCCAACGCGCGACTCATTCAACAGAACGCTACATATTGGTACCATACAACCTTTATTAGAATAGCATATTTTTTCGCGCCATCATCGTCTCCGTGCCGAGTTGCACGTTGATGCCAGGCGCAGGACTTTGGAGATGCAGAGCATCGAGGATACTGGCGAAGTTCTTCTATCGACGACCACCGCAACGCATCGGGACCGTGTCGCAGCACTCGCTGCGGTTGTCGTCTCGGCCCTGCTCTTTGCCGCCGCCGCTCCCTTCGCCAAGGTCCAGCTGCCGGCAATGCCTGCGTTCGTCGCCAGCTATCAGTCGGCACTGGCACTGAATGACCTGATCACGGCGTTCCTGCTGTTCTCTCAATTCGTGCTGCTGCGCTCGCGCCCGCTGCTGTGGCTGGCCTCGGGATATCTGTTCACCGCACCGGCGGCGCTGCTGCACACTCTGGTCTTTCCCGGGCTCTACTCACAGACCGGGCTGCTCGGCGCCGGACCGCAGAGCGCGGTCTGGATCTACATGATCTGGCATGGCGGGTTCCCGTTCTTCGTCCTCGCCTATGCGCTGCACACGCGCCGCCGTTTCGCGCCCGTCAGCTCGGTCGCCGCTCCGCTGTCGTTCGCAATCCTCGGCGTGGCGATCGTCCTCGCTGCGCTGACCTGGACGGTGATCGCCTTCGATTCATCGCTTCCCGCGCTGATCCACGACGGTACGGCGACAACGGCCCTGAAGGTCGTGGTCGGTGCAATCTGGTGCGTGACGCTCTTGGCGTTGGCCATGCTGGCGTGGCGTCGCCCGCACACCATTCTCGATCTGTGGGTCATGGTGGTGCTATGCGCCTGGCTATTCGACCTTTCGCTGTCATCGATGCTCAATGCCGCAAGATTCGATCTCGGCTACTACGCGGGCCGCATCTACGGCCTGCTGGCGGCGAGCTTCGTGCTCGGCGTCCTGCTCGCCGACAATGTCGGACTGCAGACGCGCCTCACGCGCCTGCTGCGGCAGCAGCGCCGGCAGAACGAAAGCGAGCGTGCCCGCTTCATCGCGCGCGAGAGACTGTTCAGCGCCGTCGTCGAGTCCTCCAATGACGCCATCATCACACTCACCCTGCACGGCAAGATCACGTCATGGAACCGTGCTGCCGAGCAGCTGTTCGGATACGGCGCCGACGACGCGCTGGGCAACGACATCGGCCTGATCGTCCCCGCCGAGCGGCGTTCCGAGGTCGATGGCATCCTCGGGCGGATCGGCGGCGGCGAGAAGATCGAACATCACGAGACGGTGCGCCGGCACAGGGATGGCCACACGATCGAAGTGTCGCTCAGCGTCTCCCCGATCCACGACGCCCGCGGCACCGTGATCGGCGCCTCGAAGGTCGCGCGCGACATCACCGAGAGCAAACGTACACGCCATGCGCTGAATCGGGAGACGGAGGAGCGGCGGCGCATCTTCGAGACCTCGCAGGACCTGATCCTGATCGCGAACTCCCGCGGCGATTTGATGCAGGTGAGCCCGAGCGCACAAGGCATCCTCGGTTATCGGCCCGAGGAGATGGTCGGCCGCAACGCCAGCGACTTCGTCTACCCGCCCGAGCTGGAGACCGTTCGCAGCCAGATGCGCGACTGCCGCCGCGGCCGCGACATCCACAATTTCGAGGCCCAGTTGCTGCACAAGGAAGGACGCGGCGTCGTCCTGAACTGGATGGCGAGCTGGTCGGAGCCGGTGCAGCGCCACTTTTTCGTCGGCCGCGACCTGACCGAAAAGCGCGCCGCCGAGGCGCAGTTCCGCCAGGCGCAGAAGATGGAGGCGGTCGGCCAGCTCACCGGCGGGGTCGCCCACGACTTCAACAACATCCTCACCGTCATCACCGGCAGCATTTCCATCCTCTCCGACGCGGTCGCGGGACGGCCGGAGCTCGCATCCGTCGCCAAGCTGATCGACGATTCCGCCGACCGGGGCGCGCATCTCACCCGGCAATTGCTTGCTTTCGCGCGCAAGCAGCCGCTTCAGCCGGTTGACCTCGACGTCAACGCGCTGATGAACGAGACCGCCGCCCTGCTGCGTCCGACGCTCGGCGAACACATCGAAATCGAACGCATCCTCAGTCTCGATCCCTGCACCGCGCTGGCCGATCCGAACCAGCTCGCCACTGCGATCGTCAACCTCGCCCTCAATGCGCGCGATGCGATGCCGCAAGGCGGCAAGCTGACGCTGGAGACCGCGAACGTTGCCCTCGATCAGGACTATGCCGACGCCAACAACGAGGTCGCGGTCGGCAACTACGTCATGGTCGCGGTCAGCGACACCGGCAGCGGCATCCCGCCGGCCTATCTCGACAAGGTGTTCGACCCCTTCTTCTCGACCAAGGGCGTTGGCAAGGGCACCGGCCTAGGCCTCAGCATGGTGTTCGGCTTCGTCAAGCAGTCCGGCGGCCACATCAAGGTCTATAGCGAGGTCGGGCACGGCACCTCGATCAAGCTCTATCTGCCGCGCTCGGCTTCGATGCCGACTGCAGCCACGGATCAGCGCGCGCTGGACACGAGCGGCGGCAATGAGACGATCCTGGTCGTCGAGGACGATCCGATGGTCCGCCAGCACGTCGTCACCCAGGTTGCGAGCCTCGGCTACACCACCCTCGCCGCCGCCAATGCCGCCGAGGCGCTCGACGTGCTGGAGCGCCATCCGGAGATCGATCTGCTGTTCACCGACGTCATCATGCCGGGCGCCATGAACGGCCGCCAGCTCGCCGATACCGCCCGCGCGCGGCGTCCGTCGCTGAAGACGCTGTTCACGTCCGGCTACACCGAAAATGCCATCGTGCATCACGGCCGCCTCGACGCCGGCGTGCTGCTGCTCGCCAAGCCCTACCGCAAGCCGGAACTCGCCCGCATGATCCGCATCGCGCTGGAGGGGTGAAGACGGCCGATGCGGATAGCCTTGATGAGCGCAGCGACATCCAGGTTCACCGCGACAACACAAGAAATCCCGGATATCGCTTGGACTCATTCGGGCCGTGAGGATGCAGGGTGTTGCATTGAGGCGGCGCGCCGCCCGCGCTATCCCTCCACCATCACCACCAGCATCGAGGGCGACGTGCAGAACCTCCTGACCGACATTCAAGGCGTCCGCGTCGGCCATGCCGATGATGCGGCGCTCGCCTCCGGCGTCACTGCGATCCTGTTCGATCAGCCGGCGGTCGCCGCGATCGACATTCGCGGCGGCGGCCCGGGCGTACGCGAGGATGCCCTGCTCGACCCGGTCAACACGGTCGAGCGGGTCGATGCCATTGCGCTGTCCGGCGGTTCGGCGTTCGGCCTCGAGGCCGCCAGCGGCATTCAGGCCTGGCTGGCCGAGCAAGGCCGCGGCTTTGCGGTGCGCGACGCGCTGATCCCGATCGTGCCCGGCGCGATCGTGTTCGATCTCCTGAACGGCGGCGACAAGGCCTGGGGCCGCTATGCGCCCTATCGCGAGCTCGGCTACGCAGCGGCCGCCGCGGCGGACACGACGTTTGCGCTGGGCAGCGTCGGGGCCGGGCTCGGCGCCACCACGGCCGACCTGCAGGGCGGGCTCGGCTCGGCCTCGGCGATGACGGCCAACGGCATCAAGGTCGCGGCGATCGCGGTGGTGAATGCGGTCGGCAGCGTCACGGTCGGCGATGGCCCATGGTTCTGGGCTGCGCCTTACGAAGTCGACGATGAGTTCGGCGGCCGCGGCCTGCCCGCCACGTTCACGCCGGACATGCTGGCGATGCGCATCAAAGGCGGCCCTAACCCGTCGGCGTCCGAGAATACGACCATCACGCTGGTCGTGACCGATGCGATCCTGACCAAGGCGCAGGCGAAGCGGCTGGCGATGATGGCGCAGACCGGCATGGCACGGGCGATCTATCCGGTCCACCTGCCGCTCGATGGCGACATCGTGTTCGCGGCGGCGACCTGCGCCAAGCCGGTGGAGCCGCTGGTCGAGCTGAGCGAGCTCGGCATGGTCGCGGCCAACGTGCTGGCGCGAGCGATCGCGCGCGGCGTCTATCATGCGAAGCGGCTGCCGTTCGCCGGCGCCCTGCCGTCCTGGCAGGACCGCTTCGGTCGCTGAGCGGCCTTGCGAGGCTTACGCGCTCACCGCGGTCGTAGACGAGTCACGCAGCCGCATCGACTGATGCTGCATCAGCTTCTCGATCATATTGTAGGACGAGGTCGCTGCATTGGAAGATGCGGTGGTTGCCGGCGTGATCAGCATCATCTTGGAGCCATCGGCATAGGTGATGGTGGTGGTCGTCGAGCCGTCGCTGTTGGTGGACGACGAACTCGACGCGCCCGACAGCGCCTGCATCAGCGCATCCGCCCCTGCACCCGCGGAATTGCCCGAGCCGGCGCTCGCGCCAGCCTCCTGATGATGGTGATGGCCACGACGACCACGCGCGCCCTGCAGTGCCGAGGTCAGCTCGTCCATGCTGACACTGCCGTCGCTGTTGCCATCGAGCTTGCCGAACACCTTGTCGGCATTCGCGACGTTGGTGCCGCCCGCGCCTAGCGCGGTCTCGAACTCGGATTTCGTGATCTGCCCGTCGCCATCGCCGTCGATCTGCGAGAACAGATCCTGCAGCGGATTGGTCGCCGCGTCCGACGACGAGCCCGACTGGCTCTGCGCCGCCAGCAGCGCACTCATCGTCTCCGGCGCGATCTGCCCGGAGCCGCTGCTGCCCGAACTGGACCACGGGCTGAAATTGCCGGAGCCGCTCGCAGCATTGCCGCCGAGACTGAACAGGCCGCCGCCGGGATTGCCGGATTTGCCCGATCCGGACTTGGTCGATCCCAGCGACTGCAGGCCTTCCAGGACCGACGAGGCAGCCCCCAATGCGAACCACATGGCGAAACTCCGAGACGGCCGCGGCGAACGCAGCGACGGGAAACCTGCCGTGGCTCGTCGCAATCCCCGTGCCAGCGCCAAACTGCTGATATGTCCGGATATTTCGCGATATTGCCAGGCCAGTCGCCCGGCACTTCATGCCGCGCCCGGCAGATTTTTCCCGCTCGCGTTGCCGGACCGGCCCCTGCATGATACGGCGACATCCCCGATCGCCCTGGAACAGATGCTCATGACCCAGTCCTTCACGCCGCGTCCGCTCGTCATTGCGCCGTCCATCCTGGCCTCGGATTTCTCCAAGCTGGGCGAAGAGGTGCGCGCCGTCGATGCCGCCGGCGCCGACTGGATCCATCTCGACGTCATGGACGGCCATTTCGTGCCGAACATTTCCTACGGCCCCGACGTCATCAAGGCACTGCGTCCGCATACGACCAAGATCTTCGACGCGCATCTGATGATCACGCCGTGCGATCCCTATCTCGAAGCTTTCGCCAAGGCCGGCTGCGATCACATCACGGTGCATGCCGAAGCCGGGCCGCATCTGCATCGCTCGCTGCAGGCCATCCGCGCGCTCGGCAAGAAGGCGGGCGTCTCGCTCAATCCGTCGACGCCGCTCAACGTCATCGAATACGTGCTCGACCTCGTCGACCTCGTGCTGATCATGTCGGTCAACCCCGGCTTCGGCGGCCAGGCCTTCATCGCCTCGGCGATCGGCAAGGTGCAGGATCTGCGCGCGATGACCGCGGGCCGTCCGATCGACATCGAGGTCGACGGCGGCGTCGGCCGCGACAATGCCGGCGCGCTCGCGGCTGCCGGCGCCAACGCCTTCGTCGCCGGCTCCGCCGTGTTCAAGGGCGGCACGATGGAAGCCTATCGCGGCAACATTTCCGCGATCCGCAGCGCCGCCGCGTCGGCGCGTGGCGAAGCGATCTGAGGCGCGATGCGCACGCTCACGCCGCAGCCGCTGACCAAAGCAGCGTTTGCTCCCTTCGGCGACGTCGTCGAGACCGACGGCGCCGAGTCGATCGAGATCAATCAGGGCTTTGCCCGCCGCTGCAACGGGCTCGCCGCGATCGACGTGACGTCCGGCGGCATTCCCGTCAACATCAGCCTGTTCGAGGCCAAGCCGCGGCCGCGGCCGATCGCGATCAAGCTGATGGAACGCCATCCGCTCGGCACCCAGTTGTTCATGCCGTTGCAGGACCGCCCCTGGCTGGTGCTGGTCTGCACCGACCCGCGCGATGCCACGAGCTACCGGGCCTTCACCGCAACGGGGCGCCAGGGCGTGAACTACGCCCGCAATGTCTGGCATCATCCCCTCTTGGTGTTCGACGAGGCCTCGCGCTTCATGGTGGTCGATCGCATGAGCCCCGACAATCTCGAGGAGCTGTGGCTCGACCAGCCGCTGTTCCTGAACATCCCCTAAATGATCGCGCGCGGGCCTGCTGATCCGCGCGCAGGAGAGACAACGATGGACAAGCCGAACTACTTCGTGCCGCAGGGCGGCCACCCGCCGCAGACCGACCTGCTCACCGGCCGCGCCGTGTTCACCGAGGCCTATGCCGTCATCCCCAAAGGCGTGATGCGCGACATCGTCACCTCGCCGCTGCCGTTCTGGGACAAGACCCGGACCTGGGTGATCGCGCGTCCCCTCTCCGGCTTCTCGGAGACGTTCTCGCAATACATCGTCGAGGTCTCGCCCGGCGGCGGCAGCGCCCAGCCCGAGCCCGATCCTGAAGCCGAGGGCGTGCTGTTCGTCGTCGGCGGCGAGATCGCGCTGACCATCGCCGGCACAGAGCATCGCCTGGACAAGGGCGGCTACGCCTTCCTGCCGCCGTCCTGCAAATGGACACTGACAAACGACAGTGCGGCGCCCGCGACCTTCCACTGGATTCGCAAGGCCTATGAGGCCGTCCCCGGCATCGCCGTGCCCGAGGCCTTCGTCACCAACGAGGCCGCGATCGCGCCGGTCGGCATGCCCGGCACCGACGGCCGCTGGGCCACCACGCGCTTCGTCGATCCGCTCGACGTCCGCCACGACATGCACGTCAACATCGTCACCTTCGAGCCCGGCGCGGTGATCCCGTTCCTGGAGACGCATGTCATGGAGCACGGGCTCTACGTGCTCGAAGGCAAGGCGGTCTACAAGCTCAACCGCGATTGGGTCGAGGTCGAGGCCGGCGACTTCATGTGGCTGCGCGCCTTCTGCCCGCAAGCCTGCTACGCTGGCGGCCCCGGCCGCTTCCGCTATCTGCTGTACAAGGACTCCAACCGGCATATGAAGCTGCGTCCGTTCCGGTGAGCGGCCTACTCGATACGACGCCGCGATATCTCTCCCTCACCCCACGACTTTCGCCGCCACCTCATCTTCCTCATCATCGATCTCCCGCGCGGCCGCGCGGGTGCGGACCACGGTCACGGTGCAGCCCGCTTCCGCGGCCACCTTGGCCGAGACGCTGCCGAGCAGGCTGCGCAGCACGGAGTCGCGGCGGGCGCCGATGATGATGTGGTCGACCTGGTTGACCTCGGCGAACTCGATGATGGCGGCGGCCGGGTCGACGGCTTCGAGCACGTGCACCGTGAGCCGGCTCGCGTCGAGCTTCAGCGGCGTCGCCCAGTGCTTCAGCGCGACCATGCGGTCGATGTGCTTGTTGTTGCCCGCTTCGTCGAGAGTCCGGTCGATGGTGAGACGGCCGAGCTTGAGCACGTTGACGCAAGCGAGCCGCGCTGCGGGCAACGTGGCGAGGATGCGTTGCGCGGTGACGCGCAGCGCGCCGTTGAGCTCCTCGCCGCCCTCGGAGGTGTCGATCGCGACCGCGACGATCGGGCTGGTGGCGATCTGCACGGCGACATCCGACGGCTTGGTCTCCGGCTGCACCAGGCCGCGGTTGAAACGGCGGCGCCACACGGTGGTGATCGGATCGCGCTTGAGCTTCTCGGCCCGCGCGGTCAGCTTGACCTGGTCGGGATTGCCGAGATCGAAGGCGAGCTGCGCCGCGGTCGGATAGCGCCAGACCGGCTCGATCTCCAGGCAGCGCAGCACGATCTCCTGCAGCCAGGGCGGATAGTCCGGCTTGAGCTGCCGCGGCGGATAGGGATCGCGCCAGAGGCGGCGGCGCATGCCGCGCAAGGTCTCGGTCTCGCCGAACGGCCGCACGCCTGTCGTGAAGAAGTAGAGCAGCACGCCGAGCGAAAAGATATCGCTGCGCGGATCGCTGCGGGTACCCATCATCCGCTCCGGTGCCATGTAGGGCGCGGTGCCGTAAGGCAGGCGGAATTCCTCCTGCAACAGATCCGGCAGATGCTTGTGGCATGACAGGCCGTAATCGATCAGCACCGCCTCCCCCGTCGCGCGGAACATGATGCTGGAGGGCTTGATGTCGTGATGGATGACGTGCTGCCGGTGCAAGTCGGCGAGCGCGGTGGCGATCTTCGCGACCAGCACCCGCGCCTCCTCGTAAGGCAAGGGCAGCTCGGGCAACCGCTTGTACAATGTCTCGCCCGGGATGAGCTCGATCACCACATAGGCCTGTGTGGCGAAGTCGCCGGTGCCGAAACAAGCCGGCACGTGCGGACCCGACAGCTTCGGCAGAATCATCTGCTCCATCTCGAAGCTGACGATCGCCGCGGGGTCCTCGCCCTCGGAGACGCGCGGCACCTTCATCAGGATGGGCCGGTCGATGTCCGGGCGCGTGACGCTCCACAACGTCGCCATGCCGCCGGAATGCACGCAGTCGCCGACCGTGAAGCCGTCGATGACGACGCCCGGCTGAAGCTTCGATCTCGCCATGCTCTAACGCCCCATCGAGAGCCGCTGCGCCAGCCAGGGCGGCAGGCCGTTGTCGCGAATGCGCCGCGCCGCCGCGTCGACGTCATAGGGCACGCGGCAATAGGTCAGCTCGCGCGTCCTGGTGTCGAAGGTCACGAAGGATGCCGCCGGATCGCCGTCGCGCGGCTGGCCGACCGAGCCGACCACGGCGAGCCATTGTCGGCCGCGCAGCAATTGAATCGGCATGTTGGCAGTGGGTGTGAAGCTCGTCATCTTCGCGGTGGCGGACATCGAGTACAGCGCCGGACGATGGATGTGACCGCAGAACGTGACCTGCGCCTCGGTCGCGATCATGCTGCGTGCGGCATCGGCCGAACTCTGAATGTAGCGCCAGCGCTGAGGGCTCGACGCCTCCGAATGCACGAACAGCCGGTCCTCGTCACCGACGCTCATCGGCAACTCGGCGAGAAAGCGCCGCTGCTCGGCGCTGAGCCGGCCGCGGGTCCACTCCATCGCCGCCTGCGCCTCCGCATTCATGCTCTCGCTGGCCGTCGAGACCGCATTGTCGTGATTGCCGCGCACCGCCAGCCCGCCCTCGGCGACGATCTCCATGACCGTGTCGACCGACCATTCCGGGTCGGCGCCATAGCCGACGATGTCGCCCAGGCAGATCAGGCGCTCGGCGCCGCGCGCGCGCGCCGCCTCCAGGCACGCCGCAAAAGCCTGCCGATTGGCATGGATGTCGGTGAAAATCGCCAGCAGCACCCGTATCCTCCCGGTTCCACCGTACAAGTGGGCTTCGCGCGGAATTTGAGCAACATCAAACCGGACGGACCGGAGCAAGGAGTTTTTTGAGCGGGGTCGATCGATCAGCGACACGACCTCTCGATCTCGCGGCGGATCTCGCCCGAGCCTTGCGATCGCTGTGCCCCATCGAAGAACGAGAGGGCGCGGGGAATGCCGGGTGAAGGCCTCACCCATGGCCCGCCTGCAGAAAAAAAGCAGGCGGCAGTCACCACAGGTTCAGCCGAACATCCGGCATTCCCCGCGCGACGGTTTTAACGCTTATATCGTGATCTCCCCGGTGCACCGGCTTTTTGGCCACCGTCGCCGCTCGGATTGTCTCCGAGCAGCTTAGCACCAGCTTCGGGATGCCAGGACCACACGACTTCGCGTCCGCAGGCTTGAGCGTTCGTCTCACGCCAGCCCAGCGTCCATCGCATCCCCGCCCCACGTGTCGTGACGATCGCGCGCTACGCCCTCTGCTCGGGACGGGATGGTGGCGTATAGCATGATTTCTGAAAAAAGGAAATAGAAACTTTCACCCGGTCACGGGCCATCGCAGGGGGCCCCCTCGACGTCGCCGGCTGCGGCCCCATCCCCCGGACACCCATGCAAAGCTGCACGGCCGCACGAGAATGGGCGGCGTCGCACCCTGATGGCCGACAACGGGATCGGGCTCAGATCTGAGCGATGGGCCCATTGCCGACAATCGCCGCCGTCATCTAGTCTAGATCATCCGTGTAAAGGATCGAGCATGGAAGAGCAGCACAGATTGCGCCTGGTCGGCGGCCACGATGGTGAAACAGCGGTCTTCACCTTGCTTGATGATGACAACCTCTGTCGACTCAGGTGCGACTACAGGGATCGAAGCATCGAAAGCGCTGCAACCGATTTCTTCCAGGCGCTCTGCGATCTGCGGAACGTGCTGGCCGAAAATGGGTTCATGCCATTCTGCTATGGCGCAAGTCTGAACGTGCACCCGTCGGGGATGGCGCGAGACATGGGTCAGGGTCTCAAGGCCTACAGGATGACGATGGGCCGACACGCCCGACGGGAAGATCTCG
Organism: Bradyrhizobium aeschynomenes; assembly: GCF_013178945.1. Classification (GTDB taxonomy): domain Bacteria; phylum Pseudomonadota; class Alphaproteobacteria; order Rhizobiales; family Xanthobacteraceae; genus Bradyrhizobium; species Bradyrhizobium aeschynomenes. Next base: position 388,268 of record NZ_JABFDM010000002.1, read on the forward strand.
TCGACATCTTTTCCAAGGGGCCGGATGTCGTCCCTGCTTCGGTCGCGGCACAGGAGCAGTTCTGGCGGGACTGGCTCGCGACGCCGCGAGCCTAGTCGCTGGATCGACTTCGGCGCAGCGGCGCCGGCAAACTCATCGCCGCCGGTTCACGAGCCACAGCGCGCCTGCGGAGCCGGCAATCGTGACAATCATCATGAGGGCGAGCGCAGCAGACATCACACCGCCTCCCGCAGCCGCCAGCGAGCTGCTGCCATCCCCCGCGACCATGAGGAGTGGAACGGCCACGATGGGACCGCCGAGCTGGGCGGCAAAGAAGGCGCCGAGCAGCGAGACGACGATGTTCACGATCCAGCCGAGCACGCCCCGCTTCTTCGTCCATGCCTCGTGGATGGCAATGGACAGGACGGCCGCAAACGTCACCGCCGCGATCACGAGCCCCCCACCGACGGCGTCCATCGGGATCGCACCGGTCAGCTGCAGAACCACGATGCCGATGACGGCAATCAGCACGATGATGTAGGGCATGCGGATCGTCCCTGCTGCTATGATGCTGGCCACCGTTACCGCCGCCCTGCTCGCGCAGGACCGGGATTGGCGCTTCGCTCATGAGTTGCCGGCAATGGTCGCCAGGTTCATCTCTTGATGCGAATGGTCGTTTGAACCAGCTGACAAATGCGATCAACGGGGGCTTCCAGCCCGCTGAATAGCGGCTGAAAACGCACCGGACAGGCATGTGGCAGCGTCGTAGCCCGGACGATCGCAGCGACATCCGGGATCTCACGCGCTGCGTCGGTGAACCCGGATATCGCTGCGCTCATCCAGGCTGCGCGCGTTGCTGTCATGGTCCCCGCCTCGCGTGATCGATGAGCGCGCGGAGCTTGGGCGCGAGGTTCCGACGCCTGGGAAAGTACAGGTAGAATCCGGCAAACGGCGCGGAGAAGCTTTCGAGCAGAGGCACCAGTTCTCCACGCGCGACGTAGGGCTGGAACGTCTCCTCCATGCCGAAGGTGATGCCGCCGCCCGCGCATGCGGTGCGGATCATCAACGACATGTCGTTGGTCGTCAGGCTGGGCTTGACCTCGACATTGAAGTCTCTGCCCGCTTCGGTGAACTCCCATCGATAGGGAGCGGCCAGCGGCGCGGGCCGCCAGCCGATGCAGGCATGATGGATCAGATCGCGCGGGTGCGCCGGCGCGCCGTGCGCTTCCAGATATCTCGGTGCGGCAAAGGCCAGCTGCCTCTGATCTCCGGACACCGGGACAGCGATCATGTCCTGCGCGATGACTTCTCCCAGGCGCACCCCCGCGTCGTAGTGCTCGGCGACGATGTCGAAGGTGTCGTCGGTGATCGTCACGTCCAGTTCGATCGCGGGATAGGCTTTCATGAACGCGGCCAGCAATGGACCAGAGATGAAGCGTTCGGCGATAGAGGACACGGCCAGCCGCAGCAGGCCGGACGGCGGCCCGGCCTTGTCGCCGATCTGCTCGGCGGCGGCATTCAGCGCGCCGATCGCCGGCGCGACGTCAGCATAGAAACGGCGTCCCGCCTCGGTCAGGCTGAAGCTGCGGGTCGTCCGGCTGACCAGGGAAATCCCGAGATGGTCCTCCAGCCTGCCCATGGCCTGGCTGACGGCAGACCGCGTCACGCCCAGCCGGTCCGCGGCAAGGCGGAAGCTCCCAGCATCGGCGACCGCCACGAACAGCTCGATGATGTTCTTGTCGATCCGCATTGGTTAGGCATGCTTACCACCGAGACAACCATTGGGCAAATTGTCGTGACAATGCCGGCCCCCTAGCTTCCGCCCGTCACCAACCGACGGGAGTTGAACATGGACAAGGTCATCCTGATTACCGGGGCTTCGAGCGGCATTGGCGCGGGGATCGCGCGAGAGCTGGCCGCCACGGGCGCGCGGCTGCTGCTGGGCGCGCGCCGCCTGGACCGGCTGGAGGCGCTGGCCGCCGAGTTGCGCGCGGCCGGCGGAACCGCAGAGGTTCGGGCGCTGGATGTGACCAACCGCGCCGATGTCGCGGCCTTTGCCGAGGCAGCGCGCGCGATGTGGGGGCACGTGGACGTCATGATCAACAATGCCGGCATCATGCCGCTCTCGCCGATGGCCGCGATGAAGGTCGACGAGTGGGATCGCATGGTCGACGTCAACATCAAGGGCGTGCTGAACGGCATCGCGGCGGTCTTGCCCGGCATGCTGGCCCGCGGCTCCGGACACATCATCAACATCGCCTCGATCGGCGCTCTGCAGGTCGTCCCGACCGCCGCCGTCTACTGCGCGACCAAGCACGCCGTGCGGGCGATCTCGGACGGGCTCCGGCAGGAAAATGAGACGCTGCGCGTCACCTGCATCCACCCGGGCGTGGTGGAGAGCGAACTCGCCAGCACCATCACGGACGAGACCGCAGCCGAGATGATGCGCACCTACCGCGCGATTGCCCTGCAGCCGGACGCGATCGGCCGCGCCGTTCGCTATGCCATCGCGCAACCCGACGATGTCGACGTCAACGAGATCGTCGTTCGTCCGACGCGGGCGCCGTGAGGCGCAGGCACCTCTACCGCAGCAGCACCTCGAGCAGGTTGGCGAGCCGCGCAGCGGCGAGCGCAGCCTGCTTGCGGGCGAGATCGCGCGCGTTGGTCTCGTACTCGCGCGTCAGCTCCACCGGCTGTTTGTCAGTGCGAACGGGAGCGGCATAGGCGACGGACTTGGCGAGATCGAAGCTCTCCTGCGCCCAGGTCGCGGGATCGATGATCTGCGCCTTGCCGGCATCGGGAGTCACGGTGGATAGGCCGCCGCGCTGGTCGGCATCGAAGATCGCGCCGAACACCGTCGAATAACCGCCGAAGATGCCATCCCAGTAGGCGTGCAGATTCTGCGTCTCGCCGTTGGCGGCCACGACCTGCAATTCGTTGCCGCCGCGGTCGCCGCCCTTGTCCGGCAGCGCGGCCGAGTAGCGGGCGACGGCGTGCAGTGGCTGGTGCAGATCGCCCACGAGGTGGATCATCCAGCTCAGGCTGTACGACCGCAGCGGCTCGGAGGCGTCGGTGTTTGCGGGCAGCTTGGCGATCATCAGCTTGAGCTGCGACACCGCGTCGACTGCGTCGGGGCGCGGCAGCGGCGTCTCATCGACCGAGAACAGAGCATCCTTGTAGTGCCAATAAGTGTGCTTGAGGTGGCCATAGGGTACGAGCTGCTTGGCCGTGGAGTCCGTCACCTGGTCGTCGTAATAGTCCGGCTTCATCTTGATGTCGTCGGGCCACGTCGCCGCGCGCACGAAGGCGTAGAGCTTCTCCTGGCCCTGCGGCGCGCCGGCGATCCAGCTCGCATAATCGGGATTGAGCTTGAGCAGCGCGTCGGCCCGGTCCCTCGCCGCTGGTGTCAGCTTCTTGTAGGCCAGATACGCGATCTGCATGTGGCCTTCGTCCCACCAGGCCAGGGCCGGTCCGGCCGGCCAGAACATGACGGCCAAGAACGCAGTCATCAGCTTACGCATCGCGAAGCTCCCTCGATCATTCGATCAACAATGAAATCGCGAATTCGGGCGGGCCACCAGATGATCCGGACCCTAGCGTGAACGACCGGCTTTTGCAATTTCACCGCGCACCACCAACCGTATTGCGAGCGCGCCTCCTTCACCGCGCTCCGCAAGCGCATGCCCATCGGCCTGTGATCGCTCTCTCGAGCGTCATTGCGAGCGCAGCGAAGCAATCCAGGGCGCCGGTCGCGACTCTGGATTGCTTCGTCGCTGACGCTCCTCGCAATGACGACGGTGAGACATCGGCTGTGCCGTGACCGCAACGGCTCGCGCCGTTTGCCCCTCACTGCTCGTCCTTCGGCGGCATGCGCGGTGGCAACAATGGCGTGAACGAGACGCCGTCGCCGGCATTCTTCGCCGCCTTGAACTCGCCGGTGGAGGGATCGCCCCCGGCGGTCTCGATGATGGTCTTCGGCAGGATGTATTCACGGGCCGCGTCGATGACGCCGCCGTCGCCGGTGCCGAAATCGGCGGCGCGGCCGCCTTGCGGATGACCGGCCGCGATCTGATCGGCGGCGTGCTGCGCCTTCTCGGCCAGCTTGTCGCTGTAGGGAATGCGATAGGCGCGCGGCACGCCACTCGGCCTGTTGTCCTCGTCGAGCGTCTCGACCCACAGATAGACCGCGCCGGGATCGCCATCGACACTGTGCGGATCGACGATCCGCACCTGCAGCACCTTGAAGCTCTTCGGCAGCCGGTCGACGCTGGCCCAGCCGAGCAAGCCGCGGGCGCCGACGAAGCTGCCGACATAGAACGCGCTGGTGACGACGACCGCGACCGCCTTCACCGGCCACGGCAGCCGCGCATAGACCAGCACGAGCAGCAGCAGCGCGCCGATCAGCGCGTAGCACACGGACAGCGTGACGATGACGGTCTGGAGGCTGCTCATCATCGCCTGATCATCCTGACGCCGGTCTTGGGATCGAGGTCGGCGCCGTTGGCGCGGACGTTGCGGAACGTCTCCAGCAGCGATTTCGGCCGCCGCTGCAAGTCGATCACCTTGCCCTCCGCATTGAGCTTGAAGCGCAATGCCGTCTTCTCGTCACCGGAATGATCGAGCACGACCTTGTCGTCGAAGATCACCTGCGCCGTGGGGTTGAGCTTCTGCACCTTCACCTTGGCCTCGACCGGCGCGCCGCTGACGTTCTGGAAATGCGAGATGTTGACGGTGTACTCGCCGGCGACGATGCCCCGGATCGTCACGATTTCCTCGCGGATCGGCGACGGGATCTTCAAGCCATTGACCAGGATGAAATCATTGGCGCCGCCGCGGTCGTCGCGATCGAGCGTGAGGAAGCCGGCCTCGCGATGCCGGTACCAGGCGATGTTGCCGACGGGGTCCTGCACGAACAGGTCGAGATCATCGGGATGATTGTCCGGCCAGTCCATCGTGATCAGGAACTCGGCCTTGCTGTCGACCTTGCCGTCCTTGGCGTCGGGCGAGATCGCGAGCACCGCGATGAAGAAGAAGAACGCGACGATCTGCAGCGCCTTGAACAGCATGACGCTGAACGGATCGAACTGCTCCTCGCGCGGATAGAGCCCGAAATCGTCCATCATGCGCCCTGCTCCGGCGCGCGATCCATCGCCCGCTCGAGCCGCGGCGTCACCCGCGTCTCGGTGAGCATGACGGCGTCCGAGAACACGCGCCCGGTCGCCGCATCCAGCATGTAGTACTGGATGCGCACCAGGATCGAGCCGACCAGTCCGGCGAGCGTGGTGTACATCGCCACCGCCATGCCGTCGCTCATCAGGCCCATCGACGATTTCATCGCAAGCTTGTCGTTGACATCGAGGCCGGCGATCGGCGCCAGCATGATGATGAAGCCGATGATGGTGCCGAGCAGGCCGAGCTTCATCAGCGTATCCGACGCGAAGCCGCCGAATCCGTTCGAGCCGCGAAGGCGGTCGGCCAGCGTGCGCAACAGCAGCGTCTGGTCGAGCCGCCCTGTCCCTTGCGTCCGAGCCTTGGTGACGAGGCTGCGGATGTGATTGGTGACGAGTCCGTTGGGAAGCAGTTGCGCATCAGGCTCCAGCGCGCGCGCCGCATCCGGCCCGATCAGGACAGCGCGGCAGCGCCTTGCAGCATCCGCCTCGCGCGCGATCGTCCTGGTGCGCCAGAAGCAGTGGCAGCACGTCACCAGATAGAGCACGGCGACGACGCTTGAAATGTAGGTCCGGTCCGAGGCGACCATCAGATGGAAGTAGCCGTAACGCCACAGCACGACGGCGGCGAACACGGTCAGGCCAGTGAAGATCATCCAGAGCAGCAGCGGCCCGCGCTCGGCCGCGTCGCGCGCAGGTTCCACTCTCTCCGCACTGCTGACCACGCTCATGCACGCCCTCCCCATTGCTCCGCCGTTGCATCCGGCGCTTGGCATCGAAGTTAAGCAGAGCGGCGGAACAGCGTCCAAAGACATCTGCCTCCGGCCTGTCGGGAAATTTTCCCAATCTTTCGCCTGCTGCAGTGCATTTGCTTGGCGCAGCACCGGCCCATTGTTACGCTGCGGCAAAAGCCCGTGGGAAGGATCGCATGCGCCTCGTGCTCCAGCTGATCGCGCGCCTGGCGCTGATCGTTCTGCTCTGCCTGGCGGCCGCGACCATATGGGTCACCGTCGATGCCTACCGCAGTGTCGACCGCGCCACGGCAGCCTCGGCGGATCGCGTCTCGCAGGCGCTGGAGGCGCTGTATTGGCGCGAGCTGTTGCTGCGCAGCAACCGCACGCGCGACCATCTGCTGCCGGTGCCGGACTGGCGCACGACCGAGACGATGAAGCTGATCGCGCCCGGCATCTGCGTACAGTTCAAGCCGGAAACCGCCTTCGAGAAGCCGCTATGCGGCCAGAGCAAGGGCCTCGGCGCGGCGCCGCCGCGCTGGTTCTCAGGCTTGGTCGAAACGATCCTCGGCGATCACGCCGCGGTGGCGCAGGCGATCAGCGCGCGGGCGACGACGGCCGGCACGGTCTCGGCGATCGCCGATCCCGACGCGGCGATCCAGCTCGCCTGGCAGCGCATTCAGGACTCATTCGGCGTCGCGCTCGCGATGGCGATCGCGATCGGCGTGCTGGCCTCGCTGGCGATCGCGCATGCGCTGGCGCCGGCGCGCAGCATCGTCTCAGCGCTGCAGCGGATGGCCGAGGGCGAGCACCACCCGGCCCTGCCGCGCTTCCGCTCGATGGAGCTCGCGATGATCGGCCGCGCCGTCGGCGAACTCGGCGACCGGCTGGCGCAGGCCAACGAGCAGCGCGCGGCGCTGACCGAGCGCCTGCTCGACATCCGCGACGAGGAACGGCGGGCGCTCGCCCGCGAGCTGCACGACGAGTTCGGCCAGAACCTGACCGCGATCCTCGCCTTTGCCTCGACGATCGAAAGCGCCGGCAAGGGGCGCAACGACCAGGTCGCGCAGGATGCGCGCATGATCACGCAATCCGTCAGCCATCTGATGGCGTGCCTGCGCGGCACGTTGAGCCGGCTGCGCCGGCCGCTCGCCGAGGAGCTGGGGCTGGAGGCTGGGCTGGTGGCGTTGACGCAGAACTATCAGCACGCCGCGCGGCCGGCGATCCGGCTCGACCTGCACGGCGATCTCGCCGACATCCAGGGACCGGTCGCGGTCACGGCCTATCGCATGGCGCAGGAATGCCTGACCAACGCGTTGCGTCACACCGATGCCAGCGAGGTGTCGCTGCGCGTCGAGCGGCGCTCCGGGCCGGACAGCGCGCTGTTGATATCGGTGGAGGATGATGGCGGCGGCGATGCGGGCCAGCTCGTGCAATCGGCCGGCTTCGGCCTCACCGGCATCCGCGAGCGCATCGCCGCCGTCGGCGGCTCGCTGACGATCGGACCAGCCGGGCGCGGGCTCAGCGTGTCGGCCACGATCCCGCTGGCTGCCTGAGGCCATGGCCGGGCTTGGCATTTCGATTCTGCTGGTCGACGACCATCCGGTGGTGCGCCAGGGCTATCGCCGGGTGCTGGAGAGCCAGGACGGATTTCGCGTCATCGCCGAGGCCGACAGCGCCGCAGCAGCCTATGCCGCCTTCAAGGCGGATGCGCCCGACGTGGTCGTGCTCGACATCTCGATGAAGGGCGCCAGCGGGCTGGAGGCGATCCGCAATATCCGCGCTCGCGACAACCGTGCCTGCATCCTGGTGTTCTCGATGCATGGCGAAGCGCCCTTGGTGAAGGCCGCGTTTGCGGCAGGCGCCAGCGGATTCGTCACCAAGAGCAGCGAGCCGTCGGCGCTGGTGCGCGCCATCAGAATGGTGATCCGCGGCGAGCGCGCGCTCAGCGACGACGTCGCCCACGTGCTGGCGGCTGAGAGCCTCGATCCGCAGCGAACGGTACTCGACCGGCTCGGCGAGCGCGAGATCGAAATCCTGCGCCAGCTCGCCTCGGGCCTGACCACCGAGCAGATCGCCGCGAATCTGCACCTCAGCATCAAGACGGTGCAGAACTATCATTATCTGGTGAAGGCCAAGACGGGATTGCAGACGGATGCGCAGTTGGTGCGGCTCGCGGTGACCAGCGGGTTGACGGATCTGTAAAGTGGGCAAAGGCGCCGCCGTGCCATCGCCGCGGGCGGGATCGCAATGGCGCCGTTCCCACCGTCCAGCGGAAGAGTTCGCTGCACGACGGTGGCACGGCGCGCGCGATCGCGTTGTTCGTCCTAGCTCGCCATGCGCTGGCGCAGGCGCTGGTAGAATGCCGTCTCGAAGTTCATGTAGCCGACGAACGACGTCGGGTCGCCGAAGGGCAGGATCTGCGTCGCCCAGAAGCCGCCGAATCCGTTCTGCCGGTCGATCCAGTAGAACAGATTGGCCAGCCCGGCCCAGCCCAGCGCACCGGCCGGACGGCCCGTCGGCGCCTGCTCCTCGTTGATCATGAAGCTCAGCGCCCACGACTTGGATTGGCCGGGGAAGAACTCCGCGTCGTTGCACAATTCGGGAATGACTCCGGTCAACGGTGTCACCTTCTTGTCGCCGAGATGGTTCTTTTCAGCCATGCGTACCGTTTCGGGCTTCAGCACCCGGCCGAACTCGCCCGCGCCATCATTCAACCACATCCGGATGAAGCGCATGTAGTCGCCGACCGTGCCATAGAGGCCGTGGCCGCCCATGTGCACCTCGGGCTCGGCCGGCAGTTCGAACTCCATCGGCGTCAGCGAGCCGTCGGCGTTGCGCGCGTGGATTCCGGCGAGCCTGCTGCGCATGGCATCGGTCAATTCGAACGACATGTCCTTGATCCCGAGCGGCTCGAAGATGCGCGTCTTCAGCACCTCCCCGAGGCGCCGGCCGGCAATGGCTTCGACGATCTGGCCGCACCAGTCCATGTTGGTGCCGTAATCCCAGCGGTCGCCGGGATCGAACAGCAGCGGCGTCATCAGGCAGGCCTTGGTCGCGGTGATCACGCTGGGCTGGCCTTTTTCCTGCGCCAGCCGGTTGTAGGTGTGATTGATGAAGTCATAGCTCAGCCCCGCGGTGTGCGTCATCAGCATGCGCGTGGTGATGTCGCGCTTCGGCGCGCGCAGGATCGGCTCGCCCTTGGCATCGAAGCCCTCGATCACCTGGAGCGATCCGATCTCCGGCGCGTAGCGCTTCGCCGGCGCATCGAGATCCAGCTTGCCGTCCTCGACGAGTTGCAGCACGGCCGTGCTGGTGATCGCCTTGGTGGTGGAGAAGATGGCGAAGATGCTGTCGGTGGTCATCGGCTCGGGCCGGTCGAGACGGCGTTGTCCCGCCGCGCCCTGATAAATGTTGCGATCACGGTCCGTCACCATCGCGACCACGCCAGGCACGCGCGGTGAGGATGTGACGACGCCGTCGAGAACGGCATCGGCCGCCGCGGTGAAATTCATGCTCATGGTCGTCCTCCCTCGTTGGTTTTTGCTTGGTGTCTCAGCGCCGGCGTCTGCCGACGGCTCAATGCATGGCAAAGCCCCGGTAGCCGCTGGCGGCGACCTCGTCGCATTTCTGGCGATAGGCGCCGACCCCGCCGCAATACGACAGAACCCGCCGCGGCTTGCCCGCGATGTTCGAGCCGAGATACCAGGAATTCGTCTTGGCGATCAGCGTCGCATTGGCAGTCTCATCGTGATGCGCGACCCAGTCATCCTCCGTTTCCCGGGTCGGCTCGATGACCTTCAGATCTTTCGACCGCATGTATTTGATGCAGTCGTCGATCCATTCGACCTGCTGCTGCAGGCACGTCGTCATGTTGCATAGCGCGGCCGAGGGAGCGAGCGGCACCGCGGTCGTGAACAGATTGGGATAGCCGTGCACCTGCAGGCCCATCGTGGTGCGGATGTCCCTGCTCCAATCCTCCTTGAGCGATCGGCCGCCGCGCCCGCGAATATCGATCCGCGTCAGCGCGCCTGTGCCGGCGTCGAAGCCGGTCGCCAGGATGATCATGTCGAATTCGTGCACGGTCCCGTCGGCCATCTGAATGCCCTTTGGGGTGACGCGTTCGATCGGGTTGGTCTTGACGCTGACGATCTCGACGTTGGGACGAAGGAAGGCCTCGAGGAAGTTCTGCTCGAGCGGCACACGGTGGGTGCCGAAGCCGTAATCTGCGGGGATCAGGAGGTCGCACAGCTTCGGATCCTTCAGCCGCTCGCGCATCTTGCCGCGCACGAATTCGGAGATCTCCGCATTGACCGCCTCGTCGAAGAACAGCTCGGCGAAGGACGAGATCCACAGTTTGAGAGAGCCGTCCTCCCAGCACTCCTCGATCACCTGCCGGCGCCGCTCCGGCGACAGATCGGCCCAGGCATGCTCGAAGTCATACTCGAAGCCGGTGAAGGTGTGCGGCAGACGTTCCGTCAGGTGCTGGAATTTCGACTTGTAGGCCTCCGCATCGTCGGCGCCGTATTTCGGGTTCTTCATCGGAATGACGTATTGCGGGGTGCGGACGAAGACCTTGAGGTGACCGGCTTCGCCGGCAACGGTCTGGATGACCTGGATGCCGGTCGCGCCGTTGCCGATGATTCCGACGCGTTTGCCGGCGAAGCTGACCGGCTGCTTCGGCCAGCGCGCGGTATGGAAGAGTTCGCCCTCGAACGTGTCCTGACCGGGAAACGAGACATGGGGCGCCGACAGCATGCCGCAGCAGGTGACCAGGAACTGGGTATCGATCAGCTCGCCCTTGTCGGTCGTGACCAGCCAGCGCTGCGTCGCTTCGTTGAACTGCGCGCGCTTGACGGTGGTGCCGAACTGTATGTCCTTGCGCAGATCGAGCCGGTCGGCGACGTAGTTGAGCCAGCGTTCGATCTCCGGCTGGGCCGGAAACTTCTCGCTCCAGCTCCAGCCCTTGTAGAGCTTCTCGGAGAACAGATACTGATAGATGTAGGCTTCCGAATCGAAGCGGGCGCCGGGATAGCGATTCCAGTACCAGGTCCCGCCGACGCCCGACGCGGCGTCGATGGCCCGGACACTCAGTCCCTGCTCGCGCAGGCGATAGAGCTGATAGAGCCCGGCCACGCCGGCGCCGATCACGACCGCATCGAGCCTGGTCGTCACATGCGAAGCGTCTCCGTTGGCGTTCACAGCGGCTTCCGTCATCTGGTCCTCCTCATCCTTGTTTCAGGGCGCACGCCGCCGTTCCTCGTCCGTGTGTCATCGGACGGGGGCTGCGTTTTCGTTGTCGCCCGCGCAGGCTATGGGCCGGCGCCCCGTCGGGGCTTGGACGAAACAGACGATTTCTTGAACGGTGCGGCGCACGCGCCAGCTGTGCTCGCAAGTCGCAACAAAGCTCGCTTGGCAAACCGCGAAACCGGCCTATGCTGGCTCCGCCGCAAGGCCAATGAGAAGCAGCAGCGATCAATCGCGCCATAAAAAAATCAAGGGAGGCTCGCGCGATGGGCCATTTGATCAGCGTCGAGGAGCTGCCGCGCTACGCTCCCGGCGAGCTGATGCTGGACAGCTCGGCAATCGGAAAGGCGGACTTTCGGCTCCGCGTCTTCCGATATGCGCCGTCCGATATCTGGGTGCCGCCCTCCGAGAACTTCTTAGTTGTCGTCTACCGCGGAGGGACCACGTCGATGAACCGCCGGGTGACCGGCGCGTGGAAGCAGGATCATGTCGGCCGCGGCGTCACGACGTTGTTGACGCGTGCGGAAGCGTCGAACTGGCGCTGGAACAGCGACGTCGAGGTCACCCATTTCTACATCTCGCCGAGCCTGATGGCGAAGACCGCGAGCGAGGCGTTCGATCGCGATGCCGAAGCCGTCGAGCTGCACGATCTGCTCCGGATCGACGATCCGGTCCTGACCTGGATCAGTGACCGGATGGTGCAGGAGATCTCCGACGGCGGTCCGGGCGGCCGGCTGTGCTACGATGCGCTGGCACTTCAGGCGAGCGTGCACATCCTGCGAAGCTATGCCTCGGTGCAATTCAAATTGCCCTGTTCGCAGGGACGCTTCCGGCCGGCCCACGCCCGGCTGATCGAGGACTACATCGAGCAGAACATCGGCAGGAACATCACGCTGGAGGAGCTGGCCGGCATCTGCAACTGCACGCCGGTGCAGTTCGCGCGCAAATTCCATGCGCATTACGGCATGCGGCCGCATACCTACGTCCTGAATCGCAAGGTGGAACGCGCATGCGAGCACCTGCGTAAGGACCGGCTTGCGCTGAAGGAGATCGCCCTGCTCTGCGGCTTCTCCGACCAGAGTCACCTCAACCGGATCTTCCGCCGGCAGCTCAACGTCACGCCGGCCGAATTTCGCAAAGCGTGCATGGGCTAGGACGTCGGCGGAAGAGTTTTCCGAATCTTGGTCGACGCGCCATTGGCGCGTTCACGTTGAGGGGCAGCCCGGCGGATCTGTAGGGTGGGCAAAGGCGCTGCCGTGCCGTTTCCTCGCGCGAGATCGCCGTGGCGCCGTGCCCACCGTCTCGCCGCGGAATATGCTGATCGATGGTGGTCACGGCGCGCTACATCTCGGCACGAACTCATATCGCGCCTTGCGCCTTTGCCCACCGTGCAGGGACATCCGTAGCCCGGATGAGCGCAGCGATATCCGGGGTCTCACGCCCTCGACGTGTGAACCCGCATGTCGCTCCGCTCATGCGGGCTACGCGTCTAGCGCGCCGCCAGCCCGCGCAACAACAAGGTCAGCACGGCGTCGACACGCGTCGAGCAGGTGCATTCGGCCCATTCGTCGGCGTGGGCGGGGTGATGGAAGCTTCGCGTCGCGTCGAAGATCGCCGCGGCCGCGGTCTTGGGATCGGCGACGTCGAACGCGCCCTGGGCGACGCCCTCGGCGATGATGCCTTCGACCTGGGCGATCAGGTCCTGCTTGTGCGCCTTCACCACCGTGCAGGCTTCGCGCGCCAGGGTCAGATAGGTCGCGAACATCTCAGGGTCTTCGCAGACGCGCTTGTGCTTGGCGTCGAACAGCTCACGAAGCCAGCGCTCCAGCTTGGCCGGCGCCGGTCCCGGTTCGGCGGCGATCTCCGCCAAGGGCTTGCTGACGCGCTCGAGCCAGCGTTTGGCCACCGCTTCGCGCAGCGAGGCCTTGCTCGGAAAGTGACGGTAGACGGAGCCGTGGCTGACATCGAGCGCTCTCGCGACGTCGACGACCGTCGCTTTGGCGAGCCCGTAACGGCGCAACACGTCCTCGGTGACTTCGAGGATGCGCTCGGATGTCAGAACCACGGCCTCATTCATGCGTGCACCATATCGGCGTCCGTCGTGTGCGCCTTGATCTGGATCGGCTCAGACCGATCGGCAGACGACGGGGCGCGGAATTTGGCGGCCTGCGCCTCCAGGTGACGGGCAACCTGGAGATTCAGCCAGTCCTGAAATTGTGAGTGCAACAATCGCTTTTCAATCTTCATCGAAGCGGTCCTTCGCAGTTGAAGCCGCTGAACCCCAGAGGTCAGACAGTGCTAATTGATCATGGATGAACATACACCATCGCGCTGACAGATTTCAATATCTGTCAGCGAAAAACTTGAAATTGGTATTATATTACACACAAGCCGGCCGACGGCGAGCGAAAACCCGCCGTTTGTATCGCCCCGGCGGCTCTGGTAGAGCACGGCGTAAAATGCAGGCGCGGCCGCGATCGGCCCGCCCACCTCACCTCCTGCCTCGGAGAGCCCCGATGATCCCCCGCTATACCCGTCCCGAAATGGCCTCGATCTGGGAGCCGCAGACCCGGTTCAAGATCTGGTTCGAGATCGAGGCGCATGCGGCGGACGCGCTGGCCGAGCTCGGCACGATCCCGAAGGACGCCGCCCGGACGATCTGGGCCAAGGCCAAGGACGCCACCTTCGACGTCGCGCGCATCGACGAGATCGAGCGCGAGACCAAGCACGACGTCATCGCCTTCCTGACACATCTGGCCGAGATCGTCGGCCCCGAGGCGCGTTTCGTGCACCAGGGCATGACCTCCTCCGACGTGCTCGACACCTGCCTCAACGTCCAGCTGACCCGCGCGGCCGACCTGCTGCTCGCCGATCTCGACAAGGTGCTCGCCGCGCTGAAGAAGCGCGCCTTCGAGCACAAGATGACGCCGACCATCGGCCGCTCGCACGGCATCCATGCCGAGCCGGTCACCTTCGGCCTCAAGCTCGCTTATGCCTATGCGGAATTCACGCGCGCCCGCGAGCGGCTGGTCGCAGCGCGCAAGGAGGTCGCGACCTGCGCCATTTCCGGCGCCGTCGGCACCTTCGCCCAGATCGATCCGCGGGTGGAGGAGCATGTCGCCAAGGCGATGGGCCTGACGCCGGAGCCGGTCTCGACCCAGGTCATTCCGCGCGACCGCCACGCGATGTTCTTTGCAACCCTCGGCGTGATCGCCTCCTCGGTCGAGCGCTTCGCCACCGAGGTCCGCCATCTGCAGCGCACGGAAGTGCTGGAGGCCGAGGAGTTCTTCTCGGAGGGCCAGAAGGGCTCGTCGGCGATGCCGCACAAGCGCAACCCGGTGCTGTCGGAGAATCTCACCGGCCTCGCCCGCATGGTGCGCGCCTATGTGACGCCGGCGATGGAAAACGTCGTGCTCTGGCACGAGCGCGACATCTCGCACTCCTCGGTCGAGCGCATGATCGGCCCCGATGCGACCGTCACGCTCGACTTCGCGCTGGTGCGTCTCGCCGGCCTGATCGAGAAGCTCCTGGTCTACCCGGCCAACATGGAGAAGAACCTCGACAAGCTCGGCGGCCTCGTCCACTCGCAGCGCCTGCTGATTGCGCTCACCCAGAAGGGCGCGAGCCGCGAGGATTCCTACAAGCTCGTGCAGCGCAACGCGATGCCGGTGTGGCGCGGCGAAGGCGACTTCCGCACCTTGCTGAAGGCTGATGCCGACGTGAAGAAGTACCTGAGCGATGCCGAGATCGACGAGCAGTTCGACCTCGGCTACCACCTCAAGCACGTCGACACGATCTTCAAGCGCGTGTTCGGGGCCGCTTGAGAAACATTCCTGCCGGCCGAGTCCGCTAAAGATGCAATTTCGCTACGAACTGAGCAAGGCCGCGCTCGTCCAGGGCGCGCGCCTGCAGAATGGTGACGGCCAGGCGATCGTGTTCGGCGGCGGGCTGTTCACGGTGTTCACCGTCACGAGCCTGCCCGACTTCTTCAACAAGTATGAAGGCCGGACGCTGGCGACGGTCGTGCTGCTGTGGCTGCTGTTCTGCGCCATCGCCGGGCTGACGGTCGCCGCGCTGACGACCTTCGTCCTGATCCCCATGCGCGCTGGATCGCTGTATCGCTAGAACCCCATGCTGTACGGCGCAATGGCGATCGAGGCGGACGACGAGGGGATCACGATCACGGGACCGCGGATGACGTCGCGCCTGGCGTGGTCGGATTTGCGCGGCTTCAAGGAGAACGGCAAGATCTTCCTGCTGTGCCTCAGCAAGTCGGTCGGCCACACGATCCCGAAGCAGGACCTGTCCGACCAGACGATCCGGGAGTTGAGGGCGCTGCTGGAGCAGAAGCTGCGCCGCCTGCCTCGCCTGTCCGGATTGATCTGACGAACACGGCAGCATCGCGCGGCAAGCGTGAGCGCCGCCTTCCAGCAGGCGGACGGCGCGTCAGTCCGCCTCCTCGCACTTGTCCTGCTTGACCTTGAACATCTTCCGGAACTGGGTCTCGAGCACGCTCCGCATCGCCTCCATCTTCTTCTCGCCGGTGTTGCGGAGGTTGTAGTTGATGGCGCAATTGCTCCAGCCGAAATTGACCAGATAGATCCGCATCCGCTCCTGGCCGTCCGCCATCTGCGCTTCGGCCGCGTAGCGGGCGACGCAGGCCTTGGGACTGGCGTTGTTGGCGCAGCCCTTGTCGACGGTCTGGCGAAACATCTGCTGCAGGTCGGTCTTGCCCTCGATCGCGTCGACGAAGCGCGCGCAGGCGGCGGCCGGCTGATAGTCGCGCAGCGCTGCGGGCGTCTTGAAGCCGCGGGTGTGCGCCAGGTCGAAATCGCAGCTGTCCTTCAGCTCCGCCATCTTGGCGCGGCGGTAGTCGTCGACGCCGGGCAGCGCGATGAACTCCAGCCGCGCGGCGGCGTCCAGAGCAGCCTTGCAGGTGCGGTCGATCTTGTCGGCGTCGAGCGCTGCGACCGCCTTCGGATCGAACGCCGGCAACGTGCCCGGCGAGTCGAAATCGGACGGACCGAACAGCAGACGCACGGTGTTGCGCAGCCGTGTCTCGTCGTGCTTGGCAGGATCGTACCGGACCGTAAACCGGCAGCCATTGTCCCAGGACATCGTGCGCTCGGCGGCGTCGGCGCCTGCGGCCCCCAGCGTCACGGCGACAAGCGCCAGGCGTGACGCCCATCCGGTCCAGCTTCGTCGTATCATGGCACTCCTCGCAAGAGATCTGAGCCTGCATCCTAGCGTCTCCCTGCGCCAACGCCAGCCCGTGCCGCGCACCAGCCGCAGCGTGACGTCGTCACGCTTGTTGGATGTCGTCTTTCCAAGCATGACGACGTCCTGCTTGTCCTTGCGAAGGCCTCGCTTGCGCCAACCACGACAAGAATCAGAGCACGACGTTGCCCCGCGCGTCCGCCCGCTCACGTCAGCGAATTGTGAGCCGACAGCGGCGACGAGGTGCCTTATGCAACAGGCGTTTCAACTGTCCTTGGAGAACCTGCACGTGCCGTCGACCGAGACCGCTTATGATCCCCTGCTGCGACGGATCCATTGGGCGACCGCATTGCTGTTCATAGCGGCCATGCTGATCGGACTCTATTGCGGCCTGCAGCCGGCGGGCACCTCACCGCGGCGCGAGCTGCTGGAGATTCACAAATCGCTCGGCATCACGCTGTTCATGTTGGCGATCCTGCGCGTCATGATTCGTGCAACGACGACAGCACCGGCGCCGCCTGCCGCGTTCGGTCCCATCGTCCGCGCGCTGTCCCAGCTCAATCATTGGGCGCTTTATGCCCTGCTGCTGGTCATGCCGGTCACCGGCTACATGTTCTCGTCGGCCGGCGGCTACTCGCTGCGTTATTTCTGGACCTTCAGCTGGCCGCGCCTGTTCGCCGGCGACAAGGCGATCGCCCATGCCGGCGAGATCACGCACGATACCCTGGCCTATGTGGTTTACCTCGTGGTCGGCCTGCACATCGCGGCCACGCTCTGGCACGAGTTCATCAAAAAGGACGAGACGCTGGCCCGGATGTGGCCAAGGCGGTAGCTCTCGTAACCCTGTCTGATACAGCGCCCTCTCCCCTTGTGGGAGAGGGCATGTAGGACAGTCCGACGAACTCGGTCCGGTGAGGGGTCTCTCTCAACGGGCTCAGTACGCAGAGAAAGACCCCTCACCCGACCGCATGCGTAGATGCGCCGGCGATGCCCTCTCCCACAAGGGGAGAGGGCACTGTATCGCACACCGCAAACGTGAGCCCGTCGATCGTGCGCTAATAGGATTAGACCAACTACATCGGCTGCGCCGCTGCGACGAGATCACCGGCGCGCTGGTCCTGCTTCAGGATGGCCGCGAGCTCGCTCTCATCCAGCGTCTCTTTCACCAGCAGCCGGCGCGCGGCGCGCTCCAGGACGTCGCGCTTGTCCTGCAGCAGCTTGCGGGTGCGGTCCAGCGCCGACGTCACGATGGCACGGACCTCGGCGTCGATCGCATCGCCGGCGGCCTCGCCATAGTCGGCGCTGCGTGAGGCGCCCGGCGCCAGGAACGACTGGTTGTCGCGTTCATAGGCGACCGAGCCGAGGCTCTCCGACATGCCGTAGCGCGTCACCATCGAGCGGGCGATGTCGGTGACGCGGCGCAGGTCGTCGGCGGCGCCGGTCGACAGATGGCCATAGACCACGAGCTCCGCGGCGCGGCCGCCGAGCAGCACGGCCATTTTGTTCTCCAGCTCCTCGCGCGTCATCAGGAAGCGGTCCTCGGTCGGGCGCTGGATGGTGTAGCCGAGCGCGCCGACGCCGCGCGGGATGATCGAGACCTTGTGCACGGGATCGGTGCCGGGCAGGCTCATCGCGACGATGGCATGGCCCATCTCGTGATAGGCCACGATCTCGCGCTCCTTCGGATTGAGCAGCCGGTTGCGCTTCTCCAGGCCCGCCACGATGCGCTCGATCGCGTTGTTGAAATCGTCGAGCGTGACCTCGTCGGCGCCGCGCCGCGTCGCCAGCAAGGTCGCCTCGTTGACGAGGTTGGCGAGATCGGCGCCGGTGAAGCCCGGCGTCAGCGCCGCGACCTTTTCGGGATCGACGTCGGCGGCGAGCTTGGCCTTCTTCAGATGCACATTGAGGATCTGGATGCGGCCCGGCTTGTCCGGACGGTCGACCAGCACCTGGCGGTCGAAGCGGCCGGCGCGCAACAGCGCGGGGTCGAGAATCTCCGGACGGTTGGTCGCCGCGAGCAGCACGAGGCCAACCGAGGAATCGAAGCCGTCCAGCTCGACCAGCAGCTGGTTGAGCGTCTGCTCCTTCTCGTCATGGCCGCCGGCGAACGGGCCCATTCCGCGGGCGCGTCCGAGCGCGTCGAGTTCGTCGATGAAGATGATCGCGGGTGCCTTGGCACGCGCCTGCTCGAACAGGTCGCGCACGCGCGCCGCGCCGACGCCGACGAACATCTCGACGAACTCCGAGCCCGAGATCGAGAAGAACGGCACGCCCGCCTCGCCCGCCACGGCCTTGGCGAGTAGGGTCTTGCCGGTGCCGGGCGGGCCGACCAGCAGCACGCCCTTGGGCATGCGGCCGCCGAGGCGGCCATAGGATTTCGGATCCTTCAGGAAGGCGACGATCTCGCGCAATTCGTCCTTGGCCTCGTCGACGCCGGCGACGTCCTCGAAGCGGACGCCGGTGTTGGCCTCGACATAGACCTTGGCCTTGCTCTTGCCGATCTGCATCAGGCCGCCGCCGAGCCCGCCGGCGCCGCCCATCATCCGCCGCGACAGCCAATACCAGACGCCGAAGAACAGCGCGATCGGCATCACCAGCGAGAGGATGTCGCCGAGAATGTTGCTCTCGACCCGGCCGGTGAAGGTCACGTTGGCCTTGGACAGCTCTTTGGCGAACTCCTGATCGACGCGTGTGGTCGCAAACCGCGTCTGGCCGCCGGGCAGCGGCTCCTTCAGCGTGCCTTCGAGATAGTTCTCGGACACGCCGACCTCCTTCACCTTGCCGGCCGAGAGCAGGTCTTGGAATTGGCTGTAGGGAATGACGGCGACCTGGCGATAGCTCGTCCACGCATTGTGGATCATCATCGCGACGAAGATCGCGACAACAGCGTACCAGAGATTGAAGCGGGTCTGCTTGGTCATGGGTCTCTCGAGATGTGATCGATGAAAACGATGTGCCGTGCCTGGCGGCACCGCGTCAGGTCCGGCCCTGCCCCGTGCCGTCGGGGACGAACACCGTGACGGCGCGCGGCAGCACGTTGAAGCGCGCCGGCGTGAAGGTAACGAGCTCGCCATCGGCATTGATCGGGCGCGGACGGCGCGTGCGGATCTCGAACGATGTGTCGCGCGAGGCGCGCACCTCCTCCCACAGGCCGTGCCGGCCCTTGCGGAAATCGTAGGCCATCGCCAGCAGCTTCCAGACGCGGCCGATCTCCAGCGAGTAGAGATCGAGATGGGAATCGTCGATCTCCGCGCGGTGATCGACGGCCATTCCGCCGCCATAGTAGCGACCGTTACCGACCGCGATCTGCAGCGTCTTCACGCGCACCGCCCCATCCGACGACACGATCATGGCGCGGAACGGCCGCGCATTGGCAAGCACCTTGAGTGCCGTGATCGCATAGCCGAGCCGGCCGAACCGCCGCTTGGTCTCCTTCGTCAACTGGCGGGCGAGATCGGCGCTGAGCCCCAGGCTTGCGACGTTGAAGAAGGGATGCCCATTGACCTCGCCGAGATCGATCTTGCGACGACAGCCAGCCGCGATCACGTCGACGGCCGCCTCCATGTCGTCCGGCAGCCCCAGCGTACGGGCGAGATCGTTGGCGGTGCCGGCTGGAATGATGCCGAGCGGAAGGCCCGTCTTGACCAGCGCAGGCGCGGCGGCGTTCAGGCTGCCGTCGCCGCCGGCGACGACGACGGCTTCCGCGTCGTCGGCATGGGCTTCGATCCACGGCGAGACCTCGCGCGGACTATGCGGGGCCGAGATCACGAGGTCGTAGCCGGCCGCGCTCAGCCGCGACACGGCGACGCCAGCGGCCTCTCCGCCGGAGCGGCTGCCGCGATTGATGATCATCAGGAGCCGGCGCGTTGCGACTCCCGGTCGCGATGGCGCCGCCTTCGCGATCAATACTTGGTCACCCCCCGTGGTCACGACATGCTCCCGTACACAATATACCAGCGCGCACTGGCCATCAGACGCGGGTTCCATACAAAGGTCCGAGCAGGCGTCCGAGTTCCATCACGATCGCCGTTGCCGCCTCGTTGATCCGCCGGCAGCTGCGAGGCGTTCCGCGCGATGTCTCGATGAAAGGGTCGAGCGCATGGGCCGCAAGGACTGATCGCCGCAAGCGACGCGTGTGGCTGCATCTCATCAAACTCCCAAGACAGGCTGCCAGCTTCGCTCGGCAGAGCGAAATACCGCCAGCGCCGTCTGTCACGAAAGAGAGTCCGACATCATAGTCCTGCACGCGAGCCTTGCAGACTATCAGAGGGGCCCGGATCTCCGGCCCTCTGGAATTAGTTCGCGGCCGCACGGCTGCAAGACAGCAGACACTCTGTCGCACCGGATCGTTCATCTTGCTGAACGCTGCTCGACGACGACAGGCTCTTGAAACCCGATCCGACGCCACCTATCTGCGCATGAGACCCCTGGTCCGGGCCCCTCTGGTGAAGCTGCCGGTGCTTTCACGATGTCGGACCTGACGACATCAGTCACACCGGCGAGATAAGAGGACCCGTCGTGGACTTCCTGTTCATCGCGTTTGCCGGCAAGCCTGTCTGGATGTGGCTTGCCTTTCTCGCAATCGTGCTAGCCCTTCTCGTTTTCGATCTCGGCATCCTCCATCGCAAGACGCGCGAAATCTCGGTGCGCGAGAGCCTCGCGATGAGCGCGATCTACATCATGCTCGCGCTGGCCTTTGGCGCCTGGGTGTGGTGGCAGCTCGGCTCCGAGGCCGGCACGGCCTATCTCACAGCCTTCACCATCGAGAAGGCGCTGGCGATGGACAACGTCTTCGTCATCGCGATGATCTTCAGCTATTTCGCGATCCCGCGCGCCTATCAGCATCGCGTGCTGTTCTGGGGCATCGTCGGCGTCATCGTGCTGCGCGCGATCATGATCGGCCTCGGCGCCGCCATCGTCGCCCAGGCGAGCTGGATCCTCTATGTGTTCGCGCTGTTCCTGGTCGCGACCGGCATCAAGATGCTGGTGTTCAAGGACAAGCCGCACGACATCGGCTCCAACCCCGCTCTGGCCTGGGTGCGCCGTCGCTTCGACGTTACCGAGCAGCTGCAGGAGGAACGCTTCTTCGTGCGTCAGAAGAATGCAGAGGGCAAGCTGACCTGGTTCATGACGCCGCTGTTCCTGGCGTTGATCCTGATCGAGTTCGCCGACGTCATCTTCGCCGTCGACTCGGTGCCCGCGATCTTCGCGATCTCGACCGACCCGTTCGTGGTCTACACCTCGAACATCTTCGCGATCCTGGGCCTGCGTGCACTGTACTTCGCGCTTGCCGCGATGGTCGACCGCTTCCAGTATCTGAAGCTGGCGCTGGCGGCGGTGCTGATCTTCATTGGCTCGAAGATCTTCCTGGCGGACCTGCTCGGGCTGGAGAAGTTTCCGCCGGCGATCTCGCTCGGCATCACCTTCGGCCTGCTCGGCGCGGGCATTGCCTACTCGCTGTGGAAGACCCGTCCTGCGGTCGAGCAGGCGAAATGAGGATGAGAGGTGACGGCGTGTCCATGAACGATGTCGCATCCAACGATGAGGCTGCGTCGGGGCCGCGCCGTCACAACGGGCCGATCAGCCGGCGGCTGCTCGCCATCGCCCGCACGGTGCGATCGGAGGAGCCGTCGGTCGGCGAATTGTTCGACCGGCTGGAGTCGGAGGGGCTCGGGCTGACACTGCTGCTCCTGACCTTGCCGGCGCTGATCCCGCTGCCCGGCCCGTTCGGCATGGTGTTCGGCACCTTCGTCGCGCTGGTCGCGCTGCAGATCCTGTTCGGCGCCGAGCGGCTGTGGCTGCCGCAGACCATACGACAGCGGCCGGTGCCGCAGCGGCTGCTGCGCAAGGTGATCCGAGCCGGGCTCGACTGGGCCGGCTACGCGGAGCGCGGCCTGCGCGAGGATCGGCTGGCCTGGCTGACCGGCCGCACCGCGCGGATGCTGCTGGCGCTGCCGCTGCTGCTGATGGCCGTCACCATCATCCTTCCCATTCCCATGGGCAATGTGATGCCCGCGCTGGCGCTGATCGCCGCTTCGATCGGCTTCATGGCTGCCGACGGCCTCGCCGTGCTGGTGTCGATGCTGATTGCGATGGCCGCCGTCGTCTGGACCGCGGTGCTGCTCTACACCGGCGCGGCGGCGGCGGATTATGCCGCCATGCTGCTGGCACGCCTTGCCGTGCATCTGCGCGCGATGCTGGAGAGCGTCGGCGTCGATCTCGGCTTTGCCGCCGGCGTGTCGACCGTGTTCGCCGTCGCCGCCGGCCTCGCGGCACTGGCCTTCTGGATCCAGGCGGTTCGCCATCGGCGGAGCCGGCGCACCTCGCTCGATGCGGTGCCGGATGCGCGCGAGCGCTCGCGTGCCGTGGCGCGGCGCAATCGAGGGCTTCTGACGGCGGCGAGCCTAGCCACGGCAGCCGCAGCGATCTTCCTCGCCACGCGCTTCATGCTCACCGGCTGGATCTGAAGTTCCAGCTGTGACCCGCTCGCATGTGACATGACGCACGGGACCGATCTTCACGCGCGCGATCGGTCGCAGCCGCCGCACTTGTCATTGAAGCGGCAACAAAAAATGCGACCGATGGGTCGGGGGATGCCGGGCGGCATCAGTGTCCTGCGAGAAATGCCACTGTCGCTTGTGGTCGGCTGCGGATATACGAGAGATGACTGTCATCAAACGGTTACAGAATCGACAAATGCCCGATTCGAACGCAACCGCGTCGTTGCACGCAAGCGACCGGGCGCTTGGCGCGCCGGCTCCAGGTGAGTCCGCGAGCGGCGACCAAGGCCATGACGACGCGGCGGCGCAGCCAAGCCAGCAGAGCACCGCGCCTATCGACGAACGAGGCGCCGATGCCGCCGCACCCGCCCTTCCTGATCCGGAGGCCGGCGCCGGCCACGAGATCGAGCTGAAGCTGCTCGTCGCGCCCGAGCAGCTCGCCGGGTTCAACGATGCCCCGATCGTCACCGCGCATGCGCGCAACAAGGGCTCACGCAGGCATCTGACCTCGGTCTACTACGACACGCCGCGGCACACGCTCTGGAAGAACGGTTTCACCCTGCGGGTCCGCCAGAGCGGATCGCGCTTCGTGCAGACCGTGAAGGCGCAGCACAGCGACGATCCGCTCAAGCGCGGCGAATGGGAAGCGAGCGTCGCTTCGCTGGAGCCGGATCTGGCGCTGGCTGCGGCGCTGCTGCCCGAGGACCTGCGCGACGCTCTGACCGATGCGAAGCTGCAGGCGGTGTTCACCGCGGACGTGCATCGCCACGCGCGCCTGCTCGACGTGCCGGGCGCGACGATCGAGATCGCGTTCGACAGCGGCGTCATCAAGGCCGGCGATCACAACGAAATCGTGAGCGAGATCGAGCTGGAGCTCAAGAGCGGCAACGCGGCGGCGATCTACGACACCGCGCTACGGCTCGCCGAGCATGGCGATATCAGGCCGTCGATCCGCAGCAAATCGGCGCGCGGCTTCGACCTGGCCACTGGCCGTCCGCCCGGCGCCGACAAGCCGCAACGGCCGAACCTCGATCCCGCCCTCTCGCTCGATGAAGCCTTCGCCATCGTCCTGCGCGGCAGCCTGCATCATCTGTTGCAGGCCATGCCGGCGGCCGAGGACGGCCGCGATGCGGAAGGCGTGCACCAGCTGCGCGTGGCGCTGCGCCGGCTGCGCGCCGCGCTTCACATCATGCGGCCGCTCGGCAGCTCGGCGACACTCGATGGCCTCGAGGCGGATGCGCGCTGGCTGGCGCAGAGCCTCTCCGCCGCCCGCGACCTCGACGTCTTCCTGACCCAGACGCTGCCCGAGATCGCGGATTCCTGCGCGACGGTCGCCGGCTTCGGCACGCTGCGGGAGCTGGCGGAGCGGCAGCGCGACCTCGCTTATCGCAAGCTGCGCATCGCGCTCGCCGACCGCCGCTGCGCCGTATTCGTGCTCGGGCTCGGCGCCTGGATTGCCACCCGCGGCTGGCGCAACGACGTGTCTCCGGATGAGCTCGCGCGGCTCGCCGGACCCGCGGTCGATTTCGCCGGCCACATCCTATCGGAGCGGCATCAGAAGGTGCTCAAGCGCGGCCGCCGTTTCAAGAAGCTGCCGGCCGAGCGCCGCCACCGGCTACGGCTCGCGCTGAAGAAGCTGCGCTACAGCATCGACTTCCTGCTGCCGCTCTACGGCCGGAGCAAGCCGGCGCGGAAATATGCGAGGTCGCTTGCCGGCCTCCAAGAGCAGCTCGGCCACTACAACGACATGGCGGTCACCGCCGGCGTGATCGATACGCTCGGCACGACCTCCACGGACGCGGCCATGGCTGCCGCCGCGATCACCGGTTGGCATGCGCATGCGATGGCCGGCCTCGAGGAGCCGCTGCGTAGAACGTGGCGCGAATTCACGAAGACGCCGACCCCCTGGCAGCCCGATGAAGCGTAACGGGTGAGGCCGATCATGCACCGCATTGATCTGGTTCAAAGCATCTCCCCAGCGATCTTTGGCAGAGTAAACTCATGAAAATATCCAGCTTGACCTGCCCCCATTGCCAGGCTGCGTACGAGGTTGCGGAGTCGACCTCCCTGGTCGGCGCTCCCGGCCGGACGGATTGCGGCATCTGCGGCACGCCGTTGGCCGTCTGGAACGAGCCGAAGCTGCTGGCCTTCCGTCTGGTGGTGCCGCACGAGCACAAATACCCACGCGTGCCGGTGCCCGCTCCACTCGCCTGACGTGACGTTCCGAAATCGGGAACGTGTCGTGACGATGCGCCGGCGATGATCGCGCATCACTGCATGGCGCCATGGCGGCGCGTGCCTTGCCTCGCTTTTTGGACCGGGCCATAGTTGCCCGATCGCGCCGTCGCGGCGCGGCCTCGCCGCGCCTGCAGCAGCGTCACCCATCCAACAGCGAGCAGTTCCTTTCTCATGCCCATCCTCAACAGCATCGCCGCACTGTCAGACGAAATGGCCGCCTGGCGCCACGACTTCCACGAGCATCCCGAGCTGCTCTACGAAGTGCATCGCACCGCCGGCATCGTCGCCGACAAACTCCGCGAGTTCGGCTGCGACGAGGTGGTGACGGGGATCGGCCGCACCGGCGTGGTCGGCGTGATCCGCGGCCGCAAGTCGGCCTCCGGCAAGACCATCGGCCTGCGCGCCGACATGGACGCGCTGCCGATCGAGGAGACCTCGGGCGTGCCCTACGCCTCCAAGACGCCCGGCCTGATGCATGCCTGCGGCCATGACGGCCACACCGCGATGCTGCTGGGCGCGGCGAAATATCTCGCCGAGACGCGCAATTTCGACGGCACCGTGATCGTCATCTTCCAACCCGCCGAAGAAGGCGGCGCCGGCGGCAAGGCGATGGTCGACGACGGCCTGATGACGCGCTGGGGCATCCAGGAGGTCTATGGCATGCACAACATGCCGGGCGTCCCCGAGGGCCATTTCGAGGTCTCGCCCGGCGCAATGCTGGCCTCGGCCGATGCGATCCACATCAAGGTCACCGGCAAGGGCGGCCATGGCGGCGCCGGCCCGCACCGCGCGATCGACAGCATCCTGATCGCCTCGCAGATCGTCAACGCGCTGCAATCGATCGTCGCGCGCAACGTCGATCCATTGAAGTCGGCGGTGATCTCGATCTGCTCGATCCATGGCGGCACCACCTTCAACGTGATCCCCGAGACGGTGGAAATGCTCGGCACCGTGCGCACGCTCGATCCCGAGATCCGCGATCTCGTCGAGAAGCGCATCGTTGAAGTCGCTGAAGCCACCGCCCGCGCCTATGGCGGCTCGGCGGAGGCGATCTACGAGCGCAAATATCCTGTCACGATGAACCACCCGGCGCAGGCCGCTTTCGCCGCCGACGTCGCCCGCGAGGTCGCCGGCAACGAACGCGTCAACGATCGTGCGATTCCGCTGATGGGCGGCGAAGATTTCGCCTTCATGCTCGAAGCCCGCCCCGGCGCCTTCGTGTTCCTCGGCATGGGCCCTGGCAACGAGTGCCATCATCCGGCCTACCGCTTCAACGACAACATCCTCAGCGCCGGCGCCTCCTACTGGGTGAAGCTGGTAGAGAAGAGCATGCCGGCGAACTGATCGAGCAGAACAACGCTTCTCGCGATGAGGTCGTCGCGAGGAGCGCCGCAGCACCGCAATCCAGGATCGTTGTCGAGCCGCGATTCTGGATTGCTCCGCTCGCAATGGCGGCCGTGGCGGGCACCGAACGCTCCAAAAGCTCCGGCTCCGCGCGTCGGCCGCAACGGTTCGCGCTTCACGCACCAACGGAACAGTTCGTTTCGCATCGAAGCGTCGAGCGCGCCGTCCCGGCTAGGAGAAACCATCTCCTGCCCGCGAGGCCACATGCAGCGCCGCTCCGACCTCACCCGAGAACTCGCCCTCCTGCTTCTGCTTTCCACTCTGTGGGGCGCCTCCTACACGTTCATCAAGATTGGCGTCGAGACCATCCCGCCGTTGACCCTGATCGCGGCGCGCACCCTGGTCGCGGGGCTGCTGCTCGCGACGATCATCCGCAGCCGCCGCCTCGCATGGCCGCGCGCCCCCGCGATCTGGCGCCGCTTCATGATCCAGGCCGGCTTCAACAGCGTCGTTCCGTTTACGCTGATCGCCTGGGCCGAACGCACCGTCGAAGCTGGTCTTGCCACGATCCTGAACGCGACCTCGCCGATCTTCACCTTCCTGCTGACCGCGCTGGTCACCCGCCACGAACCGGTCACCTCGCGCAAGCTCGCCGGCGTCGCGGCCGGTCTGGTCGGCACCTGCCTCATCGTCGGCGTCGAGGCGCTGCACGGTCTCGGCCGCGAGCTGTGGACTCAACTCGCGATTGTCGCAGCCACCCTCTGCTATGCCGGCGCCGCGATCATGGGAAAGAGCTTCAAGGGACTCGACCCGATGCTGCCGGCTGCCGGATCGCTGCTGTCGGGCGCCGTGGTCCTGATCCCCCTCGCCCTCGTCGTCGACCGTCCCTGGACGTTGGCGCCCTCGCCGCGCTCGCTGCTGGCGCTGGCCGCGCTCGCGACGGTCTCGACCGCAGCCGCCATGGTGATCTATTTCCGTCTCCTGCAGACGCTCGGCTCGGTCGGCGCAACCGCGCAATCCTATCTGCGGGTGCCGATCGGTGTTGCGATCGCCGTGGCCGGCCTCGGTGAGACCCTGTCGCCGACGGCCTGGGTGGGCCTCGCCTGCATCGTCCTCGGCGTGGTCGCCATGACGCTGCCGGCGCGTGAGCCGCAGCAGCCGCGCCGCTAGTCGGATGACGGCGGCCCCACCCTCTCCGCCGTCATTCCGGGGCGGCGCGCAGCGACGAGCCCGGAATCCATAACCACGAGCCGTTGTGTGGCGAAGACAAGCGCCGCGGCGATCTCGCGTCACATGGCCTTCCGTGGCTATGGATTCCGGGCTCGCGCTGACGCGCGCCCCGGAATGACGGTGGACACAGTTCCAGCCCGCATAGCGCGGCGACATGCGGAGGCGGTCTCCCGGGGCTCGCAGATCGACTGCGCAAGTCGACCGGGGCGCGCCTCACCCGATCGCGATCGCCACCTTGCCGAGATGTGCGCCGCTGGCCATGTAGTGGAACGCATCACGCGCCTCCGCAAACGGGAACACGCGATCGACCACCGGTTTCACTTGATGCAGCGCGAGCGCGTTCGCCAGCGCCTGGAGATCGTCGACCGAGCCGACCGTGACGCCCTGCAGCCGCTGCTGCTGCATCACCATCAGCGGCAGCCGTAGCTCCGAAGCCGGTGCGCCGGCGAGCACACCGATGAAGGCGATGGTGCCGCCGATCTTCGTCGCGCGGATCGACTCGTTGAGCGTGCCGACGCCGCCGACCTCGACGACGAGATCGACGCCCTGCCCGGTGATCTCGCGCGCCTTCTTGCCCCAG
Organism: Bradyrhizobium aeschynomenes; assembly: GCF_013178945.1. Lineage (GTDB taxonomy): Bacteria > Pseudomonadota > Alphaproteobacteria > Rhizobiales > Xanthobacteraceae > Bradyrhizobium > Bradyrhizobium aeschynomenes. Next base: position 416,502 of record NZ_JABFDM010000002.1, read on the forward strand.
TCCGGCGTCGTCTTGTAGTTCAGTGTGACGTCGGCACCGAGCGAGATCAGCCGCGCGATCTTGGTCTCGCTCGACGACGTCGCGATCACGCACGCGCCGGCCATCCTGGCGATCTGCAGCGCAAAGATCGAGACGCCGCCGGTGCCCTGCGTCAGCACGGTCTGACCGGGCCTGATGCCGCCGAGCTTGATCACCGCGCTCCAGGCGGTGACGCCGGCGCAAGGCAGGGTCGCGGCCTCGATGTCGGTGAGATGCGCCGGCGTTCTCACCAACGCCTGCGCGGGAAAGATCCGATACTCGCTCAAGGTGCCGTCGACGGCGCCGCCGAGCGCCGCGCGCATCTTCGCCTCGCTCGGCTCGCCGCCGGTCCAGCTCTCGAAGAAGCTGCCGATGACGCGATCGCCAGGCACAAACGCCACGCCCTCGCCCACCGCCTCGACCACTCCGGCGCCGTCCGACGAGGGCACCAGCGGAAATTTCTGCCGCGAGCCGTAGCCGCCCCTGACGGTTAGGAGGTCACGATAGTTGAGACTCGCCGCCGTCAACCGCACCAGCACCTCGCCCGCCCCGGGTCTCGGCACGGGCTTGTCGACCAGCGCCAGCGCATCGATGCCGCCCGGGCCCTGCAGCTCATAGCACTTCATCCGATGTCTCCTGCCCGACACGCGCCGCGTTTTTCGTTGGCCGATCGTGGAGCGTTTCGCGCCCACGATCAAGCGGCGCAGCGTTCCGCCGCGCGGGTAACCAACGCAGGGCGTCGCGCGCATCGCTCGCACCTGGTCAGGGCGTCGGCAGCTCGGGGCGGCCCAGACGGTCATCGTCGATCAGGGGGATCACGACGTGGTTCAGCACATACTCCGTGCCGACCCAGGTGACGACCATCGAGATCAGCAGTAGTCCGCCCAGCAGCATCATGTCGCGTCGATCCATTGACGACATACGCAGCGGCGGTCCGACCGTTTCGCATGTGAGCCATGTCCGGCGTGACGCTGCCTCGCAGCGTCGATGCGGACCTGCGAGCGCGCTGGGCCGCCTTGTCATTGCCTGCTCGCGCTCGGGTTCCGCGAGATCAGGTCGAGCTGATCGCGCGATCGACAGGCACGCTCCGTGGCGGCGGGCAATCCTCACATGCCGGGCTCGAACCTGATCCGGCAGAGCAGCCCCTCATCACGAAAATCCTGCTCGATGCTGCCGCCGATCGCGGCGAGACTCGCGCGGATCATGCGCGTGCCGAAGCCTTCGCTCTGCGGCGGCGCGACCGGACGCGGATTGAGCTCGCGCCAGCTCACGAGGTTGCGGCCGCCGTCCTGTGCGAGCTGAACCTCGAGCCGTCCGCCATCGCCGCGTAGCGCGCCATATTTGACGGCGTTGGTCGCAAGCTCATGAAACACCAGCGCGAGATTGCGCCCGGCCTCCGGCCCCAATGGCACGTCCGTCCCTTCCAAGCTCACCGCACCGGAGGCGCGGTAGGGCTGCAACTCGGCCTCGAGCAGCATGCGCAAGGTCATGACGCGCTGGCTCGACCAGGCCAGCGTGTTGGCCCGCGCAACCGCGTCGAGCCGCAGCGCGATCGCCTCGCCCTTGTCACGGTCCTCGCCGGACAGGCTCGACCGGACGATCGATTGAAACAGCGCGAGCTGATTGTTGACGCGATGCCTGAGCTCCGCCATCAGCAATTCGCGCGCATGCTCGTTGCGCTTCAGCTCCAGCAGCGCGTTGCGGCACAGATTGGCCGGCCAGATGACGAGGGCCGACGCTCCCAGGAACGCGACGAGATTGACCGCCTCCGCGTGGTCGGGTCGGTCGGTGAAGCCGATGAGCACGACGGTGGCCGACAGCCAGGCAGCGAAGACGGCGGCCGGCAGCCCGCCGAGCAGCGTCGCAAACAAGACCGATGGAAAGAACGGCGCGTAGGACAGGGTCGCGCCGGCTGAATCGAGCGCCACGCGACTGCCGGCACAGATCGCGACGGCCACAGCCGTGAGCAGGAACGTGGTCAGCGACCACGTTCTGCGTCGAACGATCCAACTCGAAAAACTCTGACCCGCGCGCACGATTGACCCCGAGAGCAACGTCTATCGCCGAGGGACTGCTGGAACAAGCTGAAGGAACTGCCGAGCGGCAGCATTATTTTTGGAACCTTTCCAGCGTCGTTGCGTTTAGCTCCGCTCTTTTTGCGCCTGGTGGAACTCATCGTGCGGCCGCGTGGACGGCGCGGGCCGCCGTCTCCATCGGAGCGCCGCAGCTCAAGGCAAACATCTCGCAATCCATCTGCACACGCCGCATGAGTTGTGTGCGCAAGGACAGGCCACGTCGAGACTGTGAACGCGACGCTGCCACGGACGTCTCGTGCGACGTGCGCGGCACAGCGTCGATTCCCGAACGCGCCCGACGACGGTGGTATCGTGACGCCGCTCGGAAAACACCTTGTATCCGCTGGCGTCGCGCGCGCTAATCCTAGCGGCTTGCCGCTGAGCGCGGCAGCGTCGATCATGGCGATCATGACGACGAAATCGCGCGAGAGACTCTATGGCGCCGGCATCCGCATCGCGCAGGAGCAGGCTGCGCGCGCCCGCAAGCAGGCCGATCGTCTCGCATGCGACGCATGGAATAAGCGCATGCTCGGCTACAAGGGACCGGCGCAGCCTTCACCGCTGCTCGGCGATGCGCTCAACGCCGGCTACTACTATCTCGAAGTGCGCTGCCTCGGCTGCGACACCAATCAGACGGTCGCGCTGGACATCATCAGGCGGCCCAAGACGACGCCGATCCACGAGCTCGAACGCTACATGCGCTGTCAGGATTGCTCGCGGCTGCGCGGCCATCCCTACAAGCGCAGCGCGCTGGTGGCGTTGCGCGAGACCAAGATCTCGGCCACGCATCCGGCGTCGATGTGGTGGCCTGGTGAGCGCTAGACGAACGATCCGGACGCGCAGCGACCGATCGTGGACGCCGAAAGGTATTCGAATCTGACGATGAGCAAATTTTTCAGCAGACGCGGAACAATGCGGAGTCATCGTTGTTTCGAAATCTTGCCGGCACGGCAGGGAAGCGAAACCATGTCAGAGTTGATCACCCAGCCGGACAAGCTGCGGGCGGATGCTGCGGAATGCGCGCTGATCCGGGATCTCGCCACCGATCGTGACAAGCGCGAGCTGTTCGCGCGTCTTGCCGAACATCTGAGCACGCTGGCGGCCGAGGTCGAGCGCGCCGCCGATCTGAGCGAGCGCTGACGTCGCAACTGGGCGCCTTCCGGCAGCACAGATATGACCGCGCATGCGTGGGCCCGCACGTCGTCGCGCTCGCTTCACGCAGCCACACAATCGCACGAATGGGCTCTGCTATGTGAGATCGCGCGCAGCATCCGATTCGCTGCGGCGACACGTCAATCTCTTTTCCGCGGATGCCATCTTGCAATCTTGTCTCCCCCGCCTCGCCTGCGTCGCGCTGTTGCTCGCGACGGCGCCTCCCGCCACCGCGCGCGACCTGATCGGCCGCGTCAGCATCGTCGATGGCGATACGCTGGACATCCGCGGCGAGCGCATCCGGCTGTGGGGCGTCGATGCGCCCGAAAGCGCGCAGCTGTGTCGCGGGCGCGACCGCAAATTCTATCGCTGTGGCGCGCTGGCCGCCAACACGCTGGATGCGTTCACGCGCGGCAAGACCGCGCGCTGCGCACCTGTCGACGCCGATCGCTACGGCCGCATCGTCGCGCGCTGCGCGGCCGGGGGCGCCGATCTCGGCCAGTTCCTGGTGTCGCGCGGGCTCGCGATCGAAGAGCCGCAATATTCCCATGGCGCCTATGCGCCCGACCAGCTCGCCGCGCGCCGCGGCAGCCGCGGCATCTGGTCCGGCCGCTTCATCGCGCCGCCGCTCTATCGCAGCTGCATGCATGCCGGCGGGACCACTTCGACGTGCTCGGACGATCCAGCGCCCCGGCGCTGACGGCTTTCGCGTGAGGCGCGGTTGGAATTGCCACGCGCGGGCCCGGCGCGCTACGGTCGCGTACCGCAAGGCCAGGACCTGATGACGATGACAGAGACGAAAACGCGCGTGGCGATCCTGTTCGGAGGGCGCTCGGCCGAGCATGACGTCTCCCGGGCATCGGCCGCCAACATCTTCCGCTCGCTCGATGCGGGCCGCTACGCTGTCACCCTGATCGGCATCACGCCCGGCGGCCGCTGGGTGCTCGCCGACGCGGCCAATGACGCCACCTCGGCCGCATTGGCCGTGCCGGCGGACGGCCCTGACATCGTGCTGCTGCCTGCCGGCCAGGGCCGCGCGCTGGTCATCGACACCGGCGGCGCCGCGCCGCGCGAACTCGCCTTCGACGTGATCTTTCCGGTGCTGCATGGCCCGAATGGCGAGGACGGCACCGTTCAGGGCGCGCTCGAACTCGCCGATGTCGCCTATGTCGGCGGGCGCGTGCTCGGCTCGGCTGTTGCGATGGACAAGGACGCCGCCAAGCGGCTGCTGCGCGATGCCGGGCTGCCGATCGTGCCGTTCGTCACCATGACGGCGGCCGTGCCGGTGAGCTACGACGACGCCGCCCGCGCGGTGGGCGCGTCCGAGCTGTTCGTCAAGCCGGCCAATCTCGGCTCCTCCGTCGGCATCTCCAAGGCGCGCAACGCCGACGAATTCGATGCCGCCTGCAAGCTCGCGCTGCGCTTCGACCGCAAGATCCTGATCGAGCGCTGCATCGCACCGGTGCGCGAGATCGAATGCGCCGTGCTGGAACGGCCCGATGGCGAGGTCAAGGCCTCCGAGCTCGGCGAGATCGTGCCCGCGGGCAGCCACGGCTTCTACTCCTACGAGGCGAAATACACCGACGCCAACGGCGCCTCGCTGCACGTCCCGGCGCAGGTCGAGCCGGCGCTCGCCGCGCGCATCCGCAAGATGGCGATCGAGACGTTCGGCGTGCTCTGCTGCGAGAGCCTCGCGCGTGTGGATTTCTTCGTCCGCGGCGATGAGGTCTACGTCAACGAGGTGAACACCCTGCCCGGCTTCACCAACATCAGCATGTACCCGAAGATGTGGGAGGCAACCGGCCTGCCGCAGCCCGCGCTGATGGACGAGCTGATCACCCACGCGCTGGCGCGGCATGCGCGGCTGCGGGAGTTGGCGTCGCAACGGTGATGAGCTCGACCGGCATTGCGATCATGCGCCGCTTACTCGTCGCGCGGTTTATGATCACCGCGCTCTGCCTGATCACCGCGGCGGCGGTTGCGCCTGCCCACGGCGATGACGAGGCCTCGCACATCGTGAAGCTCGAGAACCGCGATTTCGACGGCATCAATTTCAAGGGGCAAACCGAGTTCGAAATTCACGACCCGGACCTCTTGCCGAAGCAGCTCGTGAGAGCCATCGAGCAGACCGGCTGCCGCTACAAGAGCGAACTCAAATCGCGGCCGGTCCGCTTCCTTGCCATCCAACGGCGAAGGTTCGCGATTGTCCCATGCTTCGCCATGGTCGGGCGCACACAGATGTTCGATCTCGCGGATCTCAGGCGGCCGCAGCTTCAGCTGTTCGCGATTGCTGCGCTGGATCGCGGCTTTATTACAGCCCCGGAGCCGGGCGTGATCGGCTGGAACAGCGAGAAGAACGTGTTCGAAGTTGAAATCCGTTCGGATTTGTGCGGCGATCCGGCCAGCCGCTACATTTATCGTCTCAGCCAATATGATTCAGGCCCGTCGCTGGTTCGCATCGACGTCCGGAAGGATGGCTGCCGGCAAGACGATGGCTGGGCCACGATCTGGGAGGCTCCCGCATGGCCGAAGCGGGAGGATCTGCGTTAGCCTGCAGGGTCGGCCAAGGCGCAGCCGTGCCATCTCGTCGCGATTGGCTCGTCATGGCGCCGGGCCCGCCATCTCGCGGCGCAGGCCGCCCTGCCCCATAGCGCGAAACACGACAGCCGTCATGCCGCGGCACACCCATCCGACATATGCCTGCCATACGGCACGGATAGCAGTCGCACGAACAGCCTTGACGGGGAGCACCATGGCCGACAACGACCTCGACGTTTACCTGACCGCGCGCAACGTGCTGGTCGAACTGCGCCTGAATTTGGCCAAGGCCGTTGCGGCCGGCTACAAGCAGGGCGAAACGGAAACTGCGGTGAAGAGTCTCATCGAGGTTCAGCAGGCGATCGACGTGATCGACCACGCGAGCGAGGAACTCGACGAGGCCGAGCACGACGAGGACTGAAGCGCGGCGGCGCGGCGCGGCCGTGCCTCGCTTCCTCGTCCTTCCTCAGGGCGGACACGATCCATGAAATCTCATGCGTGGAGATCTAGCCCGTCGGGTGGGCAAACGCGCAGCCGTGTCCTCGCATCCCGCGAGGCTCGCCATGGCGCCGTGCCCACCATCTCGCCGCCGGACGCGCCGCCCTAGACCGCGCGCATCTGCGCGAGGAAGAACCGCAACATCTCGCGCGTCGCATCCGGGCCCTTCGGATCGGTGTAGGACCCGGCCGGACTGCCGCCCGACCAGGCGTGAGCAGCGCCGTGAATGGTCCAGTGCTCCGCCGTCACCCGCCCATCGGCCCCGGTCAGAATCGTCCGCGTATAGCCATGGCCGCCGGGCACCTGCCCGCGCGCCACCGATTGCGTCCCGTCCGTGGCGGCAGCTGACTGCGCAACGATGCGGTCGCCATTGGCGGGATGCACGGTTGTGTCGCGATCGCCATGGAAGACGATGATCGGCACGGCCGATTTGCGATCATCACGATGGCTCGCGCCTGTCCCCTGCCGCATGGCCATCATCGCCGAGGGGAGATCGCGCGCGGCCCCGCAGGCCAGCCCGGAATGGACGCCTGCCGCGGCGTAGAGATCGGGATGGGTCGCCGCCATGATGGCGGCGGCGGCGCCTCCGGCCGACAGGCCGGCGACATAGACCCGCCCGGGATCGATCGCATGATCGCGCATCACCTGGCGCGTGATGCCCGCGATCAGCGACGGCTCGCCACCGTCGCGCTGCTGGTCGCCGCTGCGAAACCAGTTCCAGCATTTCGACTGATTGGCGCCGCTCGGCTGCTCGGGATAGACCACGAAGCAGCTTTGCTCCTCGGCGAGGAAGTTCATCCGCGTGCCCGCCGCGAAATCGTCCGGCGATTGCGTGCAGCCATGCAGCATGACGACGAGCGGACGCAGGCCTCCTTCGGCACGGCTCGGGATCAGCAGCTTGTAGTCGCGGCGTCCCGCGGCATTGCTGTAGCTGCCGCGCACGAAGCTGGCCGCGTCCGGGGTGGTGTCCTTCGGCGACGGCGCGCGCAGGTGCGGACCGCGCAAGCCGAACCCCGGCCATTCGCCGAGAGCGTCACGCCGAGAGGATCGCTGACCTGCCCAGGCGGGCTTGCCATCGACGAAGTTCGCCTGAACACGCCCCGCTTGAGCAGTCTTCGCTGGAGCAGCCTTGGCTCGAGTGGTTTTCGGATGGGAAGGCCTCGCCTGCGTCGCGGCGGACGCCGCGGACGGCCGCTCGCGGATGCGCGTCGCTTTGCCCTCGATGGTCGGCGGCGACAGCCGCGCGGGCGCGGACTGCGCTGGACCGGCGGAGGCCTCAGCCGGCGCGCTGTCGCCGCGCAACATGCGTTGTAGCAGCGCCGTGGCCTCGACCAGCTGGCCGGCCCGCGTCAGGCGCGTCGCTTCGCGCATGATCTCCTGGTTCAACATCTTGCTACCTCATTCTGTCGGCGAGAGCGGCCTTGACCGCGGCGGTGGCGTGGAGGGCACCCAGCACGGAGACCGAGGCGATGGTGGCCCGGGCAAGTTCGGGCGTGACATCCGAGGCGATGGTGGCGAGCCCCAGCACGTTGATCTGCAGCATCTGCCGGGCGCGCTGCGCCGCTTCGAGATCGGCGCGGCTGTAACTCCGCAGGCCGAGGTCCAGGCTGTGGCGCACGGTCGACTGCTTGACCACGTCAGCGTGCCGGTCGAGCTGGTTGCGGATCGCGGTGCGGATGAAATCGGCGCGGTTGGAATAGAACCCCTCCTGCACCATCAGGTCGATCTGGCCGAGATCGACAAAGCCGAGATTGACCGTGATCTTTTCGCTGTCGGGGCCTTTGGCGCGGAGCTGGTGGACGTTGTCGGGCATCGGCGGATCCATGATGACCATCCAATGGGATGGCCTATGGATGGGATATGGATGCCGCTAGACTGTATTCAAGTGCTGGCCGCAGGTTCCGCCACACCTCAAACCAGGGTTGCGACCTCATAGATCAGCACGGCCGCGCCGAGACAGCGGCGCCACGGGTTCACGCCGCGCGCCATCTCGTCGACCGCCCAGATGACGAGACCGGCCTTGACCAGACTGTCGAGATTGGCGCCTGTCCGCCCCGGAGGATGCCAGACCCAGCTCAGCACGGCGGCCGCCAGCACGACCCACAACGCCGGGTTCGGCATCTGCGCGATCGTGATCTCGCCGGTGACGCGATTGCGGAAGAACCAGTTCACAAATCGCGACATCCCAGCACCGGCATTCGTTGTCGAAGGGCTCACAGGGTCGACGCCCCGCCGCGCCTCATGTTCCGGGCCGCTGTGGTCTTGCGGCCGCCTCGCGCGGCGCGAGCCGTCCGAGGCCGCGGGAGAGAAACGGTCGAATGGGGAGAAACAGCCGGTAGCCCAGCTCCAGCACGGTCAGCGCGCCCGGCAGCGACGCCACCCGCGCCGCCCAGCGCCAGCGCGGCAGGCGGCGCCAGACCTCGACAAACGCCGCGGCGCCTGACAGCAGGCGCCCGTCAGCGGCGCGCACGTGGAACCTTGCCATTGCCTGCTGCCGGGTCAGTCCCTCCGGAGCTTCGGCGTCCGTCTTCGAGACGTCGACGAAGCACAGTGCACCCGCCTGATCCGTGCGGCCGTAGTAACCGATCTCCGCCCGGCACAGCGGGCAGGAGCCGTCGAAATAGACGGTCGATTGTGCAGGCTCTGACGCCATGCGGATCTCCAAGACACCGACTCCGGTCCCGGAGGCTAAACGCCTACGCGAGCGTTTTGGGTCTGTGGCACTTTGAATTTCAGTGGGAGGACGCCAACTGACACGACAATTGCATTCGTAGAATGCGTCCACAACAACCACGGCGAATTTGTTACTCCGTCATGGCCGGGCCTGTCCCGGCCATCCACGTCGTCCGGTGCACTCCGACGGACGTGGATGCCCGGGACAAGCCCGGGCATGACGACGTGGAAACAATCTGGCCCGACACATAGACCACCGCACGCGACAGGACTCTCGTGACAATCGAGACCTATCACGGCAGCCATCACCTCACCGCGGCGGCATCTTGTCGAACCTCGGCAGCGCCGGATCGAGATGATCCCAGGCGTATCCAGCCGCGGTCCAGGACACCAGTTGCGGCCGGTAGCGGCTGGGATCGTCCAGGCTCGCCGGTGTCACGATGAACACATCAGGCATCGCCGGAAACGTCAGGTGCATCGACGAGCCGCAGGTCGGACAGAAGGCGCGCCGCTTCACGGTGCCGCCGTCGCCTGTCGTCTCCCAGTGCGACACTTCGCCGTCGACCTTCACCTCCGCCGCGACGAAGGTGAGGTGCGACTGATGACCGGTGCCGCTGTCGCGCTGGCATTGCCGGCACTGGCAGTCCAGCATCACCGCCGGCTCGCCCGTAATCACATAGCGCACCGCGCCGCAGGCGCAGCCGCCCGCATAGACGTTTGTCATGTGAGTTCTCCGTTGCTTCAATGCGGCCGCTGCCGCGATATCTCGTCGGTGACGAGCTGATCGAGCTTCTTGACCACCGTCTTCCAGCCCTCGCCCATCTTGCGATACGCGGTCTCGTTGGCCGGCAGCACGAAGCCGGAATGGACGAGGCGCAGGCGCGTGCCCTGGTCCGCTCTTGCAAGGCTGAAGGTGACCACGGTCTCCAGCGGCGCGCCGTAGCCGACATTGCCGGCATGGCCGCCGTTCCAGGCGTAGGACAGCCGCTCGTTCGGCACGACCTCCAGCACCTCGCAATGAATGGTGCCGTCCCATTCGCCGGCCGGCGTGGTCTGGAAGGTGAAGCGCGTGCCTACCACAGCTTCAAATCCCTTCGGCGCCATCAGCCAGCGGCCGATCAGTTCGCCATTGGTCAGTACCTTCCAGATGACCTCAGGCGCATGCGGGAAGATCTCCTCCACCACGATGGCCTGCATGTCCGGCTTCACGGTTTGATTCATGGGTCGATGTCCTTCAGCAGTTGTCTCAGATCGGCGAAGCGGTCGCGCCAGAACGCGCCGTAATGGCTCATCCAGTCGGCCAGCGGCTCCAGGCCGCGCGGCTCGGCGCGGTAGTAGACCTTGCGCCCCTCCGGGCGCTCGCAGACCAGGCCGGCCTGCTTCAGGGCTTTCAGATGCTGCGAGATGGCGCCCTGCGTGACGCTGCTGCCGCGGGTCAGCTCGACCACGGTGATCTCGTCGGATTGAACGATGCGCTCGAACACGGCGCGCCGGGTGGGATCGGCCAAGGCGCGCATGACGGACGTGACGGTATCGGGCTGGATCATGCAAAAACAATAGTATTCACTAATGAATTAGTCAACACTAATCATTCTGGGGCCTCGCGACCATGTTTGCGTCCGGCTCTCCTCGGCGGCCTACACCGCCCGAAAATCCGAATCTTTTCGCTTCCGTTTTTCAGAAGGAAATGCTATGTTGCGCCATCCCGCCTCACTTGAGGGGCGCATCGCGATCGTCACGAGCGTGGAGTGCGGGATGCGGTGGGCGTGTCGGGTTGCAGCGTGAGCGATCATGCCGACGAACGATCCGATGCGCACGGCGAAATCGTGTGGTCCTGGTCTCCCGGTGCTGAGACCAAGTCTGCGTCGCAAAGTCTGGACGAGCGCGCTAGGCGACGGGGTCAAAAGCCGGTCCCCGGGGAGATCACGTATAAGCCGTAGAGCCATCGCGCGGGGAAGGCCGGATGATCCGGCCCGTACCTGTGGTGACTGCCGCCTGCTTTTTTGTTGCAGGCGGGCCATGGGTGCGACCGGCACCCGGCCTTCCCCGCGCCCTCATTGTTCCGGGGGCGATGAGACGAGCAACACTCGGACGCGACAGCGGGTGCGAGGATGAGATGCCGTGGCTACGAACTCCCTCGTCGTCCAGGGCAAGCGACGACGCGACAGCGGCGGCGCGGCGCCCACCCGGGACCCAGACTCCGCGGCGGTCGTGTGAGGCACGATGGAGCTGCCAGCCTTTGCGCAACAAATTCCGCCGGTGGTTATGGATCCCGGCGTGCGCGGGATGACACCGCGTGTGTGGCGAACAGCTTACGTTTTTCCGAGAGAAATCAGCTCGCGCCTCACCCACCGTCGTCGTCCCGGGCAAGCCGCGCCGACGCGGCAGCGGCGGCGCGGCGCCGACCCGGGACCCAGACTCCGCGACAGTGGTGTGGGGCACGATGGAGCAGCCAATCGTCGCGCCAATATCCGACGGTGGCTATGGATCCCGGCGTGCGCCGGGATGACACTGATCGTGTGGCGGCCAGCGCGGCTCACGGATACATGTTTGAACCTTCGCTCCCGCCACCGGAACACACCGAGACGCCCTACTCCCGCCAAATCCCGCAGAAAAACCGACTGAACCGCCCTCCCCGATCCGGTACACTCGCGACGTGACCCACCGCCCGACGATTCTCGTGTTCGACTCCGGCCTCGGCGGCCTGTCCGTGCTGCGCGAGGTGGTGCGCGCGCGACCGGATGCGCATTATGTCTATGTCGCCGATGACGCCTTCTTTCCCTACGGCCATCACAGCGAGCCGGCGCTGATCGCACGAGTGGTGCCGCTGATGGGCGAACTGATCACGGCACACCAGCCCGACCTGATCGTGATCGCCTGCAACACCGCCTCGGTGCAGACGCTGGCGCCGCTGCGGGCGGCCTACGCCACGCCGTTCGTCGGCACCGTGCCGGCGATCAAGCCGGCCTGCGCCCAATCGCAGACCAAGCGTGTCTCCGTGCTCGGCACCAAGGCCACCGTGCAGCGTGAATACACCCATGCGCTCATTCGCGACTTCGCGCAGGGCTGTCAGGTCACGCTCGTCGGCTCGCCGGATCTGGCATCGCTCGCCGAAGCCGCACTCAGCGGAACCGGTGTCAGCGACGAAGCCATTTCAGCCGAGGTGGGCCCCTGCTTTACCGGCGATCGAGATGACGCGAGCGCCCGCACCGACACCGTCGTGCTCGCCTGCACGCATTATCCGCTGCTGCTCGACCGGCTGCAGAGGCTGGCACCCTGGCCGGTCGCATGGATCGATCCGGCGCCGGCGATCGCGCGCCGCGTCGTCGATCTGCTCGGCCCGCAGTCGGGCCGCGTCGATCACGGCGGCGCCACGATGATCTTCACCTCGAACAAGCCGCATCAGCTCAGCCAGGCGCTCACGCCTTTTTTCGGCGGCCGCGTGCCGGCCTGACGGAGATCCCACGATGTCCGCGACACCCAGACCGCTCAACCGCCTCAAGCAGGCCTGGCGCGACAAGCGGCCGACCTTCGGCGCCATCGCGACCATCCCGAGCATTCAGACCGTGCGCATCATGGCGCAGCAGCTCGACTGGATCATCATCGACCTCGAGCACGGGCCGATCGATCTCTCGACCGCGCACGCGATGATCACGGCCACCGCAGGCACGCCCTGCGTGCCCCTGGTGCGCATCGCCGCCAACGAGCCGCATCTGGCCAAGGCGCCGATGGACTTGGGCGCGCTCGGCATCAACTTCCCGATGATCTCCAGCCGCGCGGAGGCCGAGAAGGCGGTGCGCAGCGTGCGCTATCCGCCCCGCGGCGACCGCCTGTGGGGCCCGTTCCACGCACCGTTCCATTGGAACGTGTCGATGGCCGAGTACATGGCGACCGCCGACGACGACATGGTCTGCATGGTGACGATCGAGCATGTCGAGGCGGTCGAGCGCATCGACGAGATCATGGCGACGCCCGGCATCGACATCGCCGTGATCGGCCCGGGCGATCTCGCCACCTCCATCAACAAGCGCGGGCAACTCGATGATCCCCAGGTGAAATCCCTCATCGCCCGCGCCGAGGCCGGCATCCTCAGATCCGGCGTGCCGATCGGCGGCGCGGCGCGCTCGGCCGAACAGGCCAATGCGATGATCGAGCGCGGCTACGTCGCGCTGGCGCTCGGCTTCGACTGGTCCTTGTTCCAGCGCGGCATTGCCGCAAGCTTCGAAGGGATCAAACGCTGATCAGGCCGCAGATATCGGCGCTTCACGTTCCGAACGAAAAGCAATATTGGGGGAGAAGCTCATGATGAAGAAGATGATTTTCGGCCTGTCGCTGGCCGTCCTGGGACTCGGCGCGGCGCTGGCTCAGCAGCCGGCGATCAAGCGAACGTTGCTGAACAAGACCGATTTTCCGGACGGCTATACCATCGTCCAGGCGATGGCCGAGGTGGCGGCGGGCGGCGCCGCGGGGCGGCATACCCACCCGGGTGTGGAGACCGCCTACATTTTGGAGGGCGAGGCCGATCTCATCGTCGAGGGCCAGCCCGACCGCCGCCTGAAACCTGGAGACTCGTTCCAGATCCCGGCCGGGGTCGTTCACGACGCCAAGGTTCACGGCGACAAGGGCCTGAAGGTCCTCGGCGTCTACGTGGTCGACAAGACCAAGCCGCTCGCCTCGCCCGCGCCGTAGAGCATGATCCGGAAAAGTGCGCAGCGGTTTTCCGAAAAGATCATGCGCAAACAACAACCTAAAGCGCGATGACGATCCATCCTGATCTCATCGCGCTTGAGAGGGGCTTTCGCCGGACCGGCGCTCGGTGCTAACAGCAGCCGCCGCCGGGCCACCGGCTAGGCCACCAATGATCGATCGGGAGTGACGGGTTCAGGATGCGCGGACAGATCAGGCCGATTTCGCTGCACCGCCGTCTGATCATCGATCTGATGCACGCCTCGCGCGACGTGCCGTTCGTGTCGCTGGAGCGCACGCTCCAGCTCGGTCCGTTGCTCGACGCCCGCGCCGCCGCCGATCGCCCGCCCGGCTTCGCCGCGCTGTTCGTGAAGGCGTTTGCGCTGATCGCCCGCGACGAGCCGGTGCTGCGCACGCTCTACGTCAAATGGCCGTGGCCCTGCTTCTACGAGCTGCCGCGGAGCGTCGCGACCGTGACCATCGCCCGGGTCGAACATGGCGAGGATTGCGTGCTGCCGCAGCGCGTGTCCGGGCCGGAGACCATGACCCTGGTGGAGATCGACGCCGTGATCCGGCAGGGCAAAGAGGCGCCGGTCGAGGACGTCCCGATGTTCCGCAAGATCATGCGGGCGACCCGGTTACCGCTCCCGCTGCGCCGCTTCGCCTGGTGGGTGGGGCTCAGCTTCGGGCGGCAGCGGGCGAACTGGTTCGGCAATTTTTCGGTGACCAGCGTTGCCGCCTGCGGCGGCGGCCAGCTGCTGGCGCTTAGCCCGGGGCCTTTCATCGTCAATTACGACGTGGCCCTGCCCGACCAGACCATGCGCCTTCTGATCCGCTGGGATCACCGGGTGACCGACGGGGCAATGATCGCCAGGACCGCGGTACGGCTGCAGGAGGTGCTGAACGGGGAGATCGCGGCCGAACTGAAGGCCACCCCGGCTGTCGGACTGGGATTGGCGCAGGTCGACCGGGCGTGCGAGGGGAAACGGCCGAAAATCACCGCCGTTGGAGGGCCAGAGGGGTGATTTCACGGCAAAATCGGCGGTTAAGGTTTGACAAGTCAGCGGTTTCTCCCTTAAGAACCGCCCTGCTCGCGGGCCGCTTTCGGCCCGCGTTGCGTTTCGCGACCCGTGGCCTCGTCCCCTCACGCTTTGGGGATCGGCCTGTCGGTGGACCGGGCTTCCCGGACACACAGGAGGGCGCGTTTCCTCAAACCCGAATGAAAGACTGAAGAGGACGCGATGACTAAGCGCAGTGAGGCGAAGTACAAGATCGATCGCCGCATGGGCCAGAACATCTGGGGCCGCCCGAAGAGCCCCGTGAACCGCCGCGAATACGGCCCCGGCCAGCACGGCCAGCGCCGCAAGGGCAAGCTCTCCGACTTCGGCGTGCAGCTGCGCGCCAAGCAGAAGCTCAAGGGCTACTACGCCAACATTTCCGAGCGCCAGTTCCACGGCATCTATGTCGAGGCCGGCCGTCTCAAGGGCGACACCGGCGAGAACCTGATCGGCATTCTCGAGCGCCGTCTCGACACCGTGGTGTTCCGCGCCAAGTTCGTCTCGACGATGTTCGCCGCGCGCCAGTTCATCAACCACGGCCACATCAAGGTGAACGGCCGCAAGGTCAACATCGCGAGCTACCAGGTCAAGCCGGGCGACGTGATCGAGGTCAAGGAAGCCTCGAAGCAGCTCGCCGTGGTGCTGGAAGCGAGCCAGCTCGCCGAGCGTGACGTGCCCGACTACATCGAGGTCGACCACGGCAAGATGACCGCGAAGTTCATCCGCATCCCGGCGCTGTCGGACGTGCCGTTCGCGGTGCAGATGGAGCCGCATCTGATCGTCGAGTTCTACTCGCGCTGATCTTGACGGAGCGCCGCTCCGCCCACATCTGATAATCCGAAGGCCCTGGCACGCGCCGGGGCCTTTGTTTTTTGGACTTCCGCTTTGTGTTTTCGGATCAGGCGAACCGATTCCCGAATGCCACACTTGCCACCGAATCGCCTCACCTGGGGCTGACAGCGAATCCGTCCCGTGATTCACTGCTGTCAGTTGTAAAGTAGCGGGGCGTTCGCCATGGAGTTCAACAGGCGCAATATCATCTTCGGTGCGTTGCCGGCCGAAGCGGTCGGCGCTCCACCTCTGCCGCCGTTGCGGTCGCCGCCCCTCAGTGCTTCTCCATTACGCGCTCGCCCCTCGGGAATCCGCTATCGATTCAACGACGGTCTTTTTCCCTCGACAGTCTTCGATCTCCTCGAACGCTCCTGCTGGCACGTCCAGTCCGATGCGACAGCCCATGTGATCCGCCATGTCGGCACCGGGCTCACCTTTGCCGACGCGCAGCTCGGCTACGATCCGTTCGCGTTGGAGCTTCTCCATTGTTTCGACAATTCTCCCGAACCCGCCGACGATTGGCAAACCATGCTGGTCGGCTGGGCCGCGGTGAACATGGGCTGGAACATCAAGCGGAAGCGCCCGGGCGCGGCATTGGTTCTTTCACCCTCGCGGCGCAGCCCGATGGAATCCTGGGTGTTCGACTGCATCGAGGCGCCGGCGCTGGTGGTCGAACCGATCGAAGCCCGGCCGTTGCGGCGGCCGGACATCTGGCTCAATCCGCCGCGCGCGGCCTGACGAGGAGGCACTTTTTGCGGGAGCGATGCGAGTTGGGTAAGGTCCTCACGTGAAAGCCGAACGAGGACTGCCGATGTATTACACCCCGCCCCCGCGCGATCCCAAGGCGCCGCCCGTGCGCGTCAATCTGTTGTCGGATACGCAGACGCGCCCGACTCCCGCGATGCGTGAGGCGATGGCGCGGGCCGAGGTCGGCGACGAGCAGATCGGCGACGACCCGACCGTGCACGAACTCACCGCCCGCGTCGCCGCGCTCATGGGCAAGGAGGCCGCGGTGCTGATGCCGTCGGGCACGATGTGCAACGTCGCGGCCACCCTGGTGCACTGTCGCCCCGGCGACGAGATCCTGGCGCACGAGACCGCGCACATCATCTCGCGCGAGGGTGGCGCACATGCCGCGCTCGGCGGCTTCCAGGTGACGCAGCTGAAGGGCCCCGACGGCCAGTTCACGCCGGAGACGTTCCGCGCCGCGCTGCATCCGCGCTCCCGCTACCAGCCGCCGCAGACCGTCGTCAGCGTCGAGCAGACCGCCAATATCGGCGGCGGCACGATCTGGAAGAAGGCCGATCTCGACGCAATCGTTGCGATCGCCAGGGCGAACGGCATGGCGACGCATATGGACGGCGCGCGGCTGCTCAATGCCACCGTCGCCACCGGCATTTCGGCTGCCGACATGACCGCCGGCTGGGATTCGGCCTGGATCGATTTCTCCAAGGGTCTGGGCGCGCCGATCGGCGGCGTGCTGGCCGGCAGCGCGGCTTTCATCGACGAGGTGTGGCGCTGGAAACAGCGGCTTGGCGGCGCGATGCGTCAGGCCGGCGTGGTCGCTGCGGCCTGCATCTACGCGCTCGATCATCACGTCGACCGTTTGGCCGAGGACCACGCCAATGCGCGCGCCCTGGCCCGCGGGCTGTCACAGATTCAGGGCGTGGAGGTGCAGGAGCCCGAGACCAATCTGGTGTTCTTCAAGCCGGACGGTACGGGCGTCTCCGGCGACAAGATGGTGAGTGAACTCCGCAAGCGCGGCGTGCTGCTCGCGATGATGGACGGCCGCATCCGCGCCTGCACGCATCTCGATGTGAGCGCGGCCATGATCGAGGAGATGGTCGGACATGTCAGGGAGATCGTGCGCGGCGCATGAGGATCAAGGCACGAGCGCCTCTAAATCAACCGGTGCACATCGCTCGCGATGCGCGCCGAGCTCGGCGGCCGTCTGCTGAGCAAAGACCAGTTCACGGCGTTGATGATGGCGTCAACGCCGTGATGTCTGCTGGTGCGGAGGGGAGCTCAGGCCGAGGCCGCCGTGCCGACCGGGATGCCCTTGTCGGTGAACAGCTGCTGCAGCTCGCCGCTCTGGAACATCTCGCGGACGATGTCGCAGCCGCCGACGAACTCGCCCTTCACATAGAGCTGGGGGATCGTCGGCCAGTTCGAGAACGTCTTGATGCCGTTGCGCAGTTCCGCGGATTCCAGGACGTTGAGGCCCTTATAGCCGACGCCGACATGGTCGAGGATCTGCACGACCTGGCCGGAAAATCCGCACTGCGGAAACTGCGGCGTCCCTTTCATGAACAGGACGACGTCGTTCGACTTCACTTCGTTGTCAATGAATTGCTCGATGCTCATCTTCGCTTCCTCTAGGGCGCCTCAAGGAACGCCTGGGGCTCGGTGCCGCTCTGATCGCGCCAGGTCGCAGGTCGTCCCGGCCGACGGGTCACTACCCTATATGTAGCGCAAACCGTTGTTCAGCCAAAGTAAAATGCCGAGGATCCGCCCCCAGCCCGCCATCCTCCCGGACGATAGCCTGACGGCAGCAATATTATAGCCGGAACGAGGGTTTCATCCCGTAACCAAGCCCCTATCTAGGACGAACCGTCCAAAGGAACTTGTTCCGCCGAACGTCGTTTTCTGCAGGCATACGGAGACCCTCGTGACCAGTTCAGCCTCCGCCACGGCCCCGCTTCCCATCACTGACGCGCGACAGACCTCCCGCTCGGCCCCCCAGAGCGGGAGCTTGATTGAGGCTTTTCTGACCGTCCGTGGCGAGACCGAGCGCCGTGCGGCGCTGCTGAGTCCGGAGGACCAGGTCATCCAGTCGATGCCGGATGCGAGTCCGGCGAAATGGCATCGGGCCCATACCACGTGGTTCTTCGAGCAGTTCGTGCTGGGCCAGCACTGCCGAGCATACACCCATTTTCATGCGGATTACGCCTTCCTTTTCAACTCCTACTACGTCAGCGCGGGCCCGCGTCACACGCGCGGCGAGCGCGGGCTGATCACCCGACCGGGGGTGGCCGACATCGCCGCCTATCGGCGGCATGTCGATGCGGCGATGGTGGACTTCCTGGGCAGCGCCGATGCGGCCACATTGGCCGACATCGCGCCGCTCGTCGAAGTCGGTCTCAATCACGAGCAGCAGCATCAAGAGCTGATGCTGACCGACATCCTGCATGCGTTCGCGCAGAATCCGATCGCCCCCGCCTACGATCCGTCCTGGACATTTCCGACCCCGACGGGCGCAGGCGAGGAGTGGGTCAGCCTGCCCGAAGGCATCCACACGGTGGGGCATGCCGGCGACGGCTACCATTTCGACAATGAGCGACCGGTCCATCGGGCCCTCGTCGGCCCGGTCAAGCTGGCGCGCAATCTCGTCACCAACGCCGACTGGCTCGCCTTCATGGCGGACGGCGGCTACGCGACGGCGACGCTCTGGCTCATGGACGGCTTTGCCGCGGCCAGCCGCGAAGGCTGGCAGGCGCCAGGTCACTGGTACAAGGTCGAGGGCGAGTGGCGGATCATGACGCTCGGCGGATTGAAACCCGTCGATCCGAACGCACCAGTCTGCCACGTCAGCTACTACGAGGCCGACGCCTTCGCACGCTGGTCCGGCAGGCACCTGCCGACCGAGATGGAATGGGAGGTCGCCGCGCGCGGCCATCAGCTCAACGACGCCTTCGGCATTGTTTGGCAATGGACGCGTAGCGCCTACAGCCCCTACCCGGGCTATCGCGCCATCGAAGGCGCGCTCGGCGAGTACAACGGCAAATTCATGGTCAATCAGCTGGTGCTGCGCGGATCGTCGCTCGCAACGCCGGCGGGCCACAGCCGCGTCACCTACCGCAACTTCTTCTATCCGCACCACCGCTGGCAGTTCACGGGCCTCCGGCTCGCCGACTACGCCTGAACCGCCGGCAGCAAGGCCCGAGAGTCGCGCCTATGCGCGTCCAGGAGAGTATCATGAACGTGCACGTCAACGCTTTGTCCGACGCCCATCTGCCCGACGACAAGACGTCGGCCTTCGCGCAGGCCGCGGTCGCAGGTCTCACGCAGCAGCCCAAGCAGCTGTCGCCGAAATATTTCTATGACGCCGCCGGGTCCGACCTGTTCGAGCAGATCACACGGCTGCCGGAGTACTACCCGACGAGGACCGAGCTCGGCATTCTCAGGGATCGCGGCGCCGACATCGCCAGGATCATTCCGGGCAATGCGGCTCTGGTCGAGTTCGGCGCCGGCGCCACCACGAAGGTGCGGCTGCTGCTGGAAAGCTGCCGCTTTGCGGCCTATGTGCCGGTCGATATCTCCGGCGACTTCCTGACGGCACAGGCCGACAGCCTGCGCCGCGATTTCCCCGATCTCGCCGTCCATCCGGTGATCGCCGATTTCACGACGGCGTTCAAATTGCCGGAGGCCATCGAAGGCCAGCCGAAGGTCGGCTTCTTTCCGGGATCGACGATCGGCAATTTCGAACCGCACGAGGCCTGCCGCTTTCTGCGCTCGGCGCGTGAGATCCTGGGCGTGGGGGCGCTGATGATCGTCGGCGTCGACCTCGAGAAGGACGAGCGCGTGCTGCATGCCGCCTATAACGACGCGGCCGGCGTGACGGCGCGCTTCAACCTCAATCTGCTGCTGCGGATCAATCGTGAGCTCGGCGGCAATTTCGACCTGTCGGCGTTTGTCCATCGTGCGATCTACAATCGCGAGCAGCACCGCATCGAGATGCATCTGATCGCGCGCAAGCCGCAGACAGTGCGCCTGCTCGGCACCACGATCACCCTCCGCGCCGGCG
The DNA here is from genome assembly GCF_013178945.1 of Bradyrhizobium aeschynomenes. GTDB lineage: Bacteria > Pseudomonadota > Alphaproteobacteria > Rhizobiales > Xanthobacteraceae > Bradyrhizobium > Bradyrhizobium aeschynomenes. The sequence continues at coordinate 436,835 of NZ_JABFDM010000002.1, forward strand.
AGAGCATCCACACCGAGAACAGCTACAAATACAGCATCGCCCGCTTCGGCGCTCTGGCCCGTGGCTCGGGCTGGAAGGTCCAGACGGTCTGGACGGATGCGAGCGAGATGTTCTCGGTTCAGGCGCTCGTCGCCGAAGCGTGAGGCTCGGGCTTGGCGCGAAGCGAGAGCGTTTCCCACACCGCGACGATCGCCAGCAACGCGCTCGTCAGCGCCGAGAGAACCAGGGGCGACAGCTCGGTCGCGAACCAGCCGAGGCCTGCCAGCGCCAGCAGCCCGGCGCCATGTGACAGTTGGAGAAACCCGCGAACCTCGCGCTTGAACAGGATCGTTCCGACCAGAAAGACGAACGGTCCTCCAATCAGCACCGCGGCCGTCTTGACGTCATTGTGTCCGAGCGGATGTTTGAGCACGATCTCATCGGCCACCGCCGACACGATGATGCCGGCGACGATCGGCATGTGCAGGTAAGTGTAGGCCGAGCGCGCGATGAGCCCGGACTGGCTGGAGCGCGAGATCATCTCCGAGCCCGCCTCGGCGCCGCGGTTGAAATACACCGCCCACATCGCGACTGTTCCAACGAAGGCACAGGCAAAGGCTGCGATGTTGGCGCCGGTCCAATCGAGCTCCGCAAAGGTCGCGCCGGTGACGACGATCGATTCGCCGAGCGCGATGATGATGAAAAGCGCACAGCGCTCCGCCATGTGGCCGCCCTCGACCATCCAGTCTTCCGCGGTCGACGCGCCGAGGCCCGGTATCCAGAAGCGCACGGCAGGCGAGATGTATTCGAGCGTGAGCGCGGCGCACCAGAGCGCCATCCGGACCGGCCCCTCGGCAAGTCCGCCGAGCAGCCAGAGCACGGCCGAGGCGCTGAGCCAGGACAGAATGCGAGCGGCGTTGCGGCGGACCGGCGCGCGCTGCGGCGGCGTGACCGTGAACCAGAAGGCGGTCCTGCCGACCTGCATCGCGGCGTAGGCGATCACGAACCACAGGCCGCGGTCCTCGAACGCGCGCGGGATCGACATCGACAGCACGAGGCCCGCCAGCATCAAGGCAAACAACAGGCCTCGCACGAGCGCCTTCTCGGGATCGAGCCAGTTGGTCACCCAGGCCGTGTAGACCCACACCCACCACACCGCGAGAAACAGCACCGCCGTCTGCGCGGCCCCCAGCGGCGTGAAATGGCTGATCAGATAATGCGAGATCTGCGTCACCGCGTAGACGAAGACCAGATCGAAGAACAGCTCGACGAATGTGACCCGGCTGTGCCGATTCGGCTCGAGCACGCGGAACAGCGCACCACGCGGATTGTCCAACGCCATCTCCCCCGGATGCGTGCTGCCGTCTGCTGCCTTGATCAGCGCTGGTCGGGCACCCCTGTCTGAAGCGCAAGCGCATGCAGAACGTCGCCCATCTGGCCGCGCAGCGACTGATAGACGAGCTGGTGCTGCTGCACGCGGGACTTGCCGCGGAAGGCCTCGGAGATCACGGTCGCGGCGTAATGGTCGCCGTCACCGGCGAGATCGCGAATCGTCACCTGGGCGTCGGGAATGGCGGCCTTGATCATCTGCTCGATAACGTGGGCATCCATGGGCATCCCAGTGCATCTCCTTCTGGTGGGCGACGGGCGCGACAGGGCTTGCCGGCCGCAGCTGCAGCTCCCCTTAGTGACCCGTCGACCGGCACGAATCAAGGCGTTCTCGCGCGACCGTGATGGCGGAAACTAGCGCGAACCGGTTTCGAGGTCACGTCCGGAACCACTATATAGCGGGCTCGAACCGAATACGTCGGACCGGGTGACGCACCCGTGCCAAACGCGAGGGAGACGACATGAAGCTTCCAGGGCCGGATCATCCGATCACCATCACCCCCAACCCGAAGCGCGTGCGGGTGCTCGCCGACGGTGTCGTGATCGCCGAGACCACCCGCGCGTTGACGTTGAAGGAAGCGAGCTACCCCGCGGTCCAATACGTGCCGCGCGCCGATGCCAACATGGCGGCCCTGCGGAAGACCGATCGCGTCACTCACTGTCCCTACAAGGGCGATGCCAGCTATTTCAGCATCGCGACCGGCGGCAAGACGCTGGACAACGCGATCTGGAGCTACGAAACGCCATTTCCAGCGATGACCGAGATCGCAGGCCATCTGGCGTTCTATCCCGACAAGGTGCGAATCGAGGAAGTGGCCGACTGATCTTCCGCCGGGCGCGCGCCATGCGGGGCTGCGCGGCGATCGTTTCGGTCATCGCCTCATGGCGGGCTATACCCTGAAGATCGTCAGCCCGAGGATCAGCAGCACCAGGAAAATCACCAGGAAGATGTAGAACAGGATCCGCGCAATGTCAGCGGACGCTGCCGAGATTCCGGTGAAGCCGAGAACACCGGCAACGACCGAGACGAGGAAGAACAGCAGCGCCCATTTGAGAAGAGTCACGGTATGGTCCTCCGGTCCAGCGCCGCCCTGGCGCGTTCGCCTCACTAAACGACGCCGCCGGGACACGGTTCCCTGTGGCGACGGCTACCTGTTGGAGATTTCCGCAACTCTGGACGGCCCTGCCCGTAACTTCGTAGCTGGTGCGTTCGTAAGGACATCGGATGCGAAAATTGGCGAGGCGTGTGAGGAAGCGGCTTGCGAACCAACGCTCTTGCTGATTAGCAGCACCGAAGACAACATCTGGTATTCCGGCGCCGTCATGCGCTCGCTCGGGGGCAGTGCTCCAGCGAATGACGGTGTCCAAGTCACACGAGCTCATTTAAATCTGCTCGCGCAGCCTTGTATTGACGTTCGCACGGCACCTCCGCAGCGAGGAGGACGCAGACGTTCCATCATCTGCACGGGCACGGCAGCAGCGGTGCTGGGGGTCACATGGTCATATCGGTTACACAATCGGCGGCGGCCGCAAAGGTCGAGATGCAAGCCCGCCCGCGCGCGCGGGCCCGTAACGCCGCGCTGGACCACGCCCGGACGTTCCTGACGCTGGTGGTGCTGCTCCACCACGCCGTGATCCCCTACACCTATTTCGGGCACACCGATCCGACCTCCTTCCTCGGCTTCGACGGCATCGTGCTGGCCACCGACAGCTTCTTCATGGCCATGTTCTTCTTCCTGTCGGGGCTGTTCGTCTGGTCCGGCCTTGCCCACAAATCGATGGTGCAGCATCTGCGGGACCGGCTGTTGCGGCTCGGCCTGCCGTTCGCCGTCGCTGCGCTGACCGTGATTCCGCTGGCCTATTATGCGATCGAGCTGCGCGCCAATCCGGAGACCACCTTCTCCACGTTCTGGTGGAAGACCGTGACCGTCGGTCCGTGGCCGAGCGGGCCGATCTGGTTCATCTGGGTGCTGCTGGCCTTCGACATTTCGGCAGCCCTGCTGTACCGGCTATCGCCGCGCCTGCTTGAGCCGATCAACCGGCTGTCGCTGCGTGCCTTCGAGCAGCCGCGCGACTTCTTCTTCGTCTTCCTGCTGATCACGGGTGTGCTGTACATCCCGTCCCGGCTGTATTTCGGGCCGACCCACTGGTTCGAAGCCGGGCCGTTCTCGGTGCAGGCCAGCCGCATCCTGCTTTACGCTGCCTATTTCTATGTCGGTGCGGGCATCGGCTCGGCCAATTTCGAGCGCGGCCTGCTGGCAGCGGAAGGACAGATGTCGCAGCGCGGGCTCGGCGCCTGGATCGTGGTGACGATCGTGCCCTACGCGCTGCTGTGGGTGCTGATCACGATCAAGCGCCAGGTGCTGGGCAACCCGCCGGAGCTGCCGCACTGGTATGAGGCCGCCTACGGCTTCTTCTTCGTGATCTTCAGCGCCGCGATGATGTTCGCGATCCTGTCCTACTTCCTCAACAACCGCCGCTCGGAATTCTCCGTGCTCGACCGCATGCAGGCCGATGCCTACGGCATGTTCCTGGTGCACTACCCCATCGTGCTGTGGATCCAGTATTGGCTGTTCGACCTCGATCTGCCGGCCGTCGCCAAGGCGACGATCGCGTTCGTCGGCAGCGTGCTGCTGAGCTGGGGCGCGACCTGGGTGCTGCGACAGATCCCGGGTGCGAAGAGCGTGTTGTAGGACGACGGACATCCGGGGTCTCACGAACTGCGCGTGTGAACCCGGATGTCGCTCTCGCCGCTGCGCATCCCGCGCACCGGCTGTCGCTCATCCGGGCTACGAGCACCCGGCTTAGCCGATAACTGCGGCTGCGAAGTATGGGTCCCGGATCGGCGTTATGACGGCGCCCCGCGCCGTCATAGCTTGTCCGGAACGACAGCGTTGGCTTATGCGGCGCTACCGCCCATGTAGGCCGGCAGCCAGCTTTCGAAGCGGCTCTTCAGCGCGTCGACCTCGACCGAGGCTTCGCCCGCGATGGCCAGCGCCGTCCCGCCCGTGGTGCCGATCCGCGTGCAAGGCACGTTCGCGCCGCGCATCTTGGCGAGCACGCGGCCGGCTTCGGTCTCCGGCACCGTCACGAGATAGCGCGCCTGATCCTCGCCGAACCAATAGGCATGCGGCACGATCGACGCCGGCGCCGACAGGAGGCGCGCGCCGATGCCGGAGGCCATCGCCATCTCTGCGAGCGCGACCAGCAGGCCGCCATCGGAGAGATCGTGTGCAGCCGTCGCCGTTCCCGCATGGATCATGCCGCGCACGACATCGCCGATCCGCTTCTCGGCGGCGAGGTCGACCGGCGGAGGAGCGCCCTCCTCGCGGCCGCAGACATCGCGTAGATAAACCGACTGGCCGAGCCAGCCGTGGGTCTCGCCGATCAGAAGGATGGCCTCGCCCTCGCCCTTGAAGGCGATGCTCGCCGACTTGGTGAAGTCGTCGAGCAGGCCGACGCCGCCGATCGAGGGCGTCGGCAGGATCGCCCGGCCGTTGGTCTCGTTGTAGAGCGAGACGTTGCCGGACACGACCGGGAAGTCGAGCGCGCGGCAGGCCTCCGAGATGCCCTTCAGGCAGCCGACGAACTGGCCCATGATCTCGGGCCGCTCCGGATTGCCGAAATTGAGATTATCGGTGATGGCGAGCGGCCGGCCGCCGACAGCGGTGATGTTGCGCCAGGCTTCCGCCACGGCCTGCTTGCCGCCCTCGAACGGGTCAGCCTCGCAATAGCGCGGCGTGACGTCGACGGTCAGCGCGAGCCCCTTCGGCCCATCCTGCACGCGCACGACGGCGGCGTCGCCGCCGGGGCGCTGCACGGTGTTGCCGAGAATGACGTGGTCGTACTGCTCCCAGATCCAGCGCTTCGAGCACAGATCCGGCGTCGCGATCAGCTTCTCCAGCGCCGGGACGATGTCCATCGGCGGCTTGACCTCGCGAGCATGGATCACCGGCAGCGCCGGCGAGGCGACATGCGGACGGTCATACAGCGGCGCCTCGTCGCCCAGCTCCTTGATCGGAAGATCCGCCATGACGTCGCCGCCATGCTTGACGACGAAGCGCTTGCTCGGCGTGGTGTAGCCGACGACGGCGAAATCGAGGCCCCATTTGCGGAAGATCGCCTCGGCTTCCTTCTCCTTCTCCGGCTTCAGCACCATGAGCATGCGCTCCTGGCTTTCGGAGAGCATCATCTCGTAGGCGCTCATGCCGGTCTCACGGGTCGGCACGCAATTGAGATCGAGGTCGACGCCGAGGTCGCCCTTGGCGCCCATCTCGACCGCCGAGCAGGTCAGGCCGGCCGCGCCCATGTCCTGGATCGCGATCACGCAGTCGGCGGCCATGATCTCGAGGCACGCCTCCAGCAGCAGCTTCTCGGCGAAGGGATCGCCGACCTGCACCGTCGGGCGCTTTTCCTCGGAGGAATCGTCGAACTCGGCCGAGGCCATCGAGGCGCCGTGGATGCCGTCGCGGCCGGTCTTGGAGCCGAGATAGACGATCGGCATGTTCACGCCGGAGGCAGCCGCATAGAAGATCTTGTCGGCGTCGGCGAGGCCCACCGCCATGGCGTTGACCAGGATGTTGCCGTCGTAGCGGGTGTGGAAGCGAGTCTGGCCGCCCACCGTCGGCACGCCGAACGAATTTCCATAGCCGCCGATGCCGGCGACGACGCCCGAAACGAGATGCTTGGTCTTGGGGTGCTCGGGCGCGCCGAACGACAGCGCGTTGAGGCACGCGATCGGGCGTGCGCCCATCGTGAAGACGTCGCGCAGGATACCGCCGACGCCGGTCGTGGCCCCCTGGTACGGCTCGATGTAGCTCGGGTGGTTGTGGCTCTCCATCTTGAACACGACGGCCTGGCCGTCGCCGATGTCGATCACGCCGGCATTCTCGCCGGGGCCCTGGATCACCCAGGGCGCCTTGGTCGGCAGGCCCCGCAGATGAATACGCGACGACTTGTACGAGCAGTGCTCGTTCCACATCGCCGAGAAGATGCCGAGCTCGGTAAAGGTCGGCTCCCGGCCGATCAGCTTCAGGATGCGCTCATATTCGTCGGGCTTCAGGCCGTGGGCGGCGACGAGCTCGGGGGTGATCTGCGGTTCATTGCGCATGGAGAAATGCCTTTGCCCCGTGGGCCGCTGGTCCCTTGAACCCTGCTTCATAGATACAGAGGCCAAGTGGGAAAAGGCCTTTTACGGCCCTATTCCGCCCTGTCCAGAGCTTTGGCCCGGACCGCCCCGCGGGATATTTGCAGAATGGCGACTGATCGGATTTAAGACGGTAAATCAACAATTAAAGGCCCCCACTCGTGCACGACCTGTCCCGTTCCGCCTTCGAGAACCGCCCCGGTATCCACATCGCCACCGACGGCGAATTCGCCGGCTGGCGCACCTGGATGCGCGACAGCTACGAATCCCACACCGGCCCGTTTTGGCACCGGATGGAGGAGGACGGCTCGATCCGCTGCGCCTTCCGGGTCGAGAAGAAGCACCTCAACGGCGCCGGCAACGTCCATGGCGGCTGCCTGATGACCTTCGCCGACTACTGCCTGTTCGCTTTTGCCGCGCCGATCCTGCAGGGACCGGGCGTCACCGTGTCGTTCTCCTCCGAATTCCTCGACGCTGCGCGGGAGGGCGAATTGATCGAGGCCACCGGCGAGGTCACCCGCGCTGGCGCCTCGCTGATCTTCCTGCGCGGCATGCTGCATTCCGGCACCAAGCCGCTGTTCTCGTTCTCCGGCACGATCAAGCGGGTGAAGCGGCGGACGCCGGAGGCGGCGAGCTCGCCGTAGCGGGAGCCAATAGCTCGCCGTCATTCCGGGGCATTCGCGCGCAAAATGGCGAAGCCATTTTGAAGCAGCGCGAATGAGCCCGGAATCCATAACCCCGAGCGGTGGTTGGGACGGAGATCGGCGCCACGCGCAGCTCGCGACACATGCCCGTTCGTGAGTATGGATTCCGGGCTCGCGCTGCGCGCGCCCCGGAATGACGCGTGGAGGGAGCGTTCGTCGCCAACCGCCCCCGCTACCCCGCGATCTGCTTCTCGGCGATCGCGATCCACTCGGCCTGGGCCTTCCGGACATGGCGCGGGGAGCGCTTCATCTGGATCAGGAGCTCCGTGAAGACCACCTTGGCCTCGTCGACACGCCCGACCGATTTGAGCAACGTGCCATAACGCGCCTTCGTCTCGCTGCTCGGCGCGTAGTCCAGCAGCGCCTGGTATTCCTCGATCGCCTCGTCGGTGCGACCGGCATCCTGCAGAGCTCGTGCGTACAGCAGATGCGCTTCAGCTGAATGGTAGTCCGGCCAGGTCTTCTGTAGGTTGTCGAGCGTCGCCAGCGCATCTGCGGGTCGCCTGCGCGCGAACTGGGCCTTGGCCTTGCCGAGTGCGAACAGCGGCTCATGGCCCATCGGCAGGCTGAGAATGTGGTCGTAGTGCTGCTCGGCCTCGTCATAGCGACCGACGGTCACGCATTCCTCGGCCAGCGCGGCGCGGTTGGCGATCGTGTCGGTGACAGCGACGCGATCCGACAACTCGCGATAGTATTTTTCGGGATCGAGCTTGTTGGCGACGCGCTTGCGCGCCTTCTGCACGTCGTGACTGCCGAGCCATTCGGGGATCAGCTCGACCACAATGTAGGCCAGCGCGCCGATCATCGGCACCATCAGGATGATGAAGGCCCAGGGCTGCATGCGCCCGGTACGCGAGGCATGGTAGATCAGCGAAATGTCGAGCAGCAGTACGACAAGTGCGACAGGCACGGCAGACCCCCCTCACGGCCAGCGTTACACACGCCGACGTTGATAGCGTGGGCGGGCGCGGCCGACAATCCGGCCCGCCGCACCCACCCGATCGACGATGTCGGTTTGACGCGTCCGGGCAACAGAGGGTTCAAACGAAGGACGGAGGCATGTTCGATCGTCGTACGGAACGCCATCCTTCCTATCAAAAAAGGGCGGAAGCGCGTCGCGCTCCCGCCCCTCGAACCGCGAAACTCGCCGCGGGGTGTTACTGCTGCTGGTCGATGACCTGCACCACCTTCTGATCCCGCGGGTCGACCAGAATGACCTGCTCGCCGATCGCAAGATACTGATAGTTCGCGAGCTCCGGATTGGCGCGGGCGAGCTCGTCGGGCACGCGGCGCAAGCTCAGGCAGCTCGATCCGGACGACGTGGAAGACGACGATGTCGTCGAGCCCACGGTACCCGTCTCGGTGGCCGCGCGACGCAGGATCTGGCGCTGATCATCCGACAGCACGATATGGGTCGAGTTAACGCCATAGCCGCCGCGATCATAGCCACGGTCGGCACGCACACCGTTCTGCGGAATCACATCGACGATCTCGCGGCTGCGCGGATCGACGATCGCGATCTCGTCATGCACCACGGTGTATTCGTAGCCGCGATATTCCGGCACGATCGCGATGATGTCGGTCGGAAGCGGACGCGGCCGCACGCGCTCCGGCAGGCGCTCGCCGACATTGATGCGAATGTTGATGTCGGTGCGCGCGCGGTCGAGATCGCGATCACGGCGCAACCGGTCGACGACCTGCGTTCGCTGCTGGTCGTTGACCTGAACCTGGGCGTTGGTGCGGTTGCCGTTCGGCTGGGCCTGATTGTTGGCCTGTCCGGTCTGTTGAGCGGCGCCGGCCGGACCCGTCTGCTGGTTCTGTTGCGCAGTCGAGCTCTTGGTCTCCGCCCCACTGCCACTGGGCTGATTGGCCTGCTTGTTGCGGTCGTTGTCCGGCTTGTCGGAGGCCTTGTCCGCAGCCTTGTCGGACGTGCCGGACTTGCGTTCGTCCTGGCTCTGCCGGGTCTTGTCCTTGTCGGGGCCGTTACGGTCGCTGCGATCCGCCTCGCGGTCGGACTTCCCGCCCGATTTGGATTCTGCGGCACGGTCCTGCTGCGCCTTGGACTCTGCCTTGGATTCGGCCTTGGTCTTGCCGTCTGCTTGCTTGTCGGCCTGCTTGCTGTCGGTCGCCGACTTCGACTCGGCGCTGTCCTTGGCATCGCGGCCGCGCTCGGCGGCTGCACCGCCTTTGCTCTCGGCGCTTTGCTTGGCGTCATGCGCCGAACGCTCGGACGATCGTTCCTGCGCCTGCTCGCGCCCTGAAGTCGACGAAGGCTCGCCGCGACGCTGCTCCTGCGCGCTCTGCTTCGCCTCGGACCCTGCGCGCTCGGCGGCCGCGGCGCCACTCTTCACCTCACCCTTGGCCTCGCCCTTCGCCTCGGCAGCCGGACGCGTCGCCTCGCGCGCCGACGAAGCGGCGGGGCCGCCCTCGCGCTTCATCTCGGATTGGGCCGATGCAGCACCGGATGCCGTGCCGATCGCCAGAATGATTGCGGCCGTTCCCAGCCAATGTTTCGTCGTCATGAGAGAACCTCCTTGGTTCCCTGCCCCATTCGCGGGCGGACAACGCGAACAGCCGCCCGGCGTTGCCGAGCGGCTCAGAAAAATCGCGCGGAACGATTTCGATGAACGGCGCCTTCATCGAAGCCCAGGACCGCGTGCGGGCAAAGATGCGAAGCGTCGCGCTGCGGACCGTTGCGCTTACAGTCACTGCCGCGGCGGCAGCCCGAGCAGAACCAGGACCGGAACGGCAAACTGCGCAAAGTTGGTGGTGCTGCCTTTCTCGCTATCCGCCGAGCTAATCAGGCTCGCACTGCCCTTCACCCCGAACAGCACGCCGCTGACCTGATATTCCCGGGTCCCGTCGGGTGCCACCTTCAGGCGCCTGACACGAAACACCCGCGGCACACCGGTGCCCTTGTCGCCATCGACGCCGAGAATCGTGGTGGTCTGGCCTGGCACGCGCCGGTCCAGCAGCTTGATAGTCTGCTCCTGAGAGGCGCGGAATTGCTCGATCGTCATGGTCGTGTTGGGCGGGTAGAGCCGATAGCTCACCTTCGAACCGGGGCCGCATTTGGCGTCCTCGCACAGGAAGAAGGTCACGTCGGTGCCGTTCGGCCGCTGCGGTTTCCAGCCGCTCACCGCGAACGGCGCAGCGGCGGCCGCGGGCGCTGCCGCCGGTGTCTCAGCCCGAGCCGCGCCAATGCCGGGGACAACCGAGAGCAACGCGGACAAGAGCAGCCAGCGCAGGGCGCGCCCAGTGAGAGGCAGCGTCGACATCAAGGCACCGTCGGGATCGAGGCAGGGGCGGACGTCATGGACATCCGGGAGATGGAGGAACGTCCCGCAACCTCGATCACCAATCGGTCGTTTGTAGGTCCGGCCGGCGAGCGGCCGAACGACACGTGACGGCGTTGCGAGGTGATCAGGCGGCGCGGTCGAGATGCGCGACGAGGCCGGCGAACAGCCCGCGGCCGTCGGTGCAGCCCATGATGTCCTCGACGTGATTCTCGGGATGCGGCATCATGCCGAGCACATTCCCGTTCTCGTTGACGATTCCGGCGATGGAATGCGCCGCACCGTTGATGTTGCTGAGGTCGCCGACCTCACCATCGGCCGAGCAATAGCGGTAGAGCACGCGCCCATCGCCATTGAGCCGCTTCAAGGTCTCCTCGTCCGCCGCGTAGTTGCCCTCGCCATGGGCGACCGGCACGCGGATGACCTGCCCTGCATTGTAGCCGCGGGTGAACGGCGAATCCGAGCGCTCGACGCGCAGATGCACGTCCTTGCAGATGAACTTCAGCCTGTCGTTGCGCATCAGCACGCCCGGCAGCAGGCCGGATTCGCACAGGATCTGGAAGCCGTTGCAGACGCCGAGCACCAATCCGCCCTTGGCGGCGTGATCGCGCACCGCGTCCATCACCGGCGCCCGCGCCGCGATCGCGCCACAGCGCAGATAATCGCCATAGGAGAAGCCACCGGGGACCACCACGAGATCGGTGCCCTTGGGCAGCGACGTCTCGGCGTGCCAGACCATCGCCGGCTCATGGCCGGAGATCATGCGCAGCGCCCGCGCCATGTCGCGTTCGCGGTTGATGCCGGGGAAGACGAGGACGGCGGATTTCATGATCTCTAATTGCTTGCTCGAGGATCGCTCCCTCGCAATGTTGCGAGGGTCTGTGAGTTTGACGAAAACTCCTCGTTCAACGCTCGTGCGTTGCCAAGAAGCTCATCGACTGAGTTTTCGACACGGACCAAATCACGCGAGATCTCCAGCAACAGCTCGTAGACCTCGCGGTGGGTCACGGCCATTGCCCTACCCCAACAGCTCCACCCGGTAATTCTCGATCACCGTGTTGGCTAGCAGCTTGTCGGCGGCGGCCTTCAACGCCGCCTCCGCCTTGGCCTTGTCGGCGCCGGCGAGCTCGATGTCGAACACCTTGCCCTGGCGCACGCTGGCGACGCCGTCGACGCCGAGCGATTTGAGGGCGCCCTCGATCGCCTTGCCCTGGGGATCGAGGATGCCGGTTTTCAGTGTCACCGTGACACGCGCTTTCACGTCTTTGCTTCCCTTAGCTCTTGACCAGGACCGGGCCGGAGCCCGCCGGACGCTCGTTCTCGATGAGGATGCCGAGCCGCTTGGCGACCTCGGTATAGGCTTCCAGAAGGCCGCCAAGATCACGACGGAAGCGGTCCTTGTCGAGCTTCTCGTTCGACTTGATGTCCCACAGCCGGCACGAATCGGGGGAAATCTCGTCGGCGACGATGATCCGCATCATCTCGTTCTCGAACAGCCGACCGCACTCCATCTTGAAATCGACCAGGCGGATGCCGATGCCGAGGAAGAGGCCGGTCAGGAAGTCGTTGACGCGGATGGCGAGCGCCATGATGTCGTCGATCTCCTGGGGCGTCGCCCAGCCGAACGCGGTGATGTGCTCCTCCGACACCATGGGGTCGTTGAGCTGGTCGTTCTTGTAATAAAATTCGATGATCGAACGCGGCAGCTGGGTGCCTTCCTCGATGCCCAGGCGCTGCGACAGCGAGCCCGCGGCCACGTTGCGCACCACGACCTCGAGCGGGACGATCTCGACCTCGCGAATCAGCTGCTCGCGCATGTTGAGCCGACGGATGAAGTGGGTCGGCACCCCGATGTCGTTGAGGTGCTGAAACAGGTACTCCGAGATCCGGTTGTTGAGGACGCCCTTGCCTTCGATCACCTGGTGCTTCTTGGCATTGAAGGCGGTGGCGTCGTCCTTGAAGTGCTGGATCAGGGTGCCCGGCTCCGGACCTTCGTACAGGACCTTGGCCTTGCCTTCATAAATGCGACGCCGACGGCTCATTGGGATGTACCGTGTTTTGTTGAAATCCATGAAATTGGTGGGCTCCGGATGACTTTGGACAGGACCACGACGGAGCTGCCGCGAGGGCCTGGATCCATAGGAAACAGAACAAGAACCGGGCCTGTGGGAAACCTATCCCATTGGTGTCCCGAGCACAATCGATCCAGACCCCGGAGGAGGAGTTTTACCGCCCTTCCCTGCGGCCTCGTGCCCGTTGTATTGACAAGGTGTTCCAATTATTTAGGCGTGCGGCCATCGCCCCGCAACCGCCTCCGCGGTTAACCCTTTTCGGCAACACTGGAAGTTCCGACCATGACCACGTTCGACAAGCGCGAGGACGCGTTCGAGAAGCAATTCGCCCATGACGAGGAATTGAAGTTCAAGGCGGAAGCCCGCCGCAACAAGCTCCTCGGCCTGTGGGCCGCCGAAAAGCTCGGCAAGTCCGGCGCCGACGCCGACGCCTACGCCAAGGAGGTCGTCGCGTCCGATTTCGAGGAGGCCGGCGATGCCGACGTGCTGCGCAAGGTGCTGGGTGACCTCACCGCCAAGGGCGTTGCAGTCAGCGAAGCGGACGTGCGCGCCAAGATGAGCGAGCTGCTGGCCACCGCGGTGGCGCAGGTCAAGGCGGGATAGTGAAAGCAGGCGCATAGCGAATGGGCGAGTAGCGAATAGTGGAGATCGCTACTCGCCATTCGCAACTCGCCTACTCTTCCTTGAAGCCATACTCCGGCACATTGCCGCTGGCGCCGTAGTATTTGTACGGCAGGAACTTGCCCGACATCGTGATCTTGACGCGGTCGCCCTTGGCGTTCGGCAGGCGCTCCATCACCATGTCGAAATCGATCGCCGACATGATGCCGTCGCCGAACTCCTCCTGGATCAGCTCCTTCCACGCCGGACCGTTGATCATCACGAGCTCGTAGAAGCGATAGATCAGCGGATCGGTCGGCGGCATCTGCACGCCCTCGCCGCGCATCGGCGTCTCGTTCAGCATCGCGATCTCGCTCTTCGAGAGACCGAACAGCTCGCCGGCATTGGCCGCCTGCGGCTTGGTCAGCTTCATCTGGCCGAGCACGGCGCCGACGATCAGCACCTCGGAATAGCCGCCGATCTTCTCGCAGATGTATTTCCAGCTCCAGCCCTTCTCGCGCTTGATGTCGAGCAGCTTCTCGGTGAGGTCGGATCGCTTCATGCTTGGTCTCCCTTGATGGGCCTTCGTTGATGGGTTTCCTCTGAGCCTCAGCGCGCCACCGCCTGCGGTGCATCGCTGTCGGCCGCCTTGGACGCCACGATCGTCGGTTCGGTCCGGCCGATCTTCACCACCGGCACCTTGCGCGGATCGTGGTCCGGCGTCTCCGCGGTGAAGGTCTTGCTGCGGCTGACCAGGAAATCGATGATGTGGTTGCGCAACGAATAGTACAGCGGGTGGCGATGCAGGTCGCCGCGCAGCCGGTCCTTCGGCAGCGGGTTCTCGACGATCTCGGCCAGCACCGCGCCGGGTCCGTTGGTCATCAGCACGATCTTGTCGGCGAGATAGATGGCCTCGTCCACGTCATGCGTGATCATGAACACGGTCTGCCCGGTCTCGACGCAGATGCGCCGGACCTCGTCCTGCAGGGTGCCGCGCGTCAGCGCGTCGAGCGCGGAGAACGGCTCGTCCATCAGCATGATCTTCGGCGTGATCGACAATGCGCGGGCGATACCGACGCGCTGCTTCATGCCGCCGGAGAGCTCCGAGGGCCGCTTGTGCTCGGAGCCGGCGAGGCCGACCAACTCGATATATTTGAGTGCATGCGCCTTGACCTTGGCGCGATCCCATCTGCGCCATTTCGAGGAGACCGCATAGGCGACGTTGCCGAGCACCGTCCGCCACGGCAGCAGCGCATGGCTCTGGAAGATGACCGCGCGGTCGAGGCTGGGGCCTTCGATGGCCTGGCCGTCGACGATGACCGCGCCCTCGCTCGGCGCATCGAGCCCGGCGAGAATATTCAGCACCGTGGTCTTGCCGCAGCCGGAATGCCCGATCACGCAGACGAACTCGCCGCGGGCCATGCCGAGCCAGAGGTTCTCGAAGATCGTCGTGCTCCGCGCGCCGTCGTAGCGCTTGGCGATCCCCTCGATGGAGATGAACTTGTCGGTCATGGCACGCCCTACTCCGGAAACGTCACGAGCCGCGACACGCGGGCGAGCATCTGGTCCAGCACCATGCCGACGACACCGATCAACAGGATCGCAATGATCACGTTGGTGATCGAGAGGTTGTTCCACTCGTTCCAGACGAAGTAGCCGATCCCGGTCCCGCCAACGAGCATCTCGGCAGCGACGATGACCAGCCAAGCGATCCCGATCGAGATCCGCATGCCGGTGAGGATCGTCGGCGCCGCCGCCGGCAGGATGACGGTGAAGGCGCGGCGGATATTCCCGACCTCCAGCGTCCGCGCGACGTTGATCCACTCCTTGCGCACGCTGGCGACCCCGAAGGCGGTGTTGATCAGCATCGGCCACACCGAGCAGATGAATATCACGAAGATCGCCGACAGGCTGGAATCCTTGATGGTGTAGAGTGCCAGCGGCATCCAGGCGAGCGGCGAGATCGGTTTGAGGATCTGGATGAACGGATCGAGCGCCTTGCTCATCAAGGGCGACATGCCGATCAGGAAACCCAGCGGAATCGCGATCGCGACCGCGATCAGATAGCCCAGCATGACCCGCCCGAGCGAATAGGCGAGCTGGATGCCGAGCCCCTTGTCGTTCGGGCCATTGTCGTAGAACGGCCGCCGCAGATGCTCCCACAGCTTGGCGCCGATATCGAGCGGGCCAGGCATCGCCGACTTGCCCTGGGTCGCCGTCATGCCCATCAGCTTGGCGTATTCCGGGCTCATGTTGGCGGCCGTCCCGGTGCTGCGCGTGGCAATGTGCCAAGCGCCGAGGAAGACGGCGAGCAAAACGATGGAGACGACCGCGGCGCGGAGGCGGAGTGAGGCGGTCATCAGCAGGCCCACCCACCGCCGTCATCCCGGCGAACGCCGGGATCCATAACCACCGAACTCAGTCGATGGATAAGATTGTCGCTACCGCCCCTGCCACACGACAGGCCGCGGCGCATGGGTCCCGGCGTTCGCCGGGACGACACCATTGACCGGGTCAGCATCGTCGCGCCCATCGCTCCCATCACGATGCCTTCTTGATCTTGAAGCTGGCGACATAGTCGTCCGGCTTGGTCGGATCGAACGGCTTGCCCATCACCGAGAACGACTTGTAGGAGTCCTTCGGCGGGGTGAGGCCCATGTCGGTCATGACCTTGCGGGTGTCGGTTGCGAGATAGATCTGCTCGGCGACGCTCTTGTAGTCGACGTCGCCCTTGATCTGCCCCCAGCGCTTCATCTGCGTGAGCATCCATACCGCGAAGGACTGCCACGGGAAGGGATCGAAATCGACGCGCTTGGGATCCGTTTTCACGCCGCCGAGGCCGTCGGCATAGGTGCCGGTCAGAACCTGCTCCAGCACGGTCACCGGCGCGTTGATGTAGTTGGCCGGAGCGATGGCCTCGGCGATCTGCTTGCGGTTTTCGGCCTTGGACGCGTAGGCAGTGGCATCGACGATGGCGCGGGTCAGCGCGGCGAAGCTGTTGGGCGCCGTCGTAATGAATTCACGGCTGGCGGAAAAGCTGCAGCAGGGATGGCCGTCCCAGATCTCCTTGGACAGGACGTGCAGGAAACCGACGCCGTCATAGATGGCGCGCTGGCAGATGTTGTCGGGCGCGAGGAAACCGTCGATGTTGTCAGCCCTGAGATTGGCGACCATCTCCGGCGGCGGGACCGAGCGCAGCTGCACGTCGGTGTCCGGATCGATGCCGTGCTCGGCCAGGTAATAGCGCAGCAGGTAATTGTGCATCGAATAGTCGAACGGAATGGCGAACTTCATGCCCTTCCAGTCCTTCGGGTTGCGCTTGTCCTTGTGCTTCATCGCAAGCGTAATGCCCTGCCCGTTGATGTTCTCGATTGCGGGCACGGTGAACGGGATCGGCTGCGCCCCGAGGCCGAGCGAGATCGCGATCGGCATCGGCGCCAGCATGTGCGAGGCGTCGTATTCCTTGTTGATGGTCTTGTCGCGGATCACGGCCCAACCGGCGGTCTTGACGACCTCGACGTTCAGGCCGGCCTTTGAATAGAAGCCGAGCGGCGCGGCCATGATGATGGGCGTCGCGCAGGTGATCGGAATGAAGCCGACCTTGAGATCCTTCTTCTCCGGCGTGCCGGCCTCGGCGAAGGCTTCGGTCGCGGTCTTCAGCGGGAAGAACTGCGACACCGCCGCAAGCGCCGTTGCGGCGCCGACCGTCTTCAGGAACGCGCGCCGCGTGGTGACTTCGGGAAACACCGCGCGCAGCACCGCTGACGCGACGACGTTCTCGTAGCGCTTCTCGTGGGAGTCCGCGACCGGCTCACAGCGCAGCGCCAGCATGGCGTGCTCGTGTTCGGCCGGGCTCTGATGCTGGCCGCAGATACAACCGGCATTCACGCGTGAATCGGCATCGAACGGATCATCGAAAATCGACATGTGCTGCGCCCCTTTGTCACACCTGCGCTGTCAGCGCCTTCGAACTGCTCATCCGGCCGCATTTTTCAGCGGCCGGATGTGCATCTCATGCAGCTTCTATGCCGCTTTGCTGGTCATCGCCGGCATCGGCAGACCTTCCTCGATCGGCAGCGACGGATCGCGCGACCACTCGTTCCACGAGCCGAAGTACATGCGCACATCCTTGACGCCGGCATTCTTGAGCGCGAGGAACGTGTTCGAGGCGCGCGCGCCCTTGAAGCAATAGAGATAGACCGGCGTATCCACGGTGATGCCGACAGTGGCGCATTCGGCGAGGATTTCGTCCTTCGACTTGAAGCGCGGACCTTCGCCGGTCGGCTTCATCATACGGTACCATTCGAGCCAGACGGCACCGGGGATGCGGCCCTTGCGCGGGCAGAAATCCTTCCCGTAGGGCGAGGAGGAATCGCCGATCCACTCGTCGACGTCGCGGACGTCGAGGATCGCGATCGCCGGATTGCCGACGGCAGCCAGCATTGCCTTGGCGTCGATCAGGATGCTGCCCGCCTCCGGCACGATGGCGAACGAGGCCTTGGTCGGCGACGGCACATCGGTCGTCACCGGCTTGCCAGCCGCAACCCAGGCGTCGAAGCCGCCATGCAGCACCTTGACCTTGGGATAGCCGAGCATCGTGAGCAGGAAATAGCCGCGGCACGACTGCCCGAAACCGGAGTTCATCGACTGCTCGTAGACGACCGCCGTCTCGGCGCCCGACAGTCCAGCAGCGCCGAAGGCGTCGGCAAATTTCGTCTTCAGCTCCGCGATGCCCTCCGGCGTCGACGTCGCCAGATAGGTGAAGATCTCATGGACGTTCACGGCGCCGGGAAGATGTCCCGCAGCGTAGGCATCGGGATTGCGGGTGTCGATCACGACACACGGCTCGGTCTTGATGAACTCGGCGAGTTCGCCGGCAGTAATCAGAACGTCCGTCATGGCAGGCCTCTCCTGGTTGGGATTTGTTGGTTTGCCGTTCTCGCCGGCGTCAGCCGTCGGCGAGCATCTTGCGGAGCTGCTTGGTCGCGGGAGTCACGATCGCGACGAAGTAGGCCTCGCGCAGGCGGCGTTCGGCGCGATTGCCCTTGAGATAGCCGCGGGCTCCGCAATGGAGCATCGCGGCATGCGCCGCAGCGACGCTGGCCTCGCCGGCACGCAGGCGCAGCGCGACGACCTTGCGCCAATAGGTCTCGTCGGTGTTGAACGGATCGCTGGCGAGCTCAGAAGTTTCCTTTGCGAGCTCGTCGGCGAGCGCATGGAAGTCGACCGGCTGCTGTGGCAGATAGCGGTTGACGTGGCCGAGCGGCGCCTCGACCTCCTGCATGATCTTGATGCAGTCCTTGATCAGCCCGAGCGCCATGCCGGCCTGCAGCAGGATGAAGCCGGCGCGGATCTTCTTGACGAAGGGCCCCGCGGGATCGGCCAGGATCAATTCGTCCGGCACGAACAGGTCGCGAAACTGGATGCCGTAGGTGCCGGTGCCGTCCATCGCCAGGAACGGCTGGCACGGTTGCAGGGTCACCGCCGGGTCGGCGCAGTCGGCGACGAACATCACGATCTCGCCCGGCGCATCCTCGCGCTCGAAGATCGTGCCGAACATGTGGTCAGGCCCGAGATTGGAGACCCAAGGCAGCACGCCGCGCACGACGTAGCCGCCCTCGACCTTGCGCCCCTTCAGCTTGAGCTTCTCGATGCCGAAGAAGCTCTTCATCGGGTTGGACAGACCGGTGCCGCCGAGCAGCCGGCCGCTCGCGGCGTCGTCGAGCAGGCGGTCGACGAGCGCCTGGTTGGTCGAGTTGGCGATGTACCAGACCAGCGTGTTCTGGCACCACGCCATGAAGGCAGAGGCGCCGCAGACCTCACCGATCGCGCCGATGGCGTCGATCGCGCAATTGAGATCCGCCGCACCATTCTCCGGCAGATGGCTGCTCCACGCGCCGACCTCGCCGAAGCGGCGAAGCACGTCGGCCGGATACACCGTCCCGGCGTCGATGCCAGAGGCCAGCGGCGCGAGCTCCTTGCGCGCGATCGCCGTGACCTGCTCCACGGTCGACGGCACGGGCATGACGCCCGCACCATCAACCGCCAGATGCTGTCCGAGTGAACCCATAACGTCCTCCGCTGCCCTGGCCTTGAGGCCGCCTCAGATCCCGACCTCGAGATTGACCGGACGGGTGAAGGTGTTGGCGACCGGCGACCACTTCTTGACGTGATCGATCAGCGCCTTGACCTCCTCCTGCGGAATGCCCTCGCATTCCATGTCGACCTTGACGCGGACGTCGGTGAAGCCGACCGGCTTCTCGCTGACGTCGCCGGTGCCCCAGACCGCGGTGATGTTGAGATCGCCCTCGAGCTCCAGCTCGAGCTTGTTGACGATCCAGCCGCGATGCACGGCATTGGCGTGCAGGCCCACCGCCAGGCAGGAGCCGAGCGCGGCGAGCGAGGCCTCCGACGGATTCGGCGCGGTGTCGTCCCCGAGCAGCCCCGGCGGCTCGTCGACGATGTAGGGCGCGAGGTTGCGGATGTAGTTGGCGTGGCGGAACTTGCCCTCCGCCACGGTCTTGCACTTCAGGGTCTTGATGACCTTGGGGTTAGCCTTGCCGTTGACGATGAGCTGTTCGAGCCCGTTCTTGTCGATGGGTGCGAGGCAGCCCGTCAGGGCCGTCTTCTGAACCACAGCGGTCATCTCATTTCTCTCCCTGGGATCGAGGATACCGAACGGTCTGTTTCCTGCACGAAGCGTGCCAGCGCCCCAGGAATTCAAAAGGCGGAATGATCCTCGCGGTTTAGGCGATCGTGGCGAAAAGCGCCCACCCCGCGCCTGCCCAAGTGCGATGCAGAATGCTGCCGGCCGCGATCAAATTACGCGCAACGCTGCCTCGGCGGCATCGGCAGTCTTGCTGACTCACGCGCACAGCGACTAAGCTCGTGCGCATGGGCAAGTCAGCTGCGGGCAAACAAATCGGCAAGAAGCAGGCGATCGCGCGGACGATCTCCGCCGGCGATGACGAATCCGCGCGGGGCCGGCTGCTCGGTGCAGCGACGCGGCTGTTCTGCAAGAACGGCATCAACGCCACCGGCATCGATGCCATCATCAGCGAGGCGGGCACGGCGAAGACCACGCTCTACAAGCTGTTCGGATCGAAGACCGCGCTCGTCACCGCCGTGCTCGAAAGCGAGGGCAAGCAGTGGCGCGAGTGGTTCATTGCCGAGATGGAGAGCGGCGGCGGCGATGCCGAGACCAAGCTGGCGCGCATCTTCCCGGCGCTGAAGAGCTGGTTCAGCGAGGAACGCTTCTACGGCTGCCCCTTCATCAATGCGGTCGGCGAGCATGACAAGGACCAGAAGCAGTTCCGCACCATCGCGATGCGCCACAAGAAGGTAGTGCTGGCGCATATCGAGAAGCTTGCCCGGGACATGGGCGCCGTGGAGCCCGAGAGCTTCGCGCACCAATTGGCGCTTCTGATCGATGGCGCGATCGTCGCGGCGATGGTGTCGCGCAATCCGGAGGTCGCCGACACGGCGGGCCTCGCCGCCAGTGCGCTGTTCGAGCCCGCGAAGCTGAAGGCGGGGAAGCGCGGCAGCAAGACGGATCCGCAGCTCGCCGCCGTCTGAGCAGACTTGCTCTTGCCTACTTCGTCTGCCTACTTCGTCTGCCTATTTCGTTTGCCTGTTTCGTCGTCGCGCTAGCGGAAGTAGTCGATCACCAGCTTCTGGTCGGCGTGGTCCGCGACGGCGCCATTCAGGCTTGCGTCGATCACGCGCCGGCAGGCTGCGACGGTTGCCTCATCGCCGAGCTCATTGGCCGCTTCGAGCACATGCCAGGCCGCATCGACCGCCGCACGGTCCGCAGGCGCATCGCGACGAACGAGCCCTCGCCCACCGCGAGATTGGAATCCCATGCCATTCATCCGCGACCACCTCGTCCTTGGCTTCCCGGTCAATGCGCGAGCGCGCGCTGCTCGCGTCCGCCCTTGGCGGAGTTCTTGCGCGACTGATAGAAATCGATGACGCTGCGCGACGCCTGCACGTCGAGCCGCGCATAGTCGCGCTCCAGGTCCTGCAGCTCGCCCGCCGTGATGCGGTGATCGCGCGCGCCGAGAAAGGCGAGCGCCATCGTCGTGTCCCAGCCGAAATGCAACGCCTTGGCCAGCATCAGCAGCATCTCGCGGTTGCGGTCGAACAGAGCCCGCTCGACGACGTCGACCGGAAGGCCCGACAGCAGCGCGAGGCCGATCGTCACCTCCTCGACCTTGTGCGCGGTCGCATATCCGGCAATGCTGCTCTCGTGCAGATTGCCGAGGCGATGCTGGATCGAGACAGTGCGCTTGGCGACGAAGTAGTTGCGTGAACCCGGGCCGAATTTCGATTGCAGGTCGCCCGCGATGTTGGCCACCGAGCTGTGGATCTCGCCGAGCAGCTCCGGCCGCTCCCCTGCCAGCCGCTTGCCGACGTCGTCCGAAGCCTTGGCGATCAGTTGCTGGAACAGGTGACGCGGGATGTCGAGCCGCCGGCCGAGGTGCTCGGCGAGGATCGAATCGTTCTCTGCCCGCTGCACCATGTGCAGGAAACCGGCACCGGAAAACTGTGCGCCGTGATTGCGCGCCACCGCCGTGGCGACGTCCCGATTGCCGCGCGTCGCCAGCACGTCGGTGACCGCCGGGCTCAGCGTCTTGCGCTCGGCGATGGCGAGCAGATGCTCCTGGCTCTTGGTGCTGGCGTTCTCGACCAGCGTGGCATCGTCGAGACGTTCGGATTCGCGCAGCACCGGGCCGGCGACCCAGATCTCGTCATCGAAGGCGAGCTTGCGGATGACGCTGGCCGGTGAATATTCGATCCTGGCGAGACGATCAGCGAGTTTGGCACGCGCTTCGACCTCGATCTCATCGGCCAGCCGGCCGATGACCTCGCCGAAGGTGGCGATCTCCTCCTCGCAGTACCGTCCCGCGATCAGCAGGTCGGTCGCATGCCAGAGCGCGCGCTCCCGGCTGTCGGCGGTCCCCCGCGCGATCGCATCCTCGAGGTCCCGCAACACCGATCTGGTTTCGTTCATGATGAAAGGCCGCACCGCTGCAAAGATGGAAGGGCAATGCGCAGATCATACCGTTCGAACCCGAGCGTTCCGTAACCCGCGCCGTGCGGATTTGACCGGGCATTTTCACTCAAATGCGCACGCGCGCGTTAAGCATGCGGCCGGCAATCAGGTCGCCGCGGGACTTGCCGGGCCTATTGTTCTTCCCGCGCGAGCGACGCATGACGCTTACGGCATGACACGGAGCGCGCGCGTCTCCGCCTCGGCGACCGACCGTTCGCGCGATGTCCAAGGACATTCGGCGACAGCCCGGTCGATCAATTGCATGGCGTCACGCTCGCGACTCTGGTCGAGCATCAGCTCGCCGGCGAAGAAGCTCGCCTCGCAACGCCGTGCCTTGCGCCTGGCAGGAGCACCGCGATCTGCCGCCGCAAGCACAGCCTCTGCCGTCTCCTGCCCGAGGAAGAGGCGGACGATCGGTGCCGGCCATTTGCTCATGTCGAGCCGCTTCGCGTGGTCGGCGAGCTCGCTCGGCAGGCCGGCGCGGCGGCGGGCCAGATCCAGCCACAGGGCCGCCTCGGCATTGTTGGGATCGATCTCGCTGAGCCATCTGAAGTCGTCCTGCGACTGCTCCAGGAGACCTGCCTGGAAGCTTGCGATGCCCAGCGCGCGATAGGCCTTCGCCCGGTAGCCGTTGCGGCCGAATGCCCGCCCGAAACCCGACCCCGGCTGCGGCTCGCTCTCGCGCAGATCAGGAGCCGCGCGATCGAATGCGGCAAGAAGACCGGCCGAGGACTGCTCGATGACGATCTTGTAGTCGTCGATCGCATGCTCGACATCTCCCTTGCTGAAGTAGGCGCCGGCACGCGCGAAACGGGCTTCGATCACCTGCGGCGTCGCCGGCTTGCCGTGCTCGATCACGACGGTGCATCCAGCGATGCGCTCGTCGGCGCCGAGATCAGCCGCGGTCGTGCAACGCTTCGCGGCCGCTGCGTGGGCGCTTGCCGACAAGCCGAAGACCGAACCGATGATCAACGCACAACACAAAAACGAATGCCATCGTCGCGTAGCCATGAACGCCCCCTTAGATCTTGCTCTTTGTGCTGCGATCTAATCAGAACCGATCGGATGAGCCACAATCTGCAATTGCGTTCACCAAACATCGTTCAGCACGTGTAAACGGGATCGCAGACTCGGGCGAGCGGGCGCGAGATGAAGTTGCCAGGGCCGTGTGAGCCACGCGACAACTCAATCGACGATTGCGCGTGATGGACGGACGCGCGGAGCCCTTGGTAGCCGCCACGCGGCTCGCGATCAGCGGCTCGGCTACTTGGTCTCGGCGATCAGCCCCTGCAACCGCACCAGCTCGGCTTCCAGATTGCTCTCGACATCAGCCGCCTTCACCTCGGTGACGCGATAGTCGCGGCTTTCCAGCCAAGCCCGCCGTGCGCTGCGGTCGGCGACCACGCCCTCGCTCTCGTCACTCCCCACCAGCTCGATCGCGAGGCGGTGGATGAAGGAGACGAAGTCGGGGATGTGGCGGCCGACCGGGGTCTGGCGCTTGAACTGGCCGGCGAAGCGGCGGTCGCGCGACAACGCATGCCACAACGCGCGCTCGGCGTCGGTCGGGTTGCGGCGGAGCAGCCGGGCGAGCCCGCGCAGCGAGCCGCGCGAATCCGGCAGGTTGGCGACCGTGCCCTGCTCGGCGATCAGCGCCCGCAAGCGGGTCGCCTGCTCGCTGTCGAGCACGCCGCCCTTGGCCGGCCCCTTGCGCCCCTCGGCGATCGCCATGATCACACCGTGCAGCGTGTGGATGTCCTGCCGGCTCGGCTCCATGCGGAAGAAGATGTTGCGCAAATTGACCAGCATGGTCTCGCGCTTCTCGGCCGGCCGGAGGAATTCGACCCGATCGAGTTCGCGCACAAGGTTCTCGAAGAACGCCTCCATCTGCCCCTGGCTGGAGCGCTCGGAGCGTTCGGGCATCGCGAACGGCAGCGCGCCCGCGGTCACCAGCTTGAACCATTCGTAGCCCATCAGCAGCACCGCCTGGGCGAGGTTGAGCGAGGCGAAGCCCGGATTGACCGGATAGGTGACGATGCGGTTGGCGCGGGCGACCTCCTCGTTGGTGAGGCCCGCCCGTTCGCGGCCGAACAGGATGCCGGCCCGGCCGCCGGCCGCGATCTGGCCCTGCATCTCCCTCGCGGCCGCCTCCGGCCCCATTACCGGCTTGGCCTGGTCGTGGGAGCGCGCCGTGGTCGCGAATACCAGATCGAGATCGGCGATCGCCTCCGGCAGGGTGTCGAACAGACGGACATGATCGATGATGTGGTCGGCCCCCGCCGCGGCGCGCTGGGCCGCGATGTTCGGCCAGCCGTCGCGGGGATTGACCAGGCGCAGCTCCGACAGCGCGAAATTGCCCATGGCGCGCGCGGCCATCCCGATGTTCTCGCCGAGCTGCGGCTCGACCAGGACCACCACCGGGCCTGCGATCTCAAGTCCCACCTTCGTCTTGTCGGTGCCCGACACGATTGCCCCTCAACTTCCACGTCACGTTAACAGCGCCGGCGTGGCGCCCTGCCCGATCCGTTGGCCCGGCTGCCGGGAATTCTCAAGTAAAATAACTGGCTTAGCCAAGAATTTTACGGTTTGCGCAAAACGGGAGGGGGCGAGGCGTCGATGGCATGGCAGGGCTACGAAAATCGGCACCGGGCGCCTACCGGCTCGGCTTCCGCCCGCGATGCAGCAGTGCTATGACGCGCTTGATTTCACAAGCGCTTTCCATTCCTGGCGCGCTGTTCCCAAGAAGGCCCCATCGATCATGGCAAAAATCAAGGTGACCAACCCGGTCGTCGAGCTCGACGGCGACGAGATGACCCGGATCATCTGGCAGTACATCAAGGACAAGCTGATCAACCCCTTCCTTGACATCGATCTGCAGTATTTCGACCTGGGGATGGAGAGCCGCGACAAGACCAACGACCAGATCACGATCGATGCCGCCAACGCCATCAAGAAGGTCGGCGTCGGCGTCAAGTGCGCCACCATCACCCCGGACGAAGCCCGCGTGAAGGAGTTCGGCCTCAAGGAGATGTGGAAGTCGCCGAACGGCACCATCCGCAACATCCTCGGCGGCGTCGTGTTCCGCGAACCGATCATCTGCAAGAACGTGCCGCGCCTGGTCCCCGGCTGGACCAAGCCGATCATCATCGGCCGCCACGCCTATGGTGACCAGTACCGCGCCACCGACTTCAAGTTCCCCGGCAAGGGCGTGCTGACGATGAAGTTCGTCGGCGACGACGGCACGGTGATCGAGAAGGAAGTCTTCAAGGCTCCCGGCGCCGGCGTGGCGATGGAGATGTACAACCTCGACGAGTCGATCTACGACTTCGCCCGCGCCTCGCTCAACATGGGCCTCGCCAAGAACTATTCGGTCTATCTGTCGACCAAGAACACGATCCTGAAGGTCTATGACGGCCGCTTCAAGGACATCTTCCAGGAAGTGTACGACAAGGAGTTCAAGGACAAGTTCGAGGCCAAGAAGATCACCTATGAGCACCGCCTGATCGACGACATGGTCGCCGCGGCGCTGAAATGGTCGGGCGGCTATGTCTGGGCCTGCAAGAACTATGACGGCGACGTGCAGTCCGACACCGTGGCGCAGGGTTACGGCTCGCTCGGCCTGATGACCTCGGTGCTGATGACGCCGGACGGCCAGACCGTCGAGGCCGAGGCCGCCCACGGCACGGTGACCCGCCACTTCCGCGAGCACCAGAAGGGCAAGGAGACCTCGACCAATTCGATCGCGTCGATCTTCGCCTGGACGCGTGGCCTGTCGCACCGCGCCAAGCTCGACAACAACGCCGAGCTTGCCAGGTTCGCCACCACCCTGGAGAAGGTCTGCGTCGACACCGTCGAGTCCGGCTACATGACCAAGGACCTCGCGCTCCTGGTCGGCGCCGACCAGCGCTGGCTGTCGACCACCGGCTTCCTCGACAAGATCGCCGAGAACCTGACCAAGGCGATGGCGGCGTAAGTTTCGCCACTTTCGCCTTTCGGTTTCACCAATTTGCCACGGGCCGCGCCACAAGCGCGGCCCGTTTTCATGTGCAGGCCCCGAGGACGTGCCATGCAGTCCAAGCCCCGGCGGCAGTGCGCCTCCTCTCCCCGTTCTTCACACCGCAAAGGGCGGGAGGTTGCAGCGCGCTTGCTGACCGAGATTGCCACAATCAACAGCGGCCATCGTCACCGCGGGTATGAGGACATTTTGCCCACGTACACGCGCGTGATCTCACTTCCGCCTTCGCGATCACCAACGATCAGCGAGGCCGTGCCATAAGCGCGACCCGTTTCCGTTTTTGGTTGTCTTTGAGGGAATTCACCATGCGCGAGATCCCGACGGTGTCGCTGTTGTTGCTGCTTTGCGCTCTGGGCGGCGCTGCCCAGGCGGCCGAAACTGCGATCCCCGATGCCCTGATCGCGGCTGGCGAGAAGCCGGCGCTGACGCTGCACGCCGAGGGTGCCCAGGTCTACGAATGCAAGACCGGCCAGGATGGCAAGCTCGCCTGGGCCTTCCGCGAGCCGATCGCCACCCTGTTCGCGGACGGCAAGACCGTCGGCCGCCATTACGCCGGCCCGAGCTGGGAGCATCAGGACGGCTCGATTATCGGCGGCCGTGTGGTAGGGACCGCGGTCGGCGCCAGCGACAACGACATCCACTGGCTGAAGCTCGCCGTGGTCTCGCATCGCGGCGGCAAGGGCGTCCTGTCCGAGATCACCGCGGTGCAGCGGATCAACACCTCGGGCGGCAAGCTCGAGGGCGCCTGCGAGACCGCCGGACAGCTCCGCAGCATCGCCTACGCCGCCGACTACGTCTTGCTGCGCAAGGAGTGAGCGAATGGGACCGCGCCTCGCCGGAAGAGCACGCGCGCATGTCCCAGGTCCGGCGACCCTATGCGCCTCGATCCCGCCGCAAGCCACGGAGGGGGGCTGATGACGTCGCCGCTCACCGACTGGCCGCGTCCGCATTACGTTGCGGGCGGCCCCAATGCCTTCCTCTGCTATGTCGTCTATGGCTGGGTCGACATCGATCGCCCGTTCTCACGGGGGACCTATCGATCGCGCGGCCTCCCCGAGGGCCTCGATCTCATGGGCTACGGCCCGACCGTCCAGCCCATGGTGGTGTCGCGCTTTCGCACCGGCTACGCCTGGGGCAGGCTCGTCGCACAGGATCCTGATCTGGCCGCGGTCGTCGCCGCCCAGGACTTCTGCCTCGTCGTCAGGGGCGACGTCACCGATCCGCCGACGCTGAGCTATTTCCGCGACGTCATCGGTCTCCTGACCTTCTGCCTGGATGCCGGCGGGGTCGCGATTTACGACCCGCAGATCCTGAAATGGTGGAGCCCGGCAGAGTGGCGGGCGCGGGCGTTCGGCGTCGGACATTGCGAGCCGCGGCAGCACGTCGTCACATTCGTCTCGCCGGAGCAGGACGGCAGCGCGTGGTTTCACACCCGCGGCATGCGCAAGTTCGGCCGTCCGGACGTCAGCATCCACGGCGTCCGCGCGGAGCACCGCGCCGCCATCATCGACCTCGTCAACCGCTTCATCGACCTGCTGGCCTTCGGCGGCCTGGTGCACGACGGCCAGGAGATCCGCATGAGCACGCTGCCGGCCGGGATGACCTGCTGGCGTCGGGGCTCGGAGGAAGACCCTTCCTTCAGCAACGAGCATCTCGAGATCGAGTGGCCCGGCGGCAAGAGTTGTTAGCCACGCGCTGCTAGCCCCAACCTCCTCAGCGCGCAGATGCGCGGACGCGGCAATCACCAGGAATAGCAGCGGCCCCAGCTGAAGCGCTCGATCAGCGCCAGCACTCCGATCAGCATGAAGAAGACGCCGGCCAAGCGGCACCTCCGGCAGCGCGACGAGGCCCCCGGCCCTGCCCCCAAGGCATCCCGGAACAGCAAAATTTAGGGTCGAATCGTCAAGGACTTCGCTGTATGCCTCCGGCATCTTTTGCCGCCCGTCCGGCCGTCGCGGCCAGCCGCCCCGCCTGCCGGACCAACGTTGCCAGTCCCGAGGAACCGCCGATGCCCGCCTATCGCTCCCGCACCTCCACCCATGGCCGCAACATGGCCGGCGCCCGCGGCCTGTGGCGGGCCACCGGCATGACCAACGAGGATTTCGGCAAGCCGATCATCGCCGTCGTCAACTCCTTCACCCAGTTCGTGCCGGGTCATGTTCACCTCAAGGACCTCGGCCAACTGGTGGCGCGCGAGATCGAGAAGGCCGGCGGCGTCGCCAAGGAGTTCAACACCATCGCGGTCGATGACGGCATCGCGATGGGCCATGACGGCATGCTGTACAGCCTGCCGTCGCGCGAGCTGATCGCCGACAGCACGGAATACATGGTCAACGCGCATTGCGCCGACGCCATGGTCTGCATCTCCAACTGCGACAAGATCACCCCCGGAATGCTGATGGCCGCGATGCGGCTCAACATCCCCGCCGTGTTCGTCTCGGGCGGACCGATGGAGGCCGGCAAGGTCAACATTCAAGGCAAGCTGCGCAAGGTCGACCTGATCGACGCCATGATCACGGCCGCCGACGACAAGGTCTCGGACGCCGACGTTGAGGTGATGGAACGCTCGGCATGCCCGACCTGCGGCTCCTGCTCGGGCATGTTCACGGCGAACTCGATGAACTGCCTCACCGAGGCGCTCGGCCTGTCGCTGCCCGGCAACGGCTCGGTGCTCGCCACGCATGCCGACCGCAAGGGCCTGTTCGTCGAGGCCGGCCACCTGATCGTCGACCTCGCCCGCCGCTACTACGAGCAGGACGACGCCTCCGTGCTGCCGCGCAACATCGCCAACTTCAAGGCGTTCGAGAACGCGATGAGCATGGACATCGCGATGGGCGGCTCGACCAACACCGTGCTGCATCTGCTCGCCGCCGCGCATGAGGGCGAGATCCCCTTCACCATGACCGACATCGATCGCCTGTCCCGCAAGGTCCCCTGCCTGTGCAAGGTCGCGCCGGCCGTGGCCGACGTGCACATGGAGGACGTGCATCGCGCCGGCGGCGTGATGGGCATCCTCGGCGAGCTCGCCCGCGCCGGCCTGCTGCACACGGAATTGCCGAGCGTGCATTCGGCCTCGCTGGCATCAGCGCTCGAGCGCTGGGACATCCGCAGCACGGCCAGCGAGAGCGTGAAGAACTTCTACATGGCCGCGCCCGGCGGCGTGCCGACCCAGATCGCCTTCAGCCAGGACCGCCGCTATCAGGAGCTCGATCTCGATCGCGAAAAGGGCTGCATCCGCGACATCGACCACGCCTATTCCAAGGACGGCGGCCTCGCCGTGCTGACCGGCAACATCGCGCTGGACGGCTGCATCGTGAAGACCGCCGGCGTCGATGCCTCGATCCTGAAATTCGCAGGCCCCGCGCGCGTGATGGAGAGCCAGGACGCGGCGGTCGAGGCCATCCTGACCAACAAGATCAAGGAAGGCGACATTGTCGTCATCATCTATGAAGGCCCGCGCGGCGGCCCCGGCATGCAGGAGATGCTGTATCCGACGAGCTATCTGAAGTCGAAGGGCCTCGGCAAAGCCTGCGCGCTGATCACCGACGGCCGCTTCTCCGGCGGCACGTCGGGCCTGTCGATCGGCCACGTCTCGCCGGAAGCCGCCGAAGGCGGCCTGGTCGGCCTGGTGCAGGACGGCGACCGCATCGAAATCGACATCCCCAACCGCACCATCCATCTCGCGGTGTCCGACGCCGAGCTGGCCCAGCGCCGCGCCGCGATGGAGGCCAAGGGCGATCGGGCGTGGAAGCCCAGGACGCGCGCCCGCAAGGTCTCGACCGCGCTGAAGGCCTATGCGGCATTCGCCTCCAGCGCCGCCAAGGGCGCGGTGCGTATCGTCAAGGATTGACCACGACTACTTAGTTCCTGACGGAAACGACATCCCCCGGGCGGCGGCCGGGACGAACGCAATCGACGCGAGGAGATGGATACGGACATCTCCTCGCAAGTCTGATCCTCGCAAGTCTTATCCTCGCAAGTCCGAGGCAGCGCATAAGGCGCATCGCTCCGACCTTGCTTTGCCGTCATTGCCGGATAGTCTGAGATTTCAGCGAGTCCGGGGCTATTATGACGGCATTTCGTTACCTATTATTTGTCCTGATCCTCATCGGTAGCGGCAGCACGGCCGCACATGCGGAGAAGCGCCTCGCGCTGATCATCGGCAATTCGGCCTACAAGAGCGTTGCCCGGCTATCGAACCCCGCCAACGACGCGAAGCTCGTCGGCGACATGCTCCGCAACGCCGGCTTCGAGCGCGTCGACGTCAAACTGGATCTCGGCGTGCAGGAGATGCGCCGCGCCTTGCGCGAGTTCGGTGCCCGGGCGCGCGAGGCCGAGGTCGCGCTGATCTACTACGCCGGCCACGGCATCGAGCTCGACGGCGTGAACTACCTGATCCCGACCGACGCCGCGCTGGAGGCGGACAGCGACGTGCTCGACGAGGCGATCGCGCTGGAGCGCGTGCTGTTTGCGATCGAGCCCGCCAAGCAGCTGCGCCTCGTCGTGCTCGATGCCTGTCGCGACAACCCGTTCGCCAAGACGATGAAGCGCAGCGTCGCCTCGCGCAACATCGGCCGCGGCCTCGCCAAAGTCGAGCCGCCGAGCCCGAACACCATGATCGCCTTCTCGGCCAAGGCCGGCTCGACCGCCGCCGACGGCGACGCCAGCAACAGCCCGTTCGCCACCGCGCTGGTGGCGCATCTGCCGAAGCCCGGCCTCGACCTCCGCCGCGCCTTCGGCTTCGTCCGCGACGACGTGCTGAAGGCGACCGGCTATCGCCAGGAGCCGTATGTGTACGGCTCGCTCGGCGGCAACGACATCGCGCTGGTGCCGGCTGCGCCCGCGGCCGCTGCGGCGACCGATCCGGACGCAGCGATGCGGCGTGACTATGAGCTGGCCGAGCGCATCGGCAGCCAGGCGGCGTTCGACGCCTTCCTGGAGAAGTACCCGACCGGTTTCTACGCCGCGCTCGCCAAGGCGCAGCGCGCCAAGCTCTCCACGCCCGTCACCGCCGCTCCTGCGGCCAGGCCCGCCGATCTTCGCGACAAGCCCGCGGACATCGCCCGGGGGCCCGAGCCGCCGGCGGCCGAGGTCACACGCAGCCCGCCGGAGCCGGCGCGGGTGGAGAAGCCGCCCACACCGGAGCCGACGGTGGTGGCGGCACTGCCATTGCCCGCCGAGAAGCCCGCCGCGGCGGTGCAGCCGCCGGACCTGCCGCGCCTGCTCGTCGGCGAGCTGCGCCGCGTCGGCTGCAGCACCGCCGACAGCGACGGCGCTTCGAACGGCAGGTGGGACGGCAATGCGCGCCGCGCGCTGGAGCGCTTCAACAAGCAGGCCGGCACCCGGTTCGACGTCAAGGTCGCCAGCCTCGACGCGCTCGATGCGGTCAAGGCGAGAACGTCGCGCGTCTGTCCCCTGCTCTGCGACAAGGGCCAGCGCGCCGAGGGCGAGAGCTGCGTCGCCATCGCCTGCCCGGCCGGTCAGGCACGCGACGAGGACGGCGACTGCGTCAGGCGCAAGGACGAGCCTGTCGCGCGGAAGCAGACCGAGCCGGTGAAACGCGAGGAGCCGGCGCGAAAGAAGGAGCCGGCGGTGGCGATGCGCACCGAGCCGGAGCCCAAGCGCGTCAGTGGCGACGGCCGCTGCACCAGCATCAGCCAGCGCTGCGCCATCGAGATCGGCGGCCGCTGCGATGCCGCCACCGGCAAGTGGGAATACGGCCGCAACGGCGCCGGCGGCAACACGATGTCGTTCAACAACTGCATCGGTCGGATGATGGCCGGGCGAAGGTGAGCCAGCACATCCGACGTTCGTACCTGCCGCACGATCGCCTGCGGACGACGATGTTGCGGCTCCCGGGAAACGCAACACGTTCTCATCGTTTGAGCATGAATCTCCGCAAACGCCTTTGGCGCCTCATTGCGAGGACGCTGATTTTCGCTTCGGACCGATGCACTAGTGCGGCAAGGCCGCTCTGTAGCGCTCCTGCGCCGCCTGCCACGCCTCCTGGGCTTTCTGCAATTCCGCACTAGCCCCGGCCTTCCTGAGCTCCGCGACACGCGCACCGAGCGCAGAAACCTCAGCCGCGAGCTGCTGGATAAGGGGATCGCCGGCAGGATGGCTGCCGAGCGAGCCCGTTGGAGGACTGCGCTCAACCTTGGGATCGCCAGTCGCGGTGCGATGCGATGCCTCCGGCGGATCGCCGGGCCCGCCCCACTCTTTCCAGCCACCGGGATCGTCGGGCAACTCCTCGGCGAGGATGGCCGACTTCTGCGTCATGGTCCAGACGCCCTGGCCCTCGTTGACGACGACCTGCACGCCCTTGTCCTTGTCGAGATAGATCTTCAGCAGCGCGTGCGCGTACCCCTGCTCGGCATTGGGATCCACGACGGTCGGAACGATCGCCCCGCTGAATTGCGCGACCCAGATGGCGCCGACGTCCTTGTTGTAGACGCGTGTCAGGCCCTCGACCTTGACCCGCACGGAGAAATTCTCATGGCCGAGCTTGGCCCGGCCGAAGCGCCGCTGCGCCACCATGAAACGCTCGATGTAGTCGTCGATGGCGCGCTGTGCCTGCCAGGGCGCCACGCCTTCCACCGCACCAGCGCCTTGCGCCCGCGCGGCGACGATGCCAACGCCGAAGTCGAGAGCCGTCACGCCGCCCAAGAGCAGAGAGACGCCGAACACAGCCCTCGCAAGCCGGTGGCTGAGCCGTTCACTTCCGATGATCGCCGCCATTGTCCCCTCCGTGGATCGACCGTGGCGGCGATATCATTCTAATATTGCGTGCATTTCATTGCGCAAGATCAATGAGCGTGTATCGCAAATGCTCAACCTCTGGCACATCAACGTCCGGACGGGAAGCGGAGCCGTCGGCCATCCCAACATGGGCCGCCAGGCGACTGGATGTCCGCATCAATCCCGCCCAAGATGCGCCGCGACACATTTCGGAGCGACGCATGCTGTTCATGGTGATCGAACGTTTCAAGGACCGCGACCCGATCCCGGTCTACCGCCGCGTCCGCGACCCCGGCATCAAATTTCCCGACGGCCTGACATATCTCGGCAGCTGGATCGAGCCGAATTTCGACCGCTGCTTCCAGCTGATGGAGTGCGACGACGCCCGCCTGCTGCAGCAATGGATCCTGGCCAACGCCCGCGACACCGGCATGACCTTCGAGATCGTCCCGGTGGTGACCAGCGCCGAGACGCGCGAGGTGGTGGCGCCGTATCTCGACCAGGCGTGAGCTGGAAGGAGCAATGGTGGACTGGTTCGAACGACTGACTGGCTTCAAGGAGACCGATTATGCCTCCACGCGAGCCAGGCTGAAGGTCGAGAACGGACGCCTGGCGTCCCTCGTCAACGGCCGGAGCTACGCGACCGGACGGCTCGAGCTCCCGAGCTTGTCGGACTTGCGCCGACAGGCGCGGCAATCACCGTGCAGGCCAGGACGGCTGCGCATGAGTCTCGTCAGCGGTGACATCCGCGAGCTTCATCTGTTTCCGGAGTTCGCCGGCGCCCTGTTCCAGGTCGCCTCGCAGTTCAATCTGCTGGAGATGATGGGACCGCACGCCACCCCCGAAGATGGCGTGACGATCTACCAGCACGATTTGACGCAGGGGCCGGCCTGCGCGATTGCCGCAGGCGCCGCGACGATCTACCGGAACTACTTTGCCCCGGTCGGCGGCCAATCGGGCCAGACCCGCGAGCGTCAGATCGATGCGCTCGCAGATGTCGAGGCGGCTCTGAAGCGCCGCCTGCCGCGCGGCGGCGAACTTTGGGCGATGACCAACGGCTATGCCCTGTGCACGCGCACCGGACTCGACAGCATCACGGCCATCCTCAATGCCAGCGACGACGACGAGATCGACGCGTTGCGCGGACAGCTTCGGATCGGCCTGCATTCCGACGTCGAGCTGACCGACGCCGACGAGCCGCGACCGACGGTGTCGCAGGCCTTCTGCTCTGCGCTTCCCGTGGCCTATTGCTCGCCCGCTCCCCGATATTGGGAGAGCTTCGCTCGCCTGGTCCTGGAGGCCAGCTACGAGGCGACGATCTGGGCGGCCGTGCTGAACGCCACACGCGGCTCGAACATCGTCCTGCTCACCAGCGTCGGCGGCGGCGCATTCGGAAATGAGGACAGCTGGATCGAGGACGCGCTGCGCCGCGCGCTGTTGCTCGCGTCGAGCTTCGAGCTCGACGTCAGGCTCGTCAGCTATGCTCGCCCGACCGAGACGTTCCTGCGGCTTCAGGCGGAATTCGGCCGCTGAGCCATGCCGTGAGCACGGCACAGCTCGTAGATCGCAGCACGATGCCCTACCCTTCGAACGCAAACAGCTCGATCGGGGCGCTGAAACCGCGCACCGGAAATTCGCCGACGCGCTCCAGGGCGAACGGTCCTTCGACGAGCTCAGCGAAGGCGCGTGACATCAGCACCGGGCGGCCGACCTGCTTGGTCAGCGCCTCCATGCGCGAGGCCATGTTGACCGCCGGTCCAATCACCGTGAAATCGAGCCGCGAGCGCGAACCGATGTTGCCGTACATCACGTCGCCGACATGGATGCCGATGCCGTAGCGGAGCGGTGCACGGCCGCTCTCGGCATGGCGGGCGTTCAGCTCCGCCATGGCCTGCCTGGCGCCGGTCACCGCGTGCAACAGGTTGGCGCAAGCGTCGGGCTGGCTGAGCGGAAAAATCGCCAGCAGGCCGTCGCCGATGAATTTCAGGATCTCGCCGCCATGCTGGGTGATCGGCTCCACCATTGCGTCGAAATAGCCGTTGAGCAGATCGATGACGTCGTCACGTGGCCAGTTGTCGGAGATCTTGGTGAAGTCGCGGAGATCGCAGATCATGATCGCGGCGCGCACCGTCTCGCCGCTGCCGCGCCGCGTCGCCCCGGCCAGCACCATCTCGCCGGCATGTGGCCCGACATAGGTCTCGAGCAGGGTCCGCGCCAACCGGTTCTTGATGCGGATCTCGCTGACCAGCGCTAGCACCGGGACGAGCCGGCGCAGCGCATCGATATGGGCATGGTCGAAGCCGCCGTGGCGGTCGGTCGCAAACGTCACGATGTGGCGCTTGCCCAGCGTGTGGTAGATCGGCCAGGCGACATAGTCGGTCAGGCCCATGGCGCGCATGTCGTCATAGACGGCATGCTGGCGACCGAGCTCCGGGTCGCGTGCGAGATTCTCGCGGATCTCCTCGGCGCCGTCGACGATCTCGCTGGCCGGGCTGCCGATATATTCCGACCGCTCGCGCACGTCGTAGTCGACGCGCGCAATCTCCGCCCCCTCCATGCCGTCGCTCCACAGCATGCGGGCGCCGAGCCATTGCGGGTGATTGATCTGGACATGCAGCGAGGCGCGCATCACCGGAATGCCGGCGCGCTGCAGCCTGACGCACATCTGGCCAAAGATGTTGTCGATGAAGCGCTCGTCGCGGGTGCCGTTGGTGAGCCAGTCCACGACCTCGTCGCCCAGGCGCTGGCCCGGAGCGAGGTGGACGTCAGATGCGGTCATGGCAATCTCCTGGGCGGCCTCGGCTGGCGGTGCAGGAGATGTCGTGTCGCAATGCAAAAGAGTCAATCGACATCATCGCCGGGTGCCCTGCCCTGGTGGGCAGGGCTGCGGCCCGCGCGATCGGCCGATGCCCTGCCGCACCGCGAGTGACGGGCGGATGACGCATCCGCCCGCCCCGATTCGTCTCCGGATCAGAAGTGCACCACCGTACGCAAGCCGAGAACAAACGCATTGCCGGTCTTCACGCCGGCCGCGTTGAACCCGCGTCCGCCCGGATTGATCACATACTGCGCGTCGAACTTCAGGTTCATCCAGCCGGTGGCCTGCCAGCCATACCAGGCCTCGATCGGCACTTCGTTGCCGCCGGCATTCGGCGTCAGCGCCGCCGAGTTGACATGCGTGGTGCCGACCGCGAAGCCGACCTCGTCCTCGGGACGGAACGAGAAGGTGCCGGTGTGCTTGATGCCCCAGGAGATCTGGTAGTCCTGATAGGACGTGCGGTGATCGGCGACGCTGGTGTTGAGGAAGGTGTACCAGCCCTGCGCCTTCGGACCCTCGACGGTCAGACGCTGCAGGATCGACTCGTAGAAGCCATAGCGGCCGCGCTGGCTGCTGAGGTTCTGATCACCCACGCCGGGACCGCCGGGAACGACGGCGACGATGCCGGGCAAGCCGCCATCGATCGACGACGCGCTGTCATACCAGCCGCCGAAGCGCCAGGTGCCGTTGAGCGGACCGCTCGGCTCCCACACCACTTCCACCGGCACCAGCACGCCCGCGGCCGGATTCGAGCGCGGAATGCCCGGCGCCAGATAGACGCCGGCGTCCGACGTCGTCAGATAGTTAGGATTGGCGTCGTAGACGCCGACCGACAGTTTCCACTCCTTGGTGAAGTTGTAGTGCACCACGCCGGCCCACTGGCTCACCGGCCAGTTGTAGATGTAGCCACCCTGGATGTTGCCGGGCTGGCCGCCGCAGAAGGTGAGGTTGATGAACTCGCACTGGCCGAAGAAGAAGTCGGAGCCGACCGGAAGACGGCCGCCCTTCAATTCCAAGCGATCGTCGAACAGCTTCTGTGAGTAGTACAGTTCGGTCAGGCGCAGGATGTTGCCGCGGCCGAACACCTCGTTGGTGAGCTGCAGCGCGGGGATGCCGGCCTCGCTGTTGAGGTTCTTGCCGAAGCGATCGACCAGCGTCAGGCCGATCGTGCCGCCGTGGATGCCGGCGAGCTTGGCCATGTCGAACTTGGCCTGAAACCACAACTGCCCCGCATTGGCAGATGTATTTCGCGCGCCGCCCGACAGGTTGGTGACGGCCTCGTCACCCAGCGTGAGCGCGAGCGAGATGCCCTGCTCCTTCAATCGGGTTCGCCCGAGATCGCCGAACAGATACGGCCGCGTCCAGAAATCATCGACCCCGGCATAGGGAATCGGCGCCTTGGTCGGCATATCCGCCGCATACGCCCCACACCCCAACAGAGACAAAGCAACACCCACGCCGCACATGCGTGCGGTCGTCACATAGCCACTCATTTTCCTGCTCCTCGCAGCGCCCCAGGCTCCGGCTGTTGTTCTGTCGCGTCCGGCCCGGAGCCCTCCGTCCCAGCACGCGCTTCCCCTCGGCTCACCCCCGGCCGCCGCCCATTCATTGGGCGAATTCGTCAACCTGAGATTGGACGGGGACCCTAGCAAGCGCCGCGGTGCGCTTGAATAGTCATATTATATTTGAGACTCGGTATAACCGTAACTGTGACATGCGCGTCACATACTGCGCCGCGGAATATACGTGTCGCGCGAAACAGGCGAGGGCTGCAATCAGCACACAGGACGAATGACGCTACGCTGCTCGAGAGCATCATCGGCGTCATCGCGATCGCCGGGGGACAGCGTGCGCGGGGACGGCTGGCGGCTCACTTCACGGACGAAAACCGGTCGCCATGCTGACGCACGTGTAGTCTTGCCAGCCGCTGCGAGACGCAATGATTTGCTCGACGAGCAGCATAGTGACAACAAATGCGGCCCCACGGCCCTCATCCGGCAGTCGACATCTCCTGCCCCAAAAATCTCATTTCGTCATTCGGCTCAATCGCATGGCTGGTTTCAAGAGGATCGGCAAAAATAAACCGCTTCCGAAAATCAGCAACGCATGTCTATTCTGTCCGCGTTCCGGTCCGGATGAGGGGCGTACGCGTCGTCACGACACGTTGGATCGGCAATGCGGTGGACGTGAGGGCATCAGCGCGCTTCAAAGGCGAGGACGAATGATGCGCTTCGCGGACGTGAAGTCGCGTGGTCCTGACACCCCGAAGCTGGTGTCCCGCGCAAGGCGCGCAAGCGCATTGTCGTGAACGGTGGCCAACAAGCCGGCGCACCGGGGAGATCGCGTATAAGCGTTAAAACCATCGCGCAGGGAATGCCGGGTCGAATCGGCTGCACCTGTGGTACCTGCCGCCTGCATTCTTGTTCGCAGGCGGGCCATGGGTGAGGCCTTCACCCGGCATTCCCTGCGCCCTCATCATGGTCGAGGGCGGACGCCTCCCGCAGTCTCCGGGCGCGATCGCGCCGCGGACGCGTTGGCGCTTGCCCGGCTGTTTGAACGGTTGAAGATGATGGATGAAGCGCGCGGCCATGCGCCTGCGCGAGGTTTGCCGCTCCGCGATCAAGGCTCGAGCAGCGCCGTGAACACGCGGCGCACCTCGCTCTGCGTCTCACGGACACGCGCCTCCAGCGCCGAGAAGTCCGGTGCGTCGCCGGCGCGCGCCATGACCCGCAGGAGGTCCTCGCCGGCCTGGTCCGGCTTGAACTTGTCGCTGACGCACAGCCGCAGGATCTGCGTCAGGTCGTGATAGAGCCGCGCGGCCTGGCGCAGGATCACGGCTTCCGCCCGCGGCAGCACGCCGAGGCGCTCGGCATTGTCGAGCACCGCGAGCGAGCTGACGTCGAGGATCTCGGGCGTCGTCGCGGCGTGGATGAGCTGCAGATATTGCGCGACGAAGTCGATGTCGACCATGCCGCCCGCAGCGTGTTTGAGGTCCCACAGATCGGCCTCGCCTTTTTCGGCGGCGATCGCGCGGCGCATGTCGGCGACGTCGCGGGCGATGGCGGCCGGATCGCGCGTGCGCCGGAGCGCGGTCTGGATGATCTGCTCGATGCGGGCACGAAATTCCGGCGACGCCGAGATCACCCGCGCCCGCGTCAGCGCCATGTGCTCCCAGGTCCAGGCCTCCTGCTCCTGATAATGCGCAAAGGAATCGATGTGCGAGGCGAGCGGACCGGCGCGGCCCGACGGCCGCAGCCGCATGTCGATG
Source organism: Bradyrhizobium aeschynomenes (assembly GCF_013178945.1). GTDB lineage: Bacteria > Pseudomonadota > Alphaproteobacteria > Rhizobiales > Xanthobacteraceae > Bradyrhizobium > Bradyrhizobium aeschynomenes. Next base: position 475,912 of record NZ_JABFDM010000002.1, read on the forward strand.
TCGTAAAGCACCCCGTAATTGGTGCGCGACGTGAAGGCCGAAATCAGCCGCTGGGTGAAGCGGGCGAAATAGTGCGCGCCCTGCAGCGCGCGCTCGCCGTCGGAGTCGGGTGCGTCGGCGTCGAAATCGTACAGCAGGATCAGATCGAGATCCGACGACGCCGTCATCTCGCGGGCGCCGAGCCGGCCCATCGCGACGATCGCAGTCTCCTGCCGCTTAATGCGGCCGTGCTGCGCGGCGAAGCGCTCGGTGACGAGGTCGTGCACGGTGTGCACGATGCCCTCGGCGACGTCGGCGAACGCGGTGCCGGCCTGCTGCGCCGACACGGTGCCGGAGAGAATGCGGGTGCCGATCAGGAACAGGCTCTCCTGGCCGAACTGCCTGAGGCGATCGAGAAACTCCTCATAGGTGCCGGCATCCTGCAGGGTCGCGGCCAGGCGCGCCGACAATTCGCGGCGATCGGGGATGGCGCCGAAGAAGCGCGGATCGATCAGGCCGTCCATCAGCCGCGGCTGCCGCGCCAGCATGTCGCCGAGCCGCGGCGCCGCGCCGAGCACGAGCGCCACCAGCGCGACGAGGTCGCGGTTCTGCCCGAGCAGGGTGACCAGCCGTCCGCCGAGCTGCAGCGCCTGCAGGAAACGGTCGAACGCGACGACCGCGCGATCCGGCTCGTCGGCATGCGCGAGACCATCGATCAGCGCGGGCAGGAAGTCGTTGAAGGCAGCGCGCGTCGCCTCCGCGCGGAACACGCGGTACTCGCCCGCCTGCCATTGCTGCAAGGTTTTCGCGACCATCACCGGATCGCGGAAGCCGAGCCCGGCAAGGTGCTCCATCAGGCGCGGCTCGTCGGGCCCCGCGCCGTAGTTCACGGCCGGCAGGCTGACGGTGCCGGTGGGATCGCCCTCGAACAGCCTCGCATAGTGTCCCTGCACGATGTTGAGGTGGAACAGCAGGTCGACCGCAAAGCGCTCGCGGCTGTCATAGCCGAAGAAGCACGCGAAGCGGCCGACGCCCTCGACGTCGTCCGGCAGGCTGTGGATCTGCTCATCCGCCATCATCTGCAGCCGGTGCTCGACGCGGCGCAGGAACTCATAGGCGACGGTGAGCTCGTCACGCGCCTGCGCGGTGATCCACTTGCTGGTGGTGAGCACGTCGAGCGCCTGCAGGGTCGGGCGCACGCGCAGCTCGGGGTGGCGGCCGCCGGCGATCAGTTGCTGGGTCTGGGCGAAGAACTCGATCTCGCGGATGCCGCCGCGGCCGACCTTGACGTTGTGGCCCTCGACCGCGATCTCGCTGTGGCCGCGATAGACCTGCATCTGCCGCTTCATGTCGTGGACGTCGGTCAGCGCCTGGAAGTCGAGATGCTTGCGCCAGACGAACGGCGACAGCTCGGCCAGCATCGCCTCGCCGGCGGCGATATCGCCGGCGCAGATGCGGGCCTTGATCATCGCGGCGCGCTCCCAGGTGCGGCCCTCGCGCTCGTAGTAATGCAGCGCCGCCTCGGTCGACATCGCCACCTGCGTCGATGCCGGGTCGGGCCGCAGCCGGAGGTCGACGCGGAAGACGTAGCCGTCGGCGGTGCGGCTCTGCAGCAGCCGCGCCAGCGCCTGGGTGACGCGAACGAAGAAGGGCTGCGGCTCGATGTCGCGCGCCAGCGTCGTGGCGTCGGGATCGAAGAACACGATGAGGTCGATGTCGCTGGAGTAGTTCAGCTCGCCGGCGCCCATCTTGCCCATCGCGAGCACGAACAGCCCGCAGCCCTGCTCCGGCTGCGCAACATCCGCAGGCGACAGCCGGCCCCGCGCGGCCTCCTGCCGCAGCAGATAGCGCAGCGCCATCTGCACCGAGGAGACGGCGACATCGGTCAGCCCGGCCGTCACCTGCATGACGGGCCAGACGCCGCCGATGTCGCAGAGCGCGATCAGGAGCGCCGCCTCGGATTTGAGCTGCCGCAGCAGCCGCATGACATCCGCTTCGCTGCTCGCCTCAAACACCTCGCGGCCGGTACGGGCGATCAGCTCGGCGAGATGCGTCTGCGGCTCGCAGCGCAAAAGGCGGTCGAGCCGGTGGCCGTCGACACGGACGAGGTCGAACAGATAGGGCGAGCACTCGGCGATGCCCTGCAAGATCGTCCGCGGCCAACCGTTGGCGAGCAGCGCGCGGAGCGATGCGGCCAAAGGCGGCTCGAGTTCGGCGAGCCACTCGGTGAGGCGTTGTTCGGCTTTGTCGGGCGCACGGACATGCGGGCCGGCGACGAAACGCCCGGCCAGGTTCTGCCCGTCCGCGTTTCCCGGCGCGGAGGAGGTCATGCGGCCTTCTGTGGCACATCCCGCGTCGGCGCCGCAAGCTTGGCGGACAGCCCCGTCCCTGCCGGCAGCACCAGGGTCGCGACCAGCCCCGGCTTGGCGTCGCCGAGGCGCAACTCGCCACCGTGGAGTGTGGCGACGGCGGAGGCGAGGCTCAGGCCAAGGCCGGACCCGGGCAAGGTGCGGCTTGCCTCGAGCCGCACGAAACGCTCGACGGCGTGCTTACGCTCGGCCTCCGGGATGCCCTCGCCGTGATCGGTGACGCTGAGCAGCACCTGGGAGCCCTCGCGCCGCGCCTCGATCAGGATCTCGCGGCTGCTTGCAGCAGCCCCCGACTCGGACGGCACCGCGGCCGGCTTGCCGTATTTGATCGCGTTCTCGACCAAATTGGCGAGCGCCTGGCTGATCAGCTCGCGATTGCCATGCACGGGCGCAGCAGCGGCCTTGACGCGCAGGGTCATCTCGTTGTCCTCCGCGAGCGGCTCGTACAGCTCGTGAATGCCGGCGGCGACATCGGCGACGTCGAACTCGACCATGTCGCCGCGCGCCTGTCCGGACTCCGCACGCGCGATCATCAAGAGTGCGTTGAAGGTGCGGATGAGACCATCGGACTCCTCGATCGTCCGCTCCAGCGCGCCGCGATATTCCTCCTCCGAGCGCGACTTTGCCAGCGCCTCCTCGGCGCGGTTGCGCAGCCGCGTCAGCGGCGTCTTGAGGTCATGGGCGATGTTGTCGGAGACCTCCTTGAGGCCGGTCATCAGCGCCTCGATGCGCTCCAGCATGGCGTTGAGATTTTCCGCCAGACGATCGAGCTCGTCGCCGCTGCGTCCGACCGGCAATCGCCCGGACAGATCGCCATCCATGATCCGCCGCGTCGTGCCGGTCATCGCGTCGATCCGGACCAGCACGCGCCGCGCGACGAAGATGCCGCCGCCGATGCCGAGCACCACGACCACCAGCACCGACCATTGCGCCGCCTTGGCGACGATGCCGAACAGCCGGCGGCGCTCCTCGAGATCGCGGCCGATCAAAAGCCGAAAGCCGCTCGACAGCTGCGTGACATAGACCAGCGCGCGGTGGTTCTGATCGCTGCCGTCGTCGAGCCGGCGGTAGAACGTCTCAGACCACCCCGAGCTGCCCATCACCCCCGGCGCGAGCGCGGCGACGTTGCCGGCGATCTGCTGCCCGGTCGGCGTGGTGATGAGATAGAGGTTGGCGCCGGGCCGCAGCGCGCGGCTCTCGATGTTGAAGACGAGCCCGCGCAGGCCGCGGTGGGAAAAGATGTCGGTCATCTCGCTGATCTCGGCGGTGACCGTGGTCGAGATCTGCTCGGTGATCAGGCGGCGGGTGTTCCAGGCGAAATAGCCGAGCAGCGAGGCGGCGAACAGCGCAAACAACAAAAGATAGACCAGCGTCAGCCGGAACGCCGTGGTGCGGATCAGCTTACCGAAGGCCGTCACGGATCATGTACCCCGCGCCGCGGATGGTGTGGAGCAGCGGGCGGTCGAACCCCTTGTCGATCTTGGAGCGCAGCCGCGAGATGTGGACGTCGATCACGTTGGTCTGCGGATCGAAGTGATAATCCCAGACGTTCTCCAGCAGCATGGTGCGCGTCACCACCTGCCCGGCGTGCTTCATCAGATATTCGAGCAGGCGGAACTCGCGCGGCTGCAGGGTCAGCTCGTCCTTGCCGCGGGCGACGCGATGCGACAGACGGTCGAGCTCGAGGTCGCCGACCTTGTAGGTCGTCTCCTCCGCCGGTCCGCCATGGCGGCGCGACAGCACCTCGACGCGGGCGAGCAACTCGGCGAAGGCATAGGGCTTGGGCAGATAATCGTCGCCGCCGGCGCGCAGGCCCTTGATGCGGTCGTCGACCTGGCCGAGCGCGGACAGGATCAGAACCGGCGTTCGGTTGCCCTTGTCGCGCAGCGCGCCGATCAGCGACAGGCCGTCGCGCTTGGGCAGCATGCGGTCGACCACCAGCACGTCGTAATCCCCGCTGTCGGCCATGGCGAGCCCCTCCTCGCCGTCGCCGGCGAGGTCTGCGACATGTCCGACCTCGCGGAACGCCTTGACCAGATAGTCGGCGGATTCGCGGTCGTCTTCGATGATCAGGAGGCGCATTGCGGAAACGGGGGCGATCACGGTTCGATGTCCATCTACATGGACCGGCCGCCGTTTCCGTGCAAGGCGGCGTGGGCCCGAGGATGATCAACAGGAAAGTGGGCGGCGAGGCTGGGGGACCTCACCGCCCGAGTTCCTTCCGACGGAGGGGGGCGTTGTTCCTACGGAAGGTGTGGAGGGAGCGGGACTTGAAGCCCGCCCCCAGGAAGAACCGCCGACGCGGGGGCACATGCCGGCGATCCTCCATCTCGAATGGCCTTAGCCCTTGGCCAGCGGCACCGCGACGAAGCGCGACTGGCCGCCGCTCTTCACGCGCATCAGCACGCTGTTCTTGTTGTCGGACTTCGCGGCGTTGATGGCCTCGCGCACGTCGCCGGCCGAGGTCACCGACTTGCCTGCGACCTCCAGGATCACGTCGCCTTCCTTGAAGCCGCGATCGGCCGCCGCGCTCTTCGGGTCGACCTCGGTGACGACGACGCCTTCCTTGCCGGCGCCGGCCACGCTCGACGCCGGAGCGACGGTCATGCCGAGCTTCGGCACGTCGGCGCCGCGCGAGGAGCCGCCATTGTCGCCGCCGCTGTCGGCCTTGGCTTCGACCGTGTTCGGCAGCTTGCCAAGCGTCAGGTTGATGGTCTTCTCCTGGCCCTTCGACAGCACGTTGAGCTTGACGGCGGCGCCGGGCGCGATGCCGCCGATGGTGCGGGCGAGCTCACGCGCGTCCTTCACCGGCTCGCCATTGACGGCGGTGATGACGTCGCCGGACTGGATGCCCGCCTTCGCCGCCGGACCATTGGCCTGGGGCTCGGCGACCAGCGCGCCTTCCGCCTTCTTCATGCCGAGGCTGTCGGCAATGTCCTGCGTCACCGGCTGGATCTGCACGCCGATCCAGCCACGGCTGACCGAGCCGTTGTCCTTCAGCTGCGCGATCACGCTCTTCACGGTCGAGGCCGGGATCGAGAACGCGATGCCGACGCTGCCGCCGGACGGCGAGTAGATCGCGGTGTTGACGCCCACGACATTGCCGTCGACGTCGAACGCCGGGCCACCCGAATTGCCCTTGTTCACGGGCGCGTCGATCTGGATGAAGTCGTCATACGGGCCGTTGCCGATGTCGCGGCCGACCGCCGAGACGATGCCCGCGGTCACCGTGCCGCCGAGGCCGAAGGGATTACCGACCGCCAGCACCCAGTCGCCGATGCGCGGCTTGCCGTCGGCGAGCTTTGCGAACGGGAAGCTCGAGCTGCCCTCGACCTTGATCAGCGCGAGATCGGTGCGCTGGTCGGTGCCGATCACCTTGGCGCTGTAGGTCTTGCCGTCGTCGGTCGTCACCTCGACCTTGTCGGCGCCGTCGACCACGTGATTGTTGGTCACCGCATAGCCGTCGGCGGAGATGAAGAAGCCGGAGCCCTGCCCGGTCACCGCGCGACCACCACGGCCGCCGCGCCCGCCCGGCATGCCGGGAATGCCGTTCTCACCGCCGAAGCGGCGGAAGAAGCGCTCCATCGGCGAGCCCGGCTGGAACGGCGTGTCGTCGTCGTTGTCGTTCTTGGCGACCTTCTCGGCGATGTTGACCTTGACCGAAATCACCGACGGCTTCACCCGCTCCACGATGTCGGCAAAGCCGACCGGGCGCGCGACCTTGCTGACCTCGTTGGCGACCTGCGCATGCGCCGCGGTCGAGAACACATCGAGCGGCGCGCCCTGCGGCGACAGGCCATAGGCGGCAATGCCGAGGCCCGCGACCACGGAGGCCATCAGCGCGAGCTTGCGCGCCGAGAACACACGCCGGGGCTGGCGATAGGATGGAAGCGAGGACAGGTCGGTCGGACGGTCAGTCATACGGTTTTCTCCGCAAGCGATTTTGGTCAAGGTCTAAAACTCGTGTCCCGGGCTGTTCGCCCCGTTCGCCAGTGAACATGGGACTTGCCGCCTTACGGCGTGCTGGCTGCGGCGTTAAACTTCTGTAATGGACGGACACGATGACTGCGGCGGAATGGCGCAGATGCCGGATGGCGAAAGAAAAGCCGTTGAGGTTCAATGGCTTCCGAAGGCCCGGCCGCCCGATGGCCGCCATCTCGATGACCATCCCCGCCAAAAGTCGTAATCCCCGCAGGGCGGGTTAGCCGCAGGCGTAACCCGCCGCCTGTCCGACGACGCCGGAGCCAGCCGCCGCACATCCGCCCGCACCGGAGCCAGCCCCGGCGGATTGCGCTGCGCCAATCCGCCCGACCCGTCCGGTGCACCCGGCTGGTCGCGTGTCCCGACCACCGGTCGACTCCAAGTGGACCATCCGGCGCACGCTCCCGCCGCACCTCCACCTGTCATTCCCCGCGAAAGCGGGGAATCCAGTACGCCGCAGCCTGTCTGCTCAACCACGACGGCCGCGGCGTACTGGATCCTCCGCCTTCGCGAGGATGACAGCGGAGTATGAAGGCACGCTGCCCGCGCCAAACTTCGTCATTGCGACCGAAGCAATCCAGAGTCGTGGGCGGGACTCTGGATTGCGTCGCTACGCTCGCAATGACGCAAGCGGCGACGATCCCGATCCACATTGTCAAACAGCACGCGGCGAAAGCAAACAGCAACCCGAGCAGCATCGCCCTCGCGACGCACTCCGCGTCCGAGCCATGCCCGAAATCACACCCTCTCCTAACAGAGGGCGCAGGGAAGACCGGGAGCTTGCCGCCCCCATGGCCCCCGTGCAGACAAAAAGCACGGGGTAGGAACCACAGGTTCGGCTGAGACATCCCGGCCTTCCCTGCGCGATGGTTTTAACATTTATACGTGCTCTCCCCGGGGACCGGCTCATTGACCCCGTCGCCAGCGGATCATCACCACCGGCTTGGCCTCGGCACCGGGAGGCCAGGACGACACGATTTCCTGTCCGCAGTCAGCCGTTCGTCGGCGAGGCCAAAACCCCGCTTGCAGCCGCCCGCATCCATCGCATTCCGCAACCCGCGTCCGTGACGATCGCGATACGCTCCCTCAGCGGTACGGAACGCGGTGGAGGATAAGGGTGATTTGGGGTGGAGCGCAAGAGCGTTTTTGCTTTTTCGGAATCGATAAGCGTTTTTTCCGAATACGACGGGCGATTTGGATGCATGCCGGGCTGAGGAGAGAGGTTTTGCCGATCCAACAATCATCGGCCATTGGACGTGCACAACCACCTTGCACGCCCGCTGTAATTGCGCTTCGATGCATTCTCTACAAAACAGAGAGTCCGATGTTCGAAAATACCTACTTATGGCGATCTACTCTCGCGCCGCAAAACACGGACGAATTTGGACCGCAGCGGGAGCGACTCCGAACCGCATACCTGTCATTGCGCGAGAATGCGAAGCAGTTGGTCAGTTTAATTCCGTCGGACTGCAAGGGTTTGACAGTTCACGATATAACGCACCTCGACGCACTATGGGAAATGGGGTCGCTGATCTGCGGTGAAGGCTTTCAGATCAACCCATCCGAAGCATTCGTTCTTGGCGCTGCAATTCTATTGCATGATGCCGGCATGAGCATTGCCTCTTATCCCGGAGGCATGCCGCAACTACTCGAAACTACCGAATGGCGCGACAACGCAGCGAGCACCTTAAAAAGGCACTCCATTCCCGTATCGCCCGAAACGATTATCAATCCCCCCACAACCTGAGAGGCGAAATTGTCTTTCAAACACTCCGCGACTTGCACGCAAGGCATGCAGAAGAGCTAGTTAGCGTCCAATGGCACGGGCGCGCGGGCGGACAGATCAGGCTAATCGAGGATCAAGAGATTAGAACCGCGTTTGGCTCGTCGATTGGAAGAATCGCACACAGCCACCACTGGCCTATCAACCGGCTTGTCGGCGGGAGCCTCACTCCTCGCTTAGGTGCTCCCTCGTTCGCACCAACAGCCTGGACGGTAAACGAAATAAAGATTGCCTGTATGCTGCGCTGCGCTGACGCTGCACATATGGATAGAAGACGCGCACCATCGTTGACCTACGCGTTGACCCAGCCTCAGGGAGTCTCCGACGATCATTGGCGCTTTCAAAGCAAACTAAACAAGCCGACTACCGAGGACGATTCGATCATCTATGCGACCGGAGAGTCATTCGATTTATCGGAAGCGAGAGCTTGGTGGTTATGTTATGATACACTGACGATGTTGGACAACGAAATTCGCAAATCAAATTCAGTGCTGCGCGACAATGGACTGTCGCCTTTCGCAATTAAACAAGTCGCCGGCACAAGCGATCCGATCGCACTTTCCAATTATATCCGAGTAAGCGGCTGGAAACCAGTTAACGCAGAAATCAGGGTAAGTAATCCAATCCATCTTGCTCAAACATTGGGTGGCCGAAACCTATATGGACCGAATTTTCTCGCGCCCGTACGAGAGCTGCTTCAGAATGCAGTCGACGCAGTTAGGGCTAGGCGAATAGTCAGCCAGCGCTCGAATACCTGGGGCACCGTTCGCCTGCGCATCGAAAAAACATCGTCAGACACGTGGCTTCATGTTGACGACACGGGCATAGGCATGTCGGAAGCCACACTAACTGGGGCCCTCTTGGATTTTGGAAATTCATTCTGGCGAACGCATGCTCTAAGAGATGAATGGCCCGGCTTAGAAAGCAGCGGACTCCAAGTGATCGGAAAGTTCGGGATTGGCTTTTTCTCAGTTTTCCTTCTCGGCGACCGAGTTAAGGTAACTAGCCGACGTTGCGACGCAGGAAAAGTAGATGCGAAAGTGCTTGAATTTGAGAATATAGGATCGCGGCCAATTGTACGACTTCCGAATCCAGAAGAGCTGCTCGAAGACTATGTCACCACTGTAAGCGTTAAGCTTGATGATAAAATAGTCAACAATGAAGACGATGATGTACGATTCTTCTTGCCTAGAGGCCCGCACAAAAAAATTCGGTTAGACGAATGGGTACCTGAGCAGCTAAGCCAAATGATCCGCCTCGTGTCAGGCGTCGACGTCGACATTGTTTTCGAGACACTCAATGCAAAGCATCACCATGCTGCAAATTGGACCGCTGTCGACTCCGGGCAATTTCTTACTGAACTCGCCGGCGACTTTCCGGACACTGATTTTTTGAACGCCCATGCTCCCTTACTACGAGTCCTGAGAGACCAAAACGGCAATATTTTTGGCCGTGCAGCCATTTGTGCATCGATCGACAGGCGCGCTCCCCTACACATTGAACGAAGCACTTCGGGCATTGCCGTTGGAGGGTTCAATGTTGCGGCTGCCGCTGATTGGTGTGTAGGTCTCTTGACAGGCGAAACGTCCGACGCATCTCGCGGCAGGGCGCGGCATAACGTGCCTAAGGACGTTCTAGCGGCATGGGCATCGGAACAGGCCCACTTAATCACCGAGGACAAATTTGGGCTCCAGGAGCGAATAAGGAGTGCAGAGCGGATCGACGCGATAGGCGGCGATCCAGGAGAATTGCCTTTCGTATTTTGTGGCGGCGCCCTTGTAACCAAGACGAAATTCTTGGAAATCGTCGGCCGAGAGCGGAAGGTTCTCTTTCTTCTCAACGCAGGATATGAGGAACGTCTTCATTGGCTGAACATCAACATCATCGGGCTTTCAATCCTGAGCAGACAACTGCTTCCTTACGTTTGTGTCGCGGGCTGGGATGAACATAGCGATCGGGTTTTCAATGACGAAGACAACGAAGAATTGGTCTCCGATCCTCCCAACGAAATTAGCCAGAATCAGCTCAGACTACCGGCCATCAATGCTCGGTTACTGATTCTTCTTTCCGAAGTTTGGCGATCGCCCACCAAGATAAAATTGGACCGGACGCAGGTGTTTACGACTCAGCGTTTCCGCACATCGACCGAGCGTTGGGTGCTTATCGTAGAACCTAAATAGGCCAGCGAGCGTGCCCGGATGAGCGCAGTTACATACGGGTTCACCTCTACAGCCCGTGTGGTCTCAGATGTCGCTATGCGCATCCGGTGTATGCAGAAAATCCCGGCCGATCAGCCGTGGCCTCGGGCAACGCACTGCGCTCATCGACCTTACTTTTCACTTTTCGGTCGAAGCAACACCTCGCCCCACCTCACGCCGCCTGCAACGACCCCAAGAACCTACTCACCTCGCGCTTCAATCGCCCGCTCTCTGCCGACAGCGACCGTGCCGCAGCCAGCACCTGCGACGACGCGGAGCCTGTCTCCGACGCCCCCCGTTGCACGTCGTCGATATTCCGCGAGACGCGCTGGGTGCCGTTGGCGGCGTGCTGGACGTTGCGGGAGATCTCCTGCGTCGCGGCGCCCTGCTCTTCCACGGCGGCGGAGATTTCCGACAGGCGGCCGATGGTGCTGCCGATCTCCTTGATCGAGCCGACCGACTCCTCGGTGGCGGCCTGGATGCCGGAGACCTGCTATACTGGTCCGACAGCCCGCCCCACGACATCTCCCTGTGGTTATGGGTCCCTGCGTTCGCAGGGACGACAGCGGAGGGCTGGGCGACGGCTGTGCGTCATGGCGAGACGACGCTTCCTCCGCCGTCATTCCGGGGCGCGCGACAGCGCGAGCCCGGAATCCATAGCCACGGCTGTCGGTGTTGGAGCGAGATGTAGCGACAGCCCGTCGCCATCATGGCCGCTCGTGGTTATGGATTCCGGGCTCATTCGCGTGCCGCGAATGCCCCGGAATGACGGCGGAGATGATGGCTGGCTGTTGTCGTGTGGCGCAGGTCGCGGGATCAGCTCGCCTTGACGCTGACGATGAACGCATCGACCTCGCGCTTCAGCGTCTCGGCCTGTTGCGACAGCTCGCCGGCGGCGTCGCGGGCGTCGGTGGCGAGGCGGCCGGTTTCGGCGGAGGTGGAGGAGATCTGGGCGATGTGGTTGGAGACGTCGAGGGTGCCGCGGGCGGCTTCCTGGACGCTCTTGGAGATGTCCTGGGTGGCGTTGCGCTGCTGCGAGGTGTCGACCTCGATGCCGGACATGATGGCGCTGATCTCGGACAGCGTGGTCGAGATGCCGTCGATGGCGCCGCGGGTCTCGGCGGTGATGCCCTGGATGCTGGCGACATGGGCCGAGATCTCGTCGGTCGCCTTGCTGGTCTGATTGGCGAGGTTCTTCACCTCCGACGCCACGACCGAGAAGCCCCGGCCGGCTTCGCCGGCGCGGGCGGCCTCGATGGTGGCGTTCAGCGCCAGCAGATTGGTCTGCGCGGCGATCGCCTGCACGAGCTGCACCACGGTGCCGATCTTCTCGGCGGCGTCCGACAGCGAATGAATGGTGTTCTTGCTCTTCTCGGCCTGCGACGCCGCGCCCTCGGCGCGCTGGGTGGCATCGGAGACGCGGCGGCTGATGGTGCCGATCGAGCTCGACATCTCCTCGGCCGAGCCGGCCACGGTCTGCACGCTGCGGTTGGCGTGATTGGCGGCGGCCTCGACCGCATTCGCCTTGGCCGAGGTGTCGTTGGCTGCGCGCGACAAGGTCTCGGCATTGCTCTTCAGCCGCACGGCCGACGCGGCCACGCTGCCGACGACGCTGGCGACGAGCTCGTTGAACGAATGGATGCGGCCGTCGAGATAGCGCGAGCGCTCGCCCTGGCGCTGCGCCTCCTGCAGCTCCCGCTCGGTGAGGCGCTGGCGCTCGATGCCGTTGGTCTTGAACACCTCCAACGCGCCGGCCAACTGGCCGATCTCGTTGGACAGGCCGAGGCCGGGAATGCGGGTGTCGTATTTCTGGTCGGCCACGTCGCGCATGGCGCTGACCATCGCGGCCAGCGGACGCAGGATGCCGTTCTGCACGGCGGCGTAGGTCATCAGGCAGACGGCGCTGGCGAACACGGCGATGGCGACGCAGGCGATCAGGAACCAGGAGAACGCCGACTGCGCCTGCTGATAGGTCAGGGTGGCATGGTCGCGCGCCGGACCGCTGAGGCTGGCGAAGTCCGCCGACAGGCTGGTGATCTGATTGTTGAGATAGAGCACCGCGATGAAGCCGGTGCCGCCGCCGATCGCCAGCAACATGAGGAGAGACGCCACGACGCCTCCCACGAGGAAGCGGATCGTCAGATTGCTGTTGGAGAACATTGGCTTTGCCCGGAACGCGTCACACGGAATGTCCTCCGCACATTTCCAGACAAAGGGTAAAATAAGATGAAAGCGTGGGGGCGCGGCGAGCACGGGGGTTTGCGGGGAATGAGGATCCGGCACGGGACATGCTGGACGGACGGCGCTACGTGCCTCCTCACCATGAGAGGCAGCTCCGCGCCCGGCGCGGCACGTCGGCCATGAGCAGCGCGCTTCACGACGCCGGCGGCTGCTGCTCCGCGGCCATCAGCGCAGCAAGCCGCGCCTCCTCCTCCGCCGTCAGCTTCGGCGTAGCCTCGGCACCGCGCTGGCCGCGGCGGCGGACCTGCCACCACAGCGCGAGGCCGCCGCCGAGCAGGAGCACCGGCGGCAACAGCCAGAGCAGCAGGGTCTGGCGCTCGAAGCGCGGCTTGAGCAGCACGAACTGGCCGTAGCGTGCGACCAGGAAGTCGAGCACCTGACTGTCGCTGTCACCGGCGGCGAGACGCTCGCGCACCAGGAGGCGCAGGTCGCGCGCCAGCGGCGCGTCGGAATCGTCGATCGACTGGTTCTGGCAGACCATGCAGCGCAGCTCGCGCGACAGCGCGCGGGCGCGCTGCTCCTTGGCGGTATCAGACATGACCTCGTCGGGCTGCACCGCCTGCGCCGCGGGGGCCGCGAGCAGCAGCAGCGCGAACGCGAGGGCGCTGAGAACGCGTCGCATCCGCCCTACTCCGCTGGCTGCATCGCGCGCAGGCCGCGCGCGGGCTGCGGCGCGCCGACACGCAGGCGGCGATCCGACAGCGACAGCAGTCCGCCGAACGCCATCAGCACCGGGCCGAACCAGATCAGCAGCACCAGCGGCTTGTGATAGATGCGCACGGCGAGGCCGCCATCGGCGGTGGTGTCGCCGAGCGAGACGTAGAGCTGGCTGACGCCGCGCGTCATCAGCGCCGCTTCCGTCGTCGACATGCCCCTGGTGGCGAAGCTGCGCTTGCTCGGCGTCATTACCGCGAGCTGCCGGCCGTCCTCGCTGATGACGAAGGTGCTGATCACCTCGGCGAAGTTCGGGCCCTGGCGCTGGGTCATGCCGTCGAACTTGATCTGGTAGCCGGCGAGGTTGCGGACGTCGCCCGGATGGAGCGTAGAGATCAGCTCGCTGTTCCAGGTGGTCTCGCAGACGATGCCGAGCAGGGCTATGCCGAGCCCGGCATGCGCGAACGCCGTGCCCCACACCGAGCGCGGCAGGCCACGGGTGCGATGCAGTGCGGTCTTGAACGGCACGCGCGCGAGGCCGCTGCGCTCGACCAGGTCGACCATGGCGCCGGTGATGACGAACACGCCGAGACCGATGCCGAGCGGCGCCAGGGCGCTGCCGCCGCGCGCCCACGCCCAAGCGATCGCGATCGCCACCAGCGCGGTGATGCCGGCCGCGAGCAGCCGCTGCATGGCGGCGACGAGATCGCCGCGCTTCCACGCCAGCATCGGGCCGAACGGCACCATCAGCAAGAGCAGCGCGAACAGCGGGCCGAAGGTGAGATTGTAGAAGGGCGCGCCGACCGAGAGCTTGAAGTCGAGCGCCTCCATGATGACGGGATAGAGCGTGCCGAACAGCACGGTGGCGCAGGACACGGTGAGCAGCAGATTGTTGAGCACCAGCGCGCCCTCGCGCGAGATCGGCGCGAACAGCCCGCCCTGCTTCAGCGCCGTGGCGCGGCCGGCGAACAGCGTGAGGCTGCCGCCGATGAACAGCACGAGGATGCCGAGGATGAACACGCCGCGCGTCGGATCGCTGGCGAAGGCATGCACCGAGGTGATGACGCCGGAGCGCACCAGGAAGGTGCCGAGCAAGGACAGCGAGAAGGTCAGGATCGACAGCAGGATGGTCCAGACCTTGAGCGCGTTGCGCTTCTCCATCACGACGGCGGAGTGCAACAGCGCGGTGCCGGCGAGCCAGGGCATCAGCGAGGCGTTCTCGACGGGGTCCCAGAACCACCAGCCGCCCCAGCCGAGCTCGTAATAGGCCCAGTACGAGCCCATGGCGATGCCGAGCGTCAGGAAGATCCAGGCCATCAGGGTCCACGGCCGCACCCAGCGTGCCCAGGCCGCATCGATGCGGCCCTCGATCAGGGCGGCGATCGCGAACGAGAACGAAATGGAGAAACCGACATAGCCGAGATAGAGCATCGGCGGATGCACGGCGAGGCCGATGTCCTGCAGCACCGGATTGAGGTCGCGGCCCTCGATCGGTGGATTGGCCAGACGGGCAAAGGGATTCGAGGTGGTCAGGATGAACAGATAGAAGGCCGCGGCGACCCAGGCCTGCACCGCGAGCACGCGGGCACGCAAGGACAGCGGCAGGTTGTTGCCGAACAGCGCGACCATCGCGCCGAACAGCGCCAGGATCGACACCCACAGCAGCATCGAGCCTTCATGATTGCCCCAGACGCCGGTGATCTTGTAGAGCAGCGGCTTCATCGAGTGCGAGTTCTCGAACACGTTGGCGACGGAGAAATCCGAGGTCACGTGCAGGGTGATCAGCGCGATGAAGGACAGCCCAGCGAACAGCAGCTGCGCCAGCGCGGCGGAGCGGCCGACATTCATCAGCGCGACGTCGCGTTGGGCGGCGCCGAGCATCGGCACGGTCGACTGGATCAGCGCCAGCGCCAGCGCCAGCACCAGGGCATAATGTCCGCTCTCTGCAATCACTGCGTCGCTCCTGCGGCGGTCTTCTCGCCCTCGCGCATCGACACCGGGCCCGGTTTGGCGCCGGCTTGCGGCTTGCCGTAATCGTCCTTCCAATGGCCCTGCTTCTTCAGGCTGTCGGCGACTTCCTTCGGCATGTAGGTCTCGTCATGCTTGGCCAGCACGGTATCGGCCTTGAACACGCCGGAAGCATCGAGCGCGCCCTCGGCGACGACGCCCTGCCCTTCGCGGAACAGATCCGGCAAGATGCCCTTGTAGGCGACCGGGAGCTTGGCGCCCCCGTCGGCGACTTCGAAGCTGACCGCGAGATCGGCGCCGCGCTTCAGCGAGCCCGGCTGCACCAGGCCGCCCAGGCGGAAGCGCTTGCCGGGCGGAACATGCTTCTCCGCGACCATGGTCGGCGTCGAGAAGAACACGATGGAGTCGCGCAGCGCATTCAGCACCAGTCCGGCTGCGACCGCGAGCACGAACAGCGCACCACCGATGATCGTCAAACGCCTCTGCTTGCGTGTCATCCCAACATCCCCGCGGCGGAAGCGCCGCTCATCCATCCAGCCCGAACGTCTTCACGCTCTCGTTGAGCTGCCGCAACTGCTCCGCGTCCTTTACGGCCTGCCGCGCATCGGACAACGCCGATCTGGCCTTGTCGAGATCACCCATCACGACATAAGCGCGCACCAGCCGCAGCCAGCCCTCGGCGTCGTCGCCATTCTGCTTCAGCCGCGTCGCCAGCCGGTCGACCATGCCGCGGATCATCGCGTCGCGGTCGCCGGCGCTCATGTCCTTGGCGGCCGCCATCGCCTCGCTCGGCAGCGCCGGCACCTCGCCGCCGCCGACGCGGGCGAGCGCGGCGCTGACCAGCGGCCGCCACGGCGCATCCGCCGGGCCCTTGCCCAGCATCCCCCGCCAGATCCCCGCGGCATCGTCCTTGCGGCCATCCTGCTCGGCGGCCAGCCCGAGATAATAATTCGCCTTGGGCTCGTCGGCATCGAGCGCATGGGCGCGCTCGAACTCGGCCTTGGCCTCGGCGGTGACGACGCCGCTGGCCGCGGCCGTGATCATCTCCCCGAGATCGGCGCGCTTGGTGGCGCCGTCGCCAGCATAGGCAATGACGTTGCGATAGGCGCGAATGGCGTCCTCGGTGCGGCCGAGCCGCGCCAACACCGGGGCCAGCACGGTCCAGCCACGGGCGTCGGTCGGGTTCTTCTGCAGGTGCTGCTCGACCTGCGACACCAGCGTCTCCAGCGGCTGCGAGCCGTCGGCCGGCTTGGCGCGGGCGGTCAGCGGAAAATCCGGCAATCGCGGCGAGCCGAGCGGCAGATAGACGGCGAGCGCCACGACCGGCAGGCCGATCAGTGCCAGCACCGCGGCGGCGCGGCGCAGCCCGAGGCTCGGCTTGGCCGAAGCCTCGCTTTCCTGGTCCGCCGCGGCCAGCAGCCGCCGGCCGATCTCGACCCGGGCCGCTTCCGCCTCGACCTTGCCGATCAGCCCGCTTTCGACGTCGCGCTCGATCTCGGCGAGCTGGTCCTTGTAGACGGCGACCTCGCGGCCGTCCGAGGGCGTGCGCGCGCCCATGCCGAGCGGCAGCAGGACGGCGAAGATCGCCGCAGCCGTCATCACGGCGAACACGAACCAGAGAGTCATTGGACCCAACGCGTCATCGGACAGAGTTCCAGTCAGCGCCCACCGGCAGGCGCGCGTCGGGGCCGCTTTTAACCAGCACCGTTCCCGGCGGCAATTCACAATTGCCCCCTGGTAACCCAGCCGGTCGGGCCAAAAAACTCAGGACGATTACGTAACTTAGGACACCTCGAACTCGGCGCTCTTGGCGAGGTAGCTGCCGTGACCGTTGAGGGCGACCAGGAAATAGGTCCCCGGCCTGACACGGTCGGTGAGCCGGATCCGCAACGATCCGACCGGCACCGGCGAGGCGATGGTGGTGATGGGATCAGTCAGCTGTGCCCCGCTCGTCTTGTCGACGAGCACGACCTTGGCCTTGATCATGAGGTTGCGATAGGTCGCGCTGACGACGCGATTCTCGACCTCGACGAAGTTGATTGTCGAAATCATGGTCTTGATGAAATCGTCTGGAACCTGGCGACGGGAACCTATGCGTGGTTCCCGGGTGGGGTCAACCTAAAATTGCGTACGAGAAAACGAGCCCAGGATAGCAAAAGATCTAGCCGGCGCGCGAGGATTTTCGCTCGCCGTTCATGGCGTTTTCGGCCGACCTACTCATCAATTGGGCGTAGTCGTTGCCGAACAGCACGTGGCAGAAGCGGATCGCCGCCGACACCTGCGACTGCCGATAGGCGCGCGCCCGCGCATCGCCCGAACGCAGCGACTGCACCAGAGCCTCGGTCGCCTTTTCGACATACTGCTGCAGATCGGTGTAAGTCCGCAGCGTCACCTCGTTGATCGCGAGCTCGCCGGCATAGTTGCGGCACACCGCGACGAACTCGATCAGCGCCGCCACCTCCTCGACCTCGCCGCCGTCGACTCCGGCGCCGGCCGGAATGTCCTTGTCGGCGCGCTGACGCAGGATTCGGCGCGCGCGGCCGGGCACGCTGTCGATCTCGGATTGCAGCGCGTTGGAGATATCGGCACGGATCGCCGTCAGCTGCTTGCCCCAATTGGATTCGGAGCGCAGGTCGAGCTCGGTGCGCAGGCCGCGGACGCCGTCATGCAGCGTCTTCAGCGTGTCGCCGAGATTGGAGAAGTGCCCGCGGCGAATGTCGGCGCGCAGGCTTGCAGCGAGGTTCGCCAGGTCGTTGAGCGCGATGGTGACGGCGACGCCGAACGGCGTCGCCGCGACGCGGATCTCGTCGTCGGAGGCCGCGATCTTGGTGGCCAGGCGGATGATCTGCCAGGGCGCGGCGAGCCGCTGCATCACCAGCGACAGCGCGAAGGGCAGCATCAAGGGCGTCTGCAGCGACGGCACGTTGATGGCGTCGGTGACGGAGGCGATCTGGGAATCGCCGAGCACGCGGATGATGCCGGGCAGCCGGCCGTTGAGGCCGTCGAGCGCCTCGCGGTTCTGCAGCACCAGCGCGATCGGCAGCAGATCCTCGATCACGCTGGGCGACCCGATGCGGGCGAGCAGGCGCTGGCGGTCGCCGGTGGCGTTGGGGCCGACCAGCTTCATCAGCGCCTCGGCGGCGGCGAGCTGCAGCTTGCGCGCGGCGACCTCGACCTCGCGCGAGCTGTCGCTTCCGGCCGACATCGCGGCATCGAACTCGGCATAGCGCTCAGGCGCGCCTTCGCGGCCGAGCCACTGCCAGACCGCGAGCAGCGAGGCGCGGCGAATCTGGCCGGGACGCAACGGGCCGGTGGAATCGGTGAGGAACGGCTCCAGCGGCCGGAACAGCCGGCGCGGGCCGTCGCCGCTCTGGCGGCGCTCCTCGCGCGCCTGCGGTCGGGCCTCGATGGGTTGTGGCGGACGCGCGGGCGGAGCGGCCGGCGGCGGCGGTGCAACGGCGGCTGCCGGACGGACCACCTTGCGCAGCTGCTCGAGCACCAGGGTCGCCACGGCAACGTCCTGGCCGCGCTCGATGGCGCGCTCGAACTCGCGCATCAGGAGCGACTGCGCGTTCGGCGGCAGCTGCCCGAGATATTCCCTCAATCGCTCGTGAGCTGTCTGACCCATGCGCCGGCGTGCAAATTTCCACGGCGAGAGCGCACATCGCGCACCCCGGCCCCGACCATAACGTCCGCGGTATTAAGAACACCTTTAGGATGGCGAAATTCGCCGCCCCCGTTAAACGCCGGGCAGCCGCAGCTCGGCCCGGAGCCCCCCGACCGGCGCATCGCCCAGGGTCAGCTGCCCGCCATAGAGTGCCGCCAGATCGCTGACGATCGACAGGCCGAGCCCCGATCCCGGCTTGGATTCGTCCAGCCGCTGGCCGCGCCGCAACACCTGGGCGCGTTCGACCGCCGACAGACCCCGCCCATCGTCGTCGACGACGATCCGCAGCATCGAGGTGGCCCCCGCCTGGGCCGGCGGCTGCACCGTGACCTCGACCGAGACCCGCGATGCCGCCCATTTGCAGGCATTGTCGATGAGATTGCCGACCATCTCCTCCAGATCCTGGCGTTCGCCGCGAAACCGGGCGGCGGGATCGGCGGTCGCCTCCACGGTCAGGCTGCGCTCGCGGTAGATCTTCTCCATGGTGCGGCGCAGCGCCTCGATTGCCGGCGCCACCTCGGTGACCGTCGAGACGATGGTGACGCGGGCGGCGATCCGCGCGCGCTCCAGATGGTGGGCGACCTGGTCGCGCATCACGTCCGCCTGCTCCATCACCTTGGCCGCGAACGGATCGGCGGCATGGGTGGTGGCCTCGTTGACGATCACCGAGAGCGGCGTCTTGATGGCGTGGGCGAGATTGCCGACATGGGTCCGCGCCCGCTCGACGATCTCGCGATTGGCGTCGATCAGCGCATTGGTCTCGCGCGCCAGCGGCGCGATCTCGACCGGAAATTCGCCCTCCAGCCGCTCGGCCCGGCCGGAGCGGATATCGGCGATCGCCTCCGAGATGCGCTTCAACGGGGCGAGGCCATAATTGACCTGGAAGACCGTGGTGAGCAGCAGCACGATGCCGAGCGCCGTGAACGTGCCGCCGAGGTAATAGTCGAAGCTGCGGGTCTCGTCGAAGATCTCGGTGGCATCGCCGGCGACGCTGACGAGGAATTTGCCGTCGGAGCCGAGATCGACCGGGCGTTCGACCATGCGCAGATCCTGGTTCTCCGGTCCCTCGACATAGCCGATCCGGATACCGGCGGCGGTCAGCTCGATCCCCTGCTCCTCCAGCTTGGGAAGCTTCTTGTCCCACAGCGAGCGCGACGCCCGCACCTCCGGCTTGTCGGCGTCGGTGCGGGTGATCTGCCAGTACCAGCCGGACAGCGGCAACTCGAACAGCGGCTCGCCGAGCGACTGGAATTGCCGGTCGGGCGGATCGTCGGGGGTGGCGACCTCCGCGATCAGCGTGCGGAGATAAAGATTGAGCCTACGGTCGAACGCACGCTCGGTCGCGTTGCGATAGACCGAGGACAGCACGATGCCCGTGATGGCGAGGATGACCACGAGCCACGCGGTCGCGGACAGGAACAACCGGGTGGCAAGTGAACTCTGGCGCATGACCGCAAACTAGCGAAACGGCCGGCGCCCGGCCACCTCAATGGCAGGCGCCGGACACGGATCAGGCCCCCGCGGCCGGCGGCGGGGTCAGCAGATAGCCGAGTCCGCGCACGGTCTGGATCACGTCGCAGTCGAGCTTCTTCCTGATGCGGCCGACGAAGACCTCGATGGTGTTCGAGTCGCGGTCGAAATCCTGATCGTAGAGATGCTCGACCAGCTCGCTGCGGGAGACGACGCGGCCGGAATGGTGCATCAGATACGACAGCAGGCGGTATTCGTGTGAGGTCATCTTGACGGGATTGCCTGACACGCTGACTTTACCCGTACGGGTATCGAGCGTGACGGGGCCGCAGGTCAATTCGCTCTGGGCATGGCCGGCGGAGCGACGCAGCAGCGCGCGGATGCGCGCCAGCACCTCCTCGAGATGGAATGGCTTGGCGACGTAGTCGTCGGCTCCGGCATCGAAGCCCTGCACCTTGTCGCTCCAGCGATCCCGCGCGGTCAGGATCAGGACCGGCATCGCCCGGCCATTGCGCCGCCAGGCCTCCAGCACCGAGATGCCGTCCATCTTGGGCAGGCCGATGTCGAGCACGACCGCGTCATAGGGCTCACTGTCACCCAGAAAATGCCCCTCCTCACCGTCGAACGCACGGTCCACGACGTAGCCGGCGTCGCTCAGGGCCGTGGTGAGCTGACGGTTGAGATCCGGATCGTCCTCGACAACGAGCAGACGCACGCTTGCCTCCAAAGCTGAACTGCACGATTTCCGCCCTCAAGATGAACCGGAGGGCCGTGAACCGCGCATGAACGGAACCCGACCGACCAAGTTACATTTTGGTCATCTCGATCGGGGCCGCCGGCAAGGCGCCGACAGAATTGGGGCGGATATAAGCTCTGGGGAGTGACGATGAAAAGCCCGGCCATGCGGCCGGGCTGGATCGTAGGGAAGCGGCAGGCTCGGGCGGGGTGACGCGGGCTACGACCGGTCATCCCGCGCCGTCCCCGCTGCGGGTATCATCAGGTGTGGAAGAACACGAACCACACCAGGCCCAGGACCAGCAGCGCCAGCCCGGTGGAGATGGCCAGCATCGCCAGGACTGACGGGCCCGGCTCACCCTGCCTCGCTTCGGTGGGAGTTTCGACGATCTGCGACTGTCGTCTCGTGGCCATGGCGCCCTCAGCTCGCTAATATTCACATTCGAACGCGGTATCGCGCTCTGTTCGTTGCTCCCGTTGGCAACGTCGGCCGCCACATGATGTTCCGGCGACCGGCCCGGCTGCGACCAGTTAACGCCGCTCTCAGAATCTCTGGGCACACTTGTTGAATCCGCAGCCTGCGATGTTATCCTCGCGGCCGCCGCGAGAACTACATGCGCAGCAGCCCGGTCCGGGGAGCACGCCCGTCAGTTTGCAGTTGAGTGGAGTAGATCATGGCCCCGCGCGCCAATTGGAAGGGTTTTCTGCGGCTGTCGCTCGTGACCTGTCCGGTCGCGCTCTATCCGGCGACATCGGAGTCCGAAAAGGTCTCCTTCAACCAGATCAACCGCAAGACCGGCCACCGCATCAAATACAGCAGGGTCGACGCCGAGACCGGCGAGGAAGTCGCCAATGACGACATCGTCAAGGGCTACAAGGTCGACACCGACACCTATATCGAGGTGACCAAGGACGAGCTCGACGACATCGCCCTGGAGTCAACGCACACGATCGAGATCGACGAGTTCGTGCCGCGCACCGATATCGACAGCCGTTATCTGATCCGTCCCTACTACCTCGTGCCCGACGGCAAGGTCGGTCACGATGCATTCGCCGTCATTCGCGAGACCATTCGCAGCATGGACAAGGTCGCGATCGGCCGCGTGGTGCTGACCAACCGCGAGCACATCATCGCACTGGAGCCGCTCGGCAAGGGCCTGATGGGAACGCTGCTGCGCTACCCCTACGAAGTGCGCAACGAGCAGGACTATTTCGACGACATCCAGGACGTGAAGATCACCAGCGACATGCTGGATCTCGCCAAGCACATCGTCGAGAAGAAATCGGCAGACTTCCAGCCGGAGAATTTCGAGGATCACTACGAGGAAGCGCTGATCGAGCTGATCAACAAGAAGCGCAACGGTGTGACCATCACGGCCAAGGCGGCGCCGAAGACGAGCGGCAACGTGATCAACCTGATGGACGCCTTGAAGCGCAGCCTTGCCAGCGAGGGCGACAAGCCGCCCGCCGCCGCCCCTGCGCCGAAGGCGAAGGCCAAGAAGCCGAAGAAGCGCGTCGAGGGGCAGCGCGAGATGCTGCTGCCGATCAGCGGCAAGAAGGCCAAGGACGAGCCGAAGAAGGCGGAAGAGCCGAAAAAGTCCGAGAAGCCGGCCAGAGCGCCGGCCCGCTCGCGCAAGGCGAGCTGAGGCCGGGTCCGTCGAAGACCTCCGGCCCCGTCGAATGGCGCACGAGTTCCCATGGCCTCCCTCGACCTTGGCGCGGCGGGCGAGTTGGCCTCATGCTCACTTCGCACCCGACGCCTGTGTGCATCAGGTGAGTCGAACCGGGAAGTGCCGATCCCACGATCAGGCGCGGATTTGTGATCGCCCAGACAGGGTTTCGATGCTTGCGGAATGAGCAGGACGCGCCTAGCTCTCCGGCGCGGGTAACGATCCGGTATGGCCTCCTGCGGGACAGGGGAAATACTCGATCGATGATGGTGGGATCGACATTGGCGGAGTGGTCCCTTCTGCGCGACATAACGTTCAGGGGGATGTGGATGTTTCAGAACGACGTGAACCGACGCCCGGTGCAGCGCGCCTAGCGATGGCACGGGTTCAGCTGTCTGAGCTCTCCGCGTTCGCGGCCGTCGCGGATTCGTTGAGCTTCACCAAGGCTGCCGCTCACCTCGGCTGCTCCTTGCCCACCATCAGTCAAACCATCAAGAGCCTCGAGGAGAGGCTGGACGTCAGGCTGTTCAACCGCACGACGCGCAGCGTGGCCCTCACGGAAGCCGGCGAACGCCTGCTGGCGGAAATTCAGCCGATCCTCGAACGTGTCGACCAGGCGATCGAGAGCATCAACGCGTTCCGCGACAAGCCGATGGGCACGTTGCGCCTGACCGTATCGCGCGTGTTCGCCCTGCGAGGGCTTGGCCCCTTGATCAGGTCGTTCCTGGCCGAATATCCGGACATCCACCTCGAGCTGGCTGTCGACGACACCAACAGTGACATCGTGCGCAATCGCTTCGATGCCGGCATCCGAGCCGGCCACCGGGTAGAGCGCGACATGAAGGTCATCCGCGTGTTCGACGAGTGCAGCTTCGTCGCGGTTGCCGCGCCGGCCTATCTCGCGTCACGTCCCGCGCCAGCCGTTCCCGAGGATCTCCAGATCCATAATTGCATTCGGCATCGGGTCCCTGCTGACGATACGCTGCAGCCATGGATCTTCGACAAAGGCGGCGAGCGCACCGAAATTGCCGTGGACGGCTCCCTCATCGTCAACGATTTCGATCTCGCCCTGAACGCCGCACTCGACGGCATCGGTGTCGCCTACCTCGTCGAGCCGATGATCGAAGCGCATCTTGCCGAAGGACGGCTGGTGCGGCTGCTGCCCGATTGGGGCTACGCCACGCCCGGGCTGTTTCTGTATCATCCGAGCCGCCGCCAACCGCCGATGCCGCTGCAGGTCTTTCTAGACTTCGTCAAGCGCTGGCGCAGTGGCACCACCCTGGGCGCCATTTCGCGCGCGGCAGAGTACGGCACGAGCGGATTGGTTGCGGCGACGTCCCATCGACCGTCCATCCACGTTGAGCCCAACCGCCGCTAGTTCGTCAGGCGCAACTCGGAAACTCATCGCGCGGCGCCGACGAAGGCGACCGCATGATGACGTCTTGATCGTGAGACCGGGATTATTCGGGATTCCCACCTACCCTATTCACGATTGGCACCATTAACAGATCGACACGCAGAGGCCAAAACGAAAGCGTGCCCGAGGCGGAGTCGGGTCGAGCGAGAGCGCGTTAACGACGATCGCCCGGAGCACGCGCAAACCAGAGCACATTCATCAAATTGAAATCGGCTCATGCACACTTTGTTCAATCGTTCCGCGCGCCGAGCCGATCGGCCGGAAATCAGATGCAGGTGTGAGAGCAGCAGCGATCTGGCGAAGCCAGAGGCGACACGCGGCGGGGACCGTGTGAATCGTCGATCAACCGGAGAAACGGACATGAAGACGTTGAGGGGCCTGCTACTCGGATCGGGAGCAGTGATACTGTCCGCCGTGGCGGCTCAGGCCGCAGACCTTCCCTTGAAGGCCAAGGCTGTCGAATATGTGAAGGTGTGCTCGCTGTACGGCACGGGCTTCTATTACATTCCGGGCACCGACACCTGCATCAAGCTCGGCGGCTATCTGCGCGCCGAGACCGCGATGTGGACGAACAGCAACTATGGCGGCGCCTATAGCGGCGTGGCCGGCGCCGACAATCGCCTGAGCAACCGCTATCAGACCCGCGCACGCCAGGACGTCAACATCGATACGCGCACCGCGACCGAATACGGCGTGGTGCGCACCTATTTCGATGCCGTCTTCAGCTGGACGTCGGGTTCCGCTGCGGGAACCGGCTCCGGCACCGGCGCAACCTCCTACACGGGCGACGCCATCTCGGGCGGCATCGTCGGCGTCTACTACGCCTTCATTCAGTTCGCCGGCTTCACGATGGGCAAGGCGGTGTCGACCTTCGACGCTCCCTGGACCAACTATCCCGGCAACAATTTCGACGGCCTCGTCGGCGGTAGCGGCTCCAATAACGGCGTCAACCAGCTCACCTACACGGCCGATCTCGGTCAGGGCATCACCGCCGCGGTCTCGCTGGAGGACCAGACGCAGTTCTTCACCACCAACATCTGGAACACGTCCGGCATCACCGCCTCCGGCGTGCTCGGCGGCAACTACGGCTCGAGCGCGTTCGGCGGCACTGTCGCGCCCGACATCATCGGCATGGTTCGTGTCGACCAGGCGTGGGGCCTGTTCCAGGCGTCATTCGCCGCACATGACAATCATGCCGCCTATTACGGTGCGGCCGAGACCTCGGGTCACCCCTCCGACAAGTGGGGCTGGGCCGCGCAACTGGCGTTGTCGATCAAGAACATCCCGACCGGTCCGGGCGACATCATCAACCTGCAGGCGGTCTATACCGATGGCGCGAGCCGCTACAACTTCCAGAGCCTCGCCAACACGACCTACGCGATGTATGGCGGCACCAACGTGGCCGGCGCCTATCAGAGCATCGGCTTCGCCGGCGTCGGCGACGCAGTGTTCGGCGCCGGCACGGGCCTGTCGACCGTGCAGACCTGGGGCATGCGCGGTGCCTTCACCCACAATTGGGATCCGCGCTGGAATTCGGCGTTGTACGGCGCCTACGCCCAGGTGCGCTATGGACAGACGGGATCGAGCCTCATCTGCGCCGGCATCGCCGCGACCGCGATGCTGACTGCCGGTTCCACCTGCAATCCTGACTTCAATCTCGGACAGATCGGCGTCATCACCCGCTGGACTCCGGTGAAGGGCCTGACCTTCTCGGCCGACGTGACCTACAGCCATCTCGACCAGAAATATTCGGGCGCGGTGATCGCTCCGGCCGTCGCCAGCACGGCCAAGCCGGCTGCGATCTACCAGCTCAAGGACCAGGACACGGTGAGCATGCTGCTGCGCGCCCAGCGCAACTGGTGACGCCGACCTCGACCCCTTGACTGCTGCCACGAGCTTCCGGCGATGCCCCCGCCGGAAGCGTCGTACGTTGCAGCAGACGACACGTGGCACAATGGGACGGGCGCAGTGCAGCAGGCGCCGTGCGGGATCACGACACCCGAGACCTGACTGGCCGCTTTGAAGAGCCTGCTACTTGATCGAGCTGTTGATCGAGCCGAACTTGCTGCTCAGGCCGGAGCCGAGACCATTCACGGCCGCAAGGATCACGATGCTCAATCCACCGGCAATGATGGCGTATTCGATCGAGGTCGCGCCAGCCTGATTCTTCAGGAAGCTCGCAATCAACTGCCGCATCTACCACTCCGGTCGGGCTCGATCAGCGGACACGCCGGACGGCGCGCGCAAAGGCCGGGACGGACGCCCCACGGAAACCCTGGGCCATCGGCTTGAACAATCGGTTAACCCGATCAGGGAGCCGCACAGCCCGGATTCGGACGCCGTAGAAGAATGCGCGCCTGCTCCGACGCTCAGCCGTTTTGGCCGAAGCAGACCGCAACACACTGAGTTCGCTACTTTTTGCTGTTTGCGGCCATCCGGCCGGCCCCCCTCGGACGGATGCGCCGCAGCTGAATTTCCGCCTGACACATTCAGAAAAAATTCGGCTTGTCCGGCAGATGGCGCGGCATGATCTGGGTCAACCGTCCTGGCAACGGCCGGCATAAGCTCTATCGTGCCGACCATGATCATTGCAGATTCTGCCCGCCCTCAGCTCAAGATCCGCAGCGTTGCGCTCGATACGGGCCGCGAGAACGTGGTCGTGATCTCGCGCCGTTCCAAGGCGTTGCGTCCCGAAGTGTTCCGCGGCTTCAGCCGGGTCGAGCTGCGCTGCAACTCGCGAACGCTGCTGGCGACCCTTCTGATCACCGACGACGACGCGCTGGTCGGTCCCGACGAGATCGGCCTGTCGGAGCCGGCGATGCGCCGCTTCGCGGAAGCTCCCGGCACGCTGGCGACGGTGTCGCCGGCCACCCCGCCCGAAAGCCTGGAAGCGGTGCGCGCCAAGATCCGCGGCGAGACGTTGAGCGACCAGGCGATCGCGGCCGTGATCGAGGATCTCGCCCACTACCGCTACTCCGACATGGAGATCGCCGCCTTCCTGATCGGATCGGCCAGCTTCATGAGCTCGGGCGAGTTGCTGGCGCTGACCCGCGCGATGGCCAATGCGGGCACACAACTGAAATGGCCCGATCCGGTCGTGGTCGACAAGCACTGCATCGGCGGCATCCCCGGCAACCGCACCTCGATGGTGGTGGTGCCGATCGTCGCCGCCCACGGCCTCACCATTCCAAAAACCTCCTCGCGCGCGATCACCTCGCCGGCCGGCACCGCCGATACGATGGAGGTGCTGGCGCGGGTGAATGTCGGCGCCGACGAGATGAAGTCGATCGTTGCGGCCTGCAATGGCTGCGTGATCTGGGGCGGCCACGTCAATCTGTCGCCGGCCGACGACATCCTGATCTCGGTCGAACGTCCGCTCAGCCTCGACACCCGCGAGCAGATGGTCGCCTCGATCATCTCGAAGAAGCTTGCCGCCGGCTCGACGCATCTGCTGCTCGACCTGCCGGTCGGCCCGACCGCCAAGCTCACCAGCGGCGCGGAGGCGATGCGCCTGCGCAAGCTGTTCGAGTTCGTCGGCGACCGCTTCGGCCTGAAGGTCGAGGTGATCACGACCGACGGCCGCCAGCCGATCGGCAACGGCATCGGCCCGGTGCTGGAGGCGCGCGACGTGATGGCGGTGCTGGGCAACGAGCCGTCGGCGCCCGCAGACCTGCGCGAGAAGTCGCTGCGACTCGCCGCGCATCTGCTCGACTACGACCCGAAGCTGCGCGGCGGCGCCGGCTATGACAGGGCGCGCGAGCTGCTCGACAGCGGCGCCGCGCTCAAGCAGATGCTGAAGATCATCGATGCCCAGGGCCCGCCGGAATGCCGCAGCGAGCTCGGCGATCTCGCCTTCGACGTCAAGGCCGAGCACGACGGCATCGTCTCCGCGATCGATTGCCTGCGGCTGAACAGGCTGGCGCGCACCGCCGGCGCCCCCGTCAACAAGGGCTCCGGCATCAGGCTGTTCAAGAAGATCGGCGACCGCGTCGACCAGGGTGAGCCACTTTATCGCGTGTTCACCTGCGACCCGTCGGAGCATGATCTGGCCGCGGCGGCAGCCGGCGCCAATCACGGCTATTCCTTCGCCGGCGTGGCAAACGGTCCTCCGTGATCGGCCATTGCCGCACATCGATGCATCGTTCATGGGAGACCGCCGCATGAGTGTGACCGTTCGCTTCTGCGGTGCCGCGCACACCGTCACCGGGTCCTGCTATCTGGTGCGCACCGACAAGGGCCAGTTCCTGATCGATTGCGGCCTGTTCCAGGGCCAGAAGACGCTGAAGGAGCTCAACTATAGTGACTTCCCGTTCCGCCCTGAAGACATCGACGCGGTGCTGCTGACGCATGCGCATATCGACCATAGCGGTCTGCTGCCGAAGCTCGTTCGCATGGGCTTCGACGGCAAGATCTTCGCCACGCGCGGGACCATCGATCTCTGCTCATGGATGCTGCCCGATGCCGGCAACATCCAGGAGCAGGAGGTGCTGGCGCTGAACCGCCGCAACATCGCGCGCGGACGCGACGAGGTCAGCCCGATCTACACCCAGGCCGACGCGATCGCATCGCTGCAATATTTTCAAGCTGTTCCCTACGAGACCTGGACCGACATCATCCCCGGCGTTCGCGCCCGCTATTGGAATGCCGGCCATCTGCTGGGCTCGGCGTCGATCGAGATCGAATTCGCCGGCCAAGGCGCCGATGGCGCCCCGCTGCGGCTGCTGGCCTCCGGGGATGTCGGGCCCGATGCCAAGCTGCTGCAGCCGGACCCGAAAGCGCCGGAAGGCTTCGACTACGTGATCTCGGAGGCGACCTATGGCGACCGCATTCGCGAGCCGACCACGCCGGAGCTGCGCCGCAGCCGTCTCGCCGGCGAGGTGCGCGACGCGGCTTCCGCCAAGGGCGCGCTGCTGATCCCGGCCTTTGCGGTCGAGCGGACGCAGGAGCTGATCGTCGATCTCGTCGGCCTGATGGAGAAGGGCGAGATTCCGGCCGCGCCGGTGTTCCTCGACTCGCCGCTCGCCATCCACGCCACCGAGGTGTTTCGCGCGCACACCGAGAGCCTCGATGGCGGCAGCGATGTCGGCCGCCTGTTGTCGTCGCCGCATCTGAGGTTCACCGAGACCGTCGACGAGAGCAAGGCGATCGCCAAGCTGACCGGCTTTCACATCATCATCGCGGCCAGCGGCATGTGCGATGCCGGCCGCATCCGCCATCATCTCAAGCGCTGGCTGTGGAACAACCGCGCCACCGTGCTGCTGGTCGGCTACCAGGCCAACGGCACGCTGGGGCGCTTCCTGCAGGACGGCGTCAAGGCGGTGCGCATCCAGGGCGAGGAGATCAAGGTCGCGGCGCGCATCCGCATGATCGACGACTATTCCGGCCATGCCGATGGCGCCGAGATCGCGCGCTGGATCGCGGCCCGCCGTCCCATCGCACGCGGGCTATTCCTGTCGCATGGCGAGGAGGCGGCAATTGCGGCACTGGCCGAGCGCGTCGCCGAGCGCATCGTGCCGGCTGCAAAGGTGTTCTCGCCCCTGCTCGACGACGTCTATGAGCTCACGCAGGCCGTGCCGACGCCGCTCGACGTGGCACGCCGGCGGCGGCTCGCACCGGAAGCCGTGACGCGGCTCGACTGGCACAACGACATGTCGGGCCTGCTGCTCGACATTCACGCGCGTATCGAGCAGGCGGCCGACGACCGCGCCCGCGGCGTCATCATCCGCCGGCTGAAGCGGGCGCTCGAGGAGTGAGGAGACCGACGTCCCACGCAAAGCGACGTGACGTCGCGTCCGCCGTCGTCGAACGGTCACACTTTGATCCCAACCTCGACGGATCGGCCATCTGCCGGAAGGCGACCCGAGGAGCACGGCTGCCGAAAATGGCGCCATCTCCGCTTGTGCATAGTCAAGGACACAACGCGCAGACGGCTGGTCTCCAAAGGTGATTCTGTTACGCTCGATCTTGCGGTTCGCGGTGACTGATCGATCCGGGTGAACCGGGCGCAGGTGGGGAAACAGGGGCTCTCACATGCATCAACCATCGAAATGGTGGACGGGACTGATCGCCGTGGCCGTGCTGTGGCTCGTCGCCATCGGCTTCAAGACAACGAGTGTCGAAGAGGATATTGCACCGCGAGCGCGCGCTGCGGTCGCTGCCGCCGCACCCGATACCGCCGCGGCGCTGAAGGTCTCCGTTGCCGGCCGCGACGTTCGCATCGAAGGACCGGAGTTCGGGCCCGACCAGTCCGACCGGCTGGATGAGGCGGCAGCCGTGGACGGCGTGCGGCTGGTCGACGGCAGCTACGACAAGCTGCCGACACCGAAGCCCTACGCATTCCGGGCTGCCCGAAACGCCACGCAGCTGGTGCTCGAAGGCGGCGTGCCGACACCGGCCGCGCGCGATGCACTGCTCAAGGCGGCCCGGGCTGCATCGGCCGGCGAGGTCGTCGACCGGCTCGGCTATGCGCTGGGGGCGCCTGCGGACTTCGCTGCCATCGCGGGGCATGGCTTGGCGCAGGCCGGCAAGCTCAATGGCGGCACGTTCTCGCTCGCGGACAAGGCCTACTCGATTGCAGGCGCCGCGGCATCTTCGGACATCTATGAGGCGGCCATCGCCGCGACGCGACAGCTGCCCGGCGGCGCCGTGCTCGACAAGGTGGCCATTCTTCCACCCGAGGCGAAGCCCTTCATCTGGAGCGCGGTGCGCGACGGCAAATCGGTCGTGATGTCCGGCGTCGTTCCGACCGACGAGATCCGGCGCGCGCTCGAAGCGGCCGCGGCCAAAGCGTCGCCTGGCACGCCGGTGATGCATCACATGCAGATCGCGCGTGGTGCGCCGGCGGGCGATTTCAACGCCTACACCGCCTACGCGCTGGCCGAGCTGGCCCGGCTGACCACCGGTCGCGTCATCATTTCGGACGCGACCTACACGATTGCGGGCGAAGCGCCCTCCTCGGCCGCCTATGACGAGGCGATGGCAGCCATCGGCAAGCTGCCCGCGGGCCTGACCTTGGCGAAAGCCGACATCCTGCCGCCGGAGATCAAGCCCTATCGCTGGTCGGCAGAGTTCGACGGCACCGGCCTGGGCCTTTCGGGTCTCGCGCCCAGCACGGCCGCGCGCGAGGCGATCCTGGGCGCGGCGGGCGGACAATTCGACGGCAAGCCGATCAAGGGCCAGATCGGCATCGCACGCGGTGCGCCCGACGGCGACGTGGCGAAGGTGGGCGCGGGTCTGCTGCAGCAGCTCGCCAGGCTTGCGAAGGGGCGCGCCGAGATCAACGACACGAAGGTCTCGATCAGCGGCGTCGGGCTTGCCAACGTCACCGGCGCCTCGGTGCGTGAGACGCTGGCCGGCGCGCTCCCCGCGCCGTTTGCGCTCGCGGCCGTCGACGTGCGCGACGGCCCGGTCTCGCCTTACGCGTTCGCCCTGCAGAAGCAGGACGGCCGCGTCCGGCTGAGCGGCTACGTCCCCGACGACGCGGCGCGCCGCGATCTCGTCGGCGCGGCCAATGCGGCCTTCGTCACCGAGACGGTCGAGGACGGGCTGAAGATCGCGGACGGCGCGCCCAACGATTTCGTCAAGTCGCTGAAGGCGACGTTTCCGGCGCTGGCGCGACTGTGGTCGGCATCGCTGACCGCAAAGGACGCGACCATCTCGATCGACGCGCTCGCCATCTACGACAAATCCGCAGAGCAGGTGCGCAAGGAGCTTGCCGACGCGGCCGGCGATCTCAAGCTCGATGCGGTCAGGATCGGGCTCAAGCCCGAGAGCCCGCCTCTGCCCGTCTCAGAATGCCAGCCGGCGTTCGAAGGCCTGCTCGCCAAGGGCCGCATCCGCTTCGGCACCGGCAGCGCCGAGCTCAGCCGCGAGTCGCTGGCGCTGCTCGACCACATCGTCGACGTGGCGCAGCGCTGCAAGGAGGCGGAGATCGCGATCGAAGGCCACACCGACAATGTCGGCAACGAAGAGGACAACATGGACCTCTCGAAGCGGCGCGCGGCGGCGGTGGTCAGCTATATCAGCGAGGCCGGCATCGACACCTCGCGCATGACCTCGGAAGGCTACGGCCAGACCAAGCCTGTCGTCACCAACGACACGCCTGAAGGCCGCGCTCAGAACCGCCGCATCGAATTCGTCGTGAAGTGAGGCGCTGACATCATGATGTACGACCTGACGACGTTCCTGTTCTGGATCCTCCTCTCGCTCGTGATCGGCGGCGTCGTCGGCTGGAGCACCTGGTCGAATGCCAAGCGCCCGGACTGGCTGCGGAGCTGGCTGTTGCCGGCCACGCTGGCCTTCGCGATCGGCGCGCTGATGGCGATGCTGAGCGTGCTGCCCGGCCGCGCCGGACTATGGCTCGAGGTCGCGCTGCTGATGGTCGGCGCCTATGTGCTCGGCTGCCTGGCCGGCGGCCAGCTGAAGGAATATGCCGGGCTGGGTGATACCAGCGCGATGTCGCCGGGAGGCCCTGGAAACAGCGTCGCCTTCGCCGGCGCGACCGCGGCGGCGAGACCTTGGGCCGACAGCCCGTCGCCGGCTGCGCAAGCCGCGGCCAGCATCGAGGCTGATCGCCTCGCTGCCGAAGCCGCCGCAAAGGCCGAGGCCGAGCGGCTCGCCGCCGAAGCGGCCGCGAAGGCCGAGGCCGATCGCCTCGCCGCAGAAGCCGCCGCAAAGGCCGAGGCCGATCGCCTCGCCGCGGAAGCTGCCGCAAAGGCCGAGGCCGATCGCCTCGCCGCGGAAGCTGCCGCGAAGGCCGAGGCCGATCGCCTCGCTGCCGAAGCCGCAGCGAAGGCCGAGGCCGAGCGGCTTGCCGCAGAAGCGGTCGCGAAAGCAGAAGCGGAGGCCGCCCGCCTGGCGGCTGAGGCCACCGCGAAGGCCGAAGCCGAACGTCTGGCCGCAGAAGCCGCGGCGAATGCCGAGGCTGATCGCCTGGCCGCGGAGGTCGCCGCCGTCGTCGCGGAGCCTGCGTCGGAATCGACCGCTGCCGAGGATGGGCGTCCGCCGGCCCTTCCCGCCCCCGACGGCGCCGCTGACGATCTCAAGCTGATCAAGGGCATCGGACCGAAGAACGAGGCCATCCTCAACGACATCGGCGTGCATCATTTCAGCCAGATCGCGGATTGGTCGCCGGCCCATGCCGGCTGGGTCGGCCATCACATGGCGTTCCCGGGCCGCATCGAGCGCGAGCATTGGATCGCCCAGGCGAAGCTGCTCGCAGCCGGAGTTGATACCGTGCATTCGACCGCGGTGAAGTCGGGCGCGCTCACGATCGACGATCGGGCCGACACGCCCCTGAGCGAGCATGAGGCGAACGATCTCATGGCGCAGCTGCCCACGCTGATGCCTGCGGTCGAGAACGAGGAGGCCCACGCTGGCAGCCGGCCGCTCGGCCTGGCTTCCCCGCGCGGCGGGCAAGCCGACGATCTCAAGATGATCAAGGGCATCGGCAAGCAGAACGAGGCACGGCTGCATGGCCTCGGCATCTGGCACTTCGCGCAGATCGCAGCATGGAGCCCCGAGCACGCCAAATGGGTCGGCTCCTATCTGGCGTTCGCCGGCCGGATCGAGCGCGAGCAATGGATCTCGCAGGCGAAGGAGCTGGCGAGCGGCGGCAGCACCGAATTCGCCCGCCGCGTCGAGGCCGGACTCGTCAAGTCATCGCTCGACGACGGCTCGCATGGCCAAGACAATGTCGAGGTGGTGCAGCCGCGGGACTAGACGGATGCCTGCGGAGCCCTATTCAGCCAGCTCGACCGTCTTGTCGCGCGACGGCCCCGCGAGCGGACGCTCCTCCATCAGGATCATGCTGACCGCGGCAACGGCCAGCATCACGGTGGCCGCGCCGTAGACGTAGCGGAAGGCATGGATCATGTCCGCTTCGGCGATGCCGCTGACCGCGCCATGGGCGCCTTCGACGAACGAGACGTCCGTCCCGAGCGCCATCAGCAGGATGGCGCTGAAGGCCGCAACGGCGAAAGATGACATCATCGAGCGGAAGAAGTTCATGGCCCCGGTGATGGTGCCGATCTGGGCGCGGTCCACGGCGTTCTGCAGCGACACCACCGAAATCGGGAACGCCGTTCCGAGGCCGATACCGAACACGCAGAGCAACAGCAGCAGCACCCACAGCGACGGCGTCGTCACGGTCATCGCGACTGAGGCGATGGTGCCGATGATGGTCCCGGCGATGGCGACACGCTTGTAGTGCTTGACCCGGGCCATGGTCCGGCCGGCGAGCGCGGCGCCAAAGGTCGAGATCGCCGCGAGCGGAATGAGGCCGAGCCCGGCCTGGCTCGGCGTGAGGTGATAGACCACCTCGTAATAGAGCGGCAGGTGGACGGTCAGCCCGATCATGGCGCCGAGCGCGCAGCCGCCGGCGAGCATGCCGTAGGGCACGACCGTGCCGCCGATCAGCGCCAGCGGCAGGAACGGCTCGTCCGCCCGCCTGGCGTGCCAGACGAAGGCGAGCCCGAGCGCCACGGCGCTGCCGATCATCGCCAGGATGGTCGGCGACAGCCAGGCCAGCTTGTGGCCGCCCCAGGTCAGCACCAGCATGAACACGACGGCGGAGGCCATCAGCAGCAGGCCCCCGGCCCAGTCGACCTTGCGCAGCCGGTGAAAGACCGGCAGCCGGCCCATCTTGGGCAGCAGCAGCGCCAAGGCTGCGACCGCCAGCGGAACGTTGATCCAGAAGATCATCGACCAGTGCAGATGATCGGCGAAGAAGCCGCCGATCACGGGCCCGAGCAGGCCGGCGAGCAGCCACACGCCGCTGAAATAGGCCTGGTATTGGCCGCGCTCGCGCGGGCTGACCACGTCGGAGATCACGGTCTGCACCACCGGCATGATTCCGCCGCCGCCAAGCCCCTGCAGTCCGCGGGCGAGGATCAGCACCGGCATGCTCGGGGCGAGCGCGCACAGCACGGAGCCGGCCACGAACAGGCTGAGCGCCGCAATGATCATCGAACGCCGGCCATAGATGTCGCACAGCGTGCCGAATACCGGCGCCACCGCGGTGGAGGCCAGAAGGTAGGCGGTGATGACCCAGGAGAGATTGGTGACGTCCTGAAACTCGCGGCCGATGGTCGGCAGCGCCGTCGCGACGATGGTCTGGTCGAGCGCGGCCAGGAACATCGTCAGCAGCAGGCTCATCAGGATGGTGCGCACCTCGGCCGGGGTCAGCGGCACCGGTGGCGCCATCGCAGGCGCATCCTCGATCGCCTGCACCTGCGGCGGGATCGCCGGCAGCTCGGCGGCAATCTCTTCGGGCAAGGATTGGGACACGGCAGGGTAATGGCTCTGCCGATCAAACTTGTTCATGGGAATATTGCTGTGCCGGGCGCGACGCATGCCGCGCGGATTCGCTGAGTAGCGAACTACTTAAGGCAAAATTTTCCCTCGCGGCAGCGGGTCCGGCGCATGGGTGCATCCCGACAGCGCCAGACCCGTCGCGCCGAATTGAGTTGCTGCGAGCGCGAAGTGATCGGAGCCGGCAGCGCCTATTTCGGCCGCCGCTTGAGCTTGGCGCGCCTCGGCAGCAGCACCGGCCATTGCACGATGTGATCCTCGAGCTGATCATCCGGCACGTCGTCCTCGGTGCCCTCGACCCGGCCGCGCACCGAAACGCCGGCTTCATGCACCGTCTGAGGATCGCCCGAAATCAGCGGATGCCACCAATAGAGATCGCGTCCTTCGGCCACCAGGCGGTAGCCGCAGCTCGGCGGCAGCCAGGTCAGGGTGCGCACGTTCTCAGGCGTCAGGCGCACGCAATCCGATACTTGGTCCGAGCGGTTCGGATAGTCCTTGCAGGCACATAGGCCGGCATCCAGAAGCTTGCAGGAAATGTGGGTGAAATAGATGTCGCCGGTATCCTCGTCCTCGAGCTTCTCCAGGCAGCAGCGCCCGCAGCCGTCGCACAGGCTCTCCCATTCCGCCTCCGACATCTGCTCCAAGGTCTTGGTTTTCCAGAACAATCCCTCCTGGCCCGAGGGACGTTTGAGCGGTGCTGTCATGCTTCGAATCCCATCGGGGGCGGCGTGGCTGCCATCTAGGTGCCCGGCCCCGAGCGGCGCAAGGGGCGTCGCGCCGGCGGCACCGGCACGTTAGCTTTGTGCATCAAATTGTGAGCGGAACCATTGGTTTGTGGCCCCCGCTCGGCTAGATAGGTGAGTGAGTCACTGCGGCGCCGGCAACGCGGGTTGGGTGCAGGCATCTCCGGTCGAGATGCCCGAAACCTAGCAGTGTCCACTTTGCGGTGCCTTGGGTTTGCCGCAACAATCGCGCAAGACCCTTCGATGGCCCAGCCCGCGTGCTGAGTGCTTTCGAAGCCCGCTGACACGCTTTCGAAACGACCAGGGTTCCCGTGCGGCAGATCATTCCAGACGATTGGAAGAAGCGGATCAACAATTTCCGCCTGGATCTCGACGCCCGCTTCGATTCGGCGCTGTTCTCCTCGCTGCGCGGCACCCGCGAACTCTACGAGCGCTATTCGGCCTTCATGGACCGCTTCTATGTCGGCGGCTGGAAGCGCTGGGTGTTCGTCGAGCCGTTGTCAGAGGCGGCCACGATCGGCCTCGGCGGTCTGGTGCTGATGCTGGCGCTCGCGATCCCCGCATTCCGGGAAACCGCCGACGAGGACTGGCTGAAGAAGTCCGACCTCGCCGTCACCTTTCTCGACCGCTACGGCAACCCGATCGGCAGCCGCGGCATCAAGCACAACGACTCGATCCCGCTGGAAGACTTTCCGGACAACCTGATCAAGGCGACGCTCGCCACCGAGGACCGCCGCTTCTACGACCATTTCGGCATCGACATCGCCGGCACCGCGCGCGCCCTCGTCACCAACGCCCAGGCCGGCGGCGTCCGCCAGGGCGGCTCCTCGATCAGCCAGCAGCTCGCCAAGAACCTGTTCCTCTCGAACGAGCGCACCATCGAGCGCAAGGTCAACGAGGCATTCCTGGCGATCTGGCTCGAAACCCGGCTGACCAAGAACGAGATCCTCAAGCTCTATCTCGACCGCGCCTATATGGGCGGCGGCACCTTCGGCGTCGACGGCGCGGCGCATTTCTACTTCAACAAGTCGGTGCGCGACATCAATCTGTCGGAGGCCGCGATGCTGGCCGGCCTTTTCAAGGCCCCGACCAAGTTCGCCCCGCACATCAACCTGCCCGCCGCCCGCGCCCGCGCCAACGTCGTGCTGGACAACCTGGTCGATGCCGGCTTCATGACCGAGGGCCAAGTGTTCGGCGCTCGCCGCAACCCGGCGTTCGCGGTCGACCGCCGCGACGAGAGCTCGCCGAACTACTTCCTCGACTACGCCTTCGACGAGATGCGCAAGCTGGTCGACACGTTCCCGAAGTCCTACACCGAGCGCGTGTTCGTGGTGCGGACCTCGATCGACATGAACGTGCAGCACGCCGCCGACGAGGCGGTCGAGAATCAGCTGCGCCAGTTCGGCCGCGACTATCACGCGACCCAGGCCGCGACCGTTGTCTCCGATCTCGACGGCGGCATCCGCGCGATGGTCGGCGGCCGCGACTACGGCGCCAGCCAGTTCAACCGGGCGACCGACGCCTATCGGCAGCCCGGCTCGTCGTTCAAGCCCTACGTCTACACCACCGCCTTGCTGAACGGCTACAAGCCGACCTCGATCGTGGTCGACGGCCCGGTCTGCATCGGCAATTGGTGCCCTCAGAATTATGGCCATTCCTATTCCGGCTCGGTGACGCTGACCCAGGCGATCACGCGCTCGATCAACGTCGTTCCGGTGAAGCTGTCGATCGCGCTCGGCGGCAAGGACGGCCCGAAGGCCGGCCGCGCCAAGATCGTCGAAGTCGCCCGCCGTTTCGGCCTCAAGGCACCGCTGCCCGACACCCCTTCGATGCCGATCGGCTCGGACGAAGTGACGGTGCTGGAGCACGCCGTCGCCTATGCGACCTTCCCCAACAAGGGCAAGGCGGTGACGCCACATTCCGTGCTGGAGGTCCGCACTGGCGCCGGCGATCTGGTCTGGCGCTGGGACCGCGACGGGCCGAAGCCGAGGCAGGCCATTCCCGCTTCCGTCGCCGCCGACATGGCGGGCATGATGAGCCACGTCGTCAGCGAGGGTACCGCCCGGCGTGCCGCGCTCGACGGCATTCCGACCGCCGGCAAGACCGGCACCACCAATGCCTACCGCGACGCCTGGTTCGTCGGCTACACCGGTAACTTCACCTGTGCGGTCTGGTACGGCAATGACGACTACTCGCCGACCAACCGCATGACGGGCGGCTCGCTGCCTGCACAGACATGGCACGACATCATGCTCGCCGCGCATCAAGGCGTCGAAGTCAAGGAGCTGCCCGGCGTCGGCATGGGCGAGAAGCTGCCGCAGGCGGCGAATGCGGCCATGGCGCAGGCCGGCCAGCCGAAGACGCTCGAGATCAAGCCGGGACCGCCGCCGATCCTGACCCGCCGTGGCGCCGAGGTCCTGGTCCAGGTCGAGAAGATGCTCGACGAGGCCGCGCGCGTCGCCGAGAAGGCCGCGCCCGCCGACCCACGCAAGCCGGGCAAGCCGGTATCGTCCAGCGCGCTGGCTTTCCCCGAGAACTACGCCGCGGCAACGGCCGATGGCGTGGCCACCCCTGCCCTGCGCAAGAACTGACGACAGCGATTTCCCGTGCGGCTGCTCTTCATCACAATGGTCACGCTCCTGATCGCCACCGGCGTCGGCATCGGCGCGACCTGGATGACCACGACGCGCGGCACCGAATTCGGGACGCTCACGATCGGCGCCTGGACCGCGCGGCCGAAAACCGGTACGGCCGACGTCGACCCCTACGCGCGCGCCACCATCACCCGCAATGGCGAGCTGCCGATCGGCACCGGCGACGGCGTCGCCTTCACCGCCACCACGGACGACAAGAAGAAGCCGCTCGACGGCCGCTGCGACATCCTCGTCAGCGGCGTCACGCCGCCGGCCCGGTTCTGGACGCTCACGCTGTACGACCGCAAAGGCCATCTCGTCGCCAACTCGCTGCAGCGCTACGGCTTCACCAGTCAGGAACTGGTGCGCGGCGCCGACGGCTCGTTCGAAATTCGCGTGGCCGCGCGCTCGCGTGCGGGCAACTGGCTGCCGACCGGCGGCATCGAGCGTTATGCGCTGATGCTCCGGCTCTACGACACGCCGGTGGGCGTCGCGACCCGCACCCAGCGTGATGCACCGATGCCCTCGATCTCGACCGTGGGCTGTCCATCATGATCCGGCTGTTGTTCACCGTGGTCGTCGGCGTGCTGCTCGGCGGCGTGGTCCACCTCGTCAGCGTGCTGGCGCTGCCGCGGATCTCGACGCAGGACGCCTATTCGCGGCTGGCGCCGATGACCAAGCTCAACGCGGTCACGCCGCTGCCGCTGGCCGACCCCGGCAACTCGCCGATGCCGTTCATGGACCCGGCCTTCGCGATGGCGATCTGCCGCTACGATCTGTCCGAGGGCCCGCTGAAGCTCACGGTCCCCGTCAGCCAGGCCTATACGTCGGTGTCGTTCTACACGCGCAACGAGATCGCCTATTACGCCATCAATGATCGCTCCGCGGGCAAGCGCGTGATCGAGCTCGACCTGATGACCGAAACCCAGCACGAGGATCTGCCCGAGGACGAAGAGGTCACGGCTGCCGACCGGCTCATCATCGATTCGCCGACGACGACCGGCTTGATCGTCTTGAAGGCGCTGGCCGCCGAGCCGGGCCTCATGCCGCAGGCGCAGGCCACCCTTGCGGCAGCCAGTTGCGGCTTGCAGGCCGAGACGCCGGCAAAGTCGGAGAAGCCGCGGAGCAAGCGGTAAGTCGCTACGAACCGTTTGGACGAGTTCGACAATGCTCTCTTCATCCTTCGTGGCATAGTAGTTGTCTCGCGCCGCTGCTATTGACGTAACAGGACGTCGGAGCTTCGCTCAACATCAGGTCATGCCCCTCGAAATCGAACGGAAGTTTCTCGTCAGGACCGATGCCTGGCGGGATCAGACGACGCACTCTGAACGGCTGCGCGACGGCCTCGTCGCACGTCAGGACGGACTCAAGGTGCGCGTCCGCTGCTACGGCAACCGCACGACGCTTTGCGTGAAGAGCGCCCGTCGCGGCCTGACGCGGGACGAGTTCGAATACGAGATTCCTGCCGATCATGCGGAGGCGATCTTCGCGCATTGCGAGGGGCGCATCCTCGAGAAGACCCGTCACTACGTGCCGGGAGACAGCGGCATCTGGGAGGTCGACGTCTACCACGGCGCGCTCGAAGGCGTCGTCATCGCGGAGATCGAAGTGCCGACCGAGACGACGAGCGTGACGCTTCCCGACTGGGTCGGCGACGAGGTCACCAGCGATCCGCGCTACAGCAAGGCCAACATGCTGACGGAGCGCTCGCGTGCGGCGACGGTGCGGGAGCTGCGACGCGCCCGTCTTGCAGGCCTGTGATGCGCAGGGTGCGCCGATTGACCCGTGTCAAACCGGCGCGGCAAAGCCCATCTTAAACAGCGCGGGCTTTGGCGGGTCGAAACGGTCCGCGCATGGAGTTGGCGGAATGAGCTCATCACAGGTGATGTCGCAGGCGCTGCGCGCCAAGATCATGTCGGCGGATGATGCCGCCGCGCTGGTCGAGCCCGGCAGCCACGTCGGCATGAGCGGCTTCACCGGCTCGGGCTATCCCAAGGCGGTGCCGATGGCGCTGGCGCGCCGCATCGAAGCCGCGCATGCGCGCGGCGAGCCGTTCCGCATCGGCGTGTGGACCGGCGCATCGACGGCACCCGAGCTGGACGGTGCGCTCGCCAAGGCCAATGGCATCGATCTGCGCCTGCCCTATCAGTCCGATCCGACGACGCGCCAGCGCATCAATGCCGGCAGCATCGAGTACATCGACCTGCATCTCAGCCATGTCGCGCAATTCGTTTGGTTTGGCTTCCTAGGTCATCTCGACGTCGCCGTCATCGAATGCGCCGGCATCC
Source organism: Bradyrhizobium aeschynomenes (assembly GCF_013178945.1). GTDB lineage: Bacteria > Pseudomonadota > Alphaproteobacteria > Rhizobiales > Xanthobacteraceae > Bradyrhizobium > Bradyrhizobium aeschynomenes. The sequence goes on from NZ_JABFDM010000002.1 coordinate 517,018, forward strand.
TGCCCGATGGGCGGTTGATCCCCTCGACCTCGATCGGCAACAACAAGACCTGGCTCGACCAGGCCGACCGCGTCATCATCGAGGTCAATTCGTGGATGAACCCGGCGCTGCTCGGCATGCACGATGTCTATTACGGCACGCGGCTGCCGCCGCATCGCACGCCGATCCCGATCGTCGCGGCCGGCGACCGCATCGGCGAGACCACCTATCGCTGCAACCCCGACAAGGTCATCGCCATCGTCGAGACCCATGCGCCGGATCGCAACACGACCTTCGCCGCGCCGGACGAGGTCTCCGGCGCGATCGCCGGTCACATCCTGGAGTTCTTCGAACACGAGGTGAAGCAGGGCCGCCTGCCGCGCAATCTCCTGCCGCTGCAGTCCGGCGTCGGCAATGTCGCCAATGCCGTCATGGCCGGGCTCGACGAAGGTCCCTTCCCGCATCTGACCGCCTACACCGAGGTCCTGCAGGACGGCATGCTCAATCTCATCCGGTCGGGACGGATGGATCTCGCTTCCGCCACCGCACTCTCGCTGAGTTCGGAGGCTGCGCTCGAATTCAACCGCGAGATCGAGTTCCTGCGCGACCGCATCGTGCTCAGGCCGCAGGAGATCTCCAACCATCCCGAGGTGATCCGAAGGCTCGGCGTCATCGCGATGAACGGCCTGATCGAGGCCGACATCTACGGCAACGTCAATTCGACCCATGTCCGCGGCAGCAGCATCATGAACGGCATCGGCGGCTCCGGCGACTTCGCCCGCAACGCCTATCTGTCGATCTTCATGACGCCATCGACGGCCAAGAACGGCACGATCTCCAGCATCGTGCCGATGGTGACGCATGTCGACCACACCGAGCACGACGTTCAGATCCTGGTGACCGAACGCGGCCTCGCCGATTTGCGCGGCCTGTCGCCGAAGCAGCGCGCCCGCATCATCATCGAGAAGGCCGCGCATCCGCGCTTCCGCCCGGCCCTGGCTGACTATTTCGAGCGTGCTTGTCGCGATGCGACCGGCAAGCATACGCCGCATCTGCTCGAGGAGGCGTTCAACGTCGTCCGGCCGGACTGAGAGAGGCGGGCTGCAGACCGCAGCGGCACTTCTCGTAGTCGACGGGATCGTGGCTGTTCACGATCGTGACCTGGTCGCCATGATCGCATTTGAGGCGCCGCAGCCGCGCCTGGTTGGCCAAGCGCGTCGCACGATCGAGGTCGCCCTTGCGCTGAAACAGGCCCAGCAGCAGCGGCATGCGCGGCCGCGCGTCGAGCTGGCCGTGGAAGAAATAGGCGTCGCCCGCGTGCAGCAGCCATGTGTCGCCCCGACGCACGGCAATGCCGCAATGTCCGGGCGTGTGGCCGGGCAGCGGAATGACCAGGATATCGCCGCTGCGCCCGACGGCCGCGCGAACGCCACGGAAGCCGAACCAGTCCTCGCCATCATCGTCGTAATGCTGCCAGTCGGGGCGATGTCGCCATTGACTTGTCACGTAGCGGCCGCGCGGCGGTGGCGGAGCCCCGTCGACGGCCATCGCGTGCTCCGCACGATGAACGTGCACCTTGGCCTTCGGGAAGTCGCCGATGCCGCCGGCGTGATCACGGTCGAGGTGGGTCAGCAGGATGTGCCTGACGTCGTCGGGCGAGAACCCCAGCGCCCTCACCTGCTGTAGCGCCGTTTCAGCCAGATCGAGTTGCGGCGCGGCCTGCCTCACCCAGTTCGGACCCAATCTTGCGGGATCGGCGATGTCGGCGCTGCCGATGCCGGTATCGACCAGCACCAGCCCGTCTTCGTCCTCGATCAGCAGGCAATGGCAGACCAGCCGGGCGCGTGCAAATAGGCTGCCGCTGCCGCTGACCAGCCGGCCTCCTCGCGGGCACATCGTGCCGGTGTTGATGTGGTGGACGCGCATCGATCTCCTCCCAGGCCTCAAGCTGCAACATCCTGCGCATGCTTGCGTGCGGGCCTGCGATAAGTAAAATATTGTTCGGTGATACTTGAGATAGGCTTCGCCTATGGATATCCGCGAGCTTCGCTACTTCTCCGCCGTATTCGAGGAACGCAGCCTGACCCGGGCCGCGGCGCGGTGCTACGTCTCGCAGCCGTCGATCTCGCTGGCGATCGCCAATCTCGAGACCGAGCTAGGCGCCGAGCTGTTCCTGCGTCACCGCAAGGGTGTCGTGCCGCTGGAAGCAGCCGAACGTCTGCAGCCGATCGCGCGCCGGATCGTCGACGAGGCCGACGCGGCCCGCAACCTGTTCCGGCATGGCGCACCCAAGCAGGTGCTCAAGCTCGGACTGATGCGCACTCTTGACGGCCGGCGCGTGACGGCGCTGCTCAAGCCACTCACGGCGCGCGAGGATCTCAGGCTGCACATCGTCGGTCCGACCGAACAGGCCGACGCGCGCATCATCGCGAGAAGCCTCGCCGGCGACGCCGAGCATTTCCTGTCGCTGTGGAGCGAGCGCTACGTCGCGGCCCTGCCCCTCGCTCATCCGCTCACCTTGAAGCCGCGCCTGCGGGCGGCCGATCTCGCCGACGTCGCGATGATCGACCGCTGTCATTGCGAGCACAGCGTGCTGGCCGGCCGCAGCGGCAAGCCGCGCGAGATCGCCGCCATCGCCGAGACGGAAGATTGGGCCCTGGCGCTGGTTGCCGCCGGCGTCGGCGTGGCGATCGTTCCCGAAGGCGAGGTTCGGGACCGACGCGACGTTGCCGTCCGCGAGATCGAGATGACGTTGAAACGGCAGGTCGGACTGGCTTACCCGGCGTCACGCGCGCCGACCGAGGCGCTGAGGACGCTGATCGCGACGTTGAGAGCGTCGGCGCTGCCGAGGCCGCGTGGGGCGACAACACCGCCGAAACGAACAGCGGCCAAGCCGGGCCGGCGTCGCAAGGTCGCGCCGGGCTAGCCCCGCGTCGTCAGCGGCCGCTCGATGAAGGGCCGCGCCGCCACCGGCGGATTGGCGGTCTGCGAGGCCAGCTCCGTGATCAGGCGATCGGCCTCGGCGGCCATCCCGTCGGGCGCCTGCAGCACCAGGCGCTCCAGCGCCCAGCGATAGGACGAGACGCGCTGCTCCAGGCTGATCTGCACCCATTGCACGATCAGCGAATTCTCCTGCATGCGCGCGACCGCGTCGGCCTTCTCGCGCGGCGAGAGCTCCGTCATGTATTTCATACTGGCGTCGCGCTTGCGGTCGAGATCGATGACGCGGATCGCGGAGGCGAAGAACGGCTCGAAGCGCGTGATGTCGTCACGCACGTCGTCGATCAGCTGCGCATAGCGCGAGGCATGCGAACGGTGCGGCTCGTCGATCAGGGCGCGACCATAGGCGGTGCGGTCGAACGCCACCTTCTGGCGCCACGGCGACGGCGACGGCTGATAGTCGCCGAACACCGCCTTCCAGGCGGGGCGCGAATGCGGCGGCTCGATCAGCGGATAAGCGAGGTCGCGCAGCTGGCGCTCATTGTCGGTCAGCTGGAACTGCGATGGCCTGACGCCGACGCTGGCCGTGGCTTCCGCCCCGATCCATTTGTGCATGTCGTCGTTGCGCATGTCGGCGCGCGTGCGGCCGAAATCCCCGCCGCTGCAGGCGCCGAGCAGCCCGCCTGCGATCAACAATGTCAAGATCGGCGCGGCACGCCGGACCGGAAGCATCATGGCCGGCATTCCCATTCCCCTGAATGTCAGCGGCGACGGCGGCGGCGGCTTGGAGCTGCGCCCTCGCGGGGGCCGCGATCGTCGGTCGTGCTCTCGCGCTCGATCCGAACGACGGGAAGAATCAGGATCGTTCCCATGCCCTCCTGCGGCGCGCCGGTCGCGGCAGGCCGCGCGCGACGCGCAACGTCCGCCGGGAATTCAATGATGGTCGCCATGTCTACTCTCTTTCGTGCCCGAAGTTCTTACCCCCTCAAACTCCCCATCGCCCGAACTTCGCAGGCAAGAGAGCACGCAAAACTGACGATCACGGATGCCCATCGCAACGACAGACGAAGCGGCATCCAACGCGGCGAGGATCAGGCCGGCGGCGTGACGAGGCCAAGGCGAGATCATCGAACGGATCGATTAAGATCAGGACGTGGTTAAGAGGATATTAATGCGCCGCACCGGAACACGGATGACGTGCATTCGCGGGGGAAAAGGCAAGCCAGCGTTGCGCCTTTGTCTCACCGGGAAAATTCGGCCGATCTTCACCGATTGTTTTCCTTAACGGCCCATTAAAACAGTTGGTCTCTAATCGGCTCAACGATTGCCGAAGTTGCGTACCCGACATGACAAGATCATCGCTGTTCCCCGGCTTCGACGGGCTGCTGACGCTCTCGCGCCGCGAGGGCGTCGACATAAAGCCGACCTTGCTGCGCGTCCTCACCGATCTCTACGTTCAAGCGAGCACACATTCTGCGGACGAGGAGCGGCAGTTCGTCGAGCTGGTTTCACGACTGGTCGATGACGTCGACGACACGACGCGTGCCGCCGTGCGCGCACGCCTCGCCATCTATCCGGGCACGCCGATCGAGATCCTGAACAAGCTCGGGCTGCGGCCGGCGCAGGATGCGCCGATGCCGCCGCTCGCAGGCCTCATTCCGCCAGCGCTCCGCTCGCCATCAGCGAAGGCGCCAGCGCGGGACGATTCGGCCATCGTGGGACTGGCGATGCAGCCGAAGGATGCGGCCGAGCTCGCCGAGATGTTCCTGCGCGCCGGTGCGAAAGAGCGCATCGCAATCCTGCAGAACCTGGCCACGGCGCCGCTCAAGCCAGCCGCGCCGACGCCGCAGCATCGCGCGGCGCAGGCCATCGAGGCGCTGGAGATGGCCGCGTTCAACGCCGACGCCGAGACCTTCACGATCGAGATCGGCGAAAGCCTGATCCTGCCCGCGCGCATCACCCAGGATGTCATGAACGACGAGAGTGGCGAGTTGCTCGCCTGCGCCGCCAAGGCGCTGGGCATGCCGGCACCGGTGTTCGAGCGCGTGCTGCTGTTCCTCAAGCCGGAGATGGGCCAGTCGGTCCACACGGTGTTTCGGCTGTCCCGCTTCTACGAGCGCCTCAGCGAGCGCGCGGCACTGATCATGCTGGCGGCTTGGCGCGGCTCGGCGATGGCGGCGATCCGGGCGAAGCATCGCACGGCGCTGTACGACGACGAACGCCAGCACGTCCGGGGCAGCACCGCGCGGGTCGGCACGCCGGGCTCGTCGAAGCCGATCGTGCGCACCGGGACCGACGGCTTCAAGCGGTGACGCCTCAAGGCTGCTCGCGCGCGAGGTCGAGGAAGTGGCGGCCCTGCTTGTCCTCGGTCTCGACGATCCAGGCATCGGGGTCGAAGCGCAGCTCCTTGCGGAGACGCTCGTCGACCTCGAATTCAGCGATCGGCTGCGGCCAGGCGGAAACGAAGAGACGTTCGAATGGCCGGCTGTCGTCGTAGACGGCTTGCGGCGCCGGGACGTAGAGCTGGGCGGTGCGATCCATCAGCGCGACCTTGATGAAGACCGCGCCGGCCTCCTCCGCACCGCGGTGGCTGATCGCGCCGAACACGCCGGCCGACTGGCAGCGGCGCAGGTAGGCGCTGACCCAGATGCTCGTCTTCAGTCGCATGATGTTCAGGCCAGATGAAAGCGCGCTGCAAGGGCAGCCGACGGCCTGCTCTATTCGATCGGGTGACCGATGACAATTGCAAGCTCGCGGACCAGCCGATCCGACACCTGCCCCGTCACCGGCAGCTTGCGCTCGCGCTCGAACTTCTGGATCGCGGTCTGGGTGTCGGAGCCGATCATTCCCGTCGGCTTCAATTGACCGTAGCCATATTCGGTCAGCGCACGCTGAACCGCGGCGACACGACGCGCATTGCCGCCCTGCTGCGTCGGCTGCGGACGCGGCGTGTTGCTCTGGCCGCCACTGACGGACCTGACGAGATCAGCCAGCGGGTCGGCATATTTCTGATCCGAGCGCGCATCGGCCGCACGCGGCTCGGTCACCCGCGGCTCGGTGGCGCGCGTCTCCGGCGGCCGGGTCTCGATCACTTTCGGATCGAACGGAGAAATGCCCGCGTCCAGCGGACGTGGCCGCGGCAGAGGATTGGAACTGGCGAGCACCGGCGGGATGGTGACGATGGAACCGAACATCGGCGCCGGGTGCGGCCCCGATTGCAGGAACACGGCGTTGACGATGATCGCGCTTCCGGCAGCGCAGGCCAGCAGGCCGGCAAGCAGATCCTTCGGGCTGTAGAGCATCGCGCGCATCAGCCAGCCGCGCTCGTCGGCCGCTTCGACGACGGCGGCAGCCGCAGTGGCGCGCTTGCGACGGCGCGGCGGCGCCGGATCATCGTCTGCAACTCGTCTAGGCACTCTTCTTCACCTGGATCATCTGCCCCGGCTGGGCGGACCGCGAAGGCGACAGCGGCGTGATCGTGGCGCCCGTCGCCTCGGCGACGTAATTGATCGGCAGCGCGACCGAGACCGTCGTCCCCTCGTCGAGCTTGCTTTCTATCGACATTTCGCCGCCGTGCAAGTTCACGAGGCTCTTGACAATCGAGAGACCGAGTCCGGTTCCCTCATGCCGACGCTGATAGGTCTTGCCCGCCTGGAAGAACGGATCGCCGATCCGCTTGAGATCGTCGGCGGCGATGCCGACTCCATTATCGGTGATTCGCATCAGGAGACGCTGACCATCGACGCCGGCCGACACCGTGACCCGGCCGCCACGCTCGGTGAACTTGATGGCGTTGGAGACGAGGTTGAGCACGATCTGCTTGAAGGCGCGCGGATCGCCGGTGATGACGGGCAGATCATGCGGCGCATCGGCCGACAGATCGACACCGTTCTCGCGCGCACGCAGCGCCAGCAGGTTGCAGCAATTGAACAGCGCCGCGCGCGGCGCGAACGGCTCCGGCGTGATTTCGAAATTGCCGGACTCCATCTTCGACATGTCGAGGATGCCGTTCACCACCGACAACAGATGCTGACCGGAATCGTGGATGAGTTGCGCGTATTCGCGACGCCGGGCCGCGTTCAACACCAGCACCTGCTCCTGCATCAGCATTTCCGAGAAGCCGATGATCGCATTCAACGGCGTGCGCAGCTCGTGGCTCATGGTGGCAAGGAACCGCGTCTTGGCCGCGTCGGCGCGCTCCGCCGCGTTGCGCGCCAGTTCGAGCGCCTGCTCCTGCAGCTTGCGATCAGTGACGTCGCGCATGACCGCGACCACCTCCTGCTCCGATCCCGCAGGCGTCAGACCGGCCCGGTCGAGCGGCCGGCAGCGCATCTCGACCCAGATGAAGTCGCCCGGATGCTGCGCTCCGCGAACCTCGCCCGCCCCATCGCGCCGCAGGCGGAACTCGACGCTCGACGCCTCGCTGCCGCCGGCCGCCTCGGAGAGCGCCGTGAGATAGGCCGGACGGTCTGCGACGTGCACGCGTTCGAACAGGCCATGCCCCTGCAGCTGGGCAACCGAGGCTCCGAGCAACGTCTCGGCCGCAGGAGAGATGAACATGACGGCGCCGTTGCGGCGGTGACGGGAGATCACGTCGCTCATGTTGCGCGCGAGCAGACGATAGCGCTCCTCCTCCATCGACAGCAGCGTCACGCTGGTGCGCGCCAGCGTGTCGGCGGCGAAGGCCAGCACGGCGGCGTAGAGCGTGGCGGAGGCGACACCGAAGGCGAGCAGGCCGGTGCGCAATGCCGGATTCGTCTCCGGCTTCGGCAGCCAGCCGAGATGACCGATCAGGATCAGCAGCAGCGCGCAGGACAGCGCAAGCGCGGCGGAGAACACGACGACGCGGCGCGAGGCGGAGAACGCGGCCTCCAGAGGAACGACGATCAGCCACACCGCGGCGAAGGACTCGATGCCGCCGGTCTCGACCGACACGGCCATGATCAGCGCCGACAACGCCAGCGACGACAGCGCGCAGGCGCTCTCGTAGCGGCCGGTGCGCGACAAATACCAGGACAGCAGGATCGGCGCGATCAGCCACGCCAGCGCGCCGACCTCGAGCGCGCTCGGCGCGCCGCGCATCGCGAGATAGGCCGGGAACACGGCGAAGGCGGCAAGGCTGCCGAGCAGGCGTGGCGCGATGAAGGCGCGATGGCGCGCGCGCGTCATCGCATCAGTTCGAGCCGATGGATGCAGCAACGCATCAAGACAATCGCGGATGATACTCAACACACTCACGGCTCTCGCGCCTCGGCCTGTCGGTCGTTCTCAACAAAGAGAGAGAACGCGCCGGGACGCCCCCTGTCGTCGCTAGTCACCGTGTCAGACTCGCATTAAGCGAACGCTAAGGGCCGGACTGCGGCGAAGAGCCCATTCGGCCGGGATGGTGAATGCATCGTTTCCAGCCGCGCCTTCGTTTGCGAAAGCGTCGCGATCTACAGCCGGTTGCAAGCGGCATTCGTTGCGCGCCAATAGAAAATTTACGCCAAAAAAAGTTCGAGGGTCCGGTTCGGGAATTCTCAACCAATTAAGCCCAATGCAAGCAGTCGCGACGTAGAACAAAGCAGCTGCGATCCCGGTTGCGCGATCAGGGACAGAACGCGGGATCAGCAGCACGGTCGGGGTTGCGTGATGTTCTTTCTGCTTCGGATGGCATTCTGGCTCGGGCTCGTGCTTGTGCTGCTGCCGCGTGAAAAGAGCCCTGACACGGACAAGCTGCCGCAGATCAATGCGCACGAAGCGGTGCAGGCCGCGACCGCCGCCGTCTCCGACATGAGCCAGTTCTGCAAGCGCCAGCCGCAGGCCTGCGAGGTCGGCGGCCAGGCCGCGACCGTGATCGGTCACCGCGCCCAGGAAGGCGCCCGCAAGATCTATCAGATCATCACCGACAAGCCGGAGGCGGCCGAGAAGCCGAATGCGTCGGACAAGCTCATCGGCCCGGTGAAGCCCGCCAGCCTCGACAAGCGCGGCAACGATCATACCGGCTCGATCGACGCCCCCGTGCTCGAGGAGGTTCCAACCAGCGAAGCGCCTGTCGATACGCTCTCGGCCGACGATCTCGCGGCCGAATGGCAGTTGCCGCCGACCCCGTGATGGCGCGGAACCGGCTGTCGCTTTCGTCGCGCCGAACCCCTATATGAGGGTTCGGACGGGACTGAAGAGCATCATGACGATCGACGAGATTCGCGACAATTTTGCCCTGCTGGACGATTGGGACGACCGCTACCGCTACGTCATCGAGCTCGGCCGCATGCTGGCGCCGATGCCCGAGGACGAGCACTCCGCCGCCAACAAGGTCCAAGGCTGCGCCAGCCAGGTCTGGCTGTCCAAGCATGCCGATCACAGTGGCGCCGTTCCGGTGCTGAACTATCTCGGCGACAGCGACGCGCACATCGTCCGCGGCCTGATCGCGATCCTGCTGACGCTGTATTCCGGCCGCACGCCGCAGGAGATCCTCACCATCGATGCACCCGCGGTGTTCGACGAGCTCGGATTCCGCGAGCATCTCACGCCGCAGCGCTCCAACGGCCTGCGCTCGATGGTCGAGCGCATCCGCTCGGACGCGCGCGAAGCGCTCACTTCGGCGTCCTGACCGTCTCAGCTACTTCTCGCGCTCTGGGCGCTGCTGCCCCAGGCCCATCTTCTTGGCGAGCTGCGAGCGGGTCACCGCGTAGTTCGGCGCCACCATCGGATAGTCCGGTGGCAGGTTCCATTTGTCGCGGTACTGCTCCGGCGTCATGTTGTACTGCGTGCGCAGATGCCGCCGCAGCGACTTGAAGCGCTTGCCGTCCTCGAGACAGACCAGATAGTCCGGATGGATCGACTTCTTCACCGGCACCGCCGGGCGCGCCGGCTCGGGTGCGGGCTCGCTGCGTCCGGCCGCGACCCGGGTCAGCGCCGCATGCACCTGGCTGATGAGGGATGGAATCTCGGCTGCAGGCGTCGGGTTGTTGCTCAGATAGGCCGAGACGATGTCGGCGGTCAGATCGATAAAGCTCTTGCCGGCCGCTTCTGTCATCGAAAACCCACCCCGCCCCCAACCACTGACTTTCCGTCGCAAGTATCACCCAAACCGGGTGAACGCGTCATCTGTCATTTCTCCAAGCAATATGGGCGAATGACTGGCAAAATGACAATAAGGTGAGGACTTCTTCTTGAGAAGTCTGCCCTCGCCTCAGTACTGTGTACCGTATGCCAGTCTTCCGGATCGCAAGCGCGTCAGGCGCGGCCTTCGAGGTGCGTGCGCAGCTCGTCGATCGATGCAAAACGCATCATCCCTTCCGGCATCTGCGCTTCGATCGAGCCATCCGAATAGAGCGAGTAGGCCATCCCGTCGACGACGCCCGACTTGATGATGGTCGCTGCCGGCGGCTCAATGTCCTGCGGCTCCGGAGCCGGTGTCGGCTCGGGCTCGACGAAGGCCGGCGCGGCGCGCGCCAGCCGGCGAGGGAACGGCGGCCGCAGCGATTCGGAAGGGCGCGCCCGCTCGGGCCGCGACCAGCTGTCCTCCAGACCCGGAGAAGCGGGCTCGGACGCCGGCTCATCGAGCGGCACGGCCGGCGGCTCGCTGAGCGGCGGCGACCGAAAATCCGTCGGCATCGGCTCGGCCGCGCGCTTTTCAGCGCGCTCGCGCTCACGTCGCGACGACGAGGCGAACAGCAGGTTCCGCCGCGGCCGCTCGGCAGGCTCCGCAGCCGGCTCGTCCATCTCCTGCTCAGGGAGGGGATTACGCAAGGACGAGGGCAACGGAGGCGACAGCGGCGCAGAGGTCGACGACAAGGGCGAGGACAGGTCCGGCATCCGCGGCCGGGGCCGCAGTGAGCCGCCCTCACGCCACATATCTTCTGCGGGCGGGACCGGAGACGAGTCGAGCTCGGCCTTGCTGCCGGCGCCCGGCAGTTGCAGGGTCCTGACCTCGGTCTCCGCTGCCGTGCGCGTTCGCAGCCGGTGGGAAATGACCTTCAGCTCGCTCAGGAGCGCGGACAGCCCAAACAGGATGAGCCCGCTGCACACGCCGAGAGTTCCCGACAGGATCAGCGTGTTGCCCACGCTGAACTCCTTCACAGGAATTCCCCAAGCGATCGCTCCAAGCCCGGCCAGGACGGCCAAGGCTCCAGCGGCCAACATAGCACTCATCATTCGAACCTATCCCCTAATGCGTCGGTTCCGGACGGCGTCCCACCGATATCACACTAGTTAGCTGGGGGTGCCCTGCGTCCCTTGAATCGCGGTTCTAGTCGAAATCCGCGACAATTTGCAGCAGAAGTTCGGCCGAAGCCGTTTCCTGCCCCGGCAGAGAAGCTCGACGCGCCACGATCGAGCCACATTTGCTCCCGCCAACCCACGGAACCGTCTCGGGTTCCTCCGGGTTCTTGCGGGGCCTCCCGGTTCAGGACGCGTTCATGTCACTGTGCCAATATGGCGCCAAGCAGCCGAAAATCGGGCTCCTGCTGCACTGCGATGGTCGTGGGACGTTCATATTTCCAACACCTCGGAAACCGTGACGCGCTATACGCAAACGGGGAAAGCAGGCCTGAAGCGCGGAAGCGGGGTCGTTAGGGGACGCCGGGTCACCATCAGCCATGACATCGATAACCACTTCGGTCCTCGAGACGCCGATCCGGCGAACATTCGAACGGACTTGTGACGATCTTGCCATGTTCGTGCTCGCCGCCGTCGCGGTTGTGGCCGGACTGACATTCCGGGATTATGGCCTCGGCTGGGATGACTACACCCATGCCGAATATGCCGATCTGTTGCTGCGCATGTACGGTTCCGGGTTCAGGGACCAGGCGGCGCTGTCGTTCGCCAATCTCTATATGTACGGCGGCGGGTTCGACATGGTTGCAGCCCTGCTGCACAAGATCCTGCCACTGGAATTGTTCGAAACCCGGCGGCTGGTCGGCGCCCTGGTCGGCCTGATCGGGCTGGCCGTGACCTGGCGCCTGGCCCGCCGCATCGGCGGGGCGGTCGCCGGCCTGTCGGCCCTGCTGCTGCTGGCGCTGTGCCCGATCTTCTACGGCCACATGTTCATGAACCCGAAGGATGCCCCCTTCGCGGTCGCCATGGTCGTGCTGCTGATGGGTCTGGTCCGGCTCGCCGATGAATACCCCTACCCCTCGCCGCGCACCATCCTGATCCTCGGCCTCGGCGCCGGTTTCTCGATCGGCTCGCGCATCCTGGGCGGCATGGCGGTGGTTTACGCCATGGTCGGCTTCATGCCGCTGTTCATGGAGGAATACCGCACGCAAGGCACCCGCGAGGCGGTCCGCCGCTTCGCCTCAGTGCTCTATATGCTGATCCCCGGCCTGATCCTGGGCTACCTGATCATGGGTCTGATCTGGCCGTGGTCGATCATCGAGCCCGCCAACCCGTTCCGGGCCCTGACCTACTTCTCGCACTTCTTCGAGAAGCCGTGGAAGGAGATGTTCGACGGCGCGCTGGTTTCGGTACCGGACATGCCGTGGTCCTACCTGCCGACGCTGTTCGCGCTGCAGCTGCCCGAGCTGTTGATCGCGTTGTTCGTGGCCGGCGCCGTCGCCTCGATCATGTCACTGTCGCGGCCCGACATGCCGGCCCGGCAGAAGAGCATCCTGCTGATGCTGACCTTGGCGGCGACGCTGCCGATCCTGATCGCGATCGTCAAGCGTCCCGCGCTGTACAACGGCATCCGCCACTTCGTCTTCGTGATCCCGCCGATGGCCCTGCTCGGCGGCGTCGCATTCTCCTGGTTGCTGTCCTGGCTCAACAACGACGAGCGCCGCAGCTGGCAGCCGGTGGCGATCGCGGCCTTCTGCTTCGGCCTGCTGCTGCCGCTGGCGGAGATGATCCGGCTCCATCCCTATCAATACACCCACTTCAACTACATCGCCGGCACGGTGCGCGAGGCCGATACCCGCTTCATGCTGGACTATTGGGGACTGGCGCTGAAGCAGGCCTCGGACGGCCTGAAGGAACAGCTCGACGAGCGCCAGGAGGTGCCGCCGATCGGCCACAAGTGGAAGGTCGCGGTGTGCGGCCCGCAGCGCCCGGCCCAGGTCGCGCTCGGCCCGGACTTCACCATCGGCTGGGACAGCCATGCGGCCGACTTCGCGATGACGCTCGGCGAGTTCTACTGCAAGGGACTGACCGCCCCCGTGATGGTCGAGATCAAGCGCGACGACGTCGTGTTCGCCCGGGTCTACGACATCCGCGGCCGCAGCATCTCGAGCCTGTTGTCGATCCCGGCGCCCTGAGGCGCCGGCTCAGCCAAACGACATGACAGCCTCCCCGCCCCCGCGCCTTGTCGCGCGGTGGCGGGCCGCTTAGTCTCCGACCAACCCACGCCGTCGGAGATTGCCATGTCGCCAGCCGAAGCACGCCTCAAGGAAGTGCCGTCCAACATGACCGAGGCCGAATGGTCTCAGCGCGTCAACCTCGCCGCCGCCTACCGGCTCGTCGCGATGTTCGGCTGGGACGACCTGGTCGACACCCACATCTCGGCCCGCGTGCCCGGCCCCGAACATCACTTCCTCATCAACCCCTACGGCCTGCTGTTCGAGGAGATCACCGCCTCCAGCCTGATCAAGGTCGACCTCTACGGCAACCAGCTGTCCGAGAGCGAGTACAGCATCAATCCTGCCGGCTTCACCATCCATTCCGCGATCCACGAGGTCCGCGAGGATGCCGGCTGCGTCATCCATCTGCACACGCTGGACGGCGTCGCGGTGTCGAGCTGTGCCGATGGCCTGCTGCCGCTGAACCAGATCGCGCAATACGTCACCCACGACCTCGCCTATCACGACTATGAAGGCGTCGCGCTGGACCATGACGAGCGGCCGCGGCTGCAGCGTGATCTCGGCAGCAAGAACCACATGCTGCTGCGCAATCATGGCACGCTGACGGTCGGCCGCTCGGTCGCCTCCGCCTTCGAGCGGATGTATCATCTGGAGCGTGCCTGCTCGATCCAGGTCCGCACCCGCACGCTCGGCCCGTCGGCCTATCCGGTCCGCGAGGAGGTCATCGACAAGAACGCCAAGCTGTTCGACAACGACGAGCGCGTCGAGCTCCGCTCGACGCAGCTGGTCTGGCCGCCGCTGCTGCGCCGGCTCGATCGCGTCAATCCAGGCTACCGGAATTGATCTTCACGGGCTGATGAGCTAAACAGAAGCCATCATCCTCTACGCTATCGTGAATGAAACGCCGTCCAATTCCGGGCGGCGTTTTTGCGTTCGGGGTCGTGCCGAAGGAAGGAAGCGCGGCGTCAGTCGGCGCTGCATTCGATCTTGCCCTGCACCTCCCGCTTCGTGCCTGCCTCGTCCGGCAGATGAGCCACGAGCTGGTACTGCCCGCGGTAAGGCGAATCGTCGCCGCGGACGCGACGAGTCTTGATGATCAGGGTCACTTCGGGCGAAGGCTCCTTGCCGTCCTTGATCCAGCTGACGGCGAGCCTGATCTCGCGATCATCGTACCAGGTCTGGGTCAGGTGCTCGGCTTCGAAGGTGACGCGACGCGCGGCCGGCGGCATCCAGGGCATCTTGAATTCAGCCTCGCCACCGAACGCGCCGATCGCGCTGCCGACGGAGCGCCCGGCAGATCCATGCAATTCCACGTCGATGGCCTTGTCCTTGGCGTAGCAGACCACGGTGCTGCTCGCCTGCGCCGAGACGCTCAAAAGGCAGGTCAGCGCCGCGAGAGTGACGCTCACTCTCCCTGTCGTGATGGCCATCAACGTGTTCTCCGTCCGGTCGACCCAATGCTCGGCATTGGTCGCCTGACGGGCGCATCTGGTTTGATGGTGAGGAGGACACCAGCCGATGAAGAACGCCGCCCGGCTCGGGCGGCGTCGGGGACGTGCGGGCCTGTGATCCGTCGCTCCGCTCACACCAGGCTCGCGCGCGCCCCTTCGGGCCACTCGCGCGCCGCGCCGAGCCCTTGCAGCTCCGCCGCCAACCGCCGCTCGACGAAACGGCGCTCATGGTCGGAGAGCTTGGTCGCCAGCAACCGACGATAACGCCGCACATTCGCCTCGCGAGAAAACCGCATGCGAGCGGCAGGCCGCATCCGGATCCCTGCTCCCCCGAGTGCATGATCGGTTGCGGCACCGTCCGCCTCCACGTCGATCCGCGGAACGACGCGCATCGCGGCGCCGCCGCGCGGGCGCGGCGGCTGATCCTCGCGATCGAGCTGCCGCAGCGCGCCGAGAATGTCGGCGAGATAGAGCGTCCTGGAGAGGCCCGGAATCTTGCGCAGACCGGGCTGTGACTCGACGGCATACATATCCGACGCCCAGGACGACAGGATCAGCCGCTTCTCGGCCCTGCACAGCTTGCCGTCGTTCAGCAGGTCGGCCGGCGATTCGTAATGCGAGACCGGGTGGAAGCCGGCACTCCCCGCTGTGATCGAAACACGATGCTCGCTCATGGCGTGTCTCCTCCTACGCTCCTTTCACGAGAGACAGATGATGCATGGACGCGGGCACAGACGGCCCGCGTCGCGTATCGAACAACTCAGGCGGCCTTCTGCTGCGCAATCTGCTCCACCGGCTCGGCGCTGATGGCGATGCGGCGCGGCTTCATGGCCTCGGGAATCTCGCGCACCAGCTCGATCCGCAACAGGCCGTTGTCGAACGAGGCGTTCGTCACCTGCACGTAGTCGGCCAGGTTGAACTGCCGCTTGAACGGCCGCGACGAGATGCCCTGATACAGGTACTCGCGGGTCTCCTTGTCGGCCTTGCGGCCTTCCACCGTGAGCACGTTGTGCTCGGCCGTGATGTTGAGCTCGTCCGGTGCGAAGCCGGCCAGCGCCAGCGAGATCTGATAGCGGTCGTCGCCGAGCCGCTCGATGTTGCAGGGGGGATAGTTGTCCTCGACGGCACGCTGGGTCTCGTCGAGCAGACTGAACAGCCGGTCGAAGCCGATGGTCGAACGCCACAGCGGGCTGAAATCATACGTCCTCATAGCCAAGTCCTCCAAAGAGCAAGATGGATACGAAGGAGCGCCGGGCCGATGCAGGACACCTCGGGGACCAGACAACCGGTCAGCGCCCAGAGTACAGCCGGGCCCCAAGAGCACCCGGCACCGCCAGAGCGGCGACAAACGACTTAGAAAAACGCAGGCCCGTTTCAAGAGCCTGCTACGAATTTTTCTCACGCGACGAACGGCCCTGCCAAGGCGTCATGCTGCCACGGCGGACAGCCGTTGCAGCCGCATGGTCGCCTCACGCAAGACGCTGACCAGCCGCTCGCGCTCGCGCGGGTCGATGTCGCCCCGCGACAGCACGGCCTGGCAATGCGCAACGACACGCTGCTCGCTCTCGATGAGGAAACGCGTCAGCCGTCTTGGATCAGCAACGGCCATGACGGATACCGGGTTGGGCGGAGGATGATGATACTGCCAGGCAGGCATGGATGCCCCTGCATACGCGCGCTGCGCTGCATCGAGACCGGGCGGCGCGACAGCGCCCAACCGCACCTCCCGTCGACCATCGGCCCGTCGGCAGGCCGATCGCTCGCACGATTGTGGCCGGCTCTGGACGGACTGCGGTCGTAGTTCGGATTGATAGCTGCGCGTTGTGGCCGATCCACGGCCGCGGGCCACGGCAACTAACTTTCTTTTGAAGAGCCGTGGCGGGCCGGCCTCGCCGGTCCGCCACGGCAAGGCGATCAGAAGTCCATCGACGGGGCCGCAGCAGCGGGCTCTGCCTTCTTCGGCTTGTCGGCCACCAGCGCCTCGGTCGTAATCAGCAGCGAGGCGACCGAGGCCGCATCCTGCAGCGCGGTGCGGACCACCTTGGCCGGGTCGATGACGCCGGCCTGCACCAGATCTTGGTACTCGCCTGTCGCGGCGTTGAAGCCCCAGCTGTAGGTGTCCTTCTCCAGGAGCTTGCCGACCACCAGCGAGCCGTCCTCGCCGGCGTTCTGCACGATCTGCCGCACCGGCACCTGGATGGCGCGGCGGACGATGTCGACGCCGGCCTTCTGGTCGGAGTTGGCCGTCTTGACGCCGTCGAGCACCTTGGTGGCGCGCAAGAGCGCCACACCGCCGCCGGGCAGGATGCCCTCCTCCACCGCAGCGCGGGTCGCATGCAGCGCATCATCGACGCGGTCCTTGCGCTCCTTCACCTCGACCTCGGTGGCGCCGCCGACGCGGATCACCGCAACGCCGCCGGCGAGTTTCGCCAGCCGCTCCTGCAGCTTCTCGCGGTCGTAGTCGGAGGTCGTCTCCTCGATCTGCAGCTTGATCTGCTGCGCCCGCGCCTCGATGTCCTTCCTGGCGCCGGCGCCGTCGACGATCGTGGTGTTCTCCTTGTCGATGACGACCTTCTTGGCGCGGCCGAGCATCGACAAGGTCACGTTCTCCAGCTTGATGCCAAGATCCTCTGAGATCGTGGTGCCGCCGGTGAGGATCGCAATGTCCTCCAGCAATTTCTTGCGGCGATCGCCGAAGCCCGGCGCCTTGACGGCCGCGATCTTCAGCCCGCCGCGCAGCTTGTTGACGACCAGGGTCGCCAATGCCTCGCCCTCGACATCCTCGGCGACGATCAAGAGCGGCTTGCCGGACTGCACCACGGCTTCGAGCAGCGGCAGCATGGTCTGCAGACCAGACAGCTTCTTCTCGTGGATCAGGACGTAGGGATCCTCGAGCTCGACCCGCATCTTCTCGGAGTTGGTGACGAAATACGGCGAGACATAGCCGCGGTCGAACTGCATGCCCTCGACCACTTCGAGCTCGGTATCGAGGCTCTTGGCCTCCTCCACCGTGATCACGCCCTCATTGCCGACCTTCTGCATGGCCTCGGCAAGGAAGCGGCCGATCTCGTTGTCGCCATTGGCCGAGATGGTGCCGACCTGTGCGATCTCGTCGTTGCTGGTGATCTTCCTGGCGTGCGACTTCAAGTCCTTCACGATCGCGTCGACCGCCAGATCGATACCGCGCTTCAGGTCCATCGGGTTCATGCCTGCGGCGACGGACTTGGCGCCTTCCTTGACGATGGCCTGGGCGAGCACGGTGGCGGTGGTGGTGCCGTCGCCGGCGAGATCGGCGGTCTTCGAGGCCACTTCGCGCACCATCTGCGCGCCCATGTTCTCGAACTTGTCCTCCAGCTCGATCTCCTTGGCGACCGTCACGCCGTCCTTGGTGATACGCGGCGCGCCGAACGATTTCTCGATCACGACGTTGCGGCCCTTGGGACCGAGCGTGACCCTCACGGCATTGGCGAGGATGTCGACGCCGCGCAGCATGCGGTCGCGCGCGTCGGTGGAAAACTTCACGTCCTTGGCAGCCATGTTCGTCGTCTCCTTTCCTTTCGATGACTGTCAGTTTTGGCCGATGATCAGGCAGCCTTCTTCGCCACGACCGGCGTGTCGATGATGCCGAGCAGGTCGCTCTCCTTCATGATGAGAAGATCCTTGCCGTCGATCTTGACCTCGGTGCCCGACCACTTGCCGAACAGCACGCGATCGCCCGGCTTCACGTCGAGCGGCACCAGATGCCCTTGATCGTTCCGCGCACCGGGGCCCGCGGCGACGATCTCGCCCTCCTGCGGCTTCTCCTTCGCGGTGTCGGGAATGATGATGCCGCCCTTGGTCTTCTCATCGGCATCGATACGGCGCACGAGCACGCGGTCGTGCAACGGACGGAAATGCATGCACATCCTCCTTTACAGATCAGCGATGTCATAGGACCCGGGTCCCATGAGGCCCCCGGGCGAGCAACGACCTAGGAAAGCCGAACTTTTCGTTCAAGAGGGTCATGAAAAATTTTTGGCACTCGCTGGGAACGATTGCCAAGCCTGCTCTTGAACGGGGCCGGCCGCTTCCCAGCTCTCTGGTCGCCAAAAATCTGATCGCGCTTGTTGGGGATCACCATGCAGCTTCCGCCTACGCTCCGGGCCATCCTGGCGCCAGCCGTTCTGTTTTGTCTGATCGCCGGGCCTGCCTTGGCCCAGATTCCGGATCTCAAGCTCGGCCGGGTGCCGACGCTGGCGCCACTGGTGAAGGAAGTGACGCCGGCCGTCGTCAACATCTCGGTCGAGGGCAAGGTCCGGCAGGACAATCCGCTCTACCAGGATCCACTGTTCCGCGAGTTCTTCGACGTGCCCAAGCAGGTCGAGAAGCAGATCAGCGCCACCGGCTCGGGCGTCATCGTCGATGCGCAGCGCGGCTATGTGTTGACGGCCAACCACGTGGTCGAGCACGTCAATGGCGCGCAGATCCGGACCAAGGACGGCCGCAAATTCTCCGCCCGCCTGGTCGGACGTGATCCCGCCACCGACATCGCGCTGTTGCAGATCAAGGATCCCAACGAGCTCAGGGCCATTTCGCTCGGCGAC
Organism: Bradyrhizobium aeschynomenes; assembly: GCF_013178945.1. Classification (GTDB taxonomy): domain Bacteria; phylum Pseudomonadota; class Alphaproteobacteria; order Rhizobiales; family Xanthobacteraceae; genus Bradyrhizobium; species Bradyrhizobium aeschynomenes. The sequence continues at coordinate 536,248 of NZ_JABFDM010000002.1, forward strand.
AGCGACGCATTGGAAGTCGGCGACTTCGTGATTGCCGTCGGTAACCCGTTTGGCCTCGGACAGACCGTCACATCTGGGCTCGTCAGCGCGCTCGGCCGCACCGGGCTCGGCAAGCAGGGCTATGAGGATTTCATCCAGACGGATGCCGCGATCAATCCCGGCAATTCCGGCGGCGCGCTGATCAACCTGCGCGGCGAGTTGGTCGGCATCAACACCGCGATCATCTCGCCCGGCGGCGGCAATGTCGGCATCGGTTTCGCCGTGCCGATCAACATGGCGCGGCGGGTGATGGAGCAGCTGGTTGCCAACGGCCGGGTCGATCGCGGCCGCATCGGCGTCACCCTGCTCGATCTGGACTCGCCGGCGGATGGCCGCGTCGTCGGGGCGCGCGTCGCCGACGTGACTGCGGGCTCTCCGGCCGAGCGGGCGGGCCTGCGCAGGGGCGACGTTATCGTGAAGGCCAATGACATGCCCGTGCGCAGCGCGACGCAGGTCCGCAACCTCATCGGCTTGACGCCGGTCGGCCAGCGCGTGCGCCTGATCTTCGAGCGCGACCGCGCGCTCGGCAATGCCACCGTCGAGGTCGCGCCGGTGACGGAAGAGCGCGCGCGGGCGCGCACGTCCGGATGATCGCCGGATTCAACCTGCGTTCGCTGTCAGGCGCCCGCGCCACGTAGAGTAAATTTTTACCGTCCGTCAATCATGGAACTAGACTAAAATACCGCTCTAAAGTCCTGTTAAGTGTCATCCCGCTTAGTGCAACCCCGCGGAGGTAGTGCAATGCGGGATGATGGTCTGGCGTTCAGTTTGCCACGTTGGCGCGTGACGCGCTGGCTGGCGAACCCTGGATATCCGGTATCTGCGGACATCCGCCTCGCGCTGGTCGGCGAGCTCTATGGCTGCTGGTCGGTGTTCGCCGGCGGTGCCATCAACACCATCGCCGTTGCCGCCGCACTCGCACTACGCACTCCGACCGCCCTCTTCATCAGCTGGTTCGTGATGGAGGTCGTGATCTGCCTGTCGCGGCTGATCGTGATGATCATCTCCTACCGCCGCGCCCGCGCGCAGCTGACGACGCCGACCGACATCCACATTTTGCTGTCGGTGGCCTGGAGCGCCAGCGTCGGCTTCGGCGTCGGCATCAGCCTGGGATCCGGCGACTGGATCGCAGCGTCGCTGACCTGCATCTCATCGGCGGCCATGGTCGGCGGCATCTGCTTCCGAAACTTCAGCGCGCCGCGCCTCGTCGGCACGATGATCCTGTGCAGCATCGGCCCCGTGATCCCGGGCGTCGCTCTGTCCCGTGAGCCGCTGTTGTTTGCGATGTATCTGCAGATGCCCGTGTACTTCCTCGCGATGACCGGCGCCGCCTTCCGCCTGAACAAGATGCTGGTGGCGGTCATGCACGCCAAGCGCGAGAGCGACGAGCGGGCGCAACGCGATCCGCTCACCAGTCTCAACAATCGCGCCGGCCTGATCGACGCGCTGCACAGCAGGCTCACGGGCAAGTCCGGTGATCACCGCGGCTTCGCGGTCCTCTATCTCGATCTCGACGGCTTCAAGCCGGTGAACGACACCTTCGGTCATGCGGCAGGCGATGAACTGCTGATGATCGTGGGCCGGACGCTCAAGGAGATCGTCGCGCCGTCCGACGTCATCGCCCGGATCGGCGGCGATGAGTTCGTCGTAATTTCCACCGATCCCGCGCTTGATCATGCGCTGGCGCTCGGCGATCGCATCATCGAGGTGATGACCACGCCCTTCGTCCTCCCGAACGGCGCCCACGTTCATGTCGGCATGAGCATCGGCATCGCCGCGGCGCCCGATCACGGCACCGATCCGGAGGCGCTGCTGTTTGCGGCGGACGCAGCCCTGTATGAAGCCAAGGCGAGCGGCAAATCGTGCTGGAGATTGGCCTCCGCCGAGGCCAATCTCGCAGCGCTGCGCAAGGTCGCAGGCGACCGGCTCACGACGAGGCCGGTCGTGACGGCGGCCTGACTCAGGCCTAGGCGGCCGAGGCGAGCCAACTGTCGAAATCGATCGCGCCCAGCCGTGCCTGCCCAAGCGGTGTCAGCGACTGGTCGTCGATGACGGCACCGAAATAGCCGGCCTTGGGATCGGCGACCACCTCGCGGCCATCGCCCGCAGCCCGCAGACGTCGCGAGACGAAGCTGGCAAAGGGCTGCTTGTCGGGACCGGCAATGTCGATCGTCGCATTCAGCGGCGTCCGAACGGCGACGTCGGCAAGCGCCGCGGCGACATCATCGGCCGCGATCGGCTGGAACAACGCCGCGGGCACGACGACCTTTCCGTCGACCGCGCCGGCATCGGCGATGCTGCGGACGAACTCGAAGAACTGCGTCGCCCGCACGATCGTGTACGGCAGGCCGGACGTCTTGATCACCTGCTCCTGCGCAACCTTGGCGTGGAAATACGCGAGATCGGCCATCCTGTCGGTGCCGACGATCGACAGCGCGACATGGTGCTTGATACCTGCGGCCTTGCCCGCGGCGACCAGATTGCGGCTCGAGCGCTCGAAGAAGTCGAGCACCGCCGCCGGGCTCCAATCCGGCGCATTCGAGACGTCGACGACCACGTCGGCGCCGTCGAGCGCGGCGCCAAGGCCCTCGCCCGTCACGCTGTTCACGCCGGACTTCGGTGACGCCGGCACGGCGTCATGACCTTGCGCGGCAAGCCGCGCCACCAGCTTCGATCCGATCAGTCCGGTGCCGCCAATCACGACGATCTTCATGGCTTCGTCTCCTATGAGCTCGAGTCTCACGCCCGCACAAAGGCGAGCAGGTCAGGATTGATCACCTCGTGATGGGTGGTGCACATGCCGTGGGGAAACGTCTCGTAGACCTTGAGCCTGCCGCGCTTCAGAAGCTTGACCGACAGCCGGGCAGACGCATCGATCGGCACGATCTGATCGTCGTCGCCATGCATCACCAGCGTGGGCAAATCGATCTTCGACAGATCGTCGCTGAAGTCGGTTTCGGAGAACGCCTTGATCCCATCGTGGTGGGCCTTGGCGCCGCCCATCATGCCCTGGCGCCACCAGTTCTGAATGACGCTTTGCGACAGCGTCGCGCCCGGCCGGTTGAAGCTGTAGAACGGACCGGAGGGAAATTCGGTGTAGAACTGTGTTCTGTTGTCGGCGAGCGCCTTGCGCAGTCCGTCGAACACCTCGATCGGCAATCCTCCGGGATTGCCGGCGGTCTTGACCATGATCGGCGGCACCGCCCCGATCAGCACGAGCTTGGCCACACGGCCTTGCGGCTGACCATGACGCGCGACATAGCGCGTCGCCTCACCGCCGCCCGTCGAATGACCGATATGGACGGCGTCGCGCAGATCCAGGTGTTCGACCACGGCAGCCGCGTCGGCCGCATAATGGTCCATGTCGTGTCCGTCGCCGACCTGCGCGGAGCGCCCATGGCCGCGGCGGTCGATCCCGATGACGCGGTAGCCGCTCGCGAGGAAGAACAGCATCTGATTGTCCCAATCATCGGAGCACAGCGGCCAGCCGTGATGGAACACGATCGGCTGCGCCGTCTTCGGTCCCCAATCCTTGAAAAAGATGTCGACGCCGTCCTTGGTCGTCACAAATGCCATCGTCGCTCTCCTGACATGATCAGCGGGGCGCCCGACATCGGGCGCGACGACGGTATTGTTGCTTGGACGCCGCTGGTGCTCTTGCTTCGGACCGGCGCGAATTGTCGAAAACCGGCCTGACGGTCAGTGATTGTCCTGCGCCGGGGCGCGTCTGTTCGTCGCTCCCTCCTTCGTCCGGCGCCAGCGGTCCGGACTGGTCCCGACCAGCTTCGTGAAAGTCCGGGTGAAGTGGCTCTGGTCAGCGAAGCCGACCTCGAGCGCGATCATTCCCAGAGTGAGTTCGCCCTGCAAAAGCAGATCGCGGGCCCGCGCGACCCGGCGCTGCAACAGCCATTGATGCGGAGCCACACCGACCGACTTCTTGAAGGCGCGCGCGAAGTAGCTCGGCGACAGGTCGAACTCCGAAGCGATGTCCTGGAGCAGGATGTTGCCGGAGATCCTGGCCTCGATCAGGTCGCAGGCACGGCGCACCTGCCAGGCGGCAAGCCCGCCCGGCAACAGCGGCGCCGGTTCGCCGCAGCCGCCATATGTTCGCACCACATGGGCAGCGATCGTCATCGACAGGTGATCGACAAACAGCCGGTTGGCCTCTTCAGGTCGTCCCAACGCCTCGCTCATCGCATGGCTGAGATGCCGCATGATCGGGTCGTCGACGCCCACCGCCGGCTCGTAGGACAGTTCGCCGACGGATGCCATGAACATCTCGCGGGCCGTGACGTCGATGACCTCGCGTGACAGACGATAGAAGATCGAATGAAACGGCTTGTCGATGACGTAACAGGGCGCGCGCTTCATGTCGTAAAGATAGGTGCCGCCGGCGAAGATGTCCTTCTTGGCCACGGCTCGCCCGTTCTCCCAACATTCGCAATCCGGATAGTCGCGAAACTTCACGCTGACCATGTAGGCATCGTCCGGCGGCAGCGGAGTGGACAGGCCCTTCTGCGGATTGTCCGACCGGCATTCTGCGGCCGCCAGCGCGCTGTCGGCGAACGCCCTTGTGACGAGCGTGGGCGCTTGTTCGAGCCGCAGACCCGCCTTCAATCGCTTGCCAAAGATCTCGGTTTCGACCATGACCCCTTTCCTGCCGATCAGGGTTGCATGGTACCCCGATCGGACCGGAAGGAGCTTCTCTGTCGCAGCGCCATCGCTCACAACATCGTCAGCGGCGGACGAACTCGTTGTCGCAGCGGCCGCATTTGGGAGACGCGGCCGCCGGGTTCCATGGCTACCGCGGCATCTCCGCGAGCGCTGCGAGGATGCGGGCCCAGGAGCGGATGCCCTTGTGGTAGCTCTTGAGGTCGTACTTCTCGTTCGGCGAATGGATGTTGTCGTCGTCGAGGCCGAAGCCGACCAGGAGCGAGTCCAGACCAAGCGTCTTCTTGAAGTCGGTGACGATCGGGATCGAGGCGCCCGAGCCCATCAGGATGGTCTCCCTGCCCCACTCATCGGTCAGCGCCTGCTTGGCGGCCGCGAGCGGCTTCATGGTCCAGTCGAGCGCGATCGCAGCACCGGCCGAGTGATCCCCGAATTCCACCGAGCAGTCGCCGGGAATGCGCGCCGAGACGTAGTCGCGGAAGGCCTTGCGGATCTTCAACGGGTCCTGTCCCTCGACGAGGCGGAACGAGACCTTCGCATGGGCCAGCGACGGGATCACCGTCTTGGAGCCTTCGCCGATATAGCCGCCCCAGATGCCGTTGATGTCGCAGGTCGGCCGCGACGAGATCTGCTCGATCAGCAGGCGGTCCTTCTCGCCGGCCGGAATCGAAAGACCGATCGGCTTCAAAAAACTCTCCGGCGTGAGGTTCAGCTTCTTCCACTGCTCCAGGACTTCCGGCGGCACGTCCTTCACGCCGTCATAGAAGCCCGGAATGGTGATGCGACCGTCGGCATCGAACAGGCCGCCGAGCACCTCGGTCAGCACCCGGATCGGATTGCGCGCGCCGCCGCCGAACACGCCCGAATGCAGGTCGCGATTGGCCGCCTTGATCTTCACTTCTTCATAGAGGAGACCGCGCAGCGAGGTCGTGATCGCCGGCGTGTTCGGATCCCACATGCCGGTGTCGCAGACCAATGCGAAGTCGGCCTTGAACTCGTCCTTGTTCTCTTCCAGGAACGGCACGAAGTTCTTCGAGCCGACCTCCTCCTCGCCCTCGATCAGCACGGTGATGTCGAGCGGCAGCGAACCCGTCACCTTCTTCCAGGCGCGGCAGGCCTCGACGAAGGTCATCAACTGGCCCTTGTCGTCCTCGGCGCCGCGCGCCACGATGATCTTGCGGCCATCGGCATGGTCGGCGACGACGGGCTCGAAGGGCGGACGGTGCCACAGGTCGAGCGGATCGACCGGCTGCACGTCGTAATGGCCATAGAACAGCACGTGCGGCTTGGCCGCGCCATGGCCGTTGCTCTTGCCGACCACGGCCGGATGGCCGGCGGTCGGCCGCACCTCGGTCGCGAACCCGAGCGTTGCGAGATCCTTGGCGAGATGGTTCGCCGCCGCCTTGCAATCCTCCGCGAACGCCGGATCGGCCGAGATCGACTTGATGCGGATCAGCTGAAACAGCCGGTCCAGGCTGTTGTCGAAATCGGCATCGATGTGATCGAGAACGGATTGAAGCTGCGCGTTGGCCATGGCCACGAGTTCCCTCAAGCAAGTGAAGCTGTCGACCGCTTGTAGCTCCGTTGCGAGGAACGGGCCAGCGTCATGCGCGACGGCATCGCGCCGGCCCTCGATGGTGGCAGGCATCAACGCCGCAGCAATCCTCCGAGTGCGCCGCGCACCAAGGTCCGGCCGATCGAGCTGCCGAGGGAGCCGCCGACCTGCTTGCCGAGATCGGCGGCAATGCCGCCGACGACCTTGTCGGTGACGGTGCGCGCGACATTGCGGGCGATCACCTGGGTGGTCGAGAGCTGGCCGCGCTTGACGTTGGTGCCGAAGATCGACGCTGCGAGATTGCCGATCGTACCCAGCACGCCGCCGGACGCGCTCTCGGTGGTCACCGCCTTTCCGACGATCCGCTTCTGCAGCAGCTCATAGGCGGATTCGGCATCAATCTCGGTGTCGTATTTGCCCTTGACCGGGCTCGCTGCGATGATGGCCTTGCGCTCCTCCGGCGTCACCGGCCCGATGCGCGCCGACGGCGGCCGGATCAGGACGCGCTCCACCATCGACGGCGTGCCGTTGCCTTCGAGGAACGACACCAGCGCCTCGCCCTTGCCGAGTTCGGTGATCACCTTGGCGGTGTCGAGCTTCGGGTTGGGACGGAACGTGTCGGCGGCGGCCGCGACGGCCTTCTGATCGCGCGGCGTGAACGCGCGCAACGCATGCTGCACGCGATTGCCCAATTGCCCGAGCACGCGATCGGGGACGTCGAGCGGGTTCTGCGTGACGAAATAGACGCCGACACCCTTGGAGCGGATCAGCCGCACTACCTGTTCGATCTTGTCCATCAGCGCCTTCGGCGCATCGTTGAACAACAGATGGGCCTCGTCGAAGAAGAACACGAGCTTCGGCTTGGCGAGATCGCCCACCTCCGGCAGTTCCTCGAACAGCTCGGACAGCATCCACAGCAGGAAGGTCGCATAAAGCCTGGGGTTCTGCAGCAGCTTGTCGGCGACGAGGATGTTGATCATGCCGCGACCGTCGCGGTCGGTCTTCATGAAGTCCGTCAGCGAAAGCGCCGGCTCGCCGAAGAATTTCGTGCCGCCCTGGTTCTCGAGCACGAGCAACTGACGCTGGATTGTGCCGACGGTCGCGCGGGTGACGTTGCCAAACGACTGCGCCGCCTTGCGGATCGGGGCCAACGGATCTTCTGCCGCATCCGTGCCCTTCTTGCCCGCTTCCGGAATGATCGCGTCGAGCAGCGCGCGCAGATCCTTCATGTCGATCAGCGCGAGGCCGTTCTCGTCGGCGACGCGGAAGGCCACGTTGAGGACACCTTCCTGGACGTCGTTCAAGTCCAGCATCCGCGCCAGCAGCAGCGGCCCCATCTCGGTGACGGTGGCGCGCACGGGATGGCCCTGCTCGCCGAACACATCCCAAAATACCGTCGAGAACTGATCAGGCTGATAGGTAAGTCCGAGCTCGCTCGCGCGCTTGAGAATGAAGTCCTTGGCTTCGCCGGTCTGCGAGATGCCGGAAAGATCTCCCTTGATGTCGGAGGCGAAGACCGGAACACCGGCGCGGGCGAAGCCTTCGGCCATTACCTGCAGCGACACCGTCTTGCCGGTGCCGGTTGCTCCGGTCACGAGGCCATGGCGGTTGGCAAGCGCAAGCGTCAACCAGGCCGGCTGCTCGCCGGCACCTACGAGGATCTTGTCGCCGGTATCAGCCAGGGATTTTCCGGATGGTGCCATGTTGATCCGTCTTTCGAGAATGAGTGTTGCGCATCGCACGTCGTGAAGAAACATTCGTGCGGTAACATACTTTAGTTTCGCAGGCTGGAACCAGCGTCAGGGTGCCTCATCTCTTCGCAACTTGCGCATCGTCCATACCATTGGTGCTGCGCGATGCGCAGGTTTCATCCGTAGATTCAACATCTGGTCTTGCATGGCTGCAACAGTTCATCATCGATCGCGAATCGATTCGCGCACCAAGCGCGCTCGTCGCTTGTAATTCACGGATCGTCCGATCAAGATGAAATCAGCGAGGACGTCCGGTCTTGGGGGACCGGATGACGACGGGGTTCACATGAACAAGCTGATTGAGCCGCTGGCCAGAATGGCCGGCATCGATATCGCTGTGGCTGAAGAGATTTGGCTGACGAGCCCAGACATTTCCTTTCCGACGTCCTTTGCAACAACGCGCCGCGATAGCAGTTGGGTGGTCCGCCAGCCGCGACCGATCAATGGCCTGCCCTTGAACTTTCCGACTTCGGCAACGACCAAATCGGAACAGACCGGATGGGCACGATGCGGTTGGGCACGCGAGGCCTGAACCAGTTCGCCTGAAGCACCTTCGCGCGCCGAGTATCATGACATATTCGATCTCCGAACTGGAAGGCATGACGACCTTCTATGCCTCCAAGCTGAAAGCTTTGGGCATCCGGACCACCGACGCATTTCTCGAAGCTGCGCGCACCGTCAAGGGACGCAAGATGCTCGCCGCCAAGACCGGCATCAGCGAGCAGCAATTGCTCGAATGGGCCAACGTCGCCGACTACATGCGCATCCCCGGCATGGGCAAGGCCAAGGTTTGCCTGGTCCGGGCGGCGGGCGTTCCCACGGTCCGTGAGCTGGCCCATCGCAATCCCGCCCGGCTGGCACAGAACATCAAGGAAGTGAACACGCGCCGTCAGCTGGTCCGCATCCTGCCGTCGGAGAAGTCGGTCGGCCAGCTCATCGAAAAGGCGCGCCGGCTGGAGCCCAAGATCAGCTACTGACCGGCCTGTCATGGACTGCGCGCCGCTTGTGCGGCGCGGCATCTTGACTCGCTCGTGGCAACCGCGCAAAGCGGCGCGCATGAGCGCCAATTCGCCGCACTCCGCCTCGGACCTCACGTCGAGCCACCCGCTGCTGCGGGCGTGGCTGGCGCGTCCGTTTCCGGCTGTGATGGGAATCTTGAACGTCACGCCGGATTCCTTCTCCGACGGCGGCCGCTTCGATGCGCCGGAACGCGCCATCGCGCAGGCCAAGAGCATGATTGCGGCGGGCGCTGACATCATCGACATCGGCGCCGAATCCACCCGCCCCTACAAGGGTGCGCAGCCGGTGACGGCCGAGGAGGAACTGGCGCGCCTGCGGCCCGTTCTCCCCGCCATCGTCGCACTCGGTGTGCCCGTGTCGATCGACAGCATGAAATCTCAAGTTGTGGCCCACGCTTTGGAACAGGGCGCGGCCGTTGCGAACGATGTCTGGGGTCTGCAGCGCGACCCGGCGATGGCGGAGACCGTTGCCGCCCATGGTGCGCCGGTCGTCGTGATGCACAACCGGACCGAGGTCGACCCGGAGATCGACATCATCGCCGACATGCTCGGCTTCTTCGAACGCTCGCTCGGCATCGCCGCGAAGGCCGGCATTCCCGCCGGCAACATCGTGCTCGACCCCGGCATCGGCTTCGGCAAGACCGCCGAGCAGAGCATGACGGCGCTGGCACGGCTCGACGCATTCGCGTGCTTCGGGCTGCCGCTCTTGGTCGGCGCCTCGCGCAAGCGTTTCATCAGCACCGTGGTGGCGTCGGAGCCGCAGGAGCGGCTCGGCGGATCGATCGCGGCGCATCTGATCGCGGCTCAGCGAGGGACGGCGATCATCCGGGCGCATGACGTCGCCGAGACGGTTCAGGCGGTGCGCGTGGCAGCGGCAATCGAGGCACAGAGATGACCGATACCATTTTCATCAAAGGCGTCCTCATTCACGCCCGTCACGGCGTCATGGAGCATGAGAGCGAGGTCGGCCAGCGCTTCGTCATCGATCTCGAACTCTATACAGATCTGTCCGACTCCTCGCGCAGCGACCGGCTCGCGGACACCGTGTCCTACTCCGACGTGGTCGAGACGGCGACGGCGGCCTTCAAGGACGTCAACTACCGCCTGCTCGAACGCGCCGCCGGCGCGGTCGCCGACGCGATCCTCTCGACCTTCGCCCGCATCCGCGCCGTCAAAGTCACCGTGCACAAGCCGCATGCGCCGATCGCCGCGATCTTCGAGGATGTCGGCGTGGTGCTGACGCGCTCGCGGCATCCGTGATGGCGATGGCCAGCGCGCTGATCGCTCTCGGCGGCAATGTCGGCGACGTCAGGTCGACATTTCAGCATGCCATTCCCGAGATCGTGCGGCGCGCGCAGGCCACGCTCGTGGTGCGCTCCTCCGACTACATCACCCCGCCCTGGGGCGAGGAGCAGCAGCCGCCTTTCATCAATGCCTGCATTGCGATCGACACCGCTGTTGCGCCGCGCGCGCTGCTCGCCACCCTGCACGAGGTCGAGCGGATGTTCGGCCGCAACCGGGCGCAGGAGACGCGCTGGGGTCCGCGCACGCTCGATCTCGATCTCCTCGCCTATGACGATGTGAGCCTCGACACCCCCGATCTGACCCTGCCACATCCGCGCTTGTTCGAACGCGGCTTCGTGCTGGTGCCGCTGGCGGAGATCGCCGGGGATCGCCGGATCTCCGGCCGCCGGGTCGACGAGGCGTTGCGCGCGGTTTCGCGCGACGGAATCCGGCCGCTCCCCTCAGCCGAATAGCTGACATTCCCGGCCAAACAACCGTTTGGCTTCGCGTTCCCGACGTGGCATTTTGCGCCACAATAATCGCGATAACAGACGCCCGGGAGATGCGAGCCGCATGACGACCGACACCGACAATCTGCGCCTGGCCGCCGACTTCGCGCCGGCCAGCGAAGCGGACTGGCGCAAGCTGGTCGATGGCGTGCTGAAGGGCGCCGCCTTCGAGAAGCTGGTCGGCAAGACCTATGACGGGCTCAAGATCCAGCCGCTCTACCCGCGCGCCAAGGATGCTGCGCTCGTGGCCGGCCGCGCGCCGGCCGCATCCTGGCAGATCATGCAGCGCGTCGATCATCCGGACGCCGCGAAGGCCAATGCGCAGGCGCTGGTCGACCTCGAAAACGGCGCTACCGGGCTGACGCTGGTGTTCGCCGGATCGAATGCGGCGCATGGCTTCGGCCTAGCGGCCTCGGCCGACGCGCTCGCCCGCGCGCTCGACAGCGTGCATCTCGACGCTGCGATTGCCATCGAATTGCAGCTTGGTGAATCGTCCGCGCCCGCCGCGTCTCTCGCCGACTACGTCAAGCAGCGCGGCTTCAAGCCCGAGGCCTGCGACATCCGCTTCGGCCTCGACCCGATCGGCGATGCGGCCAGCCGCGGCGCCAGCGCCCATGATGCATCGACGCTCGGCGGCAACTCGGGCTCGCTCGTCAAGCAGCTGCACGACGCCGGCTTCAAAGGCCCGTTCCTGGCCGCCGACGGCCGGGTCGTGCACGATGCCGGCGGATCGGAAGCGCAGGAGCTCGCCTTCGTGCTCGCCTCCGGCATCGCCTACCTGCGTGCGCTCGAAGCCGGCGGCATGGCGCTGGAGACCGCGCGCGACATGATCTACGCGCGGCTCGCGGCCGACACCGATCAGTTCCTCACTTTGGCGAAATTCCGCAGCCTGCGCCGGCTGTGGGCGCGCATCGAGCAGGCCTGCGGTCTGCAGCCGAGGCCGCTCTTCATCTCCGGCGAGACGGCGTGGCGCATGCTGACCCGGCGCGATCCCTATGTGAACATGCTGCGTGCCACCATCGCGACCTTTGCGGCCGGCCTCGGCGGCGCCAACGCAGTCACGGTCCTTCCACACACCGCGGCGCTGGGCCTGCCCGATGCCTTTGCGCGCCGCGTCGCGCGCAACACGCAACTGGTGCTGTTGGAGGAAAGCAATCTCGCTCGCGTCGCCGATCCCGCCGCCGGCGCCGGCGGCATCGAGGCGCTGACGACCGAGCTTTGCAGCACCGCCTGGGCGCTATTCCAGGAGATCGAGAAGGCCGGCGGCGTCGTTGCGGCGCTGCAGGCCGGGCTGATCCAGACCAAGGTCACGGCGGTGAAGCAGGCGCGCGATGCCAACATTGCCAAGCGCCGCGACGTGCTCACCGGCGCGAGTGAGTTTCCAAATCTCAACGAGGCCGAAGTGGCTGTCGAGCCGGTGGCGCCGTTGACCCCGCCGCCGGCGCCCACGGCCGCGCTCCGCTTCGCGCCGCTGACGCCGATCCGTCTTGCCGACGCGTTCGAGCGGCTGCGCGATCGTTCCGACAGCCTGCTCGAGAGCAAGGGCCAGCGTCCTTCCGTGTTCCTCGCCAATCTCGGCACCGCCGCCGACTTCACAGCACGCGCGACCTTCGCCCGCAGCTTCTTCGAAGCCGGCGGCATCGCTGCGGTCGATGGCCAGGGCAGCTCCGATCCGGCCGCGCTCGCCGAGGCCTATCGCGCCTCCGGCGCCGGCATCGTCTGCCTGTGCTCCTCGGACAAGGTCTATGCCGACGCCGCGGTTCCCGCGGCCCGGGCCCTGCAAGCGGCCGGCGCGCGCCATATCTATCTCGCAGGCCGCGGCGGCGAGCAGGAAGCAGCCTTGCGCGAGGCCGGGATCGGCAGCTTCGTGTTCGCCGGCGGCGACGCGCTGAAGACGCTCGAAGACGCCTATACGCATCTGGAGTGAGCATGACCGAGGCCAGCAAACCCGTCCTCACCGGCGGCTGCCAATGCGGCGCGATCCGCTACGCGCTGATGTCGGCGCCGACGCGCGTCAGCATCTGCCATTGCCGGATGTGCCAGAAGGCGTCGGGCGCGCCGTTCGCCTCCTTCGCCGACGTCAATCGCGAGAACTTCGTCTGGACGCGCGGCACGCCGGGAACGTTCCGTTCCTCCTCGATCGCCGACCGCTATTTCTGCGCCGCCTGCGGCACGCCGCTCGGCTTCGGCGCCATCGACGGGCCGCGGATCGAGATCATGACCGGCACCTTCGACCGGCCCGACCGCGTCGTGCCGACGCGGCAGTTCGGCTCGGAATCCCGGCTCGGCTGGGTGGTCGCGATCGCCAATCTTCCGAGCCAGACCACGCAGCAGAATTACGGACCGGACAAGATGGCAACCATCGTCAGCCATCAGCATCCGGATCATGACTAACGCGATGAGGACACGAGGCCATGAGCCGCATTCCTGATTTCAGCACCATCGCATTCGAACCGGTTGCCGCTCCCACGCCCGCAGGCGCCGCCGAGCCGTGGCTGACGCCGGAGGGCATCCCGGTGAAGCCGACATATGGCGAGGCCGATCTCGCCGGCATCGACTTCCTCGACACTTGGCCGGGCATTGCGCCGTTCATGCGCGGTCCCTACCCGACGATGTATGTCAATCAGCCCTGGACCGTCCGGCAATATGCCGGCTTCTCCACGGCGGAGGATTCCAACGCGTTCTATCGGCGCAACCTCGCCGCGGGACAGAAGGGCCTCTCCGTCGCGTTCGATCTCGCCACTCATCGCGGCTATGATTCCGATCATCCGCGCGTCGGCGGCGATGTCGGCATGGCCGGCGTGGCGATCGATTCGATCTACGACATGCGCACCTTGTTCGCCGGTATCCCGCTCGACCAGATGAGCGTGTCGATGACCATGAACGGCGCGGTGCTGCCGATCCTCGCTTTGTTCGTCGTTGCGGCGGAAGAGCAAGGCGTGCCGCCGGAGAAGCTGTCGGGCACCATTCAGAACGACATTCTGAAAGAGTTCATGGTGCGCAACACCTACATCTATCCGCCATCGCCCTCGATGCGGATCATCTCCGACATCTTCGCCTTCACCTCGCAGCGGATGCCGAAGTTCAATTCCATCTCGATCTCCGGCTATCACATGCAGGAGGCCGGCGCGACGCAGGACCTCGAGCTCGCCTACACCTTGGCCGACGGCGTCGAATACTTACGCGCCGGCATCGCCGCGGGCCTCGATGTCGACCGCTTCGCGCCGCGGCTGTCGTTCTTCTGGGCGATCGGCATGAACTTCTTCATGGAGGTCGCCAAGCTGCGCGCCGCGCGGCTGCTGTGGGCGAAGCTGCTGAAGCCATTCAATCCGAAGGACCCGCGCTCGCTGTCCTTGCGCACGCACAGCCAGACCTCCGGCTGGTCGCTGACCGCGCAGGATGTCTACAACAACGTGGTTCGTACGGCCGTGGAGGCGATGGCGGCGACGCAAGGCCATACGCAGTCGCTGCACACCAACGCGCTCGACGAGGCGCTCGCGCTGCCAACCGATTTCTCGGCGCGCATCGCCCGCAACACGCAATTGTTCCTGCAGCAGGAGAGCGGCACCACCCGGATCATCGATCCCTGGGGCGGCTCGTACTACGTCGAGCGCCTCACCCGCGACCTCGCCGCCAAGGCCTGGGGCCATATCCAGGAGATCGAGGAGCTCGGTGGCATGGCCAAGGCGATCGAGGCCGGCGTGCCGAAGCTGCGTATCGAGGAGGCCTCGGCCAAGACCCAGGCTCGCATCGACACCGGCCGGCAGTCGGTGATCGGCGTCAACAAGTACAAGCCGACCGACGAGCCGCCGCTCGACGTGCTCAAGGTCGACAATTCCACCGTGCGCCGGCTGCAGATCGACAAGCTGTCGCGGCTGAAGTCCGACCGTAAGCAGGCCGAGGTCGATGCCGCCTTGGCCGCGCTGACGCGCTCGGCCGGCGACGGCAACGGCAATCTGCTGGCGCTGGCGATCGACGCGGCGCGCGCCAAGGCGACCGTCGGCGAGATCTCCGACGCGCTGGAGAAGGTGTTCGGCCGCCATCGCGCCGAGATCAAGTCCATCACCGGCGTCTACAAGCGGGAGATCGCCGCCATGTCCGGCAAGGCCGAGAAGCTGCAGGCGCTGATCGAGGCGTTCGAGGAGGCCGAGGGCCGCCGTCCCCGCATCCTGGTCGCCAAGATCGGCCAGGACGGCCACGACCGCGGCCAGAAGGTGATCGCCTCGGCGTTTGCCGACATCGGCTTCGACGTCGACATCGGGCCGCTGTTCGCCACCGCGGACGAAGCTGCGCGGCAGGCGGTCGAGAACGACGTCCACATTCTCGGCGTGTCGTCGCTGGCGGCCGCGCATCTCACCGCGGTGCCGGAGCTGAAGGCCGCGCTTAAGAAGCAGGGCCGCGAGGACATCATGATCATCGTCGGCGGCGTGGTGCCGCCGCAGGATTACGATGCGCTCTACAAGGCCGGCGCCGAGGCGATCTTCCCGCCGGGCACCGTGATCGCCGACGCCGCCGAGGAGCTGATCCACAAGCTCAACGCGCGGCTCGGCCACAGCGAGGCGGCGGAATAGTCCGACCGCGCCACACCCCACCGTCATTCCGGGGCAAGGCCGAAGGCCTTGAACCCGGAATCCCGGCATTGTCTTGCGTTCATTCCTGACAGCGTCGAGCTATTGACGCGCTGTAATCAATCGCCGCGCGTTCGATCTGGGCACGATCGAACCTTTGCTGTACGTGCACGCACAGACAACCAGACCCGGATCACAAGCCTCATGTCTTCTACCAAACTGCTTGTCGCCGCCCTGTTCGGCCTGCTCACCCTCTCGCCGGCGATCGCCGCCGAGGCCAAGCCCGATGCGTCGATCAAGACCAAGGCCGCCGAGGCCAGCGTCACGCTGAGTGCCGACATCAAGGCCGATCCGGCGCTCGCCGCGAATTGCCTCGCCGAAGGCCGCAAGTGGATGGACAAGCAGGCTGCGGACGCCGCCAAGGACTACAAGGAGGATAAGGCGCTGTTCCGCGACGGCCCCTACTCCTACGGCCGCGATTATTCGGTGCGCTCGATCGTCGCCGACCGCTATGTCAGCGTGCTGCGCAACGACTACATGGACACCCACGCCGCCCATCCCAACAGAGACGTCGACACCATCCTCTGGGACAAGGCTGCCGCCAAGCGCATCTCGATCCGCCCGTTCTTCAACGAGACCGCCGACAACGGTCCGACCATGACCGCGATGAGCAAGGCGATCATCGCCTCGCTGCGAGCAGAGAAGAAGGCGCGCGACGCCGGCGACACTGACGAGTGGTGGTTGAAGAGCATCGCGCCGAAGCTGCTCGGCATTGGCGCCGTCACGCTCGCGCCCTCGACGCTGGCCGGCAAGAGCTCTGGCCTCACCTTCCACTATCCGCCCTACGCCGTCGGCGCCTACGCGGAGGGCGACTATGTCGCCTTCGTGCCCTGGGAAACGCTGAAGCCCTATCTCAGCGCGGAGGGGCAGGCGATCTTCGGCGGCGCGAGGCCGAAGGGGGATGCCGAGGAGAACTAGCTGGCCGGGCCGCTCGCATCCGCTATAACGGGCGCATGTCCTCTCGTTCTCCTTCGCCAAATACCGCGGCCTTGACCGACGATATCAGCGCCGGCAGCCGCGCGGCGCTGGCGCGCGCGATCACGCTGGTCGAGAGCCGCCGCGCCGACCATCAGGCCGCCGCGCGCGAGCTCGTGCAGGTGCTGCTGCCGCGGACCGGAAACGCAGTCCGCGTCGGCATCACCGGCTCGCCGGGCGTCGGCAAGTCGACCACCATCGACGCGCTCGGCATGTACCTGATCGAGCAGAGCCACAAAGTCGCTGTGCTCGCGGTGGATCCCTCCTCGGCCCGCACTGGAGGTTCCATCCTCGGCGACAAGACTCGGATGGCGCGGCTGTCGCATGACACCAACGCCTTCATCCGCCCCTCGCCTTCCTCCGGCACGCTCGGCGGCGTCGCCGCCAAGACGCGGGAGGCGATGCTGCTGTGCGAAGCCGCCGGCTTCGACGTGATCCTGGTCGAGACCGTGGGCATCGGCCAGTCAGAGACCGCCGTCTGCGACATGACCGATTTCTTCCTTGCGCTTATGCTGCCCGGCGGCGGCGACGAATTGCAGGGCATCAAGAAGGGCCTGGTCGAGCTCGCCGACATGATCGCGATCAACAAGGCCGACGGTGACAACATCAAGCGCGCCAACATCACCGCCGCCGACTATCGCGGAGCGCTGCATCTCCTCAGCCCGCGCTCCGAGCACTGGCATCCGCCGGTCGTGACCTATTCTGCGATATCAGGCACGGGCATCGCCGAGTTGTGGCAGAAGGTGCTCGACCATCGCAGGGCGATGATCGCCTCGGGCGAGTTCGCCGCACGCCGCCGCGACCAGCAGGTGAAATGGATGTGGACGATGCTGGAGCAGCATCTGATGGCCCGGCTGCGCACCGATCCCTCCATCCGCACGAAAGTGAAGAAGCTCGAGACCGACGTCGCCGAGGGCCGCGTCGCGCCGGCGCTCGCCGCCGAGCAACTCGCGGAGATGCTGACATGAGCGAGCGGCCGCGCATCCTGATCACCGGATTCGGCCCGTTTCCCGGCGCGCCGTCCAATCCGACCATGCCGCTGGTGAAGCGGTTGTCTGAGCTGCGGCGGCCAGCGCTGGATGACGTCGGCATCAGCAGCCACATTTTTCACGTGACCTATGCGACCGTGGATCGCGAGCTGCCCGCGCTGATCGCCGAGCGGCGCCCGCATGCGCTGATGATGTTCGGCCTCGCCGGGCGAACGTCCTATCTGCGGATCGAGACGCGCGCCCGCAACGCGATCACCACGACCTTCCCGGATGCCGACCGCCACGTCGCGCGCAAGGGCGTGATCGTCCCGGGTGCACATCCGATGCCGTTCGGGCCGCACATGGCGCGGCTGCTGCGCGCGGCGCGCGCCACCGGCATCGATGCGCGAGCTTCGCGCGATGCCGGCAGCTATCTCTGCAATTATCTGAGCTGGCGCGCGATCGAGGCGACCAAGGCCGCCGAAGGGCCGCGGCTCGCCGCCTTCATCCACATTCCTCCCTTGCCGCGTGCCGGCACGGCGTTGCCGCACGGCAGTTCGCGCATCACGCTGGAGGGGCTCGTCGATGCCGGCGAAGCGATGCTGACGGAGCTGGTCAAGCTCGTGCGACAGGCGTCCTGTCGCACGAGCTGACGCGCCGCTGGTGGTATGTCCGCTGACGGGTCAGCGCGGGATATCAGACGCTCCAGCGGCGTCGACCGCCGAATCCGCCGCCGATCAGGCGCAGGATGAGCAGCAGGACCACGGCGCCGATGAAGGCGTTGACAATCGCGGCGACCAATCCGACACCCAGATGAAGGCCGAGCTGCGGCAACAGCCAGTTGCCGATGAAGGCGCCGAGGAGGCCGACGATCAGGTCGCCGATCAGGCCGAAGCCGCCACCTTCCATGACGCGGCCCGCGAGCCAGCCCGCGACGATGCCGACGAACAGAATAACCAGTAGACTCTCATTTGACAGATGCATGACCTTCTCCTCGCCGATCCATTGCGGGAACAATGTGCGCGAGTCCCATTGGTTCCCTCGGGAGAGGCTCACCGGTTCGACGGGCAACCCACGCCGGCGGCAATCTGACGTGAAGATTTAACCCTACCGCCAACAATCCAGGGCGCAGGCGCTCATCCTAAGCATCAGCATTGAGGCTTTCAGCTTAAGTCGTGGCCGCACATCATCTTTTGCGTGAGACGCTGACCATGGATGTCAATCGCCGCCGCATTTTGGCTGGATCGGCTGCCGGCGCCGCCGGGGCATTGGCCCTGCCGGCGGATGCCGCACAGGCCGCCCCCTTGATCTCCACACTCGGCCGCGATGCCACACAGTATGGCGTCAAGCCCAACAGTCCCGACGACCAGACCCGCGCGCTGCAGCGTGCGATCGACGAGGCCGCCCGCGCGCAGGCGCCGCTGGCGCTGCCGCCAGGCACCTACCGCACCTCGATGCTGCGCCTTGCCAAGGGCAGTCAGCTGGTCGGCGTGCGCGGCGCCACCAAGCTCGTTTTCACCGGCGGCGGGCCGTCCCTGCTCTCAGCAGAAGGCGCGGACGGTCTGGGTGTATCAGGCGTCTCGCTCGACGGCGGCCGTGTCGCCCTGCCCCAGCGCCGCGGTCTGCTCCATGTTGCCGCCGGCAACGATGTCAGGATCGTCGATTGCGAGATCACCCGCTCCGGCGGCAGTGGCCTCTGGCTCGAGCAGGTCTCCGGCGACGTCAGCGGCAACGTCCTCACCGATATCGCGGTCACGGCGATCGTGTCGTTCGATGCGCTCGGGCTGATCGTGTCGCGCAACACCATCACGGGCACGCGCGACAACGGCATCGAGATCCTGCGCACCGCGATCGGCGACGACGGCACGATGGTGCTCGACAACAGAATCGAGGACATCAAGGCCGGCCCCGGCGGCTCCGGCCAGTACGGCAACGCCATCAACGCCTTTCGCGCCGGCAACGTCATCGTCAGAGGCAACCGCATCAGGAATTGCGACTACTCGGCGGTGCGCGGTAATTCGGCCTCGAACATCCAGATCACAGGCAACAGCGTGACCGACGTCCGCGAGGTCGCGCTGTATTCGGAGTTCTCCTTCGAGGGCGCGGTCATCAGCGGCAACACGGTCGACGGCGCCGCCTTCGGCGTGTCCGTCTGCAACTTCAACGAAGGCGGCCGCATCGCCGTGGTCCACGGCAACATCATCCGGAACCTGATTCCGAAGCGCCCGATCGGCACCGCGCCCGATGACGACGCCGGCATCGGCATCTATGTCGAGGCGGACTCGGCCGTGACCGGCAACGTGGTCGAGAACGCGCCATCCTACGGCATCGTCGCCGGCTGGGGCCGCTATCTCCGCGACGTCGTGATTTCCGGCAATGTCATCCGCAACGTGCTGGCGGGCGTCGGCGTGTCCGTCGTCCCGGGCGCGGGCGCCGCCCTCATCAGCAACAACATGATCTCGGGCACGCCCGGTGGCGCCGTGATCGGGCTCGATCACATCAAGCCGGTCACCTCAGACCTGACCCAGGACGGCGCGCAGCGATTTGCGCAGCTCCTGGTCAGCGGCAACGCCGTGCGTCGAAGCTGAGCCTGCCCTCCGCTCAGGCGCGCATTGGTCGAAGGCCGGGCCTGACTTGCGTCAGGGCGACGCCGATGATTGCGAGCAGCCCACCCGCAATCAACTGGGGGGTCACGAGGTCGTCAAGGAACAGAACGCTCGAGCCGACGGCAAACACTGGAAGCAACAGGCCAAAGGGCGCCACGCGGCTCATCGAGCAGCGCTCTATCAACCAGAACCAAAGTCCGAACCCGACAATTCCTCCAATGAATATCGTGTAGGCGAGCGCCAGCCAGCCGCGCCCATCCGCTGCGACAAGGCTGCCCAATTGCCCATGTTCGACGACCAACGACATCAGCATCACCTGCGGCACCGTGAGCAGCGACGACCATCCCGTCAGCATCAGAGGGTCAAAAGGGCCGTGGCGCTTGGTCAGCACATTGGACACTGCGAATGCGAAGGCTGCTCCAACCACCAGCAGCAGCGGAAGCACGTTGGCCGACAGCCCCGGCCCTGCGGCCAACACGACCACGCCGACGAAGGCAAGCACGACTCCAGCGGACGTGGTGAGAGACGGCCTCTCCGCGAGCAGCGGCCAGGCCAGCAGCACGGTGAAGGGCGTCGCGAGTTGATACGCAACGGCCGACATGCTGCCCGAGCCGAGCCCGAGGCCGACATAGAACAGCCCGAAATTCAGTCCGCCGAGAAAGAGGGAAATCGCCGCGATATGACCGAGCTGTCGACGTGTGGGCGTCTTGACGAAGGGGACGAGCAGCAGCGCGATCGCCAGAAAGCGAAGCGCGAGAAAGAACAGCGGCGGAAACTCCGTCACGCCGACCTTGATGACCACGAACTGATACCCCCAGAGCAAGGGAACGGCTACGGCGCAGACGATCTGAATGGCAGACATGGAATTCTTCCTTTCAAGACCAATCGGTCCAGATATCGACGCACTCATTGCCGAGGCCACAATCTGTGATCTAGCTGATGAAACGGTCGATTAGCGCGTCGACGGTGGCTTGCGATGTGGTGGGTGTCGGACCCGGCTTCGCAACCACGCGCAGCCCCTCGACGAAACAGACTAGGATGCGAGCGGCGCTTGAAGGCTCGACCCCATTGGCCAGCCTGCCCGCCGCCTTCGCCCGGGACAATGCATCCGCCACCTTGATTTCCATGGCTTTGAAAAAGCCTGCGATGCGTCGGCCAACTTCGGCATCCTGGCCGGCAAGCTCCATGGCCGTGGCGACCAGCAGGCAGCCGCGCCGGCCATTGGTGCCGCGCGTGCGTTCGACGTAGCCGGTCAGGTAGGCCCGCAGGCCGTCGACGGGGTCTCTGCCGGGGGCGAGCTCGCTCTCCATCCGTGTCAGGGCATCGGCGATGTAGCGATCGAGTGCGAGCAGGAACAGCGAGTGCTTGTCACCGAAAGCGGCGTAAAGGCTGCCACGCGACAGCTTCGTCGCCCGAAGCAGATCAGGCAGCGACGTGGCGTGATAGCCACGCGACCAGAACACACCCATGGCCCGTTCGACGGCAGTGTCCACGGCGAAACTTCGCGGGCGGCCACGTTGCAACTGCATCGGGGGTCGGCGGCTCATGGACGATATATAGACCGATCGGTCCTTAAATCGCAAGCAGCTTCTGCGCTACGAACTCGCCGGAGATGAATGGTGCGCCATCAAGCAGCACCGCAGAACACGACGGCGTCCGAGGTCCGTTGCCTAGAACGCAACCGCCAGCGCCGGATAGCGGCGCTCGATGGCATCGAGATCGACCGCCGGCTCGTCATATTCCGCGTCGGCCTCGATGCCGATGCTCAAGGCCTGCTCGAGCGCTGATAGATCGATGCGCTGCGCAGCACCGAGGGGCTCCAGTGCGATGTCCTCTTCGACCACATAGTCGGGCTCGATGACGTCGTCGGGCTCGATGTCATCCCCTGCCAGCTCGATCTCGGGCTCGACGACGATCTCGGACTCCGCAAGGATGGTCTCGAGCGAGCGCGGCAGCTCGATCGGGCGATGCTCGATGAGCCGGTGCTCGGCGGGATGGTCCTGGATGAGACGGAGCTCGATCGGCTCCGGCGCCGCGAGGCGCAGCGGAGCTGGCGGCGCCGCCACCATCGGCACCGGCCTCTGGCTCGGCACGATGCTCACCTGCTCGGGCTCGACGCGGGATAGCGCCTGCCAAGTCTGGACCGCAGCCTTGGCGTGCCGGAGGTCGTCCAGGAACGATTGCTCGGTGTAGTATCGGCGCCAGCGGCCGCTATCGAACAGCTCGGTGAGATGATCGAGGCGCCGTTCGGCAAGCGCGCACCAGCGCGCGGCCAGTTCGCGGCTGCAAGCCACGTCCGGTCGATGTGTCATAGATAAGCCCGTGAAAAAGGGGGACGGACGCACTCGGCACGAATCAACGCAACGTGACGTGAATATTTTGTGGAAAAGGTTAACAAAGTCTAGCTAACGCCATGTTCTTTGGCGGCCAAACCGTAGTCGTGCGGAAATTTCGTCCGCGTTCGATCGAGCCGTGGCCGCATCCGACAACGCAGGCTTGATCGCTCAGCTGATCCAGCAACCCGGGCGTGCAGCGCTGCCAGTCAACGACACGGGCGGTCGGACGCCGCTGCGCGAGCGCATCGCTTGAAAATGAAAGAGCCGTCCGGGGGGACAACCGGACGGCTCGAGCCATATGGGCGCTTGGGGTGGATGGGCGCTCGCGCCGTATATAGCCTTGGGGAGGGGATCACCGCTCCCACATACCTTCTGTCGTGATCGCCCGAACACACGTTCAAAATGAAGGTAGGAATTTTCAGGCATTCACGAAAACGTTGACGTCTATTGCTGCGCCGGCCGAACGCCGCCTTCGGCCGGAGAGTCCCCGGTTGCCATCGCTGCGGCGGAGGCCGGGCGGAGCTCGCGCACGGGCGCTGCGTGCTGCTCCTCATCCCGCGGCAGTCCGGCCGCGGGCGCCGCCGAGACCGTTGGCCCGTCCTGGGGCGACGCCACGGCCTGGACCGCAGCCAACGCATCCGCCTGCCCTGCCCCATACAGCTCGTCCTGTCCGGGCGCGCCGAGATCGCGCGCGGTCCTGGTCAGCACCGTGCGCACCGTCTCCGGCTTCAGCGCGGGGTTGCGCTCCAGCACCAGCGCTGCGAGGCCGCTGACATAGGCCGCCGAGAACGACGTGCCTGAAATGATCTGATACTTGCCGTCCGGCGCCGGCAGGAAGATGTCGGCGCCGGGGGCCGCAAGCGCGACGTAGTTGCCGCGGTTCGACGCCGGCAGCAGCTGATCCCTGGTGTCGGTCGCACTGACGGCGATGACGTTCGGATTGGCGGCTGGATAGAGCGGCGGCGATTTCGCGCCGGCATTGCCGGCCGCGGCGATCATCACGACGTCCTTCGCCGCGACGGCCGCGATCGCCCGCTCGATCACCGCATCCTTCGGACCGGCGAAGCTCATATTGACGATCTGCGCGCCGTGCAGCGCCGCGTAGTCCAGCGCCTTGAGGATGACATAGGAGCTGCTCTCCGGGCCGCCGCCCTTCTTGGCCACGCCGAACGCGCGGATCGCGATGATCCGCGCATAGGGCGCGCTGCCCATCAGCCGCTTGTGCGACACGATCACGCCGGCGATGCCGGTGCCATGGACATGCGGCATTTCATCTCCGCCGAGCGCGTCGAACGCATCGAAGGCGGCGTCGGCGAATTCCGGATGCTTGAGGTCTACTCCGGAATCGATCACGGCGATGGTGACGTTCGAGCCCTGGGCCAGCCTGTGCGCCTCGGGCAGCCGCAGCTTCGTCAGCGCATATTGCGCCGGATCGCCTTCGGCGGGCGGCGCGCTCTGCTGCAGCGTGTAGCGATAGTTCGGCTGCACCGAACGGACGCTGCGATCGGCGGCAAGACGGCGGCTGACCGCCGCGATCGAGCTTCGGTCGGTGATCCGGAACAGCCCGACGGTGGCGCCGATCAGGGGAAAGCTCTGCGAGCTGATGCGCTGCAGGCCGTGACGGCGCGCCAGCGCGTCGGCCTGGTCCGGCGAGAGATTGCCGTCGAGCTCGGCGACCAGCTCGCCGGCAATGATGTTGAGGCCTGCGGCCGCCGTGGCCTGAGGCGCGCGGCGCTGCGCGGCCTTGACGGATTTCGGCTTGCCCGACCGTCCGCCGTTCGACGTCTCCCTGTCAGGGCCGCCATCGGCTGTCTGAGGCGGCCGCCTCAGACATTCACCCGACGCGCTGCGGTCGGGCGGGCTGCAGGATGTCTGCAGGTTCGGCGAGAAGCGCGCAGTCGGCAGCGCCGGCCGCAGGCCGATGCCGGAGCCGGGCCCCGGCGTGCGCATGGCCGCGCCCGGATTGAGGGTCGGTACGCGGCTCGGCATGTTGATGGTGGGGGAGCGCATCATCGCCTGCGCCGACGCGCTGATGGCTCCGCTCACGAGAGCGAGGGCCACGGCAGCGCTCAGTGCGGCGGGACGACGTGCGGAACGCAGCAACGCGCTGAACGACATGGAGCCTCCGATGGACGCCTCGGACGGCTATTGAGCAGCCACCGCAAGGTTGACGATCTTCTCCCGCGCAAGGCGGCCGATCAGCCCATCGGCGTCGGCCTTCGACAGCGGCTGGCCGCCGAGCTGCAACTTGAACAGCCCGCCCTTGGCGCCCTCGACGATCGAGGCCTGGTAGCTGTCGAGCAGCGCGGTGATATCGGCCATCCGCGCATCCGGCGCGAACCGCACAAGCGCATAGACGGGCGCCGTCGAACCGGCGACCTGCGGTCCGAGGCCGCGGATCAGCGGCGCAGCCGGTGCCGGGGCCTCGGCCATGCGCGACGACGCCATGCGCTCGGGCGCCCGCTCGACCGGAGCCGGGGCCGCGGCGCTGGGCGGCGGCGGAGCCGGCATCGGCTTGCTCGCAGGCTCGGGAGCGGCACTCTTGTCCTGGAGAACCGAAGCGGTCTGGTAGGTCGCAATCTGCGAGCGCATCAGCACGGTGCCGATGATGCCGGCCTGCGCTACGACGAGCAGCGCGCCCAGGCTCACGGTCCACACCAGCGTGCGCGGCGACAGGCTCTCGAAGAACGCCATGACGCGCGCGCCGACGCCGGGCGCTGCCTTGGGCGCCTGCTCCGGCTCGGCCTCGATCGCGGCGAACAGCTTTTGCATCGCACGCATCGACGGCGCGCCGAGACTTTCGTTCAGCGCGATGGTCTCGGCATATTCCTTCTGGATTTCCGCATATTGCCGGGCGAGATCCGCGTCCTGCGCCAGCGCCTCCTCGACGCGCCGCATGTCGCGCGCATTGAGCGTGCCGGCGGCGTACCACGGCAACAGCAACTCGACGTCACCGGGCTCTTGCTCCAGCATCTTCTTGCTCAAAGCCATCATGGCCAGCCTCTTTCAATGCCGGCCGCCTTCAGGAGTTCGGCCAATTTCTTGCGCGCATAGAACAGGCGCGTCTTGACGGTATTTTCCGGAATTCCGACGATCTCGGCCACCTCCTCCACGGACTTCTCGTGGTAGTAGACGAGATCGACGATCTCCCGGTGATCAGGCGAAAGCGCCGTCAGGCACTTGCGCAGGGCTTCGCCGGTATTCTTCTTCTGGACCGCCACCTCCGGATCGTCGGACGTGTCCTCGATCGCGTTGGCAGCTTCGTCCTCCAGCTCAACGTCCTTGCGGCGCCGAAGTGCCGAGAGGGCCTTGAACCGCGTGATGGCCAGCAGCCAGGTGGAGACGGCAGAACGGCCCTCGAACTTGCCGGCCTGACGCCACACGTCGAGAAAGACCTCACTGATGAGATCCTCCGCGACCTGTTCGTCCCGCACGAGCCGGAGCCCGAAGCGGTACACCCTGACATGATGCCGTCCGTACAGCACCTGCATGGCGAGCCGGTCGCCTTGAGCGATCCGGGCAATCAGGGTTTCATCTGACGCCGCTGCTGTCACGCTCAATGGCCGTCTCGCAAAGTTGGTCTGGAGGAACGAGCTTGCGGTTCGAATACAACCGCAAAATTCTTGAAAATACCGGAAAGATACGTCCCCACGTGTGAGCTGGCGCACAGACACGCGAATTTTGCTGCACCGCTCGGGGCGATCGCGCCCTGCCGGTTCCCGGCTGCCATGCTACGCCCTACCCTCACCAACTGCCCCCAAAGCCGTGAACTCCCTGTCGCGGCACGACACCGGCGCGACCGTCGTCCCAGTTCCATAGATACCAAAGCTAAAGGCTTTCCCACGTAGATTTTTCGACGATCGATCAGCGAACAGATGGGCATTATGGCACCACCAGTTTCGATACCGCTCGTTGGCGAGACGGGTGGCTCGAAGTCGTCCCCGTCGGGCGACCTGCGCGTGCGCCGGGCCGGCCGCCGCCGCCAGATGCTGGCCCTGATCGCCGGTTGCTACCTGATCGACGCCGTCATCCTGCTGATTTACGCCCAGGCCGGAACCGTGCCGGTCACGATCGCGCCATCTTATGCCGCGATCGGCATTCTCACCGTCGCGCTGTGGACCGCCTTGTCGGAGAGCGGTTTCAACGACCGCTTCCGCGATCACTATCTCGTGGTGCCGCAATCGCTGGTCAGCATGATGGTGACGGTGGCCTTCTGCTACATCGCGCCTGAAGTCAGCATCCTGTTCCTGTGCACGCTGTACATCGTCGTCGCCTTCGCCTCGCTGCGCGCCACCCCGCGGCAGAGCGCGATCTGCTGGACGTTCCTGGCGCTCGGGCTCGCCGCCTTGTTCCTGCTCACCGACAAGCCGCTCGGCATGCCGCATGACAGCGGGTTGGAGCGGCTCGCGACGCTGCTGGTGTTCCTGCTGACGATCGCCGGCTGCATGTTCCTCGGAATCTTCTCCAGCGCGCTGCGCGAGACGCTGTATCAGCGCGGCCTGAAGCTGACGGAGGCCTATCGCCGCATCGAGGAGCTCGCCGAGCTCGACGAGCTCACCGGCGCGCTGAACCGGCGCTCCATCATGCACGTGCTGGACGAGGAGATGGCGCGATCGCGCCAGGCCGGCAAGCCGTGCTCGGTCGTGCTGATCGACCTCGACTGGTTCAAGCGCATCAACGACAGCCATGGTCATCCGACCGGCGACGACGTGCTGCGCACCTTCGCCATCACGATGTTCGCCAACATTCGCGGCAGCGACCGCTTCGGCCGCTATGGCGGCGAGGAATTCCTGCTGGTGCTGCCCGGCGCGCCGGCGGAGCCCGCGGCGCGGCTCGCCGAGCGCCTGCGCCGGATCGTCGCCGAGCTCGAATGGAGCGCGTTCTCGACCGGCCTGCAGGTCACGTTCTCGGCCGGCGTCGCGACCGCGCGTGGCGACGAAACCGCCGATTCGCTGCTCGCCCGGGCCGATCGCGCGCTCTATGACTCCAAGGCGCAGGGACGCAACCGCGTCACCAGCGCCTGAGCGATCCCAAGATGTCCGCGAAACCCGCCCGCAAACAAGGCCTGCTGGAGGAGCTGGAGGACACCCTCGCGCACGGCACCGTGGCGCGCCGGGTCGAGACCCTGCGCAAGGTGACCGACCTGTTCGTCGACGGCGCAGCCGACTTTGCCGACGACCAGGTCGCGCTGTTCGACGACGTGTTCGAATGCCTGATCGACCATATCGAGGTCTCGGCCCGTGCCCTGCTCGCGCGACGGCTCGCGCCGCTCGCGTCGGCGCCGCCGCGAACGCTGCACCGGCTGGCCGACGACGACGCCATCGAGGTCGCCGGTCCCGTGCTGTCGAAATCCGAGCGGCTCGACGACGCGGCCCTGATCCGGACCGCGGAGACGAAGAGCCAGGCACACCTGCTGGCGATCTCGATCCGCCGCGTGCTCAGCCGCGCCGTCACCGACATTCTGCTCCGGCGCGGCAATGACGAGGTCGTTCACAGCACCGTCAGCAATCCCGGCGCCGACCTGTCGGACAGCAGCTACGACACGCTGCTCGACCGCGCCGCGCTGGACGAGAACCTCGCCGCATGCCTCGCGATGCGGCCCAATCTGCCCCGCCACCACTATCTGAAGCTCGTCGCCAAGGCCTCGGCCACGGTGCGCGCACGGCTGGAAGCGGCCAATCCCAAGCTGGCGCAGGAGGTCTCGTCCGCGGTGCGGACCGCAGGCCGGCGCGCGCGATCGAGCGCCGTGGCGCTCACCAGCCAGACCGAGATCGCCCATGCCCTGGTGCGCTCGCTGCATGCCGATGGCCGGCTCGACGACCGTCTCGTCGTGCAGTTCACCGAGCAGCGCAAGTTCGACGAGGCCAATGCGGCGGTCGCCGCCCTGGCCAACGTTCCGGTCGCGATTGCCGAGAGCATCATGATCGAAAGCCGCGCCGAGGGCGTGATGATCCTCGCCAAGGTCGCAGGCCTGTCATGGCCGGCGGTCGAGTCGATCATCCGGATGCGCGACGAGCTGGCTGGCTCCGCGCCGACCGACCTGATCGCCTGCAAGGCGACCTATGCGCAGCTGCGGCGCTCCACGGCGCAGCAGGTGCTGCGCTTTCATCGCGTGCAGGACACCGCGACCGCGCCGCAGGCCTGATCGATCCTGCCGTCACCTCAGTAGCGCAGCACGCGTGCCCCGATGGCGGCGCCGAGCCCGGCGACGATCAGCGCTGCGGCCGTATACCAGGTGGCGACGAACAGGGGTGAGTCGTCGTTG
Organism: Bradyrhizobium aeschynomenes; assembly: GCF_013178945.1. Lineage (GTDB taxonomy): Bacteria > Pseudomonadota > Alphaproteobacteria > Rhizobiales > Xanthobacteraceae > Bradyrhizobium > Bradyrhizobium aeschynomenes. Next base: position 564,854 of record NZ_JABFDM010000002.1, read on the forward strand.
CAGTGCGCGGCGTAGAGCGTGGCCGCAACGCCCGCCGAGACCAGTCCGGCAATGGCGCCCGCAACCGCCGGGCGCGCCGGCGCGCCGTGGCGCAGCCCGAACAGCGCGGCCGCCAGGACCGGCAGCGACAGCGCGGGAATCGCGGCCATGCACAGCATCGAATTATGCCCCATCAGTCGCGTCATCATCGGCTCCCGCTGCGGCAGCATCATCTCGGCGGCGATGCCGCCGATCAGAACCACGATCGGCGCGATCAGCAGCCAGCTCCAGCCATGCAGCGACGCTTCGGGCCGCGACAGATGCAGGCTGAGGATCAACGCCGGGATCGCCAGCGCCGTGGTGACGATGAACTTCAGGTCGAAGAACGGATTTCGGACCGCGATCCAGATGTCCGGCCGGACGCCGAGGCCGACCAGCAGCATCGCTGTCGACACCGGCGTCGCCGCCATCAGCGCCAACGCCATGACGATGCCGACGGGCTGCGCGCGCTGCCCGTTGTCTGCGGCCAAAGTGCGGATGAGCTGATCGGTGTCCATGATCAATTGTCCCGTAGCTTGGCCGTGAGGGTTGAGAGCGCCCGGTGCAGCGCCACCCGCACCGCGCCCTCGCTCATTGAAAATTTCTGTGCCGTCTGCTTGATCGAGGCGGCCTCGACCGCGATCGACTGCAGCACGTCGCGCTGGCGCTGGGGCAGCGTCTTCAGCTGCGCCTCGACCTCGCCGGCGGAAACGCTCGGCGCCGGCGGCTCGTCGGCCAGCGTCTCCGAGAAATCGTCGATGTCGACGAACACCCGCCGGCCGCGCCGGCGCAGCATGTCGATCAGCTTGTTGCGCGCGATCGCAAACAGCCAGGGCGCGAACGGCGCGCTCGTGTCCCAGGTGTGCCGCTTCAGATGAACCGCCAACAGAATTTCCTGCACGATGTCCTCGGCCTGATCGGGGGGCTGACCGGCGCGCGACAGCCCGCGCCGTGATGCTGCGCGCAACACCGGCGTGATCGCCTTCAGCAGACGATGATAGGCTTCGTCGTCTCCGGCGACGGCCTGGCGCATCCAGGCTGTCCACTCGTCGTCACGCTCGCGCACCTACGCTCCCACCCCGATAGTTCGCCTCGGCCTGGAGTTTGTTACGTCACGGGGCCCGGTGATCACAAATTCGTGATCAATCGTTTAGCCTCCGAACGATCCGAGTTGCGCCACACGGAGAGCACGCAACCGGGCAAATCTCGGAACCGCTCCATAGCACTGAATCGGTCCGCGCAGGATCGGTTTGTGAGCCGTGCCGCAGAGGCCGTCGACCCGGTTCGACGCCGCCTCGCTTTTGCCGTGAGCGGCAGGAAGATACCCATTTTCTGCCCCGTTCTCGACATCTGTCGGGGTCCAACTCCGTCATGGGCTGGCAGGATGGGGAGAAGGCCAATATGACGATCCAAGCCAGTGGACGTTCAGCAGTCATCATCGCCGCCGCGTTCGTCCTGAGCCTCGCCGGCACTGGATTGGTGCGCGCGGCCGAAACGCAGACCTACAGTCCCTTCCTGCCGGTGGGGTCGGACAGCGCGCCCGCCGCCAAGCAGGACGTGTTCCCGGCGCCGCAGGCCGAGGCACAGGCGCAGCCGCAACCGGCCGACCCCGCAGCAGGCGATTCGGAGCAGACCGAGCCCACGACCGTGAACATGGTCACCGTCAGCAATGACGACGGCTCCGGCTGGGACAAGGCTTCGATCATCGGCAAGATCTTCATCGCCTGCGGCACCCTGCTCACCTTGGGCTCGGCGGCGCGGATGTTCATGATCTGAGGCGCTGCGGCTACTTGATGCGCACCCCTGCAGCGGGCAGATTGCCCGCTGTTTGATTTTGCGGGGGTCGAATCATGAGCGTTTACGAGCACATCATCGTCGAGGGCAAAGGCGCGGTCGGTGTCATCACCTTGAACCGGCCGAAGATGCTCAACGCGCTGTCGTTCGGCGTCTTCCGCGAGCTCGCCGCGGCGATCGACGATCTCGAGGCGGACGACGCCATCGGCTGCATCGTCATCACCGGCAGCGAGAAGGCGTTCGCCGCGGGCGCCGACATCAAGGAGATGCAGCCCAAGAGCTTCATCGACATGTTCTCGAGCGACTTCACCGCGATCGGCGGCGACCGCGTCGCGCGCTGCCGCAAGCCGACGATCGCCGCCGTGTCCGGCTATGCGCTCGGCGGCGGCTGCGAGCTGGCGATGATGTGCGACTTCATCATCTGCTCCGACACCGCCAGGTTCGGCCAGCCCGAGATCACGCTCGGCACCATTCCGGGCATCGGCGGCACGCAGCGTCTGACCCGCGCGATCGGCAAGGCCAAGGCGATGGACCTCTGTCTCACCGGCCGGATGATGGATGCGGCGGAGGCCGAGCGCGCCGGCTTGGTCAGCCGCATCGTGCCGGCCGACAAGCTGATGGAAGAGACCATGGCCGCGGCCGAGAAGATCGCCGCGATGTCGCGTCCCGCCGCAGCGATGGCCAAGGAGGCGGTCAACCGCGCCTTCGAAACCCCGCTCTCCGAAGGCATGAACGTCGAGCGCAACCTCTTCCACGCGACCTTTGCGCTGGAGGACCGCGCCGAGGGCATGGCCGCGTTCATCGAGAAGCGCAAGCCGGTGAACAAGAACCGGTGAGTTGGACGCGCACAGTCCAGGTATTGCTCTGAAGCCGTTCGAGCGCGGGGCAAGGCGGACCGAGCCAGCCGTGAGACCAAGCGAATAGCTCGCAAGTGACTGAGTTGATTCGCGGCGCACGCCTGCGCCCCCTCTCCGCTCACGCACCCGCCTACCGCGCGGTCATGCCGCAGCACCGCGGCGTTTGGTCTGTGGCGGGACCGCCACAACAATCCATGGAAAAGCCTGCGGGATTCCACATCCGCGGTTTGTGTGTGGCCGCCCTCCGGCTTAAACAGGTAAACGACTGGTTAAGACAGTGGGACGCGGCGGAGTCGGATGGTGGGTCGAGCCAAGGAAATTGGCATCGGCAGCGTGCGTGCACGACGGGGTGGCCTCGGGCTGATTCTCGCCGTCAGCTTTGCTGCCGTCTGCTCGCCGGTGCACGCCGAGGATCTCGCGGCAGCGCTGGCGAAAGCCTATCAGACCAATCCCGCGCTCAACGCCGAACGTGCCCGGCAGCGCGCCACCGACGAGAACGTGCCGCAGGCGCTTGCCGGCTACCGCCCGCAGCTCATCGCCAGCCTCGGCGCCGGCCTGCAGGCCGTCCGCAATCTCCTGCCCGCCAACACCGTCCAGACCGCGACCCTGAAGCCGTGGACCATCGGCGTGACCGTGACGCAGACGCTGTTCAACGGCTTCCGCACCGCCAATAGCGTGCGCGTGGCCGAGTTGCAGGTGCAGTCCGGCCGCGAGGCGCTGCGCAATGTCGGCCAGGGCATCCTGCTCGACGCCGTCACCGCCTACACCAACGTGCTCGCCAACCAGTCGCTGGTCGAGGCGCAGCGCTCCAACGTCGCCTTCCTGCGCGAGACCCTGTCGGTGACGCAGCGCCGCCTCAACGCCGGCGACGTCACGCCGACCGATGCGGCCCAGGCCGAAGCGCGGCTGTCGCGCGGGCTGTCCGATCTCAACGCCGCCGAGGTCAACCTCGCCATCAGCCAGGCCACCTATGCACAGGTCATCGGCATGGCTCCGGGTCAGCTTCGCACCGCTGATCCCATCGATCGCCTGCTGCCGCGCTCGCGCGAAGACGCGATCGCGCTTGCCAACAGGGAAAATCCGGCCGTGGCGGCGGCAAGCTTCGACGTCGACGTCGCCTCGACCGCGATCAAGGTCGCCGAGGGCGCGCTGCTGCCGAGCGTGACGCTGCAGGGCAGTGTCAGCCGCAGCCGCGATTCGGATCAGACGCTCGGCACCTTCGGCACCGACCAGGCTTCGATCGTCGGCAGCGTCACCGCGCCGATCTATGACGGCGGCACCGCGGCGTCGCAGACCCGGCAATCCAAGGAGCTTGCGGCGCAGAGCCGGCTCGTGCTCGACCAGGTCCGCAATCAGGCCCGCACCGCCGTGGTCAGCGCCTGGGTCGCCAATGAGGGCGCCAAGGTCGCCGTCAGCGCCTCCGAGTCCGAGGTGAAGGCAGCCACCGTCGCGCTGCAAGGCGTCTCGCGCGAGGCGCAGGGCGGCCAGCGCACCACGGTCGACGTCCTCAACTCGCAATCCGACCTGATCCAGGCCAAGGCCCGGCTGATCGGCGCCCAGCGCGACCGCGTCATCGCTTCCTACACCTTGCTCAGCGCCGTCGGCCGGCTCGACGTCAAGAACCTCAATCTGAACACGCCGGACTACCTGCCCGAGGTTCACTACCATCAGGTCCGCGACGCCTGGCACGGCCTGCGCACACCGTCGGGGCAGTAGGCACGGTGGGCCGGCGTGAAGGCCGGATTCGGCCGAGACGATCAGGATAACGCGGGCAAAGCGTTTACTCGCCGTGTAGATGCTCTCTCTCTGTCAGCTCGTGCGCCTATCTCGCCACACACTCCGCGCTCACCCTCCCCTGGAGGGGGAGGGTCGCTCGAGCGCGAAGCGGTCGAGCGGGGTGGGGTGATCTCTCCTCGGGCACAGGCGCTCGTGGAGAGATCACCCCACCCCGCCTCACGTTTCGCTTCGCTCCTCGTGAGGCGACCCTCCCCCTCCAGGGGAGGGTGGCACCGTCTCCTTGGTTGCTCGCCCGGAGTCAGAGGCATGGTTTGGATCAACGGCAGCGCGAGCCGTTCGGCTGTTCGCTCTTGCCCCCTGCCCCGCGCCGGTTCACGCTCATCCCACGACACCACGCGCGTCACGCTCAACGCACGCGCGGCATCCGGGGAAGGACCACCATGTTGACCCGCCGCAGCCTGCTGCTGGCCTCGCTCGCCGCCGGAGTGACGATGACGACAGCCCGCGCCAACCCCTCGCAGCCCGCCACCCCGGTCGACTTCGACGTGCCCGCCGATGCCTGCGACTGCCACACCCACATCCACGGCGATCCCGACAAGTTCCCGTTTGCGGCGACCCGCGTCTACACGCCCGAGCCGGCCTCGCCCGAGGAGATGGCCGCCCTGCACAAGGCGCTGCACATCAAGCGCGTGGTCATCGTGACGCCGAGCGTCTACGGCACCGACAATTCCGCGACCCTGTTCGGCATGAAGGCCAGAGGCAACGACGCCCGCGGCGTCGCCGTGATCGACGACAAGACCACCGAAGCGCAGCTCGATCAGATGAATGCCGACGGCTTCCGCGGCATCCGCCTCAATCTCGCGACCGGCGGCATCAACGATCCCAATGTCGGCCGCGCCCGCTTCGAGGCCGCCGTCGAGCGCATGAAGGCGCGCGGCTGGCACGTCCAGCTCTACACGACGCCTTCGATGATCGCCGCGATCAAGGACCTCGTGATGCAATCGCCAGTGCCCGCCGTGTTCGATCATTTCGGCGGCGCGCAGGCCGAGCTCGGCCTCGAGCAGCCCGGCTTCTCCGACCTCGTCGAACTCGTCCGCAGCGGCAAGGCCTACGTGAAAATCTCCGGCGCCTACCGCGCCTCGACGAAGGGACCGGACTACACGGATGTCATTCCGTTTGCGCAAGCGCTGATCGCCGCCAACCCCGACCGCGTCGTCTGGGGCACCGACTGGCCGCATCCGGACTCTTCGCCCCATCCCGAGCTGAAGGTGACCGACGTCAGGCCGTTCTATCCGATCGACGACGGCCGCCTGATGAACCAGCTGCCGGTCTGGGCACCGGACGCCGCGATCCGGAAGAAGATCCTGGTCGACAACCCGGCAAGGCTGTACGTGTTTTGAGCCGAGACCGCGGCCTCAATCCCCGTCATTGCGAGGAGCGAAGCGACGAAGCAATCCAGTTTTGTGGACGGGACTCTGGATTGCTTCCGCCGCCGCCCTTGGGGCTATGGCGGACACGTCGCTCCGCTCGCAATGACGGTTTGGCAAGCAGCCCGCGCCACTCTCCGCCGTCATCGTCCGCGAAGGCGGACGATCCAGTACGCCGGGACGGTCGTGATCATACCGATACGCCGAGGCGTACTGGATGCCCGCCTACGCGGGCATGATACCGAGTTTTTGCCGCGCACGCTTTGCCGTAGCCCGCATGAGCGCAGTGACATGCGGGTTGTCACGTGCTGTGCCGGAGAACCCAGGGGCGCTTAGTTCGCCCGGGCTACGCACCTTTCGTCATTCCGGGGCGCGCGTAGCGCGAGCCCGGAATCCATAGCCACAACTGTCGCGATCGAAGCGCGATGGATGTGGCCAAAACTCGTACAACGGTCACCATTCGTGGTTATGGATTCCGGGCTCAGCCGCTCACGCGGCTGCCCGGAATGACGACCGTTTGCTTGACAACGAGCTTGGCTCACGAAAGCGGATTACGCTGCGCTAATCCGCCCGACGCGTCACGTCAGCGACCGCGCGATCTTCGTGCCGCACTGCCGTGAACATCTCCCACACCGCGATGAACATCGCCGCGATGACCGGGCCGATGATGAAGCCATTCAATCCGAACACCTCGATGCCTCCCAAGGTCGAGATCAGCACCACATAGTCCGGCATCTTGGTATCCTGTCCGACCAGGATCGGGCGCAGCAGATTGTCGACGAGGCCGATCACCAGCGCGCCATAGGCGATCAGGATCACGCCGTGCCAGATCGAGCCGGTGGCCAGCAGATAGAGCGCGACCGGAAACCACACGATGCCCGCGCCCACCGCGGGGAGCAGCGACATGAACGCCATCACCACCGCCCACAGCAGCGGCGCGGTGATACCGAGGAACCAGAAGATCAGTCCGCCCAGCGCGCCCTGCGCCAGGGCGACGACCAGATTGCCCTTCACCGTCGCGCGGATGACGATGATGAATTTCGAAAGCAGCGCGTCGCGTTGCTCGTCGCGCAGCGGGATGGCGTCGGCGATCCGTCGCGACAAGGGCAGCTCATCGCGTAGCAGGAAGAACAGCAGATACAGCATCAAAAACAGGCTGACGAAGAACTCGAACGTGCCCTGCCCGATGTTCAGCGCCTGGCCTGCGATCACCTGGCTGCCTCGCAACAGCAGCGCCGACAGCCGGTCCTTCAGCCCAGCCAGGCTGCCGAGGCCGAAGCGGTTCAGCAGATCGACGATCCAACTGGGCAGCGCGTCCAGCATCTTCTGGAAATACTGGGTGACGTCCAACTGGCCGCCCTGCACCTGCCCGTACACGCCGGCCGCCTGTTGCGCCAGCGCCGCTGCGATCAGCGAGAATGGAATGATGATGATCAGAATGACCAGCAGCACGACGGTGGCCGCCGCCAGCCCGTCACGACCGTGCATTGACTGCGACACCCGGCGGTGCAGCGGCGCGAACACGATCGCGCCGACCACGCCCCACAGCAGCGCGCCATAGAACGGCAGCAGGATCCAGCCGAGCGCGAGCGTGATCACGGCGAGCAGGAACAGCAGGACTCGGTCTTCGAAACTGCGCATATCAATCTTTCGTCTGGCGGCGACGTCCGGTCACGCGCCCATGTTTCAGGGAGACTCGTGAGCCGGACATCGCTGCATTCATTACCGTCAACGCGCGAATGCGCCAATCGGGCTCCAACCTCGTCGCGGGATCAAGCGACCCAGCGGGAGATATCCACGATCGGCGCGCAGCTCATATCACCCTCGGCATGGGGACACACGCCGCCTCCCCATCGTCATTCCGGGGCGCGCGCAGCGCGAGCCCGGCATCCATAACCACGACCGTCCAAGAGGAAGCGAGCTGCACGTGGCCCGATCCCGCCGGCAACGGCAGTTCGGGAGTATGGCTTCCGGGCTCAGCCGCTGTGCGGCTGCCCCGGAATGACGGCGGAACACGAGGTAAAGCCTTGCACTAGATTGGCCCAGGGACTGCACGGCGAGCAAAACAACATCAAGGAGGCGCGCTCCTCGCCGCGGTCATTCCGGGGCGCGCGCAGCGCGAGCCCGGAATCCATAGCCACGACTGTCCGAGAGGGAGCGAGCTGCGCGTGGCAGCCGCTTCGCCCCGCACTGCAGTTCGTGAGTATGGATTCCGGGCTCAGCCGCTGCGCGGCTGCCCGGAATGACGGCTGAGCAAGTGGCATGGAGTGCGCCAAAAGACTGATTTTACCAGCGCTGACAACAACAAAGCCCGTTTCAAGAGCCCCCGCGAAAAATAAACCACTTCCGAAAATCAGCAAATCATGCCTATAACATCTGCGTTCCGGTCCGGATGAGGGGCGTACGCGTCGTCACGACACGTTGGGCCGGCAATGCGGTGGACGTGAGGGCATCGGCGCGCATCATGTGCGGACGAGCGATGCGCTGACGTACGTGAAGTCGCGTGGTCCTGGCCTCCCGGTGCTGAGGTCAAGGCTTGCGGAGGTCCGACGAGCTCCGCGGCCGACGGGGTCAATCAGCCGGTCCCCGAGGAGAGCGCGTATAAGCGTGAAGCCCACCGCGCAGGGAATGCCGGGATGTCTCGGCTGACCTGTGGTGACTGCCGCCTGCTTTTTTCTTGCAGGCGGGCCATGGGTGCGGCCAGCGCCCGGCATTCCCTGCGCCCTCATCATCGTCGAGGGCCCAAACACCGCATGATCCGGACGCGCTCTGCGTCGCGGCGATGCTGCGGCTCGTCTGACACCTGGAACCTGACCTGCCGATTCGCCCCCGTTGCCAACCGCGCGCCGAGTGGCAATAGTCCGCGCTTTCCGAGCCGGCCCCGCCGGCCCGTCGACCTGGAGGCATGATGATGACGACGAGACCGGCCGCAAAATCATCCGTCAAGGATGTCTGGCGTGTCGGCGTGCTGTTCTCGCGCAGCGGCCTGATGCAGGTCACGGAGTCCGAGCACTTCTTCGGCACGGCACTCGCGATCCAGGAGATCAACACCGCCGGCGGCGTGCTCGGCCGCGAGATCGAGGTCATCGCCTATGATCCGGGCTCGCAGCCGGAAACCTTCCGCAAGCTCGCCGATCGCCTGCTGACCGAGGATGGCGCCTCCGTGATCTTCGGCTGCTCGACCTCCGCGGAGCGCAAGGCGGTGCTGCCGGCGATCGAGCGCCGCAACGGCCTGCTCTGGTATCCCTCGCTCTACGAAGGTTTCGAATACTCCGCGAACGTGATCTACACCGGGCCGGCGCCGAACCAGAACGCGTTCCAGCTCGCCGAATACATCGTGCGCAAGCACGGCCCGCGCGTCTACCTGATCGGCTCCGACTACATCTACCCGCGCGAATCCAACCGCATCATGCGCGACCTCGTCGAGTCCTATTCCGGCCGCGTCGTCGGCGAGCAATATGTGACGATGGAGGCGACCGACGCCGAGTTGACGCGCGGTCTCGATGCCATCCGGGACGCCGCCCCCGACGTCGTATTCTCGACCATCGTCGGCCGCACCGCGCAGCGCTTCTATCGGATGTATACGCAGGCCGGTTTCGACCCGAAGCGGCTGCCGATCGCCAGCCTCACCATGGCCGAGGGCGAGGTTCGCGCCATCGGCGCCGAGCACTGCGTCGGCCACCTGACTGCCGCAAGCTATTTCGGCACCTTGGCGCGCGACAGCAATGATCGCTTCAAGGCGGCCTTCGCGGCGACGTTCGGCGCGGAGACGCCGGTCAGCATGTGGAGCGCGTCGGCCTACGCGCAGATCAAGCTGTTCGCGCGGGCGCTCGAACAGGCCGGCAGCCTCGATACGCAGAAGCTGGTGGAGGCCGCGCTCGGCCTCAGCCTCGAAGCGCCGGAGGGACCGATCCGGATCGATCCCGACAACAACCACGTCTGGACCACGCCGCGCATCGGCCGCGTCCGCGCCGATGGCCAGTTCGACATCGTCTGGGAGAGCAAGAGCCCGATCAAGCCCGACCCGTATCTTTCGGTCTCGCCGATCGGCGGCCGCTGGCTCAGCGAAGAGGCGCTGTCAGCATGAGGCCGGATGACCGCATGAAACCCGGCGTGCGCCGCCTGATCGAGGAGCTGCGCGGCGCCCGCGTGCTGGTGATCCATCCGCGCGACGCCGAAGGCGATGCGCTGATCGATCAACTCAAGCGCATCGGCTGCAACGTGCGCGGCGTCTGGCCGCCACCCGCCGCGATCCCGCACGACATCGACACGGTGTTCCAGCTGATCGAGACCTCCGAGGAGATGATCTTTCCCGAAGGCACCAGCGAGCATCCGCTTACCTTCATCGCCATTGTCGACTACGAGAATCCGACGATCCTCAAGCGCCTGCTCGACAGCAATGCGCATGGCGTCGTCAACAAGCCGATCCGCTCGTTCGGCATCCTCTCCTCGCTGGTGCTGGCGCGCTCGCTGCGCGGCTATACGCGCCGTCTCGAAGGCAAGGTGCAGAAGCTCGAGGAGACGTTGAAGGCGCGGCGCGACGTCGACAAGGCGGTGAAGATCCTGATGGGGTTGAAGCAGGTCGGCGAGGTCGAGGCCTATGAGCTGATCCGCGCGCAGGCGACGCAGAAGCGCGTCGCCATGGCCGACATCGCGATCTCGATCATCAACGCACAGGAGACATTGGGCGGACTGGGGGTGCTCGATGCGCCGGCCTCGCGCTGAAGCTGTGGCTACGCGCCCACACGTTGGGCAGCGGCGGCCTCAAATTTTTGCAAGCGACGGCGTTGACTTCGCTTCGCGCATTTGAGTTACTTGAAACCGTTGCGGACATCGGATGTCCGCCAATGGCCGGTCGGCCATTTCACATCAGGCTATGCAGCCCTCGTATTGCGCCGCAAGGCGCAGTCGGGGGCTTTTTGTTTGGCGCGCGCGACCCTCGCGAACGCAACGGAGACTCGTGCCTTGACGACGGATGACGACAGCAAACTGCGGATCGCCTGCATCCAGATGCAGCCGATGGTCGGCGAGTTGGCCACCAACCTCGCCCACAGCCTCGACCTGATCCAACAGGCGGTGGCGCAAGGCGCCAAGCTCGTGGTGCTCCCCGAGCTCGCCTCCTCCGGCTACGTGTTCAAATCCCGCGAGGAGGCCTTCGCCGCCTCCGAGACCATTCCCGGCGGCCCCGCGGTGACCGCGTGGAGCGAGATCGCAGCGAAGCACGGCCTGCATCTCGTCGCCGGCATCTGCGAGCGCGAGGGCGACCGGCTCTACAATAGCGCGGTGCTGATCGGCCCGAAGGGCTACATCGGCACGTTCCGCAAGGTGCATCTGTGGAACGAGGAGAACCTGTATTTCGAGCCCGGCAATCTCGGCTTCCCCGTCTACCACACCGAGATCGGCCGCATCGGCATGGCGATCTGCTACGACGGCTGGTTCCCGGAGAGCTACCGCCTCAACGCGCTGCAGGGCGCCGACATCGTCTGCGTGCCGACCAACTGGGTTCCGATCCCCGGCCAGGCGCCGGGACGCGAGGCGATGGCCAACATCCTGGCGATGGCGGCCGCCCATTCCAACTCCATCTTCATCGCCTGCGCCGATCGCGTCGGCGTCGAGCGCGGCCAGCCGTTCGAGGGCCAGAGCCTGATCGTCAGCTACACCGGCTGGCCAGTCGCCGGCCCCGCGAGCCGCGACAAGGAGGAGATCGTGATCGCCGACGTGGCGCTCGGCGAGGCCCGCCGCGCCCGCAACTGGAACGCCTTCAACCAGGTCCTGCGCGACCGCCGCTCCGACGTCTACGACGAGATGCTCGGCAGCGACGTCAAGCGCGGCTGGTACTGACATCTTCACAACGGTTTCCATTTTCGACCATTCACGGAGGACAATCGATGAACTCACGTTTGCTGACCACCTCGCTGGCGCTCGCCCTCGCGGCGACGACGCTCTCGCCTGCCTTTGCCGCCGATCCGATCAAGATCGGCGTCCCCGTCGGCCTGTCCGGCGCCAACTCCGTCGTCGCCCCGTCGGTGGTCCAATCCGCCGAGCTCGCGGTCGAGGAAATCAACGCGAAGGGCGGCGTGCTCGGCCGCAAGCTCGAGCTCGAGGTCGCCGATGACGCCTCGGGCGCCGCCGGCGCCCAGAAGGCGTTCGACGCCCTGATCTTCCAGAAGAAGGTCAACGTGCTGATCTCCATGGAGACCAGCGCGGCCCGCAATGCCGGCCTGCCGATCGTCGCCCGCGGCAAGACGCCCTACATCTACACCTCGTTCTACGAGGGCAAGTCCTGCAGCCCCTATCTCTATGTCAACGCCTGGGTGCCGGACCAGCAGGTGCCGCCGATCGTCGACTATTTCAACAAAGAGAAGAAGGCGAAGAACTACTTCTTGATCGGCTCCGACTACGCCTTCGGCCGCGGCATGCTCGCGTTCACGAAGATGTACATCGAGAAGACCGGTGGCAAAGTCGTCGGCGAGGAATATTTGCCGATGGACGGCTCCGACTGGACCTCGATCATCTCCAAGCTCAAGGCGTCCGGCGCCGACGCGCTGATTACCTCCACCGCAGGCGGCGCGCCGAACGTCACCCTGACCAAGCAGCTGCGCGCCGCCGGTGTAAGCCTGCCCTATGGCAACCTCGCCGTCGACGAGGGTACCGCCAAGGGCATGGGCGCGGATGCCGCCGGCATCTATCTGTCCGCCTCCTATGTCACCGGCATCGATACGCCGGCCAACAAGACCTTCCTGGCCTCGATGGCCAAGAAGTTCGGCGCCGAGTTGAAGACCCCGAACGATCTCTCGGTCCCGCAATATGAGGCCGTCTACGCCTACAAGGCTGCAGTCGAGAAGGCCGGCAGCACCGACCAGGACAAGGTGCTGAAGGCGCTCGCCGAGGTCTCGGTCGATGGTCCGCGCGGCACGATCAAGATGGATAAGCAGCGCCACGCGCCGCTGACGATGTATCTCGGCCAGGTCCAGCCCGACGGCAGCGTCAAGGTCATCCAGAGCTTCAAGGACGTCGATCCCGGCGCGCAGTGCCCGGGCAAATCCTGACCAATTAGATCCTGATCGCGTATGATCCCGCGGGGCGGACGACAGCCCGCCCCGCTTCTCTCAAGTGGAAGTCACCATGCTGACCGTCGCCCTCGATGCCGTCACGACGGCCGCCATGCTCTTCATCATCGCCGCCGGTCTGCTGATCGTGTTCGGCGTGATGAAGATCATCAATTTCGCGCACGCCGCCTTCCTGACCGTCGGCGCCTATGCCGCGCTGGTCGGCGCCCACCTGAACCTGCCTTGGTTCCTTGTTCTGCCGCTAGCTTTCGTCGCCGGCGCTCTCTGTGGCGGCGTCACGGAGATCGTGATCGTCCGCCGTCTCTACAAGCGCCCGCTCGATGCGATCCTCGCCACCTGGGGCCTCGGCATCGTGCTGGGACAGCTGATCACGCTGATGTTCGGCCGCGAAGTCCAGTTCGTGCAGGCGCCGATTTCAGGCACGGTGCACCTGTTCGGCGCCGACTATTCAGCGTATCGGCTCGTGATGATCGTCGCAGCGGTCATTCTCGGTTTGCTCTTCACCGGCCTGCTCAATGGCACACGGCTGGGTCTGTCGACCAAGGCCGTGATCATGAACGAGATGCTGGCGCAAGGCCTCGGCGTCGACTCTTCGCGCGTCCGTCTCATCACATTCGCACTTGGCAGCGGACTGGCGGCGTTGTCCGGTGCGCTGATCACGCCTCTGTCGAGCGTCGATCCGAACATGGGCGTACCCTGGCTGATCGGCGCCTTCATGCTGGTCATGGTGTCCGGCGGATCGCTGCTCGCGCTGGCCGGCTCCTGCGCCGTGCTGGGGACGTTGCAAGTGCTGGTCTCGACCTTCGTCAATCCCATTCTCGGTGGGCTCACGATTGCGATCTGCGCCGCCATCGTGCTGCGGATCCGGCCGGAGGGTTTTGCCCGTGCCTGATGCGCGTCCCCTCGCCTCTTCCACGACGTCTTCAACGAGCCGCGCGATGCCGCCGCTGATCGTCCCTGCCTTGCTGGTGGCGCTCGCCGCCGCGGTGATCCTCGTCGCGCCGCTGCTGCTCGACACCTATCTCGTGAATATCCTGGTGCGCGCCTGCTTCGTCGCGATCGCGGCGATCACCGTCGATATCATGTGGGGCTATTGCGGCACGCTGACTTTCGGCCAGTCCGCCTTCTTCGGCATCGGCGCCTACGCGCTCGCGATCATGTTCACCGAATATGGCTTCGGCACCTGGCAGATTTTTGCTGCGATCGGCGCCGCGGTCGCCGTTGCTGCGGCCGTTGCCGCCTTCACCGGCTGGCTGTCGTTCTATCCCGGCTCGACGCCGCTCTACGCCTCGGTGATCTCGCTGGTGGTGCCGATCGTGCTGGTGCAGATCCTCTACTCCGGCGGCACGTTCACCGGCTCGTCGAGCGGCCTGGTCGGGTTCGAGAGCTTCGATCTGGAGATCGAGACTTGGCTGCGCCTCGCCGGCCTCGGACTGCTCGCGACCGCGGTGCTCGCCCTGGTCGTGATGCGCAGCGACACCGGCCGGCTGTTGTCGGCGCTGCGCGACAACGACTCGCGCTGCACCTATCTCGGCATCGATACATCGCGCCTGCGCATCGTCGTGCTGGTCCTGTCAGCGATCGTGTCCGCGCTGGCCGGTTTCTTCTATGCCGGCTTCGGCGCGGTCGCCGCGCCGGAGAATGCCAGCTTCGCCTTCGGCACCAACCTCGTGATCATGGTCGCGCTCGGCGGCCGCGGCACGGTGATCGGCCCTGTCATCGGCGCGCTGTGCATCGAGGTCGCCAGCGCCTATCTCGCCAACAGCCTGCCTTACGTCTGGGAGCTGATCGTCGGCCTCGCGCTGATCATTGTGATTTTGGTCTTCCCCGATGGCCTGCTCGGCGCGGTCATGCGCCTGGTCAAGCGCGGGCGTTCGGCAGTCGCGACGACGATCCTGCAGCCCGCTATAGCCGCCACTGCTGTCAGCAATCCCGACGCCGTCGCCATCGAAGTGCGCGCGCTCGGCAAGCATTACGGCAGTCTTGCCGTGCTGGACGGCGTGCAGTTCACGGCGTATCGCGGCGAACTGCTGAGCCTGGTCGGTCCCAACGGCGCCGGCAAGACCACCTTGATCCGCTGTTTGTCCGACGGCCGTGAGCGCTCGACCGGCAACGTCGCGATCGCCGGCCACGACATCGCCCGACTGCCGCCGGATCGCGTCGTGCGTTTCGGCCTGGGGCGCAAGTTTCAGACAGCATCGGTGTTCGAGACGCTAACGGTCGCCGAATGCCTGCGGGTGGCGCGGACGCATGCCGATCCGCCGGCGCTGACATCGCGCTCCGCCACGCTGGCGCTGCCGCCCGCGGCGATGTCGGTCGTCGAACGCTCCGGGCTCGGCGAACGGCTCGACGAAGAAGCGCGCAATCTCAGCCATGGGCTGAAGCAGGCGCTCGAGCTCGCGATGGTGTTGTCGCTCGAGCCCGACGTGCTGTTGCTCGACGAGCCGACCGCCGGCCTGACCCGCGCCGAGCGGCAGGGGTTTGCCGACATCCTGACCACCCTCGCCCGCCGCGACCGCCTCTGCATTCTCCTGGTCGAGCACGATCTCGATTTCGTCCGCGAGATCTCCTCGCGCATCATCGTCTTGCACCAGGGCCGGCTCGCGCTCGACGGCTCGGTTGACGAGGTGGTCAACAGCGAGCTCGTCCGCGAGATCTACACCGGCCAGCACGTGTCGCATGCGGAGGTGCCGGCATGAGCACGATGCTGGAAGTCAAAGAACTCGCGAGCGGCTATGGCTCCTCAGAGGTCATCAGCAATGTCGGTTTCGCGCTGGCGAAGGCGGAGACGCTGGCCATCGTCGGCAAGAACGGCATGGGCAAGACGTCGCTGCTCAAGGCCATTCTCGGCTTCCTGCCGGCCTGGCGCGGCAGCGTGAGGCTCGCCGGCAAGGACGTGACGCGGGTGGCCCCGCATCTGAAGCGCAAGATGGGGCTCGTCTACGTGCCGCAGGAGCATGCGCTGTTCCAGGACTTGTCGGTGCGCGACAATCTCAGGCTCGGGCTGCTGTCGGACAAGGACATCGACGCCCGCTTCGAGCAGGTCGGCGGCTGGTTTCCTGTGCTGACCAAGCGGCTCGGCCAGCGCGCGGGAACATTGTCGGGCGGCGAGCAGAAGATGCTGATCGTGGCCCGCGCGCTGATGGCGAAGCCCGGCGTGCTGCTGCTGGACGAGGTCACCGAAGGCTTGCAGCCCTCCGTGGTCGACCGTTTGTCCGAGGTGCTGGTCCGCGTCCGCCGCGAGATCGGCACCTCCATGATCGTCGTCGAGCAGCATCTGCCATTCGCGCTTTCGATCAGCGATCGCTACCTCGTGTTCAAGCGCGGCGAGATCGTCGACGCCGCCAATGTCGATACCGATGCCGCGGCGCGGATCGACGAGCATATGCGCATCTAGCGGACCCTCCGGCGGGAGAATTGCGAGATCAGGACCGGCAGCGTGATCAGGATGACGACAGGCGCCAGCATCATGCCGGTCACGACGACAATCGCGAGCGGCTTCTGCACCTGCGAGCCGATGCCGGTCGACAGCGCCGCCGGCAACAGGCCGATGCCGGCGACCACGCAGGTCATCAGCACCGGCCGCAGCTGCAGCTCTCCGGTGCGGATGACGGCTTCGATGCGGTCGACGCCCTCGTCGATCAGCTGGTTGAACTGCGACAGGATGATGATGCCGTCCATGACGGCGATGCCGAACAGCGCGATGAAGCCGATCGCCGCTGACACGCTGAAGGGAATGCCGGAGAGCACCAGTCCGACGACGCCGCCGAAGATCGCCATCGGGATCACGCTCATGGCGAGCAAGGTGTCGGCCATCGAGCCGAAATTGAACCACAGGAGCACGCCGATCAACGCGAGGCTGATCGGCACCACGATCGAGAGCCGCTTGATCGCGTCCTGGAGGTTGCCGAACTCGCCGACCCACTCCACGCGCGAGCCGGCCGGCAGCTGCACCTGGTCGGCGACCTTCTGCTGCGCCTCCTGGATGGCGCTGCCGAGATCGCGCTCGCGCACCGAGAACTTGATGGGGAGATAGCGCTCCTGCTGCTCGCGATAGATGTAGGCCGCGCCCGACACCAGCTTGATGGTCGCGACCTCGCTGAGCGGAATCTGCGTGATGCCGTTCGGTCCCTGCGCGCCGATGCGCAGGTTCTCGATCGCCTCGGCGCTCTTGCGATATTCCGGCGCCAGCCGAACGATGATCGGGAAATGCCGGTCGCTGCCCGGCTCGTAGAGATCGCCGGCGGTGTCGCCGCCGATCGCGACCTTGATGGTGGCGTTGATGTCACCGGGCGCGAGCCCGTAGCGCGCGGCCTTGGCGCGATCGATGTCGATCTGCACCGTCGGCTGTCCGAGCGAGGTGAACACCGCGAGATCGGTGACGCCCTGCACCGTCGAAAGAACCTGCTTGATCTTGTTGGCGGTGTCGGTCAGCGCCTGCAGGTCGTTGCCGTAGAGCTTGATCGAGTTCTCGCCCTTCACGCCGGACACGGCCTCGGAGACGTTGTCCTGCAGATATTGCGAGAAGTTGAACTCCACGCCGGGGAAGCGATCGTCGAGCTGCTTCAAGAGCTCGGCGGTGAGCTGATCCTTGTCCTTGGTGCCCGGCCAGTCCTTCACCGGCTTCAGGGGCGCGAAGAATTCGGCATTGAAGAAGCCGGCGGCATCGGTGCCGTCGTCGGGGCGGCCGTGCTGCGAGACCACGGACTCGACCTCCGGCCGGGCACGGATGATCTTGCGCATCTCATTGACGTAGGCGTTGCCTTCCTGCAGCGAGATCGTCGGCGGCAGGGTGGCGCGGATCCAGAGATTGCCCTCTTCGAGCTTGGGCAGGAATTCCAGGCCGAGCAGCCGGCCGACGACCACGGTCAGAAGCACGAGACCGATCGCGCCGGTCATTACCAGATTGCGGTTGCCGACGGCCCAGCGCAGCACCGGCCCGTAGATCGCATGCAACAGGCGCATCAGCCGCGTCTCGGTCTCCTCGACATGCGACGGCAGAATGATGGCGCTCAGCGCCGGGGTCACCGTGAAGGTCGCGAGCAGGCCACCGGCGAGCGCATAGGCATAGGTGCGCGCCATCGGTCCGAAGATGTTGCCCTCGACGCCGCTCAGGGTGAACAGCGGCAGGAAGGCGGCGATGATGATGGCCGCGGCAAAGAAGATCGAGCGCGACACGTCGGCCGCGGCCGAGAGGATCGCGTGGCTCTTCATGCCCATCATCGTTTCCGGCGAGATGTGGCTCTCCTCCGCCGCAGACAACGGCGTGGTCTGGGTCAACCGTCGGAAGATCGCCTCGACCATGATCACGGTCGCATCGACGATCAGGCCGAAATCGATCGCGCCGACCGACAGCAGGTTGGCGGACTCGCCGCGCAGCACCAGGATGATGACGGCGAAGAACAGCGCGAACGGAATCGTCGCGCCGACGATCAGCGCGCTCCTGAGATTGCCGAGGAAAATCCATTGCAGCAGCACGATCAGGCCGATGCCGACCACCATGTTGTGCAGCACGGTGTGGGTCGTGGTGTCGATCAGATCCTTGCGGTCGTAGATGCGCTCGATGCGCACGCCCGGCGGCAGGATGGTCGAGCTGTTGATCTGCTCGACCAGTTGCTCGACGCGGGCGATGGTCGGCGAGCTCTGCTCGCCGCGCCGCATCAGCACGATGCCCTGGACGATGTCGTCATTGTTGTTGAGGCCGGCGATGCCAAGCCGCGGCTTCTCGGCCACCGTGACGTTGGCGACGTCCTTCACCAGCACCGGATTGCCGCCGCTCTGCGACACCATGGTGTTGGCAAGGTCGTCCATCGAACGGATCAGACCGACGCCGCGCACCACCGCGGACTGCGTGCCGATCTCGACCGTGTTGCCGCCGACATTGATGTTGGAGTTGCCGACCGCCTGCAAGAGCTGCGGCAGGGTCAGGCCGTTCGCGACCAGCTTGTTGAAATCGACCTGGATCTCATAGGTCTTGGTCTTGCCGCCCCAGCCGGTGACGTCGATCACGCCAGGCACGGCGCGGAAGCGTCGCTGCAGCACCCAATCCTGCAAGGTCTTGAGGTCGAGCACGCTGTATCCGGGCGGACCGCGCAGCCGGTAGCGGTAGATCTCGCCGACCGCGCTCAAGGGGGAGATCTGCGGCTGGACATTACCCGGCAGCGGCGACAGCTGCGACAGCCGGTTCAGCACCTGCTGCAAGGCTTCGTCGTAGGTGTAGTCAAAGGAGAATTGCAGTTTGACGTCCGACAGGCCGTACAGCGAAATCGTTCTGATCGTGCGCAGGTTCTTGATGCCGGCGACCTGGGTCTCGATCGGGATGGTGATGTAGCGCTCGATCTCCTCCGCCGAGAGCCCCGGGCTCTGGGTCACGATGTCGACCATCGGCGGCGTCGGATCGGGATAGGCCTCGATGTTGAGCTGGCGGAAGGCGATCAGGCCGCCGATCAGGATGGCCACGAATAGTCCAACCATCAGGAAGCGCCGCTGGACGGCGATGGCGACGAGGCGATCCATCAGGTCGGAACTTTCAGAACGTCGGGCGGGCGGATGGCATCTCAGCTGCCCGACGCGGCACGGTCGATGAACAGGCTGCCTTTGGTCACGATCTGCTCGCCCGCGCTCAAATTGCTTTCGACCGCGACCTGGTCGCCATTGATCAAGCCGACCTTGATCTTGCGAAGCTCGATCGACTTGTCGGGCCGGGCGACCCAGACGCGAACCTGGTTGCCTTCATAGATCAGCGCCTGCCGGGGAACCGCGACGGCTGGCTGCTCGCCAGGCGAATAGATCGTGACGTTGGCGAACATCTCGGGCTTCAGCAGGCCGTCCTTGTTATCGATGGTGGCACGCACCAGAAGTCGCCGCGTCGCAGGATCGATCGAGGTGGCCACATAGTTGATGCTGGCCTTCAGCGGACGGCCGGGCAGCGCCAGCACGTTGACGAGAATCTCCTCGCCGATGTTCACCAGCGCCGCATCGCTCTCGCGGACGAAGGCGGTCAGCCACACCGTCGAGAGATCGCCGATGACGAACACCGGATCGCTCGCGCCGGAGTTGACGTACTGACCGGGACCGACCTTGCGCTGCACGACCGTGCCGCCGATCGGCGCGTGGATCGTGATCTCCCGGTCGATCGCGCCCTTGCTCTGAAAGTCGGTGATCGCGGCATCGGTGAAGCCGAGAATGCGCAACTTGTTGCGCGCGGCCTCGAGCGCCGTTTGCGACGACCGCATGTCGTTCTGAGCCTGAACGGATGTCGCCTCGGCCTGCTGGAAATCCTTCAGCGGAATTGCCCGGCCTTCGAACAGGTCCTTGGCCCGCTTGTACTGGATGTCGGCGAGATCGAGGGCGGACTTCGCCTTGTTCATCGCCGTGATGGCGGCCATGAAATCGTTCTGGGCCTGCACGGTGTCGGCGGCCTCGATCACGAACAGCGGCTGGCCCTGGCGCACGGTCTCACCGGGCCGGGCGAGCAGCTTGGTGACGCGGCCGGCATAGGGAGAGAACACCGGCGTCGAGCGATCTTCGTCGACGGCAACCTTGCCCTCGGTGATGTGCTCGGCGCGGAATATCTTTTCGCAGACCGGCTCGATCGTCAGCGTCGCCCATTCGGCCGCCGACGGGGTGAAGGTGGTGCCGTTGCGCTTGGACTGGCTGGAGAGCTCGATGTTGTCCTTCGCCGGCGAGGAGCCCAGCTTTGTGTAGCCATAGCCGCCTGCTCCGGCGATCGCCAGAGTGGCCAAGCCCATCACCAGCCGCTTGGTGCTGATCATCTGCGGAAGTGGGTTCGTGTCAGACGCCATGGCTCGTTTGATCCGTCGACGATTCCGGCATTGGCGGGCTCATCGTTGCGCTAATAGTGCGGAACTGGAGCTTTAAACAACCTAAAAATCGCCCAACTCGCCTCTGTTTTGCTTTAAAAATTTGAAACTTCAATGATGGCCGTTCAGCTTGCATTCAGCTCGTTCTTGGCAATCGCTGATTTCTTCGCGACGCACCATGATGTCATCCCGCTGTCATGAATCCCGCGGACGATGTCGGGGCTTCACAAGCCAACCGTTGCGGGTAAGCGCCTACTCCTGGGCTCGAACCACGTTCCCCACCTGCCGCGTCTCCGAGCGATCGCAATCCTCGAGACATTCGAACGCAGCCTCGCGGCGCGGATGCGCCCGAGTTGTGCGGATCGTTTCACCCTCTCGTGAGGAGGGCGCAGGGAAGGCCAGGCGTCGACTGACGCCTGCGGCCCGCCTGCGAAAAGAATGCAGGCGGCAGGTACCACAGGTGCAGCCGAGATCACCCGGCCTTCCCTGCGCGATGGTTTTCACGCTTATGGCGCGCTCTCCCCGGTGTCCGGCTCGTTAGCCACCGTCGTCCTGCGGGATCATCACCCGCGGACTTGGCGCCAGCATCGGGGCGCCAGGACCACGCGCTTTCGCGTCCGCGTCATGCCGTTCGTCCACGCAGCCAGGCTACGCTGCGGCATGTACACAGCCATCGCTCCCCGCCCCGCGTGTCGTGACGATCGCGCGCTACGCCCCTTCTCGATGGAGCGGGATACGCAGGAATAGATCACAAATTCTGAAAAAAAGAAAGTCTTTTTTTTTTGCGAGAGCGCGGTCGGGCCGACGGCACGTCATGCTGCCGGCGTCAGCGACCTCACCGAAAGCTCACTGCGCGCCGTCGGCTCGCTGACGTATCGCCCGATGGCTTGCGCAAGGAGCGTGGCATCCATCAGGTACTGCTGGGCCGGAATGGCGATGTGAGCTCCGAGGAGAGCTTCGGATCTGGCGATCTGCTTGAGAGCATCGACATGCTTTTCGGGCGGCGTCACCACGACGATGTCGGGTTGATGCAGCCGGATGCACAGGAAGGGATTGCGGTTCATCTCGGCCACGGCCAGCCCCGCAATGTTGTCGAACGCCACGACATAAGAAAATCCGCGATGACCGAACGTGATCCCGGACGCGTCGAACTGGATGTAGGTGCTCGGCAGCCAGCCGACCAGCACGGCGGCCAGCAGGTAGCATCCGAAGATCAGGGACGCGATCGACAGACCTCGAAACACGATACCGTAGGACCAGCCGAACACCGTCAATATCACGCCGAGAGCTGCAAGCCAGGCTCCGAGACCGCCGATCAGCATGCGCGAGGGGCGAATGGGAACGCCGCCGGAAATCATGACCCGCTCGGCCTTCGGCGCGGAGCGCCATTTGCGCAGGATGACGCTGCCCGCGAAGACGGCGCCAGATCCGAAAAACGCGATCGTGACGATTCCGACGTCGGGCTTGGAGGGCAGCATGAGCACGCCAATGACGACGAACGCCATGTTCAGCAGGAAGAGAGACCGGTCGGAAAGCTGCATGGTGAAAGCTTGGTCGCGGAGGAAAGGAACGACGAAGTGATAGCCCGACGATGAAGGCCGCAAGATGTCGTCGGCCCCGTTGCGGACTGCCTCGGGAAACGTCAGTGAAAATCCCTGGAACGCGGCAGGATGCGGACGTTGCGGGGGTGGCTGACGCGCTGGGAGGGGTTTTCGGGGTGGTCGCGGCGGTCGTCGTTCAAGGGCTCGGCCGGCATCTGACCTTGCGGGATGGCGCCGAGGCGGTCGTCCGATAGCAGCGCGAGATCGGCGGTGCGGTCGACCAGGCGCTCGGCGACGAGATGCACGACCTTCTCGGGGCTGCTCTGGATGCGGCCCTCGACCAGCACCAGGCGCGCGCCCATCACCTCCTTGCGGAAGGTCTCCATCACCTTCGGCCACACCACGATGTTGGCGATGCCGGTTTCGTCCTCCAGGGTCATGAACACGACGCCCTTGGCGCTGCCCGGCCGCTGCCGTACCAGCACCACGCCAGCGCAGCGGATGCGGCGACGGTCGTTGGCATCGTTGACGTCGCGGCAGGCCAGCACGCCTTCGGCCGTGAAGCGCCGGCGCAAAAATTCCATCGGGTGGCCCTTCAACGACAGGCGGATGGTCTGATAGTCCGCGACGACATGCTCCGGCAGCGGCATCTCCGGCAGCGGCTTGGCGCCCTCGTCGGGCTGCTCGCGGGCGATCGCCGCCTCGAACAACGGCAGCGGCACATCGTCGGGCAGCCGGCGCACGGCCCACAGCGCGGCGCGGCGGTCGAGCCCGAGCGAGCGGAACGCGTCGGCATCGGCCAGCAGCAGCAGCGCGCGCTTGGGGAGCGCGGTGTCGCGGGCGAAGTCCTCGAGCGAGGTGAAGGGGCGGCGCTCGCGCGCCCGGATGATGCGGTCGGCCCAGTCGTCTTCGCGGTCGGCATCCGACAGCAACATGTGAGTTTGTTCGTTGTCATTCCAGGGCAACGCATTTGCGTCGTGCTCTCGAAACGCATCTGCTGATTGTAAGTTGGACACGCCTCCATCCGCGCCGTCATTCCGGGGCGCCCGGAGGGCGAGCCCGGAATCCATACTCACGATCGTGGTTATGGATTCCGGGCTCGCGCTGCGCGCGCACCGGAATGACACCGAGGGGATAGCTGGCAATGAATGTGTGGAAGCAGCCTGCGCCTCCCTTCGCGCCGCCTCCGACAACTTCCTGATCCGCTCCTCGTCGCGGTCGATCCAGCGGAAGCCGTCGATCTGGCGGAAGCCGAGGCGAACGGCGCAGTATTTGCCATCCGTGTTCTCCAGCGTGTTGTCGGCAAAGCTGTGGGAGACGTCGATGTCGCGGATCTCGACGCCGTTCTTGCGGGCGTCGCCGACGATCTGGGCCGGCGCGTAGAAGCCCATCGGCTGCGAGTTCAACAGCGCGCAGCAGAACGCGTCGGGATGGAAGTATTTCAGCCAGGACGAGATGTAGACGAGCTGCGCGAAGCTCGCGGCATGGCTCTCCGGAAAGCCGTAGGAGCCAAAGCCCTTGATCTGGTCGAAGCAGCTCTTGGCGAAGGCCGGGTCATAGCCGCGCGCGATCATGTTCGAGACCATCTTCTCCTCATAGGAACCGATGGTGCCGACATTGCGGAACGTCGCCATCGCGCGGCGCAGGCCATTGGCCTCCTCGGGCGAAAACTTCGCGGCCTCGATCGCGATCCGCATCGCCTGCTCCTGGAACAGCGGCACGCCCAGCGTCTTGTGCAGCACCTTGTAGAGCTCGTCGGCCGGACCGTGATCCGGCGACGGCGAGGGATAAGTGACCTTCTCCAGCTTGTTGCGACGGCGCAAGTATGGATGCACCATGTCGCCTTGGATCGGGCCGGGACGGACGATCGCGACCTCGATGACGAGATCGTAGAAGGTGCGCGGCTTGAGCCGCGGCAGCATGTTCATCTGTGCGCGGCTCTCGACCTGGAACACGCCGAGCGACTCGCCCCGCTGCAGCATCTGGTAGACTTCATTGTCGTCTTCCGACTTGATATCGGAGAGCACGTAACGCCTGCCCTTGTGATCGGCGATCAGGTCAAAGCTTTTGCGGATGCAGGTCAGCATGCCCAGCGCGAGCACGTCGACCTTCATCATGCTGAGCGCGTCGACATCGTCCTTGTCCCACTCGATGAAGGTGCGGTCGTCCATCGCGGCGTTGCCGATCGGGACGTAGCTGTCGAGCCGGTCCTGCGTCAGCACGTAGCCGCCGACATGCTGCGAGAGGTGGCGCGGAAAGGTGATCAGCTCCGAGGCGAGCTCCACCGCGCGACGGATCATCGGATTATGGGGATCGAGCCCGGCCTGGCGCACCTGCATGTCCGAGAGGCCGTCGCCCCAGCTGCCCCACACGGTGTCGGCGAGCACCGAGGTGACGTCCTCGGTCAGGCCCAGCGCCTTGCCGACATCGCGGATGGCGCTGCGCGGGCGATAATGGATGACGGTGGCGATGATCGCGGCGCGGTGGCGGCCGTAGCGGCGATAGACATATTGCATCACCTCCTCGCGCCGCGAATGCTCGAAATCGACGTCGATATCCGGCGGCTCCAGCCGCTCCTTGGAGATGAAGCGCTCGAACAGCAGATCGATCTTGGTCGGGTCGACCGAGGTGATGCCGAGCAAATAGCACACCGCGGAATTCGCCGCCGAGCCGCGGCCTTGGCACAGGATGCCCTGGCTGCGGGCATAGCGGACGATGTCGTAAACGGTGAGGAAATAATGCGCGTAGTTGAGCTCGGCGATCAGCGCCAGCTCCTTGTTCAGCACGGCCCGGAGCTTGTCGTCGAGGTCATCGCCGAAACAGGTCTTCGCACCGGCCCAGGTCAAATCCTCCAGATGGCCCTGCGCGGTCTTGCCGGGCGGCACCGGCTCGTCGGGATATTGGTATTTGAGCTGGTCGAGCGAGAAGCTGATCCGGTCGGTGAAGCGGATGGTCTCGGTCACAGCATCGGGGTGATCGCGGAACAGCCGCGCCATCTCGTAGCCCGGCTTGAGATGGCGCTCGGCATTGGCCTGCAGCCTTCGTCCGATGCTCTCGATCGAGGCCTTCTCGCGGATGCAGGTCAACACGTCCTGCAGCATGCGCTGCTGCGGATGGTGATAGAGCACGTCGTTGGTGGCGATCAGCGGCACTTTGGCGGAAGCCGCCAGACGCGCGAGCCGCGCCAGCCGGCGGCGGTCGTCGCCGCGATACAGGAGACTGCCGGCCAGCCATACGCCTTCAGCGGGGCTGTCCTTGAGCCGCGCCAGGATTTTGCCGAGGGCGTCCTCGTCGAAGCGATGCGGCGGCATCAGCACCAGGAGCTGGCCTTCGATGAAGTCGAACAGATCCTCGAAGCTCAAACGACAGTCGCCCTTGGCGACCTTGTCGAGATCGCTGCCGCGCTTGCCTTGGGTCAGCAACTGGCACAGCCGGCCATACGCCGCGCGATCGCGCGGATAGACCAGGATATCCGGCGTGCCGCAGGTGAAGACGAGCCGCGTGCCGTAGAGCAGTTTCGGCTTGCAGCTCAGCTGGTCGTTATTCAGCTCGCTATAGGCGCGGACAATGCCGGCCAGCGTGTTGTGATCGGCGATGCCGATGGCGGTGAGGCCGTAATCCGCGGCCTGGTGCACATAGGCCTGCGGATGCGAGCCGCCGTGCAGGAAGGAGAAATTGGTGGTGACGCCGATCTCGGCGTAGGGGACGGGGGTCATGGGGCGGCCGCCGCGAATGCTGGGTCGGCGACAATGCGATCCATCCATACAGGTGATTTGTCCCGCCGCAGCGGCCTGCACAAGCGCTGTCGTTCCGGGGCGCGCGGAGCTTGAGGCCGACGCATGTCGGCCTCAAGTCGGAGCGCGAGCCCGGAACCCATACCCACAGGATGCCGTGTAAGGCACACTGGTGGTGGGCATCTCGCGTTACGACACCGTCCTGTGGCTATGGATTCCGGGCTCATTCGCGCTGCTCCCAAATGGCTTCGCCATTTTGCGCGCGAATGCCCCGGAATGACGCAGCCATGAAGACTGTCAGCGCGGCGGTCCCCTGCCCTCATGCGAATAGCCCGTGCATGTACCAGAGAGGCTGCACCAGCGGGCCATTCTCCGGCTGCTCCAATTCACGGTCGTACAGACCATCGCGGTACAGCCAGAAGCGGAGGCCGTGTTCGTCCTCGACGCGGAAATAGTCGCGGGTGAGGCCCTGGCCGTCGGGGCGCCACCATTCCATCGCGATGCGCTCGGGGCCTTCGGCGCGGACCACCGCATGGGCGGCGCGGCGCCAGACGAAGCGGGCGGGCGGGCCGTCGGGGACGCCGGCGATGACCTGGATGGCCTCGGGGCGTGCGAACAGCCGCAACGGGCGCAGCGGCGGCTCGCCGTCGTGGCGGGCGGGCCAATTGGCGGTGCTGGTGGCTGCGAGATTGTGCTGGGCGGGCAGCGGCAGCGCCGCGCGTTCGGGGACGTGCGTGTCGACCGGCAGGTGCACGACGACGCGTTTGCCGCCGATGCGCGCGGCGATGCGGTCGATCAGGGCCGACAGCTCGTCATTGTCGTGGACATGGGCGTCGAGATCGCGCTGCTGCTGCACCACGATCTCGCTGCGGCCGGCGGCGAGCCGGATCATGTCGAAGCCGAAGCCGGGATCGAGCGGATCGCTCAGCGCCTCCAGGCGTTCGCGGAACAGACGGTCGATAACGGCGGCGTCCGTCACCGGCTGGCCGGTGTCCACCGCGATGATGCGCACCAAGCCGTCGGTGCGGAAGAAGCAGGCCTCCAGCCGCCGCGCGCCCTTGCCCTGCTGCGCCATCGCCGCCACCAGCATCGCGGCCAAGCTGGAGAGACTCGCCGCGATCACGGTGTCGGTCGCGATCGGCTCGGCAAAGCGCTTGTCGACGATGTAGTCCGGCGGGACCTTGCGCGGGTTGATCGGCGCATCGGCCTCGCCCAGCGCCTGCGCCAGCACGCGGGTGAAGGCGGCGCCGAAGCGGGCGGTGATCTCGTTGCGGCCACGCGAGGCGACATCGCCGATCGTCTTGAGGCCGGCGCGGCGCAGGCCGAGCGTGATGGCGTCGCTGCCGCCGAGGGCGGCCACCGGCAGGGCTGAGACCGCCGCCGCCTCCTCGCCGTCGGGCACGATGCGGCCATGCACCTGCCGGTTCAGGGTCCGCGCGCACACTGCGTTGGAGGCGATCGCCGCCGATACGGTCAGGCCATGCGCGGTCAGCGCATCGCAGACCGACTGCATGAGCTTCGTCTCGCCGCCGAACAGATGCACGCAGCCGGTGATGTCGAGCGACAGCCCGTCCGGCGGATCGAGCGCCACCAGTGGCGTGAAGCGGTCGCACCAGTCAGCGATGCTCTCCAGCAGCCTGGCGTCAGCCGTGAGATCGGCCTCGTGCGCAACGAGATCGGGACAGACCGCGCGGGCATTCGCCAAGGGCTGGCCGAGCGACACGCCATGGCGCGCCGCCGCCTCGTCGAGCGAATGGATCGAGAGCGCATTGGCGTCCTTGATGACGACGACCTGCGGCTTGCCTTGCTCAAGCGGATCGGCGCCGCGGCTCCGCTTGATGCGCTCGATGGGCAGGCGCGGCAGCCACAGGCTGAGGATCCGCCGCCGGTTCGCTGAAACGGCACGCATCGGGCATCCACTCCATGATCCATCGTCCGGTCTGGCCGTGACGGTTGCGAATGAGTTCGGCATCGAGACGCGGCGCGCCCCACGCCATCCATGGCGCCACCACCGGCGACGGCGCGGTCCGCACCATCCAGCGCGTCTCCGCAGTCGACGGCTCTGGCGTCGCGGCGACGCGCAGCAGCAGCGCGGTCACGCCGGATTCCTGCGCCGCCAAGGTCAGCTTGCGGCTGGCGACGAGATCGAGCTTCTGCGTCTCGCCCCACACCTCCAGCATCACGCCGCCCAGCGCATCGCAGGCGAGCGCATCGGCGGCGGTGCGCAGGGCGTGATCGAGATCGGGCGCGCGCACGACCACAAGACGGCACGGATCCAGGCCGAGCTCGGCGAGCCCGCTCATCGACAAAGCGCCGGCCTCGCGCTCGGCAAAGTCCTGCCGGATCCAGATCAGCGGCCGGCGCGCAGCCACACGCGCAGCCAAGCCGCACACGAAGCCGGTCGCGGCCGCGGCCTGGCGGCCGGCTTCGGCAAACACCTCGTGCAGCGCGCCGGTGGCGAGCCCGCCCTGCAGCACCGCGTCGGCCTCGTCGTGGCCGAGCGCGACCCGGCGCAGATCATGCGCGCCATTGGCCGCTTCGAGACGGGCAATGCGGCCGCGCAGACGCGCGAGCGTATCCATGCGTGCGCCGGTCATCCGTCGCCGCTCCTTTCAATCCATCGTGCGGGTGCTGCCGTTCTCTTTTTGAACGCAGGCAGTGAACCCGCGACGACCCTCTTTGTTCATGATACGTTCTAATATAAAGCTAACGCCTTCGAGAGAGTCAATCGGGATTGACCCGGGTGTGATTCAGCGAATGGAATCAAAGGGATTCAAAAGCATGGAGCTGCTGCGCAAACTGGAGATCCTGGCCGATGCCGCCAAGTACGACGCGTCCTGCGCCTCCAGCGGTACGGAGATGCGGGATTCCCGCGACGGCAAGGGTCTCGGCTCGACCGCGCCTGGCATGGGCATCTGCCACTCCTATGCGCCGGACGGACGCTGCATCTCGCTGCTCAAGATCCTGCTGACCAACGCCTGCAACTTCGACTGCCTGTATTGCGTCAACCGCGCCTCCTCCAACGTCGCCCGCGCGCGCTTCACGGTCGACGAGGTGGTGAAGCTGACGATCGACTTCTATCGCCGCAACTACATCGAAGGGCTGTTTCTCTCGTCGGGCATCATCCGCAGCCCCGACTACACGATGGAGCAGGTCGTCAGCGTCGCGCGCAAATTGCGCGAGGAGCATCGCTTCCGCGGCTACATCCATCTGAAGACGATTCCGGAGGCCGACGAGGCGCTGATCGCGGAGGCCGGCAGATATGCCGACCGGCTCAGCATCAACATCGAGACGCCGCTCGAGGACAGCCTGACGAAGCTGGCGCCGGAAAAGGACCAGCGCGCGATCCGCCTCACCATGGGCCGCCTCCGGCTCAAGCTCGACGAGACGGCGGAGGCCAAGAAGACGGTGCGCCGCGCCAGGCCGCCGCGCTTCGCGCCGGCCGGCCAGAGCACGCAGATGATCGTCGGCGCCGATGCCGCCAATGACCGGACCATCCTGTCGACCTCGGCCAATCTCTACGGCGCCTACAAGCTCAAGCGGGTGTATTACTCGGCCTTCAGCCCGATCCCCGACGCCAGCCGCGCGCTGCCGCTGCAGGCCCCGCCCCTCGTCCGCGAGCACCGGCTGTACCAGGCCGACTGGCTGATGCGGTTCTACGGCTTCGATGCGGAGGAGATCGTCGAGGAAGGCGAAGGCATGCTGCCGCTCGACATCGACCCCAAGCTCGCCTGGGCGCTGCGCCACCGCGACCGCTTCCCGCTCGACATCAACACAGCCAGCCGCGAGGAGATGCTGCGCGTGCCCGGCTTCGGCACCCGCACCGTGCAGCGCATCCTCGCGACCCGCCGCACCACCACCATTCGCTTTGCGGATCTGGCCCAGCTCAACGTCATCCGGAACAAGGCGCTGCCGTTCATCGTTCTCTCCGACCACCGGCCGTCACCGTCCTTGCTCGACGGCGCCAGCCTGAGAGCCCGGCTGCGGCCGAAACCGCAGCAGCTGGGATTTGGATTCTAATTGACCCGTCATGGCCGGGCTTGTCCCGGCCATCCACGTCTTTGTTAAGGGCAAGACGAGGATGCCCGGCACGGGGGCCGGGCATGACGACGCGGAGAGTGTGTGCCAAATGCACGTCGTAACCCTCGACAGCGACACCGATTTCGACGGCTGGCGTCGGGCGGCGCGGGCGCTGGCGATGAACGACGTCAGGGCCGCGGATGTGAGCTGGCGGGTCAAGGGCGCGGCGGCGGACCTGTTCGACGATCAGTCGGAGACACGGCTGCCCGACGTGCCCAAGGGCGCATTCTCGGTCCCCGCGAGCTTCATGGAGCTGGCCGAGAGCGCGATCCTGCACCGCGATCCCAACCGCTTCGCCCTGCTCTACCGGCTGCTGTGGCGTCTCCGCACCAACCACGACCTGATGGACATCGCGACCGATCCCGATGTCGCCCAGGCCAACGCGCTGGCGCGCGCCGTCCGCCGTGACGTTCACAAGATGCATGCTTTCGTCCGCTTCCGCGAGGTCGGCCGCGAGCGCGAGGCGCGCTATGTCGCCTGGTTCGAGCCGGAGCATCACATCGTCGAACGCGCCGCGCCGTTCTTCGCCCGCCGCTTCGCCGACATGCCCTGGTCGATCCTGACGCCCGAACTCTGCGCCCATTGGGACGGCAGCCGGGTCTCCTTCACGCCCGGTGTGAGCAAGGCTGAAGCCCCGACTGAAGACCGGCTCGAAGAGGTGTGGCTGCGCTATTACGCCAGCATTTTCAATCCGGCACGGCTGAAAGTGAAGGCGATGGAAAAGGAGATGCCGAAGAAATATTGGCAGAACCTGCCCGAGGCGAAGCTGATCCAGCCGCTGATCGCGGCGGCCTCCCGGCGCACCACGGAGATGATCGCCGATGAAGGCACCGACCCGCACAAGCCGCAGAAGCGCGTCGAGGAGACCGCGATGACCCGCAAGCCGAAAGCCCCCGCCGCTGCTGAGACCTCACGTGAAATGGCAGTGACCGATCTTCAGACCTTGCGTGAAGAAGCCGCCGCCTGCCGCGCCTGCCCGCTGTGGAAGGACGCGACGCAAACCGTATTCGGCGAAGGCCCGGAGCACGCGCCCTTGATGCTGGTCGGCGAGCAGCCCGGCGACAAGGAGGACCTCGCCGGCCATCCCTTCGTCGGCCCGGCCGGCCAGATGCTCGACCGCGCGCTTGCAGAAGCCGGCATCGACCGGTCCAAGGTCTACGTCACCAATGCGGTGAAGCACTTCAAGTTCGTTCCCCGCGGCAAGATCCGGCTGCACCAGAAGCCGGCGACGCCGGAGATCAAGGCCTGCCGTCCCTGGTACGAGCGCGAGCTCGCCACCGTGCGTCCAGCCCTGGTCGTGGCGATGGGCGCGACCGCCGCGCAGGCGGTGTTCGGCAAGATCACCCAGGTCACCAAGAACCGCGGCCACATCGTCGACCTGCCCGAAGGTCCCCAGGCGATGATCACCGTGCACCCGTCCTATCTCTTGCGGCTGCCCGACGCCGACGCCAAGGCGCGGGAATACGCGCTGTTCGTGAAAGACCTGAAGATCGCCGCGGCCGCTCTCAAGCGCGCCGACGCGGCCTGACGCTACGGCGAAAACGCAAATGGCCGGGTCGAACCCGGCCATTCGAGGAGAGCGTTCCTGGCCGAAGCTCACGCCGCCAGCGTATTCTCCACCACCTTGATGAAGAACGAGGTGCCGTAGACGATCGCCTCGTCGTTGAAGTTGTAGGCGGGGTGATGCAGGCCGGCGCTGTCGCCGTTACCGACGAAGATGAAGGCGCCGGGGCGGGCTTCGAGCATGTAGGCAAAATCCTCGCCGCCCATCATCGGCGGCATCTCATGCACATTGGCGTCGCCCGCAACCTCCTTGGCGGCGCGGATGGCGATGTCGGTCTGCTCGGCGTGGTTCATGACCACGGGATAACCGCGCGCATAATTCAGGTCGATCTTGGCGCCGGTCATCTGGGCAACGCCGGTGACGACCTCACGCACCCGCTTCTCCATCAGCTCGCGCACCTTCGGCGTCAGCGTGCGCACCGTACCGCGCAGCACCGCGCTCTGCGGGATGACGTTGCGCGCATTGCCGGCGTGAAACTCGCAGATCGAGAGAACGGCAGCTTCCAGCGGATCGACGCTGCGCGAGACGATCTGCTGCAAGGCGGTAACGAGCTGGGCGCCGACCAGCAGCGAGTCGATGCAGTTGTGCGGCTTGGCCGCGTGGCCGCCATGGCCCTCGATGGTGATGTCGACCGCATCGGTCGAGGCCATCAGCGGCCCCTGGCGGATCGCGAAGGCGCCAACCGGCAGGCCCGGACCGTTGTGCATGCCGTAGACCTGGTCGATCTTGAAGCGGTCGATCAGGCCGTCCTTGATCATCGCCTCGGCGCCGGCCCCGCCCTCCTCGGCCGGCTGGAAGATCACGGCGACCTCGCCGGCGAAGTTGCGGGTCTCGGCGAGATAGCGAGCGGCGCCGAGCAGCATCGCGGTGTGGCCGTCATGGCCGCAGGCATGCATCATGCCCGGAGTCTTGGAGGCATAAGGCAGCCCGGTCGCCTCCTCGATCGGCAGCGCGTCCATGTCGGCACGCAGGCCGAGCACCTTGACCTCGCCATTGCCGGGCTTGCGGCCCTTGATGACGCCGACCACGCCGGTCTTGCCGAGCCCCGTCACCACCTCGTCGCAGCCGAATTCGCGCAGCCGGTCGGCCACGAAGGCCGCAGTCCGGTGCACTTCATAGAGCAGTTCGGGATGGGAATGGATATCCCGCCGCCAGGCCTGGATATCGGGCTGCAGATCGGCGACGCGGTTGACGATGGGCATGGGAAATCTCGTAACTCCAGAAGGGATTTGAGCCTTTCTAGCATGCAAAAGTCGCACCGCCCAAGATCTGAGCATGATCTGGGCTGCGCCCGTCTCATGGCTCGGTCAACCAGCCATGAACGTGGCGCTTGTCCGTCCCCGCCCCCGCTGACTAAAAGCCTCCCAAAGATGGGAAGGGAATGCCGATGGGACGCCAGCTCGCGGGGGATTACGACTACATCGTGGTGGGTGCCGGCACCGCCGGCTGCATCCTCGCCAACCGGCTGTCGGCCGATCCGAACACCCGTGTCCTCATCCTCGAGGCCGGCGGCAACGACAACTGGATCTGGTTCCATATTCCGGTCGGCTACCTCTTCGCGATCGGCAATCCCCGCTCAGACTGGATGTTTCGCACCGAGGCCGAGCCGGGCCTGAACGGCCGTTCGCTGGCCTATCCCCGCGGCAAGGTGATCGGCGGCTGCTCGGCGATCAATGCGATGATCTCGATGCGCGGCCAGGCCGCCGACTACGACCATTGGCGCCAGCTCGGGCTTTCCGGCTGGTCGTATTCCGACGTGCTGCCGGTGTTCCGGCGGCTGGAGGACCATTTCCTGGGCGAGAGCGAGCACCATGGCGTGGGCGGCGGCTGGCGGATCGAGGCGCCCAGGCTGTCCTGGGCGGTTCTGGATGCGGTCGGCGACGCGGCCGAGCAGATGGGCATCCGCCGCATCCCCGATTTCAATACCGGCGACAATGAGGGCATCAGCTATTTCCACGTCAACCAGAAGCGCGGCCGGCGCTGGTCGTCGGCGCGGGGCTTTCTCAAGCCGGCGCTGAACCGGCAGAACCTGCGGCTCGAAACCCACGTCCATGTCGATCGCCTGATCGTCGAGAACGGCCGCGCAGTCGGCGTGCGCTTCCGGCAGAACGGCGAGACCATCGAGGCGCGCACCAAGGGCGAGGTGATTCTGAGCGCCGGCTCGATCGGCTCGGTGCAGGTGCTGCAGCGATCGGGCGTCGGGCCCGCCGAATGGCTCGGCGAACTCGGTATTGATGTCGTCCTCGACAAGCCGGGCGTCGGGCGCAATCTGCAGGACCACCTGCAGCAGCGCGCGATCTACAAGGTCACCGGCGTGAAGACGCTGAACGAGACCTACTACTCGCTGATGCGGCGCGGCCTGATGGGTCTCGACTATGCCTTCCGCCGGCGTGGTCCGCTGACCATGGCGCCGTCGCAGCTCGGCATCTTCACGCGCTCGGATCCCCGGCGCGACCGCGCCAACATTCAATTCCACGTGCAGCCGCTATCGCTCGACAAGTTCGGCGATCCGCTGCATCGCTTTCCCGCCATCACCGTCAGCGCCTGCAATCTGCGGCCGACCTCGCGCGGCACTGTGCGGATCAGATCCGCCAAGATCGACGAGGCGCCGTCGATCGCGCCGAACTATCTGGCGACCGAGGACGACCGACAGGTCGCGGCCGATGCGATCCGCGTCACCCGGCGGCTGATGAAGCAGAACGCGCTGTCGTCCTACAAGCCGGAGGAATATCTGCCGGGCCCGGCCGTCGGCGACGACGACGCCGCGCTCGCCAAGGCCGCCGGCGACATCGGCACCACGATCTTCCATCCGGTCGGCACGGCGAAGATGGGCACCGCTGATGATCCGATGGCGGTGGTCGACGAACGGCTGCGCTTCCGTGGCCTCGACGGCCTGCGCATCGCCGACGCCTCGATCATGCCAACGATCACCTCCGGCAACACCAACACGCCGACCGCGATGATCGCGGAGAAAGCAGCGTCGATGATCCTGGAAGATGGGCGCTGACGACCTCCATGCCGCTCGCCTGCAGCGAGCAGCATGACGCGAGATCGAACTCCTGACGCTGGGCTGTACGCTTACGCCGCGCGAACCGGTAGCGGTTTATCGCCCCAAGCTGACACTTCTCTGACAGCGCGCGACCATCGGACGCGATGCAGGACAGCGGGAATAACGTCTAAGCCGTCATCCGCCTGTCGTGACTTCATGCCGCGACAACGTAGGGTTGGCAAAGCGACGCCGAAAGGCGGCGCGTGCCCATCATCGTGCGGCAGACGATGGCCAGGGCGACGAAACGCCGGACGCATTCAACAGTCGCGTCCGTGGCCCCTGGATCGCGTCGCTACGCTCGCGATGACGGCGTTCGTGGCGGCGCTCGGTGCCCGCCACAATCGTCATTGCGAGCGAAGCGAAGCAATCCAGGGCCCAACCTAGCTCTCTGCTTTCAAATGATCCGCGCCACCAGCGGCACTCGCCGCAACAGCGCGGCCGCTCCCCAGCTCACGAACAGCGTGCCCACCAGCACGATCGCGAACTTCACCGCGGCCGGCCACGCCGGATCGAACACCAGATATTGCAGCCAGAGCAACGGCAGGAAGTGCAGGAGATAAATGCCGTAGGCCGAGGGCTGCATGCGGTCCATCAGCGACAGCGTCGCCCTCGCCCAGCGCAGGAAGAAGGTCGGCACGCCGAACGCCATCGACGCGCAGAAGCTCGCGACCGTGCACCCGTAGGCGGCCCGCCACCACAGCGGCGGCGAGTCGAAATCGGCGATCCAGTTGTGGTGGGCGTAGGCGAGCAGCAGGATCAGGCCGTAGCAGCCATAAGACAGGCCGAACCACACCGCCCAGCGCTGCACCAGCGCGCCGTCCTGCGAGAACGGTCCGGTGCGCAGGCCGGCGGCGCCGATCGCAATGCCGGCGATGAAGAACGTCGGATAGAGCAGCGCACGGCTGGCCTGCAACGGCAGCGGGAAATGGCCCGGCATGAACCACAGCCCATCGCCGAAGCCGAGATGCGGCGGCAGATAGGCGGCGTTGGCGAGCACGAGGAAAACGGCAAAGCCCGTGAGTGGCGCGCGCAGCAGCGTGCCGGCCAAGCGGCCGAGCGCCGGGATTGTCCGCGGCGCCAGAGTCCATGCGAGGGCAGCGAACAGGTCGAAGATCAGCAGCACGCCGAGAAACCATGCCGAGCCCGACGGCCATGGGCCTGTGGTGATCATGCGCTCCCACACCGTCGTGAATTGGTCCTCCGCGACATAGTAGCGATAATAGGCGATCGGCATGATGACGAAGATCGAGACGATGTAGGGCACGCCGAGCCGCAGCGCGCGGCGCCCGAGATATCCGGACGCGCCCCTTCTCGCCAGGCTCGCGGGCACGAACAGGCCGGAAATGAAGAACATGCACGACATGAAATAGCTGTCGTTGAAAAGCGCGACGAGATCGAAACCGAGCCAGTGCATGCGGTCGCCGCCCTGGCCGAAATAGGTGTAGTTGATCGCGGCGTGATACAGCACGACCGAGAGCGTGATAAAAGTCCGGGCCCGGTCGAGCGGGACGATGCGCTCGCCCGCCGTCTCGGCCTGCTGCAGGTTCGGGTTCACGCGGTCATGCATGGGTCCAGCTTCAGTCCATCAGACGCGATCATCGGCATCAACCTTCAATATACGTCGCGCCGCGCCTGGCCGATATCATGCTCGAGTATGCGAGCCGTGTGCCAACACGGGGCTCATCACGAACGCGTCATCGCAGATCCGACAGCGGACGGCTGGGAATAAACCGCCGGCTTCTCCGCTCTCCTCACCCGCAAGCCTCGAGTGAGGGCAACGGGAGAGCACGATGAGCTTCGATGATCACGACGAGCGCGGCCTCAGCCGCCGCCGGGTTTTGGAATGCATGACCTGGGCCGGCACCGGCGTGCTCTGGACCTTGTCGGGCGGCGTGCCGCGCTCGCTGGGCCTGATCGACGCGGCGCAGGCGGCCGAACAACAGGCCTCTGGCCTCACCTTCCTGCAGATCAGCGACAGCCATGTCGGCTTCGACAAGCCGGCCAATCCCAACGCGATCGGGACGCTGGAGGAAGCCGTCAACAGGATCAAGGCGATGCCGAAGAAGCCGGCCTTCATGATCCACACCGGCGACATCTCGCATCTGTCGAAGGCGGCGGAGTTCGACGACGCCGACCGCATCATCTCGCAGACCCGGCTCGACGTGCATTACGTGCCGGGCGAGCATGATTTCCTCGACGAGGACGTCAAGCTCTACAAGGAGCGCTACGGCAAGGGCACGCGCGGCGCCGGCTGGTATTCGTTCGACGCCAACGGCGTGCATTTCATCGGGCTCGTCAACGTCGTCGATCTCAAGGCCGGCGGGCTCGGCAATCTCGGTGCTGAACAGTTGGCCTGGCTGGAGCAGGACCTGAAGGGCCGCTCGAAATCGACGCCGATCGTGGTGTTCGCGCACATCCCGCTGTGGACGGTGTATCCACAATGGGGCTGGGGCACCGAGGATGGTGGCCGCGCGCTGGATGTCCTGAAGGGCTTCGGCTCGGTGACGGTGCTGAATGGCCACATCCACCAAGTGATGCAGAAGGTCGAAGGCAACGTGACCTTCCACACCGCGCGCTCGACCGCCTTCCCGCAGCCGGCGCCGGGCACCGCGCCCTCGCCCGGCCCGATGAAGGTCGAGGATGCCAAGCTGCGCAGCCTGCTCGGCATCGCCAGC
The DNA here is from genome assembly GCF_013178945.1 of Bradyrhizobium aeschynomenes. Classification (GTDB taxonomy): domain Bacteria; phylum Pseudomonadota; class Alphaproteobacteria; order Rhizobiales; family Xanthobacteraceae; genus Bradyrhizobium; species Bradyrhizobium aeschynomenes. Next base: position 602,223 of record NZ_JABFDM010000002.1, read on the forward strand.
ATCGACTTCAAGGTCGGCGTCGAGCGGCTCGCGATCATCGACACACCGCTGGCGGGCTGAGGATCGATCGCATGACGATATCAGTATCGCTCGGGCGAAGCATCCGCCTCGCCCTCACCGCCGCCGTGCTCGGCATCGCGCCGCTGCACGCCGAGACCATCAAGGTCACGATCGACAACTTCACCTTCGCGCCGGCAGAGGTGACGGTGAAGGTCGGCGACACCGTCACCTGGACCAATCACGACGACATTCCACATACGGTGGTGTCGGCGGGCAAGTACCGCTCGAAGACACTCGATACCGATGACAGCTTCTCGTTCACTTTCGTGTCCCGCGGCGACTACAAGTACTTCTGCTCGCTGCATCCGCACATGACTGGGATGGTCAAGGTTGAGTAGCGTCACGAACCAGGGCATGAGAACAGCATCAGGACCGGGCCGGCAGCGAACTGCCGCCCCGGCCGTGACGTCGCGAACCGAACCGGAAAGGACGCCGGTGCCCCCATCGCCTGACGATTCCGAGCGAGCACGGCGCTTTCGAGAGGCGGCGCTGCCCTGTCTGGACGACGTCTACACGCTGGCGCGCTATCTGCTGCGCAATCCCGCAGACGCTGAGGACGCCGTGCAGGAATGCTATCTGCGCGCGCTGAAGCACTTCGACACCTATCGCGGCCCGGCGATGAAGCCGTGGCTGTTCGCGATCCTGCGCAACGTCTGCCACGCCGAGTTTGCCCGCCGCGCCGTCGCGCCGGTCAAGGCACTGGACGATGCGCCCGAGGCTGTCGAGCAGGCGCCAATCTGGCAGGAAATCGCCGAGACGCCGGAAGGCGCCGTGTTGCGTGAGCGCAACGCGTCGGCAATTCAACGGATGATCGAGACGCTCGCCGAGCCGTTTCGCGAGACCTTCGTGCTGCGCGAGATCAACAATCTGTCCTATCGCGAGATCGCGGAGGCCGCCGGCGTGCCGGTCGGCACCGTGATGTCGCGCCTCGCCCGCGCCCGCGCGATGCTGCGCGCCGCCTGGCTCGCGCAGGAGGAGCCACAATGATGACCTGCGATGAAGCCGAGATCCTGATCCACGCGCTCGCCGACGGCGAGCTCGACGCCGGCCACGCGCGCGAGGTCGAGGCCCATGTGGCGAACTGCCCGCGTTGCGCTTCGGAATTCGCGGCCATCAACGAAATGAAGCGGGCACTGGCCGGCACTGACCTGATTTACAAGGCGCCCGCCGCCTTGCGCCAGCGGATCGAGGCCGAATTGCCGCCCGCGCAGCCTTCCAACGTGACGCCGCTCGCCGGGGCGCCGAGCCGCCGCTCGTTGCTGAAAGGCTTTGCCATCGGCTCAGCCGTGTCGGCGCTGGCCGCCACCGGCCTCGTTGCCATCGTGCTGCGCAACGATGACCAGCAGCGCATCGAGGCTGAGATCGTCTCGGCGCATCTGCGCTCGCTGCAAGCCGGCCACCTCACCGACGTGGTCTCGACCGATCAGCACACGGTGAAACCGTGGTTCAACGGCAAGCTCGATGTCGCGCCACCGGTGATCGATCTCACGGCGCAGGGCTTCACACTGGTCGGCGGTCGTCTCGACTACGTCGATGCGCGCGCGATCGGCGCGGTCGTCTATCGCCGCCGCCAGCACGTGATCAATTTGTTCGTAGCGCAGACGTCCTCGACCGAGCGTCGCGCGGCAAAGCTGGATACGCTGCAAGGCTTCAACATCCGCTCGTGGCGCGACCGCGGCCTGAGCTACTGGGCGGTGAGTGACATCAATGTCGAGGAGCTCAACGAGTTCGGCGAACGGTTCGAGCGGGCGATGGGTGGGAGCAGCTGACTCTCTCGCGTCGTCATTGCGAGCGCAGCGAAGCAATCCAGAGTCCTTGCGCAGCCCTGGATTGCTTCGCTGCGCTCGCAATGACGGAGATTTTATCTGAAACCGTAGGGTGGGCAAAGCGAAGGGTGCCCACCGCGAACGAACGAGCAATCAGATGGTGGGCACGGCGCTCCCCGCCTTTGCCTCTCCTTCGCAGCCGCATCCCCCGCTGTCATGCCCACGCAGGCGGGCAGCCAGTACGCCGCGGCCCATCGAGCTGATCACAACTGTCTCGGCGTACTGGATCGCCCGGTCAAGCCGGGTGATGACAGCGAGTATGCCGCGAGGGCGCCTCTTTGTACTGACCAGCCGCTCGTTGTACTTACAAGCCGCTCGGCTCACGCCGACTTGCGGATGGCGTTGTCGACCAGGGTCTTGCCGAGCGACCAGATCGCGCCGGGGACCTTGTGGCTCTGGGCGATGACGTCATCGAAGGCGCGCTCGATCCAGGTGCAGTCCTCTTCCGTGATCGTCAACGGCGGCAGCAGCTTGATGGTGTGCAGGCCGTGGCCGGCGACCTGGGTCAGGATCTTGTGATCCTTGAACAGCGGCACCGTGATCAGCTGGCAGAACAGGCCCTTGTTGGCGCTTTCCAGCATGGTCCAGGACGCCTTGAGGCGCAGCGATTTCGGCGGACCGAACTCGACGCCGATCATCAGCCCCTTGCCGCGCACTTCCTTGAGCAGCTCGTAGCCGGGCACCATCCGCGTCAGCGCCAGCCGCAGCTCGGCGCCACGCTTGGCGGCGGCCTCGACCAGCTTCTCCGCCTTCATCACCTCGAGGGTCGCGATGCCCGCGGCCATGGCCAGATCGTTCTTGGCGAAGGTCGAGCCATGCACGACCGCGCGATCCATGCGGTTGAAGATCTTGTCGAAGATCTGCTTGCGCGTGAGCAGCGCGCCGACCGGAACGTGACCGCCCGACAGTGCCTTCGACAGCAGCACCATGTCAGGCTCGACATTCCAGTGTTCCACCGCGAGGAACCGACCGGTCCGGCCCATCCCCGTCTGGATCTCGTCGGCGATGAAGATGGTGCCGTATTTCTTGCAGAGCGCGGCGGCGCCGGGCAGGAACTCGTCGGAGGGCATGTTGACGCCCTTGCCCTGGATGGGCTCGACGATGAAGGCGGCGATCTCGCGGGACGACAGCGCCTGCTCGAGCGCAGCGAGATCGTTGAACGGAACCGCCGTGCAGCCCGGCAGCAGCGGCTCGAATCCGTTGCGGAAGTTCGGATCCTCGGTCAGCGACAGCGCGCCATAGGTCAGGCCATGATAGGAGTGCCCGCAATAGACGATGCCAGGCCGTCCCGTCGCGCCCCGCGCGAATTTGATTGCGGCTTCGACGGTCTCGGCACCCGAATTCGCGAAGAACACCTTGTCCAGGTACGGGACATATTCCAGCAGCCGCTCGGCAAGAACGCCCGCGAGCGTGGAGACATCGAGCTGGACGAGGTTCGGCAGGTCGCTGTCGAGAACGCTCTTCAGCGCGTCACGGAGAGTCGGATGGTTGCGCCCGATGGCGAAGACACCAAAACCGCTGAGCAGGTCAAGATAGCGGGCCCCGTCACGATCGTAGAGATACTGCCCTTGTCCCTTCTGGAACCCGACATCATATCCAATCGTTTTGAGAACCCGGACCAGTTGCTCGTTCAGATGCCGAGAGTGCATCGTGCTGCGCTGCGCTTGGCGCTCCACAAACATCTCGGAAACGTCTAGATTGGGTTTTAGCATCGGCTACATACTTCGGTTGATGGACGTGACGTCAACTGAAAACGCGCAATGCGGCGTTTTGCCCTCATTCGCACCATCAAAGCAAGCACGGGTTTCTGCCAATGTTGCATCGCCTTAGATCTCTCATGTCGACAACGATAGCATACTCCGCAGTGGTGTTCGCAGCAGGAATTTCTTCTGCGCTCGCGGCTGATCCCACAGGCGACTGGCGGGTCGCCGACGGCGTCGCCAACATCCGAGTCGCACAATGTAATGGCAGCATGTGGGGCGTGGTGGCCTGGGAAAAGACCCCGGGCGGCCGGGACGCCAACAATCCCGATCCCGCCCGGCAAAGCCGGCCGACGCTCGGCATGCCGATCCTGATCGACATGAAGAAGAAGCCGGGCGCCGAGGCGTGGGAAGGCCAAGTCTACAACGCCAAGGACGGCCAGCTCTACAGTTCGACGATCACGCCGACCGACGCCGATCATCTGGAAATCAAGGGCTGTGTGCTCGGCTTCCTGTGCGGCGGCGAGACCTGGACGCGGGTCGGCCCGCCGATCCCGTCGAGCCCCGTCAACAGCATGGCCAAAGGTACACAGAAACCAATTGCGCCCGCCCCTGCTCCGGCTCCGAAAGCGGCAGCCGGCCACAGTAGCGGCACGGTTGCCGCGGCCAGACCGGCGCCGAAGCCCGCCGATCAAATCGGCGACATCTGCCTGCTGCCCGACGTGGCACGGCCCCGCTAAGTCGTCCGATACCCATCAATAAAAAAGCGGCCGAGGGCATCGGCCGCTTTTTCCTTTTTGCGACTCGCTCGCCTTTATTGTTCGTGGACCTCGCGGGGCTTGCCCATCAAGGCCGGCTGGAACAGCAGCACCGCAGCGAGCGTGGTGACGAGCGACAACGCCAGCAGCTTGCCCATGCTGGATGTGCCGGGATGGCTCGACAGCCACAGGCTGCCGAAAGCGGTCGCCGTCGTCAGCGCACTGAAGAAGATCGCCCGGGTCAGGCTGGTCTGCAGCAAATTGGTGCGGCCGCCACGCCACGCCACCACGTAGTAGATCTTGAACGCGACACCGATGCCGAGCAGCAGCGGCAGCGCGACGATATTGGCGAAGTTCAGCGGCAGCTTGATCAGGACGCAGATCTCGAGCGTGACGGCGCCGGCAACCAGGAGAGGTACCAGCGTCATCAGCACGTCGGAGAAGCGCTTCAGGGTGACCCACAACAGCAGGCTGATCACGACCAGCGAGTAGATGCCGGCGTGGATGAACGCCTTCACGATCGTGTCACCCGACTTCAGGATCGACACCGGGCCGCCGATCGCATTGGGCTCCGCCGTCAGCACGGCATTCGCGAACCGCCTGAGATTGTCGTTGTCGTTCGGATCGCCCTTGGGCTGCGCCTCGACGCGAATCAGGCCGTCCTTGCTCTTCCACTGCGACACGAGCTCAGGCGGCAGATTGGCCAAGGTGACCGGCTGCGCCTGTAGCGTGGCGCTGAGTTGCTCAAGCGTGATCTTCCACGGCTCGACGAACACGGACTGGGCCTTGCTCCGCACCGCTTCGCTCGCGCCCGCGAGCTTGGCAAGCGCGTCCGCGAGGCGCCGCGCCGCCGCAGCGCCGGGTCCCTTGTCTTCCCCGGCCGTGCGCCGAAGATTGTCGACGGTCGAGTTCAGCGCCTCGATGTTCTCCTTGTCGCTCGGTGCGGCATCGACCTGATCGGGATTGAGTGCCGGTCCCAGCACCTTGGCGCCCTGGGCGATCAGCTTCAGCTTGGCCGGCTGGTCCTGGGGCACGAAGCTGTCGAGCGACATCACGCGCGCCACTTCCGGCAGCTTCTCGAGCTTGGCCTCGATCGCCTTCGCTTCGCTCTCCGAGCGGGTCAGCACGTCGATCGCGTTCGCCCCGGTGTTCGGATCCTTTCGCAGATCGAGATAGGTCGCAATCGACTCGGCGTGGGGATTGCGCAGGTTCATCGGGTTGAAGTCGAACTTCATGTAGTAGAGCAGCGGCAGACCGGCGATGACGAGGCCGAGGGTGCCGACGATGATCGGCACGCGGTGTTTCTCGAGGAATTCATCGACCGGTGCCAGGAAGGCGTAGCCGACCGGCTCCTTCTCGCCGGGCGGATTGAGGATCTTGAGCAGCGCCGGCAGCACCGTGATCGAGGACAGGAAGGCGATGATCATGCCGGCGCCTGCGATGGCGCCGAGCTCGGAAATACCCTTGTAGTCGGTCGGCAGGAAGCACAGGAAGCCGGCAGCCGTCGCCATCGCCGCGAGCGACAGCGGCACCGCGGAGCGCCGCGCGGCTTCGGCGAGCGCCTCGGGCAGGTCGTCATTCTTGAAGCGTTCGGAGCGATAGCGCACGCTGAACTGGATGCCGAAATCGACGCCGAGTCCGATGAACAGCACGGCGAAGGCGACCGACAGCAGATTGAGCGATCCGACCATCATCAGGCCGACCGCCGTGGTGATGGCAAGGCCGATGAACAGGTTGACGAACACCGCCGAGATGATCTTGGCCGAATGCAGCGCCAGCCACAGGATGATCAGCACGACCACCACGGTGCCGATGCCGTTGACGACGGCGCCCTCCTGCACGGTGGCGTATTCCTCGTTGGCGATCGGCACCGGCCCGGTCAGGCGCACGCGGGCGTGAAAGCGGTTAGGGAAATCGAGCTCGGCCGCGGCTTGGCGGATCGCATCGGTCGCCGCCTTGCCGGGCTCCAATGCCTGGTAGTCGAGGATCGGCTTGAACTGGATGAAGGCGCGCTTGTCGCTGTCATCGAGCGGCTTGTCGGAGATCAGCTGACGCCAGGAGAAGGTCGCATCGCCCTTGTCGAGCACGGTCTCGACGGTCTGCGAGATGTAGTCGAACGGACGCGCGGCATTGTCGAGCTTGACCTGGCCGCGCTTGACGCCCGCAAGGCCGGTCTCGAGCGCGCCGGTCAGACCGCGGATCGATGGATCGCCGGCCATGATCTCGACCAGCGGCGCCGCCGCGGTGAACTGCTCGGTGAGCTGCTTGACCTCCTCCGTCGGCAGGAACAGCAGGCCATTCCGGGCGAAGAACTCGCCGCCGCCGAGCAGCTCCACGGACGAGAAGTTGGCGGTGTCGCCCTTGAGCTTCTTGGCGAGCGCGTCAGCCGCCACACCGGTCAGCTCGGGGGTCGCGGCCTCGACCACGCCCAGGATCATGCGGTCGCGATCGAACGCCTGCTCATACTGCTGGTCGCGCTTGCGCCAGTCGAGCTCCGGGGAGATCAGCTTGTTGATGTCGGTGTTGATCGAAAAATGACGCGCCGTGTAGACGCCCGCGCCCACCGACAAGAGAAGGCCTGCAATCAATGTCGGCCATGCGAACCGGGTGCAGGCCTTGACGATCGAGACGACAAACGTGGTCAGCACTTCGTGACTTTCTAAGGTTTAAAGAGCTGGGCGGAAACGTCCGCTTCATGGCGGAGTTCCCTGGCCAGCGCCAGCTCGGAGCAAGCCCCTGGCCGGGTCTGGCCCAGCCTTCGGCGAGGAGGATGGGTCCCTGGACGGCGGATCAGGTCGAACGATGCGCGGAACCGTCGGGGCGGCTGATATAGCGGCTGTTCTCGGCGGTAAAGTGACGAACGAGTGAGAGTATAAGTAGCTCAGTTGATTGAATTAATTTATAATTACTTAGATACCGTTGAGAATTGCATCGCTGTGTGTCGGCGGTCACATGCGATCGAGTTGCAAACCGGCTTTCCTCTCTGCTCGATTTTTGACACAAAGCCCTGCGCTTCCATGGTCATGCGGGCAAATTGGGGCATTCGCCTGGTGCGGATATTGCACCCCACTCGCACGCACGGAGGTGGCAGGTCGAAAGTGAGGCAACGTGGCTGACGGACGTCCCTTGCAGGTGTATCTCGCGCAACCGCGCGGTTTTTGTGCTGGCGTCGTGCGCGCGATCGAGATTGTCGAGCGCGCGCTGGAGAAGTACGGCCCGCCGGTCTATGTGCGTCACGAGATCGTGCACAACAAGCACGTGGTCGAGAGCTTGAAGGCCAAGGGCGCTGTTTTCGTCGAGGATCTATGCGAGGTGCCGCCGCGCGCCGTCACCGTGTTCAGCGCCCATGGCGTGGCGCGGACGGTCGAGGAGGAAGCTGCGGCCCGCGGGCTGCCCGTGCTCAACGCCACCTGCCCGCTGGTGACCAAGGTCCACAATCAGGGCAAGCGCTACATGGCCAAGGGCCGTACCCTGGTGTTGATTGGCCATGCCGGACATCCGGAGGTTGAGGGAACGATGGGACAAGTCCCCGGACCAGTGTACCTGGTGCAGAACACCGCCGATGTGGCGGCCCTGCCCCTGCCGCTGGACACCCCGATGGCCTATATCACCCAGACAACGCTGAGCGTGGACGACACCAAGGACATCATTTCAGCCCTCCAGGCCCGCTTTACAGACCTTCAAGGTCCCGATATCCGGGATATCTGCTATGCGACACAGAACCGGCAATCTGCGGTAAGGGACTTGGGCAAGCTGGTGGACGTCATCCTGGTGGTGGGCGCCGCCAACAGCTCCAACTCGAACAGACTGCGCGAGATCGGCACCGAGGCCGGGATCGCGAGCTATCTGATCGCAGACGGGAGCGAGCTGAATCCGGTTTGGCTGAAGGACGCCAAGGCCGTCGGCATCACCGCCGGCGCCTCGGCCCCTGAAGTGCTCGTCGACGACGTGATACAGGCTTTGCGGCGCATCGGACCGGTTGAGGTCGCGGTGGTCCCGGGGCGGGAAGAAAACATCGAATTCCGCCTGCCGGCCGAGCTGGTCGCGGGCTGATCGGTCCTCGTTTGGTCCAGAAAGAAGAGACGTAATGGCAATCCCCTTCCATAAGGAACTGCGTATCGGGGCCTATCTGATGAAGCAGAAGCTTCTCGGCCGCAAACGCTATCCGCTCGTGCTGATGCTGGAGCCGCTGTTCCGCTGCAACCTGGCCTGCGCCGGCTGCGGCAAGATCGACTATCCCGATGCGATCCTCAACCGCCGCATGAGCGCGCAGGAGTGCTGGGACGCGGCCGACGAGTGCGGCGCGCCGATGGTGGCGATCCCCGGCGGCGAGCCGCTGATCCACAAGGAGATCGGCGAGATCGTCCGCGGCCTGGTCGCCCGCAAGAAATTCGTCTCGCTCTGCACCAACGCGCTGCTGCTCGAGAAGAAGCTCGATCTGTTCGAGCCGTCGCCGTATCTGTTCTTCTCGGTGCATCTCGACGGCCTGCGCGAGCATCACGACAAGGCGGTGTCGCAGAAGGGCGTGTTCGACCGCGCCGTCTCCGCGATCAAGGCCGCCAAGGCGCGCGGCTTCACGGTCAACGTCAACGCCACCGTGTTCGACGGCCACCCGGCCGAAGAGATCGCGAAATTCCTGGACTTCACCACCGAGCTCGGCGTCGGCGTCACCATGTCGCCCGGCTATGCCTATGAGCGCGCGCCGGACCAGGAGCACTTCCTGAACCGCACCAAGACCAAGCAGCTGTTCCGCGATGTCTTCAAGCTCGGCAAGGGCAAGAAGTGGAACTTCATGCATTCCGGCCTGTTCCTGGACTTCCTCGCCGGCAACCAGGAGTTCGAGTGCACCCCCTGGGGCATGCCCGCGCGCAACATCTTCGGCTGGCAGAAGCCCTGCTATCTGCTCGGCGAAGGCTTCACCAAGACCTTCAAGGAGCTGATGGAGACCACCGACTGGGACTCCTACGGCACCGGCAAGTACGAGAAGTGCGCCGACTGCATGGCGCATTGCGGCTACGAGGCCACCGCAGCGAACGCTGCGCTGAGCAACCCGATCAAGGCGATGGCCGTGTCGCTGCGCGGCATCCGCACCGAGGGCCCGATGGCGCCGGAGATCGACCTCTCCAAGCAGCGCCCGGCGCAGTACGTGTTCTCCTCCGAGGTGCAGAAGCGTCTCTCCGAGATCCGCCGCGACGAGGCCGTCGAGGCGCAGCAGAAGGCGTCGACCGCGGCTTGAGCCGCCCGACCATCAGACCACAGCGAAACGGCCGCCGGGGCAACCGGCGGCCGTTTTCGTTGAGGTGCTATGGGCTCGTAGGCGCGCCCAGTCCCAGTGCAGGCATTGCGCCTCTGAGCGAAGCTCTCTCCACACGTCATTGCGAGCGCAGCGAAGCAATCCAGGTTCCGCACACCACTCTGGATTGCTTCGCTGCGCTCACAAGGACGGAGCAAGCGGGATTATCGGGGCCTTAGCCGATAAAGCCGACGATCATTCGCCAGCCGGAGCCCTACGCCTCGGCGGCGGCCAAGGTCTCGGACTCGAGGAAATGCTCGGCCGCGAGCAGACCGCTCAGCAGCAGGTCCCGGGCGCCGCGGAGCGAGCGGAGGGCGCGGTTGAACTCGATGCCCGTCGACACCAGGCCGCCCAGCACGGTCGGATTGCGGGCGAGGCCGCGCAGGATCATCGGCAGGTCGATGTCGCCGTTCGGCTTGATGGCGTCCTTGGCGAGCGACGGCAGCGTGCGATGGGCGGGATCGGAGATCACGCGCAACGCGGCGAAGGGCAGCCCGTATTCGGCGGCATAGGCGGCGGCGATGTGGCTCTCCATGTCGACGGCGGCCGCACCGGTCTTCATGCGCAGCGCGGCCTTGCGGGCCTGCGCCACCACCACCTCTTCGGCGCCGGCAAGCACGCCGCGCACGACACGGCGCTTCTTCAGGGCGGCGCGGGCAATATGCTCCTCGCGCAGCGACAGGCCGGAGAGCCAGCGGGCGTCACCGGCGGTCACTTCGGTCGCGACGACGATGTCGCCGGCCTTCAGGCTCGGATCGAGGCCGCCGGCCACGCCGAAGCTCACGACGCCGCGGATCGAGGTGGGATCGAACACGGTGAGCAGCGAGCGCAATTGCTTGGGATCGCTCGAGCTGCAGATGACCATCATGCCGGGCCCGGCCGCAATGCGGGCCTCCTGCACCAATCCCGTCACGACCAAGACCGGCCGCGGATCAATCGGGCGATCCGCGGACGTTTCGTCCCCCATCCCCAACTTCACAATCCGACCCCTGACACCTTATTCGACATCACTTGCCGACGTCGCTTCGTCATTGTTCCAAGCCCCAATCGCGGTGGCGCCAGAGCGGAAAGACCTTAACAAACCGAGGATTACGCAGAAAAAATCCGCGAGGAAACCCTGTTTGCGCCGCACTGCACCCGCACACCACGCGTTTTTTGCCCGGTGTTGCCATTTGGTCCCGCTCTCGCTGTTCCGCCCTGGAACAGGCCAGCGCCGGCTCAAACCGCTCAGGGAACTCTAAGCAAAAACTACGCCACGAAAATGTGAGAATCGCGACGCGGGCGGCATGGCCGTGCGGCCCAGATTCGGCATGAAGCCGGCCTGCTGGTCAGCCGCGCCCGAGCAGCAGGTCCGCGGCGCGATCGCCGGAGCGCACCGAGCCCTCGATCGTGGCCGGCAGGCCGGTGTCGGTCCAGTCGCCAGCCAGTGCGAGGTTGCCGAATGGCGTCTTCACGCCCGGGCGCAGCGCGTTCTGCTCCGGCGTCGCCTCGAAGGTGGCCCGGCGCTCACGCACGATCTGCCACGGCGGCAGCTCGCCCGAGATCCCGGCGGCCTTGCAGACGTCCGCCCAGATGGCGGCCGCGAGCTCCTCTCTGGGCATGTCGACCAGACGGTCGCCATTGCTGATGGTGACGGAGAGCCGCTGCGGGAAGGCGAACAGCCATTCGACCAGGCCGCCGACGACGCCGAGCAGTGGCGGCGAATCCTTCGGCGGCGTGATGCGGAAATGGGCATTGACGATGGCGCGATACTTGGTCGGCCCGGTCAGTCCCGGCAGCAGTGCCATGGCGGGTCGCGGTGGCACCGCCAGCACGACGACATCGGACGACCCGAGCGCGACGGTCTCGTCGCCGCCGAACTTGAGGCCGGTCACACGGCCGGCCTCACTCTCCAGCCCGCGCAACTCGCGGCCGATCCGGACGCTGCCGCCCTTGCCCTCCAGAAATTTGACCGCGGGGTCGATCAGCACGCCCGACAGGCCGTCGCGCGCGATCAGGGGACGACAGGCCTGCCCTCCCGCGAGCAAGGTCTCGCGGACGATGGCGCCGGCAAGCCCCGCCGAGCCTTCCGGCGGATCGCAGTTCAGCGCCGCCAGCAGCAGCGGCTGCACCAGCCGATCATACAGCGTGCCCTTGCAGGGAATGGTGCTGCCGATCGTCTTGTCGGTGCCGGCCCAGATCAGCGGCGACAGCGCGAGATAATCGCCGAGCCCGGTGTCAGGCACGCGGCGGCTCTCGTCGAACACCCACAGCGGCAGCCGGCCATTGCCGAGATCGAGCAGCCAGCGCTGCCCGGTCTTGACATCGACGAAGGCGAACTGCGCCTTCTCCGGCCCGACCAGCCCGGCCTCCGAGCCGATCGCGCGGGCATAGGACAGCACATGGTGATTGGCCGACAGCAGCAGATGATTGCCGTTGTCGATCACGAGATCAGTCGCGGCGTCGTAATAGGAGCGGCAGCGGCCGCCGAGCTGCTGCGTCGCCTCGTGGACATGGACGATGTAGCCCGCATTGGCGAGCCGCACGCCGGCGGAAAGGCCGGACACGCCGGCGCCGATGATGTGAGCTGTCTTCTGCATCAGATGATTGCGTAGCGGAGGATGATGCCGATCTTCGTGAGCTTGCTCACGCGGACGGGCTCGCGCGGCAGCGCGAAGCCTCGTTCGAGCAAGAGATCGAACACGGCACGATAATATTTCGACATGATCCGCGGCGCCCGCACGGCGCGCCGGCGATTTCGCCGCATGATCTCGTCGGCCTTCTCGAAATGCGTCTTCGCCCTGACCGCAACCGAGTTGCAGACCTTGGGCAGCGCGCGCTCCTGCATGACCTTGACCGGATCGTCGCCGGTGATGCCGGCGAACAGCAGCGCTTCGCGCGGCAGATAGAGCCGGCCGATCCCGGCATCCTCGTCGATGTCGCGCAGGATGTTGGTGAGCTGCAGCGCGCGGCCGAGATGGTGGGCGAGCAGGATGCCGTCCTCCTCGGGCATGCCGAAGATGCGCACCGAGAGACGGCCGACCGCGCTCGCGACGCGGTCGCAATAGAGGTCGAGCGTCGCGAGATCCGGCGCGCGGATCTCCTGCGGCACGTCCATCTCCATGCCGTCGATGATGGCGAGGAAGTCCTCGCGCTTCAGCCCGAACGTCTTCACAGAACCGGCATAGTCGCGCAGCCGCGGCGGCGGGTTGCCCTGGTACAGCGCATCGATGTCGTCGCGCCATTTCTGCAGCGCCGCCAGCCGCTCGGGCCGCGGGCCGTCGGAATCGGCGATGTCGTCGACCTCGCGGCAGAAGCTGTAGACCTGGAACATCGCATCGCGCTGGGCGCGCGGCAGGATGCGCATGGCGGCATAGAACGAGCTGCCGGACGCGGCGGTGCCGTGATCGACGTTGTCTGCAGTCGCCTCGAGGGTCATGCGCCGGCCGCCGATTTGCTGACGGGATGACGACCGGCCACGCGGCGGCCGATCTCACCCATGACCGACGTGAAGGTGAGGCCGAGCATGCCCGCAGGCGAAAGATGCACGCGCTGGCTGAGCGGATCGCGCACCTGGAGCAGCGCCACGATGCGGTCGGCGAAAGCCTGGATCACGGCAATCTCCAGTCCGAAGCGGAAATCCTTGACGCCGCTGTTGAGGTCCCTGCCCTCCTCGAGCAGCGCCGCGTTGCGGACGGCGAGCCTCTGCAGGCAGGTCAGCAGCGGCGGCGGCGACTTGGCCTCGCCGAGCATCTCGACCGTGGCGCCGGCCTCGGCCAGCGCATCGCGCGGGAGATACACGCGGTTGAGCGCCTTGTAGTCCTTGCCGCAGTCCTGCAGGTGGTTGTTGATCTGCAAGCCGGCGCAGATCGCGTCCGACGCCGGCCAGGTCGCGGTCGACTCACCGTGCACATCCAGCATGAAGCGGCCGACCGGCATCGCCGAATAACGGCAGTAGTGGATCACTTCGTCCCAGTTCTCGTAGCGCAGCTTGGTCACGTCCATGCGGAAGGCGACCAGGAGATCGAGCGCGTGGCGCGGCGACATTCCGCGCGTGGCCAGCGCGCGACGCAAATTGACGGCGACGTCCTGGGTCTCGCCTGCCCCGGTGAGCTCGGCTTCCAGCAGATCGAGCAACCGCAACTTCTCGTCGCCCGGCAGACTCGGATGATCGGCGATGTCGTCGGCCGTGCGCACGAAATTGTAGAAGGCGAGGATCAGCCCTCGATGCTCCGGACGGATGATCCAGGAGGCCACCGGAAAGTTCTCGTCCCGGTGTGTCTTGCCGGATCGCAAATCGCTCGCGGTGGTCATGGACGAAACAGCTATCAGGTTGAAAGGGGCTTACGGAAAACAATGCCCGCCGCTTCGCTGATGCGAACGGATTGCTGGCCTCCATATAGGCGAAGATCCGGCCAAAACCAATGCAATCGATATCGGACAACCCATACGGCCCGGCCGCCGCTTCCCCTGACGGGGCGAGCCGGCGGCCGTTAACCAAGACAGATCGGAAGCAACGGCTCCGAACGGCAACCGCTTACTGGTTGTGGGTCTTCAGCACCTTGTCGCAATCCGCGCTGATCTTGGAGCGGTTCTCCTTCAGGCACGCCAGGATGGTGAAGTCACCCTGATCGATCACAGCACGGCAGAACTTCTGAACGTCACGCGTGCACGCCGCCTGCTCCTCGGCGGTCCCACGCGCGCCTTGCGCGAAGGCCCCGGTGGAAACGGTCAGCGACAGCAGGGAAAGTGCCAGGAAAATCTTACGCATCGTGTTCCTTCATTTTGACAGCAGAGGTCACCTCCCGGATCGCCGTCGCTGCCCGGGAAAAACCTGTTTGGTTTGGCAAGGACCGCAAGCCCCCCAGCGCCGGAGGTACGCTGCCAAATGCGGCCAAATTCGCGCCCTATGGTCCGAGCAGCTCAAGCTCGGCCATCACAGCTTTGGCACAAACAAGGCGTTGATACTAGGGCATTATTCTGAGGCCGCGTTTTTCGCATTTGGCTGTTGCAAGCATGCCGCGGCCACCGTTAGATGCGGCGGCCGCCGGGGGCTGCGGTTGCAGCGGTTTTGCGACGAAAGGCCTTTGGCCCGACCCATCGCACTGCAGGCGTGTTGACATCATGGCATCCGGTCGCACCGCCCGACCGGCCGTCATTTGAACCTAACCTTCGGCGAGAACACCAAAGTGTTCGAAGCGGCGTCACACGCCGGCACAACGGTGTCATTTTGGATGGGAAACTCGATATGAAACTGTTCGGCTCACCTTTCTCCGGGCGCCTCGTCAAGGCCGCCGGTCTCGGCGCAGCGCTGGTCATCTCGGCGACCGCCGTCCATGCGCAGTCGGGCCCGTTCGCCGGCTTCGACGGATCGTGGTCGGGCAACGGCACGGTCGCGCTGTCCGACGGCACCACCGAGCGCATCCGCTGCAAAGCCAGCTACAAGGTGGCCGGCGCCAATCTGAAGCAGAGTCTGCAATGCGCCAGCGACAGCTACAAGTTCCTGCTGTCCAGCGACGTCACCAGCCAGGGCGACCGCATCTCCGGAAACTGGAGCGAATCGAGCCGCAAC
Organism: Bradyrhizobium aeschynomenes; assembly: GCF_013178945.1. GTDB lineage: Bacteria > Pseudomonadota > Alphaproteobacteria > Rhizobiales > Xanthobacteraceae > Bradyrhizobium > Bradyrhizobium aeschynomenes. Next base: position 617,411 of record NZ_JABFDM010000002.1, read on the forward strand.
GTGAACGGCGAACTGCAGGGCACCGCCGGCAACGGCCAGATCGACGTGTTCGTTCAGGCCGCCGGTTTCGCCGCCAGCATCACCCTGAAGACCAGCGGCAACAAGCAGGTCGTGCAGATCTCCTCGAAGGGCGAGATCCGCGGCGTCAACATCACGATGTCGAAGACCTGAGCCGCTTTATCAGCAGCTGAATACGCCAACGGCCCTGACGATGTCAGGGCCGTTTTGTTTTGTTGGCTGAAGCGTCGATGGAGGCTCGGAGTTCAAGCCCCGCTGTCATCGCCCGGCTTGACCGGGCGATCCAGTATTCCAGAGGCGGTCGTGATGGAGCCGATGGGCCGCGGCGTACTGAATCGCCCGGTCAAGCCGGGCGATGACAGTTGTGTGTGGATCTACAGCGCCGACCTCGCGGGCGATCACGGTATGCGCCGGGTTTGACCAAGCCCCTCGCCTCACACCGGCTTGCGCTTCAGCTTCTGCGACAGGTTGATCAGGAACATCGCCGTCGGGCGGAGGATGAAGAGATCCGCGAACAGCGCAGCCACCATCGAGAACGCGCTCAGCCAACCGAACAGCCGCAGCGACGGCAGGTCCGAGAACACGGTGACGACGAGGCCGCAGGCCAGCACCACCGTGGTGAGGATCAGCGCCGGACCGACCAGCACGGTGGCGCGCTCCACCGCGACGGCCGCGCTCACGCCCGGCGCGCTCTCCATCCGCAGACGGTTGAGGAAGTGAATGGTCGCCGACAGGCCGAGGCCGAAGGAGACCGTCAGCGCGACGACGCTGGCGAATTGCAGCCCCTCCCCCATCGCCCATAGCAGCGTTCCTGACATCACGACCGGGAAGATCCCCGGCAGGATACAGGCGAGCATCACCACCCAGGACCGGAAGGCGAGACCGATGAACATCGCCACCAGCGCGAACTCGATGGTGAGCCCGTGGTTCAGCTTCTGGATCATGCTGGCGGAGTTGCGCGCGGCGATCGCGGCAAGGCCGGTGACCGCGACCTCATAGCCGGGGTGCTTCTTGCGCACCGCGTCGAGTTCGTGATCGAGCTTGTCGACCACCGGCAGCAGCTGGCTGGAATCGAGGTCCGGCACGCGGCCGGCAACGACCACGGCGTCCTGCTCCTTGTCGATGAAGCGGCGCACCAGATGCTCGGGGATCAAGTTGACGTATTCCTGCAGGGTCGCGGTATCCGACGAGCCGGCCTTCTCTGCCAGCCAGCGCCGGAGCGTTTCCACCGACCACACGTTGCCGACGCCCGCCGTCTTCTCGACCGTGGCGTGAACGTCGGCGATCGTCTGCAACGTCTCCGGCGAATACAGGGAGGCGCCCTTGGGGAACTGGATCAGCACGTTGACCGGGTTGGCGCCGGTCAGCTTGGCGTCGAGACGATTGCTCGCCGCTACGGCCTGCTGCTTGTCCGGCACTTGGTCGGCGAGACGGTAGCGCGGCTCCAGGCTCGCATAGACCACCGCCAGACCGCCGACGAACACCACCGCGATCAGGCTGAACAGCCCGGGCCGGCCGACCATGCGTACCGCGATCCAGTAGCAGAAATTGCGCAGCGCCTGGACGCCGGCATCGGCGCCCTGGAATTTGACGGCGAACGTCTTTTCGTTGCGCACCAGCAGCACGCCGAAAACCGGCACCAGCGACAGCACCGCGATCAGCGCGATGATGGTGGCGGCGAGCCCCGCCTCACCGAACTTCCGGATCAGGTCGCTGTCGGAGAACTGCAGGGCGATGAAGGAAATGCCGGCTGTGGCGTGGGTCAGCACGCAGGCCGGGCCGACGACCAGCACGGCGTTCTTGAACGCCGTCACCTTGTCCTGCCCGGCGATCAGGCGGTCGCGGGCGGCGAAGGTGAGCTGCATCGAATCGGAGAAGCTGATGACCATGATGAGCGGCGTCATCACGTTCAGGAACATGTTGAGGTTGAAATTGGCCCAGCCGAGCGCGCCGAGCGCGAGCAGGATCGCGATCAGCGGCGGAAACGCCGCCGCGATCATGAAGGACACCTTGCGGAAGAAGATGATGGCAATGATACAGCCGGCGAGAATGCCGAGCACGTTGTAGGTCAGCCCGTCGCGCTCGACCGCGTTGCGGATCTCGAGCTGCATGACCGGCACGCCGGACAGCTGCACGTTGAGCCCGGTACTGGCGAGGTCGTCGGCCATCAGCTTTCTGATCTCGCCGACCACCTTGCCGAGGTCGTTCGAGGCGACCACCTTCGGCTCCAGCGACAAGACGATCAAAGCGAGCGTCCCGTCCTCCGACAACAGCTTGCCGCGGATGATCTCGTTGGATTTCACCGTCTCGATGAACTTGTCATAGGCCTCGCCCTCAGGGAGATCCGACGGGAAGAGCGCGGCCGGAAGCTTGCCGGGCGCCGGCGCCTGGCGGGCCGAGAACAGCGAGACCAGTCCGCGCGTCCCCTCGACCAGTTGCAGGTCGGTCACGAAGTCGCGAAGCTTCTCGAGGTTGGGCCGGGCGAGCAGGGTCTTGCCTTCGACCACGACGAGGACGTCGAACTCCTCGGCCGGGAACTTCTTCGTGACCTCTTCGTACTGGTGGAATTCCTTGCTGTCGGAGCGGAAAAGCTGGCTGAGCGAATCGTCGATCTGGATTCGCTTGATGCCGAAGACCGCGGCCACGATCAGGACCAGGAGGACGATGCAGGAGAGGATCGGCACCTTGACTGCGAGCAGGCCGACGCGCTCGATCCCAAAGGCGATGCTGTCGGCCGGCCGGTGCTCGACCTTCTCGACATGGACTTCGTTGTCGTGCCTGACTTCCAGCATGCGGGGTCCAGTGAGTTACGGCGTGGCCCAATTCGGGAGGCCTGAGCGCATAGGGCAGAAATAAGGCCGCTCAGCGAAGCAGAGATGACCGCATTGTGGCCCGCAGCCGAAGCTAATCCTTGAAAACACGTGAAAATTTGTCGGAGCCGGGTCTAGCAGGGTTCACGCCCCGGCCGCAACCATGCGCAGCCACACAACACGGCGAGCCGGCATCTGCCGCCGATCACGCCACGATTCTGCCGCGCTTGAAAAGACCCCACGCGCGGGCCGTCGTCGCAAGTCCCAGGCCGATGCCTGACTTGCTCACTCAATCGACGTCACGTCGCCTGCTGCATGGCACTGCCGGGGCAGCCCGCGCCAACCGGGCTTCCTCCGGCCGACGGGATGACCGTCATCCTGCCGGAACCGCCGCCTCGCGGAGCCGGATCGAGTAGTTCGACGCGTTCTGATGGCCGCGCGAGGCGGCGCGCGCGAACATGATCAGATGGTGCGCGATCATGGTCACCGCGATGAAGTTCTCGACGTTGCCCCGGCTCAGCTGGCCCCAGGCGAAGCGCCAGAATGGCCGCCTGTAGTCTCCGAGCACGCCGACCTTCCAGATGATCTTCCCCAGCATCACGAGCCCGCGCCTGATGTTCGGCCAGCTCTTCATCTCGTCGCTGACTGGGACCTTGATGCGGTTGGCATAGGTATGGTCGCATTGATGCTGGTAGCGCGCATAGAGCCGCTCCGGCTCATAGGCCACGTCCATGCAACGCCGCCACGCCGCCACCACCTCGTCATACGGCATCAGGAATTTGACGTTCGAATCGCGGCCGTCGTCATGAACGAGCCTCGCCTCGCGCTCGAGGCGATCCCACAGCGGCGTCTTCGGCAGCGCCTGCAGCAGATTGATGGTGAGCAGCGGAATCCGGCTTTCCTCGACGAATTGCAGCAGCGCATCCGCCGTCTGCGGCGTATCCGTGTCCAGTCCCATGATGATACCGGAGACGACCTCCATGCCGTAGCTGTTGATGGTCCTGATCCCCTCCAGGATCGGCACCATCATGTTATGGTCCTTCTGCATCGCCGTCAGCGCATCCGGATCGGGCGTCTCGATGCCGCAGAAGATGGTGATGAAATAGGCCTCGCGCATCTTCTCCAGGATCTCGGGGCGCTTGGCGATGTTGAGCGTGGCCTCGCAGGCGAGCCGCATCACATAGCCGGTGCGCTTCTGCCATTCGATCAGATGCGGCAGCAACTCCATCGTGGCCTTGCGGTTGCCGATGAAGTTGTCGTCGACGAAATAGACCGAGCCGGTGACGCCGCATTCCCTGAGCTTGTCGAGTTCGGCGATGATCTGCTGCGGCGTCTTGATGCGCGGGTTGCGGCCGTAAAGGCCCGGGATGTCGCAGAACTCGCATTGATAGGGACAGCCGCTGGAATATTGGATGCTGCCCAGGAAGTACTTGCTGACCTCGGCCAGCTCATAGGCCGGCACCGGGAAGTCGGTCATCGCAACGCGCTCTCCGGTGCGCAGCACGATCTGGCTCGCAGGCCGCGAGACATCCTCGGCCAGGCGCGCGATGAGCGCATCGGTCGCATCGCCGAGTTCGCCAACATGCAGATAGTCGAAGTCGGGATAGTAGTCCGGACAAGCACTCACCGACGGGCCGCCGAGCGCGACCGGCAGATCGAACTCATGCGCCCGCCGGCAGATGTCGTTCATCTGCTGGCGCTGGATGTGCATGCCGCTGACGAACACCGCTTCCGCCCAGTCAAAGTCTTCAGGCTGCGCGGGGCGGATGTTCTCGTCGATGAAGCGCACCTCCCAGGCGCTGGGCAGATAGGCTGCGATCAGCAGCAGCCCCTGCGGCGGCATGAAGGCCTGGATACCGTCCGTGAGCGGATAGGCGTGCTCGAAGGTTCCGAACGAGGAGGTGTAGCGCGGAAACACACAAAGGATGCGGCGCTTCGTTTCAATGTGTGCGAATCTCATCGACTGTCCTCGCAACAAACTGTTATCCCGTTACCTTACGGCGACAGACACAGCTTCGCCACCCCTTCCGGAAAAGTTGAGCCGCAGTCACGCCTTGCGCCGAGGACGGTCGGCGCAAATGCCGGCGGCGCTGTAAAGTTCCACTCAGTTCCACGAGCGATCGAGAACCCGGAGATTTGCTCACCGGGCACCAGTTGCAATGCGTTTGCAAGGTAACGGAACACTGGAAGACGGCATCCCTCCTCCGTAGTCGACCGGATACGGCAGTGCTCCAACCGCGCTGCGAAGCACCTACTAATCGATTGAAATATCAGACGAAGTGCGCGTGGGTTGCATCGTACTGACAGCGTCCACTTAACGCTTTCTCCATGAAGCTTTTGCATAACTACTAATAATCAAGCGTTCCGGCGTAGTTGCCCAACCCTGCGGTATTCGCTCTCATGACCCCACGTCCGACGTCAACGAGGACGGCCACGCGCCAGTCCATCGCAGTCAAGCTCTACGCCATCTTCGCATTGTTTGCCCTGCTGACCGCTGCGATCACCTGGCTGTCCGACTACAATTCGCGGCGGGCCACGGAGCTCATCAAAGCGATCGAGACGGCCAATCTCGCCGCTCACAACGTTCAGCTCGTCAACGGCCTCGTCTACGCCGTCGTCATGGAGTCGCGCGGCGTCTATATGTCGACGGACCCGGCCATCGTGAAACAATACGGCAACGGCCTGCTGAAGTTCAATGCCGAGATTCTGAAGGTCGTCGACAAATGGAAGACGATCGTCCAGGCCGACGACGCCCAGCAATTCGCAACCTTCAAGAAGCGGATCGAGCAATTCGTCGAATTCCGCGCCGAACTGGTGCGCCGTGCCAATGAAATCAGCCCGGCTGCGGGACGCGAGTGGGGCGACAACGACGCCAATCGCTCGGTGCGCAAGGCACTCAACAGCGACCTCGAAGCGCTGTCCAAGGTCTATGTCGAGCGCGCAGCGAAGATCGCCGAAGAAACGGCGCTGAACAACAAGCTCTCGCTCATGCTGACCGGACTTGGCGGCTTGATGTTGATTCTGGTCGCAGCCGGCGTGGTGATCATCGCCCGTCTGATCGCTCGGCCGCTGTCGCAGATCACCGATACGATCCGCCGGGTCGCCACCGGCGCCGAGAACGTCGAAGTGCCCTATGCTGGGCGCGCCGACGAGGTCGGCGAGCTGGCCCGCGCCATCGGCGTGTTCCAGCAGGCGATGGCCCATAACCGCGACCTCAATGTCCAGGTCTCGCAAGACTCCGAAATCCGCGAAGCCCGAGCCCGCCACATCGAGAGCGCGGTCGAGGAATTTCGCACTGCCATCGGCGGCGTGATGCGGACCGTCACCGAGAACGCCGCGGCGATGCGCAGCACCGCCGAGGCCATCACGCGGCTGACCGCCAACGCCAACGAGCGTGCGGACACCGCGGCCGGCGCCACCTCGCAAGCGTCGACCAACGTCTCCGCCGTCGCCAGCGCGGCCGAGGAGCTCTCGGCCTCGGTCGAGGAGATCGGCCGCCAGATCCGACAGTCGGCCGGTGCCGTCGAGCAGACCGGCCAGCGCACCGAGAAGTCGATCACCGAGATCGAAGGCCTCGCCGCCGCCACCCAGCGCATCGACGGCGTGCTGACGCTGATCCAGACCATCGCCGAGCAGACCAACCTGCTCGCCCTGAACGCGACCATCGAAGCCGCGCGCGCCGGCGAGGCCGGCCGCGGCTTTGCGGTGGTCGCCCACGAGGTGAAGGCGCTGGCCGGACAGACCGCCAAGGCGACCGAGGAGATCAGCCAGAACGTCGGCCTGATCCAGGCCTCGACCAAGACCGCGGTCGATGCCGTCCGCGAGATCGGCCAGGCGGTGCGCGGCATCAACGAGATCACCTCCAACATCTCCAACGCCATCCAGCAGCAGGATCAGGCGACCCGGGAGATCTCGGCCAACGCCCAATCCACTGCCCATGGCAACCAGACGCTGGTCATGAACATCGGCTCACTGCGCGACGCGATCGGAGAGACCTCGACCGCCGCCTCCTCCGTTCTGTCGGCCTCCGGCGACCTCAACTCGACCGCACAGACGCTCGCCCGCGAGGTCGAGAAGTTCTTCCAGAACCTGCGCTCGGGTCCCTCCGGGCAAGAGGGCCTTCGCAAGGCCGGTTGATCGGCGGGCGGCCGGGGCGGCCGAGGCTGCACCGCCGCCCGCAATCGACGGCACGGGTGATCCGGTCGGGAACGGGAACCGTTTCCTGATTTTCGGAGAGCCCCCGTGCGCAACACAGCCAAGAAACTCCCCTTCGCCTGCGACCCGGTCCCCGTCACTCAGGATGATGTCGAGGACGCCATCCGCACCATCCTGACCTGGATTGGTGAGGACCCGTCGCGCGAAGGCCTCTCCGAGACGCCGGCCCGCGTCGCCCGCGCCTACAAGAGCTACTTCGCCGGCTACGACCAGAACCCGGAAGATTATCTGCGCAAGACGTTCGAGGAGACCGCGGGCTACGACGAGATGGTGCTGCTGCGGAACATCCCGTTCCAGAGCCACTGCGAGCACCACATGGCGCCGATCATCGGCCGAGCCTGGGTGGGCTACGTCCCGCAAAGCCGCGTCGTCGGCATCTCCAAGCTCGCGCGCGTCGTCGAGGCCTTTGCCAGCCGGCTGCAGATCCAGGAGCGCATGACGGCGGAGATCGCCAACATCATCGACGAGGTGCTGCAGCCGCAGGGCGTGGCCGTCGTCATTAAGGCCGCGCATCACTGCATCAGCTCCCGCGGGGTCAAGAAGCACGGGGTCGACCTCACCACCAGCCGCATGCTGGGCTGCTTCCGCACCGATCCGATGAGCCGGCAGGAGTTCCTGGCGATGGTCAATTCCGACCTGAAGGATTGAGGTCGCGAAAAAGGAGCCCCCGCCTGTGATCCAGCCCGCCATCGCCGGCGTTTTGCGGCATGGACGATATATGCCGGGAACCATGACCACGCGATCGAGAGCGGCTAGATTAGCGCCATGGAACGTGGCATCGTCCCGGCAGAGACTTGCACGGGCATCCGGTGCCCGTTCTCCGATGAATGCGAGCAGAGGGCCAAAGGCGATTGTGGACTGGGCGGATTTGATCGGACGCGTCGCCGCGCGCGGCGATCGCGAGGCGTTCAAGGCCCTCTTCGCGCATTTCGCGCCGCGCATCAAAGGCTTCCTGATCAAGACCGGCAGCAATGCTGACGACGCCGAGGAAATCGCCCAATCCACGATGGTGGCGGTCTGGACCAAGGCCGGCCAGTTCGACCCGTCGACGGCGGGTGTTGCAGCCTGGATCTTCACCATCGCGCGCAACCAGCGCATCGATGCCGCCCGCAAGGCGATCCGTGAGGGGCGTCTGAGCAAGGAGGTCGTCCTCGACGAAGAGGCCGATCCGACGCTCGCCGCCGACCAGATCATGTCGCGTGTCGAGGATGCCACACGCGTGGCCGCGGCGATCGAAAGATTGTCGGTGGAGCAATCCACCGTGATCCGCTTGTCGTTCATCGAGGAACGACCGCATTCGGAAATCGCGGCAGTGCTCGGCCTGCCGCTCGGTACGGTAAAATCACGAATCAGACTGGCGATGAATCGCCTGAGAGACCTGTTGGACGACGCGACATGACGATCAGCCATCACCCGCCGGAAGACCTGCTGGCCGACTTCGCCACTGGGACGCTCGATGAGGCCGAGCGTCTCGTCGTCGGCGTCCACGTCGCCGGCTGCGGCCGCTGCCGTCGCTTCGTGCGCGCGGTCGAGCAGCTGGCCGGCGCCTCGCTCGATCAGGCCGAGCCGGTCGCGATGGGCACGGACGCTTTCGACGCCGTCATGGCGCGCATCGACCGCCGCCCGCAGGACGCCCCTGTTGTCAGCGAGGTGGCCGAGATCGACCCGGAGCTCGCCGACCTGCCCGAGATGGTCAAGCGGTGCAAGATCGGCAAGCGCCGGCGCGTCGCGCCGGGCATCAGCATGCGCCCGATCATGCTCTCCGGCGACGGCAAGTCGCGCGCCTTCCTGCTGCGCTCGGAGCCCGGCGCGCGGATGCTGGAGCATACGCATTCCGGCAATGAGCTGACTTGCGTGTTGAAGGGAAGCTTCAGTCATCTCGGCGGCTATTACGGTCCCGGCGATTTCGACTATGGCGACGACGAGGTCGACCATCGTCCAGTGGTCGGCGACGAGGGCCCCTGCCTGTGCCTCGTGGCCATGACCGGCGATCTGCGCATGCACGGCCTGCTTGGCCGCCTGATCAGCCCGTTCGTTCGGCTCTGAGCATCTCGGCACGTCATTGCGTCGGGTGCAGTCATCCCGAGAGGCCCGATCGTCTGGATGATTTGCCACTTGCCTCGCCGCGATGACGACCGCACGATAGCGGTGATCCGCATCCGACTCTGACCCGTTTCCGCTCACAAGGCGCACGGAGAAGAATGATGCGATCAGCACGCGCGGATCAGAAGTCTTACGTCACGCATCTCAGCTGCCTGCTGGCCCGCGCCGGACGCAATGATGAGCAAGCCTTCGCCGAACTCCATGCTGCAACGGTCGTGAAGATGCGGAAGACGGTCCGCGTCCTGCTGCCGTCGGCGGCCGATCTCGATGATATCCTGCAGGACGGCTATCTCAAGATCTGGCGTCACGCGGCGAGCTTCGATCCGGCGCGCGCGTCGCCCATCACCTGGATGTGCACGATCATGCGCAACACCGCCATCGACGCGCTGCGTACGACCGGCATTCCGACATCGGAACTCGACGAAGCGCTGGCGATCCCTGATCCCGCCGACCGCGCCGCCGACGACGAGTTCGACTACGCACAGGCGGAGCCGATTGCCCGCGAGGCGCTCAAGCGGCTACCGGAGGAGCGCCGGCAACTGCTTGCGCTCGCCTATCTCGAGGGCGAAAGCCGGACGCGGCTGTCTGAGCGCTTTGGCGTACCGGTCGGCACGATCAAGACCTGGCTGCATCGCAGCCTGGCCGCGGTGCGCAAGGACTGCGCCGGCCACGCCCACAACATTGTCACGGCCGCGGCGGCGTGATCGATCGCATGGCTCGCACGCGTCAGGTCAGACATCTCGTCGTCGTGCTGGGCGACCAGCTCGACGCCGATTCGGCTGCATTCGACGGCTTCGATCCGGAGCAGGACGCCGTGCTGCAGATGGAGGTCACCGACGAAGCGACCTATGTCCCGCAGCACAAGATGCGCATCGCCTTCTTCTTCGCGGCCATGCGCCACTTCCGTGCCGATCTCGAGAGCCGCGGCCGCGTCGTCCACTACGTGCGGCTCGACGATCCCGCCAACACCGGCGCGCTCGACAGCGAGGTCGCGCGCCATCAGGCCGCGCTGCAGCCGCAGGCCACGATCGTGCTCGAGCCCGGCGACTGGCGCGTGCGCGAGGGCTTGCGCAAGCTGCCGCAGCAACTCGAATTCCGCGCCGACCGTCACTTTCTGTGCACGGCGGACGAATTCGACGCCTTCACCGAGCGCCATCCCCGCCCCATCATGGAGACGTTCTATCGCGCGATGCGGCGCAAGACCGGTCTTCTGCTCGACGAGAGCGGCCGGCCGGTCGGCGGCAGCTGGAATTTCGACGCCGAGAACCGCAAGGGTTTTGGCAAGTCGCGTCCGCCGATTCCGGTCGCACGGTCCTACGCGCCCGACGCGATCACGCGAGATGTGCTCAAGCTTGTGTCGGCACGCTTCTCCAACAGCCCCGGCAAGCTCGACCGCTTCGACCTTCCGGTATCACGCGTCGACGCTCTGACCGAGCTGTCGGATTTCGTCACCTGGCGGCTGTCGCTGTTCGGTACCTATCAGGACGCGATGCTGACCGACGAGCCCTTCCTGTATCATTCGCGGCTGTCGGGCGCGCTGAACCTGCACATGCTCGATCCACGCGAGGTGGTCCAGGCCGCGCTCGCGAACCGCAACGCGCCGCTGAACGCGCTGGAAGGCTTCGTGCGCCAGATCATCGGCTGGCGCGAATTCGTGCGCGGCATCTACTGGCAGCGCATGCCTGACTACGCCGATGCGAACGCGCTCGACGCCAATCTGCCGATGCCGCGCTTCTACTGGACCGGGGAGACCGACATGCGCTGCCTGGCGCAGGCGATCGGCCACACCATCGATCATGCCTACGCCCATCACATCGAGCGGCTGATGGTGCTCGGCCTGTTCGCGATGCTGCTCGGCGTGCGCCCCTATGACGTGCATCAGTGGCATATGTCGATGTTCCATGACGCCATCGACTGGGTGTCGCTGCCCAACACGCTCGGCATGAGCCAGCATGGCGACGGCGGCGTCGTCGGCACCAAGCCCTATGCGGCGTCGGGCCACTATATCGACCGCATGAGCGACCATTGCCGCAACTGCCGCTACGACCCGAAGCAGGCGACCGGCGACAAGGCCTGCCCGTTCACGACGCTGTATTGGAGCTTCCTTGCCAAGCACCGCCGCCGCTTTGCGAACAACGGCCGGATGCGCAACCAGTACGCCAATCTGGAACGCCGCAGCGCCGCGGAAATCCGCGCCATCCGCAGCCACGCGGACACCATCGCCGCCGCGATGCTGTGATCCGCCCCTTCCCGCCCTGAACAGCGCTCACGGCTTGCTGGAGGGCGGGCGATCGGTCATATCTTGGGCAGTTCCTTCCTGCCCCGCCGATCCAGCCCGGAATACCCCGCAAATGACCGCTGCCATCGTTGCCGTCTTCACGCTCGCTTATGCCGTGGTGGCGCTCGAACATCCGTTCCGGATCAACAAGGCAGCGACCGCTCTGGTCGGGGCCGGGCTGATGTGGACCATCTATGCCGTGATGGGCGCCACGGCTCCGGCAGTGGCGGCCGAGCTCAACGAGTCCGTAGCCTCGACCGCACAGATCATCTTCTTCCTGATCGGAGCCATGACCATCGTCGAGGTCATCGATGCCCATAACGGCTTCGAGGTCGTGACCTCGCTGATCGGCACCCGCAACCAGGTCGCCCTGGTCTGGCTGGTCGGCTTCGTCACCTTCTTCCTCAGCGCCATGCTCGACAATCTCACCACCACGATCGTGATGGTATCGCTGATGAAGAAGCTGTCCGGCCGCGACGAGGACCGTCTGGTCTTCGCCTCGATCATCGTCATCGCCGCCAATGCCGGCGGCGCCTGGTCGGCGATCGGCGACGTCACAACGACCATGCTGTGGATCGGCGGCCAGATCACGCCGCTTGCGATCATGAAGTCCGTCTTCGTTCCGTCGCTGCTGAATCTCGTGGTGCCGCTCGCCGTCGTCGGCTTCACCCTGCGCGGCAAGCAGCTCGTGCCGCCGGCAAGCGCGGGCCTGGCCTCGATCAGCCCGATCCTGCCGTTCGAGCGCAATCTGATGTTCTTCATGGGCCTCGGCATCCTGGTCGCGGTGCCGGTCTTCAAGGCGGTGACACATCTGCCGCCGTTCATGGGCATCCTGTTCGGCCTCGGCCTGTTGTGGATGGTCGGCGAGATCATCCATCGCGAGAAGGCCTCCGAGCAGAAGCAGCGCCTGACGCTCGTCCACGCGCTGACGCGCATCGACATGCCCTCGATCGTGTTCTTCATCGGCATCCTGCTGGCCGTTGCCGCGCTCGAGCACACCCATATCCTGCAGGCGCTGGCGCAATGGCTCGACCGCACCGTCGGTCGGCTCGACCTGATCGTGATCGTTCTCGGGCTCGCCAGCGCCGTGATCGACAACGTGCCGCTGGTGGCGGCCTCGATGGGCATGTACAGCCTGAGCCAGTTTCCGCCGGACAGCTTCCTGTGGGAGTTCATCGCCTATTGCGCCGGCACCGGCGGCTCGATCCTGATCATCGGCTCGGCGGCGGGTGTCGCCGCGATGGGGCTCGAGAACATCCATTTCTTCTGGTACGTGCGCCGCATCAGCGGCATCGCGCTGCTCGGCTATTTCGCCGGTGCCGCGGCGTATATCGTCCAGTACAATCTGCTGCATTGAGCGGATTGATCGCATGCGACGGTCGTGGCGCATCCCTGCAAACGTCGCGACCGTCCTGCTCGGCGCAATTGTCCTGCTCGGTGCAATCGTTCTGCTCGGCGCAAGCCTGGGCCGCGCCGACGACGGGGCGATCCGAAGCGGCTACGCGCTGAGCTCCGCCGGCTGCGGCGAAGGGTCCCTCGCCTTTCCGCGCCTGCAGATCGACATGAAGGCCGGCTTTTGCGCCGGCCTCGTCGCCAGCCGCGACGACGGCCTGAAATTTCCGCGCAACATCGTGCAGATTCCCGGCAAGCCGCTGTTCGTGGTCGCCGACATGGGCGGCTGGGGCCATGACGACGGCCGGCTGCTGATCCTCGATCCCGCAGCACCCGCCGGCCAGCGCGTTCGCGAGGCGCTCACGCGGCTGTCCTATCCGTTCGGTCTCGCGGTTGGTCCTGATGGAAAGATCTACGCCTCGACCGACACCTCGATCTTCCGCGTCGATCCGCTCGCCCCCAATCCAAGAGCGACGGTCGAGACCATCATCCGCGACCTGCCCGGACGCAAGCTCACCTCGCCGGACGGCACCAGGGTCACTGAGAGCGCCCATCCGCTGAAGGCCTTTGCCTTCGATCGCACCGGCCGCCTGTTCGTGAACATCGGCTCGCACAACGACAACTGCTTCTCGCCGGCGCCGATCACGCGGCCTTGCGCCGCGGGCGAAGGCGACTCTCCGCTGGCCGCGATCTGGCTGTTCACACCCCCCACCGGCGGCGTCTTTCCGGCGTTGAAATCCGGCGTGCCCGATCCGCCGCATCAGGTGTTCGCGCGCGGCCTGCGCAACTCGATGGCGCTGGCGCTGCATCCGCGCTTTCCCGATCCGGGCATGGCCTTCCTGCAGGGCGAGAACGCGCGCGATCTCCAGGACGTCTTCGCACCGAACGAGGAGATCAACGCGATCGAGCAAGGCCGTCACTATGGCTGGCCCTATTGCTACGATCTCGCCACCCAGAGCCCCGAGTTCAAGCGCGTGCTGCAGTCGGGTCCATTGAAGAACCTCTGCAACGACAGCGCGCTCTACAAGCAGCCCTGGTCGCTGCTGCCGCCGCATGGCGCACCGCTCGGCATGCTCTACTACACCGGCGACCGCTTTCAGGACCTCAAGGGCAAGCTGCTCGTCGGCCTGCACGGCTACCGGCCGACCGGCAGCCGGCTGCTCGCCTATGACGTCGACGAGAACGGCTTGCCGAAAGTGAGCCCGGCGCCGGTGCGCTATCACGTCAGCTGCGCGGCCGAGCCGACCCGCGCCTTCCAGACGGCGTCGGGCCCCGCGCCTGCTGCCGCCTTCGACGAGATCATCTCCGGCTGGCACCGCGTCAACGGCATCCGGCCGCAGGGCGCGCCCGTCGGCTTGACGATCGCCAGCGACGGCGCGCTCTGGCTGGTCGAGGACAAGAACCAGACCGTGATCCGCATCGACCGCTCCAGCGCGGCGGCGCCGGCGCCGCTGCCGTGCGAGACCAGGAGCGATCAACTGATCGATCGGCTGGCAGCCCTCGTCATCGACAATGCCGCGAGCCGCGCGCGGCTGACGACGGTTCGCAAGGATCTGGTCGAGAAACACTGCAGCGGGTGCCATTCGGATTTCGGTCTCGAGGCCGGCCAATCCGAAGCCGAGAAGGACAAGGCCCTGCTGCGCTTCCTGCTGGCGCAGGATGGCTGGATCTATCCCGGCGATCCCGACGCCGGCCGGCTGCGGCAGCGCCTGCGCGGCCTTGGCAGCGAGCGGCAGATGCCGCCGGGCGCAAATCTCGTCAAGACGGAACCAGGCTACGCCAAGCTGCTTGATGTCGCCGACGATCTCGTCGCCCGCATGGTTCCGGGCATCCGGATGCGCGTCAAGCCGGGCGGCCCGCCGCACCGCAAGTTCGTTGCCGCCGACGGCCGCGAATGCGGCGACATTCCGTTCGGCAAGGTCGTCGTGGTGACGGAGCGCTTCGCCGTCAATAAGCCCGGCTTCAGCCGTTTCTTCCGGCCGGCCGACACCCATCTCAACGGCGCCTGCACGGACGACAATGGCTATTACATCCAACAGCAGTTTCTGGTGCCGCTCTGAAAGCAAGCAGCGGCCGTTTCCGCCGCGGCCCATCCTTCGAGACGCCCGCCTCCGGCGGGCTCCTCAGGATGAAGGTGTCGCGCGCGGCGCCTCTGATGATCCTCATGGTGAGGAGCGCCGCGCGCGGCGCGTCTCGAACCATGAGGCCACCGATCGTAGGGTGGGCAAAGCGACCGCCACCGGCGGCGCGTGCGAACCGGCCGCGAACGTCGCCGGTCCTGATGGTGGGCAGGCCGTGCAGGAGACCGCGTTTGGACGCTGGATGCGTCGTCTTGCGTCTTTGCCCACCCTACGCATCTCGCGTTGGGTGTTGATCGCAATGCTCACCGTTGCGCCCGCCCTCGCCGCCCCCAAGCTGTTCGAGAGCAGCCAGCTCACGCCGTCAGGCGAATACACCTTCGGCATCGAAGGCCCCGCTGTCGATCGCGACGGCAATCTCTACGTCGTTAATCTTGGGAAGGCCGGCACTATCGGCCGGCTCGCACCGGAAGCGACCGCGTCGGAAACATTCACCGAGCTGCCCGAGGGCAGCATCGGCAACGCGATCCGCATCGACGCCACCGGCACGATGTTCATCGCCGACTACAAGAAGCACAACATCTTCGCCATCGCGCCCGGCACCACCGAACCCCGCCTCGTCTTCCATGCCGACGAGATGAGCCAACCGAACGACATCACGCTGGCGCGCAACGGCACGATCTATGCGAGCGACCCGAGCTGGAAGTCGCGCAGCGGCCGCATCTGGCGGATCGCGAAGGGGCCCGATGGAACGATGCAAGGCGTCGCGATGACGTCACCACGCGCCATGGGCACCACCAACGGCATCGATCTCAGCCCCGACGGCCGCACGCTCTATGTCGGCGAATCCAACAGCGGTGAGATCTGGTCATATGCGATGCAAAACGATGCGCTGGCCCAGCCCAGGCTGATCGCGAAATTCGAGCCGAACACCATCGACGGCCTGCGCACCGACGCCAACGGCCGACTGTTCGTCGCGCGCATCCTGAAGGGCACGATCGCCGTGCTCGCGCCAGACGGCCGCATGGTCCGGGATATTGCGCTGAAAGCCAAGGAGCCGACCAACCTCGCCTTCGGCGGCAGCGACGGCAAGACGGTGTATGTGACGCAGCGCCAGGGCGGCTTCATCGAGTCGTTCCGGACTGATGTCGAGGGACGTGAGCATTGTTTGCAGATGCGGAAGTGCTGACTGGTCCTAAGCTCATACGACCTGCGAAGGACCAAACCTTCATCCGCGACATCTACGCGTAGGCCGAACTTCACGCTTGCCCGAACAATCAGGACATCGCTACATTTGCTTGGCAACTGACGACATTTCGTCGGCGATGGAGGCACAGGTGGCGAAGAACGTTGTGCTGCCGGCAATCGTTCTTGCGATCATAGGCATCGCTCTCGTTGTGCTTGCTGTCGTCGCCATCTCCCTGTTTGCCTTACCAGGCTGGATCGGACTTGTCGCACTCGGCGCGTGGCTGATCATCGCTTGCATCTATGTCCTGCTCGTTCCCAAACCCGAACAGAACACCGACCCTCTGGCAGGGATCCTGGATGACCCGGCCGAGAGATCGCCGGTCATCGACCGGCTGCTGGCCGTTGCTCTCAGCATCGTGCTCTTCCTGGCGTTTCGAAGCTTGGCTTTTCAAGCGGAAGTCGTCGCAGGTCATTCGATGCTTCCGGGATTTCGGGACGGGCAGGTATTCGTCATTTCGAAATTCGCCTATGGCTACGGCCGATACTCCTTTCCGCTCGGCCTCGTCGACTTCGAAGGTCGGCTTCTCGGAAAAACGCCGGGGCTGGGCGACGTCATCGTCTACCGCAATGTCGAAACTGACCAGGACGCGATAAGTCGGGTGATGGGAAAAGAAAACGACCAGATCGAACTGTCGAACGGGACGCTCCGGATCAACGGCAAGCCGGCCCAGGTTGAAGACGGCGAACAAATGAACCCGAACGTTCGGCGAGAAACATTACCAAACGGCGTCGACTACCCTATCCGGTCCAACCCGAGCCTATCGAATGGCCGTACATACCGTGTACCAGCAGGAAACGTCCTGGTGATGGGCGACAATCGCCAGCTTGCCGCACCAACCGTCGTGCCGCTCAAGACCGTCATCGGAAGAGTAGCGTTTCAACTCAGATGAACTCGGGCTTGTTTCCGACCTAATGCATCGCGGCCTTACTGCTCTTTGTTCGCAGGCGGACCATGGGTGATCACCCGGCATTCCCTGCGCCCTCTTGCCATCAAGAAGGTCGAGCTCATCAGCATGACTCCGACACATCGTGTCGCGAGACTGCACCTGCATATCCACGATCAGCCATCAGGAACAGACGTGCAAAAAACTCGCTGCCATCCCGGACAAGCTGTGCCAACGCGACAGCGTTGGTGCGGCGCCGACCCTGGTTCCATACTCACAGGCCGCGGCGCGAGGCACAGTCTTGGTCAGCCAGCGCGCTCAATGACGGACGTCGGTGGTGATCGGTCCCGGCTTTCGCCGGGACGACACCCATTGTGAGGCAGGCCGCTCGCCCCTCGCCGGCACGAATCGTCCATCGCATGCGTGCTGACGAGGACGACGGGCCGAGCGTCACCGTGAAACGACTACCGCCCGTACACCACCGGCGCTCGTTGGACGATCAGCGGCGGCGGCAGGTCGCGCTGCCAGACGCGGCCGTCATCGAACTGGATGCGCATGCCGTCGGGCGAATACACCGCACTCTCGTCACGCGCGTCGATCCACAGCCGGCTGTTGGGCGCATTCCAGTCCGGCCAGGCCTGGAGGGACTCGCCGGTCTCTGTGGTCAGGTTCACCGAATCGCCGTTCTGCGTCACGAAGGCCGGCGCGCCGATCATGCCGTCGCGGCACATCTGGATGCAGCGGTAGGTGCCGGTGAGATTGGCGCTCGGCTGGGCCGAGGCAGAGCCGGCGACGCAGGCGCCGACGAGGCCAATGAGGATTGCAACGCGTTTCATCTCGATCACTCCATCGCTCGAAAGGGTCAGCCAGCCCCCATTCGGGCCCCTCGGCCGGATCAAGTGCGATGCGAGAAGAAAGTTCCGGATATTCCCGGCGGGGGAACTGCCCTACTCGACCAGCACGACGTCGACGGCGACGCCCAGCTTCTGCTTTGGCGAGCCGACGATGATGCCGTCGACCGGCGAGACGTCGGAGAAGTCACGGCCCATGCCGAGGATGATGTGATCGTTGCCGACGACGAGGTCGTTGGTCGGATCGAAGCCGATCCAGCCGAGCGCCTCGCCGCACCAAAGCGACACCCAGGCGTGGGTGGCATCGGCGCCCTGCAGCTGCTTCTCGCCCTCCGGGGGAATCGTCCTCAGATAGCCGCTGACATAGGCCGCCGGCAGACCGAGGCCCCGCAGGCCCGCGATCATGACATGGGCAAAATCCTGGCAGACGCCGTGACGATTGTCGAACACCTCGCGCAGCGGCGTCGAGATCACCGTCGCCTTCGGGTCGTATTTGAACTCGTTGCGGATGCGCCGCATCAGGTCGGCGGCACCCGCCACGATGCCGGTCTCCGCCTTGAAGCTCGCGGCTGCATAGTCGGTCACCGGCTGGAGCACCGGGACCAGCGCACTGGCGAACACGTAGCCGATCGGCGAGGACGGGCCGAGGCTGGTCGCCTCGAAGGCATCGTCGCGAACGCTTTCCCAGCTCGCGCAGGGCGCGTCGCGCTCGGGCGGTGTGCGCATCAGCTTGACCCGCGAGCGCGAGTCGATGCGCAAATGGCGGTGCTGGGTGTCGATCACGACGCTCTCGGTCAGCGTGCCGAAGAAGTCGCGGCGCGCCGTTCGCTCCGATGGGCGGGGCCGGATGTCGACGCTGTGCGAGATCAGCTCCTGGCCGTCGCCGCTGAGCGGCTCCAGCCGGAGAGAGCAGCGCGCGAAGCTGACCGCGCTTTCATACTCATAGGTGGTGACATGCCGGATGTCGTAGATCACGCGAGGCCCGTGAGCTTTTCCGGCCGCGTCGCATTCGGGCCGTGCGGGAAATAATGCTGTCCGATCGCTTCTGCCAGATTGAGCAGGTCCTGCTCCAGCGCAAACAAGGTGCGACCATCGAGATGGGCGGCCTCCGCGGCCGTGAGCCGCGCGCCGAGCGAGATGGCGAGCCGCTGCGGCCGTTCGATCAGGCCGTTCTCCTTCAGCACAGGCAGCCCCGCGATGTGCTCGTTCAGCACCTCGATCTGGAACGCGACCGATCGCGGATTGTAGAGGTCGAGGACGACGAGATCACGGATCGGCGCCAGCGACGGGCCGATCAGATAGCGCGAGCGGTAGGTGATCTGGCAGTCGACCAATGTGAGCAGGACGTCGAGATCCTCGGGCGTTGCCTCGTCATAGCCGAACTGGCGCGCAAAGCGCGCGGTGTTGATGGCGCGCTCGGCGCGGCGGCCCATGTCGAGGAAGCGCCAGCCGGCGGCGCGGTTCATGTTCTCCTGGGCGAGGCCGGCTAAGCTCGCGAGCTTCTCGAGCAGCAACTCGGCCGTGCTGACGACAGCGTCGTCATCATCGATGTCCTGGGCGAGCTGGTTCGACATCTCGGTGATGACCTGCCAAGCATCGGGCGACAACCGCTCGCGCAGCGAGATCGCGGTGCGCTGCGCCGATTTCAGCAGCGACAGCGCCGAGCCGAATTGATCTTCCGCCTGCAGCGCCTCGTCGGCGACGCGCGCTCCCTGCGTGCGCGAGGTCTGCGCGATCGCGCCCCAGGCCAGCAGCAGCCGTTGGATGCGCTCGGCCGTGTTGAGCTGCGCCGGCGACCCCTTGCCGGGATCGCGGTGCTGGGCGGCAAGCGCGCGGATCAATCGCAGCGTCGCCTCGGCGCGCTCGAGATAGCGGCCGAGCCAGAACAGATTGTCGGCGGCGCGGCTCGGCAGCACGCCGGCGATGCGGCGGATCCGGACGTTGTCGGAGCCCGGCAACAGCGTTCGCGCGGCCACCGCCTTGTCGGCGACGACCCAGACGTCGGCCGCCCGCGCACCGTCGCCCATCGACACCGCGCGCGCATCGAGCTTGTCGGCGATACGACAGAAGCCGCCGGGCATCACGGTCCAGCCATCGGGCGTGGCGGCGGCGAACACGCGCAGCACGAACGGCCGCGGCGCGATCTTGCCATCCTCCCACACCGGCGTGGTCGACAGCCGCACCACCTCCTGGCCGACATAGTCGATGCCGCGCTGGCTGATCGCCGCCCGCAGCCGCTCGCGCTCGGGGGCCGAGAGCTCACTGGCCAGCACCGGGCCGCTTGCAGCGAAGCCCGGGACGGCGCGGCCATAGGCGCCTTCGATGGCAAACTCGTCGAGCCGCGACAGCACCTCGTCGCGCGCCGATTTCTGGCCGCACCACCAGGTCGCGATGTGCGGAATCTTGAGATCCTCGCCGAGCACACGCCGGCACAGGCTCGGCAGGAAACCGAGCAGCGCGCGCGCCTCGAGCACGCCGGAGCCCGGCATGTTGGCGAGCACCACGCCGCCCTTGCGCACGACGTCCATCAGCCCGGCGACGCCGAGCCGCGAGGCCGCGTCGAGCTCGAGCGGATCGAGCGAGTTGGAATCCAACCGCCGCAGCAGCACGTCGACGCGCTTCAAGCCGGCGACGGTGCGGATGTGCACGCGGTCGCCGCTGACGGCGAGGTCGTCGCCTTCGACCAGCAGGAAGCCGAGATAGCGGGCCAACGTCGCGTGCTCGAAATAGGTCTCGCTGAACGTGCCCGGCGTCAGCACGCCGATGCGCGGCTCGTCGCGATCGGCGCTGGCCCGCAGCGCATCGCGGAACGCCTCGAAGAACGGCGCGAGCCGCTCGACGTTCATCGACTTGTAGATCGAGGAGAAGGCGCGCGACTGCACCAGCCGGTTCTCCAGCGCATAGCCCATGCCGGACGGCGCCTGGGTGCGATCGCTGAGCACCCACCAGCGGCCATCGGGACCGCGGCCGATGTCGGCGGCGTAGATGCTGAGAAAGCGGCCGCCCGGCGGTTTGACGCCGCAGACCGGGCGCAGATATTCGCTGGAGCCGGCGACCGCCGCGGCCGGCAGCGCGCCGCTCGCCACCAGCCGGCCCGCGCCGTAGATGTCCTGCAGCACGCGTTCGAGCAGCTCAGCGCGCTGAACGATCCCCTGAGACAGCTGCGTCCACTCGGTCTCGTCGATCAGCAGCGGCAGGTGGCTCAGCGGCCAGGAGCGCTCGGCATTGTCGCCCGGCGACCGGTAAGTGACGCCGGCCTCGCGCAGATGACGATCGGCCGAGGCAAAGCGGCGGTCGATGTCGGTCGGCGCGAGCGCGGCGAACGTATCGGCAAAGCGATTCCAGACCGGGCGCGGCTCGCCGTCGGCGCCGATGAACTCATCCGGAATTCCGGGCAGCCGGGCATAGTCGCGGGCCCAGTGCGCGGCCCGGCGCAGAGGAGGACGTGCCGCCGGCCGACCGGCGGCGCTCGCTCTCTGGTCCTGGCCACTCGGGCCGTCCATACCCTGGTCCTCCGCACCAACTCCGTTTCATCAATGCAGGAGCGGCCTGCGCAAGTCGAGGGTCATCGGGAATTCATTTGTGCGTTCCTCGGGCGGCATGGCGATTCGTCCGGGAGTGTGGCCGTGATCCTGGAATCGGGCCAGCCGCCGGGCCTCCGCCTCATAGGAGTTGATCGGCTTGGTGTCGTAGTTGCGCCCGCCGGGATGGGCCACGTGATAGACGCAGCCGCCCAGTGAACGGCCGTTCCAGGTGTCGATCAGGTCGAAGGTGAGCGGCGAATGCACGGGAATGGTGGGGTGCAGGCCGGAGGCCGGCTGCCACGCCTTGAAACGAACCGCGGCGACCGCCTCGGCAGACCGGCCCGTCGCCGTCATCGGCATCCTCCTACCATTGCAGGTGATGAGATGGCGGCCTTCGATGAAGCCGTCAGCTTTCACTTGAAGTCGCTCGACCGAGGAATCGACGTAGCGGACGGTGCCGCCGGCGGCGCCCTCCTCGCCCAGCACGTGCCATGGCTCCAGCGCCTGCCGCAGCTCCAGCGTCACCCCACCATGCTGCACACGGCCGAATGTCGGAAAACGGAACTCGAGCTGCGCCTGATACCAGTCCGGCGAGAAGTCGTAGCCGGACGACCGGAGCTCATCCAGCACATCAAGAAAGTCTTCCCAGATGAAGTGAGGCAACATGAAGCGGTCATGCAGCGCCGTGCCCCAGCGCACGAACTTGCCCTCCTGCGGCTCGCGCCACAATTTCGCGATCAGCGCGCGGATCAGCAGTTGCTGCGCCAGCGACATGCGCGGATCGGGCGGCATTTCGAGCGCGCGGAATTCGACGAGGCCGAGACGGCCCGTGGGCCCTTCCGGCGAATACAGCTTGTCGATGCAGATTTCGGAGCGGTGGGTGTTGCCGGTGATGTCGACCAGCAGGTGACGGAAGAGCCGGTCGACCAGCCACAGCGGCACGCTCTGCCCGACATGGGGCACATTGGCCAGCGCGATCTCCAGCTCATAAAGGCTGTCATGCCGCGCCTCGTCGATGCGCGGGGCCTGGCTGGTCGGTCCGATGAACATGCCCGAGAACAGATAGGACAGCGCCGGATGCCGCTGCCAATAGAGCACGAGGCTCTTCAACAGATCCGGGCGGCGCAGGAATGGCGAATCCGGCGGCGAAGAGCCGCCGACCACGACGTGATTGCCGCCGCCGGTGCCGGTGTGGCGGCCGTCGATCAGGAAGCGGTTGGCGCCGAGCCGCACCTTGGCAGCATCCTCATAGAGTCCGAAGGTGATGTCGACGGATTGCCGCCAGCTCGTGGCCGGCTGAATGTTGACCTCGATCACGCCCGGATCGGGCGTCACCTTGATCACGTCGATGCGCGGATCGAACGGCGGTGCATAGCCTTCGACATGAACCTTGATCTGCATCGCCTCGGCCGTCGCTTCGACGGATGCAATCAGCTCGAGATAGTCCTCGATGGTTTCGACCGGCGGCATGAACACGCAGAGAATGCCGTCGCGGATCTCGACCGACATCGCGGTGCGCACGCCGAGCCCGCCCCAGTACTGATACTGCACATCCTGCTGCGGTTGCGGCGGCCGGTCGAGCGCCTTCAGCGGCGGGACCTGCGGCACGATGACCGGACGCCCCTGCGTGTAGGCCGGCAACGGGCCGCGCGGCTCCATCGGATCCTGCTCGTGGACATAAGGGAAATCTTCCGGCGGAATGTAGACCAGGGAGCCGATCGGCAGCCGGAGCCCGAGCGGCGAGTCGCCGGGAATCAAGAACAGCCGCTTGCGCCGCAGCCCCCAGCGCTCGCTGCGCCAGCGCCGCGGCTGTGCATTCCAGCGCTGGATCGGCAGGACGAAGCCGCGCGGGATGTGCAGCCCTTCGTCGAACACCCTTGCCATGCGCGCACGCTCCTCGGGATCGGCGAGCTTGGAATCGAGCGCGTCGACGTTCTCGGGCAGCGCGGCTTCCTTCTGCAGCCAGTGCGCGGGGTCTTCGAAGGCCGGCATCACGTAGTCGGGCTCGAGCCCGAGCGTCTCCGCCGTGGTGTCGAGGAAACGCTGGGCGTCCGCGATCGTCGCCATGCGCGGACCATCGACGCTGGCGATCAGCTCCGGATTGCGCCAGATCGGCTCGCCATCCTTGCGCCAATACAGCCCGAACGCCCAGCGCGGCAGGCTTTCGCCGGGATACCATTTGCCCTGGCCGTAATGCAGCAGACCGCCCGGCGCGAACCGCGCGCGCAGCCGCCTGATCAGGCTGTCGGCAAGACCGCGCTTGGCCGGACCCACCGCGGCCGTATTCCACTCTGCCGATTCCATGTCGTCGATCGACACGAAGGTCGGCTCGCCCCCCATCGTCAGTCGCACGTCGTGAGCGGCGAGATCGGCGTCGACGGCTTCGCCGAGCTGATCGAGCTTGTCCCAGGATTCATCGGAAAAAGGCCGGGTGATGCGCGGCGCCTCGCGGATGCGCCGCACATTCATCTCGAAGGCGAACTCGACCTCGGCAATCCCGGCACTGCCGCTGATCGGCGCGGCCGAGTGATAGTGCGGCGTCGCCGCCACCGGGATATGCCCCTCGCCCGCGAGCATGCCGGAGGTCACATCGAAGCCGATCCAGCCGGCGCCAGGCAGATAGACTTCGGCCCAGGCATGCAGATCGGTGAAGTCGCTCTCGACCTCCACCGGGCCCTCGACCGGATCGATGTCGGGACGGAGCTGTATCAAATAGCCGGAGACGAACCGAGCGGCGAGGCCGAGATGACGCAACGTCTGGATCAGTAGCCACGCCGAGTCGCGGCAGGAGCCGGCCCCGGACGACAGCGTCTCCTCCGGAGTCTGAACGCCGGGCTCCATCCGAATGATATAACGAATCTTTTTCTGCAACTGTGCATTGAGCTCGACGAGATAGTTGACGGTGTTGTCGGCCTCGCGGGGAATCGACTTCAAGTATTCCGCGAACAACGGCCCCGGATCGATCGTTTCCAGATAAGGCGCCAGTTCCACCTTGAGACTGTCGGGGTAAGCGAACGGAAAACTGTCGGCATAAGGCTCGACGAAGAAGTCGAACGGGTTGATCACGGTCATCTGCGCCGTGAAATCGACCTCGATTTTAAGTTCGTTCACCTTCTCCGGGAAAACATAGCGCGCTAGCCAATTTCCCTGCGGGTCCTGCTGCCAGTTTACGAAGTGGTTGGGCGGCGTGACCTTGAGCGAATAGCTCAGCACCGGCGTCCTGGTATGTGGTGCAGGGCGCAGGCGGATGGTCTGCGGGCCCAGCTCGACCGGACGATCATATTTGTAATGGGTGACGTGATGTAATGCGACGTAGATTGACACGTGTTCGGCGCTCCAGCAACTTTTTTAAGCAGACCATTGCCATGCCCAGGGATCAAGCACTAACAAAGGGCAGAGCTGCCTATTGAACCATCCTGAGCCGGAAACGCGGCATTCAGGACGCACCCGGTCCTATCAGGCGTCGATCATGTGTCTCACCTGCACGCACCGGTCGCTTTTCCGGCGGCCGTACGCCCCAATTCCAGCTCGCGTGAAGAACGAGAGAGGAACAAACAACCCGCGACAGCGGCATTCCCCATACTTGTCCACAGGCGAGCGCCGCAGGCTCACGGAAGATTGACCAGTTCGTCAAAGAAGGGATTAACCCCCAATGATGAACTAACAAGAACTAATAGCGTTGCATTTGCCGCAATCGCTTGATAGCTCGACTACACGTGCTATTTAGAGCCCACATTGCCAAAAGGAGAATCAAGTGGCGAAGACAGCTAAGAAGGCAGCTACCAAGAAGTTGGCGCGGAAACCCTATACGCCCGCCGACATCAAGCTGCTGAAGCAGCACTCGAAGTCCAAGACCCCGGTTGCCAAGATCGCCAAGGCGATGAAGCGGACTGAAGGCTCGCTCCGTCAGAAGGCCCTGGCGCTCGGCATCGGCCTGGGCCACCAGCGGTAAATTGTTCGGCGCCGCTGTCGCGCGCGCGTCAGCGCGGCCAGCCCACGGCGGCGCTCCCGACCTGTCATCTGATCTCAGTTGCGATCCAGTCTCAGCACGGTGACGATCTCAGCTGCGATCAGATGCCGGCACGGAAACGTCCGGCAACACGATGCAAAGCAGCTGAATAGCTGAACGATGCCGGCTACATCGTTGCGCCGAGCACCCAGGGGGCGAACTCCGCCCCACCAAAATCGAAGCTTTCGCTCTTGGTCGGCTGCCCCGAGGCGGTCTTCAGCATCAGCTCGAAGATGCGCTGCCCGCACTCCTGCACCGTCTCCTCGCCGTCGAGGATGGTGCCGCAGTTGACGTCCATGTCGTCTTCCATCCGCTTGTACATCGGCGTGTTGGTCGCGAGCTTGATCGACGGCGCCGGCTTGCAGCCGAACACGCTGCCACGTCCGGTGGTGAAGCAGACGAGATTGGCGCCGCCGGCCACCTGCCCGGTCGCTGCTACCGGGTCGTAGCCGGGCGTATCCATGAACACGAAGCCCTTCTTGGTGACGGCTTCGGCATAATGCAGCACATCCACCAGATTGGTGCTGCCGGCCTTGGCCATCGCGCCGAGCGACTTCTCGAGAATCGTCGTCAGGCCGCCGGCCTTGTTGCCGGGGCTGGGATTGGCGTTCATCTCCGCGCCCTCGCGCGCCGTATACTCCTCCCACCAGCGCATCAGGGAGACGAGCTTCTCGCCGACGTCGCGGCTGACGGCGCGGCGCGTGAGCAGATGCTCGGCGCCGTAGGTCTCGGGCGTTTCCGACAGGATCACCGTGCCACCATGCCGCACCAGGAGATCGCTGGCGGCACCGAGCGCTGGATTGGCAGAGATGCCGGAATAGCCGTCGGAGCCGCCGCATTGCAGAGCGACCGTCAACTCGCTGGCCGGAACCGTCTCGCGTCTGACCTTGTTGGCATCCGTCAGCGCCTCCTTCACGAAGGCGATGCCAGCCTCGACGGTCTTGCGGGTACCGCCGACCTCCTGAATGTCCATGGCGCGCAGGCGGCCGGCGAGCTTCTGCTCCTCCATCAATCCGCCGATCTGATTGGCCTCGCAGCCGAGGCCAAGGACGATCACCGCAGAAAAGTTCGCGTGCCGCGCGTAGCCGCCGAGCGTTCGCCGCAACAGTTTGAGTGGCTCGTCGAGCGTCATGCCGCAGCCGGTCTTGTGCGTCAGCGCGACGACGCCGTCGACATGGGGGTAGTCGGCCAGCGGATCGTCGCCGGTGAACGGATTCCGCTTGAAGACGTCGGCCACCAGGCTCGCGACATGCGCGCTGCAATTCACCGAGGTCAGCAGCCCGATATAGTTGCGGGTCGCGACCCGGCCGTCGGGGCGACGAATACCCTCGAAGGTGGCGGGGAGATCGAAGTTCGGCGTCGGCTTGACGTCGACGCCATAGGCGTAGTCCTTGGCGAAATCGCCCATGCCGCAGTTCTGTGTATGAACGTGCTGTCCAGGCGCGATGGGCGCGGTGGCGAAGCCGATGATCTGGCCATAGCGGCGGATCGGCTCACCCTGTGCGATCGGCCGCACCGCGACCTTATGCCCCGCCGGAATCCTGTCGACCGTCATCACCCCATCGGCAACCGCGAGCCCCGGCGGCAGGCTCGCGCGCGCGATCAGCACGCTATCCTCGGGATGAAGCCGGATGACGGGGGCGGGAGCCATGGCAGTCTCTCTCGTTTGGATAGATCGGTCGCAACCGGAAACGCGAATAGCGAATAGCGAATAGCGAATGGAATGAATCCCCCTATTCGCCACTCCCTATCCGCAATTCGCCCTCAGGCCTTGCCGCCGGATTCGTTGCGCGTCTGCGCGACCTGCTGGCGGGCATAGACCTGCATCAAGCCGACCTCGTTCGACAGCGTGACCAGCTTGAAGCCCATGTTGATGGCGCGGACCGCGCCTTCGGCGCCGCTGCAATGGATGCCGGGATTGAGGCCGCGCTTGCCGCATTCCTTCACGATCTTCTCATAGATCTTGAGGATCTCCGGCTCGTCACGGTCGAGCTTCGGCACCAGGCCATAGGAGAAGCCGAGGTCGGACGGGCCGATATAGACGCCGTCGATGCCCTCGACGTCGAGGATGGCCTCCATGTTCTCGACCGCCGTCCGCGTCTCCATCATCGGCAGCAGCACGATCTCGTCATTGGCCGTCTTCTGGTACTCGCCGGCGCCGCCATACATGCCCGAGCGGATCGGGCCGTTGGAGCGAACGCCCTTCGGCGGATATTTGGAATAGGAGACGAGGTTGCGTGCTTCCTGCGCCGTGTTGACCATCGGGCAGATGACGCCATAGGCGCCGCCGTCGAGCACCTTGCCGATGATGCCGGGCTCGTTCCACGGCACGCGCACCATCGGGGTCACGGGATGAGCGTGCATCGCCTGGAAGCACTGCACCATCGACAGATAGTCCTGCACGCCATGCTGCATGTCCACGGTGACGCTGTCGAAGCCGCACTGCGCCACGACCTCAGCGGAGAATCCCGAGGGGATCGCGAGCCAGGCATTCACCACCGTCTTGCCTTCGGCCCAGAGCTGCTTGACCTTGTTGTTCGCCACGACTGCGTTTCCTTCCCTTGTTGTTCAATCGATCTGTGTTGTTGAAGTCGTTCTCGCCGATCGTGCAGCACGATGCAATCCCGAACGTCCGGCTCCGGATTGCATCACGTCGTCGGCAATCACACCGCCATCACGATGTCGCCCGCTGGATGCTCGTTTCGCTGACGCCGACCTCGCGGGCCGTACTCACGATGGCCGCCCACGTGTCGTCGGGCAAGGGCACGCCGTTGGCGGTCCGCTCGGCCCGCATCTTGCGCTCGGGGTCGCCCGGCACCAGCACCTGATCGACGCCCGATACGGGTTTCGTCTCCCGGATGAAATCGGTGTAGCGCGTGATCTCGCCATCGAAGAAATTGGCAGGATCGACCACCTTGGGATCGATGTAGATCGCGAGCATGCCGTTGGCGAAGCGCCGGCCCGCCGAGGTCGCTCCTGTGCCGGTCAAGGCGCCGCCCAGCAGCTCGCAGATGAAGGCAAGGCCCGAGCCCTTGTGCTCGCCGAAAGCGCGGATCGCGCCGGTCCCCTTGGTATGGTCGCGTGTGCCCTCCGCCTCGTAGGGACCATAGAGCACCGTCGGATCTTCGCTGAGCGCGCCGTCGGCATCGATCAACGCCCCCTTGGGCAGCTTCTTGCCGCCGCGGCTCGCCACCAGAACCTTGCCTTCGGCGACGATCGAGGTCGCGAAATCGAGCACGATCGGATCCTGTCCCTGGCGCGGGATACCGACGCAATAAGGCGCGGTCGAAAACCGCTTCTCGACACCACCATAGGGCGCAACCAGCAGCGAACCCGCGGCCGTGACGAAATGGATCGAGACGAGGCCTTCTGCCGCAGCCATCTCGGCCCAATCGCCGACGCGGCCGAGATGGCCGGAATTGCGCAGCGCCATCGCCGCGAGCCCACTCCTCTTGCAGCGTTCGAGGCCGATCTTCACCGCCTGCGGCGTCACCGTCTGGCCGTAGCCGAACTTGCCGTCGACCACGACCAATGACGGCGTATCGACGACGATCTCTGCGGTCTGGTTGGGCACGATCGAACCCATTTTCTGCCAGCGAATGTAGACCGGGACCCTGATCACGCCATGGCTGTCGTGCCCGGTCAGGTTGGCCGTGGTGAGATAGGTTGCGATCCGGCGCGCCTCCTCGGGCGAGGAGTGGGCATGCTCGAAGACGTCGGCGACGAAATCGATGAGGTGCGCAACCTTGATAGTGACCATGACAACTCGCGGGTTAGATCAGCATGCGAAAACAGAGTTAGCATGGTTTGCCATGCCTGCGACGCACGCCATCTCCGCTCCATTGCATCGCTTCTTATCAAACTGTCGAACAGCCTGCCAAGCAGGACGGCCGCATCAGGACGAAATTGCGCGGTGTTTGCACCATCTCATTCGTCGGTATCGCCGCCGAACGCGACATCACTTCCCATGCTGCGCTCCAGCTCATCCAGCATTTTGTGCAACGCGGCAAGCTTGCGTGCGCCAAAGCGCCGCGCAATCGACGCGTAGATCGCCTCCGAGTTCGGCGCAACCTGCGCAATCAGCTTCAAACCCTTCGTGGAGATCGACAGGACCCCTCTGCGCAGGTCGCGGGCGTCGGCCTCGCGCTGGATCAGACCGCGTGCCTCGAGATCGCGCAGAATACGCGACAGGCTCGGACCGAGCAGGAAGGCAACTCGCGCCAACTCCGTCACTTCGATGGCATCGACCGCTGCCAGCGCACGCAGGATACGCCATTGCTGCTCGGTCAAGCCATGCTGCCGCAGGCTCGGCCGGAATTGCCGCATGACCGCCTCGCGCGCCCGCAACAGCGCCATGGGCAACGATTGCGAGAAGTCGCGCATCGGCACCTGCCGCGCCTCCCTGGCGACCGGCTTCACGGTCCTGGCCTTGCGTTGGCTCATAGCGGCGCCCGTGCTCCCCACCCGGATATTCGCACTGCAGCAAATCTGCTTTCGATTTGCCCGCAAAAACTTAACATGTTAATCATTCGCCGCCATCCCTTTTCGCACGGTTTGTTCATGCCCCTGTCGAGCGACCAAATCAGCAGCTGCGCCCAACGCCTGGATCAGGCTGAGAAGAGCCGCCGCCAGATCAGGCAGATCTCCCAGGAGCATCCGGACATCACGATCGCGGATGCCTATGCGATTCAGAAGGCCTGGATCGACATCAAGGTCCGCGAGGGACGCATCATCAAGGGGCACAAGATCGGGCTGACGTCGAAGGCCATGCAGAGCGCGCTCAACATCGACGAGCCGGATTCGGGCGTGCTGCTCGACGACATGTTCTTTGCGGATGGCGGGCTCGTTCCATCCGATCGCTTCATCGCGACACGGATCGAGGCGGAGCTGGCCTTCGTCATGAAGCAGCGCCTGTCGGGGCCGGACTGCACGCTGTTCGACGTGCTCAACGCAACCGACTTCGTGGTGCCCGCGCTGGAAATCCTGGATACGCGGATCGAGCGGGTGGATCCCGCGACCAAGGCGACACGCAAGATCTTCGACACGATCGCGGACAATGCGGCCAATGCCGGCATCGTGCTCGGCGGGCGGCCATTGCGACCGCTCGACGCCGACCTGCGTTGGATCGGCGCACTCTGCCATAAGAACGGCCAGTTGGAAGAGACTGGTCTGGCTGCCGGCGTTCTGAACAACCCGGCGACAGCCGTTGCCTGGCTCGCCAACAAGATCGCCGCCCACGGGCTTGCGCTCGAATCAGGCCAGGTGGTCCTCGCCGGCTCGTTCATCCGGCCGATCGAGGCGCGCAAGGGCGACACCATCCAGGCCGACTACGGCCCGTATGGAACGGTGAGCTGCTACTTCGCCTGACGCCTGCACCGGAGCTGTCGCACCATGCCGCATTTCAGCATCGAATACTCCGCCAATCTCGACGGCTTTGTCAGGATGGACAACGTCTGCGAGGTGGTCCGCCAGGCCGCCAGCGAGACCGGGATCTTTCCGATCGGCGGCATCCGCGTGCGCGCGATCCGCTGCGAGCACTACGCGATTGCCGACGGCAAGCCCGACGCCGCCTTCCTCGCCATGCTGCTGCGGCTCGGCGAAGGCCGCGACCTTCCGGCGCGGCAGAAGGCCGGCGAGCACGTGTTCAAGGCGCTCTCGGACTACCTCGATCCGGTGTTCGCCAGCAGCAAGTTCGCGCTGTCCTTCGACATGCAGATCAACGACGCCGCGACCAGCTGGAAACGCAACAACATCCACGACGCCCTGAAAGCCACAACGCCCTGAAAGCGGAGGCATCCCATGGATAAGGCCACCCCCAAAGCCGATATCTACAAGGCCAATCTCGACCGTGCCGCGCCCCTGCTCGCGAAGCTGAAGGAGGCGGGCATCGGCCACTTCATCGACGGCAAGGTGGTGCCGGCCATCTCGGGTGCGACGTTCGAGACGAAGTCGCCGATCGACAATGCCGTGCTGGCCAAGGTCGCCCGCGGCAATGCCGAGGATATCGACCGCGCCGCGACGTCGGCCGCGCTCGCCTTCAAATCCTGGCGCGACATGGCGCCTTCGATGCGGCGCAAGCTGCTGCATCGGGTGGCCGACGCGATCGAGGCTCATGCCGACGACATCGCCGTGCTCGAATGCGTCGATACCGGGCAGGCCTACCGCTTCATGGCCAAGGCCGCGATCCGCGCCGCCGAGAATTTCCGCTTCTTCGCCGACAAATGCACCGAGGCCCGCGACGGCCAGAGCACGCCGAGCGATGAGCATTGGAACATCTCGACGCGGGTGCCGATCGGCCCGGTCGGCGTGATCACGCCCTGGAATACGCCGTTCATGCTGTCGACCTGGAAGATCGCCCCGGCGCTCGCGGTCGGCTGCACGGTCGTGCACAAGCCGGCGGAATGGTCGCCGGTCACGGCGCAGTGGCTGGCCAAGCTCGCCAAGGACGCCGGCATTCCCGACGGCGTGCTCAACACGGTCCATGGCTTCGGCGAAGAGGCCGGCAAGGCGCTGACCGAGCATTCCGCGATCAAGGCGATCGGCTTCGTCGGCGAGAGCTCGACCGGCTCCGCCATCATGGCGCAGGGCGCACCGACCCTGAAGCGCGTGCATTTCGAACTCGGCGGCAAGAACCCGGTGATCGTGTTCGACGACGCCGACCTCGACCGCGCGCTCGATGCCGTCGTGTTCATGATCTACTCGCTCAACGGCGAGCGCTGCACGTCGTCGAGCCGTCTGCTGGTGCAGCAGAGCATCGCCGAGACATTTACGGCCAAGCTCGCCGCGCGCGTGCGTGCGCTGAAAGTGGGTCATCCGCTCGATCCGGCGACCGAGATCGGGCCGCTGATCCATGAGCGGCATCTCGCGAAGGTGTGCTCTTACGTCGACATCGCGCGCCAGGACGGCGCGATCATCGCCGTGGGCGGCAAGCGGTTCGAGGGCCCCGGCGGCGGACATTACGTCGAGCCGACGCTGGTGACCGGCGCGAGTCAGACGATGCGTGTGGCGCAGGAGGAGGTGTTCGGGCCGTTCCTGACGGTGATCCCGTTCCGCGACGAGGCCGACGCCATCGCGATCGCCAACGACGTACAGTATGGCCTGACCGGCTATGTCTGGACCGGCGACATGGGCCGCGCGCTGCGCGTGGCGGATGCGCTGGAGGCCGGCATGATCTGGCTGAACTCGGAGAACGTCCGCCATCTGCCGACGCCGTTCGGCGGCATGAAGGCCTCCGGCATCGGCCGCGACGGCGGCGACTATTCGTTCGACTTCTACATGGAGACCAAGCACGTCTCGCTCGCGCGCGGCACCCACAAGATCCAGCGGCTCGGCGTCTAAGGAGAACCGCCCATGACCTCCCCTCGCCTCGCCACCTACGCCGTCAATGGCTCGGTCCGCTACGGGCTCGTGACCGACGAGGGCCTCGTCGATCTCTCCGCGCGCTTTGCCAAGGATTATCCGACGCTGCGCGAAGTGATTGCCGCCGCCGCCCTGCCCCGGCTGGTCGATGCCGCAGCCGGCCTGTCGCCGGATCACGGCCTAGACACGATCACCTGGCAGCCACCAGTCCCCTCGCCGGAGAAGATCATCTGCATCGGCGTCAACTATCCCGATCGCAACGCCGAATATAAAGACGGCCAGGATGCGCCGAAATATCCGTCGATGTTCATGCGCACGCCGCGCTCCTTCGTCGGGCACGAGACGCCGTTGGTGCGGCCGCGTGCCTCGCCGCAGCTCGACTATGAAGGCGAGCTGGTCATCATCATCGGCAAGGCCGGCCGGCACATTCCGGAAGCCAGCGCGCTCGACCACATCGCCGCGCTGACTCTGTGCAACGAGGGCACGATCCGGGACTGGGTGCGGCACGCCAAGTTCAACGTCACCCAGGGCAAGAACTTCGATTCGACCGGAAGCCTCGGGCCATGGATCGTGCCCTATACCAGCGAGGGCCAGATCGCCGACATCCGGCTGACGACGCACGTCAATGGCGAGCTGCGTCAGGACGACCGCACGTCGCGGCTGATGTTCGGCTTCCGCTATCTCATCAACTACATCTCGACCTTCACGACGCTCGTGCCCGGTGACGTGATCGTGACGGGCACGCCGACCGGCGCCGGTGCGCGGTTCGATCCGCCGCGCTATCTCAAGCCCGGCGACGTCATCGAGATCGAGGCCGAGGGCGTCGGCCTGTTGCGCAACGGCGTCATCGACGAAGCAGAGTAGAAACGGAAGAACAGCATGACCACCATGACCGGCGGCGAAGCCATCGTCAGCGGGCTCGTCGCCCACGGCGTCGACACCGTGTTCGGCCTGCCCGGCGCGCAGGTCTACGGCCTGTTCGACGCCTTCCATCAGGCGCAGCTCAAGGTCGTCGGCGCTCGCCACGAGCAGGCCTGCGGCTACATGGCATTCGGCTATGCCCGCGCCAGCGGCAAGCCCGGCGTGTTCAGCGTCGTCCCCGGCCCCGGCGTACTCAACGCCGGCGCGGCGCTGCTGACCGCCTTCGGCTGCAACGAGCCGGTGCTGTGCCTCACGGGACAGGTGCCGACCGATTATCTCGGCCGCGGCCGCGGCCATCTGCACGAGATGCCGGACCAGCTCGCGACCCTGCGCACCTTCGTCAAATGGGCCGAGCGCATCGAATATCCCGACAGCGCGCCGACGCTTGTCGCGCGCGGCTTCCAGGAGATGCTCTCCGGTCGCCGCGGCCCGGCCGCGCTGGAAATGCCGTGGGACGTGTTCACGCAGAGGGCCGAGACGTCAGCAGCAAAGCCGCTGGCCCCGTTCACGCCGCCGCAGCCCGATCCCGACCGCATCGCCAAGGCGGCCGCGCTGATCACGGGCGCCAAGGCGCCGATGATCTTCGTCGGCTCCGGCGCGATCGAGGCGCGCGCGGAGATCCTCGAACTGGCCGAGATGATCGATGCGCCGGTGGTCGCGTTCCGCTCGGGGCGCGGCATCGTCTCCAATGCGCATGAGCTCGGGCTCACCATGGCCGCGGCCTACAAGCTCTGGCCGACCACCGATCTGATGATCGGCATCGGCACGCGCATGGAGCTGCCGACGACCTTCCGGTGGCCGTTCAAGCCGGACGGATTGAAGTCGATCCGCATCGACATCGATCCCGCGGAGATGCGGCGCCTGATCGTCGATGCCGGCATCGTCGGCGATGCCAAGGCCGGGACGGCTGCACTCGCTGCGGCAGTGAGCAAGACCGGCTATCGCAAGATCTCGGGACGCCGCGCGACCATTCGCGAGGCGACCGCGGCCACCTTGCAGGAGATCCAGAAGGTGCAGCCGCAGATGGCCTATCTGAACGTGCTGCGCGAGGTGCTGCCGCACGACGCCATCGTCACCGACGAGCTGTCCCAGGTCGGCTTCGCCTCCTGGTACGGTTTCCCGGTCTACGATCCCCGCACCTTCATCACCTCGGGCTATCAGGGCACGCTCGGCGCCGGCTTCCCGACTGCGCTCGGCGCCAAGGTGGCGCATCCCGACAAGCCCGTCGTCGCGATAACAGGCGACGGCGGCTTCATGTTCGCCGTGCAGGAGCTGGCGACCGCCGTGCAGTACAACATCGGCGTGGTCACCCTGGTGTTCAATAACAACTCCTACGGCAATGTCCGGCGCGACCAGCGCGAGCGCTTCGACGGCCGCGTCGTCGCCTCCGATCTGGTCAATCCGGATTTCGTCAAACTGGCTGAATCCTTCGGCGTGGCCGCAGCCAAGGTCACGTCACCCGATCAGTTCAAATCCGCGCTGGAGACGGCGCTGGCGCATGGCGGGCCGTATCTGATCGACATCGAGGTGCCCCGCGATTCCGAGGTCTCGCCCTGGGCCTTCATCCATCCGGCGAAGCCTGAGGGGGTCTGACCGGTCTCAGGGCGGGGACGCGCGGCGTCCCTGCAATCCCGCCGCGGCCATCGCGAGCAGGCCGGCGCCGGCGACGAGCCAGCAGGCGACCGGCGCCCACTGCACCAGCGGCGCATAGTCGGGCAGCTTCTGCAGGCCGCCGGCCACGGCGGCAATCCGCGCGAACGTGGCCAGCGCGAGCGCCGAGAACACCAGCCCCGTCACCTTGCCTTCGGCGCCGGTCGATCCGATCGCAAGCGCCGCCGAGATCGCGCTCATCATCATGCAGCCCCAGGCCGCGCCGGCGATGAATTGCGCCACGATCAGCACATTCAGTGCGCCGGCAAACTCCGCGATGACGATCGCGAGCGCGCCGAGCAGGCCGGCGACGCCCATCACGATCAGCCCGCCGCGATGCTTCACGACCACGCTCGCCGGAAACAGCACGAGATTGAAGCCGATCCAGAACACCGGCATCAGCCACGGCAGATCCTCCGGCTTGGCGAAGCGGAGGTAGAAGGCGGAGCTGTTGATGCTGAAATGCAGCTGATAGCCGAGCGCCAGGATCACCATGGCGCCGATGAACAAGAGCGGCAGTCCCCGCAGCGGCTTGGGCTCGGCAGCCGCGGCGACGACCTGCTTCGCCGGCAAAACGCCGTCCTGCGCGATTCGCGACAGGCCGAGCGCCGTCAGCAGCAGCACGGCTGAGGAGATGATGAACGGCAGCCGCGGATCATAGTCGCGCATGACCACGCCGAGATACGGCGACACCGCGCCCGCCACGCCGTAGCCGAGCATCACCAGCGCCGTGAGAAACGGCACGGTGGGTCGCGCCGCGTGGCGCCCGAGCAGGGTCAAAGGCGGCGCCCGCAGCACCGAGGAGGTCAGCGCCCAGATCGCGATCAGTGCGATGAAGACGGCCGGGCTGACCGATCCGGCCACGAACGGCAGCGCGACGAACGCGCAACAGGAGAGCGCCGTCACCAGAGCGATGAAAATGCCGAAGCGGCCTGCGATCCGCCCGAGCCGGTCGGCGGCGATTCCCATGGCCGTGTCCGAGAGCGTGAAGATCGCCTGGTCCAGCATCAGGATCAGAATGACGGCCGAAGGCGCGATGCCGGCCTGGGCCGCGAGTTTGGGCAGATAGATCACATAGGTGGTCCACAGCAGGCTGAACACCAGCTGCAGCAGCGCCAGATGAAGTCCCAGTCGCGTCGCCGCCGGCGCCCGCTCGTCTGCAAGTTCGACTGTGCTCATGACCCTCTCCCAGAGGGCAGCATAGAGCGAGTGATGCCCGTTGCAAAATGACGGAGATCACACAGCGGGCTGGACTACCGCGCGCGACGGAACGTCAGGTTGATACGCTGACGGCCGAGCAGACCGTGCTCGCCATCGGCGAGCGGCGCCACGCCGTGAAAGGCGAGCCGCGCCGGGCCGCCCCAGACGACGACGTCGCCATGGGCCAGCCGATAACGCTGCGTCTTGTCGGTGCGTTTCAGGCCGCCGAACAGGAAGGTCGCGGGCAGGCCCAGCGACACCGAAACGATCGGCGCGCCAATGTCGCGCTCGTCGCGATCCTGATGCAGCGACATCTTTGCACCGGGCTCATAGCGGTTGATCAGGCAGGCATCCGGCGCGAAGTCGGCAAAGCCTGCCTCGCTCGCCGCCTGCTCGGCGAGCCGTCGCAACAGCGGCGGCATCGCCGGCCATGGCCGGCCGGTGTCCGGATCACACGCATCGTAACGATAGCCGCTGCGGTCCGTCACCCAGCCAAGCGAGCCGCAACTCGTCATCGCCACCGACATCTGGTGGCCGCCCGGAGTGACCATGCGGCGGAACGGCGCCTGCGCGGCGATCGCCTCGATCGCCGTAATCAGCTCGTTGTCGTAGGGCCGCGCGAAGCCGCGCAGCAGCACCGCGCCCGGCGCGAGCGGCTCGCGCGCCGGTCCCGCGACGTCGAGTCCATCGAACAGATCAGCCGTCATACCCCTCACTTCGCATCATGAAAGATCACCCCGAGCGTATGCCGCCGGCCGGAACGTAGCCGGCTGACGCCGTGCCGCATGGTGACGCGGTAGCTGCCGCGCGTGCCCTGCACGGGCCGATTGTGGACCGCGAACACCACGGCATCGCCCTGCCGCAGCGGCACCACCTCGGCGCGCGACTGCATGCGCGGCCGCTGCTCCGTCAGCACGAACTCGCCGCCCGCGAAGTCACGCCCCGGCTCCGACAGCAGGATCGCGACCTGCAGCGGAAACACGTGCTCGCCGTAGAGGTCCTGGTGCAGGCAGTTGTAGTCGCCCTCGACATATTGCAGCAGCAGCGGCGTCGGCCGCGTCTGCCCGGCATCATGGCAGCGGGTGAGAAAATCGGCATGCGCGTCGGGGTAACGAACGGCGATGCCCATCGTCGCGTTCCAGCGGTTGGCGATCGGCACCAGCTGCGCATACAGCACAGGCCGCAGCCGCGCGATCAGATCCGGCAACGGATAGCTGAAATATTTGTACTCGCCGCGCCCGAAGCCGTGCCGCGCCATGATCACGCGGCTGCGGAAACGGCTGTCGTCCGAATACAACGATGCCAGCGTGCGGCACGCGTCGGCCGAGAGCAGTTGCGGCAACACGACGCAGCCGCTGGCGTCGAGGTCGCGTTCAGCCACCGCCCAGTCGATCGCATCGATCCCGGTCGCGACGGCCGGATTGAGGTCGGGCACTGCCTGCTCGAGTCTGGCCATAAACTTGATCCCAGCTGTCATTCCGGGGCGGCGCGCAGCGACGAGCCCGGAATCCATACTCACGATGGTGGTTATGGATTCCGGGCCTGCGCGCAAGGGCGCGCATCCCGGAATGACGAGGATGCGACAGAAGGGCCAGCGTCAGCCACCCGTTTCCTGGACGCTTCGGGTCATCGCGCCGGAACGCCCGGATGAACCGAAACGCTTCGGGCGGAACCAATCTTCCGACGATGCAACGTCC
Organism: Bradyrhizobium aeschynomenes; assembly: GCF_013178945.1. Lineage (GTDB taxonomy): Bacteria > Pseudomonadota > Alphaproteobacteria > Rhizobiales > Xanthobacteraceae > Bradyrhizobium > Bradyrhizobium aeschynomenes. Next base: position 655,648 of record NZ_JABFDM010000002.1, read on the forward strand.
ACGCACCCGGCGCTTCCTCATCCTGCTCGGCAAGTCGATCCTGGCCGTGCTCTCGCTCGCCGTCGTGCCGCTGCTCTACGCCGAAGGCTACGCGATATGGTACGCCGAATATCATCTTGGCCTCCCCACTGAAGCCGAGATCGCAGCGCTTCCTGCCACCGGCCATCTTTGTCCGCTCGAAGCGGGATCGCCCTACGTCGCGCTGGCCGACATGCCCCTGCTGCTGCGCCAGGCCGTCATCGCGTCGGCTGGCGCCGACTTTCAGACGCGGCCCAATCTCGTTCTGCCGGCGATGGCGGCAGCCATTGTCAAAGGTGACGGACGGCCCGATACGAGGATCACGTTTGCGGTCACCCGCCATTGCCTGCATGCCTTGGCTCCAGACTGTTGCCGCGGCCTGGATTGGCACATCGGAAGCACGGTCTTCATGGGCCGTCTGGAACGAACCTTGTCGCGTGAGCGTATCCTGGACGCGTACCTGAACGACAGCTATCTCGGCCGCAACGCCTATGGTGTCGCGGCGGCGGCGCCAGCGCATTTCGGAAAGCCCCTGACGGGCCTCGACGTCGGCGAGATCGCCCTGCTCATCGCGCGTTTCCAGACGCCAAGCCCCTCAGAGCGCGACAGCGCGCGACGCAGTTACATCCTCGACAGGATGCTCACCGCCGGTCTGATCGATCAGGCCCAGGCAACAGCTGCCAGGGCCGCGCCGCTGCCCCCGATCGATGGCGCGCCGCGCAAGCCCTGAGCGCTCTCACGCCCAGCCAAGCCTATCGCATTCACGATCGCTATTTTTGACCCGTTTTTCTCACCATCGTCATGGCCGGGCTTGTCCCGGCCATCCACGTCATCCGGCATGCTGAGAACGACGTGGATGCCCGGGACGAGCCCGGGCATGACGGAGTGACTAAAGGCGCGCATCTTCATATGCGCTAGCCTTGTGGCTCAGCCCCGCACCACGCCCTCGACCCCCGCCGCGATCTCCAGCAGCTTGCGGTCCTGGCCGCCGGACTGCGCCAGCATCAGGCCGACCGGGACATCGCCATGGCGATGCGCCGGCAGCGAGATCGCGCAGCCGTCGATCATGTTGATGAAGGTGCAGTTGCGGAGCGCGCGGATGTTCTCGCGGGCGAAGGCCTGGTCGTCGGCGAGATCGGCGATTTTGGGCGGCGCGTTTGCCGTGGTCGGCATTACCAGCGCATCGTACGGCGCGATCCGCGCGGCCGCGCGCGTGACCAGCGAGCGGCGGGCGTTGAGCATCTCGATGTAGTCGGGCACCGTGATCGCCTCGCCGCGCATGATGCGGACGGACACGCGCGGATCGTAGACGTCGCCCTTGGCCGTCAGCAGGAAGCGGTGCCAGGCGTAGCTCTCGGCGGCGGCGAAGCCGCCCTTCATGCCGATGATGCCGACGTCGAGAAATTCCGGGAATTCGATGCGCGCGATCAGCGCACCCTGCCGCGCCAGCGTCTCCAGCGCGCGCTCGAACGTTGCGGCGACCTCCGCGTCGAGCTCGTCGAGCACGACGGTGGTCGGCACCGCGAGCCGCAGCCCCTTCACCGGGCGCGAGACCAGCAGCCGGATCGGCTCGTCGGCCAGCACGGAATCGAGCACCGCGCAGCAGGCGACCGTGTTGGCCAGCGGGCCAAAACTGTCGAGCGTCGTCGACAGCGGCACGCCGCCGTCGAGCGGCACGCGCGCCTGCGTCGGCTTGTAGCCCGTGATGCCGTTGAAGGCGGCGGGGATGCGGCAGGAGCCGCCGGTGTCGGTGCCGAGCGCGCCATAGGCCATGCGGTCGACGACGGACACCGCCGCGCCCGACGACGAGCCGCCGGGCACGTGGCCGATGTCGCGCTTCCAGGCGCTCTTCGGCGTGCCGTAATGCGGATTGATGCCGATGCCGGAATAGGCGAACTCGGTCATGTTGGTGCGGCCGATCACGACGAAGCCGGCCCGGCGCAGCCGCGCCACCGCCGGCGCATCGGCCTCGGCCGGAGCGGAGTCGTCGAGCGCACGCGAGCCGGCGCGGGTGACCTGGCCCTTGATGTCGAACAGGTCCTTGATCGAGACCGGAATGCCGGCATAGGGCGACGGCGCGGCGCCCGCCTTGCGCAGCGCGTCCATGCCGTCGGCGGCCGCCAGCGCCGCCTCCTTGTCGACATGGATGAAGGCGCGCTGGCCCTCGCCGGCAGGGTCGGCAATACGGGCGAGGCAGTCCTCGACCAGCTTGCGGGAGGTGGTGCGGCCGGTGGCGAGATCATCGGCCAGCGCGGCGAGGGTCGGATTGGCAGCGGTCATGGCATCCTATCGATGGTCAGCGGCGTCAGCCGAAATATCGAGATCGAGCAGCGCGGAACTCAGCGACTTGCCGTGCGCGTCCAACGCCAGCGAGCGGGTCACCCCGCCGCCGAGCGCCCGGCTCATCACGAAATTCAGCGCCGCAATGTTGGGCAGCTCATAGCGGACCACCTCACCCTGGACAATGCCGGCAAAGTGCGCCCTGACCCGCTCCGCCGTCACCTCCGCGAGCAGCAGCGGGTAGTGCCTGGGATCATAAGCAATGACCGAGATGTTCGAGGTGTCCCCTTTGTCGCCGGTCCTGGAATGGGCGATATCACGCAGCTTCATCTCGTCTCCGATCATCTCGACAGCATCAAAGACCAATTTTCATCAGGCGGCAATTGCTGCGTCCCGCACCTCTGCGCCTGCTGGAGAGCCGTATGCGCGGCGAGACGGACCGTTGACGCCTCTCGGTCAAATGGCGCATCACCTCTGCAAAGGAACGGGCGACGGAGCCCGTCGCAGGGAGGATCACCGGGATGGCCGAGCCGATGCGCGCACGCCCCAAGCCGACGCCGGAGACGCAGCATTTCTGGGACGGCACCCGCGCCGGCGAATTGCGCCTGCAGCGCTGCGACGCCTGCGCTCACGTGTATTTTCCGCCGCGCCCGTTCTGTCCGTCCTGCGCCAGCCGCAAGGTCAGCATTTTCAAGGCGTCCGGCAAGGGCACGCTCTACAGCTACGTCATCAACCACCGCCCCGCCGCCCCCGGCTTCACGCCGCCCTACGCGATCGCCGTCGTCGCGCTGGAGGAAGGCCCGCGCATGATGAGCAACATCACCGGCTGCCCGCAGACACCGGAGGCGCTCGAGCTCGACATGCCGCTTGAAGTCACCTTCGAGCCGCTCGACGCGCAGATCACCCTGCCCCTGTTCCGACCGGCGAAGGGATAGCGCCATGCGGAGAAACCAGGTTGCCGTCGTCGGCGCGGCCGAGACCACCGAGCTCGGCGTCATTCCCAACATGTCGCAGATCCAGCTGCATGCGGACGCCGCGCTGAACGCGATCGCCGATGCCGGACTCAAGCTGTCCGACATCGACGGCTTCGCCACCGCGGTCGAGACGCCGCAGCAGATGTGCCACTATCTCGGCATCACCCCGACCTGGGTCGACGGCACCTCGGTCGGCGGCTGCTCGTTCATGCTGCATGTCCGCCACGCCGCGGCGGCGATCGAGGCCGGGCTGTGCAAGACCGTGCTGATCACCCATGCCGAGAGCGGCAAGTCGATGATCGGCAAGCTGCCGCGCTCGATTCCCGCCGACAGCCTGCAAGGCCAGTTCGAGGCGCCGTTCGGCGTGTACGGTCCGCCCAGCATGTTCCCGATTCCCGTGCTGCGCTACATGAAGACCTACGGCATCACCCATGAGCAACTCGCGATGGTCGCCGTCGTGCAGCGCGAATGGGCGGCGAAAAATCCGCGCGCGATGATGAAGGACCCGATCACGGTCGACGACGTCCTGAATTCGCGCATGATCGCCTACCCGTTCCGGCTGCTGCAATGCTGCCTCGTCACCGATGGCGGCGGCGCGCTGATCCTGACCTCGGCCGATCGCGCGAAGGATTTTCCGCGCAAGCCCGTATACATTCTCGGCACCGGCGAAAGCGTGGAGACGCCGATGGTCAGCCAGATGGAGACGTTCACCTCGTCGCGCGCCTTCAAGGTCGCGGGCCCCCTCGCCTTCAAGGAGGCCGGCATCACGCATGCCGATGTGGACCATCTCATGATCTACGATGCATTCGCGCATCTGCCGCTGTTCGGGCTCGGCGATCTCGGCTTCATGCCGCATGAGGAGACCGGGCCGTTCATCGCCGCCGGACACACCCGGCCCGGCGGCAAGCTGCCACTCAACACCAATGGCGGCGGCCTGTCCTACATGCATTCCGGCATGTACGGCATGTATGCGCTACAGGAAAGCGTGCGCCAGATGCGCGGCATCGCGCCGGCGCAGGTGCCGGGAGCCAAGATCTCGGTGTGTCACGGCGTCGGCGGCATGTTCGCCGCGTCGGGCACGATCATCTTTACGAACGAGAGGTAGTGACATCTGCCATTCCAGAGCACTCTCCCTCGCTCCGTTCCTCCTCCAAGGCAATCGCATGTGATGGTGCAGAGTTGAGTTCGGCTTTCTCCACGCGGTCATGGCCGGGCTTGTCCCGGCCATCCACGTCGGCCGGCATACTGGGACGGACGTGGATGCCCGGGACAAGCCCGGGCATGACGACGTAGAGGCAGCGTCGCGAAAGACTCAGATCCTCACATGCGGTTGCCAGCGGCCAACGGACGAACCAGATTCCCACATCAAGCCAAGGACACCATCATGACCAAATCACTCCAGGACAAAGTCGTCATCGTCACCGGCGCCGGCCGCGGTATTGGCCGCGAGATCGCGCTGCTGTGCGCCGCCGAAGGGGCCAAGGTCGTGGTCAACGACCCCGGCGTCGCCTCCGACGGTTCGGGCACCAGCGCGGCGCCGGCGGAGGAAGTGGTCGAGGAGATCCGCAAGGCCGGCGGCACCGCCGTCGCGAATTTCGAGAGCGTTTCCGAGGCGATCCCCGCCAGCAAGATCGTGAAGGCCGCGACCGACCATTTCGGCCGGCTCGACGGCGTCGTGAACAATGCCGGCATCCTGCGCGACATGATCTTCCACAAGATGAGCATCGAGGCGTTCGAGGCCGTCATCAAGGTGCATCTGATGGGCTCGTTCTATGTGTCGCACTCCGCGGCGCGGCTGTTCCGCGAGCAGGAGAGCGGCTCCTTCGTGCACTTCACCTCGACCTCCGGCCTGATCGGCAATTATGGCCAGGCCAACTACGCGGCCGCCAAGCTCGGCATCGTCGGCCTGTCGAAGTCGATCGCGCTCGACATGGGCCGCTTCAACGTCCGCTCCAACTGCGTCTCGCCGTTCGCCTGGAGCCGCATGATCGGCACCATTCCAGCGGAGACCGAGGCCGAGAAGGAGCGCGTCGAGCGCATGAAGCGGATGGGCCCGGAAAAGATCGCGCCGGTCGTCGCCTATCTGCTGGGCGATGTCTCCAAGGACGTCACCGGCCAGATCTTCGCTGTCCGCATGAATGAGATCTTCCTGATGGGCCAGTCGCGTCCGCTGCGCTCGGTGCATCGCGGCGAAGGCTGGACGCCGCAGACCATCGCCGAGCACGGCATGCCGGCGCTGAAGCCGTCGTTCTACAAGCTCGATCGCTCCGCCGACGTGTTCGGCTGGGATCCGATTTGAGATTTGCAGCGCGCAAAATCGTCTCGCAGCGCAAACTATCTCAAGTTGTTTTTTATCCGAACAACCCGCTGAAAGCCACGATTCCGTCGTATGGTCGCCTCCCAACAAAAAACGTTTGGAGGAAACCATGACGAATTCACGACACGATCTCATCAAGGACGTGCCGGCCGAAGCCGATCGCTTCGACCGGCGCACGCTCCTCAAAGGCGTCGCAGGCTTTGCCGCTGCTGCAGCAGCGGTCTCGCCGGCGATCGCGCGGGATTTCGGACCGGGGGCGCAGCCGCAGCGCTATCCCGATCCCGACATCGTCGTGATCGACGAGAAGCGCTTCAAGGCCAAGGTCGGCAACACCGTCATCAAGCGCCTGTTCACCGGCTGCCTCTGGGCGGAAGGACCGGCGTGGAACACGCAGGGCCAGTACCTCGTCTGGAGCGACATCCCGAACAACCGGCAACTGCGCTATCTCGACGACGACGGCCACATCTCCCAACAGTTTCGAAAACCCTCGAACGAATCCAACGGCAACACCTTCGACTACGAGGGACGGCAGATCACCGCGGAACGCACCCGCCTCGTCCGCTTCGAGCACAATGGCACGGTCACGGTTCTCGCCGAGAAGGCCAACGACAAGCCGCTCAATGGCCCGAACGACATGGTCGTCAATCCCGCCGACAAGTCGATCTGGTTCACCGATCCCGGCTACGGATCGATCAATCTCTATGAAGGCCAGAATGTCCGCAACGGCTCCAACCAGCCGTTCCAGAAGGAAGCCGTCTACCGCGTCGACGCGCAGTCCGGCGCGGTTACCAAGGTCGCGGACGAGCCGTTCAAGCCGAACGGCATCGCCTTCAGCCACGACTACAAGAAGCTCTATGTCTGCGACACCGGCATCACCCACTATCCGAACGCCAAGAACGTCGTCTGGCAGTACGACATCAACGGCGACAAGCTGTCGAACCCCAAGGCGTTCATCGACATGACGCTCGACGGCAAGTCGGGCTTCCCGGACGGCTTGCGGGTCGACATCGACGGCAACATCTGGGTCGGTGCCGGCTGGGTCGGCGAGGGCTATGACGGCGTCCACATCTTCGCGCCGGACGGCCAGCGCATCGGCCAGATCAAGCTGCCCGAGATCTGCGCCAACGTCTGCTTCGGCGGCAAGAAGCGCAACCGCCTGTTCATGACCGCCAGCCAGTCGCTGTATGCGGTGTATGTGGAGACACAGGGCGCACATATTTGTTAGCCTGATCGATGCGCAGCTTCGGGGTCGGCGCTCAGCCCTCACCATGAACACGCTGACGCGTGTTCATGGTCCGGCAGTCAGCGCCCCCTCGGCTCCCGACCCTCATGGTGAGGAGCGCCGGAAGGCGCGTCTCGAACCATGAGGCCCGAGTAGCGGGCCTCACCCTTCGAGACGCCGTCCGCGGCGGCTCCTCAGGGTGAGGGTCGCGGGTCTTGAGCGGAGCAGGCATCCTGCAGCGAAGCCGGGACTCTCGCCTCGCTCCTTGAACACGCGGATCGAGGCGCGAACGCTCAGAAATCCACTCAAACGATTCTCAAAAAAGAAAACGTATTGCTATTTTTCAGAAGTTATGCTTTTCTCCCGCCATCCCGCCTCGAGCAAGGGGCGTAGCGCGCGATCGTCACGACACGCGAGGCGGGGATGCGATGGCCGCGATGGAGCCGCAGCGTGTCTTCACGGATGCGCGGACGAACGGCTTCGTTGCGGACGCGAAATCGCGTGGTCCTGGCGCCCCGAAGCAGGCGTCAAGTCCGTTGTGATGCCCAGCATCCTGCGGGCGACGGTGTCTACGAGCCGGCACACCGGGGAGATCGCGTATAAGCGTGAAGACATCGCGCGGGGAATGCCGGATGTTCGGCTGAACCTGTGGTGACTGCCGCCTGCTAATTTTTCTGCAGGCGGGCCATGGGTGAGGCCTTCACCCGGCATTCCCCGCGCCCTTGCATGTTTGCGAGGGACGAACTGATCGCAAGCTCGGGCGTGATGCGCCGCGAGAACTTCAACTTACGTCCCCGTTTTTCCGACCGCTGTTTCAGCCGTGAATCCGCCGCATCCACCGTCGTCGTCCCGGACAAGCCGCGACGCGCGAAGCGCGGCGTGGCGCCGATCCGGGACCCATACGCCGCAGCGGTCATGTTGGGCAAAGGCCAATGACCAGCGTGCCTCAATCCGCTCCCTGGGGGTCTGGGTCCCGGCGTTCGCCGGGACGACGGCGGTGTTTGTAGCTACCGGTGGTGCTTGTAACTGCCGTAGGGTGGGCAAAGGCGCGCCACCGAACCTGCGCCCGCAAGCCGCGCTCTCTCGCGCGCCGTGCCCACCATTATCCCCGAACGTGCAGCATCACGGTGGGCACGCAGCCGCCCTGCGGGCGGCCGCTTTGCCCACCCTGCGGCAGCTACAAACCCCGCCGTCGTCCCGGACAAGCCGTGCCGCGCGCCAGCGTGGCATAGCGCCGATCCGGGACCCATACGCCGCGGCGATCGTGGTGGGCAAAAGGCCAACGACCAGCGTGCCTCAAACTCCTCCCTGTGGGTCTGGGTCCCGGCGTTCGCCGGGACGACAGGGAGTGTGTAGCCGCAGGCTCGGGCTACCCCGTATTCCTCAAGCCCGCCGAGATGCCGTTGATGGTCAGCTGAATCCCGCGCAGCACCTGCTCGTCCGGGTTCTGGGCGCGGTGCGCCTTCAACAGCTCGACTTGCACATGGTTGAGCGGGTCGAGATACGGAAAGCGGTTGCGTACCGAGCGCTCCAGCAGCGGGTTGCCTTGCAGCAGGCGCTCTTGTCCGGTGATGTCGAGCAGCGTCTCGATCACCAGATTCCATTCCCGCCGGATGCGGCCGAAGATCTTTTCGCGCAAGACTTCGTCGGGCACCAGCTCGGCATAGCGCGAGGCAATCGCGATCGAGCTCTTGGCGAGCACCATGTCCATGTTCGACAGCAGCATGCGGAAGAACGGCCATTCGCGATTGAGCTCGCGCAGGAACGGCATGCCCTGCTCTGGGTTCTCCGCGATCCAGGTCTCGACCGCGCTGCCGAAGCCGTACCAACCCGGCAGCATCAGCCGGCACTGCGCCCAGGAGAACACCCAGGGAATCGCGCGGAGGTCCTCGATCGCACGGGTCTTCTTGCGCGAGGCCGGACGGCTGCCGATGTTCAAGGTCGCGATCTCGTTGATGACGGTCGAGGCCCAGAAATAATCGACGAAGCCGTCGGTCTCATAGACCAGGCCGCGATAGGCCTTGAACGCAAGCTCGGAGAGCCGGTCCATCGCGGTGAGATATTCGCGCTTCGGCGCCGGCTGCCGCGGATGCAGCAAGCTGGCCTCGAGCGTTGCCGCCGCGAGAATCTCGAGGTTGTTGCGGCCGACTTCAGCGTTGGAATATTTGCTGGAGATGATCTCACCCTGCTCGGTGATGCGGATCTGACCGTTCACGGCGCCGCCGGGCTGCGCGATGATGGCGTCATAGCTCGGGCCGCCGCCGCGGCCGACCGAACCGCCGCGGCCATGGAACAGCCGCAGCCTGACGTTATGGCGCTCGAAGATTTCGACGAGATGGATCTCGGCCTTGTAGAGTTCCCAGCCCGAGGTGACGAATCCGCCATCCTTGTTGCTGTCGGAATAGCCGAGCATCACCTCCTGCACGGCGCCGCGGCTATCGACCAGGCGGCGATAATCGTGCAGCGCCAGCATCCGGTCCATGATGCCGCTGGACGCCTGCAGATCCTCGATGGTCTCGAACAGCGGCACGATGTTGACGCCGCAGCGACCGGAGGGGTCGATCAGGCCGACCTCCTTCAAGAGCAGCGCGACCTCGAGCATGTCCGACATGCCCTTGCACATCGAGATGATGCACTGGGTGATCACGTCGGCGCCGAAGGTGGCGTGCGCCTCGGCCGCGGCGCGGAACAGCGCGAGCTCCCCGACGGTCTCGTCACTGTATTTCACGAACTGCGACACCAGCGGGCGGGTGTTGCGCAGCTCGCTCACGAGCAGGCCGACGCGGGCGTCCTCGCTCAGCGCCATGTAGGACATGCCGGGCATCGCGGTGTCGATCAGCTCGGCCACGGTGCGCTCATGCACCGCCGAGTTCTGGCGAATGTCGAGCCGCGCCAGATGGAAGCCGAAGCAGTCCACGGCGCGCCGGAGCATCCGCAGCCGGCCGCGCGCGATCACCTCGGCATTGTTGGCGATCAGCGAGCGATGCAGCACGTCGAGATCGTCTTGCAGCTGCTTGACGCTGTCGTAAGGCGCGACCGCCGCCACCGGCAGGCGGCTGATCTGGATGCCGAGCTTCTTTGCGGTGGCCGCGAGGCGCGCATAGATGCCGGAGACCGCCAGCCGATACGGTTCGCCGCTGCGGTGTGGGGAGGTGTCGGGCGAGCGCTCGGCGAGCACGCGCAGCTCTTCGGAGACGTCGGCGAGATGGGCTGCAATGGACAGCTCACTGCCGAGCAGATGCAGCTCCTCGAGATAATAGTGCAAAGCCAGGCTGGATTGCAGCTTCAGCGTTCCCCGCATCACCTCGGCAGTCACGAACGGGTTGCCGTCGCGGTCGCCGCCGATCCAGCTGCCCATGCGCAGGAACGACGCGAGGTCACCTGCGACCTCGGCGCCGTCGTTGAGCCGATCCTCCAGCGCGCACAACAGCCGGGGCACCTCGCGCAGGAAGGTGTAGTCGTAGAACGACAGCCCGTTGGTGACCTCGTCGAGCACCGTGAGCTTGGTCCGGCGCAGCAGGTTGGTCTGCCACAGGGTCAACACGGCGCGGCGCAGCGCCTCGTCATTGGCCTCGCGCTCGTCCGGCGTCAGCTGCATCCGCTCGCGGCGGTCGAGCAGCATCGCGATCTCCATCTCGCGATCCATCGTACTCTTGCGCCGCACTTCCGTCGGATGGGCGGTGAGGACCGGGCTGACCAGTGCGGTGGAAAAGAACTTGCGCAGCTCCGCCGCCTCGAAGCCAGCCGACTTGGCATGTGCGAGCGTCGCCGCCAGCATGCCGGCGCCGCCGTTGGCATCGCTCTTGGCACGCATGCGACGTATGTTGTTCTGGTCCTCGGCAATGTTGGCGAGGTGGGAGAAATAGCTGAAGGCGCGGACGATGCGGACGGTCTCCGCGGTCGACATGCCGTCGAGGATCTGCTCGAGCTCGTGCCGTGCCTGCCGATCCTCGTCGCGATGGAAACGCACCGAGGTCTGGCGGATGCGCTCGACAAGGTCGAACAATTCGGCGCCCTCCTGGTCCCGGACGGTGTCGCCGAGGATGCGGCCGAGCAGCCGGATATCGTCCCGGAGCCGCGCGTCCTCCTCCATGGCCTGCGCCTCGGCGGCGCGATTGGGACGGATTTCCTCTGGTATGGCTTGCGGCGACATGGATGCGCTCTCCAGCAGCTGCCCATTTACGGGTCAGTCTGCCGTATCTGCATTGCAGCGCAAGATCAAGAAAGAGGCGTCGCCTGCCCTATTCGATGCGGGTTTCGTCTCCGCTCGCCACCGAATGCCGCCTTTGCACTAGATCTTCCGTCCGGCCCGCTCCCAATACGGGTCGCGCAGCCGCCGTTTGAAGATCTTGCCGGAATCCTCGCGCGGCAGTTTGTCGTGGATTTCGATCTGCCTGGGCACCTTGTAGTCGGCCAGCGAGGTTTTCAGCCGCGCCTTGATCTCGCCCGTATCCAACGTCACGCCGGGCTGCGGTTCGACCACGGCCATCAGCGCCTCGCCGAATTCGGCGTCTGGAATGCCGAACACAGCGCAATCATGCACGCCGGGCACCGCGTGAAGCACCGCCTCGATTTCGGCCGGATAGATGTTGACGCCGCCGGAGATCACCATGTCGCGCTTGCGGTCACACAGGAAGACGTAGCCCTCGGCGTCCATGTAGCCGACGTCGCCGGAGGTGATGAAGCCGTCGCGATCGATCTCGGCGCGCTTCTCCGGCTTGTTGTGATAGGTGAAGTCCGGGTTGCCCGCGATGCGCGAATAGATTTCGCCGACCTCGCCCTGCGGCAGCACGCGACCGTCCTCACCGAGAAACCGAAGCTCGGCGCCGGGCGAGACCTTGCCGACGGTGCCGGGCTTTTTCAGCGCGTCCTCCGAGGTCGCGAAGGTCACCGCGCCGGATTCGGTCGAGCCGTAGAACTCGTAGATGACAGGCCCCCACCATTCGATCATCGCGCGCTTGACGTCGGCGGGGCACGGTGCGGCGGCGTGGATGACATGGCGCAGCGACGACACGTCGTAGCCGCGGCGCACCTCCTCGGGCAACTTCATCAGCCGGATGAACATGGTCGGGACCATGAAGATGGTATCGATCCGCTCCGCCTGAAGGATGGCGAGAAACTCCAACGGCTCGAACCGCGGCATCAGCACCAGGGCGCCACCGAGCCGGCCGGCCCGCAAGCCGAAGGCGTTCGGCGCCGAATGGTACAGCGGCCCCGGCAACAGCGCCCGCGCGCCCGGCTGCAGGCCATAGATCAGCGCCCGCATCCGCTCGGCCGAGGCCGCCTGCTCGATCGTCGGCGCGTTGCGACGCACGCCCTTCGGGTGGCCGGTCGTGCCCGAGGTGTAGATCATGTTCTGCGGCTGCGGCACCTGCGGCCCTTCGTAAGGGCTCTGCCGGGCGAGCCAATCCTCCAGCGCGACGGCGAGGTCGGGCGTTTCGAGCAGATCGGAATCGATCTTGTAGTTGGACAGGATTTCGGGCGGCGTCGGGACGCTGATCACGGTGACGCCGGATGGGATCAGACCGCGCAACTGGTGCAGGAGATCGGCGTGACCGATCAGCACCCGCGTTGCGGAGTCCTTGAGGATGTAGTCGATCTCCTCCGGCTTGAAGTGCCAGTTCACCGGCACGCCATAGGCGCCCAGCCGCATCGCGCCATAGGCCGCCTCGATGAAGGCGATGTCGTTGCGCATCAGCATGCAGACGCAATCGCCCTGGCGCACGCCGAGCTGTGCAAGACCGCTCGCGATCCGCGCGGCGCGGTCGACGATCTCGGAGTGGCTGCGCCGGCGATCGCCGGAGATGATGCCGCAGAACAGGGAGGACGTTTCCATTATTGTTGCCTTGTCCGATCTGACGTCGGTTCGCGTGTTGTCGTCATTCCGAGGCGATGCGCGCGACAAAACTGTGGAGACGTTTTGCGCGGAGCATCGAACTATGGTGCGCGCTTGCGCACCGGAGAATCTCAAGAGTCCGGGTCTGCTCCTTCGGAGCATCCCAGAATGACTGCGTCAGTCCGCGAACTTCGGCGCACGCTTCTCGATGTTCGCCCGCACCGATTCCAACTGGTTCGGGCTGCCGATCAGCTTCTGCTGCTCGACCGATTCCGCCAGCAACGCCGGGCCCGGATCGACGGAGAGGTTGTTCAGCATCCGCTTCGCGGCGCGGATCGCATCGGGGTTCTTGCCGGCGATCTCACGCGCCGTCTCCAGCGCCGCCGCGCGCGGATCGGCGCAGATGCGGGTGACGAGACCGTAAGCCTGCCCCTCCTCCGGCGAGAACACCCGACCGGTATAGGTCAGCTCGCGCAGGATATCGTCGCGCATCAAGGTCGCGAGGATCGGCGTGCCGGCCATATCGGGCACGAGGCCCCATTTGATCTCCATGATCGACAGCTTGGTCTCCGGCGCGACGTAGCGCATGTCGGCGCCGAGCGCGAGCTGGAAGCCGCCGCCATAGGCCACGCCATGCACCGCAGCAATCACCGGCACCGGCAGTTGCCGCCAGCCCCATACCGCCTGCTGGGCGAAGTTCGCCTTGCCGTGGGTGCGAACGGTCAGATCGCGCTTCTCGCCCCCGGGTATGCCGTTGCCGCCGGACTCCTTCATCGCCGCGAAGCGTCCCATGTCGAGCCCGGCGCAGAACGCGCGGCCCTCGCCGGACAGCACCACGGCGCGCACGCCCTTTTCGTTGGACAGCCGATCGGTCGCGGCCACCAGCGCCGAAAACATCTCCATGTCCAACGCATTCATCTTGTCGGCCCGGACCAGGCGGACATCGGCGACGCCGTCCTTGATCTCGATCGCAATGCGGTTGTCCATCGGGCAGTCTCCTCACGATTGTCTTTGTGACTTTACAGAAGGCTGTCGGAGCAGTTTAGTCAATCGACCAATTAACTCACAACATGTCAGGCGGAAACTTCCATGTTCAAGGACAATCTGCTCGAAGGTCGACGCATTCTGGTGACCGGCGGCGGCACCGGCCTCGGCAAGGCGATGGCCGCCCGCTTCCTCCAGCTCGGCGCGGAAGTCCATATTTGCGGCCGACGGAAAATCGTCTGCGACGAGACCGCGACCGAATTGATGGACCTCTATGGCGGCCGCGTCACCAGCCACGGCGTCGACATCCGCAATGCGATGGCGGTCGAAGAGATGATCGAGGCGATCTTCCAGGAAGGCGGCCTCACCGATCTCATCAACAACGCCGCCGGCAATTTCATTTCCCGCACCGAGGAATTGAGTCCGCGCGGATTCGACGCGGTGGCCAACATCGTCATGCACGGCACCTTCTACGTGACGCATGCCGTCGGCAAGCGCTGGATCGCGGCGAAACAGCCGGGCAACGTGGTGTCGATCACGGTGACCTGGGTGCGCAACGGCTCGCCCTATGTGGTGCCGTCGGCGATGAGCAAGTCGGCGATCCATGCCATGACGATGTCGCTCGCGACCGAATGGGGCCGCTACGGCATCCGCCTCAACACCATCGCCCCCGGCGAAATCCCGACCGAGGGCATGAGCAAGCGCATCAAGCCGGGCGACGAGGCGGGCGCGCGCACCAAGGCGATGAACCCGATGGGCCGCGTCGGGACCATGGAGGAATTGCAGAACCTCGCCGTGTTCCTGATCTCCGGCGGCTGCAACTGGATCAATGGCGAGACCATCGCGATGGATGGCGCCCAAGCGCTGGCGATGGGCGGCAATTTCTATCAGCTGCGCGACTGGAGCGACGACGACTGGACCAAGGCCAAGGAATCGATCAAGGCGCAGAACGAGAAGGACCGCGCGACGCGCTCGAGCTGACGGGCCGACCACGCTGTTGATCGGCAGGCCACGACCTGTAGACTGATCGAACGATGCTCGCCCTGGACGCAATCCGGGGCGAGATGACCAAACATAAAACGAAGAACACGGCACAATCGGAGGGGAAACATGTCCGTCACGACGGCAGCGTCGACGCTCGTCGACGTCGTGCGCAGCCAAGCGCAGGCACTCGGCTCCGCCACCGCCTATGAGTTCGAAGGCCGCATCACCAGCTTTGCCGAATTCGACCGCAAGACCAACCAGGTCGCCAATGCGCTGAAGGCGCTGGGCCTCAAGCCGGGTGAGCGGATCGCCTATTTCGGCAAGAACAGCGACTTCTATTTCGAGCTGCTGGTCGGCGCCATGAAGGCCAACGTCGTGATGGCGCCGGTGAACTGGCGGCTGGCCGGTCCTGAGGTCGCGTTCATCGTCGAGGACTGCAGGGCCCCTGCCCTGTTCGTCGGGCCCGAATTCATCACGTTGATCCGACAGATCCGCGACCAGTTGCCGAGCGTGCGGCACATCATCACCACGGAGGGCGGCGCGCCGGAATGGCAGGACTACACCGCCTGGCGCGACGCACAGAGCGCCGATGATCCCGACGTCGCAATCACGCCGAAGGATATCGCGCTGCAGCTCTACACCTCCGGCACGACGGGCAAGCCGAAAGGCGCGATGCTGTCGCACGCGAACTTCCTCAATCTCGTCAACACCGGCAATCCGGACGAAAAGCCGGACTGGAACAAATGGTCGACCGACGACGTCTCACTGATTGCGATGCCGATATTCCACATCGGCGGCTCCGGCTGGGGCCTGATGAGCCTCTATCACGGCGCCCGCGGCGTCATCGCGCGCGAGTTCGATCCGACCAAGATCCTCGATTTCTTCGAGCAGTCCGGCATCACCAAACTGTTCATGGTGCCCGCCGCGATGCAGTTCGTGGTGCGGCAGCCGCGCGCGCGGCAGGTCGATTTCTCGCGGCTCAAATACATGCTCTACGGCGCCTCGCCGATTCCGGCAGCGCTGCTCAAGGAATGCATCGACGTGTTCAAATGCGGCTTCGTGCAGATGTACGGGATGACCGAGACCACCGGCACCATCATCGCGCTGCCGCCGGAGGACCATGTCGAGGGCCTCGAGCGGATGCGCTCGGCCGGCAAGCCACTGCCCGGCATCGAGGTCGCGATCATCGATGTCAACGGCAATCCGCTGCCGCCGCGCGAAGTCGGCGAGATCGCCACGCGCTCCGGCTCCAACATGGCCGGCTACTGGAACCTGCCTGAGGCAA
Organism: Bradyrhizobium aeschynomenes; assembly: GCF_013178945.1. Taxonomy (GTDB): domain Bacteria; phylum Pseudomonadota; class Alphaproteobacteria; order Rhizobiales; family Xanthobacteraceae; genus Bradyrhizobium; species Bradyrhizobium aeschynomenes. Next base: position 671,548 of record NZ_JABFDM010000002.1, read on the forward strand.
CCGCGCGCACGCTCGACAAGGACGGCTGGCTGCGCACCGGTGACGCCGGCTACATGGACGAGGACGGCTACGTCTATATCCACGACCGCATCAAGGACATGATCATCTCCGGCGGCGAGAACATCTATCCGGCCGAGGTCGAAAGCGCGATCTGCGACCATCCCGATGTTGCCGAGGCCGCCGTGATCGGCATTCCCGACGACCAATGGGGCGAGGCCGTCAAGGCGGTCGTCGTGATGAAGCCGGGCAAGCAGGTGACTGCGACCGACATCATCAATTTCACCCGCACCCGCATCGCCGGCTTCAAGACGCCGAAGACCGTCGACTTCCTCGACGCATTGCCGCGCAATCCCTCGGGCAAGATCCTGCGGCGGAATCTGCGCGATCCGTATTGGGCGGGAAAGGACCGGCAGGTGAATTGACTATTGGCGGACGGGGAGCGTGCCCGCTCCACGAGTCATTCCGGGGCGCGCCGCGCAGCGGGGCGAACCCGGAATCCATACTCATGAAACCGGGTGGGGCGCGATCTGGTTGTGGCGCTGGTCTTCGTCACGCGGGCGGTCGTGGTTATGGATTCCGGGCTCGTGCTGCGCACGCCCCGGAATGACGGCGGAGAGAGTTTGCGCGCTCTCCCCACCCTCATTGCGAGGCGCCCTTGCGCCGAAGCAATCCAGGGGCCAAGTGACAGGTCTGGATTGCTGCGCTGACGCTCACGATGGCTGAACTACGACGAACTCACCTCTTGTTCACCCCCATATACCCGAACAGGAAGCCCGCCACCTTCCGCATCTGGATCTCCTCGCTGCCCTCGGTGATGCGGTAGCGGCGGTGGTGGCGGTAGATGTGCTCGAACGGCTTGTGGCGCGAATAGCCCATCCCGCCATGGACCTGGATGGCGCGGTCGGCGGCCTCGCAGCACAGGCGGTTAGCCCAGTAGTTGCACATCGAGACCTTGTCGGACAGCGTATGCTCGACCTGCGCCTGGGTGAGCTGGTCCATCTCCCAGGCGGTCTTGCGGATCAGGAGCCGCAGCATCTCCGCCTGCGTCGCCAGCTCAACCAGCGGCCACTGGATCGCCTGGTTCTCGGCCAGCGCCTTGCCGAACGGCTTCCGCTCCCGCGCGTAAGTGACGCTCTCATTGATACAGAACACCGCGGCGCCGAGCGAGCTCGCTGCCTGCCGGATGCGGTTTTCGTGCACGAAGCATTGCGCCAGCGACAGCCCGCGCCCGACCTCGCCGAACAGCGCATCCTCCGGCACGAACACGTCGGTGAAGCTGACGCGGGGATGATCCGTCGGCATGTTGAAGGTCCAGAGATACTCCTCGACCTTCACGCCCTCGGTCTTCGCCGGCACCAGGAAGCAGGTGATGCCGCGGGCATCGCCGTCATTGCCCGATGTGCGCGCGAACAGAGCGCAGTGGGTGGCGACGTGCATGCCCGTCGTCCACATCTTCTCGCCATTGATCAGCCAGCCCTTGACGTTGTCGCGGGTCGCCGGGACAGCCTTCGTTTCCATATGGGTCGCATCCGAGCCGTGGTGCGGTTCGGTGAGGCCGAAAGTGATGCGATATTTGCCGGTGATCGAGCCGTCGATCATCGCCTTCTGATCGTCGCGGCCATAGCGGTCGAGCATGGTGACGATCGGCAGATTGCCGACTATCGAATGCTCGTTCTGCAGGTCGTTGTGCAGGCCGAGCCCCTTCGAGGCGAAATGCTCCCGGATCACGGCCATCCAGAGGTTGGAGCCGTCCTTGCCGCCATAGCGCTTCGGAATCGCGAAGCGCAGGTGCCCCGCTGCGTCGGCGCGGTCCTTGGCCTTGCGCAGCAGCTGCTCCCACTCATGCCGCGGCAGGCCGCCATGCTCGAAATCGGTGCGCGCCCATTCGCGGCGATGATCGAAGAAGCGGATATTGTCGTCGGCCTCCTCGAGCGGCTTGATCTCAGCGGCGATGAAGCGGTCGAGCTCGTCGAGATAGGCGACCAGTTCCTTCGGCAAGGAAAAATCCATGGCGTGTCTCCCAGTGCGTGTCGTTGTTGTTCTTGATTGTGGTCGGGCCGGCTCTCCGCCGCGTGCTTGTGGCGCGCAGCGCGGTTGCGTATTTGGATGATTGCCAACGCAGTGAAGGCGCTAAGCTCGCGCAACGTTGCCAATCAGAAACCAGGAGGAACGGCCGATGGAGCTGAAATTCTCGAAGATCACGCGCAAGGGACCCGTCACGATCGTGACCCTCGCCCGCCCCGAGGTCTACAACGCGCTGCATACCGACGCACACTACGAGCTCGAGGCGGTGTTCGACGGCTTCGCTGCTGATCCCGAACAATGGGTCGCGATCGTCACCGGCGAGGGCGACAAGGCGTTCTGCGCCGGCAACGACCTGAAATGGCAGGCGGCCGGCGGCAAGCGCGGCTGGGGCCGAAGCGGATTCGGTGGTCTCACCTCGCGCTTCGACTGCGACAAGCCGCTGATCGCGGCCGTCAACGGCGTTGCGATGGGCGGCGGCTTCGAGATCGCGCTGGCCTGCGACCTGATCATCGCCTCCGAGAATGCAACCTTCGCCCTGCCCGAGCCGCGCGTCGGCCTTGCCGCGCTGGCCGGCGGCCTGCAGCGGCTGCCGCGCCAGATCGGCATGAAGCGCGCGATGGGCATGATCCTGACCGGCCGCCATGTCGGCGCCCGCGAGGGGCACGAGCTCGGCTTCGTCAACGAGGTGGTGCCGCAGGGCGAGGCGCTGGCCGCCGCGGAACGCTGGGCCGAGACGATCGCCAAGAACTCGCCGATGTCGATCCGCGCCTCGAAGCAGGCGATCGAGAAGGGCCTGGCCGTGTCGCTGGAGCAGGCCATCACCGAGCAGCGCGACTATCCGGCGGTGCAGGCGATGATCCATTCGCAGGACTACATCGAGGGTCCGAAGGCATTCTCGGAGAAGCGGCCGCCGAACTGGCTGGGGCGGTGACTCCTCGCTAAGCTCGTCATTCCGGGGCGCGACACAGTCGCGAGCCCGGAATCCATAACCACGATCGGGAGTATGGATTCCGGGCCTGCGCCTTACGGCGGATCCCGGAATGACAGCTGAGGTGGTGGACGGACCTGTTCCGCTCTCACCACCGTCATTGCGAGCGAAGCGCAGCAATCCAGACGGCCTCTGCAGAAACAGTCTGGATTGCTTCGTCGCTGACGCTGCTTGCAATGACGACGGAGAGTTAGGCGCCATCTTGGCCTCTCCCTGCCTCGCGCTTGTAGGAGGCATAGTTGGGCTGGTCGACAGCGAGCTTGTCGAGCGTGGTCTGCCAGAGGTGCTCCTTCAGCCCCGGCGTCGCGAGGTCGAGGGCACCGCTCGCGATCTGCTCCGCAAGCACGCGATTGAGATCGATCAACGCGCCGTCCTGTCCGAGCAGTCGCTTCAGCCGCGCATACTCCGCCGCGTCCGCCGCTGTCGCCTGGGTCAACTGCCGCACAACGAGATCCAGCGCGTTGATGCCGACGCGGAGCTTGAACGCCTGGTGACCGGAGATCAGCGGGGCGATGTCATGGCGCAGGAAATCCGCCACGGCCTGCACCAGCTCGGTCGGCGTCGGTTCGTCCTGCATCAGCCCTCCCCTCGCGGCGCCAGCAGCCGCAGCAGATCGATTTCCGTTTCCGAGGCGCGGCGGCCAATCATGGCGCGCTCCATCGAATGGTCGGGACCTTGGCGGAACCGCTGCATCATGCCGCAGCACATCACGCCCCAGCGCAAGGTGCCCATGACCTCCCAGAATTTCACCCGGTCTGCGTCCACCTTGCGGCCCGCGGCCTCGTAGCCGGCGAACAGCTCCTCGCGCGGGCCGAAGCCGCCGACGGGCTTATCGATCTCGCCGAAGCGCCAGGAGTTGACGCAGATCCAGCCGAGGTCCTCCATGGGATCGCCGAGATGGGCGAGCTCCCAGTCGAGCACGGCGAGCACCCCGTCAGTGCCGATGATGAGATTGCCGTTGCGGAAATCGCCGTGCACCAGAGACACCTCCGCAGAGGGCCCGGGATCATTCTGCGCCAGCCAGCGCAGCGCCAGATCGAATACCGGCCGCGGCCAGTCGAAGCTGCGATATTCGCGCGCGAGCTCCGCGATTTCCTTGGTCGTGCTCATCTCCCGCAAGGCCGGCAGCGCCGCGCGCGAAATGCCGTGGATGCCGGCGGCGATGCCGCCGAGCTGACGCGCCAGCCGCGGCCGTGCTTGCGCGTACTGCGGATCGCGCAGGATCTTGCGCGCAATGGTCTCACCCTCGACGCGGCGCATGATGAAGCCGGTGCCGAGATCATTCTCAGGGCTCAGCACGTGCAGCACCTCGGGCGACGGCACGCCGGCGGCGTGTGCGAGCCGCATCAAGGTGGCCTCGTTGTCGAGCCCGGCAGCGCGGCCGGGCGCCGCGCCATATCCCTTCGGCGAGCGGCGCAGGATGGCGCCGACATCGCCGTCGGGATGGACGATGTCGAAGCGCCACGTCTCCTGGCTGGCGCCGCCGGAGAGCTTTGCGGCGCCACGCACGCCGGTCGCCCCCGCCATGAACGAGGCGACGCAGCGGGACAGCTCGGTCTCGATCATTGGCCCTTGAACTTGGCGGGACGCTTCTCGAGGAACGCGCTCACACCTTCCTTGAAATCGGCGGTGCTGCCGGCGATCCGCTGCGATTGGAATTCCGCGTTGAGTTGCTCCTCGAACGAGTTCTCCGGGCTGTCCCAATACAGCCCGCGGATCTGCGCCAGCGCCACGGTCGGCCCGTTGGCGAGCTCATGGGCGAGCTTCATCGTCTCCTCCTTCAGCGCCGCGTCGTCATAGACGCGGTTGACGAGTCCCCATTGCAGCGCCGTCTCCGCCGGCAGCTTCTCGCCGAGCAGCGACAGCTCGATCGCCCGGGCCTTGCCGACGAGGCGCGGCAGCAGCCAGGTCGAGCCGCAATCCGGCACCAGGCCGATGCGGCGGAACGCCTGCAGGAAGTAGGCGGATTTCGCGCACAGGATCATGTCGCCCATCAGCGCGAAGCTCATGCCGGCGCCGGCGGCCGGGCCGTTCACCGATGTGACGATCGGGCAATGCAAATTGCGCAGCCGGCGCAGGAAGGGATGGAAGGCGGTCTCGAGCGCCGCGCCGGCATTGCTGCGGCCGGGCTTGGCCTGTGCGTTGCGCCCCTGGAGGTTGGCGCCGGTGCAGAACGCGCGTCCCGCGCCGGTGACGACGAGACAACGCACCTCGGCCTTCTTCTCCTCGATCTCGTCGAGGGCCTCGGCGAGCCCGCCGAGCATGTCCATCGAGACCGCGTTCATCACCTCCTGATGATCGAGCGTGAGGATGGCGACGGGCCCGTCGAAATCGAGCGTGACGTGCTTGAACTGCATGGTTTCCTCTCAAGAGCTTTTCGAAGGCGGCATTCTTCGCGGCGGAAATTTCGAAGCGTCGCCCGGTTCGTGCAGCATATTTGATTTTTGCGCCTCGCTTGTCCATGGTTGCGACATCCGAACAATCGAAGCGACGTACAGCGTCCTCACATCATCACGGAAACGCTCATGACCATGTTCGATCTCACCGGCCGTGTCGCCGTCGTCACCGGCGGCAATGGAGGCATAGGCCTCGGCATCGCCCAGGCACTTGCGTCCAGTGGCTGCAACGTCTCGATCTGGGGCCGCAACGCCGAGAAGAACAAGGCCGCCGCGGCGTCGATGGCCGCAGGTCCCGGCAAGGTCGACACCCAGATCTGCGACGTGACCAGCCCCGCTTCCGTCGCCGAGGCGATGCAGGCGACGCTCGATACGTTCGGCCGCGTCGACGGCTGCTTCGCCAATGCGGGCATCGGCGGTGGCGGCCGCAAGCCCTTCATCGAGCGCACCGAGGAGGAATGGCGCACGATGTTCGCGACCAATCTCGATGGCGTCTTCCACGCCTTCCAGGCCGCCGCGCGGCACATGACGGCGCGGGCGGAGGCCGGCGATGCATTCGGCCGGCTGGTTGCAACCTCGAGCCTCGCCTCGCTGTTCGGCACGGCGCGCAACGAGCACTATGCCGGGACGAAGGCCGCCCTCAATGCGCTGTGCCGCGCGCTCGCGGTCGAGCTTGCCCGCTACGGCGTCACCGCCAATGCAATCCTGCCGGGCTGGATCAAGAGCGACATGACGGCGGGCATCATGGGCAACGAGAAGTTCGTCGCCAACGTCATGCCGCGCATTCCTGTGCGCCGGTTTGGCGAACCGTCCGACTTCGGCGGCATTGCCGTGTACCTGATGAGCAAGGCGTCGTCCTATCACACCGCCGACTGCTTCGTGATCGACGGCGGCTACACGGCGTTCTGACCTCTTCAGGCGAGCGGTGAACCGGTACGCCGGTTCGCTGCCTGCAACTTTGTTCCCGTTCCGCGCTGCAAGATTTCCGAAATTTAATCCGGCCTCGGCTGCCACGCCCCCGTGACTATGGCGTTATCCCTCATCACATGACGGGGAGACTTCCAAGGGAAGGACGCCATGAAGCGCGGTGTGACGGTTTTGGCCTGTGTGTCGGCTCTGGCTGTTGCCGGCTACTTTGCGATGGCCAAATGGGGCATTCAGCACGAGAGCCGCGAGTTCTTCGACGCAGCGCGGCAGCGACCCATCAATGTCGACGTCGCCGTGCGCAAGGACTATGAAATGAAGGCCAATGCCGGGCTGTGGCGCCTGCCGGTCGCCATCATCAGCAACGGCAACACGGTGAAGAACACCGAGTACTCGTTCCTCGCCAACGTCTTTGCGGCTCGCGGCTATCTCGTCGCCAGCGTGCAGCAGGACCTGCCGACCGACCCGCCGCTCGTCACCAAGGTCGGGATGCCCTATGTCGGCCGCCTCGACGTCTACAAGAAGGGCGAAGCCAACATCCTTTGCGTGCTTGACGAGATGAAGAAGCGTCACCCGAATGCCGACTATGATCATCTGACGCTGGTCGGTCATTCCAACGGTGGCGACACTGCGATGTATTTCGCCCAGCAGCATCCGAACCTGGTCACGCAGGTGGTGACCCTCGACAATCTGCGCGTTCCCTTTGTCATCAGAGACAAGCTGAAGATCCTGTCGTTCCGTTCCGACGATCCCGAGTTCAAGACCGACCCGGGCGTGCTGCCCGCGCATGTCGACGACAAGAGCCGCATCGACATCATCAAGACCGAGTTCCAGCATACCTGGATGAGCGACCGCGGCCCCTATACGGCGCGGGAGCGGATCCAGGCGACGCTCGACAAATATCTCGGCGGCGAATCGACCAGTCAGCTGGCGCCGGCGGACACGGACAATCTGATCGTCACCAACGGAGCGGCCGCGCTGCCGTGACACGATCGAGCTGAACCTTGCTTACGACGATTGGCCCGCGGAGATCGTCGAATAGCCACGGCACAAGAAGGGGGGGCGGCTGCGCAAGCGCGCGGCCGTCCCCGTCCATTCACGATCAGTCCTGCGGCTTCTTGGCAGGCGGGCCATTCTTGTTGCCCGGCATGCCCTTGATGTTCGACGGATCCTGCGCGCTGACGTCCGGATTCTGCCGGTTGATGGTCGAGGACGAGCCGACCGTGCCGGTGTCGGTCGCCGACGGTCCGTTCTTGTTGCCGGGCGCCCCCTGGATGCCGGCTCCGGAATTCTGCGCGCTCGGCGGGGACGTGGTCTGCTGCTGCGTGCCCTGGGCCAGGGCTGACGTGGCCGAAACGATGAACGCACATGCGATCAGACTGACGATGGGTTTCATGGCGTGACCTCCTTTTGTCGCTGTTGTGCTGTTCGAACGTGGCGTCGTCGGAGCCGTTCCAGGAAACACCGAATTTCGCGGAGTGCGCCGCCGCAGCAGCACGCAGCGCTGCCCGCTTTATCGGCTTTCGCGTTGCATCACGTCCAACTACGCTGCCGTGCCCAACCGCAACAAAGGCCGCGACAATGGAATACCTCTCGACCGATCTCAGCCCGCGCGAGCGCTACAAGATCCTGACCTCCTTCGTGCTGCCGCGGCCGATCGCCTGGGTGACCACGAGAGGCGAGAATGGGGTCGTCAATGCCGCGCCATTCTCGTTCTTCAACGTGCTCGGCGAGGACCCGCCGCTCTGCGTGTTCGCAATCAATCTGCGGCCGGACGGCCGGGTCAAGGACACGCTGGTCAACATCCGCCGCAGCGGCGAATTCGTGGTGCACATCACCGACGAGCCGCTGGCCCAGGCGATGCACGAGACCGGCGGCGACTTTCCGCCTGACGTCAGCGAGCCGGATCATCTCGGCCTGAAGCTGACGCCATCGCGGACGATCGGCGTGCCGCGGCTGTCCGAGGCGCCGTTCGCCATGGAGTGCAAGATCTGGCAGCTGATCGACGTCAACGGCGACCGCGTGCTGGTGTTGGGCGAAGGCCTCGCATTTCACATCCGCGACGAGCTCTGGGACACCGAGAAGATGCGGGTGGAGATGGAGCTGTTCCACCCGGTCGGCCGCATGTTCGCCGACCGCTACTGCCGTACCAATGACCGGATGGATTTCCCGCCGGCAAAGGGACTCGGCTGAGGACCTTTTCGTCATTGCGAGCGAAGCGACTTGTCCGCCGAAGCTCGATGAGCGAAGGCGGACACAATCCAGAGCGGAGCGCGAAAGACTGTGTTCGCCGAGACGGCTGTGGGGCGCGATTTGCTCACCAGCTGTAGCGCGGATGAGCGTAGCGATATCCGGGGTATCTCGTGCTGCGTCGGTGAACCCGGATGTCGCTGCGCTCATCCGGGCTGCCAGGCTATGACAACAACTACGTGCTCTGGCCGGCCTTATCCTGCGTCTTGGTGTCGAAATCGCCGGCGTCGTGGCGCTCGTGGAGCTGGCTCTTGGGATCGCCGGAGACGCGGTTGACCATGCGGCCGCGCTTCACGGGGACACGTTGCGCGATCTGGTCGGTCCAGCGCTGCACGTTCTTGTAGTCCTGCACCGAGAGGAACTCGCCGCCTTCGTACAGCAGACCCTTGGCAAGCGCGCCGTACCACGGCCACACCGCGATGTCGGCGATGGTGTAGTCGGGGCCGGCGAGATACTCGCTGTCGGCAAGACGGCGATCGAGCACGTCGAGCTGGCGCTTCACCTCCATCGCGAAACGGTCGATGGCGTATTCGATCTTGGTCGGCGCATAGGCATAGAAGTGGCCGAAGCCGCCGCCGAGATAGGGCGCAGCGCCCATCTGCCAGAACAGCCAGGACAGGCATTCGGCGCGCTTGGCCGGCTCGGTCGGCAGCAAGGCGCCAAACTTCTCGGCGAGATAGACCAGGATCGCGCCGGACTCGAACACGCGGATCGGCTCCGGTCCGCTGCGGTCCAAGAGCGCCGGGATCTTCGAGTTCGGATTGATCGCCACGAATCCGGAGCCGAACTGGTCGCCCTCGCCGATGCGGATCAGCCATGCGTCGTACTCGGCGCCGGCGTGACCGAGCGCCAGCAGCTCCTCCAGCATCACGGTAACCTTCACGCCGTTGGGCGTTCCCAGCGAATAGAGCTGCAAGGGATGACGGCCGACAGGCAATTCCTTGTCATGCGTGGGACCTGCGATCGGCCGGTTGATATTGGCGAAGCGACCGCCGCTGGCCTTGTTCCAGGTCCAGACCTTGGGCGGGACGTAGCTGTTCTGTTCGGACACGAGAAACTCCGGCATGAGCGGCAAGGGAATGAAGGTTCTAGGCGCATATGCCGTGAAGCGGAAGCCATGCCGCGCGCGGGCGCCATCCGCATTTTCTGCATTGCGCGGTCGAACCTGCGATGACAGAACGGAGACAAGACAACAATGACGGTCCGTGGCGGGCCGGCCTCTGGAAACGCCGATGACTGCAAGTGCCCTGCCCCCGGACCGCATTCCCGTCATCGTCGGCGTGGGCGAGATCGTCGATCGCCCGAAGGAGATCCGCGACGGCCTCGAGCCGCTGGCGCTGCTCGAACAGGCGATCCGCCGCGCGGAAAACGACGCCGGCGCCAGGCTGATTCACGACGCCGGCTCGCTCGACGTCGTCAACTTCCTGAGCTGGCGCTATCGCGATCCGGAGCGGCTGCTCGCGCAGCGGCTCGGCATCAGCCCGTCGCATTGTCACTACGGGCCGGTCGGCGGCGAGAGCCCGATCCGGTTCCTGCACGAGGCAGCCCTGCGCATCGCGCGCGGCGAATGCCAGGTTGCCGTGGTCTGCGGCGCGGAGGCGCAGTCCACCGCAACCAAGGCCGAGCGCGCGGGCGTACAGCTGCCATGGACTCCATTCGCCCATGACGTCGAGGAGCCGAAGCGCGGCGCCGCGTTCCAGAAGCCGCTCGCGGTGAAGCTCGGCGTGTTTCGCCCGGTCTCGGTCTATCCGTTCTACGAGGTCGCGAGCGCCGCCAGATGGGGCCAGACGCCGCGGCAGGCGCTCGCCGAATCCGGCGAGCTGTGGTCGCGCTTCTCGGCGGTCGCGGCCTACAATCCGAATGCCTGGCTGAAGCGGCACTTTGCGCCCGAGGAGATCACGACGGCGTCGGTGGACAACCGCCCGATCGCCTGGCCCTACACCAAGCTGATGGTGGCCAATCCCATGGTCAACATGGGCGCGGCGCTGATCCTCACCAGCCTTGCGAAGGCCCGCGCCGCCGGCATTGCCGACAACCGGATGATCTATCCGCTCGGCGGCGCGTCGGCCGAGGATCCGCGGGACTATCTCACTCGTGATCAGTTCGCCGAGAGCCATCCGCAGAACGCGGTGCTGCAGGCGGCGATGAACCTGGTCGGCGGCACAGGCGCGGCGTTCGACGTCATCGAGCTCTACAGCTGCTTTCCCTGCGTGCCGAAGATGGCGCGGCGAACCCTCGGACTCGGCGCCGACGTCGAGCCGACCGTCACCGGCGGCCTGACCTTCTTCGGCGCGCCGCTCAACACCTACATGACCCACGCCGCCTGCGCGATGGTGCGGCGGCTCCGCGGCGGCGCCAGGCGCGGCCTGCTGTACGGCCAGGGCGGCTTCGTCACCAAGCATCATGCACTGGTGATCTCGCGCGAGCCGCCCTCGTCGCTGTCGCAGGAGGTGAGCGTGCAGGCGGAGGCCGATCGTCACCGCAGCGCCGCGCCGGAGTTCGTCAGCGAGGCTGGCGGCAACGCCAAGGTCGAGAGCTTCACCGCGCTTCATGGTCGCAACGGCGAGGTCGAGCATGGCGTGGTGATGTTACGCACGGAGCAGGACAAGCGCACGCTCGCGCGCGTATCGGCACAGGACGAGGCGACGCTCGTGCGGCTGATGGATCTGGACAGAACGCCCGTCGGCACGGTCGGCACCATCACCATGGCTGCCGATGGCGTCCCGCAGTGGCGCGCGAATTAGCACCGCCTCCGTCATCCGCCGTCAGATTGCAGTTCACACCTCCCGCGCCTCGCGCTGCCAGCGAGCGTAAGCCGTGTCCCAATCGGGTTCGGTATCAGCTGCAAAACCGAGCGTCCTGCCGCCGCCGAGATCGCGGAAGCCGAGCATGGCGCGACGATGCGCGCCGCTTCTCACATAGGCGCGCATGCTGGCCTCGTCGGTCCAGACCGTCAGCGTGTGATAGACGCCATCGACCGGGCGCAGCACGACACCCAGATTGCCGGGCGCGCTGCGCGCCTGCCGCACGGCACGCAGCGTGTGCCACCAGAACCGCGCCAGGCGCAGCAGCCCGCGGTGTGGACGGAAGCCGGTGACGGAGACATAGACGCCCATCGCGCGCTCCTGGATCGCGAGCCGCCGCGCAGCTCGATCTGTCCGGGCGGCGTGTCATGGACCAAACGATGCTCGGCGCGGATTGGATGCCTCGGCCTGGTCAGCAGCGCGCCGGCTCAGCGCCGCGCGGCAGCCGGAGCGGATCTCGGCGCCGCGTCGGCGGGCAACGCGCCGGTCGTCTCGGGGCCGGGCTGCCGCGGATCGCTGTCGCCGGCGAGTTGCTGGTCGCGCCGACGCGCGAGCGCATCGTTGCGGCGAGCCACGGCGGTCGCAAGCTCCGGGTTCAGCTTCAGGGCCTGGTTGAAATCGGCGAGCGCACGATCGTAGCGCCCCTTGGCGAGCCAGACCGCGCCGCGGTCGCTATACAACTCGGCGTCGCTGAAGCTCATGCGCACGGCCCGATCGAGATCCACCAGCGCCTCATCGAGCTCGCCCGTCCGCTGCAGCGCCAGCGCGCGATCGTGAAGCAGCGCCGGATTGTTCGGATCGAGCCGGATCGCCCGCTCATAGTCGGCCACGGCGCGGTCCCACCGCCCCCTGCGGCCAAGGTCCCTGGCGCGATAGCGGTAGAGGTCGGCATTTCGCGGTGCGAGCCGGATTGCCTCGTCCAAATCGGCAATGGCGCCGTCGAGATCACCTTGCTGGCTGCGCTCCAGCCCGCGCCTGACGAAGCCTGCGGCAGTGGTCGGAGACGCCGGCAAGACCCGCTCTTCTGAGGTGGCCTCCGTTGCCGGCGCCGGCGCCGGCGCCGGGCTGCTCGCGGCCACCGGCGGCGATGCCGGCAGCACCGCGCCGGTTGCGTCCTGCGCCGCGGACGCCGCATCGAGAAGCGGCTCCGATCGGGATTGAGGGGGCGGCTGCAGTGCGACGGAGCGCGTGGCCTCCGGTCGACTCGTCCAATCGGCGAGCGATGGAAACAGCAGGATCTCGATCCCGATCAGGATCGCGCTGAGCACCGTGGTCGCGGCAATGAACTGCAGGACCGCGTCCCAGCGCTCGCGGCGGATGCGCGCGCGCTCTGAGGCAAGGTCATCGTCATAATCGGCGCGCAGACCCGGGTCGCTCAGGATCTTGTAGGCAAGGATGATGATCTTGAGCTGGTGCTCCGACGCCGCATCGCCACCTCCTCTGAGATCGGGATGATGGGCCTTCGCGGCCTGTCGGAACGCGCGCTTGATCGTACCGAGATCGGCGCGCGGCGAAACCCCGAGCACCTCGTAATGCGTTTTCATAATTCAGCCTCGCGGCCCCCTCCCGCACTCCGTTCGGAATCATGCGGACAGCATGTCGAGCGCATAATGGGCGCCATCGCGAACGAGCCGGCCAAATCCGGGCCATGGAAAATGCGAGCCGCAGATCAGCATGCTGTCTGCGACCACCCTGTCGAGCAATCTGCGCCGGCTGACCTCGGCAGCCGGACCGTCCTGGTCATAGGCCCCGTGCCATCCGGGATGGCGCAGGCTGAGCGCCGGCACATAGGCCGTGTCGCCCGAGATCATCAGTTGCTCCTGGCCGGAGCTGAGATGAAAGGCGGTATGTCCCGGCGTGTGGCCGGGGACGCTGACGAAATGAATGCCGGGCACCACCTCGTCCTGCCCCTCGACCGGCAGCACGTTCTTCCAGCCGGGGATGACGCTCTGGATGCGCCGGGCGAGCGCCTGGCGCCACGGCGGCAGGCGACTGGTCAGCGACGGATCGGTCCAGAACTTGTACTCGGCCGCAGCCACGATGATCTCCGCATTGGGAAATACGGGCGCATTGCTGTCCTCGCCGAGCAGTCCGAAAATATGATCGGGATGGAAATGCGAAATCAGGATGGTGTCGATGTCCTGGGGACGAAGGCCGGCCGCTTTCAGATTGTCCAGCATGCGGCCCGACACGAAGATCGAGTCCGAATTGTAGCCCTGTACCTGCCCGCCGCCGCCGGCGTCACACAGCACGGTCTTGCCCTTCAGCCGCACCACATAGGTGCAGATCGGAACGGGGACGAAGGCGGGGCTGAGGCCGGCCGCGCGCAGCGCCGCCTTGACGTCATTGACGCCGGCATTGCTGAGGAAGCCCGCCTCGTGCGGCTTCTCCCAGATGCCGTCATAGAGTGCGATCACCTCGGCATCGCCGATGGCGATCCGGCGAAAGCCACGCTCCGGATCCTGGGTGCGGCGTCGTGGCTTCGCGGCGACGGCGAGCGGCGCATCGAGACCGAAGGCCGCGGCGGCGATCGCAGCCGACAGCACCAAAGTCCTGCGCGAGGGTTCGCACGCGATCACATTGCCCGCCACGTATTTGCACCGCTGGTTGAACAAACCTCGGATGCAAGGAACCTTTGCACCTTAGCGGGATTATGGCGCGATGACGGCGTTTGTGGCCGGTCGGTTCTGTGTGAGGTGTTTGCAACGGTGCAGTGCAAACAGACCGTGTCAGACGTTGCGACTGATTTGCAGATCCGTAGCAGCGCCGAGGTCAACGCCTCGTTCGAGCATCGAACGTAAACAGCGGCCGTTGCCGGCCGCTGTCATTAGCTGAGCGAGCGCGCCCGATCAGGCGGCGCGCACCGATTGCAGGAAACGGCTCACCTCCTGCTTCAGCTTCTGGCTGTCGCCCGACAGCTGGCGGGCGGCGGTGAGAACCTGCCCGGATGTATCGCCGGTCTCGCTGGCGCCGCGCTGGACGTCGGTGATGTTCGACGAGACCTGCTGGGTGCCGGTCGCAGCGTGCTGAATGTTGCGCGAGATCTCGGAGGTCGCCGCACCCTGCTCCTCCACGGCGGCGGCGACGGTGGCCGAAATTTCCGACAGCCGTTCGATCGTGACCGAGATCTCCCTGATCGCCGTCACCGACTCCTGGGTCGCGCTCTGGATACTGCCGATCTGCTGGCCAATCTCACCAGTCGCCTTGGCGGTCTGCTCGGCCAGCGCCTTCACCTCGGAGGCGACGACCGCGAAGCCGCGGCCGGCTTCACCGGCGCGCGCCGCTTCGATGGTGGCGTTGAGCGCCAGCAGGTTAGTCTGGCCGGCGATGGTGTTAATCAGCTCGACCACGTCGCCGATGCGGGTGGCGGCCTTGGACAGTTCGCCGACACGATCGTTGGTGCGGCGTGCCTGCTCGACCGCATCGGAGGCGATGCGCGCCGATTCCTGCACCTGGCGGCTGATCTCCCTGACCGACGAAGTCAGCTCCTCGGTCGCCGAGGCGACGGCCTGAACGTTCGCGGAGGCTTCCTCCGAGGCCGCGGCCACCGTGGTCGAAAGCTCCTGCCCGCGCGTCGCGGTGCCCGACAACGAGTTGGCCGAGCTCTCCAGTTCGCTCGATGCCGAGGAGACGGTCTCGACGATGTTGCCGACCGCGCTTTCGAAGCTGTCAGCGAGCCGCGACATCTCCTGCTTGCGCGAGATGGCGGCGCGCTTCTCCTGCTCCATGAGCTCGCGCGCATTGAAGCGCACCATCGTCTGCACGGTCTGCAGATTGCGCAAGGCGCGGCCGATCTCGTCGTCGCGCTCGATACGCATCCGGGTGTCGAGCTTGCCCTGCGTGATGCTCTCCATGGTCTCGTTGACATGATCGAGCGGACCCACGATGACATGCATCGTTCGCAAACCGACCAGGCCGCAGAGCAGCACGCCGGCGGCCGCGATGCCCGCGCCGGTCATGCCGGCGAGCCCGCCGCCGCCGAACGACATCACGCCGAGCACGATCAGGAACAGGGTCTGCAGACCCAGCAGCGTCCGCAGCCGGGACGCAATCGTCCCGGTGAACATTGCGAGATGATCGAACACCGAGCGGCGGCGGACGATGCCGTCATCGATCTTGTAGCCATGCGGCTTCTTATCGCGGATCGCCGCGTAGACCTGCTCGGCCTCGGCGCGCTGATCGGACGGCAGCTTGGTGCGCACCGACGTGTAGCCGACGACCTGGCCGTCCTTGCGGATCGGCGACGCCGTCGCCAGCACCCAGTAATAGTCCCCGTTCTTGCGGCGGTTCTTGACCGCGCCGACCCAGGGCCGCCCCGCCTTCAGCGTGGTCCAGAGATTGTCGAACGCCTCGGGCGGCATGTCGGGATGACGGACGATGTTGTGCGGCTGTCCCATCAGCTCGGCCTCGGTGAAGCCGGCGGCGTCGACAAAGTCCTGGTTGAAGAATGTCAGCTTCCCCTTCGCGTCGGTCTTCGACACGATCAGGGTGTCATCCGTGATCGGATATTCGACATTGGTAACGGGCAGGTTCTTACGCATGGCGCGGCTTCCAATTTGTAATGATGGCCAGGAGGTCATGCCCGCACTGGCATGATTAATTGTTCAGCAATCGATCTACAGATTGTCGCAGCCGCTGATTAACCCAAGATAAAATGATACAACCGCGAAACTACGGTTCTTCGGGTATGTGCTCCCAGGTTGAGTAAGCGCCCAGTCGCCACGAGGGGCCAGCAAACGAAAACGGCGGCAACCATGTTGCCGCCGTGAGCCGAATGGGCTGCTACCGTGAATCAGGCCGCGCGAACCGTTTGCAGGAAGCGCGAGACTTCGGCCTTCAGGCGATTGCTGTCAGACGACAGCGCCTGTGCGGCGGACAGAACCTCCGACGAGGCCGAGCCGGTCTCGTTGGCGCCGCGCTGAACCTCGATGATGTTGGTGGACACGTCCTTGGTGCCCTGCGAGGCGTGCTGGACGTTGCGCGAGATCTCCTGCGTGGCCGCGCCCTGCTGCTCGACGGCAGCGGCAATCGTCGAAGCGATCTCCGACAGCCGCTCGATGGTGCCCGAAATCTCCTTGATGGCGCCGACCGATTCCTGGGTCGCACTCTGGATGCCGGAGATCTGCTGACCGATCTCGCCGGTCGCCTTCGAGGTCTGCTCGGCCAGCGCCTTGACCTCGGTGGCGACCACCGCAAAGCCACGGCCAGCCTCACCGGCGCGCGCCGCCTCGATGGTGGCGTTGAGCGCCAGCAGATTGGTCTGGCCCGCGATGGTGTTGATGAGCTCGACCACGTCGCCGATCCGCGCGGCGGCCTTGGACAGTTCGCTCACCTGCTCATTGGTCCGGCGTGCCTGGCTGACGGCTTCGCCCGCCATGCGCGCCGATTCCTGCACCTGACGGCTGATCTCGGTCACCGACGACGACAGTTCCTCGGTCGCGGAGGCGACCGACTGCACGTTGCTCGAGGCGAGCTCCGAGGCCGAGCTCACGGTCGTGGTCAGCTCCTGCGCGCGATCGGCGGAGCGGCTCAGCATATTGGCCGAGGTCTCCAGCCGTCCCGATGCGCTGGAGACGGCATTGACGATGTCGCCGACGGTCTGCTCGAAGCGCCCGGCAAGATCCATCATGTCGCGGCGGCGATTCTCGGCCTGACGTCGCTCCGTCTCCTTCTGCTCGGCTTCGAGCGCCTGGACCCGGATCGCGTTGTCCTTGAAGATCTGCACGGCTTTCGCCATGTCGCCGACTTCGTCGCGGCGATCGGAATAGGGAATCATGACGCTGAGATCGTTGGCGGCGAGACGTCCCATCGCGGCGGTCATGCTGGTGATACCGCGCGTGACCGTGCCGTTGAGGACGAATAGCGCGATCACCGCGATCGCGGCCATGACGATGCCGCCGGTGACGATCGCCGTCCGCGACGAGGCCAGGGCCGCGTCGGCGGCATCAGCGCGCGCCTGCAGCAGGGACGCTTCGGCGTCGATGACCTCCTTCACCAGCCCGCGCAGACCGTCCATGTACTTCTTGCCGGCGCCGGAGGCCTCGAGGTTACGTGCCTCGGCCACCATCTGCGGATTGCGCATCAGCGCGATCTCTTTTTCAGCCACGTCCTGGCGCCAGGCGGCCGCCGCCTTCTCGATCTGCTCGAAGCGGCGCTGCTGAGCCGGATTGTCGGACGTCAAGCGCTTCACTTCAGCCAGCGCCTTCTTGAAGGCCGCATCCGAATTCTTGTAGGGCTCGAGGAAGTTGTCGGTTCCGCCGACCAGGAAGCCGCGCACGCCGGTCTCGGCATCGACCATCGCGGAGACGAGCGCCTTCGTCTGATCGATCACCTGATAGGTATGAACCGTCCATTGATTGTTCTGGGCCAGCGTGGACAGGTTCTGCCATGTGATCATGCTGGCGATCACGGACACGACCATCGTCATCAGGAAGGCGGCGGCAAGCTTGCGCGACGTCTTCATGTTCAGCAGAAGCGAGAGCATGCGAATCCTCTAAGGAGTTGGGGTCCCCCCGCAGCAGGCAGAAGGCGACTTGACATGGCGTGACGACAATTCCCCATGACAATTAAAGCAGGCGTTAACAATTGTGGCAGTAGATCCACGGGTATCGGCGCGACCGCTCCTCGGGAAACCATCGGCGCATAAAAAGGGCGCGTCTTTCCGGCCACGCCCTGATCTCGTCGAGAGCTTGCGCGCCGCAATCAGGCCGCGCGCACCGTATCGAGGAATCGAACGACCTCGAGCTTGAGCCGGTTGCTGTCGCCCGACAGCATCTGCGCCGCCGAGAGCACCTGGGACGACGCCGAGCCGGTCTCGCTGGCGCCGCGCTGGACCTCGGCGATATTGGACGACACCTGCTGGGTGCCGATCGACGCCTGCTGGATATTGCGCGAGATCTCCTGCGTCGCCGCGCCCTGCTCCTCGACGGCGGCGGCGATGGCCGACGAGATCTCCGACAGCTTCTCGATGGTGCCGGAAATCTCGCGGATGGCGCCGACCGATTCCTGTGTCGCCGACTGGATGCTGCCGATCTGCTGGCCGATCTCGCCGGTGGCCTTGGCGGTCTGCTCCGCCAGTGCCTTCACCTCGGAAGCGACCACGGCGAAGCCGCGGCCGGCCTCGCCGGCCCGCGCGGCCTCGATCGTGGCGTTGAGCGCCAGCAGGTTGGTCTGGCCGGCGATGGTGTTGATGAGCTCGACGACGTCGCCGATGCGCGTCGCCGCCTTCGACAGCTCACCGACGCGCTCGTTGGTCCGTCGCGCCTGATCGACCGCCTCGCTCGCCATGCGCGCGGACTCCTGGACCTGGCGGCTGATCTCGGTGACTGAGGAGGCCATCTCCTCGGTGGCCGAGGCGACCGACTGCACGTTGGTCGAGGCCTCCTCGGAGGCGGCGGCCACGGTGGTGGCGAGCGTCTGCGAGCGGCTCGCGGTCGAGGTGAGCGTCGTCGCCGACGCTTCCAGCTCGGTCGACGCCGACGATACGGTGTGGACGATCTCGCCCACGGCGGACTCGAAACCGTCGGCCATCCTGTGCATCTCGGCGCGACGCTTCTCGGCCACCAGCTTGTCCATCGCGATCTTGGCCTCGGCCTCCTGCTGCGCCTTCTCGGCCAGCATCACCTTGATGCCATTGACGGCCTGCGCCGTTTCACCGATCTCATCGCCGCGTCCTTCACCGGAGATCGCGACATCCTCGCCCTTCGCCATCCGCTGCAATGCGGCGACCAGCGCGCGCATCGGCTTGGCAATGCCGTACTGGCCGATGACGAAACCAAGCGACAGACCGAGCACGATGCCGAATGCAGCGACGATCACCAGCATGCGCGAGGTCTGCTCATATTGCTGCTCGGCCTCGACGGCGAGGTGCTCGACGCGAGCGTTGAGCCGGTCGGCGACCTGCTTGACCTTGGCCTGGAGCTTCTCGGCAGCGCCGCGGCTCTTCATCGCGGCATCGCGCATGCGCTCGGTCTGCTCGCTGAGCTGGATCTCCTTGGCGGCGCCGATGATCCGGAACGTGTCGTCGATGTCCTTTTCGTATTCCGCATAGGCGGCCCGTACGTCGGGCAGCATCGCACGCGCCTGCTCGTCATTGGTCTTCGAGACTTCGGCAAGATGTTCGGCGAACAGCTTGCGCTGCTCCTCGACGACCTTCAGTGCGGCCTCGCGGTTCTCCGCATGAGGATCGAGCGCGGCACGGAATTCAGCACGGTTCAGCGCGATCACGTTCTGGTTCGCACGCGCGGCATTCAGCGCCCGATCGGCCGCGACGGCCATCTTGCTTGCATCCTCGGCGACCAGATGCAGCGCTCCGATGGCGATCCAGCCGATGGTGGCGGCTACGGCGGCCATCAGCAGGACGATCGCGAGGATCTTGGTGAGTACGCGAAAACGCGAGAGAAACGACATCTATAACCTCGAACGACAGCCGAAATGACGGGTAGACGAGGCTGTTGCGATTCAGAGGAAGCAACAGGCAAGTCTCCCGCATCAGCATTGATGGTGGATCGAATCAGCCTCACGCGCTTCGTTCGAATGAATCCTTAATTTTACGTGCCGTAGGTTTCCGGCCGGGCAATCGCGGATGAAATGAACGCGCGGCCCGCCGGACCGCGCGTTCTGAGACCACGATGTGAACGGTGCTACGCCGCGCGCACCGTCTGCAGGAAGCGGCTGACCTCCAGCTTGAGGCGGTTGCTGTCCGTCGACAGGGTCTGAGCGGCCGACAGCAGCTGCGAGGACGCCGAGCCGGTCTCGCTGGCGCCGCGCTGAACCTCGGTGATGTTGGACGAGACCTGCTGCGTGCCCTGCGCGGCCTGCTGGACGTTGCGCGAGATCTCCTGGGTGGCAGCGCCCTGCTCCTCCACGGCGGCGGCGATCGTCGACGAGATCTCCGAGAGCCGCTCGATCGTGCCGGAGATCGCCTTGATGGCGCTGACCGACTCCTGGGTTGCCGCCTGGATGCCCGCGATCTGCTGGCCGATCTCGCCGGTCGCCTTGGAAGTCTGCTCGGCCAGCGCCTTGACCTCGGTGGCGACGACGGCAAAGCCCTTGCCGGCTTCGCCGGCGCGCGCCGCCTCGATGGTGGCGTTGAGCGCCAGCAGGTTGGTCTGGCCGGCAATGGTGTTGATCAGCTCGACGACGTCGCCGATGCGGGCAGCGGCCTTCGACAGCTCGCTGACCTTGTCATTGGTGATGCGCGCCTGATCGACGGCACCGCTCGCCATGCGTGCCGACTCCTGCACCTGGCGGCTGATTTCGGTCACCGACGACGACAGCTCCTCGGTGGCGGAGGCGACCGACTGGACGTTGGTCGTCGCCTGCTCGGAGGCCGCGGCAACGGTCACGGCCATCTGCTGCGAGCGTTCGGCGGTCGAGGTCAGCGAGCCCGCCGAGGCTTCCAATTCGGTCGAGGCCGACGAGACGGTCTCGATGATCTGTCCGACCGAGCGCTCGAACGAGTCGGCGAGCTCGCGCATGTCGCGCCTGCGCTGCTCGGCGGCGATCGCATCCGCCTGCGCCTTCTGCTCGGCCTCGGCGCGCGCCTTCGCCTCGGCGTTCTCGCGAATGATCACGACGTTCTTGGCCATGTCGCCGACCTCGTCGCCGCGGCTTGCGCCGGGCACCTTGATATCGAGATCGCCGGAGGCCATGCGGCCCAGCGCACCGTTCAGCGCAACGATCGGGCGGGAGATGCCCATGAAGCCGAACGCCACGGAGCCGGCCAGCACGAGGACGAGCACGACCGAGAGCGCGAAGTTGACCTTCGTCGCACTCGCCGTCGCGGCCTCAGCGTTGTCCTTGGCTTCCTTCGAAAGCTTGTCAGCTGCCTGGACAGCTTCGGCCATTAGCTTGCTGGCCTGATCAGCTGCGGGAAGCATGCGTTCGGTGAGCAGCTTCGTCTTGGCCTCCTCGAGGGAGGCCGCCTTGGTCGAGGACGCGATATAGGTCTTGAGGTCTCCACGCAGCTTCTCGATATCAGTCTTCGCCGCCTGCGGCACCCGCGCCATGATCTGGACGAAGCTCTGGTCAAGCTCCTTGGCCCGGGCAATCATGGTTTCCTTCGATCTCACGTCTCCGGTCGCCAGATAGCGCCACGCATGGGTGCGGATCCCGGTGCCCGCGGCGTTGAGCTCATGCAGATCGCGCTCGAGCGCGGTGGCGTCCGCCGTCTCCTTCAGCGCCGGCAGCTTGATCAGGTGATCGAACTGCTTGGTCCAGTCGGCGGCCTCCGTGTCGCGCAGCGCGTTCGTCGCCAGGAGTTCCTTCTGCATCCGGACGATCTCCTCGGCGCCGTTCTTGTAGTCGGCCGTCAGCGCGAGAATCTTGCCGAAGCGCTCCTTGCTGGCGGGACGGACCGCCGTGTTCTGCGCGTTCTCGAGGCTCGACTTCACGCGTGCCTCGATCTGATGCTCGTCGGCAAGAAGCTTGTCGACCTCGGCCACGCTTCGCGCCAGCCGCACGCCGCGATTGGCGAGTTGAAGGCTGCGCAGGTCGGCGTCCGCAGTCAGCGTCAGCCCGCGGATCACCACTTGGCGATCGGACGCCTTGGTGGCCTCGTCGACAGCGCTCTGCGACATCTGCTGGTTGACGAGAGCTGCGACCGCCAGCAGCATGCCGATCAAGCCGGCGAGGCCCAGCTTGTAGCCGATACGATTGAGTTTCATGTCTCCGCTTCCGGGTGAGGCGCTGCAAAGTCCGATCGCTGGGAAACGCCGCGCCAATTTGCAAGAATTCAGACGTGCAAATTGGAACTCGCGCGTAGGGGAACCCTTAACGGACTGCACCGGAGATCTACGGGAGTTCATCAGCGGCGCTGCGGCAGATTGACGCGAATGACGTAGAACTACGCACCTTCGGAGGCTGCGCACCCCGCAAAGGTGAAAGGCCGGAGCGTTACCGCTCCGGCCTTTTGTTTACGTCTTGGACCAGTACTCGCCCGTTGCCCCGCCTGCTTTGCTACGCCGCCCGCACCGAGCCGAGGAAGCTCGCGACCTCCTGCTTGAGACGGCTGCTGTCGCCGGACAGCGCCTGCGCCGCGGCGAGCACCTGCGCCGACGCCGAGCCGGTCGCGGCCGCGCCGCGCTCGACATCGATGATGTTGGCGGAGACCTGCTGCGTGCCATGCGCGGCTTGCTGGACGTTGCGCGAGATTTCCTGCGTCGCCGCGCCCTGCTCCTCCACTGCGGCAGCGATCGCCGACGAGATCTCCGACAGCTTCTCGATCGTGGCAGAGATCTCCTTGATGGCGCCGACGGATTCCTGGGTCGCGACCTGAATGCTGGAGATCTGCTGGCCGATTTCGCCGGTGGCCTTCGCGGTCTGCTCCGCCAGCGCCTTGACCTCGGAGGCGACCACCGCGAAGCCGCGGCCGGCGTCACCGGCGCGCGCCGCCTCGATGGTGGCGTTGAGCGCCAGCAGGTTGGTCTGACCGGCAATGGTGTTGATCAGCTCGACCACGTCGCCGATCCGCGTCGCGGCCTTGGACAGCTCGCTGACGCGGCCGGTCGTGGTGCGGGCCTGGCCCACGGCATCGTTGGCGATGCGCGCGGATTCCTGCACCTGGCGGCTGATCTCGGTGACCGACGAGGCCATCTGTTCGGTCGCGGACGCCACCGACTGAACGTTCGTGGTGGCCTCCTCGGAGGCGGAGGCAACCGCCGTGGTCAAGCCTTGCGAGCGCTCGGCCGCCTGGGTGAGCGTTGTCGCGGACTGCTCGAGCTGGCTCGATGCCGACGAGACGGTGTTGACGATCTCGCCGACCGCCGCTTCGAACTGCTCGGCGAGCCGCTGCATGTCGGCCTTGCGCTGGCGCGCGGCGGTCGCATCCTGCGCATTCTTCGTCTCCGCTTCGGCGCGCGCCTTGTCCTCGGCATTGCTCTGGATCACGGTCACGGTCTTGGCAACGTCGCCGATCTCGTCGCCGCGCGATGCGCCGGGGATGGCGATGTCGAGCCGACCCCGCGCCATCTCGCCGAGCGCGGCATTGAGACGCGTCAACGGCCGGGCGATGCCGAAGAACGAGAACACGACCGATGAGATCACCGAGGCGAGAACGGCCAGTCCGACGATCAGCGTGATGCGGCTGGCCTGCGCCGCCACCTCGTTGGCATCGTAGCGGGCGCTGGCGTTGCGCGCGCGGGCATCCTGGATCGATGCGGTCATCAGCTCGCCGGCCTCGCCGAGATATATGAGCGTGCGGTCGCGCAGCAGCGCCTCCTTGATGCCCTCGGTCTTGACCACCTCGTCGTTGGCGGCGACGAACTCGGATGCGATGCCGTTGAGCCGGGTGATCGCGGCCTGAATCTCGCGGTCGTCGGCGAGCATGCGCGCATCGGTGAGCGAGCTCTTCAGCACCGGCACGGTCTGCTTGACCAGCGTGATCGTCGAGGCGTCGCCGGTCACGCCGAAGCGCCACGCCTGCGATCGCACATAGTTCAGCTTGGCGTCGGCGGCATGAAGCTGGCGCTCGACGCGCTCGCGGAAGGCGAGGTTCGGCAGCGTCGGCGAGCTCAGCACCGCCTGCAGCCCCTTGGTCCATTCGTTGGAGACGGCGCTGCGCTTGTCGATCTGCAGCAGCAGCGTCTTCTGCGCCTGCGCCAGCTCGACCGCGCCCGAGGCATAGCTCGTCATCAGCTCCTTGAGCCGGGTCAGGCGGGTGCGGTTCTCACTGGTCGTGACATTGGCGAGCGCGCCGTCGATATCGGTGACCATGGCGGTCGAGAATTGCTGAATGTCGCCGGCCGCCTTCTCGGCGTCGGCCGGCAGCCGCGCCAGCCGCGCCGAGCGGCCCGCAAGCTGGCTTTGTTGCATGTTGATGCTCGCCGACATCACGCTTTCGACCACGCGCCGCGCGCGCTCGGCCTGCTCATTCGCCCGGTTGACCGCCGTCTCTGCGATCATCTGATTTGCGATCATGCCGATGGCCAGAGTTGCGCCGATGGCGCCAGCGAGCCCGAGTTTGTAGCCGATCCGATTCAGTTTCATTGCCCCACCCACAGATGGACGCGTCACGCGACGCTCCGTATCGGCGGTATACAGGTGAGGTCCCTAGAGACCGTTAATTTACGGGAGTCGACGTGCATTACACGCGAAAAACTTCTGCTTTATCTGTGTGCGTGACGGCGCTTATGGCGGCACGGTCATGCCTTCCGGCAGTTCGCCGGCTCACAAACTATGCAGATGATGAAATCAGGCTCCAGGCCGTGCAGGGCGTTCCAATATCCGGCACGCCCTGATGCAGTCGGCCGATGCGCTGCTACCGCATCAGCCCCAGCGCATCGGCAAAGAACTGCGGGCCGCCGAAATTGCCCGACTTAAGCGCCAGCAGCATATCCCCCGCCCCGGCGCCGATCGCGCGCAGCACCGGCACGCCGGCCGCAATCTCCGGCCCGACCAGGAAGCCGGGGATCTTCAGCCGGTCGACCACCGCGCCGGAGGTCTCACCGCCCGCGACGATCAGTCGCCTCACGCCGGCGCCGATCAGTCCTTCCGCCAGATCGGCCATCGCCTGCTCGATGGCGTGTCCCGCGGCGTCGCGGCCGTGCTTGGCCTGCAGTGCGCTGACCTGATCCGGCGTGGCGCTGGAGGCGATCAGCACCGGCCCCTTGCCGATGCGTTCACGTGCCCAGGCGAGCGCCCGCCGCGTCTCGTCGGGTCCGGCGATGAGGCCCGCCGCATCGAGATGCAGCACCGGCATGATGGTCTCGGCCTGCGCAATCTGCTGCAAGGTCGCCTGCGAGCAGCTGCCGGCGAGACACGCCGCCATGCCGCCGACCGGCGCATCCTCATGCTCGGCGAGGCCGTGCGACCGCACGTGACCGGCTTCGACCAGCGCCCGCGCCAGGCCGAGCCCGATGCCGGAGGCGCCGACGGAGACGCGGTTGTTCAGAGCGGCTGCGCCGATCGCCGTCAGATCGGCATCGAACACGGCGTCGACGATGGCAGCGCCAATGCCCTGCCCCGCCAGCTCGGCCAGCCGATGGCCGATCGCCTCGGGGCCGTGCACCACGATTGCGAGATCGACCAGCCCGACCTTCCTTTGGCTCTGCCGCGCCAGCACCCGCACCAGATTCGCATCGTGCATCGGGTTGAGCGGATGGTCCTTGAGCGGGCTTTCGTTGAGCGGCACGGCGCCGACGAAAAGGTTGCCCTGGTAGACCGTCCGCCTGGTCTCCGGGAAGGCCGGGGTCACCAGGACGATGCCGTCACCGGCATCGCCGGCGAGCGCATCCATGACCGGGCCGATATTGCCGGCGTCGGTGGAGTCGAACGTCGAGCAGATCTTGAACAGCACGTGCCGGGCGCCGCGCCCGCGCAGCCATGTATCCGCCTCGCGCGAGCGGGCCACGGCAAGAGAGGCCTCGATCGAACGGCTCTTGAGCGACACCACGACCGCATCGACCTCCGGCAGCGCGAGATCGGCGGCTGGCACGCCGATCGTCTGCACCGTGCGCAGGCCGGCGCGGGTCAGCGTGTTGGCGAGATCGGAGGCGCCGGTGTAGTCGTCGGCGATGCAGCCGAGCTTCAGGGTCACGGCTTCACTCCCTTGTAGGGCGCGAACCAGCCGAGCCCGTCCTCGGTGCGGCCGCGCGGATTGTACTCGCAGCCGACGAAGCCGCCATAGCCGAGCCGCTCAAGCTCATCGAACAGGAACGGATAGTTCAGCTCCTCGCCGTCGGGCTCGTTGCGCGAGGGAATGCTGGCGATCTGGATGTGGCCCGTGATGTCCATCATCTCGCGCAGCCGCATCGTGACGTCGCCATGGATGATCTGGCAGTGATAGATGTCGAACTGCAGCTTGAGATTTGGAATCTTCAGCTCGCGGATCAGATCGCGGGCGAAGCCGAAATCGTTGAGGAAATAGCCGGGCACGTTGCGCGGATTGATGGGCTCGATCACGACGTCGAGGCCATGGGGCGCGAAGAACTCCGCCGCCCACGCCACCGACTTGTAATAGGCCTCGACCGCCTTCGCATCGCTGCGCTCCGCGATCCCCGCCATCATGTGCAGCCGCTTCACGCCCGTCGCCTTGGCATAAGGCAGCGCGGTCTCGAGGCTCGCCTTGAGATCGTCGAAACGCTCGGGAAGCGCCGCAAAGCCCTTCTCGCCGGCATCCCAATTGCCCGGCGGCAGATTGAACAGCGCCTGGGTCAGGCCGTTGTCGCGCAGCCGCTTGCCGACCTCCTCGGCCGGGTGGTCATAGGGAAACAGGAATTCCACCGCGGTGAAGCCGGCCTTCGCGGCGGCCGCGAAGCGATCGAGGAACGGATGCTCGGTGAACATCATCGAGAGATTGGCGGCGAACTTGGGCATGGTTGGAGACTCGTCGACTTTGTTAATTGGAGGCGCCCGGCAGCTTGGTGCCGGTGACCTGCGCATACATCCGGGCGACCGACGCATCGTCGTCGCGGCCCATGCCGGCGGCCGATGTCATCAGGAACATCTGCAGCGCGGCGGCCGAGACCGGCACCGGGAAGCGGTAATTGCGCGCCATGTCCTGGATGATGCCGAGGTCCTTGACGAAGATCTCCACCGCGCTGCGCGGCGTGTAGTCGCCGTCGAGCACGTGCGGCATGCGGTTCTCGAACATCCAGGAATTGCCGGCCGAGGCGGTGATGACCTCATAGACCTTCCTGATATCCAGCCCCTGCTTCGCGGCGAAAGCGATGGCCTCGCTGGCGGCGGCGATGTGCACGCCGGCGAGCAGCTGGTTGATCATCTTGAACGCGGCGCCCTGCCCCGCGGCATCACCGAGCTCGTAGAGCTTGGCCGCCATAGCATCGAGCGCGGGCCGCGCCTTGGCGAAGGCGGCCGGGCTGCCGGAGGCCAGGATCGTCAGCTCGCCCTGCGCAGCGCGCTGCGCACCGCCGGAGATCGGCGCATCAAGATAATGCCGCCCCGTCGCTTCGAGCTGCTTGGCGAGACGCCGTGCGATGTCGGGGTCCATGGTCGCGGAGGAGACGAACACGGTCTCCTTCGGCATCGTCTCGGCGGCGCCGCCGGGGCCAAACAGGACGGCTTCCGTCTGCGCCGCATTGACGACGACGCTGACCACGATGTCGGCGCCTCGGGCCGCCTCGGCCGGACTGCTCGCCCCCTTGCCGCCATCGGCCACGAACCGCGCCACCGCCTCCGCCGAGACATCGCAACCGGTCACCGCGAAGCCGGCGCGCTTGAGCGAGGTCGCCATGCCAAATCCCATCGAGCCGAGCCCGATCACGGCGACGTTCAATTGCGATGGCGACGACATGCGGCAAATCCCTGAAGCGTTTCCTGGTGATGTCCGGTTGGCCCGGACTGGACCTTGGGTAACACGGCTTGGCCGGGTTGCCAAAGCGTGAGACAAAGCGGCACGACAGCGACGATGAGGATAGACGCGTGGCGGACACTGCGATTCGCGAGGCCATCTGCCGGTTCGGCCGCTCGCTGTTCGAGCGCGGGCTGACGCCCGGCTCCTCCGGCAATATCAGCGTGCGGCTGGAGGACGGCGGCTGGCTGGTGACGCCGACCAACGCTTCGCTCGGCTTCCTCGATCCTGCCCGGCTGTCGCGACTCGATGCCTCGGGCCGACTGGTGTCGGGCGATGCCCCGACCAAGGAGGTGCCGCTGCACACCGCGCTGTACCAGACGCGCGATGCGGCACGCGCCGTGGTGCATCTGCACTCGACCCATTCGGTCGCGATCTCGATGCTGCCGGAGATCGACCCCCGCGCCGCCTTGCCACCGCTGACACCTTATTATTTGATGCGCTGCGGGCAGACGGCGCTGGTGCCGTATCATCGCCCGGGCGATCCGGCCGTGGCCGACGCCATCAAGGGCCTCGCCGGCAAATACGCCTCGGTGCTGCTGGCCAATCACGGTCCCGTCGTCTCCGGCGATACGCTGGAGGCTGCCGTGTTCGCGATGGAAGAGCTCGAAGAGACCGCAAGGCTCTATCTGCTGCTACGCGGACTCAACCCGCGCCATCTGTCGCCGCAGCAGGTCGCCGACCTCGTCAAGGTGTTCGGCCTCAGTCTGCCCGAACACGCCGATCATCCCTGATCGCAGCGGTCCCGTGGAAGCGCATGCAGTACCCTGCACCATCGCCCGCCGAGATCGAAGCCGCCACCCGCGTGCTGTTCGACGAGGCAAGGTTCTATCGCTGGTTTCCGATCACGACCGAGTCCTATGAGATCTTCGCCGAGTCCGACCGGGTCGGCGCCGCCGAATTGCGCGGCATTGCCGAGCGCATGCTGATGGCCGCTTCCTCGGCCAAGCTGCAGGCCCGGTTGCGATAGCCGCGGCGCCTGCGCCGCCATGTCGCTCGCTGGACTGCCTTGCCTACCGATCGCTTTAATGCCTAATATTCAGGCAGAATTTGGCTGCGCAGGCCATCAGCGGCCGCTCGATCGATAGGCAAGCACAGGCAGATGCGGCTCACGCGCGCGACCGGTCCTTCTACTATCGATTGCAGCGACGCCGCCTCGACACGCCTGACGTACAGACAGGACGAGCAAAGTGCCTCCACAGCGCCGTGGTTGCAGCCGTTTTCCCTGGTCGTTGCAGCGCACGAACGTGATCGTGGCCGAAGCCGACGCCGCGCACGTGCTCGTTGCATACCCATCGCGTCCCGCGCGCGCTGTTTGTGCACGGCGCCCCGGCAACGCCGATCCTTGGCATATCCGTTGCAGACACCACGCAGGTCGGGAGCCGGGCACCCGACCGTGCGGTCCCGGACTCCTGCCCGGTTGTCGCGAATGATTCGAGAAGACTTGGTCCGGACAGGGTTGGAGGGCGGATGGCGGCGGGCGCGAGCTTGGAACTGGTGAAGGTGACGAAGATGTACGGTCACGTCACCGCCGTCGACGCAATCGACCTGCGCATTCCCGCAGGCTCCTATTGCTGCCTGCTCGGCCCATCAGGCTGCGGCAAGACCTCGACCTTGCGCATGATCGCCGGACACGAGTCCGCGACCTCGGGCGACATCATCGTCGGCGCGAAGAACGTCACCGAGCTGCCGCCTGCGGGCCGCGGCACTGCGATGATGTTCCAGTCCTACGCGCTGTTTCCGCATCTTTCCGTGATCGACAACGTCGCCTTCGCGCTGAAGATGAAAGGCGTCTCGAAACCCGAGCGCCACGCACGGGCGCGCGAGCTGCTCGAGCTGGTGGACATGCAGAGCTATGCCGGCCGCCTGCCGGCGCAGCTGTCCGGCGGCCAGCAGCAGCGCGTGGCGCTGGCGCGCGCACTGATCACCTCGCCGCAGATTCTGCTGCTCGACGAGCCCTTGTCGGCGCTCGATCCGTTCCTGCGCCTGCGGATGCGCGCCGAGCTGAAGCGGTTGCAGCGCGAACTCGGCCTGACCTTCATCCACGTCACCCATGGCCAGGACGAGGCGATGGCGCTGTCCGACCTCGTGGTGCTGATGAATGGCGGGCGCATCGAGCAGCAGGGCAGCCCGCGCGAGATCTTCAACCATCCGCGCACCGAGTTCGCCGCCCGCTTCATCGGCGGCCACAACGTCATCCCGCTGAACGGCGACACCTTCGCGGTGCGCGTCGACCGCGTCCAGCTGAAGGCGCCGAATGTTGCGATCGACGGGCCGGCAGTGCCGGGCACGATCAGCAAGATCGAATATCAGGGCACGTACGTGCTGGTGGCAGTCGCGACCGATGGCGGCCCCGAGATTTCGGCTCAGCTCAGCGACGACCAGTTCGATGCCGAGACGCACGTGATCGGCGAGCGCGTCGTCGTCACCTGGAATCCAGCCTACGCCGACACTCTGACGCCCCGCCCTGCCGCAGCCGCGCCCGCTGCGGAGCTGGTCGCCTGATTTTGTTTGCTCGTTGTTTCTTTCCTCAAGGAGATGATCATGACTGATCGATCGAAGAAGACCCCTATCAGCCGCCGCTCGCTGCTCAAGGGCGCGGCCGGCGTCGCCGGTCTCGCCGGCACGGGCACGCTGCTCAGCGCGCCCTACGTCCACGCCGCCGACCCGAAGGTGCTGCGCTATCTCGGCACTGCCGTGAACGAGGGCGACGAGATCGCCAAGAAGTGCCTCGCCGACACCGGCATCAAGATCGAATACATCACCGCGACGACTGATGACGTCACAAAGCGCGTCATCACCCAGCCGAACTCGTTCGACGTGCTCGACACCGAATATTTCTCGCTGAAGAAGCTGGTGCCGTCGGGCAACATCTTTCCGCTCGATGCGCGCAAGATCAAGGAGTTCAACAACATCACGCCCGTGTTCACCAAGGGCGAACTGCCGAACGGCAAGAAGATCGGCGGCCAGGGCACCGCGCCGTGGAAGGTGCTGTATCTCGACGGCCCGAACTCCAAGACCTTCTCGGCGACCCCGACCGAATACGTCACGCTGATTCCGACGGTCTACAACGCCGACACGCTCGGCATCCGCCCCGACCTGATCAAGCGCCCGATCTCGTCCTGGGCCGAGTTGCTCAATCCCGAATTCAAGGGCAAGGCCTCGATCCTCAACATCCCCTCGATCGGGATCATGGACGCCGCCCTCGTCGTCGAGGCGACCGGCCAGTACAAATATGCCGACAAGGGCAACATGACCAAGGCCGAGATCGACCTGA
The DNA here is from genome assembly GCF_013178945.1 of Bradyrhizobium aeschynomenes. Lineage (GTDB taxonomy): Bacteria > Pseudomonadota > Alphaproteobacteria > Rhizobiales > Xanthobacteraceae > Bradyrhizobium > Bradyrhizobium aeschynomenes. Next base: position 702,521 of record NZ_JABFDM010000002.1, read on the forward strand.
CCATGAAGGTGCTGACCGAGGCCAAGAAGGCCGGTCAGTTCCGCGCGTTCTGGAAGGACTTCAACGAGTCGGTCAACCTGATGGCCTCGGGCGAGACCGTGATCCAGTCGATGTGGTCGCCGGCCGTCACCAAGGTGCGCTCGATGGGCATTCCCTGCGTGTTCCAGCCGCTGAAGGAAGGCTATCGCTCGTGGGCGTCGGGCTTCTGCGTCTCGAAGGCGGTGGGCGGCAGCCCGAAGCTCGACTGGGCCTATGAGTTCGTCAACTGGTACCTGTCCGGCTGGGCCGGCGCCTATCTCAACCGCCAGGGCTACTACTCGGCGGTGCTCTCCACCGCCAAGGCCAACATGACCGAGGACGAGTGGGGCTACTGGATGGAGGGCAAGCCGGCCAAGGCCGACATCAAGGCCCCGGACGGCACCCTGATGGAGAAGGCCGGTGCCGTGCGCGACGGCGGCTCCTACGACGACCGCATGGGCGGCGTGGTCTGCTGGAACGCGGTCATGGACGAGAACGACTACATGGTCCGCAAGTGGAACGAGTTCATCGCAGCTTGATCTGATCAGCCATGCTGCCGCGCCCATGCTGTCATGGGCGCGGCAGACATTTCCAGCGCCCAGCATCCGCATCGACAGGTTTTCGCCCGTGGCCGTGACGATCGACAATTCGCCCGACACCATAGCTCCGGCGGACAGCGGCTTGCGCAGGCTCGCCATGCGCTCGATCGCCTGGCTTCAAGCCGGCCCGATGATGCTGGTGTTCGCGCTGTTCTTCCTGCTGCCGCTGGTGCTCGTCGTCATCGTCAGCGTCTGGGATTATAACGAATATGAGATGATTCCGGCGCTCAGCTTCCGCGGCTATACGGACACGTTCGAGGGTTGCGTCGCCAATCTGCCCGAGCTGTGCACGATCCTGAAGACCTATCTGAAGACGCTGAAGCTGTGCCTGCTCACCTGGGGCCTGACGCTCCTGATCGGCTTCTGGGTCGCCTATTTCCTCGCCTTCCACGTGCGCAGCAAGACCTGGCAGATCGTTCTGTCGCTGTTGTGCACGATCCCGTTCTGGACCTCCAATGTGATCCGCATGATCGCCTGGATCCCGCTGCTCGGCCGCAACGGCCTCGTCAACCAGGGGCTCGTCGGCGCAGGATTCGTCAACAAGCCGATCGAATGGCTGCTGTTCTCGGAATTTTCCGTGGTGCTGGCGCTGGTGCACCTGTTCACCTTCTTCATGGTGGTGCCGATCTTCAATTCGATGATCCGCATCGACAAGCGCCTGATCGAGGCGGCCTATGATGCCGGCGCCTCCGGCTGGCAGACGCTGGTCAACATCGTCATCCCCCTGTCGAAGCCCGGCATCGTGATCGGCTCGATCTTCGTCATCACCATCGTGATGGGCGATTTCGTCACCATCGGCGTGATGGGCGGCCAGCAGATCGCCTCCGCCGGCAAGATCATCGAGGCGCGCCTGTCGGCGCTGCAGTTCCCGGCTGCCGCGGCGAACGCCGTGATCCTGCTCGGCATCACCATCATCATCATCTCCGCGCTGACGCGGATCGTCGACGTGCGCAAGGAGCTCTGAGAGATGGGAGACAAGCGCCCCCGCTCCTTCTACATCCTCGCGCTGTTCTTCACGGCCTATGTGCTGTTCCTGTACGGCCCGATGATCGCGATCTACATCCTGTCGTTCCAGGGCCCCGACGGCGGCCTGACGTTTCCGATGAACGGCGTATCGCTGACCTGGTTCGGCAAGGTGTTTTCCGGCGGCGGCATCGTCGACATCGGCGCCGCCTTCAAGCGCTCGCTGGCGCTCGGCCTCGTCGTGATGGTGATCACCGTGGTGCTGTCCGTCGCCGCCGGCATGGCGTTCCGCAAGCCGTTCCGCGGCGCCTCGGTGCTGTTCTACACGGCCATCGCCAGCCTGATCATGCCGTCGATCATCACCTCGCTCGGCATCGCGCTGGAGTTCCGCCTGATCGACGACTTCATCAACAAGCATGCCGCCGATTACGGCCTGGGCTGGCTGGCTGAGGGCCATACCACCGCGATGGGCCTGTTCACCTCGGGCTTAGGGGCACATCTCACCTGGACGCTGCCGTTCGGCCTTCTGATCATGTTCGCGATCTTCAACCGCTTCGACGGTCGGCTCGAAGAAGCCGCCCGCGACCTCGGCGCCACCCCCTGGCAGACCTTCCGCCACGTCGTGCTGCCGATCATCCTGCCCTCGGTGGTCGGCATCGGCCTGTTCGGCTTCACGCTGTCCTGGGACGAGCTCGCCCGCTCCAGCCAGGCCATCGGCTCGGTGAACACGCTGCCGCTGGAATTGCAGGGGCTGACGACGACGGTGACCAAGCCGGACATCTACGCGCTGGGCACACTGACCTCGGCGGTGTCGTTCGTGGTGATCTTCGCCGCGTTGTCCGTGATCCTGGTGCTGCAGGCCCGCCAGCGCCGGCAGGGATCTGATGCGGGCAAGGGGATGGTTTAGGGGGCGGCCGTAGCTCGGCGTCGCGATCGCAAGGCGCGCCACGCGAAAGTAATCTAGATTTGTTGCTTGGCTGGCATTCCTGGATTGCTTCGCTGCGCTCGCAATGACGGTTGTGGTTGGCACCGAACGTTCCTCATACTCCATCATCGCGAGCGCAGCGAAGCGATCCAGGAGCCGAAGAAAAGACCCTGGATCGCGTTGCTACGACGACGCCGAAAGCGGCAGCGCAGTCCGATCCGACTACAGCCCCAGATACGCCTTCCGCACATCCTTGTTGCCGCTGATCTCCGACGCGGTGCCCTGCATCAGCACGCGGCCGGTCTGCAGGATGTACGCCCGGTCGGCAATCTCCAGACACTCGGCCATGCGCTGCTCGACGATGAGCACGGTCATGCCGGCGTCGCGGATGCGCTTGACGGCCTGGAAGATCTCGTCGACCAGTTTCGGCATGATGCCCTGCGACGGCTCGTCGAGCATCAGCAGCCGCGGCCGGGTCATCAGCGCGCGGCCGATCGCCAGCATCTGCTGCTCGCCGCCCGACAGCGTCTCCGCGCGCTGATCCATCCGCTCGGACAGCCGCGGGAACAGCTTGAAGACGAAGTCGAGCGGCTCCTCGCGGTTGGCCTCGCCGCGATAGAGATAGCTGCCGAGGCGCAGATTGTCGCGCACCGCGAGCCGCGGGAACAGCCGCCGGTTCTCCGGCACATAAGCGATGCCCTTGGCCGTGATCAGATGCTGCGCCATGCCGTCGATGCGGTTGCCATCGAAGGTGACGCTGCCGGCGCGCGGCCGCTCGGCACCGGCGATCGACTTCAGCAATGTCGACTTGCCCGCGCCATTGGCGCCGGCGACGCAGACGATCTCGCCCTGCTCGACGTCGATCGAGACGTTCGAGATGGCAACGAGGCCCTGATAGGCGGTGGTGACGTCACGCACCGACAGCATGGCGGTCTCCCAGATAGGCGGAAATGACTTTGGGATCGCGGACGACGTCCGTGGGCTTGCCTTCGATCAGCACCTTGCCGAGATCGAGCACGATGGCGCGGTCGACCAGCGGCATCACGATCTCCATGACGTGCTCCACCATCAGCACCGTGATGCCGGTGTCGCGCACGCGTCGGACGAGCTCCACGCCCTTCTGCGATTCGACCGGCGTAAGCCCCGTCAGCACCTCGTCGAGCAGCAGGAGCTTCGGCTCGGTCGCAAGCGCCCGCGCCACTTCGAGCCGCCGCTTCTCCGACGGCACGAGATCGCTGGCCAGCACGTCGGCCCGAGCGCCGAGGCCGCAGAACTCCAGCACCTCGTGCGCCTTGCGCCTGGCGTCGCGCATGTGGGTGGTGCGCACCAGGGAGCCGACGATGACGTTCTCGATCACCGTCATGGTCTCGAAGCTCTTCACCACCTGGAAGGTGCGGCCGATGCCGCGCTGGCAGCGCTCGGCTGCCGGCAGCGCCGTGACGTCCTCGCCGTCGAAGATGATCTGGCCTTCGGTCGGCTTGAACGCGCCAGCGATCAGGTTGAACAAGGTCGACTTGCCGGCGCCGTTCGGACCGATCAGGCCGACGATCTCGCCGCGCCCGACCTTGATCGAGACATCGGAGTTGGCCGTCAGTCCCGAGAAGCGCTGGGTGATGTTGCGGGTTTCCAACAGAGCCGTCATGACGCCACCGCCTCTCTGACCTGGTTGGCCGCCGGCTTGGGCTTGCGGGAGAACAGGCTGACCAGGCCTTGCGGCCGCGCCAGCGATATTGCGATGATCAGGCCGCCATAGACGATCAGATCGACGCCGCGGCCGGAGCCGCCGATATAAGAGCGGGTCAGCTCGGTGAGCGGGATCAGGATCGCCGCGCCAAGCAGCGGTCCCCAGAGGGTGCCGATGCCGCCCAGCACGGCCGGAAGCGCCATCAGCAGCGAGAACTGAAATCCCATCACGCTTTCGGGGTCGATGTAGCTGACGAACTGCGCATAGAAGCTGCCGCCGATCGCGACCAGGAAGGCCGACACGGCTGCGGCACCCATCTTGGAGTTGAACACGTCGACGCCCAGGCTCTCGGCCGCGATCGGATTGTCCTTCACCGCGCGCCACCAGTAACCCCACTTCGAATCTTCCAGCCACCAGGTGACGAACCAGGCGACGCAGGCGAGCGCCAGCGCGAAGTAGAAGTATGGCAGCTTGGAGCGCGTGAACTGGAACGTCACCCAGGAGTCGCGTCGCACCGGGATATCGATGCCGAGCGCAGCGCCGGCCCAGTCCCAATTGTGGAACAGCAGTAGCGTGATCTCGGCGATGACGATGGTGGCGATCACGAAGTAATGGCCGCCGAGGCGGAAGCAGGGATAGCCGAGCGCCATCGCGATGATGGCGGACAGCACGCCGCCGGAGAGCATGCCGAACCACGGCAGCACACCGAACTTGGTGAACAGGATCGCGGTCGTGTAGGCCCCGAGGCCGAAATAGAGCGCATGCCCGAGCGAGATCTGGCCGCAATAGCCGGACAGGATGTTCCAGCTCTGCGACAGCGCCCCATACATCAGGGTCAGCACCATGATGTTCTGGACGTAGACGTCCTTGACGAACATCGGCACGACGGCTGCGATGGCCGTGAGGAAGGCGGCGACGACGAGGTCGCGCCGGCGACGTTGGATGAATGCCTTGTCCATCAGATCGATCCGAACAGGCCGCGCGGGCGGACGAAAACAACGAGGAGGTAGACGCCGTAGATGCCGACGGTCTTCAGCGACGGCGGCAGGATCAGCGTGGTGATGGCCTCGACGAGGCCGACCACGATGCCGCCGGCAAAGGCCCCGAACACGCTGCCGAAGCCGCCGAGCGCCACCGTTACATAGGCGATGGTCGCGAACGAGGCGCCGACGTCCGGAAACACGTAGAAGAAGATCGCCATGACGGCACCGGCAAGGCCGACCAGCGCCGCACCGAGGCCCCAGCCGAGCGCGAACACCTTGTTCTTGTCGATGCCGACCAGCGCCACCGCGCCGGCATCCTCGCGCGTCGCCTCCAGCGCCCGGCCGAAATCGGTGCGGTGGATGAAGAAATACAGCCCTGCGAAGGCAGCGATCGCGATCAGCGCGCCGATCAGTTGCGGCTGCGGCAGATAGATGCCGGCAATCGAGATCGTCTTGCCGCCCAGCCAGGAGTGCGGAATGCTGCGATAGTCCGGCGTGAAGAAGTACTGCGCGACGCCGCGCATCAGCACTGCGAGGCCGAAGGTGGAGAAGATCTGCACCATGCCGGTATTGGCCTTGGCCCTGACCGCAAATCTCACGATCAGGAGATAGACCACCGCCCCGAATATGAACAATGCGGCGGCGACCAGTGGCGCCGACAACAGCGGATCGAGCGCGAAGAACGCGAACAGGAAGAAGGTCGCGTACATCGCGATCATCAGGAACTCGCCATGCGCGAAGTTCACGACGTCCATCAGGCCGAAGATGAGCGCCAGCCCCACGGCGATGAGGCCGTAGAGCAGGCCCATCAACAGGCCGCTGGCCAGGCTTTGTATGATTGTTTCTGCTGTCACAGACTTTGCCCCCACTCTCGATGTGACACGGGATGTCGTCCTGGCGAAAGCCGGGATCCATAAACACGACTGTTCTACGTGGCAGGACGACGACCAATCGTCGTCCAACCACGGCCTCGGAGTATGGGCCCCGGATCGATGACGCCACGCGCTCGCGCGCGTCGCGGCTCGTCCGGGACGACGCCGGAGATGCTTACTTCACCGGCATCGGCCAGATGGCGTCGGCGACGGCAGCCTGGGTCGGGAAGATGGTCACGAACTTGCCGCCGACATATTGCAGCAGCACCGGATCGGCGTCGTTGTTCTGGCCGCTCTCGTCGAACTTCACGCGCTTCCACGGCATGATGGTCTGGGCGCCCGGCATGTCGGTCGCGGCCAGCGCGTCGCGGATCTTCTCGCCGTCGACGGACTTGGCGCGGTTGATGGCATCGGCCATCACGATCAGGCCCATGAACTGGCGCGATGAGAAGTCGTTGAGGTCCTTGCCCGACTTGGCCTTGAACATGTCGTTGATCTTGCCGACCATCGGCCGCTTGGCGGCGAGGTCGAGCGAGAACGAGCCGCGCGAGATCACGCCTTCGAGCTTGTCGCCGACGGCGTCATACAGCGCCTTCTCGGAGAAGCCGGCGTCCTGCGCCACGATCGCATTCGGCTTGTAGCCGAGTTCGGCCATGGTCTTGACCAGCAGGATACCGTCCGTGGTGTAGCTCGACGGCATCAGAACGTCGGCATTGGCGGCCTTGAGCTGCTGCACCTCGGCCGACAGCGACGGCGAGTTGGCGCGGTACTTGATGTCGGCGACGACCTTGTAGCCGCGCTCATTGGCGAGCTTGAGCTGGGCATTGCCGGAATCGGTGCCGAAGATGGTGTCCTCGTGGAACAGCGCCAGGGTCTCGATCTTGGTGCCCTTCTTCTTCATCGCATCGAAGAAGTCGAACATCGCCGCCGAGAACATCTCGTCATGCGGCGCGGCGCGGAAATAATACTTCAGGCCGCGGCGATGCAGGCTCGGCGAGGAGTTGTCGGCCGACAGATACGGGATCTGGTAGCGTTCGCAGGTCTGGCTGGCAGTGACGGCCACGGCGCTCTGATAGGAGCCGATGATGGCCGACACCTTCTCCTGGGTGATCAGGCGCTCGGCCTCTGCGCGGCCCTTCTGCGGGTCGGCCTGGTGGTCGGCGAACACGAGCTTGAGCTTGGCGCCGCCGAGGCCCGGCAGGCCCTCGGTACGGGCAAGCGGCAGGTCGTAGTCATATTTGCCGTTGATGATCTCGGCGGCGGTTTCGAACGCGCGCTGTGCGTCGACGCCGATCTGGGCGCTGGCGCCCGAGAACGGATAGATGATGCCGATCTTCACTTCCGAGGCCTGGGCGCGGGCGGCGATCGGGCCGAGCGCGGCGGCGGCAGTGGCTCCAAGCAGGACGTTACGGCGTGTGATGGTCATTGCGAGATCCTCTGGGGTAAACGACTGAGAGCGATAAGGCAGAAAACTCCGAGCGGTCCGGCGACGCTCAGAGGACGGCGAGGTCCTTGTTCTTGAGATCGGTGATCAGCATCAGCCCCGGCGCGTGGGTGATGGCAAAGGGCAGCCTGGCTGCGGCGATGACCGCCTGCGGCGTCACACCACAGGCCCAGAACACCGGGATTTCGTCGGCGGCGACCGGCACGGGATCGCCATAGTCGGGCTTGTTGATGTCGGCAATGCCGATCTGGTCGGGATGGCCGAGATGCACCGGCGCGCCGTGCACGGCGGGAAAGCGCGTCGTAATCTGCACCGCGCGAATGGCCTGCGCCGGCTTGAACGGGCGCATCGATACCACCATGGGACCCGCGAACGGCCCGGATGGCGTGCAGGCGATCTTGGTGCGGTACATCGGCACGCGGCAACCCTGCTCGATGTGGCGGATCGGCAGACCATCGGCCATCAGCGCCTCTTCAAACGAGAACGAGCAGCCGAGCACGAAGGTGACGAGATCGTCGCGCCAGTGCGACAGGAGATCCGTCGGCTCCTCGACCATCTCGCCGTCGCGCCAGACGCGATAGCGCGGCACATCGGTGCGGATGTCCAGATCGGCGCCGAGCGCCGGGATATGCGGATTGCCCGGATCGGACATGCCGATGATCGGGCACGGTTTGGGATTGAGCTGGCAGAAGCGGTGGAAGGCGCCGGCGTATGCCTCGGGCAGGATCGCCAGGTTGCCCTGGACGAAGCCGTTGGCGACGCCCGCCGTGCTCCAGCCTTTGCCGGATCGATAGTCCAGCCGCGCCTGATGGCTGGGGAGAAGCTCGGCCGCGGCGGCCGGTTGCTGCAGTGCCACAGAAACAGTCATGTGAGCCATTTGCCTAATATCTCGACAAACTCACTGAATATCAGCCATGCTATAAAGTCTAATCTTCATTTTTAATCAGGATCGATAAATCAAATTGATCCGAGGCGGGCACGATGTTGGATTTCCGTTCCATCGAGACGTTCCTCTGGGTGGTGAAGCTCGGCAGCTTCCGGGGCGCGGCGCAGCGCCTCAACACCACCCAGCCAGCCATCTCCCAGCGCATCGCGCAGCTCGAGCGCGAGCTCGGCGTCAAGCTGCTCAACCGCGACCATCGCGTTGCGTCGCCCACGGCGAGCGGCCGGCAGATGCTGGTCTATGCGGAAAAGCTGATCGGCCTGCGCGCGGAGATGCTGGCCGAAGTCGGCGACCGCTCGGCGATGCGTGGCGTGCTCAGGCTCGGCGTCGCCGAGACCATCGTGCACGACTGGCTGCCGCGGCTGATCAAGAGCGTCAACGAGAGCCATCCAAACCTGTCGCTGGAGATCGAGGTCGACGTCACGCCGAACCTGCACGCGCGCCTGCTCGCGCAGGAGATCGAGCTCGCCTTCGCGCTGGGATCGCCGACCGAGTCGGGCATCCGTAGCCGCGTGCTGTGCGACTATCCGATCAGCTTTCTCGCAAGCCCGGCCCTCGGCTTTGGTGACGGCGTGGTGACCGCGGAGCAGATGGCGCGGTTTCCGATCATCACCTTCCCGCGCAAGACCCAGCCCTATGACAACGTGCGCTCGCTGTTCAATCGGCCGCATCTGCCGCCGATGCGGCTGCACGCCAGCGCCTCGCTCGCGACCGTGATCCACATGGCGATCGAAGGGCTTGGTGTCGCCGTCATTCCCGCGGCGATCGTCGCCAACGAGCTTGCGACCGGCCGCCTGCAGGAGCTCAAGACGGATTTGCGGATTCCGCCGCTGACCTTCACCGCAAGCTGGCTGTCGTCGCCCGAAATGGTCGCGATCGAGCGCGTCGCCGAGCTCGCAGCCCGGACGGCGCAGACGGCCAGCCATCCCTCGGCATCGGTTGACGCCGCCGTCGCGGCGCGCGATGGACAGGATGCCGGAGTACAGGGAATTCAAGCATGAGCCGCGCCGTCACCAATCTGCAGATCGATTCCGCCCGCCTCTGGGACAGCATCCACGAGACCGCCAAATTCGGCGCCACGCCGAAGGGCGGTGTGCGGCGGCTCACCCTGAGCCAGGAGGACAAGCAGGTCCGCGACTGGTTCCGCAAGGCCTGCGAGGACGCCGGGCTCGAGGTTCACATCGATGCGCTCGGCTCGATGTTCGCGCTCCGCAAGGGCCGCGACATGTCGAAGCCCCCGGTTGGGCTCGGCTCGCATCTCGACACCCAGCCGACGGGCGGCAAGTTCGACGGCATTCTAGGGACGCTCGGCGCGCTCGAGGTGATCCGCACGTTGAATGACGCCGGCATCGAGACCGACGCGCCGCTGTGCATCGTCAACTGGACCAACGAGGAAGGCTCGCGCTTCGCCCCGGCGATGATGGCGTCCGCGGCTTACGTCGGCGACTTCACCGTCGAGGACATTCTGTCGCGCAAGGACGCGTCGGGCACCACGGTCGGCGCGGCGCTGGACGAGATCGGCTATCGCGGCGCGACCGCGGTCGGCACGCAGAAATTCTCGGGCTTCGTCGAGCTGCATATCGAGCAGGGCCCGATCCTGGAGGCCGAGAACAAGACCATCGGCGTGGTCGATCACGGCCAGGGCGTGTTCTGGTACGACGGCAAGATCACGGGCTTCGAGAGCCACGCCGGCTCGACGCCGATGCCGCTGCGCCGCGACGCGCTGCTGACGCTGTCGGAGTTCGCGCTGACCCTGGAGCAGATCGCGCTCAAGCTCGGACCGAATGCGGTGGCGACCATCGGCGAGGCCGTGATCGCCAATCCCTCGCGCAACGTCATTCCCGGCGAGATCGCTTTCACCATCGACTGCCGCAGCGCCAATGCCGACACGCTGGAGGCGCTCGATGCCAGCCTGCGTGCGGCTGCGGGCGAGATTTCGAAGAAGCGCCGCGTCGAGATCGCGATCGACCAGGTCTGGCGCAAGCCGCCGACGCATTTCGACCCCAAGCTGGTCGACGCCGTCGAGCGCGCCGCCGGCACGCTCGGCTATGCGCACCGGCGCATCACGTCAGGTGCCGGCCACGACGCCTGCAATCTCAACACGATCATGCCGGCAGCGATGGTGTTCGTGCCCTGCAAGGACGGCATCAGCCACAACGAGCTGGAGGATGCGACGCAGTCCGACTGCGCGGCCGGCACCAACGTGCTGCTGCACACGGTGCTGTCGCTGGCCGGCGTGGCGTCGTGACGGGCTGACGCTTCTGGCCGCATTCTTTGCGGCCTCATCCTTCGAGACGCCGCTGCGTGGCTCCTCAGGATGAGGGGAGAGTGTGCGGTGAAACAGTTTCCCCTCATGGTGAGGAGCGCCGAAGGCGCGTCTCGAACCATGAGGCCCGAGACGCTTCAGGCTAAACCACATTCAATCGCCCTGCCCCGCATGGTCCAATAGGGGCTCATCAGGAGGTTTCCGTGCGCGGAGTTTTCATCGACGCCAACGACTCGCTTGCCGAGATCTTCGAGCGGCAGCGCAAATCCGGGGATCCCGAGATGCGCGTGCATCTCGATCCCGACATCAAGCCGGAGGACTGGCCGGCCATCCTCGACGGCGCCGAGATCGGCGTGGTCGATCACACTGCCCTGCCGACCGAGGTCGCCAGGCAGTGCAAGGGCCTCAAGCACGTCGTCTTCCTCGGCACCGGCGCGCGCAGCTACATGAATCCGGAGGAACTCGCCGACCTCGGCATCACCGTGCATCTGATCAAGGGTTATGGCGACACCGCCGTGGCGGAAGCCGCCGTCGCGCTGATGTGGGCCTCGGCCCGCGGCATCGCGCAGATGGACCGCGAGATGCGCGCCGGCAACTGGCTGCGCGACGACGGCATGCAATTGACCGGCAAGACGCTCGGCCTGATCGGCTTCGGCGGCATCGCCGCCGAGGTCGCGCGCATCGCATCCGGCAGCGGCATGACGGTGATCGCCTGGAACCGGTCGCCGAAGAGCCATCCGGGAGTGAACTTCGTCGAACTCGACACGCTGCTCAAAGAGAGCCACGTCGTCTCGCTGCATCTCCTCCTCAACGACGAGACCCGCGGCTTCCTGTCGCGCGAGCGCATCGCGCAGATGCGCAAGGGCGTGATCTTCGTCAACACCGCCCGCGCTGCCATCGTCGACGAGGTCGCGATGATCGATGCCTTGCGCAGCGGTCAGATCCGCCACGCCGGCCTCGACGTGTTCAACACCGAGCCCCTGCCGGGAGATCACGTGCTGACGACGATCCCCAACGTCACGCTGTCGGCGCATTCGGCGTTTCGCACGCCCGAAGCGAGCGAGAATTTGATCCACGCCGCGTGGGAACACTGCCGCCGGGTGGCCAAGAAGTAGTTGTTGACGGTAGGGTGGGCAAAGCGGCCGCCACCAGGCGGCAGCGTGCCCACCATCGATCAGCACAGTCTGAAGCGAGCCGGTGGGCACTGCGCCACCGCGATCTCATGTGAGGATGCAGCGAGGCTGCCCCTTTGCCCACCCTACGGCTCCCTCCTGCGTGATCGCGAGCGAAAGGACTTGTCCGCCATAGCGCAACGGGCGACGGCGGAAGCCATCCAGAGTCCCGCGACGCCCTGGATTGCTTCGTCGCTGTTCCCCTCGCAATGACGTTGTTGCCCAACCTGCCACCACTGTCATCGCACCGAACGCGATCGCCGCGCCTGCCACGATCTCACCGCACGCTTCGATATTGAGATGGCCGCGGGATCAGCCGCGGCTGACCTTGAGACCGGAAGCCGCGAGCTGAGCGGCGACATGATCTTCAGCGGCCGCACCGATGGAAATCGCCGCCTTCGCGCCGGGATCGATCGGGAGGCCGAGCCTGGTTTCAAGTTCAACGAGGCCGTCGTGGTGCCCGACAATGACACAAGCGTTCTGGTCACCGCTGAAAAGATTGGCGAACCGCTCCGGCCGATCCGCCGCGGCCAGCGCCGTATTGAGGCCGTTCAGCACCGCCGACAGGTCTGTCCAATCACCCATGAATTGCGGAGAGAAGCGCGCGGGCTGCCGGGCGACCTGGCAAGCCACCTCACGGCACGCCTCGCCGTCCATCTGCAGCGCGATGTCCGTGATCGTCACGCGCGGCCCGCCGATACGTGCCAGCTCTTGCAACAACGCCTCATAGTCGGGCACAGGGTCCCACTCGGTGTCAAAGATGTAGATCGCGCGCAAGCGCTGCAGCAATGTCGTGACGGCCTTATATCCGTTGCCACCGTTCAAAGCCTTCTGCATCTTGTTGATGACGGCCGGCTTGATCAGCTTGCGACGGTCCTCGGCCACGACGCCGCCGGTGATCAGCCTCTCGATGAGGGCGCCAGCGTCCAACTCGGCGATCGTGACCCGGACCGTGAAGGCGGTCCATGGATCGAACCGGTCGAGGTGCCTCGCGAGGATCGGGGTCGTCGCCTGACCAAGCGAGATCAGAGCTTGCGCCGCCGCAGATGGAGCCCAGCCATTCTGACTGTCGGTCAGCGTGCGCTCCAGTGCGGCAATCACCTCGGGCGTCGCAGCGCGCCGACCGAGCCGGGCAATGGCCAAAGCGACGGCGTGTGCAACAGACGTATCGTCGATCAGTTCGAGCAGAATTCCCAGCGTTTCCGTTCCACGCAGGCCAACGAGACGATCGAGAGCGTAGCCACGGACCCATCCTTCCAGTTTCGAGCGCGCGACACGCTCGAGGAAATCGGCCTCCCAGGACGGAGCCGCCGCCCTCAGCGTGTCGAGCATGCGCCGGACGTCGTTGGCGGTGCCGTTGTCCGTCTTGTGCAGCGCTGTCGCGATCTCATCGCGCATGAGGATGGCGATGGCATCGCGCTGGGTAGCATCGGCCTCCTGCTCCGCGAACTGTTGCATTGCATAGATCGCCGATGACCGCCGCCGATCGAAGAGGCTGGTCTTGCTGCCTCTGCGGAAAGCCCTTTGCATGTCCGCCAAGGTCTTCAACCCCTGCGGCCCTGGGGAGTGCTGCCATTCGATGTAGAAGGCGTATCCCCAGAAGCCCAGCAGGGCCGCGCAGAACAGGAAAAATGAGCCCCAGACCAGGATCGCGGCCGTCCACGTCGTCATTGCCCAGTCGTCCCGATCTCGACGTGTCTCGCTTCTATGGCCATGACTCCGGCGCCAAGCTTCGACCGTTGGTCGGGACGACTTTATCGACTAATCCACCATGTCCGCAACGGCCTTGCCGCACGCCTCGGTATCCGCATTTCCGCCCAGATCCCGCGTCCGCAACGTCCGCTCGCCCAGCGTGCGCTCGATCGCGCCGACGATCGACTGCGCCGCGGTCTTCTCGCCGAGATGCTCCAGCATCATCGCGCCCGACCAGATCATGCCGATCGGGTTGGCGATCCCCTGCCCGGCGATATCGGGCGCGGAGCCGTGGACCGGCTCGAACACCGACGGGAAATTGCGCTCCGGATTGATGTTGCCCGAGGGCGCGATGCCGATGGTGCCGGTGCAGGCTGGGCCGAGATCGGACAGGATGTCGCCGAACAAGTTGGAGCCGACGACGACGTCGAACCAGTCCGGATGCAGCACGAAATTCGCGGTGAGGATGTCGATGTGGTACTTGTCCCACTTCACGCCCGGATAATTCTTCGCCATCGCCTCGACGCGCTCATCCCAATACGGCATCGTGATCGAGATGCCGTTCGACTTGGTCGCCGAGGTCAGGTGCTTCTTCGGCCGCGATTGCGCCAGCTCGAAGGCGAATTTCAAGATGCGGTCGACGCCGGTGCGCGTCATCACCGTCTGCTGGGTGACGAACTCGCGGTCGGTGTCCGGGAACATGCGGCCGCCCACCGAGGAGTACTCTCCTTCGGTGTTCTCGCGCACCACCCAGAAATCGATGTCGCCGGGCTTGCGCCCGGCCAGCGGCGACGGCACGCCCGGCATCAATCGCACGGGGCGCAGATTGACGTATTGATCGAACTCGCGGCGAAACTTGATCAGCGAGCCCCACAGCGAGACGTGGTCGGCGATCTTGGCCGGCCAGCCGACGGCGCCGAAATAGATCGCGTCATGGCTGCCGATCTGCGTCTTCCAGTCGTCCGGCATCATCTGGCCGTGCTTCTCGTAGTAGTCGTAGCTCGAGAAGTCGAAATGATCGAACTGCACGGCTACGCCGTGCTTCTTGGCGGCCGCCTCGATCACGCGCAGCCCCTCGGGCATGACCTCCTTGCCGATGCCGTCACCGGGAATGACTGCGATACGATAGGGCTTCTTGCTCATCGAGCGGATCCTTGCGGGTTGCGCCGGTTGGCCCGGCTGAATTTGTCGATCGCCTGAATGGACCAAACCAGGGGCAAGCGCAACGCTGCGGTGCGGGATTGACCGCATGGCTGACGCGCAAGACAATCGCACAAGACAATCCGGTCTCCTCCAGAATTCAGCGAGAGCCTCCATGGACCTTCATCTGCGCGGCAAGCGCGTTCTCATCACCGGCGCCTCCAAGGGCATCGGCGCCGCGGCAACCGAGGCGTTTGCCGAGGAGGGCTGCCATGTCCGGCTCGCCGCGCGCAGCGCCGACCGGCTGTCGGCGCTGGTCGAGCAGCTCCGCTCGAAGCACCAGATCGATGCGGCCGCGCATGTGGTGGACCTGCGCAAGTCCGAGGACGTGACCCGACTGGCCCAGGAGGCCAGCGACATCGACATCCTCGTCAACAATGCCGGCGACATTCCGGGCGGCCCGATCGACAAGATCGACGAGGCGACCTGGCGGCATGCCTGGGACCTGAAGGTGTTCGGCTTCATCAACCTGGCTCGGCTGGTCTACGCGCAAATGAAGGCGCGCGGCTCGGGCGTGATCATCAACGACATCGGCGCGGCCGGCGAAAAGTTCGACGCCAACTATATCTGCGGCAGCGCCGGCAACGCGGCGCTGATGGCCTTCACCCGCGCGCTCGGCTCCAAGAGCCTCGCCGACAACATCCGCGTCGTCGGCATCAATCCCGGGCCGGTCGGCACCGATCGCCATGTCACCCTGCTGAAGACCCGCGCCCAACAGCAATTCGGCGACGAGAGCCGCTACACGGAATTCCAGAAGGGCCTGCCGCTCGGCCGTCCCGCGCATCCACGGGAGATCGCGGACCTGATGGCGTTCCTGGCATCCGACCGCGCCGGCTACACGTCTGGCGTGATCTATACCGTCGATGGCGGCATCAGCGCAGGGTGGGGTTGATCGCCGCGACCTTCCCACCTCGCCGCAAACGTGATCTACAACGTCGCGCCGGACGCTTGCCATCAGGAGAACCGCACTTTGGCCGACCAGGGATTGATCCGTGAGACCGCCTGCACCGTCGTCGACAAGTTGAAGGCCGGCGAGGTCACCCCGCTCGATTGCCTCGATGCGCTGGAAACGCGCATTTCAGCCGTCGACGACAAGGTCAATGCGCTGCCGACCTTGTGCTTCGATCGCGCGCGCGACCACGCCAAGGCGCTGATGCAGAAGCCGGCCGGCGAACGCGGCGTGCTCGCCGGGTTGCCTGTCCCGATCAAGGATCTCACTGATGTCGCGGGCGTGCTGACGACGCAGGGCTCGCCGATCTTCAAGGACCGGATTCCGGAACGCTCCGATCTCATGGTCGAGCATCTCGAAAGCAATGGCGGCGTGATCTACGCCAAGTCGAACACGCCGGAGTTCGGCGCCGGCGCCAACACCTTCAACGAGGTATTCGGCGCCACGCGCAATCCCTGGGACACGTCCCGCTCCGCGGCCGGCTCCTCCGGCGGCGCAGCGGTGGCGCTCGCCACCGGCATGGCCTGGCTGGCGCACGGCTCCGACATGGGCGGCTCGCTGCGCAATCCCGCGAGTTTCTGCGGCATCGTCGGCCTGCGCCCGAGCTTCGGCCGCGTCGCGCATACGCCAGCGGTCGCCGTCGACCGCAACCTCGGCGTCCAGGGCCCGATGGCCCGCAATGTCGAGGACCTCGCGCTGCTGCTCGACGCGATGAGCGGTGAGCACGCCGCCGACCCGATCTCGCTGCCATCGCCCGCGACCTCGTTCCTGGCCGCGGCTCGCTCCGGCAAGAAGCCGGTGCGCGTCGCCTATTCGCCCGATCTCGGCATCACGCCGGTCGATCCCGAGGTGATTGCAGTGACCCGCAAGGCGGCGCAGCGCTTCGCCGAGCTGGGCGTCATCGTCGAGGAGGCGCATCCTGATTTCAGCGAGGCGCACGAATGCTTCCATGTGCTGCGCGCGCTGGACTTCGCGATGAGCAAGCAGGAGCTGCTGCGCACCAAGCGCGAGCAGTTGAAGCCGGAAGTGATCTGGAACATCGAGGAAGGACTGAAGCTCTCGGTCGCGCAGATCGCGCGCGCCGAGGCGCAGCGCGTGGCGATCACCGCGCGCGCGGTGACGTTCTTCGAGACCTATGACCTGCTGCTGGCGCCGGCGACCATCGTGCCGCCCTTCCCGATCGAGAACCGCTACGTCGCCGAATGCGCCGGGCACAAATTCGACAACTACGTGCAGTGGCTCGGCATCGTCTATGCGATCACGCTGGCCTGCTGCCCGGCCCTGTCGCTGCCCTGCGGCTTCACGGCATCGGGGCTTCCGGTGGGGCTGCAGGTGATCGCGCGGCCGCGCGC
Source organism: Bradyrhizobium aeschynomenes (assembly GCF_013178945.1). GTDB lineage: Bacteria > Pseudomonadota > Alphaproteobacteria > Rhizobiales > Xanthobacteraceae > Bradyrhizobium > Bradyrhizobium aeschynomenes. The sequence goes on from NZ_JABFDM010000002.1 coordinate 719,583, forward strand.
TGACGCCAAGCTGCTCGCCGGCGCCAAGGTGCTGGAGGACATCCTCGGCATAGCCAGCTCGACCCCGATCGATCCGCGCGCCCCGAAAAGCTGATCTGATCAGGGGCCTCATGGTTCGAGACGCCCGTCTTCTGGCGGGCTCCATCAGGGGCGGCAGTTCTGCTTTGATTTGCGCCGAGTTCCATGCGCTGAACATGGGACCCATGTCCGTTATCGGCTGTTGGCAATTCGGGCGGCTGCCGTAGAAGGGCCGCAAACCACGCTTGCCCGGAGACCGGATATGACAGACCAGGCGATCGAGCCTGCCGTAGAGCCCGCTACGACGTTCAGCGACGTCGAGCGGCGCATCAAGGCCATCCTGATCGGCTCCGCCGGCAATCTGGTCGAATGGTACGACTTCTACGCCTACACGGCATTCGCCTTGTACTTCGCGCCGGCGTTCTTCCCGTCGAAGGACCCCGTCGTCGAGCAGCTCAACGCGGCCGTGGTGTTCGCCGCGACCTTCCTGATGCGCCCGCTCGGCGGCTGGCTGTTCGGCTACCTTGCCGACCAATATGGCCGCAGGCTGTCGCTGACGGTCTCCGTGCTCTGCATGTGCTTCGGCTCGCTGATCATCGCGGTGACGCCGACCTACGCCACCATCGGCATCGCCGCGCCGATCATCCTGGCGCTCGCCCGCGTCATCGAAGGCCTCAGTCTCGGCGGCGAATACGGCGCCAGCGCCACCTATCTCTCGGAGGTCGCCGACGCCAAGCATCGCGGCTTCTATTCCAGCTTCCAATACGTCACCCTGATCGGCGGCCAGCTCACCGCGATCGTCGTGCTGCTGCTGCTGCTGCAGAAGGTGTTTCTGACCACCGAGGAGCTCAAGGCCTGGGGCTGGCGCATTCCCTTCTTCATCGGCGCCTGCCTTGCGATCTTCGTCGCGGTGATGCGGCGCAATCTGCACGAGACCGAGGCGTTCGTGGAAGCCAAGAAGAAGGCGGGCTCGTCGAGCTCGATGGCCGCTCTGTTCAGATATCCGCGCGAGCTGCTGCTGGTCGTCGGCCTCACGGCGGGCGGTACCGCCGCATTCTACACCTTCACGACCTACATGCAGACTTTCGTGAAGCTGTCGGTCGGCCTCACCGAGGACCAGACCACGATGGTGATCTTCGGCTCGCTGCTGTTCGCCTGCGTGCTGCAGCCGCTGTACGGCGCGATCTCCGACCGGATCGGCCGCAAGCCGCTCCTGATCTTCTTCGGCATCGCCGGCACCCTGTCGACGATCCCGATCCTGACCGCGCTCAAGGCCACCAAGGAGCCGTTCACCGCCTTCCTGCTGATCTGCGGCGCCTGGATCTTCACGGCCGGTTACACCTCGATCAACGCGGTGGTGAAGGCGGAGCTGTTCCCGACCAACATCCGCGCGCTCGGCGTCGGCCTGCCCTATGCGATCACGGTCTCGCTGTTCGGCGGCACTGCGCCCGCGATCGCGCTGTACTTCAAGAGCATCGGGCACGAAACCTGGTTCTACTATTACCTCTCCGGCGTGATCTTCCTCTCGCTGCTCATCTATGCGACCATGCGCGACACCAAGCATGCGTCCGCCATGCACAGGCATGAATGAGCGCGTGAATGAGCCGCACGAATTGACGAGGTGCCGACATGGCAGACGAGTCCGGGCTGCCGCCCGAGAGCAAGCTGACCCGCAGCAAGGAGCGCTGGGCGCGCGAAGGCAAATTCCTGACCGGCCGCATCGTCAGGCCGGAGGACCAGCGCCTGCCGCCGGGCCAGCATCTGACCCGCGACTGGCCAGTGCTCGATCTCGGCCTGACGCCGTCGATCACATCCGAGCGCTGGCGGCTCGACGTCTATGGTGCGGTCGAAAATCCACTGTTCTGGGATTTCGCGGCCTTCCGCGCCCAGGAGCAGCGCCAGTTCGTCTCCGACATTCATTGCGTCACGACATGGTCGCGCTACGACAATCAATGGGAAGGTCTCGCCACGCGCGACCTGCTCGCCGCCTGCCGGCCGCGCGGCACCGCCGACTTCGTCGTGCTGCATTCCTATGACGGCTACACCACCAACCTGACGCTCGAGGATTTCGCCGCCGAGGACGCGCTGCTCGCGCACAGCTGGTCCGGCGCGCCGATCACCGGGGAGCATGGCGGCCCGGTGCGCGTCGTGGTGCCGCATCTGTATTTCTGGAAGAGCGCGAAATGGCTGAAGGCGATCGAGTTTCTCGACGCCGACAAGCCCGGCTATTGGGAGGTCCGCGGCTATCACAACCGCGGCGATCCCTGGGCCGAGCAACGCTATTCGGAGTGATGGGCCTAACCGACTCGTAGGGTGGCACGTGTAGCTTTGCCCGCCCTACTCGCCGAATCGCTGCTAACATTCCAGAGCGGCTGCGCGATACAGCGCCCTCTCCCCTTGTGGGAGAGGGCATCTCCGGCCTATCCAATCACTCGATTGGGTGAGGGGTCTCTCTCCACGAATACCTTGCTCGCGGCATACCCCTCACCCAACCGAGCCCGCAGCACTTTCCTACATGCCCTCTCCCACAAGGGGAGAGGGCGCAGTCATGACCAGCAGGCTGACGATCTGATCGTCATATCCGAACGTGCCAGAGACGCAGCATGGAGTTCACCTCAGAGACCGGCAAGATCCCCAAGGGCTATGGGTACCTGCTCAAGCCTTCCGTCATCCTCGCCGCGCTGACCGCACAGGATCTCGGCGGCATTCGCATTCATCTCGTCCGCAGCCACGGCCGGCGCCTGTTCGATGCGCGCTACAGGCCGCCGGACGGCGACATTCCCTATGAGCGTCTCAACATCAAGGTCGGCACCGCGCACGAGCGCGACCTGCCCCCGCTTCGCCGTCAGGCGAAGGAGGAAGGCCTTCCGACGCTGGTGCAATGGATTTCCGATCTCGTCGCGCAGGATCTGCCGACGGCGATCCGGAACGGCGAACAGGTCATCGAGCTGATCCCTCAACGGGAGTGATCGTGGCGTGACTGGTGAGACCGATCGCGGGTCCGGGCTGATCGCTGTGCAATCGCCAATAAGCCAACCTCGTAACGAGCGAGATTGCCAATTAGTCACTCCGTCATGCCCGGGCTTGTCCCGGGTATCCACGTCGTTCCCAGGGTGCCGAACGACGTGGATGGCCGGGACACGCCCGGCCATGACGATGAGGAGACAGGTGAGCGCAAAACTCCGATCGTGGATAACCAGCGCCCGGGCGGTGTTGCCGCCATCGACAAACCTAGCATCCCAAAACATTCCCTCTTGACGATTTCTGAAAATCGTGATTTACTCTCCGCCATCCCGCCTCGTTGCAGAGGGACGGATCGCGATCGTCACGGACGTGGAGCGCGGGATGCGGTGGGCGCGACGGGTCGCAGCGTGGGTCTCCATGCGGACGAACGGTCCGGCGCGCACGGCGAAATCGTGTGGTCTTGACGCCGCGGCGCTGGCGTCAAATCGCGGTGCTGTTGACGCGCATCGCGGTGACGGGGGCAAGACAGCCGTTCCCCGGAGAGAGCACGTATAAGCCGTTCCAACCATTGCGCAGGGAAGGCCGGGATGTCCTTTGGCCGAACCTGTGGTACCTGCCGCCTGCATTTTTTTCCGCAGGCGGGCCATGGGGGCGGCAGGCTCCCGACCTTCCCTGCGCCCTCTCGCTTGTGAGAGGCGCGACGATCCGCACAACTCGGGCCCGTAGAGGCCGCGAGATGGCATCTTCATATCTGAAGTTGATGCAGATGCAGCACGAGATCGTTACTGAACTGACGTCCTCGCGTGATTGCCGAGCCCCTGGATCGCTTCACTGCGCTCGCGATGACGGAGCGTGTAGAGCATCCGCTGCCCGCCACGACCGTCATTGCGAGCGCAAGCGAAGCAATCCAGGGGCAGCGCGAAAGGTGCCGATCGTTTCCGGGCACCGACACATGCAGGCCCGATCTGCTATATGGCAATGTGAGGCGTCATCGCCGCAAGCGGGCAAAACGAGGGGGAACACATCATGCCAACCGAACGTTTCCAGTTTGAAGGCGCAGGCGGCGATCAATTGTCGGCGGCGCTCGACCTGCCCGACAGCGCGCCGCGGGCGTATGCGCTGTTCGCGCATTGCTTCTCCTGCGGCAAGGACACCCACGCAGCGAGGCGCATCGCGATGGCGCTCACGGCGCATGGCATCGCGGTGCTGCGGTTCGACTTCACCGGCCTCGGCTCCAGCGAGGGCGACTTCGCGAATACCACGTTCTCCTCCAACGTCGCCGACCTCATCCGTGCCGCCGATCATCTGCGTGAGACACGACAGGCGCCGGCCATCCTCATCGGCCACAGCCTCGGCGGCGCCGCGGTGCTGGCGGCGGCCGGCGACATCCCGGATGCGAAGGCCGTGGTGACGATCGCTGCCCCTTCCGATCCGGCCCATGTCACGGACATGTTCAAGGACAGCCTCGAGGCGATCCGCCGCGACGGCTCGGCCGAGGTCTCGCTGGCGGGTCGTCCGTTCCGCATCAGCAGTTCGTTCCTCGACGACGTCGCCGAGCAGCGATTGCTCGACAAGGTCAAGCATCTGCACAAGGCGCTCTTGGTGATGCATTCGCCCGTCGACGACACCGTGGGCATCGACAATGCGACCCACATCTTCGTCGCGGCCAGGCATCCGAAGAGCTTCATCTCGCTGGACCATGCCGATCATCTCATCAGCAGCAGGCTGGATGCCGCCTATATCGCCGAGGTGATCGCGAGCTGGGCCGGCCGCTACGTCGCACCCGCGGCCGTCGAGCCCGCGGCCACGGATGGTCCGCGCGATGTCGTCGTGCGCGAGACCCGCTCCAGCAAGCTGCAGCAGAGCATCGCGCTCGGACCGCATCGCTTGACGGCCGACGAGCCGCTGTCGGTCGGCGGCCAGGACACCGGCCCCGGCCCCTACGATTTGCTGCTCGCCGCGCTCGGCGCCTGCACCTCGATGACGATGCGGCTCTATGCCGACCGCAAAGCGCTGCCGCTCGATCGGCTCACCGTGACTCTGCGCCATAGCAAGATCCATGCGGAGGATTGCGCAGAGTGCGAGACCAAGGTCGGCCTGATCGATCAGCTCGAGCGCGAGATCCACATGGACGGCGCGCTCGATCAGGAGCAGCGCAAGAAGCTGATGGAGATCGCCGACAAATGCCCGGTGCACCGGACCCTGACATCGGAGATCCGCATCGTCACGCGCGCGGCGGAGTGACCTCATTCACTCCGTCCCAACCACCGTCATTCCGGGGCAACGCCGCAGGCCTTGAAGCCGGAATGACGGTCGTTGTGACACAATGAGACTAATGCGCCGGCTGTGGCTCGATCTTCAACGGCCGCACGCGCAGCGCGCCGCGCAAGCCCAACGCGGTGCCAACGAAAATTCCCGCGATCGCCACGAACGATGGCAGCGCCAGGGTCGACAGTCCCGTCAGCCCCTGCCCGACCGAGCAGCCTAGCGCCATGACGCCGCCGATCCCCATCAGCGCGGCACCGCCGGCCGAGCGCAGCATATGATGCGGCGAGTGGAAGCCTTCGAGCTTGAAGCGGCGCGTGACCACGGCGGCCACGAGGCTGCCGGCCAGCACGCCGGCCACCGTGGCGATGCCGAAGCTCACCGTCGAACCGGTCGAGAGCATCACATATTGCAAGGCATCGGCGATCGGAGCGACGAAGGTCAACGAGGCCACCGGCACCGGGTTGAAATCGTCAGCGCCAAGATACCCGGTCGCGAACCAGCCCGCAGCGATCAGCAGGCCGACAATGAGACCGGCGAGCATCTGCCCCGGCGCGCGCCGGAATGGCGCATGCGCGAAGGAAAAGACGATCAGCAGGCCGCCGAGCGCGAGCGCCGGCAGCAGCCGCGCCGGCGCACCGTGCAGCCCACCGACCGAGAGCAGCGCGGGGAGCGACGTCGCCGTTGCCGTTGTCTGGGACGTCTGCATCAGCGCGATACGCAGCGGCGCGATCAGGCCCTTCAAGGTCATCTCGGCCGCGACCGCCAGCACGATCACCACGACGAAGGAGCGCAGATTGCCGCAGCCAAGCAGCACAAGCGCGCGCGAGCCGCAGCCATTCGCCAGCACCATGCCGTAGCCGAACAGGACGCCGCCGGCGAACATCAGCGGCACCGAGAAGGCCGGCTGCAGATAGATCGACTTGCCGAGATCGACAGCGCCATTGGCTGCAAGCAACTGCGTGGCGATGACTGCCGTCCCCATCGCCAGGGCGTAGGTCCGGACCAGACGGCCGTCGCCATCGGCCCACCAGCCGCGCAGGCTGCTCATCATGCAGAAGCCGCTGAGCAGACCGACGGCGCCATACAACAGGCCAATTCCAAGACCGGCCATGATGGCCACATCAGCAGCTTCCGGCACGCGCGGGAGTCCTTCTGGTTGCGGAAAGGAGGCGGCGGCACGCGGGCTGCGCAAGCATCGCTTTCGCTTGACGCGCGCGGAATATTCGCCACGATATCGCGCTTAACTAGTTCAGAATGCTTGTTCCAACAAGCATCAGCGGGAGAGAACGCCGTGGTTTCACCAGCGCATCCTCATGCGCCGATTCTGGCCGGTGCGCGGCCGGAGGCCCGCCCATGAGCGGAGCGGCGCCACTCTCTCCCGACGCCCTCGCCCGGGCCTGCGCCGACGCGATGTGGCAGGACGATCGCGCCAGCCAGGGGCTGGGCATGCAGATCATCGAGATCGGTCCGGGCCGCGCGACCCTGCGGATGACGATTCAGCCGCACATGGTCAACGGCCATGGCATCGCCCATGGCGGCTTCATCTTCACGCTGGCCGATTCCGCCTTCGCATTCGCCTGCAACTCCCACAACGACCGCACCGTGGCGGCCCAGGGCAGCATCAGCTTCATCCGGCCGGGCAAGCTCGGCGATGTCCTGACCGCCCGTGCGCACGAAGTGTCGCGCAGCGGGCGCTCCGGCATCTACGACGTTCGCGTCACCGTGGAAGACACCGTGATCGCCGAGTTTCGCGGCCATTCCCGCAGCATCGGCGGCACACTGGTCCCGGGCGGCGCGCCCGAGGCCGCACGCTGACCCATTCCTTGCCACCGCCGCTCCGCCGGAGGACCTGACCCCATGACCAAGCTTCAATCGGCCGGCGCTTACGTGCCCGAGATGGACGACACCGAGCGCGCCTCGCGCGACCAGATCATGACGCTGCAGACCCAACGCCTCGCCTGGTCGCTGAAGCACGCCTATGACAACGTCGCCCATTACCGCCAGGCGTTCGACAAGGCCGGCGTTCATCCGTCAGACTTCCGCGAGCTCGCCGACCTCGCCAAGTTTCCGTTCACGGTGAAGACCGACCTGCGCGACAACTACCCGTTCAACATGTTCGCCGTGCCGCGCGAGCAACTGGTTCGGGTCCACGCCTCCTCGGGCACGACCGGCAAGCCGATCGTCGTCGGCTACACCAAAAACGATATCGCGACATGGTCGGCCGTGATGGCGCGCTCGATCCGTGCCGCCGGCGGCCGCGGCGGCATGATCATCCACAATGCGTATGGCTATGGCCTGTTCACCGGCGGCCTCGGCGTCCATTACGGCGCCGAGGAGCTCGGCTGTACCGTGGTGCCGATCTCCGGCGGCATGACCGAGCGGCAGGTGCAGCTGATCAACGATTTCCGCCCCGACATCATCACGGTGACGCCGAGCTACATGCTGGCGATCCTCGACGAGTTCAAGCGCCAGGGCCTCGATCCCCGGCAGAGCTCGCTGAAGATCGGCATCTTTGGCGCCGAGCCCTGGACCAATGCGATGCGCGCCGAGATCGAGGACGCGTTTGCGATGGACGCCACCGACATTTACGGCCTGTCCGAGGTGATCGGCCCCGGCGTGGCGCAGGAGTGCCTCGAAACGAAGGACGGCCTGCACATCTGGGAGGATCATTTCTACCCGGAGATCGTCGATCCCGACACCGGCCGCGTGCTGCCCGACGGCGAGATGGGCGAACTGGTGTTCACCTCGCTGACCAAGGAGGCCTTCCCCGTCATCCGCTACCGCACCCGCGATCTGACGCGGCTGCTGCCGGGCACCGCGCGGCCGGGCATGCGGCGCATGGAGAAGGTCACCGGCCGCTCCGACGACATGATCATCCTGCGCGGCGTCAACCTGTTCCCGTCGCAGATCGAGGAGATCCTGCTGACCACCGAATGGTGCGGCGGCCATTTCATGCTGGAATTGACGCGCGAAGGCCGCATGGACGAGCTGACGATCTACGCGGAGTCGCGCCCCGAGCATTGGGATGAGAGCGGGCTCGGCGAGCATGCGGAGAGGATCTCGATCCACATCAAGAACACCATCGGCGTGACAGCGAAGGTGAAGGCCGTGCCGCCCGACACGCTGGAACGTTCGGCCGGCAAGGCCAAGCGGATCAAGGATCGGAGGCCGGCGGGATGATGCATCCTAGCTTTGCCATCTCACCCCTCATGGTGAGGAGCGCCGCAGGCGCGTCTCGAACCATGAGGCCACAGTGCAGGCCTCGCCCTTCGAGACCCCCGCCTGCGGCGGGCTGCTCAGAGTGAGGGTCGACAGTACGAGAAGTCTGATGACCGAAGGAGCGTATCTCTACATCGTCCTCTGCGCCGACGGCCGCCTCTATATCGGAACGACCAGAACGTCGCTGGAACTACGGGTGGCCCAGCACAATGACGGGACCTTCGGCGGCTACACGCTGACCCGTCGTCCCGTCAGATTGGTCTACGCGCAATGGTTCGAGCGGATCACGGACGCCATCGAAAGCGAACGCCGGTTGAAAAAGTGGAGCCGCGCCAAGAAAGACGCGCTTATACGGCGATCTCGACGGCCTACGGGCTCTCTCGGCACGGAGAACGACTTTCAAGTGAAAACCTTCGCCGCGTCCAAACGGAGTTCAAAGCCCCAAGTCCGAGCAACGCCCCATCTCCTCATGGTGAGGAGCGCCGCAAGGCGCGTCTCGAACCATGAGGCCACAGCACGGGCCTCGCCCTTCGAGACGCCCGCCTGCGGCGGGCTCCTCAGGGTGAGGGTCGAGAGCGGAGCGTGCCCTCACATATGGTCGTAGTCCACCACCACCCGCTCCGTCACCGGCTTCGCCTGGCAGGTCAGCACGAAGCCGGCCTGCAATTCCCATGGCTCGAGCGAGTAGTTCAGGTCCATCTCGGCCTTGCCCTCGACCAGCTTGGCACGGCAGGTGGAGCACATGCCGCCCTTGCAGGCGAACGGCAGGTCGACACCGGCGCGGAGCGCGGCGTCGAGGATGGCTTCGCCCTCGGCGACCGGCACCTCGCGGCGCTTGCCGTCGATGATCAGGGCGGCGATCGCCTTCGGCGGAGCGGAGTCAGGAACGACCATCTTCGGCCGCGGCCTGCCGCCGGCCCCGGAGACGAAGCGCTCGATGTGGACGCGGTCGTCGGGGATGCCGAGGGCGCGGCAGGCGGACTCGATGTCCTCGCTCATCCCCATCGGGCCGCAGATGAAGACGTGATCGACACTCTCGGCCGGCACCAGCGAGCGCAGCAGCATGCGCACCTTCTCGCCGTCGAGCCGGCCGTGCAGGATCGGCAGATCCTGCTCCTCGCCGGAGATGACGTGGAACACCGAGAAGCGCTCGAGAAAGCGGTCCTTCAGCTCCTCGAGTTGCTCGCGAAACAGCATTCCGCCAGTGGTGCGGTTGCCGTAGAACAGGAAGAACCGGCTGTTCGGCTCGCGCGCCAGCACGGCCTTCACGATCGACAGGATCGGCGTGATGCCCGAGCCGGCCGCAAAGCCGACATGGGTCCGCGCCGTCGCAGGATCCAGCGCCACGCCGAAACGTCCGGTCGGTGTCATCACTTCAATCTCGTCACCGCGCTTCAACTCGTCGGTGACGAAGCTGGAGAAGGCGCCGCCATCGACGCGCTTCACGGCAATGCGGATCTCGTCGTCATCGGGACCGGAGCAGATCGAATAGGAGCGCCGGACCTCCTCGCCGCCGAGCATGGTCTTGAGCGTGAGATATTGTCCCGGTGCGAACAGATAGTCCGCCGCCAGTTCGCTCGGAATGGCAAACGTCAAGGACACCGCATCCGGCGCCTCGCGGCGCAGGTCACGGACGGCGAGACGGTGGAATCGTGGCGTTGTCGACATCGAACCTATCCCCGCATCATTGCGGGCGCAGCGAAGCAATCCAGGGCTATGGGCGGGACCCTGGATTGCTTCGCTGCGCTCGCAATGACGGATGTGGCTGCATCAGTGGCACTTGAAATAGTCGAACGGCTCGCGGCACGATTTGCAGCGCCACAACGCCTTGCACGAGGTCGAGCCGAATTCGGCAAGCTGCTCGGTGTCGGCCAAGCCGCATTGCGGGCAAGCGACCTCGGCGACGCCGAACAGCGCGCGCCGTCCGCTCGACGGCTGCGGCGGCGCGATGCCGTAGTCGCGCAGCTTGCGACGCCCTTCCTCGCTCATCCAGTCGGTGGTCCAGGCCGGCGACAACACGGTGCGAACCCTGGCCCCGCAAAACCCGGCGCGCTCCAGCGCGAGCTCGATCTCCAGCGCGATCATGTTCATGGCGGGACAGCCGGAATAGGTCGGCGTGATCGCGACCTCGACGCGGTCGCCGACCACCTCGACCTCGCGCAGCACGCCGAGATCATCGATCGTCAGCACCGGGATTTCCGGATCGGCGACCGACGCCGCCGCGTCCCAGGCACGCTGGCGCAACTCGGCCGGGCTGGTGTCGGCGACTACCACGTCGCACCGGGGAAGCTGCGCTGCATGTATTGCAGCTCGCTGAGGAGATGGCCGAGATGCTCGCTGTGCCGCCCGTCGCGGCCGCCCTGCTGCATCCAGTCGTTCTCGGGCAGCACGAGCGTTGCCTCGCGCGCGACATGCGAGACGATCGACAGCCATTCCGGCAACAGCATCGTCGGGTCGGTCGCGATGCCGGCATCGATCAGGCCACGCTCGGAGCCGTCGACGCTGAACATCTCGCCGGTATACGCCCAGAGATCGTCGACCGCGGCCTGCGCACGGCGGTGGCTCTCGTCGGTGCCGTCACCGAGCCGGATCACCCATTCGCTGGCATGGCGCAGATGATAGGCGCATTCCTTCTCCGACTTGGCCGCGATCGCCGCGAGCGTCGCATCGGTGGAGCCCATCATGCCGCGCCAATACAGATCGGCGAACGCCGCGTAGAACAGCTGCCGCACCATCGTGTGTGCGAAATCGCCGTTGGGACGCTCGACAAGAAGCAGGTTGCGGTACTGCCTGACGTCGCGGAGATAAGCGAGCTTGTCCTCGTCATGGCCGCGGCCCTCGACCTTCGCCGCGTAGCCGTAGAGCTCGCGCGCCTGGCCGATCAGGTCGAGCGCCATGTTGGACAGCGCCATGTCCTCTTCGAGCATGGGCGCGTGGCCGCACCATTCCGACAGGCGATGGCCGAGGATCAGCGCATCATCGGCACGGCGCAAGGTGTACAGCACCAGCGGCGTTTCGGAGACGGTGATCGAGGGAGCGGTCATGACGTTTCGCCTCTGAAGCCACGCATTCGACCTCATCCTGAGGAGCCCGCCGCAGGCGGGCGTCTCGAAGGATGGGCCATAAGCGATACCGGGCCTCATGGTTCGAGACGGCGCTACGCGCCTCCTCACCATGAGGAGTTGCACCTACATATGCCCGACTTCTTCCGGCACTTCATAGAACGTCGGGTGACGATAGATCTTCGATTCCGCCGGCTCGAACATCATGCCCTTGTCGGCGGGATCGGAGGCGGTAATCGCGCTCGACGGCACCACCCAGATCGACAGGCCTTCTCCGCGGCGGGTGTAGAGGTCGCGCGCGGCCTGCAGCGCCATGGTGGCGTCGGGCGCATGCAGCGAGCCGCAATGCTTGTGCGCGAGCCCGTTGCGGCTGCGGATGAAGACCTCCCACAACGGCGTGTTCGGCGTCGCCATCTCGCTCTCTCCCTGCTATTCGGCGGCTTGCGCCATCTGGCGCCGCGCGCGCTTCTCGGCGTAAGCGGCCGCCGCCTCGCGCACCCAGGCGCCGTCGGCATGCGCCTTGCGGCGCGCCGACAGCCGATCGCGATTGCACGGGCCGTTGCCGGCCAGCACCTGCTTGAACTCGTTCCAGTCGATCGGGCCGTGTCGCCAATGGCCCTGCGCGTCCTGCGTCATCTCGGGATCAGGCATCGTCAGCCCGAGATACTGCGCCTGCGGCACGGTGGCATCGATGAACTTCTGCCGCAGCTCGTCATTCGAGAAGCGCTTGATCTTCCACTTGGTCGACGCATCGCTGTGCTGGCTGGCCTGATCGGGCGGGCCGAACATCATCAGCACGGGCCACCACCAGCGGTTCAGCGCATCCTGCGCCATCGCCTTCTGCTCGGCCGTGCCGCGGCACAGCGTGAGCATGATCTCGTAGCCCTGGCGCTGATGGAACGACTCTTCCTTGCAGACGCGGATCATTGCCCGGGCATAGGGACCGTAGGAGCAGCGGCACAATGGGATCTGGTTCATGATCGCGGCGCCATCGACCAGCCAGCCGATCACGCCGATGTCCGCCCAGGTCAGGGTCGGATAGTTGAAGATCGAGGAGTACTTGGCCTTGCCGGCCAACATCGCGTCAACCAGTTCCTCGCGCGAGGCGCCGAGCGTCTCGGCAGCGGCGTAAAGATAGAGGCCATGGCCGCATTCGTCCTGAACCTTGGCGAGCAGCGCCGCCTTGCGGCGCAGGCTCGGCGCGCGCGTGATCCAGTTGCCCTCGGGCAGCATGCCGACGATTTCGGAATGGGCGTGCTGGGAAATCTGCCGGACCAGCGTCTTGCGATAGGCCGCCGGCATCCAGTCGTTCGGCTCGATGCGCTCCTCGGCATCGACGCGGGCCTGAAAGCGCGAGGCGCGCACGGCGTCCTCGGCGAGGCTGCCCTCCTCGGGCGAATTAAGCGCCTGCGTGTACATGCGGCGGCGTCCTCCCAGGACTTGGTTGCCGCCAACATATTACAAAATTCGAGCGATGCAATCAAATTCCGTAATATATCAGCCCGCCTCGTCCTCGTCGGCGAACCGCCGCATCAGCGCCGCATCGGCTGCCGGCAGCGGTCCCTCCTCGTTGGTCGCATGCGCATCGAGCCAGCGCTCGGCACCGGGCAGCAGCAATCGATAGATCTCGCCGCACAGCGTCCTCGCCTGCCGCCCCGGCCAGTTCCCGGGCAATAGCTCGGCCGGCAGCAGCGGATCGCGCAGCACGATTCGCCGGTAATGATGGATGAGCAGGATCCGGGCCGTGAAGGCTTGGCCGTCGGTCAGCGCTTCGCCGCGTTCGATGCTGGCCTTGAGCGGCGCGAAGGAGGCGGTGAACTTGCGGTAGGCCTCAGCCGTTCGCTCCAGCGCCCAGCTCTCGGCGACCAGCCGCCGCGCCATATCCGAGCCGGCGGAGGCCTGCAGGCGGATTGCTCCCTCCACCGCATCTGGCGAGGCAATGCTCGTGAGCGCCACGAACACGCCGGGCAGCGGACTGCCGAAGCCGGCATCGCGCAGCGCCGTCCGCGCCTGCTCGCGGTCATCGGTGCCGCCGATCAGCACCAGCTCGAAGCTGCCGTTCCACTCGGTGGGCAGCGACTCGTAGATGTGCCGGGTGGCGCCGGCAAAGGTCTGCTCGCCGCGCCTCGTCAGGCGATAGAAGCTGTTGCGACCGCTCCTGGTGCGCTCGAACCAGCCCTCCGCGGTCAGCCGCGACATCGCCGTGCGCACCACGCTGCCGTCGATCGCGAGGCCCTCGAAGAAGGCCAGCAAGCTCCCCAGCCAGACGCTGCCGCCGCGCGGCACGATGGCGTCGCCGAACACCGTGATGATCAGCGACCCCGTGCGCGAGGGCTCGCTCTTGAGCTGGCTGACGATGCGGGACAGCGGCTGGTGCATGATCCCCGCTTTATCCGGTTTCGCCCGATCACAAAAGAAAAGGCCCGCGTGACGCGGGCCTTGAAGATCGATCGACTGATGCTGTTGACGCGATCAGGCGGTCTTGTTGTAGGCCTTGGCCATGTTTTCCTGGGCGACCTTGGCCCCCTCGGTGACGAGCTTGCCGACATACTCGCTGGTCGACTTCGCACGGGCCACCAGGGCCTCGCCGCGGGCACGGGCCAGTTCGCCCTGGATCGCAACGGCTTCGCTGATCGACTTGGCGGACGCGAGCTTGTCCAGGCCATCGAAGAACGCCTCGGTGTCCTGATACAGCGCCTGCTGGATGTTGCGGCTGATCTTGCCAGCCTCGGTCACGCCGTCGAACACGGCGGTCTCGATCGCCGAGGTCACCTTCTCGGAGCCGGCGAGGGCCTCCGCAGCGCGCTCCTTGGCGGTGGACGCGGTCTTCTTGACGAACTCCCGCGCGGAGTCCGGCACTTCCATCGTCTGCAGGTTCTTGAGCGCGTCCGTCATCGGCGCAAAGGCATCCTTGACGGTGTCGAACACATTGTTGGTCTCGGTGGTCATGGTCGTCTCCATCCTCGTCTGAGCTATGGGCTCGCTTCTCCGTTCCTGAGAAACCGGAGTAACTCACCTATACCAGCAATCATGGTGCATCGCAATATAATTGTGCAATGCACCATTGCGGGAGGATGCGGTGAAATCGAATGGAACCTCAACCGCCCGAGGGCACGTCGTTGGCCTGCCGAGGACTGCCTTGAGCCCCGCCACCATGTTTTTTGTTCCGGGATTTTCCATGCCTGTGCGGCTCAACAGCCGGGGTAGCGGCCTGGACAGTCTGGGGCTCGGCCTGGACGGGCTGGGACGACTTGCCCAGCGAATCGAGCATCTCTCTGATTTCGCTGAGCTGTGCCTCGATCGCTGTCGCCGGCGCGGGATCCGGCGTCTGCGACGCTTTGAGAATCTGCTCGAGCAGTGCCTTGATCTCGCTCAGTTGCGGCGTGAGATCCGGCGCCGGCTTCGGCTCCGGTTGCGGACGCTTGGACGCGGCCACAAGCTCATCGAGCAAGGTCTTGATCTGATTGAGATCCGGCCTGAAGTCGACGGGCACAGGCGGCGGCAGTTTGGAACCGACGACAAGGCCGTCCAGCAAGCCCTTGATCTCGTTCAACTGCGAGGCGAGATCGGCGGAGGCCTGCGGCATCGGCTGCGAGACCTGCGTAGAGGCCAGCAGCTGCTTCAGCAGCGTCTGCGTCTCCGCAAGTTCGCCTTCGATGCAACCGAGCCGCTCGTTCAGGGCGGTGAGCTGACCACGGCTCGGCACGTTCATGCCGGCGAAGTAGTTTTCCATCAGATCGGCCATGGGCTTGTGTCCGTTTCCAGAAGCAGTTGCGGGATCGTCGGGGGATGGACGGGAGGTCACGCCCATCGGGCGGAGCCGCGTAAGCGCGCTGAAGTTCTTCTGCATCTCACTGACCATCTGCTGCCAGAATGCGATCGGATCACCGGATTTGTTCACCATCGGCACGCTCCTTCAGACCCATGCGAGACTCAAACACAACCTGTCATAGCACGCCTTCGCTGCATTGCGGCAGACCTTGCAGTCTGCTTCTCTCAGGCAACAGAACCGTGCCATAGAGGGTTCCTCGGGCTCGAGAGAGGGATCACGTGTCAGCCACCGCTCATCAGCCGCCGCAGATCGCGCGCGCCAACGGTATCGACATCTGCTACGAGACGTTCGGTGATCCCGCGGCGCCTCCGCTGCTGCTGATCATGGGCTTGGGCGGCCAGATGGTCATCTGGTACGACGAATTCTGCGAGCAGCTCGCAAACCGCGGCTTGCGCGTGATCCGCTTCGACAACCGCGACGTCGGCCAATCCAGCAAGCTGCATGGCGGACGCCGTCTTACCCCGTTCGAACTGCTCAAGCTGCGCTTCTTCAACATCCCGGTCGCCGCGCCCTACAAGCTGCTCGACATGGCCAAGGACACGGTCGGGTTGATGGACGCGCTCGACATCAAGTCGGCGCATCTGGTCGGCGCCTCCATGGGCGGCATGATCGCCCAGGAGATCGCGATCAGCTTCCCGCATCGCGTGCGCTCGCTGACCTCGATCATGTCGACCACCGGCAACCCGCGGCTTCCGCCGCCGACCCGCGAGGTCGCGATGCTGCTGATGGCGCCGCCGCCCAAGACGAAGGACGAGTACATCAGGCGCTTCCTCAGGACCTGGAAGGTGCTGCGTGCCGGCTCATTCCCGGAGGACGAGGCGCGCGACGTGGCGCTGGCCGAGCGCTGTTTCGCCCGCGGCCCCAGCCCCGCCGGCGTCGGCCGCCAGTTGCGCGCGATCCTCGCCTCCGGCAGCCGCAAGCCGCGGCTGCACAGCGTCACGGCGCCTACGCTCGTGATCCACGGCAAGGTCGATCCGCTGGTGCATCACGCGGCGGGGACCGACACCGCCGAGTCGATCCCGAACGCCAGGCTGCTGATGCTCGACAACATGGGCCATGCCATCCCGACCCCGACCTGGCCTGTGATCATCGACGCGATCGCGGAGCACGCGCATGGCGCGAATGCGCAGGCGGCGTAAAACGGCAGCTGAGATCCATTGCCGCCGCTCGGCAACGAGCTGTCATCCCGGCGAACGCCGGGATCCATAACCACCGCCTTCGTGGTTGCGATGCGTTGTGGCTCCAGCCCACTGGACCGAAAGCGCCGCGCGCCCTACCCGAACCTCCGCCGCCGCCATTCGATCAGCTTCGCGCTGACCTCCGCCGGCTGCTCCTGCTGCGTCCAATGGCCGCTGTCCCGAACGAGGTATTTCTCCAGGTCGGGAACCAGCTTCTCCATGCCGTCGGCGGCCGAGGGCGGCAGCACGGCATCGTTCTCCGCCATGATCATCAGCGACGGCACACGCACGGTATGGTCGAGCCCCTCCGAGCGCTGCCAGTTGCGGGTCATGTTGCGATACCAGTTGATGCCGCCGGTGAAACCGGTGCGCGCGAAGGTGTCGACGAACACCTGCTTCTCCGCATCCGACAGGATCCGCTGCCGAGCATCCTTGGCGGCGTCATAGGCCACGATCATCTGCGGGAACGCCAGGTTGAGCGAGGGCGACGCCGCGATCCCACCGGCCGGCGGCTCGGTCGACGGCGCATCGTTGCGCGGCAGCGGCTTGCGCATGAAGGCGTCGAAGGTCTGCTCCACCCGCGATCCGAAGATGCGATCGGGCTCACGCGCGGGGTCCTGGAACTGCACGATGTACATCGTGTCGCCGAAGCGCTTGCGCATGATGGCGATCGGATCGGCAGGCGCACGCGGCAGATGCGGCGTGTTGATGCCGACCACGCCGGCGACACGATCGAGATGACGCAGCGGCATCTGCCAGACGACGAACCCGCCCCAGTCATGGCCGACGAAGATCGCCTTGTCGATTCTGAGGTGATCCAGCAGGCCGACGAGGTCGCCGGTGAGATGCTCGAGATCATAGGCCTCGACCGGCTCCGGCCGGTCGCTGGCCCCGTAGCCGCGCTGGTCCGGCGCGATGACGCGGATGCCGGCCTCCGCAAGCGCCTTCATCTGATGCCGCCACGAGAAGGCCAGTTCCGGCCAGCCGTGGCAGAGGATCATGGGCGGCCGGTCGGTTGCGGGACCGGCCTCGTAGTACCCCATGCGAATGCCGTTGGTCATCGCAAACTGCAGCGGCGGCATCCCAGCCGGATCGGTCATGCGTCCTCCCTGAAGCTGCTGCGCCGGCCTTTGCTGGCCGGTCGCGGGGCCTCGGTCTGGAGCAGGCTCCAGGCCGGACGTGCAGGCGTCTCGCTGCTCTGTTGGTTCCGCGCAGCGAAATCGATCGGCCGTGATCAGGCCGATTTCTTGTCGCTCGAGCGGCTGCCGCCCAGGCCGGTCATGGTCAGCATCAGGTCCTGGAAGCGCTCGGCCAGGCGGGGATCGAAGGTGAACCAGCTCTGCATGATCGCTTCAGGGGTCAGCTTGTCGATATTGCTGGTCATCTGATGCTGAAGCCGGTCCATCACCGCGGCCTGCATCGGGCCGACGTCGGGAAGTCCGAAAAACTGCCGCGCCTCGAGCGGTGTGCAATCGATCTCGATGTTGACTTTCATGTCCGCTCCGCGCTGTTCGAACCATTCCCCGCCGCCTCCAGCAGGATGCCGCTCAGATGGGACACCTTCCGGGACTCTCGGCGGATAGCGGCACAGTATCACCGCTTGCCGCCCTCTCTAGCAAGCGGCGCGTTGCTGCAGGTGCGCAATTCCCGGGACATGGGCAATTCCGGCCCGGGACGGCCGAATGCGACGGTCGACTGCCGCGTGCGCTGCACATCCAGGGCTCGGGGACTAACCATATCGTTTAGGCTTAAACAAACTGCACTTGTGTGCCGCCGTCGAACTCTGGCAACATCGTCAGATCGACGTGCCGCGGGTCCTCCAGCGCACCGCCAAGCCGAAGCCTTCGAACGGCCAAGGCTTCGGGATCAGTCATTCCGGCGCGGCATCAAACTTGCAAGCACATCGCTCGGCGTCCTGTTGCTTCTTGAAGTTCGTGCAAGAGGCGCCTCTGACATCACGAACTTCGAAGCAAGGCCGGCCGGATCAAATCGCGCCTGCCGAGAAAACAAGCGTCAAACGCGGAGAATTTGAACATATGTCGGGACGCAAATCCCTGCTCATCGCGGCGGCCGTCGCATTCGTCGGCCTTGCCGGGCTGCCGGCCTCGGCCCAGACCCTGCGCTACGCCAACCAGGGCACCCTGAAGTCGCTCGATCCCTACACCTTCAAGGAATCGACCACGATTGCGCACCATGCCCACATCTATGAAGGACTGACCGCCCGCGACAAGGACCTCAAGATCATCCCCGCGCTGGCTGAAAGCTGGGAGACGCCCGAGCCGACTCGCTGGCGCTTCCATCTGCGCAAGGGCGTCAAGTTCCACAATGGCGAACCCTTCACCGCCGACGACGTGATCTTCTCCGCCGAACGCGTCCGCGCCACCGGCTCGAACTTCCTGTCGAACGTTCCACCCGACGCGAAATTCATCAAGGTCGACGACTACACCGTCGACGTGAAGCTCGATGCGCCCAATCCCATCCTGATTTCGCAGTGGGATACGTGGTTCATCATGAGCAAGAAGTGGTGCGAGGACAACAACTCGATCGCGCCGACGCCGGTCTCGGCAACCACGCCGAGCTTCGCCTCGCTGCACGAGAACGGCACCGGTCCCTTCATGATCGAGAGCCATCAGCCGGGCGTGAAGACCGTGTTCAAGGTCAATCCGAACTGGTGGGGCAAGCCGGAGCATAACCTCAAGGAGATCGTGTTCACGACCATCTCGTCCGACGCGACGCGCGTCGCTGCGCTGTTGTCCGGCGAGGTCGACATCATCGAGCCGGTTCCGGTGCAGGACATCGGCCGCGTCGATTCCAGCCCGAACGCGCAGGTGCTCAAGGGGCCCGAGCTGCGCACCATCTTCCTCGGCATGGATGAGACCCGCGACGAGCTGCTGTACTCGAACGTGAAGGGCAAGAATCCGTTCAAGGACATCCGCGTCCGCGAGGCGTTCTACAAGGCCATCGACGTCGAGCTGATCAAGACCCGCGTCATGCGTGGTCTGTCGACGCCGTCGGCGTTGATGATCGCGCCCCAGCTCTATGCACTGTCGAAGGACTTCACCCGGCCGAAATATGATCCGGACGCCGCCAAGAAGCTCTTGACCGAGGCCGGCTATCCCGACGGCTTCGAGGTCGGCATGGACTGCCCGAACGATCGCTACGTCAACGACGCCGCGATCTGCCAGGCCGTCGTCGGCATGCTCGCCCGCATCGGCGTCAAGGTGAACCTGAACGCGCAGCCGAAGGCGCAATACTTCGCCAAGGTGCTGAAGCCCGGCGGCTACAACACCTCGTTCTTCCTGCTCGGCTGGACCCCCTCCTCGATGGACGCGCACAACGTGATGCACGACATCATGGGCTGCCGCGAGGACCCCAAGGACCCGACCCGCGGTGAAGCCAATCTCGGCAACTACTGCAACAAGGAGTTCGATGCGCTGACCGACAAGGTGCTGGTCGAGACCGACACCGCCAAGCGCAATCAGCTGATCAAGCAGGCGTTCGAGATCGGCATCAAGGATTACGGCTACATTCCGCTGCACCAGCAGGCCGTGGCCTGGGGCGTGTCGAAGAAGGTCAAGATCCCGCTGCGCGCCGACAACGCCGTGCTGATGTTCTGGGCCAACAAGACCGAGTAGTTCGGCAGACGACCAGGAGTCCCGGAAAGCAGAACTGCTTTTCGGGACTTTTCATTTTCCGCGGCAGGTGCTACCCGCCGCGCGATCGAGAGGGACTGAAAGGACCAGATGCTCGCCTTCACGCTTCGCCGAGCAATTCAGGCCATCGGCGTCATGATCGCCGTCGGGATCATCGCGTTCGCCATGTTCCGCTTCGCCGGCGACCCGGTCAGCCAGCTCGTGGCGATCGACGCATCGTCTGCGGAACGCGCCCAGATCCGCCAGTCCCTCGGTCTCGACGATCCCTTCATCGTCCAGTTCGGGCGCTATCTGTTCGATGCCGCGCAGTTCAAGTTCGGCGTCTCCTACCAGTTCCGCCAGCCCGTGTCGGATCTCCTCAAGGAACGCATGCCCGCGACGCTGGAGCTCGCGGTCTGCGCCACGATCCTCGCGCTGTTCTTCGGCATCATCATGGGCGTGTTCTCGGCGCTGCGCCGCGACTCCTTGATGGCGAAACTGTTCCAGATGGTGTCGCTGATCGGCATCTCCTTGCCGACCTTCCTGATCGGCATCCTCCTGATCTATCTGTTCTCGGTGACGCTCGGCTGGCTCCCGTCGTTCGGCCGTGGCGACGTCGTGAAACTCGGCTGGTGGTCGACCGGCCTGCTGACGCTCTCCGGCTGGAAGGCGCTGATCATGCCCTCGATCACGCTCGGCCTGTTCCAGATGACGCTGATCATGCGGCTCGTCCGCGCCGAGATGCTCGAGGTGCTGCGCACCGACTACATCCGGTTCGCCCGCGCCCGCGGGCTGACCACCCGCGCGATCCATTTCGGCCACGCCCTGCGCAACACCCTGGTGCCGGTCATCACCGTGGTCGGCCTGCAGTTCGGCTCGGTCATCGCCTTCTCCATCATCACCGAGCAGGTGTTCCAATGGCCGGGCATGGGCCTCCTGTTCGTGCAGGCGGTGCAGAACGTCGACATCCCGATCATGGCGGCCTATCTGATTATGGTGTCGCTGATCTTCGTCACCATCAATCTCGTGGTTGATATCCTCTACACCGTGGTCGATCCGCGCCTGCGCGCGACCATCAGCCGTCCGGCCTGATCATGAGCGACGCAGCCCTGCCCCACCCCGCTCCCGTCGATGCGCCACGCGCAGCCCCCGATGGCTGGCTCAAGCGCGCGCTGGCCAGCGACCTGTTCTATTCGTTCCGCCGGTCGAGGCTCACGGTGGTCGCGGCCGTCATCACGCTGCTGTTCTTCCTGCTCGCGATCTTCGCGCCGCTGCTGTCGCCGCAGAACCCGTTCGATCCGGCGCAGTTGCAGCTCCTGAACTCGCGGATCTCGCCGCTGTGGACCGCCGACGGCCAGAGCCCGTTCCTGCTCGGCACCGACGAGCAGGGCCGCGACGTGCTCTCCGCGATCCTCTACGGCCTGCGCATCTCGCTGATCGTCGGCATCCTCGGCGTGCTGTTCTCCGGTGCCCTCGGCATCGCGCTCGGCCTGATCGCCGGCTATTTCGGCGGCCGCGTCGATACCGTGATCATGCGCATCGCCGACGTCCAGCTCACCTTCCCGCCGATCCTGATCGCGCTTTTGGTCAACGGCATCGCCAAGTCGGTCTCCGGCAATCGCCTGGACTGGCTGAGCATGCTGATCGTTCTGGTGCTGGCCATTGGCCTGTCGTTCTGGGTGCAATACGCCCGCACGGTTCGCAGCTCCGTGATGGTCGAGAAGAACAAGGACTACGTCGCCGCCGCCCAACTGATCGGCCTGCCCGCGCCCGTGATCATGCTGCGCCACGTGCTGCCCAACACGACCGGTCCGGTGCTGGTCATCGCCACCATCAACTTGGCGCTCGCCATCATCACCGAGGCCACCTTGTCGTTCCTCGGTTCAGGCATGCCGGAGACGATGCCGTCGCTCGGAACCCTGATCCGCATCGGCAACAACTATCTGTTCGCCGGCGAATGGTGGATCGTCGCCTTCCCCGGCATCGCACTGGCCGGGCTGATCCTCGCGATCAACCTGCTTGGCGACTGGCTGCGCGACGCGCTCAACCCGAAACTGCGATGATCCTGCTCCTGCGTATGAAGGTCTCAACCTCATGACCGCCCCCGTTCTGTCCGTGCGCAACCTGCAGGTCGAGTTCGAGACAAGGCGCGGCACCTTGCGCGCGATCGACGGCGTCTCCTACGACATCGCCAAGGGCGAGGTGCTCGGCGTGGTCGGCGAATCCGGCGCCGGCAAGTCGGTCACGGGCCTTGCCGTGATCGGCCTGATCGACCGCCCCGGCCGCATTTCCGGCGGCGAGATCCTGCTGTCTGGCCTTCGCATCGACAACCTCCCGCCGGAGGAGATGCGCAAGGTGCGCGGCAAGCGCATCGGCATGATCTTCCAGGATCCGCTGACCTCGCTCAATCCGCTGTATCGCGTCGGCGACCAGATCATCGAGACCATCAAGACCCATACCAACCTCACCGACCAACAGGCGCGCAAGCGCGCCATCGACCTGCTCGCCGAGGTCGGCATATCGGCACCCGAGAAGCGCATCGACGGCTATCCGCACGAATTCTCCGGCGGCATGCGCCAGCGCGTCGTGATCGCGCTCGCGCTGTGCGCCGAGCCCGAGCTGATCATCGCCGACGAGCCGACCACCGCGCTCGACGTCTCCGTGCAGGCGCAGATCATCTCGCTGATCAAGCGGCTCGGCCGCGACCATGGCACCGCCGTGATGCTGGTAACCCACGACATGGGCGTGATCGCCGAGACCTGCGACCGTGTCGCGGTGATGTATGCCGGCCGCGTTGCCGAGATCGGCCCGGTTCAGGAGGTGATCAAGAACCCGCTGCATCCCTACGCCAAGGGCCTGATGGGCGCGATCCCGACGCTCGCGGGCGAGGACAAGCGGCTGGTGCAGATCCCCGGCTCGATGCCGCGGCTGTCGGCGATCCCACCGGGCTGCTCGTTCAATCCGCGCTGCAGCGCCGTCTTCGACCGCTGCCGCATCGACCGGCCGGAGCCGCTGCGCCAGGGCACGCAGGCGGTCGCCTGCCATCTGTATGATCGCGCGACGGAGACCGCGGCATGAGCGATTTCGTCGAGGTCAAGGATCTCCGCCGGGTGTTCGACGTCTCGAAACCCTGGCTCAACCGCGTGATCGAACGCCAGCCTCAGGAATTCCTGAAGGCGGTCGACGGCGTCAGCTTCGGCATCCGGAAGGGCGAGACCTTCGCGCTGGTCGGCGAGTCCGGCTCCGGCAAGACGACGGTCGCGCGCATGGTGGTCGGACTGCTGGCGCCGACCTCCGGCGAGGTCATCATCGACGGCGTGTCGATGAGCGAAGCACGTCAGGCGCAGGCGCGGCGCAAGCTGCGCCGGCGCATTCAGATGGTGTTCCAGGATCCCTATGCCAGCCTCAATCCGCGCTTCCGCGTCGAGTCCATCATTGCCGAGCCGATCCGCGCCTTCAACGTGATCGAGGGCGAGCGCCAGATCAAGGACCGCGTCGGCGAGCTCCTGACGCTGGTCGGCCTGCATCCGGATGACGGCCAGAAATTCCCTCACGAATTTTCCGGCGGCCAGCGCCAGCGCATCGCGATCGCGCGCGCACTCGCCTCGGAGGCCGACTTCATCGTCTGCGACGAGCCGACCTCGGCTCTCGACGTGTCCGTGCAGGCGCAGATCCTCAACCTGATGCGCGACCTGCAGGACAAGTTCGGTCTGACCTATCTGTTCATCAGCCACAATCTCGCGGTCGTCCGCCACATGGCGAGCCGCATCGGCGTGATGTATCTCGGCCGCATCGTCGAGATTGCGGAAGGGCGTCAGCTCTTCAACGATCCGCGCATGCCCTACACCAAGATGCTGCTCGGCGCGGTGCCGGACCTGTCGATGTCCGGCCGCCAGCGCATTCCGGTGAAGGGCGAGATCCCCAACCCGATCAATCCGCCGTCGGGCTGCACCTTCAACCCGCGCTGTCCGCTGGCGTTCGATCTGTGCCGGCAACAGTCACCGGAACTAATCGGCGGCGTCGCGTGCCACGCAGTGAACCAGCCGGCCGCAACGGCCGTTCCGACGGCATCGGTGGCGTGAAGCGACACGACGGAACTCAAATGGGTCGTCATTGCGAGGAGCGAAGCGACGAAGCAATCCAGGGGCGTCATCCTGGGCCCTGGATTGCTTCGCTATCGCTCGCAATGACGGCGACTAACTGCACAGATCAAAGGGCGCCATGAGCTTCATCAATCCCGATCCCTTCACGACCCGCCCCGAGATCGACGGCACCTTCGGCGTCGTCACCTCGACGCACTGGCTCGCGACCGCTGTCGGCATGGCGATGCTGGAGCGCGGCGGCAATGCCTTCGATGCCGGCGTCGCAGCCGCCTTCACCCTGCAGGTGGTCGAGCCGCATCTCAACGGCCCCGGCGGCGACGTGCCGATCATCCTGCATGACGTGAAGCGCGGACGCACCGAGGTGATCTGCGGCCAGGGCCCTGCGCCGGCAGGCGCGACCATCGCGCACTACAAGCGCGAAGGCCTCGACATGGTGCCCGGCACCGGACTGCTCGCGGCTTGCGTCCCCGGCACCTTCGAGTCCTGGATGCTGTTGTTGCGGGACTACGGCACGATGCGGCTGCGCGACGTGCTGGAGCCGGCGATTTCCTACGCCCGCGACGGCTATCCACTGGTCGAGCGCGTCTCGGCCACGATCCAGACCGTCGAACAGCTGTTCAAGACCCATTGGCCGACCTCGGCCGCGCTCTATCTGCCGAATGGCGAGGTGCCGCGGCCGGGCACGCTGTTCACCAACCCAAAGCTGGCAGAGACCTACGCCCGCATCCTGAGCGAAGGCGAAAGCGCCGGGGCGAATCGTGACGCACAGATCGAGCGTGCGCGAAAAGCCTGGTCGCAGGGCTTCGTCGCCGAGGCGATCGACCGCTTCTGCCGGACACAGGAGGTGATGGACGTCTCCGGATCGCGCCACAAGGGCGTGCTGACCGCCGACGACATGGCGCGCTGGCAGCCGACCATCGAGGCACCGCTCACCTACGACTACGGCCGCTACACCGTGTGCAAGGCCGGCGTCTGGAGCCAGGGCCCGGTGCTGCTGCAGCAGCTCGCTTTGCTCAAGGGCTTTGCGCTCGACGGCCTCGATCCGACCGGCCCCGACTTCATCCATTGGCAGATCGAAGCCGCGAAGCTCGCTTTCGCCGATCGCGAAGCGTTCTACGGTGATCCGAACTTCGCCGACATCCCGATCGAGACGCTGCTGTCGGACGCTTATAACAACGAGCGCCGCAAGCTGATCTCGGACAAGGCCTCGCTGGAACTGCGCCCCGGCACGCTCGACGGCTACGGCGCCGAGGTGAAGCTGCGCGAGGCGAAAGGCGACCGCGAGGCCGTCGGCGCGATGGGCTCGGGCGAGCCGACCGTGGGCCGCTTCGGCGAAGTGCGTGGCGACACCGTGCATTTCGACATCATCGACACCCACGGCAACATGATCTCGGCCACGCCCTCGGGCGGCTGGCTGCAATCCTCGCCCGTGATTCCCGAGCTCGGCTTTTGCCTAGGGACTCGCGCGCAGATGTTCTGGCTCGAAGAGAATCATCCGGCGGCGCTGGTGCCGGGCAAGCGGCCGCGCACCACACTGTCGCCGACGATGGCGCTGCGCGACGGCGAACCTTACGTCGCATGGGGCTCGCCCGGCGGCGATCAGCAGGACCAGTGGAACACGCAATTCTTCCTGCGCCACGTCCATGCCGGCATGAACCTGCAGGAGTCGATCGACGCCCCCGCCTGGCACTCCGAGCACTTCCCGATCTCGTTCTGGCCGCGCACCGCACGCCCCGGCGTGCTCGTGGTCGAGAACCGCGTGCCCAAGGCGACCGTCGAAGAGCTGCGCCGCCGCGGCCATGTCGTCGAGGTTGGCCCCGACTGGTCGGAGGGCCGCCTCACGGCAGCTTCGCGCGTCGGCCGCCGCCGCCGTGCCGCCGCCAATCCCCGGGGCATGCAGGGCTACGCCGCGGGACGCTGAGGGCCGACGATGACATGGTCGATCATTGCCAAGGACGATACCACCGGCCGGATCGGCATCGCTGTCGCCACGCGTTTCTTCGCCGTCGGCGCACGCGTGCCGTTCATCGTCGCCGGTCGCGGCGGCATCGCCACGCAGGCGCTGGTCAATCCCTACTACGGCATCGACGGCGCGACGCTGCTGCGCGATGGCCGCCACCCGCGCGAGATCGTGCAGCTCCTCACAGCAGCCGATCCCGGCCGCGAAAGCCGGCAGGTTCACATCCTCGATCTCAACGGCCAGATCGCGGCGCATACCGGCCGCGACTGCATCGACTGGTGCGGCCATCTCGAAGGCCAGGGGTTTTCGATCGCCGGCAACATGCTGGCCGGCCCGCAGGTGCTGAACGAGACTGCCAACGCCTTCCTCGCCAACAGCGCCCTGCCCTTCGCGCAGCGCCTGATCGCGGCGATGAGGGCCGGCGAGGCCGCCGGCGGCGACAAGCGGGGCAAGCAGTCGGCTGCACTGCTGATCCATGGAAAGGACGAATGGTCCGAGCTCGACCTGCGCGTCGACGACCATGCCGATCCGCTGGCCGAGCTCGAACGGCTGGAGAGCGTGAGCCGCAGGCATTGGGCGGTATTCCGGCAGTTCATGCCGACACGCGACAATCCGGCTGGGATCACCGACCGCGCCGTCATTGATGACGGCCTCGCGGCGGCGCTCAAGTCCCCAACATGAGCGGCCGGAAGGACTGCATCTGACCGGGGTTGGTATGGATAGTGCAACGACGCAGGCTGCTGCATTTACGAGGGGACTTCGGATGCTGAGGAAGAACTGGTGCTTGGCCGCTCTCGCGGCTGTTCTCATGACCTCTTGCGGGACACTCGCGCAGGCACAGACCACGTTGCGCATCGGGCTCGCCGAGGATCCCGATGTTCTCGATCCCACCATGGCCCGCACCTATGTCGGCCGCATCGTGTTCGCCGCGACCTGCGACAAGCTGTTCGACATCGACGACAAGCTCAACATCGTGCCGCAACTGGCGCTGTCGCACGAGACCTCGGCGGACGGCAAGGAGGTCACGATCAAGCTGCGGCCGGGCGTGAAGTTCCACGACGGCGAACCGTTCGACGCCGAGGCCGCGAAGTTCTCGATCGACCGTCACCTGACCTTCCCCGGCTCGTTCCGCAAGCCGGAGCTCGCCTCGGTCGATCACGTCGACGTCGTCGATCCCTTGACCATCAAGCTCGTCCTGAAGGCGCCATTCTCGCCGCTGATTGCGCAGCTCACCGACCGCGCGGGCATGATGGTGTCGCCGAAAGCCGCCAAGGAGGCCGGCGACAAGTTCGGCCTGCGTCCGGTCTGCGCCGGTCCCTACAAATTCGTCGAGCGCGTCCAGCAGGACCGCATCGTATTCGAGAAGTTCGCCGACTACTGGAACAAGGACAACGTCTTCATCGACAAGATCGTCTATCAGCCGATCGTCGACGCCACGGTGCGGCTGGCAAACCTGAAGTCCGGCGGGCTCGATCTGATCGAGCGCGTGCTCGCCACCGACATCAAGGACGTGCGCGCCGACTCCAAGCTCGCGCTGTCGACGGCGATCGAGCTCGGTTATCAGGGCATCACGCTCAACATCGGCAAGGACAAGGCCAAGGGCCCGCTCAGCCAATCGGCCAAGGTGCGCCAAGCGCTGGATCTGTCGATCGACCGCGAGGCGCTCAATCAGGTGGTCTTCAACGGCGAGTTCATGCCGGGCAACCAGTGGGTCAATCCCTCGCATCCCTACTATCAGAAAGCGTTCCCGATGCGCGCGCGCGACGTCGAGAAGGCCAAGGCGTTGCTGAAGGAAGCCGGCGTCACGCCGCCGGTCGCGGTCGATTTCATGGTACCGAAGGGCGCCGAGACCGAAGCGGTCGCCCAGGTGGTGCAGTCGATGGCCGCCGAGGCCGGCTTCGACATGAAGATCCGCGTGACCGAGTTCGCGACCTCGCTGAAGCAGGCCGAGGCCGGCGACTATCAGGCCTACATGCTATCGTGGAGCGGCCGCATCGATCCGGACGGCAACTCCTACGTCTTCATGAAGAAGAACGCGCCGCAGAACTACAGCGTCTGGGAGAATGCGGAGGCCGACAAGGCGCTCGACGACGCCCGCCTCGTCACCGACATGGCGCAGCGCAAGGCGCTGTACGAGAAGCTCGCCAAGCTCGAGATCGAGGAGGAGCCGATCCTCTATCTCTACCACCGCCGCATCCTGATCGCGCACACCAAGAAGCTCGAGGGCTACAAGCAGATGCCGGACGGCCTGGTGCGTCTGATCGGGCTGAAGCTGAAGTGAGCGGTCGGTTGGCCTCTGCCTATTGGGACGCGATGCCGGCGCCCCGCCCACGCTGCGCTCCCTCCCCCCTTGTGGGGGAGGGGTGGGGAGAGGGGTGCCACACACTCCGATCTCCCGTGGGGTACCCCCCTCCCTGTCCCTCCCCCACAAGGGGGGAGGGAACGCTGGGGGCGCGACCGATTGCTCGTCGTGAGCATGCTCCTTGGCGCGCGAGGTCCTGACCATGCTGACCTTCCTCGCCCGCCGCCTGTCCCAGATCATCCCGACCTTGATCTTCGTCTCGATCCTCATCTTCTCGCTGCAGCAACTCTTGCCCGGTGACCCTGCCCTCGTCATGGCCGGCGAGGAGCGCGATCCCGCCGTGATCGAGCAGATCCGCAAGCAGTATCGCCTCGACCAGCCGCTGCCCATCCAGTACGGCTACTGGATCAAGGGCGTGCTGTCCGGCGATTTCGGCGAGTCCTTGCGCATCAAGATGCCCGTACGCGATCTCATCGTGCAGAAGCTGCCGGTGACCTTGCAGCTCGCCTCGATGGCCATCGTGATCGCGTTCCTGATCGGCATTCCCGCCGGCATCGTCTCCGCCGTGAAGCGCGGCACGGGCTGGGACTACGCCGCCAACCTGTTCGCACTGTGGGGCATCTCGACGCCGAACTTCTGGCTCGGCATCATGCTGATCTTCGTGTTCTCGATCCAGCTCGGCTGGCTGCCCGCCTCGGGCTATGTCTCGCTGGCGGAGGACTGGCGCGCCAGCCTTGCCGCCACCATCATGCCGGCTTTCGTGCTCGGCAACGCCATCGCCGCGATCCTGATGCGCCACACCCGAAGCGCCATGCTGCAGGTGCTGAGTAGCGACTATATTCGCACCGCGCGCGCCAAGGGCATTTCCGAGCGCCAGGTCATCCTGCGCCACGCGCTGCGCAACGCCCTGACGCCGGTGATCACGCTCGGCGCGCTGGAGCTCGGCACGCTGTTATCAGGTGCCGTGTTGACCGAGCAGATCTTCTCCATCCCGGGCTTCGGCAAGCTGATCGTCGACGCCGTGTTCAACCGCGACTACGCCGTCGTGCAGGGCGTCGTGCTGGTCACCGCCACCGTCTACATCATGCTCAACCTGATCGCCGATCTCGCTTATGTCCTCGTCAATCCGCGCCTGAGAAGCTGACATGGCCGAGACCACGCTGTCATCACCAGGCATCCGCACTCTTGCCCCGCTCGAGCGGCCGATCCAGCGTGCCTGGCGCAGCCTGGTGAAGCGGCGGGGCGCCATGGTCGGGCTCGGCCTGATCACGGCCTTCATCCTGCTCGCCGTGCTCGCGCCTCTCGTGGCGCCCTACGATCCCATCAAAACGAGCTGGGCTTTTGTCCGCAAAGCTCCGTCGGCGGCACATTGGTTCGGTACCGACGATCTCGGCCGCGATGTGCTCGCCCGCGTCATCTACGGCGCGCGCGCCTCGCTGCTGGCCGGCGCGATCTCGGTCGTGATCGCGCTGTCGATCGGCGTGCCCATCGGCATGATCGCGGGCTATCGCGGCGGCGTCATCGACGCCCTGATCAGCCGCATCACCGACGCGATGCTGGCCTGCCCGTTCCTGATCCTGGCGATCGCGCTCGCCGCATTCCTCGGACCGAGCCTCGGCAACGCGATGATCGCGATCGGCATCTCGGCAACGCCGATCTTCGTGCGGTTGACCCGCGGCGAGGTGCTGAGCGTCAAGGTCGAGGAATATGTCGAGGCCGCGCGCAGCGTCGGCGATACCGACCTGCAGATCGCGGTCCGGCACATCCTGCCGAACATCATGCCGGCGCTCTTGGTGCAGGCGACCTTGTCGGTCGCCGCCGCCATCATCGCCGAGGCCGCGCTGTCGTTCCTGGGGCTCGGCCAGCAGCCGCCGGCGCCGTCCTGGGGCAGCATGCTCAATGCCGCCCAGCGCTTCCTCACCAATGCCCCCTGGATGGCGATCTGGCCGGGGCTCGCGATCTTCCTGGTCGTGCTCTCGCTCAACCTGCTGGGCGACGGCCTGCGCGACGCGCTGGATCCGCAGCAGGAAGAGTAAGGCAACGCCGGCGCTTCACCCTCCGCCGTCGTCCCGGCCTCCGAGCCGGGACCCATAACCACCGGCCGCTGTTTGAGGCAGGCGCGGAGTGAACCTCTCGCGCAATAACGACCGCCGGTGGTTATGGGTCCCGGCGTTCGCCGGGACGACATTGGGGACGTTGAGAGACCCGTCAAAACAAAGCGGCGGCTGCGAAAGCAGCCGCCGTTGATGTTCAAAACACAGAGGTCGTCACGTCGCCTTGAGTGCGTGGTCCGTCTCGGCGTCGAACTGGGCGATCTCCTTGGCGCGCTGCGATTTCGCGGCGGCCTGGTGGTTGGTGGCGATGACGGTGTAGACCGCCGGCAGCACGAACAGCGTGAACAGCGTGCCGATCGACATGCCGGCGACGACGACGAGGCCGATCGAGAAGCGGCTGGCGGCGCCGGCGCCCGAGGCGGTCAGCAGCGGGATCAGGCCGGTCACCATCGCCGCCGTCGTCATCAGGATCGGCCGCAGGCGGATGCGCGCCGAGGTCTCGATCGCCCTGCGGCGATCCATCCCTTCGTTCAGCTGCAGCTCGTTGGCGAACTCCACCATCAGGATGCCGTGCTTGGTGATCAGGCCGACCAGGGTCAGGAGGCCGACCTGGGTGTAGATGTTCATCGTCGCCAGACCGAAGAACAGCGGGATCAGCGCGCCGACGATCGCCATGGGCACGCTGATCATGATGACCAGCGGGTCACGCAGGCTCTCGAACTGCGCGGCCAGCACCAGGAAGATGATGATCAGCGCGAAGCCGAAGGTGATGGCGAGCTGATTGCCTTCCTGGACGTATTGGCGCGCATCGGCGAGATAATCGTGGCTGAATCCCGACGGCAGGTTCTTGGCCTGCTTCTCCAGGAAGTCGACCGCCTGGCCGACCGTGACGCCCGGCATCGGCACCGCCGAGAAGGTCGCCGAGTTGAGCTGGTTGAAATGCGTCAGCGAGTTCGGGTCGGTGGCGGTCTCGATGTTGACCACGGTCGACAGCGGCACCTGCTGGCCGGTGGCGGACGCGACATAGTAGCCCGAGAGCGCTTCCGGCGACAGCCGCTTGTCGCGCGGTACCTGCGGGATTACCTGATAGGAGCGGCCCTCGAGGTTGAAGCGGTTGATGTAGTTGCCGCCGAGCAGCACCGCGAGCGTATTGCCGATCGACTGCATGGTGATGCCGAGATCGCTCGCCTTGCTGCGGTTGATCCAGACCTTGACCACCGGCTGGTTGAATTCGAGGTCGCTGTCGGAGACGATGAACATGCCGCTCTTGCGCGCGGAGTCCTTCAGCTTGGCCATCTGCTCATAGACGGCCTGGAAGCCGCTGGTCGAGCTGATCACCATCTGCACCGGCAGGCCGCCGGGGCCGCCCGGCAACGCCGGCAGGTTGAAGGCGAAGGCGTTGATGCCCTCGATCTTTGACAGCTCCGCCTGCACCAGCGGCTTCAGCTTGATCGAGGAGCGCGTGCGCTCGTCCCACGGCTTGAGCAGCATGCCGGCAAAGCCACCCTGCGGACCGTTGATGCCGTTCAGCACGAAGCGCAAGTCGGTCTCGGGGAACTTCGCGAACGCCTTGTCGAGCTTGTCGGTGTAGAAGTTGATATAGTCGATGTTGGCGTATTTCGGCGCCTTGGTGATCGAGAACACGATGCCCTGATCCTCCTCCGGCGCCAGCTCTTTGGCGGTGTGCATGTAGAGGAAGCCGACCAGGCCGAGGATCGTCAGCGCGAACAGCGCGGTCACCGGCCGGTAGTCGAGCGAGCGGTCGAGCTGGCGGCCGTACCAGTTCGTCATCGAACCGAACACGCGGTTGACGAGGCGCGCGAAGCGGCCCTCATCGGCGCTCTTCAGCAGCACCGAGCACATCATCGGCGACAGCGTCAGCGCGATGACGCCGGACACGATGACCGAGCCCGCAAGCGTGAAGGCGAATTCGCGGAACAGCGAGCCGGTGAGGCCGCCGAGGAAACCGATCGGCGCGTACACGGCGGCGAGCGTGATCGTCATCGAGATGACCGGGCCGACGATCTCGCGCGCGCCCTGCAGCGCCGCCTGGACCGGCGCCTTGCCCTCCTCCAGATGGCGGTGGATGTTCTCCACCACCACGATGGCGTCGTCGACGACGAGGCCGATCGCCAGCACCATGGCCAGCAGCGTCAGCAGATTGATGCTGAAGCCGAGCGCCAGCATCATCGTGCAGACGCCGATCAGCGACAGCGGGATCGTCACCACCGGAATGATGACCGAGCGCAGCGACGCCAGGAACAGGAAGATGACGACGATGACGATCAGCACCGCTTCGCCGAGCGTATGCTCGACCTCGTCGATCGACGACTGGATGAACTTGGTGGAGTCGTAGGCCACCTTCATCTTCATCGACGGCGGCAGGTTGCGCTCGAGATCGGGAAACAGCGCGCGCACGCCCTTGACGATGTTGAGCGGGTTGCCCTGCGGCGTCGCGTCGACGCCGATGAAGATCGCGCGCTCGCCGCTGAAGGCGACGCTGGCATCCGTGCTCTGCGCCGCGAGCTCGACGGTGGCGACGTCCTCCATGCGGACGAAGCCGCCGTCCTTGGCCTTGACGATCATCCGCTTGAACTGGTTGACGTCGGTCAGGCCGGTATTGGTCGTCACGTTGGAGACGATGAAATAGCCCTTGGCCTGTCCGGCCGCGGACTGGAAGTTGTTGGCGGCGATCGCCTGCGCCACGTCGGTCGGCGACACGTTGCGGCCGGCCATTTTCTCGGGATTCAGCCAGATCCGCATCGCGAAGGTCTGGCCGCCGAGGATGTTCGCCGCGGCGACGCCGTCGACGGTCGACAGCACCGGCTGCACGACGCGCGTGAGATAGTCCGAGATCGCCGAGCCCGACAGCTCCTCGCTGGAGAAGCCGAGATACATCACCGACGTCGTCTGGCCCGTCGTCTTGGTGACGATCGGATCGTTGGATTCCTTCGGGATGAGGTAACGGACCGAGTTGACCTTGGCGAGCACCTCGGTGAGCGCCTGGTTCGGATCGAAATTGAGCTTGATGAAGACCTGGATGGTGCTGGTGCCCTGCACCGAGGACGAGGTGATGTAGTCGACGCCCTCGGCGGAGGCGACCGCCTGCTCCAGCGGCGTGGTGATGAAGCCCTGGATCAGGTCCGCGGAGGCGCCGGGATAGACGGTCGTGACGTTGACGACCGTGTTCGACAGCTTCGGATATTGCCGGATCGGCAGCTCGAACGCGGCGCGCAGGCCGAGCAGCAGGATGAGCAGGCTGACGACGACCGACAGCACCGGGCGCTTGATGAAGATATCGGTGAAACGCATCGCGGCAATCTCGTCAGCAGGAGGCGGGTGAGGTGCGAACCGGCCGCCTCGTGGCGGCGGCCCGGCATTGGCTCGGAGGCTCGCTCAGTAGCGCGGCGGCTTCGCCGGCACCGGAGGCGGCGGATCGGTGGAGATCGCAACCGCAGCGCCGGACTGGATCTTGAGCTGGCCGACGGCGACGACACGGTCGCCCTCCTTCAGGCCTTTCAGGATCACCGCGCGGCCATTGATGCGATCGCCGGTCTGCACGTAGATCCGGTCGGCCGTCAGCGCGGTCTTGCCGTCGTCGGTCTTCTTCTCGTTGATCACGAACACCGAGTCGCCATAGAGCGTGTAGTCGACGGCGGTCTCCGGCACCGTCAGCACCGGCGGCTTGTCCGGCAGCACCACGGTGGCGGTGGCGAACATGCCCGGCTTCAGGATGCGCTCGGGATTGGCGATCGTCGCCTGCACGCGAATGTTGCGGGTGTCGGTCGCGATCTGCGGCTCGATTGTCGTGATCTTGCCTTCGAAGGTCCGGCCCGGATAGGCATCGACGCCGATGCGGACGGTCTGGCCGACCTTGAGCTGGCCACTATCCTTCTCGGTCACGGTGAAGTTGACCCACAGCTGCGACAGGTCGGTCAGCGACACGATCTGCGTGCCGGCCGACAAATACTGGCCGACCTCGACCTTGCGGACGCCGAGATCGCCGTCGAACGGCGCGCGCACCAGCTTCTGCGCGATCAGCGCCTCGGTCTTGGCGACGCCGGCCTGCGCCTGGTCGTAGGCGGCCTGGGCCTGGTCGACGGTCGCCTGCGGCCCGAACTGGCGCGACGCCAGCTGCTTGGCGCGGTCGAGCGAGAGTTGCGCCACGGTCACCTGAGCCTTGTAGTTGGCGAGATCGCCCTGGTCCGGCGCATCATAGAGCTGCACCAGCGGCGCACCCTGCTTCACGGTGGTACCCGGGGTGAACATGATCTCGGTGATGCGGCCGCTGACGTCCGAGGTGACGTTGACCTGGTGCACGGCGGCGAGATCGCCGACCGCCGTCAGCAGGTTCGGCACGGTCTCCGAGCCCGCGGTCGCGATCGTGACGTTGATCGGCGGCGGCTTCATGTTGGCGAAGAACTGCGCGATCATCTTGTCGCGGAACATGTTGAACCACACGAAGCCGCCCACCAGCGCCGCGAGCAGGCTGCCCACGACGATGAACCACAGCACCGGGCGGGTGCGCTTGCGCGGCTTGTCGTCGAGCGGCTTTCCAGAAAGCTTGGGTTCCGTCGCAATGTTCATGTCATGCACTTTCTGCCGTCGCCGGCCGGGCCGGAGGTTGCGACAATTCGTGGTCGAGATAGCACGCGATCGCTGCGTCGGTCAGTCCGATGCCGCGCAGGATAAACTGGCTGAGCTGGCGCTCCAGGCTTTCAGCGGTTCCATAAGCCAGACACGGGATCGAGGGAAGCCGGGTCAAGGCCGCCATCAATACGGTGTGATGCGCAAACCAGAACAGGTCGCGGGGCGCCGCCGCCGATTGCAAGGCATCACCAGCCGCGACGGCGCTTTCCAGGGAGTTAACGAATTTGGCGCCGATCAGATCATCGATCTTCACATAGAGCAGCCGCGCAAACTCGCCATCGTCGAGATGGCTCGACGCCATCAGCCGCAACCGCTGCTCTTCCTCGTCGTTGGGGCCGTCAGCGATGCTGAGAAAATGCCGGACCATCCCGGCCATCATCCTGACCAGTGTGGCGGTGGAAGGTTCCTGTCCGAGCAGCAGCTCGAAATCCGGATCGGCCTCGCATTGCTCGGTGAGGATCTCGGCATAGAGCGCGGCCTTCGACGGGAAATGCTTGAACAGCAACGCTTCCGAGATGGCCGCCGCGGCCGCGACGCTCTTGGTGGTGGTGCCCGCATAGCCATGACGCGCGAAGCAGCGCTTGGCTGCACCGAGGATCAGCTGCCTTCGGAGATCGCTTGTCATGCGCAAACTGGACATCGCCCGTGAGTAAATACTCACTTGATTGATGTCAAGAAATATGCCGCGTCGCAGCAGGGTTCGGCGGTCAAGTCCCTGAAATTGCAGGAGAGAAAACGACAGCGCCGAAGGCAATTCTATACCTCTACAACAAGGCGGATCTGCGGCACGCCCCGGTGGTGGAGATGCGGGCTCACACCGCCCGGCGGATTTTCTTCCGCGCCCGGCCGTGCGACGGTCGCAGCAACAAACCAGAATCGGCCGGGAGGACCAGGGATGACCGACGACACGGCGCTCGCCGCCAGCTTCGACCTCGAGAGCCTGACGCCGGAGTTCTACGCCGACCCCTACCCGACCTATCGCGCGCTGCGCCAGCATGCCCCGGTCAAGCGGATGCGCAGCGGCTCCTACTTTCTCACCCGTTATGACGACCTCGTCACCGCCTACAAGGTGACGAAGACGTTCTCGTCGGACAAGACGCGCGAGTTCGCGCCGAAATACGGCGACTCACTGCTGTACGAGCACCACACCACGAGCCTCGTCTTCAACGATCCGCCGGCGCATACGCGCGTGCGCCGCCTGATCATGGGTGCGCTGTCGCCGCGCGCCATCGCCGAGATGGAGCCGGCGCTGATCACGCTGGTCGACGGGCTGCTGGACCGGATCGCCGCGAAGGATCACTTCGAGCTGATCGATGATTTCGCTGCGGCGATCCCCATCGAGGTGATCGGCAATCTGCTCGGCGTGCCGCATGAGGAACGCGGACCCTTGCGCGACTGGTCGCTCGCCATCCTCGGCGCCCTGGAGCCGGTGTTGACGCCGGAGCAGTTTGCCCGCGGCAACCAGGCCGTCGGCGACATGCTGGCCTATCTGGAAACCCTGGTGGCCCGCCGGCGCGCGGCTCCCGGCAATCCCGAGCGCGACGTGCTGACGCGGCTGATCCAGGGCGAGGCCGATGGCGAGCGGCTGAGCGCGAAGGAGCTGCTGCACAACTGCATCTTCCTGCTCAATGCAGGACACGAGACCACGACCAATCTGATCGGCAACGGCCTGGTGCTGCTGTGCCAGCATCCGGCCGAGCGCAGGAAGCTGATCGAGACCCCCGTTTTGATCCGCACCGCCGTCGAGGAGATCCTGCGCTATGAAAGCTCCAACCAGCTCGGCAACCGCATGACGACCGAGCCGGTCGAACTCGGCGGCGTTGGCCTGGAAGCAGGCACGTCCATCACCCTGTGCATCGGCGCCGCCAATCGCGACCCCGCCCAGTTCGACGATCCCGAGCGCTTCGACATCACCCGCCCCGCCAACCGCCACCTCGCCTTCGCCACCGGCGCGCACCAATGCGCGGGGATGGCGTTGGCACGGCTGGAAGGCGCGGTGGCGATCGCGCGGTTTGTCAGCCGGTTTCCGAACTATCAGCTCGCGGGCGAGCCGGTGCGTGGCGGGCGAGTGCGGTTTCGGGGGTTTGCGAGCGTGCCGTGTGTCGTTGAGGGGTAAGGAAGATCGCAGTAGCTCCCCGAATGCGCTCGGTCCCGAGCCGATATCGCCAGCCATTCGGATCGGCGTCATTCCGGGGCGCGCGCAGCGCGAGCCCGGAATCCA
Source organism: Bradyrhizobium aeschynomenes (assembly GCF_013178945.1). GTDB lineage: Bacteria > Pseudomonadota > Alphaproteobacteria > Rhizobiales > Xanthobacteraceae > Bradyrhizobium > Bradyrhizobium aeschynomenes. The sequence continues at coordinate 757,046 of NZ_JABFDM010000002.1, forward strand.
TAACCACAGGATGCCGTGTGAGGCATGCACGGAGTTGCCAGCTCGCCTGACGACATCGCTCCGTGGCTATGGATTCCGGGCTCATTCGCGCTGTTCCAAAATGGCTACGCCATTTTGCGCGCGAATGCCCCGGAATGACGAACTCTCTAAGAACTTCGCTGCGGCGAATTGCAGAACACGATCCCTCACCTGCACCGCCGTGTTGGGCCATTCGACGTGCGCCAAAACAGATTGTTCAGGAACCAGCTCAAGGACATCACCCTTCCAGTCCGTCCAGCTGCAAAAAATTACTTTCTTTTTTCCAGAAATTATGATTGTATATCCCGATCCCGTCTCACATGAGGGGCGCTTCGCGGTCGTCACGAACGTCGAGGCGGGATGCGGTGGGCGTGTCGGTGCTGCGGCGTGGGTTTCCACCCGGACGAACGGCAGCGATGCGCACGGTCAAGTCGCGTGGTCCTGACACCCCGACGCTGGTGTCCAGTGCAATGCGCGCAAGCGCATTGTCGCGATACGGTGGCCAGAAAGCCCGGAGCACCGGGGAGAACGCGAAGCAGCCGTCAAAACCATCGCGCGGGGAATGCCGGGTGTTCTCGGCTGAACCTGTGGTACCTGCCGCCTGCATTTTTTTCCGCAGGCGGGCCATGGGTGCGGCCAGCGCCCGGCATTCCCCGTGCCCTCTTCTCGAAGAGGGCAGGACCAAGAGCAAAGCTCGGACGCGAAAGCGCGCCGCGAGATAGTGACCGCATGTTCATCTCACCGTCATTGCGAGCGACGCGAAGCAATCCAGGACCGCGCCCGCGACTCTGGATTGCTTCGTCGCGGAGCCTGTCATCGGGCCGCGCGTTGCGCGGACCCATTGGCTCCTCGCAATGACGATGCACTTGATGAAGCCGCACAGAGACGAGTTGTTAAGTGACTCGTCATGCCCGGGCTTGACCCGGGCATCCATCCTCCTCGCGAAGATGGATGGATGGCCGGGTCAAGCCCGGCCATGACGACGGAGAGGATCGTGCTCAACATAGCGCCGATGACATCAAAACACCGCATGGTCGCCGCGCTCCGCCTCGGCATCGCCGCGGATCAGCTTGGCGTAGTAGTCGAACAGCGTCTCCGAGCCTGTCGACGGCGTCGCATCCGCGTCGTAGCGGCCGGTGGCGGGGTCGAGCACCAGCATCGACTCGGTCGCGTAGTAGCGGCCGATGCGGGCGAGTTCCGCCTTGTCGGCGAGCGACGGAACGATGCGCCTGGCGACATCGAGCCCGCCGATGATGACGTCGAGGAGCGCCACCGGAACGCGCCGGATGTGCGGCTTGCGTCCGAGCAGCGCGAACAGATGCTCGGCCTGTTCGATCGGGGTGATGGCGGGCCCGGGGCCGCCGATCGGCAGAACCTTGTTCCAGCGGCTCTCATCATCGAGACAGCCGGCGAGATAGTCGCCGAGATCGGCGTCACTGACCGGCTTGCACGCAGTCAGGCGGCCGTCGCCGAACACGAGATAGGGCCGGCCCTGTTTGACACGCGCGACCTGCCCCGACAGCGACTTGAAGAACGCGGTGGGGCGGACGATCGAATAGGTCAGGCCTGCCGCCATCAGCCTCGCTTCGAACGCCAGCTTGGCCTTCTGGAACGCCAGCAGCGGCTTCTGCACGCAGATCGCCGACAACAGCACGAAATGCGTGACGCCGGCCTGACGTGCCGCGTCCAGCACGTTCACATGAGCATGATAGTCGATCGCTTGGGCGTCCCGGGGAACTCCGGTCCGCGACGCCATGCAGGACACGACGGCGCCGAATTGCTCGCCGCGAAAACCATCGCGCGCGACCGAGACGGGATCGGTGACATCGCCGGTCCTGACGGTCGCGCCCGGGATCGTCATGGCGTCGCTGCGCGAGCGGACGAAGCAGACCGCGTCGTGCCCGCGCGCGAGAATGGCGCGCACCGTGGCGCGGCCGATCGTCCCCGTCGCGCCGAGCATGAAGACACGGCGCGGATGGAACACGGCGGCGGAACGGGTTGGCGAAATCATCAGCGGCAACTGCGCTTCGAGAACTGCGCCGATCTATATCACATGCCGCGAGCCGGGGATGCTGCTGGCGGGACGAACTCCATAAGCACACTACCGATGGCCAATATGCGGACCCGATCCCCGCTGTCTCCCTCTCCATGCACACGCCTCTCGGCGTGTTCATGGTCTGGGCGCAGGACCCCCCCTTGGGTGGCAGATCCTCATGGTGAGGAGCGCTGCGCCGATCAAACCAATGCCAGACAAGATCATCATACGCAGCGCGTCTCGAACCATGAGGCCGGTGGCCTCGCCCTTCGAGACGACCGCCTGCGGCGGTCTCCTCAGGGTGAGGGTTGATGGCTGCGGCGTGCGGAGTAGAGCATGGTCAATCGAACTCGATACGACAGCGCCTGAACGCGCATCAGGGCAGGCTCGCACGCTGCTGCCGCACCGAACCGCCTCACTCCGCCGCCTGCGGCGTCTTCTCCAGAATCAGCGTGTGGATGCCGCAGGAGCCGCTGTACAGGCTCATCACCCGCGTACCCGGCTTGCGGCCCGCCCTCGGCTCGGAGACCTGCAGCCCGGCGGCAAGCAGTCTGGCGCGGGTCGCTTCGATGTCGGCGACGCGCCAGCTCAGGCCCCACAGCTTGTCGTTGGCCTTGTCGTTGCCGGCGACCGGCCGCTTCACCACCTCGATGATCAGGTCGCCGCAGCGGAAGAACATCAGCTGGCCCCATTCCTGATGGCTGCGGTCGAGCGCCATGTCCAGGCCGAGCCGCGCGCCATAGAGCGCGGCGGCACGCTCGGGGTCCTCGGTCGAGACCACGATGTGGTCGAGGCCGAGCACCGCGGAGTCCGCGGTCTTCTCCGACGGCGGCCGCGGCTGGCTGAGTTCCAGGAAGAACATGCGCACGCCACGCGTCAGATCCGTCATCGCGCGGGTGCGCTTCCAGTGCAGCGTCTGGCCCAAGATGCGGTCGGTGTTGTCGACCTCGGCAACCGGATCCGGCTTCAGCGCCACGCGCTCCAGCCGCCGATGCATCTTGCCGATATCATTGGTGGCGAAGCAGATGCTGGCGAGGCCCTCGCCCCAGATCTTGATGACGTTGCGGATGCGGTCGGCGGCGGGGCTCTGTCCCGCCGGCGCCATCAGCTCGAGGCTCATATTGTCCAGCGTGAACAGCACGCGGTCGGCGCCCTCGCCCGAATTGTGCCAGGACGGCTTGCGCGCCAGCAGCGTCTCGAACGCGGCGCTGCCGGCCTTGATGTCCTCGAGCAGGATGACGACGTGGTCGAGACCGGTGATCACGGAAACAGCCCTCGCGTGTTCTTGGCGTTGCGCACCTTCTCGACGCCGATCGCCATCGCCGCAGTCCGGTGCGGGACGTCGTCGGCCTTGGCCCGGTTCACCATCTTCTCGAAGGCGCGGTCGAGGATCTGGTACTCGCGTCGCATCACCTCCTCCTCCTCCCAGAACAGCTGCTGCAGATCCTGCACCCATTCGAAGTAGCTGACGATGACGCCGCCGGAATTGCAGAGGATGTCGGGAATGAGGAAGATCTCCTTGCGGCGCTGGTCGAGCACCAGATCGGCATCCGGCGTGGTCGGGCCGTTGGCGGCCTCGGCAATGACGCGGCATTTCAGGTTCGCCGCCACCTTGGCGTCGATCACGCGCTCCACAGCCGCCGGCACCAGGATGTCGCAAGCCAGCGTCAGGATCTCCTTCGGGTCGAACGCGAGCTCGGTGGAGAAGCCGGCGATGCTGCCGTGCTTGCTCGCATGCGCCATTAGCTGGGGGATATCAAGGCCGCGCGGGTCGTGGAGCGCACCGGTATGATCGCTGACCGCAATCACCTTCATGCCCATCTGGTGGAAGCCGAGCGCGGCATAGGAGCCGACATTGCCGAACCCCTGCACCACGACGGTGGATTTGGCGGGATCGATGCCGAGCACGTCCATCACCCGGCGGGAGACGTGGGCGACACCGCGCCCCGTCGCCTCGCGGCGGCCGAGCGTACCGCCGGAGAACACCGGCTTGCCGGTGACGATCTCGGTCACGGTCTGGCCCTGATACATGGAGTACGTATCCATGAACCACGCCATGACCTGCTCGTTGGTGCCCATATCCGGGGCCATCACGTCGGTGTGCGGGCCGACGAACGGGATCATCTCCTGCATGTAGCGGCGGGACAGGGATTCGAGCTCACGCTTCGACAGCTTGGACAGGTCGACATTGACGCCGCCCTTGGCACCGCCATAGGGCAGACCGACCAGCGCGCATTTCCAGCTCATCCAGATCGCGAGTGCCGCAACCTCGCCGATGTCGACGGTCGGCGCAAAGCGGGTGCCGCCCTTGGTCGGCCCCATGGTCAGGAGATGCTGGACGCGATACCCCTCATAGACGGCAATGGTGCCGTCGTCCTTGTGGATCGGACACGAGACGGTGATCGCGCGCTTGGGAAGCAGCAGCCGGTCGCGCTCGTCGGCTGGGATGCCAAGATGGTCGGCAATCACGTTGAACTGATTGGTCGCCATCTCGAACACCGGACCCGCATAGACCGTCATCTTCCACTCCCGAATCTGCTTCTGCAGGCCGGCAACCATAGCGCGACCCGTGCGCCGGTGGCAGGGGGCCGGCGGTTGCAAGGGGCCGATCTCAACCACCATGGTGACGATTTGACGAAGAATTTCAGCGTTGATCCGCCTTAACCGCTTGCTAATCTGCGGCGCCGGGGCCGCGATCACCCCTTAGTGAGACAGAAATGCCCATGCAGGCCCTTTTCATCGGACAAACCTACATCGACGTTACGTTCATCACCGACCATATGCCGACCGGAGACGAGAAGCACGTCGCCTCCGACTACGCCGTGTCGTTCGGCGGCAATGCGGTGACTGCGGCATTTTGCTGCGCCAAGCTGGGCATCGTGCCGGACCTGATCGCCACGATTGCGAATGACTGGCTAGGGCGGATGTTCCAGGACATGACCGCGAAGTACGGCATCTCCGTACATCCACGGAAGGTCAACGCCTCCTCGCTGTCCTTCATCATGCCGAAGGACGGCAAGCGCGCCATCGTGCGCTGCCGCGACGATGCCCACATTCACCCATTCCCGCTGCTCAATCTCGGCAATTGCCGGGCGCTCCACGTCGATGGCCATCAGCCCGACGCCGCCCTGCACTATGCCAAGCTGTGCCGCGAGGCCGGCATCCTCACATCCCTCGACGGCGGCGGCCTGCGCACCAACACGCATGAGCTGCTCGAATATATCGACGTCGCGATCGTTGCCGAGCGTCTGTGCGAGCAGATGGACCTCACACCGGAGAAGATGCTCGACTACCTCAAGGGCCGCGGCTGCCGCATTGGCGGCGTCACCCAGGGCGAGAAAGGCCTGCTATGGTACGACGAGCTCGGCGCCGTGCACACGCTGCCCGCCTACCCGATCCCGCGCGAGCGCGTCATCGACACCAACGGCGCCGGCGACGTGTTCCACGGCGCCTATGTGTATTCGTATCTCGCCAACCCGGCGAAGGGCTGGAAGGAGCATTTCGAGTTCGCCCGCGCGGCCTCGACGTTCAAGATCCAGAAGCTCGGCAACGAGGCCGGCCTGCCGACGCTCGCCGACATCGAGCTTGTCAGGCAGGAATTCGAGGCCCGCGTCTAGCGGCTGATCAGGGAGAAGACCGATGGGGCGCGTGGTCGTCGCCGGCAGCATCAACATGGATGTCGTGGCGACGGCCGAGCGCCATCCCCGCATTGGCGAGACCGTTGCGGGACAGTCTGTGATGTACTTCCCCGGCGGCAAGGGTGCCAACCAGGCCGTGTCCGCGGCCAAGCTCGGTACGCCGACAGCGCTGATCGGCCGGCTCGGTCGTGACGCCTTCGGCGAGCAGCTGCGGGCGTTTCTCGCCGGCCAGGGCATCGATCTCTCGGCGGTGAAGGACAGCGCGAGCGCATCGACCGGCACGGCGATCATCACGCTGGCGAATGCCGACAACACGATCGTCGTGATTCCGGGCGCGAATGCGGAGGTCTCGGCAGACGATGTGGCTCAGGTGGCATTGGCAGCGGGCGACGTCGCGGTGAGCCAGTTCGAGATCCCGCAAGCCACGATCGCCTCGTTCTTCCAGCGTGCCAAGGCAGCGGGCGCCACCACGATCCTCAACCCTGCCCCGGCCAGCGCATTCGACGGCGCGCTTTTCGCGCTGGTCGACGTGCTCGTGCTTAATGAGACCGAGCTCGGCTTCCTGGCTGGTGTCGATCTCGGCGACGCGCCCTCACCGCAGCAGGTGACGGAAGCCGTGAAGGCCCTGATACCTCGCCGAGACCAGACGATCTGCGTCACGCTCGGCGCGCGCGGCGCGATCGCCGTGTGTCGCGGCGACGGCAGGCTGGTCGAAGGCCGCGCGGTGAAGGCGGTCGACACCACCGGCGCCGGCGACTGCTTCGTCGGCGCGCTGGCGGCGCGGCTCTCGCAGGGCGGAGCGATCGCGGATGCGATCGCCTACGCCAACGTTGCGGCGTCCATCTCCGTGCAGCGGATGGGCGCCGGCCCCTCGATGCCCACGGCGGAGGAGGTCCGCGCGCTGCTCTAGGCGAGAGCGCTCTTCAGGTCGAAGCTCGGATCGGCAGCCTTGGCCGCATCGATCGTGCCGCCCGCAGCCAGCAGCTTGCGGCCGAACATGTGGTCGCCGGCGCGGTTGACGGATTCGATGCCGACCAGCCGGCCCTCCTTGTAACAGAATGCGGAGAATGCCTTTTGCGCCGGATCCCCGCGCAGCACGACCTGATCATAGCCCGTGGTGAGCCCCGCAATCTGCAGCTTGTCGTTGGCCTGGTCGCTCCAGAACCACGGCTGGCCGTCATACGGCTTGACGTCGCCCGTCAGCCGCGCAGCGACGCAGCGGGCGTGATCGGTGGCGTTCTGCACCGACTCCAGCCGCAAGGTGCCACCGAAGCGCTGACTGGCAAACAGCGCGCAGTCGCCGATGGCAGAGATATGCGGATCGCTGGTCAGCAGATACTCGTCGACCACGATGCCCGCGGCGACCTGCAGTCCGGCGTCCGCGGCGAGCTCGACATTCGGCAGCACCCCGACGCCGACTACGATGAGATCAGCCGGGAGATGCCGGCCGTCGCTGAGGCTGACACCGGTGACCTTGCTGCCATCGGCCTCGATGCTGGTCGCCTGCACGCCGAGATGGATGCGCACGCCGGCATCGGCATGCTGCTTTTGGAAGTAGTCGGAGATCTCCGCAGTGACAGCCCTCGCCATCACGCGCGCCCCGAGCTCGAGCACATCGACCTCGAGGCCCTTGATGCGCGCAGTCGCCGCGAATTCCAGCCCGATGAAGCCGGCGCCGATCACGACGGCGCGCTTGGCATCGCCGAGCAAGCCGCGCAACGCTTCGCTGTCGTCGAGGATGCGCAGATAGCGCACAGCGGGAAGGTTGGCGTTGGGGATGTCGAGCAGCCGGTTGCGCGCACCGGTGGCGAGCACGAGGTGGCCGTAGTCGAGCGTCCTGCCGGAGGCGAGCAGCACCCTGCGCTGGTCGCGCTGAACCGAGACGACACGGTCGTAGACGAGGTCGATGGCCTGATCGGCATAGAACTTCTGCGGCCGGAACATCAACGTCTCGGGACCACCGGTGCCCTTGAGATACGCCTTCGACAGCGGCGGACGCTGGTACGGCAGATGCGGCTCGTCATTGATCAAATGGATGGGATCGGCAAAGCCTGCCTGACGCAGCGAGGTGGCGAGCTGAAAGCCCGCATGCCCCGCGCCTACGATCACCACCGGTCCCTTCGTCACTGCACCCTGCCCCATTTCGTTCGTATCCCGTGTTTGCGCGCCTTGTCTGCTGCGGGTTTACCTCCCGTCATGCCAGCGGAACCGGGTTGTCGCAGACTTCCCCGGCATTGTCACCGGGCCGCTGTGCGCCTTAAATGCGGCAGCAACGAAAGATGGGAGGACCGAATGTCGGACGCAGCCGCGGAACCCGCTCGCCTGAGCATCGATGGGCCGATCGCGACCATCACGCTCGACCGCCCGGCCGCGTTCAACGCCATCAACCTCGCCATCGCCAAGCGGCTGGAGCAGCTCGCGGCACAGGTCGAAGCCGAACCGGGCATCCGGGTGCTCGTCCTCAAGGGCGAGGGCCGCGCCTTCTGCGCCGGCGGCGACCTGCAGACGATCGGCGCCGCGGCCGAGGCCGACACCATCACGCCGATTGTGAGCGAGCTCCTGCATCACTACCACGCCTTCATCGCCAGCCTGCGCCGCATGCCGAAGATCGTGCTCGCGAGCGTCCACGGCTCGGCCGCCGGCGCCGGCATGTCGCTCGCCTTCGCAGCCGACCTCTGCATCGCCGCCGAGGAAGCGCGCTTCACGCCGGCCTATGCCAAGCTCGGCGTTTCGCCCGATGGCGGCGGAACGGTGGGCGTCGTCGCCACCGCCGGTGTCCGACGCGCGCTGCAAATCTTCCTGGCGGAAGACAGCTTTACGGCCACGCAAGCCTACGAATGGGGCTTGGTTGCCAAGGTCGTGCCAAGCGCCGAGCTGGCTGCGGCCACCGAGGCGCTGGCGCAGCGATTGGCGCAGAACATGCCGGAGGGGATCGCGGCGACCAAGGCGCTGATCCATCGGGCGCCGACCAGCTCGGTCGGGGACCAGCTCGCCGCCGAGCGCGATGCGATCATCAACTGCATGCACACCGACGAATTCCGCGCCGCCGTGAAGCGGTTTACCAGCAAAGGAAAGTAGGACTGCGCTCACCCCTTCCCCTTCCTGCGCATGAAATCGAAATCGCAGCCGTCATCGGCCTGCAGGATCGTTTCATGAAACAGATGCGCGTATCCGCGGTCAGCCCAGTCGGGTGTGGCGGCTGGCTTCATCGCAGCGCGCCGCCGCTCAAGTTCGGCGTCGTCGACCAGCAGATCGATGCTGCGCTTGGCGACATCGAGCCGGATCATATCGCCGGTCCGCACCAGCGCCAGCGGACCGCCGACGGCCGACTCCGGCGTGATGTGCAGCACGATGGTGCCGAACGCCGTGCCGCTCATCCGCGCATCGGAAATCCGCACCATGTCCTTGGTGCCGCCCCGCGCAAGCTTCTTCGGGATCGGCAGATAACCCGCCTCCGGCATGCCCGGCGCGCCTTTGGGTCCCGCGTTGCGCAGCACCAGGACGTCATCCGCCGAGACGTCGAGCTCGGGATCATCGACCCGCAAGGTCATGTCCTCGACCGACTCGAACACCACCGCGCGGCCGGTGTGCTGCAGCAGCTTCGAGCTCGCAGCGGAATGCTTGATGACCGCGCCACGCGGCGCAAGGTTGCCCCTGAGCACCGCAAGGCCACCTTCCGGCTTGATCGCATCGCCCCGCAAGCGGATCACGTCCTGACCCGGCACGTCCTCGGCGTCGGCCACGATGTCGCGCAGCGACTGGCCGGTGATCGAGCGGCAATCGAGGTCGATGAGATCGCCGAGCTGCTGCATCAGCTTCGGCACGCCGCCGGCATGATGGAAGTGCTCCATGTAGTGATCGCCGGACGGCTTGAGGTCGACCAGCACCGGCACCTCGCGGCCGATGCGGTCGAACGCATCGAGGTCGATGGTGTGCGGCGTACGGCCCGCAATCGCGGTGAGATGCACGAGGCCGTTGGTCGAACCGCCGATCGCCTGCAGCACCACCTGCGCATTCTTGAAGGCGGCGGGTGTCAGCAGCTCACTTGGCTTCGGCCCCTTCGCCTTGGCCATCTCGGCAGCCACCCGGCCACTGGCCTCGGCCGAACGGAAGCGTTCGGCATGCGGCGCCGGGATCGTGGCGCTCATCGGCAAGGACAGGCCGAGCGCCTCGGTGATGCAGGCCATCGTCGAGGCCGTGCCCATCACCATGCAGGTGCCGACCGACGGTGCGAGCCGGCCGTTGACCGCCTCGATCTCGCTGTCGTCCATCTCGCCGGCGCGATACTTGGCCCACAGCCGGCGGCAATCGGTGCAGGCGCCGAGCACCTCGCCCTTGTGATGCCCGACGACCATCGGGCCGACCGGAATGACCACCGTCGGCAGATCGGCCGACACGGCTGCCATGATCTGCGCCGGAAGTGTCTTGTCGCAGCCGCCGATGACGACCACGGCATCCATCGGCTGAGCGCGGATCATCTCCTCGGTTTCCATCGCCATCAGGTTGCGCAGATACATCGAGGTCGGATGCGCAAAACTCTCGGCGATCGAGATGGTCGGGAACACGAACGGCATCGCGCCGGACAGCATGACGCCGCGCTTCACCGCTTCCAGGATCTGCGGCACGTTGCCGTGGCAGGGATTGTAGTCGCTGTAGGTGTTGGTGATGCCGACGATCGGACGATCGAGCGCATCATCCGAATAGCCGGCGGCCTTGATGAAGGCCTTGCGCAGGAACAGCGAGAAGCCAGCATCGCCGTAAGCGGTCAGTCCCTTGCGCAGGCCATCTGTCATGTCAGTCTCTTCGTTTCTGTTTCTTGTTATCTGTCGTTCTCAATCCGAGGCGCGTTTGCGCCCCGGATTGACGATGTCTTATCAACCCCAGTCGATGATCCGGCTGGTGTCGCCGTCGAACTCCGTGGTGCAGAACGCGCCGCCCTGGAAATAGTCCCCAATCGGATCGGCGGGCAGCTTGGCCTGTTCGGCCATGGCGTGCTCGCGGAAATTCTCGGCGCGGCCGGTCGGGCGATAGCCGAGATCATAGGCGCGCTGGTTGTCCCACCAGGCGCGCTCGTTGAGCGAGGCTCCGTAGAGTACCTCGAAATGGATATCGGGATGCTCCAGGCCGATGCGGCAGAGCTGGACGAGATCCTCCGGCTTCAACCAGATCGACAGCCGGCGCTTGTCGAGCGGCTTCTCGCCGAAATTGCCGATGCGCAGACACGTTACCTTCAGCCCGTGCTTGTCGGCATAAAGCGAGCCCACCGCCTCGCCGAACACCTTGCTCACGCCATAGCGGCCATCAGGGCGCGGCTGCACGTCATTGTCGATCTTGCGATGGCGCGGATAGAAGCCGACCGCATGGTTCGACGACGCGAACACCACGCGCTTCACACCCTTGCGGCGCGCCGCCTCGAACAAATTGTAGCCGCCGATGATGTTGGCCTGCAGGATGTCGTTCCACGGCCCTTCGACCGAATAGCCGCCGAAATGGATGATGCCGTCGACGCCATCGCACAGCGCCTCGACCTGGGCGAGGTCGGCAAGATCGGCCGCCTTGAAGGTCTCCTGGCTGGAGAGATCGGCCGGCGGTTTGATGTCGCTGAGCAGAAGGTCCGGATAGATCGGCGGCAGCAGCTTCCGCAAGGAAGTGCCGATTCCACCGCTCGCGCCGGTCATCAAGATACGTGGCATTTCATCCCTCGTGTTGGGTCCGCAGGTTTGCGGTCGTGACAAGCCGATGATAGCAGAGATCGCCAGGGCACAATAACGGGACCAACCAAATGTCCGACGGAAACGCTCACACGCAGGGCTGGCGCCCTGCCACCTTCTATCCCGATCCGGCGATCCAGGCGCTCGACCCGCGCTTCGAGAAATACTGGCTCAAGCTGTCGGCCGTGGAACGCCTCGCGACGGGCCTGCGCTGGGCCGAGGGACCGGTGTGGTTCGGCGACGGGCGCTACCTTCTTTGCAGCGACATTCCCAACCAGCGCATCCTCAAATGGGAGGAGGAAACCGGCGCGGTCTCGGTGTTCCGCAAGCCGTCCAACTTCGCCAATGGCAACACCAGGGACCGCCAGGGCCGGCTCGTCACCTGCGAGCACGGCGGACGCCGGGTCACGCGGACCGAGTATGACGGGTCCATCACGGTGCTGATGGACTCCTTCGATGGCAAGCGGCTGAACTCGCCGAACGACGTCGTCGTGAAATCCGACGGCTCGATCTGGTTCACCGATCCGACCTTCGGCCTGCTCGGCAATTACGAGGGCTACAAGGCCGAGCCGGAGATCGACGCTAACGTTTATCGCATCGACGACACCACCGGCCAGGCGAGCATCGTCGCCGAGGGCGTGCTGGGGCCGAACGGGCTGTGCTTCTCGCCCGATGAATCCATCCTCTACGTCGTCGAATCCCGTGGGCAACCGACGCGCAAGATCCTCGCCTATGACGTCTCCGCCGACGGGACGAAGCTCACCAACAAGCGCGTCCACATCGATGCCGGTCCCGGCACGCCGGACGGGATGCGCTGCGACGTCGACGGCAATCTCTGGTGCGGCTGGGGCATGGGCTCGCCCGAGCTCGACGGCGTCATGGTGTTCGCACCGGACGGCGCGCCGATCGGACGCATCGCCCTGCCCGAGCGCTGCGCCAATGTCTGTTTCGGCGGCCTCAAGCGCAACCGCCTGTTCATGGCCGCCAGCCAGTCGATCTACGCGCTCTATGTGAATACGCAGGGCGCGCTGGGCGGGTAATCGGCCGTCATTGCGAGGAGCCCCCGGGTCTCGCCTCTGGCGAGCCCGAGGACAGGCTCCACGACGAAGCAATCCAGACTTCCTTCCGGGCCCTGGATTGCTTCGCTGCGCTCGCAATGACGGAGACCCATCAAGCCGCGTTGTAGCCCGCGACGGCCTTGACCTCGAGATACTCCTCGAGACCGAACCGACCCCATTCGCGGCCGTTGCCGGACTGCTTGTAGCCCCCGAACGGCGCGGTGCGGTCGTTCGGGACGCCCTGCAGGTTGACGTTGCCGGCGCGGATCTTGCGGCCGACCTCGCGGGCCTTCTCTATCGTCGGCGCGGTGACGTAGCCGGCGAGACCATAGGGCGTGTCGTTGGCGATCTTCACCGCCTCGTTCTCATCCTGAGCGCCAATGATCACCAGCACCGGCCCGAAGATCTCCTCGCGCGAGATCGTCATCTCCGGCTTGACGTCGGCGAAGATCGTCGGCCGCACGTAGAAGCCCTTGTTGACGCCCTCGGGCAGGCCCGGACCGCCGGCGACGAGGGTCGCTCCCTCCTCGATGCCCTTGTTGATGAGGGCCTGGATCTTGTCCCACTGGCCGCGATTGACCACCGGGCCGATCGTGGTGCCCTCGCCGCGGGGATCGCCGGCCTTGGTCTTGTCGGCGACGCCCTTGGCGATCGCGGCCACTTCCTTCATCCGCGCAGCCGGCACGATCATGCGGGACGGCGCGTTGCAGGACTGGCCCGAATTGTTGAACATGTGCATGACGCCGCCGATCACCGCCTTGTTCAGGTCGGAGCCCTCCAGGATCACGTTCGGCGACTTGCCGCCAAGCTCCTGGCTGACGCGCTTGACGGTCGGCGCGGCGCGCTTGGCGACGTCGATGCCGGCGCGGGTCGAGCCGGTGAACGAGATCATGTCGATGTCCGGATGCTCGCTCATCGCAGCGCCGACCTCCGGCCCCAGGCCGTTGATCAGGTTGAACACGCCCTTCGGCACGCCGGCTTCATGCAGGATCTCGGCGAAGATCAGCGCCGAGGTCGGGGTGAACTCCGACGGCTTCAGGATCATGGTGCAGCCGGCGGCGAGCGCCGGCGCGACCTTGCAGGCGATCTGGTTGAGCGGCCAATTCCACGGCGTGATCATGCCGACCACACCGACCGGCTCGCGCACCACCACCGACGACGGCAACGTCTCCTCGAACTCGTACTTCTTCAAAACGTCGAGCGTCGACATCAGATGGCCGAGGCCGGCGCCGGCCTGCAGCTTCTCCGCCATCGGCAGCGGCGCGCCCATCTCGTCGGAGACGGCGGCGCCGATCTCCTTCATGCGGCCCTTGTAGATCGTGATGATCTTCTCGAGCAGGGCGACGCGCTCCTCGCGGCTTGTCTGCGAAAAGGTCTCGAAGGCGCGCTTGGCGGCGGCGACGGCCTTGTCGACATCGGCCTTGGAGCCCAGCGCAACCTCGTACATCGCCTCTTCGGTCGCGGGATTGACGACCGGAGTGGACTTCTTGACGACCGGATCGACCCAGGCGCCGTCGATGTAGAATTGCAGGCGATTGACCATCGGAAAACCTCTTCAGGTGGAAGCATATGGGGGAGCGGCTGCGCGCGGACCGGCATCCTGGCACGCGCGATCCGCGGGATGAACCCGCCACATGCGGGGACCGGGGTTGCGTCCCGCGGATATAGGAGCAAGGCCGCGACCGGCGCAAGCCAACCGGCCTGCGTTTCGTCGCCGCTCCATTTTGCGCCGCAGCAAGCGCGGCTCCCCTGTTTCGCCTCCGGCCGGCCATCATTCCGGATGGCAGAATTTCCAGCTCGAAGATTCATTTCCGAGATGTGAACTGCTTCACATCGCCGTCCGATCGCCGTGGCTAGTCTCCTCGTCATAGACATGACGGCATCTCGAAAGGACGCCGGACACCATTTCAGAACCGATACTTTCGCCAGTTCTTATTGCGTAGTCTTTCAGCACGTAGACATTTGATCCAAGTTGCGACGCCGTCTCCTTCACCCAGGTGAGGGGGACGGCGTCCTCGTTTTCGGCCCGCCCTCACACCGCCATCTTGCGATGCCTCACCGGTGCGCCGGTGAGGCTCTCGGCGGCGTCGATGATCGCGTTCGCGTCCATGCCGTTGTGGCGATAGAGATCGTCGATCGTGCCGGTCTGGCCGAACTTCTCCACCCCCAACGCCTCGACGCGGTGGCCGCGCACCGAGCCGAGCCAGCCGAGCGTCGCCGGATGGCCGTCGATGACGGTGACGATGCCGCAATCGCGCGGCAGCGGCGCGAGCATCTGCTCGATATGGCTGAGATGCGACACGCCACGGCGATGCCGGCGCAGGCTGCGCGCCGCGGTCCAGCCGGCATGCAGGCGGTCGGCCGAGGTGATCGCGAGCAGGCCGACATCGCGGCGGGATTCGCCGATCAGCCCGGTGGCCTCGATCGCTTCCGGCGCAACCGTCCCCGTATAGGCGATGATCACCTCCGCGTTTGGTCCCGGCTTGCGCAGCCAATAGGCGCCGGCGGCGATGTCCGCTTCCATCTCCGGCGTCATGATGCGCTGCGGCTGGTCGACCGGGCGGGTCGACAGCCGCAGGTACACCGAACCGCCCTCGCCCGGCTCACGCTGCATATGGGCAAAGCCCCATTTCATGATCGCGGCAAGCTCGTCGACGAAAGCCGGCTCGAACGACGACAGCCCGTCCTGCGCCATGCCGATCAGCGGCGTCGCGATCGACTGGTGCGCGCCGCCCTCCGGCGCGAGCGTGACGCCCGACGGTGTCGCGACCACCATGAAACGGGCATCCTGATAGCAGGCGTAGTTCAGCGCATCGAGGCCGCGTTCGATGAAGGGATCGTACAGCGTGACGATCGGCAGCAGTCGCGCGCCGTTGATGGAATGCGACAGGCCGAGCGCCGAGGCCATGATGAACAGGTTCATCTCGGCAATGCCGAGCTCGATGTGCTGGCCCTTCGGCGACGCCGCCCAGTTGAAGGTCGAGGGGATCTTCTCGCTGCGGAACAGATCGGCCTTTTCGGCATGCGCGAACAGGCCGCGGCGGTTGACCCAGGCGCCGAGATTGGTCGACACGGTGACGTCCGGCGAGGACGTCACGATGCGTGAGGCCATCGCGGTCTCGCTGCGCGCGAGGTCGTTGAGGATCAGGCCAAAACCCTGCTGCGTCGACATCTGCGCCGCCGCGGTGAAAGTCAGCCGCTCCGGCACGTCGAACACGGCATCGTCGAGCCGGCGGCCGTCGCGGTTGAACGGCACGGATTTGAGGAACGCCTCCAAGGTCGCCGCGTCCTGCGTCAGGCCCTCGAATTTGTCCCACTCATGGCCCGGGCGGATGTTCTGCTGCGCGCGCCAGGTCTCCATCTGCGCGACCGTCATCAGGCCGGCGTGATTGTCCTTGTGGCCCTGGAACGGCAGGCCGACACCCTTGATGGTGTAGGCGATGAAGCAGACCGGGCGGTCGTGGTCGATGGACTCGAACGCCTCCAGCATGCTTGCCATGTCGTGGCCGCCGAGATTCGACATCAGCGCCAGCAGCTCGTCGTCGCTGCGCTTGTCGAGCAGCCGCGTCACGTCGCCCTGGTCGCCGATCTCATCCTGAATGTGCTTGCGGAAGGCCGCGCCGCCCTGGAAGCACAGCGCCGCGTACAGCGCGTTCGGGCAATTGTCGATCCAGCGGCGCAGCGCCTCGCCGCCCGGCTCGGCGAAGGCCTCGCGCATCAGCCGGCCGTATTTGACGATCACCACGTCCCAGCCGAAATTACGGAACATGGTCTCGAACTTCTCCCAAAGACCCTCGCGCACGACGGCATCCAGGCTCTGGCGGTTGTAGTCGACGATCCACCAGGTGTTGCGCAGGCCGTGCTTCCAGCCCTCCGCCAGCGCCTCGAAGATGTTGCCCTCGTCCATCTCGGCGTCGCCGACCAGCGCAATCATGCGGCCCTCGCGACGATCCTTCATCCAGCCATGCGCCTTGACGTAGTCCTGCACCAGCGAGGAGAACAGCGTCTGCGCGACGCCGAGGCCGACCGAGCCGGTGGAGAAGTCGACGTCGTCGACGTCCTTGGTGCGCGACGGATAGGACTGCGCGCCCTTGAAGCCGCGGAAATTCTCCAGCTTCTCGCGCGTCTGGCGGCCGAACAGATATTGGATGGCGTGGAACACCGGGCTCGCATGCGGCTTGACCGCGACGCGGTCCTCGGGGCGCAACACTGAGAAGTACAGCGCCGACATGATGGTGGCGAGCGAGGCCGAGGAGGCCTGATGGCCGCCGACCTTCAGGCCGTCGGTGTTCGGCCGGATGTGGTTCGCATGGTGGATGGTCCAGGACGACAGCCACAGCGCCTTGCGGGTCAGCGCGTTCAGGATGGCGAGACGGTCTGACGATGCGGATGCTGTCGATGCGGATGGCCTGGCCATGGCGCGCTGCTCCCAGGGGTGTTCGGGTGGATTCGTTGACTCTAATCCCGGCAGGCCGGCCATAATTCTCAATTTTTCGCGCACGGACGGTCAGTGTTGGGATAATTTCCCATCAGAACGATCTTTTCCGGGACGATATCCCAATGCCCGACCTCGACGCCATCGACCGCAAGATCCTCGGCCACCTCCAGTCCGACGGACGCATCACCATGCAGGAGCTCGCCGACAAGGTCGGCCTGTCGGTCTCGCCCTGCCACCGCCGCGTCAAGCTCCTGGAGGAGCGCGGCGTCATCACTCGCTATCTCGCGACCGTCGACCAGAAGGCGCTCGGGCTGCACGTCTCGGTCTTCATCTCGATCAAGCTGGCGCGGCAGAAGGAGGAGGATCTGAAGCGCTTCGAAAAGGCGATCTCGGCGTGGCCCGAGGTGCTCGAGTGCTATCTGATGACCGGTAACCGCGACTATCTGCTGCGCGTGGTCGCAGCCGATCTGTCGTCGTATGAGGCGTTCCTGAAGACCAAGCTGACGCGGCTCGACGGCATCGCGTCGATCGAAAGTAGCTTTGCGCTGAGCCAGGTGAAGTACTCGATCGCGCTGCCGGTGTGAGCCGGGTCCTATCCACGACCTCCGCTGTCGTCCCGGCGAACGCCGGGACCCATACGCCGCGGCGGGTGGGATGGAGAAAGACTGGGGCGGCATCGTGCGTAACAACGTCTCCCTGGGGCTATGGGTCCCGGATCGGCGCGTGCTGCGCACGCTTGTCCGGGACGACAGCGGAGAGCCAAGCGAGAGTTTCGGCCATCTCTAGCGCTCGGCCATGAGAGACCTCGCATGAACCCCTGTCTCTTCGCCGTCATTCCGGGGCGCGCGGAGCGCGAGCCCGGAATCCATAACCACGATCGGGAGTATGGATTCCGGGCCCGCGCCGCTGCGCGTCGCGTCCCGGAATGACGACCTTTGTCGTGTCAACGGAATTGCCACAAGCATCTGGGGGACCATACGAGGCAGGTCATTGAACACGCCTCATCACCACATGCATTCGCCGTCCCGCGACGCGTTGCGTCCGGGTGGTTGAATGATCTCGTCGCCCTCGATAACGAAGGGCGCAGGGAAGGCCGGGCGCTGGCCGCGCCCGTGGCCCGCCTGCGGAGAAAATGCAGGCGGCAGGTACCACAGGTCTGGCCGAACACGCCCGGCCCTCCCTGCGCGATGGTTTTGACGGCTGCTTCGCAGTCTCCCCGGTGCGCCGGGCTTTCTGGCCACCGTTGCCTGCGCGGCGCGTGAGCGCCGGCACAAGCGTGACACCAGCGTCGGGGTGTCAGGACCGTGCGACTTGACCGTGCGCGCCGGATCGTTCGTCCACGCGGCACCAGCCACGCTGCGATCCGACACGCCCACCGCATTCCGCTGCCGACGTCCATGACGACCGCGATACGTCCCCTCCGACGCAACGGAACGAGCGGGAGCATAATGCCGATTTTACGAAATCGCCAAGCGGTTTATTTTTCAGCGGAGGGCTGGACAGGATTTTCGCAGGCGATCTGATTTGCCCGACGAGCAGTCGCAAGGTCACATCGCGCGACGGATGCGTTTGCAACGCCGATCGGCTCCGGTTCCTTGTACCCCGGATGAGCAGCAGCCGAGCCCGAAGGGCGAAGGCGAACGCGATATCCGAGGTCTCACGAGGTGCGGGTGCGAACCCGGATGTCGCTTCGCTCATCCGGGCCACGCGCCGCGATCGCGCCTGCGATCTGTCACAGCCAAGGCCGTCATTGATCCAGATCAAACGCCTCGCCAAAACATCTCCCGCCCCCGATCAAATCCTTGATGTTCCTCGGTTTGATCCAGATCAAACGGCCGCAACCCAACCGCAGCATGGCCCAGACACGTCCATATTGGCCGTCAAAAAGCGCCACATCTCGCCGTCAGATTCTGCGGCACAGCATGCGCTGATGACGCGAACTAACAGGCACGGCGGACCAACACGTCCGGCCCGACGTCGTCACACCAGCGCGCCCGTACAGAGAAACCAGCGTCCTGGAAAGCAATGCGAAACAACAGCGCTCAACGTTCGGCTCAACACGATTATGCTTCGTACCAACGACAGACCCGGCCGCTCACCCATGTGGCCGTGAACGTGGCTCCTGCCCGATATCAGCCGGCCGCGCAGCCCGGCAGCCGCAGCACGGGGCGCGGCGAGCGGCGGTTCTGGCTGACGATGCAGACGGTGATGCTGGTCGTCGGCGTTCTGCTGGTGAATCTCCTGCTGTTCTTTCCCGCGCTCGGCATCGCCTTGATGTGGAATCTGCTGATTCCGGTCGCGCCGGCGCTGGTGACGATCTCGCCCGGGCTGTGGCGCAACATCTGTCCGATGGCGACCTTCCATCTGCTGCCGAACAAGATGGGGATCTCGCAGAACATCCGGATGCCGGAATGGGGCGCGGCGACGCTCGCGGTGATCAGCGTGACGCTTCTCTTCATCGTGGTGCCGATGCGACGCATCGGACTCAATGTCGACGGCCCGCTGACGGCGGTCATGCTGCTGTCGGCTGCGTTCATGGCGTTCGCGATGGGCTCGGTGTTCGAGATGCGCTCGGGCTGGTGCACCTCGCTGTGCCCGATCCATCCGGTCGAGCGGCTCTACGGCACCAACCCGGCGCTGACCTTCAAGAACGCCCGCTGCAACATCTGCGAGGCCTGCAGCAATCCCTGCCCCGACTCGACACCGGAGCTCACGCCGACCGCGGGCGTGCCGACGAAGGTCCAGCAGTTCCTCGGCAGCTTCCTGATCGGCAGCTTTCCGGGCTTCGTGTGGGGCTGGTTCCAGGTGCCGGACTATCCGCCGCAGCAGGTCGGCAGCGCCGAGATCATCACGGCCTATGTCTGGCCGTTCGGTGCGGCCATCATCAGCTACGTCGTGTTCAGGATCGGCGAGCATCTGCTGCGCTACAAGCCCGCGACCCGCACCCGGATGCATCGCATCTTCGCGGCGACCGCGATCAGCACCTATTATTGGTACCGCCTGCCGGGCCCGGCCTCGCTGCTGCCGGACTGGTTTCCGCTGGTCTCGCATCTCGTCACGACGCCGTTCTTCTTCTGGTTCCTGGTGCTGCGCTCGCCGAAGGTGAGCTGGCTGAAGCGGCCGGTGATGGCGTCGAACTACTGGTCGAGCCGGTTCGAGAGCACGACCAACAAGAACCTGATCCGCGTCTCACCCGGCAAGGCGTGATCGCGCGGCACAAGCCCCAACACAGTCATCGCGTATTCGATCGAGGAGTTGATCATGTCGAACTTCAGGACCGTCACCGTCAAAGGCCGCCAGTTCCGCGTCCGCGCGGGTGACGTGCTGCTCGATGGGGCGCTCGCCAACGGCGTCGAGATTCCGTTCGACTGCCGCGCCGGCACCTGCGGCACCTGCATGGTCCACGTCTCCAAGGGCCAGACGGTGTGCGGCGAGACCCATACGCAAGGCATGATCTACGCGTGCCAGGCGCGCGTGGTGTCAGATCTCGACGTCGAGATGGAGGACGTGCCCGAGATCGACATCAGCAAGGCGCGGCTCGTCGGCCTGCGCGAGGTCGCGCCCGACATCATGGAGCTGATGATCGCGCCGGAGAAAAGCATCAGCTATCTGCCGGGGCAGTACTTCAAGTTCACCTTCAACGGCTATCCGGCGCGCGCCTATAGTCCGACGGCGTCGTTCGACGGCCGCATCGGCGGCCGCGTCATCCATCTCAACATCAAGCGCGTGCGCGGCGGACGCGTGACGACGGCGCTCGGCAGCGGCATCCGTCCCGGGCATCGGCTGCGCATCCAGGGGCCGTATGGTCATGCCTTCCTGCGCCCCGGCGGGACCGGCCGGCTGATCCTCGTCGGCAGCGGCACCGGCTTTGCGCCGATCTGGGCGATCGCGGCGATGGCGCTACGCGAGCAGCGGAGCCGGCCGATGGTCATCATCGCCGGCGCCAAAAAGCTGCCGCAGCTCTACATGACGCCGATCCTGGCGCAGTTGGCGCGACTGCCGAACGTCACGATCATTCCGACCGTGGAGGAAGGCCCGATCAACCATCCCTCGATCCGCACCGGGCGCATCGAGCCGCATATGCCGACGCTGACTGCCTCCGACGTGGTCTATGCCTGCGGCTCGCCGCGCATGGTGAGCGCGCTCGCCGGCATGGTGGAGAAGGCCGGCGCGACGTTCTACGCCGATCCGTTCGACCCGGCCCCGCCGGAAGCGCCGTCAGGCCTGATCGGCCGCATCAAGACGCTGGTGGCACGGCGCGCGCCGGAGCCGGAGCCCAGCCGCGACAGCGGCAAGGGCCGCGAGCCCTCGGTCGATCCGTTCGAGCGCGCGCTGTCGCTGGTGCCCAAGGATCCGATCGAGGACGATCTCGCCCCGCGCCGCCCCGAACCGCGCCGCAGCACGGCCGCCGAACGCGACCACGCGCTGTCGCTGGTCCGCGAGCGCGCGCTCGGCGAGCAGGCCTCATTGCAGGAGCGCCCGCGGCGCGCTGCGGGGCAGATGGCGTCAGGGCATGTGTGAGGGGCGACAGCGGAAACTCCAATCTCGCCGTCACTCCGGGGCGCTCGCAAAGCGAGCGAGCCCGGAGTCCATAGCCACGAACCGAAGTTGTGACGTACGACGATAACTCAGGCTGTCCGACTCACGACCGACACGGCGTATGGATTCCGGGCTCGCGCTGTCGCGCGCCCCGGAATGACAATGGGGGTGTGGAGACCGCGTGCCTCAGATCAGCTTCCGCCGTGCCAAGCTGCGCATCAACGCCCCAACGCCGAACGTCCACGGCTCGCATTCGTCGCTGTTGCGCATGCGGTTGACGAGGCGGCCGAGCTGGGGCGCTGAAATCGTGACGATGTCGTCGCGCTTGTGGGTAAAACCCTGCCCCGGCGCATCGCGGTCCTTCACCGGTGCGAACATGGTGCCGAGGAACAGCGCGAAGCCGTCGGGATATTGATGCACGGCGCCGATGGTCTGAGAAACGAGATCGGTCGGATCGCGGCTGATCTTGCTGATGGAGGAATGGCCGTCGAGCACGAAGCCGTCGCTGCCGGTCACGTTCAGCGCGACGTCCATCTTGCGCACATCATCCAGCGTGAAGCTCTTGTCGAACAGGCGCAGCAGCGGGCCGATGGCGCAGGAGGCGTTGTTGTCCTTGGCCTTGGACAGCAGCAGCGCCGAGCGGCCCTCGAAGTCGCGCAGATTGACGTCGTTGCCGAGCGTGGCGCCGACGATGGCGCCGCGGCTCGAGACCACCAGCACGACCTCCGGCTCCGGATTGTTCCAGGTCGATTTCGGATGCAGCCCGGCATCCATGCCGGTGCCGACCGACGACAAGGTCGGCGCCTTGGTGAAGACCTCGGCGTCGGGGCCGATGCCGACCTCGAGATACTGGCTCCAGGCGTTCTGCTCGATCAGCACCTGCTTGAGGTGCATCGCCTGTTCCGAGCCCGGCTTGAGCTTGGAGAAATCGTCGCCGACCAGGCGCACCACCTCTGTCCGGATCGCCTCGGCGGAGGCCGGATTGCCGCGGGCGCGCTCCTCGATCACGCGCTCCAGCATCGAGATCGCGAAGGTGACGCCGGCGGCCTTCAGCACCTGCAGATCGACCGGCGCCAGCAGCCATGGCTTGGCGGGATCGCGGCGATCGGGCGACGTGTTGGCGAGGATGGCGGCGAGATCGCCGATGCGCTCGCCCTTCATCGCTCGCAGCGCCGCGGCCGGATCATCCTGCTCGCAGAGGGCGCTGACGGTGGGGAAAGCCGAGGTCACGTCGAACACGCCGTCGTCGCGCACGGCCACCACCGCCGGGCCATCGACGTCAGGTCGCCAGATGCGGCCGACCAGCGTTCCGCTGGCGCCGTCGTCCGGCAGGACGGATTCGGGCGTGAGATCGATCATGGCTGCATGCTCCCCTGTTGTTCTTGTTGCTCAGCGCACCCGTAGCATCGGCGGGCGCAGGCTCCAAGCCACACAGTCTCATTTCGGGGAGGAGGCCGGGCGACCGAGCGCCGCTCAGGGATTGGGCGAGCTTTCGCCGGCGACCTGCAGCAGTTGCGAGCGGCGGACGCGCTCGCGATGGGCGGTGTAGAGGCCGCTGGAGACGATGAAGGCGGCGCCGACGATGGTCCAGACGTCCGGCAGCTCGCCGAACACCAGGAAGCCGAGGATGCTGACCCACAGCAGCTGGGTGTAGGAGAACGGCGCCAGCACCGAGGCATCGGCATAGCGGAAGGCAAGCACGACGATCCACTGCCCCATGGTCGAGGCGACGCCGACCAGCACGCCGAAGGCGATGTCCTGCCAGGACGGCGTGACCCACACGAACGGCACCATCATCGAGAGCAGGCAGACGCCGGCGATCGACGAATAGGTCATGATGGTGATCGCGTGCTCGCGCCCGCTCATCATACGCGTCATGATCAACGTGCAGGCCCAGGCGAAGGCCGAGACGATGGGGAACAACGCGGCGAGATGGAATGCGCCGGTGCCGGGCCTCAGGATGATCAGCACCCCGCACAGGCCGACGGCGGTGGCGATCCAGCGGCGCAGTCCGACCTTCTCGCTGAGGAAGACGATCGACAGCGCGGTGACGAACAGCGGCGCGACGAAGCCCGTCGCCGAGGCCTCGGCGATCGGCAGATAGCGTAAACCCGTGATGAACATCAGCGACGAGCCGAGCAGCGCGATGCCGCGCAACAGCTGGAACTTGAGCTGCTCCGTTCGCATCGCAAACAGCGGCGAGCCCGGAATCATCGCCGGTACCATGATCAGCGAGAAGATGACGAAGCGGATCCAGGTGATCTCGATCGAGGGCAAGGTCTTGGAGAGATATTTCGCGGTGACGTCGGAGGTGCCGAGGAACACGGTCGACAGCAGGATCAGCGCGATGCCGCGGAATGGCCGGTCGGCGCGCGCGGGCGCGCGCTTGCGCTCCGGCTGCGGCTTGTCCTGCAACGTCGTCGGCACGTCGTCGAGCCGCGCGGCGGCAGCCGCGCTGGGTGGCGGGGTCACGGTCGAACTCGGAATTGGAATGCGAAACGAATCGGTGAGTGGCGACAAAACGCCAATCACGGCTCGCCGACAACCCGTCGAAAGCGGGCAGCACTTATGCGTTGCTCACGCGCCGGTAGCAAATATCCGTAATACTCCGTGATGCTGCGCTACAGCATCGGCAGGCCGCGCGGCTTCGGCCCGCGCGGGAAGGCGCGATCGATCGCGGCGATCTCGGCGGCGGTCAGCGCGATATCGCCGGCGGCGGCATTCTCCTCCGCATGCTCCGGCCGCGACGCCTTGGGGATCGCCAGCAGCGAGGACGCACGGGTGAGGAAGGCGAGCGCGACCTGGCGCGGCGTGGCCTTGTGCTGCTGGGCGATCCGCTGCAAGACTTCGCCGCCAGGACTGCGCGCCTCCGGGAAGTCATCGTGGCCGAACGGCGAATAGGCGACCACGGCGACGCCGTGCTGACCGCACCAGGGAATGACCGCGTGCTCGATGGCCCGCTCCTGCAGATGGTACAGCACCTGATTGCAGGCGATCTTGCCCTCGCCCGCGACGTCAAGCAGCTCGTCGAGATCGTCGACGTCGAAATTGCTGACGCCCCAGGACGCGATCTTGCCGGCGGCCTTGAGCTCCTCGAACGCGGCGACGGTCTCCTCCAGCGGATAGGAGCCCGGCCAATGCAGCAGATAACAGTCGAGCCGGTCCGTCTTGAGGCGCTTCAGCGAGCGTTCGCAGGCGGTGATCGTGCCGTTGCGCGAGGCGTTGCTGGGCAGCACCTTCGACACCAGAAACACCTCGTCGCGGCGGCCGGCAATCGCCTCGGCGATGACCAGTTCGGCGTCGCCATACATCTCGGCGGTGTCGATGTGGCTCATGCCGCGGTCCAGGCCGCGCTGCAACGTGGTGACGGCCCGTTTGCGGTCGGCATGGTCGAGATACCAGGTGCCCTGCCCGATCACGGACACACTCGCACCGCCGGTTCCGAATGTCTTGTGCTTCATGGCGGCCAGCTTAGAGGATGGCGGCGGTGGCGTCGATTGGCCACCGCCGTCATTGCGAGCGCAGCGAAGCAATCCAGGGTGGTGGGCGGGACTCTGGATTGCTTCGCTTCGCTCGCAATGACGTTGTTGAACTAGCTCGCCACTCTGACGGATGCCTCGGCCTGCGGCGGCACCTGCGCGATCAGCCGCTTCATCTCGGGGATGCACGAGCCGCAATTGGTGCCGGCCTTGAGCTGCGCGCCGATCGCGGCCGGCGTGCGCGCACCGGCCGCGATCGCCTCGCAGATGGTGTCGCGGCCGACGCCGAAGCATGCGCAGACGATCGGGCCGCCACCGGTGCCATCGGCCGCGCGGCCGGACAACAGCATGCGGCGCTGCTCCTCGTCGAGACGATCGGCGGCGAACATCGTCTTCACGACGTTCCAGTCGCCGGCATCATGACCGGGGCCGACGAACAGGCACGTCTCGATGCGATCATCGGTGAAGGACGCCGCGCGATAGACGCCGCCGCCGACATCCATGTAGTCGGCGACGTCCTCGGTGGCGTGCGCCTTCAGCCAGGCCGGCCAGCGCGAGAGGTCGCCATTGTCGGCGAACAGATAGCCGAAGCCGCCCGGCACCGTGGCGCGCACCCACCACAGATTGGACGGCAGCGGAACCTCGTGACGTGCGAGGATGAAACCGCGGAACACATACTCGTAGGGGCTGATCGCGGCCGGCGTCGCCTTGGCCTCGGGCTGGCCGGAGAACGGATCGGTGTGCGACGCGACCAGCGCGCCGACGCGGCCATGCGAGGCGTTGGTCGCATTCCAGTGGATCGGCGCGAACAGCATGCCGCGCTGCTGGCGCTCGCTGACGACGACCTTGAGGATGCACTGGCCGTGCTCGGTTGCGACCTTGGCGAAGCCGTCATGCATCAGGCCGTAGCGCAGCGCGTCGTCCGGATTCACCTCGACGAACGGCTCCGGCAGATGCGCCCCCAGACGCGGGCTGAGGCCCGTGCGCGTCATCGTGTGCCATTGGTCGCGGATGCGCCCGGTGTTGAGGCGCAAGGGACGCGCGGCGGTGGTCTCGCCGCGCAGCGCCGGCACCTCGGGCGCGACGAAGCGCGCCTTGCGGTCGTTGGTGTAGAAGGCGCCGTCGGCGAAGAAGCGCGGTGACGGCGGCCTCCCCGCAGGCGCGGGCCACTGCACCGGGGCCATCGTGTCATATTCGTCGTCCGACAGCGTCGCCAGCGCGCCGATGTCGAAGTCGCGGCTGCCGTCGTTCTCGAACGCCGACAGCGCAGCATGCTCGCGAAACACGTCGGCCGCGGAATTGTAGTTGAAGGCGGAGGCGAAGCCGAGCCGCTTGCCGACCTCGCTGAGGATCCACCAATCCGGCATGGCCTCACCGGCCGGTGGAAGAAACGCGCGCTGGCGCGAGATGCGGCGCTCGGAGTTGGTGACGGTGCCCGACTTCTCGCCCCAGGCCTGCGCCGGCAGCAGCACATGGGCGCCGACATCCACGGTGTCGTTGGAGCGGACATTCTCGGAGACGACGAACAGCTCGAGCTTCTTCAGCGCGGCACGCACCAGATCGGCATCCGGAAGCGACACCGCGGGATTGGTGCCGATCACCCACAGCGCCTTGATCCGGCCGCGCGCGATCGCCTCGAACATCTGCACCGCCTTCAGCCCTTCATGGGTAGCGATGTTGGACGCCTTCCAGAAGCGTCTGACACGATCCGTGTCCGGCGGCGTGAAACCCATGTGGGCGGCGAGCTGATTGGCGAGACCGCCGACCTCGCGCCCGCCCATCGCATTCGGCTGGCCCGTCAGCGAGAACGGCCCCATGCCGGGCTTGCCGATGCGCGCACTGGCAAGGTGGCAGTTGAGGATCGCGTTGACCTTGTCGGTGCCTTGCGCCGACTGGTTGACACCCTGCGAATACAGCGTGACGACCTTCGATGTATCGCGGAACAGCTTGAAGAAGGCCGCGACGTCGGCCTCCGACAGGCCGGTCGCGAGCGCGGTGGCGCTGGCGCTGCCGGCGAGGCTGCGGGCGCGCGCAAGCGCGTCGTCGAAGCCCAGCGTGTGGCGCGCGATGTAGTCGCGATCGAGCGCGCCGGCGTCGGCGAGATGCACCAGCAGGCCGGAGAACAGCGCCGCGTCGGTGCCCGGCTTGAGCCCCAGGAACAGGTCCGCTTCCTCAGCCGTGTCGGTGCGGCGCGGGTCGACGACGACGAATTTGGCGCCCCGTCCCTGCTTGTTGGCGAGCATGCGCTGGTACAGCACCGGGTGGCACCAGGCGGCATTGCTGCCGACGAACACCAAGAGATCGGCCTGGTCGAGGTCCTCATAGGTTCCGGGCACGGTGTCGGCGCCGAAGCCGCGGCGGTGGCCGGCGACCGAGGAGGCCATGCACAGCCGCGAATTGGTATCGACATTCGCCGAGCCGAGAAAGCCCTTCATCAGCTTGTTGGCGACGTAATAGTCCTCGGTCAGCATCTGGCCGGAGAGATAGAACGCCACCGCATCCTCGCCGTCGCGGGCGACGATGTGCTTCATGCGGCTCGCGACATGGTCGAGCGCATCGCTCCAGGCGACGCGCTCCATGCCACCCTTGCAGCGGATCATCGGATGCAGCAGGCGGTTGTCCAGCCCGAGCGTCTCGCCGAGCGCCGAGCCCTTGGAGCAGAGCCGGCCGAGATTGGCCGGATGCACGGGATCACCTGAAACGGCGGCGCCGCCGTTGCCGTCGGGCGTGGCCAGCACGCCGCAACCGACACCACAATAGGGACAGGCCGTGCGCACCGTGCGCAGCTTGGGATCGACATTGGTCATCGTCGTGCGGGCCCCCCTCACGCAGCCTTCGGCCGCGTCCCCACGCGGCCGAACATCATCGCCGTCCGGATCGACGCGATCGGCTCGCGATTGCGGATCAGGTCGCGATACCACAAGGCGTCCTGTGTCTCGCCAATCAGCACGGCGCCAGTGAGGCGCCCCTGCGCGATGACGAGCTTCTTGTAGATGCCGCGCCTCACGTCATTGAGCACGATCGACTCGCTGCCCTCGGCTCCGATGAAATCGCCGGCCGAAAACACCGAGACGCCCGACACTTTCAGGTTGGTCGACACGACGCTGCCGCCATAGGCTGCCTTGCGCCCGGCCAGATGGCGCGCCAGAGTCCGCGCCTGCTCGTAAGCCGGCTCGACCAGCCCATAGCAGGTGCCGCGATGCTCGGCGCATTCGCCGAGCGCGAAGATGCCGGGCGCCGATGTCTGCATGGCGTCGTCGACCACGATGCCGCGGTTGACGGCAAGCCCCGCCTCCTTGGCGAGCGCGACATTGGGCTTGATGCCGGCGGCGAAGATCACGGCGTCGGCGGCGATGCGCCGTCCATCGGCGAGTTCGACACCGTCGACGCAGCCATCGCCATGAATGGCCGCGGTGCTGGCATTGAGCAGCACCTCGATGCCCTTGCGCGCCACCAGCGCCTTGAGCAGCGCGGCGGCCGGCGCATCGAGCTGCCGCTCCATCAGCCGGTCCATCAGATGCAGCAACGTGACCCTGGCGCCGGCGCGCGCCAGGCCGTAGGCCGCTTCCAGCCCGAGCAGCCCGCCGCCGACGACCACGACGCGCTTCTTCCGCGCCGCGAGCGCCAGCAGCACGTCGGTGTCGCGGCTGTCGCGGAACGTGTGCACGCCGCGCAGATCGGCCCCCGGCACAGGGAGCCTCAACGGCAGCGAGCCGGTGGCCAGGACCAGGCGCGAGAACGCCACGTTCTCGTCGTTCTCGATTCGAAGCTCGCGGCGGCCGACATCGATGCCGGTGACCCGCGCACCATATTTCAAGGTCACGCCGCGCTCGCGCCACCAGGCGGCCGGCTTGAGCTCGATCTCGTGCGACGCCGCCTCGCCGGCCAGAACCGATGACAGCAGCACACGGTTATAGGCGAGCCGCGGCTCCTCGCCGATGACGGCGATGGCGTAGCGGCCGAGCGCCGTCTGCGACAGCTCCTCGACCAGCTTTGCAGCGGCCATGCCGTTGCCGACGATGACGAGCGGTTCACTCAACGCCTCTACTCCGCCGCCTGCGCCTTGCCGTAGGCTTCGGCAATCATGTAGCTCGAGAGCGTGCCGTAGGCAGCGGTCCATGCCGCGGCGACCTCGGGATTCCACGCTGCGCCCAGCCCCTTCTCGAGCGTCCACAACAGGGCGGAGCCGACCACCGGATAGTGCTCGGGCCTGGCACCATAGTCCACATGGCGCTTGGCCAGTGCGCTCGCGGCCGGCAGGATCGCAGGCAAGTCGGACAATCCATTCACGACGACGTTGAGCGTCGCCATCAGCTTCTTGCGCTGCTCGGTGAGATCGTCGGGAAACATCACGCGCACCTGCGGCGCGACCTCGAACAGGCGGTTGTAGAAGATGGTTGCGGCCTGCTCCGAGATCGGCGCGACCTTGGCGAAGCTGTCCTGAACGAGCGTGATCTGAGACGGAGTCATGACGAAATCCTTCGATGCAACAATCGGGCCTCGTTGGTCGCCTGGTGAAGGACGGCGGTTCGATCCGCCGTCCGTCGCCGCTCGTTACGCCGCCTCGACGAAACGATGCCGCTCGTAGAGGAACTCCAGCACACGCTGGCGGCATTTGACGTAGGTCGGGTTGGTCGCCAGCTCGAGCCGCTTGCGCGGACGCGGCAGCGCGACCTCGAGCACCTCGCCGATATGCGCACTCGGGCCGTTGGTCATCATCACGATGCGGTCCGACAGCAGCACGGCCTCATCGACGTCGTGGGTGATCATCAGGATGGTGTTGCCGAGCTTCTGATGCAGAGCCATCACCGAGTCCTGCAGATGCGCGCGGGTCAGCGCATCGAGCGCGCCGAACGGCTCGTCGAGCAGCAGCACCTTCGGCTCCATGGCTAGCGCCCGCGCAATGCCGACGCGCTGCTTCATGCCGCCGGAGATCTCGCTCGGGCGCTTGTCCTTGGCGTGAGCCATCTGCACCAGGTTGAGATTATGCAAGGTCCAGGCGTCGCGCTCGGCGCGGGTCTTGGACCTGCTGAACACCTTGTCGACGCCGAGACGCACGTTCTCATAGACCGTGAGCCAGGGCAGCAGGCTGTGGTTCTGGAACACCACGGCGCGGTCGGGTCCCGGCGAGTTGACCTCGCGCTCCTCCAGCAGCACGCCGCCGGTCGTGGCCGTGGTGAGGCCGGCGACGATGTTGAGCATCGTCGACTTGCCGCAGCCGGAGTGGCCGATGATCGAGACGTATTCGCCCTTTTCGATCGTCAGGTTGATGTCCTTCAACACCTCGGTGGTCGCGGCGCCGCGGGTGAAGGTCTTGTCGACGTGATCGAGCTTCAGATAGGCCATGATATTGCCCCTTTCAGTTCGGCGCGGTGCCGCGAGTGACGACCTTGCCGACCACCGCGATCAGGCGGTCGAGCACGAAGCCGATGATGCCCACATAGAGCAGCGCCAGGATGATCTCGCTGATGTGCGAGGAATTCCACGCGTCCCAGATGAAGAAGCCGATGCCGACACCGCCGATCAGCATCTCGGCCGCGACGATGGCGAGCCAGGACAGGCCGATGCCGATGCGCAGGCCGGTGAAGATGTAGGGCGCGGCCGCCGGGATCATGATCTTGGCGAAGAATTCCAGCGGATTGAGCTGCACCACCGCAGCGACGTTGCGATAGTCCTGCGGAATGTTGCGGATGCCGACCGCGGTGTTGATGATGATCGGCCAGATCGAGGTGATGAAGATCACGAAAATCGCCGACGGCTGGCCGTCGCGGAACGCCGCCAGCGACAGCGGCAGCCAGGCGAGCGGCGGGATCGTGCGCAGCACCTGAAAGATCGGATCGAGACCTCGCATCGCCCAGACCGACTGGCCAACGAGCGTGCCAAGCGCAACGCCGACGATTGCCGCGAGCGAATAGCCGAGCGCGACGCGCTGGAGGCTTGCCGAGATGTGCCAGAACAATCCCTTGTCGATACCGCCATTGTCGAAGAACGGATCGAAGATCAGATCGCGGGTGTCGTTGAACACACGCGAGGGCGGCGGCAACGCCGATCCCGACCGGCGGCACAACAGCTCCCAGATCAAGAGGAACAGCGCCAGCACGATCAGCGGCGGCACGATGCGCACCGCGGCCTCACGAGCCAACTTCACATAGCGTTCGGCGCGCGGCGGCTGCCTCGGATTCATCGACACGATGGACGCGGAGACGACCGGTGCGGACAGGGGTGATACGATCTTGGGAGCGCTATCATTGGTCAACGCTGGCATGGACATCGGAAGCCTTTTCTCCGTGCAATGAGAGGGGCCGCGCGATTGCTCGCGCGGCAACAGGTCCTGATCAGGCGTCGACACGCTTGATCGACAACGACTTCAGATAGGCGGCGGGGTCTTCCGGATCGAACACCTTGCCGTCGAAGAAGGTTTCCTTGCCACGGGAAGTCGAGGTCGGAATGTCGGAGGCGGCAACGCCGAGCTCCTTGGCGGCCTCGCGCCACATGTCCTCGCGGTTGACTTTGGCGATCAGCGACTTGGCATCGAAGCCGGCCTCGTACTTGCCCCAGCGGATGTCCTCGGTGATGAACCAGAGATCGTGGCTCTGATACGGATAGGACGCCTGGTCCTTCCAGAAGCGCATCTGCTGCGGGCTGTTCTCGACGACGCGCCCGGTACCGTAATCGAACTTGCCCTTCATGCGGTCGGCGACGTCCTCGACGGGAACGTTGATCCACTGCCGCTTGGCGCAGATCGCCGCGACCTCGTCGCGGTTCTCCATCTTTTCGCAGTACTGCTGAGCCTCCATCACCGCCATCAGCAGCGCCTTGGCCGCACGCGGGTATTTGTCGACATAGGCGGCACGGAGCGCGAAGGACTTTTCCGGATGCTTGTCCCAGAGCTCGCCAGTGGTCAGCGCCGTATAGCCGATCTGCTGGTGGATCAGCTGCAGATTCCACGGCTCACAGACGCAGAAGCAATCCATGGTGCCGACCTTCATGTTGGCGACCATCTGCGCAGGCGGCACCACGATGGTTTCGATATCCTTGTCCGGGTCGATGCCGCCGGCCGCGAGCCAATAGCGGATCCACAAATCGTGCGTGCCGCCCGGGAAGGTCATCGCGGCCTTGATCGCCTTGCCGGAGGCCTTCTTCTTTTCGAGAGCGACCTTGAACGGCGCGGTGTCGAGACCGACCTTGAGGTCCGCATATTCCTTGCCGACCGAGATGCACTGGCCATTCAGGTTGAGACGGGCCAGGATGTACATCGGAGTCGGCTGGTTATTCTGAGTGACCTTGCCGGACGAGATCAGATAGGGCATCGGCGTCAGAATGTGCGCGCCGTCGATGCCGTTGCCCTCGGAGCCGAGCACGAGATTGTCGCGCGTGGTGCCCCACGAAGCCTGCTTCTGCACCTCGACATCGGGCATGCCGTACTTGGCGAAAATGCCCTTCTCCTTCGCCACGAACAGCGGCGATGCATCGGTCAGTGCAATGAAGCCGAGCTTCGCGGCCTTCACCTCTGGACCAGCCCCCTCGGCGAAAGCGCCTGCGGGAAAATTGAGCTTTGCGGCCGCGAGCAGCGCTGCGGTACCGGCACCGGCCTTCAGGAGCTGACGACGGCTGAGGCCATTGCGGCGGGCAGGATGGGCGGTCTTCGTCATGAGTGCGGTCGTCCTTCGTGTGAAAAGCGCTCGATGGGTTGAAAGGATCATCCGGCTCGCAGCGCATCACTGCGCACGTGGAGGCGCGTTCCGAGGGGAGCCTCGGAGGGGCAGCGTCACGTTTCGGATGGGGGTTTGCGCGGACGGCATCGATGGCGTCAGAGCCATCTATTCAAGCTTCATGCCAAGGGCAGCACACCCCGGAAGCCATTGATATCAAATGAGATGACGCGGTCGGTGAGGACGATAGAGGTCCTGTTCATCGCCCGCAAAATTTGCGATTCGCCCACTTCCTGTGCGTTGCACAAGAAGTGGGCGACGCCAGCTGTCCTATTCTGCCGCAGCGTCGATGGGCTTCGCCAGCATCGGCCTCGGGGCTGTCCCCGCGCCCGGCTTCATGCGGAATTCGTAGCTCATCAGGTGCCACGGCGCCGCCGCGAGCTTGCCGTCCGGCATCACGGGATCGGTGCGCTGATCGACCTTGGCGATCAGCTCGTCCTTCACGCCGAACACCACGTCGCTGTCGAGATAGGCATCGCCGCCGATGAACACATGGGTGATCAGCGGCTCATAGCCTTCGGCATCGACCAGGAAGTGCACATGGGCCGGGCGCATCGGATGGCGCCCGGTGCTCACGATCATCTGCCCCACCGGACCGTCGGTCGGGATCGGATAGCTGCAGGGCAGAATGGTGCGGAAGAAGAAGCGGCCGTCAGCATCGGCAATGAAACGCGCGCGCGACGATGGCCCGTCCGACGCGTAAGACGGCCGCTGCGAATCGTAGAAGCCCTCGTCATCGGCGTGCCAGACGTCGACCGCAGCGCCCGGCAGCGGCGCGCCCGACAGATCCGTCACCCGCGCCTGCACGAACATCTTCTCACCCTTTAGGTCGGAGGAAATATCGGTGCCGTGGGGCGTGACCTTGTGCTCGCCGACATAGAACGGGCCGAGCACGGTGGTCTCCGTGGCCCCTGCCCTGTCACGATGGTTGATGGCATCGACCAGCATCGAGACGCCAAGCACATCGGACAACAGGATGAACTCCTGCCGGCTCGGAGTGCAGGTCTGGCCGGTGCGGGTGAGAAAGTCGATCGCCGCGGCCCATTCGTCGAAACTGAGATTCGTGCGCCGCACATAGTCGTGCAGCGACTTCACTAATTCCTGAAGCAGGAATTTCGTGCGCGCATCCGGCGTCTGCGCGAAGCTTGCGACGACGGCCTCGGTGAGCTCGGCCTCGTTGAATTGAGTCATTGGCAGTCCTCCCGGTGGCCGAGGCTACACGAGGCCGCCGGGCCCTGCCATTGGAAGCGGGGCGATTTTCCGCTATCACCCGTGTCTGCCGCCCTGCGCAGCCCTCACGCGCGAGGCCACGAAAATCCAACGACAGCGGAGATGCCCGATGCTCGCCCCGACCCCCGCCTCGCCCGACACCGTCGGCATGTCGAAAGCCGCGCTCGATCGCATCGATGCTCATCTGAAGCAGCGCTATGTCGATGCCGGCCGCTTCCCCGGCACCCAGCTGATGGTCTATCGCCGCGGCAAGATCGTGCACAACAGCTCGCTCGGCTATGCCGATGTCGAGCGCAAGGTGCCGGTCACGGACGACACGATCTACCGCATCTACTCGATGACCAAGCCGATCACATCGGTTGCCTTCATGATGCTGGTCGAGGAAGGCAAGGTCGCACTCGACGAGCCGGTCGCCAAATACATCCCCGAATGGAAGAATCTCGGCGTGTTCGTCGCCGGCACGGCGCCGGCCTTCATCAGCCGGCCGCCGGCGCGGCCGATGCTGATCGTCGACCTGCTGCGCCACACCTCCGGTCTGACCTACGGCTTCCAGCAGCGCTCGAATGTCGACGCCGCCTATCGCGACGCCAAGATCGGCGCGGTCGAGAAGGCCGGCACGCTGCAGTCGATGATCGACGATCTGGCGAAAATTCCATTGGAGTTCTCGCCGGGGGAAGCCTGGAACTACTCGGTCTCGACCGACGTGGTCGGCTATCTCGTCGGCAAGATCGCCGACAAGCCGTTCGAGCATTTCCTGAAGGAGCGCATCTTCGACCCGCTGGGGATGGCCGACACCGACTTCCACGTCCCCGCCGCCAAGGCCCATCGGCTCGCCGCATGCTACTCGGCCGATCCCGCCGGGACGCTGTCGTTCCACGCCGCCGATCGCAAGGGCGGCCTGACCCTGCAGGACGATCCGACAACCAGCTCGTTCCTCAGCCCGCCCGATTTCATCTCCGGCGGCGGCGGCCTGTGCGCGACCACGGCGGACTATCTGACCTTCTGCCGCGCCCTGATCAATGGCGGCGAGCTCGGCGGCGTCAGGCTGCTCGGGCCGAAGACGCTGAAGCTGATGGCATCGAACCATCTGCCCGGCGGCGTCGACTTGCCGGCGCTGTCGCGATCGATGTTCGCGGAAGCAGCCTATAACGGCATCGGCTTCGGCCTCGGCTTCTCGGTGACGATGGATCCGGCGAAGACGCTGATCGCGGGCAGCGCCGGCGAATATGCCTGGGGCGGCGCAGCGTCCACCGCATTCTGGATCGATCCGGCCGAGGAGCTGATCACGATCTTCATGACCCAGGTGCTGCCGTCGAGCGCCTATCCGATCCGGCGCGAGTTGCGCACGATGGTGTATGCGGCGATCACCGAGAGCAATCTGTAGCGGCATCGCTGTGGCGCGAAAGCCGCTTGCGGAACCGAGGAATCACGGCGCGTTGATCTTGGCGGGCGGAGGCCGCGCTCCTATGCTGACAGGGATGTGAACGGCCACAACCGCAAGACGATTGCGGTTATCGCCCTTGCAGCCCGATAACCGCTAGTCGCACACGATCACCGCCGTGCCCATTCACCTTGTCATCCTTCCCGACGCAGCACGACGATCGAGAACGCCATCCACGGAGCATCCGTGCCGAAGCTGACACTGCCGGTCCGGCTTGCTCTTCTGGTCGCGGGGACCACGCTGCCGCTCATCCTGTTTGCGAGCGGGATCGTGTTTCACAACTACATGCAGGACCGCAGCGATGCGCGGCAGCGCGTGCTCGAGACGGTGCGCAGCATCCGCCTGACGCTCGATGCCGAAATGCAGCGCATGACCGGCGGCATCCAGGTCCTGGCGCTCACCGACGCGCTGACCACCGGCGATTTCGAGCGTTTCCGCCCGATCGCGATGGGCTTTCTCGAACAATACGGCAAGGACGGCACGATCGTCGTTGCCGATCGCGAGGGTCACCAGCTGTTCTCATCCGCCACGACGGATACGGCTCACCTGCCGTTGCGTAGCAATCGCGAGATCACCGAGCGTGTGTTCGAGACCCGGCAGCCGCAATATTCGGACCTCTTCTACGGTGTGGTGAAGAAGAGCCTGATCGTAACGGTCGAGGTGCCGGTGTTTCGCAACGGCGAGGTCGTCTACGACATCTCCTTCAGCCCGCCGATCGCGATGTTCCAGACCATTCTGGACAAGCAGCGGCCGAACGCGGACTGGACGCTGTCGCTGCTCGACCGCAAGGCCACCGTGTTCGCACGCGTGCCCAATCTGGCCGAGACATTCGGCAAGCAGGCCACGCCCTCGGTCATGGATCGCATGATGAGCGAGCACGAGGCGACGCTGTCGAGCGTCTCGCTCGAAGGTCAGCCGCTGCTGTCGAGCTTCACCCATTCGTCCCTCACCGGCTGGATCATCGGCGCCGGCATCAGCGAGACCTCGCTGGTCGCGCCGCTGTGGCGCAACCTCGCCATCACCAGCCTGCTCGGCGGCATCATGCTGGCGATCGGGCTGGCCTTCGCGGTGCGGATGGCGACGACGATCGCACGCGCCGAGATGCTGCACGACCTGCTGATCGAGGAGCTCAACCATCGCGTCAAGAACACGCTGGCGATCCTGCAGGCCATTGCAGTTCAGACCTTCCGCAGCGCCAGCCGCCATGAGCGCGAGAAGTTCGAGGGCCGGCTCGGCGCGCTCGCCGAGGCGCACAATCTCCTGAGCAAGGAGAAATGGCAGGGCTCCGAGCTGGAGGACGTGATCGGCCGCGTGCTCAAGCCGTACCGGCTGAACACCCCCGAGCGCATCCGGATCTCCGGCCCGAAGGTCGCGCTGTCGCCGCGGCTCGCCGTCGTGCTGTCGATGATCGTGCACGAGATCGCGACCAACGCCGCCAAATATGGCGCGCTGTCGAACGACACCGGCACGGTCGATCTGTCCTGGGAATTCAATCAGCCGGACGCGGCCAAGAAGCTGCCCGGCCGCCTGCGGCTGGTGTGGCGGGAGACCGGCGGCCCCGTCGTCTCGGCACCGATCCAGCGCGGCTTCGGCTCGCGCCTGATCGAGCGCAGCGCCCGTGATCAGCTCGGCGGCGAGGCCACCGTCGACTTCCTGCCGCCGGGCGTGGTCTACACGATCAGTTGCAAGCTCGACGATTGAAGCCTCAGCCGAACCTCTGCAGCGCCGGGAAGGTCTCGAGCAGCCAGATGCTGAAGGTCGACACCGCGCCGGTGAGGAAGCCGATGCCGGTTGCGACCATCAGCACGCCCATGGCGCGCTCGACGTTGACGAGATGGCCGCGCATCCGCATGAACAGCGCCGAGAACTGCTCGATCATGAAGGCCGCGACCAGGAAGGGAATGCCGAGCCCGGCGGAGTAGACCGCCAGCAGCCCGGCGCCCTTGGCGACCGTCGTCTCCGCGGCGGCAATCGACAGGATCGCGGCCAGGATCGGACCGATGCACGGCGTCCAGCCGAAGGCGAAGGCAAGCCCCATGACATAGGCGCCCCACAGGCCGACCGGCTTCGGGATCGGCAGCCGCCCCTCGCGCATCAGGAACGCGATCCGCGTCAGGCCGAGGAAGTGCAGGCCCATCACGATGATGACGATGCCGGCGAGGATCGAGAGCTGCTCCGACCAGGCCCGGATGAGACCGCCGATCAGAGAGGCGCTGGCGCCGAGCATCACGAACACGGTGGAGAAGCCGAGCACGAACAGCGCCGCCGAGATCATCACCGCGCGACGTGACGCCGACGGCGGCTCCTCGCTCTCGATATGCTCGATCGTGGCACCGGTGAGATACACCAGGTAGGGCGGAACCAGCGGCAGCACGCAGGGCGAAAGGAAACTGACCAGGCCAGCGATGAACGCCGCCGGAATCGATACGTTCTGGATCATGCTAATCCCGCGATACGCCCCATCAGCGGCGTCCTGACGCCGGGGGCACGACGCTTCATGCCGCCGATACGGGGAATACGCAACAGAGGTGCCGAAGTTGCGACCGCAAGCGGCCGCCCCTTCCCGGGCGCCAGATATCTGTCTCTAGATTCGCGAGAGGTTCGCGAGGCTCCCGACGCCGAGATTGCCGGCCCTGAGAATCGGTTGATGGCAGCTCATCAACCCTTCCCGATGCAGCCGGTATCGGCATTCCGGGCAAGGCGCGCCGCCCGGAGCGCGCGTCTTATCGTCATCACGACATATCACAAATGCGCTAAATGCACCTTTGTGCACATAGCGAACCGTGCTATTTGACGACTCGAAGCAAGGGTTGGCGACGCTGGCCCGGCTGAAGCTTCGGGTCACGCAGCTTGTCGGGATTGTCGGACTGGACCATCTCATCGCAGAGCGACTTCAGGTCGTCCTCGCTCAGGCGGTTCAGCTTCATACGCAGGTCGAGGATGGCGACCGAAATCAACTGCGCCGATTCGCGATTGCCGGTCGCAACAAGCGTCGCACGGCACTGCTCCAGGGACGCGAGCACTGCAAGCATTTGGTCGTCTGAATTGGCCACGGGCGTCGTTCCGTTCTAGCGTGCGACGAGAGGGAGCCGAGCAAGTCCCGACTCGCGGATGGCTTTCCAATACGTCATCTGTTGCCCTCCTGCGCGCTTTCCGTGCTCCACTTGCGCCCCCGCGCCCGAAGCTATGGTCAGCCCGCCGACGTCCCGGCACGATACGTGCGAGAACGCGTGATCAAACATCGGTATTCGATGAGTCAGCGCCACCATCCGTTCATCAAGATAGCATGACCTATGGTCATCTTCGAATACCATTTCATTGCGGTCGACGCAAAAACCATCGATGTTCGTTTCGACTCGCGCTAAGCGTGTCCTTGGCATACAACGTGAGTACCTCCGCGCGCCTGCGGACGGTAAGCCCGTGCTGCGAAGGATGGAAGCCGAAGGACTCATATCGAACGTCAACGTCTCGATGTCTCAACCAATGCATGGCACGGAATGCGCCATGTCCCGTAGTTTAGCGGAATCACTCTAGCAGGCGGAGAAAGCTTGTATGCGCGTTGCGGCGGAACGGGGCGTTCCTCAGAAGGAACGCCAGGAGGTATCTGCCTCCCAGGCGACCCTGGCGCCCGCTGTGCAGGGCGAGCCCTCGGCTGCGCCGGGCGCGAGTGGTGATCCGGTCCGTGAGGGTGGTGACGACGTCGCCGTGCCTGGCTCAGCGCTCGGCAAGGCTGCCGCCCGCCCCGCCGGCCGTGCCGCTCCCGCCAAGGCAGCCGCCAGCAAATCAGCGCTGGCCAATCTCACCGACTGGGATGCGGCACGCATCTTTCTCGAGGTCGTCAGGGCCGGCAGCTTCCGCTCGGCTGCGGAGCGACTGACACTCTCGATCAATGCCGTGCGCCGGCGCATCGATGATTTCGAGCGACAGATCGGCGCGACGCTGTTCACGCGCGACGTTCACGGCGCCCGCCTGACCGATGAAGGTGCGCTGGTCGTGTCGGCAGTCGAGCGCATGGAAGCAGCCTCGTTCGAACTGTTGCGCGCCGGCGATGGCCTCGCCAGCGCAGCGTCCGGCGAGGTCCGCGTCGCCGTGACGGAAGGCCTCGGGACGTTCTGGCTGGCGCCGCGGCTCGTCGAGTTCCAGCAGAGCTTCCCCAACGTGATGGTGGATCTGTACTGCGCGATGCGATCAGCCGACGTGTCGCGCCACGAGGCGGACGTCGCCATCCATCTGTCGCGGCCGGCGGCGCTCGACGTCAAGCTGGTCCGGCTCGGCCGCATGCACCTGATGTGCTTTGCGAGCGAGAAGTATCTCGAAGCCTATGGGGTGCCCAAGTCGATCGAGGAGCTGGTGAAGCATCGCCTGGTTCTGCAGGTGGCCGACGAGGCCGCGGCCAATGCCGCCTTCGCCACGATCTTTCCCGGCTATGAGCAGCGCGACCTGATCGCGATGACCACCAATGTCTCCAGCGCCAATTATTGGGCCGTGGCCCACGGCGCCGGGATCGGCGTATTCCCAACCTATGCGAGCGCTTTGGGCGGGAAAATAATACCACTCGAGATTGATCTGAAGTGGTCCTACGACATCTGGCTGTCATACCACGCCACCACCGGACGCATCCCTAGGGTGCGCCACATGATCGACTGGCTGGTGGAGGCTTTTAACCCTGGCAAATACCCGTGGTTTAAAGACGAATTCATTCATCCCCAGCAACTTAAAACAGTATATATGGGTGAACCCCTGACCCATCTATTCGGGGGATTTCCGACGGAAGGACGGTAAAATCAGTATGAACAAATCAGCGGCAAAGAAGATGAAGCAGCGCAGCGCCGGCAAGCCCGACATCGAGCTTGGCAAGCGCATTCGCCTGCGGCGTGTGGAGCAGAAGATCTCCCAGGCGGAGCTCGGCGAAAAGCTCGGCGTGAGCTTCCAGCAGGTCCAGAAGTACGAGAAGGGCGTCAACCGTGTCGGCGCTGCGCGTCTGCAGCAGATCGCCACCGCGCTGGACGTGCCCGTGACGTTCTTCTACGACGGCGACAACAAGGCCCGGGAAGTCGAGAGCCTGCTGTTCCTGGACAGCGCTTTCAGCCTGCGGTTGCTGCGCGCCTACAGCAAGATCAAGGACCAGACGGTGCAACGTCAGCTGGTGTCCCTGATGGAGTCGATCGCTGCGAACGAGGAATAGGCCGTCTGACAGGCCTCCTCGTGATGGGTATGGGCCATCTTCGCTCGAGGGCGCAACTTGGGGGCGCCAGGCGCGTCAGCCAACTCGGGCGAGTTCACGGCTTCGGACCAGCTTCGGCCCTAGGGCCGATCGATCGGCGCGGCCGGTTGTCCGGCTGCTCTCGTCCGCCCAGCGATGGCTGCGCGGCCTGAGATCTCGTCACTCTCATCTGCCTATCCTGCCTACTCTGCCGTCATAGGAAGTGGCGGCATGCCGGGGTTTCGCCTGGCGCGGCTCTCGGCTCCGATCCTGCGTTGACGGCCGACCGGATGCGATGAACGATGCGGGCGACCTGCCCCGCCGCCTCCGGATGTCCATGCCCGCGACCTCTGACTCACCCACCCCCTTCGCCGATGGCAAGATCCTGCTGACCGTCGATGATCGCATCGGAATCGTCACCTTCAACAACCCCGACAAGCGCAACGCGATGTCGCTGGAGATGTGGGAGGGGCTCGGTCAGGCACTGGTCGCCCTGCGCGACGATCCCGACATCCGCGTCGTGGTGCTGACCGGCGCGGGCGACAGGGCGTTCGTCTCCGGCGCCGACATCAGCCAGTTCGAGCAGAGCCGTCACAACGCCGAGGCCTCCGAGGCCTATGCCCGGAAGAGCACCGCGCAGCGGGCCCTGCTCGCAGACTATCCGAAGCCGACCATCGCCTGCATCCGCGGCTTCTGCCTGGGCGGCGGGCTGCAGATTGCGATGCTGACCGATATGCGGTTTGCGTCCGAGGACAGCCAGTTCGGCATTCCCGCCGCCCGGCTCGGCATCGCCTATGGCTATGACGGCCTCCGCAACCTGGTGTCGCTGGTCGGTCCGTCCCAGGCCCGGCTGCTGCTCTATACGGGCATGCGGATCGATGCCCGGGAGGCACTGCGGATCGGCCTCGTCGACCGGATGATGGGCACCGACGAACTGCTGCCGGCCACGCTCGACATTGCCCGCACGATCGCAGGCAACGCCCCACTGGCGATCCAGGCCGCCAAGATCACCATCGCGGAAGTGCTGAAGGACGAGAGCCGCCGCGACATGGCCGCGATCAGGCGGATCGGCGACGCCTGCATGGACTCGGACGACTTCCGCGAAGGCCGCCGCGCCTTCATGGACAAGCGCAAGCCGGCCTTCAAGGGACGCTAGAGCGCCTCCAGCACCGCCCGGGTCACATCGGCCGTTCCGGCGTGGCCGCCGAACTCGAACGGCTTGAGGCCGGACGCATAGACTTCGTCGACGGCCTGCTCGATCCGCTGCGCGGCTTCGGCCGCGCCCTCGATCCCGTGGGTATCGGCCAGCCAGTCGAGCATCATCGCCGCCGACAGGATCATCGCGGTCGGGTTGGCCTTGCCCTGCCCCATGATGTCGGGCGCGGTGCCATGGCACGGCTGGAACACCGCGTAGCGGTCGCCGATGTCGGCCGACGGTGCCATGCCCATGCCGCCGACGAGACCGGCGGCGAGATCGGACAGGATGTCGCCGAACATGTTCTCGGTGACCAGCACGTCGAAATCCCAGGGACGCTTCACCAGCATGAGCGCGCAGGCATCGATGTAGAGCCGGTCGGTCTTCACGTCTGGATGAAGTTGAGCGACCTCGTCAAAGATCTTGCGGAAGTAGGCGAAGGCCTTGAAGACGTTGGCCTTGTCGACGCAGGCTAAAGTCCCGGAGCGGCCGCGCGCCTTGCGGCGGGCGGCAAGCTTGAAGGAGAAGTTGAACAGCCGCTCGGAGGTCTTGCGGGTGATCACGAGGGTCTCGCGCGCCTCTTCATGCGTCACCACACCTTTGCCCATCGAGGCGAACAGGCCTTCGGTGGACTCGCGGATCACCACGAAGTCGATGCCGCGCTCGGCGGCGCCGACGATCGGGCTCGGCACGCCCGGGATCAGCCGCGCCGGCCGCACGCCGGCATAAAGGTCGAAATGAAAGCGCAGCTCGATCTGCGGCGCGATCTCGGTGTTGTCGGGATAGCGCACCGACGGCAGCCCGCAGGCGCCGAGCAGAATGGCGTCGGCCCCCTCGCACAGCTTGATTGTGGACTCCGCGATCGAGACGCCGGTCGCAAGATAGTTGCCCGCGCCGGCCTGAGCCTCGGTGAAGCGCAACGAAAGTCCGGCCTTCGCCTCGACCTTCCGCAGCACTTCAAGCGCCGGCGCCATGACCTCCGGTCCGATGCCGTCGCCGGGGAGAACTGCGATGTGAAGTGAATTGGTGGAGGGCATGGGTTTCGTTCACGATCCGAGGGAGTTACGGCCGTCATTGCGAGCGAAGCGAAGCAATCCGGGGCCCAGGTTGAGACCCTGGATTGCCTCGTCGCTTCGCTCCTCGCAACGACGGATGTGAGAGCGACGGCTACGGCGTCAGCACCGCGCGGCCGACCAACTGACCTTTCTGCAGATCGTGCAGGGCATCGTTCGCCTTGGACAACGGCATCGGCGTGACCGGGATCGGGGCGATGTTCTTGGCGCGGACGAGGTCGAGCAGCTCCTTGGTCTCGCGGAGATTGCCGACATAGCTGCCCTGGATGGTGACCGCCTTGATCGGAATGAGCGGCAAGGCCCAGGGCGCGCCGCCGCCGAACAGGCCGACCATGACGAGCTTGCCGCCCTTGGTCAGGCAATCGAAGCCGAGCTGCGCGGTGGCGGCATTGCCGACCAGGTCGATCACGGCTCGGATCGGCTCGCCCGCTGCCTTGTTCAGCTGCTCCAGCGCGTCCGGCGCCTTGCCGTCGACCGCCGCTAGAGCGCCGGCCGCGAGCGCCGCCTCGCGCTTGCGCGCATCGATGTCGACGACGATCGCCCCCTTGCCGCCCATCGCCTTCAGCAGCGACAGCGCCATCAGGCCAAGGCCGCCGGCGCCGAAGATCACGATCGGCGTGTCGAAATCCTTCTCGACCTTCTTCAGCGCGCTATAGGTGGTGACGCCCGAGCAGGCGTAGGGCGCGGTCGTCACCGGATCGAGGCCCTTGAGATCGATCAGGTGGCGCGGATGGGGCACGGTCATGTGGTCAGCATAGCCGCCGTCGCAATAGACGCCGAGCGAAGCCGGCTTCAGGCACATGTTCTCGTCGCCGGCGAGGCATGTCGCGCATTTGCCGCAGCCGATCCAGGGATAGACCAGCGCGACGTCGCCGACCTTCAACCCGCCCTTCTCCGCTTCGGTCACGTCAGGGCCGAACGCGACGATCTCGCCGGCGCTCTCATGTCCCATCGTCCGCGGCAGCGACACGCCGCGATCCTTCAACGAGAGCGGCTTGCGGCCGTGCCCGAGATCATAGCCGCCTTCCCAGATGTGCAGAT
This sequence comes from Bradyrhizobium aeschynomenes, assembly GCF_013178945.1. GTDB lineage: Bacteria > Pseudomonadota > Alphaproteobacteria > Rhizobiales > Xanthobacteraceae > Bradyrhizobium > Bradyrhizobium aeschynomenes. Next base: position 800,857 of record NZ_JABFDM010000002.1, read on the forward strand.
CGCTGTGGCAGACCCCGGCCGCCTTCACCTTGATCAGCACCTGCTTGCCGAACGGCTGCGGCGTCGGCTCGTCGACCTCGGTCAGCGGCGCGTTGAAATCGGTGACCTTGAAGCTCTTCATGCTCTCACTCCCGTGGTCCGGTCGGCGGCGGGACCGGACGCTGCAATGACGGGCGAGCGACGGCTGCACGCGGCAACGGCGTCGCGGCATCTCCTCCCGGCATGCGCGTCCGGCTGGTCCGGACTGTTCCTGCAATGCCATGACATTGGCCGGAAACGCGTGGAGCGGCAAGGCCGCCCGCCTCGCGCGCGATCATGGCTGCCCTGCAGCCTTTTGCCTCAGCGTTTGCCGCGGTCGCTGGCGCCCGCCTCCGCAAGGACTTCTGCGGTATGCTCGCCGAGGCTCGCAGCGCGCGGGCCTGCCGCGACCTTCGCCTCCGACATCCGGAACGGCAGGTTGACGACCCTGAAGCTGCCGGCGGCATCCGCGACATCGGCCAGCGCGCCGCGATGCGCGATCTGCGGATCGGCCAACGCCTCGGCGACGCTGCGATAGGCCGAACTCGGTACACCGCCTGCGTTCAATGCCTCCAGGCATTCCGCGACGCTGAGCCGGCCCGACCAGGCTTCAACGCCATCCATCAGTGCGCCCCAGTTTGCCCGCCGGTCGGAATATTTCGCAAACCTGGCATCATCGACCCATTCGGGATGGCCGATCACGGTCATCAGGTTCTGGAACGTCTTCTCGCTGGCGATGGCGATCATCACATAGCCGTCGCGACATGCCGCCGGACCGAAGGTCGGCCGCGACGGCTGTGCGACCGCAAATTGCGACCATTGGATCTCGTTCAAGGTCAGGCTCAGCATCGATTCCAGCATCGAGCAGTCGACATGCTGGCCGCGCCCGGTGCGCTCGCGCTGATACAACGCCGAGGCGATGGCGCCGAAGGCGTAGGTCCCGGTCACGACGTCGGCATGATAGATGCCGCAATAGTCGGGCCTCTCGCGCCCCGGCTGATAGGCGAGGTGCGCCATGTCGTATCCCGAGGCGGCATGGATCACCGGCGCATAGGCCGGGAGTTCCGCCGACGGGCCGGTCTGGCCGTAGCCCGAGATCGAGCAGTAAATCAGCCTTGGGTTGAGCGCGCTGAGCGCGGCGTAGTCCAGCCCGAGCCGCTGCATCACGCCCGGTCGAAAATTCTCGACCAGGATATCGGCGGCTGCGACCAGCCGACGCACGGCCTCGACGCCATCGCGCGACTTGAGATCGAGCACGACGCTCTTCTTGCCGACGTTGAGCTGACCGAAAGCGGTGGAGCAGCCATTCCGCATCGGCGGCCGGGTGCGCATGGTTTCACCTTCGGCTGACTCGATCTTGATCACGTCAGCCCCCATATCTGCAAGCATGCGTGCACAATGCGGGCCGGCAATGGTGGTCGAAAAATCCAGCACGCGCAGGCCGTCGAAGCATCCTGTCAAACGGCTCTCATCGTTCCCAACTAGACTCACAAGCGCAGCTCCCTGGTGGAGTTCTCTGTTTTTCCGCGTGCCGAAGCCGGCAGGGCCCGCTTCGTCTTCGCTGATTCACGAAGCGTAAGCCATCGGACGCGGCAGGCTGGGAGTCTAGATCGAACCATTCGATGTCGGAAGCGTTTGGCCTTTCGCCGCGATGCGGCGACGCTTTTCTTTAATGGCTGAATTTGGACCCTTTCTTGCATAGGACGAACATGGGGCTTGATCGAGGACATCTCTTGCGGGTTCTGTTCGTTACGACCGAAATGGACGATTTCGTCCGGGTGGGCGGACTGGCTGCCGTTTCGGCAGCACTTCCCAGAGCACTGCGCTCACATACCGACGTCAGGATCATGTTGCCCGGCTACCGGGACGTGATCGAGCAACTCACTCACATCGAGATCGTCGGCCAATGCGCGCCGCTGGCGGAGATGCCGGGCTGCGCGCTGGGACGATCATCGACGCGCGACGGCCTGCCGGTCTACGTCCTGCTCTGCGACGAGCTGTACGACCGGCCGGGCAACCCCTACGGCGACGAGAGCGGGAAGGACTGGCCGGACAACGATATCCGCTTCGGCCGGCTCGCCGCGGCGGCGGCCGAGCTCGCGGCGGGCACCCTGGACACGAACTGGGCAGCCGATCTGGTCCACGCCAACGACTGGCAGGCGGCGCTGGTGCCGGCCTATCTGGCATGGCGCGGGGTCGACGTGCCGTCGATCCTCACCATCCACAACCTCGCCTATCAGGGCCTGTTTCCGCGCGAGTCGCTGCGCCGGATCGGCGCACCGGAATCGTCGTTCCACATCGACGGGCTGGAGTTCTACGACAAGCTGTCGTTCCTGAAGGGCGGCCTGATCTATGCGTCGCACCTGACCACGGTCAGCTCGACCTACGCCCAGGAGATCACGACGTCGGAACTTGGCTGCGGCCTGGAAGGGCTGCTCCGCCAGCGCTCCAACGCGCATGAGCTCACCGGCATCCTCAACGGCATCGACGAGAGCTGGGATCCCCGCTACTGCCAGCAGCTGGCGCAGCCCTTCGCCGCCGGCGACTGGGAGGGCAAGAAGGCCAACGCGGACTACGTCCGAAAGCAGTTCGGGCTCGCGGTCTCGCGTGGCCCGATGTTCGGCATCGTCGCGCGGCTCGTGCATCAGAAGGGCATCGATCTGGTGCTGGAGGCAGCCGACGAGATCGTCGGCGCCGGCGGCCAGATCGTGGTGACCGGCACCGGCGAGCCGGCGATCGAGCGCGCGCTGATGGAGGCCCACCGCCGCCGCCCCGATGCGATCGGGGTCGCGATCGGCTTCAACGACGCCCAGGCGCGGCGTATCTTCGCCGGTAGCGACTTCACCCTGATGCCGTCGCGCTTCGAGCCGTGCGGCCTCAGCCAGATGTACGCCCAGCGCTTCGGCTCGCTGCCGATCGGGCACCAGACCGGCGGCCTCGCCGAGACCATCACCGACGGCGAGACCGGATTCCTGTTCCAGAAGCCATCCGCGGAGTCGTTCCTCGGCGGCGTCAAGCGCGCGTTCTCCGCGTTCACGAGTACGGAGAAACTGAACGCGATGCGGCTGTCGGCGATGGGACGCTCGTTCAGCTGGGACCTGTCGGCCGCCTGCTACAACGCGCTGTATCGGAAAATGCTCACGTCGTAGCGCGTGGCCCGGAACGAGTGCAGCGACAGCCGGGTTCATCTCCACATCTCGTGAGACCCCGGATATCGCTGCGCCCATCCGGGCTACGGTCAAACAACAAAAAGCCCGGACGACGTCCGGGCTTTTTCCTTTGGCGCCTGGAGGCTGAGCTCAGGCCGCGCGCACCGCTTCAAGGAAGTTTCCGACCTCGCGCTTGAGGCGATTGGAATCGCCGGCGAGCGATTTGGCCGATGACAGCACCTCGGCGGACGCCGAGCCGGTCTGCGCCGCGCCACGCTGCACGTCGGTGATGTTGGACGAGACCTGCTGGGTGCCGTGCGCGGCCTGCTGGACGTTGCGGGAGATTTCCTGCGTCGCGGCGCCCTGCTCCTCGACCGCGGCCGCAATGGCGGCGGCGATCTCGGCAAGACGCTCGATCGTCGAGCTGATCGCCTGGATCGCATTCACCGACTCCTGCGTCGCTGCCTGGACGCCGGAGATCTGCTGCGAGATCTCATCGGTGGCCTTGGCGGTCTGCTCGGCCAGCGCCTTCACCTCGGTCGCGACCACGGCGAAGCCGCGTCCGGCATCGCCGGCGCGCGCCGCCTCGATAGTGGCATTCAGCGCCAGCAGATTGGTCTGTCCGGCGATGCTGTTGATGAGCTCGACGACGTCGCCGATACGCGCCGCCGCCTGCGACAGGTCGGCGACCCGGCCGTTGGTCTGGCGCACCTGCTGCACGGCATCGCCGGCCATGCGGGCCGAGGCCTGCACCTGACGGCTGATCTCGTGCACCGAAGAGGATAGCTCCTCGGTCGCGGAGGCCACCGACTGAACGTTGGCGGAGGCTTCCTCCGAAGCAGCCGCCACCACGGTGCTCAGCTCCTTCGAGCGATTGGCCGTATCCGTCAGCGTATCGGCCGAGGTTTCGAGGCCGGAGGCTGCCGACGACACGGTGTTGACGATGTCGGCGATGGTGGCTTCGAAATTGCGCGTCAGCGTATCCAGCCGGCGGGCGCGATCGATCTGCGCCTGCGCGTCGCGTTGCGCGGCCTCGTCGGACTCCTTCTTGGCGATCAGGGCATCCTTGAAGATCTTCAGCGCGCGCGCCATCGCACCGATCTCGTCCTTGCGGGTGTCGTTCGGAATGTCGGCGCTCAGCTCGCCATTGGCGAGGCGCAGGGTCACTCCGGTCAGACCGACCAGCGGGCCGATGACGCCGCGCACGACGTTGAGGACTACGCCAACAGAGACGATGGCGACCAGAAGCAGGATGCCGAGGGCGCCGAACAGGCGCAGCCGCGCCGCCTCGATGGCCTGATCAACCGCCTGGTGCGCCGACTTCAGCGCCGCGTCGCGCAGCACGATCACGTTGTTCAGCATCGGCGTGGTCCAGCGGCCCCACTCCTCGGGGGTGACCGGCGAAGGTTGACCATCGCGCGCCGCGTTGACGATCTGACGATAGCGGCGCTCACCGTCGCCCATCAACGTCGAGCGGACATGTTCGAGCGCAGAGCTGACGTCCGGATTGTCACGCACGCTGCGCGCAGCGAGCTCCATCTGCTGCCACAGCAGGGTCACCTGCCCGCTCTGTTCGGTGACCTCGGCGAGGCGTGCCGGCGTCCAGTTCAGGTTCTGGATGAAGAAGCGAAGAACCGCAGAGCGCGCCCCGTTCACCGTCCGCATCGCCTGCGACAGTTGCGCCAACTGGCCCGACTGAAGCAGGTTCTCGACGTCGCCACCGACGCGCGACAGCTCGATTGCGGTCTCGTCGATCGAGGCATTCAGCGCTTGGGCGGCACGCCCGAGGCCATCGATCGTTGCCGCCTGGATGTTGGCCGGACGCTGCGCTGCAGGCAGCCCCACGGCGCCGCGAGCCGCGGACCGGACGCCGCGAAGGGTCTGCTCGGCAGCGTCGATGTTGCTGGTTGCCAATCCCGCCGCCTTGGCGGATGACTTGGCCTGGCTGAGCAGGTCGTCGGTGCTCGCGATGGTCTTGTCGAGCTTGGCGGCATCGTCGGCCGAGGCGGGCGCCGGAGCAGCGAGCAGATTCCAGATATTCCGTTCAAGCGGGATCTGGGCGTTCACCTTCATTACCAGCTCGAATGCGTCGAGCACGCGTCTCGCCTGCTCGCGCTTGACCAGATCTCCCCACCCGCTCCATGCGAGCACAAATGCAAAGGCCATCGCGAACAAACCGGTCAGCAAATTGCCGGCCAGGATCTTCCATTTGAGACTGACTACGCCGGCTTCCGACTGAAGTGTCTCGTTCTGCATTGTCGCGCGCTCAGACATGGCCATTCCCAATCAACACCGTTTCCGAGCGGTCACATTCGCGAGCAGGCGGCTCAGCTGCGCCAGCGCCCTCCGGCGACGTCCCACGCGGTCGGCAAATATGGATCGCGGCAATCGGCGCCGCCGCCTTAATGATTAAGAACGAACTACAACTAATCCCTTAAACCGAACGGATGCGAGCGGTATCGGGATGTAGGCCGATGGCACGATCGGATACGAATATGCGCTTGGAGCTGCGATCTGCTACTCGGCAGCCACCGCCGTCTCAAACGGCGGATCGTGCAGCACGACGCCGGACAGCGGGTCGAACTCGCCCGACCAGGGCATCCGATCCAGGACCGATTGAGTGTGCTGATAGCCCGCATCCCAACGCGCGGTGATGCCGCGCTCGGTGAAATCGATGTCCTTGGTATGACCCTCGCGCTCGAGCTGCGGTGCCAGAAGCCGGACGACGTGCATCCGTGTCTGACAGCCATAGCTGGCGAGATCGCGCACCGCCGGATCGTTGCGCGCCGACTCCGGAAGACGCGCGGCCAATTGGTTGATGACGTGGCGCAACCGGTGCGTCTGCTGCTGCCGCGCGATGTGGCTGGCAATCCGGCTCGAATACTGCACGTCCTTGTGGCGATTGAACACCTCGGCCATCGTCGTCGGCTCGGCTCCCTCGGGATTCCACAGGTGCACGGCGAAGATCAGCGAGTCCTTGCGCGGATTGTCGTCGAAGACGACCTCTGTCGGCGTGTTCGACAGAATGCCGCCGTCCCAATACAGCTCGCCATCGATGCGAACGGCGGGAAAGGCAGGAGGCAGCGCGCCGGAAGCGAGGATATGGCGCACATCGAGCGTGCCGTCGCGGCTGTCGAAATAGCGCATCCGGCTGGTCCGGACATGCGCGGCTCCGACGGTGAGGCGAAGCCCGCCTTCGTTCAACAAATCGAAGTCGACCAGCTCCTGAAGCGTCTCGCGCAGCGGCGTCGTCGAGTAGTAGCCGGCGTGCTCGGCCCCCAGCGGATAGGCCTCGCCGGCATGCGCCAGTGCGTTGGGACGGAAGAAGCCGGAAATTCCGTGCGTCACCGTGGTCCAGTAGGACAAGCGCTCGTTGAAATCCGGAAACGCCGTCCGCACCGTCCAGGCCGGCTTGCGGTGCATCCGCTTCCAGAACTCCCGCAACCGCGCCATGCGCTCCTGCACCGGACTGCCGGCGATCAGGGCGGCGTTGATGGCACCGATCGATGTCCCGATCACCCAATCCGGCTCGAGACCGGCTTCGTGCAGCGCCTGGTAGACACCGGCCTGATAAGATCCGAGCGCCCCGCCGCCCTGCAGGACGAGAACCACTTGGCCGGGCAGTCCGCTGCGATCGGTCGTCGTCCGCATGGTGTCGCTGATCTCGGTCATGTCTCGCCTCCTGCCTGCGCGATGTCTTGTTGTGCTTCGCAACGTCCGCGTGGTTGTTACGCCGCGGCGTTAATGCGCCGTCCAGCCACCGTCGACCGGCAGGGCGATACCGGTGATCGATGCTGCGGCCTCACTCGCCAAGAACACGCTGAGCGCGCCGATCTCCTCCACCGTCGCAAAGCGCTTGTTGGGCTGCTGCGCCAGCAGGACGTCGCGGATGACCTGATCGCGGGAGATGCCGTGCGCCCTCGCCTGCCCGTCGATCTGCGCCTCCACCAGCGGGGTGTAGACATAGCCCGGACAGATCGCGTTGCAGGTGATGCCGCCTTCGGCCGCCTCCAGCGCTGCGACCTTGGTCAGGCCGATGATGCCGTGCTTGGCTGCGACATAGGCCGCCTTGAACGGCGAGGCGACCAGCCCGTGCGCCGAGGCGACGTTGATGATGCGACCGAAGCCGTTCTGCCGCATCGCAGGCAGCGCCAGCCGGATCGTATGGAAGGCCGACGACAGGTTGATCGCCACAATGGCATTCCACTTGTCGACCGGAAACGCCTCGAGCGGCGCGACGTGCTGAATTCCGGCATTGTTGACCAGTACGTCGATGCGGCCGAACTCCTGCAAGACATCATCGATCATTTGCTCGATTGCCGCGGGCTGCATCATGTCGGCCGCCGCATAGAATGTCCGGACACCGAACTCGACGGCGATATCCGACCTGATCCGATCGATCTCCTCCGCCGCGCCGAACCCGTTCAGCACCACGTGTGCCCCCGCGCCGGCGAGCGCCCGCGCGATGCCGAGACCGATGCCGCTGGTGGAGCCTGTGATCACCGCCACCTTTCCCGACATCCGAAGTAACGAAGGCTCGGCTCTCATCGTATCTGCAACCATGGCTGTTCCTTCATCCGCGTCGAAGATTGCTCAATGTGGCGGTAATCTGCCGGTTCGACGCAATGAACGGAAATGCCGTTTGGCTCGCCAAACGATAGGGTCCTGCTATCGCATTCGATGATGCCAAGACGTGGTCTGTCAGGTTATGCACTCGGGACGGCGCCGGGTCGAACGGAGCACCTCAATGGAAATGCATCAAGTTCGGTATTTTCTTGCCGTTGCCAGGCTGCTGCACTTCACGCGCGCGGCCGAGGAATGCAACGTGACGCAGCCCTCGTTGACGCGGGCGATCAAGCAGCTGGAAGCGGAGCTCGGCGGAGATCTGTTCCGGCGGGAGCGGCCCGCCGCACAGCTGACAGAGCTCGGCCAGCGCATGCAACCGCTGCTCAAGCAGTGCTACGAGGCGGCTGTCGGCGCACGGACGCTGGCGTCGTCGTTCAAGAGCGGAGAGCTCGGAACGCTCAGGATCGCGCTGGCGGATTCGATCGACCTCGCCTTGCTGCTGCCGCTGCTCGATCAGTTGCAGCGCCAGTTCAACAAGCTCGAGCTCAGGCTTCTGCGCGGGAGCAGCCGGACGATCGCAGACCATCTGAAGAACGGGGAAGCAGAGCTCGGCATCGCGTCGGAGATCGACGAGACCTGGGACCGGCTCGACGTCTGGCCGCTGTTTACCGAGGACTTCGCACTCGTCACGAGCGAGCGTCACCGGCTCGCCGCTCAGGACAGGATCGGCATCGACGAACTCGGCGGCGAGGCCTTCCTGTCCCGCTGCTATTGCGAACATTCCGACAGGCTGCGCACGCTGATGCGGGACCGCGGCATCGATCTCGACCGAAGCCACGACATTCACTCCGAGCGCGACCTGATCGCGCTCGTCGAAGCCGACGTCGGCATCGGTGTCGTCCCGCAGACCACCGCGCTGCCGCCGACGCTGCATCGGGCCAGCGTCGATGGGCTCGATGCCCGCCGCACCGTGCATCTCTATGGCGTCGCCGGGCGTGAGCGCACCGCAGTGGCCTCGGCCGTCATGCGCATGCTGCGTGGCAGGAATTGGCGGGAATGGCTCGATCGTGAGGCTGATGCGTGAAATATCAACGCGGCCGGATCAGCCGGCTGCCTCGCGCAGCGCCGCAACGAGATCGTCGATCTCCATGCGCTTGCGGAAATCGGGATCGACGAAGCGCGCTGTCACGAGACCGTCGCGGCCGACAACGAAGGCCGCCGGGATCGGCAGGACCCAACTATCATTGCCGTGGAAGCTCGCCATGTCCTGGTGCGCCAGCAGATCCTGGATCTCGCGGCCGAGCCAGATTGCGAGATTCAGCGACAACGCATAGCCATTGTCGAGATCGGTCAGCACCGGAAAGGTGGCGCCCGAGTCCGTCTTGAACTGCTGCGTGAAGGCCTGCAGCTCCGGCATGATCGCGACGACGGCACCGCCGGCCGCCACGATGCGATCCTGCGCCTTGATCACGGCGCGGACGTTGAGCCGGCAATAGGGACACCAATGGCCGCGGAAGAACATCACGGCGACCGGGCCGCTGGCGATGCACGATGCCAGACTGACCAGCCGGCCGGCCTCGTCCGGCAGGACGAACGGCGGCATCGGCTGCCCCGGCCGCGGGGCATTCTCACCACCCCCATTCTCGTCGAGCCGGGCGACCAGGCGATCCACCGCCGAGGCATAGGCCGGGAAGATCTCGCGGCCCGCCGCAGCATAGGCCTCGAGCTGCTGGCGCAAGGTGCCCTGCATCTCCCTGCACTGCAGGAAGGCCTGCCTGAGCCGTTCGGCATCTGCGGGTGAAAGCGCGGTCATGAGCTGCTCCGGCACATCGGGAGATCGGCATGATAGGTTCGCGGGCAAGCCGCCCACAAGGGCGGCCTGCCGCTCCATCGACGCTCAGGGCCGGTAGAAATTTCCGGTCGGGTCGAGCGTGCCGGACGTGGAATAGAGCTGTCCGTTGCTCATGAAGAAAACGGTGTTGTTCGGCACCTTGGTGGCGTGGCGCATCATGGCGCGGTGATTGGCGTCGCCAGCAGCCATCGCCATCGTGCTGGTCTTGCCGGCGCTGTAGACATAGGCCATGCCGGGCATGAGATCAAAGCCGCCTTGCGCAATCGCCGCCGTGGCAGAGGCCGCGACCACGGCCGCAGCGATGAAGGTCCTGGACAAGCGGGTCATGGATATCTCCTCCTGATGAATGCTGTCGCCCGTGCGTCGGGCGTTCGCATTACAAGCGCGGCCTCGCCTGCTTGAGAAATGCCGTTGTCCAATCGCGAGGATAGCGCCCGCCTATCGATAGCGAGAACCTATCGCTTCCAGAGGCAGGATGCATTTCCGCAACGGGCGCTGCGCGTCGATGGTGGCGCGTCGCAAGGCCTGCTCGACGCGGGCCGCGGCTTCACCAGAGGAGACATGACATGTCCATGCAGATCGCAGCTCAACGCATCAGCCGCAGCGGCGCGGCCTTCGCCCTGACCATTGCAACGACTTTGTTGGCGGCGTCCGTCGCTCATGCCGGCGAATGTCCTGCGGACAAGATCAAGGCCGGCGCGCGCGAGATGGTGGACGTCAAGGCCGTTGGCGTCACCGACGTCACTCTCGGCGCGATCGACCTTGCCAAGCAGCCGGCGGCCATCAAGGATCGCGAGCTGCGCTTCCGCAAGCTCACCATCGCGCCCGGCGGCATCGTACCGTGGCACAGCCACGACGACCGCCCGGCCCTGATCTTCGTCCAGCAGGGCGAGATCATCGAATATGCCAGCAACTGTGCCGAGCCGATCCTGCACAAGGCCGGCGACATCAGGCCGGAGGTGTTCGGCACCTCGCATTGGTGGAAGAACGACGGCAAGGAGACCGTCATCCTCTATGTCGGCGACGTCCGCAAGGATCCGCACGATCACAACATGTAGGCACCGCGTCCGCCTGTCGCGTTCGGATCGCCGCCGGGCGAGCGCGCGATCCGGATGCGTCGGCGCTTCCCGTGACGAACTGCGAGAGATGACATGACGGACCTTTCGGCAGAGGCCGTGCCACGCACGGACGGTACCCATGCAAGGGCGGCGGCGTGGCGCTCTGCCGTGATCGGCTTCATCGCCTTCTTCAGCCTCGTCGATCTCTTCGCGGCCCAGGCGATGCTGCCGGCGCTGATCAAGCATTACCAGGTCAGTCCCGCCGCGATGGGCCTCGCGGTCAATGCCTGCACGCTCGGCATGGCGATCTCGAGCCTGGCGACCGGGCTGCTCAGCCCTCTGATCGACCGCCGAACCGGCATCGTCTGCAGCCTCGGCCTGCTCGCCATCTTCACGGCGCTGCTCGCGAGCGCGCCGGACCTCTCGATCTTCGCCGGCTTGCGCATCCTGCAGGGCCTTTGCATGGCCTCGGCCTTCGCGCTCACCTTGGCCTATCTCGGCGAGCAATGCAGCGACGGCGAGGCCGGCGGTGCCTTCGCGGCCTATATCACGGGAAACGTCGCGAGCAATCTGGTGGGCCGGCTGCTCTCGGCCAGCCTCACCAGCAAGCTCGGTCTCGAACCGACCTTCTACGTCTTCGCGGCGCTCAATCTCGTCGGCGCCGTGCTGGTCGGCGCCACGATGCGACGCGGCGAGATGATGATGGCAGGCAGGATGCCGCTGCGAAGCGCCGCAATCCTCGACCACTGGCGCAACCGCCGCCTGCGCGCGGCTTTCGGCCTCGGCTTCTGCGTCCTGTTCGCCTTCATCGGAGCCTTCACCTTCGTCAACTTCGTGCTGGTGCGGCCGCCGTTGTCGCTGGGCATGATGGAGATCGGGCTGGTCTATGTCGTGTTCCTGCCGTCGATCGGCACCACGCTGCTGGCGGGCCGGATCGCAGCGCGGACCGGCACGCGGCTCGCAATCTGGGGGTCTCTCGCCACTGCGGCGCTCGGCCTCGTCCTGATGCTGTCGTCACAGCTCGCCGCGGTGCTTGCGGGCATGGTTCTGGTCGGCGCCGGCACCTTCTTCGCGCAGGCGGTGGCCACCGGCTTCGTGGGACAAACGGCCGTGCATGATCGAGGCGTCGCCAGCGGGATCTATCTCGCCAGCTATTTCGCCGGCGGCATCGTCGGGACGGCCGTGCTCGGCCAGTTGTTCGATCGGTTCGGCTGGACGGCCTGCGTGGCGGGCATCGGCGCCGCGCTGGCATTGGCGGGATGGCTGGCGTTCCGACTGACGCCGCCGAACGTTCAGGACCGGCTCGGCGCCGCCGCAGGCTGAGCCGGCGGGGGCTCATCGTCGTCGGCGATCGCCCGCCAGGCTGCGCCTTCGAGGTCCTCATACTGACCGCTCTTCAGCGACCAGAGAAAGCCGACCAGGCCGGCAAGGCCGAGCGCAAGCGCAAGCGGAACGAGAATGATCATCACTTCCATGAGGAGGCCTCCCCGGCAACCTTGCGGGCGCGCAACGCGTTCAGCATGACGATGATCGACGAACCGGACATCGCCGCGGCGGCGATCAGGGGGGTGACGACGCCGCTGATCGCCAGGGGCACCGCGAGGACATTGTAGAGCACCGCGAGCCACAGATTCTGCCGCATCAGATGCAACGCCTTGCGCGCGTAGTCGACCGCGGCCAGTACCGGCGCCAGGGGACGGCCGAGGAAGACGAGATCGGCGGTGGCCTGGCTGAGATGCGCGGCCGAGATCGGCGACATCGAGACGTGCGCGGCGGCGAGCGACGGCGCATCGTTCATGCCGTCGCCGACCATCATCACCTTGACGCCTGCGCGCTTCAGCTCCTCGATGCGGGCGATCTTGTCGGCCGGCGTGACGCCGGCACGCCACTCGCCGATCCCGAGCGCCTTCGCCGCGGCGGCGACGGCGGCCTCGCGATCGCCGGAGAGGATCTCGACCTTGATGCCGCGGCGCTGCAGGCCGGCAACGATCTTCGCCGCGTCGGGACGCAGGCCCTGGCGCACGGAGAACAGGTATGTCTCGGTGCCGCGGCGGAAGGCGACGACGGAGGCTTCGGGATCGGCGCCGCCGCTCTGCGCGGCCAGCGCCTCGGCTGCGCAAAATGACGGACGGCCGAGCCTGATCTCAACGCCGTCCACGACAGCGCGGACGCCCTGCCCCGGCTCTTCGACTGCGCCCATCAGGGGCGACCTCGACTTCGCCGCTTGAGCGACGGCGGCCGCGACCGGATGATGGCTCGACAGCGCAAGCTGGCCGGCCACAGAGAAGACGTCGGCCGGAATGTCGGCGGCGTTGACGACCTCGAGCTCCGGCAGGGTCAAGGTGCCGGTCTTGTCGAAGATGACGTGCTCGGCCTCGGCGAGGCGCTCGATCGCATCGCCCGCATTGAGCAGCACGCCGGACTTGAACATTGCGCCCGACGCGACGGTCTGAACCGTGGGGATCGCAAGGCCGAGCGCGCATGGACAGGTAATGATCAGCACTGCGATGCCGGTGACGATCGCATCGTGCCAGCTCGCGCCCGCGAGCACCCAGCCGAGCACGGTGAGCGCAGCGGTCGCATGCACCACCGGCGCATAGAGCCGCGAGGCGCGGTCGGCGAGGCGCATGTAGCGCGAGCGGGCCTGCAGCGCGGTGTCGAGCAGGCGCGTGATCTCGGCGAGCAGGGTGCCCTCGGCTGCGGCCGACACGCGGACGCGCAAGGTGCCGGAGATGTTGAGCGAGCCGGCATAGACGGCCGTGCCCTGCTCCGCCGGCACGTACAGCGTCTCGCCGGTGATCAGGCTCTGGTCGATCTCGGAGCGGCCCTCGACCACGACGCCGTCGACGGCGCAGCGCTCGCCGGGACGCAGCAGCACCAGGTCGCCGGCACGGACGGCGGCGACCGGCACCTCGGAGATTTCATCCGCGCCGATGAACTTGGTCGCAGTCTCGGCCTTCAGCGCGGCGAGATTGCCGGCGACGGCGCGCGTCCGCCGCCGCATGTTCTGGTCGAGATAGCGGCCGACCAGCAGGAAGGTCAGCAGCATGATCGCGGCATCGAAATAAGCGTGCTCGGCGTGATGAAAGGTCTCGACGATGGACATTCCCAGCGCCAGGATCACCCCGATGCAAATCGGCACGTCCATGTTGACGTTGCCGGTCTTCAAGGCGCGCCAGGCCGAGCGGAAGAACGGCTGGCCGGCATAGGCGGCCGCCGGCAGGGCGATGAGCGCCGACAGCCAGTGGAAGAAGTCGCGCTGCTCCGGCAGCATGTCGCTGACGTTGCCGGACCACACCGGGATCGACAGCATCATCACGTTCATGGTCGCAAAGGCCGCGACACCGAGGCAACGCAGCAGGAAGCGCGACTCCTCGGCCTCGGTTGCTTCCGCGCTCGCCTTCTCGAACGGATAGGCCTTGTAGCCGAGTTCGGCGAGGCGATCGATGAACTTGGCCGGATCGAGCGTGCCCTGCTTCCATTCCAGCGCCACGCGCCTGTCAGTGAGATTGACCCGCGCCAAGGTCACGTCGGGCAGCGCCGACAGGCCGCGCTCGATCTTGGCCATGCAGCCGGCGCAGCTGACGCCCTCGACCGCGAGGTCGATGTGCTTCAAACCGGCACCGAGATCCTTGACGTAATGGGAGAAGTCACGCGTCGCATGCATGATCGGAAGCCCCTTCAGTTCAGCAGCACGCGGTTCTTCGACATGAACAGGCGGCGGCCGCTGGAATCGCCTTCCAGCACCAGATCCCACTGGCCGGGCGCGATCGCCTCCGCCGTGCCGCGATAGATGCCGATGCCGACCTCGGCGAGCGCGACCTCCTGATCGGCGCGCTTGTCGGCGGGCCGCTCCAGCCGGCCCTGGAAGGTCAGGCCCGACACGGGATTGCCGCTCGCGTCGCGCGCATTGACCTGCACGACCGCCGCGCCGCCGGCGCCGCGCTCGATATGTGCTTCGACCTGCCAACGCCGGGCATCCTGGGCGCGCGCCGCCGCGATCTCCTTTTCGTAGCCGAGGCTGGCGCTGTAGGCGCTGTCGACCTCGGTGCCCGGCAAGGTCGAGATCGCCAGCTTCATCATGACGACGTTGACGCCGATCACGATGCCGAAGAAGGCGACCAGCATTGCGAGCACCATGCGTCCGGTCAGCGGTGTGGATCTGTCGGAACGGCTGGCCATGGACGGGCTCCTCGGACTGTCTTAAGGGCTGACGAAATTGTCGGTGGCGGAGGCGACGACGCCGAGGCCGATATCGGTGATGTGGAACTTCACCGGGATCGACTTCTCCGGATTGCTCTCCTCCGGCGCGGTCACCAGGAGCCGCAGCTCCTCGGTCTGGTCGCGGCCGATCACGATCATCGGGCGATCGGGCGTGACGGAGTCGGCGCCGACGACGTGGACGGTCGAATTCACCGGGCCTTCGATGTCGATGGCGATGACGCGGTCGAAGCCGTGCTTGTTGAGGACGCGCACCGTATAGGCGTTGCGGATCGAACCATCGGACAGCTTGATCGCGATCGGGTTGCGATCGTGCAGCACGTTGACGTCGAGCAGCGAACGGGTCGCGAGCTTGTAGACCATGGCACCGCCGACCACCGCGATGATCGCGGCGTAAGCGACCGTGCGCGCGCGCACGAGCTTGTAGATCGGCGCCTTGCCTTCCTGCCGGCGGTGGATGTTGATGTCGTTGTCATAGCCGATCAGCCGCGTCGGCCGCCCGATCTTGGTCATGACCGTGTCGCAGGCGTCGATGCAGAGGCCGCACTGGATGCAGTCCATCTGCGCGCCGTCGCGGATGTCGATGCCGGTCGGGCACACCGCGACGCATTGCTTGCAGTCGATGCAATCGCCGGCCTGCTGGCCCAGCGCGCGCAGCTCGGCGGCCTTCTTGACCGACATGCGGCTCTCGCCACGGTCATAGCGATAGGTGACGTTGAGCGCCCATTCGTCGGTCAGCGCCGCCTGGATGCGCGGCCACGGGCACATGTAGACGCAGACCTGCTCGCGCATGAAGCCGGCGAGCGTGTAGGTCGTGGCAGTGAGGATCGCGATCCAGACATAGGCCAGCATCGGCCCCTGGAAGGTGACGAGCTCCCTCACCAGGGTCGGCGCATCGCTGAAATACAGCACCCATGCGCCACCGGTCCACCACGCGATCATCAGCCAGATCGAATGCTTGAGCACGAGCTCGGAGATTCGCTCCAGCCTCATCGGGTCGCTGGAGGCATCCTTCTTCATGCGCTCGCGGCGGTCGCCCTCGATCAGGCGCTCCACCGCGTAGAACAGGTCGGTCCACACCGTCTGCGGGCAGAGGTAACCGCACCAGATGCGGCCGCCGATCGCATTCATCAGGAACAGGCCGATGGCGGCGATGATCAGCAGGCCGGTAAAGTAGTAGACCTCCTGCGGCCACAGCTCGATGAAGAAGAAGTAAAATCGATGGTTCGGAAAGTCGATCAGCACCGCCTGGTCGGGCGCGCCAAGGCCGCGATTCCAGCGAACGAACGGCAGGAAGTAATAGACGCCGAGGCAGAAGCCCATCAGGCCCCATTTGATCCGGCGGAAGGTGCCCGAGACGCTCTGCGGATAGACCTTCTTGTGCGCGGCATACAGCGGACCGTAATCGTCCACCGGCTGCACCTCGTCACGCTTCAGGTCGTCGGGTTTTACCGTCTGGTTCATCGCTGGGGGGGCTTCTCGCAGTTGCGGCCGAAGGTATGCCCACCTCCGGCCGCTCAGTTGATCCAGCTCAATTGAAGGGAAAGTTCCGTTGGATTTCCGTTACTTTCCGCCGCCCAGCGAGTGGACATAGACCGCCATCGCCTTGATCGTGGTCGGGTCGAGACGGCCCTCCCAGGCCGGCATGACACCGGCGCGGCCATTGGTGATGGTCTCGATCAGGGTCGCCTCGTCCGAGCCGTAGAGCCAGATCTTGTCCGTGAGGTTCGGCGCGCCGAGCTCCGGATTGCCCTTGGCGTTGTCGCCATGGCATGCCGCACAATTCTCGGCGAAGATCTTGGCGCCGGCCTTGGCGTCATAGCCCGGCCGGGTCGAAAGCCCCGCCAGCTCGCGGACGTAGTTGGCGACCGTCACGATCTCGGCCGGCTTCAGGACACCGTCCTTGCCGAAGGCGAGCATCTGGCCCTCGCGGGTCTTCGGATGGCCCGAGCGGATGCCGTACAGCAGGGTCTGCTGGATCTGCTCCAGCGAGCCGCCCCACAGCCAGTCGTCGTCGTTCAGGTTCGGGAAGCCCTTGGCGCCCGCCGCACCCGTGCCGTGGCACGCGGCGCAGTTGTCACCGAACACCGTCTTGCCCTTGGCGCGGGCCAGACCCAGCATCGCCGGATCCTTCTCGATGTCGGCGAGCGAGGCGGTGGCGAGAGCCGCCATCTTGGCGCCGCGGATCTTCTCGAGGTTGGCGAGCTCGACCGCCACGTCCGCGCGGGACGAGTAGCCGAACAGGCCAGCCGTGTTGCTGGAGATGGTCGGCCAGGCCGGATACACGATCCAGTAGCCGATCGCCCAGACGATGGTGATGTAGAAGGTGATCACCCACCACCGCGGCAGCGGGGTGTTGAGCTCCTTGATGCCGTCCCAGGCATGGCCCGTCGTGGCGGTGCCGGAGACGCTGTCGACTTCGGTATGGTCAGCCATGTTGAATTACTCCTCGCGCAACGGCATGCTCGCCGCCTCGTCGAAAGCGGCCTTGTTGCGAGGCCAGAGGGCGTAGGTGACGATCGCGATGAAGATCGCGACGAAGATCGGGGTCCACAGCGTCGTCACGAGTGACGACGCGATGTTTTCGACTGCAATGATGGGCTTCATGATGCTCGCCTCTCGATCTCAGCGCAGATTGGCTTTTTCGTTGTAGATCTTGAAGTCCACCAGCGTGCCGAGCATCTGCAGATACGCGACCAGCGCATCCATTTCAGTCGGCGCACCCGCCTTGCCGTCGAAGTTGCGCACCACCGCCTTCGGATAGCGCTTGGTGAGCGCCTCGGCGCCGGCACCGTCCGGATCGACCTGGGCCTTGAGATCGGCGGCGGCGTTGGCGATCTGATCGTCGGTGTAGGGCACACCGACCGCGCGCAGCGTCTTCAGATGGTCCGCGACGTTGTTTGCGTCGAGCTCGTTCTCCTTCAGGAAAGGATAGCCGGGCATGATCGACTGCGGCACGATGGCGCGCGGGTTGGCCAGATGGGTGACGTGCCAATCGTCGGAATACTTGTTGCCGACGCGGGCGAGGTCGGGTCCCGTGCGCTTCGAGCCCCACTGGAACGGATGGTCGTACATGCTCTCCGCGGCGAGCGAGAAGTGGCCGTAGCGCTCCACTTCGTCACGCAGCGGACGCACCATCTGCGAGTGGCAGAGATAGCAGCCCTCGCGGACATAGATGTTGCGGCCGGCCAGCTCGAGCGGCGTGTAAGGACGCACGCCGTCGACCGCCTCGATCGTGCTCTTCAGGTAGAAGAGCGGAGTGATCTCGACGAGGCCGCCGATCGCGATCACCAGCAGGATGCCGATGACCAGGATGATCGAGTTCTTCTCGAAGACTTGGTGTCGTTGCCAGAATGACATGGTTGGATACCTCACTCCGCCGGCTGAAGAGCGACGGGCGACTGAACTTCTTCCTCACCGACACGGACCGTCATCCAGAGATTGTAGGCCATGATGAGTGAGCCGATCAGGAACAGCGCGCCACCGGCGGCACGGATGATGTAGAAGGGATGCATCGCCTCGACGGTCTCGATGAACGAGTATTCGAGGAAGCCGAGCGCCGTGTAGGACCGCCACATCAGACCCTGCAGGATGCCCGAGACCCACATCGCGGAGATGTAGAGCACGATGCCGAGCGTGGCCGTCCAGAAGTGCCAGTTCACGAGCTTGAGGCTGTAGAGACCCTTGCGGTTCCAGATCCAAGGCACCAGGCAGTACAGCGCGCCGAAGGACACGAAGCCGACCCAGCCGAGCGCACCGGAGTGCACGTGACCGATGGTCCAGTCGGTGTAGTGGCTGAGCGAGTTGACCACCTTGATCGACATCATCGGACCTTCGAAGGTCGACATGCCGTAGAAGGCGACCGACACGACCAGCATGCGCAGCACCGGGTCGGTCCGCAGCTTGTCCCACGCACCTGACAGGGTCATCAGGCCGTTGATCATGCCGCCCCAGGACGGCATCCACAGCATGATCGAGAAGGTCATGCCGAGAGTCTGCGTCCAGTCCGGCAGCGCCGTATAGTGCAGATGGTGCGGGCCGGCCCAGATGTAGAGGAAGATCAGCGCCCAGAAGTGGATGATCGACAGCCGATACGAGTAGATCGGACGCTCAGCCCGCTTCGGGATGAAGTAGTACATGATGGCCAGGAAGCCGGCGGTCAGGAAGAAGCCGACCGCGTTGTGGCCGTACCACCACTGGAACATCGCATCCTGCACGCCACCCCAGGCGATGTAGGACTTGGAGCCGAACAGCGAAACCGGCAGCGCCGGGTTGTTGCCGAGATGCAAGACGGCGATCGTAACGATGAAGGCCAGGTAGAACCAGTTCGCCACGAAGATGTGCGGCTCCTTGCGCTTGATGATCGTCACCAGGAAGACCAGCAGGTAGACCACCCAAACGATCGTCAGCCAAAGATCCGAGTACCATTCGGGCTCGGCGTATTCCTTGCCCTCGGTGACACCGAGCAGATAGCCCGTGCCCGCGATCAGGATGAAGAAGTTGTAGCCGATCACCACGAACCAGGGCGCGAGATCACCGGCGAGACGCACGCGGCAGGTCCGCTGCACGACGTAGAACGAGGTCGCCAGCAGCACGTTGCCGCCGAAGGCGAAGATCACCGCCGAGGTATGCAGCGGTCGCAGGCGGCCGAAGCTGGTCCATGGCAGGTCGAAGTTCAGCGCGGGCCAGGCCAGTTGCGAGGCGATGATGAGGCCGACCGTGAAGCCGGCGATGCCCCAGAACATCGCCATGAACGAGGCGAACTTGATCGGACCGAGATTGTAGTTCGGCCGACCATTGATCTCCTGCGGAGGCAGCTCGCGGCGCTCGAAGTAGCGATTGAGGATGAAGAAGACGGACGCCGCGCTGGCGGCAGCCGCGAGCGAGGCGTGGAACGCGAAGGCCGTATCCAGTGCCTTCGCCGCAGCGAAGACGCACAAGAAGGCGGTGACGGCGAACGTAAGCGATAAGCCACTTTCGCCGATGGTCATGGATTTTGTGGATGAGGACGCGCTCATGCGGAATCTCGCTGAAAGAACACGAGCCCAGCAACCACAATCGCTCACACGTGGAATTGATCGAAATCAACCTTGCGACCCGTTCGCCGCTAAAGAGCCGGGTGTTGCACGACGAAGCGCGGGCGCCATGCAAGCAAAGCAGATCGTCCCGCACGCAGAGGATGCGTACGGGACGATGTGATCTTAGACTTCCGTATCAGTTCCGGATCGAGGCGCCCGCCGTCAGTCCTTCGCCGCGGCCGCGAGCGCCCTCACGATGTCCTCGCGGGCGATGATGCCGACCAGACGGTTGTCGCCGTCGGTCACGGGAAGGCTGCGGATGCGGTGCTCGACCATCAGCTGCAGCACGCGCGTCAGCTTGGTGTCCGGCCTGACGTAGATGAACTCGGACGTCATCACGTCGGCGACCGTCCTGTTCATCAGGTCGCTGTAGCGCGGCAACATCTGGTTGGGCGTGAACGCAAAGCATTTCAGCACGTCGAACTTGGTGACGATGCCGATCACCTCGTCGTTCTCGACGACGGGGTAGGTGTTGAAATCGTCGCGGTCGAACATGTCGCCGAGCTCGCGAATCGTCGTCTCGCGGGTCACGGTCGTGATCGTCCGCGTCATGTAGCTGCCGGCGGTGTCCTCGAGAAATTTGTACAAGGCGGCAATCCTGTTCTCGGATGGAGCGGTTGAAATTCAGTGCGACAGCAGCACGCAGCGCTCGGTGCGCGTGACGAGATGCTCGGTGACGCCGCCGAGCACGAGCTCGCGGAATCGGGAATGGCCATAGGCGCCGGCGACGACCAGCCCGGCGGTGAGATCGGCGGCCACGGCGTCGAGCTTGGCGGCCACGTTGCGCCCCGTCCCCGGCTCCTCGACGCGGGCCGAGGCGGTGATCTTGTGATGGCCGAGCCAGGCGACCACGTCGTCGAGGCGCGCCTCGCAGGCATCATAGTCCGAGCTGTTCTCAAGGATCTCGACCACGACCACGTCGCTCGCCTTGGCGAGCAGCGGCAGCGCGTCCGTGACCGCCCGGCGCGCCTCCGGCGTCTCCTTCCAGGCCACCAGCACGGTCCCGAGATCGAGCCAGCCGACATTGTCGGGCACGACGAGCAGCGGCCGTCCGGCCTCCATCACCAGATCCTTGGGGCTGGCGATCGCAAACGCATCGGACATGCCGGGAGGCGCGCTCCCGGTGACGAGAATATCGGCCGCGCGCGCCTGGGCCAGGACATAGCGGGCGGGAAAATCCAGCCCGCTGCGCCAGCTCAGCGACGCGGCCCGCTCGCCGACGACCGAGCGAAACTGCTGCTCGAGCTCGGCCAGCCTGTTCTGAAGGGCGCCCTCACCCTGCTCGACCAGCTCCTGGGCCTGCTCGCCTGTGGTGAAATAGAGCGGGGGTGTGAATTCCGCGGCCGCAACGCCGATGATGCCGGCGTCGAACCGGGCCGCGAGATCGCCTGCGACCTGGAGACGGGCCTCATTGGGCTGGTTGAGCGCAAGGCTCACCATGACAGTCGCGAAAGTCATCCGTCTCTCCAAACAATGCTTCCATGCAGCTCTTAGAGGTGAAATCACCTACCGTGATGAGATAGATCAATGTGCTGCAGCGGAACCCGAACGGCAAGGGAGCGATGGAACCCGCCCAACATCGGAGAAAGCCTTGAATTGTCGAACCAAAGTTAAGTCGGCCGGGGTTGCAACGGCGCAATCTGGTATAGAATACCGCAGGGCTTCCTCGTCTTCCCTGGGCTGCTCACGGCAACTCTGCTCCTGACAACTCTGCTCCTGGCCATAACGGCGAATCGATCGAAAGCTTCCAAGTGCGCGGCGTCACCCAACCCTTTCCCGACGCATCCATCCGCCCCGAAGACTCCCACTCGCTGGGCTTCGGCGCATGGGATCTCGACCTCGCCTCGGGTGAATTCTACTGGTCCGTGACCACGCGGAAGCTGTTCGGAATCGCTGCCGACCAGCCGGTCACCTATGGCTCGTTCCTGTCGCTGCTGGCCGGTCAGGACCGCGCCCCTGTCGAAGCCGCGATCGAGCAGGCCCGCCACCAGGGCTCCGGGTTCGACATGTCGTTCAAGGTGCCGGGCGGCGGACACTGGATTCGCGTGCTCGCCGGCGTGGTCCCGGATGAGGATGGGCAGCCGCGGCACCTGCGCGGCATCGCCCTCGACATCGACCAGGAGAAGCGGCTGGAAGAGGCGTTGCGCCTGCGCGAGCAGCACTTCCGCTCGATCCTGGATACCGTGCCCGACGCGATGATCGTGATCGACGGCAACGGCACCATCCAGTTCTTCAGCGCCGCGGCCGAGCGGATGTTCGGCTTCACCGAGGAAGAGGCGGTCGGCCTCGACGTCAGCGAGCTGATGCCCGAGCCCGACCGCTCGCGCCACGCCGGCTACCTGCTCCGCTATCATGCCAGCCGCGAGCGACACATCATCGGCATCGGTCGGATCGTCACCGGACGCCGCCGCGACGGCTCGACATTTCCCATGCATCTGTCGATCGGCGAGATGCAGTCCGGCGGCAAGCCCTATTTCACCGGCTTCGCCCATGATCTCACCGAGCACCAGCAGACCCAGGCGCGCTTACGCGAATTGCAGTCGGAGCTGGTCCATGTCTCGCGCCTCAGCGCCATGGGCGAGATGGCATCTGCCCTGGCTCACGAGCTGAACCAGCCGCTCGCCGCCATCAGCAACTATATGAAGGGCTCGCGCCGGCTGCTCGCCGGCAGCAGCGATCCGAACACGCCCAAGATCGAGAGCGCGATGGACCGTGCCGCCGAGCAGGCGATTCGCGCCGGCCAGATCATCCGCCGGCTGCGCGATTTCGTCTCACGGGGCGAATCGGAAAAGCGGGTCGAGAGCCTGTCCAAGCTGATCGAGGAGGCTGGCGCGCTGGGCCTTGCCGGTGCCCGTGAGCAGAACGTGCAGTTACGATTCCAGCTCAATCCGGACGCCGATCTCGTGCTGGCCGACCGGGTCCAGATCCAGCAGGTGCTGGTGAACCTGTTCCGCAATGCGCTGGAGGCGATGTCACATGCGCCCCGGCGCGAGCTCGCCGCGACCAATCACAGGGTCAGCGACGACTTGATCGAGGTCGCCGTGTCCGATACCGGAACGGGATTCCACGACGACGTCATGCCCAACCTCTTCAAGACCTTCTTCACCACCAAGGATACCGGAATGGGAGTTGGGCTTTCGATCAGCCGCTCCATCATCGAGGCCCATGGCGGGCGCATGTGGGCCGAGAACAACGAGGCAGGCGGGGCGACATTCCGCTTCACCCTGCCGGCCGCCCCAACCAAGGTTGAGCATGATGGCTGAACAGGCCAAGGTCTATGTGATCGATGACGACGAGGCGATGCGGGACTCACTGAACTTCCTGCTCGATTCCTCCGGATTCAAGGTCACGCTGTTCGAGAATGCGCAAAGCTTCCTCGACCGGCTGCCGACGCTCGCCTTCGGCTGCGTCGTCTCGGACGTGCGGATGCCCGGCATCGACGGCATCGAGCTGCTCAAGCGCATGAAGGCTGCCGGCAGCAGCTTTCCGATTCTGGTGATGACCGGACATGGCGACGTGCCGCTCGCCGTCGAAGCCATGAAGCTCGGCGCGGTCGACTTCCTCGAGAAGCCGTTCGAGGACGAGCGCCTCGTCGCCATGATCGAGACGGCGATCCAGCAGGCCGGGCCGGCGGCGAAGAACGAATCGGTTACGCAGGACATTCTCGGTCGCATCGCCAGCCTGAGCCCGAGGGAGCGCCAGGTGATGGACGGCTTGATGGCCGGACTCTCCAACAAGCTGATCGCCCGCGAATACGACATCAGCCCGCGCACCATCGAGGTCTACAGGGCGAACGTGATGACCAAGATGGGAGCGAACAGCCTCTCCGAGCTGGTGCGTCTTGCGATGCGCGCGGGCGCGCTGAAGGATTGAGCTAGATCAAGCTGCCTTGACAGAATCGAGTGTTATGTTGTGCCTCGGTTCAACATCACATTCTCGCGGCACGTGCGATGTCGGCTCACATGAAACCCACGGTCTACGTAGCCGACGACGATGCCGACGTGCTCGGCTCGCTGCGCTTTCTGCTGGAAGCCGACGGCTTCGATGTCCGCACCTTTCGCAGCGGCACCGCGCTGCTGAAGGCCTCGGATCACGCCCTGGTCGACTGCTTCGTCGTCGACTACAAGATGCCCGAGCTCAACGGGGTTGAGCTCGCGGAACGGTTGCGCAAGCAGGGCGCGACGGCTCCGGTGGTGCTGATCACCGGCCATTACGACGATCGGCTGGCGGCCCGCGCCGCCGCGGTTGGGATCCAGGACTTTCTGCTCAAGCCGCTGCTGGACGACAATCTGGTGAAGCGGATTCGCAAGGCGATCGCAAACGACCACTCGGCTACCGCCCAGCGCGCCTCCTGACCACCCCGTTACGTAGATCTACGTAGGGGAACCCCCTTAAGATAACGGCCCAAATGTCCTTAACGGGAGCCGCCGTGTACCACATCGCCATCCGCCGCAAGGAGATGGTCATGCTCAATCAGTCGATTGCCAATTCGGTCGTCAGCACCAACGCCACCCACACCGTCCCCTCTCCTGCTGTCCCTTCTCCTGCCGCCAATCCGTTTGCCGAGATCACCGGCCATGCCGGGCTGATCGCCAGCGAGTTCTCCTACAAGAAGGACGAGGAGATCTATGGCGAGGACGAGCCGGCCGAGTACGTCTATCAGGTGATCTCCGGCGCCGTGCGCAGCTACAAGCTCTTGTCCGACGGCCGTCGCCAGATCGGCGCCTTCCATCTTCCCGGCGACGTGTTCGGCCTCGAATTCGGCTCGGTGCACCGTCTCGCCGCCGAGGCCATCATCGACACCACCGTGCGCCTGGTGAAGCGCCGCAGCCTCGAGCAGGCTGCCGGCACCGACGTCACCGTCGCCCGCAAGCTCTGGACCATGACGGCTCACGACCTCCGCCATGCCGAGGACCACATGCTGCTGCTGGGCCGCAAGACCGCGATGGAGCGCGTCGCGACCTTCCTGCTCGAGATGGACCGTCGCCTTGCCGTGGCCGGCATGATGGCGCTGCCGATGTGCCGCCGCGACATCGGCGACTATCTCGGCCTCACCCTGGAGACCGTCTCCCGCGCGCTGTCGCAGCTGCACAGCCAGGGCGTTCTCGGCTTCTCCGGCGCGCGCCAGATCGTGCTCCGCAACCGCCAGCGCCTGCGCAGCATGGACGCCTGAGGCGTCCCACCCGCATCAAGCCCTGATTTCGCGCTGCCCCGTCTCCGGCATCAGCAGCGCGATGAGCAAGAGACCCGCGAGCGCCACCCCCGACAACCCCATGAAGGCAGTGGCGCTGCCGAACCTGTCGCTGGCGAAGCCCGCCATGACGGTCGACAGTGAGGCGCCGATCCCGGTCGCCGTGCCGACGATCCCCTGAGCCAGATTGAAGTGGCCGCTGCCGAAGGCGACGTCGGCCACCGTCAACGGAATCATCACGGCGAAGACGGCGGCAGTGACCCCGTCGAAGATCTGCACGGCGACGAGCACGTAGGGGTCGTGAACCACCGCGAACAGCGCGCCACGAACGGTGAGCGCAGCAAACCCCAGCATCAGCAGCGGCCGCCTGCCCCATTGCTGCGCCACCGCGCCGACCGACGGCGAGGTCAGCGCCACGATGGCCTGCGGCACGACGATGCAGAAGGCGATCAGCATCGGCGCCCATTCGCTCGATTTCGTCGTCACCACGCCCGCCATCAGCGGCAGCATCGCCGCATTGGCAAGCTGCAGCAGGAACACGCCGAGCGCGAATACCAGCAGTGCACGCTGGCGCAGCAGGCCGAGCAGACCCGACAGCCGCGCCCCCTCGCTGTCCTCCTGCAGGGCATGGCCATGGGCGCGCGCAATGTCGATCTCACGCTCGCGGATGCGCGACAGCGCGATCAGCGTGGGAAAGGCGAGAATGAACGTCACGAGGAAAACCGCGCGGCTGGAGATGAGATAACCGCAGGTCCCCATGACCGCCGCCGCCACGCCACTGCCGAGCGAAGCGAAGCGCGCGTTGCGCCCCAGTCGCTCCGCCATGCCGCGCGGACCGACCAGTCCGAGGCTGATGGCGGCGATGGCCGGGCCCAGCACGCAGCTCGCCGCCGCATGCAAGGTTGCGGCGCCCGCGACCACGGGAAAAATCGGCCATACGGCGTAAGCCAGCGCACTGCAGCCGATGGCGGCGACGGCGAGACCGGCCACCCGCCGCTCCGACCTGGCCGCATCGATGATCGCGCCGCCTGGCATCTGCCCGATCAGTCCGACGATGCCGCCGATCGACAGCACCAGACCGATCTGGGCCTGCGTCCATTTCTGCGTCGTGAGGTACACTGCGATGAACGGTCCGAAGCCGGTCTGCACGTCGGCCAGGAAGAAGATGAACCAGTCGAGCCCGCGCAGGCTCTGCCGGGAGGGCACGGGTCTCGCCATCGTCCGGCCATGATCCTGCACGGCCTCACGCGCGCCAGCTTCCGCCGCGCGGTCGGGCCTAGGCTCCCGGTCAGGTGATCTGGACGGCCGTGTAATCGGCATGGTTTCACGTCTCAACTCATGAGGCTGGCGGGGCACAACGTCCCCGCCATGATCCGCTGCGCCGGCGCAGAGCGGACCTACTCACGCACATCAACTCAATGATCGAAATCCCAGGGGGACAGCTTGCCCGCTGCGCCAAGCACGACGACGGGCTTGTCCTCCTTGTATTCGGGCGCGGCCTTGACCTGCTCCTTGGTGAGGTCGAGGGTCACCCGGTCGCTCTTCTCGGCGATGTGCTTGAAATCGAGCGCGGTCCAGTCGACCACGATCTTGCGGCTGCCGACGCCGAGAAAGCCGCCGAAATCGATCACGGCGGCACGCACAGTGCCGGTGAGATCGACGATGACGTCGACGATGTGGCCCATGTCCTCGCCGTTCGAGCTGCGCACGTCGCGGCCCAGCACGCCATGCGCATCGCGGGCGCCGAGAATGGTCACCGAAGGCGGGGGTGCCGGCTCCTTGGCAGGCACAGCCGCATCCTTGGCGGGCGCCGTCGGCGCCTGTGCATGGCCATTCGTGGCGTTCCCCAGCAGCAGCCACAACACGGCGAACCCAACGGCGCGGCCGCGCCAATCCCGTTTCGGCCCCGTCATTGCGCCAGCACCAGCGAGACCTGGATCTGGCCGCGCCGCCGCAGCACCTCCATGGAGACATCCTCGCCATGGCGGCGGATGCGCAGGTCGATCGCCGAACTGCCGAGCCTGAGATCGCGCAGCACCACCCAGTCCAGGAACGCAGGCAGGCGCGGATTGCGCAGACGGATCTGGCCGCGCTCCGCGTCGAATTCGAGCCCGAGGGCTGCTTCGAGCAGGGTGAACGGCGTCGCGCTGGCCCAGGCCTGCGGCGCGCATGCCACCGGATAGAGCGTGGGACCACGGTGCTTCTCCCGCCGGAAGCCGCAGAACAGCTCCGGCAGCCGGCGCAGATCCATGTAGGACGCCGCTTCGAACAGGCCGCGGAACACCTGCTCGACGGCATGCTTGAGGCCATAGCGCGCCAGGCCGAGCGCGATCAGCGCATTGTCGTGCGGCCAGATCGAGCCGTCGTGATAGGACATCGGATTGTAGCGCGCCTCACCGCAGGCCACGGTGCGGATGCCCCAGCCGGAGAAGAAATGCGGCCGCAGCAGATCGGCGGCCAGCTTACGGGCGCGATCCTCGCGCACCATGCCGCTGAACAGCAGCTGCCCGGCATTGGAGGTGCGCACCCGGCACGGCTGCTTGGTGCCGTCGAGCGCGAGCGCATAGGTGTTGAGCTCCTCGCACCAGAAGGCATCCTCGAAGCGCTCGGCGAGCAGCGCAGCCTCGGCCTGGAGTCGGTCCGCCATGTCGGCTTTGCCGAGCCGCCGCGCGCAGCGCGCGGCCAGCTGCTTGCCGGCAAAAACGTAGCCCTGCACCTCCGCGAGCGCGATGTAGCCTTCGGCAAGGCGGCCGTCGGCGTGGAACACCGCGTCGTAGGAATCCTTCCAGCCTTGATTGGCGAGCCCCTGCTCGGACGCACGCTGATATTCGACGAAGCCGTCGCGATCGGGATCGCCCGGTCCGTCGATCCATTTCAGCGCCTGCTCGATCGCCGGCCACAGCTCCCGCAACGTGTCGATGTCGCCGGTACGCTCGATGTAGAGGCCCGCGAGCAGCACGAACAACGGCGTCGAATCGACGCTGCCGTAGTAGCAGGCGAACGGCACCTCGCGCAGCGCCGCCATCTCGCCGCCGCGCATCTCGTGCAGGATCTTGCCGGGCTCGGCGTCGGCGAGCGGGTCGGTCCGCTTCGCCTGATGGCGCGCGAGCCGCCGCAACACGCCGCGGGCGATGCGCGGATCGACCCACAGCATCTGCATCGCCGTGATCAGCCCGTCGCGCCCGAACGTCGTCGAGTACCAGGGAATGCCGGCATAGGGATATCGTCCCTCCGGCGTATCCGTCATCAGGATGTTGAGATCCGCCGCGGCCTGGCACAACACCTCGTTGAGGATGTCGTTCGACGTCTCGATGCTGGTCGCCCCCTGCGTGCAGCGGCGCATCTCGCGGCGGTGAGCGAGCAGACTGCGGAAGAAGCGGCCCGGCGGCTCACCGGTGCGGGCGTTGCATGTCACTGCAATGAACAGCGAGGTCGATTGCTGCGGGTCGAGCTCGAAGTGATAGGTTGCGACATCGATCGTGAGCCGGGACGGACGCGGGTCGAAATGCAGCGCCGTCGTGCGGATCGCGCCGTCGAGCCCGCGATAGTCGAGTATCACGTCCGACGGTCCCATTAGGCGGCCGGAGCCGCTGCCGCGCCGCGCCCGCACGGTTCCGCGCACCTCGAACAAATCGGCGAAGTCGTTGTCGAAGCTCAGCTTGAGATCGAAGCTGGCGCGGCGATCGCCGTGGTTCTGCAGGCCGATGCGCTGATAGGCCGTGCCGTGCCACAGGAAGATCGTGCGCACGATGTGCAGCATGTCCTTCGGCAGCACCAACCGGCCCTGCTCGTAGATGTCCGGGTTGGTCAGATCGATCGTCAGCGCCGAATTGTCATCGCGCAGGCTCGATCCGAGCAGCAGCGGCTGCACCTCGTCGAGCGTCAGCTCGAGCCGGGCGAGATAGCGCGTATCGGCATTGAACAGCCCGTCCGGCCCGCCCGCCGACGCGCCGATGTCGCCATGGCCGTCGAGCACGACGAAAGTATCGTCGTGCTTGAGCGAGCGCCTCGGACGCGCCGCGGGTCCCGTCATCGGAATGTAGAACGGCTGCTCCGCCGGCTCGTCCAGACCGGCCATCGATGTACGTGTGCTTGCGAGCTCGGCCGACATGTTGACCTCGTGCGATGTTGAAGCGCGGCGCCGCGAACGATCAGGCGGCGAACTTGGCGAGCCGGTCGATTTCCTGGGTGACCAGTTCCCGATACGGACCTTCGCCCTGCATGAGCCGGTCGGGCGCGCCATCCTCGATGATCGTGCCTGATTTGAGCACTACGACGCGATCAAAATTGCGCAAGGTCGCGAGGCGATGCGCGATCGCGATCACGGTACGGCCGCGCATCAGACGGCTCAGCGCTTCACGGATCGCCTCCTCGGACTCGCTGTCGAGCGCCGCAGTCGCCTCGTCGAGCAGCAGGATGGGCGCATCCTTGAGGAACGCGCGCGCGATCGCGATGCGCTGGCGCTGGCCGCCGGACAGCTTGACGCCGCGATCGCCGACCATGGTCTGCAATCCCTCGGGAAGCGTGTCGACGAAGTCGCAGCGCGCCGCGATGGCCGCCCGCAGCACCTCGTCATCAGTCGCGCTCGGCCGGCCGTAGCGGATGTTCTCCAGGATCGAGCGATGGAACAGCGAGATGTCCTGCGGCACCACCGAGATCGCCTCGCGCAGGCTCTGCTGCGTGACCTTGGCGATGTCCTGGCCGTCGATCGTGATCCGGCCGGCTTGCGGATCGTAGAACCGCTGCAACAGCGTGAACAGGCTCGACTTTCCGCCGCCGGATTGCCCGACAAGGCCGACGCGCTGGCCCGGTTGCAGGCGCAGCGAGAAGTTCTCGAACAGCTTGTGCCCACCGGGATAATGGAAGGTGATGTTGTGAAAGGCGATGGCGGCGCCGCTCTTGACCAGCGGCTCGGCCTCGGGGTGATCGCGCAGCTCGTGCGGCTGCAACAGGGTTGCGATGGCCTCGCTCATGCGCGCGACGTGCTGGGTCACGTCGACCAACGCCACGGCCAGATCGCGCGTCGCATTGAGGATGCACAGGCCGAGCGTGCAGACCAGAACGACATCGCCCGTCGTCGCTCCGCCCCTTTGCCACAACGAGATCGCCCACGCCATTAGCGCCACCGTCAGCACGATCGTCACCGTCGCGTGCAGGATCCGCAGCTTCTCAAGGTAGCGAAGGCTGCGCCCGCGCGCCTCCAGCTCCTTGTTGACGGTCGCATCGAACCGATCATGTTCGTGGCGCAGGCCGCAGAACGCGCGCACCAGCGGCATGTTCGAGATCACGTCGACCATCTCGCCATCGACCATCGCCGCCTTGTCGGCGAAATCATCATGCAGCGGCTTGCCGGCAGCGGCAAGCCGGAACATCGCCATGACCATCATGGCCGCAATGAACAGCAAGCCAACGGCCATGGGACCGCTGACGGTTCCAATCAGGCAGATCGCCGCCACCGTCGCAAGGCATGGCGGCAGCACGTTCCAGACGAACATGTTCTCCACCGTGAACACGGCATTCGACGTCGCCGTGATGCGGCTCGACAACATGCCCGGCAGGCGATCGCCGAAGTAGCTGGGAGAATGCCCCGTGAGATGACGGAATATGTCGCGACGCAGGTCGCCGGTCACGCCCACGAAGGTGAAGCTCGCGATCCAGCTCGCGACGCGCCACAGAATATTGTCCGCGGCGATCAGGGCGATCAGCAATGCAAAGGCCGACCACACGCTGCCGCTGCTGCGCACGCCTGCGGAGAGGCTATCGACAAGGAACTTGACGCCATATTGCGTGCCTACCGAACATGCAACGGCGCCGGCGACCGATGTTAGGATGATGAGGTGAGCTGCCTGACGTTTGCGCAGATAGCGTATCACGAAGGGGAAGGGCCGGTGCGCGTAGCCTGATAGATGATCCATGTCTGTCCCGTACGACTGTTGCAACACACCCGCTGCGGCGGGATGAACGGGGCTTGGTTTCTTCGGTTCCCCGGAGCACCGGCACAGCCGCCCTGCTGCATCTGCATGATGGTGTGCCGACCGGGTTCGAAGACGATGCGGGCATCAATGAGACGCACCGGAACACGTTGCGTCGAGTAAAGAGTGATCGCCGCACCGGAACTTCACCACTGCGACCACGTTCCCGCTGCGGCAGTGCCGGGCCGATTGGGGGCTTCATCCATGATCACGAACAGGAGACGGTGAGATGCGCATTGCGCAGGTTGCTCCATTGACGGAGGCCGTGCCTCCGAAGCTCTACGGCGGCACTGAGCGGGTCGTTCATTGGTTGACCGAGGAACTCGTGGCCCTCGGTCACGACGTCACGCTGTTCGCCAGCGGCGATTCGCAAACCTCGGCGAAGCTCTCTCCGACATGGCCCAAGGCACTACGCCTGGACGGATCCGTCAGAGACCCGAACGCGCTGCACATGGTGATGCTGGAAAGTGTCAGGCAGAAATGCGACGATGAAGAATTCGACATTCTGCACTTCCATCTCGACTACTACCCCTTTTCGCTGTTTCACCGGCAACCGACGCCGTTCCTGACCACGCTGCACGGCAGGCTCGATCTTCCCGAACATCAGCCGGTGTTCTCCATATTCAAGGATGTTCCCGTCATCTCGATCTCCGACGCGCAGCGCCGCCCGGTGCCGAATGCCAATTGGGTGCGCACCGTTCTGCATGGATTGCCCGAGCAACTGCTGATGCCCCAGCCGGTGACCCCGAGCTATCTCGCGGTGCTCGGCCGCATCGCGCCGGAGAAGGGCGTCGACCGCGCCATCAACATCGCGATGCGCTGTGGCATCCCGCTGAAGATCGCCGCCAAGGTGGATCGCGCCGACCAGGATTATTTCGATCAGCTGATCTCTCCGCTGATCCGGGGCAACCCGCTGGTCGAGTATATCGGCGAGATCGGCGACCACGAAAAACCGGAGTTCCTGTCTGGCGCGCTCGGGCTGTTGCTGCCGATCGCTTGGCCCGAGCCGTTCGGCCTGGTGATGATCGAATCGATGGCCTGCGGCACGCCGGTCATCGCCTACAACCGCGGCTCGGTTCCCGAGGTGATCGACGACGGCGTCACCGGCTTCGTCGTCGAGGACGAGCTCAGCGCCGTCGCCGCGGTGAGCCGCCTCCGCGATCTCAGCCGCGCCGGCGTGCGCGAGCGGTTTGAGCAGCGCTTCACCGCCCGGCGCATGGCGCTCGAC
Source organism: Bradyrhizobium aeschynomenes (assembly GCF_013178945.1). Taxonomy (GTDB): domain Bacteria; phylum Pseudomonadota; class Alphaproteobacteria; order Rhizobiales; family Xanthobacteraceae; genus Bradyrhizobium; species Bradyrhizobium aeschynomenes. The sequence continues at coordinate 833,190 of NZ_JABFDM010000002.1, forward strand.
TATCTCGCGGCCTATCGCCGTCTGATCGAGCGCGCCGAGCCGCGTATCCGGCTGGTCAGCAGCGCGGAATGATCGGCGTATGACGGAGGTCGGTGACCGGGCGAACCGACCTCCTTCTTCTTTCTCAAGTCACCTTCGCGCGCTTCGGCTCGACGATCTCGAACATCCGCGGAAACTCGTCCATGAGCGACATCAGTTCGGCGAGCCGCATCGGATTGCCCACGAAGCTGATCTTGCCGGCAGCGACGGCTTCCGGAAAGGTCGTCGCCTTGGCGATGATCTCGTCGAGCGTGGCGCGCGCCAGCGTGAAGCCGGCGTCAGCCGTGGAAGCCTGCACCCCCACGGCATAGGTCAGCGCACAGTTCTGCAAGGTGAGCATGAAGCGCTCGCCGGTGTCGGTGAAGGTCCAGTTCAGGACGATGTGCTTGCCCTCGGCCTTGGGTCCGTTCAGGCGCACGCCGAGCACATCCCATAATTGCTCGGTGCGCAGCGCGGCCAAGGTCTCGCGCGGCATGCCCGAGCGTGCCGGCACCTCCGGCATCCCGTGACGGAGCTCCTGCGCACCGAACAGATAGGCGTTGCGCCAGGTCGCGCTTTCAGCCGCATAGCCAAGCTGCTCCAGCGTATCGGCGAGCAGCGCACGAGCCTCGGCATTGTCGGGCTCGGCGAACACGAGATGAGAGACGACCTGCGCCACGAAGCGGAACTCGCCCTTCGCAAAGTCCTCGCGCGCCCGTGCCAGCAGAGGCTCCGCGCCGCCCATATAGGCGACGTACTTTCTGCCGGCCTCGACCGGCGGCAGCGGATCGAGATTGACCGGGTTGGCGTCGTACCAGCCGAGATATTTCTGATAGATCGCCTTCACATTGTGGCGGATGTGGCCGTAATAGCCGCGCGCGTGCCACGCGCCTTCGAGGCTTTTCGGCAGCGCGATCTGCTCGGCGATTTCATTTGCCGTGAGGCCGTGATTCATCAGCCGCAGGGTCTGGTCATGCGCGAACTTGTAGAGATCGCGCTGCTCACGGATCATGCCGTCGACGCGGCTGGCGCCCCAGACCGGCCAGTGGTGCTGGCCGCACATCACCTCGGCCTTGCCGCCCCATAATTGCAGGGCCTCGCCGAGATATTTCGACCACGCCAGCGCGTCGCGCACGTCGGCGCCACGAAACGGCAGCAGATTGTGGAAGTTGTGCGTGCAGTTCTCCGCGAGGTTCAACAGCTTGTAGCGCGGCACGAAGAAATGCATCTCCGCCGGCGCCTCGCTGTTCGGCGCCATCTGGAATTCGAAGCTGACGCCGTCGATGGTCCTGGTGTCGCCGGTCGCCATGATCAGATCATTTGGCCGCAGCAACGCCACGCCGCCTGCCGCCATGGTCTTGCCAAGCCCGCAATCCACATGCCCCTTGGGACCTTTCGCGAGCAGTGGCCCAAACTGATACTGCGCCCGGCGCAGCATCGCGGGACCTGCGATGATGTTCTCGGACACGGCGTGCTCGATGAACAGGTTGGGCGCGATCAGCGGCACGCGGCCGCTGGTCACGGCGTCCTCCTCCACCACCCCGCGGGCGCCGCCCCAATGATCGGTGTGGGTATGCGTGAACATCACGGCCATGACCGGCCTCGTGCCGCGATGCTGATAGTAGAGATTGAGCGCAGCGCGCGCCCCCTCGATCGAGGTCAGCGTGTCCACGACGATGACGCCGGTGCTGCCCTCGATCAAGGTCATGTTGGCGATGTCGAGCCCGCGCACCTGGTAGACGCCGGGGACCACCTCGAACAGGCCATGATGCATGTTCAGCTTCGCCTGCCGCCACAGACTGGGATTGACGGTCGGCGGCGCATCCTCGGCGTCGAGGAAGCCGTAGGGTTCGAGGCTCCAGACGCTGCGCCCCTGCGCCGTCGTGACCTTGGCCTGGTCGATGGTGCCGAGAAAGCCGCGCGCGGCATCGTCGAAATCGGCGGTGTCGTCGAACGGCAGCGTCTCCAGCGTCGCCTGCTGCGCCGCACTGACGGCCGGGCTGGCCTCCTTGGTCTCCTTGGCGCTGCCACCGCCGGCCGGTGCGTTCATGACTGCCTCCTCCCCGCAACGAACTTCGTTCGCACGATGCTAATGCGGGGACTCGTGAAGCGCAAATTGCGCCCGGCGGAACGACTCCTCAGAGCACGTGATCGACGGCCGCGTCGATTGCCGAATAGATCGTATCGAGATCATCCGGCGTGACGCAATATGGCGGCATCACGTAGATCGTGTGCCCGAGCGGCCGCAGCAGCACGTCGCTGTCACGGAAGAACGCCTGGAGCTTCGGCCCGACCTCGGCGAGATAGCCGGGCTCATCCGCATGCAGATCGAGCGCCGTGATGGTGCCGCACTGCCGGAGATCGGAGAAACGCTCATCGTAGCGGAAGCGCGCCAGGCAGCGCTGCTGAGCTGCCGCGACCGCGGCGACCCGGGCCGGCGTCTCAGGCTGGCGCCACAGCTCGAGATTGGCTGATGCCGCCGCGCACGCGATCGGATTGGCGGTGTAGGAGCTGGAATGGAAGAAGGTTCGTGCGCGATCGGCCGCGAGATGCGCCTCGAAGATGGCATCGTTGCAGAGCGTCACCGCGAGCGGCAGCGTGCCGCCGGTGAGACCCTTCGCGTAGCAGGCGATGTCGGGCGCGATGTCCGCCTGCGCGCAGGCGAACGGCGTCCCGGTGCGGCCCCAGCCGGTCATCACCTCGTCGGCGATGAACAGCACGCCGAACGCACGGCAGATCCGATGCATCTCGCGCAGCACGGCGGGCGGGTACATCAGCATGCCCCCGGCGCCGAGCACCAGCGGCTCGACGATGAAGGCTGCCGGACGATCCCGCGCGCAGATCGCGGCCAGCGCATCGAGCGTCGCCTGCTCGCGGCCCTGAGCCGGAAACGGCACGACCGCCACGTCGAACAGCAGTGGCTCATAGGCGGCGTTGAACACGCCGCGCGCGCCGACCGACATCGCGCCGATGGTGTCGCCGTGATAGGAATGCTGCATCACCACGATGCGCGTGCGCGGCGCGCCGATGTTCCTGAAATAGCCGAGCGCCATCTTCAGCGCGACCTCGACGCTGGTGGCCCCGGAGTCGGAGAAGAACACGTGCGCCAGGCCGGCTGGCGCAAGCTCCAGCAGGCCTGCGGCGACCCGCTCGGCCGGCTCGTGGGTATGCCCGGCGAAGATCACCTGATCCAGCCGTTCGGCCTGCGCCTGGATCGCGCGCACGATGTGCTGACAACAATGGCCATGCGTCACCACCCACCACGAGGCGATGGCGTCGATGATGCGCCGGCCGTCGGCCGCATGGAGATAGGCGCCCTCGCCGCGGACGATCGGCGTCATCTGCGGCTGCAGCGCGTGCTGTGTGAATGGATGCCAGATCGGTGAAGCCGCGCCTGTCATCGCTCGAAATCCATCCGCCGAAATTCGTCTCTGAAGGCCCGCTGCAGCGAAGAGCCGGTGAGCGGCGCGAGCCAGGGCAATCGGCCGAGACGCTTGACCGCGCCGAGACGGCAGATCGTCGCCTCGCCGTGGGGATTGGCGTCGCCGATGAAGGCCACGCCGAGCATGTCGATGCCGCGGCTGCGCAGCGCCGCCAATGACAGCAGCGAATGGTTGATGGTGCCCAGGCTGGTGCGTGCACACAGCACCACCGGGCACTGCCAGCGGGCGAAGACGTCGAGATACAGCGTGTCGTCGTCGAGCGGCACCATGACGCCGCCGGCGCCTTCGATCACGATCGGCACGTCGCCCAAGTCGGGCGGATCGAGGCGGAGCGGATCGATGCTGATCCCGTCGAGGCGCGCCGCCAGATGCGGCGAGGCCGGCGTGGCCAATCGGTAGCGTTCGGGGATCACACGGTCGTCGGCGAGCCCGGCGAGTTGCTGGACACGGCGCGAGTCCGTCGCCTCGGCAAGGCCAGCCTGTACAGGCTTCCAATAGCGGGCGCCGAGCAGCGCCGTCAGGCCGGCCGCGAACACGGTCTTGCCGATGCCGGTGTCGGTGCCCGTGACTACGATGCGCTGCGCCATCGCTGCTCTCCTTCGAGCTCGACCAGCGCGCCGAGCAGCGCCGCGATCGCGGCCTCGTCGACGTTCAAGGTCAGTGACAGCCTGAGACGCGCCGTCCCGGCGGGCACGGTGGGCGGCCGGATGCCGCGGATGTCGAAGCCGCGCTGCTGCAGGCCGCCGGCAAGAACCATCGCGCGCGCATTGTCGCCGACGATGTAGGGGATGATCTGAGAGGACGACAAGGTTCGGCCGAAGCGCGCGGCGATCTCGCGATGCGCGAACGCCACCAGTTGCGACAGCCTCTGCTGCCGCTCCGGCTCGTCCTGTAGAATCGCCAGCGCCTCCAAGACGGCCACCGCCATCAGCGGCGACGGCGCCGTGGCAAAGATGAAGGGACGGCAGCGGTTGATCAGCGTCTCGCGCAGCACGCGATGCGCCGTGACCAGCGCGCCCGCGGCGCCCAGCGCCTTGCCGCAGGTGTGCACGATGACCGTGTCGTCGCGGCCTTCGAACCGGGCGGCTAGGCCCCGCCCCTGCGGACCTAGCACGCCGGTCGCATGCGCCTCGTCGATCAACAGGAAGGCGTCGTGCCGTTCAGCCACCGCGATCAGATCGTCCAAGGGCGCGATGTCGCCATCCATGCTGTAGAGGCTTTCGACGACGATCCAGGGCCGGCCGATCCCACCGTCCCGGCGCCAGATCATGATCGCATCCTCGGCGGATTGCGGATCGTTGTGGGCGAACTGACAGATCTCGGCGCGACCTGCGCGCGCGCCCTCGTGGGTGCTGGCGTGGACGAGTGCGTCGAGCAGCAGCAGATCGTCACGTTGCGGCAGCGTCGTGAGTACGGCGAAATTGGCGACGTAACCAGAGCCGAAGAACAGTGCGCTGTCGGCGCCGAAGAACCGCGCCGCCTCCGCCTCGAGCCGTTCGTGCTCATCACAATTGCCGCGCAGCAGCCGCGAGCCACCGGCGCCGACCGGCGTCCCGGCATCCATGGCGGCCGCGATCGCGCGTCGAATGCGCGGTGCCCGGGCGAGACCGAGATAGTCGTTGGACGAGAAATCCAGACCCGACCTGGGCACGAGCCGTCGCAGCCGGTCATCGGCTGCGAGTGTCTGGAGACCGTCGGCATAGATCGCCAATCTGTTCGAAGGCATGGTCATCGCTGCACTCTCCTCGGTCGGTCGACGGCAAGGATCGGCACCACGCGGAAAGCCGCGCGCGTCGTGATGCTGATGAGATGTTCGGATCAGGCCGCGGGCGAAACGTCAGCGGCGTGGCCTTCGTCCCTGGTGCCGGCGCGCGCCGACAAGGACGATGTCATGCCGAGCAGCGCGAGCAGATCCGCGTCGCGCGCGGCCTGCGGATTGGCCGTGGTCAACAGCACGTCGCCGATGAAGATCGAGTTGGCGCCGGCCAGCAGGCACAGGGTCTGCAGCTCGTCGCTCATATACTGCCGGCCGGCGGACAGGCGCACCACGCTCCGCGGCATCATGATCCGCGCCACCGCGATCAGCCGCACCAGCGCGATTCCGTCGGGCCGCGCCGCCGTGTCGTTGACCGGCACGCCCTTGACCTCGTTCCACATGTTGATCGGCACGCTGTCCGGGTGCGCGGCGAGATTGGCGAGCAGCACCAGCATGCCGAGCCGGTCGTCCACCTCTTCGCCCATGCCGATGATGCCGCCGCAGCACGTTTTGATGCCGGCCTCGCGCACATGCGCCAGCGTGTCGATGCGGTCCTGCAGGGTGCGCGTGGTGATGATGCGGTCGTAGTACTCGGGCGAGGTATCGACGTTGTGGTTGTAGTAGTCGAGCCCGGCCTGCTTGAGCCGCTGCGCCTGCGGCGGCGTCAGCATGCCCAGGGTCACGCAGGTTTCCAGGCCGATATCCTTCACCGCGCTGACCATGTCGCAGACCTGGTCGAGATCACGGTCCTTCGGGCTGCGCCAGGCCGCGGCCATGCAGAAGCGCTCCGCGCCCGCGGCCTTCGCGCGCCGCGCGGTCGCGACGACGGCATCATGGTCCATCAGCCTGGTCGCCTTCAGCCCGGTGTCGTAATGCGCGCTCTGCGAGCAGTAGCCGCAATCCTCCGGGCAGCCGCCGGTCTTGATGCTGAGCAGGCTCGCCGTCTCCAGCCGGGTCGGATCGAAATGCCGGCGATGCGTGGACTGGGCGAGAAACATCAGGTCGGGAAACGGCAGACCGTACAGCGCCTCGGCCTCGTCCCTCGTCCAATCATGGCGGACGGTGTCGCCATGCTCGATCTGCTGCGACGACGAACGGCTCACCCCGGCCATGCCCACACTCCAAATTATAGATTTTCATAGATAATATCTATGAAATATCATCCTGTTCAGACCGTAGGATACCGCAGCTTCCCCCGCATCAGGTTTTTCAATAGATAATCTATCATCATGCAGGACGAAAACATCACCACCGCGCATCGCATCGCCGAAGCAATCACCGAACGCATCGTCAGCGGCGCCCTGCCCCCGGACGCGCCGCTGCGACAGGACCACATCGCGCGCGAATTCAACTCCAGCCACGTGCCGGTGCGCGAGGCGTTCCGGCAGCTCGAGGCGCTCTATCTCGTGGTCGCAGCGCCCCGGCGCGGCGTGCGGGTGGCGCCGCTCGATGCGAAGTCCACCAAGGAGATCGTCGAGATGCGCGTCGCGCTGGAGGTGATCGCGCTGCGTAACGCCGCACCGCGCTATACGCCGACGCATCTCGCCGCGATCGAGCTGGCGCTGATCGAGGCGGACAATGCCGAGACCATCCGGGAGTTCGAGACCGCCAACCGCGCCTTTCACCGCGCCCTGGTGATGCCTTGCGCGATGCCACGCCTGCTGGCGAGCCTCGAGGGTCTACGCCTCGCCAATTCGCGCCTCGTGCTGGCGATGGCCCGCAATGCCGGCTGGCGCCCGCGCAGCAACGGCGATCACCGCCTGATCCTGCAGGCCCTGCGCGACCGACAGATCGGCCATGCCTGCGAGCTGCTGACGCGGCACAACCAGACGATCGAACGGCTGGCAAGACCGGGCGGCGCGTAGCGCTGCACGCCGACTCGGACGGTTGGTCAGATCAGGGGCAGTTGACGCCCGGCCTGGTCAGGCTATCTGGCGGTCCTTGGTCGTAGGTGTTGATCTGTGCAAACGCGCACGTCGGCAGCGCGCTCGCGGCGCGGGCGGCAGGACGTCCGATGAGGGCGCGCCGAAAAGGGCCCGACAAGGTCGTCACGAGGCAACGCTCGTGCGGCGTTCGCCGTGTTGGGCATACGCACCAGCGAACTTCGGCTGAGTCTTCCGCATCGCGGACAGGCCTTCGTGCATCGTGATCTGCGGCGTGTAGCCCAACTCGGCTTGAGCCTTGCGGATGCTGATTGTGAACGGCTGGCCGATAAGGCGTAACATTTGCCGCGTAATCGGCGGTTCACCCTTGATTCGCAGCCTGCGCCACGCGACGCCCATGATGCCCGCCGCGATCCAGGCCATCCTGAACGAGATCGCCTTGTCCGGTGCAGTCACCTCGCGCGTTGCAAGCAGTGATGAAATGAAGCTTTTCAAAGTGCTCCGCTCGGCATCCGCGACGAAATAGGCGTGGCCGCCCCGACCCGCGTCTGCGGCGAGAAGCAGCGCATGACACAGATTGTCGACATGACAGCTCGACATGGCCTGTTCGCCGCCGGAGACCCACTGCCATCGGCCGGCACGGACCGTCTCCACCATGTGATCAAGGGTCGGCATCTCGCCGCCCCAAATGAATGGTGGCCGCAGTGCGAGTGTCTCCAGACCCGGCCTCGCGCCGTTGGCTGCAAGCAATACGCGCTCACCTTCGGCCTTCGATGATCCATAAGGCGAGAAAGCGCGCGTTTGCAGAGGAAGACTCTCGTCGACATCGAACATCGGTTCGGGATCGCCCATGACAACGGCCGCAGCACTCACTGCGACCACGCGGCGCACGCTGGTCGTCGCAGCCGCAGCGTTGACGACAGCGCGCGTCCCTTCGACGTTGACCGCATCGAAGACCGTCTGCTGCCCCCAAAGCTTGAAGTGCGCGGCCACGTGAAAAACGACCTCGCACCCGTCCATCGCCTTTCGCAGCGATTGTTCATCGTTGAGTTCGCCGGGGACGGGCCTTGCTCCGAGGCTCTTCACCTTCGCCTCGCTGTCCACGCTGCGGGCGAGTGCGCGCACCTGCCACCCCTCGCTGAGAAGACGCACGATCAGGCGAGTTCCGACGAAGCCTGATCCACCGGTGACAAGCGCGAGGCGCGGAGGGCGGGACGATGAAGCGGCAGCAGTCATGACGGACCTCTTCGGTTGATGCCCGATCCTGAGGTCCACCTGTTCAAAAGTCAACGAACATATTTCATATTTTGTTCGTTTGCCTATCTTGGGAACCGGCGTTATTGTCAAACGACCATGAAATCGAAGGCTTCCAACCCTACAACCCCTTCCCCTGATGACGAAAATTCGTTTCGGGCGCAGATCCTCGATGCGGCGCGCGACCAGGTGCGACGTCATGGCGAAGCCAAGACCAACGTTGTCGATGTCGCTCGGGCCATGGGCACGTCACACACGACGATCTATCGACACTTCCGCTCCAAGGCTGACCTCTTCGATGCCCTGGTCATCGAGGCCATGCGTGATGAGCAAGAAATGGCTACTCGCTTCGCGGAGGCTGAAGGACCTTTCGCAGAGCGGATAGAGGGCATGGTGCTGGCGCTGCACGCACGCAAGCGCGAGCGCTTCGTTGCAGATCCCGAAGTCTACGGACTGTACCGTCGCATCGTGGAGGAGAGGCCGGAGATCATCGCAGCCTATTCTCGGGCGATGACGTCGCTCATCGCCCGCATTCTTGCTGACGCGAAAAGACGCGGCGAAATCAAGGTTGACGATATTGATGCGGCAGCCGGTGTCGTACGAGATGCAGTCACTGTTTTCGTTCACCCCGCCCACGTCGCCGCTGCGGCTGCAGCCAATCTTCCGAGCGAGAGAATGGCTCGCAATGTCGTGCGAACGCTCTGTGCTGGTTTCCGCGCCGGACTTGATTGAAGGCGGTCAGGGTCGGCCGATGCCATGCGACGGATCGCATCCGCTTACGGTCTTCGACCTCTAGAGCTGGCGTCTGCTGCACAAGACACTCGTTGTTGCCCACCAGAGTCCACTGTGGGTCGTCAGCGAACGACGCGGGCCTTCGGGATCAGCATCCCCCCCCGGGGCCGCACAACCGCGATTCTGCAAAGCTGCTCGTCGTGTCTGCCGCTCATCGACCGGACATGGCGGAACACACCCGGACGTTCTCTGTCGTCGATGAACGGCCAACGTTGATGGCGTTCAACGCCGCCCATCGCTCATTCATCGGTCACGTCGTCGTCTCGCAGCTGGCTGCCTTCATAAAAGCGGACGTCCCGCCTTCTCATTCAAGATCATGAAGTTCCTTGCCAAGCGGCGGCGCCAGCCGGAAATCGGAAAAGACCACTTCGAGCCCGAATCTCTCCGGCGTGCAGGCCATAGGTCCAACGAGGTAAGAAGGGCTCTTGGCGAATGGCGCAAGCCGCATCAGGGGCCATATCTTTCCGTCATGCGATGACTGCAAACGAAGGACGCCATGCGCAACGGTGACACGCAGTCGAAAATCACTGGGGTCGTGCTCATAGGGGGCCGTCGCCCAGTCCGATTGCCCGTCCGTCAGGACGCTCGACAGCATGGCGCGACCGTCCGAAAACTCGATCCCAGCCTTTAGCCAGCGACGTTCATCTATGCGTACCATCATGCCCGCTTGATCGTAGAGCGCCTTGAAGTTGCCCCGGACGCGAAGTTCGGCCGTGAACGCATCTTCCGTCTGGAAAGCCAGGAAATGCCCGCTATCACGGATAAAGCCGTAATGAGTTTCGCGCCAAAAATCGGTGGCTCGGTCTGTTTCCAGCTCGAGGTAATTGTCCTTTTCCGACCATTTTCTCGGCTCGTTCAACCAAACGCCATCAGACTTGCCGAACATCCCTCAATTCTCCATCAGAATGCCGATACAACCTCCTGAGCCCAACTCGGTTAGACGCTCTCAGGTCCGCAACCGGTCAGAGGACTAAACCGCTCGCACCGTAGCGCACGACAGCTCGCAGCGACAGCAAGCGCATGATCATCCGAATCGAGAAGTCTCCGCGGCATATTGGTGGTGCAGCGAAAGGTTGATATCGTTGGCGAACGCGCAATCATTACGTCCGGTGAGCGATCCGCCTTGGCTCATATCGAATTCAAAGACCGGCGATCGTCGTGCGACGCGGCGCGGGCCTCTTCGGTGCTGTATTCACGGCCCATGGTCCGGCGCGCTATGCGAGGACCCGACCCGCCTGGCGGCACGCATTCCCGTTCGGGCGCTGCAACGGGTGACTTGAGAGACCACCGATGAAAGATTTTCCTCACGCTCTGCACCACGACCCCATCGCGCAAATCGGACCCGATCTGTTTTGTACGCGCGGCACGATCCCGATCAACCCGCTCGTGACCATTTCGCGCAACATGACGATCATCCGCCGCGGCAATGCGCTGACGCTCGTCAATTCCGTTCGCCTTGCTCCCGACGAACTGGCCAAGCTGGAGGCGCTCGGGCGGGTCGCGCATGTCTTGCGTCTTGGCGGCGCCCACGGACGCGACGACGCCTTTTACGTCGACCGCTACGGAGCGCGATTCTGGGCTCAACCGGGTGGGACCCGCTACACCACGCCGCAGATCGACGCGCCTTTGACCGATCTCGGCGAATTGCCGTTCGACGGCGCCCAACTGCTGATTTTCGCGCACGCGCGGATACCCGAGGCAGCTTTGCTACTTCGCGGTGGCGCCGGCGTGCTCGTGACCTGCGATGCGCTTCAGCACTACGGCGACTTTTCGAACAACAACCTGCCGGCACGGATCGCGATGCCGTTTCTCGGCTTCAAGCGCACGACCCTCATCGGCCCGCTTTGGCTCAAGGCGGCGACGCCTCATGGTGGCAGCCTCAAGACCGACTTCGAACGATTGCTCGATCATGATTTCGACGCGCTCTTTGCGGCCCACGGGACCTTCCTTCCCACCGGTGCAAAAGCCGCCGTCCGCGCCGCGATCGCGACGACATTCGGGTGATGTCCCGGCGATGCTCGGACGAGCCTTGCAGGCTGGGACCTCATTTCTTTCGTCTGCCAACCGATTGCTTAATTGATCAAGAGGCGCATTCCAGGCGGCAATAACTAACGGACGACCACTACGGAGCCTCGAGATCAAGGCTTTGATCGACTGCGATTCATAACGAGATATGCACCAGCGGCCGCACCACGTTCGTCTGTCAGCCCCCCGGGCCGTCCTTCATGATGTAGCCCATCAGGTCGTCGACATTGTGCTCCAGGTCCCGGATGATGTTCTTGACGACGTCGCCGATCGAGATCACGCCGACGACCTTGCCGGCGTTCAGCACCGGCAGATGGCGAAAGCCACGCTGCGACATCATCGCCATGCAACTGTCCAGCCGGTGGTCCGGCCTGACCGTCACCGGGTTGGCCGTCATCACCTGGCCGACCTGCGTCTGCTTCGCATCGAGCCCGGGCAGCAGCACCTTGATGGCGCAGTCGCCTTGGGTGACGATGCCGACCAGCACGTCGTCGTCGACAACAAGCACCGACCGGACCCGGCTGTCGCGCATCTTTTGCAAGGCTTCGACGACCATGTCGCGGGAGCGAACATGGACGAGGGGGCCACTTTTCTGGGCCAGAGCGTCTTTGACTGTACTCATTGATCTCCTCGTGGGCTCCCTGTTTTGTTCTGCCTTGATGGTCTGTTTGCAGCGGACGATAGTCGAAATAGATGGCCGCGTCAGCACCGTGACGATGCCGCGGGCGACGCCATGACCACGCGGACCGCGCTCTCCCCGCGTCGTTCCGGGCGCGCGGAGCTCGAGGCCGACGCAGTCGGCCGCAATCGCAGCGCGAGCCCGGAACCCGTACCCACAGGCCGTCGTATGGGGCACGCTGGCGGTGGGCGTCTCGCCACACACTGCTCCCTGTGGTTATGGATTCCGGGCTCATTCGCGCTGCTTCAAAACGGCTGCGCCGTTTTGCGCGCGAATGCCCCGGAATGACGGAGCAAGACGGGGTAGCTCCTGCAGCATCGGCCATCTCGCCTGCGCCCTCGCGCATAAGCCCATGCGCCCGTGACGGCTGGGGCCGCGGCCCGTGCCCGTGTACATGCTCATCGGAGACGCGCGCATCAAAGGCCCAAAAGGTCCCCATGTCCAACCGCCACCACGCTTCGAAGCTCGCCGGCGACGGCCCGGCCGATGGCCTGCCCGCGAGCCAGCGGCCCTGGGCGATCGCGGCGATCTTCACCGCGCTGTCGATGGCCTCGCTCGACGTCGCCATCGCCAACATCGCCCTGCCGTCGATCTCCAATGATCTCCACGTCTCGCCGGCCGAGGTGGTCTGGGTCGTCAACATCTACCAGATCGCCCTCGTCGCGACCCTGCTGCCGCTCGGCGCGCTCGGCGAGATCGTCGGCCACCAGCGGATCTATCTCGGCGGCCTGCTGCTGTTCACGCTGGCCTCGGTCGGCTGTGCGCTGGCGTGGTCGCTGCCGACATTGGTGATCGCCCGCGCGCTGCAGGGGCTCGGCGCCAGCGGCATCATGAGCGTCAACACCGCTTTGGTGCGCTACGTCTATCCCGGCAAGATGCTGGGCCGCGGGCTCGGCCACAACGCCCTGGTGGTCGGCATCTCCTTCACCTTCGGCCCGACGATCGCTTCCGCCATTCTCTCGCTCGGCTCGTGGCCCTGGCTGTTCGCGATCAACCTGCCGTTCGGCCTGATCGCGATCGCCATCGGCCTGAAGATGCTGCCATCAACGCCGCGCGCCGGTCACGACTTCGACTTTCTCGGCGCGGGCCTTGCCGCGCTCTGCCTCGGCCTGTTCATCACCGGCATCGGCAGCGCCGCGCATGGCGCGACGCCGGCGATGGTCGTGGCGGAACTCGTTGGCGCACTCGTGCTCGGCATCATCCTGACGCAACGCCAGGCCGATCATCCCGCGCCGATGCTGCCGATCGACCTGTTCCGCCGTGGCGTGTTCGCGCTGTCGGCGGCGACTGCGGTGTGCTCCTTCTCCGTCCAGGGCCTCGGCTTCGTGTCGCTGCCGTTCTATTTCGAGGACATATTGCAGCGCTCGCAGGTCGAGACCGGCTTCTTCATGACGCCGTGGCCGCTTGCGGTCACGATCATGGCCCCGATCGCCGGGCGGCTGTCGGATCGCTTTCCCGCCGGCCTGCTCGGCGGCATCGGCCTGGTGATGCTCGGAACCGGTATGGCGCTGCTCGCCACGCTGCCGGACAACCCGAGCATCCCGAACATCGTCTGGCGGATGCTGATCTGCGGCATCGGCTTCGGCTTCTTCCAGGCGCCGAATATGAAGGCCATCATGTCAAGCGCTCCGCCCCATCGCAGCGGCGGCGCCAGCGGCATCGTCGCGACCGCGCGGCTGACCGGCCAGACCACCGGCGCGGCGCTGGCTGCATTGTGTTTCAGCCTTGCGGGCCGTGAAGGCGCGACCCTTGCTCTGGCACTCGGCGCTGGCTTCGCGGCGCTCGGCAGCGTGATGAGTTTCCTGCGGCTGGCGGTGGCGCCACCGCGCGGCTGATGAGTTCGAGCAAACTACAACCCCGCCCCATCACAAATCTTCCGCGCCGCAAACGCATATTCTTGATTTGAAGGATTCCAACGTTCGCGCCACAGTGCGGTCCGCAGTTCAACTGGCGAGTTGAACGAAAGGGATCTGCGATGGCAAACCTGACGATTAACGGCAAAGTTTTCAATCTCGACGTCGAGCCGGACACGCCGCTGCTGTGGGCGATCCGCGAGAACGCCGGACTGACCGGCACCAAATATGGCTGCGGCATCGCACAATGCGGCGCCTGCACTGTGCATCTCGACGGCGCTGCCGTGCGCTCCTGCGGCGTCACCGTCTCCGAAGCGCAGGGCAAGCAGATCACGACCATCGAGGGGCTCGCCAGCGACAACGGCCTGCACAAGGTGCAGCAGGCCTGGCTCGAGAACGACGTGCCGCAATGCGGCTATTGCCAGAGCGGGATGATCATGGCCGTCGCCGCGCTGCTGAAGGATAATCCGAAGCCGAGCGACCAGGACATCAACGACGCCATCACCAACATCTGCCGCTGTGGAACCTTCGCGCAGGTGCGCGAGGCGATCCACATCGCGGCGAACGCCTGAGGGGGCCGGCATGAACCAGCATGTGACGCCGCGCCTCAACCGCCGCTCCTTCGTCATCGGCACCGCCGCGCTCGGCGGCGGCCTCGCTGTTGGCCTCGACATCCCGTTCGGCGGGCCGCAGGTGGTGCGCGCCGCCGATGGCTCGCCCGAGGTCAATGCCTGGGTCGTGATCCGGCCCGACGACACCGTGGTGATCCGCATCGCCCGCTCCGAGATGGGCCAGGGCTCGCTGACCGGCCTTGCGCAACTCGTCGCGGAAGAGCTCGCCTGCGACTGGAGCAAGGTGACGACCGAGTATCCGACACCCGGTCAGAACGTGGCGCGCAAGCGCGTCTGGGGCGATTTCTCCACCGGCGGCAGCCGCGGCATCCGATCGTCGCAGGACTATGTCCGCAAGGGCGGCGCCGCCGCGCGCATGATGCTGATTCAGGCCGCCGCCGACGAATGGAAAGTGCCGGCCGCGGAATGTACGGCGGCCAACAGCGTCATCACCCACAAGGCCTCGGGCAAGACCACGACCTACGGCAAGGTTGCGGAAGCCGCCGCGAAGCTTTCCCCGCCCGCCGACGTCAAGCTGAAGGACCCGAAGGACTGGACCCTGATCGGCAAGGGCGTGAAGCGGCTCGACACCGCCGACAAGGTGACCGGCGCGATGGTCTACGGCGCCGACATCAAGCTGCCGAACATGCTCAACGCCGCGATCAAGGATTGCCCGGTCACCGGCGGCAAGCTGAAGAGTTTCGACGAGGCCAAGATCGCCGGCATGAAGGGCGTCAAGAAGGTGGTCACCGTCGACGGCACGGCGGTCGCCGTGGTCGCCGACACCTGGTGGCACGCCAAGACGGCGCTCGATGCGCTGCCGATCGTGTGGGACGAAGGCCCGAACGCGAAGGTCTCGTCGGAGTCGATCGGCAAATGGCTGGCGGAAGGTTTGGAGTCCGGTCCGGCCTTCGTCGGCAACGAGAACGGCGACGCGAAGGCCGCGCTGGCTGGCGCGGTGAAGAAGGTCGAGGCGGTCTACAATTATCCCTATCAGAACCACGCCACGATGGAGCCGATGAACGCGACCGCGCTCTATACGGCCGATCGCTGCGAGGTGTGGTGCGGCACGCAGAACGGCGAGGCGGCGTTCGCCGCGGTGCTGGAAGCCTCAGGCCTGCCGGCCGACAAATGCGAGGTGCACAAGCTGATCCTCGGCGGCGGCTTCGGCCGGCGCGGCCAGACCGACTATGTCCGTCAGGCGGTGAAGATCGCGAAGGAAATGCCGGGCACGCCGATCAAGCTGCTGTGGTCGCGCGAGGAGGACATGACGCATGGCCGCTATCATCCGATCACGCAGTGCAAGCTGACCGGCGGCTTCGACGCCGACAACAACCTGACAGCCTTGCACATGCGCATCTCCGGCCAGTCGATCCTGTTCAGCCTGCGCCCCGATGCGCTGGTCAACGGCAAGGACCCCGCGACCTTCCAGGGGCTCGCGCCCTCGGGCGAGGCGACGATCGGCTATTCCGTGCCGAATCTGCTGATCGAGCATGCGATGCGCAACCCGCACATCAATCCGGGCTTCTGGCGCGGCGTCAACGTGAACCAGAACGCGATCTATCTCGAATGCTTCATGGACGAGCTCGCCAACGCCATCGGCCAGGACCCGCTGGAGTTCCGCCGCAAGCTGATGAGCAAGAATCCCAAGCATCTCGCCGTCCTCAACGCCGTCGCCGAGAAGATCGGCTGGGGCACGCCGGCGCCGGAGGGCGTCTATCGCGGCCTTGCGCAATTGCACGGCTATGGCAGCTATGTCGCGGGCGCAGCCGAGATCTCGGTGATCGACGGCACCAAGATCAAGGTCCACCGCATCGTCGCCTCGACCGATCCGGGCTACGTCGTCAACCCGGCGCAGGTCGAACGGCAGATCGCGGGCTCGTTCGTCTACGGCCTGTCGGCGCTCTTCTATGGCGGCTGTACGGTGAAGGACGGGCGGATCGAGCAGACCAATTTCGACAGCTACAACTCGATGCGCATCGCCGAGATGCCGAAGGTGGAATCGATCATGATCCCGAGCGGCGGCTTCTGGGGCGGTGTCGGCGAGCCGACCATCGGCGTGGCAGCTCCTGCCGTGCTGAACGCGTTCTTCGCCGCGACGGGGAAGCGCATCCGCTCGGTGCCGCTGCGCGACCAGAACATCACCTTCGCATGATCAGAAGGCGGCGGCCGTTGGGACCAATGGCTGCCGCCGTGCTATTCTGAAGACATGACATTCACCCGACCGCGCACGCGCAGAGAAGTCGGCGGCCTGATCGCGGCGAGCGTCGCGATGATCGCCGCCCCTGCCGTGCTGCGCGCGAAAATGGGCGCGTTCGTCGTCGTGATCGGCGGCGGCTTCGCCGGGACCAGTTGCGCCCGCGCGCTGAGCAAGGCCGATGAGAAATTCGACGTCGTGCTGGTCGAAGCCAACAAGACCTTCACCTCCTGCCCTCAGAGCAACGAGGTCATCGCCGGCCTGCGCGACATCGGCGCGCAGCAGTTCGGCTACGACCGGATCGTGGCCGACGGCGTGCGGGTGATGCTGCAAGCCGCGACCGCGATCGATGCGCCCGCGCACAAGGTAACGCTCGCCGATGGCACGACGCTGGACTATGACCGACTCGTACTCGCGCCGGGCATCGACATCGATTTCACGGCATTGCAAGGCTACGACGAGGCGGCCTCCGCTGTCATGCCGCACGCCTACAAGGCCGGCGAGCAGACCGTGCTGTTGCGCCAGAAGATCGAGGCGATGCCCGACGGCGGCACGGTGGCGATCGCAGTACCGGCCAATCCCTCGCGCTGCCCGCCTGCGCCGTACGAGCGCGCCAGCCTGATCGCGCATTATCTCAAGACCCACAAGCCGAAGTCGAAGGTTCTGATCCTCGACGCCAAGGACAGTTTCTCGCAACAGAAGCTGTTCGAGCAGGCGTGGCAACAGCTCTACCCGGGCATGATCGAGCGCATCGCGCTGTCGCAGGGCGGCCGCGTGACCGGCGTCGACGTCGGCACGCGCACCGTGATCACCGAATTCGGCAACTACAATCCTGACGTCGCCAACATCATCCCGCCGCAGAAGGCCGGCCGCATCGCTGTCATCGCCGGCGCTGTCGACCGCACCGGCTGGTGCCCGATCGACGCCGCGACCTTCGCCTCCAAGCTCGTCCCGGACGTCCATGTCATCGGCGATGCCTGTCTCGGCGGCGGCATTCCGAAATCGGCCGGCGCGGCGCAGGCGCAGGGCAAGGCCTGCGCGGCGGTGATCACGCGCGACCTAATCAGACGGCACGCGGAGCTGCCGCCACTGACCGGCGTGTGCTACAGCACCGTCGCGCCAGGCTACGCGTTCTCGCTGTCGGGCGTCTATCAGCCCAAGGGCGATCTGTTCGCCGAGGTGGAGGGCGGCAGGACCAGCCCGCTCGAAGCCCCGCGCAGCACGCGTGCGGCCGAAGCGGACGCTGCAACGGCCTGGTTCAAGGCGCTGACCCATGATGCGTTCGGCTAGCCGGCTCATGGCCATGCTCGTCGCCGCCCTGCCCGCATTCGTCGTCGCGCAGGATCTGAAGCCGTACACGATCAGCGGGGACGGCATCCCGGACTCCCTCACCGGTCAGCCCGGCGATGCCGCGCGCGGCCGTGCGCTGGTGCTGGCGCGCAGCTCGACCTGCATCCTCTGCCACTCCGGCCCATTTCCGGAGGCACGCTTCCAGGGCGATCTAGCGCCCAGCCTCGCCGGCGCAGGCAGCCGATCGACGATCCCGCAATTGCGGCTGCGCCTCGTCGATGCCTCCAGGCTCAATCCGGATACGATCATGCCGTCCTACTACCGCATCGACGGCCTGACCCGCGTCGGTTCCGCCTGGCGCGACAAGCCGATCCTGTCGGCCGAGCAGATCGAAGACATCGTCGCCTATCTCGCGAGCCTGCGCGAGTGAGACCATATGGACAGCATGTTCGAACCTCTCCACCTCTCGCGCCGCCACCTGCTGCAACTGGCCGGCACATTCGCGAGCGCGCTGCCGTTGATCACCGTGCGGCCGGCGCGGGCGACGCCGGCCATGCTCGCATCCGCCATCCGCAATGTCGTCGGCGAAGCGCATGTGCAGGCCGGCAAGGTCCGGCTCGACATCCCGCCGCTGGTCGAGAACGGCAACACCGTGCCGATGACGGTCAGCGTCGATCACCCGATGACGCCCGAGAGCTTCGTCAAGAGCATCCACGTCTTCAACGAGAAGAACCCGCAGCCGAACGTCGCGAACTTTTTCCTCGCGCCGAGCGCCGGCCGCGCCCAGGTCACGGCCCGCATCCGGCTCGCCGACACGCAGAAGGTGGTCGCCATCGCGAAGCTGTCCGACGGCTCGTTCTGGTCAGCGACCGTCGACGTCATCGTCACGCTCGCCGCCTGCACCGAGGAGATGCCGTGATGGCCGCTGCCCTCGTCAACGTGCCCGCCAAGGCCAGGCGCGGCGCCGTCATCGAGATCAAGACCTTGATGAGTCACGTCATGGAGCCGGGCTATCGCCATACCGCCGCGGGCGAGGTCGTGCCGCGCGACATCATCACCAGCTTCACCTGCAGGTTCAACGGCGCCGAAATCTTCCGCGCCGATCTCTATCCCGCCATCGCCGCCAATCCGTTCCTGTCGTTCTTCACCACCGCCAGCGAGAGCGGCAAGTTCGAATTCGAATGGATCGGCGACAACGGCTTCGTCGCCACCGCATCGGCGGCGATCACGGTCGAATGACGCCGCGCGCCCTCCTCGCCGTGGCTCTGCTCGGCGCAGCGCTGCCCGCGCTGGCCGGCGAGATCGCGACCGCCGACCGCCGCTCCGGTTACGACTTCATGTCGCCGGAGACCAAGGCGATGCAGGACGACGACACTGCCAATCCCGCGATGCTGTCGGTGCTCGACGGGGAGACGCTGTGGACGACAAAGGCCGGCGCCGCCAACAAATCCTGCAACGATTGCCATGGCGCGGTCGACGTCAGCATGAAGGGCGTCGCCGCGCGCTATCCCGCCTTCAATGCCGCCAGCGCCGCGCCGGTCGATCTCGGCCAGCGCGTCAATCTCTGCCGCGGGCAGCACCAGGAGGCGGAAGCCTTTGCGCCTGAGAGCCGCGAGCTGCTCGCGTTGACGGCGCTGATCGCCAGGCAGTCGCGCGGCATGCCGATCACCGCCGGCGGCGATCCGCGGCTGACGCCGTTCCTCGCGCGCGGCCGCGAGCTGTTCGTCCAGCGGCAGGGCCAGCTCAACCTCGCCTGCGCCAATTGCCACGACGACAATTGGGACAAGCATCTCGCGGGCTCGTCCATCACCCAGGGGCAACCGACCGGCTATCCGATCTATCGACTGGAGTGGCAGGGCATGGGCTCGCTGCAGCGCCGCCTGCGCGGCTGCATGACCGGCGTCCGCGCGCAGGCGTTCGACTTCGACGCGCCCGACATGATCGCGCTGGAGCTGTATCTGATGTCGCGCGCGCGGGGCATGACGATCGACGCCCCGGCGGTAAGGCCTTGAGCTAGTGCTTCTGAGCAGAAGCCGCTATCAGCGCGGGCGCTTCAACCTCTCCCCGCCCTTTGCGGGGAGAGGTCGGATTGCGCAGCAATCCGGGTGAGGGGCATGGCACATAAGTAGCTCAGAATGCGGCCCATCGGACGGGCACGTCGACTCCGCGCTGTTAGCGAAAGTACTACCTAGTATATGTTCCGTCTGGAACAGATCTCAGAATCTGCACCGCCCGTGCGGCTGCCCCTCACCCCGACCCTCTCCCCGTAAGAACGGGGAGAGGGAGCGCACCGGTTGCGCGGCGACAACTCCTATGGCAGGGGCAGTCATCAGCTCGGATCACCCGGACAAACATCCTCCCTCTCCTCACGCCCCCACGTTCCGCCTCTTCCTCCCGCCCGCCGCCGTCGCGTCGATCACCGGCGGCGGTCCCTCCGACGCCTGCTTCATCAGCGGATCGGCGGCGATGAAATCGATGAAGGTGCGGACCTTGGCGGAGAGATATTTGCGGCTGGG
This sequence comes from Bradyrhizobium aeschynomenes, assembly GCF_013178945.1. GTDB lineage: Bacteria > Pseudomonadota > Alphaproteobacteria > Rhizobiales > Xanthobacteraceae > Bradyrhizobium > Bradyrhizobium aeschynomenes. Next base: position 853,507 of record NZ_JABFDM010000002.1, read on the forward strand.
ATAGACCGCCATCAGCGGCGCCTTGATCGTCAGCAGATCCGGCAGCACCGGTTCCAGCCGGCCGGCGGCGAGGTCGTCGGCCATCAGCCAACGGGGCAGCACCGCCATGCCCATGCCGGCGACGGCCGCGTGATGCAGCAGGGTCTCGTTGCCGCTGATCAGCACGTCCTTGAAGGTCAGCGCCACCTCGCCCTCGGGACCGGATACTGTGACCGTCCGCAGCGGATACAGCGCATATTTCAGCATCGCGTGGCCGTTGAGATCGGCCACCGATTTCGGCAGCCCTGCCGCGGCGAGATAACGCGGCGACGCCACGAGCTGCATCAGCACCGGAGCCAACGGCCGGGCGATCAGTCCATCTCCGGGTGTCGCCGAGACGCGCAGCGCGAGATCGAACCCCTCCTCGACCAGGTTCACCAGCCGGCCGCTGAGATCGAGATCGATCACGACGTCCGGGTAGCGCGCGCGGTAGGCCGCGAGCGTGCCGGCGAACAGCGCATTGGCGAACCACACCGGCGCGCTCACCTTCAAGGTGCCGCGCGGGATCACCGTCGCCTTGCTGACGACGGCCTCGGCCTCGTCGAGCTGATCCAGCATCGGACGCACCTGATCGAAATAGACCTGGCCGGCCTCGGTCAGGCCGACCCGCCGGCTGGTGCGGTTGAGCAGCCGCGTCGACAGCCGCTGCTCCAGCTGCATCACGTGCTTGGAGGCCATCGCCGGCGACAGGCTCAGGCGGTCGGCTGCGGCCGCGAAGCTCTTGAGCTCGGCGACCTGGCAGAATACCCGAATACTGACGAGCGTATCCATCATCAACCCAGAGGAAACAATGCTTCAACGGCAAGCATAATGATCAAACTGGACGAAATCATCAATGTCGGCCGCAGGATTCAATCTCGGAGACCCCTGATGTCCGCGACGACCACCAACGACCTTCCGCTACAGCCCTCGCTGGCGCTGCGCATCGGCCTGTGGATCGCACAGGCCCTGCTCTTTGCCCTGTTCGCCTTCGCCGGCGTGACAAAGCTGTTCACGCCAATTCCGGAGCTGGCGCAGATGATGCCGTGGACCGGCGATCATTCCGCGACCTTCGTCCGCATCATCGGCCTGATCGATCTGGCGGGCGGCCTCGGCATCCTGCTGCCGTCGCTGACCCGCATCATGCCGCGCCTGACCGTGCTGGCCGCCCTCGGCTGCGCCACCCTGCAGGTGTTCGCCTTCGTCTTCCATCTTTCGCGCGGTGAAGGCGCGGTGACGCCGCTGAACATCGTGCTGCTGGCGCTGTCGCTGTTCGTGCTATGGGGCCGCAACGGCAAGGCGCCGATCGCGCCGCGCGGCTGAGCCGACAACCGACGGCCCCGGCGAGGTCAGGGCCGTCCCTTGCTCGCGACACGGAGGAAGACCATGAGCGAATCTGTTGCACCAGTGTCGCGCCGCGGCTTCCTCGCTGGCGCGACGGCCCTCGGCGCTCCAGCCCCCGCCGTGCCGGCCGTCGCCCAGCCTCGCGCCGGCATCGTCATCCTGATCGACCGAAATGACCCGCATGTGATGGGCCACGCGATCAGCTATTCGGGCAATCTGTCGCGGCATTTCACCGGCAAGGGACAGGCTGTGCCGCCGATCGAGGTGGTCGCCAACGGCCTCGGCATTGACGTATTTCGCGCTGACAAATCCCCGCTCAAGGAGCCGCTCGCGGCGCTGCGCCAGATGATTCCGACCATCGTGTTCAGCATGTGCGCATCGTCGAAATCGATCGCGGAGAGCCGGGAAAACCTGACGATCCAGCTAATCGATGGCGCCCGGCTGGTGCCGTTCGGCATCGGACGGACGATCGAACTGCAAATGAAGGGCTGGGCCTACGTTCATGGCTGACGACGACGCCCTCCCAACGCGGCGCCGGTGGCTGCGGCAGAGCCTCGCGCTCGGCGCCGGCCTGCTGTTGCCGTGGTCCGTCCGCGCGCAGCAGCCGGATCCGCCGCGGCTCGATTCCGGCCGCAGCCAGTTCATTCTGGTGCGCCCGCGAAGGGCCGCGGCGCCGCTGCGGCTGCAGGACATGAGCGGCAAGGACGCCATGGTCGCGCCGAAGGAAGGGCATGTCACTCTCGTCAATTTCTGGGCCACCTGGTGCCCGGCCTGCAAGACCGATCTGCGGACCCTGGCCGCGCTCGAACGCAGCCCGCTACAGCGCCTCGACATCTGGACCATCTGCACCGACCGCCGCGACATCAGGAGCATCCGCCGCTACGCCCAGGAGATCGCGATGCCACGCGCCTCCTTTGCCGATCCGCATGCGCAGGCGACCAATCCGACCGATCCGGATGCTTCCGCCTTCGCACTGCCGGCGATGCCGATCACCTATCTGATCGGAACCGGCGGCCTGATCGAGGGCTACATCACCGGTGCGCCTGAGTGGCTGTCGCCGGCCGGGCAAGCGCTGCTGCGCTACTATCTCGACTGGCCCGCCGCCTGAGGCGCCGAGCCGGCGGTGAGCCCGCCGGCTCTGAACGCTATGACGAGTGCGCCGCTACTCCGCCGGCGCCGCATGCATGTCGGCGTGCGGCACGTAGCTCTCGGACATGCCGAGCCGCCCCAGCCAGAACAGCCCGCCCGCGACGACGACATAGGCCAGCGCCACCGCCGGCGTCACGCCGAAGCCGCCGCCGATGCCCACGGCCTCGCCATGCATGAAGCCGAAATAGGTCATGACGGCACCGGCGAGCGCAAAGGCCGCCGCCTTGGTGAAGTCGCGCTCGATGACGAACACGCCGATGGCGCCGAGCACGAGGCCTGCGAGGATCGAGCCGCCGCCCATCACCTCCAGCCCGTGATACAGCACGCCCTGCTGCGGCAGCGCCGCGATCGCCGCGGTCTTCACCGCATCGACCTTGTCCGCGGCGAGACCGCCGACCGCCTGCGCCGCCGTCACCGTGGAGGCCAGCATGGTGTCGATCTGCAGCTTGGCCCAGGCGGCGAGATGCGGCGTGAAGGCGAGCACGATCGCCGGCGCGTGCTTGACCGGCGTGGTCTGGAACGCCTGCGCGCCAATCAGCATGCCGATGTAGAGCAGGATCGGCGAGATCGCGACCACCGGCACCAGCGCCAGCAGCACCGAGATGATGCCGAGCCAGGACAGCACGATCACCATCAGGCCGGTCGCCGCCGAATAGCCGATGCGGCCGCCCATCGCCTTCCAGCCGGGATGGCCGATATAGACGGCGTTGATGAACGGGTTGCCCATCATGCAGCCGATCAGGCTGACGACGCCGTCGGCGGTCAGCACGCGCGTGGTCGGATATTCGTCGCCCGCGGCCTCCGCGCTCTCGACATTGTCCATCGCCTCGACGAGGTCGTAGATGCCGAACGGGATCGCGGTCACCAGGATGATGCCGAGATATTCGAAGCCGGAGAACACCGCGCCGAACGCCGGCAGCGGCACCGAGAAGCCGAAGCTCGCAAAGGCATCACCCACACCCTTGACGCTGAGACCGCCGAGCCCGAGGCCGAACAAATTGGAGCCCCAGGCGATGATCATGCCGACCGCGATCGCGACGAGGCCTGCCGGCAGACCCTTCGGATATTTCACGCCGCCGAACCAGCTGACGAGAATGATCGCAAAGCACACGAGGCCAATCTGCGGCGTCATGTACATCTCGAGCGCCGGCCGCATCGAGATGAAGGTGACGGAGACGCCGGCGAGCGTGCCGAGCAGCGCCGCCCGCGGCGTGATCTTGCGGATGTAGGGCGCGATGAAGCCGCCGATCATCAGGATGAAGCTCTGGAAGAACACCCAGACGAGGCCCGCCGACCAGCCCTTCAGCGGATCGCCGGTCTTGAGCGTGATCGGCAGCATGATCACGAAGGTGACGATGAACATGTGCGGCACGCTGACCCCCGAGGGCAGCGCGCAGACGTCGCTGCGTCCGGTCTTCTGTGCGAGCCGATAGGCGAGATAGGCGTAGTACAAGGTCGACAGGCACATCATCAGGCCGAGCGCCGGCAGGATGCGGCCGAACACCAGGCTGTCCGGCATCTTCAGCACGAAGCGCAGCAGCCCGGTGAGCACGAGCATGTTGACGAGGATGTTGGTGCCGAAACCGAAGAACGCGTTCCAGTCTCCGGGTGTCCAGAGCACCGGCTTGAAGTCTGCCTTGACCGAGCTTGCCGTCCCGCTTCCGCTCATCGCCTTGCTCCCCTGTTTGCCGTCAGCGACTACATGATCGAACTCGTTGGTCTCGACTCGTCTCTCAGCTCTTACTCAGCTCATGGCCTTCAGCACCGCGGCGGAGTCCGCGACCCAGCCGAAGATGCCGCCCTGCGCCTTGATCATCTTCAGGCCCATCTCATGGAATTCCGGGAAATAGGACGCGCAGCCGTCGGACATGACGACGCAGCGATAGCCGCGGTCATTGGCCTCGCGCACGGTGGTGTTGACGCAGACCTCGGTGGTGACGCCGCACACCAGCAGGTTCTCGATGCCGTGATGGTTGAGCACGTCGCCCATCTCGGTGGCGTAGAACGCGCCCTTCCCCGGCTTGTCGATCACGACCTCGCCGTCGATGGGATAGAGCGCGGGAATGATGTCGTGCCCGGCCTCGCCGCGGATGAGGATGCGTCCCATTGGTCCGGGATCGCCGATGCGCAGGGACGGCGCGCCGCGTTCGACCTTGGCCGGCGGCGCGTCGGAGAGATCCGGCTCGTGGCCTTCGCGCGTATGGATCACCAGCATGCCGGTGTTGCGCGCCGCTGCCAGCACATTGGCGATCGGCTGCACGGCGCGCGCCAGCTGCGACACGTCATTGCCCAGCGTCTCGCCGAACCCGCCGGGCTCCATGAAGTCGCGCTGCATGTCGATGATCACGAGCGCGGTCTTGGAGAGATCGAGCGTGATCGGCTCCGGTTCGGCGATGATCGTTGCGGTTGCCGATGCAGCTGGGTTCGCCATGTCGCCGCGTGCCTCCCCGCGAAAATGCGTCGCAAGAGACGAAGCAAGCGCTATGCCATTGTGTACAATTGGGCAGAGGGTGACGGCGGCCGCGAAGCAGTAACTAGTTCAATAGGTTGGTTCGATCGCCAAAGTTGCCCGCTTGCTGAGCAGGCGCATTCGACAGGAAACTCAGCCCATTTATTGGGCCGCCATCGCATGCAACGAACACCGAGATGCATCGCCGTCAGTCAAAGATGAGGCGGTGCGTTCATCCATGATTTCTGGATTGAGCCGGGTCCGGCGCCACAACAACGGTGTCATTCCGGGGCACCCGCAGGGGCGAGCCCGGAATCCATCGGGCCACTGGTCAAGCGGCGAGATGGATTCCGGGTTCGTGCTGCGCACGCCCCGGAATGACGGAGGATAGATCTTGCGATCGTCCTGCAGCGTCCTTGCGGGCAAGCAAACTCACCAGCAAGGCAGGCCCCTTCCACTGACAGTCGGCCTCTCCGTCAACCCGCATCGACTTCCGATAAAAATAATTTCCTTGCTATTTTTCTGAAATCATGATTATCTCCCCGCATCCCGCCTCAAGCAGATGGGGCGTTGCGCGCGATCGTCACGACACGCGAGGCGGGGATGCGGTGGCCGCGAGATATCGCAGCGTCCCTCGGCAGCGAGGGCGCGGACGAACGATCGCTCGCGGACGTGAAGTCGCAGCGTCCTGATACCCCGAAGCTGGTATCAACCTGGCACAATGCGAGCGCATGGGGTCGGGGATGGTGGCCAACAAGCCGGCGCACCAGGGAGACTGCGTATAAGCGTGAAACCCATCGCGCAGGGAATGCCGGTTGAGACGGCTTTGCCTGTGGTACCTGCCGCCTGCATTCTTTCCGCAGGCGGGCCATGGGTGAGGCCTTCACCCGGCATTCCCTGCGCCCTCTGCATGTTTGTGAGGGACGAACGAAGCGAACAACTCGGGCGTCATCAGCCGCGAGAACGAGATGCCATGCTCATCGCCGCTTGACCCGTATCGCCGCCAAAACCACCGCCGTCGTCCCGGACAAGCCGCGACGCGCGCCAGCGCGTCACGGCGCCGATCCGGGACCCATACTCCGCAGCAGATGTGTTGGGCAAAAAGACAATGACCAGACTGCCTCAAACCACTCTCTGGGGGTATGGGTCCCCGCTTTCGCGGGGACGACGACGGAGGTTGTGGCGACAGCTCTGGGTGCCGCAAAAACTAGGACGCCTGCCGTGCCGCCGGCTTGCGCTCCACCGGATGGATGTCGATGCCGCGCAGGCGGCCCAGCCGCAGCACGTCCATCGCCACCGTGCGGCCGATGCGGTCGCGGTCGAGCACGCGGATCAGGTCGTCGACGCCGTTGATGTCGACGCCGTCGAGCTTGATCACGACGTCGCCCGGCAGCAGGCCGGCGCGCGCCGCAGGGCCATCCGGCTCGATCTGCATCAGCAGCGCGCCCATCTTGTTGTCGACGCCGGCGAGCACGGCGTGACGCCGCGGCACCGGCGCGGTCTGGCCGGAGACGCCGATAAAGGCGCGGCGGACATAGCCGTGGCGGATGATCTCCGACAGCACGAACTGCGCGGTGTTGCTGGCGACCGCAAAGCAGATGCCCTGCGCGCCCTGGATGATGGCCGTGTTGATGCCGATCACCTCGGCGGCCGACGACACCAGCGCGCCGCCGGAATTGCCGGGGTTGAGCGCGGCATCGGTCTGGATGACGTCCTCGATCATCCGGCCCGACACCGAACGGATCGAGCGGCCCAGCGCGGAGACGACGCCTGCCGTGACGGTCGATTCGAAGCCCAGCGGATTGCCGATCGCGACCACCAGCTGGCCGCGCCGCAGGCTCTTGGAATTGCCAAGCGACGCGTAGCGCAGATCGCGCGCATGATTGGCGCGCAGCAGCGCGAGATCCGTGTCCGGATCGACGCCGAGCACCTGTGCATCGGTGACGATCCCCTCGACATCGCGCAGCCGGATGGCCTTGGAGGCGCCGACGACATGGCTGTTGGTCAGCACCAGTCCATCCGGCGAGATCACGATGCCCGAGCCGAGCCCGCCGCGCTCGGCGCGGGCGCCGGCTCTGGACCCGGTCTCGACGCGCACGACGGCAGGACCGACGCGCTCGGTGACGTCGATGACGGCGTTGGAATAGGCGTCGAGCAGCACCCGGTCATCGGCCGGGGCAACAGGAGACGTTTGCGCCGGCGACAGGGCGTCGCCGGCGACATCGGAGGTGAAATCCAGCATGATGTAATTCCTTCGTAACGTCAGATGGGTAGCTGGCCGCTCCAGTGCAAGACGGGGCACTTGTGCCGAACCCGGCGGCCCTTGGCGAGACTCATGCTCGATGTGATAGGACTTCAATCGGATATTTCATGATTGTGATTGCGGGAGGAACCATGCGGCTGCGAGACCGGCTGTTGTCGTTGTGCGGAGCCATCGTCATCGGGGCCGGCATGACCGGGGCCGCGCTGGCTGCGAGCGCCACGGTGCGCAGCGGCGATACGATCCAGCTCGGCGACATCGTGTATCGACTGGACGGCATCGATGCACCCGAGGTCGATCAGCTGTGCATCGACGACCGCGCCGATCCCTGGAGCTGCGGCGTCGAGGCGCGCGAGCAGCTCGGCAAGCTGATTGGCGGACGCTCGGTGCGCTGCGACGATCTCGGTCCGGACAAGCCGCTGAAGACCCGCAAGATCGGGCTCTGCACCATCGATGGCGACAAGGTCAGCCTGAACCAGCAGGTCGCGCGCGCGGGCTATGCCGTGAGCGCCGACCCGGGCACGAAATATCGCGCCAAGGACGATGTCACGGCGGCCAGGGAGGCATTGCGCGGCCTCTGGAAAGGCTGCTTCGTCGCGCCGGCCGAGTTCCGCACCGACAAGAAGGACGGCGCCCTGCTCGGCTCCGCCTGCCGCGCCGACCGCGACCGCGAGATCCGCGCCGTGCTGTTCCCGGATGCGCCGAGCGCGCCGCCCGGCTGCACCATCAAGGGCAAGTTCGCGGTACGCGCCCGCGTCACCGGCAATATCGGGATCTATCACTTGCAGGGTTGCCCGAGCTATCCCGCGACCACCGAGCCCGACCGCTGGTTCTGCTCCGAGGACGACGCCCGCGCCGCCGGCTTCCGCCGAGCCTTCAATTGCCGCGCGGCGAAAAAGTGATGAAGGCGCGCTGGCGCCGGGGCAATCGAAACCGTTCGTGCGGCCCCTGGATTGCTTCGCCGCGCTCGCAATGACGGCCGTGGCGGGCACCGAAAGCTCGACAAACTCCGTCATCGCGAGCGCAAGCGAAGCGATCCAGGAGCTCAGGAAAGACTTCGAGTGACCCTCCCCTCACCACGGGGCCGGAGGACAGCAGGATGTCAGTGCTGCATCTGCATCAGCTGATCCATCGGCATCATGTTGTGGTTGAGGTTCGCCATGATCCACAGCGAGCCGCCGACGACGAGCAGGACGATCAGCAGTCCGAAGGCGAGCGCCAGCACGTTGTTGGTGTTGTCCGGCCCTGTGGTGATGTGCAGGAAGAACACGAGGTGCACGCCCATCTGCGCGATCGCCAGCACGATCAGCGCCACCGGGATCGAGGGCTGCCAGACGAGGTTGGTCCCGGCGATGAAGAACGAGGTCGCCGTCAGCAGCACCGCAAGCCCGAGACCGGCGAGGTAGAACAGGATGCGCGAGCGCAGATCGCCATGCTGCTGCTCGCCGGGTGCGAGGTCGCCGCGATCGTCGAACTCCTGGGCATGGTCGCTCATGTCGCACTCCCGAGCAGATAGACCACGGAGAACACCGCGACCCAGATGATGTCGAGCGCATGCCAGAACAGCGCGAAGCACAGGATGCGGCGCTCGATGTCGGCGCGAAATCCCTTCGCCACGACCTGTGCCATCATGGTCAGCAGCCAGAGAATGCCGGCGGCCACATGCAGGCCGTGGCAGCCGACCAGGGTGAAGAACGCCGAGAGGAAGGCGCTGCGGCTCGGTCCGTCGCCCCGTCCGACCAGCTCCGCGAACTCGCGCACTTCCAGCAGCAGGAAGCCGGCGCCGAACAGTCCGGTGACGGCCATCGCGACCTGGAACCAGAGCCGGTTGTGCCGGTCGGCGGCGATGCTCGCCATGCCACAGGTGAAGCTCGACAGCAGCAGCAGGCCGGTCTCGAGCGCGACGTTCCCGATGTCGAACAGCTCGGCACCGCCTGGGCCGCCGGCCGTGGCGCCCGACAGCACTGCGAAGCTCGCGAAGAAGCACGAGAACATCACGATGTCGGACAGCAGGAAGATCCAGAAGCCGAATCCGGTCACGATCCGCTTCGGCGCCGGTCCGTCGTGCTCGGCGGCGCGCAGATGATGCGGATCGGCATAGGCAGTCGCCTGCGTGACGGTGGTCACCGACATCGGATCACTCCGGCTGCAAACAGATCAGCGGGCATGAGAGGCTGCACCTTCCGGTCGCGACTTGTTCTCGCTGAGCTGCGGTCCCGGCGCTGGCGGAATCTTCTGGCTGGCGATCTTGCCGAAAAGCTCGGGGTCGCCGAGCCGATAGACCTTCGGCATCTTCTCCACGGATTGCACTGCGAGCTGCGTGTAGCTCGCCTCGTCCAGCACCCGGTCGGTCTTGGCCGTATTGGCGGCCCAGTTGGAGAAGTCGGGCTGCGACACGACGTGAGTGTCGAACATCATGTCGGGAAAGCCGTCGCCGCTGAAATGCGAGGCGAGGCCCCTGTAGGTGCCGACATGATCGCCACGCAAGTTGAGCCGCGTCACCATGCCGTTCATGGTGTAGATCATGCCGCCGAGCTGCGGGATGAAGAACGCGGTCATGACGCTCCCCGAGGTGAGCTCGAAGCGCAGCGGCGCACCGATCGGCACCGTGAGACTGTTGACGGTCGCGATGCGCTGGTCGGGATAGATGAACAGCCACTTCCAGTCGAGCGAGACCGCCTGGATGCGGATCGGCAGCCCGGTGCCTTCGACCGGCTTGCCCGGATCGAGCTCGTGCGAGCCGATCCAGGCGACGCCGCCGAGCAGGATCACGGTGAGCGCCGGGATCGACCACACCACGAGTTCGACCGCGCCGGAATAGGCGAAGTCGGGCCGGTAGCGCGCCTTGCCGTTGGAGCTGCGGAACCAGTAGGCGAAGGCGAGGACGGCGATCGAGGTCGGGACGATGATCGCCAGCATGATGATGACGGAGTCGATCAGGATCGTCTGCTGCGCGGCGGCGACCGGTCCTTTCGGATCGAAGATGTTCATGCAGGCTTCCGGCGTTCAACCCCGCTCCTAACCGCCGTTGGATGCGGAGGTTCCTGCGCCGGAAGCTCAGCGGCTGACGCGCCAGATCGTGCCGTTGCCATCCTCGGAGATCAGCAGGCTGCCGTCGCGTGCCACGGTGACGCCGACCGGCCGGCCCCAAACCTCGCGGTCGTTGACAACGAAACCGGTGACGAAGTCCTCGTATTCGCCAGTCGGCACTCCGCCCTTCAGCCGGACGCGAATGACCTTGTAGCCGGTGCGCTTCGAGCGGTTCCAGGAGCCGTGCTCGGCCGCGAAGGCGTCGCCGCGATACTCCGGCGGGAACAGCGTGCCGTCATAGAAGGTCAGCCCGAGCGAAGCCGAATGGGGCTGCAGCAGCACGTCGGGGACCGTGATCTTGCCCTTGAGGTCCGGGCGCTCCCCGGCATGACGGGGGTCGGGGTTGTCGCCCATGTAGTACCATGGCCAGCCAAAGAAGCTGCCCTCGTTCACGCGCGTGACATAGTCCGGCACGAGATCGTCGCCGAGCCCGTCGCGCTCATTGGTCGAGCACCACGGCACGCCCGTCGCGGGCTGGATGGCGAGGCCGACGCAGTTGCGGATGCCGGTCGCGAACAGGCTCCGGTTCTTGCCGTCGGGATCGAAGGCCAGCACGCCGGAGCGGTCGCTCTCCCCGCCCCAGGCCGCGCCCAGCGGATGCGCCTTGATCCAGGCGGCCAGCCCGCCGGCCGGCTCGCCCAGATTTTCGCCGACATTGCCGGCGGAGCCGACCGAGACCAGCATGCGCTTGTCGTCCCGGGTGAACACGATATCGCGCGTGGAATGGCCGTAGCCGGCGGGCAGATCGGGGACGACCACCTGCAACGAACCGGACGCCTTCATGTCGCCGGCACGATAGGGAAAGCGCATGACGCGCTCGGTGCTGGCGACGTAGATCCATTGCGGATCGCGACTTGGATAGAAGGCGATGCCGAAGGGATGGCCGAGCCGGTCGGCGAAGATCTCGCTCGCAACCACCTTGCTGCCGTCCTCGCTCGGACGCAGCACGCGGACGCGGCCGGCCCGGGTCTCGGCGACGAAGATGTCGCCGTTCGGCGCCGTGCGGATGATGCGCGGCCCGCTCAGGCCGTCGGCGAACAGCGCAATCCTGAAGCCATCCGCAACCCTGGGAACGGCCGACGCCGGGCGCTGCACCACGCGCGAGACGTTGGCGGCCGAGGCTGTCGCACCGGGCTTGGGCAGGTCCTCGGGGCGGATCAGCCTGATGGTGCCGGGCATGTCGCTCTGCCAGCTGCCAAACGCGTCCCTGCCCTTGAGCACAGCAGGCTCGGCTGCAGCAGCGGTCGCGAGCACCGTGCCGAACATGGCCGCAATCATCCGTTTCATCATGCCGTCCTCGCGCGCCCCAAGCTGCCGGCAGCCTACCCTGGTCCCGGCCCGGAGATCACGTGTCGCGGCGATGTGACGCGATCACGACAGCGCGCCGAGCACGCCGCGCGTCGCCTGGTCGATCTCCTCGACATAGCGGCGGCGCGCGAACGACTCGGTCAGGAAGCCGATCACCTTGCGGCTGTTCTCCGACTCCAGGACCGCCAGCACCTCGGCGCCGGAATCGTCGAAGATCTTCATCGCCGTCTTGACGTTCATTTCGGGCAACAGCGCGACCTCGAAATATTTTGCGAGCTCGACCACCTGGATCTCGTCGGCGATGGAGTCCAATTCGCCGGAGAACAGATCGGGCAGCGACACCAGCCCGCAATAATCGTCGCTGTTGTTCACCACCACCACCGCCTGGCGCGTCCCCAGTGCGAACTCGCGACGGCAGGCGGCGATGCTCGTCGTGGTCGGCACCTTGGCGACGTCGGAGCGCATCAGACGCTCGACGGTGAGATTGCGCAGCCAGCCGACATCGTTGGCGCTGCGGATGGTCTCGCCGCGCAGATGCAGGCGCCAGGTCGAGAACGAGTGCCCGAACAGCACGCGGACGCACACCGAGGTCACGATGCAGGCGGCGAGCACCACGGCCGTGACGTCGACGCTGCGGGTCATCTCCAGCACCAGGAACGACATCGTCAGCGGCCCGCCGACGATGGCCACCCCCAGCGTGGCCATGCCCGTCAGCATCGCCACCATGGGATCGAGCGCGAGCCCGTGTCCTGCGAGCGCGAGCAGACCCGCGAACAGCTTGCCGAGCAGGCTGCCGATGAACAGCGATGCGAAGAACAAGCCGCCGCGGAAGCCCGAGGCCAGCGAGATCAGGCAGGCGGCGAGCTTCAGCACGATGATGGTGGCGATCATTCCGAGCGCCATCTCGCGATGCAGGTCGAGCAGCATCGCACCGTGCCCGGCCGCCAGGACCTGCGGCGTCACGATGGCCATGGCTCCGACGCATACCCCGCCGATCACCGGGCGCAGCCAGACCGGAATGCGGACGAACAGCCGCTCCACCGCGGGCGAGGCGCGCATCACCATGATGCCGATGCCGGCGACGACCAGCGCCAGCACGAACAGCGCGATGTATTGCTCGAAGCCGACGGCACCGACCTTCTGAATCTCGAGCGAGTACGGCGCGCCTGCAAGGTACTGCGAGGTCAGTGCGCCGGCCAGCGAGGCGGCCAGGATGGGAGCAGCGCTGCCGACCGAGTAGACGCCGACGATCAGCTCGCAGGCGTAGAACGCCCCGGTGATCGGCGCGCCGAACGCGGCTGCGATCGCCGCGGCCGCGCCGCAGCCGAGGATCAGACGGAGATCGTTGCGGCGAAGCGTGAGGTACTGTCCGAGCAGCGAGGCGACACCGGCGCCGATCTGGGTATAGCCGGCCTCCAGTCCCACCGAGGCGCCGGATCCGTTGGAGACCAGGGTCTGCCCGCTCACCACGATGCTGTCGCGCATCGACAGCCGTCCGCCGCGCAGCGCATTGGCTTCGACGGGGTCGACGGCAGGTGCGATCTTCCAGCGCCGCCGCAGCCACTCCATGAGGCCGAGCGCGAGGCCGCCGAGAGCCGGAGCGATCAGCGCAATCACCGGATTGACCCAGGCGTTGGCGCTGAGCCGAACGTCGATCGGGATGCCGTAGATGATCATATGGGCGAGCTGCGCGATCAGGCTCATCACCGTCACGATTCCGCCCGTCGTGACGCCGATCACCAGCGCCAGCGGTATCAGGTAGAACTCGTTGCTGCGCAGCAGTGCCCGCAGCCGCGTGACCAGCCGGTTCGAGGCCTTGCGATCGATGATATGCGACAGGGTCGAGAGCACGAGAGCCGTTTCTTCTAAGATGAGGCCTCTCGGTGGCAATAACCTGTCGCAACTAGCGGAACAAGCGCGAATTCCTTTCCAGTCGAAACGTGGTTGACCGGTCCGGAAAGTGGAACCGCCACGGCCCACCCAGGAGGAGCGAGACATCAACGGTGCCGAGCGGCGAAAGTCGCAAACTCCAGAATGTCAGCGCCCGCTGCGGAGCGGTCGCAGCGGGCGCACGGACTGCAAGATGAGATCAGGCAAGATGAGACCAGCCGGTTCACACCCGCTCGATGATGATCGCCGGGGCCATGCCGCCGGCCGCGCACATCGTGACCAGGCCGCGCTTGAGATCACGCCGCTCCAATTCGTCCAGCAAGGTGCCGATCAGGATCGAACCGGTGGCGCCGATCGGATGTCCCAGCGCGATCGAGCCGCCGTTCACATTGACCTTGGCGCGATCGAGCTTGAGATCACGGATGTACTTCTCGGCCACGACCGCGAACGCCTCGTTGATCTCGAACAGGTCGATGTCGTCCAGCGTGAGCCCGGCCTTGGCCAGCACCTTGCGGGTCGCCGGCACCGGCGCGTTCAGCATCAGCGTCGGGTCATCGCCCATATTGGCCATCGCCACGACGCGCGCGCGAGGCTTCAGGCCGTGCGCCTTGGCGTAGGATGGCGATGCCAGGAGGATCGCAGCCGAGCCGTCGACCACGCCGGAGGAATTGCCAGCGTGGTGCACGAACGCGATCTCGAGGCCGGGATAGCGCTGCAGGATCAGACCCCGATAGGTGGTGCCCTTGTCGTCGAGCGCATAATCGGCGACCGCCGGGAACGCCGGCTTCAGCCCGGCCAGCGCCTCGGCGGTGGTCTGCGGCCGCGGATACTCCTCGTGATCGAGCGCCAGGCTGCCGTCGTCGCGATGGACCGGCACCAGGCTCTTGTTGAAATGCCCGGCCTGGATCGCCGCCGCCGCACGCTTCTGGCTCTCCAGCCCGAGAGCGTCGACGTCGGCGCGGGTGATGCCTTCCATGGTGGCGATGGCATCGGCGCAGACGCCCTGATGCGACTGCGGATGCAGCGCGCGCAGATGCAGATTGCCGGCATCCATCATCAGCGGTCCCTCGCCGCGCCGGCCCTCCATCGACATCATCTCGCAGCCGCCGGCGATGACGAGATCCTCTTGGCCCGCCATGATCGAGCTTGCTGCGATGTTGACGCTGGTGATGCCGGAGCCGCAGAAGCGGTCGAGCGTGACGCCGGAGGCGCGGATGTCGTAGCCGGCATCGAGTGCCGACATGCGGCCGAGGTCGCCGCTCTGCGGCCCGCGCTGCGACGAGCAGCCCCAGATGATGTCGTCGACATCGGCGGTGTTGATGCCGGTCCGGTCGGCCAGCGCGCGCAGCACGGTGGCGCCGAGGTGCTGGGGATGCAGCCCGGCGAGCGCGCCCTTGCCCGCCTTGCCGATGCCGCGCGGGGTCCTGCAAGCGTCGATGATGAGCGCGTCGACCATGGTGTTTCCTTTGCCCGATGTTGCCGTTGGTTTGGCCGCCGCACAGCGCCGGCACGACGGCCTTTGTGATCGCATAGCATTGCGCGTGCGGTCCCCACAACGCCGCTTCAAGCTGCCGGCGCATGACCAGAACGCACACCATGGCGTTGATGCAACTTGCCTTTCCGCCGCGCGAACAATCCAGCGGCGCTGCGCGATGGAAGCCCGTTCTGGCAGATTGGTCGAAGCGCCGCCTGCGCTCGCGCGCATGCGCTGCAATGCACCTCGAGCCGCCGTGCCCGCCGCCTCGCCAATCTGGCTACAGAGCATTGTCCAACCAAGAGAACTGACCGTTCGCCCAATGCTTCTTGTCATGCTCCGAAGGCTGCCAGATCTTCGCGCCTGGAACGGATCGGATCAACGTGATCGGCCGCTGCAAACACCGACGCCATAAGGCGCCGGATCGGGAGGACGCCATGATCACGACGTCACGTTGCAAGGCTGCCTGATCTCTAAGCGGCAGCGCGAAGATAGTGAACACGAAAGCGGCCGGCAGCAGGCGACGTCTGCCCGTGACGTCGATGATTTCTGGGGAAGGACACTGCAATGTTGCGACGAGATCTGCTGGCCACCATGGCCGGACTGGGTACGGCCACCGTGCTCGGCACGGTCCCCGCGCCACTTGCTGCCGAGGAGGCCAAGATCCCCACCATTGCGGGCCCCGATCCTGCCACCAAAACCCCGAGCTTCAAGGCGCCGCCGGGCAGCGTCGACACCCACACCCACATCTTCGGGCCGGCATCGACCTACCCGTTCTCGCCGACCCGTCCCTACACCCCGCCCGACGCGTCGCTGGAGATGTTCCGAGCGCTGCATGCGAAGATTGGGGTCGAGCGCGCGGTCATCGTCAATGCTACGGTCCACGGCACCGACAATCGCGTCGTCACCGACGCGATTGCGCAGAGCAACGGCAATTACAAGGGCGTCGCCAACATCAAAGCGGCGATGTCGGACGCCGACCTTGCAGCGCTCGGCAAGGCCGGCATCTGCGCCTGTCGGTTTGCCTTCCTGCGCCGGCTCGGCGGGGTTGGTGACATGAAGGTGTTTCGCACGCTGGTCGACCGTGTCGCGGCGATCGGCTGGCATGTCGACATCTACCTCGAGGCCGGCACGATCCAGGAGTTCGTGCCGATCCTGAAGGCGCTGCCGGTGACGTATGTGATCGACCACATGGGTACGATCAGCGCCGCGAAAGGCATCGACGACGCGGAGTTCAAGGCGCTGCTCGACCTGCAGGCCGGCGACGACAGGTGCTGGGTCAAGATCACCGGTCCGGAGCGCGCTTCCGCCGGTGCGCCGTTCCACGACGCCGTGCCGTTCGCCCGGAAGCTGATCGACAACGCGCCGGATCGCGTCATCTGGGGCACCGACTGGCCGCACCCGAACGTCAAGATCATGCCCAATGACGGTGATCTGGTCGATCTGATCCCGCTGTACGCCCCGGACGCCGCCGTTCAGCGAAAGCTGCTTGTCAGCAATCCCGAACGGCTGTTCAAGTTCGAGCCCAGGAGCTGAGTCACAACCGGCTCGAGCTTCAAGCCCCTCATCGACAGGACCGATCATGACTGCCACGACCCTCGCCGCCGACAGCAAAGCAGGCAGCCGCCGCGCCTGGTGGAAGGAGCTGTGGGTCCAGGTCATGATCGCGATGGCTGCGGGCATCGTGCTCGGCGCGGTGAAGCCGGATCTCGGCGCGCAGATGCAGCCGCTCGGCGATGCCTTCATCAAGGCGATCCGGATGCTGATCGCGCCGATCATCTTCTGCACGGTGGTGAACGGCATCGCCCACATGGCGGACATGGCCAAGGTGGGCCGCGTCGCGATCAAGGCGCTGGTCTATTTCGAGGTGATCACGACGCTCGCGCTGATCATCGGACTCGCCGCAGTCAATCTCTTCCAGCCCGGCGCCGGGATGAACATCGACCCGGCCACGATCAACTCCGCGGTCATCGAGCCCTACGTCAAGCAGACCGCGGCCGTCGGCCTGGTGCCGTTCCTGCTCAACATCATCCCGCAAACCTTCGTAGGCGCGTTCGCGGAGGGCAACATCCTGCAGGTGCTGTTCATCTCGGTCATGTCAGGCTTTGCGTTGATCTGGCTCGGTGATCGCGCCAAACCGGTGACCGACGTGATCGAGGTCGCCGGACAGATGATCTTCGGCGTGGTCAGGATCGTGATGTGGGCAGCGCCGCTCGGCGCCTTCGGCGCCATTGCGTTTACCGTCGGCAAGTTCGGCATCGGCTCGCTGGCGAAGCTCGGCCTGCTGCTCGGCAGCTTCTATCTGACCTGCCTGATCTTCATCGCCGGGGTGCTCGGTCCCATCGCCGCCTTCACCGGCTTCAGCCTCTGGAAGCTGATCCGCTACCTCCGCGACGAGGTGCTGGTCTGCATCGCGACCACGTCGTCCGAGACGGTCTTGCCGCGGATGCTGGCCAAGATGGAGGCCGCAGGCTGTGAGCGCAGCATCGTCGGGCTGGTGATCCCGACCGGCTATTCGTTCAATCTGGACGGCACCTGCCTCTACCTCGCCACTGCCGCGGTCTTCCTGGCGCAGGCCACCAACACCCAGTTGGACATCGGTCATCAGATCGGGCTGCTGCTGATCCTGCTGGTGACATCCAAAGGTGCGGCGGGCATCGCCGGCGCCGCCTTCGTCGTGCTGGCCGCAACGCTCGCGGCCACCGGCACCATCCCCGTCGCCAGCGTCGCGCTGGTGCTCGGCATTCATCGCCTGATGTCGCAGGGGCTGACGCCGACCAACCTGATCGGCAACGCAGTGGCGACCATCGTGATCGCACGGTGGGAGAACGCGCTGGATACGACGCGCCTGAAGCAGGTGCTCGATGGCGACGAGACGGCAATTGTTGCAAATTGAAATCATCGGCGCGGGCACGACTCCGCTCTTGCCGCATTGACGCCGGTCAAATGGCGCATGACCTAAAATTAATAGTTCTGTTCTTCGTTCGACCGGCACGCTCAGCTAATAAGTAGCGGCGAAGCGGCGGATGCAGATTGCACCGCCGCTCGGCGAGAAACGATCGGACATGGTCAATGAGCGCACGCCCGGGGACAACAGTCCCGACGCATCACGCCGTGTGCCGGACGATCATTCGGAGACGATCATGAACAAACAGCTGCTGCTCAAACTTCACCGCTGGATCAGCCTGGCCTTCGCGCTACCGCTGCTCGTGATCATCGTCACCGGCCTGATCCTCTCCTTCGAACCGATCGCCCAGGTCGCGGCAGTGAAGCCCGGCAGTGTCGATCCGGCGCGCGTCGTCGCGCTGATCAAGCAATATGATCCGGAAGGCAAGGCACGTGGCATCTCCATCAATCCGGCGACGCAGCATCTGACCCTGCAGGGTCGGCCCGGCACCGAGCTCGACATGACCACCGGAGCGGTGGCAGACAAGCCCGTCACGGGAAGCGTGTTTCAGTGGGCCCGCATGACGCATGAGCACCTGATCGGGATCGAGGGCCTCACGACGATCTCCACCATCGGCATGATCGTCATCATGATCATCGGCATCCTGATGGGGCTGCCGCGGCTGCGCAACACGCTCTCCGGCTGGCACAAGGGCGCGGCGTGGTTCACCCTGCCGCTGATCCTGCTGAGCCCGCTGACCGGGCTCCTGCTCGATCCCAGCAACAGCTTCTTCAGCACGCCGCCGGCGGCGACCAAGCGCGTCACCTTGCCGGATGCGGTGAGCATCGTCGCGAAGGATCATGATCTCGCGACCGTCAACATGATCGGCAATCGCGGCGGGCGGATGTTGGCGCGGATCATCGAAGGTGACGAGTTGCGCGCGTACGCCGTGGCCGCGGACGGCCTCTCTGCGCTGCCGCGCAACTGGGTGCGGCTGCTGCACGAAGGCAATTGGTCACTGATCGGCAGTGCCGCCAACGTGCTGATCTCGGTCGTGCTGCTCACGCTGCTGATCACCGGCGTGCTGATCTGGACGCAGCGCCGGCTGCGGCGGCCGAAGCGGACGAGAGACACATCGGCCAAGCCGGCCGTCGCGTCATCCGCGATCTCCTGATCACGGCCGCCGGACGGGAGTCCCAAGCGGACGTCGCGCGGCGGAGGTCGAGACGGCGCCCGTCCGCCGCTTTGGTCCCGCTCCTGTCCGTCCATAGGCCGCGATGAACACCTTGATTCCGCCCTCGATCTGGGCGCGGTACACGGCCTCGCTCGGCGCCTTCATGGA
Source organism: Bradyrhizobium aeschynomenes (assembly GCF_013178945.1). Classification (GTDB taxonomy): domain Bacteria; phylum Pseudomonadota; class Alphaproteobacteria; order Rhizobiales; family Xanthobacteraceae; genus Bradyrhizobium; species Bradyrhizobium aeschynomenes. The sequence continues at coordinate 872,718 of NZ_JABFDM010000002.1, forward strand.
CAGCGCCCATGTCAGCGGCAGCCGGCCCTGGATCAAGGTGAGGAATTGCATGGCGGCGAGCCTGGCATTGGGGACATCGATCAGCCCCTGCGCCTCCGCCGCGCGCAGAAATGCCGCGACCTCCGCCTCGCAGCGGTCCGGCCCCGCTGTCATGAACGCTTCGGCAATCGCCGGATAACGCGAGGCGCAGGACATCACGAGCCGGTGCATCGCCAGCCCCCGGCCGTCGAGAAACATCGCCAGGAAGCGGCGTGCGATCTGGCGCAGGTCGCGCTCGAGGTCGATGGGCCGCCCGTCCCGGATCCACAGCTGCTCACCCATGCTTCGGCAATCCGCCTCGACCAAAGCGAGCAGCAGCGCGTCCTTGTCGGCGAAATGACCGTAGACCGTCGCCTTCGACACGCCGGCATGGCGCGCGATCGCATCCACGCTGGTGGTGTCGAAGCCGCCCGCCATGAACAGCGTCCGCGCGCTCGCGAGAATCTGCGCGTGCTTGCGCTCCGTGCGCGCAGAGCCTGCGACTGCAGGTGATGGCGCTGCATGCGAAGAAGATGTGACCATGCTTCTCCCTATCATCAACGTGACTTGACTCAAGCCTGACACGCGCCGCATGTTCCCTCAAGAAGAACGAAACGGTTTAGTTTTATGAAGAATCATGTCCGGATGTTTCAGGTCTTGCGGGGGCCTATCCTGAGACGTGGCGCAGCTTCTGCGCCGCTCGGCGTCGTCGGCTGTAGTGTGCTGCTTGCATCCTGCGCCATGGGGCCCGACTTCATGCCCCCCGATGCGCCGGCCGCGACCGGCTACGTCGCCGAGCGGCGCCTCGCAGCAACGGCGAGCGCCACCACGCCCGGCGGCAATGCGCAGAGCTTCGCTCCCGGAAGCGACCTGCCCGGCACATGGTGGGCGCTGTTTCATTCCCGGCAGATCAACGCCTTCGTCGAGGAGGCGATTCGCAACCACCCGGATGTCGAGGCCGCTCAGTTCGCGCTGCGCGCCGCACGCGAGAATGCGCTCTCGCAACAGGGCGCGCTGTTTCCGCAAGTCAGCGCGAGCGGATCGGCCGAGCGCACGCAGGCGTCCAGCACGCAGCAGGGGCAATGGCCCGGCCAGACCTCGCTCTACACGCTCTACGGTGCCTCGGTGAGCGTCAGCTATGCGCTTGATTTATGGGGCGGGACGCGACGCCAGGTCGAGGCGCTGCAGGCGCAGGCCGACTACCAGGCATTCAAGATGGAGGCGACCTATCTGGCGCTGACCGCCAATGTCGTCACGGCTGTAATCACCGACGCCTCGCTGCGCGACCAGATCGCGGCGACGGAAGAGATCATCAAGGCCGAGACCGATCAGCTCGGCCGCATCCAGCGTCAGTTCGATGTCGGCGCCATCTCCAAATCCGACGTGCTGTCCCAGGAGGCGACCCTGGCGCAGGCCAAGGCCACCTTGGCGCCGCTGCAGAAGCAGCTGGCGCAGCAGCGCAACCAGCTGATGGCCTATCTCGGCCGGCTGCCGAACCAGGACCGCGGCGAGCACGTGACGTTGGCGGAGCTGAAGCTGCCGCGCAAGCTGCCGGTGTCGCTGCCCTCCTCGCTCGTACGTCAACGTCCGGACATAAGGCAGGCCGAGGCGACCTTGCACCAGGCCACCGCAACGGTCGGCGTCGGCATTGCCAATCTGCTGCCGCAGCTGACCTTGTCGGGCAGCTACGGCGCGAGCGGATCGGAACGGCTGTTCTCGCCGACGACGATCGTGTGGGACGCAGCCTCCAGCGTCAGCCAGAAGCTGATCGACGGCGGCGCGCTCTATCACACCAAGGAGGCCAATGTCGCGACATTCGAGCAGGACCTATCGCTGTACAAGAGCACGGTCATCACTGCGTTCCAGAACGTCTCCGATTCGCTGCGCGCCATCCAGTACGACGCCGAGGCCTTGAAGGCGCAGGCGGCCGCCGAGAAGGCCACCGCCGACAGCCTCGCCATGGCGATCGAGCAGTTCAAGAGCGGAGCCGTGCCCTACGCCAACGTCATCACCGCGCAGCAATCCTATCTCAACGCGCGCGTCTCCCGCATCAAGTCGCAAGCCACGCGCTTTACCGACACCGCGGCCTTGTTCCAGGCGCTCGGCGGCGGCTGGTGGAATCGCCAGGACGAAACCCCGGCCGCGCTGCCGCGTGCCAATCCCGGCTATTTCGCCGGCCCCAATCGCACGACCCAGGAAGCAATGTAATGAAAAAGCGCATGACGATCATGCTCGCCGCGATGGCCGTTCTGTTCGGCGGTCTCTACGGCTTTCAGACCTTCAAGGGCATCATGATCGCCAAGGCCATCGGCGCCATGGCGAACCCGCCGCAGACGGTTTCGACAGTGGTCGCGCAGAGCGCACCCTGGCGCACCGGCCTCACCGCAATCGGCTCGCTGCGCGCCGTCAACGGCGCCGATCTGGCGCTGCAGGCCGCAGGCATCGTTCAGAGCATCCAGTTCAACTCCGGCGACACGGTCGAAGCGGGCCAGCAATTGCTGCAGCTCGTTGCGACCGATGACGTCGCCAAGCTGCAGTCACTGCAGGCAACGGCGGAGAACTATGCCATCGTCGTCAAGCGCGACGAGGAGCAGATCAAGTTCAATGCGGTGAGCCAGGCGACCCTCGACACCGACCGCGCCAATCTGAAGAACGCGCAGGCCCTGGTGGCGCAGCAGAAGGCGATCGTCGAGCAGAAGACGTTGAAGGCCCCCTTCGCTGGCCGGCTCGGAATCCGCGCCGTCGATCTCGGCCAGTTCCTCAGTGCTGGCACGTCAATCGTGACGTTGCAGAGTCTCGATCCGATCTTCGTCGACTTCTATCTGCCGCAGCAATCGCTCGCCGACATCCGCATCGGCCAGAACGTCGACGTCGTCGTCGATGCGTTTCCCGGCGAACGCTTCACCGGGCAGATCTCGGCGATCAACGCCAAGGTCGATTCCTCGAGCCGCAACGTTCAGGTCCGCGCCACCCTGCACAACGAGTCCGCGCGGCTGCTGCCGGGCATGTTCGCCAAGGTCGAGATCGCGATCGGCAAGCCCGAGCAGCTCGTCAACGTTCCGTTGACGGCCGTTGTCAGCAATCCCTATGGCGACCTCGTCTACGTCGTCGACGATCTCAAGGACGGTCAGGGCAAGGCGCGGCAGATGTTCGTCAAGAGCAAGCCGGCAAAGGGCGACCGGATCGCGATCACCGACGGCGTCAAGCCGGGCGAGACGGTGGTGATCGCGGGGCAGATCAAGCTGCGCAACGGCAGCCCGGTCAAGGTCGACAATTCGCACGTGCCGGTCGCCGAAGCCGCGCCTGATGTCGTCGATCAATAGACCCGTCCAGCCCTGAGCCATCATCCATGCGATTCACAGACATCTTCATCCGCCGGCCGGTGCTGGCGCTCGTGGTCAGCGCGCTGATCCTCGTGCTCGGCCTGCGCTCGATGACGACGCTCGCGATCCTGCAATACCCACGAACGCAGAACGCGATCGTCACGGTGAGCACAGCGTATGCCGGCGCCGACAGCGACATCATCGCCGGCTTCATCACGACGCCGCTGGAGAACGCGATCGCCCAGGCCAACGGCATCGACTACATGACCTCGACCAGCGTCACCGGCAGCAGCACGATCACGGTAAACCTGCGGCTCAACTACGATTCCGGCAAGGCGATGACCGAGATCAACGCCAAGGTGAACTCGGTGCTGAACCAGCTGCCGACCGGCACGCAGCAGCCGACCCTGACCTTGAAGGTCGGCCAGACCATCGATGCGATGTATATCGGCTTCGCCAGCGACGTGCTGGCGCCGAACCAGATCACCGATTATCTCACGCGCGTGGTGCAGCCGAAGCTGCAGGCCGTGTCCGGCGTGCAGACGGCAGAGCTGCTCGGCGCCAAGAAATTCGCGCTGCGCGCCTGGCTCGATCCCGACAAGCTCGCCGCCTACGGCCTGACAGCGACCGACGTCTCGACGGCGCTGTCGGGCAACGACTACATCTCCGGGCTCGGAACGACGAAGGGCCGCCTGGTGCAGGTCGACCTCGCGGCGGCCACCAATCTCCACTCGCTGGAGCAATACCGCAACCTCGTCGTCAAGCAGGTCAACGGCGCCATCATCCGCTTGCGCGATGTCGCGAACGTCACGCTCGGCAACGACGATTACGACAGCGCAACGCGCTTCAACGGCCGCACCGCGGTCTATGTCGGCATCCAGGTGGCGCCGACCGCCAATCTGCTCGACGTCATCAACGGCGTGAAAGCCGTCTATCCGGAGCTCCAACGCCAGCTTCCAAACGGCATCAGCAGCGAGATCCTGTACGACTCCACCGACTTCGTAAACTCGTCGATCGAGGAGGTGATCCATACGCTTGTCGAGGCCATCGGCATCGTGATCGTCGTCGTATTCATGTTCCTGGGGTCGTGGCGCTCGGTGCTGATCCCGGTGATCGCGATTCCACTGTCGCTCATCGGCACCTTCGGCCTGATGCTGCTGATGGGCTTCTCGATCAACCTGCTGACCCTGCTCGCGCTGGTGCTCGCGATCGGCCTCGTCGTCGACGACGCCATCATCGTCGTCGAGGCGGTCCATCGCTTGATCGACGAGGGCGTCTCGCCGGTCGAGGCCGCGATCCAGTCGGCGCGGGCACTGGCGAGCCCGATCATCGCGATGACCGTCGTGCTGATCGCGGTTTATGTGCCCGTCGGCTTCCAGGGTGGCCTGACCGGCGCGCTGTTCACCGAGTTCGCCTTCACCCTGGCCGGCGCCGTCACGGTCTCGGCGGTGATCGCACTGACGCTGTCGCCGATGAACTGCGCCTGGCTGTTGCGGCGGACCGAGCGCGAGTCGACGACGCTGGAAGCGCGGCTGGTCCGCGCCATCGACCACGTGCTCGAGCGGCTCGCACACGGCTACCGCCGCTCGCTCGAAAGCGTGTTCACGACCAAACCGGTGGTCGTCGTGTTCGCGCTCCTGCTGCTGGCCATGATCCCCTGGCTCTATGTCAGTTCGACCAGCGAGCTCGCGCCGGACGAGGACCAGGGCATCGTGCTGTCGCTGACCAACTCGGCGCCTTCGGCCACGCTCGAGCAGCGCGAGTTCTACGGCCAGCAGCTGTTCGGCCTGATCTCGCAGCGTCCGGAGACCCGCACCGTGTTCCAGATCGACACCCCGACGCAGGCGATCGGCGGCTGGGTCCTGAAGCCCTGGGATCAGCGCAAGGCGACGACCAAGACCCTGCAGCCGGAATTCCAGCAGATGCTGAACGGCATCGCCGGCGCCCGCTCGGTCGCGTTCCAGCCGGCACCGCTGCCGGGCAGCAACGGCCTGCCGATCCAGTTCGTGATCGGCACCACCGGATCGTTCTCCGAGCTCAACGAGGTGTCGCGCGAATTCATGAACAAGGCCCTGGCGAGCGGCAAGTTCATCTTCCTCGACACCGACCTGAAGATCGACAAGCCGCAGACGACCGTCGTGTTCGATCGCGACAAGGCCGGCGATCTCGGCCTCAAGATGAGCGATCTCGGCGGCGCGCTGGCGACGATGCTGGGCGGCAACTATCTGGATTATTTCAGCCTGGAGGGACGCTCCTACAAGGTGATCCCTCAGGTCCGGCAGAACGACCGGCTGACCGACAACCAGCTGCTCGACTACTCGATCCGCACCAGCGGCAATGCCATGGTGCCGCTCTCGACGGTGGCCCGGCTCGAGCACAAGACGATCCCCGAGTCGCTCAACCACTTCCAGCAGATCAACGCCGCGACGATCTCCGGCGTGGCGATGCCCGGCGTGGCGATGGGCGATGCGCTCGCCGCGTTGAAGGAGATCGCGACCTCGCTGCCATCGGGTTATTCGATCGATTATGGCGGCGCCTCGCGGCAGCTGGAGAAGGAATCCGGCGGCTTCGTCATCACCTTCGTGTTCGCGCTGATCATCATCTTCCTGGCGCTCGCCGCGCTGTTCAACAGCTTCGTCGACCCGATCATCATCCTCGTCTCGGTGCCGATGTCGCTGGCCGGCGCGCTGATCTTCATCAGCCTCGGCATCGGCGGCGCCAGCATCAACATCTACACCCAGGTCGGCCTGGTCACCCTGATGGGCCTCGTCAGCAAGCACGGCATCCTGATGGTCGAGGTCGCCAACGAGCTGCGCGAACAGGGCAAGGATCGCACCGAGGCGATCATCGAGGCCGCCACGGTCCGCCTGCGGCCGATCCTGATGACGACGGCGGCGATGGTGCTCGGCGTGATCCCGCTGATCACTGCGAGCGGCGCCGGCGCGGTGTCGCGCTTCAACATGGGGCTCGTGATCGCGACCGGGCTCGCCATCGGCACCCTGTTCACGCTGTTCGTGGTCCCCGTCGCTTATGCGCTGATCGCCCATCGCGGCGCGGGGCACGAGGCGGCGGCACATGGCGGAGAGGCGCCGGCCGTGCCTTGAAAATCTAGTAAGATCAGAGTGTTGATGGCTGAGCCAGGGAGTCACATCGATCAGCATTGACAAACGATACAGCGAAACGATATATCGTTCGTACGAAACGGAGATCATATCGTATGAGACATCATCATTGGACATTCGACCGCTCGCGCTGCGATGACGACCGCCAGGAGCGCGGCTGGGGCCATCGTGGACGTCACCATGGGCATCACGGCTTCGACGAGGCTTCCGACGAGATCCGCATGGGCGGGCGCGGCGGCGGCTTCGGTCCGCGCGGACCAGGCCTGTTCGAACGTGGTCGCCGCGGCGGCCGCGAGGAATTCGGGCGTGGCGGCGGCGGCCGTGTCTTCGGTCCCGGTGACCTGCGTAGCCTGCTGCTGTGGTTGATCGGCGAGAAGCCACGCCATGGCTATGAGCTGATCAAGGCGGTCGAAGAGCTCGTCGGCGGCGCCTATTCGCCGAGCCCCGGCTCGGTCTACCCGATCCTCAGCCTGCTCGAGGACATGGGCCAGATCGAAGCCGCTTCGGCCGAGGGCGGCAAGAAGCTGTTCGCGATCACCGAGGCTGGCCGCCAGGCTCTCAAGGATGACGCTGCGGCCATCGACGGCCTGCTCAGCCGCCTGCGCATCCTGGCTCGTTCGATGGGCGGCATGCGTCCCTCTGAACAGGTGATGCAAGCGGTTCAGACGCTGAAGATGGCGCTCAAGATGCACCGGCGCGGCTGGAGCGACGAGGAGTCGAAGCGCGTCAGCAGCATCCTCACCCGCGCCATCGCCGAGATTGAGGGCGACGACGACGCCGCGACCTGACACTCAGACACTGAAAGGAGCATCGACATGCCCCACGCCTACGCCATCGAGGTGACCGACATCGACCCGCGCCGCGACGGCGCCGTCGGTCCGAGCTACGACTTCACCTTCACCAGCCACGACGATCTCAACGAGATCGTCGCCCGCGTCCAGCGCCGCGGCTTGTTCGACCACAATGAGAGCAAGGCCTTCGTCACCGGTCTCAAACTGCTCGGCGGCGTGATGCTCAACCACCGCGGCGAGCCGCTGTTCGCCGAGTTCGGCCCGGCGTTCAAGGAGTTCATGACCAAGCTGAAGTCAGGCGCGAAGGCGCGGGAGGCGGAGGTATAAGATTCCCGATCTGTGAGCACGAAGTAAGCCGCACCGACGGTGTGCCCCCTCTCCCCGTTCTTTACGGGGAGAGGGTCGGGGTGAGGGGCAGCCACACGGGTGGTGTCCGTCGAAGCAAGGCAACTGACACCAACGTCCCTTGATAGCTTCCGCGGTATGGGTCCCGGCTCAAGGCCGGGACGACACCGGTGATGTGGGGCGCGGTTGTGCCAACCCCATCGGTGATGTGGCCCGCGATCGAGCCAACCCACCGCCGTCGTCCCGGCCTTGAGCCGGGAGCCATACCCCGTGATGTCTGTTGTCGGAACGGATGTGAGTCATCGCATCCCGACCAACGAGATTGACGACGCCCCCTACGCCGGCTCCAGCACCATCAACCCCGTCGCCGTATTCGAGATCGGGATGTGGTAGTTGGAATGCTCCTTGCGCACCTTCTCCGGCAGGGTGCCGCGCGCGACCATCCAGTTCAGCAGCTCGACGCCCTGCGTGCCCGACAGCTCGACCAGCTCGGTGGTCGAGTACTTGGTGGCCCAGGCGGGATCATCGACCATGCTGGCCATGAACTTCTCGTCGAAATCCTTGTTGATGAAGCCGGCGCGCTCGCCGTCGAGCTGATGCGACAGGCCGCCGGTGCCCATCACGACCACGCGCTCGTCCTTCGGCCAGGATTCAATCGCCCGCGCCAGCGCCTGGCCGAGCTTGTAGCAGCGCGCGGCCGACGGCAGCGGCGCCTGCACGGTGTTGACGACCACGGGCACGACCCGCACCGGCCATTTCTGATCCGGCCAGCACAGCGCCATCGGCAAAGTGAAGGCGTGGTCGACCGTCATCTCCTGGCAGGTCACGAGATCGAAATCCTCCTTCACCAGATGCTCGATCAGGTGCCAGGACAATTCGCTGTCGCCCTTGAACGGCGCGGTCTGCGGGATGCCCCAGCCCTCGTCCGCGTTGCTGTAGCTGTCGGCGGCGCCGACGGCGAAAGTCGGCATCTTGTCAAGGAAGAAGTTCAGGCCGTGGTCGTTGTACACGAGCACGACGACATCCGGCTTCACCTTGGCGAGCCATTCGCGCACATGCGGAAAGCCATCGAAGAACGGCTTCCAATACGGATCCTGCTGCAGGCCCTTGGCGATCGCGCCGCCGATGGCGGGCACATGAGAGGTGGTAATTGCGCCTACGATCTTTGCCATGATGATTACCCCCGTGCCGCCAGAAGCTTGGCCTTGAACTGGTCCTTGGTGAGCCCGGTCTGCTGCGCGCCGATGTCCTGCATGTCGAGCCCGAAGATGCCGGCGAATTTGGCGAGGTAGTAGGCGTTGCCGCCAGCCTCGATCAGCTGCAGCACGTTGCGGTTCCTGATCGCCTCGCGCTGCTGCGCATTGAGGCCGAATTTCGCGCAATAGCCGTCCTCGTCGGCGACGAACGCCTTGCGGTTGGCGGCATCGTTGAACGAGTAGCACATCTTGTTGAGCGCATAGCCCTTGCGGGCCTGCTCGCCATCGAAGATGACGGTGCCGGGCACGGGCTGCCGGGCCGATGTGGCGGACATTGTAACCTCCCTGAAAGCGTTCTGACCGGCCGCGTTTGATCTGGATCAAACGCGGCGCGTTCCATGCCCGCCAGTATCGCCCGAAGACACCGACGATAAAGGCCGCCCGCCCGATCTGATCCATGAGCCAATTCGATCATTTGGACCTCGACGGCCATCTGCTGCAGCTGCTGCTCGCCGTGACCGAGGAGGGCTCGGTGACGCGCGCCGCTCACCGGCTCGGCGTGACGCAATCGGCGGTCAGCCATCTGCTCGACAAACTGCGCGCCATCACCGGCGATCCGCTGTTCGTCAAATCCGGCCGCGGCATCGTGCCGACGGCGCATGCACAGCTGCTCGCGCTCCGCGCCCGTGCCCTGCTCGACGACCTCCGGAGCTTCTCGCACGCCGCTGCTTTCGAGCCGGCCAAGATATCCGCGCAGGTAACGATCGCCGCCAACGACCTGCAGCGCGACCTGCTGCTACCCTCCCTGCTCCGCTATGCGCGGGCGCAAGCCCCCGGCCTCAGCCTGCGCGTGATCCCTTCGGGCGCGCCGACGCCGGAGATGCTGCGCGAGGAGCACTGCCAGCTGATCATCACGCCGCGCCCGCCCGAGGGCAGCGACTTCCTGCAGAAGCGGCTGTTCGAGGACAGCTACCGCGTGTTCTACGATTCCAGCCAGCGCGAGCCGCCGCAGAGCCTGGAGGACTATCTCGCCAGCGACCACGTCACGGTGGTCTACGAGCCGCGCCGCCGGCTAGACATCGACGAGGTGCTCGCCGAGCGCGGCATCGTCAGGCGATTCGTGGCGCAGGTGCCGGGCTTCGGCGGCATCGGCCCGTTCCTGCGCGGCAGCCGCGGGATCGCGACTTTGCCGAGCCTGCTGCGCGCCTACATGCTGCGCGGGCTGAGCGTCGCGCCCGTGCCTGTCCCCTGCCCGGCGATGCCGATGTACATGGTCTGGCATCTGCGCCACCACGACGACCCGATGCATCGCTGGCTGCGCCAGCAGCTCGAGATCGTGGTCGCGCCGAGCCTTGCCGCCGCCGCCGAGCACATGCCTGTAACGGTGTAGTCCGTCCGAAGCAGATCAGTCCGGCGTGTGGCAGACCGCCTCGACATTGTTGCCGTCGGCATCGCGCACGAAGGCGCCGTAATAGTCCTTGTGATAATGCGGCCGCAACCCCGGCGCGCCATTGTCACGGCCGCCCGCCGCGATCGCCGCCCGATAGAACGCGTCCACCGTGGCGCGATCCTTGGCGTGGAAGGCGACATGGGTCGAGGTCGCGGCCGTCCCGCCGGTGCCGATCCAGAAGTCCGGCCGGCCCTCACCGAAGCCGGCGTGCTCGCCATGACCTCCGGTCTGTTCGTTGGTGATCTCCATCATGAGCACATAGCCGAGCGGCGCCAGCGCGGCGGTGTAAAACGCCTTGGCGCGCGCGAAATCGGAAACGGGAAAGCCGACGTGGTCGAGCATGACGATCCTTTCCTGTGGTGACCCGCACGATGATAAGACCGCGTCTTTGCGATCGCAACGTCATGCAGGATCATTGCGCAAGATGCGGCGCGCCGTGGCAAGCCCGCTCGCCAGCGCCGCCTCGACCGTGCCCATGTCGCGGCCGCGATACAGCGCCTCGCCCGAGATCAGCACCGGCCCACCCTCCCAGCGCGTCAGCACATCCTGCGCATCGCGCGTTGCCAGCGTCGCGTAGGAATAGGCGCCGCGCGCAAACGGGTCCTTCGCCCAGTCGAACGCATGCGCCGCGACCAGCGCGGGCCCGAGAACGGTCACGGGTTTGGCGAAGATGTCGCCGAGCGCCGCCAGTCCCGCTTCGATCAGCGTCGTCTCGTCGAGCGCGGCGAAGTCGTGCGTCGGCGGTCCGGCGAGCCAGCCAGTCAGCACCGCATGATCGTTCGGGTGCTGCGTCCACCACACCGGCACCGCGGCGTCGGACAGCATGAACAGCATGTCCGAGAGATCGGGGGCCGGCATCGCCGTCCACCAGCGGCGCTCGAACCGCAGCAGCAGCTTGATGACGTTGCCGAAGCCGATGTCCGCTGCTGCCGCGACCTGACCTTGCATGGCCGCCGGAAGCGCGATGGTCTGCAGCAAGGGCAACGGCACGGTCAGAATGACGACGTCGCCGCGATGCGTGCGGCCATCGGCGCAGCGCACGATCGCGCCCTCCGCCGCACCCTCGATCGCCGTCACGATTGACTGAAACGCAATTCTGACGCCACGCGCGCGGCACTCCGCCACAAGATGATCCAGCAGCACACCATAGCCGCCGACGATGCGCGCCTGCCCGCCGTGATCGCCGCCCATCCACTCCTCGCGCAGCGCGAACACGCTCGCCAGATCCGGATCGGCGGCATCATAGCCCTGCACCATCCCGAGCACGGACTCGCGCAAGGCGGCGAACTCCGCACCGGCGAAATGCTTCTCGAGCAGCATCGTGACGGTGATGTCCTCGTCGAGCGTTGCCAGCACCTCGTGCAGCCGGCCGATCTGCCGATCGGCAGGATCGTTGCGCGAGAGCACGCCGTTCTCGACATGCCATCGCTCGCCTTCGATCGGCTGCGCCGACAGTCCGGCCTCGGCCAGCAGCTGATAGGTGACCGGCGCCTCGCCATGGATGAACTCGGCGCCCGCATCCGCCCTGTATCCGAACACGCTCTCTGCAAGCGGATGGATACGGCCGCCGCAGCGCTCGCGCGCCTCCAGCAGAGTCACCTTGCGCCCGGCGCGTGAAAGCTCGCGCGCGGCCATCAGGCCCGCGGCCCCGGCGCCGACGATGATGATGTGATCTCGTCTCTCAACCATGACTGGCCTGGGCCGGCGCCGCCGGGCCGTTCGTGATCTTGTAGCGCAGCCACAGCGCGCCGCCCTCCAGCGCCGTCGTGTTTTCCAGCGTCATCGCCGTGATCGGCGCGCGCTGACCGGTCTCGCTCTCCGGCGAGTCGAACACGCTCGGCGCGCCCTTGGCGCCATCGATGGCAGGACAGAGCACGAGATTGAACTCGTCGACCAGGCCTGCGCGCAGGAACGCGCCGTTGGCGCCGCCACCACCTTCGAGCAGCAGGCGCTTCACCCCGAGTTCGCGCGCAACGATGTCGAGCACCAACGCGAGATCGAGCTGCCTCTCGCCGGCAAAGACGTATGATACGCCCTCGCTGCGCAGCCCCGCGAGATGCGCGTCCGAGACGGCTTCGCTGAGCACCACCACGATCGGATCGCCGCCGATGTCGGCGCGACCCCAGCAGATCTTGCCACTTGCATCGAGCACGATTCCATAGGCCTTGGCGTCGCGCCGGACGATCCAGTTCTCGCGCGGGAAACGCTCGCTCGTCGTCGCCGGATAGGCCGTGCCCTTGGCGAATTCCTGGCCAGTGACGCGGCCGATCAGCCAGGCATCGCCGTCGAGCTGGTCGTGCACCTGCTCGAACACATCGCCGGAGCTCTTCGGGCGCCAGCGGCTCGGCAGGATCCGGCCATCGAGGCTCGAAGCCATCAGGCAGATCACCTCCGGTTTCATGCATCCGTCCTTTCGTCGCTGCGCGGGCTCACCGAACAGGTCTCCCGCGGCCTTGTCAACGAAGCGACGCGCGTTTCGTTCGACCACGGCGAGCCACGTCGAAGGCGGCCGCGAAGCCCGGCGCTGTCGCCACGCCCATCCCTGCGCTGGCAGGGCTATCGCATTTGATGTCGAAGTGTTGCGCTCGCCTGCCTCCACGGCGTCATGGCCGGGCTTGTCCCGGCCATCCACGTCGTCCAGCATGCTGAGAACGACGTGGATGCCCGGGACGAAGCCCGGGCATGACGATGTGGAAACGGTTTCGCGAAAAACTCAGATTGCGATAGCCCTGCCTGCGCTAGGGTCGAGCGGAATCGGAGCGTGTCATGACAAGCGAAATTCCGCCGCGCAGACGCATCGCCATCGGGATGCGCGGGGTGGCCCTGCTGGCCGCCGCGCTCGCCGGCCTCGCCTGCTGCGTCGCCGGGATCTGGCAGCTCGAAGCCGCCCGCGCCGGCGTGACGATCACATCGCTGCAGGCCGGCACGACCCCGATGACCGTCTATCGCCGCGACGGCGCCGCGGCCGCGCCGGTGGTCGTGATCGCGCATGGCTTCGCGGGCTCGCGCCAGTTCATGGAGGCCTATGCGCTGACCCTGGCGCATGCCGGTTATCTCGCGGTCTCGTTCGATTTCGAGGGCCATGGCCGCAATCCCGTGGCGATGTCGGGCGACGTCACGCGCGTCGACGGCACCACGCGGAGGCTGATGAGCGAGATCGGCCGGGTCACCGACGCCGCGTTGTCCCTGCCCGGCGCGGATGGCCGGGTCGCCCTGCTCGGGCACTCGATGGCCTCCGACATCATCGTGCGCCAGGCGCTGGCCGATCCGCGCATTGCCGCGACGGTGGCGATCTCGATGTTCTCCGAAGCCGCCACGGCAAGCGCGCCGCGCAACCTTCTGATCATCACGGGTGAGTGGGAGACGTCCCTGCGCCAGGACGCGTTGCGCAACCTCAGGCTCGCGGATTCCGCCGCGCAAGAAGGCGATACTGTCGGCGATCCCGCCGGCAGCGGCGGCCGCCGCGCCGTGGTGGCGCCGGGGGTCGAGCATGTCAGCGTGCTGTATTCGACGACAGGACTACGCGAGGCGCGCGACTGGCTCGACCGGGTGTTCGGCCGCAGCAGCAGCGGCCCGGTGGCCGCGACCGGCGGCGCGATCGCGCTGCTGCTCGCCGGCATCGTACTGCTGGCCTGGCCGCTGGCCGAGCTGCTGCCGAAGGGCGAGGCGCCACCGCCGACAATTCCGCTGCGCAGCCTTGCGATTGCCACGCTGGTGCCCGCGGTGGTGACGCCGATCGTTCTGAGATTCGTCGAGACGCGCTTCCTGCCGGTGCTGGTCGCCGACTATCTCGCGGTGCATCTGTTCGCCTATGGCGCGCTGTCGCTCCTGCTGCTGCACCTGCGCGGTGTGCGCTTCGGCCGCCTGGCCTGGCTCGCGGCGCTGGCGCTGGCCGCCTATGGCATTGCCATCTTCGGCGGCGCGCTCGACCGCTACGTCGCCTCCTTCATGCCGATCGCGGCGCGCGTGCCGATCATCGCCGCGATCGCCATCGGCGCGGTGCCCTACATGCTCGCCGACAGCATCGCCAACCAGGGCGGCCACGCCGCGCTGTGGCGCACGGCGTGGATTCGCGCCGCATTCCTGGCCTCGCTCGGCGGCGCCGTCGCGCTCGATTTCAAGCGGCTGTTCTTCCTGCTGATCATCATCCCGGTCATCGTGCTGTTCTTCATCGTGTTCGGGCTGATCGGCGGCTCTGTCGGCCGCAGAACCTGCTCGCCGCTCGCTGAAGGCATCGGCCTCGGCCTGATCCTGGCGTGGTCGCTCGGAGTCTCGTTCCCGATGTTCCTGCCGGGCTAGCGCGCGACGAGCCCGCGGTGCTGGGCACGGACATCGAGCATCGCAATCCCCTCAGATGAGAACCAGCACCGTCCGCCTCGGCGCGCCTGAGGACAGCGGCACCGTCCCGCCATCGAGCAGGCGAACATCCTCGCGCGCGGTCACGCTGTCGCGCGCCTTGAGCTTCGCGGCGCGCCGCCGAAGATACAGCGCAACGCGCAGGTCCAGCCAGATCCGGACATGCAGGACAAGCAGGGTCAACTCGTTTGTCATCTCAAAAATCTCTTCGCAATGTCTGTCCGTGTTGGACGTGAGCGCGCTCCTGCAACCCGGCGGGACCGGGTTGCGCGGCACAAAGCGCCGGGAAAAATAGACGGCCGGCCCGTCGCGGCGTGACGGGCCGGCCGTGCGGGACTAATTCACGCCATGCGCCGACTTGATCATGTCGGCGGCGCGCTCGCCGATGACGACGCACGGCGCCATCGTGTTGCCGCTGGTGATCTCCGGCATGATCGACGCATCAGCGATGCGCAGCCTGTCGATGCCATAGACCTTCAGCCTGCCATCCACGACCGACATCACATCGTGCCCCATCTTGGCCGTACACGACTGGTGCCAATACGTGACTGCAGCGTTGCGCACGAAGCACTCCATCGCCGCCGCATCACGCTTGCCCGGAAGGGCTTCGCGCTTGACGAGTCGGTTGAAGGCCGGGTCGGCGCCCAACGCGCGACACAGCTCGATATTGGCGTGAGCCGCGGCAAGGTCATCCGGATGCGACAGCGTGTTCGCCGCGATGCGGATCGGATCGTCAGGATTTGGCCCCGACAGATGCAGCGCGCCGCGGCTCTTTGGATGCGCGAGGCCCGCGAACATGGTCCAACCATGCTCCGGAACGTCCGGCCCCATCGTCTCCGCGCTGACCACCGGAAACTCGACCTGACAATGGAACATGTCGGGACAGGCCAGGGCCGCATCGCTCTTCCAGTACAGCGTCGCTTCCGAGCCGCCGTGACCGACCTCCTGCGGCTCGCGATATTCGAAGACGCAGGCGAACGCGATGTGGTCCTGGTGATTGCGGCCGACGCCCGGCAGATGCTGAATCACTGGAATGCCGTGACGCCGGAGTTCGTCCTCCGGACCGATGCCGGATTGCATCAGAACCTTCGGCGTGTGGATGGCGCCGAGGGAAAGCACGACTTCGCGGTCCGCCATAAACCGACAGCGGTTCGACCCGTGCATTGCTTCCACGCCGACGACGGTGCTGCCGTCCAGGATCAGCCGCGTGACCATCGTGTCCGTCAGGACCGTGAGGTTGGGCTGCCCGAGACGCGGATGCACATAGGACCGGTAGATCGACGAGCGCCGTCCATCCTTGATGATCAGATCGTTGATGGCCGCGCCGCCGCGGCCCTCCATCATGGCGCCGTTCGGACTGTCGAACGCCGGCAGTCCCAGCGATTGCGCAGCCTCGATCAACGTCCGCGCGATCGGCTGCGGATGGGCCGCGGGCCCCACATGAACCGGCCCGCTGGTGCCGCGGCGGCGCGGGTCGGGCGTGCCCTGCCAGCTTTCGATGCGGCGATAGATCTCCAGCACGGACTCATAGCCCCACGCCGGATCCCGCGCCTCCGCGGCGAAGCGCTCCCAATCATTGCGATGGCCGCGGGCCCACACCATCACGTTGATGCTCGAGCCGCCGCCCAGCACCTTGCCCATGTTGAGCGGGATGGAGCGTCCGTTCAGATGCGGATTGGGCTCGGCCTTGAAGTTCCAGTCGCGCGCCGAGCCCAGATTGAGCGGCCACTGCGCCGGGGTCATGACCTCAGGAACGTCATCGCTGCCGCCCGCCTCGAGCAGGAGCACGCGGACCGCCGGGTCTTCAGCCAGCCGTGCGGCCACGACCGAACCGGACGATCCGGCGCCGCAGACGATGAAATCGTATCGCCCTGAACCGTCTTCAGGCCTCGCCGTGGTGTTCCGCAGCGGATCGTGGTCGTGGATATCGGTCGCCATTCTGTACTCCCTCTCCGTTTGAAGTGGATTCAACACATCCCCAGCGTGCATTCGCGGCCAGATGACACCTGGTTTCGGTATCCCTATGCCACGCTGCGGGATTGCTTGTATCAAATTTATCAATTATAGCAATAATATCAAATATAATAGTTTTGTGATCGAAATGACGCGCTTGCGATTGAACCCAGGCGGCTCTGGCGCGATCCAGGCGGGAGCACGGATCGTTCACGAGGGGCTGCAAACCAATTGGCCAGCCGATACGGTGCAGCCCATGGACAAGGACGTTTTGACGACATCCGAGGCAGCGAAGCTGCTGGGGATCTCCGTGCGCACGGCGCAATTGCTGATCGAGGGCGGCACGCTGACCTCCTGGAAGACGCCGGGAGGGCACCGCCGCGTCTACCGCACCGAGGTCGAAGCGCTCATCGCCCGCACCAGGCCCGCCCCTGTCCTGGAGTCCTCGCTCGTCATCGTCGTGTGCTCGCCGGACCGTCGGGCGATCTACGAAGCGATGCTGGCGGCCGTGCCGGAATGCACCGTCGCGATCCATGAGGATGCCCACACGGCAGCCTTCGTCATTGGCTCACGGCTGCCGGCCGCTGTCATCGTCGACCTCGACGGCGACCATTCCGACCGGCTGGCCTTCCTAAAGCAGATCGATGGGAATCCGGCATTCGGCTCGATTGCCGTGTTTGCATCGGCAAGCGCGGACGTGATGGCGAGCGGCGATCTCGCCGCCTTGCGGCGCGTGACGGTGACCTCTCCCGACCAACTGGCGGCTGCGTTGCATCGCCTGTTGCGGGACAAGGAGGCGCCGCATGACATCATCGTGGATGGCGCGCCCTTCCCGCTCGCATCCAACGAAGGCCGGCGTCTCACCGCGCTGAAGCGCTCGGGCCTGGTCGACACGGCGCCGGAGGACGCCTTCGATCGCCTGACCTGGCTTGCGAGCCGCAGCCTCGGCACGCCGAT
Organism: Bradyrhizobium aeschynomenes; assembly: GCF_013178945.1. Lineage (GTDB taxonomy): Bacteria > Pseudomonadota > Alphaproteobacteria > Rhizobiales > Xanthobacteraceae > Bradyrhizobium > Bradyrhizobium aeschynomenes. The sequence continues at coordinate 890,229 of NZ_JABFDM010000002.1, forward strand.
CGCGCTGTTGACGATGCTCACCAACGACCGCCAGTGGTTCAAGTCGCGCGTCGGGCTGAAGATGACGGAGACGCCGCGAAGCTGGTCGTTCTGCAACCACACCATCCTGCAGAAGGGTGTCTTCGCCGTGAGCGACCTGGCCCACGAGCCCCCGTTCGACACCAATCCCGCCGTAGCGGGCGCCCCGCATTTCCGCTTCTATGCGGGCGCTCCCGTCACCGATCCGGACGGCTTCGCCGTGGGCGCGCTGTGCGTCATCGACTACGAACCGCGCAGGCTCGACGCCGAGCAGGAAAAGACGCTGCTCGCTCTGGCCGCGCTGGCGTCAGACGAGATCCGGCTGCGCGCCACCGACCGGCAATTGCGCTGGGCCTTGGACTCGCTCGACCGGCAGCACGAACGATCCTGACGACGGGCAGCCGCTTGCGCGCGGTTTGCGCGACAACGCTCGCCCCGGCCGCTCCCAGTCCTGTCTTTCCGCCCAGCGCAGGATGACGTGTACGAACGGAGCTGCTCGATGATATGAATTTCGGAGAGGAGCTGTCATGGCGAAACACCGCATCTATACGATGAGCTTCGCGAGCGTGTATCCGCTCTATGTCGCCAAGAGCGAGAAGAAGGGACGCACCAAAGCGGAGGTCGATCAGATCATCGGCTGGTTGACGGGGTACGACCAGAAGGCGCTCGAGGCCCAGCTGCACCGACAGACCGATTTCGAGACCTTCTTCGCGCAGGCGCCCGCGATGAATCCCGCGCGGTCCCTGATCAAGGGCACGGTCTGCGGCGTCCGCGTCGAGGAGATCGAGGAGCCGACGATGCGGGAGATCCGTTACCTGGACAAGCTGATCGATGAGCTGGCGAGGGGCAAGGCCATCGACAAGATCCTGCGCAAGCCCTGATCGCGCCGCTGCCCCCGGGTCAGTCCTGTTCCTCCCCGGGCGCCTGCCGCAGCATGAAATGGCCGAAGGCGGTGGCGATCGGCTTGGCGGCATCGTCCTGCCAGGCCCGGGCCTCGAACGCGACGACGCGTCGGCCCTGCTTGACGATCGAGGCGGAGGCGATGCTGTCGAGCGCACGGCCCGAACGCAGGTAGTTGATGGTGAGGCCGATCGGCTTCGGCGGGGACACGCCGAGTTCGCGCATGACGGTGACAATCGCGGCCGTCTCCAGAAACGCACCGGTCATGCCGCCATGAATGGCGGGAAGCACGGGATTGCCGATGATCTGGCGCGAGAACGGCATCACCAGGGTGTCGTTCTCGCCGAGCCGAATGCCGAGACAGCGCGCAAACGGACTGGTGGCAAACAGCCCCGTGGCATCGTCGGGGGCTTCGAGCGGCGGCGGTGCCCCGGTGAAGGCCGGGCGATCGGTCAGCATGTTGGTGCGGTTGGCGCCGATCATGAAGCAGGCCGTCGCGGTCGCAACCGGATCGCTCTCCTCCTCCTGAAAGGCTGTGGCACGCACGAAGGCGATCGAGCGGGTGACGCGGTAGCACACCGCATGCGCCTTGATGTCGACGCCGGGAGCCGCCGGCTTCTGATAGTCGATGCGCAGGTCGAGCGTGGCGATCGCCCGGCTGCCGTCGAGCGCGAGCTGCACGGCCATGCCGCAGCTCTCGTCGAGCATCGCGGTGACGACGCCGCCGTGGATCACGCCGGTGTCGCTGTCGCCGACGAACACCTCGCGATAGGGCAACGTCGACCAGGCCTCGCCTGAGGCGAAGCGGTCCATACGCAGCCCGCTGATATGGCCATAGACCGATCGGCGATGCCGGATCGCTTCGGCGAGTTCATCGAAAGCAGGTGTTGCCGTGGTGGTCGGAGTGTCGGACATCGTCGAGATGTAACGCATGATCGGGACGGCGCGCGAGGTATTTTCCGGACCCTCGCCGTGTGGGAGCCTCCGTGGTCCGTCCGCGTCATGATCGTGCAGTGAGACCCGCTCATCTTCGGCCACATGACGCGACACAACTTTCGGATGCGACCTGCGCCCACGGCATCTGCGATGCGCATGTCCTTGTAGTTGCGCAACGACGCCATATGCGCGCCCCCGCAAATCTACGTACTTCAAATCGCGAGCGAGCACGGCGCGCTTAGAACATTGGCAACCTTAATATGGTCATAATGGTCTCAACCGAATCCCGGAGACCTGTCGATGCACAAATCCCCCAAGACGCCGGACGTCCCGCCGAAGAGCGGCACGGCCTCTCTGCGTATCATCATGAGCCTGGCGCTCGCAGCCAGCGCCGGCGTGATCTGGTGGAGCGGCGGCGGGGCCAACAGCTTCTCGTTGGCAGGCAACGGATCGCCTTCGCTGGAGACACGCGTCGCCGCGTTGACGTCCGAGCTCACCCAGCTCAAGGCGGAAACCGCCCGGCTGCGCGACCGCCAGAACGATGCGTCCGGCGAGCTGATCCAGCTTCGCGCCAGCCTCACCAGCACCGAGACCGGCCTCGCGACGCTGCGCACCGCAGCCGACGAGACCGAGGCGCGACGCCGCGACACGGCCGATAAGATCGAGCAGGATCTCGCGCTGCTGAAGCGGCAGGCCATCCGCCTGCGCGCCGCGCAGGAGGACACCTCGACCGAGCTGAGCGGGTTGCGCGCAGCCGCGGCGACCAGCGAGATGGGCATCGAGCAGCTCCGGACGAGCACAAGCGAGATTCGTCAGCAGGTCGCCCGCATCGAGACGGCTCGCGAGGCGACGAGCTCGATCAGCCGCATGCACAAGCATCGCGTCCGGCGCGTTGCGCGCACGGCCGGGACCGAGCCGCAGCAGGTTCAGCCGTTCATGATGCAATGGCCGGGCGTGGTGCCGGCGGGCCGGAACTGAGCGCCGTCCTGATCGAACGACCTGACCGCGCGCCTGTCGCGCGGTCTACAGATTGCCCCGTCGCTACCACCAGCTCGGCTGCACCGGCCGGTAGTAGGTCGGAGGCGCCCCGCGCCTGCGCTGCGGCGCCACGGGCTGGCCGTCCCAGCTGCGCTGGAAGAAGTTGCCGAACCCATCATCATATTCATCGCCGCTGGCAATGACATCGGCGTTGGTGGTGGGCCGGCGCGTGACGAAGCCGCCTTGCGGCTGGTTGCTCAAGACGGCGACAAATTCGGTGCGGTAGTTGGTCTCGCTCGACAGCGGCTCGTCCGAGACGATGATCGAGGAGCGCGCCACCGCGGTGGGGGCGATCCGGGCCAGCACGTCCTTCGGAATGGTGATGCGATCGAGGGCGTCCTTGGCGTCGTCGCCGTCGTCGATCGTCACCGCCGTCCAGCGCAGCCCCGCGCCATTCTGCCCCACCGCCGTGAATATATGGGTCCCGATGGGCCGGTCGGGATCGCGGATCGTGACCGGCGACTCCAGCGAGGTATCGAAGACCTCGCCGCCGCCGTCGCGCGCGGGCTTGTGCGTGTTGCGCCTGACATAGAGCATCTGCGTCGAGCGGCTGATGTAGACCGACACCGGCTCGGTCGCGAGCTTCGCCTCCTCGGCCGTCTTGGCGGTTTCGGTCTTCTTCGCAGCGGCCGCCTTGGCCGCGTCCTTCGTCGTCGCGGCCACAGCGAGCTTGGCAACGGCGTCCGATTTGGCGGCCTCGAACTGCGCCGCCGCGTCAGCGGCCTTGGTCGCGGCCTTCTGCTGCGCGTCCTCGGCTTGCGCCCTGGCCTGATCGGTCTTTGCGGCGGCCAATTTCTTGTCGGCGAATTTCAACTCGGCCTCGCTGCGCGCCTTGGCCTGCTCCAGCTTGCGCAAGGAGGCCTTCAGCGACTTCGCATCGCGCTCGGCGGCGGCGGCAGCCGCCTTGGCTTCGTCGGCGATCCTGGCGGCGTCCTCGGCCTCGCGGCCGAGCGCGGCCGCTCGCGAGGGGGCTCCCGTGAGCGCCTCGGCAGTCGGTGCGAACAAGGCCGGATGCGAGAATTCGACCGGCGCGACGTCGCCGGGCGCAATGATCACCCGCATGCCGATATAGGTCCTGTCGAACAGTTTCTCGGCGAAGCCGTAGGGCATGCGGACGCAGCCATGCGAGGCGGCGTAGCCGGGCAGCGGTCCGCCATGCAGCGCGACGCCGTTCCAGGTGATGCGCTGCATGTTCGGCATCCAGGCATCGTCATACAGCGTCGAGCGGTGGTCCTTGTCCTTCTCCAGCACGGCGAACACGCCGGCCGGCGTCTCGCGGCCGGCGACCCCGGTGGACACCGGCGCCCGCCAGATCCACCCCTCCGCGTCGTAAAAGGTGACCTTCTGCGCCTTGATCGACACGATCGCCATGATCGGATCGCCATGCGCCCGCGGCGCCGTGGCTTCGGTCACGGGTGCGGGGCGCGCCTGCCGGGCGTAAGCCTCCCCCGAAAAAGTCAAGGCGACCAGCGCCGCGAGAGTCATTAAGGCCGGTCCTCGGCGACGCATCGCTGCAAGGTTCCGAGCCGCCGTGGATCGTATCGCCATGCCCTGTCCCGATTCCATGCTGTTCCGCCGCGAGGCTTCGCGCGGCGCACTTCGAATTCTATACGCTCAATCATGTCTTCGGGTTAAGTGAGGCGAAGGACCGCCCTGGAGTTACAACGCTTCCAACTCGCCACAATTGCGTCCGCCCGGGGCAGGAAATTGGCCTCAAGGCCATCTTATCTCTCGCCGTCTCAACTCGCGAAGCCCGCGCTGTAGCATCCAAGCACCACTCCGGTTGCCCCTCGCTTAACGCCGAGAAGGCAGCCGAGGTCCGTTGCGGGGCGGAGATGTCTGCCGAAGCAGTGCGAAACGGGTTTGAGCTCTTCATCTGATGGGCGACGCGCTCAGATCTCACCGAATCAACCGTTGTCCAGCCTTGTCTCGCGCGCCAAGAGATCGTCGAGCACGTGCCGGGCTGCGGCAACCGCGCGATCGACGGCAGCCGTATCGGTTTGCCAGTTGCAGACGGACACCCGCATGCAGCGTCGCCCTCGCCATGTCGTGCCGCCGAAGAAGGCCTCTCCCGTGGCACAGATTTGGGCAATCACGAGGTCCGTTCGCCGATCGTGATCAGCCTCCGTCGCATCGGGGCGCGGGTCCAGAAACCGAACAAGGCCCTGGTTGATCGTGGGCTCGAACGCGACAGCGGCACCAGGTAGGCTTCCGATCCGAGTGACCAGCGCATGCGCGTGCGCGCAGCTGCGGTTTACGAGATCGGCGACGCCGTCGCGGCCGAGTTGGCGGAGTGCGGCATAGGTCGGCACGGCGCGACCGCGTCGCGACCATTCCGGATTCCAGTCGATCTGGTCGCGCGCACCATCGACATACATCGTATAGCTGGTGCGATGAGAAAACGCGCCGCGGTGAGCCTGCGGATCAGCAACGAAGGCGTAGCCGCAATCGAACGGCGTATTGAGCCATTTGTGCCCATCGTTGGTCCAGGAATCCGCCAGCTCGACGCCGCGTAGCAAATGCCTGTAACGCGGACTCGCTGCCGCCCACAAGCCGAACGCTCCGTCCACGTGCACCCATGCACCATGCTCATGAGCGATGGGGACCAGTTCGGCAAAAGGGTCACAAGCCCCGATGTTGAGATCACCCGCCTGCAGGATCACGATGGTCGGCTGTGCCGCTTCACTGAGGGCCTGGTGGAGTGCCGACGGATCGAGCTGACCCGCATGGCTGCATGGCAGCGATCGCACCGAGTTCTTTCCGAGCCCGAGAATCCGCAACGCCCGTTCGATAGAACCGTGACGCTCGCTACTGGTGACGACGCGGATCGCCGGAGCGCCGAACAGTCCCTTCTCCTCGACATCCCACCCTGCCCGCACCAGCAGACGATGGCGTGCGGCGCCGAGACAGGTCACATGCGCCATTTGCGTGCCGGAAACGAAGGCGAAGCTGGCGGTCGCGGGCAGGCCGAACAGGCGCTTCAGCCACTCGCCGGCAATTTCCTCGATGACCGCCTCGGCGGGGCCGCACGCGTGGATCGCCGCGTTCTGGTCCCAGGCCGAGACCAGCCAATCCGCCGCAAGAGCCGCTGGCAGCGTTCCTCCAATGACCCAGCCGAAGAAGCGCGCACTCGTGCTACCGAGAATGCCGCCCTCGACGTCGCGGACCAACTCGTCGAGCACCTGCTCGGAAGGAAGCCCCTCGTCGGGCAGCGGTCCCCCCAACCGCTGCCGCAGCGCATCCAGCGTGGCAAAGGCACCGACCGGACGGAGGTCCGCTTCACGAAGGTACTTCACCGCGTGCCTGAATGCGTATTCGAGGGGCGCAGTCCACTGGTCATGCCTGGTCATCTGTCCATCTCTTGCTCTGGCCGGCGGCCTTATAGGCGTTGAAACAAGGACGATGCTTCGCTATCGGTCAAACCATGAAGGACGGCCCTCATATCGCTGCCATCGCCGCGCTCATCGGCGACCCAGCCCGCGCCAACATTCTTTCCGCTCTGATGGACGGGCGCGCCCTCACGATCAGCGAGCTCGCGCGTTCAGCTAATGTCGGGCTTCCCACCGCCAGTACGCACATCAGCAAGCTCGAAGCAGCGGGCCTCCTCCTCTCGATCAAGCAAGGACGTCATCGTTATGTCCGTCTTTCCGGTGAGGACGTCGTCCACACACTAGAGACACTGATGTTGCTCGCTGCCCGCACCGGGCATCGGCGGGTCCGCACCGGCCCCCGCGACCCGGCACTGCGCGAGGCGCGCGTGTGCTATGATCACCTCGCCGGCGCACGCGGCGTGCAGATGTTCGAAAGCATGGTGCAGAGCCGACTGTTGGAATGCGGCGGCGGCCACGTTAGATTGACGAGCGCTGGGCGACGCTTCGCGCAGCGGTTCGGCATCGACCTTGGTGAACATCAGACCAAGGACAGCGTGACCTGCGTCAGTTGTCTCGACTGGAGCGAACGGCGCGACCATCTCGCCGGCCGGCTTGGCTGTGCCTGCCTATCGCGGATATTCGCACTGAAGTGGGCGCGGCGCGACAAGGACAGCCGTGCCGTACTCTTCAGCGCAAACGGACTGCGTGAATTCAACCGCCTATTTCCGATCTGACTCGCATCCGATCGCGCTCCGGGGACGAAAGTATGCCAGTCGAATTTGTTCTCGTCGCGGGTCCAATGGTCAGGGCATCCAGCTGGAAGCCGACGGCCGACCGACTACGCGCAGCTGGATGCGTAGTACAGGTGCCCGATATCCTCGCCCAATGCGCTGTTCCACCCGCCTGGAGCGACTGGACTCGACATCTTCTCGATCAGATCACGCCGTCTGAAGAGCTGATCCTGGTCGGGCACAGCTCGGCGAGCGCGCTCGTCGCCGACCTCGCAACGAGGTTGCCGGCACGGGCGATCATCATTTTCGACGGCGACATCCCGCCGCCAGAGGGGCGCGCCGGACCTGTTCGGCCTGCCCTTCACGATTTCATCCGAAGCATCGCTGCATCCGACGGAACACTGCCGGTCTGGTCCCGCTGGTTCTCACGGCATCCCGATCGTGCCGCAATCATTGGACTGGATCATCTTGCCCTCGATCCTGTCGCCCTTGCGGAATTCGAGATTGGACTACCACGGATGACGATCGGTTGGTTCAATGACGTCATCCATCTGGCGCCGTGGCATCATGTCCCGGCTGGTTATGTTCAGACGTCCCCCATATACGACCACGCCAGCGCAGAGGCGCGAAGGCGTGCTTGGCCTGTGGTGAGGCTGCGCGGAACTCATCTGCATCCCACCCTGAATCCGACCGAGTCCGCGAATGCGATCCTATCACTCGGGCGAGAACTCGAGGTGGCAAGCAGCGGCTCTGGGATTAAAGCCGCTTCTCGAAAAACAGATCCGGATAGGGATCGTCGTTGAAGCGTTCGATCTCGGTCCAGCCGGTCTTGCGATAGAGCTGCTGGGCCTCCGCCAACGCGCTGTTGGTGTCGAGCCGCAGCCTCGTGATGGACAGCCTTCGCGCGGCGTTCTCGGCCGCGTCCATCAACCGCCGGCCGAGGCCGAGGCCGCGGGCGGCGGGAGCGGCCCAGAGCCGCTTGATCTCGGCATCGTCGCGGCCGGTGCCCTTCAGCCCGACGCAGCCGAGCGGCAGGCCATCGGACAGCGCGACGAAGAACGCGCCGCGCGGAGCCATCATGTCCAATGCGTCGGGATCGCGCGACAGCGCCACGTCGTAGCCGCGCGAGAAGCGGCGTGACAGCTCGGCGTAATATTCGTTCAGACAATAGCGGGCCGATTCACCACGCGGATCGACCTCCTCGATGGCGATGCGGTCGCGGCCGAGCGCGGCGGCAACCATGTCCATGGCGGCCAGCAAGGTGTCCGGCTGACCGTGGCGCGCGATCATCGACTGCGCCTGTGCGTTGGAGAGCGTCTCATAGGCCTCGAACTCGCGGCGACCGGCGGCGGTGAGCTTGGCGATGCGGCGGCGCGCATCGTCGGAATGCGGTTTCGTCGTGACCAGCCCCTCCTCCTCGAGGCTGCGCAACAACCGGCTCATCAGGCCGGAGTCGAGCGCGAGATAGTCGCGCAGATCGGCGACGTCGCTGCGGCCGTGGCCGATGGCGTTGAGCACGCGCGCCGCGCCGAGCGGCCGGCCGCGGCCGAGAAACGAGGTGTCGAGCGCGCCGACTTCCGAGGTAACGGCGCGGTTGAAGCGGCGGACGCGGGCGACGGGGTCGAGCATGATATCTGACTTATGTCAGATAATTCGCCATGTCAATGCGAGCCGGGCCTGCCCCAGACAAAAAGGGCGGCCCGGCCGCCGGCCGAAGCCGGTTGCCGGACCGCCAGGTTTTCCCCGGGAGGAACTGCGATTAGTTTAGAAGCTTCGCGACGTTGTCCTTGGTCACGAGATCGAGGCCGGTGTAGATCACGTCCGGCACCTTCTCGCCCTTCTTGATCGCGAGCAGCGTGTCCATCGACTTCTCGCCCATCTCGAACGGCCGCTGGCCGGTCAGCGCGTTGGAATAGCCGTCGCGCAGCAGCTCGAGCTGCATCTTCAGCGTATCGGCGACGACGAGCGTCAGCTTGCCAGCGTCGATGTCCTTCTTGTTCTTGTTGACGAAGGCCTTGTAGCCTTCAGGTGCGAACATCGGCCAGCCGCCGATCGGCACGATGGCGCCGAGGTCCGGCGTCGCGGTGCGGAGGTCAGCCATCTGCTGGACGGCCAGCGCCGGATCGTCGTTGCAGAAGGTCGGCGAGCCCGCGACTTCCGTCCACTTCGAGCCCTTCAGCGCCTCACGCACGCCGTCGACGCGCTCGGCGAGATTCTTGGCGCCCGGACCGCCGGAGACCACGGCATATTTGCCGCCGTCAGGCCGGAGCTCGCGCAGCTGCTTGCCGAGCGCGAGGCCAAAATCCTTGTTGTTGGTGCCGATATAAGCGAGGCGCTTGGAGCCCGGCGCGTCCGCGTCGAAGGTGATGACGGGGATGCCGGCGGCGGTCGCCGCGTCGATCGACTTGGTCATCGCCGCGACGTCGGCCACCGAGATGGCGAGGCCGTCGACCTTCTGAGTGATGAAGTCCTGGATGATCTGCGCCTGCGTCGCCGGCTCGTGCTCGACCGGGCCCTTGTAGATGCACTCGACATTGCCGAGCTCCTTGGCGCGCTTCAGGCAGCCGTCGCGCGCGACGTCGAAGAACGGGTTGTTCATCGCCTTCGGCACGATGGCGAAGCGATATTTGGTCTCGGCCTGCGCCGGTCCCATCAGGATCGCGAGCGATGCGACCGCATACAGCAACTTTCTCATGGCTTCCCTCCTCCATGTCTATCCGTGATGATTGTCTGTGCCGGGCGCGGATAGACCTGAACAGTCACATCCCGGCCAGTATTCCGTCACAGCAATCGCGCACGGATCCGATCGACCAGCACGGCCGCGATGATGATCACGCCGACCAGCGTCTGCTGCCAGTAGGAGTTGACCTGCGCCAGCACGAGGCCGTTGCGGATCACCTCCAGCAGCACGCAGCCGACGATGGCGCCGAGCGGGCCGCCGATGCCGCCGGCCAGATTGGCGCCGCCGATCACGGCCGCCGCGATCACGTTCAGCTCGTAGGACGTCGCCATGTTGGCGGGCGCGGAGCCCAGCCAGCCGGAGATGATGATGCCCTGCAAGCCGGCGGCGAGCGCGCCGACCACATAGACCTCGATCTTGACGCGCGGCACCGACACGCCCGTCAGCTCAGCCGCCTTCTCGTTGCCGCCGATCGCGAAGACGTGGCGGCCGAACGCGGTGTGATGCAGCACCAGCGCCATCACCAGCGCCAGCAGGATCAGATAGATGAACGGGGCCGGCACGCCGTACACGTCGCCTTGCGTCAGCGCATAGAAGTAGTCGGCATCGGGACCGCCGGGGAAGCTGCCCTTGCCGTTGGAGACGACGTAGCCGAGACCACGCACGATCGAGAGCATGCCGAGCGTGGTCACGAACGGCGACAGCCCGAGCAGCGCCACGCAGGCGCCGTTGATGAGACCCACCACCAGCGAGACCGCGAGCCCCGCGAGCACCGAGACGATCAGGATCAGCCCCGGCACGTTGGCGACCACCGTCTTGCCGTCGGCGGCCAGATGCACGAACAGCGACGACAGCGGCATCCCAGGGGTCGACAGCGATGTCATCACCATCGAGGTGATCATCGCCGCGAAGCACATCAGCGATCCCACCGAGAGATCGATGCCGCCGGTGATGATCACGAAGGTGATGCCGAGCGTGGCGATCGCGATGAACGAGAAGTTTTTTGCAACGTTCTGCAGATTGCCCTGGGTCAGGAAGTACGGGCTCGCGAAGCTCATGATGACGATAAGCGCGATCAGCGCCAAGGTGACGTAGGCGGTCTGCGAGGCGAACACGCCGCGGTGCCACCACCTGCTGGCGCCGACATTGGTGAAGGTGACCTCGGGGCTCGCAGCGCTCGTTTCGGATGGAACGGACATCACGCCGCCTCCTTTGCGCCGGTGATCAGCGCGGTGACTTCCTCGGGGCTGGTCTCGGCGACCGGCTTGTCGGCCTTCTTCTCGCCGCGCCGCATCACCACGACGCGATCGCACACCGCGAAGATGTCGGGCATGCGGTGCGAGATCAGGATCACGGCGATGCCCTGCTCCTTGAGCCGATGGATCAGGCTCAGCACCTGCTCGACCTGGCGCACCGAGATCGCTGCGGTCGGCTCGTCCATCATCACCAACTTGGCGTTGGACAGCCGCGTGCGTGCGATCGCCACCGCCTGGCGCTGGCCGCCCGACATGTCCTTGACGAGATCATGCGGCCGCGTCTCCGAGCGCAGCTCGCGAAACAATTCCAGCGCACGCGCCTCCATGCCCTTGTGGTCGAGCAGCACGAGGGGTCCGAAATTGCGCTTCAGCTCGCGGCCGAGAAACACGTTGGCGGCGGCGGTGAGATTGTTGGCGAGCGCGAGGTCCTGATAGACGACCTCGATGCCGACGCTGCGCGAATCCATCGGGCGATGGAAATGCACCTCGCGGCCTCCGAAATGAATCGTGCCCTGGCTCGGCGGAAAGTTGCCCGCGATGATGCGCACCAGCGTCGACTTGCCGGCGCCGTTGTCGCCCATCAAACCGACGACCTCGCCGGGACGAATGGTGAGATCGACCCCGTGCAGCGCGCGGATCGCGCCGAACTGCTTGCCGAGCCCCTTCAGTTCGAGCACCGGCAGCGCGGCTGCGGCCATGGCAGTTGTTCCGGTCTGGCTCGTCGACGTACCCAGGCTGTGGTCAGACATAACGGTTCACCACGCTTTCGAGATATTCCTGCCGGCCGGATCGCGGCTGCGGATCGAGGCCGGTACTGACGGCGCGGTCGGCGAGCTCGGCGAGCGAACGGCGGCCGGCAACGATCGCCTGCCCCTCCTCGCCGTCCCAGCCGGCATAACGTTGAGCGAGCGGCGCGGTCAGCGCGCTGTCGGTGAGCATCTCATCCGCGGCGATCAGCGCACGGGCGCAGGCGTCCATCGAGCCGACATGGGCGTGCAGGAGATCGTCCGGATCGATCGACTGCCGGCGGATCTTCGCATCGAAGTTCAGGCCGCCCGTGGTGAAGCCGCCGGCCTTGAGCATATCATGAAACACTAGCGCCAGCTCCGGCACGTTCATCGCGAACTGGTCGGTGTCCCAGCCCAGCAGATCGTCGCCACGGTTGATGTCGAGGGAGCCGAACACGCCGAGCGCCTGCGCCAGCGCGATCTCGTGCTGGAACGAATGGCCGGCCAGGATGGCGTGGTTCTGCTCGATGTTGAGCTTGACGTCGTCGAGCAGATCGTACCGCTTCAGGAAGCCGTAGCAGGTGGCGACGTCGAAATCATATTGATGCTTGGTCGGCTCCTTCGGCTTCGGCTCGATCAAGAGTGGGCCCTTGAAGCCGATCTTGTGCTTGTGCTCGACGACCATCGAGACGAAGCGGCCGAGCTGATCGAGCTCGCGCTTCATGTCGGTGTTGAGCAGGGTCTCATAGCCCTCGCGGCCGCCCCACAGCACGTAGTTGGCGCCGCCCAGCCGATGCGTCACCTCGAGCGCGGCGCGCACCTGGCCCGCCGCATAGGTGAAGACATCGGGATCGGGATTGGTCGCGGCGCCCGCCATATAGCGGCGATGCGAGAACAAATTGGCCGTGCCCCACAAGAGGCGGACCTTGGCCGAGGCCATCTTCTGCTCGAACAGGTCGCCGATCGCATTGAGATTGGCGACCGACTCCTTCAGCGTCGCGCCCTCCGGCGCGGCATCGACATCATGGAAGGTGAAGAACGGCACGTCGAGCAGGCGGAACAATTCGAACGCGACATCGGCCTTGGCGCGCGCCATGGCGAGTGCATCGTCGCCGTGCTGCCACGGCCTCAGGAACGTCTCGCCGCCGAACGGATCGCTGCCCGGCCAGCAGAACGAATGCCAGTAGCAAACGGCGAAGCGCAGATGGTCCTCCATGCGCTTGCCCCTGATGACACGGTCCTTGTCGTACCAGCGGAACGACAGCGGGCTGCGTGACGCCGGGCCGCCATAAGTGACGGTCGCGCCGGTCTGGAAGAAGGGAGCCTGGACGTTCACGAGATGCACTCCTTGAGAGCAGGATAGAGCTTGCGCCAACGCACATAGGCGTCGTCGTAGGCGGCGCGCTGCGCGGCGCGGGGTTCGAAGCTCTGCAGCCGCCGCGGCTTACGGCAGACATCGGCCGGCGCCGCGCCGGTCGCCGCGAGACGGCCGAGCCTGGAAGCGCCGATGGCGGCGCCGACCTCGCCTTCCTCGACGCGGTGCACGGTGACACCGAGCACGTCGGCCATGATCTGCGCCCACAGCAGAGAGCGCGAGCCGCCGCCGACGAGATCGAGCGCGGCGATCGGCTGATCGCTGCGGCCGAGCGCGGCGAGCATATCGCGGGAGGCAAACGCCACGCCTTCCAGCACGGCCTGCACCAGATCGCCGCGATCGGCGGCGCTGCGCAGGCCGACCAGGGCGCCGGCGGCATGCGCATCATTGTGCGGCGTGCGCTCGCCGTCGAGATAGGGCAGGAACTGCACCGGGCTCGGCCGCGCGACCCTCGTGCCGAGCGGCGCCAGCAGCGTGGCCTCCGGCGTATCGAGAATGCGCGCCAGCCACGACAGCGAGGCCGCGGCCGACAGCATCACGCCCATCTGATGCCAGAGGCCGCCGAGCGCATGGCAGAAGGCGTGCACGGCAGCTTCCGGCGCCGGCGCGAACCGGTCGGTGACGCGGAACAGCACGCCCGAGGTTCCGAGCGACAGGAACGCGTCCCCCGGCGTGATCGCGCCGAGCCCGATCGCGCTGGCGGCGTTGTCGCCGGCGCCGCCCGCGATCACGACATCAGCGCCCATGCCCCAGCGCTGCGTCAGCTCGCGCGACAGCACCGCGCTCCTCTCATTGCCCTCGACCAGCCGCGGCATGTGACCGAGATCGAGGCCGGTCGCCGCGAGCAGCGTCTGCGACCAGCGCCGCGCGCCGACATCGAGCCACAGGGTGCCGGCCGCATCCGACATGTCCTCGGCCATCTCGCCGGACAGCCGATAGCGCACATAGGCTTTCGGCAGCAGCACCTTCGCGACTTCAGCGAATATCTCAGGCTCGTGCTTCGCCACCCAGACGAGCTTCGGCGCGGTGAAGCCGGGCATCGCGAGATTGCCGGCGATCGCATGCAGCTCCGGACAGCGGCGTTCGAGCTCGGCACATTCGGCCTGCGAGCGGCCGTCGTTCCACAGGATGGCGGGGCGCAGCGGCCGGCCGTCGCGGCCGAGCAGAGTGGCGCCATGCATCTGGCCGGACAGGCCGATGCCGCGCACCGCGGCCGTCTCGCGCGGATGGGTGCGGGCAAGATCGTCGACCGCGCCAAAGACAGCCTCGACCCAGTGATCGGGATCCTGCTCGGACCACAGCGGCTGCGGGTGCGACAGCGACAGCGGACGCGCAGCGCTGGCGACAAGCACCCCCGCCTCGTCCTCCAGCACGGCCTTCACGCCGGATGTGCCGACATCCAGTCCGAGAAACACTGTTCACTCCTCCCACACGGGCCTTCGGTCATCCGCGATCTGCGTCGCTTCGGGACTGGGCCCACTCTCATTTTGCTGCCTGGTCAGCCGACCGCGCGAACCGCGGCCGTCCGGCTCACGGCAGATTGTCCCGCATCACGATGTCGATGCGGATTGCTTCCTGCTCGCTCAGGAGCGGCTCGCCGCGCGCCAGCGCCAGCAGCACGCGCACCGCCGAGCGAGCCTCGTGTCCCGGATTCTGCGAGATGACGGCGTCCATCACGCCATTCAGCAGCAGCTTGCGCGTCACCGCCGTGACGTCGTGGCCGACGAACACGACGTCGTCGGCGCGACCGGATTCGGTCAGCGCCTTGGCCACGCCCGCGGTGCCGGCTCCGACGTTATAGAGGCCGACGATGTCGCTGGTCTCGGCCAGCAGCCTGCGCATGAGGTGTTCTGAGCGGTCGTCTACATCGTGGCCCTCAGCCACGGGCAAAACCTGGAGTTGCCGATATTCGGACGTCATCACCTGCGTGAAGCCGAAGATCCGCTCGGCATGGTCGCGCAGCCCCTGCGAGCCGGCGACGATCGCCACGCGCCCGGAGCGGCCGCCGATGAAGCGGCCGACCAGCCCCGCGGCGGTGCGTCCGGCCGCGATGTTGTCGACGCCGACATAGTGATGCCGTCGCGAGGACGGCACGTCCGACACCAGGGTCACGACTTTGGCACCGGATTCGACGAGATCGTTGATGGCGGCGCGAACGTTGGGATGGTCGAGCGCGACCACGGCGACGCCGTCGACGCGGCCGACGAGATCCTCGAGCTTGCCGGCCAGCACCGCTGAATCAAACACATCGGTGGTGACGACATCGACCGTCAGCCGGCGCGCGGCCATCCAGTTCGCGAGCTCGCCGAGATGTGCCTCGATCTGCTGCATGAACAGGTTGGCGCCTTCGGGCATGACGAACGCAAA
Source organism: Bradyrhizobium aeschynomenes (assembly GCF_013178945.1). Taxonomy (GTDB): domain Bacteria; phylum Pseudomonadota; class Alphaproteobacteria; order Rhizobiales; family Xanthobacteraceae; genus Bradyrhizobium; species Bradyrhizobium aeschynomenes. The sequence goes on from NZ_JABFDM010000002.1 coordinate 905,629, forward strand.
ACGCCTTGAGCGCGCGCGGGCCAGCTCGGAGGCTGCGGCATGCGGCTGGAACGAACTGCGCGCCATGGCGTCCCTGACGCGCCGCACCGTGTCCGGGCGGACGCCCGGCCGGTTGTGCAGGACGCGATCGACCGTGGCGAGACTGACGCCCGCCTGCCGCGCAATGTCCCGCAATGTCAGCGGTGCGTTCATGCTCCTCCCCTTCGGGTTGAGGAACTTAGCGTGATTTTTGAGGTGCGCAACTCATTTCTGAGGTGCGGCGCTCTCGGCCGCCAGGCTCGGCATGGACGAAACGGCTGCGAGGCGCCCCTAATCGATCCGCTGGCCGCCGGAAACTCCGGAAATGCAGCAAGGATTGGCCCGCGCCCGCGGCACTACGCGCTTGAGCCAGCAGCGCGCCGGCGGCCGCTGCAGCCCGTGCCAGAACGCCGGCGCCTTGACGTAGGTCCAGGCGCGGCACCGCGGCATTTCCCAGGTGCAGGTCTGACGGCAGGCCTGGGCGTCGTCGAAGGTGTCGAAGCTGCGGTAATCGCCGCCGGGACGGTCGATGTCGGTGGCGTAGAAGTCGTGCGCCGTCGCGGGCGCGGCAAGCGCCGAGACGAGTACGACCGCGGACACGACGATCAGGTGACGAAGATGCATGGCAGCCTCCTGTCAACTTGGACGATCAATAGAAGCGGCGCGCCGGGTTTTGTCAAACCCGCCCTGCTCCGCGCACGGCACACCCGCTGCTCCGGCCAATTCAGGACATCAGGCGGCCATCAGAAATTTCCGTTTTCCAGAATATTTTGCATTCGCTGACACACTCCGCGGCGAGTATGAAGGGCAAAAGTCCAATGGCCGGCCTGCCTCAAACCGCTCCCTGGGGGTATGGGTCCCGGCTCAAGGCCGGGATGACAGCAGAGTTTGCTGAGGCGCTGTGCCCTCATCAACGTTCGCCGGCAAGCCACACCGCTCCGAGGTCACCTAGAACGGCAGCCCGACATAGTTCTCCGCCAAGGACCGCTGCGCGGCCTCGGACGAGAACAGATATTCGAACTCCGTATCCTGCAGCTTGTCCTCATAGGGCAGCCGATCGGGGAAGCGATGCAGCAGGGTCGTCATCCACCAGGAGAAGCGCTGCGCCTTCCAGATGCGCGCCAGTGCCCGCTGCGAGTAGCCGTCGATGCCGGTATCGTCGCCCTTTTTGTAGTGATCGAGCAGCGCATGATAGAGATAGTAGATGTCGGACGCCGCCGAGTTCAGCCCGCGTGCGCCGGTCGGCGGCACGATGTGGGCGGCGTCGCCGGCGAGGAACAGCCGGCCGTAGCGCATCGGCTCGGCGACGAAGCTGCGCAGCGGCGCGATGCTCTTCTCGATCGACGGGCCGGTGATGAGCTTGGCTGCAATCTCCTCAGGCAGGCGGCGCTTCAGCTCCTCCCAGAACGCGTCGTCGCTCCAATCCTCGACGTTGTCGGTCAGCGGGACCTGGACGTAATAGCGGCTCAGCACCTGGGAGCGCAGCGAGCACAGCGCGAAACCGCGCTCATGCTTGGCGTAGATCAGTTCCGGCGAGACCGGCTTGGTGCGCGAGAGCACGCCGAGCCAGCCGAACGGATAGACCCGCTCATATTCCTTGATCTTGTCCTGCGGGATCGACTTGCGGCTGACGCCGTGAAAACCGTCGGCGCCGATGATGTAGTCGCAGTCGACGCGAATGATCTCGTCGCCGCTGCGATAGGTCACGTAAGGCTTGTCGGAGGCGATGTCGTGCGGGGTAACGTCCTGCGCATTGTGCACGACCTTGCCGCCGAGCTTGTCGCGGGCCTCGTAGAGATCGCGCGTCAGCTCGGTCTGGCCGTACACCATCACCGAGTTGCCGCCGGAATATTTGTGCAGGTCGACGCGATCGAGCTTGCCGTCATGGGCGATGTAGAAGCCGTGATGGATTTCGCCCTCGCGGTCCATCCGCTCGCCGCACTGCGCCTCGCGCATCAGCTTGGCGAAGCCGTGCTCGAGCACGCCGGCGCGGATGCGCGACAGCACGTAGTCGCGGCTGGATTTTTCCAGGATGATCGTATCGATGCCCTGCAGATGCAGCAGCTGCGACAGCATCAGGCCGGACGGACCGCCGCCGATGATGCAGACTTGGACTTTCATGGGCATCTTCTCCCGGATTCGCGACAACAGGCTTTTTGGGTTTGCTTGTCAGTTGCGGATTCTACCAAGGAATGCGCGGCGTCACTTGGATGGACGCTGCATTCTCTTGCACTTTTCCGACATCACGGCGGAACAGTTCGGCGGTACCCCAATCCCGTCGGATCAGCCGCGGCCACCGGCGACCTCGTCGCCAACGCCCATCGCGCGGCGATAGTCGCGCGGGCTGGCACCGGTGTGACGCTTGAAGAAGCGGCAGAAATAGGCCGGGTCCCTGAAGCCGAGCTCGAATGCCAGCTTCGACACCGGCGCTGCAATATAGGTGAGCCGGCGGCAGGCCTCGCGGGCGAGCCGCGCATGCACGATGTCGAGCGCAGACTGTCCGGTCTCCGCCCGCGTCAGCCGGTTCAGCCGCTCCGGCGTCATGCCGAGCTCGTCGGCATAGCGCGCCACCGACCAGTGATCGCGATGATGCGCCTCGACCAGCACGATGAAGCGCGTGAACAGCGCGGCGTGCCCGCTGCCGCGTCGCGCGCCCTGCGATTGCCGCGCGCTCTGTTGCGCCAGCCGCCACACGATCGAGCGCCCGAGCCAATGCGGCACCGGCGATGCTGCGGAATCGGCGGCAGCGAACTCATCGGCAAGATCGACGAACAGCGCGGCGATCCGGCCGGTGGCCACCGCCTGCGGCTCGAGATGCAGGATTTGCGGCGTTGCAAACAAATCGCGCAGCGCCTCGCCGGTGGCCGGCACGTCGCCTTCCACCACCGCGCGCGGATTGAAGGTGAGCACGAAGCCGTCGGTGTCGCGCGAGAAGCGGAAGGCGTGGACCACACCGGGCGGGATGATGACGGCGACCGGGCCGGTGCAGCGCTCGCGGCGTTCGTCCAAGGCGATCTCGGCAGGACCGGCGGCGACCCAGAGGATCTGGTGCAGGCCCTGATGCGTGTGCGCCTCGATCTCCCAGCGATACAGTCTGCTGCGCACCTGGATCGGCTCGATGTGCAGCATGTCCGGCTGCGCGGCGAAGGCTTCGCCGTACAGTGCGAAGGCGGGAATCGACGGCTTGGTGCGAAAGCGTGGCATGCGCGGCAGCTAAGCCGGAATGTCGGAAAAGTACAAGTCTTGACCGGCGTTCGTGTCTTACGCCGCGGCCGGAGCGCGATTAGGATCGCGAAAAGAACAACAACGACCACACTCAATGGAGAGGAGGCCCGAAAGATGTTCACGTTCGACCCGTATTCGCCTGCGGTCGATGCCGACCCGTTCCCGTTCTACAAGACCTTGCGCGACGAGCACCCCTGCTTCTGGAGCCCGCAGGCGCAGGTCTGGATCCTGTCGCGCTATGCGGATGTCGCGGCGGCCGGCACCAACTGGCAGACCTATTCCTCGGCCAAGGGCAACCTGATGACCGAGCTACCGAACCGCGCCGGGGCGACGCTCGGCACCACCGATCCGCCGCGTCACGACCGGCTGCGCGGTCTCGTGCAGCACGCCTTCATGAAGCGCAACCTGGAGAGCCTGTCGGGTCCGATCCGCGACATCGCCCGCGCCAGCGCCGAGGCGCTGCGCGGCCAGGAGCGCTTCGACTTCATCGAGGCATTCTCCTCGAAGTTCACCGTGCGTGTGCTGTTCGCAGCGCTCGGCCTGCCGCTCGGCGACGAGCAGACGGTGCGCGACAAGGCCGTGCTGATGGTGCAGAGCGATCCGGTCAGCCGCGCCAAGGGCCCGCAGCACATCGCCGCCTACACCTGGATGCAGGACTATGCGGCATCAGTTATCGCCGAGCGCCGCGCGCGGCCGCAGAACGACCTGATCTCGCATTTCAGCATGGCCGAGATCGATGGCGACAAGCTCGACGAGCGCGAGGTGCTGCTGACGACGACCACCCTGATCATGGCCGGCATCGAGTCGCTCGGCGGCTTCATGAGCATGCTGGCGTACAACCTCGCCGACCACACCGACGCGCGCCGCGCCGTCGTGGCCAATCCCGATCTGCTGGCGGACGCGGTGGAAGAGTCGCTCCGCTTCAACACCTCGGCGCAGCGCTTCCGCCGCTGCCTGCAGAAGGATCTCACCCTGCACGGCCAGACCATGCGCGAAGGCGACTTCGTCTGCCTTGCCTACGGCTCCGCCAACCGCGACGAGCGGCAGTTTCCCAATCCCGATGTCTACGACATCACGCGGAAACCGCGCGGCCATCTCGGCTTCGGCGGCGGCGTGCATGCGTGCTTGGGTTCGGCCATCGCCCGCATGGCGATCAAGATCGCATTCGACGAATTCCACAAGGTCGTCCCGGAATATCGCCGCACGCAGGAGCAGTTGCCCTGGATGCCGTCGTCCACGTTCCGCAGCCCGCTATATCTGGAGCTGACGGTGCATTAGTTGCGACAGCGGTCGGAGAAGCCCGACGACCGTTATTTCGTCTCCGCATCTACAAAGTCTCGCCCACGACAGAGGACGAGACGCAAGAAATAGAGCACGAGAGAGAGAGAGAAAAAAAGAATTGCGCGGCGAAGACAGTGCACCCTCTCCCCTTGTGGGAGAGGGTGCACCGCATGAGCGCAGCGAATGCGAGCCGGGTGCCTCCGATGCTTCGCATCTCCGGCACCCTCTCCCACAAGGGGAGAGGGTACACCGAGTACTTGGCTATGGACCGACTTAACTAACAGCAATCAGGGTTGTAGGAGACGCCGACAGGCCCGTATGACCGAGCCCATCAGCAGCTCACACCAGCGCGCCCAGGTCCGCGGCATTGAAGCCCTTCAGGCCCGCCTTGTCGCCGGCCTTGATCTTCGCAACCCAGTCGGCATCGCTGATCAGCGCGCGGCCGACGGCGATGAGGTCGAACTCGTCCTTGGCCATGCGCTCGAGCAGCGCATCGAGATCAGCTGAGCTCGACGGCTTGCCGGCAAAGGCCGAGAAGAATTCGTCGGACAGGCCCACCGAGCCGACGCTGATGGACGCCGCCCCCGTGATCTTCTTCGCCCAACCGGCGAAGTTGAGCCCCTTCTCGCCATCGATCTCCGGAAACTCCGGCTCCCAGAAGCGGCGCTGCGAGCAGTGCAGGATGTCGACGCCGGCATCGACCAGCGGCTGCAGCCAGTCGCCCATCAGCGCCGGCGTCTCGGCGAGGCGCGTCGCGTAGTCCTGCTGCTTCCACTGGCTGACGCGCAGGATGATGGGGAAGTCCGGACCGACCGCCTTGCGGATCGCCGCAACGATCTCGCCGGCGAAGCGCGAACGCTCCTTGATGGTCGGACCGCCATAGCGATCGTCGCGCATGTTGGTGCCGGACCAGAAGAACTCATCCACCAGATAGCCGTGCGCGCCATGGATCTCGACGGTGTCGAAGCCCGTGCGCTTGGCATCGGCGGCGGCCTGCGCGAATGCCGCGACGGTGTCGGCGATGTCGGTCTCGGTCATCGTGTTGCCGCGCGGCTTCCCCGGCGCGACCAGGCCCGACGGGCTCTCGACCGGCGCATCGGGCTCCCAGCGGCTCATGCCCTTGGTCGAGCCGGTGTGCCAGATCTGCGGTGCGATGCGGCCGCCGGCGGCGTGCACGGCGCTCGCCACGCTCTGCCAGCCCGCCAGCGCGGCCTCGCCGTGGAAGAAAGGAATCTGAGGCTCGTTGCGCGAGGCCGGACGGTTGATCACCGTGCCCTCGGTCAGGATCAGCCCCACGCCGCCTTCGGCGCGGCGGCGGTAATAAGCAGCGTTGGCCTCGCCGGGAATGCCGTTCGGCGCGGCGTTTCGCGTCATCGGCGCCATGACGATGCGGTTCTTCAGCTCCAGCGACTTCAGGCGAAATGGACGAAACAGCACGCTGGTATCGAGATCGGACATTCAGAAGGCTCCATTGCGTTCGGAACCGCTCCAGTATACTTCGTAAACCTGGAGTCAATCAGGCACCCGAAGTCGCTCAGGTATACCCGAGGAAACCGCCATCGTGACCGTTGCGTCGACGTCCGAGACCGCCCCGCTCCGCTGCAAGCCGCAGCACTTCTCGTCGGAATGCCCGAGCCGGGTTCTGATCGACCAGATCGCCGACAAATGGTCGATGATGGTGCTGGCGGTGCTCGACGGCGGCCCGCTACGTTTCAACGCGATCAAGAAGCAGCTCGAGGGCGTGACCCAGAAGGCGCTGACGCAATGCCTGCGCCGGCTCGAGCGCAATGGCCTGGTCGCGCGCGAGGTGATCGCGGGGTCACCGATCGCCGTCCAATACGAGATCACGCCGCTCGGCCGCACACTCCAGCCACCATTCCGCGCGCTCTATGCCTGGACCATTGCCAAGATGCCCGAGGTCGAGCAGGCGCGTCAGGCGTTCGATCAGCGCTGGGCGCGCTGATCTCGGACGGCGGTGCCTGCCGGGCGCCCTGGCGGCTATTGAGGAACCAGCGGCACCGGAGCCGACCTCAGCGTGTTGACGCCAGCAGCCTACGGGTCGGAACGCAGCGGCTGGATCGGCTGATTCTTGGCATCCGCTCCCTGCACATCGTCTCCGATCGTAAACGAATCGAGGTCGTGACCGACCACGAACGGGCCGCGATACGTCGTTTTCGTACGCGCGATCAGCATGTCCTCGGGAACGTCCTGCACGGGCTTCAACGTCGCGAAGACAATGTGCGAGTAGACGGCAAGCTTCGGGCCGGCGATCGAGAAGATCTTGCCCGCCTCCTCGGGCGAGGAGTGGTGCGCTTCAATTTCGCGATAGGACGGATAGCTCTTCGACAGCTCCGGCTCGATCACGGCAACCTCGTGAATGAGGAGATCGGCGCCTTTGGCCGCATTGGCGATCCGCTCGTCGTATTTGGTATCGCCGGAGAGCACCACCTTCTTGCCGTCATACTCGATCACGTAGCCGAAGGATGGCTTGATCTTCTCGCCGTGATTGACCTCGATCGCCGTCACCTTGACGCCGTTCTTGTCGTAGACCGGTCCCGGCTCGATATCCTTGGCTGCGAAAGCGACGCCCTCCGGAGGGAGATGTTCGTCATCCTCGCGAATCCGAATGTCCTCGGCAAACGCCTTGGTCAGATTCTCGGTCATCGCCACCGTCCCCTTGGGACCGAAGACGATCATGGGAGCCTTGCGCGATGCCCAGGGCGTTCCGATCCATCCGCTCAGCCACATGTCAGGCAGCCCGACGAGATGATCGGAGTGCAGATGGGTGATGAAGTGCGCGGTGATGGCGCCGAGAGCGACGCGCTTCTGAAACAGCCGGATCGTCGAGCCGCGGCCAAAGTCGAACAGCAGCTTTTCAGGACCGGCCTCGATCAGTGTCGACGCGCTGAAGCTGCTCACGCGCGGCGTCGGCGTTCCCGTTCCGAGCAATGTGACCTTCATCGTGTCGGCACTCGCAGCCTGTCCGGACACGAGCATGGCGACCGTCAAGAGTGTCGGCCCGATCCGCATTGTCTCTCTCCCTTTTCTTGTTGGTCTTGTTGTTCGTTGTCTTGGCCAAGTCCAAGCTACTGAAACGCGACCTCGGCGAAGCTGCGCAGCTTGCGCGAATGCAGCCGCTCGGATTCCTGGTGCTTCAACAGCTCCAGCGCCTTGAGGCCGATCTGGAGATGCTGGCCGACGCGCTGGCGGTAGAAGTCGCTGGCCATGCCGGCGAGCTTGATCTCGCCATGCAGCGGCTTGTCGGAGACGCAGAGCAAGGTGCCGTAGGGCACCCGGAAGCGATAGCCGTTGGCGGCGATCGCGGCCGATTCCATGTCGAGCGCAACCGCGCGCGATTGCGACAGGCGCCGGATCACCGCGGGGCCGGATATCTCCCAATTGCGGTTGTCGACGCTGGCCACCGTTCCGGTGCGCATGACCCGCTTCAGCTCGAAGCCGGAATAGCCGGTGACGGCTTCAACGGCTTCTTCGAGAGCGACCTGCACCTCGGCCAGCGCAGGGATCGGCACCCACGGCGGCAGTTCCTGGTCGAGCACATGATCCTCGCGGACATAGCCATGCGCAAGCACATAGTCGCCGAGCCGCTGGGTGTTGCGCAGGCCCGCGCAGTGCCCCACCATCAGCCAGGCATGCGGACGGAGCACCGCGATGTGGTCGGTGACGTTCCGCGCATTCGACGGGCCGGTGCCGATGTTGATCAGGGTGATGCCCTGGTGCCCAGGCTCGACCAGATGCAGCGCCGGCATCTGCGGCGTGCGCGCCGGCGCCGCGCCGGTGGTGCCGCCGCCAAGTCGGGCATTGCGCGTGATGACGTTGCCCGGCTCGACAAAAGCTTCAGCGTCGCCCAGCCCGGCCGCCAGCTGCTGACGGCCCCAATCCGCGAATGCGTCGACATAGAACTGGTAGTTCGTGAAGATCACGAAGTTCTGGAAGTGATCGGGGTCGGTCCCCGTATAGTGATAGAGTCGGCGCAGCGAGTAGTCGACGCGCGCCGCGCGAAACAGCGATAGCGGCTCCGGCATGCCGGGCTTCAGCTCGAGCGTGCCGTCGGCGATGGCGTCGTCCATGGTCGCGAGATCAGGGGCATCGAATACGTCGCGCAGCGAGCGCGTCACCAGCGGGCTTTCGTGATGCGGAAGCGCCGTCTCGATGTTGATGTCGCGCCGGTACGCGAAATGCACCGGGATCGGCTCGGCGGACTCGCCGATCTCGACCGGCACGCCGTGGTTCTCGATCAGCAGGCGGATCTGCTCGGTCAGATACGAGCGGAACAAGTCCGGCCGCGTGACGCTGGTCTCGTGCACGCCGGGCCCCGCGACGAAGCCATAGGCGAGACGCGAGTCGAGCCGCGCGTGACTTGCGGTGGTCAGCCGCACGAAGGGATAGGTGGCGCGGATCCGCGTCGCCGGCACGACGCCGTTGGCATAGGCCTCGAAATGGCCGCGCAGGAAAGCGGTATTGCGCTCGTAGATCTCCTCGAGCCGGGCCACCGCGGCCGCTGCGTCTTTGAAGCTTTCGGTCGGGAATGGTTGCGGCGATTGAACGGTCAAAGGCGGCCTCATCTTTCGGAAGCCGATGGTAAGCGAAGCTGCCGTTCCCGCGCAACGCCTGCCGGCGCATTGTCCAGCCGCCGCCGGAGGTCCCCTCCCCGCGCCGATGCGCGCAAGGAGGGAATTGCCTCAGCCCTTCACTCAGCCCTTGGCGAGCTGCTCGTCGAGGTCGTGCAGCACCTGGTAGCAGGGCAGCACCTGAGCGACGGACGCATTCGGCTCGCGGCCCTCGCGGATCGCGGCGAAGAACTCGCGGTCCTGCAGCTCGATTCCGTTCATGGAGACATCGACCTTGGAGACGTCGATCTTCTCTTCCTTGCCGTTCACCAGATCGTCGTAGCGGGCGATATAAGTGCCGGTGTCGCCGATGTAGCGGAAGAAGGTGCCGAGCGGGCCGTCATTGTTGAACGACAGCGACAAGGTGCAGATCGCGCCATTGGCGGCCTTGAGCTGGATCGACATGTCCATGGCGATGCCGAGATTCGGATGGATCGGTCCCTGGATCGCATTGGCCTTCACGATCGGCGAGCCGGCCTGATAGGCGAACAGGTCGACGGTGTGGGCGGCATGGTGCCACAAGAGATGATCCGTCCAGCTGCGCGGCTGACCCAGCGCATTCATGTTGGTGCGGCGGAAGAAGTAGGTCTGCACATCCATCTGCTGGATGTGGAACTCGCCGGCCTTGATCTTCTTGTGCACGAACTGGTGGCTGGGGTTGAAGCGGCGCGTGTGGCCGCACATCGCGACCAGCTTGGTCTCCTTCTGCAGCTCGACCACCTGCTGCGCGTCCTTCAGCGAGTCCGCCAGCGGAATCTCGACCTGGACGTGCTTGCCGGCCTTGAGGCAGTCGATCGCCTGCGCCGCATGCATCTGCGTAGGGGTGCAGAGGATGACCGCGTCGACCTCCGGCAGCTTCAGGCTGTCGGAAAGCTCGGTCGAGACGTGCTTGATGCCGTATTTGTCGGCGACTTCCTTGGTCTGGTCGAAGCGGCGGCCGACCAGCGACACCACCTCGACATCGGCGATGTTCTTGATGCCGTCGAGGTGCTTGATGCCGAAGGCGCCGGCGCCGGCGAGCGCGACCTTGATCGTCTTGGCCATTTAGTTGTTCTCCAGGATCAGATGGCCGACCGCCGTGTTGCTGGCCGGCACATGGTAGAAGCGGTGGCGCACGGTCGGCGCGCTGCCCTTCTTGGTCTCGTTGACGTCGCTCATGGCGCCGCGCGCGATCAGCCACATCACGAGCTCGATGCCCTCGCTGCCGGCTTCGCGGACGTAGTCGATATGCGGCACCTTGGACAGGCCTTCCGGATCGTTGATCAGCTTGTCCAGGAAGGCATTGTCCCATTCGCGGTTGATCAGGCCCGCGCGCGGACCCTGAAGCTGATGACTCATGCCGCCGGTGCCCCAGATCTGCACGTTGAGCGGCTCGTCATAGCTCTCGATCGCCTTGCGGATCGCCTTGCCCAGCATGAAGCAGCGGCGGCCGGACGGCACCGGATACTGCACGACGTTGACGGCGAACGGGATCACCGGGCACGGCCATGCATCGACCTGGCCGAAGATCAGGCTGAGCGGCACGGTGAGGCCGTGATCGACGTCCATCTTGTTGACGATGGTGAGGTCGAAATCATCCTGGATCACCGACTGCGCGATATGCGCGGCGAGCTTCGGATGCCCGATCACCTTGGGCACCGGGCGCGGACCCCAGCCCTCGTCGGCCGGCTGATATTCGGCCGCGGTGCCGATCGCGAAGGTGGGAATCATGTCGAGGCTGAAGGCGGTCGCGTGGTCGTTGAAGACCAGGAACACGACGTCCGGCTTCTGCTCCTTCTCCCACTGCTTGGCGAAGTCGTAGCCGGCGAACACCGGCTTCCAATAGTCCTCGCCGGTCTTGCCGAGGTCGAGGGCGGCACCGATCGCAGGGACGTGCGAGGTGAAGACGCTTGCGGAGATTTTTGCCATTTACTTCTTCTCCCCGGTGTAGCGGTTGCCCTCGACCGAGCGGCCACCCTTGATCATCATCTCTCGGTATTGGTCTTCGGTCATGCCGGTCATGCTGCCGGCCATCTGCTGAAAGCTCTTGCCGTCGGTCGCGCCGATCTTGGCAAGAAAGTAGATGTTGCCGCCGAGCGAGATGCAGCGGTTGAGGTCGCGGTCGAGCACGGCCTGCTTCTGCTCCTCGGTCATCGGCCATTCATCGAGATAAGCGCGCTCATTGGCCTTGAAGCGGGCGCGGTTCTCCGCCTTCATCAGCGACATGCAGAACTGGTTGAGGTGATAGCCCATCCGCGACATGTCCGCGTCGAAGATGGTCGTGCCGGGAACGTCGGTATAGGGTTTGTCGAGCGACATCGCTTGCCTCCTCTTAGGATTCTTCGGGCCAGTACAGCCGCATCGGATTGTCGACCAGGAGCTTGCGCTGCAGTTCCTCGGTGACGGCGATATGGGGAATGAAATCGACCAGCAGCCCGTCGTCCGGCATGTGGTCCTTCAGGTTCGGATGCGGCCAGTCGGTGCCCCACAGCACGCGATCCGGGAAGGTCTCGACGATGCGCTTCGCGAACGGCACCACGTCGCGATAGGCGTTCTGCTCGCCGTTCAAGGCCCGCGGGCCGGCGACCGACAGCCGCTCCGGGCAGCTCACCTTGGACCAGACGTTGTCGTGCTCGCGCATGAACTTCACGAACAGCTCGAACTCCGGACCATCGACCGGCTTGGTGACGTCGGGACGGCCCATGTGGTCGACGACGACGGTGGTCGGCAGGGACGTGAAGAAGTCCCACAACTCAGGCAGATCAACGGCTTCGAAATAGATCACGACGTGCCAGCCGAGCTTGTTGATACGGTTGGCAATCTCGATCAACTCGTCCTTGGGCGTGAAGTCGACCAGGCGCTTGACGAAGTTGAAGCGGACGCCGCGCACGCCGGCGTCATGCATGGCCTGCAGCTCGGCATCGCTGACGCTGCGCTTGACGGTGGCGACGCCGCGGGCCTTGCCGTTGGAATGCACGAGCGCATCGACCATGGCCCGGTTGTCGGCGCCGTGACAGGTCGCCTGCACCACGACGTTGCGGGCGAAGCCGAGATGGTCGCGCAGTGCGTAAAGCTGATGCTTGGACGCGTCGCAGGGGGTGTATTTGCGTTCGGGCGCATAGGGAAATTGGGCGCCGGGGCCGAACACGTGGCAATGCGCATCGACGCTGCCGGCCGGCACCTTGAAGCGCGGCTTCGACGGGCCGTCGTACCAGTCGAGCCATCCCGGGGTCTTCTGGAACTCCATGAGGTTCCCTACTCCTTGGACTTGATCTTGTTGATGATACGATCGGCCTCGGTGCGCCAGTCCGGGCTGCGCGCGAATTCCTTCGTGCCGCGCTCGCCGAACAGGCCGTCATCGGCGAGATCGGCGACCCAGGCCTGGCGTTCCGCGGTGCCTTCCGCCGACCACGGCGTCAGCCCGATGTCGCGCACGGTCTCGGCGACCTCCCTCACCTCCTCGGCGCGGCGGCGGCCATGCTCGATCACCCGCTGGAAGAAATAGGCGCCCTGCTTCTCCCAGTCGATGCCGGGGAAGGTCTCCTTCAGCGAGGCCAGCACCGCATCCTCCACGCCATAGGCGCGCGCGGTGGTGAAGCTCTCGATCACCATCGCCTCGAGACCCTTGATCATGATGCTACGGCACATCTTGGTCGCCGAGGCCACGCCGAGCTTGTCGCTGGCGGGCTTGGCGGCAAAGCCGAGATCGTTGAGCAGCGGCGCCAGCTCGCGCGCACCCGCGCCTCCAAGCAGCAGCGGCACCTTGATGCGATAGGGCGGCACCGAGGTCATGACCGCGCCCTCGACATAGCGCCCGCCGGCGCCGTCGATCAGCGCGGCGGCGCGCTGCTTGGCGCCGGGCGAGGCCGAGTTGAAGTCGAGGAACCAGGCGCCCGGCTTGATCGCCGCTGCGCAGGCTTCCGCCACCGCCACGTCCTGGCTCGCGGTGACCGCGGAGACGATAAAGTCAGCTTGGGCCGCCAGCTCGGCATGCGAGGCGGCGAGCGTCACGCCGATGCTGTCGGCGTGGCTGCGCATCGCGTCTCCGCGAGAGTCGGCCAGCTTGACGTCATAGGCCGAGACACGCACGCCGTCCTTGCGCAGATCCTCGGCGAGGATCTTGCCGACCTCGCCGTAGCCGATCAGGCCAACGTGCCACTGGTTCGACGCTGCCGTCATTGCGCCTCAGTCGATATACTTGAGCCCGGCCTTCGCCAGCGGCTCGCGCATCTTGTACATGTCGAGGCCGAGCACGCCCGACGCCAGCTTCTCGCGCTTGTCGGCCTCGTTGGCCTCGCGCGCCGCAGCGGCATCCGCCGCCTGATGCGCAACGGCCGCAGGCACCACGACGATGCCGTCGACATCGGCCACGATGACGTCGCCTGGATTGACGGCCGCGCCGGCACACACGATCGGGATGTTGACCGAGCCGAGCGTCGCCTTGACCGTGCCGCGCGCGCTGATCGCCCGCGAGAACACCGGGAACTGCATCTCGGTGAGATCGGCGACGTCACGGACGCCACCGTCGATCACGAGTCCCTGCGCACCGCGGGCGCGGAAGCTGGTCGCCAGGAGATCGCCAAAGAAGCCGTCGGTGTTCTCGACCGTACAGGCGGCGACGACGACGTCGCCGGGCTGAATCTGCTCGGCCGCAACATGCAGCATCCAGTTGTCGCCGGGCTGCAGCAGCACGGTCACCGCCGTGCCGCACATCTTCGCGGTCGGATAGATCGGCCGCATATAGCACTGCATCAGGCCGACGCGGCCCATCGCCTCGTGGATGGTGGCGACGCCGAACTTCGACAGCTTCTCCACCGCCGCCTTGTCGGCGCGGGTGATCTTCGTCTTGACGATGCCGAGATTGTTCATGGGGGTGCTCATATCGCCTGCCCTTTAGATTACTTGCCCTTGGCCTTCAACGCGGCGTCGAGCCGCGGGAACACGCGCCGCGCATTGCCTTCATAGATCTGGTGGCGCTGCTCGGGCGTCAGCTTGGCGGCCTCGATGTAGCGCTTGGTGTCGTCATAGTAGAAGCCGGTCTCCGGATCGATGCCGCGGACGGCACCGATCATTTCCGACGCGAACAGGATGTTGTCGATCGGGATCACGCCGGTCAAAAGGTCGATACCCGGCTGGTGATACACGCAGGTATCGAAAAAGATGTTGTTGAGCAGGTGATCCTTCAACAGCGGCTTCTTCAACTCCTGGGCAAGGCCGCGGAACCGGCCCCAGTGATACGGCACCGCGCCGCCGCCATGCGGGATCAGGAACTTCAAGGTCGGGAAGTCCTTGAACAGGTCGGACGTCAGGCACTGCATAAACGCCGTGGTGTCGGCGTTGAGGTAATGCGCGCCCGTGGTGTGGAAGCAGGCGTTGCAGCTGGTCGAGACGTGGATCATCGCGGGGATTTCGAGCTCGACCATCTTCTCGTAGATCGGATACCAGTGCCGGTCCGACAGCGGCGGCGAGGTCCAGTGACCACCGGAGGGATCCGGGTTCAGATTGATGCCGACGAAGCCGTATTCCTTGATGCACTTCTCGAGCTCGGGAATGCAGGTCGCAGGATCCACGCCCGGCGACTGCGGCAGCATCGCGACGCCGATGAAATGGTCGGGGAACAGCTGGCTGACGCGGTAGCACAGCTCGTTGCAGATCCCGGCCCAGGTCGAGGACACCTGGAAGTCGCCGATGTGGTGGGCCATGAAGCTCGCGCGCGGCGAGAACACGGTGAGGTCGCTGCCGCGCTCCTTCATCTTCTTGAGCTGGTTGCTCTGGATGCTCTCGCGCAGCTCGTCGTCGCTGATCTTGAGCTCCGAGGCCTTCGGCATCACCGAGGGATCCTTGATGCCCGCGATCTGCCGGTTGCGCCACTCTTCCAGCGCCTTCGGAGCCGTCGTGTAATGGCCGTGCACGTCGATGATCACGTCAGTCTCTCCCTCGAGCTTCTTCTCTATCTGCCTTCGCCGCTCAATGCGCGACCACGGGGCTGCCGACATCCTTGCCGCTGGCGCGGCCGCCCGGTCCCACGGCCTGCTTTACCACAAGGGCGAGCGCCGCAATCAAGCCGGGAACTGCGATCACGGTGAAAATCTCGCTGAAGGTCAGGTGCCGCGCGGTCAGCTCGGCCACCAGGAAGGAGCCGGCAATACCGCCGAAGCGGCCGATGCCCATCATCCAGGCAACCCCGGTGGCGCGGCCCTGGGTCGGATAGAACGCGGCGGCCAGCGCCGGCAGCGACGACTGCGCCGTGTTCATGACGACGCCGGCTGCGAACACGATCACCACCAGGAAGCCCAGATTGCCGGCCGCCTGCCCGATCAGGAAGATCGTCACCGCGGTCAGCGCATAGCCGATCGCGACGATGCGGTTGGCGTTGAAGCGGTCCATCAGGACGCCGAAGAACACCGCGCCGACGCCGCCGAGCGGGAACAGCGCCGAGATCAAGGTCGCGGTCTGCGGATTCAGCCCGACATCCTTGAACAGGATCGGCATCCAGTTGATGAGCGAATAGAAGATCACCAGCCCCATGAAATAGGTGACCCACAGCATCAGCGAGCCGACGCGCAGCACCGGCGACAGCACCATGCCGATGCCGGTCGCGTTGACGCGGCGGGTCGTCTCGGCATGCTCCGGCTCCAGCATCACGAACTGGCCGACATCGGCGGCCTTGGCCGAGATCTTGCGCATCACCTTGCGCACACGCTCGACCGAAGCGCCGCGCGACAGCAGGTAATGCACGGACTCCGGCAGGATCGCGATCAGCAACACCGTCAGCACCAGCGGCGTGACGCCGCCGAGCTCCAGCACGCTGCGCCAGCCCCATTGCGGAATCATCCAGGCTGCGAGAAAGCCGCCGCAGGCCGCGCCCAGCGGAAAGCCGCAGAACATCAGATTGGTCATGGTCGCGCGCAGCCGGCCGGGGCAGTACTCGCTGAGCAGCGTGACGGCGTTGGGCATGGCGGCGCCGAGGCCGATGCCGGTGACACAACGCAGCACGGTGAGCTCGGTCAGATTGGTCGCAAACGCCGAGGCGAGACAGGCAACGCCGAAGATCAGGACCGAGCCGACCAGCACCAGCTTGCGGCCGAGACGGTCGGCCACGGGACCGGCGAACAGTGCGCCAGCGGCCAGACCGAACAGCGCGGCGCTCAGCACCGGCCCGAGCGCCGATTTCTCGATGCCCCATTCCTTGAGCAGCGACGGCGCGATGAAGCCGATCGCGGCGGTGTCGAAGCCGTCGAGCAGCACGATCACGAAGCCGAGCGCGAAGATCAGCCACTGGAAACCGGAGAACTTGTGGTCGTCGAGAAAGGCCTGGACGTCGACACGGGCGGTCGCTGGCATCGCTTCTGCTTCCCTTGGGTGCTGTTCTGGCGCGTTGGCCGAGGTCCGCAGGGGCACGTTCCCCCAGCGATCGAGTCCTGCAGCTTCGGCAGCTTGACAGGGTATGTGACCGAGCGCGACCGCCCGCGCCAGCGCCGGGCGGTATCTATCAGCTATTCCGAAATGGCATAAGATATCAGATGAGCCATGCTGATTTTAGAATGGGTCTGAATAGCTTCCGGCTTGGCTGTGGATGACGTCGATGCCCCCGGATTCCCCCTCCGCCTGCGGGGCACTGCTCTCGCGTTCGACAATCGCAGTTTTGCGCTCGCCTGTCTCTACGCCGTCATGGCCGGGCTTGTCCCGGCCATCCACGTCGTACGGCATGCTGGGAGCGACGTGGATGCCCGGGACGAGCCCGGGCATGACGGAGTATAAAGTTGGCAGGATCGTTCGCCGGTACGGCTGCGTGTCTGAAATGCCATAGCCCTGCCCTGCAGGGAAGAGTAGCACCGTTGCGTAGCGCAGCGCCGTCTACCGCGGTAGCTTCTTGATCAGTGCTGTCGCCAGCTTCATCGTCTGCTGCGCCAGCGGCGTCGGCCGCTTGTGCGCCGAGGTGACGAAGCACAGCACGCTGGTCGGCGCGGGCTCGGTCAGCGGACGGATGGCAAGCTCCCCCGCCCGCCCCGAAGCGGCGACGCCACTCGGCGTCAGCACGGCATGGCCATAGCCCGCACAGACGAGATCGATGATCGAGGGCACGCTCGACACCTCCCAGGCGATGTCGAGCTTGATGCCGGCGAGCGCGGCCTGCGTCTCCAAGAGCCGCCGCATCGCATGCACTCGCTCCGGCATGATCAGGCTGTAGCGCGACAGCTCGGCCATCGGCAGCGGCGCGGTGATGCGGCGCTTGCCCTTCGGCGCGTGGCTGACCAGCGCCAGCGGCTCCTGCAGCACCGGCGTGATCTCGATGCCGGCCTGGGCCTCCGGATTATAGACCATTCCGACGTCGATGCGGCCAGTGGTGATCCACTCGACGACATGCGTCGACAGGCCCTCGACCACGGCGAGCCGCGCCGCCGGATATTCCTTCCGGAAGCGGTCGATCAGCGGCAAGGTCAATTGCCGCGCAATGCTCGGCGGCAGGCCGATGGTGACGCGGCCGACCGGCGCGTCGCGGCTGGCGCCGAGATCCGCGCGCGCATGCGCCACCAGCTGCAACACGCCAACGCTGTGGTCGAGCAGCCGCTTGCCGGCTTCAGTCAACGCAACGCCGCGGCCGTTGCGCGCGAACAGCTGCTGCTTCAATTCGGACTCCAGCGCCCGCACCTGCCGCGACAGCGCCGGCTGCGCCACGTCGAGTACCGACGCCGCCTTGCTGAATGAGCCGAGCTCGGCGACCTGGACGAAATATTCGAGCTGCTTGAGGTTCATGGGCAGACCCGCGCCTCCGAGCCGCGCGACGCAACGTCCGATCGACACACTGGACGCAACCTCTGAGGCCCAGCGGCAGCGCTATGGCGTTCGACGGTCGGGGTTTTGCGCCTGCCTGCCTCCGCGCCGTCATGGCCGGGCTTGTCCCGGCCATCCACGTCGTTCGGCAAGCTGGGAACCACGTGGATGCCCGGGACAAGCCCGGGCATGACGGAGTAACTAACGGGCACGATCGTTCGTCGCGACAGCCCCGCATTGCTTGCTAAAAAAGAAGTAATCCGGGTGAGGGAGTAGAGGTCTCGACGCAGACACTTCCCGTGCGGTCGCCCCTCACCCCACCCCTCTCCCCGTAAGGACGGGGAGAGGGAGCGCACGGGCGTCTGCGTCTGACAGCGAGCTTCCATCAGCCTCATCTCAATTCAGCACGTTCACCGAAAAATTCAGCACCGACGCGAACGCGACCCAGCACGCGTAGGGCACGAACAGCAGCGCCGCGATGCGGTCCGCGCGCCACTGCATCACGATGAACGTCACGATCAGTACGAACATGCTGACGATGATCGCGAACGCGACCCACATCAGATGCGCGGTGAAGAACACCGGCGACCAGGCGAAGTTCAGCACCAGCTGGCCCCACCACACCTGCATCACGGCGCCGCTCTCGACCCGCTCATAGGTGCGCCAGCCGGCCACCGCGACCAGGATGTAGATCACCGTCCAGGCGATCGGAAACAGCCAGCCGGGCGGCGTGAACCAGGGCTTGTTGAGCGAGCCGTACCAGGCCCCGGGCATGTTGGAGGCGCCGATGATCCAGCCGCCTCCGACCACGAGGACCAGGAGGACCAGGAGATGCAGGATGGATCGGTTCATATTCCGCTCGGCGTGATTTTCGGGAGAAGGTTCTCGGCTGGTCCGCTGGCGACCGGCAGCCATGCGGCCGAGACACCCACGCGCGCACTGGACAGGGCCGCCCTCTGCGCGTAGCCAGGACATAACACAATGCGAGGAAAAGTCAGGGTTTTCCCCTGGCGCCAACGTCCAGGGACCGGGAACGCCGATCAATTCAGCGCCGGGGTCCTGATACCAGGAAACGGAGCTTTCTCAGTGGCTGATTCCCCGGCCCCCTCCTCAGCCATCGCCTCGATCACGGCCGTCGAAGCCGGCCTCGCCGCGCAGGGCTATATCGCCAGCCGCCAGATCGCGACCGCGGTCTATCTGTCGCAGGCCATCGACAAGCCGATCCTGGTCGAGGGTCCCGCCGGCGTCGGCAAGACCGAGCTTGCCAAGGCGATCGCCGCCTGGCGCGGCCTGAAGATGATCCGGCTGCAGTGCTATGAGGGGCTCGACGAGGCAAAGGCGCTGTACGAGTGGAAATACGCCAAGCAGCTGCTCTACACCCAGATCCTCAAGGACAAGCTCGGCGAGGTGCTCGGCGGCGCCCAGACATTGCACGCGGCGCTCGGCCAGCTGCATGATTTCGGCGACGTGTTCTTCTCCAAGGAATTCGTCGAGCCGCGGCCGCTGCTGCAGGCCCTGCTCGAGCCCGATGGCTGCGTGCTCTTGATCGACGAGATCGACAAGTCGGACGCCGAGTTCGAATCGCTGCTGCTCGAAATCCTCTCCGACTTCCAGGTCACGATCCCCGAGCTCGGCAGCATCGCCGCCGCCAAGCCGCCGACGGTGATCCTGACCTCCAACTCCGAGCGCAATCTGGGCGACGCGCTGAAGCGGCGCTGCCTGCATCTGCATATCGGCTTCCCCGAGCAGAAACTGGAGGAGCGGATCGTCGAGAGCCGCGTGCCCGGCATCTCGCAGACGCTACGCCGCCAGCTCGTGGCCTTCATCCACGACATCCGCACCCTCGACCTGAAGAAGCAGCCGTCCGTCAGCGAGACCATCGATTGGGCCCGCGTGCTGGTGCTGCTGCAGTCCGCCGAGCTCGGCCACGAGGTCGTCAAGGACACCCTCAACGTGCTCTTGAAATACGAGTCGGACATCGAGGTGGCACTGCCGCAGGTGACGACCTTCGTCGCCAAGGCGCAGCGCCAGAACATCTTCGGGTAGGCGTCATGCAGGAGAACCTGCATCGGTTCTTCCGGGCGGCGCGCGGCGCCGGCGTCCACGTCTCGCCGGCCGAGAGCATCGACGCGATGCGCGCGGTGGCGAGCGTCGGGGTCGCCGATCGCACCGTGCTGCGTGACAGCCTGCTGCTGACGCTCGCCAAGAGCGAGGACGAGAAGAAGGCGCTCGGCGCCTGCTTCGATCTGTTCTTCGCCCATGTCGATCCGGCGCAGGCCGAAGCCAGTGACGAGGCGCAGGACGCGGCGTCGAACGAGGCCCAGGCTGCTCCGCCATCGGGACAGCCAAGCGATGCCGACACGAGCGCCGAACTCGGCCCCCTCGCCCAGATGCTGCTGGCGCAGAACACCGCCGACGTCTCGGCCGCCATCGCCAACGCCTCCAGCGCCGTCGGCCTGTCGGAGATCCGCTACTTCACCCAGCGCGGCCTGTACTCCAGCCGCATGCTGGAGACGATGGGCATCCAGCGGCTGCGAGATGATCTGGACAGGCTGACGGAGACCAACCCGGGGCTGGCCGAACGACTGCAGGCCGGCCTCGACGGCTTGCGCGACACCGTGCGCGATGCGGTCGCCCAGGCGCTGGCGCTGTACGGCCGGGAGGAAACCGAGAACCTGCGCCATGAGATCCTGCGCAACGCGCAGCTGTCGCGGATCGAGCCACGCCAGGTCGAGGCGATGCGAGCGCTGATCCGGCAGATCGCCCGCCGCCTGCGCGAGCGCTACAGCAAGCCCCGCAAGCGCCAGCGCCGCGGCCATCTCGACGTCCGCCGCACGCTCCGCCGCAACGCCGCCTGGGGCAGCGTCCCCTTCCTCACCGCCTGGAAGCGGAAGCATCGCGACCGCCCGAAAATCGTGGCGCTGTGCGACGTCTCCGGCTCGGTCGCCCGCGTCTCGGATTTCTTCCTGCTGCTGATCCACAGCCTGCACGACGTCGTCAGCGACGTCCGCTCGTTCGCCTTCTCCGGTCATCTGATCGAGGTCAGCGAGATCCTGGAGCAGAAGCCCGCCGAGGAGGCGATGGCCGAGATCATGCACAAGGTCGGCTTCGGCTCGTCCGATTACGGCTCGTCGCTGGTGGATTTCGAGAAGCAGTTCATGGCCTCGGTGACGCCGCAGACCACCGTGATCGTGCTCGGCGACGCCCGCAGCAACAAGCTAGACCCGCGCGCGGATATCCTGAAAGCCATCTCCGAACGCGCCAAGCGCGTGGTCTGGCTCAATCCGGAAGGACGCGTCACCTGGGGCTGGGGCGACTCCGAAATGCCGCGCTACCAGACCTTCTGCAACGTGGTGCGGCCCTGCGCGACCGCCCAGCAGCTCGAGCGCGCGGTCAGCGACATCGTGTCGGCGTATCAGTAGCACCCCGCTCCCGCTCTTCACTACGAGCGCGGCGAATAAATGAACATTCTTCTTGCTACAAACTAAGCACTATTTACTTCTTGCGACCGGCGCGATGCAAATGACTGCGCCCTCTCCCCTTATGGGAGAGGGCATGTAGGACAGCGCTGCAAGTTCGCTCTGGTGAGGGGTATCTCTCCACGAGCGTGAGTCGCGGAGAGATACCCCTCACCCAAGCGAGCGTTTGGATGGGCCGGCGATGCCCTCTCCCACAAGGGGAGAGGGCATAGTCATTTACACCGCGTTCATGGTCGATCGTGCAAGCACTGCGGCGACCAGCCCAATGATTGCGCCACCACGGCACGACCGATCGTGAGGCTACCGTCCCCCCGCCGCGCGCTTCAACAATGCCGCGCGCTGCTGGTCCGAAAAACTCACGCCCGATTTTTTCTCCACCACCTTCACCGCCCACGACCGCATCGGATCGTCGTCCACCCGCGCCGGCTCGCGCAGGATGGCGACGCCGATCTCGAGCATTTTGGCATCCGCCTGATGCTCGATGCCGCCGCCTGCGGTGCTCGCCAACGCCAACGCGCCGGCTGCGGCGCCGATAGCGGCCGCCAAGGCCGTCGTCACGAAGAGTTTCCAGTCCAAGTCCGCCCCCTGCTCTTACTGCCATTGCGCGGCCACGTTCGAACAGCTTGTTGTCTGCGGCATGGCGATCCTACGTCCGCCGTTCGGCGGCACGCTCATCCGTCGACCACATTCGTTCGATGCACGAATGCCGTGACCCATCCGTGTGTGATGTCATATGTGACTGCCCGTCGCGTTAGGATGTCGCAGACATCAGGCCTTGTGCCGTCGGGCAAATCAGCACGATGCTTACGCCCAACCTGCCTCGGCGAAGAGGGGCGTACGCGTCGTCACGATACGTGGGGCAGGCCGCGGTGGACGCTGTTGCATCATGCGCTTGTTGCGCAGACGAGTGATGTAGCGCGTACGGTGAAGTCGTGATGTCCTGATACCCCGACGCTGGTATCAAGGTCGAGAGAGACGAATGCTCCGACCGATGGTGGCCAAAACGCCCGGCGCACCAGGGAGACCACGTATAAGCCGTCAAACATCGCGCAGGGAAGGCCGGCATGTTCGGCCCACCTGTGGTTCCTACCCCGTGCATTTTCTGTCGCACGGGGGCCGCGGGTGTGGTGGACACCCGGCCTTCCCTGCGCCCTCGATTCTACCGAGGGTGATCGACCAGCAAAGCTCGGACGCGTCAGCGCCGCGAGAACGCGTAAGTTCACGCCCGATCGACGTGAAGAACGCCTGAGGAGAAGCGGATGCACGCGCCCGCGCGCAATCGCGATCTAGCCCCGCGTAGCCCGATCCGGTCGGCCATTCACCGGCGACGCATCCGCATCCATGAACCGGCGCTGATGGGCTGCGATGGCGAGATTGGCCATCCTGAGCCGGTTGGTCTGGCCGCAATCGACCATCCGCGAGATCTCGGTCGCCAGGAACTGATAGGTCTCGAACTCGTCGCGGACGGCGCCGGTGCGCCAGAGAAAGTCGAGCGCGATGTCGTAGGCCTCGGCGGCCGCAGGCTGTCGGAAGTCACTGAAGATCAAGCGTCCCATCGAGGAGAAGGCGCGGAGGCGAGTCCGGTTCCTATAACGGGACATGATTTCGCGACCACCGTGGCAGCATGGCCCTCAGCGCGGCACCACCGCGGTGGCCTCGATCTCCACCCGTGCCGTCTTCTCCACCAGCCTGACGACCTGCACCAGCGCCATGGCCGGATAGTGGCTGCCGAAGATCTCGCGATAGATCTTCCCAAGCTCCCTCAGATTGCCGAGATACTCATCCATATCGACGACATACCAAGTCAGCCGCACCAGGTGCTCTGGACGCGCATTCCCTTCGGCCAGGATCGTGGCAATGTTCTGGAGCGCCTGCCGGACCTGCGCGACGAAGCCGTCGGCGAGCTTCTCCTGCTCGTCCCAGCCGATGACACCGCCGGTGACGACGATTCGCCCTTCCGCACTGATGCCGTTGGCATAGCCCTTCGGCATCGGCCAGCCGCTCGGCTGCAGCATGCGCAGGTTCGCATCATCCTGCTTCACCACGGCGAGCGTGGGCGCTTTGGTCGTGCTCACGAACGTCTCTCCTTGTCTCTGCTACGCGGCCGTGCCCGAAGCGGCGGCCGCGGCCTGCGCGATCTGCCGCAGGGCGAACCGCTTCAGCTTGCCGGTCTCGGTCTTGGGCAGCTGCGTAACGAACTCGATCGCGCGCGGGTATTTGTACGGCGCGATCTCGCGTTTGACATGCTCCTGCAGCTCAGACACGAGCGCCGGCGTGCCCTCCGCTCCGGGCGCCAGCACGACATAGGCCTTCACGACCATGCCGCGAGCTTCGTCGGGGGCGCCCACCACGCCGCACTCGGCGACGGCCGGATGGGTCAGCAGCGACGCCTCGACATCGGTGCCGGCAATGTTGTAGCCCGACGACACGATCATGTCGTCGGAGCGGGACTGGTACCAGAAGTAGCCGTCCTCATCCATCACATAGGTATCGCCGGTGACGTTCCAGCCGTTCTGGACATATTTGCGCTGGCGCTCGTCGGCGAGATAGCGGCAGCCGGTCGGACCGCGCACCGCGAGCCGCCCCATCGTGCCCGGCGGCACGTCGCGGCCCTCGTCGTCGACGATCTTGGCCTCGTAGCCCGGCACCGGCTTGCCGGTGGCACCGGGACGGATCTCGTCCTCGACGGCGCTGATGAAGATATGCAGCATTTCGGTGGAGCCGATGCCGTCCATGAGCTTCAGCCCGGTCGCCTTCAGCCAGGCATCGAAGGTCGGTTTCGGCAGGGTCTCGCCGGCGGAGACGCATTTGCGCAGCGAGGAGATGTCGCGGCCTTCGAGCTTGCCCAGCATCGCGCGATAGGCGGTCGGGGCGGTGAAGCAGATCGTGGCCTTGTACCGCTCGATCGCGGCCAGCAGATCGTCCGGGGTCGTCTTCTCGAGCACGACATAGGACGCGCCGATATGCATCGGGAACAGCACGCCGCCGAATCCGAAGGTGAAGGCGAGCGGCGCGGTGCCGATGAAGCGGTCGCTCTGGCTGGCGCGCAGCACGTTCCGGGCGTAGCCGTCGCACACCGCGAGCATGTCGCGGTGGAAGTGCATCGTGCCCTTGGGATCGCCGGTCGTGCCCGACGTGAAGGCGATCAGGCAGAGATCGTCGGAAGCCGTGTCGACCGCGGTGAACTCAGGACTGGCATCGGCGATCAGCGCCTCCAGCGAGTCGGGCTGTCCATTGCCCCAATACACGATCTGCTTCAGCGCCGACGCAACCGCGCGGGTCTTTTCCATCTCGTCGGCCAGCTTGCCGTCGCACAGCGCCAGCGCGATCTGCGCCTTCTGGATCGGATACGACAATTCCTTGGCGCGCAGCAGCGGCATGGTCGCGACCACGATGCCGCCGGCCTTGATCGCGGCAAGATAGGTCGCGACCATCATCGGGTTGTTGGCCGAGCGCAGCAGCACGCGGCCGCCGGGCACGAGGCCGAGCTTGCCGACCAGCACGTTGGCGATCTTGTTCACCAACACCTGCAGCTCACGATACGTGTAGCTGACCTCGGTGCTGATGATGCAGGGCGTATCGCCCCGCCCCTCCTCGATCCAGCGGTCGAGAAAGTGCGTGACGCAGTTCAGCCGCGGCGGATACCGGAGTTCGGGCCTGCTGAACACGAAGTCGGGCCACAGCTCACGCGGCGGCAGATTGTCCTGGGCAAAGGTGTCGACGTGGGCGCTATGCGCCTGCGCGCCGGCGCTTTCGGGCTGAACCTTGGCGGCAGTGGCCATCACACGCTCCTGTCTAAGGGGAAGAACGCCCGGCACGTTTCAGTCCTAAACATTTTAGACTTAAAACATCTCGACGCAAGAGCGGACAAGAGCCGAACATTGTGCAGTGCCCGCAAATTGTTTGAGCGGTTGCCGCACACGGCGGCGGCACTGTCCCTCCGGCCTCAATCCTGCCGGCGCTGCACGGCCTTCTGCGCCGATCCCTTGGTCTTGGCGAGCAGGCGCATCAGCTCACGGACGTCCTTCTCCGTGAGGTCGCCGAAGATGTCGGCGATCCAGGTCTCGTGCTCGGCGGCCATCTTGCGGAATTCGGCACGCCCGAGCTTGGTCAACCGGATGACCTGGACGCGACGGTCGGTATCCGAGGTGCGGCGATCCAGATGGCCGGATTCGACCAGGCGTTCGACCAATCCGGTGACATTGCCGTTCGAGACCATCATGCGCTTGGAGACGTCAGACAAGGTCATTCCGTCCGGCGCCTTGTCCAGCTGCGCCATGAGGTCGAACCTCGGCAGCGTCACATCAAAGCGCTCGCGCAGCCGGCTGCGGATCTCGCCCTCGATCAGCGTCGTGCAGGTCAGAAGCCGCAACCACAGCCGCAACTCATCGGCATGGTCCTCGGGCAACTCGACGGCCTTGGTCTCGGAATCAAGAGTCATGATGGAATCACATGCGCACGTTCAGCCCCCGGCGGGCGGGCCAGTGAGTTTGACCTTCCGGACGTTCCGGGAGCAAGGAAAAACGTACCGCAGCTGCGGCGAAGCGCGCATCCCCAATTCCTTTAACCTTCAAGCAATTGGCGCGGCGCTTGCATGCATGCCGAAACTGCCCTTTCCGCGAGCAGCTCGCTTGCGGCTAAGGGCATCATCAGACTAGGCTTGCGACCAAGCTGCGGTCTGACCCATCGTTAGGTCAGGTGCAAAAACAGAAGCCTGAATTTCCGCATCCCGGGGGAGTTGTCATGAAAGTGAGTTCGAAGCTGGCCGGTCTCGGCGTCGTGGCCTGCATGCTGGTGCAGCCGGCGCAGGCCGCCGACAAGATCAAGATCGGCGTCATCGTCACCCTGTCCGGACCGGCCGCCGCGCTTGGCGGGCAGGTCCGCGACGGCTTCAACCTCGCGATCAAGGACCTCGGCGGCAAGATGGGCGGCAAGGACGTCGAGGTGGTCGTCGCCGACGACGAACTCAAGCCGGACGCCGCGATCACCAAGGCCAAGGGCCTGCTCGAGCGCGACAAGGTCGACTTCGTCGTCGGCCCGATCTTCTCCAACATGCTGCAGGCGATCCATCGCCCGATCACCGAGAACAAGACCTTCCTGATCAGCCCGAACGCTGGTCCGTCGAGCTACGCCGGCAAGGAGTGCAGCCCCTATTTCTACGTGACCTCGTACCAGAACGACCAGGTGCATGCCGTGCTCGGCAAGGTCGCCCAGGACCGCGGCTACAAGAAGATGTACCTGCTGGTTCCGAACTATCAGGCTGGGCGTGATTCCGTCGCCGGCTTCAAGCTCGACTACAAAGGCGAGATCGTCGAGGAATCCTACGTCCCCCTCAACACGCTCGACTTCCAGCCGGAGCTGTCCAAGATCTCCTCGCAGAAGCCCGACGCCGTGTTCACCTTCATGCCGGGTGGCATGGGCGTGAACCTCGTCAAGCAGTTCAAGCAGGCCGGCCTCGCCGACACGGTTCCGGTGCTCTCCGCCTTCACGGTCGATGAGTCCACGCTGCCGGCGCAGCAGGATGCGGCCGTCGGCATGTTCGGCGGCGCAAATTGGGCCCCCAACTTCGACAACGCACAGAGCAAGAAGTTCGTCGCCGGCTACGAGGCAGCCTATAACAGCGTACCCGGGACCTATGCCATGCAGGCCTATGACGCCGCGCTGCTGATCGACAGCGCCGTGAAGGCCGTGGGCGGCGATCTCACGAACAAGGACAAGGTGGCCGCGGCGCTGAAGAAGGCCGACTTCGCCTCGCTGCGCGGCAACTTCAAGTTCAACACCAACGGCTATCCGATCCAGGACTTCTACCTGACCAAGGTCGCCAAGCGGCCCGACGGCAAGTTCCAGACCGAGATCGTGCAGAAGGTGTTCGAGAACTACGCCGACCGCTATGCCAAGGATTGCGCGGCCAAGTAACGACAGGGAGCGAAACCAATATGAGCCATCCGGAAATCGCCGGCATCACCCGGGCCAATGAGGGCATCCAGGGCATCTCCTGGAACATCCTCGGCCAGGTCTACGCGCCGAAGAACCGCACCGAGCACAGCTTCTCCTGGCACGCGACGTTCCCGGTCGGAACCTTCGTGCCGCCGCACATCCATCCCGACCAGGACGAGTATCTCTACATCCTCGAAGGCAGGCTCGACTTCTTCCTCGACGGCGCCGAGGAATACGCCACCGCCGGCGACACGGTGCGACTGCCGATGGGCAAGCCGCACGGCATCTTCAACAAGTCGCAGCAGACCGCCAAGACCTTGTTCTGGGTGTCGCCGACGCGGCGGCTCTACGAGCTGTTCTGGGCGATCCACAACATGCGCGAGCAGAACCCCGACGACGTCGTGAAGCTCGCCGCCGAGCACAACATCCACTTCCTCCCGCCCCCTCCGGGGGCGTGAGTCGACTGCGCGTTTGATCGCAGACTATCGCGCAGCAAACAGTGCGCCCCCTCTCCCCGTCCTTCACGGGGAGAGGGCTGGGGTGAGGAGCAGCCCCACGAAAGATCCCAGCTATTACGACGCCTGCCGCGTCACCATCCGCGCCGCAAAGCCGGCCCGGCTCGCATACCCCCGCACGATGCCCTCGCGGGCCTCGTAGTTGAGAATGGTGTTGATGTCGGTGAACCCCTGCGGCGCGAGCTGCTCGACGGCATCGATCACGCCCTCCGGCCCGCCACGGCGGTTCGACGCCACGATCTCCGCGGTCATCGGCAGCCGCTTCTGCTCATAGGCCATCAGCGCCTGGCGCGGATGCTCGGAGCGGGCCAAGGCATCGGCGAGCGCGCGGGCGTCGAGGATCGCCTGCGAGGCGCCGTTGGAGCCGACCGGATACATCGGATGCGCGGCATCGCCCAGCAAGGTCACGCGGCCGCTCGACCAGTACGGCAGCGGATCGCGGTCGCAGCAGGGATATTCCCAGAACTCCGGCGTCGCGCGCACCATCGCGGCGAAGTCGACCTGGGGAATCGAGAAGCCGTTGACATGCGGCATCAGCTCGTCGGCCTTGCCGAGCCGCGACCAGTCCTCACGCCGCGGCGGCGCGGTGTTGGCGTCGCCGATGCGCACCAGCACGGCCCAGTTGGTGAGTCGCGACGCGGGGCTCGAGCCCTCGGCAATCGGATAGATCACGGCCTTGGCGTTGAGGCCGCCGGCGATGATCATCGACCGCCCGGTCAGGAACACCGGCCAGTCGGTGGCGCCGCGCCACAGCATCAGGCCGTTCCAGCACGGCGCGCCCTCGTTCGGGAACAGCGTCTGCCGGACCTTGGAATGGATGCCGTCGGCACCGATCAGCACGTCGCCTCGGACGGTGTGAACATGGGACCCGGAGCGGTCGAAGAAATAGGCGGTCACCCCGCCCTCGTCCTGGGTGAAGGAGCCGAGCCGGCAGCCGGTGTGGACCTTCTCCGGCCCGAGCCGCTGCATCACGGCCTCATGGATCACGCTCTGCAGCCGGCCGCGGTGGATCGAGAATTGCGGCACGTCGTGACCCGCGTCGACGCCGCGGGTCTCGTGCCAGACCTCCTGCCCACGCCGGGTCAGATAGAACAGCTCATAGGTGCGGATGGCGACCTCATCGAGCCGGTCGAGCAGCCCGAGCTGGGCGAGCTCGCGGATCGCGTGCGGCAGGGTGTTGATCCCAACGCCGAGCTCGCGGATCGACTCCGCCTGCTCGAACACCTCGCAGTCGATGCCCCGCGCCCGCAGCATCAGCGCCGTGGTCAATCCGCCGATACCGCCGCCAACGATGATCGCTTTCATCGCCCCCTACTCCACTCACATTGGACGTACCGAGCGGCAGCGTCGCACGGCGGCTTACTCCGCCGCAAGCGGCTTCGCAGCCTCGGCCTTCAGCTCCGCCCGTGTTTTCGGTTTAGCCTTAATCTTCAGCTCCTCGAAATCCTGCCGCTCCCGCACGCTGTTGCGGAAGATCTGCTCCTTGCCCGGCAGATATTGCGGCGGACAGAACATGTCTGCGCCGTACCAGGCCGCCGCCTTCATGGTGAAGGCGGGGTCGACCAGATGCGGGCGGCCCAGCGCGACGAGATCGGCGCGGCCGGCAGCGAGGATGGTGTTGACCTGATCGGCCGTGGTGATGTTGCCGACGCACATCGTCGCGACATCAGCTTCGTTGCGGACCTGGTCGGAGAACGGCGTCTGGAACATGCGGCCATAGACCGGCTTGGCCTCACGCACGGTCTGACCGGTCGAGACATCGACGAGATCGACGCCCGCCTCGGCGAACGCACGGGCGATCAGCACCGCGTCGTCGCCGGTGATGCCGCCCTCGGCCCAGTCGGTCGCGGAGATGCGCACCGACATCGGCTTGTGCGCCGGCCACGCCGCGCGCATTGCGGTGAACACTTCGAGCGGGAAACGCAACCGGTTCTCCAGCGAGCCGCCGTACTCGTCCGTGCGCTTGTTGGTGAGCGGCGAGATGAAGCTCGCAAGCAGATAGCCGTGGGCGCAATGCAGCTCCAGCATGTCGAAGCCGCAAGCGTGGCCGCGTTCGGCCGCCGTGACGAAGTCCGCCTTGATCGCGTCCATCGCCGCGCGGTCGAGCTCGCGCGGCACCCGGCTGTCCTGGAAGTACGGCAGCGGCGACGCCGACACGATGTCCCAGGCGCCCTGCTCCAGCGGACGGTCCATGCCGTCCCACATCAGCTTGGTCGCGCCCTTGCGGCCGGCATGGCCGAGCTGCAGCGCGAACTTCGCCTGCGAGTTGGCGTGGACGAAATCGACGATGCGCTTCCAGGCCGCTTCCTGCGCGTCGTTCCACAAACCGGCACAGCCGGGCGTGATGCGTGCATCGCGGCTGACGCAGGTCATCTCTGTGAACAGCAGGCCAACGCCACCGATTGCGCGCGAGCCGTAATGAACGAGATGAAAATCGCCGGGCACGCCTTCTTCCGCCGAGTACATGCACATCGGCGACAGCACGGCACGATTCGTGACCGTCATCTCGCGCAACTTGAACGGCTGGAACATCGGTGCGACCGGCTTCTCGACGTCGACGTCGAATCCGTTGGCGAGGACCTGCCGCGCGAAGGCCTTGTCGACCTCGGCCACGAAGTCCGGCGCGCGCAAGGTGAGATTGTCGTAAGTGATCGCCTTCGAGCGGGTCATCACGCCGAACGCGAACTGCACGGGATCGAAATCCCAGAAGCGCTCGACGTGCTCGAACCAGACCAGCGACACGTCGGCGGCGTGCTGGGTCTTCTCGACCTCCTCGCGCCGGCCATGCTCGTAGAGATCGAGCGCCGCCGGAATGCTGGGCGCACGCTGCATGGCCTCGGCCAGCGCAATCGCGTCCTCCATCGCGAGCTTGGTGCCCGAGCCGATCGAAAAATGCGCTGTCGACTTGGCGTCGCCGAGCAGCACCATGTTGTCCTTGACCCAGCGCTTGTTACGGATCATCGGGAAATTGCGCCACATCGAGCGGTTGATCAGCAGCGGATGATCGCCGAGGAACCAGCCGAAGATCTCCTTCATGCGATCGGCGGACTGCCGCTCGTCGAGCCCGGTCAGGCCGGCCTTCTCGAAGGTCGCCGGATCGGTCTCGAAGATCCAGGTCGAGTGCCCCGCTTCATACTGATAAGCGTGGGCGATGAACGGGCCCCACTCCGTCTCCTGGAAGATGAAGGTGAAGGCATCGAGCGGCTTGGTCGAGCCCATCCACGCGAACTTGTTGGCGCGCAGGTCGACCTCGGGCTGGAAGTGATCGACGTATTTCTGGCGGAAGCGGCTGTTGATGCCGTCGGACAGGATCAGCAGATCGGCATCGGCGAACTGCGCCTCGTCCTCGAGGTCGACCTCGAAGTGCAGGGTGACGCCGAGC
Source organism: Bradyrhizobium aeschynomenes (assembly GCF_013178945.1). GTDB lineage: Bacteria > Pseudomonadota > Alphaproteobacteria > Rhizobiales > Xanthobacteraceae > Bradyrhizobium > Bradyrhizobium aeschynomenes. The sequence goes on from NZ_JABFDM010000002.1 coordinate 936,848, forward strand.
TCGCGGGCCCGCTCCTGAAGAATGCGCAGCAACGTCCGGCGCGAGCAGCCGCAGAAACCGTTGCCGCCGACCCGATGCACCGTGCCGCGGAAGTGCACGGCGATGTCATCCCAGTAGGCGAACTCCTGGGTGATGCGCTGGTAGCTCGGGAGGTCGTGCTTCTCAAAGTTGTCGAGCGTGGCGTCGGAGAACACCACGCCGAAGCCGAACGTGTCGTCGGCGCGGTTGCGTTCGTAGACCGCGATGTCGGCCTTGGGCCGCTGCTTCTTGAGCAATATCGCCGCATAGAGACCGGCAGGTCCGCCGCCGATGATCGCGATCTTCATGAGCGCCTCCACTGGAGAGCCGAGCCAATGGAAATTATTTTAGACCTAAAATATTTCCTGGCAAGCCCCTTCGGTTCCCGCAGCAGCTCAGTTTCCCTGGAAGACGGGCTTCGACTTGGCGGCGAAGGCTTCGAAAGCGCGATTGAAATCCTCTGTTGTCATGCACAAGGCCTGGGCAACTGCCTCCGCCTCGATCGCCTCCTCGACCGACATCGCCCATTCCATCGCCAGCATGCGCTTGGTCATCGTGTTGGCGAAGGTCGGACCATTCGCGATCTCGGTTGCCAACACCACGGCCTGCGCCAGCACGTCGGCAGGCGCGACAATGCGGCTGAAGAAGCCCCACCGCTCGCCCTCCTCCGCGCTCATGAACCGACCGGTATAGAGCAACTCGGAGGCGCGCGACTGACCGATGATGCGCGGCAGGATCGCGCAGGCTCCCATGTCGCAGCCGGCGAGACCGACCTTGTTGAAGAGGAAGGCGACCTTGGCGCCCGCGGCTGCCAACCTGATGTCGGAAGCCATTGCAACGATCGCACCCGCACCGGCGCAGACGCCCTCGACGGCCGCAACGATCGGCTGCGGACAGGCGCGCATCGCCTTGACGAGATCTCCGGTCATGCGTGTGAACGCGGTGAGACCCTTGGTATCCATTTTCACCAGCGGACCGATGATCTCGAAAACGTCACCGCCAGACGAGAAGTTTCCGCCCGCGCCCGTCACGACCACCACCTTGACGTCGTCGTCGAACGCAAGGGCACGGAAGAAGTCGGTCAACTCGCGGTAGCTGTCGAAGGTCAGCGGGTTCTTGCGCTCCGGGCGGTTGAGCGTGACCGTCGCGACGCGGTCCTTGACCGTGAGCAGAAAATGGTCGGGCTTGTAGTCCACCAGCGGCACGGTGACGGGGTTGGCGGGTCTCGACATGTTAGCTCCCTCTGCGCGATTGTTCTGATTGGACAAGGCGGCTCAGACCTCGCCGCCGGCGACCGCAATCGCCTGTCCCGTAATGGCGGCGGCTCCCGTGCCGCACAGCCACAGCACGGTGTCGGCGACCTCCTGCGGCAAGATGAGGCGCCCCTGCGGGTTGTGCTTGGCAAGCTCGGCGATGGCCTGCTCGCGGCTGCGGCCCGTCTTCTTCATGATGGTGTCCACGCTGTCGGCGACGAGATCCGTATCCGTGAATCCCGGGCACACCGCATTCACGGTGACGCGCGACCTGGCCAGTTCAAGCGCGAGCGAGCGCGTGAGACCGACGACGGCATGCTTCGCTGCCGTATAGGCGCTGACATAGGGATACCCCTTGAGGCCTGCGGTGGACGCGACTGCGACGATCCGACCATACGATCTGCCCTTCATCACCGGCAGCACCGCCTGCACGGCATGCACGACGCCCATGAAATTGATGTCCATCATGCGATGGAACAGAGCGGCATCGGATTTGAGAAACGGCGCGGACTCCGCGCTGCCCGCATTGGCGACGAGAATGTCGATCGGCTGGCGGGCGACTGCGGCATCAACCACCGCGCTCAGCGCCCCCTGGTCGGCAACGTCGGCGACGGCCGCATGATCGGCACATCCCGCGGCAACCGCCTCATCGAGCGTTGCGCCATTGCGACCAACGATCGTCACGGTTGCGCCCGCGAGCTTCAGGGTGCGCGCAATCTCGCGGCCGATGCCGCGTCCGCCGCCCGTCACCATCGCATGCGCTGCTGCAGGCAGTCCGGACATGCACGCCCTCCTCATCTCTTGCAACACCGTCGCAATCCTGAAGTTATTTTAAACTTCAAATTTTTGCAACAACACGCCCCAAGCGGCTTGACACTCCGCTCTCCGCGGCTAGCGTTCATGCGTCTGGAGCGCGCAGCGTTGCCGCGCCGGGCATACCTCGGAGGTCTGCGTGCCAGCTTCGCAAATCCTGACCACGAAGGACGGCCGCTTCGGCTACGAGGCCGCTGGCAAGCCGCAGCGGCAGAGCATCGTCTTCCTGCACGGCATCGGCGGCGCGGCTCGCGCATGGCGACGCCAGATCGAACAATTCGGCGAACATTATCACGCGGTCGCCTGGGACATGCCCGGTTATGGCCGGTCCGTTCCGCTCGACGAGGTCAGCATGACGTCGCTCGCTGCCGCGCTCCAGGATTTTCTCATCCGGATCGATGCGCAGCACCCGATCCTGGTCGGCCATTCCATCGGGGGGATGATCGTGCAGGAATGGCTGATCACGCATCCGCAGGCCGCCACAGCCGTGGTGCTGGCGCAGACCAGCCCAGCTTTCGGAAAGGCCGATGGCGATTGGCAGAAATCGTTCATCGAGGCACGCCTCGGGCCGCTCGACCGGGGCGCCACGATGGCGTCACTGGCACCCGATCTGGTCAAGGAGCTGGTCGGCGACGATCCCGATCCGCGTGGCCTCGCCGTTGCGACATCCTGCATGGCCGGCGTGCCCGAAGCCAGCTACCGCGCCAGCATGCTCGCGCTGCTCGGGTTTGACCGGCGGCAAGCCCTGAAGGACATCGAGGTGCCGACCTTGGTCCTCTCAGGCTCGAGGGATCGCAATGCGCCTGCGCCGATGATGGAGAAGATGGCGAGCTTCATTCCCTCGGCTGACTATGTCGAGCTCGAGGGAGCCGGCCATCTCGTCAATCTCGAACGGCCCGACGAGTTCGACGCTGCGCTCGCATTCTTCCTGAAGGCACACGCGACAATCAATGGTGCGGAGGCACGATGACCATTCAGGTCCAGAAGACGGCGACGAACCCCGGCGAGGCGCTCGATGCGCCGATGTTCGATCCGGCCGCATACCGATTGACGGCCGAGCAGGCGGACATCATCGGTCGCGCCCGGCAACTCGGCCAGAGTGTGCTGGCGGGACGTGCCGCGACGTGGGATCGCGAGGCGAGCTTTCCGACCGAGAACTACAAGGATCTGCATCGCGCCGGCCTGCTCGGCATCTCCGTACCCAAGACGCTGGGCGGTCTCGGCGCCGGCTATCAGACCTACGCGCTTGCGGCCGCCGAGATCGGCCGCTATTGCGGCGCCACGGCGCTCACCTGGAACATGCACGTCTGCTCGACGCTGTGGTCGGGGCCGCTCGCCGACGATCTCGACATGGAGGACGGCGTCCGCGCCGAGCACGAGCGGCGGCGCGCGATCCACTACAAGCGCATCGTCGAGAACGGTGCGATCTACTCGCAGCCATTCTCGGAAGGCGGCGCGGCCGCGGCGGGCGGCGTCGCGTTCGGCACCGAGGCAAAGCCGGTCGACGGCGGCTGGCTGGTCAGCGGCAAGAAGATCTTCGCCTCGCTGGCCGGACACGCTGACTATTATGGCGTGCTCTGCACCGAGGTCAGCGAAGGCGAGAAGGCGTCTCGCCGCAACACGCTCTATCTCGCCATCCCCGCGCAGACCAAAGGGGTCTCGGTGGTCGGCGACTGGGATCCGCTGGGCATGCGCGGCACGGTCTCGCGCACGCTGCTGTTCAAGGACGTGTTCGTCGAGCAGGACGCGGCCCTGATGCCGCGCGGCGTCTATTTTCAGGCGGCGCTACGCTGGCCACATATGTTCATGACCTTGTCGCCGACCTATATGGGCCTAGCGCAGGCCGCCTATGACTTTACGCTCAAATATCTGCGCGGCGAGGTGCCGGGCATGCCGCCGGTCAAGCGGCGGATGTACCCGACCAAGCAGATCGCAGTGGCGCAGATGCAGATCAAGCTCGAGCAGATCAAGGGCATCTGGTTCCAGGCCGTCACCGAGGCGCGCGCCAATCCGACGAAGGAGCAGGTGCTGCGCGCCTACGCAGCGCAATACTCGGTCATGGAAGGCGCCAACGAGCTCGCCGCACTCGCGATCCGCACCTGCGGCGGGCAGTCGATGCTGAAGACCCTGCCGCTGGAACGCATCTATCGCGACAGCCGCTGCGGCTCGCTGATGCTGCCCTGGACGGCCGAGCTTTGCCTCGACCGCATCGGCCGCGAGGCCTTGTACGAGGCCGGCGAGACGGACGAATAGAGCGTGGACCTCTGTAGCCTGATTGAGCGCAACGCCGCGTTCACGCCGGACAAGCCGGCGATCCGCTTCGAAGGCGCGACGCTGACCTACGCCGACTTCAGCACGCGCATCGCGTCGATGGCGCGGGCGCTGAAATCCGAGTTCGGCGTCGGGCGTGGCGACCGTGTCGCGATCCTCAGCCTCAACCGGCCGGACTACCTCGTCCTGCTCTATGCCTGCGCGCGGCTCGGCGCGATCCTGGTGCCGCTGAACTGGCGGCTGGCGGTAGCCGAGCAGGTCTTCATCCTGTCGGACGCCGCCGCCAAGGTGCTGGTGCTGGAGCAGGCCTTTGCGCCGGTGCTGCCGGCGCTGGCGAAGCAGCATCCGGAGACGGTGCCCGTCGGCATCGACTTCGCGCCATCAGGCGGATTGCAGATCGACGCGCTGCTGGCCCGCGGTCACGGCGACGATCGCAATCCGCACATCGATCTCTCCTGCCCGCTTCTGATCGTCTACACATCGGGCACCACGGGCCGGCCGAAGGGTGCGGTGCTGCGGCAGGAGGCGCTGCTGTGGAATGGGGTGATGAGCCAGCACATGCATGGCCTCACCTCGGACGATCACGTGCTGACGGTGCTGCCGCTGTTTCACGTCGGCGGCCTCAACATCCAGACCACGCCGGCGCTGCATCATGGCGCCACGGTCACCTTGCATGCGCGCTTCACGCCGGAGACGACGCTCGCGGCGATCGCCCACGAGCGGCCGACATTGACCGTGCTGGTGCCGGCAACCATCCAGGCCATCACCGAGCATCCGGGCTGGGCAGCTGCGGACCTCTCCTCGCTCAAGGCCGTCTCGACCGGATCGAGCATCGTGCCGCCGGCGCTGATCGATCGCATCACCGCGCGCGGCGTGCCGGTGCTGCAGGTCTATGGCTCGACCGAGACCTGTCCGATCGCGGTCTATACGCGGCTTGGCGGTGACCTCTCCCGTGTCGGCTCCACGGGCCTGCCGGGGCTGTGCTGCGAGGCCAGGATCATCGACAAGGATGGCGATGAACTCCCGGCCGGCAAGGCGGGCGAGATCGCGGTGCGCGGGCCCAATTTGTTCTTCGAATATTGGGGCAACGCCAAAGCCACGCAGCAGGCGATTCACGACGGCTGGTACCGCACCGGCGACATCGCACAGCGCGATACGGACGGGTACTTCTTCGTGCTCGAGCGCAAGAACAACATGATCATCTCGGGCGGCGAGAACGTCTACCCGGCCGAGATCGAGCGGGTGCTCACCGAGCATCCCGACGTCCTCGACTGCGGCGTGATCGGCCGGCCCGATCCGCGCTGGGACGAGGTGCCGGTGGCCTTCGTCGTCAAGCGCAACGACAGCGCGCTCGACGCCGAAACGTTGCGCGCCCATTTGCAGGCGCAGCTGGCGCGCTTCAAGGTGCCGCGCGATATCGTCTTCGTCGACGATCTGCCGCGCACCGCGCTCGGCAAGGTGCAGCACCATCTGCTGCGCCAGATGCCGGATGACCGATAGGGAGGTGTGCTCTTGAAAATAGCAGTGCTCGGCGGCGGCAATGGCTCGTTCGCGGCCGCGGGTGATTTCGCCCTTGCAGGCCACGAGGTCCGGTTCTGGCGCCGTGATGCGGACGCCGTGGCGCAGCACAGAGCGGCAGGCTCGACCATCATCGTCAAGGACGTCAGCGGCCGGCATGAGGCGAAGCTTGCGCTGGTCACGACCGATATCGGCGAGGCCGTCCGGGGCGCCGAGCTGATCCTTTGTCCGGCGCCGGCGTTCGCGCAAGCAGACATCGCCAAACAGCTCGCGCCGCATCTCGCCGATGGACAGGTCGTGTTCCTGCCGCCGGCGACGTTCGGCACGATGATCTTCGCGGCCGCCGCGCGTGACGCCGGCAACACGGCCGAGGTCAGCTACGCCGAGACCGGCACCCTGCCCTGGCTGACCCGAAAGCACGGGCCGTTCGAGGTCGCGATCACCATTCGCGCCAAGCGGCTGCCGGTCGGCGTGTTTCCGCTGAACACGGCGGACCATGCGCTGGAGGTCATCAACCGGGCCTTCCCCGGCGTGATCGAGCCGTGCGGCGATGCACTGTCAGGCGCGCTGATGAATGCCGGCTGCATCATCCATCCGCCGCTGATCGTGATGAATGCCGGTCCGATCGAGCATTTCGAGCGCTGGGACATCCACAAGGAAGGCACGCAGCCCTCGATCCGCCGCGTGACCGACGCACTCGATGCGGAACGGATCGCGGTACGCGAAGCGCTCGGCTATGGCGCGCCGCATTTCCCGCTGGCGCATCATTACGCCAAGGACGGCGAGATCTGGATGTACGGCCGCGGCTCGCATGACCGGCTCACGGATTCCGGCGACTGGCGCGAGCAGTTGGTGCTGACGCAACATCGCTACATGCGCGAGGATCTTCGGCTCGGCCTGTCCTTCCTGATCTCGGCGGCGGAGCTGACCGGCACGCCCACGCCGCTCGCCCGCGCATTCCTGGCCATCGGTGGCGCGATCTGCGGTGAGGATTTCATGGCGACGGGGCGCACGCTCACGAGCCTCGGCTTCGGGGGGCTTGATCGATCCGGCTTGCAGGCGCTGCTGCGCGAGGGGTTTGCGGCATGAGCGCACGCGGTCACATCGCCTGTCTCGGTGCCGGCCGCATGGGCCGCGGCATCGCCGTGGCCTTTGCCTATGCCGGCCATCCCGTGACGATGATCGACATCAAACCGCGCACGGCGGAAGAGTTCGCCAAGCTGGAGCGCGAGGCGCTCGGCGAGGTCGGCGCGACGTTCGCGAGCTTGGCGCGGCTCGGGATGCTGCAGGCTGCCGATGCTGACAGGCTGATGGCCAGAGTCACCGTCGCACCAGCCAGCGAGAGCAGCGAAGTGCTGGGGCAGACCACGTTGGTGTTCGAGGGCGTGCCGGAGATCGTCGATCTCAAGCGCGAGGTGCTGGGTGCGGCCTCGCGCGCAGTCGGCCCCGACGTCATCATCGCCTCGACGACATCGACGATCCTGGTCGATGATCTCTCCGGCGCGATCGGGAAGCCCGAGCGCTTCCTCAATGCGCACTGGCTCAATCCGGCTTATCTGATCCCGCTGATCGAGATCTCTCCGGGTAAGGCCACCGATCCCGAAATCACGGCGCGGCTGAAGGCGCTGCTGGAAGGCATCGGCAAGGTGCCGGTGGTGTGCGCGGCGACGCCGGGCTTCATCGTGCCGCGCATCCAGGCGCTCGCGATGAACGAGGCGGCGCGCATGGTCGGCGAAGGTATCGCCAGCGCCGAGGAAATCGACAAGGCGATCCGCTACGGCTTCGGCTTCCGCTACGCCGTGCTCGGCCTCTTGGAATTCATCGACTGGGGCGGCGGAGACATCCTGTACTACGCGAGCCGCTATCTCGAGGGCGCGCTCGGCAGCGACCGCTACCGCGCGCCTGACGTGATCGAGCACAACATGGCTGAGGGGCGCATCGGCCTGCGCACCGGCGCGGGGTTTCTCGACTATTCGGGGATGGACGTTGCCGCCTATCGCGAGCAGCGGCTCGGCGCATTGGTCGAGATGCTCAGGCATTTCAAGCTGGCCCGTCCGCCGGTGGTGGATTGAGGATCGCGCATACCGGTCTGTAGGGTGGGCAAAGGCGCTTGGCACGCTGCAGATCGTAAGCTGAGCTCTCTCGCGCCGTGCCCACCATCGCGCTCGGCATCCGCGGATGCATGGTGGGCGCGGCGCCATCACCAGCTGAAATCCGAGACGCAGCACGGCAGCGCCTTTGCCCACCCTACTGCAGCTTCGCACGCCGCTCTTGTCTTGTCGTCGAGGCTTGCATCGACACACTCCGCCGTCGTCCCGGCCTTGAGCCGGGACCCATACCCCCAGGGAGCGGATTGAGGCAGGCTGGTCATTGGCTTTTGTGCCCTTCACATCTGCCGCGGAGTATGGATCCCGGATCGGCGCCGCGCCGCGCTTTGCGCGTCACGGCTTGTCCGGGACGACAGGGTGGGTGCAGAGGCATTTACGGTTCAAACAGCGGCCTGCATGAGATCGCCTTCTCGCGGCGCATTGCGCCCGAGGTCTGCGGTCAGTTCGGCCCTCGCGAGCATGCAGAGGGCGCAGGGAATGCCGGGTGACGACCTCACCCATGGCCCGCCTGCGGAAAAGAATGCAGGCGGCAGGTACCACAGGCAAAGCCGAAACACGCCGGCATTCCCTGCGCGATGGTCTTCACGCTTATACGCAGTCTCCCTGGTGCGCCGGGCTTGTTGGCCACCATGCCGCGACAAGGCTTGCGCCTTGCGCGGGTGACACCAGCTTCGGGGTGTCAGGACGCTGCGACTTCGCGTCCGCAATCGATCGTTCGTCCGCGCCCTCGTGAGAGGACGCTGCGATCTCTCGCGGCCATCGCTCCCCGCCTCGCGTGTCGTGACGATCGCGCGCAACGCCCCTCCGCAGTGAGGCGGGATGGCGAGAGAGAACCATGTTTTCCGAAAAATAGCAAGATAATTCCTATTTACGGAAGACAAATGATTTCTGTCTCGGCGCTTGTCATTTGGGCCAGCCCGCCACCATGATGAAGGTGCGCTCTCCTCCCCCCTCGCGGGAGGGAAGCGCACTACCGTCGCGGCAGCAGCTCGCCAGCAAATGCGCAGGCCTCTACCCGAACACGTCCTGCAGCACGCCGTCCTTGATCACGGCCACCCCATCCAGCTCGATCGTGGTGCCCATCATCGGCAAATCAAAATGCCCGGCCGTGTAGCGGCCGGCGAATTCATTGGCGCCGGTGGAGAACAGAAAATTGCCGGGGACGGCGCGCAGCTCGGTGCCGTTGGTGTCGCGCTGGTCGTACATGGTCAGCGCCTCGTAGCGCGCGCCGGGGTTCATGCCCCAGCCGACATGCGAGACCGCATAAGCCTCGCGGTCGCCCCAGGAGGCGAGATAGGCGCGCATCATCGCGGCGTCGGCGCCCTCGCCTGCCAGATCCGTGATGTAGTCGTCGCGCATGGTCATGGTGACGGGCGAGCTCAGATAGCGTTTGAAGGTGAGGTTGATGTCGCCGGGCGCCATCACGATGGTGCCGTTGACGGAGCCGCTCTTGGGGAAGCTGACGACGATGCCGCCCGGCCAATGCGCCAAGGTGCCGGGACGATCGGTCCAGCCCCAGACGCCGACCGTTGAGGCGCCCTCCATGATCACGTCGAGATCCGTGCCGGCCTTCGAGGTCACGCGCATCCGCTTCGTGCCGCGCAGCATCTTGGCGGCGGCGCGGACGCGCTTCTCCAGCGCCGCGTCGGGCCGCATGCGCTCCAGCGCTTCCGGATGCTCGTTGGAGATCACGAGAATGCGCGCGCCGGCTTTCAGGATCTCCGGCGTTTCCACCGCGTGCATCAGGCCTTCGATGGTGCAGTCGACGACGAAGCCGGCCTGCTGGAGCGCCGTCACGACGGGGCCGAGCTTGCCGATCGCCTCGGACGCGCCGGTCGATCGCACGGGCACCGGGTGGGGATTGCGCGGCGTCGGCACGATTACATGGAAGGGCCGTGCGCCCATGCGCAGCAGCGCCAGTTCGGCGATGTGGACGTTGAGCGGGCGCGACTGCGTCTCCGACAGAATGGCGGCCGTATCGCCGGCCTTCACCGCGCAGCGCTCGAAGATCTCGCAGAATGCGTCGATCCATTTCGCCTCGATGCGATCCGCCAGCATGGTCGTTCTCCCGATTGTCGTTCGTTGTGTTTATCAGACTGAGGGGAAGCCGCGCAGCAGGTAGGCGCGCAGGCCCTGCAGCAGGGCGTTGAGAATGAGGCCCAGCAGCGAGATCGTGATCAGCGGCACGAACATGTCGACCGCCTGGAAGGTGCGCGCGGCCGTGACCAGCACATGGCCGAGCCCGTCGGTCGAGGTGATCATCTCGGCCAGGAAGACCACGATGCAGGAAATCACGAGGCCGATGCGGCAGCCGGTGAGGATCGAGGGCATCGCCGCCGGCAGCACCACCTTCCACAGCACGTCCCGCGGCGGCGTGCCGGCGGCGAGCGCGGACCAGATCAGCTTCTGCTCCACGGTGGTGGCACCGTAATAGGTCGACAGCAGGATCGGAAACAGCGCGTCGGCCGCCACCAGCATGATCTTGGATTCGTGGCCGAAGCCGAGCAACAGCAGGAAGGCGGGGTAGAGCGCGACCTTGGGCAACGGCGCCAGCACGCGCACGATCGGCTTGACCGCGGCGTTGACCGGCGGGCTGACCGCGGCGGCAATTCCCAGGGAAACACCGAGCACCACGGCGATCGCAAAGCCCGCGAACAATCGGAACAAGGTCGCGGCGATGTCCTGCTGGAAGGTAACGCTCGAAAGCTGCTGGCCCATGCGCAGGAACACCTGCCCCGGCGGCGGCAGCAGGGTCGGCGGCGCATAGCCGAACGAGACCAGCGCCTGCCACAGCAGCAGGACCAGCACGATCGGCGCGGCGCCCAGCAGGATGTCGTTGGAGGTGCGCGTCATGAGAAGCTCAGGGGCATGTCGAACTGCGGCTCGGACCAGCGCACCAGCCAGCGCCTCACGATCTCGAACGCCGCATCGAGGCAGATGCCCATGGCGCCGATGATGATGATCATCGCAAACACCGTGTCGTACTGGCCCATGTCCAGCGCGTTGAACAGGATGTTGCCGGCGCCGGACTGCCGCGCGATCATCTCGCTGGTCACCATCGTGATCAGCGCCAGCACGAGCCCGGTACGGCAGCCGGTCAGAATCTCCGGCAGCGCAGCGGGAAGCACGATGCGGAGCAGACGCTCGGGCGGCGACAGCCCCATCGCCGCGCCCGACCACAGCATCTTCTCCTCGACGGCCTTCGCGCCTTCGAAGCTGTGATAGATCACCGGCAGGCTGACGCCGAGGAAGATCACCAGCGTCTTGGACACGTCGCCGACGCCGAGCCACAGCATGATGATCGGCATCAGCGCCGCCTTCGGCACCGGATAGATCAGCATCAGCAGCGGATTGAAGAACGCCGCCGTCGACCGGCTGCGCCCCATCAGCAACCCGAGCGGAATCGAGAACGCGAGCGCGAGCGCGAAGCCGATCGCCATCCGCCGCAGCGAGGCCAGGATGTTGATCAGGGATTCCTTGTCGGTCAGGATCGGCGGGATCGCGCGCAGCGAGTCCAGCGCGGTCGGGAAACTGTCGTTCTTCAAGCCGAGCGAGGCGAACTGCCAGGCGAGCAGCAGGCCGCAGCAGGCCAGCACCGGCGCGAGCGGCTTCCAGAGCCCGTTCATGACGGCAGCTCGTTGTCGCCCGACGCGTCGAACATGCGCTCGATCTCGACGATGTATTTCTGATAGCGGGGATCGAGCAGCAGTTCGTCGCGGCGGCGCGGCCGTGGCAGGTCGATGTCGATCACCTCGCGGATGCGGCCGGGCGAGCGCGACATCATGACGACCTTGTCGGACAGGAACACCGCCTCCTCGACCGAGTGGGTGACGAACAGCACGGTCTTGCGGTCGCGCTCCCAAATGTCGAGCAGGTCGTTTTGCAGCCGGGTGCGGGTGTGCGCATCGAGCGCGCCGAACGGCTCGTCCATCAGCAGCACCTCGGGGCCGTAGGCGAGCGTGCGCGCGAGGGCGACGCGCTGCTTCATGCCGCCGGAAAGCTCTTTTGGATAGAATTTCTCAAAGCCGGTGAGGCCCACCATGGCGAGCAATGTTCGCGCGAGGGCCGCGGCCTTCGCCGGCTTCATACCCTGCTGCAGCGGGCCATACATCACGTTGCCGAGCACGCTCTTCCAGGGAAACAGCGCGAACTCCTGGAACACCGGGCCGCGATCGGTGCCGGGACCGGTGATCGGCTTGCCCTTCATCTTCGCCGTGCCGCTGGTGGGGCTCACAAAGCCGCCGACGATGTAGAGCAAGGTCGACTTGCCGCAGCCGGAGGGACCCAGAATCGAGACGAAGGCCCCCTCGCCCACCGTCAGCGAAATATCCGACAGCGCGGTATGGTCGCGGCGCGACGAGGTCTTGAACACCTGCGAGACGTGATCGATCTCGATGATTGGTGTGGCCGCACGGCGGCCGAGCGGGACGCCCGCGAGCTGGCCAGGTCGGATCGGGGTCACGCCCATGTCGGCTTCTCTTTCCGATGCAGCACGCTCAAACGCTCCGTGATATTAGGCATCAAACACTGCCGCAGATTAGCAAGAAACCTGCCAAGCGTCGCCCACGCGCCGGTCATTCCGGGCCCTGATCGAACCACGGCCATTCGGCGGGTCCCTCATGCGTGACCGCTCCGAGCGGCGCCTGTCCGACCAGCTTGGCGTATTTGGCCAGCGCTCCCGCGCGGTGCCGCGGCGGCCGTTGCGTCCAGGCCTTATGGCGCGAAGCGAGTTCGTTATCATCGAGCAGAAGGTCGAGCGTGCGCGCTTTCGCATCGATACGGATCGGATCACCGTCCTTCACCAGCGCGAGCGGACCACCGACGAAAGCCTCCGGGGACACATAGCCGATGCACATGCCGCGGGTGGCGCCGGAGAAGCGGCCGTCCGTGATCAGGGCGACCTTCTCGCCCATGCCCTGGCCGTAGATCAGCGCGGTGACGCCGAGCATCTCGCGCATGCCGGGGCCGCCCACCGGGCCCTCGTTGCGGATGATCAGCACCTCGCCGGCCTGATAGTTGCGCGCGCGCACGGCGGCGACGCAGGCCTCCTCGTCCTCGAACACCCGCGCGCGGCCTTCGAACACCAGGCTCTTCAGCCCAGCGACCTTGATCACGGCGCCATCGGGCGCGAGGTTGCCCTTGAGCACGGCGACGCCGCCATCCGCCATCATCGGCTTGTCCGGATGAAAGACGATCTCGCCGTCAGGCGCGTTGGCCGAGCCATATTCCTCGGCGAGCGTGCGGCCCGTGACCGTTATGCAGGAGCCGTCGATGTGCCCGCTCTCGATCAGCGCGCGGATCACCACGGCGGCGCCACCAATGTCGTAGACGTCCTTTGCCGTATACTTGCCGCCGGGCCTGAGATTGCCGATCAACGGCGTGCGCGCGAACACTTCGCCGACATCGTCCAGCGTGAAGCGGATGCCGGCCTCGTTGGCGATGGCCGGCAGATGCAGCGCGGCATTGGTCGAGCCGCCGGTGGCCGCGACAATGGCGGCCCCGTTCTCCAGCGATTTGCGCGTGACGATGTCGCGCGGCAGCGGGCCGCCCTTTGTCAGCATCTGCATGATCAGCCGCCCGGCCTGCCGCGCGACATGAGCGCGCTCGGCATAGACGCCGGGGATCATCGAGACGTTGGGCATCGACAGGCCCATCGCCTCCGACAGCATGCCCATGGTGTTGGCGGTGAACTGTCCGGCGCAGGCGCCGATCGTCGGCAGGCAAGACAGCTCGATGCCGCGCAACGTCTGCTCGTCGATCTCACCGGTCATGTAGCTGCCGACCGCTTCATACGAGTCGAGCACCGTGAGCGTCCGACCCTCGAACCTGCCCGGAAGCGCGCTGCCGCCATAGATGAAGATGGAGGGCACGTTGCAGCGAACCATTCCCATCATGACGCCGGGTAAGGTCTTGTCGCAGCCACCGAAGCCGATCAGCGCGTCATAAGCGAGGCCGTGGACCACGGCCTCGATCGAGTCGGCGATCAGCTCGCGCGAGAACAGAGAGAACTTCATTCCCTCATGGTTCATGCTGATGCCGTCGGAGACGGACACGGTGGCGAATTCGCGCGGCGTGCCGCCGGCCTCGGAGATGCCCGTCTTGGCCGCGTCGACCTGGAAGTCGTGCGTCATGTTGCAGGGCGTCTGCTCGCCCTTCTGGCTGACGACGCCGACCATCGGCTTGGCGATGTCGGTATCGTCCAGTCCCATCGCACGCATGAAGGCGCGGTGGGGTGCGCGATCGAGCCCCTCCACGGTCACGCGCGAGCGCAGCTTCCTCATCAAACTCGTGCTCCGCGTGGCGCCCTACTGGATCGGCGCGACGATCGTCGGATGCTTGAACTGCGCGACGTCGAGCTTCGGCAGCATGCCGGTCTCGGCATAGATGTCGAGCATCTTCTGGATGGCCGGGAAGTTCGGCGCGGCCACGGGATCACGACCGAAATCATTGTCCTTGAGCAGATAGGTATCGATCACGGCGACCGGCGCCTTCATCACCTCGGACACGACCTTCAGGGTCTCGTCGCGGTTCGCCAGCGCCTTCTTCATGCCGGCGGTGATATCACGGACATACGCCTTCACCAGCTCCGGATTTTTGTCGACGAAATCGGCGCGGCAGGCCTCGAGGATGTGCACGATGTTCGGCATCGCCTCGGACAGGGAGAACAGCTTGCGGGTGCCGCCCTTGGCCTCCGCGCGCGCAGCGAACGGCTGGTTCATGTTGACGGCATCGACGCGGCCCTGGCGCAGCGCATCCTCCGACACGGCGAAGCCGACCTCGACCAGCTTGATGTCCTTGGCCGGATCGAGCCCGGCCTTCTTCAGGAGCATGTTGAACGGCCCCTGCGTGCCGCCGCCGATCACGGAGATGCCGACCGTCTTGCCCTTGAGGTCGGCGATGGTCTTGATCGGCGAGTCGTCCTTGACCGCCCAATAGACCGAGAAGCCACCCGGCTTCTCATAGACGTGCTGGGCGACGATGTAGGCCTTGAGCCCGCCACCGACGACGCCGTTCGACAGCGATAGCGGCGCCTGTGTCGCGCAGTCGAGCGCGCCGGCAGCCAGCGCCTGGGTCATCGGTGCCGTGCCCTGGAACTGGGTCCACTCGATGTTGTAGGTCTTGCCGAGCTCCGGAAACTCGGTCGGGCGCTTCATCATCCAGTACTTGGACTCTTCCGCCGGAATGGTCCAGCCGACGCGGATCGTCTGCTGCGCCAGCGCCGGCGCTGCGTTCGTCCCCAACGCGATCGCAGCCCATGCCGCCAGCATCAATTTCTTCCGCATCATGCCCCTCCGCCTTGTCAAAACAGGACCTTCGCGGAGAATGTTTCATGTCTCAAATATCCGTGCAAGCGCGGAAAACGCCCCACCTTTGCCTCAGCCATGGGCAAGCCGTGCTTCGCAGCGCGACACGGCCCAGCGATCAAGACTGCCGCTGGCCGTGTGGTCGGCCTGCTCCGGCAACGCAAGGTCGCATGCCCCAAGACTCCTCCAATGACTATCTGAGCCGACTGGCGCTGCCGCGCGGCACGCGCTAGGGAGAGGCCCCGATTTGACCTTTTGAGGAGTTCTCTCGATGTCCATCCAGCGTTTCGAAGTCGGCCCGCGCATGAGCCAGGTCGTCGTGCACGGCAATACCGTCTATCTGGCGGGCGTGGTCGCGCAGAAGACCGCCGGCGAGAGCGTCACCAAGCAGACCGAGGAGATCCTCTCCATCATCGACGGCCATCTCGCCAAGGCCGGCACCGACAAGACCAAGCTGCTGTCGGCCACGATCTACCTCACCGACATCAAGACCTTCGGCGAGATGAACGCGGTGTGGGACGGCTGGGTGTCGGCCGGCAACACGCCGGCCCGCGCCACGGTCGAGGCCGGGCTCGCCGCGCCGCAATACACGGTCGAGATCATGGTGATCGCGGCGAAGTAAGTTAAACGGCCGCCGCGGTCCTATGTGGTGTCGCGGCGGCCGGTGTTGCGATTGAGCGGATCGCGCCGTTCACGCGTCAGCCCTTCCGGCAGCACCGGTTCGGTTCCCGGAAGCGGCTCGGCGCGAACATCGGCGCCCCACTGCTCCCGCTGTCGGGGTGTCGTCGCGTCCTTGACTTGCTGCGGTTGCGGCAATCCGTCCTTGCTGACGGGATCATAGGCGCCGGAGCGCAGGTCGCGGGTGTCTCTGCCTGTCATGGGCCATCAACGGCGCTGTCGGACCGTTCGTTCCTCGCGCCCGTCGCAGGGCGCAACGCAAGCCGGCTACATCAGTGCTTATCTTTGACGCTCTCGATCCTGACGGCGAGCCGCTTGATCTTGTCGTACAGCGTCTGCTTCGGGATGCTCAGGAGCGCCGCGGTGGCCTGGACGTCGCCGAGCTTGCGGCGCAGCGCATCCTCGATGATCGAGCGTTCGATATTCTCCAATTGGCGCGGCAGCGACAGCTCCGAGGCGGCAGATCCCGAGCGATCCAGGACCTTGCGGTCGAGCACGCCGAGCACGAAGCGGTCGGCGACGTTGCGCAGCTCGCGCACATTGCCGGGCCATGAATAGCTCAGCAGCAGCGACATGGTCTGCTCGTCCACGATCGGCGCGTCGCGCTCGAAGCGCTTGGCGGCCTCCAGCGTGAAGTGCTCGAACAGGACCGGGATGTCCTCGCGCCGCTCACGCAACGGCGGCAGCTCGATGAAGGCCACGCCGAGACGGTAATACAGATCGGCGCGGAACTGCTTGCTCTCGCTGAGCTCGTAGAGATTGGCCTTGCTGGCGGCGACCACGCGGCAATCGACCGCGACCGGCTTGTTGGAGCCGACGCGCTCGATCGAGCGGTCCTGCAGCGCCCGCAGCAGCTTGACCTGCACGCTCAGTGGCATGCTCTCGATCTCGTCGAGGAACAGCGTGCCGCCATGGGCGTATTCGATCTTGCCGATGCGCTGCTTGGTCGCGCCGGTGAAGGCGCCGGCCTCGTGGCCGAACAACTCGCTCTCGACCAGCGATTCCGGCAGGCCGCCGCAGTTCACCGCGACGTAGTTGCCGCCGCGGCGGGCGCTGTGATTGTGCAGGCAGCGCGCAACGACGTCCTTGCCGGTGCCGGTCTCGCCATAGATCGTGACGTCGACATTGGTCGAGGCGAGATTGGCGACGAGACGGCGCACCTCCTGGATCTGCGGCGAGCGCCCGAGCAGGCTGGCCTCGATGCCTTGGCTACCTTGGCGGTCGGCCAGTGCGGAGCGCAGCGTGCGGACCTCCAGCGTGAGCCGCCTCTTGTCGAGCGCGCGGCGCACGACCGCGACGAGCTGCTCGGAGGAGCATGGCTTCTCGATGAAGTCATAGGCGCCGTTGCGCATGGCGTCCACGGCCATCGAGATGTCGCCATGGCCGGTGACCAGGATGACGGGCAGGTCCGGATCGAGCCGGTGCAGCTCGGAGAGCCATGCGGTGCCGCTCTTGCCGCGCAGCTGCACATCCGAGACCACCACGAACGGCATGTCGGCGCGGACGGTCGCGCTCGCGGCTTCCACCGAGCCGAACGGCGTCACCGGCAAGCCCGCGAGCTGCAGCGCCTGGACGGCGCCGATCCGCACATCCTCGTCGTCCTCGACATAGATCACGCCGACCGGTTGCTCAGGGCTCATGGGGGGACCTCGTGACCTCGGCCAGCGGGAGCAGCAGCACGAACTCGGCGCCGGACGGCTCGAGATTCCGCGCCCGCAGCTCGCCGCCGAACGACCGCGCGATATGGTTGGCGATGACGAGACCAAGACCGAGGCCCTTGCCGGCCGGCTTGGTCGTCACGAACGGCTCGAACATGCGCTTGAGAACGTCGGCCGCGATCGCCGGGCCGCTGTTGCCGATGGCCATGCGGCAGTGGCCGCCCTCGCGCACGGCGCGGATCGCGATCGACTTCTGCGCCGCGCCCTCGACGGCATCCAGCGCATTGGCGAGGATGTTGCAGAGCAATTGCTCGAGCCGGATCTGATCGGCCCGGACGAGAAGCCCCGGCGCGAGATCGATGGTCACCTCGACGCCGCAGTCCTTCACCCGCGCACCGAGGATCTTGAGCGTTTCGGCCAGCGCCTGCTCGACCGAGACGGCATCGAGCGGCGCATTCGATTTGTAGGCGAACACGCGCAGCTGGCCGGTCAGGCGGCCGAGACGGCGGACCAGCTCGCCGATACGGACGAGATTGCCGCGGGCCTCGGCGATCATGCCGCGGTCGACGAACTGCACGGCGTTATCGGACGCGGTCTGCAGCGCCGCCAGCGGCTGGTTGATCTCGTGCACCATGCCGGCGGACATCTGGCCGAGCACGGCGAGCTTGCCGGCATGAACGAGCTCGTCCTGCGCGGCGCGCAGCTCGGCGGTGCGCTCCTGCACGCGGATCTCGAGGCGGTCATTGGCGGCCTGTAGCGCGGCCTGGCTCGCCAGCCGTTGCCGGATCTCCCGCCGCCGCTGCGCCAACAGGCCGAACGCGAGCAGCGCGACGATGCTGGCGAGCCCCGACAGCGTGCCGATAATGAAGGCCGTACGCCGGATCGGCGCCTCGTCGTCGAGCAGCAGCAGCTGCCATTGCCGCCCGCTGAGCGGCCGCTCGTCGACGCTGTAGACCGCGCCGCCCTCGGTCGCGACCTGACCGCCGCCACGATCGGTCCTTTCCATGAAGGTCCAGCCGAGCGGCGCGAGATTCGAGCTGCCATAGGGCTTCGACGTCGCGATCTCCTCCAGTGCATCGACCGAGAGCGGCGTCAGCGGCCGCAGGCGCCATTCGTCGCGCGAGGCGAGGATGGTCACGCCGCGGGCGTCGACCAGGACCATGTCGCTGCCGCGGTTGCGCCACTCGCGCTCGAAGGCGTCGAGGTTGACCTTGACCACGGCAACGCCGATCGTGCGTCCTTCGCGCTTGACCGCATAGGACAGATAGTAGCCGGCGCGCGCGCTGGTGATGCCGACGCCGAAGAACGCGCCGCGGCCAGTCGCCAGCGCCTGGCGCATATATGGTCGGTAGGACAAGTTGATGCCGACCGGCGTGCCCGGCTGGTCGAAATCGGCGGCGGCGATCGCGTCGCCCGTGACGGTCAGGACGTAGAGATTGTCGGCGCCGGCCAGCAGATTGATCGACTTCAGATACAGGCTGACGCTCTGCTGCAGCGCGCGATCATCGGGCGTGCCGAGCAGCCGGTAAACGTCCGGCGAAGTCTCCAGCAGCGACGGCAGATATTCGAAGCGTGAGAGATAGCCGTCGAGCTGCGCGGCCTCGACCGCCAGCCGCTGCTGGGCCACGGCGTGCCGTTGATCAAGCCCGTGGGAGAAGGCGATCGCGTAGCCGAGCCAGGCCGCGGCGCCGACCAGCGCAACCGCCAGACATCCGCGAACGAGCCAGCCCGCGCGCCCCGGAACCGCCGCGGCGACGTCGGAATGTCCCTCGAGGCCGATCCGAATGGGGAAGTCCGTCATCTCCTGAGCCGGGCAAAATCAAGACGCGGCGGGCCGCGACGACCGCGCCCGCATTTCGCCAGCAACTCTAAGGTCTTGCGCCGGAATAGGCGACAGCAAAATCGACCTTCGCAAGTCCGCAACGCAGAGCGATGGCGTCCGATACCCGCGGCAGGGCCGATGCGGACGCCGGCCGCCGAGCTTGCGCGCATCAATGCAGCTTCACATGCGGCTCGGTGCGGCGGGTGATCAGGCGCGCCAGCGTGTCCAGGGTCACCTTGGCGAGGCCGTGCAGGGCGTATTCATGCATCTTGTACAGCGACAGGTACATCATCCGCGCGAACAGCCCTTCGAACACCAGATTGCCGCCGACCAGCGCGCCCATCATCGAGCCGACCGTGCTGAACTCGCCGAGCGAGACCAGCGAGCCGAAGTCGTGATAGCGGTAGTCCGCCAGCCGCTCGCCCTTGATGAAGCGCGGAATCTGCTTGTAGAGATGCGAGGCCTGCTGATGCGCCGCCTGAGCACGCGGTGGCACGTTGCCGCGCGCGCCCCAGGCGCAAGCCGAGCAGTCGCCGATCGCAAAGATGCGCTCGTCGCGCGTGGTCTGCAGGGTCTGCCTGACGACGAGTTGGTTGATGCGGTTGGTCTCGAGGCCCGCGATGTCCTTGAGGAAGTCCGGCGCCTTGACGCCGGCGGCCCAGACGATCAATTCGGCCGGGATGATGCGGCCATCCGAGAGGCTGACCTTGTCGGCCCCGACCTCCGCGACCTTGGCGCCCACCAGGACCTCGACGCCGAGCCGTGCGAGCAGCTTCTCGGTCTCCCGCGAGACCCGCTCCGGCAAGGCCGGCAGCACCCGGCCCGCGGCTTCGATCAGCGTGATCCTGATGTCCTTCTCGGCGTCGACCTGGTCGAGACCATAGGCCACCACCTCGCGCGTCGTCCGATGCAGTTCGGCGGCCAGCTCGACACCGGTCGCCCCGGCGCCGATGATCGCGACCTTCAGCTGATGCGGCGCGATCGGCGTCGACTGCGAATGGGCGCGGATGCAGGCGTTGACCATGCGCTCGTGGAAGCGCCGGGCATCGCGCTGCGACTCCAGCTTGATCGCGTGGTCGACCACGCCGGGCGTGCCGAAATCATTGTTCTGGCTGCCGATGGCGATGACGAGCACGTCATAGGGAATGGTTCGCCGCGGCGTGACCTCACGCCCCTCCGCATCGAGATAGGGCGCGACCAGCACTTCGCGCCGGTCGCGATCGAGCCCGATCATGTCGCCGATGCGGTAGTGGAAGCCGTGCCAATAGGCCTGGGCGAGATAGTCGACCTCGTGCGCTGAGATATCCATGCTGCCGGCCGCGATCTCGTGCAGCTTCGGTTTCCAGACGTGGGTGCGGTTGCGCTCGACCAGGGTGACCTCGAGCCGGCCCTTGCGGCCATATTTGTCGCCGAGGCGAGTCGCCAGCTCCAGGCCGCCGGCGCCGCCGCCGACGATCACGACTCGCGGAACCCCGGACTGCGCGACGGCCATCATCAAATCTCCCCAAGCAAGACCGTGGCGCCGCCGATGTCACGCCGTCAGCGCCGCGTCCTGGTGCTTTTTAGCAGATCATTTGAGGATGGCGGCATCACGATTGGGCATCACCCGCCCGTTCGCCGGTCTCGCGCCCGACGAGAGCCGGCAGCTTGCAGCCGGGCGTCGCACGAGACGCGTCGCCTTGCGAGAGCAGCGGCGACGCGTGCACGGGGGCGTTGTTCGGGTCGCCGACGGCGCCGGCAACGCCGCGCGGCCTTGGTCTCAGCCCGTCGTGACGGCGATTTCGACGTCCGAAGGATCGATATCCTTGTCGAGCGCGGCACGCAGCTTGTCGCGGTCGAGTTCGCCCTCCCACCAGGCGACGATCACGCAGGCGACGCCGTTGCCGCACAGGTTGGTGAGGGCGCGGCACTCGCTCATGAACTTGTCGATGCCGAGCACGATCGCCATGCCCGGAACGAGCTCCGGCCGGACGGCCGCGAGCGTGCCGGCCAGGGTGATGAAGCCGGCGCCGGTGATGCCCGAAGCGCCCTTCGAGGTCAGCATGGCCACGAGAAGGATCGTGATCTGCTCGCCGAAGGAGAGGTGCACGTTCATGGCCTGGGCGATGAACAGCGTCGCCAGGGTCATGTAGATGTTGGTGCCGTCGAGATTGAAGGAGTAGCCGGTCGGAACCACGAGACCGACGACCGGCTTCGAACAACCGAGGCGCTCGAGCTTCTCCATCATCTGCGGCAGCGCGCTCTCGGACGACGAGGTGCCGAGCACGATCAGCAGCTCGTCCTTGATGTATTTCAGGAACTTGAAGATCGAGAAGCCGGCAATGCGGGCGATGATGCCGAGCACGATGATGACGAAAGCGAGCGCCGTGAGATAGAAGGTCGCGATCAGGCCGGCGAGGTTGCCGAGGGCCTGCGGCCCATAGCGCCCAATGGTGAAGGCCATCGCGCCGAACGCGCCGATCGGGGCGAACTTGACCACGATCGCGATGACGCCGAAGATCGCGTGTGCCGCATCGTCGATGAAGGCGCGCATCGTGTGGCCCCGTTCACCGAGGCTCATCAGGGCGATGCCGAACAGGATCGAGAACAGCAGCACCTGCAGGATCTCGCCTTGCGCGAACGCGCCCACCACCGTGTCGGGGATGATATGGAGCACGAAGTCGATCGACTTCATCTCGCTCGCCTGCTTGGCGTAATTGGCGACGAGGGCGGCGTTGCTCTGGCCCTGGAAGCCTGCGCCCGGCTGGATGAAGTTGCCGACGATCAGACCGAGCGCCAGCGCGAAGGTCGATACGATCTCGAAATAGATCAGCGCCTTGACGGCCACGCGGCCGACCTTCTTGACCTCGGAGACATGCGCGATGCCCGACACGACGGTGCAGAAGATCACCGGTGCGATCACCATCTTGATCAGCTTGACGAAGCCGTCGCCGAGCGCCTTGATCCACTCGTTCTTGCCGACCTCTGGCCATACCCAGCCGACGATGACGCCGAGCACGATCGCGACCAGGACCTGCACGTAGAGGACCCGGTAGAATGGCTTATTCGGGGCCGTGGCCGCCGCACTGGTTGCAGACATCAGATGTTCTCTCCCTGGTCTCACTCGGTCTACGTCTCGTCTCAGCCGGCGGCGGGTCGACGCAGTGTCCTTCAAACACGTCTGCGGGCATCCCGGACCGAAGTCACACCTCCACGACCGCGCACACCGGTCAGGCACGCGCGCGAATGCTCAGACGTCATCGCCTGCTCGGCGTGTCTCAAATCAAGGGCGGCTTTGGGCTGGCATCCGGACGTCCCCTCGATTGTTCTGGAGCTGGCGCTCGTTTGGCGGCTCATTAAGCAGCATTCGTGCCAGGGGATCGGCGCGGCCCGGTGACGGCGCATGTGCTTCAGTTTGCTACCATTTGCAAACCATTGCGGGGAGCAGCGACAGGCGTTGCGCGGCGCGCCGTCCGAAGTTTCGGAAATGGCCGGCGGCGACCGTCCGAAACTTCGGACGGCCGAGGGCAGCACCCGTCACGGCCCATCTCAGGGACTTCGGCTGCGGATGGCCGCCGGACCGATCGTCAGCCCGGCTCCTTCGGAGTGGCCTTCGGATCCAGCCGACGCCGCCGGGCGCCGAGACGCGAGCGCCGGATGCGCCGCTTGCGGAACTCCAATCCGCACATCGCGATATCGATGCTCTCGGTCGGACGGCGCAGGCGCCGTCCGTGGAAGCCGAGCCACTTCTCGACCTGCCGAACCAAAATGCGATCGAGCTCCAGACGCCGCAGCAGTTCGTCGCGCGTATGCAGCGACGCGATGTCGACAATGTAGTCGAACCGCTCCGACAGGGTTCGGCCGACGAGCCGCGCGTAATCAGACGATATCAATAAATTCACGACCCGCTCAGGCAAATGCGGCTCAGCCATATCTCATTCCCGAACTTCGCCGTGCCTGCCGACCGGTCCTGGATGCCGGCTTTCCCATATTCGCAATCACGACGACCACCGATGTTCATCCGGCCGTGACATGCGACGAGCGCCACGACCGTCATGAAGGCTCCTCACGACTCAGCTTTCCGACCGCGGGAGGACGTGCTCATGAGTACACACGTTCCTCCCGATGCGGGTCATGCTCCTGACCGTTCGGCCTGGCCGCCGTCGCCACCAGCGATGCCGTGATCTCCTGGGCCCGCATCGGCAGCACCGACAGCAGCGTGTCGCTCAGGCCATGCGAGGTCTCCGAGCAACCCTGCAGGTAGACCTGCGGACGAAAGCCGGGAGCGGTCTGCAGCCGATAATCCCGATCCAGCGCGCCGGCCTCGATGTAACGGCCGATCGGATCGAGAAAGGCCGGCACCGGTGATCGCTCATAGCCGGTGGCGATGACCACGGCGTCGTAGCTCGCGCGGCTCCGAACATCCTCGTCCTTGTTGTGCAGCTCGATCGTGATGCCGTCGCGCGTGACCCCCGCGCCGACGATCTCGCTCCGCGGATGCAAGACGAGCTTTCTCTCGCCGGCGACGCGCTGCTGATAGGTCATCCGATAGAGCTGGTCGAGCAGATCGGGATCGACCACGGCGTAATTGGTATTGCGGAAGCTGCGAATGATCGATGCGCGCTGCGCGTCCTCGCGCGAATGGAAATAGTCCGTGTACTCCGGATTGAAGATCTCGTTGACGAATGGGCTGCTGTCGGACGGCTTGAGCGCGTGCCCTCGGAACACCAGATCGATATGCGCATCGGGAAACCGCTCGCTCAGATCGAGGGTGACCTCTGCAGCGCTCTGGCCACCGCCGATCACTGCGACGCGAGGCGCCTGGCCGTGCAATTCGGTGATCAGCGGCGATCCAAGATAGCCGCTGGTATGCACCACCCGCCGGTCTCCGGCGATCGGCTCGAGCACGGCTGGGACGTGCGGAACGCCGCCGACGGCGACCACGAGATTCCGCGCAATGCGCGACCGGGCTTCGCCAGTCCCCGTCTGCGTCACCACCCGAAGCGCGACCACCGACTGACCGGCCATGACCGGCTCGACGGCCACGACCGTCTCGCCATAGTTGACCATCGCGCTAAACTGGTCGGCGACCCAGCGCAGATAGTCGTTGAACTCGATGCGGCTCGGATAGAACGTCTTGCAGTTGGTGAAGTCGAGCAGCCGCCCCGACTTGTGCAGATAGTTGATGAAGGTGAATGGGCTGGTCGGATCACGCAGCGACACGAGATCCTTCAGGAAGGAAATCTGCATGTTGCTGCCCGGGAGCAGCATGCCGCCGTGCCATTTGAAGCTTGGCTGACGCTCCACGAACAGCGAGCGGCAACTCACGCGCTGCTGTCTCCTGCAATCGTCGAGTGCGATCGCCAGCGCCAGGTTCGATGGCCCGAAGCCGACACCGACGACATCATAGTCCGGGGCGATTTGATACGACATGAGGTGATGCTCCGTCAGCGTTGGGTCTCTGGCGTCGCGTCCTTGGCCGCCGGCTGCCACAGCCGGTCGCCAAAGAAGCGTTCGCGAAGCAACATGACCAAGGTTGCTCGCTTGTGCGGGAAGTCGAAGTTCTTGATCCGGGCGAAGCCGGCGCGATCGAGATTGCGCAACTGCTGGACGTGGGCTGCCGCGGGTTCGCCGACGATGCGCATCGTGCGGTCATCGTCGAGGAACATGTAGTGCATTAGCGACGGCAGCCACGCGGTGATGAAGTCGCGGCCACGAAACTCGTCCTCGCCGACGATCACATGCCAGCCGCGGTCGTAGTCGGCGGCGTCGTAGAACGGCGCGATGCGGTTCTCCTTGGCCCAATACAGCTCGAAATAGCCAAACGGACGATCACCGAAGCAGCCGATCAGCGGCAGCATGTGCGGATCCGCCAGGATCCTGGAGAGATAGTCGCGGTGCTTGTCGAGGTCACCGGCCTCGTTCCAGAACGCATCCACGCGCGGATCGTTGAGCCAGCGGTGGACGAGCGACAGATCCCGCTCGACATCGACGACTCGAAAGCTGACGGTCTCCGACAGCCATGGAATGAAACGGGAATAGACACGGCCGGCCGGCTTCGACGGCCGTCGCGGATGCCGCCTGCCGTCAGTCATGGCATAAGAGAGTGGAAACGCCGGCCGCGCGGCATCGGTCAACCAATTGTCGCGCCGCTGCATCACCAGTTCGGGCAGCAGCACCGGCGCGCCATCGATGGTCACCGCGAGACCCTCGCGCGCCAGCGCCGATTCGGCCGCCGGCCAGGCGCCGGTCGCGAGGAAGAGCCTGTCGAGCGACGGATGCCAGGCGAACAGCGCTTCGGCCGCGGCCGACAACGCACGCACCATCCGATGCGGATCGCCAGCCCTGTCCGATGCGACCAGCGCCGCCCGACGCTCATCGAATTGAAGCGACAGCAGCACCGCACCGTCGACCAGGACCCGCACTGCTCCGTCGTCGCGAACGACGGACATCGCAGTCTCGCTGCCGGCCTTGAAGGCCTCACGTCTTGCGTCGAAGCCCGTGCTCGCGTCCATGCGCCTCTCCCTTCATTGCCTTGCGCGAGCTTCGCCACGGTCGAGGCCCGCTCAGGATGTAAATTTGCCGCCGCCTCGAACACAAGCGGGCCCGTTACACTGTCGAACTAGATTAGTTACAAAGCTGCAGCTCACGCTCTCGATGGTTCCTGCGATGCGCCCTCGTCTTGCAGTCGTGACGCCGGCGATCGCCTCGGCCGTGCGTGCCGGCGCTGTTGCGTCGGCCGGTCCTCCTGGAGTTGTCCATTGCGCAGCCGCACGAGCCGGTCCGCGCAGTGGAAGTAGCGGTCGTCATGCGAGATCACGATGATCGTCTTGCCCAGCCGCTTCAGGTCGGCGAGCAGCTCGGTATAGAAGACCTGCCGGAATGCCGGATCCTGATCGGCGGCCCATTCGTCGAACACCAGAACGGGGCGGCCTTCGATCCAGGCGTTGATCAAAGCAAG
Organism: Bradyrhizobium aeschynomenes; assembly: GCF_013178945.1. Classification (GTDB taxonomy): domain Bacteria; phylum Pseudomonadota; class Alphaproteobacteria; order Rhizobiales; family Xanthobacteraceae; genus Bradyrhizobium; species Bradyrhizobium aeschynomenes. Next base: position 963,231 of record NZ_JABFDM010000002.1, read on the forward strand.
GCGCTTGCGCTGGCCGGTCGACAGGTCCGTGGTCGAGAACATGCCGTTTTCGACCGAGACCTTGTGGGCAAGCTCGAGCCGATCGAGGTAGCGCTGCGCGCCTTCGGGAGCCTGATCATCGTGACGCAACAGCGTGTCGAACAGGTAATAGTCCGCAAACACGGTGGTGAAGAGTTGCCGGTAGTCGTCGCGTGTTGCGCCGATCACCGGTACGCCGTCGCGCAGCAGCTGTCCCTGATCCGGCACGTAGAGGCCGAGCAGCAGCTTGATCAGGGTCGTCTTGCCGCTGCCGTTGTCGCCGACGATGAAGACGATCTCGCCGCGCCGGATGCGCAGATCGACCGGACCGAGCACAAAGGGTGTCTCGTTGGCGGCGGCCTGAAAGGAATAGGAGACGCCGCGCAGCTCGATCGATTCGATCCGATCCGTCATCGCGTCGGCGGGGTGCTCGAGCAGATCCTGCTCTGCCGTTGCAAACCGCTCGGAGAGATCGGCAATCCGGCGCATCGCGACCTGCGCGCGACCGAGCGACGGCAGCATGCCGATGAGCTGATCGATCGGACCGCGCATGAACAGCAGCACCAGGACGAAGCCGCTGGACACCGATGGCGGACTGTCCGGCCATAGCAGCGGCCGCAGCACGAGCGCGGTCCCGATCACCATGAACAGCATCACCGTTCCGAGCGCGCGGGCGGTGACGAGCAGATTGATCGCGCCGATCTGCACGTCGCTGATCCTGTCGACGGTGCGCTGGATCAGGTCGACATGCACATGGTGCCGGCGCGGCCGGTGGAGCCGCAGCTCCTTGGCGCCTTCGGCGATCGTCCGATAGTGCTTCTGCAGATCGTCTTCATATTGGCGGGCCAGGTTGAAGCCGGACATGCCGCGCTGTCTCGCCCGGAAGTGGGCGAACGATCCGAGCGCGATCAGCGCTGCCGTCACGAGGAACAACGGCCACGACAGCAGGGCCAGATAGACCAGGCAGCCGGCGACGACGACACCGGAAACCAGAAACGCCGGAAAGAAGAAGGCAAAGTCGCTGATCGCATCGACGTCCTTCGTCAACACGGGGATGAGCCGGTGCGCGCGGTAGGATTCCAGCTGGTCGATCGGCGCCATCAGGATCTTGGCGGCCAACGACTTGCGCAGCGAGGCGACGATCTTCTGTCCGACGGCATTGGCGCTGATGTCCGAGCCGACCGACCCGATCACGATCAGGACGCAGAGCCCGGCGAACGAGGCGATCAGGCTGCCGACATCACCGGAGCCGGCGTAGAGGCCCTTGTTCACCACGGCGAGCAGGCCGGCGACGCTGGCACCGCCAACGAGGCCGAGCAGGATGCCGCAGAGAACCAGCTTCCAATAGGGCCGCAGCAGGCCTGCGATATGGAGCTTCCCGGGATTCGACGACGTGATCATCGGTGACAGTCTCCGGCTTGCTGGGCAAACAGTTCGGCAAGCATGGCACCGATCTCGGCGCGCGCCCGCAGCGCATCCGGCACGACGTTGCCCATGCGCAGGAACTCGTGAATCATGCCGGGATAGACCTTGAGATCGACGGCGACGCCGGCCGCGCGCAGCCGTTCGGCGTAGTCGCGTCCCTCCGCAATCAGTGGATCGAACTCAGGCAGCAGCATCAGCGCCGGCGCGACGCCGGACAGGTCGGGCGCCGCCAGCGGCGCAAACCGCCAATCCCGGCGATCGGACTCGTCGCGCAGATAGTGGTTGAAGAACCAGTCCACAGTGTCGCGCTCGAGCAGGTAGCCCGAGCCGTAGTCCGCGTAGGACTGCGATATCTGCTCCGGGCTGAGGCCCGGATAGGCCAGCACCTGGAGGAGCGGTTGCGGCAAGGCTCGATTGTCGCGAGCTGCGATCGCCAGCGCTGCCGCCAGCGTGCCGCCGGCACTGTCGCCGCCGACGGCGACGCGGCGGGGGTCGAGACCAGCGGCTGGCCCCTCGCGCCCGATCCAGGCGAGAGCATCCACGCAATCCTCGAACGCAGTCGGAAAGCGATGCTCCGGCGCGAGCCGGTAGCCGATCGACAGCACGGCCGCGCCGCTGTCGCTCGCAAGGCCACGGCACAGCGGCTGATGCGAGTCGAGACTGCCGACGACGAAGCCGCCGCCATGCATGTAGAGCAGCACCGGCAGCGGCGCAGCGCAGTTGGGCATTTGTCCTGCATAGAGGCGTGCAGCGATCTGCGCACCATCGCGCGTCGGCAGCGTGAGCTTCCTCTCGAACGCAAGCGCGGGAGGATCGAGGTCGAGCAGCGGCGACGAGGCCTCGAAATCGGCGCGCGCCTGCGCCGGCGTCAGTTGCGGGAACGGAACCCGCGCGCCGGTCTCGGTCCCCAACTGGATCATCTCGAGCAGCGCCGCGATATCTGGATGAAGGCTCATGATCACCTCATTCGGCCGGTTCGGATTGCAGCGCCGGCATCGTCTGCGCCGCGTCGCGCGATTGCAGCCACTTGGAGATTGCGGCGACGAAGGTCTCGTTGCTCAGGATCGAGAAGTGGTCGTCCCCGACGACGCCGAGATCCGTCGCGCGCACGAGACGTGCCGTGAGGCGGTCGCGCTGTTGCAGCCGCCGCGAGGTCCACCAGCATCCCGGCGCCGCCTGAAGCGCCGTCGGCCAGTCGGCAGTCTGCGCCAGCTGTCCGAGGTGGCGTCCGACCGTGAAGGCGCCGATGATGTCGTCGACCCCGAGCAGATGGTCACGCGGCTGCAAGGGCGCCGTGCCGATCACGTCCGCCAACAGGCGCCGGATCGCATCATCGGTCGCAGGCTCGCCTGCGGCGCGGATGACGGCAGCGCGTGATCGGATCGCCGAAAGCTCTCCGCCGGGCATGGCGATGGACAGCAATCCCAGCAGGTCGTCGGTCCAATGCCGCTCGGCCCCTGGCCTCTCATTTGCGCACGGATCAGGAACGAAGCTGTCGACCAGCGCCAGACGCGCGACGACCTCGCCGCGTCGCTCCAGTTCTGCTGCGGCGAGGCATGCGACCAGGCCGCCCAGCGACCATCCGATCAGATAATACGGCCCGCGTCCCTGCGCCTGCACGATCTCATCGGCGTAATCAGCGGCCATCGCCGCCAGCGATGCATCGGAAAAGGACGGCGCGATCAACGTCCGGCATTGCAGCCCGATCACTTGACGCCGCCCCTCGAGGCGGCGCGCCAGCGGCGCATAGTCGAACACCGTGCCGAAGCCGCCATGGAAGCAGAACACGGGCTCCATGCCGGACACCGGCGCGTTGAGCGGCAGCAGGGCCGACACTCGCCTTGGCTTGCTGTCCGACTCGCCGAGCAAGGCGCGGATCGTCGGCTTCTGCAGGAGATCACGCAGCTTGATCTCGCTGCCGATGATCGGCTCGCGCCGGAGCCGTGCGATCACCTTCAAGCTCAGGATCGAGTTGCCGCCGAGCTCGAAGAAATTATCGGTGACGCCGACCTGCGGAGTGCCGAGAATCTCGGACCACAATCGGGCCATCGCGATCTCCGCCGGGCTCTCCGGCGCGATGAATGCGCGCGCAGCCGCGACATCGGGCGCTGGCAGCGCCCGGCGGTCGACCTTGCCGCTGGACAGCGTGGGCAGACGCTCGAGCACGATGATTCTTGCCGGCACCATGTAAACAGGCAGCGTTCGACGCAGCGCGGCCGCAAGACTCTCCGACAATTGCTCGGCCGAGCGGCCGGCCGCGTCGCGGCCCTCACTCGGCGCGACATAGGCGACGAGCTGGCTGCCGCCGGCACTGGGCACGGCGAGCACGGCGGCTTGCGCAACGTCGGGCTCCGACAGCAATGCCGACTGGATCTCGCCGAGCTCGATCCGGAAGCCGCTGACCTTGACCTGATCGTCGCTGCGCCCGAGATATTCGATCCTGCCATCGGCATCCCACCGGGCGAGGTCGCCGGTGCGATAGAGACGCGCGCCGGGATCGGCGGCGAATGGATCCGGAACGAACCGCTCCGCGGTCATGCCGGGCTTGGCGTGGTATCCGCGCGCAAGGCCAAGACCGCCGATATAGAGCTCTCCCGCAGCACCGGCCGGGACGATGTCGAGCTGACCATCGAGGATGTAGGCGGTGCGGCTGCCGACGGGGACACCGATCGGTGCGTAGGCCTTGTCGCATTCTGCGTTGCCGTCGACCTTCCAGACCAGCGGCGTAACCACGGTCTCGGTCGGGCCGTAGCCGTTGATCAGGATCTGCGGCTTGAGCGTCCGCTTCACCTTGTCGAAGCCGGCCTTGGGCATCGCCTCGCCGCCGAACGAGTACAGCCTCACGGGCGGCGGATGACCGGTCTGCTCCACCCAATCGGCCACCTGCTGCAGATAGGCCGGCGGCAGGCCGATATGGGTGATGCTCCGGGCGCGCAGCATCTCGACCGTCTGCTCGGGCGTCCACAGCTCGGCATCGCGCATCACGAGCCGCGCCCCCTGCGAGAGCACCGTGAGCCAGCGTTCATGGGCGCCGTCGAACGCGAGCGACAGGAAGTGCAGCTCACTCGACTGCGCGTCGATCTCGTAGAGCGCAGCGGTGGCGCGGCAATGCATCGCCAGCGGGCCATGCGCAACGGCGACGCCCTTCGGCCGTCCCGTCGAGCCGGACGTGTAGATCACATAAGCGAGATTTCCGGGGTGGAGGCGCAGCTGCGGCGGATGATCCGGTCCCGTCTCGAAATCGAAGCTGGCCAGATCGACGTGCTGGACGGACGCGGGCATGAGAGCGTCACGCGTACCGGACAGCATGAAAGTCGCGCCGCTGTCGTTCATCACGTAGGCGATCCGCTCCGGCGGAAGCTCGGGATCGAGCGGCACATAGGCGCCGCCCGCCCTCATCACGGCCAGCAGCGCGATCATCGTTGCCTGCGTGCGCGCCACCACGATGCCGACGCGCTGATCGGGCCTGAGCCCCTGCCCGATCAGATGATGCGCGAGACGGTTGGCGCGGCGCTCCAGCGCGCCATAGGACAGGCTGCCGCCGCCAATCTCGAGTGCGATCCGCTCCGGATTGCGCATCGCATGCCCGCTGATGGCCTCGTGCACGAGCGGCTCCGCTCCGACAGGCACAGCATGAGCGTTGCAGGCACGCGCGCGCGCCGTGTCATGATCGGTCGCCGCATCGATCGCCCCGATCAGCGCCGTCGCATCCCGGGTCAGCGCCGCGAGCAGATGTTCGAACTGGGCTCTGATCTGCTCGGCCTGGTCGGTCGCGAAATGGCTTGGCATGTAGGTGAATTCGACCTGAAGCGTGTCCTCGACCAGCACCGACAGGTCCATCGGATAATTGGTGACGTCGACATTGCGGAGGCCGCCGAACTGGAGCGAGCCGTCCCCCTGCAGCAGGCCACGCTCGATCGGGTAGTTCTCGACCACGATGATGCTGTCGAACATCGCCTCGCCGGCGCGACCGGCCCAGCCCTGGATGTCGTAGAGCGGCGTCTGCTCAAAGTTGCGGATCGCGGCGGTGCGGCTCTGGATCGCGCGCAGCCAATCGCCGACGGCGCAGGCCGGCGACGGCGTCTCGATCATCGGCAGCGTGTTGATGAACAGGCCGATCATCTGCTCGGCGCCGTCGAGGCCAGCCGGACGGCCGGCCACCGTCGCGCCAAAGGTCACGGTATGCTGGCCGGTGAAGCGCTGCAGCAGCAGCGTCCAGACGCCCTGGATCAGCGTGTTCAAGGTGATGCGCTCGCGGCGGGCGAACGCCTTCAAGTCCGCCGTCGCGCCCTCGTCGAGCCGCGTGTAGCAGCGTCGATGCCCATGCGCGTCGTAGCGGCGAGCGCCGAACGCATCGGCCAGTTGCGTCGGCTGATCGAAGCCGGCGAGCTGTTCGCGCCAGAAGCGCTCGGCCGCCGTTGCGTCCTGGGCAACGAGCCAGGCAACGTAGTCGCGGTACTGCGGCGTGCCGGGCGCAAGCGTGCGGCCGGCATAGAGCTGCAAGATCTCGCCGATGAAGCGCGCCGAGCTCCAGCCATCCATCAGGATGTGGTGATAGGTCCAGATCAGGCGATGACAATCGTCGTCCACGCGCAGCAGGCGCACGCGCTGCAGCGGCGGCTGCGCCAGATCGAACTCCGCATCACGCTCACCGGCCAGCGCCGCCGCGACCCGGGTCTCGTCGATCAATTGCCCGCGCCAGTCTTCGATCTCGAACGGCACGATCGCCTGACGATAGACGGCCTGCAGCGGGGATCCGGACAACTCGCGCCAGAGGAATCCCGTACGCAGCATCGGATGGCGCGCGGACGCGTCCTGCCATGCCGCGCGCAGGCGCTCGACGTTCAGTCCGCGGATCTCGACGCTGATCTGATTGACGTAGACGCCGCTGCCGACATCGCGCAGGCTGTGGAACAGCATGCCCTGCTGCATCGGCGACAGCGGATAGATGTCCTCGATGCGGTCCCAATCGAGACCGAGCTGCGCCAGCTCCTGATCGGTCAGGCCCGACAGCGTCCCCTGCGCCAGGACGGGCATCCGCTGCGCATCGGAGATCGCGCGACAGAGCGGCGCGAGCTGCTCGATCGTCTGGTGCCTGAAGACGTCCCTTGGCTCCAGCGCAAGACCGGCCCGCCGTGCGCGACCGACGATCTGCAGCGAGATGATGGAATCGCCGCCGAGCTCGAAGAAATTGTCGGTGACGCCGACCTCGTCGTGGTGCAGCAGCTCGGCCCAGATCGTTGCGAGCGCGGCCTCGGTCGGATTGCGCGGCGCGACGCGTTGCGCATCCGCAGGGTGCGCATCCGGTTGCGGCAGCGCCTTGCGATCGATCTTGCCGTTGGGCGTCAGCGGCAGTTGCGGCAGCACCATGACCCGTGACGGCACCATGTAGTCCGGCAGCACCGCGCCGAGCGCCGCACGCAGGCCCGCGCCGTCGAGCGCATCATCGCCGCTGACATAGCCGACCAGTTGCCGGCTGCCGCCGAGCTCCTGCGCCACCACGACGCTGTCGCGCACGCCGGGCTCGACCCGCAGCCGCGCCTCGATCTCGCCGAGCTCGATGCGATGGCCCCGGATCTTCACCTGATGATCGGCACGGCCGACATGGTCCAGCACGCCATCGCCGCGCCAGCGCGCGACGTCCCCGGTGCGGTACAGCCGCTGCCCCGCCGATCCGAACGGATCGGGGATGAAGCGCTCGGCGCTGAGCGCCGCACGATTCCAATAGCCGCGGGCCAGCC
>NZ_JABFDM010000020.1 GCF_013178945.1 Bradyrhizobium aeschynomenes
GGCGGCGGCCGGGCCACCGCTGCCATCGGCGGCGGGCTCGGCCGCGCCATTTGCGGCGGAGGCGCAGGACGCGCCATCTGCGGCGGGGGTGCGGAACGCACCATCGGCGGTGGGGGTGCTGGGCGCGCCATCTGCGGCGGAGCGGCCGGGCGCATGACTTGCGGCGGCGGCGCCGGCCGGGGCGGTGCCGCCCGGACCATCGGCGCAACCGGCGGTCGTGGCGGCGCCGGCGGCGGGCTCAACCGTGCGGTCGCCGGTGGCGGTGCGTGGCGCTGGATCGGCGGCGCCGCCTGCTGGATGCGCGGGCTCACCTCGGGCACGCGGCCGCGGGGAGAAACTGATGGGATGGCCGGGCGGGCCGGCGTCGCGGACGGCCCCGCCGGCGGCGGCGCGACGGCCCCGGCGGGCGTGCGGTTCGCGCGAAGATCCGGCCGCACCGACGGCGGCTGGCCCGGACCAGGGGACGCCGGTGCCTGCACGTGCGGATTCGGAGTCTGAACCGAGGGCGGAACCGGCGGACCGCCACGTCCCGGGACTGGCAGCGCATTCACGGGGGATGGCCCCTGCCCCGGTCCGCCCGGAGCGGGCGAAGCTCCGCCTGAAGGCGCGTTGGCCTGCACCGCCGGGGGCGCGCCAGGCCTGCCGGCGGGATTGGCAAGCGGTCCGGGCGGCGGGACCTTGCCCTGCTGAATCAACGTCGCGCGCTGCACCACTGCCGGCGGCAGGGCCGGAGCCACCGCCATCGCGGGCGATGTCGCCGCCGCGGGACCCGCGGTCATTGGCGCGGCTGGCGGCCCCGGCCGGTTGATCACGGTGTTGATGACGGTCGTGTTGTGGATGTTCTGGTAGATGATGTTGCTCGGCGGTGGCGCGACGAAGGCCGGCGGCCGAACATAGACCGGAATCGGCACGAACACCGGCCGCGGCAGGATGAACAGGCCGACCGGCGCGTAAGGTGGCGGCAGATCGACGAACTCGGGCGGTGGCGGCGGCAGCACGTAGACCGGCGGCGGCGGCGGAGGCACGAAGCCGAACTCTGGATCCGAGAACAGCAGCACCGGCCGTTCGACATAGATGACCTCGTCGAGCGGCGGCGGCGGCACGTCGTATTCGATCATCGCGAAGGTCGGCGGCGGCTCGGCTTGCGCCGACAACATCGCCAGGCGCCGTCGGGCATCCGCAGCATGCGCGCCATAGGGATAACGTTTCAGATACGACCAATAGGCTTCAGGACTGTCGGTGCGATAGGTCCGCCGCCAGGTCAGCGCCTCGCGGCGGGCGGCGACGATGGCGCGCACCCGCCGGGCGAGCGGATCGCTCGGATAGGCCGCGATGAAATCCTCATAGCCCTGCAAGCTGTCACGCTCCAGCGCCGCGGCGTAGGCCTCCTGCACCGGCAGTTCGCGGATCGGACGGGCGCGCAGCGCCGCCGTCTGCTCGGGGCTTGCCTGCGTGGCCGGCGCATCCGGCGCGCGCTCGAAGAAGGTGAAGGCGGCCTGGACCTTCTGCGCATCCCACGGCACCTGGGCGCCCTTGGTCTCCTCGTTGACGCGCAGCCGCAACCGGTCGAACACCTCCGGCAACGACAGCCCGCCGGTGCGGATCATCTCTGCCAGCGATCGCGCATAGACGCCGTAGGAGCCGGTCTCGTTCGGAGCGATCGTGCCCGGAGCTGCGTTGAAGGCGATCAGCATGTTGTTGTCGGGCTCGACCAGCGCGAGACCGCCTGCAATGGTCGAACCGCCGGTGATGAACGGCTGCTGGCGCGCGGCGTCGAGCACGACCACGCCGGCCTTCAAAGGAACCGCCGCGAGCTGACGCACATAGTCGCTCAGGCGCAAGCCCTCGGTCGGGATGTCGACATCGCTGGTGACGTTGGCATCGACGGGAAGGAAATAGTTCTCGCCGGCGAGCTGCATGCCGTAACCCGCGAGATAGACCATCGCCACGGTGTTGCCGTCTGACGACTGCGCCTTGTGAATGAAATCGCGAAAGCTCTTGCGCAGGGTGTCGGCATCGAGATCCCGGGCGCCGACCACGTCGAAGCCGGCAGCCTGCAAGGTCTGCGCGATCAGGCCGGCATCGTTGGCCGCGGTGGCCAGCGCGCCCTTGGCATAGGCGCCGTTGCCGACGACCAGGGCGATGCGCTTCTCCGGCGCGGGCTGCTGCGCCTCCGCCGGGCGATGCCAGGCCGCAGTCACCAGCAGGCAGAACGTGACACTGAAAACGATATTGGCCAAGCGCATGACGGTTCGAGCCCCTTCGAGGCACCAGCTTTGGATTCAGCGCGAGGATGGCTGAACCGCGGTTGAACGGAGGCATGTCCGTACAGTCCGACGCGCAGCTTTTTGTTCCCCCCGCCGTCGCTCCGGCCCGATCAGCAGCCGAGCCAGGGCCGCATCATCGGAAACATCCGCTGACGATCACAGCTGCTGCACGTCCACCACGCCGGTCACCGCCTTGATGGCGCCAGCAATTTGTGGCGAAACCTTGAAGCGGCCGGGCAGCTTCATCTCCACCTCGGTCTCCAGGTCGAGCATCATCACCAGCGAGACCTCGCCCTCGCCCGCGGCTGCCCGAGGCGCCAACGGCGGCGCAGCAGCGCCCTTGGCAAGCCCTCCATTGCCATTCGCCGCGGCACCTTCCGGCCCCTGCAGACGCTTGACGATGGAATCGAGCGGCTTGGTGTCGCGCAGGAAGATGCGCAGGCCGCGCTGCGTCTTGGCGGCGGCATCGTCGAGCGGCTCGGCATGCAGCACGCGCGCGCGGACATCCTCGCCCTGCAGCTCGGCGCCGAGCTGCAGCAGCACCGCCGCGCCGGGCTCGAGCACGTCGCGATATTGTGCAAGGCCTTCCGAGAACAGCACCGCCTCGAAATGACCGGTTGGGTCCGACAGGCCCATGATGCCCATCTTGTTGCCGGTCTTGGTGCGCCGCTCCATGCGCGACACCACGGTGGCGGCGACCTTGCCGGCGGTCGCGCCGGTCTTCACCGCGCGGGAGAACTCGGCCCAGCTCTGCACCCGCAACCGCTTCAATGCTGCCGCGTAGTCGTCGAGCGGATGGCCCGACAGGAAGAAACCGATCGCGTCGTACTCGCGCCGCAGGCGCTCGGCGGGCAGCCAGTTCTCGATGTTCGGCAGGATGATCGCGGGCGCATCGGCCGCATTGCCGAACATGTCGTTCTGGCCCGATGTCGCGGCCTCGTTGGCACGCTGACAGGCGGCGACGATCGCATCGGCGCCGGCGAACACGCGCGCGCGGTTCTTGTCGAGCCCGTCGAACGCACCTGCGGCGGCCAGCGTCTCGATGATGCGCTTGTTGATCGCGCGCGGACTGACGCGGCTTGCGAAGTCCGCGAGCGACGTGAACGGGCCGCCCTTGTTGCGAGCTTCGACGATCATCTCGATCGCCTGCGGACCGACGCCCTTCAAGGCGGCGAGCGCGTAGAAGATGGTGTTGCCGCTGACCTCGAAGGTGGGACCCGAGCGGTTGATCGACGGCGGCTCGACCTTGATCCCCAGGCGCTGCGCCTCGGCGCGGAATTCCGACAGCTTGTCGGTGTTGTTCAGATCGAGCGTCATCGACGCCGCGATGAACTCCACCGGATAATGCGCCTTCATGTAGGCGGTGTGGTAGGACACCAGCGCGTAGGCGGCGGCGTGCGACTTGTTGAAGCCGTAGTCGGCGAACTTGGCGAGCAGGTCGAAGATGGTGTCGGCCTGGTCCTTCGGCACGCCGTTCTTGACGGCGCCTTCGACGAAGCGGACGCGCTGCTTGTCCATCTCGGCGCGGATCTTCTTGCCCATGGCGCGGCGCAGCAGGTCGGCTTCGCCGAGCGAATAGCCGGACATCTGCTGCGCGACCTGCATCACCTGCTCCTGGTAGATGATGACGCCGAAGGTCTCCTTGAGGATCGGCTCCAGGATCGGGTGCAGATATTCCGGCTCCTCCTCGCCGTGCTTGCGGGCGCAGTAGGTCGGGATGTTGGCCATCGGTCCGGGACGATACAGCGCCACCAGCGCGATGATGTCCTCGAACCGGTCCGGGCGCATGTCGATCAGCGCCCGACGCATGCCCTGGCTTTCAACCTGGAACACGCCGACCACATCGCCGCGCGCCAGCATCTGGTAGCTCGGCGCGTCGTCGATCGGCAGGGTCGCGAGATCGACATGAATGTCGCGCTGCTTCAACAGCTTCACCGCGACGTCGAGCACCGTCAGCGTCTTCAGGCCGAGGAAGTCGAACTTGACGAGACCGGCCGGCTCGACCCATTTCATGTTGAACTGGGTGACCGGCATGTCCGATTTCGGATCGCGATACATCGGCACCAGCTCGCTGAGCGGCCGGTCGCCGATGACGATGCCCGCCGCGTGGGTCGAGGCGTGCCGCGTCAGGCCTTCCAGGCGCATCGCGATGTCGAAGGCGCGCGCCACCACGGGATCCTCGTCGCGGAACGCCTGCAGCTTCGGCTCGCCCTCGATGGCGGCGGCGAGCGTGACCGGCGCGGCCGGATTCTGCGGCACCAGCTTGGTCAGCTTGTCGACCTGTCCATAGGGCATCTGCAGCACGCGGCCGACGTCGCGCAGCACGCCGCGCGCCTGCAGGGTACCGAAGGTGATGATCTGCGCCACCTGGTCGCGGCCGTAGCGCTGCTGGACGTAGGAGATCACCTCGCCGCGGCGGTCCTGGCAGAAGTCGATGTCGAAGTCGGGCATCGACACGCGCTCGGGATTGAGGAAGCGTTCGAACAGCAGCGCGAAGCGCATCGGATCGAGGTCGGTGATGGTCAGCACCCAGGCCACCAGGGAGCCAGCGCCCGAACCGCGGCCCGGGCCGACGGGAATGCCGTGCGCCTTGGCCCATTTGATGAAGTCCGACACGATCAGGAAGTAGCCCGCGTACTTCATGCGCATGATGACGTCGAGCTCGAAGGCGAGCCGCTTCTGATAGTCCTCCTCGGTCATGCCCGGCGCCATGCCGTGCACCTTGAGGCGTCGTTCCAGGCCCTCCTCCGCCTGCCGCTTCAGCTCGGCGGCCTCGGCGCTGGCTGCGTCCACGGCGTCGGCGCCCGAGCCGGCGCCGACGGTGAAAAACGGCAGGATCGGCTTGCGCGTGCGCGGCCGGTACGAGCAGCGCTCGGCGATCTCGACCGTCGAGGCGAGCGCCTCGGGAATGTCGGCGAACAGCACCGCCATCTCGGCGCGGGTCTTGAAGCGGTGGTCGGGCGTCAGCTGCACGCGCTCGGTGTCGGCGATGAGATGGCCGCCGGCGATGCACAGCAGCGCGTCATGCGCCTCGTAGTCGTCGGCGGTCGCGAAATACGGCTCGTTGGTCGCAACCAGCGGCAGCCCTTTTTCATAGGCGATGTCGATCAGCCCGCCCTCGACGCGGCGCTCGCGCTCGACACCGTGGCGCTGCAGCTCGATGTAGAGACGGTCGCCGAACATGGTCGCCAGGCGCTCGCAGCGCTGCGCCGCCAGCGCGGCCATGTCGTGCTGGATCGCGAGCGAGATCGGTCCATCGGGACCACCCGTCAGCGCGATCACCCCATCGACGCCTTCGGTCAGCCAGTCGAACTTGATGTGCGGCGCCTGATGCGTCGGCGTCTCCAGGAAGGCGCGCGAGTTCAGCCGCATCAAATGGCGATAGCCCTCCTCCTTCGCGGCCAGCAGGACGATCCGCGCGGGCTGTGCGACCGCAGCCGCATTCCGCGCATTCGGGTCCATGTCGCCGAAGTCGATCGCGAGCTCGCAGCCGACGATCGGCTGGATGCCATAGCCCGCCATCTTGTCGGAGAATTCCAGGCCACCGAACATGTTGTCGGTATCGGTCAGCGCCAGCGCGGGCTGGCGGTCGGCCTTGGCGAGCTCGCCGAGCTTGGCGATCTTGATCGAGCCCTTCAGCAGCGAATAGGCGGAATGGACGTGAAGATGGACGAATCCGGCGCTGGACATGCTCGCCTTGCAACTTCCTGGAGGGCTTCCGAAAGCAGAGTCACCGGCCAGCAGAGAGACATGACTATCGCCATCGCCCGAGAGCCCGACCGACTCGCCCGCTCATGATATCGGATCAGCCGCCGCGGAGTCCGGCCACCTGGACCGCTGTCCGGCTTTTCCCCAGTCGCGCCCGCAAAAAATCAAAGCTGCGGAATGATTTGCGCCCACAGCGCGATCATCCCGACGAACAGCGTGATGGACGCCAGTGCGGCGGCTTCTTCAACGAAAACCTTCAGCATGGGGACCTCCCTGAGCTAGAACATATGAAGAACAATGTTCCTTTTTCGTTCTCAGGTCAAGCACGCTGACGAGGAGCGCGCCCCGCCGCCGCGGCACGTGGTTAATCTGTCGGCTGACGCTACGAAAAAGGCCCCGGCGCGAACAACGCCGGGGCCTTCGATCCATCGCTGCAGGAGCGAATCAGTACCGCGTCGCCACCGGGCCGCCGAAGCGATAGTTCAGGCGCGCGGTGAAGATGTCGGCGTCCTGCTTGATGCTGTCGGAGCCGAGCGCACCGAAGCTCACGGTCTGACGATCCATGAACAGATGGTCGTATTCGACACCCAGCGACCAGTTCGGAGCAAAGCCGTATTCCAGGCCGGCGCCGACCACGCCGCCCCAGCGCGTGTTGTCGTTGGAGGCGAGGAACCCGCCCGTGGCAGCATTCGTGATCGTGTAGGTGTTGCTGGTCACAGCCGCACCGCCCTTGGCGTAGAGCAGCACGTTGTTCCAGGCGTAGCCGACCTGGCCGGTGAACAGACCGAACGCATCGGTCTTGGTGCGGTTGCGGGTGCCGAACAGCGCGCTCACATTGTCGCCGGAGAAATCGGCCCAGTTGCCCTGCGCTTCCACGCCGAACACCAGCTGGCCCATCTGCCAGCGATAGCCGACCTGGCCACCGACGGTGCCGCCGGACGAATCGTGCGAGCCTTCGCGGCCGCCACCCACCAGATCCCAGGTGTTGTGGGTCCAGCCGCCGCCGCCGTTCACACCGATGTAGAAGCCGCTCCAGTCATAGATCGCGGCCATCACCGGCGGCGGTGCCTTCGTGTAGGGACGCGCAGCGAGATCCGCGGCCAGCGCCGGCGAGGCCAGCACCACGATCGCCGTCGTCATCAACACAAGTTTCTTCATCACAGGTCCAGTCTCGTCTCATTTGGCCCCCAGGCCAGCCGCACGTCTTAACCATCCGGGCCACAATTGCTGTAGCGTCGTGGTCACAGCGCGCTTCTGAACGAGCCCTGGACATGTCCGGAAATTAATCTGCAATCACAGTGTGTTGATGGAACATTCCAACTTGCAATCGGAGGCTGACAGACTACACACGAAGCGACATCCGCGCCGCCTCGCCACGCTGCGCAAATGCTGTCATCACGAGATGAAGGGAGATCGTTGATGCGTGACGTGTTCTTTGCGGCCCTGGCTGCAGCCGGCCTCGCGGTCGCGACCCATGCGCCGGCGCACGCCGTCGGCGTCAGGCATGCGTTCTGCCTGCAGGGCGACCAGCACCCGGGACTCAGCAACTGCACCTTCGACACTTACGCGCAGTGTCAGGCGACGGCCTCGGGCCGCCTGCTGACCTGCATCGCCAATCCATATTTTGCCGGCGTCAGCAATGATCCGCGCGCGACGCCCTATCCCTATCCGCACCGGCAGCGCATCAAGCCGCGGCCGCCGGCGCCGAACCCCTACGCCCCCTTCCCCAATCCCTTCGTGTTCGAAGAGGATTGAGCGGCACATCGGCGCCGACGATGCCGGCTTCCCCGTTGCATCGATCGCCGGGGCCGTGGCCTCGGCGATCGCTTTCGGCAGCGGCCGACGCCTGCGTCAGCGCATCATGCCGAAGCCCGGGCCGAACTTGTAGTTCAGCTTCACGAGGCCGATGTCGACGTCCTGCTTGATGCGATGGGTCATCGCGGGCTGGCCCGCGGCGGCAACAAAGTTCAGGTTCTTGTTGCCGAGAAAGATGTGGTCGTACTCGACGCCCACCGACCAGTTCGGCGCGAAGCCATATTCGATACCCGCGCCGATCGTGCCGCCCCAACGCGTCGTATTCGCGCGATCGAGCATCACGTTGGTGCCGGTGGTGAAGGTGTCGTAGCGATCGCCCACGACCGCGGCGCCACCTTTGACATAGCCCAAAACGTTGTCGAAGGCGTAGCCGACCTGGCCGGTGAACAGGCCGAAGCCGTTGGTGCGTGAACGGTCGCTTACATTGGGAAGAATCAGGTTGCGGTTCGTGCCCTTGAAGTTGGCCCAGTCGCCCTGCGCCTCGACGCCGAACACCCAGTTCGCCATCTGGTAGCGATATCCGACCTGGCCGCCGACCGCCGCTCCGCCGCCGCCGGAGCAGCCTTCGCGATTCGCCGCCGGGTTGACCGCAACACCTGCGTTCGAAACGAGGTTCCAGCAGTCGCGGCTGGAGCCGCCGCCGGCGTTGAAGCCGATGTAGAAGCCGCTCCAATCATACACCGTGGCCATGACGGCCTGTGGAGCCTTGGTGTAGGGACCCTTCTTCACTGGAAGATCAGCCGCGAAAGCAGACGTCGCCACGGCGATTGCGCCGAGCCCCACCATTGCGCCGAAAAGCGTTTTCATCATCGAACTCCGTAGCTTCTGTCCCAAGGTCCCCAAGCCCTCTATTCCGTCGCAAAACGTGCAGCGCGGCGTAGCGCTCATGCCCCTGCATCCGCTCCGCCGACATCATCTGTTGGGCAGATTGGAATGTTTCTTTCCGGCTTTTATGGGATTTGGCGCAAGCACCGCCATTCCAATGGCTTGGTCGCTTCATGAACAAACAACTAATAAGCTATGTGGAGGAGTCGTGACCTACGTCCATGGTCCGCCACAATGAGAGCGGCGTCAAAATCGTGACGGAGAAACTCCCGGTCACGGAATGAACCCTGTCGCGTCTCAGTCGTGAATTCTTTCGGGCGTCACGACGTATCTTGCGAATGCCTAGCATCATCATGCGCAAAACGGACGATTGTATGATCGACATCCGCCTGCAACGGGTTGCAAGCACCGCCGGTCGCGACGTTCATCGCAGCGGCGGTGACGCAAACGTGTAGTAGATCGCAAGCTTCAGCGCGGGATCGTCATTGGCCTGGAAAGTCGCATAGCGCAGCCTCACGCGCCCCTTCTTCGGATGCTCGAGCAACTTCTCGCCCGCAGCAAGCGCATTGATGTCGTGAGCCGCCCAGAATTCATCGAACTCGCGGCTACCGCGCCGCAGGCGCGCGATCAGATCCAGGAAGGCAGGATCGCCTGCCCACAAATCATATGTCGCGCGAAACTGCGCGACCATGCGTCTTGCCAGGTCCTTCCATTGCGCGCCGAACAGGCGGCGTACGCCCGGCGTGCACAGCATCAGCAGCAGCGTATTGCGCTCCTCGTCAGCGAGCTGTGAGAAGCCGAATATCTCGTCCGCCGCAGCGTTCCAGGCCAGCACGTCCCATCGTCTTCCGGAGATATAGGCCGGCTGGTTCAGACTTTGCACGAGCTCGCGAAGGCGGGCCGGCACCTCCTCGCGGACGAAAGGCTTGCGCGCGGACTCCCGCGCCAGCGCCCTGAGATGCGCATGCTCCGCTCGTGACAGGCGCAGCGCGCGCGCCAGCGCGTCGATGGTCGAGGATGAGGGCTTCACCGCGCGCCCCTGCTCGATACGGATGTACCAATCGACGCCGATGCCGGCGAGCTCCGCCACCTCCTCGCGTCGCAGACCTGCGGTGCGACGCCGCCGCCCGGAGGCGAGCCCGACCGCCTGCGGTGTCAGCTTCTCACGCCGGGAGCGCAGAAAGTTTCCGAGCTCCGCATGTCTTGGATCACTCATGGTTCGTTCCTGCCGAAAGCGATGCCGTAAGGCTAGGTCTTGTGATCCTAGGATAATACCAGGCCTTCCTGGATGCAGCATAGACGGGCAGGTTCGGTTGTCGCGACTCTTGAACGGAGAAGGATCATGAAGGCAGCCGTGCTGAAACGCTTTGGATCGCCGCTGGAGATCGAACAGGTCGAGGGCCCCGTGCTGGGCACCGGCGAGGTCATCGTCGACATCGTTGCAGCCGGCGTGCTGTCCTACGCAAACGAGGTGTTCAGCGGCGAGCGGAAGTACCTGCTGGAATTGCCGGTCATCCCGGGGACGGGAGGCATCGGACGGGTCAGCGCCGTCGGCCCCGACGCGACGCATCTTGCGATCGGCGACTGGGTGTACTGCGATCCGACCGTGCGCTCGCGTGACGACGTCGTCGCGCCCGACATCACCTTGCAGGGCCTGAGCGCGCGGGGACCGGGCGGCTTGAAGCTGCAACAGCATTTCCGGCACGGCTCGTTTGCCGAGCGCATGCGGGTGCCGACGGAGAACGCCAAGCCGATCGGGGCCATCGACGCACGCGACGCCGCGCAATGGTGCGCGCTCGGCACCCTGCTCGTGCCCTATGGCGGCTTACTCGCCGCCAATCTGCAGGCTGGCGAGACCGTGCTGATCAGCGGCGCGACCGGCAGATTCGGCAGCGCCGCAGTCGCCGTGGCGCTCGCCATGGGCGCAGCTGCGGTCGTTGCGCCCGGCCGCAACGAGGCCATGCTGGCCGAGCTTCGGCGCAGGTTCGGATCCCGCGTTCATCCGGTCAAGCTGTCCGGCGACGAGAGCGAGGACACCATCAGCATGAAGCGCGCGGCACCCGGCCCGATCGACTGCGTGCTCGACATCATGCCGCCGTCGATCACGACCGACGTCGTGCGATCCGCCGTGATGACCGTGCGTCCCTACGGACGCGTGGCGCTGATGGGAGGCGTCGGGATGCTGGGCGGTCCCGGACTCGACTTGCCCTATCCCTGGATCATGCGCGACTGCATCACGATCCACGGCGTCTGGATGTACCCGCCGAGCGCGACGGGCAAGATGGTAGGTCTGATCAGGGCTGGGCTGCTCGACCTCGCGCAATTCGAGCAGACGTCATTCGCCCTCGATCACGCCAACGAGGCCGTCGCGCATGCCGCAGCACACCGCAAGCCATTCCAGATGACGGTGATCATGCCGTGACTGCGGCCGGGCTCAATCGAGCTCGACCACCTTGCCGCCGACGATGGAGACGCGTCGATCCATGCGGCCGGCCAGCTCCATGTTGTGGGTCGCGATCAGCATCGCGACCCGTGTCGCCTTCACCAGTTGCATCAGGGCGTGGAAGACGTGATCGGCCGTGGCGGGATCGAGGTTGCCGGTCGGCTCGTCGGCCAGCAGCGCACGCGGGGCGTTGGCGACCGCACGCGCGATCGCGACGCGCTGCTGCTCGCCGCCGGACAGCTCGGAGGGACGATGCTTGATGCGCTCGCCGAGCCCGAGATAGGCCAGGATCTCGCTCGCCCGCTTCACCGTCTCCGAACGCTTGAGGCCGCGGATCATCTGCGGCAGCATCACGTTCTCCAGCGCCGTGAACTCCGGCAGCAGGCGATGCGACTGGTAGACGAAACCGATGTCGGTGCGGCGCATCTGGGTGCGCTCGATATCCGTCAATTGCGACGTCGGCGTGCCCGCGACGTAGACTTCGCCCTCGTCAGGGCTCTCCAGAAGGCCGGCGATGTGCAGCAATGTCGACTTGCCGGAGCCCGACGGCGCCACCAGCGCCACCGACTGCCCAGCCCACAGCGCCAGCTTGGCGCCGTCCAGAATGGTCAGCTGCTTCTCGCCCTGCATATACCGGCGTTTGATCTCGTGGAGATAAACGACCGGGACGTCCTCGGCCCCCTGCTCTTCCATCAGCGCCTCACTCGTAGCGAAGCGCTTCGACCGGGTCTAATCGGGCGGCGCGCCAGGAAGGATAGAGCGTGGCCAGAAACGACAGGGTCAGGGCCATGATGACCACGGCGCTGGTCTCGCCGGCGTCAATCTCTGCCGGCAGCTTGGACAGGAAGTACAGCGTCGGATCGAACAGATCGGTGTTGGTCAGCCACGACAGAAACAGCCGGATGGTCTCGATGTTCATGCAGATCAGCAATCCGACGATAAAGCCGGTGAGCGTGCCGACCACGCCGATCGAGGCGCCGGTGATCAGGAAGATCCGCATGATCGCGCCCTGCGATGCGCCCATCGTTCTGAGCACGGCGATGTCCTGGCCCTTGTCCTTCACCAGCATGATCAGGCCGGAGACGATGTTGAGCGCGGCGACCAGCACGATGAGGGTCAGGATCAGGAACATCACGTTACGCTCGACCTGGAGCGCGTTGAAGAAGGTCGAGTTGCGCTGGCGCCAGTCGACCAGGAACACCGGCCGGCCGGCCGCCTCAGTCACCGTCTTGCGGAACTGCTCCACCTTGTCCGGATTGCTGGTGAAGATCTCGATCGCGGTGACGTCGTTGTTGCGGTTGAAATAGGCCTGCGCCTCCGCCAGCGGCATGAACACGAAACTGGAATCGTATTCAGACATGCCGATCTCGAACACCGCCGCGACCTTGTAGGGCTTGATCCGCGGCGTGGTGCCCATCGGCGTGACGGCGCCCTTCGGCGCGACCAGCGTGATGCTGTCGCCGGCATGCAGCGACAACAGGTCCGCGAGCCGGCGACCGATCGCCACGCCCTGCCCCTCGTCGAAGCCTTCGAGGGTCCCCTGCTTGATGTTCTTGGCGATCGACGTCAGGTTCGTCAGGTCCTGCGAGCGGATGCCGCGGATGAACACGCCGGACGCGTTGAATGGGGACGAGCCGAGACCCTGGCCATCGACCACGGGTGCGGCAAGCCGGATGCCCTGCACCTGCGAGATCCGCTCGGAGACGTCCTTCCAATCGGTCAGCGGCGACTCCAGGGGCTGCACCAGGAGGTGGCCGTTCAAACCGAGGATCTTGTCGAGCAGCTCCTTGCGGAAGCCGTTCATGACCGCCATCACGATGATCAGGGTCGCGACGCCGAGCATGATGCCGAGGAACGAGAACCCGGCGATGACGGAGATGAAGCCTTCCCGGCGCCGGGCACGCAGGTAGCGCCCCGACAGCATCCACTCGAAGGGCGCGAAAGGCGCGGTCTGCACGGGTTCGGTCATGGCTTCATCCATTGCGCGATCATCCCATGATTCGGGCCGATTGTGGCCGGATTGGCCGTCAGCGGGCCGCCTGCTCCGGTGGATAATCCGCTGATCGAACGAGCCACTCAGCCCACGCTTGTCGCGGCGCCGAGCCGGGCGACGACGTCGGCCGGCGTCATCATCTGCCGCGCGCCGTCGCTGCGAGTCTTCACCTCGACCTTGCCCTCGGCGAGGCTCTTGGGGCCGACCATGATCTGCCAGGGAATGCCGATCAGATCGGCGGTCGCAAATTTGCCGCCAGCGCGCTGCTCGGTGTCGTCATAGAGCACGTCGACGCCCTTGGCGAGGAGATCGCGGTAGAGCTGCTCGCAGGCGGCATCGGTGTCGGAGCCGCCCTGCTTCAGGTTGAGGATGACGGCCCGGAACGGCGCCACCTCCTCCGGCCATTTGATGCCTGCGTCGTCGTGACAGGCCTCGATGATGGCCCCGGCGAGGCGCGACACGCCGACGCCATAGGAGCCGCCATGGATGGTGACCTCGGCTCCATCGGGGCCGGCGACCAGGGCCTTCATCGGCTCGGAATATTTGGTGCCGAAATAGAAGATCTGGCCGACCTCGATGCCGCGGGTGTGGACGCGGCGGTCCGCCGGCACCTCAGCCTCGAAACGAGCACCGTCGTGGACGTCCTCGGTCGCGGCATAGAGCGAGGTCCACTCCTTGATGATCGGCGTCAGGTCCCCGTCGTAGTCGACGGACGCCGGCGGGATCGGCAAATCGAGCACGTTGCGGTCGCAATACACGCCGGACTCGCCGGTCTCGGCCAGCACGATGAACTCGTGGCTGAGATCACCGCCGATCGGGCCGGTCTCGGCGCGCATCGGGATGCCCTTCAGGCCCATCCGCGCGAAGGTGCGCAGGTAGGCGACGAACATCTTGTTGTACGCGCGGCGCGCGCCGGCTTCGTCCAGATCGAACGAATAGGCATCCTTCATCAGGAATTCGCGCCCCCGCATCACGCCGAAGCGCGGACGCTGCTCGTCGCGGAATTTCCATTGGATATGATAGAGATTGAGCGGCAGATTGCGGTAGGACTTCACGTAGGCCCGGAAGATCTCCGTGATCATTTCCTCGTTGGTCGGCCCATACAGCAACTCACGCTTGTGGCGATCGGCGATGCGCAGCATCTCCGGGCCGTAGGCATCGTAGCGGCCGCTCTCGCGCCAGAGGTCAGCGAGCTGCAGCGTCGGCATCAGCAGCTCCAGTGCGCCGGCCCGGTTCTGCTCCTCACGGACGATCTGCTCGATCTTCTTCAGAACCTTGAAGCCCAGCGGCAGCCAGGCATAGATGCCGGCCGCCTCCTGCCGCAGCATGCCGGCGCGCAGCATCAACCGGTGCGAGACGATCTCGGCTTCCTTCGGATTTTCTTTCAGAATGGGCAGGAAAAACCGCGACAGACGCATGGGCCAAGCCTTCGGGATTCGGTTCGGGCTGGCGCAGTCAAAGCGGATCGGACGGCAAAACACAAGACTGGGTTTGAGAAAAAGCGGCTAAGCGACCGGATTCCCAATCATTTTACTGGTTGCGCTGATGCGGTGGATGAACACGCCGCCGCGCCATCTCGCCTGCCGACCGCGATGACCGCGGCCGGCAGGGTCCTCGACCTCAAGCGCCCTATTGCCGCCGCGCCTGTTCCGCAGACCATTTGTCGAGATCGCCGATCTCGGCGCTGCCCTCGATCGTTTCCACGACGCCGTCACGGGTCACGAGCATCGTGCGCGGAATGTCGCCCTGCCAGGAGGGGTCGATCTCGTACCGCAGCCGCTCGACGAAGCCGTCGCTGAAGATGAAGTTCTCGGCGGCGGCAAGGCCGGCCTTGTCCAGCATGGCCTCGGTCGCAGCATGGAGGTTAGGCACCAGGTCGGCGCTGACGGTGACGACGTCGATCTCGGGATGATCCGCCATGAACTTGCCGAGTTGCGGCAGCTCGATCTTGCAGGGGCCGCAGGTCACGCCCCAGAAATGGATCAGCGTCGGTCGGCCCGCATGGGCCCTGAGAACCTCGCGCCAGCTGCCACGCTCGAACGGTTTCAGGGACTGGGGAGCCGCGGTGCTCGACGCGGTCAGGGCGACGAGACTTGAGATCGCAAGGGCAGCCAATGCGCGCTTCATGACTCGTCTCCAATCGCCTGCAACCGATAGCCGTCCGCCTTGGTCATCCAGGACAGAAAGATCTGCTTGCCGCGTGCGACCAGCAGCGGATGATCCGACGCATTGTTCGTGCTGGCAACGGCGCGCGGCTTCGACCAGGTCTCGCCATCGTCGCGCGACTGCATCACCATGACCGTGGTCTGCTCGCCGTCGAACTCCTTCCACACCAAAGTGGTCATATCTGACGTCGCAAGCAGATAGGGCCGCGTCGGGTTACGGTCGGGGCGGCCGATTGGCATCGGGTCGGAGAAGGTCCGGCCGCCGTCGCGCGAATGCGCATAGAACAGGCCCTTGCGGACCTTGCCGCTGGTGAACCAGGCGACGTGGTAGGCACCGCTGGGCCCGACCGTCAGGGTCGGTCCCTGGTGCGGGCAGGCCTTGATCTGCCAATCGTCGGTACTGACCCGGTAGACATCGCCGGGCGTCGCGAGGTCCTTGAAGGTCACCACCGCATGATCGCGTACGCTGCCCTCGAAGATGTTGCGGAAGATCACGACCGGACGTCCCGGCCCCGCAAACGCGAGGCCCAGCCGGCAGCACTCGCAGGTATTGTCCTGGGCCATCGTCGCCTCGGCATAGGTGGCACCGCCATCGCGCGACGAGGCGAAGAACAACGCGGCCCCCTCGTAAGCACGCCCCGCAGCCTTCGCCGGCACGCGGTTGCGTTTGTCGAGCCAGGCCACGAAGGCGGTCCCATCCTGGTCGAGCGCCAGCGCCTCGAAACGCTGGCTCTCGTTGCTCGCCGTGACCGGACGGACAGGCGCGAAGCTCTGGCCGCCATCGTCAGAGCGCGTCGCGAGCACCTGGCCGTTGAACGCCTGGTCGCGGAAGATCGAGAACGCCACCGCGATCCCGCCCTTGCCGTCGACCACCAGCTTCGGACGGGCATCCGGTCCCCAATCGAGATTGAGCGGCTGGTCGTTGACCGGCACCGCCGTGGACAGCGTGCGGCCCTCATCACTCGAGCTTGCGACCGACACCCGCCCGCCGGCCATCCAGGCCAGCCAGAGCTTGCCGTCGCCGGCGAAGAACGGGGTCACCTTGGTGGCGCACCGAAGCTCGGTGCCCTCGCAGGCGGCGTCCGAGCCGTGCTGATGCGCCATCTGGGCTTGGGCGATCGGCGCACAAAGCAGACCTATCGCTACTCCGAGCAGAGCACTCTTGAGCCGTACCGTTGCTGTCATGCTGGTCCTCATCGGAATGCCACCTTCATGCCGGCCAGGAACGCGCGTGGCGAGCCGGCGTAGATCGTCCCGGTGCTCGCCACGCTCTGTACGCCTGAGATCATCGCGTTCTGCACATTGTTCGCGGACGCGATGTAGGTGCGGTCGAACACGTTGCGGACCTCGAAGAAGACGTTCAGAGCCTTGAACGTCTCCGAAGCCAGCTCAGTCTTGTAGTGAACGTTCAGGTTGACGAGCTCGTAGCCGGGCGCCTTCTGCAGGTTGCCGTTGTCCATATAGAAAGAGTCCTTCCATTGGAGCTCGACGAAACCGCCGAGCCCGGCAAGTCTCCCGCTGTCGTGATCATAGCCCAGCCGCGCCGTCAGCTCGTTGGGCGAGATGCCAGGGATCTTGTTGCCGGCGCGGTTGAAGCTGAAAAGCGTCGATCCGCTGGCGAGGTTCTCGGTATAGTCGGTGTAGGTTTGGTCCAGATAGGTATAGGCGGCGGTGAAACGCCACCCCGGCAGGAACCGCCAGTCCGCAGCCAATTCGACACCCTTGTGCTCCGAACGCGGAGCGTTGAACGTGTAGGACGTGTTCTTCGCTCCCGTGACGGCCTGAGTGACGATCTCGTTGCGAAAGAATTCATAGAAGCCGGTTGCACTCAGGGTCACCGCTCGATTAGGCGTCCAGTCGAAACCGACATCATAGCCGAGGTTGGTTTGGGACTTGAGCTGAGTATTGTTGCCGAAATCCCCAGTCGGCAGGACGAACAGGTTGGACGCCTGCGGCGTACCATAGCCGGTGGCCACGCGCGCCCGCAGCAACCAGTCGCTGTTCAAGCGATAGAGCAAGGCCAACTCGGGCGCGAGATTGTCGAACTGCCGGTCAGCGGTCGTGATCCCCACCGACGTGGTGGGGGCCGTTCCGGTGTACGTATAGGCCGTGTTCACGCCGCGCAGATGCGTGCGCTCCCAGCCAAGCCCGGCCACGGCAGTCAGTGCTGTCGTCAGCTTGAGCTCTTCACGCGCACGCAAGCCATAGTTGGTCGTCTCGCTCCAAGTATTCGCCGACAGCCGTCCGAGCGCTGCGTTGCCACCGGGGACGACGAATCGCGTATCGCCGGACGCGGTGAGCGTGTTGTAGAAGGCGCCGAAGAACGTCGTCGATTCCAGCCCGAAAATTTCACCGCGCTTGGTGACGTCGCTCATGTAGTTGTAGGAGGGATAATCACCAATCGCGCTGGTCGACCCGGTCGGCTGGCTGATGTTGCGATCGTCGAACGTGAACTGGTTGCGCCACGTCGTGGTGTTGTCGAAATCATGCTCCCAGCGCCCGCCGACGATGGTACGGCGGTCGTTGCGGCCAAGTCCGGCCTGTAGCGCAGTTTCTAGGTCTGGCCCATTGGAC
Source organism: Bradyrhizobium aeschynomenes (assembly GCF_013178945.1). Classification (GTDB taxonomy): domain Bacteria; phylum Pseudomonadota; class Alphaproteobacteria; order Rhizobiales; family Xanthobacteraceae; genus Bradyrhizobium; species Bradyrhizobium aeschynomenes. The sequence goes on from NZ_JABFDM010000020.1 coordinate 17,791, forward strand.
GTATTGAAGCCGTTCCTGTTGAGCGAAACGAAGGCGCAGCCGGCCGCCATCGTAGCATAGGTCGTGCAGCCTTGCTGATAGGGGTTCTGATTAAACTGGCTGAGCGTGTAGCGCAGCGGCAACCGCGTCTCGAGCTCGTTGTTGATGATCTTGACCGTGAAGCGATCGTCCGGCGTGACCTTCAACGTCCCGAGGAAATTGACGGTCTGGGTGTTGAACCAGCTGTTGCCGAGATAGCCGTTGCCGCGGACGTCGCTGGTGAACAGCGAGCCCTCGAAATTGCCGACCTTCTTGCCGAACGTCATGTAGTTGCTGAGATAGCCGAAGCTGCCGCCCTCGCTGCCGATCTCCGCGCCGTCGATGCTGCCGCCCGGACGGGTACGGAAATTGATCGCGCCACCGGTCGCATAATTGCCGTAGAGCGCCGAGGACGGCCCGCGGATCACGTCGACGGCGCCATAGGCGTGGGGGTCGATGAGGTCGCTGCGTGACAGACCGTCTGGCTGGGTGACCGGAAAGCCGTCCTCGAATAGCGCGATGTTGCGGATGCCGAATCCATTGCGGGCGTTGGAGCCGCGGATCGAGATGCCGAGATCGCGCGGCCCATTGCCCTGCTTCAGCGAGACGCCCGGACTTTCGCGCAGGATGTCGCCTACGGTGAACGCCGGCCGGTCGTCATAGCGACTGCGGTCGATGGTGGTCGCGGTCTGGCCGGAGGGCGACTGGCCGAGCTGGTCGCGTGCGGCGCTGGCGCCGGAGGCCCGCTCGGAGGCGGCGACGCCCTGCCCGGACGTGTTGGCGACGGATGCAGCCGCAGGCTTCGGTGCGCGGGTGCGGACGGCTGCGGCCTGTCCGGCCGGCTTGCGCGCCGTCCGTTGTGCCGCTGCGCGCGGCGCGTCGACGGTCACGGATGGCAATTCCCGCTCGGCCTGGGCGTGCGCGATCGTGGCCGGCTGCAAAAGCACCAGCGCCATGGCGATCACGCTCGCGCCTGCGAGGACATGACGACGAAACATGGTTTGACTTCCCCAATGCCGGCTGCACGGCCGGTCTTTCTGATCTGAAACGGACCGGCCCAGGCTGCTGTGCCGGTGACGACGTCGGTGCTCAGGTCAGGAAGGGGGGTCCTCTGGGTTGCGCCTGGGACCAGGCGGCGACACGGATCAGCCGGAGCTCACGTGCGGTCCAGTCGATGCGTGCCATGCTCCGAAGCGGCGCCACGTGAGCCGGCACCGGCGGCGCATCGAGCGCCGTTGCGGCGTGGAGCACGCAGCACATGACGCAATCCAGGCCGCAGGCGGTACGGTCGGCATCGCGATCGGATCGTGCCGCATCCGTCTCGGCATGGCAGATGACGGCGCCATCCAGTGGATCAAAGGACGCGATCGCCGCCGCGGTCATCGCGGACGCCGCCACCGGCGCCAGCACCTGGATGATCAGCGCCAGCAGAGCCACCGGCAGAAAGCGCGCCATCCAACGGCGCCGTACACGCCCGTATCGACCGGTCGTGATTGCGCCGCCGGAGCTCATGGCACGCCGAGCCTTCCGCCAGCCGCACGCGCCGCCTGCTCGGCCTGACGGATCAACGGGCCGCGCTGGGTCAGCACCGCATGTGCGGCTCCGGCTCCGGCACGTTCCGGCGATCCCGCCGCGAACGGCGGCTGCGGATCATATTCGATCAGCAGCTGGATCCGCTTGGCATTATCCTCGCTGCTGAGCTTCGCTGCCAGGCTGAGGCCGAAATCGATGCCCGCAGTCACGCCACCGGCGGTGATGCGGTTGCGGTCCGCCACGACGCGCTCCGCAACCATGGTCGCCCCCATCAGAGGCAGCAGATCGCGCACGTACCAGTGCGACGTCGCCTGGAAGCCCTTCAATAGCCCCGCGGCGCCCAGCAGCAGCGAGCCTGTGCAGACGCTGGTGACGAAGCGCGCCGTCGCACCGCGCGCAGCAAGGAACTCCACGGTGCGAGCATCGTTCATGCCGTCAACGGTGCCCTTCAGCCCGCCCGGTACGAACAGAACGTCGAGGTCCGCCGGCGCCGTCTCGAAGCTGTGGGTCGGATTGACGGAAATTCCGACATCCGTGGTGACCGGCGCCAGGGAGGCTGCGATCAGGCGGATGTCGGCCTGCATGATGTTGAAGACGGTCAGCGGCCCGGTGAGGTCGAGCAGGATCATGCCCGGATAGACCAGCAGGCCGATGACGGGCTTGCCGGCCGAACGCGGCGCCTGCTCGGCCTGCACCGCAGGCAGCAGCAGGCCCGCGAGCGAGCCTGCCAGAACAGAGCCGTTGAAGACGCGCCGATCCATCGAATGCTACCAGGCAGACGCGTTACATCTTGTGCTCGTGCTTCATCATGCTGCCGCCCTCGCCGCCCGGCCCCTTGGCGCCGACGGGCTGCACCTCGAGCGTGACGGCCACCTTGCCGGCCTTCTCGAACTCCAACGTCACCGGCAGCTTGTCGCCCTGCTTCAGCGGGCTCTTCAGCTCCATCAGCATCAGGTGATAGCCGCCGGGCGCCAGTGCCACGGTCTTGCCGGGCTCGATCTCCAGCCCCTTCTCCAGCGGGCGCATCGTCATCACGCCGTTGGTGACCGCCATCTCGTGAATCTCGATGTGACCGGCGATTTCGCCGGACACAGCGACCAGGCGATCCGGCGCGCTGCCCTTGTTCTGGACCGTGAGATATCCGGCGCCCGTCTTGGCGCCGCCAGGCGTGGCGCGGCTCCACGGCTGGGTGATCACGAGGTCCCCGGCCTTGATGTCTGCGGCGAAGGTGGCGGGCGAGGCCGCCACCAGGAGAGCGAGTGCAAGCAGGGAGCGTCCGATGAACGTCATGGAGGATTCCTTTGTGAGGGTCGTCGCGATGCACGATTGAAGCCTTGTCGCGTGTCGACCCGGCGACGACTGACCGGGCAGAACACGCAAGGCGGTTTTGCGAATGAGAGGGGACAAGCCGCAGAGCGGCCGACGCACTAGGCTGCGGGTGGCGCTCTTGCCTGTGCGAGCGACCAAGCCCGGGCCGCGCGGAGAAGCGGCGCCATTGCCCGCCAGACCACGACATGGGAGGCCTGCTCGGGAACATCGACGACGGACGGGTCCGGACGATCGAGGGCGGCCGGCTGCTGCACCAGGCAGCAGAGGGCACAAGAAGAGCATCCCAGCTTGGACGAATCGTCATCGACGGGTGCGGAACCCGGCTGGCCATGGCAGATCTCGACGCCACGCAGCGGATCGGAGACGGCCGATACGGATGCCCAGGCGACACCGATCGGCGCCAGGATCTGCACCACCAGTGCGATCAGCACGATCGGAAGAAACGCTTGCAGCCGCTGCCGCATGAATGCCCGCCAAATGAACCCGAATCTTGTGCCCTAGCCGACGCTATGAGTCGAGGACGCTCTGAGCACAGTCGGGGACATTCGGCCGGCGGTCGTTGATTAAGAACAACGCCGCGAGCGTTCGCGAGCTGCCGGACCGAGCGGTATTTTAGAACCAATGGCGGGAAAAGCCGAAAATAAATCCCGCGAATTGCAAGCACTTATCGATCATTTCGTGGTCTGCGCGAAATTTGAACAATCGTTGCCGAAAAGGATGACAAACGCAAAAAGATCGTCTACGAATTTGGGCCTCAGGCTAACGCTTGCGGAAGTCTGGTGGTCCAAGTCTCGGGAGGAGCCCTGGCGCGCAACAAGCAGCGTCACCCCGCTTAACAAGATCAAATCTGAACTTGCGGGATACTTAAAGGGTCGACACAATTTCCGAGCAGGGCCCGCTGCCCTGCTCTATTTTTTTGCAGCTGCCGCGAACTTCCCTTCCCATATGAAGGTATTGCGGGCCGCATGAACGCTGCCTGAACATCCCCATCAACTCAGCCCACCGCTGCCGTCGCGAAGCGCGCCAACGGAGCACGCCACCGTGTCCTGGTCTTCGGCCATGGCAGTGTCACCGATAGCGGTTCGCGGCCGGTCACGGTCCAGCGCAGCCGCTCCTCCTCGATGTCCAGAATGCCGGCGGCCTCGGCCGGAGCGCCGGAGATGAACGTCTCAGTCAGGGACTGCAGGGTCAGATGCGACGTGCCATCGACCGTCGTCAGCGTATTCCAGTGAACATGTCCGGCGAGCGCGACGATCGGGCACGGCGCCTCCGCGATCGCCGCCCGGATTCCGTCGGTCTCGGCATAGGCCGCGTGTCCCGGATTGGCTTCGAAGTAGTAGTTGCCGGTCTGAGCATGTCCAGACAGCGGCACGTGACTGATGAGCAGGGTCGGCCGATCATCCTGCCAAAGCAATCGAACCAGCTCCTCGAGGTCGCCCGCCGACAGGCGAAAGCCACGCTCCCGTGTGAGCCCCACGTCGGGCTGCCAGAACACGCACCTGATATCGCCGATCGTCAGAGCGCGCGATCCGCTCGGACGATCCAGGATCGCTTCATTGTCGGCGAGACTGAGCAAGCCGACATCGTGATTGCCGCTGACGTGATGATGCACCGGCACGAGCTTCGCGAAGCACATCGCGACGTCGCTCTGCAGCAGGCGATCCCGCTCCGGATCCTCGTCCGAGATCCTGTCGCCGAGATCGATGACGGCATCGAAGCGCCCATTGTTGACCTCTGCGACAAATTGCTCGAGCAGCGGCAGCGCCATCGATCCGCGCTTCGTCGGCGTGTCCTGGCCGTGATGAATATCGCCGATGACGGCAATGCGCGTCGTTGCCAAAGCTGATCTCCCAGAATGCCTTGCGCGAACAAGGCGTCGCAGCGCCGCGTACCACGAACGCATCACGGTTTTCTGACATCGCGTGCAGCGCGGAAGTCCCTCGATGCAGCGCACAACATCCGGCTGTAGCGTGATTAGTTCGGTTGTGAAACAGTGCAGGTCTTGGTAGCGCAATCAATGACGCCGCCAGACAACGATGGGACAGGGAGCACGGGATGTCCGGCACTGACAAAACGTCCAAGAAAACGGTCAAGACCAGGCGCGATCTTCTCCAGGCGGCCACGGCCGCGGGCTCGGCGGCGGCCCTGCTCGCCGGCTTCGGCATCAATCCGGCGCTCGCCGCCGAGATGGGCCGCTCCGAAAAGCCGCTCAAGGCGGCGTTCTCCAATGCCGGCCTGCAGGCGACCTGGTGCGCCCAGGGCAAGCAGGCGGCGGAATGGTGGGGCAAGCTGCTCAATGTCGAGGTGACCTGGTTCGACGGGCAGCTCGATGCGGTGAAGCAGCGTGCGGCGATCGACAACATGGCCTCGCAGAAGTGGGACTTCGTCGCGATCCAGGCGTTCGGCATCGGCACGCTGACACAGCCGGTGCAGAAGATGATCGACGCCGGCATCCCCGTCATCGACATGGACACGCTGATCGCCCCGCTCGATCAGATCAACGTCCACTCGTTCCTGGCCCCCGACAACGAGTTCATGGGCGCCTCCGTCACCCAGGCGCTGGCGACAGCGATGGGCGGCAAGGGCAAGATCATCATGACGCAGGGTGCGCTCGGCCACACCGGCGCGCAGGGCCGCGCCAAAGGCTTCAACTCGGTGATCAAGCAATTCCCGAACATCGAGGTGCTCGACACGCAGCCGGCCGACTGGGACGTCTCCAAGGCGGCGCGGCTGTGGGAGACCTACCTGACGAAATATCCGCAGATCGATGCGGCGTTCTTCCACAATGACGACATGGCGCTGGCCGCCTACAACATCATGAAGGCCCGCAACCGTACCAACATCCTGATCGGCGGCGTCGACGCCATGCCGCCGGCGATCCAGGCGGTCAGCGACGGCCGCATGTTCGCGACCGTGCGCAATCCGTCCTGCCGCATCCATGGCGGCGCGATCGTCGCCGGTGTTGCCGCGGTCACGGCCGGCGAGAAGAGCGGCCAGGGCATTCCGAAGCATGTGATCACCGACGGCCCGGTCGTGACCAAGGCCAATGCCCCGGGCATGCAATGGATGGAGGATCACTTCCTGATCTGAAGTCTCTTCCCATGCTGGACAGCCGCCCACCACTGCTGGAATTGCAGGACATCACCAAATCGTTCGGCGGCGTCACCGCCTTGCGCGGCGTCGATTTCACCCTTCGTCCCGGCGAGATCCATGGTCTCGTCGGGGAGAACGGCGCCGGCAAGAGCACGCTGATGAAGATCATTGCCGGCGTGCACACCGGATTCTCCGGCCGCTTCCTGCTCGACGGCCGCGAGGTGCATTTCAACTCCACCCGCGACGCTCGCGCCGCCGGCATCGCCATGGTGCATCAGGAACTCAGCGTCGCGCCTGATCTCACGGTGGCCGAGAACGTGTTTCTCGGCAACCAGCCGACCAATGCGTTAGGCCTCGTGCAGTGGCGGCGCATGGCGCGCGAAGCCGCCGAACAACTCAAACGCCTCGGCATCGACGCCGATCCGATGAGCCGGCTCGGCGACCTGCCGATCGGCGTGCAGCAGCTGATCGAGATCGCGCGCGTGCTGTTCTCCGGCGCCCGCATCATCATCCTGGACGAGCCGACCTCGGCGCTGTCGCCGCCCGAGGTCGAGCGGCTGTTCGCGGCGCTGCGCAAGCTGCGCGAACAAGGCACCGGGATCATTTTCATCTCGCATTTCATCGAGGACATCCTGCTGATCTCCGATGAGGTCACGGTGTTCCGCAACGGCCGCAAGATCATGGAGACGCCAGCGGCCGACACCAGCAAGGCGGCGCTGATCGAGGCGATGATCGGCAAGGGGCGCGACGCGCTCGAGGACAGCTACACCCACGACATCACCCTGCCCGCGCCGCCGCTCGACAAGCCCGTGGTGGTCGAAGCCGACGGCCTGTCGCTGGCCCGCAATCTGAAGCGCGTGTCGTTCGCGGTGCGCGCCGGAGAGGTGCTCGGCGTCTACGGCTTCATGGGCTGCGGCCAGCTCGAGCTGGCGCGGATCCTGTTCGGCAAGCTCGCGCCCGACGCCGGCGAACTGCGAATCTCGGGCGAGCGCAACCGGTTCAAGAGCACGGCGGATGCCCGCCGCGCCGGCATCGCCTTCGTGCCGGAGAGCCGACGCGACATGCTGTTTATGCAGGAGCCTGTCTACAAGAACATCTCGATCAGCATCCTCGACCGCATCAACGCGGTGCTGCTCAAGCCGTCGCGCGAGCGCGCGCTCGCCAAGCGCCAGGTCGAGCAGCTGCAGATCCGTCCCGCCGATGTCGAGATCGACCTCGGCCTGTTGTCGGGCGGGAACCAGCAGAAGGTCGCGCTGGCGAAATGGCTCAGCCATCCGCCGCGACTTCTCGTGCTGTGCGAGCCGACCCGCGGCATGGATGTCGGCGCCAAGAGCGACGTGATCGGAATCGTGCGGCAACTGCGCGACCAGGGCATTGCCGTCATCGTGCTCTCGACCGAGCCGGAAACCGTGCTGTCGCTGGCCGACCGCGTCATCGTTCTCAAGCGCGGCGAGGTCGTGCGCGAATTCGCCGGCGAGACCATCAGCAAAGACCGTCTGCTCGAGGCGGCGTAGGGAGACTTCCATGGCGCATGGCGAGACCGTTCCGATGCCGGAGGCGCAGCCGCGACGCAACGGCGGCGTCGCGTCCGTGTTGCGCTCGCAGATGCGCAACATCGCGCCGTTCCTGACTTTGATCTTCCTCACGGCGTTCTTTGCGATCGCAAGTCCGTCCTTCGCCACGCTCGACAATGTCGGCAACATCCTGACGCAAGTGTCCGTGACCGGCATCATCGCGGTCGGTCTGACATTCGTCATTCTCTGCGCCGAGATCGACCTGTCGATCGCGGCCATCGCCAACGTGACCGGCATTGCCGTGGCCTATTTCACGCTGCAGGACTCCTACGTCAACATCGCCAACGTGCCGATGCCGGGCTTTGTCGCGATCCTGCTCGCGCTGGCGCTGTGCGCGCTGCTCGGCGCCGTCAATGCGTTCGGCTTGACGGTGATCGGCATTCCCTCCTTCATCATGACGCTGGCGATGATGCAGATCGCGGCCGGTATCTCGGCGATGCTGGTGCGCGGCCAGATCGCCTACAAGGTGCCTCCCCTGATCACCACGCTCGGTTCAGGCTCGATCGCAGGCGTGCCCTGGATCGTGATCGTTGCCGCCCTGATGCTGCTGCTCGGTCATCTCGTTCTGACCTACACGCGGTTCGGCCGCTACGTCTACATGGTCGGCGGCAATCGCGAGGCGGCCGAGTACTCGGGCCTGAACGTCAAGCTGATCCTCGGCAGCGTGATGGTGATCTCCGCGGTCTGCTCGGGGATCGGCGGCATGCTCGGCGTCGCGCATTTCGGCAGCGCGCAGCAGAACGAGTTCGACACCTATCTGCTCGACTCGATCGCCGCCGTCGTGGTCGGCGGCACCAGCCTGTTCGGCGGCCGCGGCGGCATCGGCAATACCATCGTCGGCCTGTTCGTGCTCGGCGTGCTCAACAACGGCCTCGACCACGTCAACATCGACAGCTTCCTGAAGATCCTGATCCGCGGCCTGATCCTGCTGGCGGCGCTGGTGATCAACGTCTACGCGCAACGGCTGCGGGCGAAGGCGGCGGACTGAGTGAGGCACCGTAGGCTGGGCAAAGCAGCCGCCGGAGGCGGCAGCGTGCCCACCGCCCGTCAGCGAAGCTCGGTGTGCAAATGGTGGGCACGGTGCGGGAAACAACGTGGCCGAGCCGATACATCGTGGAGCGCCTTTGCCCACCCCGGGCACCTGTTCTATTCACCATGAGCGAAGCGATGCGGCGCTGCCGTCGCCCGGATGAGCGCACCGATATCCGAGGTCCAACGCGCTGCAGCGGAGAATACGGATGTCGCTGCGCTCATCCGGGCTACGAGGTGGTTCCGTCATTGCGAGCGAAGCGACTTGTCCGCCATCGCCCGAAAGGCGACGGCGGACGCAATCCAGGAGCCACGCGAGGACTCTGGATTGCTTCGTCGCTTCGCTCCTCGCAATGACGAAAACGGCAGAGGTCAATCAAAACCCGGCTGCCAGTGACGGAGCTCGCGCGCAGCCTTCGTCACGGCCTCGATCGACGTGAACGACGCAGTCTCGACCATCAGCGTGCGCGCCAGACGCAGCGCCCTCGCCTCGCAGGTCGCACGCAGCCTCGTGTCCTCGATTAGTTCGAAATCGATGTTGTGCGCCAGGCCCAGAATGCGGCGGATGATCTTGGCGGCCGCGAAACCCACGGCATCCTGGAACAGTCGCGCCACATAGACCTGGCGCTCGCGTTCGAGCCGCGCAGCGCCCGCCTCGCCCGGAAACAGCGACGATGGATACGCATCGCCAGTCGCCTCGCTGCGCCAGAGCGCCACGAACTTGCGCGCAAACTCGCTCCACACCTGATCCACGGTGCTCAGCACCCAGCTTTCAAAGGCTGCCCTATCGCCCGGTGACTGTTCGTGACCGGCAGAGGCAAAATAAGCCATCAGCAGGTTGGCCAGGACGGCTCCGACGTCGAAGCCCATCGGGCCGTAAAAACCAAACTCGGGGTCGATCACCTTGGTCTCGGCATCCGTGACCATGATCGAGCCTGTATGCAGGTCACCATGGATCAACGCCTCGGCACTCGACAGAAACTTCAGCTTCAGCCGGGAGATCGCGACATGCAGATCGAGATCGGCGCGGATGTCGGCCGCCGCCGCATCCAGCCATGGCGTGGTCCAGCGGTTCTGCTCGGCGATCCGATAGGGATCGGTGAAGATCAGGTCCTCGGTGATCTTGCACAGCGCATGGTTGCCGGCGAAGCTCGCAATCGCCTCCTTCTTCTCCGCGGCCGACAGCGCGAGGTCGGACGAGAAGAACAAAGTCCGCGCCATGAAGGTCGTGATGTGATCGACGAAGGCGGGATAGATCGTGCCGGCCACCAGGCCCTTGCGCATGATGATGTGCGGCTCCAGCAGCTCCATCGCCGTCAGCGCCAGCACATGGTCGTGATGGACGATGGCCGGGACCAGGCCTGGCGCCAGCCGCCCCTGATGGGTGAGAGCCAGATGCTCGAAGTGCGCGCGTGACAGGGGGAGCGGCCAGCTCTCGCCGACGAGTCGCACGTAGGGCAGCGCCTGCTTGACGGCTAGTCCACCGGACGATCCTTTGACGATGAAAACGAGGTTGAGATTGCCATCGCCGACCTCGGTGATCGACCAGCGCTCCGCCGGTCCGCCAAGGCGAGCCGCGACCGCTGGTGTCCCCGCCAGATGGTTGCGAAGATCCGCCTCGTTCAGAATGCGATAGCCCGATGGCGTCCCCTGCCCGGCTTCGGCCGATGTCGTCACGTACAACCTCCCTGTCGGTCTTGTTTTGACCTCCTATAGCAAAAAAGCCGATGCACGTCCGTGCATCGGCTCCGAGCGACTATTGTGCGATGCGAGCGAGCTAGAACGGCAGGCCCATCAGCTTCGAGAGCCTCTCGATGCTGAGATAGCCGGCCTGATACGCCAGCAAGGCGAGCCCAAAGATGACGGCCGACAGAAACGTCGTCCAGAGCAGGCGTCGTCCCATCAGGCTGATCGTCGGCGCGCCTGGATCCGTGCCCGGCGGGGCGCCGCCGGTCTCGTGCTGGCTGCGCACCCCGAACGGAAGGGTCACGAACAGCATGACCCACCACAGCACGAAGTAGATCGCGAGCCAGGTGGAGATCGTATAGGCCATGGTCGCCCCGCTGCCTCAGGCCTGCTCGATCTCGACGAGCGCGCCGGAAAAATCCTTCGGGTGCAGGAACAGCACCGGCTTGCCGTGGGCGCCGATGCGCGGCAGCCCGTCGCCGAGCACGCGGGCGCCTTCCTTGATCAGCGTGTCGCGCGAGGCGATGATGTCGGGCACCTCGTAACAGACATGATGGATGCCGCCGTCGGCGTTGCGCTCGAGAAACTTGGCGATCGGCGAGGACTCGCCGAGCGGCTGGATGAACTCGATCTTGGTATTCGGCAACGTCACGAACACGGTGATCACACCGTGATCCGGCAGCGGCAGCGGCGCCGAGATCTCAGCACCGAAAGCGGCGCCATAGATCTTCGCCGCCTTCTCTGCATCCTTGACCGCGATCGCCACGTGATTGAGCCGGCCCAGCATCGGTTCCTCCACTGTTTGGTTGTCGTTCAATCAGCCCGCGTCAGACTTCCAGGACGTGCACCAGGCAAATCGGCTTCTTGCCCCATTGCTCGTTCACAGCCGAGCGAACCGCTCGCCGCACCGATTCCGCCGCGGCGTCGGGATCGCGCCGCCGCGCCCGCGGCAGGCCCTCGAAGGTCGAGACCACGGCATCGAACACGATGTCGTCCATCGGCTCACCGGCCACAGTCTTCTCGGGGATGCCGACCATGTCGACCTCGGGATCGTCAGCCAGTTCGCCCTTCTCCGTAATGGCCATGGCCACGAAGATGCAGCCGGCGAAGGACATCTTGCGCCGCTCGACCACGGCTCGCGACTTCGAATCTTCGACGATGATGCCGTCCTTGTAGAGACGGCCCGCCGGCAGCTGATCGATGATCCCGGGATCGCCGGGGCCGAGCTTGACGAGGTCGCCATTGCGGCAGGTGATCACCTTCGGCACGCCGCAGGCACGCGCCAGCCGCGCATGCTCGTGCAGATGCAGCGCCTCGCCGTGGACAGGAATCAGGAGCTGTGGTCGGGTCCAGGCGATCATGTCGCGCAGCTCGTCACGGCGCGGATGGCCGGAGACGTGCACCAGATGATTGCGGTCGGTGATGATCTCGATGCCCTGCTGCACAAGACCATTGATGACCGCGCCAACCGCCTTCTCGTTGCCGGGAATGGTGCGCGAGGAGAAGATGACGGTGTCGCCCTTGTTCAGGGTGACTAGCGGATGATCGTCATTGGCGATACGCGCGAGCGCGGCGCGCGGCTCGCCCTGGCTGCCGGTGCACAGCGCCAGCACCTTGTCGGCCGGGAAGTGGCCGTAGACATCCATGCCGCGGAAGTTCTGTACGCCGTCGAGATAGCCGGTCTCGCGCGCGACCTGGACGACGCGCTCCATGGCGCGGCCGACGATGACGACCTCGCGCTCGGCCTCGCGCGCCGCTTCGGCCACGGCGCGGATGCGCGCGACGTTGGAGGCAAAGGTGGTGACGGCGACACGGCCCTTCGCTTCCTTCACCAGGGCCGCGATGGTCTTGGCGACCTCGGCCTCGGACGGCGACCGTCCCTCGCGCACGGCATTGGTGGAATCGCCGATCAGCGCGAGCAGACCGGCATCGCCCAGCTCGCGCAGCCGCTTCTCGTCGGTGGGCGCACCCAGCACCGGCGTCGGATCGATCTTCCAGTCGCCCGTATGCAGCACCGTGCCCACCTCGGTGTGGATCGCCAGCGCGTGCGATTCCGGAATCGAATGAGCGACCGGGATGAACTCGACGTTGAACGGGCCGATGTCGACGCGGCCGCCGGAGGGGATCACCCTGACCGGGATCTTCGCGGGCAGCCGCTCGGCCTCGCACTTGGCCTCGAACAAAGCGGCGCTGAACTTGGTCGCGTAGATCGGACATTTCAGCCGCGGCCAGAGATCGATGATGGCGCCGAAATGGTCCTCATGCGCGTGCGTCAGCACCAGGCCGACGAGGTTCTTGCCCTCCTTCTCCAGGAAGCTGACGTCGGGCATGATCAGGTCGATGCCCGGCAGATGCTCCTCGTCGCCGAAGGAGACGCCGAGATCGATCGCGAGCCAGGAGCGCTGGTGGCGATTGCCGAGGCCGTAGATCGACAAGTTCATGCCGATCTCGCCCACGCCGCCGAGCGGCGCAAATGTCAGTTCGTCGGGACGCGCCATCTAGACCGCTCCTTTGGATGCGACCGAGCCGAAATGAACATCACCGGCCGTGATCGGCTCCAATCGTCCCTCCGCGGTCCGCACCAGCATACAACCCTGTTCGTCGATCGTGTCGAAAATCCCCTCGATGATAGCATGTCCGGACCTGATGGCGACGGGCTGGCCGAGGCCTGCCGCCCGCTCCAGCCACAGCTTTCGGATGTCGCCGAAACCGCGGCCCTCGTTCCAGATGCCGAAATATTCGACCCAGCTGTCGGACAGCGCGGTGAACAGATCCTCGGCGCTCACCTCCACGCCGAGGTCCCTGAGCGACACCGCCGGTGTCGGGGTATCGGTCGGCGCCGCCACCACATTGGTGCCAATACCGGCCACGACCGCCAGCCCGCGGGCCACCTGCTCCGCTTCCAGCAGCATGCCGACGATCTTGCGGCCCCCGGCGAGCACATCATTCGGCCACTTGACCGAGAAATCGAGGTGCGAACTGCCACCGGACCGCAGCACGGCCTCCCGGCTGACCTGCCGCAAAGCGCTCGATATCGCGAGGCAGGCGGCGAAGCCGAGGGTGGCGGCAATCGCCGGCGCAACGTTGAGAACCTCGAGGACGGAGGACGCGAGATTGCCGCGCGGCGCGATCCACGGCCGCTGGCGGCGGCCGCGACCGGCCGTCTGCTCCGTCGTCACGAACCAGCTCGCCTTGGCGCCCCGCCGCGCGGCGGAGAGGGCTTCGACGTTGGTCGAGCCGGCCTGATCGAAGACGACGAGCCCGTAGCCGCTGGCAGCGGCACGGGCCCCGAGCGCAAACGTCATCTAGAACAGCGACTTCGCCGCGGCCGCGGCGGCGCTGACCAGCGGGCCGGGATAGGCGAAGAACAGGATGTTGAAGATACCGGAGATCGCGAGCACGGTGCGCAGCTCGATCCGGACCGGATCGACGGTCGGCAGCGGCTCGTCGAAATACATCGTCTTGACGATCAGCAGGTAATAGTAGGCGCCCACCACGCTGGTGAGCACGCCGATCACCGAGAGCGTGAACAGCCCGCCCTTGATCGCCGCGACGAACACGTACCATTTGGCGAAGAAGCCCGCGAGCGGCGGGATGCCGGCCAGCGAGAACAGCAGCATCGCGAAGAAGAAGGCGAGCAGCGGGTTGGTGCGCGAGAGGCCTGCAAAATCGCTGATCTTCTCGAACGACTGGCCGTTGCGCTTGATCGCCATGATCACCGCGAACGAGCCGAGCGTCATTGCGACGTAGATCGCGATGTAGGTCAGCACGCCCTGCGCGCCCTCGACGGTGCCGGCGGCGAGGCCGACCAGCGCGAAGCCCATGTGGCCGATCGACGAATAGGCCATCAGGCGCTTGATGTTGGTCTGGCCGATCGCGGCGAACGAGCCGAGCGCCATCGAGGCGATCGAGACGAACACGATGATCTGCTGCCACTGGAAGGTGATGCCCGGGAACGCGGTCAGAGCCACGCGGACGAACACGGCGATCGCCGCGACCTTCGGCGCGGAGGCGAAGAACGCGGTGACCGGCGTCGGCGCGCCTTCATAGACGTCCGGTGTCCACATGTGGAACGGCACCGCCGAGACTTTGAAACACATGCCGGCGAACAGGAAGACCAGGCCGAAGATGACGCCGACGCTGCCGGTCTTGGTCGCCGCCGCGATGCCCGCAAAGCTCACCGTGCCGGTGAAACCGTAGATCAGCGAGGCACCGTAGAGCAGCATGCCCGACGACAGCGCGCCGAGCACGAAGTACTTCAGGCCCGCTTCGGTCGACTTGACGTTGTCGCGATGGCTGGCGGCGACGACGTAGAGCGCGAGCGACATCAGCTCGAGGCCGAGATAGAGCGTGATCAGGTCGCCGGCCGAGATCAGCACGAGCATGCCCAAGGTCGAGAGCAGCACCAGGATCGCATATTCGAAGATGCGGCGGTCCGGCTTCGAGAGGAACTCCGTCGACATGATCAGCGTCGCAACCGAGCCGATGATCGCCAGGATCTTCAGGAAGCGCGCGTAGCTGTCAGCGATGAAGCTGCCGCCGAAGGCCTGGCCGCCCTGCTGCCTGAGTACCACGATGCCCACCACGATCAGGAGCGCAACCGCAAGGCCGGTGACGACCCCCGTCGTCCCCTCCCCGCGAAACGCGCCCAGCATCAACAGCGCCATGGCCCCCAAGGCCAGCAGCAGCTCCGGCAGCACCACCCAAAGCTGAGGCCCAAGATTCTCGATCATCGTCTCTGTCCCGACCCCAGGGGTCTTATCATTAGTCTCATCATTGGAGCAGCGCGGCGGCCTTCACGGCCGTCACGGCGGTATTGTAGTTGTTGACGAGCTGCTGCACCGAGGCCGCCGACATGTCCAGGATCGGCTTCGGATAGACGCCGAACAGGATGGTCAGCGCCACCAGCGGAAACAGGATCACGCCTTCACGCAGAGTGAGATCCTTGACGCTCGCCAGCGACGGCTTGGTCAGCGCGCCGAACACGACCTTGCGGTACAGCCACAGCGCATAGCCGGCCGACAGGATGACGCCGAAGGTCGCGAAGAACGCGGTCGGGATCGACACCTTGAAGGTGCCGAGCAGGGTCATGAACTCGCCGACGAAGCCGGAGGTGCCGGGCAGACCGACATTGGCCATGGTGAAGACCATGAACACCAGAGCGTAGACCGGCATCCGGTTGACGAGGCCGCCATAGGCCGCGATCTCGCGGGTATGCATGCGGTCGTAGACCACGCCGACGCAGAGGAACAGCGCGCCCGAGACGATGCCGTGCGAGATCATCTGGAACACGCCACCCGCGACGCCCTGGATGGTGCCGGCAAATATGCCCATCGTCACGAAGCCCATATGCGCGACCGACGAGTAGGCGATCAGCTTCTTGATGTCCTCCTGCATCAGCGCGACCAGCGAGGTGTAGATGATCGCGATCGCTGAGAGCGTCCAGACCAGCGGCGCGAAGTCGTGCGACGCCAGCGGGAACATCGGCAGCGAGAAGCGCAGGAAGCCGTAGCCGCCCATCTTCAGGAGGATCGCGGCCAGGATCACCGAGCCGGCGGTGGGCGCCTCGACGTGCGCGTCCGGCAGCCAGGTATGGACCGGCCACATCGGCATCTTCACCGCGAAGGAGGCGAAGAAGGCGAGCCAGGCCCAGGTCTGCAGATTGCGGGGCACCGCCGTGTGCATCAGCGTCGGGATGTCGGTGGTGCCCGCGTTCCAGTACAGCGCCATGATGGCGAGCAGCATCAGCACCGAGCCGAGCAAGGTGTAGAGGAAGAATTTGAACGACGCGTAGACTCGGCGCGGGCCGCCCCAGACGCCGATGATCAGGAACATCGGGATCAGGCCGCCCTCGAAGAACAGGTAGAACAGCACGAGGTCGAGCGCGGAGAACGTGCCGACCATCAGCGTTTCCAGGATCAGGAACGCCATCATGTATTCGCGCAGGCGGCTCTTGACCGACTTCCAGCTCGCGATGATGCAGAACGGCATCAGGGCGGTGGTCAAGATCACGAACGGCAGCGAGATGCCGTCGACGCCCATGTGATAGCTGATCCCGGCCGCCAGCCAGTTCTTCTTTTCGACGAACTGGAAGTCGGTCTGGTTGGGATCGAAACGCAGCACCAGGATCACCGACACCGCGAAGGTGATCAGCGTGGTCCACAGCGCGATCCAGCGCGCATTGCGCTGGGCGGCTTCGTCGTCGCCGCGGACCAGATAGATCAACAGCGCGCCGACGAGCGGCAGGAAGGTGACGACAGAGAGAATCGGCCAGGTGGTCATTGCTGGCCCCCCATGAACATGAACCAGGTGATCAGGCCGGCGACGCCGATCAGCATGGCAAAGGCATAGTGATAGAGATAACCAGTCTGGATCTTGACGACGTTGCGCGTGACGTCGAGCACCCGCGCCGAGACGCCATCCGGACCGAACCCGTCGATGACGAACCCATCGCCCTTCTTCCAGAGGAAGCGGCCGAGCCACTTCGCCGGACGGACGAAGATGAAGTCATACAGCTCGTCGAAGTACCACTTGTTGAGCAGGAACTTGTAGAGCAGCGGCTGCTGCGCGGCGAGCTCCTCCGGAATGTCCGGACGCTTCACGTAGAAGAAGTAGGACACCGCGAAGCCGCCGACCATCATGATGAAGGGCAGCTGGCCCAGCCAGAACGGCATGTGCTCCATGTCCTCCAGGATGTGCGGGTTCATCTTCAGCGACTCGCCGAAGAAGTGCTCGACACCATGGGGGTCGACGAACAGGCCCTTGAACGGGAAGCCCGCCAGGATCGAGCCGGCCGCGAGCACGCCGATCGGGATCAGCATCCAGATCGGGCTCTCGTGAGCCGCCTCGTAATGATGCTGGTCGTGCGGCGTACCGAAGAAAGTCTTGAACACCAGACGCCAGGAATAGAACGAGGTCAGGCCGGCCGCGACGATCGTGAGGAAGTACGCATAGGTCGCGAACGGATTGTGCGCGGCATAGGCGGCCTCGATGATCGCATCCTTAGAGAAGAAGCCGGCAAAGCCCGGGAAGCCGGTCAGCGCCAGGGTGCCGACCGTCATCACCGCGAAGGTGTACGGGATCTTGCGCCACAGGCCGCCCATGTTGCGGATGTCCTGCTCGTGGTGCATCGCATAGATCACCGAGCCGGCACCCAGGAACAGCAGGGCCTTGAAGAAGGCGTGCGTGAACAAATGGAACATGCCGACCGAGTAGGCCCCTGCTCCCATCGCCACGAACATGTAGCCGAGCTGCGAGCAGGTCGAGTAGGCGACGATGCGCTTGATGTCGTTCTGCACGAGGCCGACGGTCGCCGCGAAGAACGCGGTGGTGGCGCCGAAGAACATGACGACGGCCTGGGCATTCGGCGCGAGCTCGAACAGCGGCGACAGGCGCGCCACCATGAAGACGCCGGCGGTCACCATGGTCGCGGCATGGATCAGCGCCGAGACCGGGGTCGGACCTTCCATCGCGTCCGGCAACCAGGTGTGCAGCAGGAACTGCGCCGACTTGCCCATCGCGCCCATGAACAGCAGCAGGCAGGTCAAGGTCAGCGCGTCGGCATGCCAGCCGAGGAAGTTGATGGTCGTCTTGCCGGCAATGCTTGGCGCGGCGGCGAAGATGGTCTCGAAGTCAGTCGACTTCGTCAGCAGGAAGATCGCGAAGATGCCCAGCGCGAAGCCGAAATCGCCGACGCGGTTGACGACGAAGGCCTTGATGGCGGCGGCGTTGGCCGACGGCTTCTGGAACCAGAAGCCGATCAGGAGGTAGCTGGCGAGACCCACGCCCTCCCAGCCGAAGAACAGCTGCACGAGGTTGTTCGCAGTCACCAGCATCAGCATCGCGAAGGTGAACAGCGAGAGATAGGCGAAGAAGCGCGGACGGTTCGGATCCTCGTCCATGTAGCCGATCGAATAGAGGTGCACGAGCGAGGACACGCTCGTCACCACGACCAGCATGACGGCCGTCAGCGTATCGACACGCAGCGCCCAGGACACCTGCAGCTCGCCGGAATTGATCCAGGGCAGCAGCTCCTTCACGCCGGCTTCGTGATGCATGAAGCCGACGCTGACCAGCGTCGCCCATGACAGCGCGGCCGAGACGAACAGCAGCGCCGTCGTGATCGCCTGCGCAGCCCAGGTGCCGGAGGCCGGCGGCTCGGCGACATGATGGTCATCGTGACCATGACCGTGATCATCGTGACCGTGATCGGCATGCGCGTGAGCATGCGAGTCGGCCGCGCCGTGAGCATGGCCGTCGTCGTGATGCTCGACCTCGTCGCCACTCGGATGGCGCCCGTGGGCGCCGAGCAGCGCGATCAGGCCGGCCAGGATCGCGCCCAGCAGCGGCAGAAAGACAATGGCCTGGATCATTCGCCCGTTCCCTTACGCATGACCTTGCCGGCGAGCCGGCCCCCACATGTGCGGATCATGCGCCCTTAGCCCTTCATCAGATTGACGTCTTCGACCGCGATCGAACCGCGGTTGCGGAAATAGACCACCAGCACGGCGAGACCGATCGCAGCCTCGGCCGCAGCGACCGTCAGCACCAGAAGCGCGAACACCTGGCCGACGATGTCGCCGAGGAAGGTCGAGAACGCCACGAGGTTGATGTTGACGGCGAGCAGGATCAGCTCGACCGACATCAGGATGACGATGATGTTCTTGCGGTTCAGGAAGATGCCGAGGATGCCGAGCGTGAACAGCATGGCGGCGACGGCGAGGTAGTGCCCCAGTCCGATGGTCATTTCACCCACTCCGCGGCATCCGTATCCTGCAGCCCCTGCCCGACCGCGACCTTGCGGACGGCCATCGCCATCTCGGGCGTGCGGGCGTTCTGGACGTTGATGTCCTGGCGCTTGACGCTCGCCTTGTGGCGCAAGGTCAGCACGATCGCGCCGATCATCGCCACCAGCAGGATCATGCCCGACAGCTGGAAGTAATGGACGTACTTCGTATAGAGCACGAGGCCGAGCGCCTCGGTGTTGGTGACGTTGGTCGGGATCGCCGCCGTGATCGTCTTGGCCGTCGTCGGATTGATGACCCAGTAGGACACGGTGAGCAGCAGCTCGAACAGGAAGATGCCGCCGATCACCAGACCGATCGGCATGTACTGCAGGAAGCCCTCGCGCAGCTCGGTGAAGTCGACGTCGAGCATCATGATGACGAACAGGAACAGCACTGCGACCGCGCCGACATAGACGACGATCAGGATCATCGCCAGGAACTCGGCGCCCATCAGCACGAACAGGCCGGAGGCGTTGACGAAGGCGAGGATCAGATAGAGCACCGAGTGAACGGGGTTCTTCGAGACGATCACCATCACGGCCGAGGCCACGCAGACGGCCGCGAAGAGATAGAAGAAGAGCGCAGGAAGGATCATCGGACGGCCTCAGCGGTACGGCGCGTCGAGCGCGATGGCTTTGGAGATCTCGCGCTCCCAGCGGTCGCCGTTCGCGAGCAGCTTGGCCTTGTCATAGTAGAGTTCCTCGCGGGTCTCGGTCGCGAACTCGAAGTTCGGGCCCTCGACGATGGCATCCACCGGACAGGCTTCCTGGCACAGGCCGCAATAGATGCACTTCACCATGTCGATGTCGTAGCGCACCGTGCGGCGGGTACCGTCGTTGCGGCGCGGACCGGCCTCGATCGTGATCGCCTGCGCCGGGCAGACGGCCTCACAGAGCTTGCAGGCGATACAGCGCTCCTCGCCATTGGGATAGCGGCGCAACGCATGCTCGCCGCGGAAGCGCGGCGAGATCGGGCCCTTCTCGAACGGATAGTTCAGGGTCGGCTTGGGCTGGAAGAAGTAGCGCATCGCGAGGAAGAACGCGGAGACGAACTCCTGCAGCAGCAGCGACCGTGCAGTGGCGGAGATGTTCATGACAGCCTCATTTCGGCGCGATTCCGGCGAAGTGCAGCACGCCCGCGACAACGACCACCATGACCAGCGACAGCGGCAGGAACACCTTCCAACCGAGTCGCATCAACTGGTCGTAGCGGTAGCGCGGCACGATCGCTTTCGCCATCGCGATCAGGAAGAACATGAAGAACAGTTTCAGCGAGAACCAAATGACGCCCGGCACCCAGTTGAAGGGCGCCACGTCGATCGGCGGCAGCCAGCCGCCCAGGAACAGGATCGTCGCCAGCGCGCACATCGTGGTGATCGCGACATATTCGCCGAGCATGAAGAGGAGATACGGCGTCGAGCCGTACTCGACCATGAAGCCGGCGACGAGCTCCGATTCCGCCTCGACCAGGTCGAACGGCGGGCGGTTGGTCTCGGCCAGGGCCGAGACGTAGAACACCACGAACATCGGGAACAGCGGCCAGACGTACCAGTTCAGGATGGTCAGTTGCGGCAGGCCGATCAGGCTGGCGAGACCGCGGGTGTGCTGGGCCTCGACCACGGCCGAGAGGTTCAGGGTGCCGGCACAGAGCAGCACGGTAATGATCACGAAGCCGATCGAGACCTCGTAGGACACCATCTGCGCCGCCGAGCGCAGCGCCGCCAGGAACGGGTACTTCGAGTTCGACGACCAGCCGGCCATGATGATGCCGTAGATCGACAGCGACGAGATCGCGAAGATGAAGAGGATGCCGACATTGATGTCGGCGATCGCCCAGCCGAGATTGGTCGGGATCACCGCCCAGGCCGCCAGCGCGAGCACGCAGGATACCAGCGGCGCCAGCAGGAAGACGCCCTTGTTGGCGCCCGCCGGAATGATCGGCTCCTTGAGCACGAACTTCAGCAGGTCCGCGAACGACTGGAACAGGCCGAAGGGCCCGACCACGTTGGGACCCCGGCGAATCTGCACCGCGGCCCAGATCTTGCGGTCGGCGAGCAGGATGTAGGCGATCGCGACCAGGAGGACGACGAGGAGCAGCACGCTCTGCGCGATCATCACGATCAGCGGCCAGAGGAAGCCGGTCCAGAACGAGCTTGCGAAGAAATCAGCCATCAGGTCACGCTCACTCCGCTGCCGTCAGCATCTGCCCGGAGGCCAGGCGGGAGCATTCCGCCATGACCGCCGAGGCGCGCGCGATCGGATTGGTGAGATAGAAGTCGTCGATCAGGGGTTTGAACGGCGCCTTCTCGAGGCTGCCGCCCTTGCCCGCCAGGGTCTTGATGTCGGCGATCTTGCCGGCCTCGATCTGGTCGATGCGGCCGAGATGCGGCACCGCCTTGATGATCTCGGCACGTAGCGCGGCCAGCGAGTCGTAGCCGAGCTTGCGGCCGAGCACGTCAGACAGCGCGCGGATGATCGCCCAGTCCTCGCGGGCTTCGCCCGGCGGGAACGACGCCCGCGCCGCGATCTGCACCCGGCCCTCGGTGTTGACGTAGAGACCGGACTTCTCGGTGTAGGCCGCGCCCGGCAGGATGACGTCGGCGCGATGCGCGCCGCGGTCGCCATGGGTGCCGATGTAAACCGTGAACACGCCCTCGGGCACCTCGACCTCGTCGGCGCCGAGCAGGAACATCACGTCCATGGTGCCGAAGGTGGTCATCTGTGCGCCGGTCAGGCCGGTACCATTGAAGCCGATGTCGAGCGCGCCGACGCGGGACGCTGTGTCGTGCAGCACCGCAAAACCGTTCCAGTCGTCGCGCACGGCATTGACGTCCATCGCGATCTTGGCCGCCAGCGCCAGGATGGCACCGCCATCGTGACGCGCAGCGGCACCGGCGCCGACCAGCACGATCGGGTTCTTGGCGTTGCGAAACGCGGTCGCGAAGGAATGCTTGCCGGCGGCGACGTCGCTCAGCGAGTCCGTGCCCGCGCCGATGTGCTCATAGGCATAGGTCAGATCGGCCTTGGGGCCGACCAGACCGACCTTGAGCTGGCCCGAGCGCCAGCGCTTGCGGATGCGGGCATTGAGCACGGCCGCTTCCTTGCGCGGATTGGCGCCGATGATCAGGATCGCATCTGCCTGCTCGATGCCGGCAATGGTCGGGTTGAACAGATAGGACGCACGGCCCAGCTTGGCATCGAAGCTGTCACCACCCTGCACCGCCACGTTGGTCGAGCCGAGCTTGGCGAGCAGATCCTTCAGCGCGTACATCTCCTCGACGGCCGCGAGATCGCCGGCGATCGCGCCGATGCGCTTGCCGTCGATGCGCGACAGTTTTGCGGCGATCGCCTTGAACGCCTCCGGCCAGGTGGCCGGGCGCAGTTTGCCATCCTCGCGGACATAAGGACGATCCAGCCGCTGCGTACGCAGGCCGTCGACGACGTGGCGAGTCTTGTCGGAGATCCATTCCTCGTTCACGGAGTCATTGATGCGCGGCAGGATGCGCATGACCTCGCGGCCGCGGGTGTCGACGCGGATCGCCGAGCCGACGCCGTCCATCACGTCGATCGACTGCGTCTTGCCGAGCTCCCAGGGACGCGCGGCGAACGCGTAAGGCTTCGAGGTCAGCGCGCCCACCGGGCAGATGTCGACCAGATTGCCCTGCAGCTCCGAGCTTAGCGCCTGCTCGAGATAGGTCGTGATCTCCATGTCCTCGCCACGACCGGTCGCGCCCATTTCCGGCACGCCGCAGACTTCCGCCGAGAAGCGGACGCAGCGCGTGCACTGGATGCAGCGGGTCATCGAGGTCTTGACCAGCGCCCCGAGATATTTGTCCTCGACGGCGCGCTTGTTCTCGGCGTAGCGGCTGGTGTCGACACCATAGCCCATCGCCTGGTCCTGCAGGTCGCACTCGCCGCCCTGGTCGCAGATCGGGCAGTCCAGCGGATGGTTGATCAGAAGGAATTCCATCACGCCTTCGCGTGCCTTCTTGACCATCGGCGACCGCGTCGAGATCTCCGGCGGCTCGCCCTTCGGGCCTGGTCGGCAGTCGCGCACGCCCCAGGCGCAGCTCGCGACCGGCTTCGGTCCGCCCTTCACCTCGACGAGGCACATCCGGCAGTTGCCGGCGATCGACAGCCGTTCATGATAGCAGAAGCGCGGGATCTCGGCGCCGGCCGCCTCGCACGCCTGCAGCAGCGTGTACTCCGGCGGCACATCGATCTCTTTGCCATCGATGATGATCTTGGTCATTGCCTCACATCTCTCTCAAACCACGGACCACCGCGCTGCGCGCCGTGAGGGCGCAAGCGAGAGGGAAAACCTTGCTGGCGGGTCGAACCGCCATCGCCTACTCCGCCGCCACCATGTGCGCGGGATCGCGCACGCCGACGTCGTCGGCATCGGCCTTGTGCGAATACTGGTCGATGCGCGCCTCGATCTCGTGACGGAAATGCGTGATCAGGCCCTGGATCGGCCAGGCCGCGGCGTCGCCCAGCGCACAGATCGTGTGTCCCTCGATCTGCTTGGTGACCTCCAGCAGCATGTCGATCTCGCGCTTGTGCGCGCGGCCCTCGGCCATGCGGGTCAGCACGCGCCACATCCAGCCGGTGCCCTCGCGGCACGGCGTGCACTGGCCGCAGCTCTCATGCTTGTAGAAATAGGAGATGCGCGCGATCGCCCGGATCAGGTCGGTCGACTTGTCCATCACGATCACGGCTGCGGTGCCGAGGCCCGAGCGCAGCTTCGACAGGCTGTCGAAATCCATCGGCGTGTCGATGATCTGCTCGGCCGGCACCATGCGCACCGACGAGCCGCCGGGGATGACGGCCTTGAGATTGTCCCAGCCGCCGCGGATACCGCCGCAATGTTTCTCGATCAGCTCGCGGAACGGGATGCCCATCGCCTCTTCGACGTTGCAGGGCCGCTCGACGTGACCGGAGATGCAGAACAGCTTGGTGCCGACGTTGTTCGGCCGGCCGATGCCGGCGAACCAGGACGCGCCGCGGCGCAGGATGGTCGGCGCAACCGCGATCGACTCGACGTTGTTGACCGTCGTCGGGCAGCCATAGAGGCCGACATTCGCGGGGAACGGCGGCTTCAGCCGCGGCTGGCCCTTCTTGCCCTCGAGGCTCTCGAGCAGCGCGGTCTCCTCTCCACAGATGTAGGCACCGGCGCCATGGGCGACGTAGAGATCGAACGGCCAGCCATGGATGTTGTTCTTGCCGATCAGATTGGCCTCATAGGCCTGGTCGATCGCCACCTGCAGCCGCTCGCGCTCCCGGATGAACTCGCCGCGCACATAGATGTAGCAGGCATGCGCATTCATCGCGAAGCTGGCGAGCAGGCAGCCCTCGACGAGATGATGCGGATCGTGCCGCATGATCTCGCGATCCTTGCAGGTGCCGGGCTCCGACTCGTCGGCGTTGACGACGAGATAGCTCGGCCGGCCGTCGGTCGACTCCTTCGGCATGAACGACCATTTCAGGCCGGTCGGGAAGCCGGCGCCGCCGCGGCCGCGCAGGCCCGACGCCTTCATCTCGTTGATGATCCAGTCGCGGCCCTTGTCGATCAGCCCCTTGGTGCCGTCCCAGCTGCCGCGCCGGCGTGCGCCTTCGAGGCCCCAATCGTGCAGGCCGTAGAGATTGGTGAAGATGCGGTCCTTGTCGTCGAGCATCAGACGGCTTCCTCGAATTCAGCGGTTCGACTGCATGGTGGCGATGAAGGCGGCGCAGCCGCCGAA
The DNA here is from genome assembly GCF_013178945.1 of Bradyrhizobium aeschynomenes. Taxonomy (GTDB): domain Bacteria; phylum Pseudomonadota; class Alphaproteobacteria; order Rhizobiales; family Xanthobacteraceae; genus Bradyrhizobium; species Bradyrhizobium aeschynomenes. Next base: position 42,579 of record NZ_JABFDM010000020.1, read on the forward strand.
CACCAGGGCCCACAGCAGACTGGACTCCAGCGTCGCGTTCAGCGCGAACCGCTGCAGTACGAAAATGAAAGCGGCGGCAGCAAGCGTGTGCAGCGCCACGTAGCGCCAGTTCTTCATTGCGGCGCCCTCTTGGGTCAGGGCCGCAACGCGGGTGCGATTGCGGCTCATGTCTTCTCCTTCAGCGTCGTCGGTCCGCCCGCCGGCGCCGAGAACTGGCGGCCATTCTGCGGGCCCGGCGTCGGCAGATTGCCGGTCGCGAAGCCGTCGAGCACCTTGCCGAAGCTCTCCGGGGTCAGGTCCTCATAGGTATCCTTCCAGACCTGCACCATCGGTGCATTCACACATGCGCCCAGGCACTCGACCTCTTCCCAGCTGAAGTCGCCGTCCTTGGAGAGGTGGAACGGGTCGTGGTGGATGCGGTGCTTGCAGACCTCGATCAGCTCCTCGGCGCCACGCAGCCGGCACGGCGTGGTGCCGCAGACCTGGACGTGCGCCTTCTTGCCGACCGGCTGCAGCTGGAACATCGTGTAGAAGGTCGCGACCTCGAGCACGCGGATGTAGGGCATGCCGAGCATGTCGGCGACGACGCGGATCGCCGCTTCCGACACCCAGCCCTCGTTCTGCTCCTGCGCGCGCCACAGGATCGCGATCACGGCCGAGGCCTGGCGGCCTTCCGGATATTTCGCGATCTGGGCCTTGGCGAAGGCGAGGTTTTCATCCGTGAACGCAAAGCTCGCGGGTTGGACTTCCTTCGGGGCAAGACGGCGGACGGACATGGCTCTCTAGTCTTTCATTGCATGCGGCGCGCGGCACTTGCATTGAGCGCTGCGACGCGATTCTGCCAGAAGGCACTTGCAGTTCCGAACACGTTATAGCCGACGTGCGCGGACACCTTGATGCGGTCGAGGATCGACAGCTCGGTCACGGTCTCGAAACGGCCGCTCGCGGGGTCGTAGACCATCAGCTGCATCGGCGTCTGGTCGAGGATGTAGCGCGAGACCGTATGATTCCGGTCCTGCCCGTGCTCCTCACACAGGATCATGCTGTCGGTCGCGAGCAGCCGCGCCCCACCCTTGATCGCCTCGATCTCGACGCCCTCGACGTCGAGCTTGATCAGGTACTTGCCTGACGCCGCGACCTTGCCGTCGTCGATGAGGTCGTCGAGCGCCATCACCGGCACCCGCTCGCCCCCGGCACTGTCGCCGGCGATGCTGAAGGCCTCGTGCTTGGTGCCCGTCAGGTGAGCGACGCCCCGGCGTTCGCCGATCGCGCACTTTATGACCTCGAAGCGGCCGCCATTGATCTTCGAATTGTTGGCGAGCTTGGCGAAGTTCGCCGACGACGGCTCGATCGCGATCGCCTTGTGCGACCCGTAGGGCGCGCTCGACACCAGCACCGACCAGTAGCCGTAATTGGCGCCGCCATCGATGAAAGTATAGTCGACATCGACCGTACCGAGGAACAGCAGCTCGAGCTCGTCCTCATAGTGATAGGCGCGGTTGAGCAGCTTGCTCCAATAGCCGTCGCCATAGGGAAACTCGAACACCGCATCCGGGTTGAGCCTCACCGCGATGTCGCGCTCGGGCAGCGCGAGGCGCAGCAGGTTGGCGCAGCGGTTGTAGCCGCGATGCGAGAAGTGCGAGGAGATCTTCGAGCCGGTGGACAGCGCCAATGCAGCCGTGCGCTCCCAGAGGTTCGCTCCTTCGAGCGCTCCGGAAGCACGATCGAACTGGATCGGCGCATGGCCCATCAGCGATCCACCTCTCCGAACACGATGTCGAGCGAGCCGAGGATGGCCGAGACGTCGGCCAGCAGATGGCCGCGGCACAGGAAGTCCATCGCCTGCAGATGGGCGAAGCCCGGCGCGCGGATCTTGCACTTGTAGGGCTTATTGGTGCCGTCGGAGACCAGATAGACGCCGAACTCGCCTTTCGGCGCCTCGACGGCCGCGTAGATCTCGCCGGGCGGAACGTGAAAGCCCTCGGTGTAGAGTTTGAAGTGATGAATCAGCGCTTCCATCGAGCGCTTCATCTCGCCACGACGCGGCGGCGAGATCTTGTTGTCGGTAATCAGCACCGGCCCCTGCCCGTCAGGCGCGCGCAGCTTCTGAATGCACTGCTTCATGATGCGCACGGACTGGCGCATCTCTTCCATACGGATCAGATAGCGGTCGTAGCAGTCGCCGTTCTTGCCGATCGGAATATCGAACTCCATCTCGGCGTAGACGTCGTAGGGCTGCGACTTGCGCAGATCCCAGGCCGCGCCGGAGCCGCGCACCATGACGCCGGAGAAACCCCACTCCCAGGCCTGCTTCAGGGTGACGACGCCGATGTCGACGTTGCGCTGCTTGAAGATACGGTTGCCGGTGAGCAGCTGGTCGAGATCGTCGACCACCTTCAGGAACGGATCGCAGAAGGCGTCGATGTCGTCGATCAGCTTCGTCGGCAGGTCCTGGTGAACGCCGCCGATGCGGAAGTAGTTGGCGTGCATGCGCGAGCCGGAGGCGCGCTCATAGAACACCATCAGCTTCTCGCGCTCCTCGAAGCCCCACAGCGGCGGGGTCAGCGCGCCGACATCCATCGCCTGCGTGGTGACGTTGAGCAGATGCGACAGCAGGCGACCGATCTCGGAATACAGCACGCGGATCAGTTGGCCACGGCGCGGCACCTCGATCCCGAGCAGGCGCTCGGCTGCGAGGCAGAACGCATGCTCCTGGTTCATCGGCGCGACGTAGTCGAGTCGATCGAAGTAAGGCATCGCCTGCAGATAGGTCTTGGTCTCGATCAGCTTCTCGGTGCCGCGATGCAGCAGGCCGATATGCGGATCGACGCGCTCGACGACCTCGCCGTCCAACTCCAAGACCAGACGCAACACACCGTGCGCCGCCGGATGCTGCGGCCCGAAGTTGATCGTGAAGTTGCGGAGTGCCGGGCTCTGCTCGTTCATGCTCGCGCTCCCACTCACTTCGTCGCTTTCTCATCGCCCGGCAGCGGATAGTCCGCGCCTTCCCAGGGCGAGAGAAAATCGAACTTGCGGAATTCCTGGTTGAGCCGGACGGGCTCGTAGATCACCCGCTTCTCCTGGTCGTCGTAGCGCACCTCGACGAAGCCCGTGGTCGGGAAGTCCTTGCGCAACGGATGGCCGTCGAAGCCGTAGTCGGTGAGGATCCGGCGCATATCGGGATGACCGACGAAGATCACGCCGTAGAGATCGTAGGCCTCGCGCTCGAACCAATCGGCGCCGGGGAACACGTCGATGATCGACGGCACCTGCGTGGTCTCGTCGGCCTCGGCCTTGAGCCGGATGCGCGTGTTCAGCGTCGGCGACAGGAAGTGATAGACCACCTCGAACCGCTTCGCGCGCTCCGGGTAGTCGACTGCGGTAATGTCCGTGAAGTTGATGAACCGGCAGCCGGGGTCATCGCGTAGATACTTCACGATCTCGACGATCCGGGCGGGCTCCACGGTCACCGTGAGCTGGTTGAAAGCGACCGAATGGCCGATCGCCGCGCCCGGGAGCGCACTCACGATCGTCTGCCCAAGGGCCTCGAGCCTGCCGTCGTCCATAACGAAAAACCTTCAGCGTTCGATGGTGCCGGTGCGCCGGATCTTCTTCTGCAAGAGCAGAACACCGTACAGCAGCGCTTCCGCGGTCGGCGGACAGCCGGGCACATAGATGTCAATGGGAACGATACGGTCGCAGCCGCGGACCACAGAATAGGAATAGTGGTAGTAGCCTCCGCCATTGGCGCAGGACCCCATCGAGATGACGTAGCGCGGTTCCGGCATCTGGTCGTAGACCTTGCGCAGCGCCGGGGCCATCTTGTTGGTCAGGGTGCCCGCGACGATCATCACGTCCGACTGGCGCGGCGAAGCGCGCGGCGCGAAGCCGAAGCGCTCGACGTCGTAGCGCGGCATCGAGACCTGCATCATCTCGACGGCGCAGCAGGCCAGGCCGAACGTCATCCACATCAGCGAGCCGGTGCGGGCCCAGGTGATGAGATCGTCAGCGGTGGCGACGAAGAATCCCTTGTCCGACAGCTCGTGCCTGACCTCGAGGAAATACGGGTCGTTGGCACCGATCGGCCTGCCGGTCGCGGGATCGAGAATGCCCTTGGGGGCCGGTGCGATCACCGGACCGGAGGACGGGGTCGGGCTCAATCCCATTCAAGCGCGCCTTTCTTCCATTCGTAGGCAAACCCGACCGTCAGCACGGCCAGGAACACCAGCATCGACCAGAAGCCGGCCGCGCCGAGCTTGCCGAATGCGACTGCCCAGGGGAACAGGAAGGCGACTTCGAGGTCGAAGATGATGAAAAGGATGGCAACCAGGTAGAAGCGGACGTCGAACTTCATGCGGGCGTCGTCGAACGCGTTGAAGCCGCATTCGTACGCGGAGAGCTTCTCGGGATCGGGCTGCTGATAGGCGACCAGGAACGGCGCGATCAGCAGCACCACCCCGATGATGGCCGCGACACCTATGAAGACGACGAGGGGGAGATAGTTCTGAAGGATGCCGGTCATCGGCGCCACTTTCCTCTGCGGTTTCGGTGCAAACCGCAGACTCGCTGCATTGGAATTGGTCGAAGCCTTAGCGCAGCGCACCAAGCCGCGCAAGACGAGCCGTCTCGCCACCGTCATCCCTCCCCACATTGCGGAGTGCCGGACACACAGCAGCCCGTGGCAAGGCCAGGACGCGCGCGCGGCCGGCATCGCAGACCCGCAGCAATACGGTGTCGCATGTCACGTCGACCAACGCTGAAGGGCAGCGGTCGCAAGCACGCACGGCGTTGTGCGCAGGCCAGAGCTGGGCGGAAACGGGCTGCGGTGCGGCGATCGAGCGGGAGCGACTGATCGCGATTGGGGCTATCGTCCGATACGCAACCGCTATCGGCCAGATGGTCGCCGTCGGCCGCCGAATCAAGGTCATCGACAACACGGAGCCGTGACAGCTATGGCCCGGCTCGACCGTGGCCGAGGCCAGACCGAACGCCCGTCGTTCCGCCCCACCGCGCCGCTTACTCCCGATTGCCGCACGGAGCGCTGCAACCGATGAAACCATTTTGAGGAAACCAAGAAACCGGATCGAAACAAAGCGAAGGTACACATCCCGGCAACAAAGTGGCGCTCTGAGACGCCGGGAGGCTGACATGAACCACTCGATCCATTCCGCAGACCGCTCGACCCATCTGAAGATCGTGGTCGTGGCCCTCATCGCCGGCATCGCCGTGACCGCGTTCGGGATCGCGGCCCGGACCAATGCCGACTACAGCCAGACGGCCTCGCATGCGCCGGTCAAGGCCGGCAAGCCGGTCGTCGTGACCAGTTCCAACGGCTCTATGGTGCGTTGAGCGTCGAGGGCGCCGCGCCGATCAGCTTCGGATGCCCATCGGGCCGCCCTCGTGGCGGCCTTTTTCGTGGGCGCCGCCCGCCCGAGGTCGCATCGCACGCGCCGCACCCGCCGCGCAGTGGCAGCCTTGTCGAGGACCAGACGGACGCGGATGCGCAAGACGTTGCGCACTGGAAACAAGATCGGGCTGAGGGAGATGAGCCATCTGAAATGGCGCGAGAGACGGGGCTCGAACCCGCGACCTCCGGCGTGACAGGCCGGCGCTCTAACCAACTGAGCTACTCCCGCGTGATCGCGAAATCCGCGGAGGAGTGCGACTTAAAGGGGCGATGTTTCGAAGTCAAGGACAATGAAACCGATTTGTGAGAAGTCGTTGATGAGCCCCCAACAGACCCAACCAGTCACGCCAGCCGAGGCATGTGTCGGCAGGCATTGGAGGGACAGAGAGACAGGTGAAAGCCTCTCCGAATCGGACCATGTTCGACAAGGCGCTCGCTTCCGCTCCGGAGCGCGAGGAAGCTCGCCAAGTCTCGTCCCGTTCTGAACCCAAGATCGCCATTGGTGCGCCGGGACTTTCTACCCGCGGTGTGACACATTAACGGCTGCTGCGCAGATCTGGTATGTGGTATACGCAAGTTGATATATTAGTATGTTTGCTATGACGGTAACATAATCCTTCCGACTTTCGTGGTGCTCATGTCCGACACGCCGCTCTGCTTCACCCACTCCGTCCTCGACCGGTTCCTCCGCTATGTCGTGATCGACACCCAGTCCGATCCGACTTCGCCGACATGCCCTTCCACCATCAAGCAGAAGAATCTCGGTCGGCTGCTCGCGGCCGAGCTGCAGGCGATGGGGCTGTCCGATGCTCATCTCGACGAGCACGGCTACGTCTATGCGACGATCCCGGCGACGACGGACAAGCGGGTGCCCGTGATCTGCTTCTGCTCGCACATGGACACCTCGCCCGACTGCTCGGGCGCCGACGTGAAGCCGCAGATCGTCCGCAACTATCAGGGCGGCGACATCGTCCTGCCGGGCGACTCCAGCCAGGTGATCCGTCCGGGCGAGCACCCGGCGCTGAAGGACCAGATCGGCAACGATCTCGTCACCTCGGACGGCACGACCCTGCTCGGCGCCGACAACAAGGCCGGCATCGCCGAGATCATGGACGCGGCGCAATTCCTGCTGAGCAATCCCCAGATCAAGCACGGCACGATCAAGATCCTGTTCACGCCGGATGAGGAGATCGGGCGCGGCGTCGACCGGGTCGACCTGAAGAAGCTCGGTGCCGATTTCGGCTACACGATGGACGGCGAGACCGCGGGGAATATCGAGGACGAGACCTTCTCCGCCGACGGCGCGACCATCACCATCACCGGCGTCAGCGCCCATCCCGGCTTTGCCAAGGGCAAGATCGAGCACGCCATCAAGATTGCATCGGCCATCGTCGATCGCCTGCCGAAGGACACCTGCTCGCCGGAAACGACCGAGGGCAAGGAGGGCTTTCTGCATCCAGTCGGGATCTCCGGCACGCTGGAGCAGGCACGGCTCGATTTCATCGTGCGTGATTTCAGCGAACAGGGATTGCGGCAGAAGGAGGCGCTGCTGGAGGATGTCGTCAGGGACGTCATGACGAACTATCCGCATTCCAGCTACCGGATGGAGGTCCGGCAGCAATACCGCAACATGAAGGAGGTCATCGATCTACATCCCGAGATCGTGACCTATGCCGAGGACGCGATCCGGCGCGCCGGGCTGACACCGGTGCGCACCTCGATCCGTGGCGGCACCGACGGCTCGCGGCTGTCCTTCATGGGGCTGCCCTGCCCCAACATCTTCGCGGGCGAGCACGCCTTCCACTCGCGGCAGGAGTGGGTCAGCGTCCGCGACATGGAGAAGGCAGTGCAGACCATCGTCCATCTGGCAATGATCTGGGAGGAGCGCTCCTGAGGACAGCCCGGTACGGCCTCAGGCGCGCGCCGTCACCAGCCAGATCGAGCCCGGCAGCGTGACGCTGCCGCCATCCTGATGCTGCGCGAGCAGTTCGCTCACCGAGAGCCGCGCTGCCTCGCGCGTCTCCGCCGGATGCCCCTCCAGCGCGCGGCTGGCGGGGCCGATCTCGAACGCCGATTGCACGGCGGCGTCCAGCCCCTGCCCGCGCGCGATGTCGAGCGACAGCGCGTGGGCCTGCAGCGCGATGTCGGTAAAGCCGGCTTCGCCGAGGATCCGTGTCACCCGAGCCTCGGATGCGAACGCGAACGGGCCGGGATCCTCCGGCGCCATCTCCGGCAGCTTCGGGACATGGCGATACACTGCCTGCAGCGGCGCGATCATCCAGGGATTGGCCTTCGGCTCGCGCCAGCAGGCGAACACGATGCGGCCGCCCGGCTTCAGCGCCCGGCGCATATGGGCGAAAGACGCCGCGGGATCGGCGAAGAACATCACACCGAAGCGCGACACCAGCAGGTCGAAGCTCGCAGCCGGGAACGGATGCACGGTGGCGTCGGCCAGCACGAATTCGGTGGCAAGCCCGGCCGGCGCCACCGCGCGCGCCCGCTCCAGCATCGGCGCGGAGATGTCGACCCCGAGCACATGTCCGCCCGGGTTCACCTGCCGGGCGAGCGCGATCGAAAGACCACCGCAGCCGCAGCCGATGTCGAGGATGCGATCACCCGGCTTTGCGGCAATGCGCTCGATCAGGATCTGCGACACCGGTGCGAGCAGGATGTCCTGCGCCTCCTGACGATCCGACCAGCGCTGGCCACCGGGCCCGTTCCAATAGGCGATCTGGTCGGCGTTGCGGTCGTCTCCTGAAGGCAATTGCATGATGCGCCTTGTCTGGTTGAGGTCATCGTGAGAGCTGGCATCGCGCATGCGCGGGTCTTGCCTGTCAAGGCACGAGCGCGCGATGTCGCGCCAACATCATACCACCGGCGTCGACAGACCAGGAGACGCCCTGGTCCTGCTGGCGTCCACGGCATCGAGATGCAATAGCGGGGGCAGAATATGGTCCCGCTCTTGCTTCGATGCCGGGCGTCAGGAGCCTCATGCGCTGTCTCATCGTTGCCGATCTTCACTACGCGTTGCCGCAGTTCGACTGGCTGGTCGCGGCAGCCGAGCATTTCGACCTGGTCGTGTTCGCGGGCGATGCGCTCGACCTCGCCTCGATCGTCGACATCCGCGCGCAGATCGTCGTCGTGAAGAAGTATCTCGGGCTGCTCGCCGCCAGGACGCGCGTGATGATCTGCTCCGGCAATCACGACCTGGAGGAGCGCAGCGCGGAAGGCGAGAAGATCGCGGCCTGGATCAGCACCGTCCGCGCACTCGGCATCGCCTCCGATGGCGACGATCTCCTGGTCGACGACATCATGTTCTCGGTCTGCCCCTGGTGGGACGGCCCGCGCGTGAAGGCCGCGATCGCGCGCCAGCTCGAAGCCGCCGCCGCACGCAGGCCCGATCGCTGGATCTGGGTGCATCACGCGCCGCCCGCCAACTCACCGGTCAGCTGGGGCGGCAAGCGCTTCTTCGGCGACACCGAGCTCGAAGGCTTCATCGCACGGCATCGGCCGGCCATGGTGATCTCCGGCCACGTCCATCAGTCGCCCTTCATCAAGGACGGCTCGTGGTTCGACCGCTTAGGGGAGACCTGGGTGTTCAACACCGGACGGCAGCCCGGACGGCCGCCGACCTACATGGTGCTCGACACCGACGAGCAGCGCGCCTTCTGGCTGGCGGCGGGGCAAGCCGAATGGATCGACCTCGCCGCGCCCCTGCAGCGCCCGGCGCAGCCGGTGACGTCAGCGCCGGACTGGCTCAGAGCCGTGGATCGGATTCCAGATCCGTTCCTGGCGCGACCTGCTGCGGCGGCAGGTTGATCATGCTCTGCAGAACGTCGCCGACCATCGCGAGATGCGTGCCGTGGCCGGCATATTGCCGCTTGAGGTCGGCGAGATAGGTGTTGGCGACATTGAGACGCTGCGCCAGCATGCGGGCGATGGCGAGCGTCGCCTCGGGATTTTCGGTGAGGAAGCGCGGCGCATCCGGGATTTCGTAGATCCGGCACTCGGCCAGCGCCCGCACGGTCGCCGTGTGCGGCTGCTCCAGCAGCAGCGACATCTCGCCGAACAGCGCGCCCGGCTCGGAGACGACGGCCACCGTGGCGCCGGCCTTGATCACCTCCAGACGTCCTTCAAGCAGGATGTAGAGATGCCCGGTGCTGTGGCCCTCCTGGAGCAGGTCGGTGCCCGCGACAATGGCGCGCTCGTGTCCGCCGGTGCAGTGGCGCAGGAAGTCGGTCATCGGTTCGTCCGCAAAGTTTCACCACGCGAGGCTAACCGAACAACAGCCGGTCGCCACGCAAAATCATCCTGGTTCGCACCAGTTGCCGAAAAGGAATCTAAACCCTGTCTGACGCGGACATCGCCGCGCAGCTATGCCTCGCCAGGAGGCTGCGATATAGCTATGCCGCTACCTGAAATGGTTGTCTGGATAGTGGAATGGGGGTGTGATGCAACAATGGCTGATGGAGCTGATCGTCTCCTGGCTCCCCTTCATCATTCTGATCGGGGTTTGGTTCTGGCTCAGTCGCGCTGGCTCGCTGTCGAAGTTCGCTCGAATATACGAGCTGCAGCTCGATGAGACCAAGCGTACGAACGTGCTTCTGGAAAGGATTGCCATCAGCCTGGAGAAGCTGCGTTTGCCGCAATAGCAGCGAGACCATCTCCGAAATGAAGCTCAGGTGAAATACGCGTGGTAGGCGGTGAGAGATTCGAACTCCCGACCCTCTCGGTGTAAACGAGATGCTCTAACCAGCTGAGCTAACCGCCCGTCGCGCAGCGCTTCTTTACCCCCTGCCCGGCGCGCAATCAACGGCGGAACCGCACGGCGGGTCGGAAAGCCGCGCCGCGGCAACATGACGTTCGGAGCCATCGCAATCGCCGAAACGAAAACGGCGCCCGTTCGGGCGCCGTTTCCTTGGATGACTCAATCCTCAGTGGGCGGTCAGGCCACCGGCGGCTTCATCGCCGTCGCCCTTCACGGGCACCTTGGTGTCCTCTTCCCAGACGATCGGCACCGGCTTGCGGACCAGGGCCCGGGCGACGACGTCGTCGAGACGGGAGACCGGGATGATCTCCATGCCGCCCTTGATCGCATCGGAAATCTCCGTGAGATCCTTGGCGTTGTCCTCGGGGATCAGCACCGTCTTGATGCCGCCGCGGGATGCAGCCAGCAGCTTCTCCTTCAGACCGCCGATCGGCAGCACGCGGCCGCGCAGCGTGATCTCGCCGGTCATCGCGACGTCGTGACGGATCGGAATGCCTGTCATGACCGAGATGATTGCGGTTGCCATCGCAACACCCGCCGACGGTCCGTCCTTCGGGGTCGCCCCCTCCGGAACGTGGACGTGGATGTCGCGGCGGTCGAACATCGGCGGCTCGATGCCGTAGACGATCGCCCGCGAGCGGACGTAGGACGCCGCAGCAGAGATCGACTCCTTCATGACGTCGCGCAGATTGCCCGTCACGGTCATCTTGCCCTTGCCGGGCATCATGACGCCTTCAATGGTGAGCAGTTCACCGCCGACATCGGTCCATGCCAGACCCGTGACGATCCCGACCTGATCGTCGCTCTCGATCTCACCGAAGCGGTACTTCGGAACACCCAAGAATTCCTCGACGGTCTTCTCGGTGATCTTCACCGACTTCTTCTTGGACATCATGAGCTCCTTCACGGCCTTGCGGGCCAGTGTGGAAATCTCACGCTCCAGGTTACGCACGCCCGCCTCGCGGGTGTAGCGCCGAATCACGAGCAGCAAGGCGTCGTCGTCGATCGACCACTCCTTCGAGTCCAGGCCATGCTTTGAGATCGCGCTGGGGATCAGGTGCTTGCGGGCGATCTCGAGCTTTTCGGTCTCGGTGTAGCCCGCGATACGGATGATCTCCATGCGGTCCATCAGCGGCCCGGGAATATTCAGCGTATTCGCGGTCGTGATGAACATCACGTTGGACAGGTCGTAATCGACCTCCAGGTAGTGATCGTTGAACGTCGTGTTCTGCTCGGGGTCCAGGACCTCCAGCAGCGCCGACGACGGGTCACCCCGGAAGTCCGAGCCCATCTTGTCGATCTCGTCCAGCAGGAAGAGAGGATTCGAGGTCTTGGCCTTGCGCATCGACTGGATGATCTTGCCGGGCATCGAACCGATATAGGTCCGGCGATGACCGCGGATCTCCGCCTCGTCGCGCACGCCGCCCAGCGACACGCGAACGAACTCGCGGCCGGTGGCCTTCGCGATCGACTTGCCGAGCGAGGTCTTGCCGACGCCGGGAGGTCCGACCAGGCACAGAATCGGGCCGGTCAGCTTGTTGGCGCGGGACTGCACCGCCAGATACTCGACGATACGGTCCTTGACCTTCTCCAGCCCATAGTGATCCGCATCCAGAACCGCCTGCGCGGCCTCCAGATCCTTCTTCACCTTGGACTTCTTGTTCCACGGAATCGACAGCAGCCAATCCAGGTAGTTACGCACGACGGTCGCTTCCGCGGACATCGGCGACATCTGGCGCAGCTTCTTCAATTCGTGCTGGGCCTTCTCGCGTGCTTCCTTGGAGAGCTTGGTCTTGTTGATGCGCTCTTCCAGATCGGCGAGCTCGTCGCGGCCGTCCTCGTCACCCAGCTCCTTCTGAATGGCCTTCATCTGCTCATTCAGGTAGTACTCGCGCTGGGTCTTCTCCATTTGCCGTTTGACACGAGAACGAATCCGCTTCTCGACCTGCAGCACGGAGATCTCGCTCTCCATCAGGCCCAGCACCTTCTCCAGGCGCGTGGTGACGGACAGCGTCTCCAGGATGCCCTGGCGATCGGCGATCTTGACGGCGAGATGCGAAGCGACGGTGTCGGCCAGCTTGCCGAAATCGGTGATCGACTGAACGACGCCGACGACCTCAGCCGAGATCTTCTTGTTCAGCTTCACATAGCTCTCGAAGTCCGACACGACGGAGCGGCCCAGCGCTTCGGCTTCGACCGACTTGGCATCGGTATCCTCGAGCGCAACGGCGGTCGCTTCGTAGTAGTCGGCGCGATCGGTGTACTTCTCGACGCGCGCGCGCTCCAGGCCCTCGACCAGCACCTTCACGGTGCCGTCGGGCAGCTTCAGGAGTTGCAGCACGCTGGCGAGCGTCCCGGTCTCGTAGATCGCATCCGGAGCTGGATCATCGTCGGACGCGTTCTTCTGCGTCGCCAGCATCACCAGCGCGTCGTTCTTCATCACCTCTTCGAGGGCGCGGATGGACTTCTCGCGGCCGACGAACAGCGGAACGATGTTGTGCGGGAAGACGACGATGTCGCGGAGCGGCAGAACCGGATAGGCGTGGCTCTCGCCGTAAACGATGGTCGGCCGGGGTTTGGGGGTCGTCATGGCCTGTTCCTTCTGTTTAGCCCCCTTGCACGCAGTCCGCCATCGTGCGCAACCGCCACAAGGTGCGATCTGATCCGGACATCACTGACGCGTCGATATCGCCCGCTTGTTTCGGATCGTTTGTTGAGGCGAATCCCGGGATTGAGATTTGTATCGCCACGCGACATTAGGTGGCTATCGACCCGGGGGGTGTCAAGTATCGGTAAACACCCGCCAAAAATGGCTTTACGCGGCGGGATACTGAAACGCTGCGATGCCGCGGACGCGAGGTCCGCAGCGATCGCCAATCCAACAAATCGAGGTCTTCTGTCTATCGTACCAGCGCGCTTCACGCGCTGGCGCTGCTTTCCACCGCGCGATCGGAACGATCGGCGTAGATGTAGAGCGGACGGGCGGTGCCCTCGACCACCTCGCGCGAGATGACCACTTCCTCGACGCCTTCGAGACCCGGCAGGTCGAACATCGTCTCGAGCAGGATGCTCTCGAGGATCGACCGCAGGCCGCGCGCGCCGGTCTTGCGCTCGATGGCCTTGCGGGCCACTGCGCCCAGCGCCTCGTCGGCGAAGGTCAGCTCGATGTTCTCCATTTCGAACAGCCGCTGATACTGCTTCACCAGCGCGTTCTTCGGCTCGGTCAGGATCTTCTTCAGCGAGTTCTCGTCGAGGTCCTCGAGTGTCGCAACGACCGGCAGACGGCCGACGAACTCCGGGATCAGGCCGTACTTCAGCAGATCCTCGGGCTCGACGTGACGGAAGATCTCGCCGGTGCGGCGGTCTTCCGGCGCCAGAACCTGGGCGGCGAAGCCGATCGAGGTCGACCGGCCGCGCGCCGAGATGATCTTCTCGAGGCCGGAGAACGCACCACCGCAGATGAACAGGATGTTGGTGGTGTCGACCTGCAGGAACTCCTGCTGCGGATGCTTGCGGCCCCCCTGCGGCGGAACCGATGCAACCGTGCCTTCCATGATCTTGAGCAGCGCCTGCTGGACACCCTCGCCCGACACGTCGCGGGTGATCGAGGGATTGTCCGACTTGCGACTGATCTTGTCGATCTCGTCGATGTAGACAATGCCACGCTGCGCACGCTCGACATTGTAGTCGGCGGCCTGCAGCAGCTTCAGGATGATGTTCTCGACGTCCTCACCGACATAGCCGGCCTCGGTCAGGGTCGTCGCATCCGCCATCGTGAACGGCACGTCCAGGATGCGGGCGAGCGTCTGCGCGAGCAGCGTCTTGCCCGAACCGGTCGGACCGATCAGCAGGATGTTCGACTTCGCGAGCTCGACGTCGGAGTGCTTGGTCTGGTGGTTGAGCCGCTTGTAGTGGTTGTGCACGGCGACCGACAGCACCTTCTTGGCATGGTTCTGACCGATCACGTAATCGTCGAGAACCTTGCAGATCTCCTTTGGGGTCGGAATGCCGTCGCGCGACTTGACCAGCGAGGACTTGTTCTCCTCGCGGATGATGTCCATGCAGAGCTCGACGCACTCGTCGCAAATGAAGACGGTTGGACCTGCGATCAGTTTGCGGACTTCGTGCTGGCTCTTACCGCAGAACGAGCAATATAGCGTGTTCTTGGCATCGCCCTGGCCGACCTTACTCATTCCTGTCTCCGTCCGCGGTTCGCTCTTGTCCGCTCGTTCGCTCCGATCCGGCAAAGGCCGGTCCAGATTGGTGAAAGAGCAAATTTCGTACCAAAATTAAGACCTTGTTCTTCACCCGCCGTGCACCCACGGCCTACGCGAATCCCCCACGATCCATAACTGGACACTCTAGCCAATCATGCTGTCATCCGACTATCAAGAATTCGCTAATCGGAGGACAGACCCTAGACCGTGACATTACCGTGATTTTGGGGCTTGACACGGTAAGAACACGCGAAATCGGCTGAACGTTGCGGGTTTGCCACGCCTGTTTGCCGGTTGCACGGCAGGGTTGCGACCCTTTTGCGACCCTACCTCAGCACCTTTCCCGGCCGAAGCCGGCAAAGGAGCCGCCGTTGCATCCCGAAGGCCGTACATCGGGCCCCCGCCTCGCTCACCGTTGGCTCACTTGCCCATCGCCGCCGGATCTTCCGGCCGCTTGTCGAGCACCTTGTCGATCAGGCCGAACTCCTGGGCGGCTTCCGCCGTGAGGAATTTGTCGCGTTCCAGCGCATCCTCGATCGCCTTGTAGGGCTGGCCGGTGTGCTTGACGTAGATCTCGTTGAGCCGCTTCTTCAGGTTCAGGATCTCCTGGGCATGCAGCATGATGTCGGTCGCCTGGCCCTGGAAGCCGCCGGACGGCTGATGCACCATGATGCGCGAGTTCGGCAGCGAGAAGCGCATGTCCTTGTGACCGGCGCAAAGCAGCAGCGACCCCATCGAGGCCGCCTGGCCGGTGCACAGCGTCGACACGGCCGGACGGATGAACTGCATCGTGTCGTAGATCGCGAGGCCCGACGTCACCACGCCGCCCGGCGAGTTGATGTACATCGCGATCTCCTTCTTCGGGTTTTCGGCCTCGAGGAAGAGGAGCTGCGCGACGATCAACGTCGCCATGCCGTCCTCGACCGGACCGGTCACGAAGATGATGCGCTCCTTCAGGAGGCGCGAGAAGATGTCGTAGGCGCGCTCACCGCGGTTGGTCTGCTCGACCACCATGGGCACAAGGTTCATATAGGTTTCGACGGGATCGCGCATGAATCACCCAAGGGTTGGACCAGCAGTTGAAGACGACTGGCCGCCGCAGGTGAGGCTCGTTCAGCGAGCAGCGACGGACAGTGGCCCCGTGATGCAGAACTTCAAGACCGAGCCCACAGATATGGACCAATTTCCCGGTGACAAGACCGGATATCCTGGCCAACCGCAAGCGAGGTCGTTGTCCTGTTCAAGCTGATTCCCGCCGCGGCGGCCAGCGCCGGAACCAGGCTGACCGGCGCTTTCGCCGGTCAACCTTAATCATGCGCTGATGTCGCAAACCCGACCGACGGTGGCCTGATCAGGCCGCCTTGTCGCTGTCGTCGTCCTTGAACAGCTCGTCCTTGGAGACCTTCTTCTCGGTCACGTTGGCGAGTTCGAGGATGAAGTCGACGACCTTGTCCTCGTAGATCGGCGCGCGCAGCTGCGCGAGCGCCTGCGGGTTGCTGCGATAGAAGTCCCAGACCTCCTTCTCGCGGCCCGGCATCGAGCGCGCACGCTCGATCACGGCGCGGCTGACCTCGTCGTCGGTCACGGTGATCTTGTTCTTCTCGCCGATCTCCGACAGCACCAGGCCGAGGCGCACACGGCGGTCGGCGATGGTGCGGTACTCCTCCTTCGCCTTGTCCTCGGTGGTGTTCTCGTCCGCAAAGGTCTTGCCGCTGGAATCCATCTCGGCCTTGACCGAGTTCCACATCAAGTTGAACTCCTCCTCGATCAGCGACGGCGGCGCATCGAACTTGTGCGTCTCGTCGAGACGATCGAGCAGCGCGCGCTTCACGCGCTGACGGGTCGCCTGGTTGAACTCGCCGGCGAGACGATCGCGCATGAGCTGCTTCAGCTTGTCGAGCGATTCGAGCCCCAGCGTCTTGGCAAACTCGTCGTCGACGACCTTGTCCTCCGGCGCCTCGATGGCGGTGGCGGTGGTCTCGAACTCAGCGGCTTTGCCGGCCAGCTCGTTGTTCAGATAGTTGGTCGGGAACGAGACCTTCAGCGTGCGCGTCTCGCCTGCGCCGATGCCGATCAGCTGATCCTCGAAGCCGGGAATGAAGGTGTTCGAGCCGATCACGACGTCGATGCCCTCGCCCGTCCCACCGTCGAAGGCGACGCCGTCGATCGTGCCCTTGAAGTTGATCTTCACGCGGTCACCGCTCGCGGCCTTCGCGCCCTCGGCCTTCGCCGCGTAGCTACGGTTGGCGTCGGCCAGGCGCTTGATCGCCTCGTCGACGTCGGCATCGGTGATGTCGGCGACCGGCTTCTCGACCGAGAAGGTCTTGAAGTCGGCGAGGGCGATCGCCGGCACGACCTCGATCGCGACGGTGTAGGTCAGGTCGGTCTGGCCGGCGAGGATCTTCTCCACCTCGGCTTCCTCGGTCGGCATCGTCACCTTCGGCTCGGTGGCCAGGCGGAAGCCGCGCTCGGTGAAGATCTGCGTGTTGGTGTCGCGGATCGTCTGGTCGATGGTCTCGGCCATGACCGACTTGCCGTAGATCTTCTTCAGATGCGCGACCGGCACCTTGCCGGGCCGGAAGCCGTTGATGCGGACCTTGTCCTTCATGTCGACCAGCCGAGCATCCGCCTTGGCGTCGAGATCGGCCGCGGGAACGCTGATCTGGAACTCGTGCTTCAAGCCTTCCGACAAGGTTTCTGTGACCTGCATGGCGTCAATCTTCTTCCGCTTCGGCCCGGACCCTTGCGATCCGAACACACCTGATTCAATTGTGGACGACGCGCGGCAACGAGCCTTGCGCCGGTGGGATCGGTGCCCCCGCTCTCCTGTCGCAGGAGCACGGATGCGCCGTGAAACTTGGGGCAAACGCCGGAGAAGCGCTTGGTGCGGGCGGAGGGACTCGAACCCCCACAACTTTCGTCACTGGAACCTAAATCCAGCGCGTCTACCAGTTCCGCCACGCCCGCGTGAACTGCATCGATAGCCCGGCCGCGATGCCGCGGGCGGCGCGGCTTATACCACGCGCGAAACCGTCCGCAGCAAAAAAATGGGCCCAACAAGCACCCGCGGCCGGCCGATCGGCCAAGCTCGCGGCACACATAAGGGAAAACGACATGATCCGCATCCCCCTCAACGCACAATGTTTTGTCGCATGACGCAGCCCGTCGGAGCGGTCAGCCGCCGCGCCGTGCTCGGCGGCTTTGCCGCAGCCTGGGCGACCTCGTTCCCCCAGCTTGCGCCGGCTGCCGAACGGATGGCCGTTGCCTTGGAGGCGCGGGCCGAATCTCTGCCCTTGTTCCCCGGCCGGAGCCCCTCTCGGGTCTGGCAGCTTGCCGGAGGCGGGTCGGTGCTCCGGCTGGCGCGCGGGAGCGCGCTCGATCTCGCTTTCGCCAACGGGCTCTCGGTACCAGCGGCGCTGTCCGTCCGCGGCCTTGCAATGCCAACGCCGCTGCTGATGCAGCAGCCGGTCGGACCGGGCGGCCGCACCACGATCGTCGCCGCGAGCCCGCGCGCCGGGACCGGTCTCCTCGACCTGCGGCTGCTCGCCGATGCCGCCGCCGCGCCGAACCGACCGCTGCCTCTCATCGTTGACGAGGCCACAGCGGTAACCATTGACCGCGACGAGGTTTTCCTGGTCGAGGACTTCCGACTCAAGCCCGACGGCACAGCGATCGCACCGGGAACCGACCCGAAGGATTCCGAGCTGCTCTACACCGTCAACGGACGGCTCCAGCCGGAGATCGCGCTGCGCGCCCAGGCGCGGGTCAGGCTTCGGTTCATCAATGGCTGCCACCGCGCTGTGATCGCGATCAAAATCGCCGAGCTCGGGGACGTCAGGGTGATGGCCATCGACAGCCAGCCGGCCGAGCCGTTCCTCGCTCGCAACGGCGCCGTGGTGCTGCCGCCCGGGGGCCGCACCGACGTCTTCATCGACATGCCCGCCGCCAAGGCGCCGCTGCAAGTACTGTTGCACGACGGCACCTCGGCGCGCCCGGTGGCGCGCCTGACGCTGGCGAACGAGCCGCCGCTGCGCGCTGCGCCCCTGCCCCTTCCGGCGCCCCTGCCCGCGAACGGCTTGCCCGACAAGCTCGACCTCCGCTCGGCCGTTCGCGCCGAGCTGGCGCTCGACGGACCTGACTGGCGCCCGCCGGCCCAGTTCAATGCCGGCAGCGCGCCCGCCTTCCGGGCCAAGCCCGGACGCGTCGTCGTGCTGGCACTGGCCAACAAGACCGCCGGGGCGACGGTGGTCCACCTGCATGGCCAGCCGTTCCGGCTGCTCGACCGGCTCGACGATGGCTGGAAGCCCTATTGGCTGGACACGCTCGCCGTGGAGGCCGGCCAGACCCAGCGCATTGCGTTCCTGGCCGAGCAATCCGGCCGTTCCCTGATCGAGAGCATGGCCACGAACTGGGCGGCGCCGCGGCTCGTCCGGTGGTATGAGATCGGTTGAGGAAACGAACCAGGGAGAACTCCCATGACCACCGCCGCCATCACCGGCGTCACCGCGCGCGCCGTCGTCACGCCGATGAAGCGACCGCTGCGCAACGCCTTCGGCATCATCGATGCCGGCCCGCTGGTGCTGATCGACGTCACGACCGATCAGGGGATTACCGGCCACTCCTACCTGTTCGCTTACACCAGGCTCGCCTTGAAGCCGCTGGTGCAACTGGTCGAGGAGATCGGCCGCGAGCTCACCGGCAAGGCGCTGGTGCCGTTCGAACTGATGAAGGCCATGGACGCCAAATTCCGCCTGCTCGGCTGGCAGGGGCTGGTCGGCATGGCCGTCTCCGGCCTCGACATGGCGTTCTGGGATGCGCTGGGTCAGATCGCCGGCAAGCCGGTCGTCGAGCTGCTCGGCGGCTCCGCACGCCCCATTCCCGCCTATGACAGCTACGGCGTGCTCGACGCCAAGGACGACGCGCGCACCTTGCGCAGCGCGTGCGACGAAAACGGCTTTCGCGCCATCAAGACCAAGGGCGGCCACGGCGACCTCGCCACCGACGAAGCGATGATCAAGGGGCTGCGCGCTCTGCTCGGGCCGGATATCGCGCTGATGCTCGACTTCAACCAGTCGCTCCATCCCGCTGAGGCCGCGCGCAGAATTACGCGCCTCGCCGATTACGATCTGACCTGGATCGAGGAGCCGGTGCCACAGGAGAATCTCTCCGGTCACGCCCAGGTGCGCGAGCGTTCGGAGATCCCGATCCAGGCCGGCGAGAACTGGTGGTTTCCGCGCGGCTTCGCCGAGGCGATCGCCGCCGGCGCCTCGGACTTCATCATGCCCGACCTGATGAAGGTCGGCGGCATCACCGGCTGGCTCAATGTCGCAGGCCAAGCCGATGCCGCCTCGATCCCGATGTCGAGCCACATTCTGCCCGAGGCGAGCGCCCATGTGCTGGCGGTGACGCCGACGGCGCACTTTCTGGAGGTGCTGGATTTCGCCGGCGCCATCCTTGCCGAGCCGCTGCAGGTGGTCGACGGCAAGGTGACGGCGAAGGGCCCGGGCCTCGGGCTCGCGTGGAACGAGAGCTCGGTAGCTAAGTATCAGGTGACGTAAGCCGTATCGGCGTCGGCGAGACGTGTCGACGCCACTGCAAACTCAGCTGTCATCGCCCGGCTTGACCGGGCGATCCAGGACGCCGCGGCGGTTGTGATCACACCGATCGGCCGCGGCGTACTGGATGCCCGCCTGCGCGGGCATGACAGCCGTCATTGGGGCAGCGGCTCGCCTCACATCAATACTCGACCCCGAACCGGTCATAGAGCCGCCGGAACACTGCCGGCAGCGTCTCCGTCAGGTCCTCCGCGATCAGCCCCGGCCCCGCTTCGCTGCCGGCCTCGCCATGCATCCACACGCCGATGCAGGCCGCCTCGAACGCCGGCACGCCCTGCGCCAGGAGACCCGCAATGATGCCGGCGAGCACGTCGCCGGCGCCGGCGGTGGCAAGCCAGGGCGGCGCATTGGCGGCGATGGCGGCGCGGCCGTCGGGCGCGGCGACCGTGGTGTCGGCGCCCTTCAGCAGCACCACGGCGCCGCAGCGGGCGGCCGCGGCGCGCACTCGCTCGAGCTTGGAGCGGCCGGGATTCTTGTTGCTGAGGTCCGAGAACAGCCGCGGGAATTCGCCCTCGTGCGGGGTCAGCACGATCTGCGCGTCCGCCATCATCCTGATCTGCTCGAACAGCCGCTCCGGCGCGTCGGCGAAGCTCGTCAGCGCATCCGCATCCAGCACCAGATGACGCTGCGCGGTGAGCCCGGTGAAAACGAGATCGCGCGTGCGCTCGCTGACGCCCGTCCCCGGACCGATGATGCAGGTGTTGTAGCGCTTGTCGCCGAGCAGCTCGCCAAACTCGATCGCGCTGTCGGCGGCGCGCACCATCACAGCCGTCAGCGCCGACGCATTGACGGCGAGCGCATCACGCGGCGAGGCCAAGGTCACGAGGCCGGCGCCGGCCCGCAACGCAGCCCGCGCAGCCATGCGCGAGGCGCCGGTGGCGGTGAGATCGCCGGACACCGCGAGCACATGACCCCGCGCGTATTTGTGGCCGTCGATAACAGGCACGGGAAAGCGGCTGCGCCACAGTTCCGGCTCGTTCTCGAACGCCTGCGGCTTGATTTCGTCGAGCACGTGCGGATCGATGCCGATATCGGCGAGCCGGACCCGGCCGCAATGCTGGCGTCCCGGCAGCAACAGATGCGCCGGCTTCTTGCGGAAGAAGGTCACGGCCTCGGTCGCCCTGACGGCGATGCCCATGACCGCGCCGGTCGTACCGTTGATGCCGCTCGGCAGATCGACCGCGAGCACCGGCGCGCCGTTGGCGTTGATCGCCGCGATGACGTCCTGCGGCTCGCCGCTGACGGGACGGCTGAGGCCGGCGCCGAACAGCGCATCGACGATCAACGCCGGCTTGCCGATCGCCTGCGGCGTGAACGGCAGCACCGGAAACTTCCAGCCCTTGGCCGCCGAGGCCGCATCGCCCTGCAGCGCGTCGCGCTCGCACATCAGAATGACCGAGACGTCGCGGCCCTGTGCGGCCAGCTCCGCCGCCGCCACGAAGCCGTCGCCGCCATTGTTGCCGGGCCCGCAAACGACCAGGATCGGCCCCTCCTCGACCAGATCCATGGCGGCCGCAGCGACAGCCTGGCCGGCGCTCAGCATCAACGAGAATCCGGGCGTGCCGGCCGCGATCGTCAGCCGGTCGGCACGCTCCATTTCGCTCGTGGTCAAGACTTCCATTGCTGCTCATGTCCCCCGCAGCGGTCTCATGCCCCGCTGCTCGATGGTCGCCACACGCGCCGTGCCCCGCGCGTCAGCCGAATCCTGTCACCTCCTATTGCCGCGCCCGCAGGCAAGTTCCAAGAGCGCTTCCATCCTCTCACACCGCTGATCTCGTGATCGGTCGCCGCCTTTTCCCTGGGCATTTCGGCAGGCCTGCCGACGCCGCTCCGACTTCTGCACAACTTATGACCTGTTTGCCTAATTCGCGAGCTTCGGTATTCTGGACACTCCCTGAGGGAATCGTCGGCTCAACGCCAAAGGCCCGGATA
This sequence comes from Bradyrhizobium aeschynomenes, assembly GCF_013178945.1. Lineage (GTDB taxonomy): Bacteria > Pseudomonadota > Alphaproteobacteria > Rhizobiales > Xanthobacteraceae > Bradyrhizobium > Bradyrhizobium aeschynomenes. The sequence continues at coordinate 64,518 of NZ_JABFDM010000020.1, forward strand.
TCTGTTCGATTCAGCCTCGTTAACGACTTGGCATAGACCCTGCTTTTGTGGAGCCACTTCGGCACGGGGCAAGACGGGCTGTCAATCACCGGGCCTCCGCCGGAGAATGTCGGGCCCGGTAACGAATGATCGAATGACCTGCGCATCGGCGCAGCCTGACGATGACCCAACTGTTTTTTATAGCGGAATGCCCGGGAGGCGCTCAGTGAAGAAGATCGAAGCCATCATCAAGCCGTTCAAGCTCGACGAGGTGAAGGAGGCGCTTCAGGAAGTGGGACTTCAGGGCATCACCGTGACCGAGGCGAAGGGCTTCGGCCGACAGAAGGGCCATGCCGAACTCTATCGCGGCGCCGAATACATCGTCGACTTCCTGCCCAAGGTGAAGATCGAGATCGTGATCGGCGACGACCTGGTCGAGCGTGCGATCGAGGCAATCCGCCGCGCGGCCCAGACCGGCCGCATCGGCGACGGCAAGATTNCGAGGCAATCCGCCGCGCGGCCCAGACCGGCCGCATCGGCGACGGCAAGATTTTCGTCTCCAACATCGAGGAAGCCATTCGCATCAGAACCGGTGAATCGGGGCTGGACGCGATCTAGCGCCAGACCCGAGGCTTGGGAACGGTCGCCCGTCCCAGGCCTCGGATAGAGAAAATTTGCTGCGAAAGCAGCCACGACGGCAGCGCAGGCGTTCTCCACGGGGCGCCTGACCGCGGCCATTTTGCCGTTTCCGATATTGTCTTGGCCCCCGTGCGAGGCTAAGGAGCATGACCCGCGGACGCCGTCCCGCGCCGGGCCGTGACGTTATAAGCCAAGAGGGGTATTCATGAAGACCGCCAAGGACGTCTTGAAAGCAATCAAAGACAACGACGTCAAATACGTCGACCTCCGCTTCACCGATCCGCGGGGCAAGTGGCAGCACGTCACCTTCGACGTCAGCATGATCGACGAAGACATTTTCGCCGAAGGCACGATGTTCGACGGCTCCTCGATCGCCGGCTGGAAGGCGATCAACGAGTCCGACATGTGCCTGATGCCCGACCCGGTGACCGCGACGATCGATCCGTTCTTCGCCGAGACCACCATGATCATCACCTGCGACGTGCTCGAGCCGACCACCGGCGAGCCGTACAACCGTGATCCCCGCGGCATCGCCAAGAAGGCCGAGGCCATGGTGAAGTCGATGGGCGTGGGCGACACCGTGTTCGTCGGCCCCGAAGCCGAGTTCTTCGTGTTCGACGACGTGCGCTACAGCTCCTCGCCCTACAACACCGGCTTCCGCCTCGACTCCTCGGAGCTGCCGACCAACTCCGACACCGAGTATGAGGGCGGCAATCTCGGCCACCGCATCCGCACCAAGGCCGGCTACTTCCCGGTGCCGCCGCAGGACTCCGTGCAGGACATGCGCTCGGAGATGCTCGGCGCGATGGCCCGCATGGGCGTCAAGGTCGAGAAGCACCATCACGAGGTCGCTTCCGCCCAGCACGAGCTCGGCATGAAGTTCGACACGCTGACGCTGATGGCCGACCAGATGCAGATCTACAAGTACTGCATCCACCAGGTCGCGCACATCTACGGCAAGACCGCCACCTTCATGCCGAAGCCGGTCTACGGCGACAACGGCTCGGGCATGCACGTCCACCAGTCGATCTGGAAGGACGGCAAGCCGGTGTTCGCGGGCAACAAGTATTCCGACCTGTCGGAGACCTGCCTGTCCTACATCGCCGGCATCATCAAGCACGCCAAGGCCATCAACGCCTTCACCAACCCGTCGACCAACTCCTACAAGCGTCTGGTCCCGGGCTATGAGGCGCCGGTGCTGCTCGCCTACTCCGCGCGCAACCGCTCGGCCTCCTGCCGCATCCCCTACACCTCCTCGCCGAAGGCCAAGCGCGTCGAGGTCCGCTTCCCCGATCCGATGGCCAACCCCTATCTCGGCTTCGCCGCGATGCTGATGGCCGGCCTCGACGGCGTGAAGAACAAGCTCGACCCGGGCCCGGCGATGGACAAGGACCTCTACGACCTGCCGAAGGAAGAGCTGAAGCAGATCCCGACCGTCTGCGGCTCGCTCCGTGAGGCGCTCGAGAACCTCGACAAGGACCGCGCCTTCCTGAAGGCCGGCGGCGTGTTCGACGACGACTTCATCGACAGCTACATCGCGCTGAAGATGACCGAGGTCGAGCGCTTCGAAATGACGCCCCACCCGGTCGAGTTCGACATGTACTACTCGGGCTGACGCCCGATCAGATCGGCGGAGACGACAGCAGGGCGCCCCTCACGGGGCGCCCTTTTGTTGTTGGACATCTGCACGATCCGTTCTATTTGATTGCATTTTAACTAACCATCTAGCGGGGGTTGAAATGCCGGAGACGAACGAGGTTTTCGATAAGATCTGGGACCTCTACATCCCACCAATCCGACAGAAGATTTCCAACCGAGCATCAGAAATCGCGAAGGAAGCTGATCGATCCGAGCTTGAGGCTGGCGACGTCTTCATGTCGCTAAACGAATACATCCCCGGTAACAAATTCCCCTCCCAAATGGCGCCCAAACCGGAGGGCTGGTGGAACCGCACATTTGTTGGTTTCACCGCCGTCGTCGCTTTGATGACGATTGCTTTCGGAGTCTTGGGCGTAGTCGGATTGATCTACAATCCAGCCAAGGAAGCCACCTCAGGATTTCTAGAGATCGCAAAGATCTTCGCAGGAGCCGTTATCGGGGGAGCAGTCGGATCCAGCACGACTTCTCGCAAGTAGGGTGCGGTCTCTCTAAGAAGGATACCAATTTCGCCTCCATCACTTGGCGGCGAAATTCACGCCGATCTCGGTCACCACGGGCGCAAGCTTCAGCAGCGCCGGATTGTCGGACGACACCTTGACGCCGTCCCCCGAGAGCGCCCGCGGCGTGTCCTTGTCGGTGCCGAACCGCACCGTCAGCGAGCAGCCGCCCGGCAGCATGCGCCCGAGCGCGCCGTTCTTGAAGTCGGTGACCCAGCCGCCATAGTCCCAGCCGAAGCCTGCGACGGCGAACGGCTTGCCATTGGCCTTCTGAACCGCAGCGAGGCTCGCACCGATGCTGATGCCGGCCACGCTCCAACGGCTGGTCTTGGCCGTGTCGCGCAAGGTGAGCCCGGACACAGTGGCGGCCTTGTCCTCGATGAAGCCGACTTCGATACGGCGGTCCATCGCGCGCGGAAACAGCACGAGGCCCCTGTAGGTCTCGCCTTCCGCTCCGGGCAGATCCTCGATCACAGCTTCACTTCCGTAGCGCTGCTTCAGGGTCTTCGCCGTGTCGGTCGCGGCCACCGGCAACGTGCAGGTGATCGGCCCTTCCGTCGGCGGCGCGGTCAGGGCAAGAGCAGGACTCGCAACGGCCAGCGCGATGGCGGCGGTCAAGACATATCGCATCAGTGAACCCTTGTGAGAATGCAAGACAACGCAGCCGACAGTCTTGGGTCTGTACAGTCTTGGGTCTGTTTCGCCGCACCTCGGGTTCAGGCTGACATCAGGCCGCGAGACGCCGCCTCCTCACCGCCTCCCCGAACGCCTCGAACAGCTTGCGGTTGATCGGGTTCTTCTGCGGGTCATATTCGGCGTGCCATTGCACGCCCAATGCAAAGCTCGGCGCATCGGCGATGCGGATGGCCTCGATGGTGCCGTCTTCGGCGATGCCCTCGATGACGACGCGGTCGCCGGGCTCGAGGATGCCCTGGCCGTGCAGCGAATTGACCTTGATGCTGTCGCAGCCGAGGATCCCGGCGAAGGCGCCGCCCGGGGTCAGCCGCACCTCGTGGCGGTCGGCGAAGATGACGGTTGGATCCGGATGGATCTCGCCGTTCTCCAGGCGGGGCATGCGGTGGTTCATCCGACCGGGAATCTCGCGGATCTCCGGATGCAGCGAGCCGCCGAACGCGACGTTCATCTCCTGCAGGCCCCGGCAGATGCCGAACAGCGGAATGCCTCTGGCGACGCAGGCCTCCGACAATTGCAGCGCGACCTCGTCGCGATGGACGTCGTAGGGCTCGTGCTTGAGGCTGGGCTCGGTGTTGAAGCGCGTCGGATGCACGTTGGCGCGGGCCCCGGTCAGCACCACGCCATCGACCACGTCGAGCAGCGCGCCGATGTCGGTGATCTCCGGAACGCCGGCAAACATCAGCGGCAGCGCACCCGCAACCTCGGCCACGGCGCTCAGATTGCGCTCGCCCACCATCTGCACGGTGAACCTGTTCTCGACGCGATGGCTGTTGCCGATCACGCCGACGACCGGACGCTTCATTGCCCTCGTTGTCTCCCTGATGTGCTGGCCGATCTTCGGATCAGTCAGCAGGCACAAATCATGCCTGCGTCGCATCCACGGATCAACATATGCGCGCGCGGGTCCCCAATGCCAATTCCGGGCAACCCCGCGGCGTCCGCCCGTCAACGATCTCCAATGCCCCGCTTGATCCGGCAGCGGTTTTCGCCAATGTGGGGTTGATCAGCACAAGGACGCCTCATGACCGCCCCCGCAGACCCCCGCCTCCAGGCCCGCAGCGACCTGGCCTGGGCCATCGCCGTGGGCGGAATCGGGATGATCCTGTTCATGGCCGCGCTGGCCTTCAGCTGGTACTACGCTGCGGCGCTGTTCCTGCTGTTCTCCGGCATGCTGCTCGGCGTCGCACTCAACGCCATGACCAGCCTCCTTGGCCGGGTACTGCCCTGGCCGCACCCGGCGCGGCTCGTCATCGTCTGCTTGGCGCTCGCAGCCGTCCTCGTCGGCATCGTCTTCCTCGGCGGCACCACCATCGCCGACCAGGCCAAGGTGCTGAGCGACACCATCAAGTCGCAGCTCGGCAACATCAAGGGCTTCCTCGACCGTAACGGCATCGACACCAGCTTCTTCGACTTCAACGCCGCGCCGCCGGCCACGTCCGCCCCCGATGGCGGGTCGACCACGCCGACTCAGACGCCGTCCCACAGTCTGCCGAGCGGACTGCCCTCGCCGAGCGCGCTGGCCTCCTCCGGCGGCGCCATCGTCAGCCAGACCTTCAAGCTGCTGCTCGGCACCGTCAGCGCCGTCGGCAACTTCTTCATCGTGCTGTTCCTGGGGCTCGCCTTCGCCGCCCAGCCCTCGGTCTATCGCAGCGGTTTGCTGTTCCTGGCGCCGGCCAAGTACCGCGACCAGGCCACCGTGATCGTCGACCGCATCAGCTATACGCTGGAGCGCTGGCTGATCGCCCAGATCACCACGATGTTCGCGGTCTTCCTCGTCACCTGGATCGGGCTCGCCATCATCGGCGTGCAGAGCTCGTTCATCCTGGGCATCCAGGCCGGCCTGCTGGCCTTCATTCCGACCGTCGGTGCCATCATCGCCGGCGTCATCGTGGTGCTGGCGAGCCTCGCTTCGGGCTGGGTCGCGGCCGCCTCCGCCTTCGTGCTGTTCCTCGGCGTGCACGCGATGGAAAGCTACGTGCTGACGCCGTTGATCCAGCGGCAGGCGCTGGACATTCCGCCGGCCACGCTGTTCGCGTTCCAGATCCTGCTGGGCATCGTGTTCGGCGTCTGGGGTCTGACGCTGGCACTGCCGCTGATGGCGATCGCCAAGGTCATGATCGACTATTTCAAGAGCGACCGCAGCACCGAGGACGCCGCGGCCGCAATCTGAACGGCTCTCCCTGCGCCGGCTATTGCACTTGAGAGGAAGCATCCCGAGGCGTCGCCGAACGCCCGGCCACGAACTCCTTCAGCTTGGCTTCCGGCGGCGGAGAAAGTCTGCTCAGGAATGCATCCAGTTGCGGCTTCAATTTGGAGACGACGAATTTGGAGCCTTCCGGCGTGAGGTGGATGATGTCCCAGGTGATCGGCGTTTCCGGATCAACCCTGGTTGGACAAGCACGCAGGCTGCAGATCGCATCGAGGACCGAAACGTACTGAACGCCGGGGTGAGAGCGCGCGATCGCCCGGAGCCGCTCGTCGGCCTTGAACGATGCCTCCACCGGCTTGAGCGAGTTGGCGACCGGCAGATGCGTCCGCTCGTAGTTGAACAAAGTCTGAGCCAAGGGAGCCGGAAATTCGAGCGAAGGCCCAAGCAACAGAACCGGAATGCCCGCGTCTTCCGCCTCCTTCAGCAACGCACCGAGATAGCTGTCGAAACCCGGAGCGGCCGCTCGACCATAGACTTCTACGTACACGCGCCAATTGCCTGAAACGATCACCGCCGCGGGGCGTCGCGCCCTGATCTCTTCGCGCAGGAGACGATTGGCGTCATTGCAGCTTCGCGAAAACTCCTGCTGCAACTCGACGAAGGGGGCGCAGGCCGCCGATGTCAGCTGCATCAAATGATAGGCCGCAGGCAAGTAATCGCGCAGGCCCCAGCCATAGTGGGCGGCGATGCTGTCACCAGCGAGCAGAATGTTGCGCCTGTCTGCCGCCGGCGTGAGACACGCGCCGGAATCGTAGTGCGACAACGGCTCGTCGGGCTGCAGAAAGCAGCTATGCGTCCGGTAGAACGGTGCCACCGCCTGGGCATTGTAGCGCAACATCCGCTCCTGCGACGCCGGAAAGCGTCCCGCATAGCCCTCGTGCGAGAAGCCGTGGATCCCGACCGCCATCAGGACCGCTGCCGTGCCCGCGATCAGTCCCGAAACGCGCAAGCCGTTCCAGGCCGTGCATGCACGAATGGGGCGTTCCACGGCGATATGCGACAGGTACGCCAGCAGCGCCGAGCACACCAGCAATGTCATCGTCCCGGCGTTCGAGCTTGCGACGTCGAGCGGGAGCGCCGCTCTGCCGAGAACGAACACCGGCCAATGCCAGAGATAGAGCGCGTAGGACAGGCGCCCGACAAACGCCCCCGCATCCTCGAACGGCAGCCGGGGCCTGCCGTCGTCCTGATTGAACGCGATGATGAAGAGGGCCGCGCCGAGACAAGGGATCAGCGCATGCAGCCCTGGAAAGCGGGTCTCCGGCCGGAACATGACCACCGGTATCAACATGAGCGCCAGCCCCATCAGCCCATAGGCACAGCGCGCCGAGAACCCGACCGGCGACCATCGAAGAAGAAAGAAGGCGATGCTTCCGATCAGGAATTCCCAAGCCCGCAGGGGAGCAAGGTAGAACGCGGCGGACGCTGAATTCTTGATCAGGAGCTCGTCGACAATGCACAGCGCCATCGTGCCGGCGATGACGAGTGCGAGTGAGGATTTCGACGCGGGATCACGAAAGAGCTTGCTCCAGAGCCAGGTGATGACCGGAAACAAGAAGTAGAATTGCTCTTCGACCGACAGTGACCAGGTATGGTTCAGGACTTTGCCCATCGTGGGCAGGTCGAAATAGCCGGTCTCCATCCAGAAGAAGATGTTCGACGAGAACAGGAGCGTCGATATCGCGCTCCCGAAGAACATCCGGTAGTCGCTCGGCGGCACCAGCACATATCCTGCGATCCCCGTCACGAGGATCAGCAGGTAGAGCGCCGGCAGCAGGCGCCTGGCCCTGCGCTCATAGAATGTCAGGAAGGAAAACGAATCGGCGGCAAGCCCCGCCCAGATCAGCCGCGAGATCACGTATCCGGAGATGACAAAGAAAACGTCGACGCCGACGAAGCCGCCGCCGAAGCCCGGCAGCTCATAGTGAAACCCGATCACCGAAATGACGGCGAACGCGCGCAGACAGTCGATGTCCGGGCGATACTCCAAACGCACTGCAACGCTCACTCTGACAACCCGTACCGACGAGGCCAGTCTGGCCTACCGGGTTACCCGTGACACGCATGGAAACGAATCTCAACATTTGGAAACAATCGCCGGAGCCGCGCGCGGAGTGGTGTGACCGCGTCGCCGCACTCAGGCGCGCCAAGCTCTCTCGAACGGCCTTCCGGGAGTCGATGATCGACCGTTCGTGCGCGAACCGAACACGCGAACGACGGCTGCTTCGAAGCCACACCGGGAACGGCACCTCACGGGGGAGCATTCATCCACGACACTTGCTCACTCTGAACTCTATTCAACCGGCATCGCCGTCTCGACTAGCTTGGCCCAATAGCTGATCCCGTGCGGGATGACCTCGTCATTGAAGTCGTAGGCCGGGTGATGCAGTCCACCCGCGGTCTCGCCGATGCCCATGAACACGAAGGCGCCTGGCCGGGCCTGCAACATGTAGGCGAAATCCTCGCCGCCGAGCTTCGGCGGCATGTCGGTCGTGACCTGATCCGGCCCGACCACACTGCGCGCGACATCGGCGGCGAATGCGGTCTGCTCAACGTGATTGACGACGACAGGATAGCCCCACTCGTAGTCGATCTCGACGTCGACGCCCATGCCGCTCGCAAGCCCGTTCACGACGGCCTTGAACCGCTCGTCCATCAGCCGGCGGATCTCCTCGTTCAGCGTGCGCACCGTACCGCCGATGACGGCCGTCTGCGGAATGATGTTGTCGGCCGTCGTTCCGGAATGGAAGCGCGTGATCGACAGCACCGCGCTCTCGACCGGATCGACGTTGCGCGCCACGATCGACTGCAGCGCGGTCACGATCTGAGCACCAGCCACGATCGGATCGACGCACTTGTTAGGTCGCGCCGCGTGTCCGCCATGGCCTGTCAGGCGCACCTCGAAGGTGTCCGCGGCCGCCATCACCGCCCCGGCGCGGGTTGCCACCATGCCGAGCGGCAGGCCTGGCGCATTGTGCAAACCGTAGACCTCCTGGATGCCGAAGCGCTCCATCATGCCGTCATCGACCATGGCGCGGCCGCCGGCTCCGCCTTCCTCTGCCGGCTGGAAGATCACGACCGCGTTGCCGGCGAAATTGCGCGTCTCGGCGAGATAGCGTGCCGCACCCAGCAGCATCGCGGTGTGACCGTCATGGCCGCAGGCGTGCATCTTGCCGGGAACGGTCGACTTGTGCGGGACGTCGGTGATCTCCTGCAGCGGCAAGGCATCCATGTCGGCGCGCAGGCCGATCACGCGCTGTGATGGCGCGCGGCCGCGGATGACGCCGACGACGCCGGTCCGGCCGATTCCGCTGACCACCTCGTCGACGCCGAACGAGGTCAGCAACTCGGCGACGCGCGCAGCCGTCCGGTGCACCTCATATTGCAGCTCGGGATGCTGGTGGAAGTCACGGCGCCAGACCTTGGCGTCCTCGGCGAGCTCGGCGGCGCGATTGATGATCGGCATGAGATGTCCCAGGTGAGGAAGCGTGTTGCGCTTCGGAGATTCTGTTGAGCCGCCGGCAGCGGAATCGTCGCAATCCCGTCGTGGGGCAACGGCAATGCCTCTCATTGCACGTTGCGCGCCGGTAAAAGGCAAGCCACATCTGCTCATGCGAGGTTGCGCGCGCTGCATTCCGGCAGCGAAACGGGAGGCCGACGCATCGATTGCGTCCGTGCGGAGCACGCCGGCAGGCTCCGCCGGCGTTCGGCCATCAGCGGCCCGACATCCGCGCTGGACAGAGGTTCTCGGTATCGTAGACTGACGTCGTGACTCGCTCGCTGCGCCAGCCGCTTGCTTGGTCAACGAGGTCCTCGAACAGACGGACAGGTCAGTCATGCAACACGTCTCCGGCGACGCGATGCGCCGTCGTGTCGTGATCTCCTCGACCATCGGCAATGCGCTCGAATGGTTCGACTTCACGGTGTTCGGGCTGTTTGCCGGCGTCATCAGCAAGCTGTTCTTTCCGGCCGACGATCCGAGAGCGTCGCTGCTCTCCACCTTCGCGGTCTTCGGCATCGCCTTTGCGGCGCGGCCGCTCGGCGGGCTGGTGTTCGGCCTCTACGCCGACAGATACGGACGCAAGAAGGCGCTCGTGGTGATGATCACGATGATGGCTTTCGGCACTGGTCTGATCGGCGTTCTTCCGACCTATGCGTCGATCGGCATTGCCGCTCCGGCTCTCCTGCTGCTCGCGCGCCTGATCCAGGGTTTTTCCGCCGGCGGTGAATTCGGCTCGGCGAGCGCCATGCTGATCGAGTTCGCACCTCCCGGCCGCAAGGGCCTCTACGGCGCCTTTCAGACGGTGTCGCAGGCGCTCGCCTTCGCGCTCGGCGCGATGCTCGCGGTCCTGCTCGGCAAGACTTTGTCGCCTGCGGATTTCGCCAGCTGGGGCTGGCGGGTGCCGTTCATCCTCGGAATCCTGATCGGACCGGTCGGCTGGTATCTGCGCCGACGATGCGACGAATCGCCGGAATTCCAGGCCTATCTGGCCGGACTAGCGGCCAGAGCCCCCGCCCGGAAAAAGACGACCCTCGGCCGGTTGGTCGCCGAGCATCCGCGCGAGCTGCTGGCTTCATTCGGCCTGATCGCAGCGGGGACCGCGATCTACTATGTCGGCGGCGTGTTCCTGCCGGCCTTTGCCGCCAGCGAGCTCAGGCTGCCGCTGGCCGATGCGCAGCTCGGGCTGCTTGCGGTCAGCCTCGCCAATGTGCCGCTCGGTCTCGCGTCGGGGCTGCTGTCGGACCGGATCGGCCGGCGGGGCGTGATCGTGCCCGCGCTGCTGCTCTATCCGATCCTCTACGTCCTGCTGTTCAGGCAGCTGGTGGCGGAGCCGACCACCGCGCATCTGTGGCAGTTGCAGTCTGTGGGACTGCTGCTCGGCGTGCTCGGCGGCGCCGTGCCGGCGTTCATGACGGAGATCTATCCCGTCGGCGTCCGCGCAACGGGGGCATCGCTGATGTACAATTTCGGCGTGATGCTGTTCGGCGGCCTTGCGCCCTTCATCAACACCTGGCTGGTGCAGGCCACCGGCGACAAGACCGCGCCGGTCTACTACATCATGTTCGCTGCGACCGTAGGCCTGCTCGGCATGGCGGTCTATCGCAGGAGGGCGTGAGCGCGCAGCTCGCGCGAGAGATTGGCACGTGCCTTCTGGTCTAGCGCGGCAGCAAAGTCCGCATCGGGATAGATCATCGGCCGGTTTAAGAACCGGTCCAGAACGGCCGAGCGCCCGGCGCGGTAGGCGTCGTCCGGCACATCAGCATATTCGCGCCGGATGGCATCCGCATAGGCATCGTAGCCGGCCTCGTCGGCGCCGAGAATGGCGAGATCGATGGAGACGAGCAGCGCGCCGCGCCGGTCGCCGGCGGCGACGTCGTGCGTCCGGGTCAGCCGGATCAGGCGCGCCACCTCGTCTCGCATGTCAGGCGCGACATGACGCTCCGCAAGGACGGCGCTCTGCTCCTCGTTGTCGGATCGCCTGGGATCATAAACGACGTCGTGCCACCAGATCGCCAGCGTCAGGATCTCGCGATCGCGGGCGTCGAGGCCCGCGACGCGATCGAGCCATGCGAGGCAGTCCTCGACATGGCGCAGATCATGGTAATGCCGTCCCGGCGCGGAATACGCAGCGATCAGATCGTCTCGGGTCATCGCGGCTCCGCTCCGTAGCAGCTGCGGCTAAGACGCTCAGCCGGCCGAGGTCAGCACCGTCTCGGTGTGCTCGACCTCCGGAGGGCTGGCGAAATACTGCCCGACCAGGCCGCGCCATTCGGTGAAGTTCTCCGAGCCGCGGAAATCCACCGTGTGGTTTTCCAGGGTCTCCCACTTCACCATCAGCCGGTAGCGCTGCGGCTTCTCGATCGACTTGTGCAGCTCGAAGCCGTGAAAGCCCTTGGAGCGGCCGAAGGCGGCGCGCGCCTTGGCCACCGCCGCCTCGAAATCCTTCTCCGTGCCGGGCTTGACGTCGATCTGGGCGATTTCGGTGATCATGGTCTGTCGGCCTCCCCTGGTGCTGGACCGTCTGTCTAGCCCAGACCTTTGGGGAGAGAAAGCGGCGCGTCAGCCCGAGATGACCGCCTGACCGGCCGGCGGCGTCGCCGCCGTCGCGGCTGCGGCACGCTGGCGGCGGTAGCGATCGAGCGACAACGGCAGCTCCGCCGACGCCTCGACACGGTTGCGGCCGGTGCGCTTGGCCTTGTAGAGCGCGGTATCGGCGGCTGCGAGCAGCACGTCGAGATCGGTGCCGGCAGCTCCGCCGGCGACGCCGATGCTGACGGTGGTGTCGACCGGCTTGTCCTCGCACACCACGCCGGCGGCGGCGAAGGCTTCGCGGACGCGCTCGGCGGCGACCATCGCCTCGTCGATGGAACAGGGCAGAAGCGCGGCGAACTCCTCGCCGCCGATCCGCCCCGAAATATCGGTCAGCCGCAGATTGTTGACCACGACGTTCGCAAAGAGCTTCAGCACCTCGTCGCCCTCGGCATGGCCGAAGCGGTCGTTGATCGACTTGAAATGATCGATGTCGAAGATCAGAACGCTGACCGGCCGCCGCTCGCGCGCCTCGCGCGCGATCAGTTGCGCGCAGGACTCGGCGAAGCCGCGCCGGTTGAGCAGTCCGGTCAGAGGATCGGTCGTTGCCGCGCGCTTGTGGGCGCTGACGATGCGCTCGGACACCAGCATGAAGATCACGAAGACGGTGCCGACCGCGTAGAGCACGAGCTCGATCGAGAAGATCGTGACCCAGGCGGCGGCGAAGGCGCCGTCGGCGTCGCGCAGCATGTTGCCGAGCAGGATCGGCAGCATCAGGACGAAGCCGTGCATCGCGGGCACCAGCAGCGCCGGCCAGCGCTTGTGCAGGGTGCGGCGCCGCTCCTGCCACAGCTCGGCCGCGGTGAGCGTTGCATAGAGCACGACGAGCGCGGCGCCGATCGTCAGCCGCAGCGACTGCGCCGAGGGATGGAGCAGCATGCCGCTCGCGATCCAGACGATGGCGCCGAGGACGAGGCCGGGCACGCTCGGCGTCTTGCCGTGGAAGACGCGGGCGGCGTTCCACACCATCGCGGTCGCAATCAGGCCGATCGAGCTGAGGAACAGCGAGACCACCTCGCCATAGAGGTCGCCGATCAGCGTCCATAGCGCGATCGCGACCGCACCGAGAACGTACGCGGCGCCCCACCAGCGCAGCGCCGGCGTGCTCTCCTGCCGCCCGAAATGCAGCAACATGGCGCCAAGCAGCGCCGCGACCATTGTCGCTACGATGTCGAGCGTCATGCTGTCGAGTGCCATGCGTCACCTCGGTTGCTGCGGCGGCGCGGGAACTCAGGGTTAGCGCCGCCTTATCGCGATCAACCTAACCGGTGGTCTGTTCGAAAGACGTTTGCCTGGGATGCCAAGTTTTCTCAAAAAGCTCGGCGCAACTCGCCCGTAAATTGCTGCGCAAAAATGCAGCAAACAGGATTCAAAAACGATTGCAGCCGCGGAGGCCGACGCTCGCTGTAATTGCGCGTCGCCTGTGGTCTCTCATTGATAGTTGCGAACGGACGCGAGAAATATGAAGCATTTCACATCCGCCGCAAACACTCATCGAAACGATAAGAAACCTTCTCAAATTTGAGATCATCTCTCCCTAACACGGCTCGGCGGCGGCAGAGCGGCCGCACGAGGTGGGGACGAGCATGTCTTTCGACGACGATTCAAACGACAAGAAATCAACGGCAGATCATCCGGCTGGGGGCGTCGATCGCCGCACGCTGCTGCGCAACGCGATGGGCGTCTCGGCCCTCGGCCTCGGCGCCAGCCTGCTGCCGGGCCGGGCGCAAGCGCACTGGCATTGGCGCATGCACCATCACCATCACCACGTCACCACCAGCTTCGCGCTCGCGGTGCTGCCGGACACGCAGTTCTATTCGCGCTATGCGACGAGCGAGGAAGGCCAGGCCTATCAGCGCCAATATGGCAGCACGCCCTATCCGGCGCAGACGCAGTTCATCGTCGACAACGCCGCGAAATACCACATCCCGTTCACGATCCATCTCGGCGATGTCGTCGACCAGTCCAAGCATCCGCAGCAATGGGCGGTCGCCGACGCCGCGATGAAGCTGCTGGAGAACGCCGGCCGGCCCTACTCCGTGCTCGCCGGCAATCATGACGTGCTGCAGGCGCTGGAATTCGAGAGCGCGGCGAGCCAGAGCGCGGGTACCGATGCGCATCGCGGCACCTCCGAGCCGTATTTGTCCTGGTTCCCGGCAAGCCGCGCCGCCAGGCAGCGCACCTTCCTGGAGCGGCATCCGAGCGGCTGGCATGAGGCGCATGTGTTCCATGCCTGCGGCGTCAGCTTCATGGTGCTGTCGCTGTCGTGGCGCGCCTCTGACGATGCGATCGCCTGGGCCCGCGGCATGATCGCGCGACACCCGATGCTGCCGGTGATCCTCGTCAACCACCAACTGCTCAACATCGCCAATGACGGCAAGAGCCCGCTGGAGGTGGCCTACGGCCAGTATCTCTGGGACAGGCTGATCCGCAGCAACGACCAGATCTTCATGACGCTCAACGGCCACTATCACGGCGGCGCGCATCTGACGAAGATCAACGACTTCCGCAATCCCGTGCACCAGATGGTCGTCGACTATCAGATGGCCTATCAGGGCGGCAACGGCCTGATGCGCCTGTACGAGTTCGACTTCACGAAGAACCGGATCGACGTCGCCTCGTTCTCGCCCTGGGTCGTGCAGAAGCCAAAGGACAGCCTCAAGCAGTTCGATCGCGCCTGGCTGTCCGATGACAACCACGAATTCACCATCGACATCGACTTCCGCCGGCGCTTCGCCCGCTTCACCAATTTCTGCCATTTGCCGGCCTTCACCGGCACGCCGATTCTGCCGCGCGTCAAGCAGGATCTCTACGCCAACTACACCGAGGCGCCGGAGCCCGTGGTGGCGCCGCCCGCGAACGAGCAGGACTATCCGCTGATTGCCGAAACCGTTGCGCATTGGCGGATCGCGTCGTCGGCGATCGGCAAGGCGGTCGCCGCCGGCACCGCGCTGCCGGACCTGACCTCCGGCAACCCGATGCAGCGTGCCTCGCTCGCCGGTGCGGCCCAGGTCGCGGACGTCGTGTACACTGCCGACAAGCACCGCCTGTCCTCTGCGCCGGGCAGCGTGCAGTTCCTCAACACGACCAAGCAGGGCGCCGGCCGCTTCAGCTGGTTCACCACCGCAGCGAATGCGCCGATCAACGCGGCGAGTTTCGCCAAGGGCTACACCGTCGAGGCCTTCATCAAAATCGATCCGAACTGGAAGGCGGCTGATCACGCCTGGTGCAACATCCTCACCCGCTTCGGCAATCGCGGCTGGCTGCCGGGCTATGCCGGCGGTGATCCGGAGTCGCCGCCGATCCTGTTCGCGATCTCGAACCTGCGCGAGGTGCAGTGGGAGATCGTGCCGTCGAGCGCGACCGCGCAGGCCCAGACCGACTGGTCCGGCGAGATCATGCTCGACACCTGGTATCACCTCGCGATCGTCAACGATCCGAAGGACAATTCGACCGTGCTCTACATCGAGGGCGCGCCTGTCGTGCGCAGCGTGATCGGCGGAAACGGCATCGCCAGCGTCGCGGCGTCCCAGCCCTGGGCGCTCGGCTGCGGCTGGTGGGATCGCGCGCCGGCGGACGGCTTCATCGGCAGCATCGGCGAGGTGCGCGTTGTCTCCAAGCCGCTGGCGCCGAACCATTGGCTGACGGCACGCCGCGCCAGCGCCTGATCAACGACGCAGAAAGCAAAACGGGCGCCCGGAAGGGCGCCCGTTCGTATGGGGTGCTGACCGATCCGGCCGCAGCCGGATCGCCAGAATCAGCGCTTCGAGAACTGGAAGGAGCGGCGGGCCTTGGCCTTGCCGTACTTCTTACGCTCGACGACGCGCGAGTCGCGGGTCAGGAAGCCGCCCTTCTTGAGGACGCCGCGCAGCTCCGGCTCGAAATTCGTCAGCGCCTTGGACAGGCCGTGACGGACCGCGCCGGCCTGGCCGGACAGGCCGCCGCCGGCGACCGTGCAGATCACGTCGTACTGGCCCTTGCGGGCGGCGACGACCATCGGCTGCTCGATCATCATGCGCAGCACCGGACGGGCGAAGTAGACTTCGATGTCGCGGGTGTTGACGGTGACCTTGCCGGAACCCGGCTTGATCCAGACGCGGGCGACCGCGTCCTTGCGCTTGCCGGTGGCATAGGCGCGGCCGAACTTGTCGACCTTCTTCTCATACTTCGGAGCGTCCGGAGCCGTGACGGCGCCCTTGAGCTGCGACAGCTGATCGAGAGACTGGATGCTTTCGGCCATCTTATGCGGCCCTCGTGTTCTTGCGGTTCAACTTCGCGATGTCGAGCTTCTCGGGGCTCTGCGCCTCGTGCGGATGATCGGGTCCGCCGTAGACACGCAGATTGCCCATCTGCACGCGACCGAGCGGACCACGCGGGATCATGCGCTCGACGGCCTTCTCGATCACGCGCTCCGGGAAGCGGCCCTCGAGGATCTGGCGCGCGGTGCGCTCCTTGACGTGACCGACATAGCCGGTGTGCTTGTAGTACACCTTCTGCTCGCGCTTGCGGCCGGTCAGAACGGCGTGCGCGGCATTGACGATGATGACGTTGTCGCCGCAGTCGACGTGCGGCGTGTAGATCGGGAGGTGCTTGCCGCGCAGCCGCATGGCGACCAGCGTGGCGAGACGACCGACGACCAGACCCTTGGCGTCGATCACGACCCACTTCTTCTGGACCTCGGCCGGCTTTGCCGAAAAGGTTTTCATGAGAGATATCCGTGACAGGGAGAATGCGGCGCGGGTGACGCGCCGAACTGGTCGCAGCTTCTAGAGAAGCCGCCCGCGTTCGTCAACGCTGTCAGCGTTAAATTACATCAACAAAAACAGTAACTTACAAATATGGTGCAATAATACCCTCAAAAACATCACGCATTCGGAATGGAATAGGTCGCCGTGACGTGGGCGATCGGATCGGGCGATTCCCCTGACAACAGCGTGACTTCGCCGACCGCCAGCCGCTTGCCGAGCTTCAAGAGCCGCGCCTCGGCCAGCACGTCGGCGCCGGCCGCGCCCTTGCGCAGGAAGTTGATGTTGAGATTCGTCGTCACCGCGAGCCCGACCGGGCCGATCGCCGACAGCAGCACCACGTACATCGCGAAATCGGCCAGCGCCATCAAGGTCGGCCCTGAGACCGTGCCGCCGGGGCGCAGCATGCGCTCGTTGAAGCGCTGGCGCATCCGGCAGCTCCTGCCATCGGCGCTCTCGATCGAAATGTCGCCGCCAGTGCGGAACGCCTGCGGAAATTCCGCGTGCAGGAACGCTTCCAGCTCCGCGATCGTCATCTTCGCCGCCATGTCTCCCCCTGCTCTGTCTCGTTGCCTTCTGATACATTAACCGCCAACAAGCGCCCATACGGAAATGCCAAAGGGAAATCGGAATGTCCGCCCCTGCCCTCGCCAAAGCTGCCGACGCGCCAATCCTGTTGCGCGAGATGGCCGGTCCCGTCGCGGTACTGACCTTGAACCGCCCCGCCCAGCGCAACAGCCTGTCGGAGGCGCTGATCGCCGAGTTGCAGCTGGCGCTCGCCGAGATCGGCGCCGACAAGGCGGTGCGCGCCGTGGTCATCGCAGCGAATGGTCCCGCGTTCTGCGCCGGCCACGACTTGAAGGAGCTCACTGCCCGCCGGGCCGACGCCGACCGCGGCCGCTCTTTCTTCGCCAAGCTGATGAACGCCTGCAGCGCGATGATGCAGACGATCGTGCATCTGCCGAAACCCGTCGTCGCGTCGGTGCAGGGCATCGCCACCGCGGCCGGCTGCCAGCTGGTCGCGACCTGCGATCTCGCGGTTGCTTCCGAGCGCGCCTCGTTCGCGACGCCCGGCGTCGACATCGGCCTGTTCTGCTCGACGCCGATGGTGGCGCTGTCGCGTAACGTCAGCGCCAAGCAGGCGATGGAGATGCTGCTGACCGGCGAGCTGGTTCCGGCGCCGCGCGCCCGCGAGATGGGGCTGATCAACCGCGTGGTGACTCCCGGCACGGAACGCGACGCGGCGATTGCGCTGGCGCAACAAGTGGCACGCAAATCGGCGCATACGATCAAGCTCGGCAAGGAGGCGTTCTATCGCCAAGCTGAAATGAACCTTGCCGACGCCTATCGTTATGCGGCAGAGGTGATGACCGAGAACATGCTCGCCCGCGACGCGGAAGAAGGCATCGGCGCCTTCATCGAGAAACGCGAACCGACATGGCGGGATGAGTAGGTTACCCCGCTCTTTCCTCCGTCATTGCGAGCGAAGCGAAGCATCGAACCCGGAATCTCGAGGTGATCGGACTCAGCTCGAGATTCCGGGTTCGCCCTTCGGGCGCCCCGGAATGACAATAACGAACAGAAGCGCACGCCCATGAATCACGACACCTATCCCGACGACTACATCCGCGGCATTCTCAACGGCGTGAAGGTGATCGCGATGGTCGGCGCCTCGCCCTCCGAGATTCGGCCAAGCTTCTTCGCCTTCAAATATCTGGTGCAGCGCGGCTACGACATGATCCCGGTGAACCCCGGCCATGTCGGCAAGAGCCTGATGGGCCGCCCGTTCGTCGCCTCGCTCGCCGACATCGGCCGCCCGATCGACATGATCGATATTTTCAGAAGCTCTGTTCACATCATGCCGATCGTCGAGGAGGCGCTGAAGCTCTCACCCTTGCCGAAGGTGATCTGGATGCAGCTTGGCGCCCGCGACGATGCCGCGGCGGAGAAGGCCGAGGCGGCCGGCATGAAGGTGGTCATGAACCGCTGCCCCAAGATCGAGTATGGCCGGCTCTCGTCGGAGATCTCCTGGATGGGCGTCAACTCCCGCACCATCAGCGCCAAGCGCGCGCCGATCCCCACGCAAGGCATGCGCCTGTCGCTGAACCGCACCAGCGTCGGCGGCGGCGCCACGACAGCCGCCGACCGCGCCGCGAAGGACAGAAGCGATCCGACCTGACGCATCTGCGAAAGGAACGTGTCGCGGACATGGCGCGACACAGCAACGCATTTCAAATCGGAGCTGACGGCGCCTGCCACCTTGACGGCATCTTGCCCGCTGGCAAATGTCCTCCGCCGGGATGACGCGGAGGCGCACAACGGCGCGCTATCGACACCGTCTCCCATCATCGATCCCCGTGCCGGCCGGCGCCGCCGCGCGAGGGATCAAGCCCACGAGGAAACACCATGACCGAACGTGCCCCCGGATTCGCCACCCTCGCCATTCACGCCGGCGCCCAGCCAGACCCGACCACCGGTGCGCGGGCGACGCCGATCTATCAGACCACGTCGTTCGTGTTCAACGACGCCGACCACGCCGCCTCGCTGTTCGGCCTGCAGGCGTTCGGCAACATCTACACCCGCATCGGCAACCCGACCAACGCCGTGCTCGAGGAGCGCGTCGCCGCGCTCGAGGGCGGCACCGCTGCGCTCGCCGTCGCCTCCGGCCATGCCGCGCAGGTCGTGGCCCTGCAGCAGCTCCTGTCCCCCGGCGACGAGTTCATCGCTGCGCGAAAACTCTATGGCGGCTCGATCAACCAGTTCACGCATTCGTTCAAGAGCTTCGGCTGGAACGTGGTATGGGCCGACACCGACGACGTCGCGAGCTTCGAGGCCGCGGTGAGCCCGCGCACCAAGGCGATCTTCATCGAGTCCATCGCCAATCCCGGCGGCACCATCACCGATATCGAGGCGATCGCACAGGTCGCGCGCAAGGCCGGCGTGCCCTTGATCGTCGACAACACCTTGGCCTCGCCCTATCTGATCCGCCCGATCGATCATGGCGCTGACATCGTGCTGCACTCGCTGACCAAGTTCCTCGGCGGCCACGGCAACTCGATCGGCGGCGTGATCGTCGATGCCGGCACGTTCGACTGGGCCGGCAGCGGCGACAAATATCCGATGCTGACGCAGCCGCGTCCCGAATATCACGGCATCCGGATCCACGAGACGTTCGGCAATTTCGCCTTCGCGATCGCCTGCCGCGTGCTCGGCCTGCGCGATCTCGGACCCGCTTTGTCGCCGTTCAACGCTTTCATGATCCTCACCGGCATCGAGACCTTGCCGCTGCGCATGCAGAAGCACTGCGACAATGCCAAGGCCGTCGCGGACTATCTCAGCAAGCATCCCGGCGTGGCATCGGTGAACTATGCCGGCCTGCCCGAGGACAAGTATCACGCGCTCGCGCGCAAATACTGCCCGAAGGGCTCCGGCGCCGTGTTCACCTTCTCGCTGAAGGGCGGCTATGATTCCGGCGTCAAGCTGGTGTCGAATTTGAAGCTGTTTTCGCATCTCGCCAATGTCGGCGACACCCGCTCGCTGGTGATCCACCCGGCCTCGACCACCCACAGCCAGCTCGACGACGCCGCCAAGATCAAGGCCGGCGCCGGCCCCGACATCGTCCGCATCTCCGTCGGCATCGAGGACAAGGAAGACCTCATCGCTGATCTCGAGCAGGCGCTGAGCGCGTAAGAAAGGCTGTGGCGGCGGACGATTCCGCCTATTAGCTGCTCCGTCATGCCCGGGCTTGCCCCGGGCATCCACGTCGTTCTCCGCAGGCCGGACGACGTGGATGGCCGGGACGAGCCCGGCCATGACGACGTGGAGGGAGACGAGCACAACACGACGATCCGCAAATCGGATCGACCTGCCGCACTTTGCGAGAGACAGAGATCAAGCGAGATTAGTCGTTACCTGCAGCTTTGCTCTACGGCCTCATCTGCACCATGGTCCAAAAACAAAGAGAGCGCGGGCGGCCCCCCTGGGCTTCCGCGCTCTCCTTCGTCCCACGGTCGGGCCGTTGCCGGCTTCTCGAACCGCGCCCTCGTTAACTCGTCGTGTCATGTCATCAGGTGCAGCATCCGCGCATGCGTTTGGCCCGCCAGCGGCAGCGCCGTCGCTGCGATCAGCCGGCTCACCGCCAGCGCGCGCAGGCAGGCACCATCCTCGTCGACGGCAGCAAGATCAGTGTGGAATGCGCCTGTCCGTGATTGCAGATGCTGGCGCGCCGACGCGCAAAACGGGATCACCGACATGCTCGAAACCTTCTGGTCTGAGACTCTGATGAAATGCAGCAGAGATTCTGTCCCGAACGCGGACCTCCGGCCCGTCGTTCCGCCAGCCTTCAAAATCGCCGGCAGCCGTAAGCGTGCACCAGCAGAGCTTAACGAAAGCTGAAAAAGCCCGTCCTTCTACGGGCGATTGCGGCCGGCTTCGCCCGCGAGAAAGTTTTCATTAACCATAAGCGGCCCATCCTGCCGTCCATGGAATCGCGCGGCGCCCCGGACGTCGCCGTGCTGGCGCCGGCTATCGAATCCGGCGCGATCGATGTGACAGACGGCAGGAGAGCAGAATGCGTACCTTGGTGATCATGATGCTGATGGTGGCCACCGCAGCAAACGGCGTCGTGCTCGCCGCCGACCTGCCTGGCATCCACGACAAGGTCATCCGCTACAAGGCCCGCCGCGCCGCCAAGGCCCCGCCGCCGGTGGTCGTGGTCAAGGACCAGGACTCGCTGATCTCCCCGATGCTGCCCTCGACTCCGCTGCTGCTCGGCCGCCAGGAGCTCCCCGGCTATTACGGCCGCGCCTTCTCCTACGACTACCAGGGCCCGTATTACGGCGGCGAGGGCTACACGAACTACATGTTCCGATTGCCTTACGCGTGCGGCGTGACGGGGTATTGCTGAGGGGAAGCACACGAAGTCGCTCGCATGACTGTAGCTCGAACGAGCGAAGTGACGTCCGGGTCACGACCGAAAAGAAGCTCGCATGTCGAAGGCTCGTGTGGGCCACGCTCAACTGATAGTAGCTGATCTATCGAAGCGGATCATCCGACCTCTTGCCGACTTCAAATGACGGTCTGCAGGCTCGACCGACCCAGAGACCCCAACGGACGCTCGCCATCCGCTGCGATCTTCTTGGCGATCAAGATCAGGCATCGCACAATAGGCGACGAGGCCGAGTGACGTCACGGCCAACACGGCGATCGTCCTCCAGCGGATCGAATTGGGGTTGGAAGGATCGCCTGACATCGCCTCGCTGGGATATTGACCGACCAGACGGCAGATATATATCATCGGTATATACCATCAAGAGGAGTTATCCGATGTCCTCGACCGCCAAACTCTTCATGCATGGCCGCAGCCAGGCCGTGCGGCTGCCGAAAGAATTCCGCTTCGAGGGGACAGAGGTGCTGGTTAGCAAGGTTGGCGAAAAGGTGATCCTGGAGCCGATGACAAGAGCGCCCCTCGACCTCGACAAGTTCTGGGCCGAACTCGATGCGCTGGGCGCGCGCGACTTTCTGCCCGATGGCATCCCTGATGATCCGCCGCTCCAACCAGACCCGCGCACCTTCTTCGACGAATGATTTGCCTCGACACCAACATCGTGATCGGCATCGTCAGTGGCCGCAGCTCGGCCTTGCGGCACCGGCTCGGCGAGCAGATCCGTTCGGGCACACGCATCGGGCTATCGGTCGTGGCACTGTTTGAACTCCGCTACGGAATCGCCAAGAGCATCCGGCGCGCAGAGAGCGGGCGCCTGCTTGACCGCTTTCTCGAGCTTGGAATCGACGTGCTGCCGTTCGAGCCCGAGGATGCCGACCATGCCGCCGAGATCCGTGCAGGTCTGGAAAAAGCCGGCGTCCAGATAGGACCGTTCGACTATCTGATCGCGGCACAGGCTCGCCGCCGAAATGCGGCGCTGGTGACGCAGAACACGCGCGAGTTCGAGCGGGTGCCGGGACTGCTTGTGGTCAATTGGGCTCCTTAAAGTCTTCACTCGCTCGCCCCCCAATGCGGTCCCAGCTTCGCTCTTGCCAATTTCGGCAAATCAGCATATTCTGCGCCTGTTCCTGTCCAGCCGAGGGGCGCTTCCGGATCGTCCAGTTGCGTAGGATGGGGAATGCGGTGGATGTGGCGGGCCGTGCGTGGACGAAAGTCTGCGCGGACGAGCGGTCTGTCATGGACGGCGAAATCGCGTGGTCCTGGCGCCCCGATGCTGGCGCTAAGTCTCGTGTCGGTGCTTACGCGTCGCACGAGGTGACGGGGGCAAGACAGCCCGGTCCCCGGGGAGATCGCGTATAAGCGTTAAAACCATCGCGCGGGGAAGGCCGGGTGTTTCCAGGCCGTACCTGTGGTGACCGCCGCGTGCTTTTTTTGT
This sequence comes from Bradyrhizobium aeschynomenes, assembly GCF_013178945.1. Lineage (GTDB taxonomy): Bacteria > Pseudomonadota > Alphaproteobacteria > Rhizobiales > Xanthobacteraceae > Bradyrhizobium > Bradyrhizobium aeschynomenes. Next base: position 87,413 of record NZ_JABFDM010000020.1, read on the forward strand.
TGCACGCGGGCCATGGGTGCCGGCCAGGCATCCGGCCTTCCCTGCGCCCTCGCGTTTTCGAGGGCGAGACGATCGGCATAGCTCGGCGCATAAGGCGCGCGAGGGTGAGAGTTCATGTCTTCACGGTCCTGCACGCGAATGAGTGCGATGGCTTGCCCGGATCTCTCCACGCGTCATTCCGGGGCGCCCGCAGGGCGAGCCCGGAATCCATTGATCCGCGCGTGCTGTAGCCCGATGGATTCCGGGCTCGCCCTGCGGGCGCCCCGGAATGACGGCGGAGATTGGCGTGCGAGCGCGGCCCGATGACAGGCCCCGCGACGACACAATCGAGAGTCGTGGGCAGGACTGTGGATTGCTTCCACCTTCGCCATACGGGCTTCGGCGGACACGTCGCTTCGCTCGCAATGGCGGAGGAGAGACCGTGCCCCTACCCCGCCTGCCCCGCGGTCACCGCCGCCTGCGGCACGGCGACGGCGGCCACCCGCCGCGGCGACATCCGTTCCGCCTGCAGCACGGCAAAGGTCAGCACGATGATGGCCGTGCCCTGGTGCAGCAGCGCCAGCGAGATCGGCACCAGCGCCAACAAGGTGAGAATGCCGAGCACCGCCTGCACCAGGATCGCGGCCAGCAACCGGTGCGCGCCGCGCACCACGGCGCGGCCGGCGCCCGCGCGCATCACGTCGAAGGCGTGCCACGCCGCCAGCGCCAGCAGCGTGTAGGCGGTCATGCGATGCATGAACTGCACCGTCAGGTCGTTCTCGAACAGATTGATCCACCACGGCGACTGGATCCACAGGTTGGCCGCTTTCGGAATCAGGCCGCCATCGATCTCAGGCCAGGTGTTGTAGACGAGCCCCGCACGCAGGCCTGCGACCAGCGCACCGAGATAGAGCTGCACGAAGGTGACGCCGACCAGCACCCAGGCCGTCAGCCGGAGCCGTGCCGGCGCCTCGGCCTCCTCGCGCGGCTTGAGCCGGCGCAAGGTCCAGACGATCGACGCGTAGATCAAAAGCGCCAGCGACAGATGCGTCGCCAGCCGGACCGGCGCCACCTCGGTGCGCTCGGTGAGGCCCGAGGCCACCATCCACCAGCCGACCGCGCCCTGCAGCGCACCGAGGCCGAAGATCAGCCACAGCCTGCGGCCGAGCGGCCCGGACACGGCGCCACGCCACAGGAACCACAGGAACGGCAGCAGATAGACCATGCCGATGACGCGGCCGAGCAGCCGGTGGCTCCATTCCCACCAGAAGATGGTCTTGAACTCGTGCAGCGTCATGCCGGCATTCATCTGCCGGTACTGCGGGATCGTCTTGTAGGCCTCGAACGCCTCGGTCCAGGCCTGCTCCGACAGCGGCGGCATCGTGCCGGTGACCGGCTTCCACTCGACGATCGACAGCCCGGATTCGGTCAGCCGCGTCGCGCCGCCGACCAGCACCATCAGCGCGATCAGGCCGGCCACGACGAGGAGCCAGATGCGGATCGCGGCGAGATCGCGGGTCGGGGGAACCGTGGTCATGGACGTTGAACGCTCGATTGAACCGGGGCTGACAGGCCCTTATAATCCCGGGGAAATCGCGCGCAAGCGCGCCGCCCCGAACGCAGGCTGACATTCCCGTCATGACGATCCGCACCCGCAAACTGATCGGCGCCGTAGCCCTGCTGCTGCTCGCCTTCGTCTGGTCGATGATGGGCATGGTGGTGGCGCAATTCCCCCTGATCGCCAATTCCGGCTGGCTGCAGGCGGTGTATTACGTCGTCGTCGGCATGGGCTGGGTGCTGCCGGCGATGCCGATCGTCAGCTGGATGCTGCGTCCCGATCGGGAGCAGCAGCAGGGCTGATCAGCCGAGGTCGAGCGTGGGCGGCTGCGCGGCTTTCTCACGCGGCAGGGTCACCCCGGCCATCAGCACCTTCAAGGCGCGCAGCGAGCGCGAGCGGCCGTCCCAGGCGATGCGCGGCAGCATGTGCAGATGGGAGCGGCCCTCGCTCCGCACGACGCCTGACATCGCCGAGGCCGCGCTGACGAAGCCCGCCTGCTCCGCGAGCGCGACATCGTTGCGGCGGAAGCTGTCGCGGTCGCCGAATGGATAGGCCATGTGCCGCACCGGGCGGCGCAGCGCCGTCTCCAGCACCGCCTTGCCCATGGCGATCTCGCGCTGCGCGTCGGCATCCCTGAGATTGGCGAGCACATGATGATGCACGGTGGCGCTGCCGATGGTGACGTTCGGATCCGCGGCAAGGCGAGCGATGTCGGTCCAGTCCATCGCGGATTGCCGGCTCAAGGCCGCAAGGTCGATCGAATGACGCGAGCAGAGGTCGCGGATCGCGACCGACAGCTCGGCCGGCGGCAGCTTGCGCAGCCAGCCCCAGAGATACGCGAACAGCTCGTATTTTTCAGCCGGCGTGAACACGCTGAAGCGCTGCTCGCGGTGGTCGATCACGAGACTGATGCGGGCCTCGCGCGCGATCACGGCTTCCAGGCCAAGCCACCACGCTTCGCCCAGCCCATCGGGAAATGCGCTGGGAACGTAGACCGTGAACGGCACGCCGTGACGCGCGAGCACGGGATAGGCGTGCGTGATCAGGTCTTTCGAGGCGCCGTCGAAGGTCAAGCAGGCGAAGCGGCCGTGCTCGGCAAGCCGCACGGCGCGGGCGCAAGCTTCGTCGAGCGAAACGATGTCATAGCCCCAGCGCTTGAGCGCGCGGATCACCTTGTCGAGGAAGATGGGCGTGATCTCGGACCGCTTGAGCGGCTGGAAGGCACCCTTGCGCCGCGGCTGCACCCGCTCGAAGCGCAGGATCGCGCCGGCCCCGCCGGCGACGCGGGAGGCAAGCAGCGTGCGCCCGCTGAAATAGGCCAGCTCGAGCCGGGCGCTCCGCAGCCACATGTTGTCCGACGACAATTCCAGCGCCCTTTCCGAAACATCCCACTTGAAACGAAGCCGTCCGCGCCCACCTGATGGGAGCCGACCATGGCGCGATCGCGTCATCGTGGCCGCCGCTGCGATGTTTAAGATCATTGCGCCTTAAGATCGCGTGGCCGGCGGCGATTTCGACAGGTCTTTCTGCGTGTCATCCCGTTTTGGGACGATGTCATTGCCATTACCTTTTGTTGAGACTTCTTTGCGAGGGTCATCCGGCCCACAGCAACAAAATTCCAAGACGCCACACCCCACAACGCGAGTTGCGCGATGACCATGGCCGCCGTGATCGAGAGCCGGACGGCGCAGGCGCCCGCGCGGCAGCTGCCGTCCGGAATCGCACGCATCGACATCGTCTCCGATCTCGCCGCCGCCGAGCCGATCTGGCGCGCGCTCGAAACGTCCGACCATGTCTCGACGCCCTATCAGCGGTTCGATCTGCTCGGCGCCTGGCAACGCGACGTCGGCGCGCGCGAGCAGGCGGTTCCGTTCATCGTGATCGCCCGTGATGCCGAGCAGCGGCCGCTGCTGCTGCTGCCGCTGGCCTTGCGGCGGGCCTTCGGCGTCCGCGTCGCGACGTTCATGGGCGGCAAGCATACCACCTTCAACATGCCGCTGATGGACCGTGACTTCGCCGCACGCGCCAGCGCCGGCGATCTCGACGCCCTGCTCGCCGGCTTGCGCGACCACGGCGGCGCCGACGTCCTCGCCCTGTTCCAGCAGCCGAAACACTGGCGCGACCTCGACAATCCCTTCGCACGATGGCCGCATCAGCCTTCGGTGAACGACTGCCCGGTGCTACTGATGCCGCAGGGCGCCGCGCCGACGGCGTTGTTGTCGAACTCGTTCCGCAAGCGGCTGAAGAGCAAGGAAAAGAAGCTGCAGGCGCTGCCCGGCTATCGCTACGTGGTCGCGAGCCGCGACGACGAGATCGCCGAATTGCTCGACTGGTTCTTCCTGACAAAACCGGTCCGGATGGCCGAGCAGAAGCTGCCGAACGTGTTTGCCGAGCCGGGGATCGAGGCCTTCGTGCGGCACGCCTGCATGGCGAAGCTCGGCTGTGGCCATCGGGTCATCGAGATCCACGCTTTGCGCTGCGACGATGAGATCATCGCGCTGTTTGCCGGCGTCGCCGACGGGGCGCGCTTCTCGATGATGTTCAACACCTACACGCTGTCGGAGAACGCGCGCTGGAGTCCGGGGCTGATCCTGATGCGCTCGATCATCGATCACTACGCGCGAGAGGATTTTCGCACGCTCGACCTCGGCATCGGCTCGGACAGCTACAAGCGGATGTTCTGCAAGGACGACGAGCCGATCTTCGACAGCTTCGTGCCGCTCACGGCGCGCGGCCGCGTGGCTGCGGCGGCGATGGGTGCAGTCGGGCGGGCCAAGCACGCCGTCAAGCACAGCCCTGCCTTGTTCCGTCTGGCGCAACGCCTGCGCGGCGCGCTGCAGCCGCGCACGGCCACGGCGGCGAGCGATGGCAAGGCCGAGGACTAGGGCGTGGACTCATAAGCCTTGGCCCAGAGGCGGGTTGAGCCGAGTGCGACTGCCGCGAGAAA